>NZ_JABBYG020000024.1 GCF_012935325.2 Paenibacillus sp. PL91
TCTAACATGCCTCCCCTTTGCTAATAGTTTAATTAATTGGGGGCTAAGACTCCAGTTTAATTAGGGGGCCGTGGAGAAACCTCCCGTTAATCAGAGCGCTTCGTCCCAAACTTGGCCAAAAACAAAAAATTAACGGGAGAAAATCCATCTAATGCTTAATATTTCCACAAATCCCTCGAAATAAAGGGAGCTTTTCCCGTTAATCCTGCTTCCTGAGGTTTCGATATCCGCATCCACCACCTGCGTTGCTGCGAAATAAATAGGGATGAATCATCATTTGAAAATCAAACGCATTGTCTCGTTTGTTTTTGGAGAGGCATCTTAACCGTGTTTTTGTTCAGCGAAGCCCATTCTGCACATGGACCAATCAAAGCTCGTTTTTTGGATTTTTTCGCATAAGTCCCACAGATTATCAATAAGCCGCACTTCAACTTTTCTCCTCATTAATTCTCCAAATAAATCGTTAATGATAATCGTATTGACCGGAATCTGGCATTTCTCACTGACGTAATACCCTGCACTTCGATCATTAAGATAAAAATCAGAAGTATCAAATTCATACAAATATAGCTTTGTACCTCTCATTATTTCAAACCATTTATGCTCGATTGCCACAACATGGCTGGCAGAACTAGAGGATAAAAAATGTCTCTTATCCTCTTCCGTAGTCGTTTCATTGCAATGATAGGTCACTCTTGGACAGTTTCTCGGTGTAAGGAAGTTAGGCAAGCATTTTTCATTGATTGCCCAAACTAACCCTTTCTCCTGATTCATATCCTTTCTCGTGGGTATTCTAGGCTTAAAAATAGAAATATCACATTCCTCGCTTACATGAAATAATCTCATCTTATACCGCCTTCCCTTATTTTCATTACGTTTTATCTCCATAACTCTATACCGCCAATTATACAAACGATAAAGCAGCTTTTCCGTATTTTCTATAAACTCTAATGACAAAAAAGCTGCCCAAGTCATCAATGACTTGGCACAGCCCTGTTTGGTTACTCTGATTTCTCCTCTGGAGGGAGCAGCACGATACGGCCTTCCCCCAGCTCCACCCGAAGCTTATTGGAGTTTTTAACGCCAATCGACTCCAAGTAGCTTGCCGGCACCTGCAGACGGCCGGCTTTATCAAGCACCGCATACTCGACATGCGTGCCCTCTTCATCCTCCGCTTGCTCAAGCTCGGCAAGCTCCTCCGCATAGGACCGCCTGCGCAGCATCTCGGATGAAATTTTCCCATCGCGGATAGCCGCTACGCGGTCTACCTTCTTCGCAAGCTCAGGATCATGCGTAACGATAACGACCGTAATGCCAATCGTCCGGTTCAGCTCGCGGAACAAATCCAATATCTGATTTGCCATGCGCGAATCTACTGATCCTGTCGGCTCGTCGGCAAGCAGCAGCTTGGGATGATTCGCAAGCGCGATGGCAATCGCGACCCTTTGCTGCTCGCCTCCGGACAGCTCATACAGCTTATTCGATGCGCGGTGGCTGAGCCCAACAGCATCAAGCAGCTCCTTCGCCCGCCAGCGCTTGCGGCTTCCCGTCAACAATATCGGCAGCTCTACATTTTCGAGCGCCGTCAAATACGGAATAAGGTTTCTCGCATTATTTTGCCAGACGAAGCCTACGCTTTCGCGCTTGTAACGCACAAAATCACGTTCCTTGAACTTCAGCATGTCTCTGCCGTCAACGGTCAGCTTGCCGGCTGTAGGACGGTCTAGTCCCCCGAGCATATTAAGCAGCGTCGACTTGCCGCTGCCGCTGTTGCCGATGATCGCCATAAGCTCGCCGCTTTCAATATGAAGATCGAGGCCTTGCAGGGCGAATACTTCTAGGTCGGCAGTTTTGTATATTTTGACTAGCCCTTCGCAATGAATCATCCGTCAATCCTCCCCTAGCTTGATCGCTTGATGGATGCGCAGACGGGACAGCATATAGGCCAGTATGCCAAGACCGAAGAGCAGCATGAAGCCGACAAGTATATAAATGCGCATTAAATCCGACGAATCGAACATGACCTTAAACGGCGGGACGAGGCTGCTCGGATTAAAGGCGATTTGAAAGTTTGGCACATACAGCAGACTCGCAACATTGCCGACGCCGATTCCGATAAGAACGGCAACTCCGGATGTGAGCAGCTGCTCGACGCCAAGCATGCCAATGAGCTGCTTGAGCGACATGCCGATCGCACGCAAAATACCATTTTGCAGCGTTCTGCCGCGCAGCGATAGTACCCAATATAACAAAAAGCCGATAAAGCTAACGAGTATCGAAAGAACGAAGCCCAGCGTCAAAATTCCGTTCAGCGCCATGAGGAATGGATCATTTTTAGCATCCACAAGCTCCAGTCTCGTATTGACGATATTCGTAATCGGCAGCTTTGATTCCTTGAGCCCTTCATAAAATTCAGCAGTGCTGGTCTCTGGCTTCAGCTTAATCCAGACATCATAAGGCTCAAGCGCAAGCATCACCTGAATGCGCGGCAGATGCCCTACGATCAGCATTGGCGCGTTGCCTTTCGATTCTTCCTCACTGACATCCACGCTGCCTACAGCCGGATTTGGGTTAAAGGTCGGGAAGTACTCAATGATGCCATACACCTTGAACGGCTGCTGCGGCACATCGCTCCAGCCTACCCAAATCGTGTCGCCCGGCTTTACCTTTTTCTGATCGGCAAGCGTTTTCGAAATGAGCACGGCCTGCGAATCCCCGGCAAGAAGGTTCAAGTAGTCGTTGATCGGGTAATCAAGCAGGCTGTCACGGAACCAAGTCGTTTCTCCGAATTCGTCGGAATCGATGCCAATCAGCGTAGCCGCACCCGTGCTATCATTTACGCTAAAGGCCGCCTCCTTCTTGAACACTTTCGCGGCATGCTCGACTCCCTTTATCGTCTTAAAGGGCTCGAACGCCGGCTCTAAATAATGAACAGGAGATTGGATAACGGGCGTTGCCGGCTGCTGCTGTCCCGGTGCTGCCGGAGGCGGCGCATCATTGACCCACTGGGCAGTCAGCACGATCTCCGCACCGTTGCCATACTTAATCCTATCTTCCGTATTATTGTTGATCGTTCTTGCAGCCGAGGCGCTGAATACGCCTGTAGCTATCGTCATGATGAGGAAAATCATCAAAAATTGGTATTGCGAGCTGGAGCGTCCGACCTGTATCAATGTCGCATATACGGAAGGTGGCCACCATTTTTTTCCAATCCAGTATACGAGTCTAAGCACCCACGGATACAATCGAAGCAGCAGCAAGCCCGCGCCCATAATAAACAAAGCCGGAATAACGAACTGCAGCGGATCGATGTTCAAATCGTCAGCATTCAGTCCCAAGCTTTGCAAATCGGCAAGCCGCTTTCTGAACGTGTACAAGCCGTAAATAGCGAGCGCAAGCGCAATGACATCCAGAAACATTTTATGCCAAAGCGGCGACTTCAGCATTCTGGCTAGCTGCTGCTTATGACCAACAATGGAGACGCGAGTAGCCATGATGATCGGAATTAGCATAATGACGAAGCAAACGCCCGAAGCGATTGCTCCGTAACGGTAAGCTTCCTCCGTAAGCCTGACCGGCAGTCGCACGCGCTGCACAAACTCCAGGAACCCATTTGATGCGCCAAGCAGCTCGGTCAATACTACCCCAAGCAAGGGCCCTACACCAAATGCGACGCCGCATAAAATAATGCCTTCTACCGCATAGGAGGTAATCACCTGCCAGCGTGCCGCTCCTCTGCTGCGCAGGACGGCGATTTCATTCTTTTGCCGATCTGCGATCAGATTCGACACCATGAACATATAAAAACCGAGCATAATCAACACCGGAACATTCAGCGACCACATTAACGTTCTTAGCTGCTCTGCCCGCTCCAAATATTTCGCGATCGTATCCAGCGCCGGCGTCTCCGATACAGCCTGATACATCGTGACGTTATTGAGCATAACGTTGCGGATCTTATTCGTCGTCTGAATGAAATCCTCTACGAATCTCAGCTCAAGCTTCGAATAATCGAGCACGAAGAACCAGCCCACTGACGCAACCGGAATGCGAGCTTCCTGCATAAGATGCTGCTTAGCCAGCTTATCGCTAATGACGAAGCTGCCGCTTAGCTCGCTAAGGTCGGTATCCCTAAAATAGGGGTCGTCATCCTGCTTTTTCTCGAATACGCCTACTGGTTTAAACTTTATTTCCCCGGCAATTTTACTGTCGTCGACAAAAAATTCGGAATCGAGCACCGTCTTGTACTGAATAAGTGCCCGCTCTGTAACGAGCACTTCATAAACCCCATCAACCGGCTGCTGTTCCGCAGGCATTCTGCCATCCGTCAGCTTAATATGCTCCTCAAGATCAGAGAAGGAGCGGAGCGCCATTGTTTTTACCGATTTTTTTGTATTCGGCTCCGGATCATTTTTGGGCCTGATCTTCATCGACTTGGATTGAAAATCGACAACCAGCTCCTGCACCGGTATTTGGAAGCCCTTCGCTGCTTGCTCATGTATGTATCGATCCACTTTCGTATAGATCTTATTCATTTGCTCAGGCGTTTCTTTGGTATAAAACAATTTATTGTATTGATTACCCGGATAGACGCTCTTCTTGGTTTGCATCGTCTCCAAATCCTTGACCAGCATCCGAGATAATACCGCTTCCGAATAAATAGGCATGCTGCTTACCAAGGCAACAGACATAACTAAACCAATAAACAAGCTTGCGACTAACCACTTGTTTTGGACCATTTTGCGAATAATCATGACGAACAAAGCCACTCGAAAACCTCCCAAGCGTAAACGACTGATACCATCTTCTGGTGGAAAAAGTTCGTTTCGCGACGAAATATAAGCCGATTATGGGATGATTAATCCAAAAATCTTATATTTCAAGCGTAAACGACTGATACCATCTTCTGGTGGACATATATTATTGCAGTACGACGATCGCGCCTTCTTCCAAGCCTTTCGTGATTTCAATTTCCGTCGAGCCCTTAATGCCCGTCTCCACATCGATCTCACGAATTTTATTGCCTTCCTCCAGCGTTCTTACGAAGGTACGGCCTAGGAAGCTGCGTACGCCGCTGCGCGGAATCTTCAAAATATCATCACGCTGCTGCAAAATGATTTTCACATCCGCAAAAGCCCCTATCGACGCGTCGCTCGGCACCTTCGGCACTTCAATAAACAAGGTTTTGGAGTAACGATCTTGGAGCTGTTCATTCAATGTCGTTGGAGCGGAGGATGGCGTCTGCACCACTTTGCCCTGCAGCTCCTGCGAGCCGAACTTAACCAAAGCCGGATAGCCGACGTCTACTCCGCTAATTTCCGCGCCCGCTTCGACCCGAAGCGCCACGCGCAGCTTCGATGGATCAGATATAATGACAAGCGTCTGATAGGCCTCCACAAAATCGCCTTCCTCTAAATCCTCGACGAAAGTGACCTGACCGTCCATACCGGCAACGAGCTGCTTGCTATTGAAGGTTTTCATCAACCGCTCCAGCTTTAACATCTCAATTTCCATTTGCAAATTGGCAATATCAAGCGCATCGCTGTCATCGCCCAATTTGGCTTGCTTGAGCGACACCTTAGCCTTTGCAACCGCAAGCTCCTGCTCTTTCAATTGAATGTCTAATCCGTCTACATTCAGCTGAACGAGCACATCGCCCTTCTTCACCTGGCTGCCTGAGGTTACCATCATCTTCGCAATGCGGCCGCCTTGGCCTACAAACTGCGCAATTTCCGTATGCGTAGATTCCAAGCTTCCGCTTCCGTTAATATCCTGCGTAATCGTACCCTTCTCGACCGTTACCGTTCGGTAATTTTCTTGCGCCGGCTTGATTAACGGAGGCTTCAGAGCTTCCTCCTCGGCAGGCAGCAAGGAGCAGCCTGTTAATGAAGCGCTAATGAGCAGCGCGAATGACCAGCCGAGCAGCGGCTTAAGCTTTTGCGACAATTTGTCCATCCTCCAATTCATACACTTGGTCAACGATTTCCATAATGGCAGGATCATGCGTAGTCATAATGATCGTCATTCCCGCCGTCTCTACTAAACCGCGGAACACCTTCATAATTTGCAGTCCAGTCCGGCTATCCAGCTCTGCCGTAGGCTCATCAGCCAGCAGAAGCTTCGGCTTATGCGCGATTGCTCTAGCAATTGCCGTACGCTGCTGCTCCCCGCCGGACAGCTCGAACGGCCGGTGATGCATGCGCCCCTTCAATCCGACCTGCTCCAATGCGTGGACAGCTGCTTCCTTGCGGCCATTAGCTGCCACGCCGGCAACCCGCAATATAAACTCTACATTCTCATAGGCAGACATAAGAGGGATGAGCGCGAAGGATTGAAAAATAAGTCCCATTTCCTTGCGGCGCACCATATCTCTCTCTTGATTCGACATCGCGGTCAAGTCACGTCCTGCAAACGTAATTTGTCCTTCCGTCGGACGGTCCAGCGCGCTTAACAGGTTAATAAGCGTTGTTTTGCCCGATCCGGATCTTCCTTTGAACGCAATGAGCTTGCCGGAGGGGATCGATAAATCAACACCCTTCAAAACCGTAACTGCGCTGCTACCTCGACCGAACGTTCTTTTTAAAGCGTTTGCATAAATCATATCCTCTGGTATCGGCTGCATCTAGAAGAAAACCCCCGTCTCCAATAAAACGTTTACATTCATATCATTTTCCATTTTAAACCCATCTAGCATTATGTACAAGCAATTCTATTACTACTAAAATAATAACAAAAAAAGCCTACAATCCCTGCTTCAGGATAAGTAGGCCTTACATCTGCTTAGATGTCGATATTTAAGAAAAAGA
This sequence comes from Paenibacillus sp. PL91, assembly GCF_012935325.2. Classification (GTDB taxonomy): domain Bacteria; phylum Bacillota; class Bacilli; order Paenibacillales; family Paenibacillaceae; genus Pristimantibacillus. Next base: position 6,807 of record NZ_JABBYG020000024.1, read on the forward strand.
TAACAGCCGTGACGGTTATAATGCTTAAAATAGTAGAAACAAACACGGACTGCGAGGCAAATTCCGCTTCATTGTCAAATTCAACCGCCAACAAGACGCTGCTGAGGGAAGTCGGTACCGCTGATGATACGATTAAGGCTGCTGCCGTTAGCTTATCGAGTCCCATCAGCCATACGATCAGCCAAGCGAGCAAAGGGCCGGCAACGAGCCTTAGCATGCCCGACAAGCTTACATCAATAAGGAGGGAACGCTTGATTTTCCACTCCATATTGCCAAGCTGAACGCCGAGCGTAATGAGCGCTGTACCGATAAACGCATCGGCCAAATAGCCGATCGGCGTAGCAATCGGCTGCGGAATCGCGACATGGAATCCTCTCAGTAGAAAAGCAAGCGGGATGACATATATGATCGGCATCGAAATAATAGTTCGCCAAATCGCACGCATATCGGCTTTATGGGCATTTACGCTATAGATCCCGTATGTATTGGGCACAAATGATTGCGTCATCATAATCAGCACCTGAATGGCAAGCGTCTTCTCATTTCCGGCGAATGCCAGCTGATTCAGCGGTATGCCATAATTGGCGCTGTTATAAAATAGGACGCTGTTGCGCATGGCGCTCTTCATGCTCGGTTTATACCCTCTCATGCGGATAACGACCTCTACGATCAGATACTGCGCGACCATAAATACGACGAAGAAAAACAAGATTTTGCCAATCACCTGTACGGAAATATCGGTTTTGTATAACAGGTCGAACATAATCGCCGGCGAAAATAAATAAAAATTCAGCTTCGATAACGTCTTGATATCCAGCTTAAACGCACGTTGAATGATAATGCCAAGGCCAATCATAATAACCATCGGAAGAACGTTTGTCATCAATATATGAACAAAAATATTCATTGCTGCATCTGCTTCCTTCTATTATATAGTGTGGGCAACGGGCCGAATCGTCTCTCTACGGTTTGCTTCACTAATTTTAATAGGTTCATCGTCTATTAGGCAAGCCTACTTTTTTGTTAGCATGCAAAAACGGACAGCCGCCGTCGTTGGCGAGCGCTGCCCGTTTAGATCTGCTTATGCTACTATAGCTGCTGCTCCTGCTGATACAGCACCGTCGACAAGTAACGCTCGCCGTTGCTTGGAATAACAGCGACAACGCGCTTGCCCGCACCTAGCTTCTGCGCCAATTGAATAGCGGCGAAAACAGCTGCGCCGGAAGAAATGCCTCCAAGAATCCCTTCCTCCTTCGCTACTCGTCTTGCCGTTTCAAAGGCATCCTCATTGCTGACCTGGATGATTTCATTATAAATATGAGTGTCCAGTATCGACGGAACGAAGCCTGCTCCGATTCCTTGAATTTTGTGCAAGCCGGGAGATCCGCCAGACAGAACTGGCGACGAAGTTGGCTCAACGGCTGCAATATGAATATTCGGAAAGCGCTCGCGCAATGCCTCGCCTGCACCCGTAATCGTGCCGCCCGTACCGACGCCCGCTACGAAACCGTCCAAATTGCCGTCCAGCGATTCAATCGCTTTTACAATTTCCGGACCGGTCGTTTCGCGGTGAATTTTCACATTGGCCGGATTATCGAACTGCAGCGCCGGAAAATAATCAGGATGCTTCTCCTGCAGCTCCTGTGCTACTCGGATTGCCCCCTTCATGCCTTCGGGTCCTGGCGTAAGCACCAGCTCAGCGCCATAAGCACGCAGCAGATTGCGCCGCTCCAAGCTCATCGTTTCCGGCATAACGAGAATGGCTTTGTAGCCCCTTGCCGCCGCAACGAGCGCAATGCCGATGCCTGTATTGCCGCTCGTTGCTTCAATAATCGTATCGCCCGGCTTCAGCTTCCCCTCGCGCTCTGCTTCTTCAATAATGCTAATCGCAATGCGATCCTTCACGCTGCTGCCTGGATTAAAAAACTCCAGCTTCAAATAAATTTCAGCGCTGTCATCCGGCACTACCTTGTTTAAACGAACCAAAGGCGTGCTCCCTATCAAATCGGTGATGTTGTTAACTACGAGACTCATCTTCCCTACCTCCTATAGTGAATGGCCTTGCGGCACGTGCCGAAATAATTAGAGGGAGCGTGGCATGAGCTATACAGCGATATTGCCCTGCGAATGCTCATACAGCTCCTTATAATGACCGTCATGCTCCAGAAGCTGCTGATGATTGCCCTGCTCCACGATTTCGCCATGGCTCATTACAATGATTCGGTCGGCCTGCATAATGGTAGACAAACGATGCGCGATGACGATTGTCGTCCGATCCTGCGAGACGACCTGAAGCGCGTTCTGAATCAGCTGCTCCGTGTGCGAATCAAGGTTGGCGCTTGCCTCATCGAGGATAAGAACCTTTGGCTTGAAGACGATAATTCTCGCAAAAGAAATCAGCTGGCGCTCGCCGGCAGACAAGCCGCTGCCCCGCTCCGACAGCTTCGTATCATACCCGTTCTTCAGCTTCTTAATAATCATATCCGCTCCAACGAACTCACAGGCTCGAATAACCTCCTCGCGGGAGATCGACTCATCGAACATCCTTATATTTTCGATGATGCTGCCCGAATATAGATAAGGCTCCTGCTGCACCAGCCCTACTAATCGGTGCAGGGTCGCTTGCGGAATGTCCCTCACATCCGTCTCATCGATCCGGATGCTTCCTTCCTTCACATCGTAAAAGCGGCACAGCAGGCTGATGAGCGAGCTTTTGCCTGCTCCAGTCGTTCCTACGACGCCGATTAGCTCGCCGGAATCGATATGCAAATCCAAATCGCGAATGATCGGTATCCCTTCCTCATACGAGAAAGAGATGTGATTAAAGTCGATTCTGCCCTTCACTTTCTCTAAGTTGTAGCTCGGCAAGGAAGCCTGACGCTCATCCGCTTCGTCTTCCGTATGCGATTTATGCAAATCGATCGGCTCCGGCACGCGATCCGTAACATCCGGCTTATTCTCAAACACGCTCCAAATTCTTGTAATCGCAACCGTGGCGGATTGCAGCGTATTCCACTGCTGCGTAATCGTATTGATGGGCTGAAAAAACTGGCGGATATACGTAATGAACGCGTACAGCACGCCGAATTCAAGCTGCTGCCCGAGCACAGCGTTGCCGCCGATCCAAGTGACAAAGGCAATCGATAGATTGCTCAAAATATCAAAGGTGCGGCCAAATACGACATTCGTCCGAATTTCCCGAAGATTGGCTTTAAAATACAAGCCGTTCCGCTCATTGAATTGCTTCTCCTGCTCCTTCTGCTGGTGGAACACCTGCACAAGATTCATGCCCGATAAGTTCTCGGCTACAAACGCCACCATACGGGACAATCTCGTTCTTGCCAGCTGATAGGTCGCACGCATGAAGGATCGGAAGGCTACCGCAATGGCCCAAATAATCGGCAACAAAATCAAGCAATAAAGCGCGAGCTTCGTATCCAGCTGGAACATCATCACGACGATGAAGATGAGCGTAAGCCCATCCCTGAATAAACTCAGCAGCACCTGATTAAAAAACTGGTTCAGCGCCTCCGTATCGCTCGATACGTGCGTGATGAGGCTCCCGCTCGACATACGGTCGAAATACCGCATCGACTGCTTCAATATATGGCCAAATAGCTGCTTACGGATGCGCGACACGATGCTTTGACCGATATTTTGGAGCAGGTTGCTTTGCAAATACGTGAACAGCAAGCTGGATACCGATAAGCCCAAATAAATAAAACAAATCGTAAGCAAGCCTTTGTAATCGTTTTTGCCAGACAGCAAATTGTCGTCAATCGCGATTTTCATTAAAAATGGCTGCAGCAAATCAGACAGAATTGCAATTAACGTACAGCAAAATACACCGATGAATGCCCAAAGATGCGGCCTCGCGTAGCTGAAAAGCGTACGAAAGGCAGGTACATATTTCGGCTTCTGATCTGGCAAATTGGGATCACCCTTCTGGTCCGCCTGCCAATTATGAATGGCTTGTGCCGGTCGCATGTTGACTCCCCTCCTCCTGTATGGCGTGAAGCGTTGCGTAGAGTCCTTGCTGCTCAAGCAGCTCCGAGTGGGTGCCGCGCTGCACAATTACGCCGTCATCAAGCACAATGATTTGCTCCGCATGCTTGATCGCGCTAATGCGATGCGCAATAATAATCGTTGTTTTCTCGTTTCTCTCCGTTTGGATCGCGTCAATAATATCCTTCTCCGTCACGGCATCCACTGCGCTTACGCTATCATCTAATATCATAATCGGAGATTCCTTAATCATTCCGCGAGCCAAGCTGGTACGCTGGCGCTGGCCGCCGGATAACGTTAAGCCGCGCTCGCCAAGCCGCGTTTCAAACTTATTCGGCAGTTCAGCGACATTATCGTATATTTGGGCATGCTTGGCAGCAGCCTCTACCGCTTCAAGCTTCCGTTCGCGATCGGAGAATGCAATATTCTCCCTAATCGTTGTACTAAACAAAAAGCCATCCTGCGGCACGTAGGCAACTTGGGTGCGCAAACTCTCCAGCTTCATCTCTCTCACATCCGTCTGCCCATACCATACTGTCCCGGGAGGCGGGTCATAGGTTCGGAGCAGCAGCTTCATCAGCGTCGTCTTCCCGCTGCCGGTACGGCCAATGATGCCCAGCGTCGTTCCTGGCTCAACGCTCAGGGTGATGTCTTTCAGCACAGGATTGCCTCCTTGCTCGTAAGCAAACGATAAATGGTCAATTCGGATACCCGCATCACTCAAATTTACTGCCTTCGCATCCTCAAGCTCCACAATTTCAGAACGCTGAGACAGCAAGTCGTTCAGCCGCTCCAGAGAAGCACGCGAGCGTTGAATCGTGTTGATAACGTTGCCGATTTGTTGAAGCGGATTCATCAGCATGCGAATATAGAGCGTTAACGCAACGAAATTGCCAAGCGTAATTTGTTTCGTTATCGTCATATAGCCGCCATAGGAAAGCGCGACGATCAGTCCAATCGCCCCAAGAAACGGAATCAACGCCTGAAAAAAAGACGAGACGCGTACCAGCCGCAATTGATTATGCCGGATTTGATCCACCGTTTTGCCGAAGCGCTCATTCATGATGTCTTCCACCGCAAACTTTTTCGTTACACGGATGCCGCCAAACTGCTCCTCCGCCGTTTCCGTCATCGTCCCTAGCGCTTCCTGCACCTCGAGCGATCTTTTTCTAATAATGGGCCCCAAATAAACGACGATAATAGGAATAATCAAGAGCGGGAATACGGAAGCCAATATCAGATAATAAGGAATATGACTGAGAAGCATCATCGTAATGGCCGCCACAAGCAGCATGGATGCGTTTGCAGTCTGGTTGACGCCCATAGAGATCGATTCCCGAACCGCAGTAACGTCATTCATAAAATAGCTGAGCAGCTTTCCGACACCATTTTTCGAATGAAACCGTTCGCTCATTTCCGTAAAGTGCTTGAAAAGCCCTCGCCGGACGAGAAATTCAAACTTTCTGCCCACATACATGACCAAATACATCGCTAAACCGTTAAACAGCACATGACCAACGCCAATTAATAGCAGCAGCAGGCTGTAGTCCACGATCAGCTTGCTCGTTAAGCCGCCAATGTGCAGTTTATCCGTAAACTGTCCGAGCACCTTCGGAAAAAATACGTTTATCGTGTTAGCTATCAAATGAAAGAAAAAAGAGGTCAGGTATATATACCACGTTTTCCGAAAAAAATCAGTTAGCAATCTTTTTGATTTCAAAAAACGATCACTTCCCATTTTCAAAGTATGGTTTACGATACATCCGTTTGCGGGAATTGCAATTCATAAAGCTGGCTGTAGCGTCCTTGATGAAGCAGCAGCTCATCATGCGTGCCGTTCTCTACAATTTGTCCTTGCTCCAGCACGTAAATCTGATCCGCCTGTTGAATGGTAGACAGTCGGTGCGCAATAACGAGGCAGGTACGTCCCTGCAGCAATTGCGCCAGCGCCTCTTGAATATGCTGCTCCGACTCCGTGTCGAGCGAAGCGGTCGCCTCATCCAAAATAATGACCCGTGGATTTTTCAAAATCGCCCTTGCAATGGACAGCCGCTGCTTCTGTCCGCCGGAGAGCTTCACACCCCGCTCGCCGATTTGGGTTTCGTAGCCCTGCGGGAACGAATCAATAAAGCCGTCGGCATTCGCAGCTTTGGCGGCAGCCAGCACCTCCGCATCCGTCGCATGCAAATTGCCGTACCGGATATTTTCCTCAATCGTGCCGTTGAACAAAATAATATCCTGCGAGACGATGCCAATTTGCTCCCTCAGCGAGGCTAACGTAATATCCTTGAGCGAATAGCCGTCAATCGTTATTTCTCCTGCTTGTGGATCATAAAATCTAGCGATGAGATGTGCGATCGTCGTTTTGCCTGAGCCCGATGATCCGACAAGCGCGGTCACCTTGCCCGCTGCAAGCTCCAAATGAAAGTCCTTTAATACGGACGAGTCGCTGGAATAAGCAAAATCAATGTGATTAAACACGATTTGACCGTTCACTCGCGGCAGCTTGATCGCGCCCTTCTTCTCAACGATTTCCGCATTCGTGTTCATAACCTCCATAATGCGCTCATACGCGGCAGCCGATTGCTGGATCGTATTAATAATTCGGCTAAAATGGCGGATCGGATTTTGCAAAAGCCGTAAATAGGCAATGAAAGCGACGATCGTGCCAACCGTCATCTGATCCTTCATCGCAAGCCACGCGCCAAACACAAGAACGATAGCAAGGCCGAGGAAGTTAAGAAAATCAATAATAGGTTCATAAGCGGCTCGCAAGCGAGTCACCTGAATATTTGCATCCATATTCCGCTGGGTACGCTCAGAGAAACGCTCCGACTCGTAGGCCTCAGCGGTAAACGCTTTGATCAGCCGAATGCCCGTCAGCGTGTTTTGCAAATGATCGCTGACATCCGCTACGGACTCCTGCACCGTCCGGAACGAGGAGCGCATTCTTTTGCCAAATATTTTGGTCGTAAGTATCATAAACGGGAAGGTTGCGAGCAGCAGCAGCGTCAGCTTCCAATCGATCCAAAGCATATAAATCGCAATCGCTGTAAAGGTGAAAAAATCGGTAAATAACTGCATCATGCTGGAGGAAATCATTTGCTGAAGGATGCTTACGTCGTTCGTAACCCGGGACATCAGATCGCCGGTACGATTTCGGTCAAAAAAAGAGACGTCTAGACTTTGCATGTGGCGGTACAAATCATTGCGAAGATTGTAGAGCACCTTCTGGCCGATAGAGGCCATCAGAGAAGTACTGATATAGCGCAAGGCGCCAAGTAATATTGCCGCTCCGAGTACTCCGCCGCCAATAAGAAACAGCTTGGAAAACAGCTTATTTGGAATAATGTGGTCAATCGTAAAACGAGTTAACTGTGGAACGATAAACTCCAGCAGCGAAATCGCGATTACGCAAGCAACGGCAGCGATTAACAAGGGCAGCTGCATTCGCGCATGGGTATAGATTCGGACGAACATGCTGACAATGCTGGCGGGCTTCGCCTTCTCGCCGTTTCCGAATTTCCTCATGCCGCCCATTCCGCTGCCTGGCCGAAACGCAGGAGTGGAATTGTAATTATTGCTCAACCTCTTCACCCTCCCCATCGCCGTTTTCCGCTTCCGCAGCCACTTGCCGGAGCGAGACGCGCAAATGATCGAGGATCGTGCGCAGCTGCGCCGCCTTTCTGCTGTCGTTCACGACCGCACGCTCTGCCGCCTTCAGCAAATGCAGCAGTTCCTTGCCCGCCGGCGTCAAACGACGATTCGGCTTGCTTCGATCGCATGGCATGCCTTCCTCCTCAGCGTAGCCATATTCTCTGCGCTCGGGCATATTAACGGCGTTCTCTTTCTCTTCAAGCAAATAAGCTCTGCCGTTATCCGTAATTTCAAAAATCTTCTTGCCATCCTGCTTTGAGGACTCCACAAATCCTTGATCCCGCAGCATCTGAAGGGTAGGATAAATCGAGCCTGCACTCGGCTTGTACGTGCCTCCCGATTGGTCCTCTAGCGCCTTCATCATTTGATAGCCATGCATGCTCTCATGTTCAAGAAGCTCGAGCAAAGCAAATTTGACTCCGCCGCGACTGAAATAACGTCTTCCTGAGCCGCTCACCTCTCTTTCAAGAGCATGATTTAAAAACAATCGTTCCTCTGGTTGCCATTCCTCTGTCATCCCGCATGCTCCTTTATTAACGATATATCGTATTATTTTAAATACTATACGATATATCGTTAATTGGCAATTATTTTTGTAGCGAAATAGGCAGCTGTTTGGACGATGCCATACAAGGCAGCTAGACCGCTCCGCTATTTTTCCCATGAAAAAATCCAGTAAATGTACTTTACTGGATTTGTATGGATCTCAGTCAGTAGTATTTAGAATTTCCCTTTAGAAGCGGCGGGATCATTATCGATTATGGCCGAGATACGCTCTATCGTATTTTCATCTAGAACGATGCCCGATGCCTTCACGTTCTCTTCGATTTGCTCAGGCCGGCTGGCACCGACCAAAGCGCTGGACACGTTAGGCTGACGGAGAATCCAAGCGAGAGAGAGCTGGCCTACCGTAATGTCAAGCTCGGAAGCGATTACCTTTAGCTGCTCAACCTTTGCCAGCTTCTCCTCTGTAATTTTATTTTTAAAGTTCTCATGCTTCGCAGCGCGAGACTCGTCAGGCACTTGATTGCTTGCCGAATATTTGCCTGTAAGCAGACCTTGAGCAAGCGGCGAGAAGACTACCTGGCCAAAGCCCTTCTTGATGCCGAGCGGTATGATTTCCTTCTCAATATAACGCTCGAATACGTTATAAATCGGTTGGTTAACGACGATACGATCCAGCAAATATTTGTCCGCAATCGCAAAGGCTTCCGTAATTTGTGCCGCGGTCCATTCGCTGACGCCTACATAATGCACCTTGCCTTGGCGAACCAAGTCCTCGAAGGCGCGAAGCGTTTCTTCCAGCGGCGTTTCCGTATCAAAGCGATGGCTATAGAATACGTCCACATATTCGAGACCGAGCCGCTTCAAGCTTGCGTTAGCCGATTCGATAACATGCTTGCGGGACAAGCCGCGATCATTCGGTCCGTCTCCAATTTTGCCGAACACCTTCGTTGCCAGCACATAAGACTCGCGTGGATAAGCGCGAAGCGTCTCGCCGACGACCTTCTCTGCCTCGCCCTTCGCATAGACGTTGGCTGTATCAAAAAAATTAACGCCTAGATCATAAGCGGTTTGAATCGACTTTACTGCGTTTTCACGTTCCACATAGCCGCCATACGTTAGCCAGCTTCCGAGACTGATTTCACTAACCTTAAGACCGCTTGCGCCCAAATTCCGATAGTTAACTGACATTTTATTTCCTCCTCTAATTTGAACAAGCTGTTGTTCCTCTACCTCTGCCGCTTCGTTGCTGAATGGCCCTCATTTAACCATTTTATGATTTTAGCTTTTCGGCTTCTTTACCAAGTGCCCAGATCGCTTTATGTTTGTTTTCCGGCTTCTGAAGACCTAAATTTTCGCGCAGCGTTTTCCCTTCATACGATGTACGGAAAAGTCCACGGTTTTGCAGCTCAGGAATAACCTTATCCACAAACGTCTCAAATCCGCTGTAATAAATATGCGGCAAAATATTAAAGCCGTCCGCTCCGTTATTTCGAATCCAGCTTTCAATAAAATCAGCGGTTTGGATGACGGAGCCGGTAAATGATACATGCCCATGACCTGCTGCGCTGCGAGCTAAAAATTGGCGTATCGTCATTTTGTCTCGTATGGCCGCGTCAACCACGACCTCTTGCCGGCTGGTGATGCCTGTCGTTATCGTGCCGTAAGGCTTTGCCTTATCAACCGGAACAAGACTATCGAGCGGGTATTCCGACAAATCGACTGTAAAATAATTGGACAGCCGCTTAAGCGATTGCTTCGTGTTCAATAAGGCATTAAACTCGTCCTCGATATCCCGTGCTTCCGCTTCCGTATCGGCGACGATCGGGCTTAGACCCGGCATGATCAGCAATTGATCGCTCGTTCGTCCATGCTTCTGCAGCCTTGCTTTCACATCCGCATAAAACTGCTGCGCCGCGCCGAGTGTTTGCTGAGCCGTAAAAATCACATCCGCTGTTTTCGCTGCCAACTCCTTGCCGCTTTCCGATGAACCCGCCTGAACCAGCACGGGGAAGCCCTGCGGCGGGCGGGGAATGTTGAGCGGCCCCTTAACGGAATGATACTTGCCCTTAAAGTTAATCTCGTAGACCTTGCTCGTATCTAAAGCTACTTCAGACTCACGATCATAGATAAGAGCATCCTCTTCCCAGCTATTCCACAGCTGCTTCGTGACTTCAACAAATTCGTCGCCGATCTCATATCGCTTCGTTACCTCGGGATGCTCGGTTTTGTTGAAGTTTTCCGCATCTGATTGCGAATGTCCCGTCACGATGTTCCAGGCTGCCCTGCCTTTGCTGATATGATCAAGTGACGCAAACTTCCGTGCCACGTGAAAGGGATCATTGTACGTCGTACTGACGGTAGCAATTAAGCCAACATGCTTAGTCAGCGCTGCAAGCCCGGAGAGCAGCGTAAAAGGCTCCAGCCTTCTGCCTAGTCCAGAATAGTTGTCCGCTGTGAATAAGGAATCGAACAGCCCTTTCTCCGCTATCCTTGCAATATTCGCGTAATATTCCAAATCCAGATCTTCCTTAGGCGTCGAGTCCGGATGCTTCCAAGCGGCAGCATGATGCCCTGCGCCTCGCAAAAACACGTTAAAATGCGCTTTTTTGTCCCTGTTTATATTAGTCATGGATCATCCCCCGTTCTCTTTGCGATCATAAAAAAAGGAGATTCAGCTTTGAATAAGCTAAATCTCCGGTGGTCCGGTCGTATTATTCCGATAATTTTTAGGTTAATAGTATGATTTAATAGTAATACGTTGCTTTTCCGTTGTCAATGGATCAGAAGATACGTTAGACCACAGCTGCTTGTTTCCTGGCTGCCCACTTTTTCCGGAATACGGGAAGCAGCGCTTCGCCTGAGGAGGTCGCTTCCTCCAAATTTGGATAGCCAGATAAAATAAACGAGGTAATGCCCATGTCCGCATATTCGAGCAATCGATCTGCTACCTGCTCGGGCGTCCCGACAAACGCCATTGCGCCTCCGCCCCGCACCTGGGCAAGACCTGCCCAGAAATTGGGCCCTATCACATAGTCATTCGCTTCAGCCAGCTTTCTCAGCTCATTTTGCCGCTGCTGGCCTGCCGAGAGATTATAAAACAACTGCCCTTCAAGCCCCTGCTTCACTTCCGGCTCAATGCGGCTGACAATCAGCTTCGCAGCTGCCCAAGCCTCCTCTTCCGTGTCGCGAATGACGACCTGGGCACGCAGGCCGTAACGGATGCTTCGCTCGATCCCTTGTGTCTCAAGCAGCTCCCTTCGATGATATTCCACCTCATCGATTTGTTCTTTGATCCAATCAAGCGGCTCCGCCCACATCAAATATACGTCAGCAATTTCAGCCGCCGTTTTTTTGGCGGCGGCGGAGCTGCCGCCAAAATAAAACGGCGGATGCGGGCGCTGAACCGGAGGCGGATAGCTAACCCCGCCTTCAAGCTGAAAGTATTTGCCTTTGTAATCGAGCGGTTCAATGTGCTTAAAGGCATCATGCGCTGCCAGCAGCTGCTCGCCTCGCTCAGCCGCCGAGTTGATCCACAGCTGCTTCACGATTTTAATATATTCTAGCGTTCGCTCGTAACGGGCATCCTTGTCGAAGGCGAGCTCATCGCCCATTGCCTTCATATCAGCCGGCGAGCTTCCCGTTACGATATTCATTAGCGCCCTGCCGCCTGTAGCCTCATCCAGCGTAGCGCCCATGCGAGCCGCAAGTGCTGGAGCAATTAAGCCTGGGCGCATCGCGACGAGCGGCTTGAATATTTTCGTATGGGCCGCCAGCGTTGCGCCTATAATCCAAGCATCGGAGCAATTGCCGCCTGTCGGGATAAGCGCGAAAGTGTAGCCCGCAGCCTCCACAGCTTGAGCCACTTTGATATGATAAGCAATATCGACTACTCGCTCTGACTTCACGCCAACAAAAGGTCCATCCCCTCTAGTTGGCATATACCAGCCAAACTCCGGCTCAATCTCCAGATTAACGCTCACGCGCAGCCCCCCTAACAAATTCGTTCTAAATCAAGCGAATGGCCTCTGCCGGCTTATCGCAATTTAAAGCCCTGGCCTACGAGAAAATCATGCAGGTGACCGCGAAGGCGATCCGATTTAAATCTTCTCAGCATTTCACGCGACCATTTCGTTTCCTGATCTCCGCCTTTGCCGCCGCCCTTGCGGGTCGCATAATAGACGCGAGTAGTCTCGTCGTATGCTTTTATTTCAGATATCAGCCCTTCCTCCTTGTACACCTCTTTGTGGTAGACAGCCGCAAGCGGCAATCTAGGACGGATGTCCGGCTCTTGATCCGGAACGCCTACGCACATGCCAAATACCGGATAAACGAGCGGCGGCAGCGCCAGCAGATCCGTAACGCCCTGCGGATTGTTACGGATTCCTCCGATGTAAACCATCCCGTAGCCAAGCGATTCCGCCGCTATTGTCGCGTTTTGAGCAGCCAAAGTCGCATCGATCGTACCGAGCAGAAATTGCTCAACGTTTTGGTGCAGCTCGACATCCTCATGCAAATTAGCCGCTATTCGAATTTTGTTCAGATCCGCACACCATACGAGAAATACAGGACTCTCTACGATTTGCTGCTGATTTCCCGCAAGCTCTGCAAATTTCCTCTTCCGCTCCGGATCGGTGACGGCCACTACACTGTAAGCTTGAATATTCGAGGAGGTAGAGGCTGCTTGACCTGCTAATAAAATTTGCTCCAAGTCGGATTCGGGTATAGGAGTCGGCTTATACTTGCGAATCGAGCGATGCTTTTTCAATAATTCAATGACCTCGTTCATCGGTTCAGCTCCTTATCTTCTTTTAGTTTTAAACAAAAAAAACCGGAGACACAGTTAACTGTTGTCTCCGGTCGTCCGGTAGAGGATTAAATCCTATTATTCCAAGAAGCTTAGTTTGAAAATATCATTGAAAATTTATCACGTTATTATTTTTTTGTCAACCCGCGATCGCGCTCATTTCATTCCGAGCATCCAATATAATCAATTTCTACAATAAAATATTGTAATCCTCACTAATCACAGTATAATGCTCGGTATAAACGAAATCATATCCCGATTGGAGGAGAAGACATTGGTTGATCTCATCATCATTGGCGCCGGCCCTTATGGCATCTCACTCGCCGCACATGCAGCCGCCAGCCATTTATCTTACGTTTTACTAGGGGAGCCTATGCATTTCTGGAAGGAGCAAATGCCCCAAAGCATGTTCATTCGGACCAATCCGCGTTACATCAGCCTCTCCGACAAAGATGGCGCCTTCACGATTGAACGCTTTAGCAGCGAGACAGGCGCCACGCTGGAATCGCCTTTTCCGCGGCCTGCCTTTGTCGATTATGCCCTCTGGTTCGCTCAGCAGACCCGTGTTTCGTTTACGCCTGAACTAGCGGCACAGCTTGATCATTCCTCCGCTGGCTTTCACGTAACGACAAATGAAGGCAAGCTTTATGAAGCCAAACGCGTCATCGTTGCAACCGGCTTACAGCATTACAGCTACATCCCCGCCGAATTAAGCTTGCTTCCCTCCCATCTTCTCTCCCATACGTTTGGCCAGACCGAATTCAATAAATTTGCAGGCCAAAAAGTAGCCGTAATCGGAAGCGGACAGAGCGCTTGGGAAGCCGCTGCGCTGCTGCATCTGGCAGGAAGCGAACCCGAGCTTCTCTTTAGGCGCGATGCCGTTCACTATGCAGGCGAGGACAATACCGCTTCCGGCCAAAAGCTTCTCGATACGGCAGAGCAGTTCTACCGCCTCCCTCATGAGCAGAAGCAGGAGAGATGGAATTCGCCGCGGCAAGGAAGCGTAGCTCCTTTTTTGAGGCCATACGTTGAAGGCAAGCTTCCTATTACTGCCGGCGCCGCCATCGAGCGGGCAGAAGAAACGAGCGACGGCAAGGTGCTTCTGACTTTGACGAACAAACAAACCCGTGTCGTCGACCATGTCATTGCCGCTACCGGCTACAAAATCAATCTCGAGCAGGTGCCGTTTCTACCTCCCTATTTGCTGCAAGCCATAGAAAGAGAGCCAGACCGCTTTACCGCATTTCCTCTTCTTAGCGCCCACTTTGAAAGCAGTGTGCCCGGGCTTTACTTTACTGGACCGCTTGCCTCACATACCCACGGACCAGCCTTTGGCTTCGTCGCCGGCTTGCGTAAGGCGTGTTTTTCGATCATTCCTCACATCCAGCAGCATGCCAAAAAAGAACAGGAGCAGCGGACTTCCTAGTCCGCTTGCTCTTTTCTCTCCAACTATAATCCAATTGATCCAAAATCGAGCAGCACAAAGCAAAGGGGCCGCCTCATTCGCTGCGCCTTTGCTTCGTTTTTACGTTCTATTGATCGCCGAGCGTCGTTCTTAACGTTTCGACATCTTTATTAATCGCATCAGTCGCTTTACGAATCGCTGAATTCACGTCCAGCCCTTTAATGGCTAAATCCTCAGCAGCCTCGGTAAGCCTTGTCGTAATTTCAAGCTCATACGGGTGGATATAGTGCTCCTGCAGCGGCTCGCCGACAAATACATTTTGCACCGATTTGCCTTGCAGCACCGGAATGTCCAGTCCATATTCCTTCTCAAGCTCTGGATTAATAACAGCCGGAATACGTCCGTTTCTAGCTAAAATCGTCTGTCCCTCATCCGACAAAATTTCTGCAATTACTTGAAATGCCTCGTCTTTGTGCTTGCTTTGGCTATTGACGGACAGCGAATGGATTTGCGCCTCTCTTGTTTTGCCAAGCTGGTCGCTAAAGTTTGGCGCCGGCGCGATATCCCAATTAAACTCCACTCCCTGCTGACGCAGCTCCTCAAGCGGCCCTACCATGTTCGCAAGCCAAGTTACGCGCATGCCGATCACCTGATCCTTCATGAACTGATCGCGTCCCCAGTTCCATGTATTGTCCGGTGTAACGTAGCCTGGAATTTCAAAGATACGCTTGTTAAGCTCGAACACGCGCAGCCAATCCGGCGTATCGAGCGCAGCATTTCCTGTCTCGCGTTCCAAGTAAGGCAAACCTAGCCCTTTCGCTAAGCCTGACAGGTTATCAACCGATAGTCCGATATAGTTCACGCCATTCTCAGTACGCGTCAGCTTCGCAGCGATGTCCAGCACTTCATCCCAAGTCAGCTGCTTTTCGGTCGGGTACGGAACACCAAACTTATCAAAAATATCCTTATTATAATAAAGAACATGCTGATTGGCATTGAACGGAATTGCGTAAATTTCCCCGCCCTTATCCTTCGTAATTTCTTTGATATAATCGTACAAAATCGGCTTAATGCGGCTCTCATCGAATTTATGGCGCTTTATCAGCTCTCTCAAATCCTCATAAGCGCCGGTACGAACAATGCGCTGGTGCGAGGAAGATGAGGAATAGATGATGTCCGGCACATGCGTCGACAGCACCTCTTCATTCGTCGTCGTAGCAGCCGGAGTTATCCGCTCGATCGTTACGTTAGGAAATTTTTTCTTAATCGGATCTGCGATCAAGGTATTGAATTCCACGTCAGGAAACGTTCCGCTCGTACTAAAAAAAGTTAAGGTCAGCGGCTCGTCGCCGAGCTTTTTGAAATCCTCCTTCACCTCAGCTTCTGTTTCCTCCGCTGCTGCGCTCTCTTGCTTGTTGCTCCCTTTATTGCTCTCCGGCGTACTGCCTGAACTTGCGCAAGCCGTCAATATAGCGAATATTACTAGAATGACCGTCCCCAAAGTTAGCTTCTTCATGTTTACATACTCTCCTCATAGTTAGCTGCTGTTATGACGATGCCGCATTAACCTCATAGCGAATATTCGCGGGTCTCTTTAGACCAAGATTTTCGCGCAAAGTTGCTCCCTCGTATTCCGTCCGGAACAGCCCGCGATTTTGCAGCTCTGGAATGACCTGATCTACAAACTTCTCCAGCCCGCTCGGATAAATTTGAGGCATGACGTTAAATCCATCGGCAGCTCCGTTCAGAAACCAATTTTCAATCACATCTGCTAGCTGAAGAGGCGTGCCAGTAAACGTAAAATGCCCCCTCGCTCCCGCCAAACGATTGATCAATTGCTTCAGCGTCAAATGCTCATGACAAACGAGATCCAAGATGAGCTGATGCCGGCTTTTATTGCCATTCACATCATCTGTTTCTCTTACGCCAGCAAGCGACAGCGGCTCATCGAGCGGATGATTCGACAGATCAATCCCCAATCGCTCTGACAATCGTTTAACGGCGCCGTCTTTATTCACATACGCAAACAACTCGTTCTCGATTTCCTGCGCCTCTTCTACCGTATCGGCGAGGATCGGGCTAATGCCCGGCAAAATCTTGAGCTGCTCAGCTGTTCTTCCATACTTGGGCAGTCTGGATTTAACATCCTTATAGAACGCCTGCGCGCTTTCAATGCTCTGATGGGCAGTGAAAATAACCTCCGCTACTTTTGCAGCAAATTCCTTGCCGCTTTCCGAGGAGCCCGCCTGCACAAGCACCGGATAGCCCTGCGGCGGACGGGCAATGTTAAGCGGTCCTTTAACCGAATAATATTTTCCCTTGTGATCGATCGTATGGACTTTATCTTGAACAATGCGGGTGCCTGACGCTTTATCGTTGATAACCGCCCCATCCTCCCAGCTGTCCCATAGCTGCTTGGCTACCTCGACAAACTCATCCGCTTCTTCATAGCGCAGCGCATGATCCGGATGCTCCTCTCTCCCGAAATTATGGGCAGCCGATCCCGCGCCGGTCACAATATTCCAGCCTGCTCTCCCTTTGCTGATATGGTCTAGCGAAGCAAATTTGCGCGCGACGTGAAACGGTTCGTTGTAGGTTGTGCCGACGGTAGCGATCAGCCCGATATGCTTTGTCCTGCTAGCGAGAGCAGCCAGCTCCGTGAAGGGCTCCAGCTTATTGGAGCGTCCGACATATCCGTCTGCCAAAAACACGGAATCCATCAGCCCCCGCTCAGCGGTCTGAACGATTTGCAGCACCTGCTGAAAGTCGAGGTTGCGTTCCGGCTCCGCATCCGGGAGCCGCCATGATGCCTCATGGTGGCCGGTCCCGAACAAAAAGGCGTTGAGATTCAGCTTGCGCCGAGAATGACTCATATTTTATCCCCTCTCCATTTGCTTGCTTATTGACCAATCGTCGTTTTTAGCGTCTCTACATCCTTATTGATCGCGTCCGTCGCTTTGCGGATCGCCGAGTTGACATCCAGTCCCTTAACGGCAAGATCCTCTGCCGCCTCAGTAAGCCTTATCGAAATACTTGACTCATAAGGATGAATGTAATGCTCTTGAATCGGCTCGCCGATGAATACGTTTTGAACGGTTTTCCCTTGCAGGACGGGTATTTCAGCGCCGTAATCCTTCTCCAGCTCAGCATTGATAATGGAAGGAACACGGCCGTTCTTCGCGATTATGCGTTGACCCTCATCCGACAAAATTTCCGCGATAACCTGGAATGCCTCGTCTTGATGCGGGCTTTGGCTGTTAATCGCGATCGAGTGAATTTGAGCTTCCCGCGTTTTGCCGAGCTGATCGCTGAAGTTTGGAGCCGGCGCAATATCCCAATTAAATTCCACGCCCTGCTGGCGCAGCTCCTCGAGCGGACCGACCATGTTGGCAAGCCAGGATACGCGGATCGCAATATTTTGATCCTTCATAAAGTTGTCGCGCGTCCAGTTCCATGTGCCATCTGGCGTAACATATCCCGGTATCTCTAAAATCTTTTTCTGCAGCTCGAACACGCGCAGCCACTCCGGCGTATCCAGCGCAGCCTGACCGGTCTCGCGATCCAAGTACGGAAGGCCAAGCGATTTGGATAAGCCCGTTAAATTATCTACGGCAAGGCCAATGTAATTCACGCCATTTTCCGTTCGGGTCAGCTTCGTTCCAAGCTCAACCGCTTCATCCCAAGTGAGCTGCTTGTCGGTTGGGTAAGGGACGCCGAATTTATCAAAAATATCTTTGTTGTAATACAGCACATGCTGGTTAATATTGAACGGAAGCGCCAAAACAGCATCTCCTTGGCCCTTCGTAATTTCCTTGATATAGCCGTATCCGATTGGCTTGAGGCGGCTCTCGTCAAAATGATGCTTCTTAATCAGTTCCCGCAAGTCCTGATAAACGCCCGTGCGAATGACCCGCTGCTGAACGCTGCCAAAAATAATGTCAGGCACATGCGTCGACAATACCTCCTCCGGAGTCGTCGTTGCGGCTGGCGTAATGCGTTCAATCTTCACATTCGGATATTTCGCATGGATAGGCCCTGCGATCATCGCTTCGAATTCCACATCGGTAAAGGTTGCCCCTGTGGAGTAGAACGTCAGCGTAAGCGGCTCATCGCCCAGCTTCTTGAAATCCGCCTTCTCTTGCGAGCTGTTGGATGTAGCGGCTGCAGTAGTGGAATCATTCTTGCTCGCTGGAGCATCGTTATTGCCTCCGCAAGCTGAGATCAGCGCAATTACTAATAAAATAACAATGACAGACCCTAGCTTCCTCATCATATACCCTCTCTTTTCTGCAGCTTATTTTCCGGCTAAATTTAGATTTTCTGCAAATGGCGCGTATTCGCCGGGCGTTTTAAGCCAAGGCTTTCACGCAATGTCTTTCCTTCATATTCCGTCCGGAATAAACCGCGGTTTTGCAATTCGGGAATGACCTTATCCACAAAGGTCTCAAGCCCTGTCGGGAATAGCTGCGGCAGGACGTTAAAGCCATCGGCCGCATGGTTTTTGAACCATTTCTCAATGAGATCCGCCGTTTGGAGGACTGAACCTGTGAACGTAATATGGCCGTGTCCGCCGTTGCTGCGATAAAGCAGCTGACGAATGGTGAATCCTTCTCTGCGCGCCGCATCGAGAATAACCTCTTGCCTGCTGCGAATGCCGTTAAACTCTTCCGGCGGCTTTGCTTTGTCGAGCGGTACCGGCGCATCCAGCGGATAGTCGTTCAGATTAACGGTAAACCTCTCGGATAAGCTATCCAGCGCCCGCTTCGTATCCACGTACGCATGCAACTCCTCCTCAATATCGCGCGCTTCCGCCTCCGTATCGGCTACGATTGGAGCAAGCCCCGGCAAAATAACAAGCTCGCTTTGCTTTCTTCCGTACTTGGCTAGACGTGATTTCACATCGCTGTAAAACGCCTGACCGGCTTCAAAGGTCTGCTGGGCTGTAAAAATGACCTCTGCCGTTTTGGCGGCAAGCTCCTTGCCCTGCTCGGAGGAGCCCGCCTGCACGAGTACCGGATAGCCCTGCGGCGGTCGCGGTATGTTAAGCGGCCCTTTCACCGAATAGGTATGGCCTTTGAAGTTGATCTCATGCACTTTGCCCGCCTCGACCAATTTGCCTCCCTGCTTATCGAAGATGAGCGCGTCATCCTCCCAGCTGTCCCATAGCTGCTTCACCACTTCGACGAACTCCTCGCCCGTC
The DNA here is from genome assembly GCF_012935325.2 of Paenibacillus sp. PL91. Classification (GTDB taxonomy): domain Bacteria; phylum Bacillota; class Bacilli; order Paenibacillales; family Paenibacillaceae; genus Pristimantibacillus. Next base: position 26,385 of record NZ_JABBYG020000024.1, read on the forward strand.
TCATAGCGCTCCGCATGCTCGGGATGTTCATCCCTGCTGAAGTTATGGGCAGCGGAGCCGGCGCCCGTTACGATGTTCCAGCCTGCTCTGCCTCCGCTAATATGATCTAAGGAAGCAAATTGCCTGGCTACGTGGAACGGATCATTATAGACCGTCCCAACCGTTGCGATTAAGCCTATATGCTCGGTAACGGAGGCTAATGCCGATAGCAGCGTAAACGGCTCCAGCTTGCTTCCTCCTCCTGCATAGCCATCGGCTAGAAATACGGAATCCAGCTTGCCGCGCTCGGCAATTCTCGCCAGATGCCCTAAGTAATCAATATCCAGCTCCAGCTCTGGATGGGAGTCCGCATGGCGCCAAGCGCCTGCATGATGCCCGGTTGCTCTCAAAAATACATTTAGATGAACTTTGCGATTGTCTTCACTCATTATGAATACACCTCTTTTTCAGCTTTAAGGGATAGGAAGGCATTAGCCGGACGCGCAAGCCCAAGATTGCCCCGCAGCGTTTGCTCTTCATAGGAAGTGCGGAATAAGCCGCGATTTTGAAGCTCCGGAATCACCTTCTCTACAAAGCGCTCCAAGCCGCTCGGGTAAATTTGCGGCATAAGGTTAAAGCCGTCAGCTGCGCCGCTATGGAACCATTTCTCGATCACATCAGCCAGCGCAAGCGGCGTACCCGTGAAGGTGAAATGTCCTCTAGCTCCTGCTAAGCGATTAATTAATTGCCTGAGCGTCGGCCGCTCCCGTTCAACCAAATCCAAAATCAGCTGATGGCGGCTCTTCATGCCGTTTACCTCATCTGTGGACTGTGCTCCATCCAGGCTGACTACGTCATCTAGGGAATGACGGGATAGATCGACTCCGAGGCGGGAGGATAGTCGGCTTATTGCACCCTCATGATCGATGAGATTAAATAATTCCTCTTCGATCTCTCTCGCTTCCGCCTCCGTATCAGCCAAAATCGGACTTAAGCCCGGCAATATTTTCAGCTGGCCGGGTGTACGGCCATATTGCGCGAGACGTGATTTGACGTCCTTATAGAAAGCGCGAGCCTCTTCAAACGTCAGCTGAGCGGTGAAGATCACCTCCGCTGTTTTTGCCGCAAAATCTTTGCCGGTTTCCGAGGAGCCTGCTTGGACAAGGACCGGATAGCCCTGCGGCGGACGTGCAATATTAAGAGGTCCCTTCACAGCAAAATGCTTGCCTAAGTAGTCAATCGTATGAACCTTTGCCTGATCGATGAGGACGCCGTTTATTTTGTCATTCCGTACGGCTTCATCCTCCCAGCTGTCCCATAATCGCTTTACGACCTCCACGAATTCCTCTGCCGATTCATAACGCTCATGATGCTTCGGATGCTGTTCCTTGCTGAACTGCTCCGCTGCCGGTCCCGCCCCGGTTACGATATTCCAGCCTGCCCGGCCTTTGCTGATATGGTCCAAGGAGGCAAACTTCCTTGCCACATGGAACGGCTCGTTATAAGTCGTTTCCACCGTTGCGATCAGACCGATATGCTTCGTTGCCGCCGCTAGCGCCGACAGCAGCGTGAACGGCTCAAGCGTACCGGAGCTTGCCCAATAGCCGTCAGCGAGAAATACCGAGTCCAGCAAGCCTTTCTCGGCAATTTGGGCTAGCTTTAAATAGTGCTGAATGTTCAGTCCTTTCTCCGGCTCGGTGCCAGGATAGCGCCATGAGGCTTCATGGTGGCCCGATGCCGCGAGAAACGCGTTAAGGTTAAGCTTTCGCTCCGACTTGGTCATGCTTAATCCCCCTCTAAACGTTGTAATAAAAAATAGCCAGAGCTGCCCTAAAGGCATCTCCGGCTATCCGGTCGATAATTACCAAGTAAACCAATATATATAATCAGCTTTATTGCAAGTGCTAAGAATTTATCATCTCAAAGTGATTCTGTCAACGATTATTTCCATGTTTCTACTCGACCAAGCCCGTACGTTCAACCCCTTCAATAAACCAGCGCTGCGCGAACAGATAGACGACGAGCAGCGGCATAATGATGAGGAAAGAGGCAGCCATTTTGATCGCTTCGGCATACACCGTTATTTCGCCCGCGCCTTCAGCCAGCTTCATTTCACCTGCCATCCTCGCCAGCGTTATGGACAACGGCACGTTTTCTGCCGTAAACATAAACAACGACGGGAAATAAAAATCATTCCAGTTCCAGACAAACGAGAACAGCACCACTACAACGGTAGCCGATCTCGATATCGGAAACATGACGCGGAAGAACATGCGGAAAGGTCCCGCTCCGTCCATGCGCGCCGCCTCGTCCAGCTCCTTCGGCAGCGTGGAATAGAAGGCGCGGTAAATAATGACGAACATCGCCCCCTTCAGCCCGTGTCCGAATAGAGCAGGCACAACCATCGGCAAAAACGTGTTCAGCCAGCCAAACCCCTTAAAGAGCATGATGGACGGCAAAATCGTAATCTGAGGCGGCATAATAAAGGTAAATAAGAGCAGGGCTCCCCATACTTTTTTGAAAGGGAAATCAAGCCTTGCGAACGCGTAACCTGCAATCGCGCAGGAGAAAACCTGCAGCACCGCAACGGAAGACGCCAGCGACACGCTAATGAGAAAGCTTTTGCCATAGTTCAGCATCTCCGATGCTTCCTGCAGATGGCCGAGGAACAGCGTTTTCGGTACCCATATGACGGTCGGATCAAGAATGTTTTTGGCGTCCTTCACCATCGTCGTCACCATGTATAGAATCGGTTTAATATAAATAAATGCGACGTTGATTAGAATGACATACACAAACAGCTTGAATAGCAGCCCTTTGTCGATTTCCGCTCCAAGGAGCCGGTATTTCAGCAAATCGAGTCCCTGGCGTAGCTTATCCTCCGAATAAAGCCTGGCCGCTGCCTCGCTGCCTCTTTTGACTATCTTCATCAGAGCTCACCTCTCTTTCCTGTTTATCGTTTTCCTGATAGCGATTTGTCAACCTTGCCGTAGAGGAATAAGGTCAGAAGCACAAAGGTGAGGATAATCGAAAAATAAATCCATGCCAGCGCGCTGGAGCTGCCGTAATTGGTCGTATTCACTCGGCTGACAATCGGATTGGACGGGAATGTGAACAGGTCGACGACGGTGTACATTAAATTCAAGAAAATATAGGGGACAAGTCCCGGAAGCGTTATTTTCCAAAACGTATTCCACGGTCCCGAGCCATCAATGCGCGAAGCCTCATAGACCGACGCCGGCAGCGTCTGTCTCCCTGCAAGGAAGATTAAGATTTGAACGCCCGAATACCATAGAACGAGCACAAACGAGCTCATCACCTTCTGAATCGGAGCGACCCAAGCTCCCGGCACGTATTCCTGCAAATAATAGTCGATCCGCAGCGTTTCCATAATGCTAAGCGAGCCTTCGCCCTGCGCGATAAACTCCTGTACGATTTGGCCCGAGGAGAATATGACAGGGAGAAAAAAGATAACCCGAAACAGCGTCCTGCCTGGGAACCGCAGATTTAACAGAATGGCAACTAATAGAGAGAATACAAGAATGATCGGGATCATCATCGCCGACTCTCTTAGAAACGGGAACAGCTCTTCATAGAGCAAGCTTCCGTTGGCAATCAATATCTCTCTATAGTGGCTCAATCCGATAAACGTATAATTGACGCTGTTTACTGTAATTTTGACCTGATGAAAGCTCATGTATAGCGAGTAGCCTAGCGGAAACGCCACAAAGACGAGAAAGCCAAACACCCACGGCGCAATAAACAAGGAGCCTTCCAGCTTCCGTATCGTCGTATTCTCAAGCTTGCGGCTCCACCTCATCGCTTCGTTCCCCCTTTAATGACCACAAAGTCTTTTGCCGGAACGAATACGCCGTCCTTGCTGTAATCCGTCTCATTATAATTAACGACAATGCGATAGCCGCTGCCGTAAACCGTCTCCTTTACTTTAGGAGCGAGCTCGCGGTGCGCCGTTATATACTCATCCTGCACAGCTGCCAGCGCTTCATTCGATCTTGCATATTCACCCTTTAGATCATCGATCCAATCCTTGTAATTCAAGCTGTAATACCATAAGGAATACGATTTTCTAAGGTCAGCCGCCTTATCGCCGCTAAGCACATAAGCAGGGTATGCCCCGTACTCGATGCTCCGCAAAAACTCATCGCCGAATTCATCGCGCAAATTCGACCATTCCAGCGTATACGTGCGAAGGCCATGAAGAACAATTTGGGCAAACGGAATTTCTTCGCTAATGAAGACGTCATACGAATAATCGTCCGTTAATCGGTGGACATGATCGATCTGATCCAGCGCATAGAAGTTTACGTTATTCGCTGCTATCGATCCAAGCGCTTCCTTGCTCTTTTTCAAAATGCCGCGCTGCACCTCAACGACGTCCGCCCTGCTTGCTCGGTAACGGCTGTTGAAATCGGTATTTACCTGCTGACCGATGCCATCCTCGTAATAAATGCCGTCCGCCCCTAAGCTCTTATAGTCGTTCAAATCAGCCGAGACAACCTTCTCGTAAAATTTTGGGCTAACGAATTTGCCGACATCCTGATCGGCATTTCGCTGCTCCTCCAGCACCGTTCCCGCCAAATTCCGCAAGCCGTCGCGCCTCCACCAAAACCGATCATCGCCATTCGTATTTAGCGTATAGTTGGCCGTTAAATAGACGGGAATGTTCAAGGAATGGGCAAACGATATAAAGCTTCTCATGCCGCTGTTCCCGCCTAAACGCTTATCTACCGGGAAATAGCCGCCATGGGTGCTGTAGCCATCCTGCTGCCAGCCCGCGAAGTTAATTTGCATATGCTGAATGCCAAGCTCGTAAATTTGACGAACAAGCTCGGTCGCTTCTGCCGTCGTGGTTGCTTTTAGGTAAGAGTCGGCAAAAAGCCCTTTCTCGATGTCCGCCCCTACAATATCGACGTAAAGCGGAATATCCTTCTTAGGCGCTGCCAGCGGCTTAACACCCTGTTCATGAATCAAATAGTTACGATAAGCCTCTGCCATTCCGACATAATTGCTTTTCTCCGGCAGCAGCGGATAGTAGCGCATTGCGCGACCATCCGTTAAAAACTTGTCGCCGCTGTACGTATAGAAGCCTTCGCCGGTGCTTTTGCTTACGCTTTGGAAAAATCGCTTGCGATACTGCCACTCAGTCGTCGCCCAGTTCGAGCGCCCGACCGCGCCCGATGGCGCAGCATAGACGTTCGCGAACGCCTCCCCTTGCGAGATAATCGCAACAAACGCTTGATCGCCGGACTTTATTCCATATACGGGCATTCCGATTCTTTGCCGGCCGGTATTCTCGTTATAGTACGATAAGTCCGGGCCATACACGCTCTCATTATAGGTAAGCTGCTGCATAATCCGGTCTTGTGCGAAGTTGATCAACGAGCCTGAACCGTCCGGCAGCAAAATATACCCCTCCTGCCCCACTGAGGGCTCTGCTCCGAATAACGGGTAGAGCTTAATATTCAATAGGCTTAAAGCGCCTTCCACGATGCCCGAATCCATGATCCGCGTCTCCACATAATCGTCATGCAGACTTACCTCAATCGGAATTTTGAACTCCGCCTTTGGCAGCGCAAAGGTGACGGTAAATCCAGCTGCGGTAGGCTGGAAGTTTTCCAGATAGCCTTGGTTTTCGATTAGTCCTGCCGTCACCGAGGATGACTTGTAGTTTTTGGCATTGACGTATTCGACTATAATCGGCGAGGTCAAATTATTTTTCCACGTATTAGGAACCGTCTCATCCTTCCAATACTGCGGATCAGGATACGAGCGCCATACCTTCCCCGTCGATTTGTTGATCACTTGAAAATGACCAGTCGTCTTATCCGCAAGCAGCTTTAAGCTGCCGGACTCGGCAAGCTGTTCAAAGCCGCCTTCGTCAGGCAAGCCCGCCTTATAGGGAGCAGCTCCCTTCTTCTCGAAAAGACTAGTGACAATCGCAGCCTCATTAGACGGTTTGCTCCATTGCTCTCCTACCAGTAAAGCCAGCCATCCAATAAAGGCCAGCAAAACGATAGCGAGCACCAGCTTCGCAATGAGCTTAACGTTGATTTTACGGGCAGTCATCGGATGATCACCTCCTGGTATAAGGAATTAATAAAGTTGACCAATTCTATGCTAAGGCTGATTAAGATGAAGATCAGAATGACGATGATCGCTAGCGCAAGCAAGGATAACAGAATAATAAAGATCGCTTCGATGAACGTATAGTTGTGTATCCCCTGAACCATCCAAATAAACAGCAGCGCCACCCATAGGACGATAAACAGCTTCAAAAAATGAAAGATGGCAAGCTCATTCAGAGTGAGCACATTTGAGAGTAGAGTTACCGGTATTCCTATGAGAATAATCGGATATAAGGCGTACGAGCTGCTGTAAAATACGTCCTGGAACCTCCCCTCGCCTCTAAGCAGCGAGCTGATCAAATAGTTGGAGACGATCCACCCAAGCCATATGCCTACAAATTGAATCGTGATCGGAAACAAATCAACGCCGACATGGACAGCCGGATTGAATATGAAGCTTGTGCCAGCTTGCATATAACCGTACGATACCGCCGCTAATACGAATAAAATGATGCTGCTTAAGAAGCCTGCTTTGTTCTCATATCGTATAGCATAGAAGCCATCAACCGGATGCTTGATTAAATAGAAAACATGCTTCAGCTGTTCTATCCACAACGGCTTCGGACGACGAAGCTTGGCGCTCTGTCTGGTTTTCAATTGAAGCTTCTTGGACAAACCGTTCCATAGCAGATAGATGATCCCGAGTACAAGCGCGCTATTCATGAGCAGGCCAAAATGGCTTTGAAACCATTTCAACCGATTTTGCCAAAAGGATTCCGAATAGCCGCCAACGACTCCCGCCTGATAAAACAGCTTTTCGGCTCTCGCATAATCTTCTTTCTTGTATGCTGCCTTCGCCAAACCGATCAAGGCAGGCGTATACTGTGCATTCAATCGATGAACCTCGCGCCATAAGGGCTCGCTTTGCTCATACTTCCCTTCCTGCGTCAGCCCGTTCGCCTCATGGACGAGCTTTCCAAACTCCGATAACCGGAGAACCTGAATCAAATTGTTTACGCTGTCGAGCACCAGCAGCTCGCCTTTCGAATTGCTTGCAATGGCAGCCGGCGTTTTGACGACCCCAGTCTTCGAGGTAGCCGTAATGACGTCGCCGCCCCAGAAAAACAGCAGATTCCCATTAAGATCATACTGGCTAATGATGTTCCAGACCGAATCGATAACCGTAATGTTGCCGGCAGAATCGACCGTAATGTCATTTAACTGCGGGCTAATGCCTTGCTGCGAATAGTGAAAATACTCACCGTACGATTTAACGGGCTGCAAAGCGGCAAACTCTCCCTTGCCAACCAGCTGATCGAGTCCCGCTATATTTAGCTTTTTAACCTGGTCCTGCTGTATCTCCTTCGTTACCGTGTAAATATAGCCGTTTTTGTCTATTGTAGAGTTAGCAATCGCTCCCGGCAGCTTCTTCAGCTCCCGCTGATACATCTCTCGCGTATAGACAAATCGTTTAAAGGCATCAAATAAAGAGAACGGCACTCTGTTCGGACCAAAAAAGCTGACGAAGCTTCCTTCGGGATCAAGCTGCACCAGGCCTTGATAGGCGCCAAGCGTCGTTACGTAAATAAAGCCTCGTTTATCAACGATCAGATTGATCGGATCGTATTTGAAGCCAGCAGGCAAGTAGCTGGATTCGGGACGGCCAAATGCCTTCAGCAGCTTCCCATTCGGATCGAGCCGAACGACCCGATTGTTGCCAGTATCCGCAACGTAAATTTCTCCTGCCCTGTCAACGTACAATCCGCTTGGCTTCTTAAGCGGACTTTCGCTTACTTTGATTTCTCGGATATAGTGTCCTTGCTCATCCAAATGAACGATGCGATTGTTGCCTGTATCCGCAATATAGATGTGATCCCTCTCGTCCACAAATATATCCTTAGGCTGGTTTAGCTGCAGCTTAGCCAGTTTCTTGGCGCCAGCTGACTGGCTTGCTTCCTGAGGAATCACATCCGTGCCAACAATGCCGGCTGGAATATACGCCGCTTGCGTTTGCACCAGCTGTCCGAATCCATCCTTATAGTAGGTTTCGTACGGTAACTGTGAGGCTGTAGCCTGCAAGCCGGGCCACGCTATGTAAATCGCCGTAATCAAGACAATGATGGCCAGACGAATCCGCAGCCTCCTGTTCTTCAAGCGATTTCCCCCTTATCTATTTAATTCCCGAATGCGCCATCGTAGAAATGACCTTGCTTTGAAGAATAATAAAGAAAAATAAATTCGGGACGAGCATAATGAGCGCCGCTACCGCAGCCGCGCCTTGGCGCGCTACATTGTTGGCAAGATTGTTCGTCAGCGTCGAGAGAAAGAACGGGAAGTTTTTCATTTCGTCATCCTGCATGAACAGCATTGACGTCTCCACGTTGCCCCATGAGTTTTGAAAGGCTAAAATCGCTACCGTCGCAATCGCCGGCATACACATCGGGATAACGATGCGGGCAAACACGATAAACTCATTTGCGCCGTCTATTCTTGAAGCTTCCAGCAGCGAGTCCGGGATCTGATCCACGAATTGCTTAAGCAGGAAGACGGCTACCGGCAAAGCAAGCACGGGCAGCAGGTGCCCCCAATACGTGTTCATAATGCCGAGATTGCTGACGACCAAATACCTAGGAATTTGAATAACCTCTGGCGTGAACATCAACATTAATATAATGGTGGCAAAAATAAACTTACGTCCGGGGAACGGGTGCTTCGACAAAGGATAAGCGCACAGGGCGCTCACTGCCGTTACGCCAATAACGCTCGCAGCCGAGATAAACAAGCTGTTGAATAAATAACGCGATACCGGAACGACAGAATTTGAAGTCACCCAGAACAGCTCCACAAAGTTCTGTATGTTCGGCTCCTTGACAAAAAATCTCGGCGGATAGATAAACAGCTCATGATAAGGCTTGAAAGCATGATTAAAAATATAAATGATAGGCAGCACCATCATGATTGACAACAGAAGCATAAATACGTTAAAGCTAATTTTGGCGGCAAGGCTTGATTGTTTCAGGTGTTATTCCTCCTTCGTACCGAACAATCCCCAGCTAAGCTTGTTCGCAAAATACATTAATATAAGAAGAAATACGGATATCGTCGCCGCATAACCCATTTCGAAGCGGATTAAGCCATAGTCGTTGATATGGTTCACGATTAGATGGCCGGCATATTCCGGCGTCGGGTTTTGACCAGAAAGCTCAACGCCAATAGCCCCTGTCTTAAACGTTGTGACGATCGCCATAACCGCTCCGAACAGCATTTGCGGCTTCATGGACGGAATCGTAATATACCACAGCTCTTGTAAGTTGTTTTTGATGCCGTCGATTCTGCCCGCCTCATACAAAATCGTATCCACGTTAAGAATGCCGGCTAGCATCGCAAGAAAGCCAACACCCATGCTTGACCACAGCGTTACGACGACCATCGAGCTCATTAGAAAATCAGGGCTTGTTACCCACAGCTTCGGCACATCGATTAGTCCAAGCTTTAATAGGAAGCTGTTCAAATAGCCGATTCTATCGCCTGATAGCAGCGGCAGCCAAATAATCGTCATGGCTATCCCTACCGTAAGCGATGGCGTATACATCGCGAGCGCCACCCATTTGCGATAGCTTCCGCGCAGCCTTGAAATGAGCCAAGCAAGCAGGAAGGCAGCCGCGTAGCCGCCTGGACCTACTATAACCGCGAACTTGAACGTGTTCGGCAGCGCGTACTTGAGAAACAGCAAATCCTGCGAGATCAAATATTGAAAGTTGCTCCAGCCAATCCAGCGCGGCGGCTCGATCCCGTTATAATAAGTGAAGCTGAGGCCTATTGCAGCCAAAATCGGGATGACGATAAACAAGGCGAAGCAGATTAAGAACGGCGCGATAAATAAGTACGAAATGCGAAACGACCAAAGCTTACTCCACATAGCGATCTATCCCTTCCCAAGGCTGATCGACAACTGGAATATCTAATGTTTTCACCTGATTGCCAAGCTCATCGATAAAGCCAAATTCCTGCTGCTTTCGCAGCAGCTCCCGATTGATATCCCTAACCGCTTGCTCTAACGAAGACATATAGTTTGTCGTCCTTACGACCGACCTGATCCAAGCGTTATTCGTCTCGCGCTCAAGGAAATAGCCTCCCGGCACATTCGGAATATCCTTATACCACTTCCATTGGTTCAAAATAATGTCGGCATCCTCTTTTTTCCACGGAAGACGGGTAAAGGCCTCGACGTTGGACGTGTTCCAGCGGAAAGCAACGCCGTTCACAGCCTCTAGATCTGAGCCGTATTGCTCCTGCACCTCGGCAGAGAGCCACCATTTCAGAAACTGCCAGCTTTCTTTTTTCTTATTCGATTTGTCGAAAATAACGCCCGTCCGTTGTCCCCCGCCAGCCCAGCGGCTAATCGTCCCGTCCGCTTGCTTCGTTCCCGGAATAAGCGCGATACCCCAGCGGCCGTTCAGTTCAGGCGCTGCTGCCGACAGCTGCACATACATGTTGTAGTCCGATATGCCGATCGGCATCGTTCCGCTGCGGAAATGCTGATAGAAGCTCGGCACCTCCCGCTCCACCGCATACGTATTGAACAAATCCGTCCACTGCTTGAACGCGCGGTACGCCTCAGGCGTATCCAGCCCCGATTTCACCCCGCCTGGCTCATAGAACTCGACGCCGTTCTGATAGAAGAAATGTGTAAACTCCTTCGGATTCACGTAGAAGTTCATGAAATTTTGCTGCAGCGTAGGCAGTAAATCGTACACCTCATCCCACGTTTGCGGAATCTTAACCCCTAAGCGCTGCAAAATATCCTTTCTATAGTAGAGCACCTGAAACGATTGCGTTTCCGGTACGCCATAGTAGCCGCCATCATAATGCAGCGGCAGCCAGGAACCGGGACTAAACTTGGGATACAGCTCATCAAAATCATCAAACTCTGTTAAATCTTGAAGCGTTCCTCGGATCGCATAATCAACCGGCAAGTCCTGCGTCAGGCCAAGCGCAATATCTGGCTGAACGCCGGCAGCGTTGGACATGAGCAGCAGCTCCGGATTCGGCAGCAAATTCACCTTCACCTCAATGCCTGTCTCCGGCGTGAACGACTCATCCGCCAATTGCTGCAGCTGATCAACGTAATCCCTTCCGCGCTGCACCCAAATATTAAGCTTTGTGTCATCCAGGTCGTTCAGACTGTCCCTAGCGTCGAATGAATAAATAAAGTTTTGAGCCCCGCCCCATACCCGGTCCAAAAATGCGGCTTCCATCTTAGGCGCATCCGCCTTCTCCGGAATGATATAAACCTCATCCAGCTGCAGCGACTGCTTCATGAGGGTATCGATGAACGTTCCGAATTTCTCTCTCATGGACGAGATCTCTTCCACCTGATACGGAATTTCCTCCGGCTTCCCCAGCAATGCCCGCAAATCCTTCGCTGAAGTATCCAGCCCTTGGCTGATCGAGTCCTTATTGCCGTTAGCCTGAACAACCCGCTTAGACAATGACTCCATCACATCAGCCGCAAGTGCCATTTGATCGGTTAGGCCAGGGAAATCCTGCTCCATATTCCATGTCCGATTGCGATCTATCGACTTCTTCGTGCTGGCGCCCGTTATGGTCCGTAAATCCCAATCGATCGCATCAAGATGAGCAATCAGCTTCTCCACATCGACGATAATCGATTTGACAGGCGACAGCGTAACCGCGAGCGACAGCGTATGCTTTCCTTTCTCCAGCTTAAGGAGATACGGCTTCTCGCTTTTATCCTGCAAAATCGTCCCTTGCCAGCCGGTTGAATAAGGAAAGCCATAAGCTAGAAACTCCTTGAACGGCACCTCACCGTCGATCCGAACGGCACGATAGGAGGTCTTCTGAGCGATCGTATTTTGCAAGGCGCGAAAGCCGATTTTATAAAGCCCGGACTCCGGCACTTCAAACGACCATGTTATTTCCTGATTCTGCTCCAGCCAGCGCGGTCCGCCAACGGTGTTGTAAATAATTCGCCCCTTATAACGCGGCAGCGTTCGGGCGTTCTTATCCGAATACAGCTTGATTGCCGTATCATTCTTGGACGCAAAATCTTCTGCCTGAATGGTTAAAGCATCCCCATCAATAGCAGGCGCCTCGGCATTTTGAGCGGCGACCTCTTCATACGCTGGAATCGTTTTGCTTGGCGAAAGCTCGATTTTCTCTATTGCAACCGGGTCAAAGCCTTGCAAACGAATCGTATGCGTCCCTCTAGTAAAATGCCACTGCAAAGGCTGCGCGTATGCTCCACCCGAATCAATTAACGGCTTATCGCTCCAGCCCGTAACGTCATTCGAACGAGGCCTGATTTCATCGCCATCCGAGTTTTTCAAAATAGGGCGGACATCCTCCCATGTACGATATAACGAGACGGAGGAGGCTTCCCTAAACGGCTTTTGACCGTCTATGGTCACCCCCCACCCGATCGCGCCCTTTCTCCCTGCATCCTTTAGCGGATTATAAGAAACATGGATTTCATACAGCGCACTCTCTGCAACGTCAACTTTATATTCGACCCAGCCTGTATCGCTCGAATTCCAAAGCAGCACATTCGATTTCCCCTCATACTCGCCTGGCTTGATGTCTCGATCATTCGATACGGCGGATGGCTTCGCTCCCTCCACCTGTATCGTAGCATTAGCGTTTTTCACTCCTTGCTCCTGCCAAGCCTTAAGCGCTTCGCTAAAATAAGGATCGGTTTCATAATCAAAGGTTGTAATGAGTCCGTCATAATTGACCGCTTCGGTTTGTTCGCCGGATACGGGGCTTACTGCCGCTCCAGACAAGAGCAGCAGTGCCGCAATTCCAACGCTTCCGCTATACAGCATCCATTTTCGCTTTATGTTCATAACGAGAAGCCGCCTCCCTCCTTCGCCAAAATCCGATCAGTCTGCAAATCTTACTCCCGTATCCTTATGGAAAAAATGAGCCTTCGAAATATCGAGCTCAACCTTTACCTTCTCGTTTTCAGCGAAACGATTATCCGGGTCCACACGAGCGATTAGCAGCTTCTCCTGTCCAATGTCCAAATAAAGAAAACGATCGGCGCCCATTAGCTCATTATCGCGATAAGTGCCGGTAATGATCGTCTCGGAGAATAAGCCCTCAAGCTTCACATTTTCCGGCCTAATCCCCAATATAATTGATTTGTTTACTTGGTTATGATTGCGCAAAATATCCTCCGTTGCTTCAGGAATCTTCAAGCTAAAGCGGCTCGTATGAAACTCCAACCTCCCTTGCGGGTTTTCCTGAATGCGCCCATTGATAAAGTTGATTTGGGGAGAGCCGATAAAGCTCGCCACAAAGGTGTTTGCCGGCTTGGAATAAATAAGCTCAGGCGTATCGCACTGCTGAATGACGCCGCCCTTCATCACGACGATTCGATCGGCCATCGTCATCGCTTCGACCTGGTCATGCGTGACGAAAATAAAGGTCGTTCCTAGCTTTTTGTGCAGCTTCGTAATTTCCATTCGCATCGTCACCCTAAGCTTTGCATCCAAATTGGACAGCGGCTCATCCATCAAAAACAGCTTCGGATCGCGCACGATCGCTCTGCCCAGCGCCACCCGTTGACGCTGACCGCCCGACAGCTCCTTCGGCTTGCGGTTTAAGTAAGGCTCTATTTCCAAAATCCGGCTTGCATTTTTCACCGCTAAATCGATCTCATGCTTAGGCAGCTTGCGCATCCGTAGGCCGAACGCAATATTCTCATATACGCTCAGGTTAGGATAAAGCGCATAGTTTTGAAAGACCATCGAAATGTCGCGATCCTTAGGCGGAAGCTTGTTGACCAATTGGTCGCCGATAAAAATTTCGCCCTCGGATATGTCTTCCAGACCGGCAATCATCCGCAGCGTCGTCGATTTGCCGCAGCCGGATGGCCCTACAAACACAATGAATTCCTTATCCTTAATTTCCAGCTGGAAATCCTGCACAACTGCGTGCTTGTCTTTGCCATAGCGCTTATATAAATGATTAATCGTAACTCCCGCCACAAAACAACCTCCTATCAGAACAAGATTCCCGCCAAAAAAAATAAGGATATCATGTGATGCTCTGATATCCTCCATTGATACGGTAGAATGTATGAAGTTAATGGATTAGTTCACAACCGCTGCTTCTTTCGCGATTTGCAGCCTTGCAGTCACTTCGTCAACCTTCGCCAGCTCTTCTTCGCTCAAGCGCTCATGCCAGCTTTTTGCGGCCTCTGTAATATGCTCCGGCTTAGATGCACCAAGAATAGCCGAGGTAATTCCCGGACGGCTCAGCACCCAAGACAATGCATATTGCGCCTGGGTTAAGCCGCGCTCCTGCGCTAGCGGCTTAATCGCCTCTGCCAGCTTGATCGCATTTTTCTTGAGCAGCTCTTCAAGCCGTTGTTCGCCTGCTGCTAGTCGCGAGCCTTCAGGCGGCGCTTCTCCAGCGCGATATTTGCCTGAGAGTATGCCTCTGCCAAGCGGGCTGTACACGATAACGCCAACATTTTCCGATTGAACGAAAGGTATAATCTCCTGCTCAATTTCACGCGAGATCAAGCTGTATTCCGGCTGCAGGCTCTCAAAACGATGCAGGCTATGAAGAGCGCTGATACCATGAGCCTTCGCCAGCTGCCATGCAGCAAAATTCGAAGCCCCTATGTATCTCACTTTCCCTTGACGAACCAGATCATCCAAAGCTCTCAGCGTCTCATCCAGCGGCGTGTTCGGATCAAAGCGATGAACCTGATAGAGATCCAAGTAGTCGGTTTTCAATCGCTTCAGGCTGTCTTCAACCGCTTTGAAAATATGATAGCGGCTTTGCCCGGAATCATTGACGCCTTCGCCTACACGGCCATGAACCTTGGTTGCAAGTACGATGTCCTGACGTCTTTCCTTGAGCAAATTGCCAAGAATTCGCTCGGATTCACCAGCTCCGTAGACGTTCGCGGTGTCGACGAGGTTAATGCCATGATCTAACGCTAAATCCAAAATGGTAGCCGAAGCCTGCTCATCAATCCATCTTCCAAATGCCATCGTGCCTAAGCTTACTTCCGATACTTTGAGCCCTGTTCTTCCTAATCTGCGATATTCCATAATTATAATCTCCTCCTATAATCGATCATCGTATGAACAAAAAAAACGGAGACATGCTATGCTAGATGTCTCCGGTTATCCGGTCGATAAATATTAGTATTCATATGAGAATAGTGCATTTTAAATAATAAGAGTACCGCAGGCTGATGTCAACCATCATCTCTGCAGTTATTTAGCTCAGTATGCGGACAATACGCTTCTTGCATGAATTTCCTGCTCGGCCACAAACTCGCTGAGCTCCACAATTAATTTGCCTTTTCCGAAGGATAAAAACTTTCGCCCTTCCTCAGCCTGCCTCTGCGTCATAAGGTCCAAAAAACGAATGATCATTTTCCGTCTGCGTTTAATTTCGGGATAGCCATTATCGTATAGCCACTGATCAATCGTATTATAAATTCCACGATTCAGCCGATACATTTGCAAGCAATAATGATGAAAAGCCAAATCAGGCCATTCGTATACGCCTATAGTAAGGTTGTTCTTCATTATCTCTGCTTCCGGGCAGCAGATGGAGATTTCTCCGTGTCATAGCGACTGCGCTCTGTCCGATCAATTTGGACGATTTGTCCGTTATGAATCGTAATTTGAATGACGCCGTATTGAACCCCTACCAATTGCTCCTTAATGCGTTTCAACCACTCATCAGCAACCTCAACCGGTCGAGACATAATCAACACCCTCTCCAAAGTTATATGTTTTGAAAAAAATAAAAAGAAGGCGCACGACAACCGATTCGGCATTCGGTTGGCATGCGCCTCCAGTTTTCTAGCGAGCGCGAATGTGAATAAAATACAGCGACACTAATGCCATAATTTTCTTATTCAATTCCCATTTCTATTTCCGACTAATTCAATAGGATAAATTAAATTTACCATGATGCTTTCTATCCGTCAACCATTTTCCTCTAATCCATCTGGCGTTTCTGCATAACGGCAGCAAGCATCGGCTTCGTACGATGCAAATGGTAAAACACTCCAATTATTAGCCAGCATGCTCCCATCAGTAAGGCGGTTCGATCCAGCAGCGTCAGGAGCCATCCTACAAAGCAAGCCCCGATAAGCGGGACAATCAGGTAAATAATCGTTTGTTTAAACGATCTTCGCTTCTCCTTCACGTA
The DNA here is from genome assembly GCF_012935325.2 of Paenibacillus sp. PL91. GTDB lineage: Bacteria > Bacillota > Bacilli > Paenibacillales > Paenibacillaceae > Pristimantibacillus. The sequence goes on from NZ_JABBYG020000024.1 coordinate 42,656, forward strand.
CATCTGCGCGACGACTGAACCATTAACGAACACAAAGGCAGTTAACGCGCCGAGACTAACGAATTTTATGGCTGTCTCCAAGCTTAAGACGAGCGCGAGCATCGAAATGACGCATACTACGACAATGCTGTTGACGGGCGTTTTATATTTCAAATGCAGCTTGCCGAAAAACCGTCTAGGCAGCGTGGAGTCAGTGCCCATGACATGCAGAAGTCTCGAAGCACTCGTCACCGCGATGACCCCTTGCGTAAATACAGCCATAATCAACACCGATATGAAAAGCGACTGAAGGCCTGCACCGCCGACTAGACGCATCAGTTCAAAGCCAGCTGCATCTCCATTCGTAAACGCAAGGCTCGGAAACACCAGCTTCGTCAAAACAGAAACGACGATATACATGACAGCAGCAATAAGAACAATGAGCATGATTGCGCGCGGTATCGTTTTCTGAGCGTTGATGGTCTCATCAGCTAGCGTTGTTACCGTGTCAAAGCCAAGGAAGGAGAAGCAGACGATCGACGCGCCCGTCAATATCGCGGAACCCCCCCATTCCCCTTGCGGCAAAATCGGCTGAACAGCAATCGCAGCAGCGCTGCCCGCCAGACCCTTCAGCAGAAAGATGCAAAATACCGCAATAAACAATATTTGCACGACTACAAATATTTTACTGATACCGGCAGAGAACTTAATGCCCACGATATTTACAACCGCAAAAATAAGGTTGATGCCAATGATCCATACCGAGGCTGGAACACCTGGGAACTGGGCATGCATATAAAGGCCGAACGTCAAGCATGCGATGACAGGGGAGAAAATATATTCGAGCAGCACCACCCAGCCGACCAAGAAACCGGCATAGGGATGGATAGCTTTCCTAACATAGCTATATGCGGAGGCAGAGGATGTAAATCTTTTGGACATAATCATATAGCTGAACGCCGTTAATAGAATAGCTGCCGCCGCCACGCTGTACGAGCTCGTCATCCATCCGCGCGAGCCTTCGTAAGCGATACCATACACGGTAAAATAAATCATAGGCGACATCCACGCGAGGCCTAAGGTTACAACCTGAAACAATGTCAATGATCTCTGATACGCCACGTTCTCTTCCATTTGCTGCACCCTCTGCCCTGTTAATTGGTCTTTCTCTGCTTTTAAAAAACAAGAAAAACCCGGGAGGCATCGTCGTTAGACAATCTCCCGGGCTTTTATCCCTCCGTGAACACAGCATGCTGTGCGTTTTCTCTCGGTCCAGTCCGAACCTAACGTCCGCGGAACCCTAGAAAACTATTATTTTTCACTTTTATGGAACATTTCCTCACAATATAATCGTGTATCTGAACGATAATCGTTAATTTTAATCTTATGTTAAATAACATAACATATATTGTTCTATATTTAAAGGGTTTGTTTCATAAAAAATGATCTCAAGCTGACTACTACTATATCACCCTGGAATTCGATAACGGGACACGCAAGGAATATTGGAACGTCAAAAACATATACGGCTTGGTCGTCGAAGGCGATACCGGCTATGCAGCCACGCAAAGGGAATGGATCATCGCCTTCGAGCGCGATCAAAGCGAGCCGATGCGTTAAGAACGGGAAAGAGCATGCTGAAGCTCAGCATGCTCTTTCCTGTTCTTTATGCTTTTAATAGTCATAGCTTAATAGCGATCTCTTTAATCAAATTCGGCATCCACTCGCTAAGCTGCTTGAACGCAAAGCCCGCTGCTTCAGCCTTTGTTGTATCCATATACCATGAATCAGGGACACCGAATGGCGAGCTATGCGCTTCTTCACTTTCCGTTACAATATTCGCCTTCTTGCCTGTCGTTTGCGTGATGAGCGATATCAGTTCCCTAATCGTTAATTGTCCATGAGAACAAGCGTTGACCGGTCCAACCAAATTCGAATGCCCTAGCCAAGCTAGAAAGGAGGCCGCTTCATCAGAGTGGATAAATGACATTTTGGCATTTAGGTTCGGGATGCCGATAGGCAGCCCTTGCAAAATATGCTCAACGTGAAAATGTAAACGCCGCGTATAGTCGTCATGCCCTAATACGATCGGAAAACGTACAGCTGCTCCCGGAAATGCAGCTTTTTGAAAGAAAACGGCTTCGACCAGCCTTTTTCCCTCCGCGTAATCTACTTGAGTTGCATGCACCTCTGGTAAAGGATAGCGGTAAGGGTCAAACTCCCCTTCTACCTTACAGGGTTCTCCGAACGGATAGACGCTGAGCGATGAAGTTACGATATATTTGCCTGTTCGGCCCGTAAACAGCTTCACTGCATCCTCCGCTTCCTGCGGGTTGTAGCAAATGTTGTCGTACACCACATCAAACGCATTGGAACCAAGCGCCTCGCTGAGCGCAGCAGTATCGGTTCGATCCAACTGAAGCCGCTTTACCGAATGGCCAAACGAATCAGCTGTCTTCCCCCTCGTAGCAATTGTTATATCGTTTTGTTCCTCTATCAGAAGTTCAACCAGCTTTTTCCCGAAAAATCTTGTCCCGCCCAAAATTAGTATTTTTCTCACGGTCAGCACCTCCAGAAAAAAATTTGCTAAATAATATAAATATCAAGCTATATTGTACCATATTTTTACTGTCAGAATGGCTCTACTCACTCCCTCCTGAAAACTTGAGATTTCATCCGCAGCGAAGCACAATAATCGTTAAATGTAAATTATTTACTTCATTATTTGTTTCAAAAAAGCGGTATACGTTTATATATAACTAAGAAATTGAACAACCGTTGGTCCACATGATCAACAAATACCAAACGAGGAGAGATGACAAATGTCACGAGAAAACTCTAGTAACGGCGTATTGTTAGGCGCAATTGTAGGAGGTGCCATCGGTGCCATTTCGGCTCTATTGTTTGCACCAAAAACAGGCGCAAACCTTCGGGAGGATCTCTCGAACAAGTTCAAGTCGATCAGCGAGAAAACAAAGGACATCGCCACTGCGGTGGGACAAAATACGAAAGAGCTCGCCACTACTGTCGGGCAGAACACAAAGGACCTAGCCAGCAACATCAAAGAGGAAGCCGGCGATCTGGTCGACCATGCCAAAAAATCAAACCAAACGATCATGGATTCCTTTTCCTCCACTAAGGAGGACGTCAAGGATGGTCTTGCAACCTCAGGGAGGTAATGCTGCGATGAAGACCGAACTTGAAGAAACGACAAACTCCATGGCCCCGACTGAGGAAGAAATGATCAAGCTGGGCGAGGACATGGAGCAGATGGAAACCAACGCTGAGGTTATTGAGCGGGGTCTGATTCCAGACCCCGCTCAATAAAAAAACAATAACAATCAAAAAACCCCTTTCCATACTCGATATGGAAAGGGGTTTTTTTGATGTTATATAAAAGGTTAAAGGATATAATCCGCACGCTGATCCACGAGCAATAGCTTGAGCTTCTCAATCGCCCGCTTCTGAATGCGAGACACACTCATCTGCGATACGCCTAGCTCCTCAGCGATATCCCGCTGCGATTTGCCACTGTGATAAGCGAGCAGAAGCACTTTTTTCTCCTCCGCCTTCAGCTGATCCAGCGCCTCCTCCAGGTCCAAACGATTATCAACATTCTGATAATCGTCCTTGTCTGTGCCGATAAGATCGCCGATCGTGGCAGCGCTATCCCCTTCACTAGATAAAGGCGTATCGAGCGATACATAATGATAGGATTCGCGGCAGGACAGCACCTCGATCGTTTCCTCTACAGAGAGACCAAGATGGGCTGCAATTTCCTCCATTTTTGGCGAATGCCCAAGCTCCACCGTCAAATGATCGATTGCCTGCTGGATGAGCAGGCCCTTCTCTTTAATTCGTCTTGGCACTTGAATATACCATGATTTATCGCGCAAGTAGTTTTTCAGGTGGCCGATGATGCTCTTCATCGCGTAGCCTTCAAATGGAATTTCCCGCGAGCTGTCATACTGCTTGAACAAGCGAAGCATGGAAAGCTGTCCCACCTGATACAGATCCTCATAGAGGTCAGGTCGACTGCGGGACATTTTGGCGGCTGCCATCTTCACGATCGGTTCAAAATGCTGCAGCAATACCGTCGCGGTATCATTGCAATTCGTTTCCTGATATATTTTCATTTTTTCTATCGTTTCTTTTGGATCCAGGCAGGATGAATTCACGCTCATGCCATCTCCTCTTTCCTACCAAATAACTTGGTGAGAATCACCTCTGTACCTCTTTCGGAAAAAACCTCCACCTTATCCATTAACGCATGCATCATAAAAAGGCCAAGTCCGCCCGCGGTCGCTTCTTTCAACTCCTTGCCGTGGAGGGAGACGGACTTGCTTATCGCAGGCTCGTATTTGAAGCTTTCGCCCTCATCCTTAATCCGGATGGATAGCCCTTCTTGCTCAATTTCAAAGGTGATGTCTACTACGCCTGGCTGTGCATTGCTATAAGCATGAAGCACCACGTTCGTACAGGCTTCCGTAACCGCTACCTTCATATCTTCAATTTCCTCATACGAGAAACCTGCTTTGTTCGCAATGCCAAACAATGTCAATCTAACAATATCAATATATTCCGCCCTCGCAGGAATCGTCAACCGAATGAATGAGTTCATAGTTTCTTCTGTCCTCTCTTGTAAGTTCCTATTATTGCTCATATGTTTTTGACTTTATTCCAAACTCTTATCGTGGATATAACACCATCATAAACGGTACTAATTAATCCTGGCTCTCCTGCCGGCTTTGCCTTCTTGCCCTCGCCTTTTATTGAGGCTACCACGCTCGCTGCTGACTCTTTGGCTGCTCCGGTAAACGAATGCAGCGCATGGCCAAGATCGTTAACGGAAGCAAAAAGCACGTCTAACGAGCTAAGCTTCGACCTTACATCAAGCGTCATCGCATTCGTATTATGAACGGCCTCTTTTACTTCAACGCTGATTTGCGTCACCTCTGTTCGCAATGAACCGACCGTTACCCGCATCTCCTCCAACGTGCCGCGCAAAGTTTTCAATGTTTGAATGAGCGAATACAAGAGAACAAGAAACGCAATTGCTATAACAGCAATACTGATTTGCAATAACATATCCATCGTCGTCACCACTTTCTTTTTTTCATAAGTTACCCGCTATTGCCTTATTTGAAACAACTGGCAAACATCCATTGCTAATAGCAGGAAGAAAATTGTCAATTGATCTATTCATGATATAATAGAAAGATTCTATTATATCGATATTGAATACAAAGGAGCTTATCATGTTTAGTAATTTACGATTAAACATTCGCTCGAAAATTTTAATCGGCTATTTTCTTATTATTTGCTGTCTGGGAGCTTCCATTATTGTAGTAAGCGATAGAATATCATCCTTGCAAAGTGAAATTGAGACGATTACAAGTCGTGACATCGAAGTCCATAATTTGATTACGACCATTCGCTATAACGCCGTGAGCATGGAGTCTAGCCAGCGAGGATTTGTCATTACCGGCAATGAGTCGTATTTAGATCCCTATATTGAAGCAAAAGCGGAATGGGAGGCCAACTACAATGCCTTGTACCAATACCTATCCGATGACCCGACTACACGCAAAAACCTTGAGGAAATCAAGCTAACCATTCAAAATTGGATCAAGGTGGCCGGCGATCCTACGGTCGCGCTGCGCAAGGCGAACAACACGCAAGGGATCATCGATTTTTTTAATGAAGACAAAGGAAAAAAAGATATTGAAAACCTTCGAACGCAGTTAGAAACCATGCGCCAAAAGGAAATATTATCAACAAAAAATCATATTATGCAGCTCGAAAACCGGAACGATATGCTCATTATCAGCCTGTATAGCATGCTGCTGGTCGTTTCCGTTGTCGCTCTCTTAATCGTATCTTTTGTATCTGGGACAATTGTCAGAACGATTAAAGATGTCGTCAAAACGATAACCGATATCGCTGCTTCCGGAGGAGATCTCTCCACACGGATTAAAGTAAACACGCGAGATGAGATCAGGGATCTTGCTCATGCAACCAATGCGCTGCTCGACAATTTAAACGATCAAAATTGGATTCAAACGAAGGTCGCAGAGGTAGCAACCATGAATCAGGGAATTAACGATATGACGACGTTAGCGGATTCCTTTCTATCAAAGATTGCTCCCATGCTTAATGCAACCTATGGATTATTTTATATTAAGCAAGGAAACGGCGATCAGCAGAAGCTGCTCAAAATCGCTTCCTATGCTGTAACAGGCGAGAGGGCCGGACATGTCAGCTTCCGTATGGGCGAAGGCCTCATCGGCCAAGCAGCGCAAGAGAATCGCAATTTCCTGCTCAACTCAGCTCCTGACCATCCTATCAGCATTACGTCTGGTCTTGTATCCGTGCAGCCGAAGAGCATTCTAATCGTACCGATCGAATTTGAAGGAAAGGTAGCCGCTGTCGTTGAATTCGCATCTGTTGAATCGTTCACTTCACAGCATTTGAAGCTGTTGGAGCAGATTGAAAGCTCATTTGGCGTTGCGATCAATAATGTCGCAGGGCGTATGGAGGTCGAGCGGCTGCTCAGCGAATCGCAAGTTTTGACGGAGGAGCTTCAGACTCAAACCGAGGAGCTTCAGACGCAGTCGGAGGAGCTGCAGATGCAGCAAGAAGAAATGCGCATGACCACCGAGCATCTAGAGGAGCAAAACCTGTTCGCCGAGCAGAAGACGAAGGAATTGGAAAAAGCGAAGGAAGAGCTCGAATCGTATTCCGAGCAGCTTAAGAAAAGCTCGCAATACAAATCCAACTTCCTCGCCAATATGTCGCATGAGCTTCGTACTCCGCTCAACAGTATATTAATTTTGTCTCAGCTTCTGGCTGAAAATGAGAATAGAACGTTGAATACAGAGGAAGAAGGGTATGCTAAAGTCATCCATACATCCGGCAATGATCTGCTTGCGCTTATTGATGACATTCTCGATTTATCCAAAATCGAAGCCGGAAAGATCATTTTGATCATGGATGAAGTAAACGTAAGTGAGATTCCAGAGCATATGAAGCTTCTCTTTAACCCTGTAGCTGAAACGAAAGAAATTGCTTTCCGGATCAACGTGGATGAAAACGTCCCGCCTGTACTCTATACAGACGGACAGAGACTGCAGCAAATTTTGAAAAATTTATTGTCCAATGCTTTTAAATTTACCGAGCAAGGGAGCGTTTCCTTAAATATTCAAATCGCCGATCCGAACAGCGTGAAGCAGCATCTTCCTGCCCATGCCGACAAAGAGGTATTAGCTATATCGGTAACCGATACGGGCATTGGCATTCCGCTGAACAAGCAGCAGCTAATCTTTGAAGCGTTCCAGCAGGTTGACGGCGAAACGAATCGCCAATATGGCGGTACTGGCCTTGGATTATCGATCTGCAATGAATTCAGCAGACTGCTAGGCGGACGTATTATATTGGAGAGCCAGCCGGACATGGGCAGCACTTTCACACTCTTTGTGCCAAGCTTGCCGAATATGGAAAAAGAGCAGCTCGTCTCCTACCATCAGGAAATAGCAGCAGCCTCTGAGCTTGAACCTTCGGTCGTCGCTCAAGCACCAGACATGATCGAACAGACGGATACCGAGTTAATGGACAATGAGAGCTCGCTTTTTGAAGGGAAAAATGTACTGCTCGTAGAGGATGATTCCCGCAACGTATTCGCCCTGGTCAAATCGCTGGAGAATAAGAAAATTAAAGTGACAGTGGCAAGCAACGGCAAACAATGTATGGACATTATCAACAAAAATACCGACTTCGACCTGGTGCTCATGGACATTATGATGCCCATTATGGACGGTTTTGAAACGATGAAAGCGCTGCGTCTTGTTCCCGCAATGCAGGATACGCCTATCATTGCGTTGACAGCCAAGGCGATGAAGAGTGACCGCGATAAATGCTTGGAGGCCGGCGCCTCCGATTATATTAGCAAGCCTCTCAATATGGAGCAGTTATTCTCGCTTATGCGGGTATGGCTTACAAAGCAGGTGGGTAATTGAGCAAGGATTGGAATGAGGATGACTTCATTAATGAGGATTCGATCACGCAGGACGAGCTGGAGCGCATAGAAATCAATTTGCTGCTCGAAGGCATTTACAGCATCTACGGTTTCGATTTTCGAAACTACTTGCGCTCATCGCTGCGTCGGCGTATTTATCATCGGATCAATCTTGAAGGCTTGCCGACGATAACATCTCTTCTTGAGAAGGTGCTTCATGAGCCAAAATTTATCGATAAGCTGTTGAATGACTTCTCGATAAAAGTAACCGAAATGTTTCGTGATCCCAGTTTTTTTGCATCCTTCCGCAAAGACGTTATTCCGCTGCTTCGGGAGCTTCCCGAAATTCGGATATGGCATGCAGGCTGCGCGACTGGGGAAGAGGTTTACTCCATGGCCATCCTGCTGCATGAGGAAGGGCTGCTGGATAAAGCAAAGATCTATGCAACGGATATGAATGAGCATGTAATCGAAAGCGCAAAAGTAGGTAAATTTTCGCTTAAGCGCATGCAGTCCTTTACAAAAAATTATTTGCGGGCTGGCGGAACCAAGGAGTTCTCCTCCTACTATACAGCCAATCATGAGCATGCCACGTTCCATTCTTATATCAAAGAAAACATGATGTTTGCGCAGCATAATCTGGCAACGGATCGTTCATTTAATGAATTTCACGTCATTTTATGCCGAAACGTTCTCATCTATTTTGACTCTGACCTGCAAAACCATGTGCATCAGCTGTTTTTTGAAAGCCTTGCTTTGGAAGGCTTTCTGGCCTTAGGCAATATGGAATCGCTCTTAACGTCTCATAAGAACAAATACGAGGATTTTAATGCGCCAGAGCGCATTTTCCGCAAGATGAGCAGTTAATTTTAATAAAAAATAGAGCCAGATTCCTCTCCCAAGGAATCTGGCTCTTATTGTTATAATGCCGCTGTTTGGTTAGCAATAGAAGCCGTGCGGGCTATCTTGATCGAGGCGTTCATCGTCACCTTTTTCGCATGGCTGCGAAGGTCTTCCTCTGAACCCGCTAACGGCTTCTCCATCCGGCTTAATTCCAACAATGCCGCTTTTGCCGCCTCAGCAGCGAGAACCTCATCTTGCAGGATGAAATGGGCAACCTGATAGGCGAACTGCTCAAGTCCTCTTAATCGTTGAAGCTTGTGATCCCTTAGTAATGCTGCGCTCATAACGTTCATAAGTATTCCTCATCAAATCAGTTTTTTATCGTTTCGTTGATCTTCATATTTGTTAAAAGGAGATTGTTTATCTCCTTCTTCTCATACTCTTTGTCACCAACTACGGCTGCACGACCTGTAAACAGCAGCTTCCCGTTTGAAATATCAATTACGGCTGTTCCAGGAACGCCCGCTTGATTAAATAGAATGTACAAACGGTTTAATCCAAACTGCACCTTTTTAATCTCGTCCACGCCTAGCTGCTCAGCCGATACCGTTGCATACGCGTTTTCATATTTCTTAGTCTGAGGGTTATAACGCTTTAAGGTAAGATGCTCAGGATCGTATTCCGCAAAATATAAATAATCAACTTGCAGGCTTCGCGACTTTTTCGTATCACCATTCGATTGTGAAATCATTTCGGGCAATTCACTCATCAAGCCCGTACGATACGAAAAAGAATAATACTTCTCACTTAGCTTATCGGAAAAAATATCTTCTTCTTCTCCATTCTTGTTGACCTTCATTTCACTTGCGATAAAGAAGATCGTTTCGGTGGGAGCGGAAGACACATCTGTTGTTATGTCTGCAAGCTGCAGTTGAATGTCTGGTTTGTCGCTGCCCTCAATATCAATTTTCTCATTTCCTAGCAGCTTCCCGTTAGCGAGGTCCAATTCAAATACTTCATATTCTCTTGGTTTCGGTTTACTGCTATTATAGTATTTGTTAACCAGAATATAGATCCTGTCGTTCAGGCGCTGTACATCTTCAATATATAAGTTGTTTAACGGTTCAGGCAGCTCGAAAGTTTGTTTAAATGCAGTAATCTTATCTGTTGCTTCATGGAGAAGATTGAGCTGCAATACAGCTACTGGAGCTTCTGACTTCTTAATATTTAAAGATACATCTGAATAGATCACCCACTCCTCATCACGATAAAAGCCGTTTTCATTGTTCTTCCCCCGCATAAACGACTTATGATCGATTAATAGCTGCTGGAAATCAGCTTGTCTGTACAATTCTGGACCGAATTTAGAAAATTCTACTCGAAGGTTTTTATTCAAGCCGCCATATTCACTGCCCCTTGTATTTACTTCTAAGTATTCGTAATTCATGTCCCCGCGATAACCACCTAATAATTGGACAGCTGCGCCTTCTTTAGAATCTCCTTGAATCGTTTCGAGCCTGTACTCGGGCAAATGGTTCAGTCTGCCGAACGAATAATAAGTGCCAATCCCGCTAATTGCGAGCACAACAATAATGATGGATAACCAATAACGCCTCATTTGCATTCTCCTTACACCGTAATCTTTTTGGCAAGCAGCCTCATTCCAAGCCACACCGATAGGCTGAGCACAAGAACGCACATGGCTAGCTCAATGACGAACATTTCATTTGAATAGACATACATGAAATTGTTATCTACTCCAAGAAAAAAGAATGGAAGCATAACAGCTGACACGCAGCCCGCCAAATACAGCACGCCATACAAAATCCCCATACGGCGATAGCTTCTTTCCAGCAATATAGCAGTAAAGATCGCTAATACCGCAATCGTGCCTATTCCGTAATAGTAGAGAAACTGTTCAAACTGCCTTGGTATAAGCTCAACTAGCGCTTGATTGCGGCTTATAGCGTCCACGATATGAGAGTCTGCTCTCTGATCCGCAGGAACAACAAGTTTGAATATCATTTTCTCGACAGGCAGCAGCGCCAATTGAAAGGAAACAAAGCCGAAAACGAATAGGAGAAATGCGGATACCTTTGCTAAATAAATGTTGCGCCTTGCTGTTGGCAGTACGAGCAAGCGATAAATAAACGTATGACGCCCAAACCACTCGCGGTACCAGATGAAGAAAACATATAAGGCAAGTACACCTATACATGCGAGTATGGGCAAAATAAACCACATCTGCGTATTAAACACCGCCCACTCGAAAGTAAGTTGATCTGGTGCCGGAGCTAGATAGCTGTCTCCCATATTCAGCGGCAGCTCTTCTTTCCGTCGAGACAGTTCTTTAGTAAGTGTCCAGATTAGAGCACTAATCTGAGAGATAGCCGTGATTCCCATTAAGACGGCAAGCACCCAGCGAAAGCGATGCACTTCCATATGGACTAGCTTCAAATATCGGTTCATGCCCTGTACACCTCTCTCATGACATCAATGACGGATTTGCCTTCCTCGCTTCGCATTTCTTCGCAGTTGAACGAGCGGCTAACCTTGCCGTCCTGCAATAAAACGGCTTTATCGATCAAATGCTCCATTTCTCCGATTTCATGCGTCGTGAGCAGCACCCCCCGGTCCTCGATCAAATCGCTCGTAAATACTTCCGTTATCGCTTCGCGGCTGAATAAGTCGATCCCGGAAAACGGTTCGTCCATTAATATATAATCAGAATCTTGTCCGAGACCGAGCAGCAGATTGAATTTAGCAGCGGTTCCCTTCGATAAGTTGCCGATTCTTTCCGAGTATTCGAGCCGAAAAAATTGCATGAGCTCGTCTGCTCGTTCCTTATTCCAGCTATCATAGAAGTCTGCCATAAACCGGTGTGCTTCGGATAGCTTCATGCCGGGAAGCATCGTCAGATGGTCAGGAACGAAGGTTATTTTCTCATAGAGGCTTGGACTTAGCGATTGCCCATCAATTCGGATAGTGCCGCCCGATATCGGAGTCAGTCCCATGATCGCTTTCAATATCGTCGACTTGCCTGCTCCATTCACACCGATCAGACAAGTGATTTCTTCCTTATTCGCAGTGAAGGATACGCCGTTCAGCACGTTGCGGCGGCGATACCGCTTGCGGATATCTTTGACCTCAATCATGATCTGGCCCTCCTTCCTCATATTTGGTTTTAACCAGCTGCAGCAGTTCGTCGATTGGAACATCAATTTTTCGGATGGACGCCACAAAGGAAATAACCGCCTCGCCAATTAGTTCCGACCTTATTTGCTTGAGCAGCTCTGTTTCCGTCGTAATTGTGCTGGGAGAGTTGCCTTCCGTAATAATCAATTGCTGCTCCTCCATTTCCTTATACGCTTTCTGTACCGTGTTCGGATTAATTTTCATTAGGCTGCCCAGTTCCCTTCTAGAGGGAATCACCTGACCCGCAGCAAGCCGGCCCGTTGCGATTCGTTCTTTGAAATGCCTAACGACTTGCAAATATACAGGGTCCCTCGTATTGAACAGAATTTCCGTCCACCCGTCGTTTATGTTCATCGCGTTACCTCTCATTCTTAACAAGCGTGTGTATTACGCGCATAATACACTTCATAGGCGTATTATGCACGTAATACACTTGTATGTCAAATGTTGGATGACAAAAAAGAAGAGGAAATGACGGCTGGCGTCGTTTCCTCTTCTTTTATTGCATGTTGCAGCCGTAACTCCTAGTGCTCTTCAGCTGCATTCAAATATTTCGTCAGAACAACTTCCGTTCCACTTTCTGAAGCGTTAACCTCTACCTCGTCCATCAGCGCCTGCATTAAATAGATGCCCAGACCGCCAACACGGAGCCCGCTAACGTCTGCCTCAGGCAAAGGCGCAGCCTTATCAAGCGCGTCAGGCACTAGGAAGGCTGAGCCGTTGTTCTTTACTTTTATCGTTAGTACCGTATCGTCATGCTCAAAAGTAACGTCGATGATACCCTCATCGGTCCACTGATCGCCATGGATAACTGCGTTATTGCATGCTTCAGAAACGGCTACCTTCATATCCTCGATTTCCTCATAGGCGTAGCTCATCTTCGAAGCGATTCCAAATAGACAGATTCTGACCATATCGATATAGTCTGCATGGGCCGGTATTTGTAATCGAATGGCATTCATGCTTGGGCCTCTGTCCCTTCTATTAAATATCTGGAGATGCCCGTCAAATCAAATAGACGTCTAATCGAAGCCGGAATATCGCGTACAAAAAACGGCGCGTTCAGCTCGTCACGTAATTTAAGCACCGAAACGATGATGCCGATTCCGGTACTGTCGATATATTTTAATTGCTTAAGATTAAGCACCAATGCTTTATCAGTTTTGTTCATGACCAGCTCCAAAGCGGATCGAAGCTGCGGTACGACCGATAAATCCAGTTCTCCGTTTACATGAAGGATATATTGATCCTTCGTTTCCTTCTGCACAACTTCAAATTGCTCAGCTTTCATTCTATTCACTCCGCTCGCGTTTGTTTAATAAATAGTAGCAAATATCGTTCCCATTGTACAAGGTGACAAGCACCTCTTACATCGAAAAGCTGTAGAAGTAATGAATGGACGTTAGCTTTTGTGTATCCGAATCGACAAATACCTTTAAAATCGCTTCATTTCGCTCGAATGCAATACCGTCCTCCGTCACATAATCGGGCTCTCCCAGCGCTTCTTTAATCGCTTCAATCGTTGCTGGAATCTCCACGCCATCAATCAGCAACGTTTTGGAGCCCTCCGTTATTTCCACGAAATTAACCATTCCCTCACTGAATACCACATTCATATTCGGGTATTCGTAAATCTTCAATTCCTTTAAATGCGGATCTTCCGAAATACTTTTAGGCTTGCCAAGCTTCTTCACAACACTGCTGGGATCATCATAAAGAGTGATGCCGTTGACCGCTTGAAGCGTAAAAAGCTGTTTCGTCGCCTCTGGATTATTAGCTTCAGCTCCGGCTTCGGCTTCATTTGATGCATAGGTAACTTTCGTTACGGTTGAGGGAGGCATAGAAGCATTCATCATTTCATCGGCTGCTTCAGCAGATGCCTCAGCCATCACCTTGCTTGCGCTCGTTGATAAGGAATAGGTATTCGTAACCTTTCCGTAATCACTCGAAAAGGCGAATATGCCTCCGATCAAGCAGCCGATAATAATAATATTCTTCATATGATCTCCCTCCTTTTGCGGGATTGTTCTTCATCTTGTTGCTATACGTATATATAAACCATATCCGAAGCCTTGAAACAGGAACAAGCGATTTATTTTATGAAAATATCATTTTCTGCAGTTAATGCCCGAAGCCTTACTTCGTAGCGATCATAACCAAGCAAATATCATCCTTCTGGGTTTCATTGTCAAGCTCCGCGATAAAATCGCTAACGATCGCCGCATGCTCATCGGCTTCTGTTTCAATTAACTGATTCACCAATTTATCCAGCTTAGCCTCTTCATTATCGCCCAAGGATTCGCTTAAACCATCTGTATAGAGGACAAGCTTCATTTGATCTTTGTAGGCTAGGCTTCCTTTTTGGATGTCTATGCTTGGAAACAATCCAATCGCACAGCAGCCCTCCGTCAGAAGCATCTCCTGATCACCGATCAGCAGCTTGCCTGGAGGATGTCCGGCATTTACGTAATCGATCGTCCGCTTAGCTGTATCGAGCACTAAATAAATAGCGGTAAAATAGTAGTTAAGCAGCTCTTCCTTCTTATATAGCTGGTTCATATACCGGTTCAGCTCGTGCATGACCAGATCAGGCTCCGTTATACGTGTAATAGTATCCTTGAGCACCGAGGATATATACATGCAAACGAGCGAAGATGCAATGCCATGGCCCATCATATCGAGTAAAATAACGCCATATCGGTTTTCGTCAATGCGATACCAGGCGTAAAAATCGCCGGCAAGCTCCGTTGACGGCTGATAAATCGCGCTTATGCCAACTTTCTCATCATTTATCGGCTGGCTTAATACGTTTCTTTGCACTTTTTTGGCAAGCTCCAGCTTAAAGTTCACCTGCTTGTCCCTTTCTTTATGCCAATCAATCTCCTTCTTTAGCCTTAATGCAGATCTTATCCTTGCCAGCAGCTCCATCTTATTGATAGGCTTCATCACATAATCACTGGCGCCAGCATCAAGCGCCTCCGCCATTTTATTCGAATCTCCAAGCGCCGTAACAAAAATAATCGGAACATCCTTATAGCGCTCCACCTGTAAAACTCTTTTGCACGCCTCTAAGCCATCGATCTCAGGCATCATCATATCCATCAAGATCAGATCTACATTCGTTTTAGCCTCTGTTTCGGTATCAATGTCCATGAGTGCGTAAAGCTCCATAGCCGATGACGCGACTTTCAAATCCTTATAGCCCGCTTTATTTAAAATGGCTTTAATAATAATCTGATTCGTAGCATTATCATCCACGATTATAATACTCATATGCAAGCTCCCTTTTACTCCAGTATCTATTCTTCATATTTTGAGCCTAAAGATACAGAGAGTCAACTTTTAAAGCTTCTATTTGAACAAAGACCTATCCTCCCGGATAGGCCTTTGTTCGCTTCGTTACAATCATAGGAGCTATCGCTCGCTTAAACGACGTAGTGCGGGTAGTAATAAACGGCAGGGTCAAAATCTTCGCCCGTATACTCCTCGCCGCCCCAAGCGATGACCAAAATTTTATCCTGATCCATCTCGCGCTCCAGACGCTGTGAGTCCTGTTCAGAAATACCGAGCGATCTCATCTTAGCCCGCAGCTCATCTCCGTTCGAGCGGAATATGTTAGCGATTGCGGTTCCGAGGCCCTCCTCGGCAATGCCGATATTCTCAGCATCCGTGTTTTCGACGATCCGTTTCGTCCGATCCTTATCATGCGTCAGCACGAAAATTTTGTCCTTCGCATAACCTTCCGTTTGGAACTTGTACACCTGCTCTTGAACCTCGACAGCATTATTGACCGTGTGCACCTTAGTACTTGTTAGATTATTCATTGTAATTCCTCCTACTATTCATTTTTATTTGGTATTGTTCTGCTTCCTTTGAACGAGGTTAACTAACCCGTCTTCGTCCTACAATGAGAGATACGATAAAGAGAACTACGAATACGACGAATAGTATTTTTGCTATCCCAGCTAATGCGGAAGCAATTCCTAAGAAGCCGAATATACCTGCGACGATTGCAAAGATGAAAAATAATAATGCCCATCCTAACATTGGAATCACCCTTCCTTCGAAACTGTTTTTGTTGAACTTGTCATGTTATTAACCAGCCCCGCGCCCTTTGAAACAGCGTATTTTAAGGTTTTTAGCATCAAAACGACGCTATTAATGAAGAAATAGAAAGTATAGTTTTTATATGTTTCAGAAGCGTTTGTTGCGGTTAAGAGAATACACCAAACAAATCGATAATAGAAAAGGCTGGTGAGATCGATGAAAAAACAGCGTATACACGTTAATGGCATCGATTTAGTCTATGAAGAATGTGGAAATAGTAATGGAAATGCAATCGTATTACTCCACGGCTTTTGCGGCTCATCCTTATACTGGCAAAAAATATGTCCGATGCTGAGCGATCAGTATCGCGTCATCATCCCGGATCTTCGCGGTCATGGCGAATCATCGTCACCTGAGGGGACCTATACAATGGAAGCGATGGCTGAGGATATCGCAGCGCTTCTCCAAGCACTGCGAATCGAGAAGGTCGTCATGTTCGGCCATTCCTTAGGCGGCTACGTAACGGCTGCTTTCGCGGAAAAATATCCAGAAAAGCTGGCTGGCTTCGCACTCATTCATTCTACGGTGCTGCCGGATACAGATGCGGTTAAGGAAAAACGAGCAGCAGATATTGAAGCCATTCGCGAAAAAGGCATTAGCAAATACCTTTACAGCATCATTCCCGACTTGTTTTCCGATGCGAAGCTCGGTGAAATGCGCGATGAGGTCAATGAGCTGATCGGAGTCGGTCAACAAATGGAAGCACATGCCGTGATCTCCACGCTTTTAGGCATGATGCAGCGCCCTGACCGCAGCCATGTGCTCGCCAAGGCCAAGTATCCCGTCCTGCTTGTCGCCGGTGCAGAAGATGCCGTCATTAAACCTGATGACACCTTCACGGTTACGAGTCTGGAACAGTCTGAAACGACCTACAAATATCCTCATATCCTTGAAACAACGTTCGAGGACGTGGCGCATATGAGTCTTGTAGAGGTATCCGATCAACTTGCCCGGGTCATGTCAACGTATCTTAAAACGCTCTTGGAGCGTGAGAAAACGAGAACCGAGGGAAAAACCGAATTGCCCTCTCCACATTGAGTTTAGCCGCCATTTTTCAAATAAATGATTCAAAGCTAAACCGATTGGGTAAATAAGAATAGGCAGATAACCCCTATCATCTGTCATAAAATAACTGGAGGTGCTAGTTACTATGAGTAGTACGAATACTTCTTATCGAACGGGAGAAATTGTTAAGCATGATGGCAACTACATTTCAGAATCAGGCAAGAAAGATAAGCTGCAAAAGGGAGAAAAATTCCCTGCTTGTCCTGTTAGCGGTAATGAAACAACTTGGAACAATGCCGATTAGCGCTAAATAACGATGATAATAATAAGCAAGGGCTGTCTCAGAAAGTAGATTATCTACTTTTTGGGACAGCCCTTCTGGCGTTTTTCAGCTTCACACCCATCAACTTGTATGGTAGTATGGTAGTGTGAAACCGAAAGGGATGAGCCTATGGATTATCAAATACGTCCGCAGCCCTTCTCCACCAGAGATGCGGTCTATATGCAGCTAAAGGAACAAATATTGAAGCTTGAGCTTCCGCCCGGAACGCCTTTGTCGGAAAATGAAACCGCTCTCTTGTTCAAGGTCAGCCGCACGCCCGTTAGAGAAAGCTTCCTCCGCCTTGCGCAAGAGGGACTCGTCCAAGTGCTTCCGCAGCGCGGCACATTCGTTTCCTTAATTGATACGATGCTGGTGGAAGAAGCGAGATTTATGCGGGAGCAGCTGGAGAAAGCCGTCATTCTGCTCGCTTGCGACCATTTTCCGGAACCATTCCTTCTGCAACTCGAAGAGAACCTTCGCCGCCAAGAGGAATGTGTTCGACTGGAGGACGATAAAAGCATGCTGGAGCTTGATGATGCTTTCCACCGTATTTTGTTCGATGGCGCCAGCAAGAGCCATACTTGGTCGATTATGCAGCAAATGAATGCCCACTTGAATCGCAGCCGCATGCTGAGGCTGGTCGATGATCATAATTATGCGCATCTCTATGAGCAGCATCGCGTCATGGCAGACGCGATAAAGGCAAAGGACGGCACAGCCGCCGAGCGGGTAATGAAGGAGCATCTTTCTCTGAATATTGCCGATCAAGCTTTGCTGAAGGAGAAGTACCCGAATTATTATAAATGACATTGGGAGGATCGATTGGCATGCAGATGACGTTCAGATGGTTTGGCGAAGGAAACGATACGGTCCCGCTTAGCTATATTAAACAAATTCCAGGCACAGACGGCATCGTCTGGTCGCTTCACGATATGGCGGCAGGCGAGGAATGGCCAATGGAGCGGATTTTGGGGGTTAAGCGGCAAGCGGAGCAAGCTGGCCTGCATATTGACGTGGTTGAGAGCGTTAACGTACATGAGGATATTAAGCTGGGTCTCCCCACTCGCGATCTATACATAGAGAATTATAAGAAAACAATCGAGAAGCTGGGCAGCGTCGGCGTCAAAGTGATCTGCTACAATTTCATGCCGATTTTCGACTGGCTGCGAACCGACCTGCACAAGAGGATGGATAGCGGAGCTACGGCTTTATTTTATGAAAACAACCGGATTGCAGGCGCCGATCCGTTCCAATTGGTTGAAGAAATCAATGCCAACTCTGCATTGACGATGCCTGGCTGGGAGCCGGAGCGGCTTCAGCATTTGACTCAGCTGTTTGAAGCTTATCAAGGTGTAACAGAGGAGCATCTATGGGAAAATCTCCGATATTTTCTGAATGAGATCATACCGGTTGCAGCCCGCTGCGGCATCCGAATGGCTATTCACCCGGATGATCCGCCATGGCCAGTATTCGGATTGCCGCGCATTATGACCTGTCAGGATAACTTTCGAACGTTTTTGAAGCTGTATGACAGCCCTTATAACGGCATTACGCTGTGCAGCGGCTCGCTTGGCGCGAATCCAAGCAACGATATCATTGCGATGATCCATGAGTTTGCGGACCGCATTCCGTTCGCGCATATCCGCAACGTTCGCGTTTACGATAATGGAGATTTCATCGAAACCTCCCATCGCACGCAGGACGGCACAGTCGATATCGCTGGAATCGTGCGCGCGTATCATGAAATTGGATTTACCGGCTACGCAAGACCCGATCACGGCCGCCATATTTGGGATGAGCAGTGCAGACCTGGCTATGGCTTATATGACCGCGCGCTCGGCATTATGTATTTATGGGGACTTTGGGATGCTTATGAGCTTGCCGCTGCTTCAACTAGAGAGCAGGTGGCAACCATATGAATATGCTTCCCAAGCATGAATCGCTCAGCGGCAAAGTCGCAGTCATTACCGGCGGCGCAGGCGTGCTGTGCCGTGTCATGGCGCTTGAGCTTGCGCGCCAGGGCGCGAAAATAGCAATACTCAATCGTACCCTAGAGAAGGGAGCGGCTGTAGCCGAAGAAATTAATGCTGCAGGCGGTACCGCGATTGCCGTTGCTTGCGATGTGACCAGCCCAGAGAGTACTAGAACAGCCGGCGCTTCCGTGCATGAGCAGCTGGGGCCATGCGATATTTTGATTAATGGCGCTGGCGGGAACCATCCGAGCGCGAATACAACGAACGAAACGTTTAAGCCGGAGCATCTGAATGCGGAGAATATGACGACGTTATTCAACTTAAGCGTGGAGGGCTTCCGCGGCGTCATGGATCTCAACTTTGTCGGCACGCTTATCCCGACGCAAATATTTGCTGAGCAAATGCTGGGGCGGCAAGGCGCAACCATTATCAATATTTCGTCGATGAGCGCGCCGTCGCCGATGACGAAGGTTCCTGCCTACAGCGCGGCCAAAGCTGCCATCGTCAACTTCACCCAGTGGCTGGCGGTTCACCTAGCGGAGTCGGGAATCCGAGTGAACGCGATTGCCCCCGGCTTCTTCTTAACGGAGCAGAACCGCAAGCTGCTGCTCCACGATGACGGCTCCTTTACGGAGCGGTCGGGCAAAATCATCTCCCATACGCCGATGAGGCGCTTTGGCAAGCCGGAAGATCTGCTAGGCGCCTTATTATGGCTCGCTGACGAGACGACTGCCGGCTTCGTTACCGGTACGACCATACCTGTTGATGGCGGATTTTTAGCCTATTCAGGCGTTTAACCCGCAGCGCAACCTTGCGATTGATGCCGTCCCTCTTTGCTCCTCGAACTCGATTAATCCTCCGTATGAGATGGGCCATAATATGCCACCCTACAGGAGGAAAGGAGGGGGAATTGCTATGACATCATCCAAAGGCCGCCGTGAAAATGCATGGAACCAGCGTAAGCATACGCAGCATCCGCATGGCAAAGTGAAGTCGCTTGAAGAGCTAAGCCAAGAAGACGACAACGCCAAAGCCAAGCAAGATTCATAAGCAATAACCGCAGCTCCGTTCGATAAACAAAACCTCCGTCCCAAGCGAAGCCTTGGAGCGGAGGTTTTTCAAGCATTTATTCACGAACGTATACCCCGTCAAATGCTGCCGCCGCCGTAAAATCCAGCTCGGTTAGTCCGCCATCATGCCATGTCGTCATACGAAGGGTAACCATTTTATAGTCGATGGATATGAAAGGATGGTGATTAAGTCGCTCCGAGGCCTCAGCTACCTGGTTCACAAATTGGATCGCTCCGATAAAAGTAAGGAATCGATATTTTTTGGCGATCCACTTGCCGTCTTCTCGCTTCCAGCCTTCGCTAGCTGCCAAGCGCTTCTCGATTTCCGCCTCTATAAGCTTCATTTGCTCCACTCCTTTGCCCCATCATACTACGTTGCCAGTCTAACCTACAAGGAAAGAGCCCAGACAGTGTTTACGCTGCATGGACTCCTTCTTCACGTCAATCGCCGCAGCTCATAGAGGTCGCGTACATTGCACTCTACAATGTCTGCAATTGCGATCGCTGCCTTGAGCGGCATTATTCGTTTATTGTCGATATAATCGACTATCCGTTCGGGTCTAATGCGCAGCTCTGCCGCAAGCCTCTCCTTCGACATGCCGCGCTCGGCCAAGCGCTGCTCGAGCAGGCAAGGGCCAAGCTCTATTTTCATCGTGCTGTTACCTCCATTAATGGAACGTACAACACCAGTTTAACCAAACAGCTGTATCTCTAGTACGGACTGCTACTATGCAGTTTACCTTAAGCGAGTATCCAGCGCATAAATCGGAGCTGTATTCACCTCTTTAGCTGTTCACTTTCTCTTTGGTATAGCGATTAACCGGTACCTTCAAGCCTAGGTTGCCGCGAAGGGTATCGGACTCGTATTCCGTTCGGTAAATGCCGCGCTCCTGAAGAATCGGGACAACGAGTTCAACAAAATCTTTCAGACCGCTAGGAATGGAGGAATGAATAATGAACCCGTCTGCTGCGCCTTCCTCATGCCACTGCTGAATGAGATCGGCAACCTTCTCCGGCGTACCTACGAACAGGCCGCGCGGCGTTGCGGATTGCAGCGCAACCTGACGAAGCGTCAGATTTTGCTCCTTCGCCGCTTTCTTGATTTTGTCCGTGCCGCTGCGGAAGCTGTTTTGACCCAGATCGCCGAGGTCAGGGAACTGTTCATCAAGCGGATATTGAGAGAAATCATGATGCTCGAAGAAACGTCCCAAATAGTTCAAAGCGTTCTCGATCGTAACCAGCCCAGCCAGCTCTTGATACTTGCGCTCAGCCTCTTCCTCCGTTCGTCCAACAATTGGGCTGATTCCTGGAAGAATGACAATATCATCTTCCGATCGGCCTTCAGCTACCGTACGGTCTTTTACATCCTTATAGAAGGCTTTTGCCTCCTCAATGCTCTCATGGCCCGTGAATACTGCATCCGCTGCCTTGCCTGCCAGCTTCTTGCCGCTCTCGGAGGAGCCAGCTTGGAAAATAACCGGATGCCCTTGCTTCGAGCGGGCAATATTAAGCGGACCTTGTACGGAAAAATACTCTCCCTTATGATCCAAACGGTGAAGCTTAGTCGGATCGAAGAACACGCCAGACTCTTTATCTCTTACAAAAGCATCGTCTTCCCATGAATCCCATAGTCCGCGCGTCACTTCCAAGTATTCTTCTGCGATTTTGTAACGCTCGTCATGCGTCGGGTGATTGGTTTTGCTAAAGTTGCTCGCGGAGCCCTCTAGCGGTGAAGTGACCACATTCCAGCCTGCACGGCCGCCGCTAATATGGTCTAGCGAGCCAAACTGCCTAGCCACCGTAAATGGCTCGCTGTATGAGCTTGAAAGCGTGCCAACAAGCCCGATTTTTGAAGTGGCAGCCGCAAGTGCGGACAATATCGTAATCGGCTCAAAGCGATTTAAGAAATGCGGGATTGATTTCTCGTTAATGTACAAGCCGTCAGCGATAAAGACGAGGTCGAACTTGCCCGCTTCGGCCGTCTGTGCCTGCTGCTTATAAAATTGAAAGTTTACGCTTGCGTCAGCCGGAACCTCTGGATGCCGCCATGCCGACACGTTGCCTCCAACACCATGAATCAATGCGCCAAACTTTATTTGCTTGCGATTCGCCATTTTAAACAGCCTCCTCAATCTCTTATGAATATATTTGAATTAGTCCGCAATCGTGATGTCTCTATATGCAATCCGAATCAACTACACCTGCAATAAAGCTGCCTTCTTTAATTGAAGCACATAGCTCTTGACGAGCGTTTCGCCGTTCATAATATCTTTGTCGTATGCTCGCTCAAAGCCAAGCCGCTCATACAGCCTTACGGCTGAATCCATCATATCGGAAGTATGGAGATGCAGCGTCTCTGCGCCTGAGTCCCGTGCAAGCTGAGCGCTGGCGCGTATAAGCTCCGTTGCGACGCCGTAGCCGCGCGCTTTCTGCGATACGGCGAGCAGGCGAATAATCGGGGTATGAATATGAAGCTCAGGACGTCCATAGGCAGCGTCTGAGGAATCGAATAAGAATACACTTCCAACAACCTCGCCATCCAGCTCCGCAACCAAGCGCGCCTTCGTAGCCGATTCATCAACGGATGCTACAATGCTCTCCTTATACTCAATCCAGCGCGGCTCCGGCAGCACTAGCTCATATTGGCCATACGCATCGAGCAGCACGTCCAGGGTTGCATCGCGGTCCGACAGCACGGCATGACGAATAATTATTGCTTTAGCTGACATGATCCTCCACCCGCTCTCCACAAATTTAATAATGAAACCTTAGCTCGTTAAATGGTGCAGCTGGAGCCCTGCGATTGTGTCTCTCCTTGCTTGATCCGACGAATTTGCGCTAAGTGGCCCCCGACGTGTTTAACAAAAGCAGGCACGATCGCAGCAATCGATACCGGCTCGCCTTTAAAGTTGATGCCGGTCTTGTTCCATTCTTCCTCTGTCAAACGATTAAAGAGCAGGCTGTTATAGTGAACGAAAGAGCGAGCAGCAGTCAGGATCTCCTTCACATCTCCCTCGTTTGCCTTCTGGCCGGACACCCAAGCATCCTGGTTAAAAGCTGGCAGCCTTGCTTCAGAGCCAGACAAAATCTCGCGGATTCGGAACGAAACGATGATACTGTGATCAACAAGATGGGTGAGCACCTCTGTTATGCTCCAAGACGCTGGCGCAGCCTTCCACTTCAGCTGTTCCTCCGACAATCCTTTGATTTCTTGCTCAATTTCATCATACGCCTGCAAATAGGCTTGAACATCGACAGTTGACTGGCTCATGTAAGCTCCTCCTTGTAAATAACAAAAATGTTTATTTAGCGAAACGGCTAATTTCGAATAACCCAAGATCATAGCCTGTATTCTTCTTTTCCAATTTATCTGCCAAAATCTCGCCTACAACGCTTGCGAATTTGAAGCCATGCCCGGAGAATCCTCCGGCGAGCAGCACATTCGCATGTTCGGGATGCGTATCGATAATGAAATCTTCGTCAGGCGTAAACTCATATTTGCATACTGCGCTTTGCAGCAGCTTGCCTGCTGCGCCCGGCACAAAAGCATCCAGCGCGCCGCGAAGGTCTTCCTCGTCTTCCGGGTAAGTGCCAAACGGCGCAAGCGGCTCGCCGGGTGTCCATTCTACTCCCGTATCATGGCGTCCGATCTTAATGCCGGCGCCTCCGATGCTCGGAAAGCCGTAATAGCCGCCAGCAGCGCCGCCCCAAGTAAAGCCTGGGAAAACGCCTGCATCAAACGCGGGCGAGCTCGTTTCAAACCAGCCGACCACCTTGCGTACTGCACGAATCGGCAGGCTAACGTGTGCCGATAGCATTTTAAACCAAGCGCCTACGGTAACGATAATTTGCGGAGCCGTGTACGCAGCCGTCTCTGTATGAACGGTTGCGCTGGAAGGATTTGCCTCGATATGGGTAACAAAGCTATTCACAAGCAGGTCGGCGCCGGCAGCGATTGCCTGCTGCTTGTAAGCAGCTACACATTGCTCGCTATATAAGTAGCCTGCATTCGGCTCATACATCCCTTGAAAGGAATCCGGGAGCTGAATGCCCGGAAAGCGGCGGTTAATCTCGGCTGCGCGCAGCAATTCGACATGAACGCCGTTAGCGGCAGCAGCATCAAGCCTGCCTTCATAATTATAAAAGCTCGTTTCCGCCATGTTCAGCACGCCGGATCGCTCAAGCAGCTTAAGGCCGGTTGCTTTCTCCAGCGCCAGCCATCGCTCATCTGCGCGAAGCGCCATCTTCACATACGTATCGCCGCCATGGTAAGCATGTCTGATAAGCCGAGGCTCGCCATGATGGCTTCCCATGTTGTGCGGCGGATCAAAGGCATCGATGAGCAGCGTCTTCGCTCCGCGTGACGCCAGCTCATAACCAGCACTCATCCCCATCGAGCCTGCTCCGACAACGATGACATCATACGATTTCGGAATGTTGTCGCCCTCCCGGCAAGCTCTCTGCCGCCAGCTTGCGCAAAGCGTCAGAAGCTAATTTGGCAAAAAACGTTGCGGCAATCGGCAATGCCTTCTCATCCAAATCAAATGCCGGATGATGCCATTCCTGCGGACCAGCCGTTCCGAGAAACACGAACAGCCCCTCCGTTTCCTTCAAATAAAAGGCGAAGTCCTCGCCAGCAGGAGAAGGCGCCGGGCTTACTACAGTAAAACCGAGAGCCTCAGCCGTAACAGCAGCTTGATCAGCCCATTTTTGATCGTTCACAACAGCCGGCGGCCCTTCAATCCATTTCACTTGCGCCTTCGTTGCGAAAGCTGCGGCAACGCCATTTACAACCTGCTCGAAGCGTTCGCGAACCTTCGACCGAACTTGCTCGTCAAACGTACGCAGCGTGCCATCGAATACCGCCTTATCGGAAATAATATTCCAAGCGGTTCCCGCATGCAGCCTCGTCACACTGACAACCGCGCTGTCCAGCGCGCTTACGCTGCGGCTTACAATCGATTGCAGCGCCGTAATGATATGAGCCGATGTGACGATCGGATCAAGGCCAGCCTCTGGCACCGCCGCATGGCTGCCGCGCCCTTCAACCTCAACGACAAAACCATCGGCTGCCGCCATAAGCGGACCACCCTTGATGCCGATCGCGCCCACCGGCAGATCCGGCTTGTTGTGCATGCCGAACACCGCATCCACGCCTTTGAGCGCTCCGCTTGCGATGAGCTGTCCCGCGCCCTTCGCCTTTTCTTCGGCGGGCTGGAACAGAAAACGAACGGTCCCATGCAGCTCCTGCTCGCGTTCCTTCAATAAGAAGGCTGTACCGAGAATCGAAGCGGTATGGAAGTCATGTCCGCAGGCATGCATCTTGCCTGGTATTTTGGAAGCGAACGAAAGTCCCGTCTCCTCCTGTA
The DNA here is from genome assembly GCF_012935325.2 of Paenibacillus sp. PL91. Lineage (GTDB taxonomy): Bacteria > Bacillota > Bacilli > Paenibacillales > Paenibacillaceae > Pristimantibacillus. The sequence continues at coordinate 68,533 of NZ_JABBYG020000024.1, forward strand.
TCGGAAGTGCGTCAATATCCGCCCGAACCGCAACGGTCGGGCCGCCTTGCAGACCTCCAACCTCTGCGATTACGCCGGTTTTGAGTCCATAATCGATAATTCGAATGCCTGCATCCGTCAGCCAGCCGCGAATGGATGCCGTCGTCTCGTATTCCTCATGGGATAGCTCCGGATGCTCATGCAACTGCCGCCGGATAGCAACTAATTGCTGTTCAATGGATTCCGCCGAGAAATCGCTCATACCAATTCTCCTTCGAACGCCTCTTTCAACAGCTCAAAGGAGCGTATCCGTTTGGCGAAATCAGGGATAATCGTCGTAAAGACAAATTCATCCACGCCGTATTGCTCCTGAATTTCGAGCAGCCGCTTCCGAACCGTTTCCTTCGTGCCTCTCGTAATATCCGCATCTCTTTCTTCAGCCGTAAATTCCTCACCCGCCTGCCTAGCGAATTCCTTCGCCTGCTCAAGTGAGCCTACGTTAACCGTCTTGCCGCTTGCGAGCGTAACTCTAACGCTCTTGAAATGTCCCGCTAGCGCGTTCGCTTCCTCCTCCGAGTCCGAAGCAATCACGGACAAAGCAAGAATCGTCTTCGGCTCTGCGCCAAGCGTTCGATTGAAGCTGCTTCTGTACGTATCAAGCGCTTTGCGTGCTGTGTCTGGATCATTGTTAATGAAGAGAGCGAACGCATACGGATACCCTTTCTCCGCAGCCAGCTCCGCGCTCGAAACGCTTGTGCCGAGCAAATAAATGTCTGCAGGCTGCTTCGGCAGCGGACTTGCTTCGAGACCAGCAAGCGGATGATCTTCGCCAGTCTTGCCTATGAGCAGCTGCTCAAGCTCAGTCAGCTTCTCTGCCAAGGTTGCGGATTCCGCTACGCCCTTCTGCAGAGCTTTCGTCGAACGAGGCAGACCGCCTGGCGCGCGGCCGATCCCGAGCTCAACGCGGCCTGGCGCTAAAGAAGCGAGCACATTGAAATTTTCCGCTACTTTATATGGACTGTAATGCTGAAGCATAACGCCGCCTGATCCGATACGGATGGATGTCGTTTGAGCCAGCAAATATGCAATAAGCACCTCTGGCGAGGATCCGGCCATGCCTGGGGAATCATGATGCTCCGATACCCAGAAGCGCTCGAACCCAAGCGTTTCTGCCAGCTGCGCCAGCTTGACGGTATTTCCTAATGCTTCAGCAGCTGTTTGCCCGGGGAAAATAATACTCTGATCCAGAATGCCAAATTTCAGTGACATATTGATTCGCTCCTCTATTGGTTAGATGGAATAGACACCCTCAGGTGTGATCCGTTTCAAAAATTGCTTGGTTCTCTCTTCCTTTGGATCATTAAAAATCCGGCTTGGCTTGCCCTCTTCAACGATGACGCCGCCATCCATAAATACAACGTGGCTGGCGACATCCTGAGCAAAGCCCATTTCATGCGTGACGATAATCATCGTGATGCCTTCCTTCGCGATTTTGCGAATAACGCCAAGCACCTCGCCAACGAGCTCCGGATCAAGCGCCGAGGTTGGCTCGTCGAACAAGATGACCTCCGGATTTAGCGCAAGCGCACGAGCGATGCCAACGCGCTGCTGCTGACCGCCGGAGAGCTCGCTCGGATAGGCATCAAGCTTATTGCCAAGCCCAACCTTCTCGAGCAGCTCCACGCTTTTTTTGCGTGCCTCGTCCTTCGAAAGCTTCTTCACGATAACGAGCCCTTCCATTACATTTTCCACGGCCGTCTTATGCTTGAATAAATTATATTGTTGAAAAACCATAGCCGTCTTCTGGCGAAGCGTATGGATGTCTTTTTTGTCTGGACGCTTGCAATTTACGTTAAAATCGTCGATGGAGATTTGGCCGTCATTTGGCTTCTCCAAGTAGTTGATGCAGCGAAGCAGCGTCGTTTTGCCGGAACCGCTTGGTCCAAGTATCGCAACGACCTCGCCCTTCTCAACGGTAAGGTCAATCCCCTTCAATACCTCATTGCGCCCAAAGCTCTTTTTGATCTGTGTCAGCTTAATCATGAAACACCGCCTCGGTTGTAAAGGTTAAAGCGCTTCTCGGCTAACGCGGTCAGCCGCTCAATAATAAAGGTTAATCCCCAGAAAATAAGTGCTGCTGCGAGGTATGCCTCAAAAAACTTCCAATTTGTCGTGGCTACAATTTGCGCTTTTGCATTTATATCCACAACTGACACGGTAAATGCCAGCGTCGTACCATGCAGCATGCCTATGACCGAATTCGATAGGTTAGGCAAGCTTGCGGCGAAGGCTTGCGGCAAAATAATTCTTCGCATAGCCTGCGAAGTTGTCATCCCAATGGAATAAGCCGCTTCCATTTGTCCGCGATTAACGGCAAGGAGGCCTGATCTCACCACTTCCGACAAATATGCGCCTGCCGTAATCGAGAAAGAAATATAAGCGAACCCGATCATTGGAATGGAGATGGATCGAAACGATAAGCCTAGCGCTTCAGCTATTCCGTCAACAATAATCGGCAATCCGAAGTAGATAAGCAATAAATGGGTTAACATCGGCGTTCCGCGGATAAACGTGACATAGGATGCAGCGATGGGGTGAAGGACAGGAACCTTATACAGCCTTATGATCGCGATGGATGTACCAATGATGAGACCGCAAAAAATGGAAACGGCCGTTATCGCCAAAGCTGTAGGCACCGCTGTCAACAGCTGAAGAAATGCCGTCCATATGAATGCAAAATCAAGCTTCATTTTCCCTGCCCCCTCTGCCAAAGCCCAGCCTTACTTCGAGCCACTTTGGCTTCCCTTTTTTCACGCTAACCTCTTTGTCCTCTGTCGCCAAACGGCGTTCATGCTTCAACAGCTTGCGTTCAAGAAGATGGAACAGCTTCTCAAGTCCGAAGCTAATGACAAAGTAGATCATCGCAAGTGAGATGTACGTTTCAACAAAATGTCGGGACATGATGGCGAGCGTCTGCGACTTGCCCGTCAGTTCCATAATGCCGAGCGAGAAGGCGAGCGAAGTATCCTTCAAATTAGCAATGACTAGATTGGATAGGACAGGAATCGAGATAGCCAACGCTTGCGGAAGCACAATTCTAGTGAACGCTTGAAAGCCTGTCATGCCAACGGCGTAAGCCGCTTCAACCTGTCCGCGGTCAACTGCGCCAACAGCAGCTCGGATCATTTCCGCCATGTACGCTCCGCTGTGCAAAGCATACGTAAGGATTACAAAATACATAGCCGGCACTTTAGATACATCCATGTTAAAGAGCTTCAATATTTCAGGGAGACCGTAATAAAACAAAAAAAGCTGAATCAATATGGGCGTTCCTCTAAAAAAAGAAAGGTATACTTGCGAAAACCGCCTTAAAACCGGAATCTTATAAAGCTGGGGAAGGGCGACGATAAACCCGACGCCCAGCCCAAGTACGATGGAACTCACTACAATGAGAAGAGTGATTTTCAAGGTAGGCAGCAGCTTTACTAGATACTCGAACACATAGCTGATATCAAATGGTTCTCCCATCTAGCGATCTCACCTTTCACTCGCGTTTATTTTTCTTCGGAAGTAAAGTCGTTGCCGAGCCATTCAGAGCTTAGCTTTGCTAGCGTGCCGTCTGCTTTCAGTTCTCTGACAGCTTCATCAACCGCATCAGCAAGCTTCTTCTGTTCAGGATCATCCTTGCGGAACATGAACAAAATATCCGCTTCGCTTAGTGCCGGACCTGTTGTTTTCAGCTCTTTTTTCGAATCGATAAGCGAGAGCGTAAAGTCAGCAGAAAGGAATGCTTCTACGCGCCCTGAGGCTACTTGCGCTACTTCATCATTCGCGCCGCCGTTTTGGTACACGAGTTCAATCGCGTTGTTATTTTCTTTGTTATAGTTTTCTAAAATGGTTGCTGCCGCGCTCGTTGCCGTAGTCAATACTTTTTTGCCTTTAAGATCATCCAACGTTTGAACGGAATTATTGTCCTTTGCTACAACGATTTTGTTTCTCCAGTGCGCATAGGGCTCGGAGCTAAACAAGTATTTCTGTTCGCGTTCTGGGTTCTTCTCCATTTCGTGAGCGACCATATCGATTTTTTTCGTTTCCAAGCTTAGAAGCAGGTTTGTGAAATCAAGCGTTTGGAGATCGAACTCGTACCCAGGAAGACGTTTATCAATTTCTCTTACAAGCTCGACGTCAAAGCCGGTCAGCTTGCCGTTCTCGTCGATAAAGCAAACTTGAGGAAATTGTGTTCCTGTGCCTACAACGATCTTCGTTACTTTCTCGGAAGCTTCTCCGCTAGCTGGTTCTGATTGATTCCCGGCATTATTTTCTTTGTTGCCGCAGCCTGCAAGCGTTAGTGTAAGGATAAGTGCGATTGATAAAATAAACTGTTTTTTCATCTTGTTCTCCCCCAAAATCATTAAGTTTTTAATCCTTATAATTCCTACCCGTTAAGTAAGGATTAGCGTTGAACATACTTTACCACCTCATTGCAGACTACGTCAATCCTCTTGCTTATAGAGATCTTCTATAAGTAAATTGATATGTCTGATTGATCCTCTCTGCAATAAAAAAGTCCGCTGCTTCAGAAATAGCAGCGGACGAATAGGCTTAATTCCATTATTCCAATCGGCTTTACTGGCCATACAAATGTATCATGGCAAACACTCTTTTTGATAATAGAGCTTTTCTATAACAGCAATTAAATTGCCGATAAGCGCAAGCTTGCTTCAGCTAATTGCTTGCTGATTTCCGTAATGGCATCTAGAAATTCTAGATGCTCGCCATGCTGCGAAATCAAATTAGTTTGCAAGGATATGCCTTCCGTCTCGGGAACGCGGATCGGATACAGCTTTCCTTCTTGTATTTCCTGCTGGACGCACAAGCCTGGGAGAAAGCCGATACCCGCTTTCTGAATAACGAGCTTTTTGGCCATTTCAGAATTATCGGTATGGATTTGAATATTGGGCGGCGATTCCAGATGCTCGAAAATACGATGAATACGAAGCCAGTCCAAGGAGCCGCATTCAAAAAATACGAGCGGCTGCTCCGCTATGGCTTCAATTGTCAGGTTAGCCGTCGTTAAAAATGGATGCCCGTCATAGGCATACAGCCGGATCGGGTCCTCGTAAAATTTAGTTGATTGCAGGCTCGGATGATTGACTTTGCGCACAAAGCCAATATCTACTTCCTTGCTGAGCACCTTATTCATAATCTCATCCGTTGTCCCAGTGACTAGCTTATAATGAGTGTTCGGATATTTAAGCTTTAAACGCGGCAACAAGTCCGGAATAATATAATTGGATACCGATACGGTACAGCCGATTCGGAACTCATTCGGAAGCGACTTCTTCTGATTGATGTGGTGCTTGCCCTTCTGATAAATAAGGAGCAGCTGCTGCGCGTAGGGCAAGAAACGTTTGCCATCCTCTGTAATTTGAATTTGCTTGCCTTGTCGGTCGAACAGCTTGCAGTCAAGCTCCTGCTCAAGCGACTTGATCCGGGCGGTTACGGAAGGCTGAGACAAATATAAGGCATCAGCCGCCTTATTGAAGCTGCCGCAATGGATAACGTAGACGAACGCCTCGATATTTTCAATATTGATAGGAAACACCCCTCGCTCACCTAATGCCAACTAAACCAATAAGAATATATTTAATTAAAAATAACAAACTAACCGTTCGCTGTCAATCAAACAATCGTAATCGTATCCCGTACTTCCCTTCATTCTTTGATTTCAAAACAAAAAGCCGTGAATGAACAACGTTCACTCACGGCTTTCATGTCTATCGAGGGAATGTCTTATTGCCTGGATTGGCGTTGCCGCTTCGGCCTCTGAATTTCTGAAACAGCGTACGCAGATAAGGAAGTACAAAGAAATCGCAGCCGAATTTCCCTGCGTTCGCGCCTGCCACGAATACGAGCATCCCGATCAGCATAAGCCATGGATTAGTCGATACGGTGCCTGCGAACATGAACATAAAGTTCATCAAAAGTCCAAAGAATGCGGCAGCTGTCGTAAGCGCGCCTAGGATAAGTCCAAGTCCAACCAGAAATTCGCCAAAAGGAATGAGTATATTAATGATTTTGGCATTCGGCAGTGCAAAATGCTCAAGAAACGCGATATACGTCGGATATACTAATTCATTGGTGCCCTTATCCACTACAGGATTGCCCATCGCACCCTTCAAAAACCCGCTTGCATCGAAGCCTCCCAGCTTATGCCAGCCCGCGCTCAGCCATTGCCAGCCCAAGTATACGCGCAATATTAGCATTAGCCCTGCTGCATATTGGTTTTCACTTAGCCATCTGATCACCATGAGGATCAGCTCCTTTTATTATGATCTTTCTTCACGATAAGACTTCTCTTATGCTGCAAGTATGTGATCCATTTCACAATACATGCGATATGGAAGCCTATTTTTCAACCTTGCGCTAGCATCGCTTTTTATACCGAGATCGTATCGATAAGCTCCTTTAGCTTGTTTGCGGAACGGTGGAGCAATGCCTTTTCTTCCTCTGTGATCGGAATATCGAGCACTTCTCTCACCCCTTGGCGATCGACGACACAAGGAACGCCCATATATACATCGGATAAGCCATGGTAGTTGTCTACCAGCGTGGATACATTGAGCACAGCCGATTCATTACGTAAAATGGCCGTTACAATTCGATCCAATGCCAGTGCAATCGCATAATAAGTTGCACCCTTCGCTTCAATAATTTCATAGGCTGCATCTCTTGTGTGGACAAAAATGTCCGATTTCTCTTCCTCGCTAAGCGCAATCGACGAGCCTGCCACGTTGGCGAGGCTCCAAACCGGCAGCTCAGAATCGCCATGCTCCCCAATAATATGGGCATGAACGCTGCGCGGATCAAGCTTCAGCCGCTCGCCAATGAGATAGCGGAAACGTGCGCTGTCGAGCAATGTGCCTGAGCCAATGACGCGATGCGTCGGCCAGCCGGATTTTTGCCAGCAGAAGTAACTCATAATATCTACCGGATTTGTCGCAATGAGCAGGATGCCGTCATCATTATATTTCAATACTTCCGATACGATACTCTCGTAAATGGCGATGTTGCGCTTCAATAGATTTAGCCTTGGCTCGCCAGGCTTCTGGGCGGCTCCTGCCGTAATGATAACGATATCGGCGCCCTTGCAATCCTCGTAAGTGCCTGCCCATACTTTGGTCTGCCCGAGAAACGGCATGCCATGATTCATATCGAGCGCATCTCCGACTGCTTTGCCTGCATTGGCATCAATAAGCACCAGCTCATCCATTCGACCGCGAAGCAGCAGCGTATATGCTGTTGTTGATCCTACGGCTCCTACTCCAATGACTACGACCTTCGTTTTTTTCATCGTTGTTCCACCTCATCAAATGGTTTATTTACGTAATAATACATGAAGCCCATAAGGACTGAACCGCCGATTAAATTGCCAAGCGTCACCGGCACTAAATTATGAATCATGCCGCCGAGTGAAATCGTCCCCGGATGGTTCAGAACGAGCGCAATGGCGAAGGTGCAAAGATTGGCAATGCTATGTTCATAGCCTGAGATAAAGAAACAGAACACGAACAGCATCATCGCGAACAGCTTCGGCCCATCTCCCCTTAGCGACATCGGGACAAAAAACGCCAAGCAGACTAGCCAGTTACACAATACCCCTCGGAAAAACAATTCCCATACCGGAGCGTGAAGCTTCTTCTCTACAACACTTAGCAAAAATCCGTTTACCGAAGCATCCTCAAATAATCCCGTTGCCCAGATTAGCAATGCGAAGGCGACTGCCCCAAGGAAATTGCCTGCGTAGCTTGTGCACCATAGCTTGACGACGCTCGCCCATTTCATTTTGCCGCGGAGAGCTGTGAAGGTGAAGTAAAAGGTGTTGCCGGTAAACAGGTCTCCTCCGCCGTAGGCAATTAGAATGATCGCGGCCCCAAATGTTATGGCAGCCATCGGATAGGTGAGCGGGCTATGTGTGACGTAGAAGAAGCTGCCCGTCTTGAACGCTACGATTACGCCAAACCCGATAAACATGCTCGCTAGCATGGCTCGCAATATATACCTCAGCTTGCTGGTCAGAAACACTTTTTGTTTCTTCAAAGCAAGCTGCTCAACCCTTCTCAAAGGAGCATGCTCCATCTGATAGTCCTCCTAATGTTTTGTTGTTCGCTTTGAAGTTTGGCTCGCTTGCCCTTGCCACACCTTTAGTTTAGGGTATTCCTTTCCATTTGTATGTCGGGGAACTCCCTGAACTATGGCTAAGGGTTTCTGCGCGAAAGCCGTATGATAAATAGGGAGCTTCCCCGATGCGGCAGTACTTTTTTTCGGATGGGTTGATGCTTGAAGCTGCTGCAGCCACTGGAATCTATACTAACGGGAAAAATACATCTAGAATAAAAAGTGGACACCTCGTTAAGAGAAATCAATAATGAATATATCTAGGAGGTGTTCGC
>NZ_JABBYG020000025.1 GCF_012935325.2 Paenibacillus sp. PL91
TATCCGAACTTCTTTCAGCATTCTCCTGCCCCCCATCTAACATGCCTCCCCTTTGCTAATAGTTTAATTAATTGGGGCTAAGACTCCAGTTTAATTAGGGGGCCGTGGAGGTTTTTTCAGCTAAATGAACGAACTGGCGTCTTATTAGGAAAATAGATAGATCTTTTCCTGTTAATTCCACACAACTGAAATGATTTGAGATAGCCTTTTATTTCAAACTTACGGGTTAGAACAAATTTGCGCGCTTATACACATCCAACCTTCGTATCAATTGCTCAGACAACAAAATAGATTCATAAAACACTTCCTTCTACGGGTGGTGGACTCTCCATTTTATTTCGGCATTTGCTCAAACAATATTTCTATAAATTCCAATTAAATCCTTTATATGATTAAAAAAACCCGGTACTTCTGCACTATGGCAAGAAGAACCGGATTTTAATTGTTATTTGCTAGCTCGAGCAATCAGACATTGCTTAGCTATTATAGGCTTCAAAGCTCCGAATGAGCGCTTCATCAACGCTGGACGTCACGCGAAGCCGCAGCTGCTTAGTGCGTATTGTCTCGAACTTATCGATTTTTTTGTGGCCGATGGCGCTTCCTTTCACTAGCTCAACCCATTGCCCTTCCTGCTCCGCCTCAAGCACATATTCGCGAACGCGTTCGCCGTGGGCAATCACTTCCATTAATATAACGTGATTGACATCGCTCTCCTCATCAAGCGACAGGAGCACCGTATCTCCCTCTCCCTCTGTCCGAGCAATCGGATTCGAGAATCTTCTCTTAATCTCGTCCATGAATTCATACAGTCGATTCACATCAACCTCGGCCAAGCGTCCACGATTATCCGGAGACAAATTGAGCAGCAGATTGCAGCCATGTCCCACGGAGCGGTAATAAATATCAATTAAGTTATCCAACGAGCGAAGCGTGTGCTCGTCATCGGGATGCCAGAACCAGCGATTCGCTCGGATCGGCACATCGCACTCGGCAGGTACCCATCTTGGGGTTTCCGGCAGCCATGTCGCCATATCGTTGGTGTACATGCTCAGCTTGGCTGATTCAGCCGTGTTCCAGCATGGATACGGCGCAACGCCATCCTCATTACCAACCCAGCGGATCGTTGGAATTCCCATATTAAAGACCATTGCATCTGGCTGATACTGTCTCACCAATCCAATAATGCGTCTCCAGTCATACTCCCTGCCATGAGAGCCGGCGCCGTCGAACCATACTTCAACAAGCGGGCCGTATTGCGTAAGCAGCTCTGTAAGCTGTTCCGCGTAAAAGTTGTCATAAGCCTCTTTATCCGGATAACAAGGCTCATGATTATCCCACGGCGATAAATATAAACCAAATCGAAGGCCCTCCTGCGCGCACGCATCAGCAACCTCACGGACCACATCGCCTTGCCCATTTTTCCAAGGACTCGACTTCACAGAATAATCGGTCGTCTTCGTCGGCCATAAACAGAAGCCATCATGGTGCTTAGCGGTTAAAATCACATAAGCAAATCCTGCTTTTTTCGCTGTGCGAACCCACTCTAGCGCATTGAACGCAGCCGGATTGAACAGCTCCGGCGAATCATCGCCTTTCCCCCACTCCTGATCGCAAAACGTGTTCATGCCGAAATGAAAGAACATGCCAAGTTCCATGTCCTGCCACTGCTGCTGCGGCAGTGACGGTATTGCTAATAGAGTCTCATTCATGTTATTTGCTCCTATCAATGATATGAATTAATTGCCAACCGCTGCCTTTGCATCCGACCAAGCCTGCTGCCACCATGCAAATGATTTTTCAACGCCAGCCTTCTTCAGCTTATCAATTAATTGCTGCTTCGCCGCTTCGAATTCCGCATCGTTTTTCGAGTTCAATACAACACTTGGAATCCCTTTAATAACCATATCCTCCAGCTGCGCGTTAAGACGCTTCATATCATCATCCGGTTGGGCGATAGCAGACAGCCACGCGTTATTGAAGCTGCTTTGGTCTTTAATTATTCCTTCCTCAACCCGCTTTTTCATAATTTCCGATGGATAGGAGACCCCGTAATGCTCGGAAAAATCCTTTTGCAAAGCATTCATCCGTGACGCGTACACTTCAGAGGTGTCAAACAGATTGACATTTCCGCCGTCTTTGGCGACTTGGAATTCACTAAGCCCCTGCTGGTTATTAGATCCGCCGATCCCGATTTTTGACCACGCATCTCCGCCTGTTAAAGACATTTTTAATGTCTCCTCTTTTAGCTGAGGCTTGCCATCAATTACATCCCAATGAATACCCTCAATGCCACTGGACAATAGACGCGAGCCTTTCTCCGAGTTTAGGAAATTGATTAGATCCATTGCACGCTCTGGATTTTTGGAGTTTTTCGAAATGGCGAATGCGCGTCCGTCCCATCCCGTCGAGTTCGCAGCGCCATTCCAGACATAACCAAAATTCAAAGGAATCGTAACAAAACCTTTATCCGGACCTTCCTTGCTCAAAGCGGTGTTATCAAACCCATTCATTGGTGAAAATAAGATTTGACCATTATTGCCCTTCGTTTGAAAATCGCTTGATTTGTTGGTGAATGTATCTGGATCAAGAATTCCTTTCTGCTTCGCCTTATAGAAAAACGATGCCGTTTTCCAAAGAGGGCTATCCGGGTTCGCGTAATTGTCGACCAACTCCCCCGAAACCGAAGGAATAACGCCCCAATAGGACATGTTCACGTATCCGTATGGAATAGCCATTGGCATCGTCAAGCCCCAAGCTCCCCAATCATTCCATGTACTAACACCGTAAACCGGCTTGCCGTCTGCTGTGGTCGGATGCTTCTTCACCATTTGCTCCAGCACATTCAACATATCATCTTCATTGTTAATTTCCGGAAACCCAAGCTCTTTGTAGTAGTCCCAGCGCGTTGCCCATCCTACGCCAAGCTCCTGCTTAAAGCCGACAGGACCGACATGTCCGCTAGGAATCAAATACAATTTACCGGTGCCGTTGCTCCAGAATTTACGGCTAAAATCAAGCCCCTGCTGGAATGTCGGTGTCATAATGTCTTTGCCATTCGTCTTTACCAAGTCGTCCAATGGCAGCAGCAGATTTCCTTCGATCATTTGCTTGTAATTGATGCTGTCCACTTGAATGATATCAGGCAAATCACCGCCAGCCAGCTGCACTTTGAATTTGTTCGGATCGTAAGACTCGATACTAAAGGTTACGCCCGTTTGTTTCACGATTTCTTTGTATATATCTGTTCGTTCAAAATCTTTGCTCGCATCTTTTAATACCGTCTTTAGCTTGACCGTTTTTGTACCGGAGTCTCCACCGGCTGCCTCATTGGATGGTTTTTCACCATTATTGCCTGCACAACCAGCAAGAAGCATCGTGGCGGTAAGCATTATACTAATCGTTACGTTCAAACCTTTTTTGTATGTCAAAACAATTCCCCCTCTTATACATCTGATGATCTATGATGAACATCCTTCCATGGACAGGATGCCGCATCCAACCCTTTGAAGCAGCCTAGCCTTTAATCGCACCTAGCATAAGACCTTTTACAAAATAACGCTGCATAAACGGATAAACTAACATGATAGGTAAGGTGACGACCATCGTAATCGTCATTTTAATCGATTCCGGCGTCATTTTCTTTAAGCTGTTGCCGACATCCTCCATGTTAATATTGCTGCTGCTCGCCAGAACCTGCGCTTCGTTCAAATAGTTATACAAAATCATTTGTAGCGTTTGAAGATGGTCAGCAGTGACTAAGAAATAGTTATCCGTCCACGAGTTCCACTGGGCCACTGCGGAGAATACAGCTATCGTAGCAACGATGGGCATCGATAAAGGAAAAATTATTTTTTGAAAAATAGTGAAGTAGCTTGCTCCGTCCAGCATGGCCGATTCTTCCAGACTAGCCGGCAACTGCTCAATAAACGTTTTAAGCAAAATAATATAGAACGCAGCAACCGCCGTCGGCAAAATATAGAGCAGAAAATTGTTTTGCAGGCCGACTGCTTTCATCGTGATGTACCAAGGAATTAACCCCGCATTAAAGTACATGGTGATCACGATGTAGCGATAGATGAATTTGCGAAAATACAGCTCCTGCTTCGTTACGATATACGCGCATAAAGTGCTGCAGAATACAGTGGCTATCGTGCCAAGCACCGTCCGCAGAACCGAAATCGCAAACGCACCGGTTATGTTATCTAATTTGAAAATTTGCGAATAGTTATAAAACGTAATGTGATCTGGAAGCAAGTAGACCCCCTTGATCGCTTCTTGCGGGCTGCTAAGGGAATAGATCAAAATATAATAAAATGGATAAATACATAAGAGCACGAAGACAAGAAGTATACAATAATTTAGAAATTCAAATATGGGGTTTTTACCTTTATTCATACCTGCACACCTCACAAATCCGTTCATTAGATAATCGATTGACCCCGTACTTTCTTGGACAAATAGTTGACGCTAAACAATAAGGTAATGCTTACGATCGATTTGGCGATACTAATGGCCGTACCAAAGGAGACATCATTCGTTGCGATCCCAATTCGATACACATAGTAATCGAGCGTTTCAATTCTATCCGCGACGAGTGGATTGTAAAATACAAAATATTGGTCAAACCCGACGCTTAGGATGCTTGCTATATTTAAGATTAAAAGAACAAAAAACGTAGGAATTAAACCCGGAAGCGTAATATGCAAAATCGATCGATAACGCCCCGCCCCATCTACCTTGGCCGCATCATAAAGCTCTGTGTCAATGCCTGCGATGGCAGCTAAGTAAATAATGGAGCTCCAACCGAGTGATTTCCATACGCCAAGCGCTGTCTGGAACAACCATGTCCCTTCTGCATTGCTAAGCATTTGGGTCGGCTCACTAATCCAATTGAGCGCCAGCAAAAGCTGGTTAACGACACCGTCGGTAGAAAAGAAGGCTACGACAATGGAGTACACAATAATCCAGCTCACAAAATTCGGAAGCGTTGTAATCGTTTGCACGAACTTCTTAAAAGACCTGCTGCGAAGCTCGTTGAGCAAGATGGCAAACACGACCGGAAGCGGTGATAAAAAGAGACCTAGGAAGCTCAGCGCGAAAGTATTTCGAAGTACACGCAGCAATTCCGAGCCTTGCTCAAATAGCATGATGTGGAAATATTTGAGCCCCACAAATGACGATTGGAGCAGTCCAAGTCCAGGTTTATAGTCAACAAATGCATAAGACCACCCAAACAGCGGAATGTAACTAAAAATAAACAGCAGCACCAAAAAGGGAGCGATCATCAGCAATAATGAAAGCCGATTCCAGTTTAACTTCTTTCTTGTTGTCATTTGTCTAATCACCACCTAGCATCCTTTCCTTATTTCTATATTTATCTTATAAGGAACGGCATGCCCAGAACATGAACAATTCTACGATTTTTGGACTCGCTCATAAGGGAGTAACACCAAAACTTCTGTTCCTTCCCCCCATACACTAGTAAGCTGCAAACCGTAGCGCTCGCCAAAGTGAAGCTCGACCCGCTTATTCACATTTAATAAACCTACAGATTGCTTCCCGTCTCCGCCAATGCGTAGTCCCGTACGAATATACTCATTAATCTTTTTAACCTCTGACTCTTCCATGCCAACGCCGTTGTCTCGGATCGATAATAGTAAGGCGCCCCGCTCTTCGGCAGCCGTAATCCGAATCACGCCTTGTTTCATCCTGCCATGAAGCAAAGCGTTCTCAATGATGGGCTGAAGCACCAGCCTTGGCGTACTGCAGTCCATATATTCTTCTCTGATCTCAATTTCAAAGCTGACTTCTTCCCCAAAGCGGTAATTCATAATATTGATGTAGTCCCGAACATAGGAAAGCTCCTCTTCTATGGTGCAAATCGGGGTAGTGTCCGAATAAATGGGCCGCAGCAGCTTGCCTAGACTGGTCACGCATTGACGAATATTGTCTGCCTCAATGACGACAGCCATCCATTTGATCGTGTTGAGCGTGTTATATAGAAAATGAGGGTTGATCTGCGCTCGCAGCATTTCTATTTCTAAGCGGCGCTTTTCCAATTCATCCGTTTCACTCTTATTTTTAAAAAATAAAATGTTGTCGGACATCGCATTAAATTGCTCGATCACATAGCGTATTTCCTGGTCTGCAACCGGCTGAAGCTTGAGACCGAGATGTCCTCTGCCTAGAAGCTTCATCCCTTTTACCAGCTCTTTCAAAGGTCTCATAATCCGATGAATCCAAAAGGAGGTGAATACCGACATAAGCAGGATCGAGAGTACAAACATAAAAATAAAAAACTGCTTCATGGCGCCGATATCCTGTAAATATTCTGCTTCCGGCACCTCGCTGCACAAGTACCAGCCCGTTTTACCCATGCGGTAATAAATAACCAGCTCCTGCGTAGCGTTTCTTTTCGCTGAGAAGCTTCCGAAATCGCCTTGGCCTAGAAATTGATTAAAATAGTGATGCGGCTTGCCTATATCCGAAGGATCTATACTGGAGATGATTTTGCCCGACTCGTTAACAATAGACATCTTGCTATTCGCAGTGTTCTGCAATTCGCTATAGATGGAGCTCATTTTGCTTTCTTTAATGTTAATGACCATCGTGGCGCTCATCTTCGATGCCTCGATCGGCTTCACGCCCCGAATGGCGGTGATCACATAAGCGGGATCGGGCAAATATACCGTATCGTGAATGCGTAAAAAATCGTTGGAATCATGTCCGCCTGTCCAAAATAACGCGGGAAATTTTTGTTTAGCGACTGTGTATAAATCGGTATGGTAGAACGGATACGTCTTACCAGGGTCGTTGATGCTTTGGTTTTTTTGCGCTGTGCCTCCGACCACCATCCCGTTTTCGCCGAATATATAGAGTGAATCCAAGTATTCATAGTTTGCGAAATACTCCATCGCCCGATCCGTAATATCTTTTTGCAAGGCAAGGAAATCGGGCTTGTATGCTGCATCCCCAATGAGTATTTTTTGAACGCGGTCGTCGAGCAAAAAGGTTTTTGAGAGCTGGTCGACCTCGCCCATAAAGTTTTTCAGATTATTTTCCGTTTGCTTAAACTGCCGGAACGTCGTGTCCTGCGTTCGATTCTTAATTAAGTCAACCGTCTTCGAGTAGCTGTAGTAAGAAAAAATGGATATCACAATACAAGTAATAACGAGTACAGTCAAAACTAACCTGAAGCGGATCGAATGCCACAGGCTGCCAGGTCCTTTAATCTTTAGCCACCAATGGCTCATTTTCCCCAGTCCTCTCGTGATTAACCCACATTTTCCGGAACTCATTTGGTCTGACACCGGTCTTATTTTTAAAGGCGCGACTGAAATAGCTATCGTCGGAGAAGCCCGTCAGCTCAGCGATTTCATACGACTTTAGTTGGGTGCTAGTGAGCAATTCCTTTGCCTTCTCAATCCTTACTTGTGTAAGGTAATCGGTAAAGGTAAGCTTGGCCTCCTTGCGAAAAAGCGTGCTTAAATAGTTCGGGGATACCTGAAGCGTATCCGCAAGCGCCGAAATGGAGCAGCTGCCTTGGTAATTTGCTTGTATATATTTAATGGCCTTCCCTACATCCTTGCTCAGTTGGCTGCTGGATTGTTTCCATTGCTCGATGTAGGCGAACAACGCATGAACCGCATGAATACATTCCTGCAAGGTTTCAGACCGAGAGACCGTCTCGACAGCATTCGAAACGGCAGTTAGCCTTTCATTTTCACCAGTTCGCAATGGATTATGATCGATATCCAACAAACGAACAAACAATTGGACCCATAGCTTCGGCTCTTTCACCTCGGATTCGAAGAAATTCTGAGCGATCGCTTTCCGTTCCGCATGTTTTTCCGGCAAAACCGTTTCCCAAATACGTAAAAGCTCATCGACTTTTTCTTGGGACTGCGTATATATCTTTTTCCAATTGTGCTCTTCTTTGAACAGGCAATGACTGGAGCCTAAAAAATATTTCCAGCCGACAGCCTCCGCCGCCTCTTGCGGCAATGATTTTAAATCGGCATATCGGCTGCCCAATCGGCTAATTCCGAATGTTACGGACACGTTGAAGTATCGGTTAAGTACCCGCTGAATCTGATCCATGCTCTCCAATATCGTCTCCCGAATCGCTTTTTGGCTATGGACATCCGGGAAGCTGAGCAGAAATAAATACCGATCCTCTTTATCGGCAACGACTTCGCCTCGATTCCATTGGGCAAGCAGCTCATTTAGAACATTGAGTATCGTATACCGGATCAACTCACCCTTGTTGTCTTGGAATTTGGCTTGGGTATGGCCGAAATGGTTAATCTCCATCATCGCCACGATTACATTTTCGGGAGATAGACGCAGCTTTTGCTTAATAACTAAACTCGAGAATTCCTCTTCTGTATATAAAGGATAGAACAAATAGTTTCTAATGATCGTCTCCTTGAGCTGGTCAGGATTATGTATGATTCCTTGCGTATCCTGATGTCGCTGCTGGGCTTTGCATTCCTCGGCAACCTTTAATAGCACCTCATCAATTTCTTCCGGCTCCATCGTTAATTTCAATATGTAATTCGTAACCCCGAGCCGCATCGCTTGCTTCACTAATGCAAATTCCTCAAGGCAGGAAAGAATAACAATTCGAGTTCGATTATCTATGCGGCGGATTTTCTCGATCAATTCCATCCCGCTCATAATAGGCATGTTCAAGTCGGTCACAATAATATCCGGTTTCATCTTGATGTACGCATCCCAGGCCTCCTGCCCGTTTGACACATCACCACAGACAGTCATGCCAAACTTTGCCCAATTCACAGCATTTTTAAAGCCTAAGCGAACAAACATCTCATCCTCCACTATCAATACCTTTAACATCCTTCTACCTCCTTATGATCGAAATTAACTTGCGCCGTAATATTTTTCCATCCATCGACAAAAACTAGCTTGATCTTACTGCTAATATTTTTATCGTCAATTTTGCACATTTATCGTTTATAAATCAAGGCTTATCTATCTCCTAAAAAAGCAAACGAAGCCATGCTGCTCCGCTGGCGCTAAGCTCAACAGCTATTTAGCGCTCCATGAGCGTCAAGCATTCCCTGACAAGGCATCTCCCGTACGCAAAAAGGACACCTGTGAGGTGTCCTTTTTCATGATCTATAATTCTACTTCTTCGAATGCACCTGCACGGTTAGCTTGCTGTCTACCGTTGCTAAGATAACGTTTTTTAGTGCAAGCGGCTGAATTTCCGTTTCCAGCCATGCTTGGTCCTTGCCGATCTCGCGCAGCAGCGCATGCTCCATGTGTCCATCGGTAATGATCGGTTTGGTCAGGTTGAAGGGCTGCGTGGGCAGCTTCAAGTCCGCCGGAGTTATGGGCTTATAAGCCGTATTCATGAAGACGGATAACGTACCGCCTGGCTCCCAAGCTGCAAAGGCAACCTTCGAGATGTCCTCTACATTCGATTTGCGCAGCTCTACGTACAAAAACTCTATTGGAAGCTTCGCTTTTGAGAGGTTTTTGTAATCAAGCTTCCCATCCTGTATAAGGGTAATTGCTGGCGGATCAAAAAATTGTTTGAGCAGCGGGATCTTTAGGCTGAGCCAAATCGCGACTATGTACAAGATTACGAGTGAAACGGTCGTTATCATCGAGCCTTTCAGTCCAAGATGCTCGTCGGACAACGGGTGAGCAATAATATTGCCAAGCGTCATAGCGATAATGAAATCAAGGAACCTAAGCTGCGATATAGAGCGCTGGCCCATCATTTTGGCAGCAAATAAAAGAAATACAAACCCGACAATACTGCGCAAAATCCAACCTATTGCCGTCAATGACTCTTGGCTTTTGAAAAAATCCACGAGTGCAATCCCTCCGATATCCTCATTTCCAGCTTTTAGATTACCCTATCATTAGCAAAATCATACCACTCATGTAACCACCCCAAAGCCGCCGCTGCTGCGGCAAGCAAATGGCTGCATTTTTACGAGCAATTTTGGAATCAATGACTGGAACTAGACAATGAACGCCAAAAGGCTGCCGACCTCTGTCGGCAGCCTTTCTAGTTTATTCTATTTATGGATTGAGCTAATGCCGCCATTGCCGTTTTAAAACGGCTGTTCCATTTCACATCCTTAAAGGACACCCACAGCGACCAGCACCCAGCCAATCATGAAAGAAAGTCCTCCTAGCGGAGTAATCGGGCCAAGAAACCGGGCTTTTGCAACACTCAGCACATAAAGGCTACCCGAGAACAATAGGATTCCCGCTACCAAAAACCAGCCTCCCGTAACGATGATCTGAGCATCTGGATATTGGCCCGCGAGCAGTCCGATCAGAATTAAACCTAATGCATGTGCGATGTGGTACTGCACGCCTACCTCATATACCTTCAGCTTATCCGGTGCTATTCTGCTCTTTAGCGCATGTGCGCCGAACGCGCCAATAGCGACCGCGAGCACCATCAAAATACAACCGAGCATCACAAATGTTTGCATATGAATCTCTCACCTCATTTTTCATTTCGTATGTTTAGCATAGCATGATTGATAGGGGGAGGGAATTATTCTCAGGTCTTTAATCCCTTGATTTAAGATTCCCACAATAGTAATGTTGTTTGGAACAGCTTCAGGAGGCATCTACATGAAATTCTTTCAGTCTACCACAATGGAATGGCAGGGCTGGTCCCGCAGCATTCGTCTATTTTTTCTAGCGAACATGTTATATCAAATCGGAACGGGCATGTTTTCGGTATTATACAATTTATACATCCACGAGTTAGGTTACCCCGATGCCATGAGCGGCAAAATCGTCAGTATGCAATCACTCGCAACGGCGTTATGCTTCATTCCTATTGGTTTATTTGGCGATCGCGCCAGCCGCAAGCGATTACTCGTCATTGGAGCGCTATGCAGCGGTATGGTGCTGGCTGGCCGGTCTTTATTTGAGTCGGAGAGCAGTCTGCTTACTATGGCCGTTCTGACGGGCCTATTTGCCGCTATCTTTCAAGTGCTCGCCATTCCCTTCCTTGCCGAAAATATAGCTAAAGCAGATCGGATGCGCATATTCAGCATCTATTCTGCATTTGTGCTCGCCTCCCAGGTTGCTGGCAGCCTTGGCGGGGGCGTTATTGCAGATGTTATGCAAGCGGCAGGATTTAATAAGCTGCTCTCATTTAAAATCGTTTTACTTGCGGGTAGTATCGCGACAATAGCGGCATTTCTGCCCTTGCAAGCTATTAAGGAATCAACACGCACACAGAAGCCTAGCGATCAAGCCATTAGCAAGGACATACCAGCGAACCAATTAACACAATCGAATAGTGAAATCTTATTTATTGCCAAGTTTGCTGCTATTCAGCTCTTGATCGGCATCGGGTCTGGACTTGTCGTTCCTTATTTAAACTTATATTTCACGAACCGTTTCTCGGTTTCGCTTAGCGCGATGAGCTTCTTGCTTTCATTAGGACAAGTGATGACCATCATCTCCATGCTCATTGGTCCGTCGCTCGCTAATCGAATCGGACAAGTGAAAGCGATCGTTATTTTCCAAACACTTTCGCTGCCTTTCCTGCTATTAACAGGTTTCACAAATCTACTGCTCGTAGCTTCTATCAGCTTCCTATTTAGACAAGCGCTTATGAATGCGGCTAACCCGCTGCAATCCGCTATTCTAATCGATAGGGTCTCAGCAAAAAAGCAAAGCCTAGCTAATTCCTGCATGCAGACAGCCTTTATGCTTGGATGGGCCACAATGGGGCCGGTTCATTCTCATCTCATCGCTGCCTATGGCTATTATTGGGGTTATGCCATTACGTTCAGCATTACAGGGATATTGTATGTCACCGCGTCTATGCTGTTCTTTCTGTTGTTTCGCGAGAAGCGATCAACTGCGTTCAACTAAGTACAATTGAAAATTTAACCAAAAAAACAGCAAGCCCCTGAATGATCTGGAGCTTGCTGTTTGACTAGCTATTCGCATGATTGCGGCATGCCTCTACTTTGCCTGAATGTACCCTTCCGCTTTAAGAAGTTCGGCAATCAGAACGGCGCCGCCCGCTGCTCCACGCAATGTATTATGCGATAGTCCTACAAATTTATAATCGAATAGCGAATCCGCACGCAATCTACCCGCCGAAACGCCCATACCGTTCTCAATGTCACGATCGAGTCTGGTCTGCGGTCTGTTCTCTTCTTCAAAGTAAGTGATAAACTGCTTTGGAGCGCTAGGCAGGCCAAGCTCCTGCGGACGGCCTTTGAAGTGCAGCCACCGATCGAGAATTTCTTCTTTCGAAGGTTTTTTCTCGAACGATACAAATACGGTAGCCAAATGCCCATCCAATACGGGAACGCGAATGCACTGCGTTGTAATTAAAGGTGCACTTGCTTTAATGATTTCATTATTTTCAATGCTGCCCCAAATGCGCAGCGGCTCCTGCTCGCTTTTCTCTTCCTCGCCGCCAATATAAGGGATGACATTATCCAACATTTCAGGCCAATCGGTAAAGTTTTTGCCTGCGCCAGATATCGCTTGATACGTCGATGCCACCACATTTGTTGGTTTGTAGTCCAGCAAGGCATGAAGGGCCGGCACATAGCTCTGAATGGAGCAGTTAGGCTTAACCGCAATGAAACCGGTAGAGGTTCCAAGCCGCTTTCTCTGTGCAGCGATCACATCAATATGCCCTGGGTTGATTTCCGGGATGACCATAGGGATATCAGGCGTCCAGCGGTGCGCCGAATTGTTGGAAACCACAGGCGTGCCCGTTTTTGCGTAAGCCTCTTCCAAGGCTTGAATTTCACTCTTTTTCATATCCACTGCACAAAAAATAAAATCGACCTGAGAGGCAAATGCCTCTACCTTCGAAGCATCCTGAACGACGATGCTTTTCACTTTTTCCGGAAGTGGGCTAGACAGCTTCCATCTGCCTTGCACAGATTCTTCATACGTTTTACCTGCCGAATTGGCGCTTGCCGCAATAGCCGCTACCTCAAACCAAGGATGCTGGTCGAGCAGCTGGACAAACCGCTGGCCCACCATTCCCGTTCCGCCTACAATACCAACTTTTAATTTTGCCGTCATATGATATTCCATTCCTTTCAACGTCGGATGATCTTTCTAAATAATTATTCATAACGTCTGATTTGGTGTGCCGTATGTTGAATATAAGCTGAATTTTCTTTGCTCCAATAAAAAAAATCCCACCCCCAAGACTAAAATCAGTCTCAGGGACGAGATTTGTATACTCGTGGTACCACCCCAAATTCGCCAATATGTCGCCATATTAGCCTCTTCAAGTACGGCATTACCAGGTAATGCTTATACTCTAGCTCTGTAACAGGAGCTCCTGTCACACCATCCCCCTTAATCTCGGGTTCCGATGTGCTGCTCAGAGTCTTTTTTCAATAAGGAACTCTTACTCCTTTTCAGCTAACGGAGCTCTCTGTGAAAGAATTCTTTTATTTACTCATCTCTTCATCGCATTTGAATGTTGGAATTATATTATCAAATAACCTTTGTGAGGTAAACAAAAAGTTTGAAAATTAGAAAACATTACACATTTGGACATAACCTGCCCAATCAATAGCAACAGATGCCGCCACGTAAAATTGTTGAGCGGCGTACAAAGCTGCACCTCAAAAAATCCTGGCCGCAAACGGGTTAATTACACCCGCTCGCAGCCAGGAATGGCAAGTAACGCTAATTACTGAGGAGCCGGTCCCGCCGTCCCTCGCTCCACCAGCTTAACCGGTACAAGCACCCGTCCCGGTGTCTGCCTTCCCCGCTCCAGCCAAAGCACGACGATCTCGGCTGCTCTGCGTCCGATCTCGTAAAATTGCTGCTCGACCGTTGTCAATGGAATGATAACATGCTCGGTTACGGGGTTGTTGTCGAAGCCGATGATTGAGAAGTCCTCCGGTATGCGAATGCCGCGGTCCAGGCAGCGGTTCAGCAGATTGGCGGCGATCAGATCGTTCTCCGTCTGAATGGCCGTAACCCCTTCGTTCTGGTACGAATCCAGCAGCTCCGTATAAAACCGTTCCACGCCGATCTCTTCCCTGTACCCCTTCATGTTCAGCCGGATATACCGGCTGTCGATCGGGAGTCCGTGATCCTTAAGCGCTTTGCAGTACCCGAAGTAACGATCGCGTACCGATGAGGTCGATTCAATGCTGACGGCAGTCAAAAAAGCGATTTTCCGGTGTCCCAGCTCGATAAGACGGGACACCGCCCGATAGGAGCCATCGAGATTGTCCGACACGACGGCCCCGAGCGGCAGACTGTCGTAATATTTGTCAATGGTCACGATCGGATAATGCTCCAAGCATAAACGGTGGAGAATATCGTAATTCGTCTGATCGTTTCTCGGATACAGAATAATGCCCGAGATGCCGTCCCGGGTCAGCATCTCGAGCAAATCCCGCTCCTTCTGCGAATCATAGTCGCTCTGATGAAGGCTCAAATAATAGCCGTTGGCGTTCAACCAGTCCGAAGCGCCGCGAATATAGCCCATAGTCCCGCGGTCATCTTCCGATGGAAGGATAAGCGAGACCATCTTTCCCGCCGCGCCCTCCCGCTTCTCCGCCTGCGCTCTGCTTCTTGACTTGACGAAGCTGCCGCTGCCCTTGATTCTGTATATATACCCGTCCCGCTCCAGCTCCTCAAGCGCTCGGCGAGTCGTAATTCGGCTCACGCCATACCGGGAGCTCAGCTCCGCTTCCGTCGGCAGCTGAGCCTCCGGGAGATAGTCGCCGGATGAGATTTGCGCCTTAAGCTCATCCATAATTACGCTGTACAGCGGTTTATTGTCTCTGGTCAACTTCGTTCCCATCCTATCCCATCTTCTTTCTTATTCGCCTGCCTCGTTCTCGTTTACTAGATTATAGCGTTTCCATCTTCTGCGTGTAAACCGACGGGGTTAGGCTAGGGATGACGGCAGGCCGCCTCTTGGAAGCGGCCGGCTCCGAAATCTCATGCTCAGGCTTTACTTGACGTTCATATAACGCTCATATTGCGCTTTCTTAATTTCCAAATATTTTGAACCGCCCATCTTGTCGATCGTCTTCACAAAACCGTCCCAATCCGTCTCTAGGCTTGCTTTGCCGGTAACAAACTTCACTCGCATTTCCTCCATATATTTGTTAATGTCCGTTAGTATCGCGCTTGTCGTATTCGCTTCCTCGTCCGTCGGCACGAAGTCCGGCCACAGCTCTTTCGGGGCAAACTCGTCAAGCTCGGCAGGGTCCGCCTTGATCTCGTCTGCCACCGTCGTTCCTCTTACAGCCATCCGCAGCTCGTCCTCAGGCTCGACATAAGGATAATAGGCCCCGTATACGTTATCCACGTACTGGAATGCCCCAAGCTGTACGCCCCCCTTATAATTCAGGATTTCATCGATATATTTCGGTTTTCCGTCAACCATCGTATACGTTTCGCCTTCAATGCCGAACGTGCCGAGCTTAATGCCTTCCTCCCCGTAAAAATAATCGATCCATTTGAGCGTTTCGGCCGGGTATTTATTTTTGTTCGTAATGACGAAGCCAAATATCCCTTTGGCCGCCGGTCCAAGCGTACCTGCGACTTTGTCGCCATGCGGACCTTCAAGGACGTTTATGCCCGTAAAATTTTTTGCCGCGTCAGTGCCGATGTAGCCCGGGCCTTCCCAGATGAAGGCGCCTATCTTATTGCTCGCGCCATCGGTTGACCACTTCGCGTAATCGTAGCCCGTCGTAAAGTTCTGCTGGGCAAGGGAGCCGTCCTTGTAAAGGTCGTTCATATACTGCAGCAGCTCTTTATATTTGGGATCGTTGAATGTCGTTTTGATCTGACCGTCCTTGTCTTTGTATAAGTATTGCCCAAACCCTTTTGAGCCACCCTCGCCCATGCCGAAGCTGCTCGCCAGGAAACTCTCCAAGAACGTCCAGTACTGCGTCTCCAGCACCCATCCGAGACGCGAGCTGTCCTTCTCCCGCACCAACTTCAGCGCGTCGCGGAATTCCGCCGTCGTCTTCGGTACCGGCAGGCCCGCTTCGTCCAGCCAGCTCTTGTTGATGTAGAGCCGGACCGAATTGAAGGCTTTCGAGAAATCGACGTACGGCAGCGCATAGATATGTCCGTCCGACATCGTGATTGCACGTTTGATGTCCGGATTGTCCTGCAGCAGCTTGTTCAGATTGGGCGCATGCTGCTCAATCTGCTCCTCTAGCGGGATGAACAGCCCCTGCTTTCCGTATTTCATCAGCTCGTCCGTGCCAAAGGCGATCCGGTAGAACGCATCTGGCAAGTCGTTGGAGCCGAGCATGACATTCTTCCGCTCCGCTACGGCAGCGCCCGGAATTTCCTCGAAATCGACGTGAATGCCGGAGATTTCCTCGTATTTCTTCCACATCCAAAACTCTTCCGCCGGCGGATGAACGTCGGTATATCCGCGTTTGACGATATTCAGCGTAATGCTTTCGGCTTCGCCCGCCGCTCCCGACGGACCAGGCTCCACGTTGTTTTCCTTGCCGCTGCATGCGGTCAACGCGAGCGTCAGCGTTGCGGCTAGCAGTAGAGACAATCCCTTCTTCATCTCTTCAACCCCTCATCACATAATTAATATGCTCAAACCGGAAGCATGCTCCCGGACTAAAGCCGGTTCATCCTTTGATAGCGCCCACTAGAATGCCTTTCTCGAAAAACCGGGAAAGCAGCGGGTAGAGAAGCAGCAGCGGCAGGGCGGACATCACGACGATGGCGTACTTTAACCCCTCCTTTACCATCATTTGATCGGCATACTCGCCACCGACGGAAATGCCGGCCATCTCCTTAAAGTCATTACGGACGAGGATTTCTCTCAAGAAGAGCTGCAGCGGGAACTTTTCCCGGTCCGTCAAATAAATCATGGCGTCGAAATACGAATTCCAATGCCCTACCCCGTAAAAAAGCACCATGACGGCGATGATCGGCATCGACAGCGGGAGCACAATTTTGTACAGCATCTGAAAATCGTTGCAGCCGTCCACGTAAGCGCTCTCCTCGAGCTCATCCGGAATCCGCGTCTGAAAATACGTCCTCATAATGATCATGTTGTAAGCGCTTATAGCTCCGGGAAGCACAAGTGCCCATATCGTGTTGAGCAGGCCAAGTTGCTTGTTGACCAAGTAAAGGGGAATCAGGCCGCCCCCGAAAAACATCGTGAACGCGAACAGCAAGGTGAAAAAGCCTTTGCCGTAAAACCGTTTCCTGGAGAGCGGGTATGCGCCGAGCACGGTCATGAAAATGTTGATCGCCGTACCGACGATTGCGTATAGCAGCGTATTCGCATAACCGATCCATATCTCGGTATTCTCAAATACTTTCGCGTAGCTCTTCAGGTTGAAGCCCGCAGGGTACAGCAGCAGGGGCTTTTCCCAAATTTGGCGCGGATCGGAGAAGGAAGCAAAGAGAACGAATAAAAGCGGATACATAATGACGATCGCAATCCCTATGACCAGCACGAGAATAATGAGATCCGCCAGCTTTTCGGCCGGCGTCCGTTTGACATTCAGCAGCACGGCTCAGACTCCTTTCGTAACGTCGCAATGTTTGCCATTACCACAGGCTGGTCTCCCCAACCTTGCGGGCCACCGCATTCACGACGAGCAGAATGAAAAAGTTGATGATGTTGTTGAACAGGCCGACCGCCGCAGAGAAGCTATACTGCGTATTCAGCAGGCCGCTTTTGTACATATAGGTGGAGATGACCTCGGAGGTTTCCAGATTCATTGCGTTTTGCATGAGCAGGATTTTCTCGAAGCCAACGCTCATGAGGCCTCCCGCGCTCAGAATGGACAATATGACGATTGTCGGCACGATGCCCGGCAGCGTGACGTGCCAGATCCGGCGAAGCTTGCTGGCACCGTCCATATAGGCTGCCTCGTACAAATCCGGGGATATGCCGGAGATGGCTGCGCTGTAGATGAGCGACGACCAGCCTATTCCCTGCCAAATGCCGGACCAAACATACAGATGCCAAAAGCTCGAGGGCTCTGCCAAGAAATCTTTCGGCTCGCCACCGAGCCACACGAGAACCGAGTTGATGACGCCGTTCGTCGGCGAAATGAAGAAGAACAGGATGCCGACAGCGACGACGACTGAGATGAAGTGTGGAGCGTAGGATAGCGTCTGTGCGAACGAGCGGAACTTCTTGCTCCGGATCTCGTTGAACAGAAGTGCGAGCAAAATAGGGGCTGGAATGCCGATAAGCAGCCCGTATACGCTGATACCAAGCGTATTTTTCAGAATTGTCCAAAAATAGTAAGCGTTGAACAGCCTCTCGAAATGCTCGAATCCCGTCCAAGGACTGTTCCATATGCCGACGCCGGGCATAAAGTCTTTGAACGCGATTTGCACGCCGTACATCGGCCAGTAATGCCAGATCAAGAAGTAGAGCACGGCCGGAGAAATGATCATGTACAGCCCGATATTCCGTTTCAGCTGTCTTTTGACGTCTGTGAATTTACCCGTTCGCGGGCTTGTCCGTTCGGTTGTCGATTTGATCGGGACATCCATGGATGGAAATCCTCCTTCTCTGCTAATCATACTCGGAGCTGATGCTGGTAAACCCTTGCGCTAGCTCTCCCCCTTCATCCACGAGACATCGTTCGACGTTAATGCCGATAAGCAGAACTAATAAGTTCAAGCCCTTCGGATAAGTCTAACCATGTAACCCCATGAATCGAATTTGTACTGACATTTACTAATTTTTAACACTATTTGTTATGACATATATTAGGTCAACTCTCTTATTCCGTCAATACATGCGCTAAAAATAGTTCCATTAGTACGTAAATAGTCCAATCGAAGGATTAATTTGTCGATTTTATTCGAGTTGTTATAACATATTTTTCAATCAGTTGATTACATGAGAAGGGGAACGAGGGGGACCAACGATGCATGGATAACGATAACTCTTTTAAAATGACCCTAGCTTCAAGCCAAACTGAAACAGCGCATACCGATTGAATATCGGCACACGCTCGCAGCATAGCTTTTTATCTGACTAAATGACAGCGGTATGGACACCTCATAAGCCAGTGAACAAAATAGTTATTTAACCCTTTTTCTTATAATGCTCTAATAGATCATTAATTAAGATACCATCTATACTTAATCCCTCAATGTTACAATTCCTAAGTTCGACATTCGTAAGGTTGCATGCGTCAAAAATGGCGGTGCTTAAATCACTGTTTTTAAAAACGACTGGCTCTATATTAACCCAACCGTCGGTTCCAGGCTCCTCAGACAACTGGCTTCTATCCACGTGGGGCCTAATAATATTCTCAAATAGAGTCCCTCCCATCTGAGCCATATTAATATGTACATTTGAAAAATAACCCTTCCGTCAATTATTTGGTAAAGTGTTAATCTGAATACGTATAATAATCCTGCGCATGCACCACTTTGAATCCCACTGATTCATATAACCTTAAAGCATGGTTATTTTTTGTTTCCACCTCTAAGTGTACCGAATGACCGGCTAATCTTTGATCTTTTATAATTCTGTTCAATACTTTTCTGCCAATTCCTTTACCTTGGTGCTCTGGCAAAATAGAAAAGCCATATATCCACGCTTGCTTATCTTGTAGATTCACACGAATTTTCCCTACCGTTTCCTCGTTCACTTCGATCATGAACATATCCGTGTCTTCATCCTCATTGGCCGTGTTTTCCATCGCTATGGCATCTTCTTCGTCCAAACCAAACGCCGTAACAGATAATCGGACACGCATGTCAAAATCCTCTGCTTTTGCCGGTCGCAAAATTACATCGTCAGCCTCTTCAAGACTTTTTTCTTGCCACTCCATTTGATGCTCGGTGAAGGCATATTCAGCACCTTGTTTCGTTAAAAAAGCCTTTGCTGCAGCTGATCCCGCAGGCGCGTTCAATAAGATTTTACTGTATCTGTTTTGTTTGGCTGTTGCCATTCCTTGCTGGAACAATCGATGGAAATGTCCCTTCCTGCGTTCACTCGGTTTCACCATGCCGCATACTTCTACTGTGGAACCGAAAGCATATAAACCTAAAAACGCAATAAGCTCGCCATTATCGTAATAAAAAAAGTCTAGCTGAGAAGATGAATCTCGGTTTCTTAACATTTCCCAGTTAAGCTTCAATTGTAATTGATCATGGGATTCACAAGCCTTCTGCAGCAGTTCAATATCTCGTAATTGTTGTGCTGTTAACATAGTTGCCTCCTTTATCTCCGTTAGTTAAGCCGCCGGGCAGGTCTTATTCGCGCGAAACCTGGTACACTCCTCTTGCGAAACATAAGTGTAGAGGAAGATTGCGCCTACTGCTAAAATGCCGACGACATTCCTACCCTTTTATTCTTCACGAAGCTGGGTTTACCTTTATTTACAATAAAATAGCCTAATAGCTTAAAAGGGCCACCGATCACATCGGTAGCCTCTTCCTGTGGCTGCTTATTCCGCTAACGTTACCGTTAATGCCATACGGCTACAGTCACCGCTCTGTGAAAATTTCATTTTAATTACCCTCATCCCAAATTCAAATGCCGCAGCTTATCCGGATTGCGCATGAGATAAACCCGCTGAACGCGGTCGTCTCTAAACGCCAGGCTAACGACGGTTGGGAAAGGTTCGGATGGACTGCTTAACACGAAGCCAAGCTGTCCGTTGACCTTGACGAGGCGAATGGCTCCTGCACCGTCGCTCTTGGATACAAGCCCTTGAATGAATGCGAGGACGCGCTGGCTCGACGTAATAGGGTTAATCGCCGCCTTGGCTTTGCCGCCTCCATCGCTATAAAGCACGATGTCCTCGGAGAGCATCGCAAAGAGCCCTTCCATATCACCAGTAGCCGTCGCATGGAGGAAACGCAATACGAGCTGCTCGGACTGGGCGCTGGAGATGAGCTCGGTTGGCGGCTCGTCTTGGATTTTCCGCTTGAGGCGACTGTAGATCTTACGGCATCCCAGCTCCGTCTTGTTTACGAAGTCCGCAATATCGCGATAGTCGTATTCGAACGCTTCACGAAGAATGAATACTGCGCGCTCAATAGGGGTTAGCCGATCGAGCATGACGAGGAAGGCGTACGATATCGTATCCTCCAGCACAATCGTTTGAAGCGGATCCAATCCCGCGGCATTGGACGTACCTGCCACGACTGCATAGTCTTGCACAAGGGGCTCCGGCAGCCATGGTCCGACGTATACCTCTCTTTTTTTTTGCGAGGATTTCAAGTAATCCAGACAACGATTCGTAACGATTTTGCATAAATACGTTTTCAGATTGCGGACGTGTCCGTCCTCCTTATCACTGTCCAACTGCTGCACCGTTACGAATGCATCTTGCACCAAATCCTCGGCATGCGTTACAGATCCTAACATGCGATACGCGATGGAAAGAAGAAGCGGTCTGTACGTCCGGTACACGGAATCAAGCTCCACGATGCATCCCCTCTTTATCCTGTTCTTTACCGGATATTATACTTCGTGCGGCCTCTTTCGCGCTAGCCAATGATGCGTTAAGCAGCATACCCTCGGATCCTACCCAATCACCTGCGACATACAGTCCGGGCCGTCCCTCAACCGCAGGTCCGGGTCTGCCTAAGAGGCCTCCGGCCGCAGCGGTTACGACGGCATGCGAGACGAGCATTCGTGGCAGGAAGCGATGCTGTACGACATGTTTGCGCCAACCCGGCTGAATCAAGTCGAGAAATCCTTCCAGCTCACTTTTATCTTGCAAAGGGTCCGAATGTATCGAAGCCGGCAAATATTTCATGACATGCACGACCGCATATTTTGGATTATCGGATAACGAGGCGGCGGTGGAATGGTTGGAGTAATACCACGGATAATCGGCGCCTAATACAAATTTCGTTTTTGGTTGAGGCATCCCCGCTACGACGAGATCCAGGCAAGCAGCGCGAACAGGAATAAGCTGCTCATAGACTGCGGCTTCCGTCGGGGTAAGAGAAGGATTTAGGATGGCTAACGTATCCGCCGGTCCGGCAGTGGATAGCACGTAACTGGTCCTCAGCTGCGTTCGATCCTTTAGTGTGACCGTCATTCGGGGATAGCTGCCAGCAATTTCCCTTACGGGCGAGCTCGTGCGGATCGATACCCCTCCCTTTTGCGCTTGTTCCGTAAGCTGGCTCACGATGGTCTTCCAGCCTCCGTCCACGTACATCACTTGGCTATGATTGAGCTGCTCGATTACGGCGCCGGCGCTTACCAGATCGGGGGCATCGCAGTACGTGGATACGCGAACGAGCGCAAGCACGACATTGCGCACTCGCGGACTGGAGATTTGGGATTCCAAGTAAGCCTGCAGACTGACCTTGTGCAGAGCGGAAGTGTCTGTTTTGCGGAGACGACTGTAGAAGCGAAAGAGCTGAGTCTTCTCGTGCCACGTCAGGAAGGAGCCGAGCAAGAGCTGCGCGAGCGGAAGCGCCTTGTTTCCGCCGTTTGCTCCTTCGAACACGAACATAACTGGCGCCTTTGGCGACGCACCGGTTGGTATGACGCCTGCCTCTTGCAAAATAGGAAGAGCACTCTTATAGAGAGCATGAGCCCCCAAGTTTACGCTCGCGGACGCAATCTCGGTCGAAGCGGCACGGCCTCCGAGATGCGAGCCTTTGTCGAGCAATAGCACCGTTCTGCCTGCCTGTGCCAAATAAATCGAGGCGGTTAATCCGGCGATGCCGGCCCCGATAATGATAACGTCCCAAAACGGTTCATTGCGATTCTGTGTCATGTATATCAATCCTTTCCGGTCTGATGCATACATGACGATTAACAGAACCGATTTGTGACCAGTGCTGCAACGTTACGAATTTCCAAGTACAATTGCCATAAATGCGGGGTAGCATCCGTTATCGGAGCAAACGATCCAGGTTAGCTAATAGCTTTGCGAATGTCATAGTCGGTTAGATCAATCTCTAATTCCATTCCTAGCGCTAACTTAGCCAACTGGACTCCGATATAAGGGCCCATCGTCAATCCGGAGGCCCCGAGACCGTTTACCGCAAGAAGTCCTTCCCAATCTGGAATGGCGCCTATGACCGGAAGAAAATCGGCAGTATAAGGGCGAAAGCCCACCCTTACTTCCTGGAACGTGCTATCTGCCAGATCAGGCGCGAATGGAAGACATTTGCTTAATATTTCGTGCATTCCGCCAGGCGTGATCCTCGTATCGTAGCCTTCTATATTATTTTCATGAGTCGCCCCTATCACGATTTTCTGCTGTTCAAAGGCGAGCAGATATTGATCGGACGGCGGCATAACGACCGGCCAATTGCCCGTATTTTGTTTGGCATCCGGAACCTGCAGGTGCATGATTTGCGCTTTCTGATAACTCACTTTGAACTCAATGCCTAAAGGTTGTAGCAACGGTCGCACCCAAGCTCCAGCACAAACGATAACGATGTCAGCCGGGTAGCGATTTGCCCCAACCGTTACGCCCGTTACACGGTTGAATTGAAATTCAAGCTTTGCATCCCCGTATATAAGCTCAGCCCCGTTTCGTTGTGCAGATCGGAGCAAAGCATCACGCAGCGCCCTGCCATCGACACGGGCGGCCCCGCTAATATGAACGGAAGAATATCCTTCCACGAGCAGCGGGAAAAGCTCCCGGGTACTATGTTCATCAAGCCGGGTAATCTCACCGATTTCTGTCGCGCCTTCTTTACGCATATAAGCTCGCTCTTCCATTTTGCCGATCTTCTCTGGATCCATATGGATGCTGAGTGCTCCGACCCTGGCATAGCCGGTATCGGTTTCCCCTTCTCTTTCAAGTTCTTCAATTAGCACTGGGTAATAACCCGCTCCGGCTTTCGCAAGCCGATACCAAGCCTTATTGCGCCGCTGCGACAGCCAGGGACAAATAATGCCGGCAGCTGCGTCCGTAGCCTGCCCTTCATCTTTCCGATCGATGATGAGGACATCTGCTCCCTGTTTAGCCAATTGATATGCGGTTGATGCTCCTGCAATTCCCGCTCCAATGACAATTACCTTCATAATGATGTCGCTCCTTTCTGTAATCGATCTTTTCATTATAATAAGATCCTATCAAATCGAAAAAGCCGCGTATGACGCGGCAACGATATTCTCAATTACTGGTAAAAACTGAACTTCTATTTTTCCCTGTACGTTTCACGCTATACATAGCCTCATCCGCGTTCTTCAATAACGTAGTAATGTCTGATGCATCTCTAGGGTATAAACTGACTCCTGCACTAAACGAAATCGGAATTTCAATCCCCTCATGCTTAAAAGGGCTCTTGTACAAGAGGGACAACCGATTATTGAGCGCATGATTTAAATCGCTGCTTTCGTCCAAACAAGAAGTGATCAAAACGAACTCGTCTCCCCCGACCCGCCCTATAATATCGTCAGGTTGTCCGTAATTTTTCAAAATATATGCGAAATGCTTCAAATAAAGATCTCCAACTAAATGCCCGTACGTATCATTAATCGGCTTGAAATTATCTAGGTCAATTAACGTAAGGGCAAACCATTCACGCCCTGCTATCTTCTGCTGCACCTGCTCTTGGATGGCCGCCCGATTATACAAATCCGTCAGAGAATCATGGTGCGCCAAATACTTGTAGCTTCGCTCAGAATCCAATAACTTGCGTTCTGTATTTTTTAAGGAGGTAACGTCAGTTAAGTGCATGACAAACAGTTCCTCGTCCGCCTCCTCGATCAAATCAAGGCCCATAATCAAATCCAAATAGCCTTTATTCGGATTATACATTCGAATCTCCCACTGGGCTTCACTCTCCTTCTGCTGAAGAAAAAAAGCCAATATGCCGCCTAAACTTTGCCTATCATCAAATCGAAAATGGCTCAGAAGATTATGAATGGGAATCCCTTCACACCATTGTTTCGCCCGGGGATTCATTTCTCTAATTTCGCCCTTCTGGTTCAAAAGCAGAATTGCTGTCGGAGCGGATTTGAATAGAATATGAAACAGCTTGCTGTAATCTGGCATAATATCATGTTTACCAATCAAATGGCGAAGTGCAACAGCCCAAAGTAAATAACCCATAAAATAAAGGATCATAGCATTCCGTGACGTTAAAAACTGCAACTGCAAAACAGATGTGACTAGGATAAACCAGGCAAACAGTGTAAATAAACTGAAAAGAAGAGACAGCAAAATCTTTTTTCGTTTTGCTTCCTGAGAACGATACCAGGAAACAACAAGAATAGAGACCGAAAGCAGGATATATCCGGCTACAAAGAGTACAGTAAGCAGCAGAAACAGCGGATCAAGAGGACTGCGACCATCCGTCACAGCGGCATTGTATAATACCCGATGATCCTCGGTAATTAAAAAAACAATCAACAATACAAATGGAGCTGCGTAAATGAAGGGCAGCCATCGCTTCAATGAAGATGTTATAGGACTTCCAATAAGTATACAAAGATGGACCAGGAAACAAATGACTAGCAGAAGCATGGGGCTATTTCCATAAAGAACAATCTCCATTTGATACTGGGGCAGCAAAGATGTTTTAATGTATTCCCCTAGAAAGTAAAAAAGAAAAGCCAGCATGAGAAGAGCGGCAATTCGATTTAACTTACTCTTCTTATTTCGATTGATTAATGTAATGGCCATGTAGAAAAAGAAGTAAGTAGGAAGCAATATCGTTAAGAAATCCATGAAAAGTTCGTTCATTTAAATGCACCTTATATTTCGCCCATTTTTTTGAAATTTATTTTTAGAAAAATGATATCTTTTAAAGCAGAAATAATCTAATCACACGTTATCGGAACGAAAAGGTTCAACAAACTACCGTAAGCTAGCGTTCGATCACAATCTCCCCTTCGCCTGAAGGTGCTTCAAAGCCATTTAGGAAAGAAGCAAGAATTTCTTCTGTGATAGGAAAAGCTGCATTTGCATCAAAGCGTTGGCTTCGTATTCTAAGACGTTCACGCAAATCATTCGGGTGGACTTTCAAATATATAAGTTTCCACTCACCGCCAGCATCTTCAATTCGTTTTTTGTACTCGTTCCTTTTTTTACGCTGCCAAAAGCTGAAATCAATCACCACATGGTATTTATCGTGTATAAGATTTACCAATTGATTACGCAACTTCATTTCTGCCTCTGTCTTGTATTGTTCGTACTTTTCTGCCGGGTAATCAATCCCAAACCGGCCATTTGTAGCCCAAATTTCTTCATCGATAGAGAGACGTACAAAGCCTTCCTTTTCCAACTGTTGAGCAAATGTAGTCTTGCCTGAACCTGCTACGCCACACATCATTATTACTAATGGAGCTAAGGCATCGCATTCTCTATATATCAAGTCTTTTAAATTAAAGCTCTCCCGCATCAGTAATTGCCTCCTCCTAGTACTAAATCAAAATAATACCTCCTGGAACGGATATAGCTGCAACAATACAGTTCATGTTCCCGAACGCAAAAAAAAGGCAGCCGACCCATGCCGATTGCCTATTCCCGCTAATTATTGAGCCATAGTTTCCCATAAGCTCAGTCATCAGGGCAGTTGGTCAGCATTAGGCCTTCGGAATCCTCGCCACGACTTCTGTTCCAACATTTTGTTCACTGAGCACTTTTAGTTTACCCTTAAATGATTTAATAATCTGGTAACAAACCATCATACCTAATCCAGTGCCATTTTCCTTCAAGGAATAATAGGGAGAACCAAGTCGTTCTACTTCCTCCTCCGACATCCCTATTCCCTCATCTTTTACGCGTATTTCCACCTGTGAACCATCTACGGATATACACGAGGCCCAGACCGTCCCTTTAACAGGCATGGATTCAATTGCATTTTTCATGATATTAATCAGAAACTGACTCATTCTTTGGGCATTTCCGTGAACAAGACAGTCGCTCTCGATGTTGGTTTGGATAGTTACATTTTTGCTTAGCGCATAGTTTTGCATCAGAGTCACGGCTCGTTTTAGTTGATCGCCAACGTCCACGTTCTCATTGCCATCTGAGACTGGCTTTCCCAAGGTCAAAAAATTGTGAATAATATTGTTCGCATGATCCAATTCTTCAATAGAAAGCTTAATATACTGCTTCTTTTTATCAGACAGATCGGGCGTATCGAGCAGTTGAAGAAAGCCCCGCGCTACCTGCATCGGATTACGGATTTCATGGGCAAATACTCCTGTTAAGTTTCCAATCAGTCTTAGCCTTTCCGCATTTTGAAGTTCTTTACGCATCGTATGGATCTCTGCCATATTCTCATTTAAAACGGTCATCAGCCAGGCGAGACCAGCGGCACATCCGAAGTGAAAAAACTGCATAGTTAAGCTCTCTGTAGTAACTCCTCTCAGCATCGAGACGAATGAAGCACCAACGAAGCAATAATACGACGATAGCATGACTGCCATTTTAATTCGCTTGTCTTTTGAAACGCTTACGAATCTCTTCTGAAAATAAAGGATAACAGAATATCCAAAGATGATACCCAGCAGCGAGCTGTAAAAGCCTGCATCTGCGCCTAAATATAAACGATATAGAATGATCAATACCGATAAAAACACACCGGTTCTTTGACCGCAATACAATGTACCGATTAGCAAGGGAACGATTCTGAAGTCATGATGCATGCCGTTTCCGTAACTTATGGGAAATGACATACATAGTAAAATGGAGCTCCCCCAAAGCATAGCCAGAAAGAGATTAATATTTTTTCTGATACGAATATGGCCTAACAAATATGCTTGATAAATGCCAACAGGCACAACGACTAATGATAACTGCAGCAAGAAGTCTTTTATAATGCTCAACGCCGCCACCTTACCGTCCATTTGTATTACGTGGACATGTAACTTTTTTCTAACACAACACCCAATAATTAGTTAAACAAATTGTACAATGAACCCAAAGAACTTAACAAGATATTGGAATGAAAATTTGCATGTATATGTCGAAAGAAACGCAAAAAACCCGACCTCATGGGGTCGGGTTTTTCCATAAAGCGATGGAGCCGAGGGACTCGATGGTGTGGCCTATTTCTCGGTTTGGCCAGACATCAATTCGATAATTTTCTGGAGAGATCTATGTATTGCTCGCAGATAACTTATTAGGCAAATAAATCCTACAGCTAAAATGATAATGATAAACTCCATTCCTCATCTCCTCCTGTCGTTGTGCGAGGATTTTACCATATATTTTACATATATGTTTGATTTGCATACGCAATGTTGAAAAATGGGTCCTGCTTTTTACACTTGTGGCATCTTGCCCGAATATGATTGTTTAGAAAAGAACGAAAGTGTGACACAAGCGTTAAAGGAGATGTGGTTCAGTGGCACAACGTTTAAGCTCAGTGAAATATACCAGAAATTTAAAAAAATACGCCAGTCACGCACGCTATTTTATAAAAAAACTAGGCTGTCAGCAGAACGAACAATTGCATTTCATTTTAGTCCATGACCCTAAAAACAAAAAACGGAGCTTCAGTAATTCTTCTAATCACCCAGCTATGACGCTGCACAAGCCTCTACATCTGCTTGAGAGACTCACGCCTCAAATCACCCTCTTTTCCAAGAGAAATAAACTCATACATGTACTCAGACAAAATATAAGAGGGTATGCCGTATTTATGGAGATCAATTACCGGGAAACTAAGGATAGTGATTTCAAAAAAATCAGAGCTCAGTTCATCGACGTGGATTTAAACAAGATTTCTATGCTTTTAAAGACAAAAGAACAAGTCAAGCAAGCGATTAAATCCATTCAAGCCGACCCTGCTGAGCAGCTTCAATCCATTGCAGTCAAAAGAAAGCAAGGTCAATACCATCTTTTAGCTCTGCGAACAAAACAGAGAGTGGCAAAACTGAAGATTGCGTTTATAAAAAAATATAGGAACCAAATTAAAGATACGATGATTATTGAAACTAAAAATGGATATCACATCTACTGGGTCGTTCAAGACGGCTCCATAAGCCAATTCGTTCCTATTCAAAAAGCTTTAGCCCAAAAATTCAGCTCGGATCCCATGATAACCAATCTATCAAGAGTGATGCGCATACCTGGCTTCTACCATATGAAAAACCCTGGAAGCCCCTATATGGTTAGGGTCAGACAATTGGGCAGGAAACAACCTTTTACCCAAGAGGAAATTATTCAATCACTGGCATTAGCCCTTTAATCCACTTGTATAAATCAATCAGGCTTAGCACTGAGGATAGCATATCTAAGCTAGCTGAAACCCCGGCCATATGTGGTCGGGGTTTATATTTTCATATATTACCTAATTAAATTAATCGTCCATTAACAAATAATCTTTATACTTACTGTAATGCATCAATTTATACAATAAATATGGAAAGGAATGACATGTCATGGGAATTCATACGTATTTTCAGTCCCTAAACGATCTCGAACGGATTATTCGTTGTCCAGGTAAGTTTAAATTTGAAGAGCATAGCGTAGCGGCTCATTCGTGGAAGGTTGTACAGTACGCCAAAACATTGGCTGATATTGAGGAGCGCAATGGCGTCACAATAGATTGGAAGAAGCTTTATGAGATTACGAGCAGCCATGATTATGGTGAAATATTTATAGGAGATATTAAAACACCAGTTAAGCATTACTCGCTAGAGCTGCGCGGCATGCTGCAGCAGGTAGAGGAAGGCATGATTACTCTCTTTATAGAAGAGAATATTCCAGAAGAGCTCAAGCCTATTTTTTTCAGACAGCTGCGCGAGGGCAAGGACGATTCGGTTGAAGGTCTCATTCTTGAAGTGGCCGATAAACTCGATCAAGTGTACGAGGCGCTTACAGAATTGCAAAGAGGCAACAGAGAAAAGGAATTTGTCATTATGTATCGTGAAGCACTTATCAAAATCAAAAAAATAAAGCTGCATTGTGTAGATTATTTTTTAAAGCATATTTTACCCGACATCGTTCAAGAAAGCTCCAATTGTCCAGTTGATATCAAGAAGATTACAAAAGAAGCGTTAGAGCTATAACTTCGATATCAAACCTCGTCACCACCCCCCATGCTTTTGTATACGATTAAACATAAATTGCTGCATTGCAGCACCCCTCTGTTACATTTCCAGCCCGCCTATCTTCCTTCTCGAAATGCATCATAACAAAAAACACTATCCTCTTGAGAATAGTGTTAATAATCTTACGCGGTATTTTTTCATCGCTCATTAGACGGGAGTAATCTTAGCTGCTATTCTGTCTAATGCTTCTTGTACGGTAGTCGGAGGGGGAGCTATCCAGTTTGCTGGATTAGTTTCCAAGGTGGAGATGGAGTCGAGTGGATTTGAACCTTTGTCCGATGATCACGTTACATAGACCTCTATAAGTAAAAACACAATTTTGATGTCACCCAATCAAACGCCTCGTCTATAATTGACAAAGTCCATTGGAGATGATAAGTTGGCGTAATACCCATTTTTTGGGTCATATTATAAGGGGTGTCTTATATGCTTTTATCTGAGCACGAACGGTTCATCAATCATGCAAAGAAAAGACTCAGTCAAGATCAACGATTTTGCGGCCTTCTAGCAGGTGGCTCCATGATGACGAAGACCATGGATGAGTATAGCGATTTAGACCTTATCATCGTATACGACTCCGCCTACCAGGAGCAAATCATGAATCAACGGCTTCACATTGCTGAAGGATTGGGAAAGTTGCTTTCTGGATTCACAGGTGAGCATATCGGTGAGCCTCGTGTCGTTATTTGCTTATATGGACCAGAGCCTCTGCATGTCGATCTTAAATTCGTTACATTGGAAGAGCTTAAGATACGGATAGAAAACCCTCTTATTTTATGGGAGAAAGATCAGAAAATCAGTAACATTTTTGAAGAAACCTCCCCCTCGGAACCATATCCCGAGGCACAATGGATAGAAGACCGCTTCTGGGTTTGGATCCATTACGGCGCAACGAAGCTAGGAAGAGGAGAATGGTTTGAATTAATCGATCATCTTACATTTATTCGCAGTGCAGTATTAGGTCCTTTGGTTTTGAGTCATCATGGCCAACTCCCTAGAGGAGTAAGAAGGCTGGAACAGTATGCTAGCAGTGATATAGAAGAGCTTAAAAAAACGATCCCTTTACACAGTTTCGAGAGTTGCTACCTTGCGTTAAAAAGCACTATTCATCTATATAAACGATTTCGCCAAAATTCTGATGTGCTTATTTTAAAAGAAGAAGCGGAACATGTATCAATTGCTTACCTTGAAAAGGTGTATGCTTCGTTGAATAATTAGAATGCAAAAAGAGCACCTAATAGGTGCTCTTTCTCATGAGTTTGGTGGTAGCTCGGGGGATTTTCCTTGTTTCCTGTTGGCTTAGTTATACAGCTGATATTAAAGCAAATGAGCGTTATTAGCAAAGTCAACTAATTCGAATATCCCGTCAACACAGCATACTCTTGTTATAGAACATTCAGAGACCAAATTGCTTTGCTCGACTATAAAATGGGGGTGCTTTTTTCTTAATTCCTCCTCGGCAATTACATTAATTAAGAAATCTGTTATCAGACCACCATGTGTAACCACGATAATGTTATCCTGGGGATGTTCGGCTGATAAATCCAGTAAGCACGAAGATAATCTCTCCCCTGCTTTCCTCGCAGAGTCACCAACTGGCGGTGAAAAATCTCTATCATGTGTGCAACGATTCCACAAATCAACAAACTCCTCAAATGTTTGTCCAGGTATGTCCCCCCAGTTGGCACGCTCTCGCAAGCGAATGTCCTCCGAAATGGTTGTCTTTGTTTCGTTTGCAATGATTTGGGCTGTTTCTTTAGCTCTTTTAAGCGGGCTGCTGATCATTTTTTTTATCGGAATCCTACAAAAATGGCTTGCGGTTACCTGAGCTTGCAACAAGCCCTCGGACGATAAAGCGACGTCTTCAATTCCCTTCTCTTTTTTGGCATGTCTGACAAGGTAGAAATTTGTGCTCATAGCACCAGCTCCTTCTTTTAATATACAGGTTTGATGCGAATTCGATTTAACGTTTATCTAATTTAATATATATCTAATTTATATTGTATATTCGATCCCTGCTGTTAGCAAAGACAACTTTTACTGAACATAACTTCAAGTCAGCTTAATCAAAGAAGCTCCCTTAACATGCGAAAAACCAAAAAACCAGCCCTTATCCGGGCTGGGTAGTTTTCGGTGTGGAGTCACCGGGGCTCGATTTACATGAAATACTTCTTCTCTATACCTTGATCTATACGAGCTTATAGGTTTGGCGGTATTTAAGCGGCGAATGGCCGGTAATATCTTTGAAAATGCGTCCGAAGTGCGTCATACTCTCAAATCCGACCCTTTCGGCAATATCGGCTACTTTCAGGGTGCTTCCCGTTAAGAGCTGGCGCGCTTCCTTGATCCGGACATTGTTCAAATACTCCGTAAAGGTGAAGCCCGTATTCTCCCGGAACATTTTACAGAAGTACGAGGAGCTGATGAAGAACTTGCCGGACACGCCCTGAATCGTTTGGGTTTCATGGTAATGCTGGTTCAAGTAATCGACGATTTCGAAAATTTTTTTGTTAATCGGATTGCTGCCGTTATGCTCGGCCGTGGGTTGTGTCGACGTCTTACGGTAAATGAAAATAAGCAATTCGAACAGAAGCGTCTTTAAATAATACTCATATCCGGGCGGCTGCTTTATAAATTCGGCGATCATTTTGTCAAATAGCTTCTCGATAATGCTTTGTTCTTGGCCGTTCAAGGGCATGAAGTTTTTGCCGCTAGAAAAGCTGGACAGCACATGAAAGCTGTCATTGTAAGGAAACATATCCTCCAGAAATTCCTCTTGAAACAGCAGCGTAATCCGCTCGAAAGATTCCTTGCTTGAATTGACTAGCTTATGGATCTCATTCACGTTAATGATTAACAAAGCTCCGCCGACCACCTGGTAGCTTTTATCCTCGATGAAATAGCTAATATCGCCAGATACAAGATAGAAAATCTCATATCCATTGTGATAATGGCGTGATGGCATGCTTGTGTTAAATTTCTTCTCACGACTAATATCAAACTTAGAAGCCTCATAGAAATTCGATTCCATCACTCTTCCACCTTCATGTAAAGTAATAAAAAATATTCAAAATAATATATGTAGAAAAATACTGAAATAGATAAGATACGTGCAGATAATTCATATTATCATATGCTATATTTGTAAGCAATAAGACAAAACAACAGTGGGTGATGCGTGGCGGAAGATGCCGATGTGCTGAAAATGTAAAAAACGAGTTAGTTTTATTAACATTTTGTAAAAATGGATTCAATAATTGAGGCGGGGGTTGTCATGAAAAATCCAATAACGAAAAAACGTTTTCTGATGAGTGCACTTCTTTTGTTTTCCGTTACTAGCATGTTGTCTGCTTGCGGCGATACAGCCGGCTCGAATAAAAGCGACAACGAAGAGGTGAAAAATAACAGCAAGGAGAAAGTAGAGATCGTTTGGGTGATGGCGGCGGACCCGGACAAAAAGGCATGGCAGGACGCGACGGTTTCCACCTTCGAAGCAAGCCATCCGAATGTGAAAGTCCGGCTTGAGAACATTCCATACGATCAATTCGATCAAAAACTGACTACCCTGATTGCCAGCGGCAATGCACCGGACGTTTGGAATCCGAACCAGGCAGACAGCGGATTCGCTACGTATATGAAGATGGGCGCATTGAAGGACCTTACTCCTTATATCGAGAAAGGAGCTCCCGAGCTCGATACGATGGACCCAAGCCTGCTAGATATTTATAAAATCAACGGTAAAAATTACGGCATCCCGCTCGTGAGCAACGCAACATATCTTTACTACAACAAGGACTTATTCGACGCGGCCGGCCTTCCTTATCCGACGACGGACTGGGACGACCAGTCTTGGAATTTCGATGCGATGCTCGAAACCGCGCAGAAGCTGTCCCATGACGTAGGAGACGCTCGCAAGCAGGTTTTCGGCTACTCTAGCGCATTAAGCGCAAACGCAATGACATGGCTATTCGGAGGAGATTTGTTCAAGCCCGAGGCTTATACGTCCGGCGTTATGGGAGAGCCTGATCTAATGAAGCCCGTTAACATCGAAGCGCTGCAGTTCAATGCGGATTTAATCAATAAATACAAAGTCTCGCCGAATGCGGAGACGGTAGCCGCATCCGCACAGCTCGGGGACCCCTTCCTTACAGGCAAAGTTGGAATGTACATTTCCGGCGGCTGGGGACTCGGCTCCTACAAGCAAGCGGATTTCAAATGGGGTGTTGCGGCTGTTCCTTATCATGAGGGTCGCAAGGTAACGCTTTACGTTGATCCTTGGAGCATCTCGGCGACTAGCAAGCATCCCGACGAGGCATGGGAATTTGTTCGGCATTTGGCAAATCCAGCTGAGGGCGGCGGCGCCTACCGTTACATGAACGATGTGGGGAGAACGCCTGCGGACGCGAGCCTATTCAAGCTTTGGTATGACAAAATGGGTGCGGAAATCGGCATGGATCCCGAGGCGTTCAAGCAGGTTCACGAAGGTTCGATCAAGTATGGAC
This sequence comes from Paenibacillus sp. PL91, assembly GCF_012935325.2. GTDB lineage: Bacteria > Bacillota > Bacilli > Paenibacillales > Paenibacillaceae > Pristimantibacillus. Next base: position 34,477 of record NZ_JABBYG020000025.1, read on the forward strand.
GCGAAGCGGAAAACCATTTGATCGTAAAATTCAATACGGTTCTCGAAACGATGAACCAGTCGCTCTATCAGGTATGGGGAGGCAAGAAGAGCGTAGCCGACGGCTTGAAAGTGTTGAACGATAACCTCCTTTCACTGAATTTGGATCATTAGCAGCCAGAGCTTTAAGTAAATTACTGCCAGGCGGACGTTCTGCAAAAGACGGCGTCCGCCTGGCCCAACGGAGGTAGCCCATGAGAAAGCTTTCGCTGGCCATGAAGCGCGAGGAACGGTCGTTTTGGTTTTTCATAGCCCCTTGGTTTATCGGTTTTATTTGCTTCACCGGGGGACCGATTCTCGTCTCGCTGCTGCTCAGCTTCACCGAATACAATGTCATCTCGTCCCCGACATTTGCAGGCACAAGCAATTACAGCCTGTTGTTTGGAGACCGGCTGTTTTACAAGTCGCTGTCCGTAACGCTTTATTACAGCATGTTGGCCGTACCGTTTACGATTGTGACATCTTTGATTATCGCGGTTCTGCTTAATAGTAGAATCAAAGGACAATCGCTCCTCCGTACGCTGTATTACGCGCCCAGCATCATATCCGGCGTTGCCGTTTCCTTTTTGTGGTCATGGCTGCTTAATCCGCAGTTCGGTGTCGTGAATTCCGTCCTTTACGATTGGTTTGGCATTCAAGGGCCAGGATGGTTTACCAGTCCGGGCACAGTAGTACCATCCATGGTACTCATGCAATTGACCGCATCGGGCAGCACGATGGTCATCTTTCTTGCCGCGCTGCAGTCGCTGCCGGCAGATCTGTTTGAAGCGGCATCCTTGGAAGGCGCGAGCGGCTTTGCGAAGTTCCGTAAAATTACGGTCCCGCTTATTTCTCCCGTCATTCTTTTCAACACCATTATCAGCATGATCGGATCGCTGCAAATCTTTACGGAAGCCTACGTTATCACAAAGGGAGGCCCGGACTGGAACTCTTATTTCTACGTGTATTATTTATTCGACACGGCGTTCAAGCAGTTCCGGATGGGGTATGCCTCCGCCCAGGCATGGATACTATTCTTGCTTATATTCGCGCTAACTCTCGTTTCGCTATGGGGCTCCAAAAAATTCGTCCACTATGAATATGACCCAAAGTAAAGGAGGTGCCTTTATTATGAAGCGAAAAAAACCATACAATCACGGGGATCTGCGTCTAGTAGACAAAACGATCATCTACATCCTTCTATACGGCGGCGTTCTATTGTTCGCATTTCCGCTGTTTTGGATGCTCTCCACTTCGCTTAAGACGATCGGCGAAATTCATCGCATCCCGATGACGTGGATTCCGACCCATTTGCAGTGGATCAACTATAAGCAAATTTTCATCGATGCCCCTTTAGGGCGCTTTCTTTGGAACTCGGTGTGGTACTCAGCCGTGACGGTAGCTGCGGTCGTATTCTCCTCCTCGATGGCTGCATTCGCATTTGCGCGATTGCGGGCGCGCGGCCGCGCGCTGTTATTCGGGCTTGTCCTCAGTACGATGATGATTCCGTCCCAAGTAACCTTGATCCCGCAATATTTGCTTTTTACAAAGCTGCACTGGACAGGCACATATTTACCGCTCGTGATCCCGGCCTTTACGGCAAGCTCCTTTACAATCTTCCTGATGCGACAGTTTTATTTGGGCATTACGAAGGAATTGGATGAAGCCGTCAAAATCGACGGGGGAAGCCATTTCACGATGTATTTCCGTATCCTCATTCCGCTCTCCATGCCGGCCTTTGCGACTGCGGCTATTTTGGAGCTCATATCGAGATGGAATGATTTGTTCGGACCGCTCATTTATTTGAACGATATGACAAAGTATCCGATTTCGCTCGGGTTGGCCAATTTTACAGCAGCGTTTGGCGCAACACCATGGAACCTGTTGATGGCGGCTTCGCTGATCGCGATTTTGCCGCTGCTGCTCATTTTCTTCTTCGCTCAAAAGTATTTTATTCAAGGAATCGTTGTATCCGGCTCCAAAGGTTAACTTTATCTAGTATTCATCATGCAATTATCGGAGGTATCACATGAAGTTCGACTTTCATACCCACCATGAGCGCTGCGGTCACGCGGTCGGTTCGGTCAGGGATTATATCGAGGCAGCAATAGGACAGGGGCTGGATATGATCGGCATCTCGGATCATACGCCATTTTTCGCGTCGGCCGAAGATCGTCCTTCCTTAACTGGGAGCATGGCAAAAAGCGATTTCCCAACTTATATTAAAGAAGTTCTAGATCTAAAGAGAGAATACCACGGCAAAATAGAGGTTCTGCTCGGCATCGAGGCCGATTTTTTGCCTGAACATCTAGATTTGTACCGCTCGGTAATCGCAGCTCATCCTTTTGATTACGTCATCGGCTCCGTTCATGAATTCGCAGGCATTGGCATATACGATTCAGAGCATTGGGAAGGCTTGACCGCAGCACGCAAATTGGAAGTGAAAAATTTATTCTATGACTATATCGCCCAGTCCGCGAAATGCGGATTATATGATATTTTGGGCCATGTGGATTCTTTGAACCGCTACTTCTACGGCTATCCAGAGCTGCGTACAGAGGCTGCCGACGTCACGCTGAAAGCAATTGCCGCTAGTGATGTAGCGATCGAAATCAATTCTTCCGACAACAATTGGGTGCCGGATGGAAATTTTCTAGAACGCGCGCTCCATTATGGGGTTAAGGTAACCTTCGGCTCCGATGCACACGAGCCCGAACGCGTTGGCGAGTATTTCGCTGCCATTGGCAGCCATTTATACGAAATCGGCTATCGGGAATGGGCCATATTCCGCAAGCGCGAACGGTTGATGGTTCCGATCGGTCGGTGAGCGCCGCGGAAAACCCATGGGCTATTGACTATACCGTCATCTTGATCCGGCTGGGTCTAGCTGTATTTCTTGGCGGTCTCATCGGCTTCGAACGGGAGCAGCATAACCATCCGGCAGGGCTTCGCACGCATATTTTGGTTTGTCTCGGCTCCACGATGATCATGCTGCTGTCTATTTACGGCTTCGCCGATTTCGCCCGCGAGCCCAACGTGCGGATTGATCCGGCCCGGTTGGCAACGGCCGTCATTACAGGCATCGGCTTTCTCGGCGCGGGCACGATTCTGTTCACAGGCAAGTCGATTACCGGACTGACGACAGCGGCCTCCTTATGGGTGGTCGCGGCCATCGGGCTGCAGATCGGCGCTGGGTTTTATTTCGGAGCGGTGGCCGGAACGTTTCTCGTGTTCATTACATTATGGGTTTTCAATAAAATGGAGCACCGTTTTCTGAAAAGCAAGAAGGTCAGAAAGCTAACGATCCAAGCGGAGAGTGAAGAGGAGCTGCTGGACATTGTTACTAATAAGCTAGCCAGCCGATCGATCGTGACGCAAAAAATAACGCTGCAGCGTATACGACCGTCGCCAGAAGCACCGCTATGTATGGAAGTGCAGCTTGACATCGTCGTTCCAAGATCGATGGAGCCGAAGGAAATGGTAGCTGAAATGAAACAAATCGGCGGTGTCGTCGCTGTCAGTATCGAATAGCATGCATAGTAAAGCCATTTAGGCGTCTGTGAAGAAATAGAATCACATTATATATGAAAAAATATCCATGTATTGGAAAATAAAAAGGGTTGATGCGTTTATTAATACATCAACCTTTTTTTTGCTTGGCATATTCAGAAAAATAGCACTTAACCACTTTCCACCTTAGGCACAATCCATCTTCTATATTTTCAGCCGCAGAACGAAAAAGGTGCGGTTTTGGCACCAATCTCATATAACGGAAGTACATATCTGCCCGTACGTGCGATTTCTAAGGCGCTTGGCGTTGCAATAGAATATGATAATAAAACCAATACGATTTTTCTCGGTGAAAAAGGTGTAGGCGTCTCGATTGCTGATGGTTTTGACAACAGCTTTCGGACTAAGGATCCCGAATTAACGAGTTACAATGGCAAAGACTATAAAGATGTTTTCTTCAATAATGCCGACGGCAACCGTTCAAGCGGATTTATACTTTATCCTAAGGGAAAATATCAAAAATTGTACCTTCAAGTAGCAGCAGTGGGCAAAGATATCGAGGAATTCTTCGTCCAAGATAATGAGACCGATGCTAAGCTTGAAATCGATACTATAGATGTGGCAGAAGGACTGAAAACGTTCGAAATAGACATTAGCGGCGTTGAAACTCTGTTTATCCACTCAGAACTCAAGGAAGGCGGGAGTATATTTATCCCATTGACCACCTCCTACTATAAATAAGCAACCGCACTTCAATTTAGGGCGGGGCTTTGTTACGAACTTTAATCAATAAAGTCAAAGAGCCCCACTTAATCCCATTAGCTCAATACCATTTATAACCTACGCCTCATCTTAAGGCTCACGCAGCTTGTGCGGGAGTATAGGGGAAATCCCCCCTCTTGTTTCTCCATATATGTGGAACAGTGATATGCTAAGATATTATCTGCTCAGGGAATCAGCGATTAGCGCTTATAGGGATGACTAAAAGCTGTCGAGGAGCTCTTGACAGCTTTTGGTGTTTGGATGAGGGCAAGAAATATGACTCCTTCATCTTTCCGCCGCTTTTAGAGGCATAAGATTTCCGTTCATGGCAGCACCCTATTATGGGGTCTCGTAGTTTTTTAACGGCATACCTACATATTCGCGGAAGGAGCGGATCCGCTCTGCCTCGAACTCGAAGACGACCGCAAGCTCATTGCGATAAGGCCGCCCATTCAACGAACCTTCTGCGCGAAATACCACCATCCCGTTGTCCTCATTCTCAAGCAAGATGAGCGGAGTCAGCTGCACCTGCAATACTGAGCGCTCGAACCTGATCAATTCCTCGAACCGCTCTTTGCCTTGCTGCTCGTGATTCCACCCCTTTAGCGGGAGCGGAACGAAGAAATGAAAACCTTCCGTAACCTTGTTAAGAAAATCGACTGTATGCCCTGTTTCGAAAGCCCGCCTAAAAGCATCGAACACTTCGCAAGTTCGGGATGGGACTGTGCCTACGGATTTCTCCATGAAAGAATCCTCCTCATTATGGTTTATTGGTCGCTCCTATATTGCCTTTTCATTAAGTCGTTTGTCTCTACTTTTCTAACTTTGGTGTTTGAAAGAGAAGCCAAATCGGTTTCAGGCTTAAAGAATTACTGTCTAATTGATGAGACGCCATGAAAAAGGACTCTTGCTTTCCATTGGTTAGCGCGATAGGACCTTTAGCTGGCTCGATATCGTTCCAAGGTGTATGGCTTCGTGAATCAGAGCGAAGTTGAACAACTCGCCGGCGGTGTTGAATTGGAACGGTCCCAAGGCATACGGTGTCGAAAGCTTCTCGCCCAGCATTTCAGGTGTCAGCTCAGATAGGCTGGAAAGCTGCACCGTTAATATCTCGACCAACTCTTCCTTCGATGGAGGAGCGAACGTCCAGTCCAAGGGCTTTGTTCCAGAGTTAAACAGCGTATCATACGAGTCCGGTATAGCCGACGGGGAGCCGAAGCTTAGGGTAGAATACTTATCCATCCAATAAATCATATGGCCGACATTCCAACGGATGGTATTGTTGAAGCCTTCCGGTTGCTTGTCGAAATATCCCTCCGTAACTCCCTGAAGCTTACCAATCACAATCTGATGCAGTACTTTACCGGTGTTAATAATCGATTGTGTCATAATCAAATGCCTCCTGATTTGGTTTGTGTCATGTGGTTCGCTTTCTTAACCCAAGTTTACCTCCTCATTCATAACGCAACTGATTTCCACCTTTTGTAATGAGAAGCGCTTGATATGTTCCTAGTATAGGTCCCATGGAACTTTCCATCAATGCAGTCGGCATTACCGGAACGTTAAGTATAAGTTAACGAATATTCATTGACAGATAAAGAAGATGGAGTAACAATAAACATTGCATTGAACATGCATTCAGCGACGTAATTGAAAGCAGGTGTGAGCTATGGAGTTAAAACAACTACAGTATTTTATGGCGATTTGTGAAGAGCTTCACTTCACGAGAGCAGCCGAAAAGATGGGCGTCAGCGCACCTAACATCAGCCAGCAGATAAGGAGATTGGAAGAAGAATTAGGGGTTCTGTTGTTCGATCGTGTGGGGAAAAAAATTGTCCTTACAGAAGCCGGAGCGATTCTTCACGAACATGGTGCTGCCGTGTTCATGCATCTGCAGCAAGCGAGCGACGCCATTGCTGACCTGAAGCAGATGCAAGGCGGATCGCTATCCATCGGCGTCTTGCCCGGTGACGCGGATCTCATGTTTAATGCCTTGCTACTGAACTTCCATCAGACCTATCCCACCATCTCGCTGTCTCTTCTGGAAACCATGAAAGTAACAGAACAAGTTCTGGACCGAAGCATCGATGTCGGCGTAACCATTGGACCTGTTATCGATGAACGACTCACGTCAATTCCCCTGTTTCACGAGGAGTTCTCATTGGCGGTAAGTATGAATGATCCTCTTGCCACGGAGAGCTTCATCCCATTGAACAGGCTGCATGCCTTGAAGATAGTCATGTTCCCACCCGACCATCAATGCCGCAAGCTGATCGACCGCTTTTGCATGGACAACGGGTTTACTCTACAGCCGCATATGGTGACGACAACGTTATCCTCCCTCCTCCAGATGGTACAGAGCGGAGTTGGCGCCTGTGTTCTGCCGCGATTGCTACTGGATAATCTTCACAATACAGACATCAAAGTCGTGCACCTGAGGAATCCTACGCCTTCTCAGGACATTTGTCTGATCTACCGCAGCGACAGATATGTCGGATACGCCATGCGCACGTTCATCAAGACTTTGAGAGCCTACATCGAGACCGCTATCAATCATGCAAAGTCTTCATAGATAGGGTAGTACCAGTAAAGCTGATATTATCTAAACGAGCGTGTGAAAACCCCTTATGAGGTAGTAGATGCTTGCACACCTATCAAATGATGAATCTGTATTATTTGAACTTTTTAATAAAATTTTTTTGGTCCTTTGTAAACATATAGCCACGTCGTTCGTAGAACCTGTGAGCATCTATTCGACTTGGGTGGGATAAGAGTTTAATTCCAGAAAATCCACTGCTCTTTCCCCACTGTTCAAGACGCTCAATCAACATGCTACCTACACTCTGATTTCTATACTTTTCTTTAACAACAAATCCTAGGACGTTTACTAATGAGTCAGAAAATAGTAATTCATATGGGCTCCCATGAATATATCCGATTACCTCGTTGTTTTGTTCATATACAAAGATGATATCTTTTGTTTTCTTTATAATGTTTTCAATCTTCTCTTTTACCTTTTCTTCAGAAAATAAGTATAGATTTGGGTTAAAGTCTCGGTTTAACAAATAAATATCATGATAATCAGTTACCCTAATTTCCCTAACATTGTTTCCTTTCATTTTTGAACGCCTCAATTCGCTATATCATCACGAACACCTGAAATAAATGTTTGCCTTCTTTGCATTTTTTGTCAATACACTACACTTGCACTATTCTGCCCGTATGCTCAACGAGGCTGCCGTTTCATGCCGGCAGCCTCGTCCTGGTTTTGCTAAGCTATAGTTCCCGTAACTTCTTCACAAAAATAGGTTATCTTATGAAGTCATCTTACTGTTCGCATATGCAGCCGCCCCGATCATACCAGCTTTTCCACCTAATTTCGCTTGTTCTATTTTACACGCATGGGAAGAAAGCTTTAAAGCATGATTTCCAACAGTATCACGTACTGAATTTAGCAAGCGATCACCAGCTGCCGACATTCCACCACCAACTATAATTACTTCTGGATTCAATAGGTTGATTACATTCGAAAGACCAAATCCAAGAAGCTTCCCTGTTTCATGCATTACCTCTATTGCGAGTGAATCTCCCAGATCGTATGCCTCTGAAATCATATGGGCAGTAATAGCTGCCCGATCATCTCCCACCCATTGCAATATGATACTTGGCCGACCTTCCTCAAGCTTGTCTGTTAAGGTTTTGATCATTCCTATAGCAGAGACATATCTCCCTAGACAGCCTGAGCTTCCACAACGACAAGGACGACCTTCCCGGTACATATTCATATGCCCAATCTCGCCCGCGCTAGATGTTGTACCGTAGAACACTTTTCCATCATTTACAATACCCGATCCCAAACCGGTACCTAACGTGATCAATACCAAGTTTTTGTAACCGGCGCCTGCACCAAACAGCCATTCACCATACATATTTACCCGCACATCATTGTCGATAAAAACTGGAAAGTCAAAATAACTTCTCATTTGATTCACAACATAAATGTTTTCCCAATCTGGAAAGTTTGGTGAAAATATTGATAGGCCTTCATCTGGATTTAGTAAACCAGGGATTCCCATACCCATGCACTTAATAGAAGTTTGATTAATTCCTTCGAACGACATCATCTCTTGAACAATTTCTTTAATTCTGAATAACACATGAGTAGGTCCTTTTGCTGCTTCCGTGGGGTCACTTCTTTCGTGAATTGTTTGAAAATCCGTGCTAAAAATCGCGGACTTAATGTTTGTTCCACCAAGGTCAATTCCAATAACATATTTACTCATAACTTATCTCCGCTCTCATATATTTTCAAATATTTTTAAATTACTTGATTATTTGAGCACATCGAATTTTACTTCCCGTTAGCTTAATAAAATGAGCATGCTACCGTAGCGCCTGCTCACCCATATGTATTATTCAACTATCGTTACCGGTTAGCTTACTTCGGGCACATCACAGGCAAGTGCTATTTCATTCAAATAGCCATTTTATTTCTGTTGATCCGATGTCTTTTTCAGCTATCACAGGTAATTTTCTCGCGTCACCTAACTTTTCGATCCGCAATTGATAGGGTTTAAGCATCTCTTTCCAATTGTTAGAAGGCGGCGAATTTGAAGCAGCATGTCTGAGATAATCAGTAACGATTTGTTTTAATTGCTCATTGCTTATTTGACTCGGGTCATATTCAATTCCAACTTTATATAATTTCTCTTTGGAGTCGGAAGCGAACCCAGTTAAAACGATGCCAGATTGTTTATCAATTTGTTTTATACTTTCGGACAACCTTTGCCCGACTTCAGGAAAAGTATCCTTACTGCCTCCTCCTTGGCATCCCGCAATAATTGTAACGGACGCAATCATAACCAAGAATATAAATAGATGTAAAGTACGTAGCAAACTTAACCTCACCTTTTCTTCATAATTGTTTGATGTTTATAAGACGAAAAGTGGTAAAGGAAGTTGCGCTAAACTCCCCGTTAGCCCAACGAGGCTGCCGTTCTATGCCGGAAGCCTCGTGATTGTTAAGCTATAGTTCCCCGTTAGTTCAATCATTCCAGTTTCCAAGTTAGAGCATTTAGGTATCACAATCGAATTTTCTCGTAAGAATTAATTCTAGCCAATTTTCTAAAGTTTCTTTAATCTCAAAGCGACTTTTTGACTGCTTTTCCTTCAAAGTTTCCCAGGTATCATTTACGACAACCAGTTTGTACTCTCCATCGACTCTAGAATCTGGGTACCACCCTAAATCGATAATTAGTCTTTCTTGCCCATTTTGGGGCACAATCCATTTTCCATTCACTATCTCCATTTTAATGATTTGCAACAGATCCTCGGTGAAATAGTGCCAATTCTTAATAAAGCCATCCCCATCTTCAACAGGTACCGGCTCAACATCATAAAATTTGTTATAGCAAACAGCAAAGCCTTCGGGAATACGAAGTTCAATTAATTTCATTTTTCAAGCCTCCGCCTTGAGCAATGTGACAACTCAACATATATACGAGAAAGCACGGTAGAACCCTTTCAACATGATCATTGACGTAAACTGCCCATTAACGTAATGAAGCTGCCTTATTATGCTGGCAGCTTCATATTGTGATTTAATTATGCTCTCGTATCAGTTGATAGAATAAGGCACATTACCAATAGCGCTATCCTTCGACCTGCGTTGTTCCAACATCTATGCGCCATGCAAATCTTCCCGTGCATTCACAATTCTGAAGCTATCACCCGTATCTTCCATTTCGTACAGTTTGCACCTCGATTCAGGCATTTTGAACGGCTGATGGAGGATTAGCATCCAAGTTCCTTCAAATGTTCGGAAAAGCATCCCGTGACCACTGTCTTCTTTCACTAAAGGGGGGAGTTGTTCCCAAGGACCCTCCAATTTTCCGGTTTTTGAACGCGCGATTGTTTGCACATAACTGCCCGACTGATAGCTCGACCAAAGCATGATCAGACAATCGCCCGAAGTTCGGTACAATTGGCAACCGTCCGTTACGTAAACATGAATGTTGTCGTCGGGCAGTACATCTTCGTTTTGCCAAGGTGCTTCTGAAGCATTGAACAGACGAATCGAATCTCCGACCGCTTCGGTTAAATCATCCTTTAATCGAACGCCTTCGATCGTGCCGTCAATCGTCTGGATCCATTCATGACAAAAAACCATCCACGGGGATCCGTCTTCTTCCACATATAATGTCCCGTCTAGCGTCATCATCGTTTCCGGCAGAACATGTGCATCCTCTTTCAACAACCTGAACGGTCCTTCCGGCGACTCGCTGACGGCTATGACGGTACCTCTCCAATGCTTAGAAAACCCATTTACGGGCTCACCTTCTAGTCGCCTGTCATTATTGTGCAACGTGACGAACAGGTAGTAGCGCCCATTATACTCGTGGACCTCAGGCGCCCAAGCTCCATGCTGCGGATGGGCCCACACCCCGTCAGGGACGGTGAATACGACATATGGCCCTTCCCACTCGGATAAATTCGTGCTTTTGTAAGTGATGACACCGTAACGTTCCATTCCGTTCAACCTAGGCGCCCCTCCGGTATACAAGTAATATACTCCGGTACGGCTGTCGGCTAATACGAACGGGTCGTGTGCGGGAATATCGACCAGACGGTGCCCCTTTTGCGGTTTATTTACATCGCAGGCGGCATTATAAACAGGCAACCGGACTCAACTCCTTTATATGGTTCCTCTCCCACATTTCCTTTACCAACGCTTTGCCGGAATCCTTTTTCTCCTTCTTCATTTTTTAAAACCATGGCTTTGCTCAAAGAAAGCAATTTCGGATTTTGTATTTAATATATTCTCTTCACAATTTGGATTCCCTTCCATAATAGTGACCTTGTAACCAGTTAAACTGCCCGTTAGCTTAATGACAAATCGTCGGTTTAAGTCTTTAGTTTCTCAGGGGTTGAAATGACCGAATTATTTACATATTCCTTGCAAAAACTAATGTCATTAGTTAAACTAAAACTAACGACATTAGTTTTTTGTGAGGGGGAACAAAGTTGGTCATATTTCAATCTATCGTGCTATTAATCTTATTTTTAATTGAGTTAACCGCTCTCTATTCATTAGGATATTGGGGTTTCCATTTAAATCGAGGTTGGGTCGTTAGATTCGCGCTGGGAATTGGAGCACCACTTGTCATTGCGGTGTTCTGGGGACTCTTCGTAGCACCCAAAGCAACCTACCCCGTTACCATTCCCGTTCGCCACCTGCTTCAGATGGCGGTTTTCACGTTGGCTAGTATAGCACTTTACGCATCTGGACAGAAAACAATAGCAGTCGGTTTTTTCGTTGTTGCATTGGTTGTTGTCTTATTGGTCTATTTAATGAAATTATGAAATACGCCCGCATTCACATCCTCGTATAATCTGATAAGTCCTCTAAAACAACTTAACTCAGCACTGTAAAAGTGCTGAGTTAAGGGAATTCATATTGGCTGCTTACTGAGCAGATCCGAATTGAACCCAAGCCTTCTGGATTTCGTCGATCGCTTGGTCCTTCGTTTTGCTGCCTCCGATGTAAGCCTGCATCAACTCACCGAACTTTTGGTGGAACGTATCTAGGGAGTAGTTAACCGACAGGTCGCCGGATTTTTCTGTTTTCAAAATCTCTTCCATTTGCTTCGGCATGTCCAGCTCAGGAAGTGGAGCATCTTTAATTGGCGGAATAACCTTCGCTACACTGGAGAACCAGTTTTTACCGTACTCCGAAGTGTAGAGCCAGTTGAAGAACGCGATCGTTTCTTTTGCCACTTTGGAATCCTTGTTAATGCGAAGCGCTTGGTCTGCGCCTGTAACAAGCAGCGTTTGCTCTGCTTTTTCACTTACTGGGTAACCTACGATTCCAAGCTCGAAGTCAGGTGTTATTTTTTTGATTGCTTCCTCATCCCATGCGCCTTTGCCCGTCATGAATGCAGCTTTGCCGGAAGCGAAGTCACTTACCTCTGCGTTGCTGTCGCGCTCAAGCGGCTTGTTTGTGCCATGTTTTACAGTTGTGTCAATAAAGCTGAAGAAGTTGTCATTTAATAGAGGATGATCCTTGAACGTTGTCTCGCCTGCAATAAATTGATTAACCAATTCCTTAGGCGCAATGCCCGCATCCTCAGCAGCCGCATTTACGAAGTTTTGGAAAATATGCTTCCATACCCACCACTCTTTATACGCATTAGCGAATGGCGTGATGCCTTTGGCTTCAAGCTTCACAATCGCTTCTTCCATTTGGGACGTCGTTTTTGGCACTTCTGTAATGCCTGCATCCGCAAGCAGCTTCTTGTTGTAGACCATGTTCATCAAATTTCCTTTGACCGGGAAGCCAAGCACCTTGCCGTCTTTGGAGCTCATGTTAATTTTAACGGCATCGGTCATTGCAGCCGCGAGCGGCTCGTTAGTCAAATCCGCGCTATATTCAGCGAAAGTATCGATATCTCCGCCCGCTGTCGTTTGGAAAACATCCGGCGTGCTGCCAGCGGCAATCTTCGATTTCAAGACTGTGTTATAGTCCGCTTGCATAATTTCAAGATTGATCGTTACGTTTGGTTTAACCTTTTTGTATTCCGCGATATATGCATTGAATGCTTCTGTGTATTCTGGAGAGGCCGTAAACATATTGATGGTGACAGGTTTGTCGGATGCCTCCGTCTCGCCTCCGGTATTCGCGCCCCCGTTGCTGCCTGTATTGTTCTTGTCGCTGCCGCAAGCGGCTAGTATTCCGATAATCAGCACTAGGCTGACGGACAGAGCCAGAAATCTTTTGAACATGGTAAAGCCCCCATTTCCCTCATTGATTGTGGTCTACGCTGCCTATTCTAAAGAAAAAGAAACAGGATAAGAATGCACATAAGTGAATAGTTAAGGGTAAAAAAGTGTTATGCTGCCGGCCGTTCACTTTTTATCCTTCCGCATTCGAGGCCCGGTATTCCGTAGGCGATACCGAATAATAATTGCGGAACGCTTTGCTGAAATAGTTTTTGTCCTTGTATCCCAGCATCTCGGAAATATCCTGAATTTTCAGGTTTGAATCGCCCAGCAGCTCCTTCGCCTTGTCCATTCGAACCTTCTGCACATACTCATGAATGCCGAAGCCGAACTGCTGCTTAAAGAGCTTCATTAAGTATTCTCTGCTCAAAAAATATTTGTCCGAGAACATCGAAATTTTGATTTCCTCAAAATAGTGATTATCGATGTACGCTTTAATATCTCCTACATCAAAGGGCTGATTCGTCATTTGCGATTTTCTAATTTGCTCGCTGTAATAATCTAAAATATCGATGAGCAGCCGTTCAAACTGCTCTACCGAGGCATAATCGGTCGATATCCCAATCTCGCGCAGCGCATGATCGCCGCTAAGCGGCAGAACCTCAGGCACAACTCCCAGCTCAAGCGCCATATCGTTCAGCAAAATGACAAACTCATGCCTCGCCCGGTCCGCTTCCCCGATGCTGAAACGCTCGGATGATCGCCACTTTTTGACGTATTCGCTCAATATCGATTTGGCATTATGTATATTGCCAGACTCTAGGGCGCTGCGAATCATAAGAATTCGGCTGGTCAGTGATTGATTATCCTTGGGAGCAGCAGCCTTGTCTGAGCCGCTTGTCACGATAGCACCCTTTAGCTTCAAGAGATCGACACCGTTTATAGCTGCCTTCGCTGCTTCATAGGAAGAAGCGATTTGCATCGCATCCGCGCTAGAATGTCCTATGCCTGCCGCAACAACAATGCCGAACAGCTCCTTTAAGGTTGCAGTTACCTTATTCATTTGATGCATGGAGCGATAGGCGATATCCTCGGGATATCCGCCCTTCATCGTAAGAATGGCAATAAGCTCCCGCTCCTGCTTCGGACTGGCAAAACTGAACGCCGCAAAATGGTCACTCGTAATTTCATTCATCACATTTGCCACCGCAAAGTGCAGCAGGTCGGTATCCTCATGAAACCTGCTTTTTCTAATCTGTTCCAAATTCAGCACCCGCAGTACAACCGCCGTGAAGCGATTGCTGCTATCGTCGGCGCCTATTAGCGGCAGGAAGGCCTCGTTGGTCTGGCTTTTGAAGCTGCGCTCGATAATGGAGATGTAAACTTTCTCCTTCAAGCGCGGCAATGACATATTGAGCGTAATGTTGCGATTGATAAATTCGCTGTCCTTCTTCCGCTTGGCATCCAGGACATCAATCGCTTTGCGGAGTGATTGATTCAGATCATGCCGATTGACCGGCTTCAGCAAATAATCGACAACCTTGGAGCGAATGGCCTGGCGCGTATATTCAAAATCATTGTAGCCGCTGATGACGATCGTCAGCAGATCGGGGTACTGGCGCTCAATAATCTGCAGCAATTCCGCACCGTTCAGTTCCGGCATCTTCATATCAACCATCGCCAAATCGATTTTGTGCTCAGCGAGCATAGCAAGCCCCATTTTGCCATCGGTCGCCTCTAATACCTCGGTAACGCCGAGTCCCTTCCAATCGCCTAGTATACGAATCGCTTCGCGCAGCGGCTCTTCATCATCAATAATAAGCACTCTATACATGGCTGACACCTCCCCGCGGTAATAACATCTCCATCTCCGTGCCTGTCTTATCCGTCCGAATAAGGAGCTCCGCCTCTTCCCCGTACAGAAGCTTGAGACGCGTGTTCAGGTTGACAAGCCCAATGCTCTCGTCCTTGCTTTCCCGATCCTCCCAATCGCTTTGGAACGATTTTCTTACCTGCTCCAAGCGATCAGGCGTAAAGCCCGGCCCATTATCCTTTACGGATATGGCGGTATGTGAATCCGTTAGCCTCGCGCGAATGTCGATCGTAATCGTGCTGGATACCTTCTCCAGTGCATGCTTTATCGAGTTTTCCACCAGCGTCTGAATCGACAGCTTCGGAATTTCCAGCTCCTTCAACGAATCTTCCCATTCATACGTCACCTGAAGCCTGCTGCCGAAGCGCGCTTTTTGCAGCGACATGTAATTTTCGATATGCTTCAGCTCCTCGCGTGCCTGCACGATATCCTTCCCGCTGATGCAGTAACGCAGCGTCAGCGCGAGCGCATCCACCATGTCCGCAATATCGTAACGCTCGTTTTTGAGTGCTTTCGTTGAAATAGCCTGCAGGGCGTTATATAAGAAATGAGGATTGATTTCCGCCTCCAGCGCCTTCAAGATCGCGTTTTTCTGGGCCAGCTTCATTTTGTACCGCTCATTAATCAGATCATTGGTCCGTCTAACCATCTGATTGAAATGGCGCGACAAATACGCAATCTCGTCCCTTCCCCTTACCTCCGCTTCCGCGTCAAAAACCCCCGTACTGAAGCGATTCATTTGATAAGACAGCTTCTGCAGCGGCTTCGTGATCGCATTGGAGAAATAGGTAACGATGATGATGGACAGCAACAGGAAGAGGAAGCCGATCGAAAAGCTGATATTCCGCGTCGTTGTCGCAGCCTCATAAATTTGACTATATGGTATCGGCTTCACGAGCTTCCAGCCCTCTTGCTCCCCAACGTCGTAAACGACAAGATACTTCTGCTCGCCCTCCGACCATGTCAGCTGGCCATTTGGCTGACTCGTCAGCTTGTCCGATAACGCCGCTGCGCTCGCACGCTCGTAGAAGCCACTATCATCGGTGTAAAAAGGCTCGTTATCCGGGCTAAGAAACATTAAATGCTGGCCCTCGTTGAAAGGAATATCCTTCAGAATTTCATCTCTTACCGATGAATCAAAGTAAAACGACAGCACCGCCTGAGGCTGCCTGGATACAATCGAGCGCAGCACTCTATGATACGCCATAAAGCTGTTTTCAGACGCTATCGGATAACCCGGATCGGACTGCGGCTCCACAAACGACTGGTAGGAACGATTATTGGGGCTCGCCATCGCCTTCTCGTACCAGGGCAGCTTGCGGATGGCAGGATCGGTGCCCGTTCTTACTGTAATATTGTAGTTTTCCTGCGTAATCGAATAATATTTGTTTTCCTTTATGACATATAAATAGATGGCCTCAAGATCGTCGCGGGAGTAATAAAGCCCGCGCATATAGTTCTCCAAATACATCTTCGACGCATAATCCTCTGATTCGTGCATGATCGCATACGTAATTTCGTCGTAACGAATTTGAGGCAGCGACAGCTGCTCCATCCCCTTTAAATAATCCTCCATATTCTGGTTGACGAGCAGCAGATTGTTCGATGTGCTTTCGATGCTGTTTGTCACCGACTCCTTCTGCAGCATCTGATATGAAATAAAAGTCAGCGACCCGACAACAAGTATAATTATGGTCGTGAAAAGCAAAATAAGCTTGTTCACAAGCCTTCTCGACATTCGCTCCAAGATGGCCATTACGGCCTTAAACACTTTATTAATAATGATATTCCTCATCCCTTCGGGCCGATATTCCGTTCACCTTTTTACCCCTAACTGATTTGTTAAATCCATTTTTGCAGAGAGTCGGCTGTTTTATAATACACTCTATAACCGATGCCGATTACCTGAAAACAAGTATAGTCTAAGCTTCACTAGTATGCTCTACTTCTATTTTTACCGCAAAACGAGCCCTGCCATAATATAATGGCACAAGCCGTTTACGCTTGTATAGCGCTCAGCAAACTGAAAGCCATTAGACGAACTGCGAAGAAAAGAGGTGCGTTGATGTTTAAATCATTAGGGAGAAAATGGAGTGAAAAGCTCGAATTCGGAATCTTCACCTTGCCGGTATTAATTTGTATCGCTGTCGCGTTTTACATTCCATTCGCCATGACCATTCGTTATTCCATGACGAAGTGGAACGGTATCTCGAAGCATCCGACGTTCGTCGGGCTTGATAATTTCAAGCAAATTTTTACGGGTGACACGAACTTTGCAAACTCTGCGTGGTTTACGATTAAATACGCTGTGCTGTACATCGTGCTTGTGAACGTGCTCGCGATTCTGCTTGCCGTCTTGCTCGACATGAAGCTCAAAACAACATCTTGGCTGCGAGCAGCCTTCTTTATTCCGTATATTTTAAGCTTGGTTATCGTCGGCTTCATTTGGAAATTCATCTTTATGCAAGGTTTTGAATCGCTAGCGAAGAGCACGGGCTGGGGCATATTCGACTTAAGCTGGCTCGGAGATCCGGGGCTCGCTTTCGTCTCTATCCTGCTCGTCTCCATCTGGCAGTCTATCGGCTTTTACTTGGTGATCTACATCGCAGGCCTGCAGTCGGTGCCGGATGACCTGAAGGAGGCGGCGACAGTAGACGGCGCTGGTCCGATAAGACGTTTCTTCAGCATAACATTGCCGCTGCTTGCGCCGTCCATTACCATTTCTGTATTTATGGCTTTAACGAACTCCATCAAAGTATTTGATGTGATTCTATCGCTGACTGGCGGCGGTCCTGGGGGCACGACCTACAGTATCGCATATGACATTTACAGAGATACGTTCCAGAACAATCTTTACGGCTACGGAACGGCGAAAGCGCTCATTTTGTTCGTGGCGGTATTGTTCGTAACGATCATTCAATTGACAATCTTCAAACGCAGGGAGGTTGAAGCCTGATGAGAACGCAAAGCAAAACAAGAGTGGGGCGTATTGCCCTTGAAGTCATCATGGTGCTCCTCTCGCTCGTCTTTCTATATCCGCTCTTCTTGGCGATTAACAACTCGTTCAAAAGCTTCGGCGAGGTAATGACTGACGTCGTGGCGCTGCCGAAGCAGCTCGTTTTCGAAAACTATTCCTACGTATGGTCGTTCATCAACTATCCGAAGCTGTTCCTGAACAACTTTATTATTACGACCGTAGGGCTGGCAGGAATTATACTCGTCTCCTCCATTGCCGCTTACAAACTGGCAAGAACGAAAACGCGTTGGAGCGCGCTGCTTTATATGGTCTGCATTATGCCAATGCTAATCCCGTTCCAATCGATCATGCTAACTGTACTGCAATTAGCTAAAAATTTAAATCTTTCCGAGAGCACTTGGGGACTTGGCATTCTTTACTGGGGGTTCGGCGCACCGCTTGCCGTCTTCATCTACCACGGCTTCGTGAAGGGCATTCCGAAGGAAATTGACGAAAGCGCGACGATTGACGGCGCTTCGGGCTTTAAGCTATTCTTTCTCGTCATCTTCCCGCTGCTGAAGTCGGTTACGACTACGATTGTCATCATTGATGTCATGTGGATTTGGAATGACTTCCTTCTCCCGCTGTTGATGGTAAACGGCTCTCCCGACACGAAGACGTTAACGCTTGCCGCTTATACCTTCGTCGGACAATACACCTCCGATTGGCAATATGCCATGACGGCTATGGTCATGGCGGTGCTGCCTTCGATTATCGTGTTCATTTTCTTGCAGAAATACATCGTCAAAGGCGTAGTTGCCGGTGCCGTAAAAGGCTAAGCAGCAAGGGTCATTATAAAACGAGGCTGCACCAAGTCATCGACTTCGGGCAGCCTCGCTTTCTATTTATTCGGATTTGCCCTTAACATGTCTAAAAATCAAAAAAACCGACCCTGCTTTGGGTCGGTAGTATGTGAAGCGTAGTATCTACGGGACGTTAGTTGCCTCGAATTTGGCTCCACATGGTCAACATATCGATCCAGCCCCGATGCTCGGCGATCTTGCCATCCACAACACGATATTGACGGTAAAGCGTGACATCAATCGTATTGCCCGTAGGCGCGGTTCCAAAGAACATGCCTTGATGTGTGCCTTTCACAGTCATTCTCACGAGCACCTTATCCCCTTGGCCGATGATCTCTTCCACGGTATAGCGTTTATCGGGAAATGCCTCCAAGATCGTTGCAGCGAATTTTTTCAATCCTTCCTTGGATTGGTAAGCGAGCTCTTGATAATCGTCAGACAGAAATCGATCCGCCGAGTCCAATTCACTCTGATTCCAAAATGTCTCGATAAATTGGTTTACCGTCTCTACATTGTTTTGTTCCATTGTTTTCATTCTCAAACATCTCCTTATGAGTTGATAATTTGGCTTTGACTTAACGACGAAATGTCGTTCTTCATCGGCGGTTATTAAGCCTGGATTTGAGGTAAAAGCGTGGCCGTATCGAACCAGCCGCGGTGTTCAGCGATGTTCCCGTCGATTACGCGAAATTCGCGGAACTGTGTTGCCTTCAAGGTTTTTCCTGTAGGCGCATTTCCTGCAAAATGGCCAGCATGCACAGCCGTCATGAAGATTCTAGCGATGACCTTCTCTCCTTGGGCCAGGATTTCATCCACGGTAAACCGCCGACCCGTAAATGCCTCCGCGATTTGCGGGGCAAAGAATTGATCGGTCTTCTCCAAAATGCTCTGATTCGTAATGTCCTCGATAAACGCAGTCACCGCTTCTACATTTTTTTGTTCCATCGTTTTCATACAAAACATCTCCTTTTTTATTGTTTGTTGAAACCAGTTATACTTTGGAAAACTTGATCCTTGAATCGCTCTTCTGCAAATTTCCATCAAAGCACGTTTGACTTGCTAACCAAGAACCTATCCAATGGCTGTCAGAATACTACTGTTCATTCATTATCAAGACGAACATTCCCCTTACAACACGTTACCATTTGGTAACATGATGGTGATAAAAAAAAGCCTTATGCTGTTAGTTTGCTGCCGCAGCCGTTGCTGTAAGCTTACGGGTCAGATCCACGAAACTGTTGACCGCATCTCGAACTCGGTCTCTCATTCCCTCATCTAACGGAGCGCCGTCGTGACCGAATGCGTTCGATCCATCTCCGATCGAAATCCACTCCGAACAGTTGATTCCGTGCAAATTACGTACGATAGTCTGCAAATGCGACAGCGAGCTAACTCCGAGCGGACCGCCTGCGGAGCTTACGGAAAGCACTGCCTTGCCCGCAACCTGGCTTCCGGTAATATAGTCCAAGGCGTTTTTAAGCGCTCCTGATACGGAGCCATGATATTCCGGGGTAGCGAGGATCAGACCGTCCCCATCTGCAATTGCTTCCAATACACGCTTAACATGGGGATGAAAATCCCAGTTATCAGGTGAAAAAAGCTGCAGCTGCAGCTCCGATAAATCAATGAATTGGACCGATATTTTCTGTGCTTCTAAAAGACTTTCAATGTACCGGAGAAGGTTCGTACTGCTTGCGTTTGCGCGATTACTACCTGCGATCAAGGTTGCTCTCATCTTCAACATCACCTTTCATTTTCAAATGGTTGTGGGTAGGGATATGCATGTCGCCGGCTGACAAACAGATCCGTATGTGATATTATGTGACCATAAGGTCACTTGTTATATATTCATAATATGTTACCTTATAGTAACGTGTCAAGCGGTTCAAACCATTTTTTTCAGATCGGCAAGAAGGAGGTGTTTTGATTGGAAAATGACATATTTAAAGCACTCGCAGATCCGAACCGCCGTAAACTTTTGGATCTGCTTCACGCCTCAAACGGGCGGACGCTGAATGATCTCTGCGCACCGCTCGACATGTCCCGATTCGGCGTCATGAAGCATTTAAATATATTGAAGGAAGCCGGGCTCATTACCACGAGAAAAGCAGGCCGTGAAAAGTTTCATTATTTGAATGCGGTGCCCATACGTCAAATTTATGAGAGATGGGTGAGCAAATACGCCGAACCATGGGTGATCGGATTGACATCTCTTCAAAACGAATTGGAGGTTGAAACGAATATGGGAAACAAACCCTGTCATGTTAATCGGATAGCGATTAAAGCAACGCCTGAACTAGTGTGGCAAGCTCTCACGGATCCGGCCAAGACGTCGAAGTTTTGGTTCAATTGCGCCATCCGATCCACCTGGGAAATCGATGCGCCATTTGAGCTATGGAACGGAGAGGAGAAGAAGGCAGAAGGGATCATACTCGATATGGATCCTCCAAAAAGACTCATGATGAGCTGGCGTTTTATTTTGTTTCCGGGTACGGAGAGTGACGCCCCGTCGCGCATAACGTGGGAGATCAGCCCGCATGCCGAACTTCATGGCGTGACCCTCGTAACTGTGATACATGATGAATTCGAACAGGCGATAAGCACCGCAAAAATTCTTGAAAACGGGTTGCCGATTGTACTTTCAGGTATGAAGACGTTGCTTGAAACCGGGGAGATGCTCGCTAGCAACTAAAAATCCGGCAATCTTCAAGGGCGGAGTTTTTCGTTTATGGAGATGGGGGTGGGACCTGAATGAATGGGAGGTCAAATTATTCCGCTATGGAATAGACTGCCACTGTGGCTATTTCCTGATATTCGTTGAACTGTCGGGAACGTTAGTTTAACGAATAGGCTGCAATTGGTACATTTATTACCCATAAAATGAGCTCTCCAGAAGCGGAGGATACATTTTTATCCATGTGTGTGCAGGTGGTGTCAGCTACGCTGGTAGTACCCCTAGGAGAAACCTGTATCCATCATACAATCCCCCCCATCCCTTTTTTGAGCTTTCTTGACTAGAAGTATATCACTTATCATTATTGAAAACTGCCCGTGCGCTTTACTCATTCGGGAATGGGATCAAGTTCTTGACTTCCGACAATTGCTATCTGCAAAACAAAAACTCCGCGCTTAGCGCGGAGTTTAATCCATGTATGTTCTAGTCCTTCGACATAGATAATATATACTAATCATCTATTCCCTTTCCATTGAGAATATGCGCGATATATTTTTCAACCCTTGACTCTCGAGTTTTGGATTGCTTGGGAGTAGAAAAATGCAGAATGTATGCTCTTTGCCGTCCCGGCGTCAATGCTTCAAAAGCCGTTTTTAAGTCGGGGATTTCAACGAATTTATTTTCTAATTCTTCAGGTATGATGTATTCCGTATTCTTTTTATAGTTCACTTGCAAACCGGCTTTCTCAACTTCAATGGCTTCATCAATATATGATTTCAAGATAAGTTGCAATTCATCTATATCTTGAACATTGGTGAACCGGATCTGGCGCGCTGCCTGAACATTCTCCGTTTGTTGGATTAGGATCCCATGGGGATCTTTTAACAACGCGCCTTTGTGAAACAGAAGCGCGCAGTAATCCTTAAAACCATGAATCAAAACGATGTTTTTATTGTCAAACGTGTAACAAGGATGCATCCACTTAAAATCCTCGTTCACCCCGCAGTCAAGAACGATATCTCTCAACAGCTCGAATTCTTCCTTCCACTTCTTAAGCTTGTTAAAATAGGGATCAATCTTAGGATTCCTTTCACCTTTTGTCATCAAGGTACCTCCTTCTGCTTTTTGTTTTAACTTGCTCGATTGCGGTCCGATAAATCAAAAGCCCATGGTTTCACGGGCTTCATACGGCCCCTGTTCTTGTTCAAGCGACACTTCTATGATCTATAAGGGATGCGGCACTCCGTATGCATTCACGAGTACCAGAGCGGCTGCAATCAAAGCAATGATTAAGGACGGCATCGCTTGTCCGGAAGGATGCTTGATTCTCAAATGTAAGAGGCATGCTACCAGCATCGTGATGCCAATCCAAATGCCCGCCCATGTGGCTGCTGCCAGATGCCCGTATCCGATAACAAGTCCGACTGCCCCGGCTAGTTGAATGAGCCCCGTAACTACCCGGAACCCTTGCGGCAGCTTAAGCGAATCGAACATTTCAACAAAATTTTTGGCGCCAGCCAGCATGCTTCCGCCGGCAAAAGTCATTGTGACGAGCAGAAAACTTTGTAAAATAACAGAAAGGATAAGCATAAGGCTCTCCTCCTTTTACAATTAGGACAATACCTTTTCAAGCTCGCCGCACCATTTGCTCCAGCCATACTTAGCTCCATTGAGTGCATGAGCATTTGAAATTCCGGTTTGTTCGAGATGAAGGTTAACCTTTCCGTCCCTTAAATCCTGCAGCGTCCAGGTAACCGTGTGCTTCTCACCGCTCGCCCAAGTATAGGACAACCGGTGTGGTTCCTCCACGATAAGTACTTCGCCTTCAATAATTCCATTCTAATATTCGGTCGGTTGAGTGCGAAACTGAAAACGGTGCCCCACGACGGGTTTAAAATCATTATCCATCGCCTGACCGGTGTGGATGTTAGCCACCCACTTGGCAAGCTTGCTTGAATCAGTTAAGGCGGACCAAAGCTTCTCGATCGATGTCGTGTATTGAAAATCCAAAGATAATGTTAAACTCATTCTTCTTCCTCCTCTAATAGTTGCTCTAGGCGCAACATATTCGTACTCCAGAACTTACTGTAGAAAGCCACCCAATCTTGAATTTCTCTGAGTGGAGAAGTGTTTAGCTTAAATCGCGTTTCTCTGCCGACTTTTCGGTCATGGACCAGTCCGGCCTCTTTGAGGATTGTCAAATGCTTGGATACCGCTGTACGGCCCATTTGAAACTGTGCCGTTAATTCATGAAGCGGTATCTCCTCCGCCTCTGCTAACAGACGAATTAGTCGGCGCCTAGTTGGATCTGCAATGGCGTCAAACACATCCCGCTTCTCGTTGTTCTCGCTCACTGCAATCCCTCCAATTTTCTATAGTAGAAATCCATGGTGATACGAAGGGACGGCCGTTAGTTTCACCGCCTCCCTAAAGTTTGCGGCTCTCGGACGTAGCGCCCACGAAGCGATATTTAGTGCAGCATATGAAAGCGGAAGGATAATATTAAACCCGTAATCACCATAATCGTTAGCAAAAGCATGAGATAAAGCCGCACCAGTCATTAAAAAGAAGATACCAGCGTGGACCCATTCTTTAAGCCGAGGAAAACCTGGCACGACGAGAGCGATGGCTCCAAGCACCTTCCAAATCCCGAGAATGGTCAAGACGTATAATGGGTAACCAACTTATTCAGATTCCAAACTTTCCAAATGACTAAATCCTAATTGGACACCATTTAGTGACACTTTGATTATAGGACACCATTTGGTGTTATGTCAAGGACATTTAAATCAACATGTTAAAAAGCCTCCTAGATAACTGCCCCTTATTCAATAACAAAGCAGCTGATCATTTTGACCGGCTGCTGTATTGTCTTGTTCAACTAACGTGTCCCGTTAGCTTAATAAATGAGCAGACTGCTATTTGTATTTCTATTTAGTGTCATATACTAAGTAACACCATTTTAAAAATACAAGTTAAAAAAACACACAACCGGCCCCTACGTTAGTAAAATGCGATGCTCCCAGGTTAATGAATACTATTATAAATGCTTTTAAATTCTTGAACAAAATCAATCGGCAGCATAGGGTCATCAGAAGCGGCTGCTCGTTGAAGCTCTTTTAACCAGTTCATTGATTCTTCATCCAAATTTGACACATCGTTTGCTTGATGAAAATAAATATACAGCAATGCATGACGAAGTTTAATAGAATCTTGTAAATATACTATTTCTTCTTCTTGGATTGTATTTTCCTTCAGATATCCTTTCATAAAATGGCGGAAAAACAATTTATAATATTCCGTTTTATTTTCAAATTCCTTAAACGGATAAGAAAGTGCATAATACAATGTAATCCCAATATCGTTTACGAAATACGTATAACCGCAATCATCAAAATCGAACAAATAAATGTCTCCGTTATGCAGATAAAAATTACTTTGATGAAAATCAGTATGAGTCAAACCGTATGTATCTTTGGACTTGGGTAGAGAAGTAAGTTTTGTTAATCTTTCTTTTAAAATTGAAATCATCACATCATCAGGTCGCAGGTATTTCTCCGCCTTTAATTGAACTTCTTGGTCCCAGGCTTGTCGTTTATACGCCGGATTACTCCATTCATAGCCCTTTGTGGCATGATGGATTTTCCCCAGAAATTCGCCCCATTTTTCGTAAAGCGATTCATTCCAATCTTCATCCGACACTTCTTTTCCAAGAGACATTTCGTATGAAATGGCTAGGAACGAACCATTTTCTGCAGCAATTTCTTCAACCATATTACCCCTGGTCGATGGAACAGCATTTGAAACTGCCAGTCCTTTATTCGACAAAAAATTTAAAAATTCAATTTCACCCCGTATATTGTTTCTTGATCTTCTAATTGTATGTGAGATTTTTAATATGAAAAATGCATTGTTTTTCTGGTATTCATAAACAAAGCTTTCATAACCGCCCAATAAACGAACGGTGTCATTATTAATGTCATATCGCTTTATTGCTTCGGTAAGGATCTCTTCAGTGAATTGCTCTTTAATTTCTCGTATCATTTTCTATATCTTCTTTCATTCATAAGTTAAGTAATTGCATAATTTTTCCAATTTAAAATTTCGGCGACCACCTGACGGAAGGCCTCCTGCTGACCGCTTTCCAGGTAATTGTCCAGCAGCGCACTCTCTCAGAAGCACATCCTCACACAAATAACAGTGTATTCGTATTAATTCCACATTTTGTTAAACTATCCTGCCCGTTAGCTTAACAAAGAAAAGGAGCAGCTGCCGTAGCAAACTGCTCATTGTTTGTTCAACTATCGTACCCGTTAGCGTAATCAGCCAAATGCTACGAAGCGTGAATGCGGTGTTATGCCAAGGCACCCTTCGAGCATATTTCCAGAATTCATTTATCCTCTCTTTAAAAGGTTACAATCACTTTTCCTTCGGAGTGACCAGTAGAAACTTTAATTAAAGCCTTGTTAATGTCATCAAAATTATAAACTGAATCTATAGCGGGCTTAATATCTTCATCCTCAACTAGTTTCGTCAGTTCTTGTAATTGCCTGCCATTGGCGGACACGAATAAGAAGCGATATTCTTTATTCTGTTTAGCTGCTAATCGATCTAAACGAGCACCTACTAAACCAAACAATAGCTTTTTCCATAGTGGAAAATTATTTTCAGCAGCAAAGCGGTAATTGGGTACAGCTTTCAATGATACCAATTTCCCTAGGGGTTTGAGAATAGCAAGTTCCGTTTTAATTTCTTTTGTACCCAATGTATCAATAACATAATCGATATTAGAGAGCAAATCAAAATAATTTTCCTCTTTATAGTTAATGAATTGATCAGCGCCGATGGACAGTGTGCGTGATCTCCCTCTTTCACTGCCGCTCGTAATCACATATAACCCCATCGATTTGGCAATCGGGATTGCCATCGTACCAAAGCCGCCGGTTCCTCCAGGAATAAATAGCTTTTTATCGGGCTGAACATGAAGTACATCATGCAAGGCTTGATATGCAGTCAAAGCCGTGAGGGGTACCGCGGCGGCCTCAATAAAAGAAAGATTTTTAGGCATAACGGAAATCGCATCCTCATGAACTGCCGCATAATCAGCAAAAGCTCCGATTTTATTTATTGGTAGCCTCGTATAAACGGGATCTCCAACCTTGAATTTCACAGCATCTTTTCCAACAGCCTCAATAACGCCGGATAGTTCGTTTCCTAAAGTTAAAGGGAAATCATAATCGGCAATCATGCGAATACTACCATTTAAAATAAGGATGTCTAAGGGATTTACACCTGCAGCTTTAACTTTGATAAGAACCTCATGGTTATTGATTTCCGGTATTTTTATATTGTTTATTTCTACTTGGATTTCTTTTGAATACTTTTTCATTTGTGCAGCTTTCAATTCTTCATCTTCTCCTTTTCTCATTTATCTTAATTTCACATTCGTTTATTGGAAAAATTGATGGCGTACTTTAACTTGTACGCCATCATAAAGCAATATCCATATTATTCTTTACTGTTGTTGAGATTGAAGTTCTCTCATCGTAGGGTAATCTGTGTAACCCTCGTTTCCGTTACCAGCGTACAATGTTTTACGATCTGCTTCATTCAAAGGAAAGCCTTCTTTAAGACGTTCAACTAAGTCCGGATTAGCTAATGACCATACCCCGACTGGCGCCATATCAGCAAGGCCATTATCAATATCTACACTAAGATATTCTAGAGCCCGTCCAGCTCTATTGACTAATAATGGATTTGGCCAGATGTTGCGAATTTCACGGAGCAGTGTTTCGTTCCCTAAATGCATAACATGGAGGTAAGCTAAATTATATTGAGCTAATTCTTTTACAAGGTGAAGATAAACTTCAGGAGCGTGTTCGCCCTCATCAATTCCGTTAAGAGGTGTTCCCGGTGAAATACGGAAGCCTGTTCGTTCTGCTCCAATTTCTTCAACGATTGCTTTCGTTACTTCAATTGCAAAGCGAGCACGGTTCTCTATTGATCCACCGTATTTATCCGATCGTGTATTAGAATTCTCCCCAATAAATTGATTAATCAGATAACCATTTGCTCCATGAATTTCAACACCGTCAGCTCCTGCTTTAATTGCTGCCGCTGCTGCTTTCCGGAAGTCTGCAATTGTCGTCTGGATATCTTCTTCACTTAACTCTCTTGGAACGGGTATTTCCTGCATCCCTTTAGCCGTAAACATTTCAACACCGGGTGCGATCGCAGATGGTGCAACGGGTTGACGATGATGTGGTGTATTGTCGGGGTGCGAAACACGACCGACATGCATTAATTGGATAAATATAAATCCACCTGCTTCATGTACCGCATCCGTAACCTTTTTCCAACCTTCAATATGCTTTTCCGTATAGATGCCCGGTGACCTTAAGTAACCTTGACCATCATCAGAAGGTTGTGTGCCTTCAGTAATAATTAAACCCATCGATGCTCTTTGAGCATAATAATGGGAAGTTAGCTCTCCCGGCGTACCATCCTCTTGCGCTCTACTACGTGTCATTGGTGCCATCGCTAACCGATGGGGTAATTCCAGGTTGCCAATTTTCGTTTTGCTCCACAGTTTTTCCATTTTTAAAACCCCTCTTTGAATTGAGTTTATTTTATTAACTCCAATGTTTCTTTCGATTATCGCTCCACTTTAGCCTGTGCGGATCTGACCGCATTTGTCATGAGCTTGCGAGGCAGCAACCGCGGCAAGAACGCCATGAACTTGTTGCGCCCTCCTGTTATGATTAATGTCTTGCCCCGCAAGAATTCGCGATATCCTATGTCAGTAACCTGCCCAACCTCCATGACGCCGCTTCTAAACAGCTTTGAGGTGGCTAGCCCAGCACGATCGACAAAGCCAGTCGCTGTCGCTCCCGGACAGAGTGCGGACACAGTCACGCCTGTGCCGCGCAGCTCATTCTCCAAAGCCTCAGTGAACGATAGTACGTACGCTTTTGTCGCGTAGTAAACTGCCATCAGTGGTCCAGGAAAAAAAGCCACCAACGAAGCCACATTCAGCACGCCCCCTTGGTGCCTTTTGACCATATCCGGTAAGAACACCTTCGTCATTACAGTCAGAGCCTTGATATTAATGTCGATCATATTCATCTCTTGCTCCAGCTGTGTCTCCAAGAATTCCCCGTACAAGCCGAAGCCCGCATTATTAACAAGAAAGTCGACGGTGATCCCTTTTTCTTTAAGCTCCCTGTAGATTTCCTCTGCCACGCCAGGAAACGCAACATCTTTGGCGATGTATGTCGTTTGGACACGGTACTTTTTCCGATATTCCCTCGCGAGATCCACGAGCTTGTCCTCGCTGCGTGCGACCAGCACCAAGTCGTATCCGTCTTTGGCGAAACGATCCGCCAGCTCTTTTCCAATTCCGCCCGACGCTCCGGTAATTAGTACAGTTTTGCTCATCATTTAAGCTTTGGGTAAATAGCAGCTACACCGCCAGCGAGAGCACGCTGGAGTTGACGGCTCGGTTCATCAGCTAGAATTTCAAAGCTATCGGACTCTATTCCATCAATTGCAATTTTTGCAATATCAGCAGGGTTGGACTTCGGAGCTTCAACGCCTGATGTCATGTCTGTATCCATAAAGCCCACATGCAAGCCAGCTACTCTCACATTTTGAGGATACAGATTTAAGCGCAACTCGTTCGTCATTGCCCACGCAGCCGCCTTTGCAGCCGAATAAGCGCCTTCACTCCCGCCACTACTGAACCATGATAATGCGGAAAGGATATTCAGTATGGATCCCCCACCATTATTAATAAGAATAGGTGCGAAATTGCGAATCATGGATAATGTGCCAAAGAAGTGCGTATTAAATTCCAACTGTATTTGATCGAGATCACCGTCAAGCAAAGTAGCTCCTGTAGCCGAGCCTGCATTGTTGATCAGAAGCGTAACATCTTGAGCGGCCATAGCAGCTGCCGCTACCTCTTGAGGGTTCGTAATATCAAGCTTTACAGGAATTGCACCGGGAATGTCAATGGACTGCGGATTTCTGGCTCCGGCATACACCTTAGCTCCTCTGGATAGAAGTTCAAGGGCGAGATGGCGACCAAAACCTCGGTTCGCGCCAGTGACAAATGCAACTTGTTGAGAAATATTCATTTTTATGTGCTCCTTTTATTGTATTTTGTTTATGAAATTGTTTTTGTGAAGCTATTCGGTCTGCGTTTTGATACGTAGTAGATTCGGTAAGCGAGTATTGCTCGATATTCGCCCCTTATTGAGAACGATCATTCCCAATGTCGCAAAAAAAAC
This sequence comes from Paenibacillus sp. PL91, assembly GCF_012935325.2. GTDB lineage: Bacteria > Bacillota > Bacilli > Paenibacillales > Paenibacillaceae > Pristimantibacillus. The sequence continues at coordinate 64,141 of NZ_JABBYG020000025.1, forward strand.
TGCGTGCCTTATCCTTTTGTTTTTGTGTGTTGTGGTTGTTTGTTATTTCAACTGCGCTGATAAACTTCATTGTAAAGCAAAGCTTTAGAGCTTCTTTGTGCGATTATTTTTGAGAATGTTCATTCTAAAATAGGCATATAATAAATCGATCTGAAAGAGCATGGATTAGCAGAAGGGAGACTTTTCACATCTGAACTGACTACACTCATTCTTCCAAAAGTTTCATCGAAATATTAGTAATACGGTGAAGCTTTTCTTTGGAAGTCGAGGTTCTTGCCATTACCCTTAACCCAATCCATACATTATGCAGGTATTCCGCCAATTCCTCAGCACTGTATGTGGAGGTGAATTCACCTTCACGCTGTCCCCAAAGAATAATCTCCTTGAGCAATTGCTCTGCTGTCGTGAATGCTTTCGTGGCCTTGCTGTCCACCTCAACGTCACGCGCCGCCAATTCTACGGCCGAATTCACCATTAAGCAGCCGGCTGGCGAGTCCTCATCCCCGTCGATCATGAAGCTAAAAATAAACTGTAATGCCTCCGATGCGGTCTTGGATCGTTTAACCTCTCCTGCAAGCGCCGCGCTGATTTTGTCGTTAAACCGCTCCATCGCTTTCAGGAACAGACTATGCTTATCTCCAAAAGTATCATACAAGCTTCTTCGATGAATACCCATATGCTCAACCAACTCGGTCATGGACGTTTTCTCGTACCCCTGCTCCCAAAAGAGCCGCATTGCCTTATCCAAGACCTCTTTCTCTTCAAACTCCTTGCTTCTCGCCATTCCCATCTCCCTCCCTCAATTAATATAACATATTGAGAACGATCAGTAAAGAATCGTTATATGACATAATATTTCCACTGAATTGGTTTTCCTATAATTCCACATATTGGAACTATTCTGCCCGTTAGCGTAACGACGAAAGGCTGCCATGCGGCAGCCTTTTGGTATTCAACTATCGTTACCCGTTAGTTCAATGGCGTCAGTACTTTATTGGATCCAGCAGCCCCTCCGACGACTGGACGAAAAACAACGATAGCCGTGACTCGGCTACCGTTTCTGCGTGTTAATTTTATTCACTTGAGATTGTTATATTCTTCATCGGTTACGCTTCAAAGAACAAACGCGGTATATCGTCTGATCGACTGCCACCATGTTGTTATGGAACTTACATTCTCTATTAGAATAAGTATAATCGAGTATCCACTAGTATCACCTATAATCCAGTGTTATTACCAATCAATTGGTTTGCCGTCCCTGAAGAACCCAACAAGAGGTCCTTCCGATTCCATCGTCGCCAACTGGAGAATCAATTCAGCAGCACGGTTCGTAGTTCTTGGAGCAGAGGGCCCCCCCATATCCGAACTTACCCAGCCTGGATCGACTGCAAAAATTTTTATATCTCCTCTGGCTTCGGCTGCTGTCATTCGGGTCATTGCATTCATTGCTAGTTTGGAGATCTTATACGCACCTGCTCCTTCGGAAGACATGGCACTCATCGCTCCATATTCCGAGGAAACATTGATAATCCTTCCGTATCCTCGCTTTTCCATAAGTGGAATAAAAGAAATCCAATCGGCCAATGGTCTTTGTGACGGTCATTGCTGCTTGACGGACGCTGTCTTGATCTGTGACATCCATGACAACGGAAGAAACATCCAATCCGGACTTGGCAAGTTGTTTCGCTATTTCATAACTCTTCCTTGGATCCCTGCTTGTCAATATGACCTTGTACTCCATTGAAGCTAATTGTTTGACAAGCTCATACCCGATTCCCCGATTTGCACCTGTAACAAGAGCTACCTGCTTATTTTGCATTATTAAAATACCTCCAATCGGCCGTTATTGAGATTCTTGGATAAATTGCTGCGATGCTAAATATCAGGAACAAGATTCCCCCAAGCACGACGTATTGTGTACTTATTCCTGATATAAAAAGTCCGCATACACTAGCACCAATTGTTGTTCCCAGATTGGCAGATGTCAGAAATATTCCATTAGCGAATTCAGGAGCTTCTGGCGCAGCAGATACAATCCAATATTGAGTAATGTTTCCTCCTATACCGCCCAATACTCCCCAAACCAAAATAATAAAGGCCATTGGCACGCTGAACTGTCCCAGGATAAAAAGCAAGATGTAAACTACTCCCAATGCAAATGGATAATACTTTATCATTCTTAATGCATGATTTGTAAGCAGCTTCCCTGCGAGCATATTGCCAACAATATTGGCCGCACCGTATAGGAATAACATCAAACTGATTGTGTTCCAATTATAATGGGTCACGGTTTTCAGATACTCGGCAAGGTAACTGTATACTCCGAATACAGCTCCGTTCATGAAGACCACAGCGGCAATGGAAAGCCAGATCGTAGATCTTCTTAATACACGCAATTGAGTGCCATAAGAGGGCTTATTAGCAACGGGCATAGATGGTACGAACAGTAGTGTCGCGATGAATGCGACTGTATTTATGGCAGCAAAGAACAACATCGCATAAGCAAGCGAAGTAGCGGTGGCAATCATACTTGAGACCGGTACGCCAAGCACCATTCCTGCAGACACGCCAATGAATACTTTGGAAACTGCCTTCGAAGCTTCATCTTTGCTGACGGACGCAGCTGCGACGGTAAATGCCAATGAACAATAAATAGGATGAAAAAAAGCTGGTACAACACGTGCAATCATTAAGACGGTAAAGTCTGATGTGATGGCAGAAACGAAGTTGCCCACAATAAAAATGCCAAGCACAAGCAGCATGACCTTCTTGCGGTTCATACCCGAAAACAATGAAGGCAAAATTGGGCCAGAGACGGCAACCGCAAGCGCAAAGAGACTCACGATCAACCCTGCGGTGGAGATGCTGACATGGAAGTGGTCCGCAATCAAAGGCAGGATTCCGATAACTCCCATCTCGGTATTTAAGATACCGAATACACCAAAGGTCAATATATAGACAAGCAAATTATTTCGTTCAATCCTCATAAGCCATAGCCGATGAGAGATCGCGGTAGGCATTTATCTGAGCTTGGAGTTCGACAATCTTTTGCTCTGCAATACCAATCGCGTCGGAGCCTGCGATGAAGCGTTGCGGCGGTTTCGCCTCGCTTGCGATTATGAGAAGTGCCTTCGCGAGCTTGATCGGATCACCGGACTGTTTCCCGTTTTGTGCATTGAAAAATGACATGTAATTATCTCTGCGGTCCTTATAGTCGTCGAGCGAATGCTTGGCGTAAGTCGACGTCGCCTCCGTAAGGAATTCCGTTCGGAAAAATCCTGGATTGATAATGGTCGTATGAATACCAAATGGTGCTACCTCAGGTGACAACGACTCCATCCAGCCCTCAAGCGCGAATTTCGATGCACAATAGGCGGAATTAAACTCGAATCCGGAAATGCCGGCACCGGAAGAAATCGAGATGATATGACCGGAACGCTGCTTGCGCATGACAGGCAACACCTCTCGGGTAACGTTCATGGGGCCAATCAAAGCCACTTGTAGCTGTTCTTCGATTAGGTCTGGGGTCAATTCCTCAAAGAAGCCACCAAAGAATTGTGCGGCATTATTAACCAGCACATCGATAATTCCGAACCGATCGATTGCCGCGTTGACTGCCGACTGTGCTTCGGCAGGGCGGGTAACATCCAATTGTACGATCAATACATTCTCGGATTCACCGATTGCCTTGGCCACCACGTCTATATTACGACCGGTAGCCACAACCTTGTGTCCGGCGTTCAAAGCAGCTTTTGCGATTATTTTGCCCATACCTCGGCCAGCTCCCGTGATAAACCAGACCTTCTTTGTATCCATATTTTTATTCCCCCCGCTTTTTTAAATATAATGTTTATCAAAAATGCTGTTTGTATTTATTTTAGACATGCTTATCTCACATAACAAATACTTATATCTTATATCGAGATATGCTTGAAAAGCATTTCTTAAACATGTATTGTAAAACCAAAAGGAGAAGTGTAAATGGAAGTTAGAGTATTGCGTTATTTTCTTACAGTTGCAAGAGAAGGGAGCATTACGGCAGCTGCTGATTTTTTACATCTTACACAACCAACCTTATCAAGACAATTAAAGGATCTTGAACAAGCGTTAGGAAAAAAACTATTTATTCGCAGTAGTCATAATATCATTCTTACAGATGAAGGAATGCTCTTAAGAAAGAGAGCTGAAGAAATCGTTGACTTGGTGGATAAATTAGAGGCAGAGTTTAGATACATGGAAGAAACAGTTAGTGGTGATGTCTATATAGGCGGCGGGGAAACAGACGCCATGAAACAAATTGCACGGGTAGTAAAAGAATTACAATTAAGTTATCCAAATATACGGTATCATCTCTACAGCGGAAACGAAGATGATGTAACTGAGCGGCTAAATAAGGGACTGCTTGACTTTGGTATACTAATTCAACCAGCTGATATATCGAAATACAATTACATAGATATCCCCGCTAAGGATGTTTGGGGCGTTGTTATGAGGAAAGACAGTTCTCTTGCTTGCAAAGATGTCATTCATCCAGCAGATTTAATCAATGTTCCACTAATTTGCTCAAGACAGGCTATGAAGCAGACATTTTCAAAAAATGAGTTTGCGGATTGGTTTGGTGACGATTTCGATAAATTAAATGTCGTGGCTACATACAATCTGGCCTATAATGCTTCAATTATGGTTGAAGAAGGCATTGGTTTTGCAATAACGCTAGATAAAATCGTAAATACGTCTAGTGATAGTAACCTTTGTTTTAGACCCTTAGAACCTAGACTTGTATCCGGCTTAAATATGGTTTGGAAAAAGCATCAAGTCTTTTCGGCTGCAACCAAAATTTTTTTAAAACAGATTCAGGACATATTTGGCCCATTATCAGGAATCAAACTCCCCTGAATTATCTCGCGGGCAGTAGGCCGAGCAACTTAGTGTTTACCATCACCGACTTCCAAAGTATCCTGCCCGTTAGCTTAATGACGCAGCCGATCATTGTGGTCGGCTGCTTCCGTGTTTTTATTGAACTATCGTTCTCCGTTAGTTCAACGATGTGTTGATGATTGACATTGAAACTTATTTTTTTCTACAGATATAGAGCAGTTGTGAAATGGTTGCACCTAATATGAAGGGGTCTTTACCTGACTTATTTCCCATTTAAAGAAATAGGTCCCAATATTAAGTTTCCGATTCACATTTTCTGAGTAAAAATTGCTCTAATCTACTTTCAGAATTTCCCAATCTGGAACTTTAATCATCTAGAAGATAATTGATTGTGTAGAAGCTCTCACTGACTATAATCTAATTATCTCATTTGGCTTTTTAAAGAAAATTATTTAGCCTTCATTCCAATCCGTCGTATTTTCCTTGATACTTTAACATCGAAAGTACTCTCTTTATACATACTGCGCCATTTCTCAGCCGTTTTGATTTGTTGATTCCAATAACGCGGCTTTCTTGCGCGTACATATTCACCGAATCCGAATATATCAGAACCTTTTACTTGCGTTTTTTTAATCATTTTCATATAAAATTTTACGGCCGACTCTTCCTGTATCTGTTCGATTTCTTTTAAAAGTTTAGGATTATTAATGTCTATTTTCTCGCTAAGTTTTTCCTCCACATCAAATTCCATGGACAGTTTCACTGTAAAATGAGGAATATTGTTCTTAATCTGAACATCAATTTTTGATTTGCGCTGCGTGGCATTCGTCATTACCATTTCTGATGATCCGCCCAATTGGATGAATCTCCGATAACCCGCCGGACTCACCCCTTTTATACCCAGATACCCAGCAATTTCAAACGGTTTCGTTGCACCAACCATTTGATCGCCAACGAAATAAGCGAGGCCTTTTATTTCGACATTTTGTTCTTTCTTCATTTCCACATAGGGCAAAAACCCTTCCTGTCCTTTTTTGGACTCATTACTCCAAAAAATACCGATATAATCTTTTGGAAACTTTCCTAATCGAATACCTTCATCTAGCGTTGTCATCAAATAAAGAGTAGGTACCCTTTGCAGCTTCGGAGCAGCTTTCATGAACTTAAGAGCGTTCCCTTTCGAAACCATCAACCAGGCCATTCTACGTAATTCCGGATTACGTCGAAAATAATCATTTATATTCTCAAGTCCTTTCTTTGCTACAGCTTCAGACACAATGATGACGCGCAAATGTCCAAAAAAGAGTCTGCTAGAGACCTGTTGTTGCAAATTCATGATCGCATCATCGATACTGTGTCCAACTACTTCAATGACCCATACGGTTTGACTCTCTGAGCCCTTACCACCTCCGCTTTCACCAGGTCCGAGTGGAATTCTTCCAGGCAGGGCGATTTGTACGGCAACGCGTATCATCCCTTTTTGCGGTGCAGGAATTGATTCGTGGACATGAGAAACCTCATCCTCCTCTTGTTCAGCTTTTTCTGTGTCTGCTGTGTCAATGGATACTCCCAATACAACGGCTCGCTCTTCAATCTCTAACCGATCCCAGCAGCCAGTCAGAAAGGGAATCACAATGGAGATGCAGCACATTATTTTAATGAATTTGATCCACGCTCTTTTCCTCAACATGATTACCTCTCTCTTTGCAGGGGATGAAACCGCCTGCATTAAACCTGGATAGCCGATTGTGAAGTATAAACAGAAGCATCCGACACTTCAATCATTTTATAATATTTTAGTATGCCCACGAAGCTGCTATAATGGAGCCAGGAAATCTGCCGGATAATGCTCGAAAAATTGTAACCGGCTACCGGTGATTTTTATTGATTCCTTTAATTTACATATCCACACCGAACCTCGTCATATGATGATATTCCCTTAGCTATAATTGGAATATTTATTACTCTTCAGTTTCTACAACATACTGAGAAATTAATCATCAAGGATCGTTACCTAACAACTTCTGAAAACCTTACCATTTCGATTTGCGTTGTCTGTAGCACAGGGTATAGTCTCGCTATTCGTAAAGGCAAATTAGTCTATATCATGGGCTGATCGACTCGATTCTCGATTATTAAGGTATTAAAAACCGAAAAACCAGACCTCTTAAAGGACTGGTCTGCAACATCGTTTATTTAACTTATACTGCCCGTTAGCGTAATGAAGCAGCCGATCATTGTAGTCGGCTGCTTCCGTGTTAATACTGAACTATCGTTTCCCGTTAGTTTAATCATCCTACCTGTATTGAGCATTTTTATCGATTAAACAACGTCTCTTGAATTCAATGCATAATAGCTTCATTGGCTCTTCGAACTATAAATGGTTTCATAAAGTCACCAAACTCAGGCAGAAATACCTTGCCCTCTGGGCAAAGGACATGCCCCCGTCCACCAGTACCAACCGTGAAAGTGAAATGTTCATTTAATTTCGTTGTTAAAGCTACTTGAAATGGCCCTCCTTTTGGCATAGGTCCGTAATACGGTTCTATGTCTTCCTTTCTTGCCTTTCGTAATATTGTAAGAAGTGACTCAATCTCATTCCTAGTGAGCATCCAACGAAATCTAGGACCCCATATTACATGTGCGGATTGGATTTCATTTGCAGTTAATTTAAACACTCGCATATCAGAATTACTAGAGGAGGCATTCGATGGAGATGAATCAGCAAAAGCAGTGAAAGCACTAACCAGAAGCCAGATAACCAACATCACGTGCATTTTTCTTTTCATTATTCCACCTCATTGTTTTTTAGCTAGTTTCCCCGAAATGAGGAAAATCATTACACTATTCTGCCCGTAAAATATGTTCAAGAAAAATAAAGTATTAGACTGGATGTGTTGGTCCCACGCGGCTTTTCGAATTACAAAACCGTCAGATTTCGTAAAATAAGTATTAGACTCACCCCAATAATAGAAACAGCGGCAGTCATGGACGAGAAAATAAAGTCTGATATGCTCCCCATACGGTAGACAGGTGAAATAATAAAAAGCCTGCTATTGTGAGGGGAGCTTTTTCATGTCTAAA
>NZ_JABBYG020000026.1 GCF_012935325.2 Paenibacillus sp. PL91
GACCGTTCAGATTTCCATAGAGCGTTGTAATCAGACGGAAAATCAAGCTATTCTATGAAAACCTGATTTATGGGGGCTCAGACTCCGGAATTAGGGGGCCTAGCCGATTTCAAATGAAGAAATTAGGCAGGAAGCAGTGAATTATATCGACTGGATCATGAATAATACAAAAGTTCCTGACTATGATATCCGTCTGACTTACATGTCGACGCCTGCCAAGGATAAGTTTACTGTGTTTGATCACGATGATCTGCTGAACATCATGCTGTCGAAATATTCGGCGGAGCAGTCATGGCAAAAGGTTGTGGATAGCTACAAGGCCAAGGGCCTTGACAAGATGATTGAGGAAGTAAACGCGAAGGCAAAAGAAGAAGGTATTGAATAGATGAAGCGGGCAGATCATTCACGGAGGGATATCTGATCCGAATGGTCTGCTTCTTTGGCTTACTCGAGTGATGGCCGCCTCCGTACAGAACACGAAAAAGATCGCAATTCACCTAACCAAACTTGGCCAAGGGGGGGATGCGATCTTTTTTCCTAAAGGGGTACGATTTAAACTTTAAACTGTTCACGATATTGTCCCGGAGTCAGGTCTTCAAGCCGCTTGAACATCCGGTTGAAATAGGGTGGCTGATAGCCTGCGGATTTCGCAATTTCATGTATTTTCATATCGGTAGTGATGAGGAGCTGTTTACAGTGATTTATTTTGATAGAGGTTAAGTAATCAATATAGTTAGTGCCGGTCATCTGCCTGAATGCCTTGCTTAGCTGGGATATGCTCACGTTAGCCTCGGAAGCGAATGTTTCGAGTGAGAGATCACACATATAGTTTTCATTAATGGTCGTAATGATTTGATCAACGACATGCTTGATGGAATGCTCATAGCTTTTGTTCAAGATTTCGATATAGGGCCTAATAATATTCGTACGAAACCAGTGAATACAAGCGTTTGAATCATGAAGCTCCATCAATTCCTTTTGCAATTTGACCCCGTCGTACAGTGCATAGGGATTATGGCCGGATTGAAGCATGGCACGGTACAGGTTATTTTTCAAACGCATCAGCACTTGATGAACGACCCATTCAGGAGCACCGCCATTTTGTAGTGCCATAACTAACCTTGTTAAGATCTCGACAGACTCTTCTTCGAGTCCAAGGTTGAGTGTATGGGTAAATTCTTGCTCCAGCTCTAAAGGGAAATCGCTTTGCATATTCACTTGCTCCAATACGAGCTCAGCGTCTAATAGCTGACTGTCAGATATAAAGCTGCGGTAATTCAGTGCTTTTTTTGCCTGTTCTAGTAAAAAAGGAACGTTAGACCATGAGCGAGTGGGGCCGTTCATAATGATGGTTGCCTTCATGTTCAATACATCACGCAAAGTATGAATCATGTCTGTGCTTAATTGCAGCAGCTGTTTCTTCAGCTCGTCAGAGGACGAAGATGACGGAAAGATCAAGATCATAGCGAAGGAGCTGTCCATGAAATTAATCGTGTGCATATATGAGGTCACAGGCTCAGAGAGTTGTTGCAAAACATTGATGGCAGCATACGTAAGCAGCTGATCATCCCTTGCTGTAAGTGGACCGCTATCTCGGCTAAGCGTATAAGGCCGGCATATGATGACTGAAAAATGTTGATCGGTGATGTCGAGCTGCAGGGCGAGCAGCTTTTCCTTTATTTCCGATTCGGTCAAATGCGTAGCTTGCCCCGAGACAAATTGATTGATAAACGCTTCTCTAACTTTAGGGATGGAAACATTCAATTGGTTTTGTAAAGATTCAGCAGCGAATCTGTGCTGCTTCCATTTTTCTTCGATATATTCGATCTCATTGTATTGGGAAGGGTCTTTTGCTTTTTCTTCTTTGAACAAATCCACTATTTTGCGGATAGGCTTGTACATGCGATGTGAGGCAAACCAACTTACCCCCAGTGCGATAAGCAGTGAAATAGCCCAGTAGATAAGTACAACCTGCTTATAGGGTTGATTAGGTGCTGTGATAGCTGATGCGGGTGTTCCAGAGACGTACGTCCAGATACTGCCCAATTTCCAAAATGATAGTGTATTCATCAGCATGACATCGTTGTCGACAGGGAGTTGAAAATGGAACTCGCTATCATACGATCGACCGTTTGCACTTAAAAACTCTTGTATCCGAGGCAGTGCATTTGGGTAATCCTTGCTCGCATCGGATTGCCCGATCAGGGTATCCTCCCCATCAAGGACATAGGAAATTTGTTCGGAATTCGAATTGAGATGGAATTTGGAAGGATTCACATATAGAACAAGGGCTCCGAATGGCTTTTGGCTATTGAAAGGTAATTTCATCACAATCGCGTTTTTTGAGTCGTCTTTATTAAAGGGTCTGATAAGTTTGTTTGTCCAAAATATGCCTTTATCTTCGTTCATTAAACTTTTCCAAGATGAAGCAGCAGCAGGGCTGTCAAGCGACCGTAACCCAAGTGTTGATTGCATCACCTTATTCTGGTTTTCAATATATAAGTAGGCTTGATCGATAAGCGGGTAGCCATTTTCAATGAAATCCAGCGTATCGCTTAATTCAAGCGTCATTTCAAATTCATTAACAAAATTCATGTTGGCAATAGAGGACTTGAATATAGGGTTCGCAATCATATGCAGGGAGTATTGGATAAGCTGAGTAATTTGATCATCAATCTGCCTCGAAGTGTCTTGGAGCAGCTGTTCGTTATTATGCTGATACTGCTTAATGAGGTACTGATTTCCGACATTCCAGTTGATGGCACTGACAATAGTGATAGGAAGGCAGGTGAGGAGTATGGATAGAGCGCTAAGTTTCCAATACATGATTCCTTTTGAGGATAGTTTTCTTGCCCATGGTGTTTTCATTTACCTCACTCCTGATCCGAATATCATAAAGATAATCCATGGTGTTAAGAAATGATGTTGTTATCCATCATAGCGAAATAGAGTTCATATGAAAAGAAATACATTTGCAAAAAATTAACTTTGTTAGCCTAGAAGCTCGTTATAAAAATAGTGCAATCTATGGAAATGAATAGGACAAACCCATATTCCATAAGGGGTGAGAAGTCCTCATTTCTAGAAAAGACCATCTTTTTAGCAGCGGAAAAAAAGTCGAATTGCATGAAATGTTAGGAACAGTTACTTTCATCTTATCGATCAACGGTGTTCCAAGTTAGTGGAATGGACAAAATTTTGATAGGAGAAAGCGAGGTAGACCGATGCGAACACCTAATACGGAAGCAGCATTTCGGGGCAAAAGCTTATCGTCTCGACCATCGAAAAACAAAATAATCAAAAAAAGAAATCGATCACTATGGCCGGATTTAAAGCGAGATCGGTATTTGTATTTATTGGCTCTCCCGGGAATCTTATTTTTTATTATTTTCAAATACATTCCGATTACGAATTTAATTATTGCTTTTCAGGATTATTCGCCTTACTTAGGGGTTTGGGGAAGTGAATGGGTCGGGTTTGAACATTTCACGCGATTTTTTTCCAATCCTGATTTTTGGATATTGATGCGGAACACACTGGGCATAAGTGTCATGAACCTTGTTTTTTTCTTTCCGGCTCCGATTATATTGGCACTTATGATGAATGAAGTAAGGAATCAAGTGATGAAGAGGATGGTTCAATCACTCATATATATTCCTCACTTTTTATCTTGGGTTTTGATCTATGGGCTTACCTATTTAATGTTTTCCCAATCAGAAGGCTTATTTAATAAGCTGCTCGCAGCACTAGATAAGGACACCATTGATATTTTGTCCAATCCGAATTATTTCTGGGGGCTGCTGACGGCACAATCGATTTGGAAGGAAGTAGGGTGGGGGACGATTATATTCCTCGCAACGATTGCGGGTGTTGATCCGCAGCAGTATGAAGCGGCTGTGATGGACGGAGCAGGACGATTCCGGAGGATGTGGCATATTACTTTACCCGCAATGAGAAACGTCATTATCATTCTATTCATTCTGCGTTTGGGGACAATCATGGATACGGGCTTTGAGCAAGTGTACCTGATGATGAACGCTGCTGTAACTGAGGTTGCTGAAGTGTTCGACACCTACGTATACCGCGTGGGGATACGGCAAGGAGAGTTCAGCTATAGTACAGCGATCGGTTTATTCAAATCGGTTATTGGTGTGGTCCTTGTCGTAGCGGCAAATAAGGTTGCTAAACGGTTCGGCGAAGAAAGCTTATACTAATTGGGGCTGCGAAGGGAGAGACATCGGATTATGAAAACGAACATGATTTGGAAGGATCGTATATTTGGGATTACGAATGGCGGTATTCTCATCCTATTTAGCTTAGCCATGATCTTCCCGATCTATTATACAATCGTACTTTCATTCACGGCTCCAACGGAGTATTACACGAGAGATTTGATATTATGGCCGAAAGAATGGTCGCTCGATGCATATAAGTACTTGCTTGATAACGGATTATTCATGAATTCGTTATTGATCAGCGTTTTTCTGGCAACGGTAGGCACAGCGCTGAGCCTGCTGGTTACAGGAGGATTGGCATATGCCATATCATGCAGACGTCTTCGTTTCCGTAAAACAATGATGTTCATGATCCTGCTAACCTTTTTATTCACACCGGGTCTCGTGCCGCTGTATATGGTCGTACGCAATCTCGGGCTTATCGATAGTATTTGGTCGCTTATTCTATCGTCTTTGACAAGCGGATGGTACGTGCTCTTGATGAAAGGATTTTTCGACAGTATTCCTGATAGTTTGGAAGAGGCAGCTCGCATCGACGGGGCTACCGAGATCGGCGTATTCTGGCGAATTATTATTCCGCTGTCTATGCCTGCGCTCGTCGCTTTTGGGTTGTTTTTTGCCGTAGCTTATTGGAATACGTATTTTAACGGAATTATGTTTATTAACGAGCAAACAAAGTGGCCGCTGCAGGTTCTTTTGCAAAATATGCTCGTTGATCCTACTACGATGGGAGGTGGTGGAGAAGCAAAGGTAGCAAGCCAGATGAACAGACAGATGCCAACCGAAACGTTGAAAATGGCTGCAGTCGTGATCGCAACGATTCCAATTATGCTGGTGTACCCATTCTTGCAGAAGCATTTTGCGAAAGGCGCAATGGTCGGTTCTGTAAAGGAATGATGACATAGGTTTTACTAATCTGAGGAGGTATGATCATGAATCGACAAAGTACACAGCTGAAGAAGTCTCTGTTAACGAAATCCATCGTTGTAATTCTCGGATCAAGCATGCTCATAACGGCATGCAGCGGTTCAAAGGAGTCTTCTGATTCTTCGGCTCCAACGAAAATTCAAATCCAGACGCTGAATTATGCACCCGAATTTATTAACAACACAAACGTGATCTGGAAAGAGTTTGAGAAGCGTACCAATACCAAGCTTGATATTACATGGCTGTCGCCTTCAACCTCAGAGGAAAAGATTAATGTCATGCTTGCATCCGGCGATTTGCCCGAGGTTACATTTGTCGAATCGTTAGTGAATCCGCAGCTGCAGAAGATGGTTGATCAGGGCGTTTTCTGGGACTTGACGCCGTACATAAAGGATTATCCGAACCTAAGTGCCCCAAATCTAGAATTGGCTTGGTCTGATTCAAAAATTAAAGGGAAAAATTATTCCATCCCTCGGTTTTATCCTAGTTACGGAGGCGGGGCTTTTCCGATCCTGCGTAAAGATTGGATGGATCAATTAGGACTTGCAGCGCCTACAACGATGGATCAATTTTATGATGTACTGAAGGCATTTAAGGAAAAGGATCCGAATGGAAATGGCCAGGCGGATGAAATTCCTTATTCCGCTAACTACGACACATTAGGCTTTGTATACGGCGTGTTTAACGGTACGCAAGGGCAATGGAAATTGAAAGAGGATAAGCTTGTTCCTACCATAACAGAAGATGAGTCGCGTGATGCTCTGCTATGGATTAAAAGGGCGTATGAGGCAGGGCTATTCCCAAAAGATTTTGCCATTATGAAATATTCGCAAACGGTAGACGTGATTCGTGGAGGCAAGTCGGGCGGCACTTCTCAATCGATGAACCATGCCTGGGTTACGGGTTCCGTTATACGTGAGGTTGTTCCGACTGCCGACTATATGCCACTCACTTATTTGGAGAACGCAGACGGAGTGAAATATACGCCATCGGGTTCCTCTTATTATGGCGTGTATTTGATCCCGAAGAAGGTTTCGGAAGATAAATTGAAAGAAATTCTGAAATTTTTCGATTACGCTTATGGGAAGGAAGGCAATGAGCTTGCTACCTATGGTATTGAAGGTGTCCATTATACGGTAGAGAACGGCCGCAAAATTGCTACTCCGCAAAGTGCTATCGATCAAGTAGGCGACGGTAATATGAACAATTTGATTCATCTCATCAGTGATGACATGTCGATAGGTGCTGTTGGTATGCCAGATGATATTTACAATCGGAATGTCGAAATTGTCAATGAACGTAAAAAGATCAAGACGCCAAACCCTAGCATTGAATTGTATTCTGAAGTTTACAACAAATACTATCCGGAAATCTCTAAAAAAGTGAGCGATATGCGCACAAAGGTTATTATTGGAAAAGATACGATTGAAAACTATGATAAATTAATAGACCAGCTGCGCAATGATCCAACCTTGAAACAAGTTGCAGATGATATGACGGCTGCTTATCAGGCGAAATTGAATCATTAATACGAGAATGCAGAAGGGGTGCTATGCAATAAAATGCTGCTGCCACCTCTTTTTGCAATAAACCAAAAAGGAGAGAGATCGCATGAGTCCTATTAGAGCGATTCTGATTGGAGCGGGAGACCGGGGAATGCGCGCTTACGCTCCTTATGCGCTTGCCCATCAAGAGGATCTTTGTATTGTCGGGGTAGCTGATCCGAATAGCGGGCGACGGGAAATGATTGCAAAAGCGCATCAATTAACAGATGAACAGCAATATCATTCCTGGGAGCATATTTTGGCAGATAAGAAGGATGCTGATGTGGCTATTATATGCACAATGGATCATATGCATCTAGAGCCTACGCTTAGAGCGCTGCAGCTTGGTTATCACGTATTGTTGGAAAAGCCGATGTCACCTATTCCTAGCGAGTGCGTGGAAATGGAACAGGAGGCACTTAAGCAAGGCCGTTTGCTTACGATCTGCCATGTGCTGCGTTATACGTCTTTTTGGCAGACGATCAAGCATGAAATTGAACAGGGAGCCATCGGTGATATCGTTTCTGTCCAATTAAATGAGAATGTGGGCAATATGCATATGGCGCACAGCTTTGTTCGGGGGAACTGGCGCAATAGCGACGAATCAAGCCCGATGATTCTTCAGAAATCTTGTCATGATATGGATATTCTATCTTATATTATGGATGAGCCTTGCGAGCGTGTGAGCTCGTTTGGGTCCTTGATGCATTTTCATGAAGGAAATAAGCCGAAAGGAGCGCCTGCCTTTTGTGCAGAAGGCTGCCCGGCAGAGAAAGAGTGCCAGTATCATGCGGTAAACTACTATTTGAATGAAGGACGAGGATGGGCGCGGAAATTTACGAATAACGATACGGATGAGGAAATCATGGAAGCGCTGCGTACAGGTCCTTACGGTCGATGCGTGTACCAGACAGACAACAATGTGGTCGACCATCAGGTGGTCAATATGGAATTTGCCAGCGGAGCGACAGCAACGTTTAGTATGTGCGGTTTTACGGAAGACAACACTCGCATCGTGCAAATTATGGGGACAAAAGGCGATATTCGCGGCAATATGATGGATGATGCCATTACCATTCATCAATTTGTTACGAAGGAAAAACGTGTGGTGAAGCTGGAAGCATCTGAATCGGGACATGGAGGCGGAGATGCTGGAATTGTCCGTTCCTTTATAAATGAAGTGCGAAATTATGGACAGAGTGATGTGGAAAGCTTATCTTCAGCAACGGTATCTGTTCGGAGCCACTTGATGGCATTTGCCGCGGAAGAATCTAGGCTCCATAAAGGCAAGTCAATCGAATTGTCACAATATAAGAATCAAATCATGCCAGCAGCCTTGAACAAATGAGCGAAAGTGAGACCATGAGGGGGTAAACCGTGAAACCTAATCTGCTGCTAATTACCGTAGACCAAATGCGCTTTGATTGCTTGAGCATTCAGGATCATCCGGTTGTGGAAACGCCAAACTTGGATGCGCTCGCAAATAGCGGCGTCCTGTTCAATAACGCGTATTCCGCTACGCCGGTATGCATTCCGGCAAGAGCTGCCATTATGACGGGAATGGGACAGCGTTCCCACGGGAGAGTCGGCTATGCAGACGGCATCCCATGGACGTACGAGCATATGCTGGCGGGGGAGCTGGCAAAGGGAGATTACCATACGCAATGCGTTGGGAAGATGCATGTATATCCAACCCGCAATCTATGCGGATTTCACAATATCGTATTGCATGACGGTTACTTGCACCATAATCGCAAAGCAGCTACTGCTTATGGGGAGCACTTTGATCAATGCGACGATTACTTGCAGTGGCTAAGGCGGATGGCGGGATCGGATGCTGATCTGACTGATCATGGGCTGGATTGCAACGCTTCTACGGTGGCAAGAGCTTGGCACCTGGATGAAGGGCTGCATCCCACAAACTGGACGGTATCGGAATCTATTGATTTTCTGCGGAGAAGAGATCCGGGGAAGCCGTTTTTCCTCTGGACTTCGTTCGTCAGGCCGCATTCGCCGCTTGATCCTCCTGCGGCTTACTTCGATCTGTATAAAAATATTGAAATGCCGGACTCACCCGTAGGCGACTGGGTGGACGAAGCCGCTGCGGAGAAGGGCAGGTTTAATCCGACTACCGTTGTTGGCAAGCTTCCGAAACGGCGCCTCAACCTTGCGAAGGCCGGCTATTATGCGCTCATTACCCATCTGGACGATCAAATCGGGAGGCTGCTGAACGCTTTGCAGGAATACAATGTGCTGGATAATACGCTCATTTTGTTCACCTCCGACCATGGCGAGCTGATGGGTGACCATCATTTCTTCCGCAAAGGGCTCCCGTACGAGGGGAGTGCAAAAATACCGTTTATCATATGCGACCCCGGCGGGAAGCTGGGTTTAAGAGCGGGCAGCCTTGTTGATGAGCCGATCGAGCTTAGGGATATTATGCCAACGCTTCTAGAAGCGGCGGGTGCGCCTATCCCGAAAACGGTGGAGGGCAAGAGCCTGCTGCCGTTATGCAAAGGGGAAGGAACGGAATGGAGATCGTATGTGCATGGGGAAATGGCGATGGGTGAGCTGTCCAACCAATACGTAACGGACGGCAAGGTCAAATATATTTGGTATTCGCAGACAGGCAAAGAGCAATTTTTTGATCTGTTGAAGGACCCGCAGGAGCTGACCAATCAAGCGGAACGGCCGGAGCGGGCAGCAGAAGCGGCGGCTTGGAGAGAAGCACTCATACGTGAACTGGAAGGCCGTGAAGAGGGATTTATCGGGGAAGGCCGGCTCATTGCAGGCAGACCGGTCAAGCCGATTCTGAATCAGCTAACCTTTAGCAATCGATGAGGGAGGGTGATAGGATGACCGCCTTGCAATGGAAGATACTGTGGCATCTGTTCGTCATGTTTCTCAAGATTAGCCCGGTCACTTTCGGCGGTGGGTATGCGATGATTCCAATCATCGAACGCGAAGTCGTGGAGAAGCGGAAATGGCTTCAAGCGCAGGACATCTCGGATATTTTTGCTATTGCGGGGTCTGTACCGGGTGCAATTGCCGTTAATTCCGCGACTTTTATCGGTTATCGAATTGCCGGTGTGAAGGGTGCGATTGCCGCCACACTCGGCATTTTGCTTCCGACCTTCTGTATTGTCATCGTATTGTCTATTCTTTTCATGGAAATGAAGGATAATCCCAAGGTAGAGGCTGCATTTTTGTCCATTCGGGCAACCATTGTCGCCTTGATTTTTTATGCTGCGTACAGAACCGGCAAGACCGCTGCCGTAGATAAGATTTCTATTATGCTCATTGCTGGAACAGTCGCCGTTATGTGTTTTTTTCATCGTTATATTCATCCCGTCCTATTGATTTTTGGAGGCGCTGTTTCTGGCATTGTCATTATAGGAATGCGAAAGAAGCTTGGACGCAAAACGACGTTTCAGACAGACGAACAAGTATACGACTATATGATTTAATTAGGGGCTGCCATGCTAATCGAATTGTTTATGACGTTCTTCTTAATCGGATCGGTTTCATTCGGGGGCGGGTATGCGATGATTCCATTATTGCAGGAGCAGGTCGTAAATCGCCATGGCTGGATGGAGCAGCAGCATTTTATTGATGTTATTGCTGTTTCGGGCATGTCGCCGGGACCGATTGCCACCAATATGGCTATTCTAATTGGTTTTAAGGAGGAGGGCCTGCTTGGAGCCCTGATTGCTATGCTTGGGACGGTTCTGCCATCTATCATTATGATCATAGGTGTAGGTAGTCTCTTCTATAAAGTTCATAAAAATGATAGGGTGAAAGCATCCTTTTATGGCTTGCGGTCGACCATTACCGGGCTGATCATATATACTGCCATTATGTTTGCAATTAATAACGGGATGCTGTCTTCCATATCCTGGTTCACCTTCAGCCAGATTGTTATTTGTTTGGGATCGCTCTCCGCTTTTCTTTTTTTTCGCAAGCATCCCGTTTCCGTTATTATTGTATCAGGATTAGTATGCATTGCTTTGTATGGATAGTGCAAGTCATCGTATCGGGAGGAATAGGAAAGTGGAACAAAAACAATGCTGCTGTACAGCGGGAAGGGAACAAGCGCTGCTGGATACGACAAGGCAAAGCTCACAACCGCTCAGTTCTTCATTAATCCCTAAAAGGAAGACGATGAATTCATTAATAACGCTAGACGGCGGCGAGTTCGCTATGGGTTCTAATTCAATGGAAGGTTTTCCTGCTGATGGGGAGGGCCCCGTTCGAAAGGTTACGGTTTCTCCATTCCGAATTGCACCTTATGCCGTGACGAATGAGGAGTTTCTAGCATTTGTTCAGGCAACAGGCTATGTGACGGAAGCGGAAAGCTTCGGATGGTCGTACGTGTTTCATTTGCTGGCATCCGATGCAACCAAAGAGCGTGTTAGAGATGTACCGGAGCAGGTTCCATGGTGGCTAGTAGTGGAAGGTGCTTACTGGGCGAAGCCGGAAGGGCCGGATTCCAGCGTAAAAGATAGAATGGACCACCCCGTGGTCCATGTTTCCTGGCGGGATGCCGAGGCTTTCTGTCAATGGTCGGGTACGAGGCTGCCTACAGAAGCAGAGTGGGAATTTGCAGCGAGGGGAGGATTATCGCAAAAAACGTATCCTTGGGGAGATCTGCTTAAACTAGATGGAAAGCATATGTGCAACATTTGGCAGGGTAAATTTCCGGTCAAAAACAATGCTGGTGACGGTTATATCGGAACTGCGCCGGTTCACGCCTACGAGGCTAATGGCTACGGTTTGTATAATATGTCGGGGAATGTGTGGGAATGGTGCGCGGATTGGTTCAGCCCCGGCTACCATAGACTTACATCGGCGAGCGATCCGAAATGCGAGCAGCCATCCGGTAAACGTTCCATGAGGGGCGGGTCCTATTTATGCCACCGTTCCTATTGCAACCGTTACCGGGTAGCGGCTAGGAGCTCAAATACACCAGACAGCTCAACGGGAAACTGCGGGTTTCGTGTAGCAGCGGATATTGGTGAAGTAAAATAGGGAGCCACCTTGTAAAAAACGCTTCCTTGACCTTATGAGGCCTGAAATAGGGCATTCTGCAATAAATGCGGTTTCGCTACTAAACGAGCTATTGCGAGCGAATTCTACTTCTGTAAAATCGGTAAAATCGCCATTAAAACATAGGGTTCAACATAAAGATGCGTTCTGCATTTTTTGCGTGTTGAAAGCCCTTGTTTTCTGCGAAATAGTGCTTATAGAAAGGCTGTTGACTTCCCATAATCAACGGAGTATTATAATTTTTACAACAATGTATACGCTTACATTCCCATATATGCGGACGTTTAATTTATGGAGGGAGAGGCTTGAGTTAAATTATCAGAAAATTCTATTTATTAAAATCAAGGATGAAATTTTTAACTGTGGGGAGTGAGCCGAATGCAGAAAAAAGAATGTGTAGCCATGCTGCTGGCAGGCGGTGAAGGTAAGAGACTGAGCCATTTGACATCAAAGTTGGCGAAGCCTGCTGTACCCTTCGGCGGTAAGTACCGGATCATTGATTTCCCATTAAGCAATTGCAGCAATTCAGGTATTCACACCGTTGGGGTACTGACACAGTATCAACCAATGGTACTCAATTCCTACATAGGTATAGGCAGTTCATGGGATTTGGATCGGAAAAACGGCGGAGTCACCGTCCTTCCCCCTTTTATGGAACAAAGAGGCGGCAGCTGGTATAAAGGAACGGCTCATGCTATATACCAGAACATCCATTATCTTGAGCAATACGATCCCGAATATGTGCTCGTTATTTCCGGTGATCATGTGTACAAAATGAATTACGCGCTCATGCTTCAACAGCACAAGGACACGAAAGCAGATGCCACCATCGCGGTTATTGAAGTGCCGCTGCAAGAAGCCAGTCGGTTCGGCATTATGGATGTGGACAATGAAGACCGGATTATTGAATTCGAGGAAAAGCCGAAGCTGCCGAAAAACAACCTCGCTTCCATGGGCGTTTATATTTTTACCTGGGATGTGCTCAAGAAGAAATTAATTGCCGATGCCGAGGATCCGACGTCGAGCAATGATTTCGGCAAAGACATTATTCCATCGATGCTCGATAGCGGCAATGCGCTTTTTGTCTACCGCTTTAACGGGTACTGGAAGGATGTTGGAACGGTCGAAAGCTTGTGGGAAGCCCATATGGACCTGCTCCAGGAAAACCCTCCGTTTACGCTTCATGACCCTAAGTGGCGAATCTACGCAAAAAATCCCAACAAGCCCCCGCATCATATCGCATCTACCGGCAAAGTTACGGGCTCTCTGGTGAATGAAGGATGTATGGTATTTGGGGAGGTTGACCATTCTGTGCTTTTTTATGGTGTTCATGTCGGTGTAGGAAGCCTAATTAAGGATTCGGTCATTATGCCAGACGCCCAAATCGGGGAGAACGTCACGATCCATAAGGCGATCATCGGCTCGGGTACCGTTATCCAAGACGGCGCATCCGTCGGAAGCCCGGATGATTCGGCGGAAATCACCTTAATTGGCGAAAATATGGTCATCTCTTCTCAATTGATATAGGAGTGAATGCGATGAATAATGTGTTAGGTGTCATCAATCTCAGCATCAACCAGCCGCTCTTGCATGAACTGACGTACTCACGGGCAACTGCGACGGTACCCTTCGGCGGCAGATACCGACTGATAGACTTTGTATTATCCAACATGGTGAATTCGGGGATTAACAATGTGGCTGTACTCGCCCATAACAATTACCGTTCCATCATTGACCATTTGGGCTCCGGGAAAGAATGGGACTTGGATAGAAAATACCGCGGATTGTTCATTTTGCCTCCCAACAATACCAATGCCCCGGGCTTTAACGGCGATCTGCAAAACTTTTACGGCTCCCTCGAATATTTTAACCGCAGCACGGAAGAATTTGTTGTCGTTTCAAGCAGTCATATGATTTGTAATATCAACTATACCGAGGCGGTGGAAAGCCACCAAAGGACAAACGCGGATATTACTGTTATCTACAAGGAAATGGACGATGGCAGCGAGGACTTCTCGAATCTCATCACGCTTGATTTAGCGGGCGATGGACGGGTCGTGCGCATGATGGAGAACCGCCAGACGAAAAAGAGCAACAAAGCTTATATGCGCATGATCATTATTAAAAAAGAGCTGCTTATTGATTTGGTCAAAAAAAGCGTGAATCAAAACTACTATGATCTGGTGCGGCATGTCATTATTCGAAATCTGAATGAATTAAAGGTATATGGCTATGAGTACAAGGGGTATCTGGCCGTCATCAACTCCGTTCAAAATTATTACAAGTACAGCAAGGAGCTGTTGAATCCTGAAGTATGGAAATCCCTCTTCTACAAGCCTGGGGTGATTTACACGAAGATCAAGGATGAACCGCCCGCCAGATATGCGAATAGCGCCGTCGTAACGAATTCGCAGGTAGCTAACGGCTGCATTATTGAAGGGACAGTGGAAAACAGCATTTTGTTCCGGGGCGTCCGAATCGGTAAAGGGGCGGTTGTCAGAAATAGCATTCTGATGCAAAAATGCGTTATTGAAGAGGACTCATGCCTAGATCACGTTATCCTCGACAAAGAGGTATATGTCACACGAGGAAATAAGCTATCGGGAGAGGAAACGTCGCCTACGGTGTTTTCTAAGAAGAGCAGAATTTAAATACGGATAGATGATTTTTAAGGAAAAGAGAGCGCTCTGTAGGGTGTTCTCTTTCTTTGTGTTTTCAAAAAAATTGCCTTTTATTCATGCAATAAGGGAATGGAATTGGCTGTTATAGTTTCAATGAGATAAGCACATAACTAATTAGAATCTGATGCAAAGGAGAATCCATTATGAGCGATCAAAACAAGCCTAACAGCCAACATGTCGCACCAAAATCAAGCGATCCGAAAAAACAGGGAAGATCCGCAGCACAGAAAAAATCGAAATAAATATGAGTTGATTCAAGCCTGGTCCGGTTCTGAAGTTTCCAGACGCGAACCGGGCCGGTTATAAGTTCGTGTATTTTATGGATGTATGTTCTTGTCCTCCGACAATGTCAAAGGACAAGAACATACATCGCATTTTAGTTAATTCTGGCAGAATACGACTGGTAGAACACACGCCTAAATTTAATAAACGAAACAACTCTCCATGGAATGATGTATCCAAAAGCCAAGATGATGAACAATGCCATTTTCCCTTGAGGATCCATGACGGATATTTCTTGACGAAGAGCAAACCGTATGATCACAATACCTATGAAAACTGCGAAAAATCCCCAGTTTTTCTTGGCATAAATCAAGTTATCTTCTCTTACCTCGTAATTGGTCGTCCAAATCAATGGGATGGAAAATAAAATGCCAATTCCAAAGGCTGCCCCAAAAGCCCAAGCTGGTTCATTTACGTTAGGGCTAATAAGGAGAGACAGCCCAGGAACCATGAATAACAGTGGAATCAGTAGTCGAATCCCGTTACCCCGTATAGGCCGGTACATGCTTCTCGTTCTTTTCCACAAAACCAAAACTGCTATAAAAGCGATCATCACATAAAAAGCGCTTCCGTTCATTTTCTCGCCCACCTCTTAAATTGGATACTCTTATCTTAATTGCTTTGGCAGGACTTAGTTAGTGACAAAGGTAATTTTATTGATATGACGAGAGTCATTTGTAGGTGTGGAAGATGCCACCGCAGTAATCGGTAGGAAACAGATGATGTTATTCATTATCCAATCAACAAAAGAATCAACCGAAAAATCAAAGCGACAACAAGAAAAACAGCAGTAATAATGGTATTGATGATGCAGATATCAAGCCAAAGGTTTAATGATTAGTTACCCTTAAAAGGATAAATGAAAAACTACCGTGTTTTCGCCGGTAGTTTTTTTATTTCGACTTCTCAACCCAAGCCACTCAACCTCGAAATGTTCACGCAATGTTCACTTATGTGGAACTTTCCATTCTCGCTATAATAACAAAGGCACACGGCTTGATTGGCACGATATCTTTGAAAGAACTGCTTACCCGACTTATTGTAGTCTTTGTTATTGCGTCCTTATTGGAATTGTTTGTAGTCGGTCCAGTGGCCCAAAAAATTGCTTTTTCCTTACCCTATGACAAATCTAAGAAGGTATTTGTCATTCTATCCCTCGCATTTTTTATGGTGAGTGGAATGGTTCTCTGTATGTCTCTTTATGGATTGGGGAGTGTTTACTTTTCCGACAGCTTGCTTGGAGAATCATTGGTTGAAAGTTACTTTACTTTAGTATTTAAAAACTTTATTTTTGCTTTTCCTCTTCAGCTCATCATTGTAGGTCCGCTTGTTCGGTATTTATTTGTTAAATTCGTTAAAGATAAAACAACAATTGCAGAAGCTTTAAGCTAAAATATATGGATGTTCTCTTTCGATTCGTGATGTCATGATTATCAGTGAGCTTCCCCTCCACCAAATTAATCCACAACCGCAAAAGGTTGTGGATTTTTATTTTTAATAAAAATCCGTTTAGATTCGACTAGATTGTTTAATATCGTCCCCTGTTGACGCCAAAGCATGCAGGTTATGCTGAAGTAAGCGAATGAACGAATTAAGATATATCGATTACTATGATCAGGAGGGTTAAAAAAATGACGGCGCAATCTATCAAAGTGACATCAAAAAATCCTATCGTTACGACTATTTTTACGGCAGATCCATCGGCTCATGTATGGGGGGACGGCAAGGTTTATATTTATGCTTCCCATGATATGGACCCGGCAAGGGGCTGCGACCTAATGGACAGATATCATGTGTATTCGTCTGCGGACATGGTGAACTGGGTAGATGAGGGGGAGATACTCCGCTCGGACGATGTGGCTTGGGGCAGACCGGAAGGCGGCTTTATGTGGGCGCCTGATGCAGCATACAAAAACGGAACCTATTATTTCTACTACCCGCATCCAAGCGGATCAAACTGGAATGACACGTGGAAAATCGGAGTGGCGACCAGCCAAAAGCCTGCAAGCGGCTTTACCGATCAAGGATACATTCCGGGTCTTGGCGGATTTGCCCTGATTGATCCATGCGTGCTTGTCGATGAGGACGATCGTGCTTATATGTATTATGGCGGCGGCAGCAGATGCGAGGGCGGAGAGCTTAACGAGGATATGATGTCCATTAAGGGTGAAATGCGGGAAATGGAAGGTTTGGAGGATTTTCACGAAGCGGCTTGGGTGTTTAAAAGAGAGGGCCTCTATTATTTGACCTATGCGGACAATCTGGATGGAAATAACCGCATGAGATATGCAACCAGTGAAAATCCGCTTGGTCCGTGGACATATCGGGGCATCTTTTTGGAGCCGACCGGCTGTTCCACTACCCATGGCTCCGTTGCGGAGTTTAAGGGACAATGGTATTTGTTTTATCATAACCAGGATATTTCGGGTCAAGGCAATTTAAGGAGCATGTGCATCGACTATTTGTACTTTAATGAAGACGGAACGATCCGCACTGTCGTCCAAACCAAAGAAGGCGTTCAATCGGTAGGAGATGCACCAGCACCACACCCGAATGAGAAAACTTACTCGGCTGAGAAAAGCATCGTGGGCGGAGGAGCCAAAGTTGAACGAAATGAGCAAGGCGTCAGCGTTGTAAACCAGCTGCAAGCCGCTGGCTCCTACTGCCAGTTTGATCATGTCGATGGGGAAAAAGGCGGCAGAGCCGCGATTCATATTCGATATGCTACGGCTGAGCGTCTCGCCAAGCTAAATCTAACGGTCAATGACAGCGACTATTCATTGCTTAATGCCCAACCGGAAGCTCGCCAGACTTCACCGGCTGCGCCAGTATTACCGTCCCGTTAAGCCCAGGCGAGAACAATAGCATTACACTGACAGGCGGATATGGTGAAATCAGTATTGAAAGCATAATCGTCAGCCCATTCGTAGATTAATACAATTCAGCGATTGCAAGTGATAACCCTATCAGGAATTCGCTGCATTTTTTGATCGTTATATGAATTGACAATTAATAGGAGAGTGGATAGTATTGCCTTATGAATAAATACAATGGTCGTTGTAGCTAACGATCACTGAGGAGGCGGTTTCTTTTGAAAGGACAGACGGCTTCGGCAGGGTTCCAAATCGGCGTCCGAAGGACATTTCCGATCTCGCAGGAGCAAGCATGGGCATTGCTGGTTTCTCCAGAAGGGCTAAGGATGTGGTTGGGTGAGTTGACAGCACTCAAGCTTGAGGCAGGGCACCCATATACAACCGGGGAAGGCAATCATGGCGAATTGCGCGTCGTGAAACCCCTCCATCAGCTTCGGATGACTTGGCAAAGGAAGGATTGGGAACACTCGTCAACGGTGCAAATCCGTGTTATTCCTAATCCAACGAGCGCGGACAAGACCGTCATTAGCTTCCATCAAGAGAAACTAAAAGATGCCATTGAAAGAGAGACTATGAAACAGTATTGGGAAGAAGCAGCAGCCAAAATCCTGGAAAAAATAAACGCAGGCATGTGAGCATTCTTAAAAGAAGCAAATGAACGGCTTGCGGCAATGCTTATGGAATCGTACATAGATTGAACGAAACGTTGAGAGAGCACCCTGACAGGTGCTCTTTTTATTTTGCCTATACGATGACCTGCTAATAGCAAATAGATGAAGCTACCCCTATGAATCACAACGCGATAAATTTACCGCATTCATACATGATTTTAACAAATGTGCTTAATTTAGATAACCTACAGAAAATAATGACGATCTATACTTTAAAAGGGTAAAACAACAAGAATTCATAACAACCCACATTATACCACATGGGAGTGAAAGAGAGATTATGAGACTTTGGTTAAAAAAAGAGTTAATTGTTGGCCTTGTTCTATCCGTTTTCGTTCTAATGCTTGCTGCATGTGGGGGTAATAACAACAAAGAAGCAGCAGTTAATGAGAGTGCTGAAGTCGAAGAAATCTCACTAGCTGATCTGGAGAAAAATGCGAAGGAAGAAGGCACCGTCGTAAGCGTCGGAATGCCGGATACTTGGGCGAACTGGAAGGACACTTGGGCGGATCTGCAAACAAAGTACGCGCTAACGCACACGGATACAGATATGTCGAGCGCGGAGGAAATCGCCAAGTTTGAGGCTGAGAAAGACAAGCCGACTGCGGATATCGGCGATGTAGGTATCGCATTCGGACCCGTTGCGATAGATAAAGGCGTAACGCAAGCTTACAAAACTTCTTATTGGGATGAAGTTCCCGATTGGGCTAAAGATACAGATGGTCATTGGATCGTAGGATACCAAGGCTCGATTTCGTTCCTGACGAACACGAAGCTTGTCCAAACGCCACCCCAAAGTTGGGAAGATCTTAAAAATGGCGCATACAAAATCATTGTTGGCGACGTAACAAAAGCCGCGCAGGCTCAAATGGCTGTATTGGCTGCAGCGATTGCTTTTGGAGGAGACGAGTCCAATATAGAGCCGGGAATTGCGTATTTCGAGGATCTTGCGAAGAAGGGCCGCCTATCCAATGCGGAAGCAAGCTTGGCAAATATCGAAAAAGGTGAAGTTGAGGTTACGCTTCTATGGGACTTTAACGCCTTGAACAATAGAGATCAGCTGGGCAAGGATCAATTCAATGTAGCTATTCCTAAAGAAGGCAGCGTTGTGAGTGGTTACGCCACAATCATCAACAAATATGCTCCGCATCCAAATGCGGCGAAGCTAGCTCGCGAGTATATTTTGAGCGATGCAGGCCAAATCAACTTGGCCAAAGGTTATGCAAGACCGATCCGCGAAAGCGTAAAGCTGCCTGATGACGTAGCGGCAAAGCTGCTGCCTGCTGATGCGTATGCCAATGTTAAGCCAGTTGGCGATTATAAGGTTTGGGAAGAAACGGCTAAGAAATTGCCGCAGCTTTGGCAGGAACGTGTTCTTGTACACATGAACTAATTTCTGAAAGCTAGAATCTTGAACAGGATAGCCTATAATGGAGCGTCTTCGCCTTCTTGTCGAAGACGCCCCCTTTTATTTAATAGGAGGAGAGTATGCAGGCATGAGGCGAAGAAATCGATGGGTTTTTCTAGGACTAATCCCTTTTGTAGTGATGATTGTCGCGTTTCAATTCGCTCCGATCATGTCTATGCTGACCGGAAGTTTTAGACAGGAAGATGGCTCGGGCTTTACGTTTAGCTTTTACGCTAGAATCATGCAAAGCGAGTACTATTTAAAGGCGATAAAGAACAGCCTGCTTATTTCTTTATCCGCAAGTGTGATAGGCATCATAATCGGACTCATTTGCGCTTACTCCATCACGCGATTCTCGCCAAGGATGCGTGATCGGCTTCTTATGCTTTCAAATATGACCTCGAATTTTGCAGGTGTTCCGCTCGCCTTTGCTTATATTATCCTGCTGGGCAGCAATGGAGTATTTACGCTGCTGTTTAAGCAGTGGGGATGGGACGTATTCACCGATTTTGATTTGTATAGCTGGACAGGACTTATTTTGGTTTATGTTTACTTTCAGGTTCCGCTTGCCTTGCTGCTGCTGTATCCCTCCTTCTATGGAATTCGGGATCAATGGAAAGAGGCGGCATCTCTGCTGGGAGCGAGCAATTGGAAATTTTGGGCCACAATCGGCATACCAGTTCTAACGCCAGCCGTCTTCGGAACGCTAGGCATTCTCTTCGCGAACGCGATGGGCGCTTATGCGACGGCCTATGCTTTGGTCGGAGGAAATTATAATTTGCTTGCCATTAGGATTGGCTCCTTAGTATCGGGTGATGTCGTGAACGAGCCGCAGCTTGGCAATGCCCTTGCGGTTATTCTAGCGTTGTCTACTTTATTGGCCGTTTATCTGAATCATAAAATGGTTCAGCGTTCCCAATTATTTCATGCGAATTCATCCTCTGAAAAAGTCCGTAAGCGCCGGAAATCGATGCAACAATTGACGGCAGTTGTGAAGGAGGAGCTGTGATGGCGAACACCGTGAAGAAGAAGGGCTGGACGCATCGGCTGCTGCTGCTGGCGCTCATGATTTATTTGCTGCTTCCCTTGCTAGCCACTCTCATCTATGCGTTCGCCAAAGAATGGCAGACGACTATACTTCCTACACGCTGGACGACGGAATGGTTCGGCCAGATGTTTCAAGATATTCGGTTTTTGGATGCGCTGTGGACCTCCCTCTATTTATGCGCAATAAGCGTAGCGCTTAGCTTAGTCATTATGCTGCCAGCTGTGTTTATCATTACGGTTTATTTGCCTAAGTGGGAGACGTTTATGAAGGGGATCGTTGTTCTTCCATATGCTGTACCTGGCGTCGTGGCGGCGGTCGGACTCATTCGTGCTTACTCCTCCGGTCCAATTGAGATTGCTGGAACAGCTTACATTTTAATCGGGGCCTACTTTGTCGTTATTCTGCCTTACATGTATCAAGGCATTCGCAACAGCCTGCTTACCGTATCGGCGGTTGATCTGCTTAACTCAGCAGAAATGCTAGGTGCTAGCCGAACAAAAGCGTTCGTTAACGTGATCCTGCCGAATATATGGCCAGGCGTAATAACCTCAACACTATTATCTTTCTCCGTGCTATTCGGCGAGTTTGTCCTGACCAATATGCTGGTCGGCGGACATATTCATACGATACAGGTTTACCTTTATCAACGGCTCGGAGAAAGCGGACACATGGCCAGTGCAATTGCGATTTCCTATTTCATATTTATTTTAGTGCTATCTATGATCCTAATGAGGCTTGGCCAAAAAATGAATAAGGGGATTCAAGGATGAACGCTTATTTGGAACTGCAAGGCATTCATAAGCAATTCGGCGGTACAAATGTGCTGAACAGCGTAGATTTGCAAATCCGCGAGGGAGAGCTCGTAACGCTGCTCGGGCCTTCCGGCTGCGGGAAGAGCACGCTGCTGCGCTGTATTGCTGGCTTAACGGAAATAGATGGCGGGCAAATTATTTTAGATAAAAAAAATATCGTAAATCTTCCGCCCCGCAATCGGGAAATTGGGATGGTCTTTCAATCCTATGCTTTGTTCCCCAATCTGACCGTCAGTGAAAATATCCAATATGGGATGAAAATGAGAGGGGTCGCCAAAGCAGCGAGACAAAAACGGTCGGAGGAGTTGCTTGCTATTATTGATCTTGAGGACAAGCGCAATGCCTATCCCCAGCATCTCTCGGGCGGCCAACAGCAACGCGTGGCGCTTGCTCGTTCACTTGCCGTCCAGCCCAAGGTTCTTCTGCTCGATGAGCCGCTGAGTGCATTGGATGCCAAAATCCGCAAAAATTTGCGAACCGAAATTCGCGATATTCAGAAGCGTTTTAACATGACGACCATATTTGTGACGCATGATCAGGAAGAGGCGTTAATTTTATCCGATCGGGTATGCCTCATGAATAAGGGAAGCATCGTTCAGGAAGGAACCCCGGAAGAGATCTACACGACCCCAAAAACGGAGTTTGTCGCTCGTTTCATGGGAAGCTACAATGTATTGACCAAGCCAGAGGCATTAAGACTGTTCGAACAGGTAGACAGCTCAGCGGAAAGCTTCGCAATTCGGCCTGAATCAGTCATTCTCTTGAGCGAGGAAGCCCGTAATGTAGCGTTAAGCGAAGGGAAGCGAATTGTGGATGGCATGATCTATTCAGTCTCCATACTCGGAAATATCATCCGATACGCAATAGATGCGGAAGGCGTAAGGCTGACTATCGATGCGCTTAACGATGGTCGGTCGCTGCGGTTAGGGGAAAACAGTCGTGTAAGCTTAGCCATGGATCATTCCCAGCTCTTGCATCTGGAGAAGGAGGGCGCATGATCGATACTTCTCAAAAGCTGATTGTCGTTGTCCTCGATGGATTAAGATATGATTCCGCGCGAAAATATTTAGGCTACATGGAGCATCTGGTCGAACAAGGAAAAATCAATTGTTATCAGGTTCGATCGGAGCTCCCGAGTCTCTCGCGTCCCCTATACGAAGTATTGCTGACGGGTACGCCAGCTGTGAGAAACGGCATCACGGCTAATCATATCGCCAGATTAAGTCATGAGCAGAGCGTGTTCCATCTCGCTGCCAAAGCAGGCTTAAGAACGGCTGCAGCGGCTTATCACTGGGTTAGCGAGCTGTATAATTCAGCGCCATATAGCATCATTTCGGATCGTCATCAGCATGACGAGAGCAAGCCGATTCAGCACGGTATTTTCTATTTCGAGGATCATTATCCGGACAGCCATTTGTTTGTTGACGCCGAATATTTGCGTACAGCCTATGACCCTCATTTCTTATACATCCACACGATGAATATTGATGACGTGGGGAACAAATACGGCGGAGAAAGCAAGCAATATGAAGCGTCCGTGCGTGCCGTTGATGGCATGCTAGCGACGTTGGTTCCGTTATGGCTATCGCAAGGCTACCGTATTATTGTGACCGCAGACCATGGGATGAACGCTGCTGGTTACCATGGCGGGACGGAGCCGGAGGAGAGGCATGTTCCGCTCTATATTTGCGGAGAGCAGCCCCAGTTGCCGATTACAAACCAGAGCGAGGCTTTGCCGCAGCTTCTGCTTGCTCCGCTAATGTGCCATTACCTCGGGTTGGCACCGTCTGAGGCGATGATTGCTTTGGAAGGTCCGCATAGCAAGGGATAGTCAAACCAAGCAAAGTCCGACCACTAGGTCGGGCTTTTTTTTTATCTCTGAAAGTAAATAGGAGCAATACCAAATACCTAAGTAATGATCTCTACTATGAATCAATCAATTGTAAGCAAACTAGTTCTCATGCATAATTGGGGTATATTGTTATAGCAAATAGATGTATTCCAATAGAACTGGAGTTGCTTCAATGTACAGAGTAATGATTGTCGATGATGAAGCGGTAGTCCGGAATGGATTAAAAAATACGATTAATTGGAACGAGCACGGCTTCGAATTGATAGGGGATTATGCCAACGGCCGGGAGGCTTGGGATGCAGTAGAATTACATCGACCGGAGCTGGTCATTTCAGATATCAGCATGCCATTTATGGATGGGCTTGAGCTTGCCGGCTTAATTTCAGCTCAGTTTCCGTACATAAAAATGATTATTTTGACGGGATATGACGAGTTCGAATATGCGCAGCAAGCGATTCGGCTTAAAATTTCGGACTTTATTTTAAAACCGATTACGGCACAAGAAATAAGGCTTCTGCTCGACCGCATTCGAGCGGAAATGGATGAGGAGAAGAAGCGCCGCGAGGATCTGAGCAGGTTAAACAGCCAATTGGAGCAAAGCCTTCCGCTGCTCAAGGAGCGGTTCCTTGAACGCCTAGTTGCAGTTGGACTTAAAGAATCAGAGGTCGCAGAGCGCCTTACCTATTTTAATTTGCCTCCCGTGGCGCCACTGTATTTGGTTATGGTAGTGGATATCGATGATTTTGGAGATCGCGAGCTGCATTCCTATGAGCATGATGCCGAATTTTTGCGATTTGCGGCATTTGATATTTTTCAGGAAACGCTAGCTAGCGGTGATGTGCTTACTTTCCGTACCCGTGAAGAACGGATGGTCGCCATTGTATTTGGAGCAGACAATGAGAGTCTCTTATATGAGCGCGTATTTTCCCTTGCAGAGGATGTGCGCTATCATGTGGAAAAATATTTGAATTTTACGGTTACGATCGGAATGGGCAGAGCCTGCGCAAACGTGGAGCAGCTGCCGATATCGTACAAGAGCGCGTTGTCTGTTCTCGATTACCGCTTCCTGCTGGGGAAAAACCGTGTGCTTAGCATTATGGATATAGAGGGCAAGCCATCGAATGCTATGCCGCTGAGCTTGGAATGGGATCGCAAGCTTGCGGCTGCGGTGAAAACAGGCGCCGTTCAAGATGCCCACCGGTTAATCGAAACGGGAGTTGCGGAGCTTAAGGCGGCACTCGTTCCGGTAGAAGCGTGCATGCTGCAAATGCAGAAGGTTGTTTTGTCTCTCATGAACTCGATTCAAGAGCTTGCCATTTCACAGCAGGAGCCCTCCATTGAGCAGCAAATCAAGCTGATGAATGTGTTTAGGTTCAAGACGCTGGACGAAATCGAGGTTTGGCTAAAAGAGGTCGTGAGCGCCATCATATCAACGATTACGGAAAATCGGAATTATTTGACGAACATGCAAATTCATCGCGCGGTAGAGTACATCGATACGAATTATGCCAATGAGAAGATGTCGCTTCAGGATTTATGCCGCCATGTGCTCATGAGCACAAGCTATTTCAGCCTTGTGTTTAAGCAGCATACCGGAGAAACGTTTATTGAATATTTGACCGGTGTACG
The DNA here is from genome assembly GCF_012935325.2 of Paenibacillus sp. PL91. Lineage (GTDB taxonomy): Bacteria > Bacillota > Bacilli > Paenibacillales > Paenibacillaceae > Pristimantibacillus. The sequence continues at coordinate 25,009 of NZ_JABBYG020000026.1, forward strand.
GGTCGCCAAGGCGAAGGAGCTGCTTCATAACTCGAATTTGAAATTGTACGAAATCGCGGAGCAGGTCGGCTACAAGGACCCGAATTATTTCAGCATTTTATTCAAGAAGCATACAGGTATAACGCCAAAGGATTATCGAGAAAAACAAATAAAGGGGAGCGGAGCCTAGCATGCTCAAAGAACGTTTCTTTCCTTTATTTCCGCTAAAAAGCATTCAATCCAATATATCGTTGGCATTTTCCTTATTAATATTGACGGCAATCGTATTGACGAGTCTAGTCAGCTATCAGGTATCTGTCGCTGCTGTCGAGCGAAATTCGAAGGGCTACATTGAAGAAATCATCAAGCAGGTCAATCTTAACATCCAATCCTACGTCGACAACATGGAGAACATATCATTGCTTGCAATGACGAATAAGAATGTCAAATATTATATATCCGATAATAGCTTCATTAGCGCAGAGAATCGCCGCATGTACGAGAAGCAAATTTCTGATTTGTTTCAAGCCATTCTGTATACGCGCCAGGACATCGCATCCATCATGGTATTTGGTTATAATGGCAGATTTGTATCTGATCGCAGAATTACGAGTTTAAATCCGAATACGGAGCTGGAGGAGCAAGCATGGTACCAGATGGCTAAGGCAGCAGGCGGCCAATCTGTCGTATCGGCTCCTCATGTGCAGAGCTTAATCGAGAACGAATATCGCTGGGTCGTATCCTTGAGCAGGGAGCTCAAAAGCACGGATGGCATAACGGCCGAGGGCGTATTTCTTGTTGATCTAAACCTCAGCATTATAAACGATATTTGCAACAACATTAACCTAGGCAAGAAAGGCTATCTCTTCATAGTAGACAAAAAGGGGAATATCGTTTACCACCCGCAGCAGCAGCTGATCGACAGTAAACTTCGGAGCGAGAGTATTACGGAGGTTTTGCAAGCCGCAAGCGGAGAATCCTTTACCGTTAACCAAGGGGACGGCAAACGTATCTATTCCGTACAGGATACGAACTTTGGCTGGCGTATAGCCGGGGTTGCTTACACCGACGATTTGATTGCAAGCAAAGACAATTTGCGCAATTCGATTATTTTCTATTCCTTATGCGGCTTAGCTTTTTCACTGCTTATTTCGCTCGGGCTGTCGCACCGGCTATCGAAGCCGATCCGGGTATTGCAGTCGGATATGAAGCAGGTGGAGAAAGGGAACTTCGATATCCAGACCGAAATCGGCCAAATGAACGAAATTGGACAGCTGGGCCGTTCGTTTAATCTCATGGTCAGCCGAACGAAATTTCTTATGGAGGAGATGATTCTGGGCCAAGAGAACAAGCGAAAGAGCGAGCTGCTGCTGCTACAATCGCAGATCAATCCGCATTTTTTATATAATACGCTTGATTCCATCGTCTGGATGGCTGAGCAGAAGCAGCATGAGGAGGTCGTTCTCATGACTTCCGCTTTAGCTAAGCTATTCCGCGCAAGCATTACGAAGGATCAAGAGCTGATCCCGATTCGGGTGGAAATGGAGCATATTACGAATTATTTGCTGATCCAGAAGATGCGTTACAATGATGAGCTTAATTACGTGATCGATATCGATGAAGCTATTCTGGGCTTTAAGACATTAAAGATATTGCTGCAGCCTTTTGTCGAAAATGCGATTTATCACGGCATTCGCAATATGTACGGCATGGACGACGGGCTGATTACGATACGCGGGAGACAATCGGGCGATCAGGTCATATTTGAGGTCGAGGACAACGGACATGGCATGACGCCGGAGCAGGTCGGGCGGCTCTTCTTCCGGGGCGAGGAGGACAATCGCAATCAGGGCATCGGCATCCGTAACGTCAATGAGCGGATCAAGCTTTATTTTGGACATGAATACGGCATCCAAATCCGCAGCGAAATCGAGGAAGGCACCTGCATTACGATCGTCATACCTAAACTCGATTAAGGAGAGCAGACTCATGCGGAAGCATCGATTTACTTTATGGCTAGTGCTGGCTATAGCGGTCATAGCGATCTATTCGGTATTCAATTTCAAGCTATTTACCGGCTTCACCCATGAGGAAAAAAGCGTCACTGTTATTTTAGAAACGTTAAACGTTCGCTACGATTTCTGGCAGGCCGTGAATCAAGGCGCTGAAGCGGCGGCCAAGGAGATTGGGCTGAATCTGAGCGTGGAAGGACCTCTAGCTGAAGACGATGCGGATACCCAAATTCAGATATTGGAAGCTGCGATTGAGCGAAAACCGCAAGCGATCGTCATTGCTACGATTATGGATGATCGGATGCCGGCTGTTCTGGCGAAGGCGCGTGAAGCAGGCATAAAGCTGGTCGTTATCAATCAATCGCCGGATATGAAGCCTTCCCCGATTATCGTCTCCAGCAATCATTTAGAAGCGGGGCGATTAGCGGGACAGACTGCAATTAAGGAGACAAACGGACATCCGAAAATAGCTATTATTAGCGATCATGCTAATTCTGTCATATCCGAGGAGCGGGTCGCAGGCATGAAGCTTGTGCTTGCCGGCTATAACGACAGCATGAAGGGGCCTTTTTATGCAGATAACTCTGAGGATAGGGCTTACGAAATTGCCAAGCAGCTGATCATGGCCGACACCTCCATTAATACGTTTATTACGCTTAACGGGTCCTCGTCACAAGGCGTAGCGAAAGCGCTGAAGGAGCAGAACAGAACAAATGCCGTGAACCTAATCGGGTTTGACAGCACAAGCGATGAGGTGCAATTGTTAGAGGCGGGCATTATCAAAGCTTCCATTGTGCAGAAGCCGTTTAACATGGGCTACCTTGGCGTGAAAACGGCATTAAACCTAATAGAGGGCGACAACGCCGATCCCAAGATCGATATCGAATCCAGCATCATTACGAAAGAAAATATGTACACGACTGAAAATCAGAAGCTGCTGTTCCCGTTTATCAATAGCAAGTAGACTCTTCTCTGGAAGGATTAGATGACCTGATGCAGCGAAAATTTTATGACAAGCAGCCTTTTATTGTATCCGTTATATTCACCTTTTTCGCGCTTCTCCTCTCTTCCTGCATGAACAGAAGCTCGGAGCCTATTGCAGTGCCGAAGGAAGAGCGGGCATTGATTCGCTACGTTGCCTCCGAATACAGCACCGAGACCAAGCCGCTGCTGGAGAAGCTTGTTAAGGAATTCGAGCGGAAGAATCCGCTAATAGATGTAGAACTGCAGGTAGCCAATTGGGATATTCTTGATGGCATCTATACCACGATGATTAGCAAGAATCAGCCTCCCGATCTCTTAAACACAAATGTATATGCCCACTTTGCACAGGACGGCTTGCTTAACCATTTGGATGAAATCATATCGCCTGAGCTGGCGGGCAAGCTGTACCCCAATTTAGTTGAAATGGATCAAATGAACGGGGTGCAGTATGCCATTCCTTACGTAGCCACCACGCGGAATTTGTATTATAACAAGGATCTGTTCCAAAGGGCCGGCATTGCAGCTCCTCCTGCAACATGGTCAGAGCTTGAGCAGGCCGCCAGCAAAATCAAAGCACTCGGCGAGGCGGAAGGATTCGGCGTTGATCTGACGGATAATGAGACGCAGGCGTCTTTGTCTTATGTCTTTTACGGCTCGGGCGGAGAATGGATTAAGGATGGGAAGTGGAATATTAATTCAGAGACGAACATCGAAGGATTAACCTTCCTGAAAGAGCTGTTCGATAAAGGGCTGACCGATCCGGAGCCGACCGTTACGACTCGCGATGAGAAGCAGCGGATTCTCGGAGTTGGTGAGCTTGCGATGATGATATCCGGCAATTATTTCACGTCCGTCGTCCCGAAGGAGTTCCCTGAGCTCAAATGGGGGAAAGGCCCGATTCCAGTGAAGGACGGAACGCCGCCCATAACGTTCGGCGTACATGATGTGCTCGTCTCCTTTAAGACGGATCATACGAACAAAGAAGCGTTGTCTACCTTTCTAGACTTTCTTTATGATGACCGCGCCTATGAGGAGATGATCAAACGGGAAGGCTTTCTTCCGGCCACCACGACAGTAGGCGTTCGATTGTCCGAGCAGGACGAAGTAATGAAGAGCGATTTGGAGGCGCTGAGCAAAGCGAAATTTTATCCGGTAAAAGAGCCTTCTTGGCAAGCGGTGCTCGATTATGCCCGCAAAATGGGGGACGCCGTCCTGTTCGAGCATACGACCCCGAAAGCAGCGTTAGACCAGCTCCAGCTTTTTGCAGAAACGAAGAGCAATCAGCTGAATAATCGAAAGTAATAATAAAATGGATTATTTTCCTCTAAAACCATACAAAAGAGAAGATAATAAAGAATATATGGAAGATATTCGATAGTGAACAATGCCCTCCCAATTTATGATGAAATTACGCGCTAGAGCTCAAATGCGAGCTCATTCCTACTGCGTAAAAAACATCATTTGTGGGAGGGTTTGCTTTAATGATTATGAAGAAAAAGTTTGCCGCGCTTGGTATTGCCGTAATAATGGCTGCCGTATCGCTAACAGGTTGTGGTGGGTCAAATAACGGTGATTCGACCAATAAAGCCTCCAACACGCCTTCCAATTCTGCACCTGCCGCTGAAACGACTGTCGCACCTGATGCCGAGAAAGAAACAGCCAAACTGACGGGCGATTTCGAAATTCAATACTTTGTTGGCGGATATGGCGACAAATGGTGGAAAAAGGTTATTGCTGATTTCCAAGCCGCGAACCCAGAACTGAACATTAAAGAATCCGCAGGACCAAAAATAAATGATCAAAACAGACCTCGCTGGATCGGAGGAAATCCTCCTGATTTCGTATATATCGATGGTCCGGTGCTGAACGACCGCCAAATGGTAGAGGATGGCCAGCTTGAAGACTTGACGGACTGGCTGAAGGAAGCGAAAAACATTGACGGCGATTTGATTACCGACATTTTGGCTCAACCCGCTCAACAATTTGACGGTAAAGTATACAACATTCCGCTCGTTTTGAACTCATGGGGCGTGTTCTGGAACAAAGCGCTCTTTAAGGAAAAAGGCTACACGGAGCCGACAGACTTCCAATCCTTCCTGGATGTAAGCGAAAAAATCAAAGCAGACGGCATTACGCCATTCATACACACAGGCAAATATCCTTACTATATTAACGGTTCGATCCTGTACCCTGCTATCGTATCGGCGAACAACAATGATTTCACCATTCTTCAAGACATGGCTGCTAACAAAGTAGAAGCCTTCGAGAGCCCAGCCGTACTTGCTGCGCTTAACAAAATCGTAGCGCTGCGCGATAAAGGCTTCATTGATAAAGCTTCCATCCAAATCAATCACACCGATTCCCAAATGCTGTTCCTGCAAAATAAAGATGCGTTTATCCCGAACGGTCTATGGCTGCCTAACGAAATGGCGAAAGATATTCCAGCCGGCTTTGACTTTGGCTTCATTCCTTCGGTTACGCAGGAAGCGGGCGGCAAAGTGGTTGCCAACACTTCCACATCTACAGTTGCCATCGCTAAAAAAGGTAAAAACAAAGAGGCGGCAAAAGCGTTCCTGCAATTTATCTTCTCAAAACAGCAAGCTTCCCAGTGGGCTGAGCTTAGCGGCGCGCCTTCCAACATTAAAGGCGACATTAGCGCTTCCAACGCACCAAGCTTTGTTAAAGATGCAGCGAAATATTTGACGGACCCGAACACGGTCGTTATCCCGACGATTACTTATAACGCAGACGTGGATAAAGCGATGATGGATGCAACGGATGCACTTACCATCAGCACGATTACGCCTGAAGAGTGGGTTAAACGGGTTACGGACGTCGTGAAAAAAGTGAGCAAATAATTAGCCTTTAACAAAAATGAAAGCAGCGGGTGATCGAGGCATAACGCCTTAGGTCGCCTTCTGCGAGTTTACTTGGAAGGATGGGTAGCATGGGCTCAGGGACGGCAAAATGGCAGCGAAATATATTTATTGCATCATTCATCATTCCGACGCTTCTCTTTTTTGGCGTATTTACGATTTATCCGGTTTTGCAAAGCTTGTATTATTCGTTCTTCGAATGGTCCGGCATGTCGGACAAAAAAACGTTTATCGGTCTTGATAATTTCAAAGAGCTGCTTCACGATCCCATCGTATGGAGAGCGATTGGCAATGATTATTTTCTCGTTGCGGGCAAAATAATCGGCATTATGCTTCTCGCGACGTTTTTCGCAGTAGCGCTTACTCGCTTCGGCTTTAAGCTGGCTGGTTTCTTCCGGTCGATCTTCTTTATTCCGAATGTCATTTCCGTCGTAGTTATCGGCGTATTGTGGAATTTTATATATAATCCGCAAATCGGCTTCTTAAATGGATTTCTATCGTTATTTACGAAGGAAAAAGTGACGATAACATGGCTCGGCTTTCCGGATCATTCGATCTGGATGCTCCTGCCTCCGGCCATTTGGGCGGGTATCGGATTTTATATGATCCTTTTAATCGCTGCCATCCAGAGCATTCCTGAATCCTATTATGAAGCGGCAAACATCGAGGGAGCGGGCCAGTGGAAGCAATTTTGGAGCATTACCGTTCCTCTCACTTGGGAGCAAATCAAAGTATCCATTCTCAATATTATGATGACAACGTTGAATGGCTCCTTCGTCATCGTATGGATCATGACTGAGGGCGGACCGGATAACAGCACGCAGGTTATGGGCTCCTATTTGTACCAGATGGCCTTCCGTCAATTCCATTTTGGATACGGCGCTTCGATAGGCTTTATGATCTTGGTCCTCTCGTTAATTACGACAATCGTACTTCAGCGGTTAATGCGTCACGATACCGTTGAGATGAGCTAAGGGGGATAAAGATGAATGTACAGCTAAAAAATCCGGTCGCTAAGCTGATTGTATATGCCATTTTGTTTCTATGGGGCATTTCCGTATTGTATCCGCTCCTATGGACCTTGCTGGATGCATTAAAGAATAATGAACAGTTTTTCTTAAATGCACCATGGTCTTTGCCCGAAATGCCGCTGCTGTGGTCAAACTTTTCTTATGTATGGAGCAAATATCATTTTGACACGTATTTCGTCAACTCGATCGTCATTACATTCGGCTCGACTTTGCTCGCTTTGCTGTTGTCAGCAACAACGGCTTACGTCTTGGCCAGATATACGTTTAGAGGCAGCAATGCGCTGCTCCTGCTCTATATTTCATCCATGATGGTTCCATTTGTATTAGCGCTCATTCCTTTATTCTTCTTGATGAATTCGATGGGATTAATTAATACAAAGATTGGCTTGATCTTTGTGTATACATCAAGCCTGCTTGCCTTCGGCATCTTTGTCCTTGTCGGATTTTTCAAATCGCTGCCGAAGGAGCTGGAAGAGGCTGCAATTGTGGATGGCGCTTCTTATTATGGAACGTTCTTTCGGGTGATGCTCCCGTTGTCGCAGCCAGGCTTAATTACAATAGGCATCGTGAACATCTTGAACATTTGGAACGAGTATATCGTAGGTACGATATTAATTAACGATCCCGAGCAATATACGCTGCCGGTGGAAATAGGCGTTATGCAGGCGGAGATGCAGTATCGTACCGAGTGGGGGCCGTTGTTCGCGGCGCTTCTGATTACGATTATTCCCGTGCTTATCATTTATATTATTTTTCAAAGGCAAATCGCGAGCGGCATTACAGCTGGCGCGGTCAAATAAAGCTATCCGTTCGAATCGAAGGGCACTTTCATCAAAGTGTCCTTTTTTTGCATGCCGCCTTCATTAATAATAGTAAGATTGTATTAGATGTGAAGAGGACAATATTAGAATCGGGCTGGAACCTCGTCTATAATACAGGGTATAAAACGATAGAAGCGAGGCGGCAATATGACGGCTGAAGCAGTTTGGAAGGGAAATGCCAACCAGGCAATCTGCGCGTTTACCTTTGATGACGGTCCTTCCCAGCTCCCACTGGAAATGTGGCTTGATGTTCTAGAGGAGGAAGAAGCTATCGGTACCTTTTTCTTCACCGGAGAATGGATCGACAGGTACCCAAATAAGGCAAGAGAAATTCTATCACGGGGACATGTGCTTGCCCCCCATACGTATCACCATCGCCGGATGGCGCAGGTGCCAAAGTCTGTCTTTCTAGAGGAACTGAAGCTAACCGAGCTGGCATATCAGGATGCAACAGGCCTGCCGTGTCCAACCTTTATGCGTTTTCCTTATTGCTCCTATCGGGAGGAAAATCTAGAATGGCTGGCTGAACGGGACGGCTATCTGGATATTGAAGGAATCGACTCCGGCGATTGGGCAGGCGTACCTGCTGAGAATATCGTTGCACAGGCTGAGCCCGGTCTTGTTAACGGAGCGATTGTCGTTATGCACAGCAATGATATTGCGAAGCACTCTCCAGAGGCCTTAAGAGAGCTGATTAGAATTGCAAAGCAAAGAGGTTTGAAAGCCGTAGGCATACCTGAATTGTTAGGCTCTCTTGGAATAGCTGTGGGTCATAAGTCTTGGAAGGTGGCAGTCGAGGTTCCTGCTGAGCTGGATCTACCCGCGGAAAACTGGGTTCCGCTAAAAAGCCGTGAGGAGCTTATAAAGCTAGCAGCCCAAAGTATAGAATGGCGTATTCGGCAGTATACGCTGTATTTCAAATCCGAATGTGAATGGCTAAAGCATCTGGAAAATTCACTTCATGAGTTTCGCGTTATTGAGGATCGCCAATTGTTTCATTTGTGGGAATTTAGCGGCTCCTACTGGGGCTATGTTCGTGCTGGCGTCATGAAAGACACGCTTGTATTACTCGATTTTGCGGCTAAGGAAGCGCAGGCGGATACGTTGGTCTATATGCTGCGCTGGGCTGCGGAGACGGCGTCAAAACTTGGCTTAACTCGAATTGAGGCAAGGCATGATATTCGCAGAATAAACCAAATGTGCAGGCAGCTGGGCTGGCAATCCGAGATTTTGGAAGATCAATAGAGTAAAGGGTCTGCCAGCTGTAGAAAAGAGGAGAATCTCAAGTGAAGTCATTAGCAAGCTATTATTTTTTATTTTTTCTGTCCATGTCTGTCGTTATGCCCTATACGAGCCTTTATTTTAGCGACAGAGGCTTTAGCCACACCACGGTTGGTCTCATTTTGTCATTATGGGCTTTGGTAAGTATCGTTGCCCAGCCTGTTATGGGCATGATCAATGATCGTGTTAACAATCCGCGGAAAATCATGATGGTTTGCGCCATAGCGGCTCCCGTACTGAGTTTGGGTTTCTATTTTATGAATGGACTTGCGGCTATTCTCGTTTTATCCGTTTTTTTTGCATGGTTTCAATCCTCTGGTGGACCGATTGGCGATGCCATGGCTGTGGAAATTGCCAGCCAAAAAGGCTTTTCATTCGGCAGCGTGAGGCTGTGGGGCGCGTTAAGCTTTGCATTGGGGACGTTCGCTACGGGCATTTTATACGAAAAATATGGCTACAACGATATTTTTATATATTATATCGTCTTAAATACAACGCTCTGCTTGGCGATTATGCGGCTTCCTGCAACCCAGATTACTCGCAGAAGAGTGACGTTATTCGGCCAAATGGGCGAGGTCGTACGCAATAAGCGCTTTATGGTATTTGTGGTCACAAGCATGCTCATGATGATGTCCGCATCCATTAATATGAACTTCTTGCCGTTATACTTTAAGGAAATGGGCTTTAACAAGAGCTGGATCGGAAGTGCATATGCGATTGCTGCCATTATTGAGGTGCCTATGTTCTGGGTAGCGACCAAGCTTAGCAAAAGAATAGGCAGATATCAGCTGTTATGCGTAGCTGCATTCATTTATTGTATTCAATTTTTCGCCATGTATAGTTTCGCCAATGTCTCATTGACGCTAGCGGTTCAACTGCTAAATGGAATCGCGTTTGCCTTCGTGGCTGGCACATCTGTAGAAATCGTACAAAGCTATGCGACAGAGGGAACGAAAGCGACACTGCAAACGGTATATGCGGCAGTAACATGGGGCCTTGGAGGCATTGTCGGCAATGCGATGGGAGGCATGGTTGTCGATCGCTTTGGGGCGCAGTCGCTTTATTTCATTCTGTTTTGTCTATGTATGGCGGCTTCCTTGCTGTTCATAGTGAACAAGAATCACCAGAAATCCATCGCGCCAGCTCTTGAAGCTTAACGGGAGGCGGATGCTGGAAAGTTGGATGACAAAGGCCGACTCTTGCGAGAGCGGTCTTTTTTTTGCTCTGTTTACCAGTTGATCAACATCGATGTTCACATTACGTAAACGGCTATAATCTCCTTATATTAACAAAATACAATATTATGATTATGTGTAATTATTTATAAATAAACCGATTAATTTTAAAAGGTTAGCAGTTCTTTTCCCTGCTAACCTTTTATTTATTTGCTGGGAAATGGCTTTGTTAAGAAATTGTATGGTTTGCTTCAAACATATAGACACGGCAGGGGCCAATCTATTACTTTAGACATGTGTTCATAAGAAAAGAAAATAGGAATGGGGGGTCAGCACTAGTAGCATAGCATGCTATAGGCAATTGAACGAACAACATTATAACGGAGGTTTATAACATGTTATCTAGTAAGTGGGCCAAGCTGGCAACAGCTGTCATCCTGTCTGCAAGCATTTTAGGGCAAAACTTTTCAACGACAACCACCTATGCAGCAACTGACATACAAGATGCAAAGAGCGTAGACAGCAACGGAAAATGGATGACGGGAGAATATCACGCCCATACCTTCAATTCCGATGATGCGCAGCTATCGCTTCAACAAACATTAGATCAAGCATTTGAGACTTATGGCTTGGACTGGTTGGCAATATCCGACCACTTGAGAACTTCGAAGCGAGATGATGATGGTCATGATATTTCAGGGGGCCCGATTCCGCTCTCACAAGCCATCGTCGACTATCAGACCAAGAAAATCAAGCAGCTGAAAGACTCTGGCAAATATCAAGGTAAAATTACGTTTACAGGCTTTGAGTGGGATATGCCAACTTATGACCATATGGGAGTAGGCATATTGGATGACAGCATGAAGGCGTCGAGCCAGTTCGAATATTTGTTTACGGATCGTCCGGAAAGCATGTTTAACCCAACGGATGTAGCGGCATGGAAACTGCAGGATACAAAGCCTTCAGTTCTTGATAAAAATGCGGCACGTACTGCTGTGAGTTGGCTGAAAACGAATTATGAACATACAAGCTACATGTTTGTAAATCACCCGTCAAGAAAATTAAGCGGCGGGAAAACCATATTTCAAATTTCGGATATTCGCGATTTCAATAATATCGCTCCAAACATCGTTTTCGGAATGGAGGGCATGCCAGGAAATCAGATGGAGCCTGACCGAGGCGGGCTGAATCAAAACAATCCGAAAAACAAGACCTATGGCGGCTCCGACTACATGACCGCGAAGGTTGGCGGGGTGTGGGATGCTTTGCTAGGCGAAGGTCGCAAGTTCTGGAGTTTTGCCAATTCGGATTCACATTTTAAAATAGCAGGCGGTTTATATTCCAGCGGCTACCTGCCGGGTGAGTATTCGAAAAACTATACCTGGATAAAAGGAAACGACATGCAAGCAGTGCTAGAAGGCATGCGTTCAGGCAAATCGTTCTCCGTACATGGCGATTTGATCAATGCACTTGATTTCAATATTGCTAACGAAACGAGCAAAGGCGAGATGGGACAAGACTTTAAAGTGAAAGAAGGCGACCCTCTCAGGCTTACGATTCGTTTTAAAAGCCCTCAAACAAACAACTATGCTGTCATTAAAAGTGATGATCCAAGCGTAAATGAAAAGTATACTCATACAAGCGATATTACTAATGCCGTTAATGTAGATCATGTTGATTTGATTGCTGGCGATGTCACAGGCATGACTACACCAGGAACGGACGAATACAACAAAGATACGAATGATTCAACGAAGGTCATTGCTAGATTCACGAGCAAAGACTGGACAACGGATGCAGAAGGCTACAATGTCATAACATACGATCTAGGGTCTGCGAACAAGAACCAATATTTCAGGCTTAGAGGAACAAATCTTGGTATAAATGTAGCTGGGGAAACAGAAAACGGCGAACCGTTAATGGATGACAAAACGCTTGACGACAACAGTATTAGTGATGAGTATGCACGCTATTTGAAACGGTTTAACGAAATTAATGATCGGAACTATAAGGATCTGTGGTTCTATTCGAATCCAATCTTCGTTACTAGCGTGCCGAACGACAATGATGAAGCAGTTAGCAAAACACTAAGTGGAATAGATTTGGGTGATACGAACGCGCTTGAATCCGATCTTAAGCTGCCTCTAGCTGGGAAGTTTAATGCGAGCCTATCATGGAAAAGCTCAAACAACCTGGTGTTGGGCGATGATGGCATGATTGTATTCCGTCCGAAAAAAGATACATTAGTCACATTGACTGCTACGTCAACCCGCGGCGATGTCACTAAGAGCAAAGATTTTTTTGCGACGGTGAAGGGTGCGGAAAACGCTGCTGGGTTAACGCTTAAAGGTTCGCTAAAGACGGACGATAACCAAATGTATAAAAATGGCGATTGGACGAACAAAAACGTGACTGCAAGCGTATATGCTTCCGTCAACGCGCCGGTTACCATTGCGGAATTGTCCTTGTCTAAGGACGGCGGGAAAAACTATGAGCCTTACACAAACGACACCAAGATAACCGTGTCGCAGGAAGGCGAGAACACGCTGCTGTTCAAAGCAACGGATACGATTGGCAATGAGAGCTTGTGGCTTGTTAATGCCAACATTGACCGCACAAAACCAGTCATTACTCTGGTTGGAGATCAGACGATCAATATGACCGTTGGGAAGAATTATGTCGAGCAGGGTGCGAAAGTAACGGACAACCTTGGTGTAAATGATCAGGCAACCGTTACGGGATCGGTTTACTCATCGGTAGTCGGAACGTATACGGTGAAATATAACGTAAAAGATCGCGCAGGGAACGCAGCGGATGAAGTAACGCGTACAGTTAATGTAAATGAAGAAACAAGTGGAAACACGGGTCCGAATCCAACGATTCCGCCAAAAGTTGAACCAAAGCCAGAGAAGCCCGTTACCTCGGTAGAGGTTGATTTGGATGCTTCTAAAGGTACAGAAGGCTCAGTTAAAGATGTCGTGGTCTTCAAAGTACCAGCCGACGCGCTTTCGGCTGACGGAAAAATCAGCGTGAAGGTATTGGAAGAAAGCGAAGTGCCATCGGCCGGAAATCTTGAAGCGCTTAGCGAAACGGTTGAGTTCATCAGCACGTCAGGCAGCAAGTTTAACAAGCCGATCGAAATCAGCTTCAACTACAAGCCGGAAAAAGTCCAACCGGGTAAGAAAGCGGCCGTTTATTACTATCACGAGCAGCAAAAACGCTGGATTTATATCGGCGGAGATGTAAAAGCAGATGGTACGATCGCAGTCAGCGTTAATCATTTTACTAAATTTGCGGTTTACCAAGCAGAGCCGAAGGTGCTCTCAGACATGACGACGAACTGGGCAGCTCCATATACGGATCGTTTGATTGGCATGAATGTTATCCAAGGTTATGAGGACAACACATTCCGTCCAGAAAAGACCGTAACACGCGCAGCATTCGCGAAAATGATTGCCCAGGCGCTGGGTCTTCCAGCTGCTTCGGGGAATACAAGCTTTGCGGATAACAGCGAGATACCCGCATGGGCAAGAGCTGATGTAGCCGCTGCTGTACAAGCAGGCATTTTGAAAGGCTACGAACAAAATGGCAAAATGTTCTTCAAAGCAACCCAAACGATTACACGCGCAGAAATGTCTGTGATGATCGCGAATGCTTTGAATGCCAAAGCGGCAAGCGCACAAATTTCATTTAAAGATGCTGCAGCTATTCCAGCTTGGGCGAAAGCCTCAATTGATACGGCTGTAACAGCGGGCATTTTGAAAGGATATGACGATCTTTCGTTCAAACCAGATCGCGTAGCAAGCAGAGCCGAAGCGGCTGCAATGATTTATAGGCTGCTGGAAAGCTTGCATATCTAAACCTGCGTTTCATCGGGTCGATGGGGCTTCTTCAAAAGAGTAAGTCCCATTGAGCCAATCCTATAGGATATGAAAAAAGAACCTTCAAGCCACTCAAAAGGTGAGCTGAAGGTTCTTTTTTTGTCATTTTTCACTATGCATCAGTTAACACCGTATCATCCATCAAATATTTTTCTGTCAATATGGACAGCAATTGAATGCCGACTTCATTGTGCCCGCCTTCGGGGATGATCAGGTCGGCGTATTTTTTGGATGGTTCGATAAAGGCCTCGTGCATCGGCTTAACCGTCTTCAAGTATTGGTCATGAACGGACTGAATCGTCCGGCCGCGCTCCTCGATATCCCGAAGCACCCGGCGGAGAATACGGACATCGGGGTCTGTATCAACAAATACTTTGATATCGAGGATCTTCCGGATGCTTTCTTCATAAAGCACGTGAAGTCCTTCGAGAATAATGATGCTGTTCGGCTTAAGCTCTACCGACTCACCTGTGACACGCGCAAAAAGCGAAAAGTCATAGACTGGCGCGTAGACGGTTTTGCCTTCTCGAAGAAGAAGGAGGTCGTGAGCAAGAAGCTCGATGTCAAAGGCTAAAGGATGATCATAATTGATCATCTTGCGTTCTTCCAGGCTAAGATGTATAGGGTTGCTATAGTAGTTATCCTGGGATATGAATGTGACTTTCTCCGATCCAAGACGATCGATTACAGAGCGCGCTACCGTTGTCTTGCCGGATCCGGTGCCGCCGGCGATTCCAATAATAAGCATGGCGATTGAATAAACCTCCCTAAAAGTGTTGCCGGTGCAATTTCAGCAATTTTAGTATTGTAGCACAGCATTCACTTTTTTTCATCTCGATAGTACAATCAATGGTATGGAGGGCAGAAAATGAACCATTCGGATAATCAGGCTAGCTATATTGAACCAACGTTTTTGCATAGCAGCACCCAAAGCGCAACGCTCGGAATGGGTTGTTTTTGGAGCCCAGAGTCCTTGTTCGGTCATTTGCCGGGTGTTATTCGAACACGTGTCGGCTATGCAGGCGGCACCACAGCGGAACCGACTTACCGGCAAATGGGTGACCATACAGAGACGATCCAGCTGGAGTTTGATTCCAACCTCATTTCCTTTGAGGAGATTATAGAGGTGTTTTGGAATCATCACAATCCGGTTAATATCAATGATTATAAAGGAAGGCAATATAAGTCGCTGTTGTTCTATACAGATGGACAGCAGCAGGAAGCGATCCGGCATGTTTTGAAAAATCGGGTAGCTCGGGGCCAAAGCGAGCCTGATACGGAGATTGCACCCTATTCAGGGTTTCACCTCGCGGAGGATAGGCATCAAAAATATTATTTGAAGAGGTTTCCGAATGCCGTTGAGAAGCTTAGCGAATGGTATCCCTCGCATGAACAGTTGACCAATTCCACCATTGCGGCCCGTTTGAATGGCTTGGCTAAAGGGTATACCAGCTTGGAGCGCATCGTGAAGGAGATCGAGCAATGGCAGCTCCAAGCGGAATTAAAGAAGAGAATGGTGGACCTAATCAAGCAAATACGGTGGTAGGAAATGCTTAATTCACATATAGGCTGACCAAGCTATTTCTTGTGAATGGATTTAAATGGTAAGATGAAAGAGACAGGCATTAGATCAAATCGAAGGAGTGATGATCTTGAAGTATAGAAGACTGGGGAGCACAGGGTTAAATGTATCAGTCATCGGTATTGGAACCTGGCAATTTGGAGGAGAGTGGGGCCGTGAATATTCGCAAAAGGAAGCGGACATGATTCTCGACAAAGGGCATGAGCTCGGCATTAATCTCATTGATACTGCAGAATGCTATGGCGATCATCTCTCGGAGTCTTTGATCGGTAATTATATCAGCCGCCGCAATCGCGAGGATTGGATCATTGCGACAAAGTTCGGACATCACTTTCACGAGCGGTTCACTCGCACCGATTCATTTCATGCTGATGGGGTAATTGCTCAGCTGGATGCATCGTTGAAGGCGCTGCAGCTTGACTACATTGATCTGTACCAATTCCATTCCGGACCGGATCAGTCCTTCGACAACGATGAGCTGTGGACTGCGCTGGATAAGCAAATAGCGGCAGGGAAAATCCGTTTTCTAGGAACGTCGATTGGAAGCAATGACAATCTTCATCAAACGGAGGCTTCCTCTAAAGTGAACTCGCGCGTCATTCAGGTTGTTTATAACAGGCTTGACCGCAAGCCGGAGGAGCGCGTATTCCCGTCCTGCCAGCAGCAGGATTTGGGCGTGCTTGCCCGTGTTCCGCTCGCGAGCGGTTATTTGAGCGGCAAATATAAGCCTGGCGCCGTCTTTGGCGAAACGGACGTCCGCCACAGGCATGATGTAGAGAACACGCGTCTTAAGCTGCTTGAAGTGGAGCATATTCAGCGTGAAGAGGTTCCGCAAGGCGTAACGATGGCTAGCTGGGCGCTTGCCTGGTGCTTGAAGCACCCTGCGGTTACTGCTGTTATTCCGGGCTGCAAGGACGCTGAGCAGGTTGAAGCCAATGCTAAGGCCGCGGAGCAAATCACCGAGCCGCACCCACAGGATGTCAGCATCTAGCTGCATTCACGATACGAGCAGGGTAGTTTTGTGAAATAGCTTCCTATTCATGGACAGGAATAGTGGTCCATCGTGTAAGAAATGTAAAAAAGAAACCGTTTCTTTGTATGTGGCTGGGGTTGAACCTCCACTTTACTAAAGAACGGTTTCTTTTTGTTTTTTCATGAAAACAAGAGCTGTAAGCACGCATATGCGCTTACAGCCTGACTCGTCGGATGATACACGTCGTTCTTATTGGCCAAGCACGGTTACTTCATTCCGATACCTTTCGAAATCGGCAACGCGGCATTCCAGCTTCATGCGGGTTCCCTCTGGTTCATAGTCTGTGGCTTGCACATGGGCATGCTCATTGAAATACGCAACTAATTTCCCTTGGCTGAAAGGAATCAAGATCTCGCATTCCATGTAGTCATCGAAGATATGGTCGCGAATGAGCGAGATAAGCTCATCCAATCCACTCTTTTTCTTCGCGGAGATGAAGACCTTATTCTCTTGCACCGCCGGGTAGGCATGCTCGGTCAAATCGCATTTATTGTATGCGTAGATGGTTGGAATATGATGAGCGCCCAGCTCCTTCAGCGTATCATTCGTGACGGAGACCAGCTGCTCGTAGTCTTCATGGGAGTAGTCGACAACATGCACCAGCAAATCGGCCTCGGCAACTTCCTCTAAGGTCGAACGGAAAGCTTTTACAAGGTGATGGGGGAGCTGGCTGACGAAGCCGACCGTATCCGTTAGCAAAAATGATTTGTTGTCATGCAGATCGATGCTTCTCACCGACGTTTCCAGTGTGGCAAACAGCATATCCTGAGCGAAAACCAGCTTATTGGTGCCGGGATTGCAGTTCTCAAGGAGAGCATTCATCAAGCTGGATTTTCCCGTATTCGTATAGCCGACGAGACAGACGACAGGCACCTCGTTTTTTTGGCGCTGCTTCCGCTGAATTTGGCGTCTTGCGACAAGCTTATCCAGCTCAGCCTGGAGCGCGGTTATTCTCTCTTCAATGCGCCTGCGGTCAAGCTCCAGCTTCGTTTCGCCGGCGCCCCTATTTTTGAGACCGGCGCCGCCGCCTTGCCGTCCTAATGATGCGCGCAGACCGACCAAGCGGGGAAGCATATACTGGAGCCGAGCGACCTCAACCTGAAGCTGGGCTTCTCTTGTTTTGGCGCGCTCCGCAAAAATATCTAAAATCAGAATCGTCCGGTCGATGACCGTTCGCTCCAAAGCAGCCTCCAGATTGCGAATTTGGGAGGGGGACAGCTCATCGTTAAAAATAACGACATGCGCGTCATGCGCTTCAAGCAGCGCGAGAAGCTCCTGTATTTTGCCGGTCCCGATATAATGGGATGGGTTTATGCGGGCTGCCTTCTGGCTAAGCTCATCGACTACTTCTATAAAACAGGCGGCAGCCAGATTGCGAAGCTCCTCCATGGAGTAAGCGAAATCGGTTTGATTTTGAAGCTCAACGCCGACGATAATTGCCTTTTGCTGCGGTTGTTCCATTATTCATCATCCTCTTACGGTTATTTTTTCAAACAAAAAAACACAGGCAGCTCTGCCTGTGTTCACAGTTATGGGTAAGAGGATATCAGATCGTAAAGGCCTTCCATGAGCAAAGAACAACGAAGCCGGCCCAAGGAGTAGGGGGGAAACCACCTATCACAAGAGCTGCGGAGCTAAGGTTCATGTATGCATATGGAAATTCCGTTCCAAAGGTGAATACGCAAAAAAAGGGCTGTTCCCTTCACGCTTTGCCGTATTCTTTATATATGGGTTCCTTTAAAATGGCAGACCTATCCTGAGTCCTCTGCACACAGGCAGAGCTTTGGCGCTATTCAATTAGCAGCTGCGCAAAGACCTAACTCGGATATAGTCTATCACACGGAACCCTCCGTTCATTTAAATTAGAAACAGTGTAGCACAATCAATCGCCAAACGGCAAGTCGTAACCGAATTAAATTATGGGATAATTTAGGGGGTGCTCCAATCCTGACGAAGCGTAAATAGCTCCTTCAGCGCTTCCGTCGAAAGCTCCGTAATCCAGCCTTCGGAGCTGGAGATCACGTTTTCGCTAAGCTGCTGCTTATTCTCCAGCATTTCATCGATACGTTCCTCAAGCGTGCCAAGCGAAATGAATTTATGCACTTGAACATCGCGGGTTTGACCCATGCGGTAAGCGCGATCGGTCGCTTGATTCTCGACGGCGGGATTCCACCAACGATCGAAATGGAACACATGGTTAGCCGCTGTCAGATTAAGCCCGACTCCTCCGGCTTTGATGGACAAAATAAATACGTTAGGCTGCTCGGCAGGCGGCAGCGCATTCGATTGAAATTTCTCGATCATTCGATCTCGCGCAAGCTTAGACGTGCTGCCGTTCAAGTAGAGGATCGGCTCCTGCAGCTCTTGCTGCAGCACCGCTTTCAGCAGCTCTCCCATCCCGATATACTGCGTAAAAATAAGGCAGCGCTCTCCCTCGTCCCGCAGCTCTCTCACCATGGCGAGCAGCCGTTCGAGCTTTGCGGAACGGTTGATTAACGGCTCGGTATCGATTTCCCCGCCAGCCGAAGCCGATACCTCGAGAATCTGCTCCTTCGTGAGTAGCATAGGATGATCGCAGATTTGCTTTAGCTGCATAATCGTAGATAGGATGGCGCCTTTGCGTTCAATGCCTTCTAGCTTTTGCATGCGGTCCATAAGCTGATTGACGGTTTGATTGTAGAGCGCGCCCTGCTCGGCTGTCAGGTGGATATAGGTTTTCATCTCGTTCTTGTCCGGCAAATCGAGCAGGATAGCCGGGTCCTTCTTCTTGCGGCGAAGCATAAACGGCTTAACGAGCTTTTGCAAATCGGCGGTGCGTTCTGCATTTTGCTCTTTCTCGATGGGATTGCTGAATCGCTGCTGAAAGCCATGGGCGCTGCCTAGAAATCCCGGGTTCATGAAGTCGTATATGGACCACAGCTCCGATAGGCGATTCTCAATCGGCGTGCCGGTCAGCGCGATACGATGCTTGGCTGATAAGCTGCGCACCGCCGTGGATTGCTTGGTCTGGGCGTTTTTAATATTTTGTGCCTCGTCTAGGCAAATCGCTTCCCAAGTAAAGCTCTTCAGCAGCTCCTGATCAAGCGTTGCCGTTGCAAATGAAGTAAGAATGACATCTACATGCTGGATTTCCGCATGAAAAGCATCCCCTTCCAGGCGTCTGCTGCCATAGTGAAGCATGACGCTCAGCGATGGCGCGAATCGGCTAATCTCCTTCTGCCAGTTGCCGAGAACCGAGGTCGGGCAAATGATAAGCGCAGGAAGCCGATTATCTGTATGTGCTGCGCTTTCCTTGAGATTCAGTAAATAAGCGATAAGCTGGACGGTTTTGCCGAGTCCCATATCGTCAGCGAGACAAGCGCCTAGCCCAAAGCGCCGCAAGAAGGACAGCCAAGCAAAGCCCTCGCGCTGATAAGGGCGAAGCTCTGCCCGCAGTCCAGCAGGGACTTCAAGCACAGGCCATTCCGACTTCTGGCTGAGCTGACTGACGAGCTTCATGAGATGCTCGTTCAGCTCAACTTCCAGTTGAATGCGCTGTGTTTGCTCCAAGTCCTGCTCAGGCTGCTCATCCTCTTGCCCTTCACTGCTGCTCAGCAAATGCAGCTGAAGCACGTCCTGAAAGGACAGCCCCTCGGAGCGGTCTATGCCGGCCATCGCTTTGCGGATCTGCGCAAGCAAGGCGGGATCAAGCGATATCCACTGACCGCGGAAGCGGACCAGCCGCTCATTGCGGGCAACCAGTTCATTAAATTCAGACTCGGAGAGATCGGTCTCGCCGATCGCGATTCGCCAGTCAAAGTCAATCAGTGTATCAAGCCCGAACAATGACTCGCCGGTGCTCTCGGCACGGGTGCTGACCTTGGCGCGAAGCCGCGGTTTCTTGCGGCTCGCTGTTTCCCACCATGCGGGAAGCAGCACCTGCCAGCCAGCCTCTAACAGCCGGGGGCTGTCCACAGCTAGGAACCGCCATGCAGCGTCATTTGCCATGGGGGCGTTCAACAGATCCTCTGCATGCCCGGAAAGCCGCTCCTTAGGCAGACTGGCGCGCAGCCGATTCAGCCAACCGGCAGAGCGCTCGCGCACGGCATTCGTCCAGGAAGCAGGCCATGAGCCGAAAGCTTCCCCTGCTTCAGACAGCCGGAGAGGCGCAAGCACCGCTTGGTTGAGCTTGTCCTGCAGAACGAGCTTAAGCTGCCAAGGTGCATCCATATCCGCTGGCTCTACGAGCTGCAGCATAGGACGGAATGGGGCTTGGTCGGCTTTCCAGCCTATCGCGATCAGCCACGCCTGCGCATCCAAGCCCGCTGCGGATGCGTGATCCTTCGCGAAGAGCAGCGGATATTCTCTTCGCAAATCGGCCGCAGTCGTTTCCGTCCCATAGCAAACGTCGAATAGGGTTGCTGAGAATGCCGCTTGCAGCCCGGCCCGCATCGTTTCGTCCGCATCTGCGGCCTCAAGCGCAGCTTGGATTTGTCTATTTAAAGCAGCGTTATCCCAGGTCCATTGCAGCTTGCCGGCACGGAAGGCGGAGAAGCTAGGGATATAGCGCTTGGCTTCGATTTCCGCAGCCAGCAAGGGGGCAAGAGTAACGAGCTGCTCGGCAAAATCTCCCCAAACCCACTCCACATGCTCAAGCAGCTTCTTTTTCGCGAAGAAGGGGATTACCTGCTCGGCGGGAAGCAGAACAAGCTCCAGTCCCTGAACCTGCTGAACCTCCAGCTCCGTACCGTAGAAGGAGGCCTCGTGCCAGGCGAACAGGCTTTGCTTTAAGCGGAGGCCGGTTATATAGTCGTTCGTGCCGCTAACCCCATATAGAAGGGCATCGCCATGCGTCGTTAAATTAACGTGCACCGCAATGGATTTTGTATGTATGCTCATGGAATTAGATTTCCTCTCCGAAGCTCCTCCTGCAGGGCGCGAAGCCGGCTGTTGCGAGAGGCGAAGGCTGTAATATACGATTCCCAGCGCTCCTCGTCCTTCATTTTTTTGTATAGCTTGGCGAGCCGTTTGAGCAGCTTTACCGCTGCTTTGTAGCCGTCTCTATTTTTGAGCAGAACATATCTCTCCGCAGCCTGATGAAAGAAGGGAAGCAGCAGCTCTGGCGCATGTTTCTCGATTGGTGCCAACACGCTGACGCGATAGTCCAGAGGCTCGCTGCTAGTACTTAGCTGATAATCGATCCACTGCTGCCATTTGGCGTAGAGGAGCAGCTTTTCCTCATAGATGGCTTTCGTATAAGGCAGCATCTGAATAAGAGGCGCCCACATTTGCTGCTCTGCACCGGGAATATGTGCAATAACGCTGTCCCAGTAGCGATAAAAGCTTGTCAAACTATTCAGCCGTTGACTCTCCATAAAAGGAACAGCTGCAACAAGCCATTCCCTTAATCGCTGCCATTCCTCTGCCTCTTGCAATACGGTTAGCATCGGGAACAGATCCTCGGGACGTACGGCGATGCTGCCGCTCATTTCCTTCAGATGCGCAAGTGCTTCTTCATCGCGGCGCAAGTAGAGGCATATCCAGCTCTTAGCAAGCAGCCACGGGTATCGGGAATGCGAAGAGCCAAGCTCATCCGGTGCCTGTTGCAGCAGCTGCAGCTCGTCCGCAAACAGACTTGAATCGTAGGGGGAAATCCAGCAGCGCCAAAGCGAGATATACGGTTCATAGAAATATAGTTTGGAGCCGGCTTCGGTCAGCATTAGCTTTCGCAAATAGGCGAGTATCTCGGTTATGCGCTGCCAGTATCTCGGCTCATCAGCGATGTCAGGCTTATTTTCAAATATGCGCTCAATCGCCTTCTCCACATCGGAAATAGCGGCATGCGTGTGAAAGCCGATAAAAGAACCCGGCTGCGACGTTTGGTTCGGCGCCCGGTTAAGCAGCAGCGCCAGAACATAAAGGTGGGCGCTCAGCTCGAACAGGCCGTTGCTGGCAGGAGAAAGCGCAGGTTTTATTTGGTTAATGGACGCCAAGGCTTCCTTTGCAAAGGAAGGGTTCCGGGTATGCTCTGCCAAGAAGGCGGTACGATGCTCAAACAGCCCGTGCCACTCGGCAATATTCATCGTATCAATTGGTTTCATGACGGATAGGTCTCCCGAGCGAATAAGGTTTATTTTCGAATAAGGTTATTATATCATTTATCTAAATGAAGCTAGGCATTACCATGATCATGTTTAGATGCACAGGGGAAGGAAAGATTATTATGGCTATTCTTGAAGTACAAGAGGCTGACTGGCTCAAGCTGAATCGAATCGGCAACGGAAAGGATGCGCTGCTGTTTTCATCGCCGTTCTGCGGAACGTGCAAGGTTGCGGAGCGCATGCTGGAAATTGTAGACGCCGCCGAGGTTCCAGTCACTTTATATAAAATAAATATTAACTATGCAGCCAAGCTGCGCAATGCATGGAAAATTACAAGCGTGCCCTGTCTCGTCCTGCTCAAGGACGGGGAGCCTGTTCAATTCGAATATGCGATGCGGTCGGTAGATTATTTGTATAAGCTAATGAAGAACTTGGACTAGCGAGATGTTTAAGCTTTTATAGCCTATTTATCTTTGTTTTATGCTATATTATTGAGGATATGAATTGCTAAAAATAGTAAGCTATATTCATATAAAAAAGATAGCATGGGGGTATTTATGCTAGGTTATTTTAAAGATTTTGTATTAAACATATTTATCATATGCTCCCCGCTAGCCTTATACCCGTACATCCATAAAGCCAAGAGCAACGTGCTTCTTTATCGCTTCTTCGTGAGCATCCTCTTTTCGCTAGCCATTATGATGACGATGTCTTTTCCCATTAATTTAAATGGCTTAATCTATGATTTCAGGTCGATTCCACTAGCGATCGGCGCACTTTATGGCGGACTGCATGTATCGATATTTTTATATGTGGTCCTCTTGCTGTATCGCAATTTTCTTCACGGTCCAAATGAATGGGTGTATGTCATCTCGATAATGCCAAGCTTTGTCGTTTATCTCTTCCTGTACAAACGCTTTCGCTCTTTGCCAATCGTTCGCAAGATAGCTGTGGTCATCTTGTATTGCTCGCTCATTAAGCTGTTGACCTTTGCGTCGTATCATATATGGACAGGGCAAATGGAAATCCTGTTAATAAAGCCAAATGCAACCTTGCAAACGTATGTGCTCCAAGCCATAATTGCGGGGATATGCGCCTATATCATCTATGTTCAGGATCAATTTTTTCTGATGCAGGAGGAGATGATCAGGAGCGAGAAGATGAAAATTGTCGGTGACATGGCCGCATCCGTGGCACATGAAATTCGCAATCCGCTTACCACCATTAGAGGGTTCATTCATTTATTCGCTACAGCTAATCTCGAAAATGATAAGAAGGAAACCTATAAAAAAATATGCTTCGAGGAACTAGACCGTGCGGAGCTTATCATTGCCGATTACCTCTCGCTCGCTAAGCCTGATCCTGAGGTCGTTGAAGCGATCAATATCAATGAAGAAATCCATTACTTATCGAATGTGCTTATGACCTATGCGAACTACCATAATATTCAAATAGAGGTCGAGACAACAGAAGAGCATGATTTTCACATCCATGGAGACCGCTATAAATTCCGTCAGGCACTCATCAATATTGGCAAAAATGCGATCGAAGCCATGCAGGGCGGCGGTTTATTAGAGCTTAAAACGGACATTCGCGATAATCATGCCCTTATCGTATTAAGCGATAATGGGAGTGGAATGGCACCTGAGCAAATGAAGAGGCTTGGCACGCCTTATTATTCGACTAAGGAGAAGGGAACAGGCCTTGGAACGATGGTTTCCTTTAGCATTATTAAGAAGATGAATGGGAAAATCGACGTTAAGAGCGAGCTTGGAATAGGTACGGAGTTTTATCTCAGCTTCCCGAAAGCGAATTGAAAATCATTTTTCCGTTAAAATTTTCATCCTGCTAAGATTATCGCGCTGTTCGTGCTATAATTAAGAGGTGCAGTCAATAAAGATCATTGACTATGATAAAGGAGTCGGAAATATGCAGGTAGTATTTGAAGACTGGGATCAAAAAGTTAAAAAGACATTTAATGCGACCAGCAAGCAGGTTGTATTGACCGTAACCGAGGCCGGTGATCTCTTAGGCCTTACAAAGGACCAGATGAAGGTGTATGTGCTTAAGCATAACCTGACGAAGGTTTCGATTAATCGCAGCGTCCACAGATATCTATTACTGAAAAGCGAAATAGATGAGATCCTAGGAAAAGCCTAATATGTACATCAGCCACAACCTCCGCCGAGGTTGTGGTTTTTTGTTGTTTCATAAAAAGCGAGGCATGCTGCTATTTTGTACATAATTACCATTGGTTTCGTGAAATATAGGAATGGTACATAAATGCATGGGAATGGGGTAGTTCAAGATGACGACTATAGGCGTAACAGCTGCTGCTATCTTGGCTTCGCTGCTTCTTGCTCTTCTTGATATGGGCGTATATCGCGAATCCTTTGGACTTGCGTTCTATAAACAGTCTCTGGCTTATAATAGCTGGCAAACCTATTTGATCGTAATAGGTGCTTTCACTTTTGCCCTAATACAGGATTGGCGAAGCCTAAAACGTTCTAAAGGCAGGCAGCAATCACAGCGATTAAGAGGCGAGCAGCGCAGCGATAGGAATAAGCGATGACAAATAAAATGACCATGTTTCAAAGCTACAGCCTCATGCTTGTTTTACTTTTAGGAACGTCAATTCTCTTTGGGACTCCTAAGCTAGTGCCGGATGTTTGGCTGGTTCAAGTGATTACCGTCGTTCCAGCCCTCTTGTTGTTTCTGCTCTACACCACTATGGTTTCTACGGAGTCGCCGAAAGGGCTGTACGCCCTCTTGGTTGCAGCTTGGGGAAACCTAATTGGAAAAGCATTCGTACTCTGCTACACCATTTATTTTCTGTATATTGCAGCACGGAATGTTCGGGATATGCTGGAACTAGTCATGACGACGCTATTGCGTACAACTCCGCAGGAGATCGTTGTCGTACTGTTTGTACTTGTAATCGCTTATGCAACGTATGGCGGCATGCTGGCATTAGGAAGGTTATCGGAAGTTATTATTGGATTGATTTTTTTGTTTTTTATTGCGATAGCTGCTCTTTTGCTCATGAGCGGGTCGCTTGATCTGCATAGAATGCTGCCTTTTTTGTCCAAAGGAATCGTCCCCGTTATCAAGACGAGCATCGAAAGCTCCTTGTGGTTTCCTTATGGTGAATTGATCGTGTTTCTCGTTTTGTGTCCGCGAATGGGCGGGAAAAGCTTATTTCGCAAGGCTGGAGTGAGGGCGGTTATAAGCGCAGGCATTATTTTAGCCTTCTCTGATTTGCTGCAAATATGGTCGATGGGGATGGAGTACGAGAAGTATTCGACTTTTCCGCTGCTGGATGCGGCAAGGCTCATTAATGTATTGGATTTTATAAACCGTATGGATGCACTTGTTGCCTTGATCACCATCTTCGGCGTTTTTTTAAAATGCACCATTTTTTTATATGCAGGCGCCAAAGGCGTGTCTGTCATATTTCGGAGGGCAAGCCGGACTTACATCTACCCGCTCGCCATGTTGATTGGGGCCATGTCAATCATCGTCACGCAAAACTTTGCTGAGCATTCGGAGGAAGGGCTTCATTTTGTGGTCTATTTCCTGCATATTCCGTTTCAGTTTGTGCTTCCGCTCCTTACGGGAGCTTTGATTTGGATTCGTTCTAACCGAAAGGGAGGCAATGCGAGTGAACCGATCAAACCAACCTTCACAAAGTCAGATGGATAGTCAGTCTATACAGTCAATCGATCAAGTTCGCTCCTATGTAACGGATATTTTCGGCAATACGGATGACCTTGCCGTTGTGGCGGTTCGTATCGGGGAAACGAGTGGACTGCTCTGCTATTTGGAGACGATGACGAGCGTCCCTTTTATTATGGACCATATCATAAGGCCGCTATCGCATATGAAAGAAAGTGAAGCGCTTAGCAGCACCGAGGCGATGCTGGGAGGTTTGATGGAGAAGTATTTCGGAGGGTTGTCCTGTGAGCTCATTGACGATCTGAAGGACCTTGCGCATAAGCTGGTTGCCGGTTACGCCGGCTTAGCGATAGACGGGGCGTCTTCGATACTCGTGTTAGACGTGAAGAAGATGGATAACCGAACGGTCGCTGAGCCCACGTCACAGGGCGTCGTAAGAGGGCCGAAGGATGGATTTACCGAATCGGCGGATACGAATATGAGCTTAATCCGCAGGCGTTTGATCAATGAGAGGCTGCGCTTTGAAAAATATGCAGTAGGCGCAAAATCGCGTACTGCCGTGTACATAGCCTACTTGGAGGGAGGAGTCGACTCCAAGGTGCTTGATAAGATCAGGAAAAGGCTGCAAATGAGTCAAATGACGAGCGTGATGGACTCCGGCAATTTAGAGGAGCTTCTTAGACCAAGAAGCTTCTCTTTGTTCCCGACCATATACAGCACCGAGCGGCCGGATGCGGTTTGTTCTTCCATCATGGAGGCGAAGGCCGCTATCATTGTGAACGGCAGCCCGTTTGTGCTCGTTGTTCCGGCAGTCATGAACGATTTTTTTAAGTCGCCGGAGGATCATTATCAGTGGTTTGCTTTCGGTACCTTCACGAGGCTATTGCGATACTTAGCTTTCTTCTTCTCGCTGTTCGTTCCCTCCATCTATATAGCGATAACGACCTTTCATGCTGAATTGATACCAACGGTGCTGCTGACAAGCATAGTTGCGCAGCGGGAGGGCATCCCTTTCCCGGCCGTTATCGAAATTTTATTGATGGAAATTACGTTTGAAATCTTGCGCGAGGCAGGAACGCGAATGCCTCGGGTCGTCGGTCAGACGATATCCATCGTAGGAGCCTTAGTGCTTGGCGAGGCGGCCGTTCAAGCGGGAATCGTATCCAGCATCAACGTTATCGTAGTGTCGCTAACCGCTATTTCCGGCTTCGCTGCTCCTATTTACACCTTCGGCACCAACGTTCGCCTTTTGAGGTTCGGATTTATTTTTCTAGCTGGGCTGCTGGGGCTCTATGGCATCATAGTGGGGGCTGTCTACTTGTTGGTGCATTTGGTTAGATTACAATCCTTTAGTGTTGCTTATCTGTCTCCGCTCGTCCCATTTCGCGTTAGCAATCAGAAGGATGCGGTATTGATCTTTCAGACTCCCTTGCCCGATGAGGGGATTGGAGGGGAGAGCCGTGAATAAAACAGCTAGACTACTTCTTGCCATATGCGTGACTGCTGCTTCCCTTTCTATCGCAGGCTGTTGGGACAGTGCGGAGCTGAATAAAACATCCCTTATTACAGGGATAGCCTTGGAGCCCGGAAAACACGGCAAGCTGCGGCTCACCGTGGAGACGATGATCGCTAAACGGCCGGAGGAGAGCAAGGATACAACGCCGTCGATCGTGCAATCCTTGGAAGGGAATTCGCTGCCTGATCTTTTGGTTAGGTTCAACGAAAGCTTGGATCGCAGCCTGCTCATCTCCCATATAGGCGTTATTATCATCGATGAACGGTTGGCCCGCCAGGGGATTCAGTATCTAATGGACCCGTTGCAGCGCACGAGATTTATTCGGGAGGATGTCTTAGTCTTAATCTCGGAAGGCGTTCACGCCTCTCAAATTTTCAAGGTCCTTTACCCTAGGAAGTTGCAAGCCTCCTCCAAAATCGTCTCCCAATTGAAAAGCTACCGTTCCTCAAGAGGAGGCGTTCCCCAAAGCCGGCTGTACGATGTCTCGGAAACTTTTTTGGCCGAAGGAAGAGAGCTGCTGCTTGCTTCAATCTCGCTGAAGGGCTCCATGAAGGATGCCGATAAAATGGAAAGCATTAAGATGGTCACGCCGAAGGCATCCATCGTCATAACCGGAGCAGGCATCTTCTCAGAGGACAAGCTGAAGGGCTTCATTTCTGTCGAGGAAAGCAGAATGGTGATGATGGCGAGCAATCAGGTTAAGACGACGACCCTTGCCATTCCGTATCGTAAGCATGATGTGTCTATCCGCCTTCGCCATATTGATTCTGATATCGACGCTTTCATGGAGAAGGGGAAAGTGAAAATTCAGGTTAAGCTGGAGGCAGAGGGCGCGGTTTCAAGCATTGACGAATCGATCGATATCACTAAGATTTCGGGCTACGAGAAGCTTGAGAAGCTGGGCTCGGATTATTTGGAGCAGCAAATGAGCGAGACTATTCGAAGCATACAGAAGAGGTTCGGTTTGGATGTATTCGGCTTCGGAGAGCACATGTATCGAATGCATTATGCGCAATTTGCTCCGCTTGCAGAAAGATGGAATAACGTATTCGCGAGCACGCCTGTAACGGTTAAAGTCAATATTCGGCTTCGTCGCTCCGAATTGAAGACGAAACATATTAAAAACGAGGGGGTTGGGCCGTAGCTCACATGATCTGGAAGAGATAGGGACGTTAAAAGGAGGATATGGCAGGATGTTTTCGAATGGCTGGTAGTGGTTTCCGCTCATTCCTCCTTAGACGGGATTATTAGATATAGCGCAGCCTGATGCGGTTTTTCAATAGGTTTAGCATTCGTTATACTTATATAGACCGATTGGAAAACATAAGCTGGAGGGTGATTTTACTTGACTTACATGGACATGTTGGGACGTCGGAGCATTATTTTGAAACGGAATATCGGCCATTTAATCATTAAAGACAACAGGCAGGGACTAAGCGCGCAGGAAAGCAATTTTTATCAAAATATGATCAAAGAATGGCATCAGAACGAATGCGAATTGAACTCGGTTCGAAAGCAACCGTGATAGATAAGCAGGAATAAAGGCCATTAAGGGGCTGTTTTGCAAGGCGATAAGCTTTGTGAAGCAGCCCTTTTCATTTATATGGATAATAAGCAAAAACAACAACGCGAGCAATATAAGGTATAATACATAGATGATGTTTTTTGGCAGTAATAGATAAACGGAGGTTTCTTGCTATGTTGGCGGTTGAAAGAGCGGCGTACCTCACAATGGATGACGGTCCTACCGAAGATTTTATGGAGAAGGTCGAGTATTTGAACGGAAAAGGAATACGGGCGATTTGGTTTTGTGCCGGCGAAGCGCTGGAGAGGTTTTCGGAAGAGGCTAAGCATGCGATTAAGACGGGACATGTGATTGGCAATCGCAGCTACGACTGTGCTGACTTCTCTGCAATCAGCTTATTGGATGTGAGAGGACAGCTGGAGCGATCCGATAGAATAATAGAGCAGCTATATGCGGAGGCAGATGTTGAGAGGCCGTCAAAAGCATTTCGATACCCGTATGTGCAGGACGAGACGAATGATGAGCATTTTGCAGCGATAGAGCGGCTGTTGGAGCAGCTTGGCTACCAGCAGCCATCCTTTGAAAAGATTCGATATGCTGCGCCAAATGAGGCGAGCATGAAGCCGGGAATCCATGTTTCTTGCACGCTGGATACTTTCGATTTGGCAGCGGACGGCGCGCTAAGCGGAGGGGGCGATTCACAAGCTTCTAACGGAAATGAGATCATTATGATTCATGACTGGATCTCGGCGGAGCCTTTTAAGGCGCTCGTGGATAAGCTGCTTGCGATGGGTTTGGCGTTTAGGCTGCCGAAGGAAACGAGTCTGAATGTACAATTGGTTTAAGTTATTTATAGCAAGGAGAAGCCGGGTACGGCACGCAGCAATGGAAGCATAGCTGCGTGCCGTACCCGGCTTTTTGTTTGGCAAACCATTCTTAATAAACAAATCTGCGCTGCGCGTAGTAGCTGAATGCAAATAACGAAGCTTCGGTCAACAGCTTGGCGACCAGCAAGGGAATGCCGAGGCGTTCATTAAAGAGAAGCATAAGTCCGTAATTCAATGAGAAGATAACGGCGACGAGAGCAAAATATTTGGGCATCGATCGCTTGATGGCGGCACGCTTGCCCTTCGAGAATACATATCTCTTATTCATTGTGTAGTTGAAGATGGAGCTTGCAAGTCTTGCTCCTAGTACGGCGAACAGCAGGCTCGAGCTAAATAGATGGATCAGCGCAAGCAATAGAAAATCAATGGCGGCAGAAAGTAAAGAGCTGGCGCTAAAGGCGATAAACGGAGCATAGATTCTAGCGGAATCCGTTATCGGCCTGAAATGGGATGATTCATTATGGTCCAGATAGATCGTATCAATCGGAACCTCATGAAAGGAAAAGCCTGCCGCCGGCGCTTCAAGCAGCAGGTTCATCTCATACTCAAAGCGATCTCCTGGTATGCGGCAAAGCCAGCTCAGCATATGGGCTGAATAACCGCGCAGCCCGGTCTGCGTATCATACAGGCGATTGCCTGTTGCAAAAGAATAGACGAGCCGAGTAGCGGTGTTTCCAAAGCGGCTGCGAAGGGGCACTTTACCGGTAAAGCGTCTGCTTCCGAGAACAATATGCTGGTTGTACTCCTGTATGCTGCTTGCAATCTTCATAATATCCTGCGGAAGATGCTGTCCGTCGCTGTCCGCGCAGACGATGCCATCGGTTATGTCCTTTTGTTGAAAATAGTGAAAGCCAGCCTTAAGCGCATGGCCTTTGCCTTTGTTGATGCTATGGGTAATGACGGTGCAGCCCAGCTCTCTTACGGAGCTGAACAGCTCTCTGTAAGCAGCTCCGCTTCCGTCATCCACTACGACGATCGGGAACGAGCCGATCGCCCTTAGCTGTTCGATTAGCGTTACAAGCCGCCCGTCCGGCTCATAAGAGGGAATGAGAATATTAATGGCAGTGTGCCTCCATTCAGTAATCGTTATTCTGCGATGTAAATAATGTCGCTGACGCCGCGCTCCTGCTGCTTGCCAAGCGGGTTGTTGACCACTCTGCCCATGAAATACATCGTTGACGAGCCGCCGCCGTCAAGATTATAGGCTACGGACGCACCTAGCTCCGTAAATACACTCGCAAACTCAGATAAGGTCATTCCTTTGCTGTAATTGTCCTTGCGTCCATCCACAACGACGAATACGTAGTGATTTGGCGCAATCATGCCAATCCCCGTTCGGGGATTCGAGCCTTGAATCGAACGGTTCCCGAAATTGGTATCGATGACTACTTTGTCGAAGTCGCCAGCAATGACGCCATCCTTCACAAGAATAGGGCCGAAGGAATACGTATCGGTCACGCCCTCAGCAAGCAGCTCGGAGGAGGTTAGCTGCTCCTCGTTGTAGGATTTTATCGTGCCGTTGCTGAGCAATGCCAAAGCGTCGCGCGCAGGCTCGTCCCGGTACAAGGTGCCGCCGCGAATGATGACGCCGTCATCTCGGAAGCCGTAATAATCGCCGTTGATCGCAAAAATGGCATTGTTCTTCGCCGCAATCGCAGACGTGTCTTCCGTTATGTTGCGTCCGAACGCATTTTTGGCGAAGGCGGACTGCAATAGGCTAGCGTCCGCGAACTGAACATCCGCGACAAAATAAGTGACCTTGTCGCTTCCCGATCCGGATTCGACTTTCTCAATATGAATCTGAGTATCTGCGCTGCTGTAATTCCAATCATCCTGCTCTACTTGCTCAGTAGCGGCATTGGAATCAGCTTGAGCGACGGCTGGCGTCTTAGCGGCTACATCGACCTCAACATGCTCAATAAGATAACGATCAGCCAGCATGTAGAGCACACCGCCAATGATAAGAATGATAACGGTGAGGACGAGCGCTATTTTTTTCCTTCTGGTTAGATTTAAAATGCCGATCAACTCCTGACAGGGATATGAAGCGAAATGAAGCTTCGAAAGCATTCGGAATGACCTCATTCGAATAAGATTATTGTCGTATCGCAACGTTAATCGTATATGAAGCGGGACTGAGCGTTTACTGAAAGCTTGGAAGCGGTGGCTAAGAAGGCGGCTAGGAGGAGCGTTTGATTTGTTTTGGAGGGGGAAATACTTATACAGGAGGATGGAATAAATTTCATGCATGCGCCTCATAAATTCCGTAAACGAAGGGAATATTGCTTATGAATTCACGAATGAAGCAGCTCGAGGACAGGCTCTCCGACCAGCATCACAAAGACTTGTTTCTTCAAACGCAGCATACCCTTCAGGCGATTGATGATCTTGCGGATCAGCATCGGCGATTCCAATCCATACAAGCGATTAGCGGCGTAAAAATTGTTGGCTCAGAAGAGGCATTGTTCTATGACACGCTGAATGATGTGAAAGAGCTAATTGTGGCAACACTTGAGAAGACGCTTAGCGATCTTGAGCACAAGGGCGATAAAAACTACGATAAAAACTTCAAGGATGGCGTTGAGTAAGTGGAGTAAGGAACGCTGGCCGCATCTCAAGCAGAAGAGAGCACCCTAACGGGCGCTCTCTTCTTTGATTTAATCTGGCCGAAACAAAGTAAGCGCTTCATACGTTTAATAAGCAAGAACGTTTTTTATAAGAGAGGGGTTATCTCAGATGAGCTGGATTCCCGCAGAAAAAAGCAGTGGGTGGTGGCTGTTAGCCGGAGCATCATCCTTGCTAGTCAGTATTCTATTGTGGATGATTCGCTTCCTCATATTAGGCCAGCCATTTACCGGTATGCACGCTTTTCGCTTTATGGTGCTAGCCATTATACTGTCCTTTTTATTCAGCTTTACAGGCTGGCTTGGCGCGAGGTGGCTATGGCTCCTCTCTAACCTTGGTTTGGTGCTCGGTCTAATCTTGATGGCTGTTTATTCACGAAATATGACGGGCTGGGAGGACCTGGTCAGCTTCCTTGTCTTCCTTGAAGCAGTGGCGGCAGGCTTTGTTATAGGCTTGATCATTGAGGGCGTCTTTCTCATTCAAAGATTCACCAAGAAATAAAGAACAGACCTTATGGCGTTAAGACAATAACACGAGAGCCGGCCTCGGATGAGGTCGGCTTTATTTATATTCATGAGACAGGATCAGAGCTGCAGTAAGGTTTTGCAGCAGCGGTCCGCATAAACGAGAACAATCGACATGCTCTTTTTTTTGCCACAAAGTTAACGTTGACGTTAACTGTCACTAAGCGTATGCTAATCATATAGATTACGGAGGTGCGGCGCATTGGAACTGCTGAAAATTGAAGAGGTGGCGAAGCGTACAGGTTTAACGAAGCGAGCCATACGATATTATGAGGATTTTGGCTTGATATCCGCGCCTGAGCGAACGCAAGGAGGCATACGGTTATATTCCGAAGGAGATATTGAAAAGATTAATAAAATTTTGCTAGTGAAGGAAGTGCTTGGTTTCTCGCTGGCGGAGCTTCAGCAGTACCTTGCGTTTCAGACGCTCATCGAGCAGCAAAAGAGCGAGTATCGCACGACAGAGGACCGTGAAGCACGCAAGCTGAAGCTCATAGACATGCTGCATGTGCTGCAGAAAGAGAAAACGATGATCGATACCAAGCTTGCTAGAATGGAGCAGTTTAAAGAGGAATTACTTGGATACGAGAAACGTGTACGGCATGCGATCGAACAATTAACAGAATAGGAGCATGAATGTGGAACCTTCACAGAAAACAGCATCGGCATTTTGGACCATATTGATTGCCGTATTCTTCGGTAACTTTATGGCTTCTTTAAGTACGACCACGATAAATGTAGCGTTACCTATTTTTATGGATGATTTTGGGGCCAGCCTTAATACGGTCCAATGGATGTTATCAGGATTCATGATGGCTACAGGCATTATAGCCCCAATCATAGGTTTTATGGGTGACAAATGGAGCTACAAAAAATTATATGTAATCGCGTTGGCAGGCTTTACTTTAGCGTCTGTGCTTTGCACGTTCGCTTGGAGCATCGAATCACTTATCGCTTTCCGGATTTTGCAAGGACTCTTCAGCGGTATTATTATGCCCACCACGATGACAATCATTTACCAAACGATTCAAAAGTCAAAGCAGGCGGTAGCGGTCAGCTTCTGGAGCGTATCGGCCATGCTTGCCCCAGCGCTTGGTCCAACAATTGGCGGATGGCTTGCTGAGATATACGGCTGGAAATCGCTGTTCTTCATGAACATTCCCATTGGCATTATCGCTGTGATCGTCGCTGCTAAGTTCATTCCGAATTATCGCTTAAGCACAGGCATTAAGCTCGACTGGATCGGGTTCGGTGCAGTGCTCGTCGGCACGAGCTCGCTGCTTGTGGCCTTTAGTGAAGCCCATAATTGGGGCTGGGCAGGCTGGCAGACGTTAGGCATGATTGCAGCGGGTATTCTTGTCCTTGCGTTTTTTGTTCTAAGGACGCTGCGTGTCAGCAATCCTTTATTGAATTTGCGGGTGCTGAAAATCCCGCGGTTTACGTACGGTTTAATTTTGAACTGCTGCATCACGATTTCGCTTTACGCTGGTACGCTGCTGGTCCCTATCTTCATGCAAAATATTAAAGGCGAATCAAGCTTTACAACGGGGATGGTCATGCTGCCGGGTACGCTGGCTATGGTATTAATCTCGCTTGCAGCTGGCAAGCTATACAGCAAGGTGGGCCCATCGCGGCTTATCCTGGTCGGCCTTGTCCTGATGGGAATAGCGACTTGGGAGCTTAGTCATGCGAATGTGGCTACCAGTGCTTTGTTTATTACAGTATGGGTCGCTATTCGGTATATGGGCATTGGCTTCAGCAACATGCCAGTGACGAATGCTGCGATGTCAGCAGTCCCAAGCGTGAACTCGGGTCATGCGTCTGCGGTCATGAACTGGATCAGACAGGGGACGTCAGCGCTTTCGATCAGCTTGTTCAGCTCTATCCTATCAGCGCAGACGATCGCTCACTTAGGAGAGGGGAATGTGTCGGAAACGGTCGCGCTCTCCTTTAGCGTTCAGGATGTATTTCATTTAGGGACTATCATTATTATCGTATCTTTGCCGCTTACTTTGCTTCTGCGGAAGCCAAAGCCAGCTGTGATGCATTGACATGATGAGGAGCCTGTATCGCGACGATACAGGCTCCTTTTTTGAAGCTATATGGCAGCTGAGACGTTGTTTGTTCTAAGTAGCGGAGGTCGTGGGCAAGCTTTGATTCGATTCATCCTGGTACATAAAAAGACCGTATTCGGTCATAACAGAGGAATGGCCGATTTGACGCAGCATAGCTGATAGATTGCCGCGGTGGTACGTGCCATGATTCACAACCTGTATAATAAATTCCGAATATCTGGTGGTCAAAATTCCGGCGTAGGGATTATCCAAGACAACCTCTTTCTCCAGATCCTCATGCTCGTTAATAAATGCTTTGAACTTGACGGACAAGTCATTGTACATTACTTCTAGTTCCTCAAGGCTGCAAGCCTCTGCGTCCTCTTGGATTTGAACAGAAGCTTCCATAGCTTCATTCATGCTTTTGCCCATTAGAATATCCAGCCAACCGCGATCCACCTTGTATATATGTGCCATGACCTTCGAGACCGAAGAGAACACGCTTTGAATTTCTTGATTGTATACGTGGCGAGGAAGCTCCTTTAACCGATTAAAAATAATTTTATTTGCCCATACATGAAAGTCGTAAAATCTCACCGTGTGATTTGTCATTTCAATTACCTCCGGTATTTGTATTTTACTGATACATTCATCTTACTAGAGTAACGCTGACAACATTATGTCAGGGTTGTTGAGCCGAAATGAAGAACTTTTTGCGTTGAGGAAATAAAAAGACGACTTTCAATATAGGTCTGATTGAAAGTCGTCTTTATTTTGCCTTATAATTGTGGCCGCCCTTGTTTATCGCATGTTATAGCACTTGCGCGCCTTCCAAGGCGACTTTTATTCTTCCGTTCGTCTCCAGAACCTTCACCTTTACTTTGCGGCCAGGCTGGTACTGTGGATTGTTCACCATATCAATGACAGTCTTAACGATAGCGCGGTAAGGCTCCGCATGCTCTCTTGGTATCGTTAAACCAATAAATACTTCGGGGTACCCGTTAATTTCCGTATTGGTTTGCCGAATGGAGCTTACGGTAGCGTCGAACGGAATGCCGTTTTTCAAAATATATTTGACTTCCCTGTTGTCCTGGAATGATTGCCTGATGACCATGAAGGCGAGCAGGCAAAGCGGAAATGAAATTAGGATGACGACAACCAAGGATATGCTTTCACCAGTACTCACGAAGCACCAACTTTCATGGATCATGATGGGCGTTACTTCTTAAAAATGTAAGGCTTATCAAATATCTTTACTAATACTATGAAAAGCATAGCATAACAAATACCACTTGGAAATATTTCCAAGGTCTTATAATCGAATAGGTACTTAAGCAACTGTGAAAAAGGTCAAAAGTCTATTCTGTTCGAAACAAAAAGACTGTTTCATAAGGTCATTTGACCCGAAACAGTCCTCTTGTAGACCAAGTACCTATAAAATGACATTTCATGTTAGAGAAATGGGGTTCTTTTCACGAAGCTTTGAGCGAGATGGTCGGCATGTAAATCCTTGTTGTTCTTCTGGTAATTTTCCAGTACATCAATGAGGTAATCGTCAGCGGGGTTATTGGATCGGAAAATGAATTGCTCGCGGTTCTCGATATGCACATCATGTCCGCACTGCTTCAGACAAGCCTCATAATCCTGAACCGTAGGCTTCGTATTTTCTTCTAAATAGATGAGCCCGGTGAGCAGCTTAGTTTCCGTGCCATGAATAATTTTGAAATGGACGGTATGTTCCTTTTTCACGCCTATTCCTCCTTGGCTTCATAACGTAAAGTGTAGTTATTATTATATTAAGCTCTGCAGGCCGCGCGGAAGTATGTATATTGTGAAAGCTTCTTGAATGTATCGATTGCAAAAATAGAAAAAAAGCTGCGCTGTCCTCGGACAACGCAGCTTATAGCGATAAGGTTAGACCTGTGCCACCTTAATCAGGTTGGTAGCGCCAGCTTGGCCGATTGGAACGCCCGCCGATAGGACGATAATATCGCCTTCTTCAATTAGGCCGGTCAGCTTAGCATTGCGGGTCGCGGATTCGAACATTTCATCCGTTGTCGTTACGACGTCGCCTTTAACTGGAATGACGCCGGAGAGCAGGCAAATCTTCGGCAGCACATGGTCATGCTGCGTGATCGCGATGATCGGTGCCATTGGACGGTATTTGGAAACCATGCGCGCAGTAAAGCCGCTTTCCGTCGACGTTAGAATCGCTTTCGCGCTGAGCTCAAGCGAGGAGCTTACGACGCCTTGGCTGATGACCTCGGTGATGTTTGTGCTTTGTTGTGCTCTTTTCTTGTCGAATTGCTCTTTGTAGTCGATCATGGATTCGGCTTTCTTTGCGATGGAGGCCATCGTCCGAACGGATGGAATCGGATATTTGCCGGCAGCTGTCTCGCCCGAGAGCATAACAACGTCAGCGCCCTGAATGACCGCATTCGCAACGTCGCTTACTTCCGCTCTTGTCGGACGCGGGTTAACCTGCATCGATTCTAGCATATGTGTAGCAACGATAACCGGCTTGCCTACGAGATTGCATTTGTTGATCATTTCACGCTGCATCATCGGCACATCTTCAATCGGCACCTCTACACCAAGATCTCCGCGCGCGACCATAATGCCGTCTGAAGCTTCAATGATCGCATCGAGGTTGAGCATGCCCTCTTCATTTTCGATTTTGGAAATAATTTGAACATGACCTGCATTCGCTTCCTCAAGAATGTTGCGGATTTCCAAAATATCCTCTGCTTTTCTAACGAACGAAGCGGCAATGATCTCGATATTATGCTTTATTCCAAAATGGATATGCACCACGTCGCGCTCGGTCACGCCCGGCAGCGTCGTTTTGATACCTGGCAGGTTAACGCCCTTGCGTGGCTTCAGCGTTCCTCCGCTAATGATTTTGCAGCGAATTTCAGTTCCTTCAACGGATAGCACGGTAAGGTCTACAAGTCCGTCATCGATCAAAATCCGATCATTCGCCTTCACAACAAGCGGCAGCTCGGCATAATTAACGGGCAGACGAGTCGCATCGCCCAGCACATCCTCCGTCGTAAGAATCAGCTCTTCGCCGATAACCAGCTCGCAAGAAGCCTCCTTCAGCTTGCCGATCCGCACCTCAGGCCCTTTAATGTCCATCATAATCGGCACGAAAGTGTTAAGCTCCCGCGCGGCTTGCCGTATATTATTCATTCGCATGACGTGATCTTCTAATTCGCCGTGAGCCATATTCAGTCTACCAACGGTCATTCCTGCTTGGATCATTTCTTTAATCGTCGAAACGGAGTCGCAAGCGGGACCCATTGTACAAATAATTTTTGTTTTTAGCATGTTGTAGGCCTCCTCGTTTTTTTTATTGTAACGCTTATGCTCGAAAGAGGATAAGAACTATAGTACAATTAATGTACTATAGTACAATGCTAGGGAGCGTGTATCATGATCGCCATTTCGGATGCTCATCAGGACAACGGGGCAGCTTGGTACGAGGAGGGAGGGGGGCGTGAGCACTCCTTTCACCTCTCGCTTGTGACCTATGGGAAATGTGTATATTGGGTGAACGAGGAGAAGGTTATTTTGGAAAAAGGGGACGCGCTCCTTATTCCAGACCATATTCCGTTCTATGGAAAAAGCATCCCAACGGTTGTACACACGAAGTACGTGATCAACTTTAGAAGAAACACGGCGGATTGCGCACTGACGCTGCTTCAGCTGCGAGAGCCGTTTAAGCAAAGGCTTGGCTGCTTTGAGGTTGTACAGGAGCGGCTGCGGGGAATTCTTACTCAGTACAAGGAGAGGTCCTCCTACTATGAGCTGATGGCGGAGGCGCTGCTGATTGAAGCGCTAGTCTATTTGAATCAGGAGAAGGACCGCGGCATCATTACCTCCGAGAAGCATCGGCGCGTAGACAGCATGAAGCAGTACATCTCCACTCATTACCGTGAGAAGGTGACCAAGGAAGAGTTGGGTGATGTCATTAATACGACACCCAATTACGCCGCGACCTTGTTCAAGTCGGTCACCAATCAGACGATCAGCGAATATGTACACAATCATCGGATGAAGACGGCGATTTACATGCTGACGGAATCCCAGCTGATGATCAGTGAAATCGCCGATTATTTAGGCTACAATGATGTCTCTTACTTTTACCGTATATTCAAGCGCAGCACGGGCAGCTCGCCGTCCGACTTCCTGCATGAACGATCTTCAACCGAATAAAACGTGTACCTGCTGCGGTTGACAGATCCGAAGGTTCGGATTACAATTTACCCATAAATAGGCATCGACCAAAGACATGATTATCAATGCGAGCTGTCCAGAGAGAGAGGCTAAGGCTGAGAGCTTCTCCAGCAATCGATTGTATAATTACCCCTTTGTAGCCGTGCTATGGAACCCGCTGATGGAATGAGCGGTTGTAAATAGCACCGTGTCATCCCCGTTATCGGATGCTCAATAAGGATCTTGCTTAAGCGAAGTGTCTGGCAGTCAGCCAGTTACATATAGCAGCAGATCGAATGAGGGTGGAACCACGAGCTGAACGCACTCGTCCCTTTGTGGGAGAGATGTGTTTTTTTGCGTTCTACTAATTCGATCGGAGGCTGCATGATGAGTATTGCAATTACATTACCGGATGGAACAGTTAAGGAGTATGAGCAAGGGACGACCGCCTTGCAAATCGCCGAGTCGATCAGCATCGGGCTTAAGAAAAACGCATTAGCGGGCAAAGTGGACGGCAAGCTTGTTGATTTGAACCAGCCTATTGACGCTAGCAGTCATGTTGAGATCGTTACGCTCGAGGGAGCAGATGGGCTTGCGCTTTATCGCCATAGTACAGCTCATGTTATGGCACAGGCCATTAAGCGTATTTATGGGGAGAAGGCTGTGAAGCTTGGAATAGGCCCTGTTATCGAGGACGGCTTCTACTATGATATCGACATTGAGAAGCCGCTGTCGACTGACGATCTGACTGCAATTGAAGCGGAAATGAACAAAGTCATTCAAGAAAACCTGCCCATCACAAGGCGGGAAGTAAGCCGCGAGGAAGCAACGGCGTTTTTCACCAAGCTTGAAGAGCCGCTCAAGCTGGAGCTGATCCGCGATCTGCCTGAGGCATCTGTCATTACGATGTATGAGCAAGGCGAATTTATCGATCTGTGCCGAGGGCCGCATTTGCCGTCCACTGGACGGATCAAGGCGTTTAAGCTGCTTAATGTTGCCGGTGCTTACTGGCGCGGAAATTCGGACAACAAGATGCTGCAGCGGATATACGGCACGTCCTTCCCGAAGAAAGCACAGCTTGATGAGCATCTGCATCTGCTTGAGGAAGCGAAGAAGCGCGATCACCGCAAGCTCGGCAAGGAGCTTGAGCTGTTCATGTTCTCCGAGGAAGCGCCGGGCATGCCCTTCTATCTGCCAAACGGCATGACGATTCGTACGGAGCTGGAAAACTTTATCCGAGAACTGCAGCGTCAGCGGGATTACGAGGAAGTACGGACGCCGTTTATGATGAACAGGCGGATGTGGGAGCAATCGGGCCACTGGGACCACTACAAAGACAACATGTATTTCACAGATGTTGACGATACGAGTTATGCGCTTAAGCCGATGAACTGTCCGGGGCATATGCTTATTTTCAAAAATAGTCTGCATTCCTACCGGGAGCTGCCGATTCGCATTTCAGAATTCGGTCAGGTTCATCGGCATGAATATTCAGGCGCACTAAACGGGATGATGCGCGTGCGGACATTTTGTCAGGATGATGCGCATATCTTTGCCCGCCCAGATCAGATTAAAGAGGAAATAAGCCGCGCGATTGCTTTGATCGATCACGTATATGGCGTATTCGGCTTTGAATACAAGATTGAGCTCTCGACAAGGCCGGAGGACTCCATGGGCTCAGAGGAGCTGTGGGATCAAGCGGAGCAATCGCTGAAGAGCGTGCTGGATAGCAGCGGCATTCCATATCGGGTGAATGAAGGAGATGGCGCGTTTTATGGGCCGAAAATCGACTTTCACATTATGGATGCGCTGAAGCGCAGCTGGCAATGCGGCACGATTCAGCTTGATTTCCAAATGCCGGAGAAGTTCGACCTGTCTTATATTGGCGAGGATAACCAGAAGCACCGTCCTGTCGTCATTCATCGCGCCGTATATGGCTCAATCGACCGCTTTATCGGGATGTTGACAGAGCACTTCGCAGGCGCGTTCCCGCTATGGCTGGCTCCCGTGCAGGTGAAGCTGCTGCCTGTCTCGGAGAAGTACATCGATTATGCGCTGCAAGTTAAGCAGGTGCTGGCCGATGCGGGTATTCGTACACAGGTGGATATTCGCAACGAGAAGCTGGGCTATAAGATTCGCGAGGCGGGGCTTGCGAAGCTTCCTTACACGCTCGTACTGGGCGAGAATGAGAAGCAAGCAGGCACAGCGGCGATCAGAAAACGAGGCGAGGGAGACCTCGGGACGGAAGCCATCAGCGTGATCGTGCAGCGAATAAAGGAAGAGATTCAAGCTAAGTCATAATTGTTGTAAGACGATGATTGAATAGTAACTCTCGCGCTCTTAGGAGGGTGATGGGAAAGTAGTGTGTTTGGTAAACCACAGCGGTTAGGGGATTCGATTCTGAATCCTGAAATGCAAACAACGAGCCTTAGAATTGATTCTAGGGCTCGTTTTTTTTGTTAAGAAAAAAGAAGGGAATGTACACGCCTATCAACGCCGAGTATGCATACAACAAGTAGCTGGTGCAGCATGGTTGGAAGGCGGGTTTGCCGCCACCCGACGCCTGTGGTCCGCCAACCACCACCGCCCGCAGCGTCCACTCTCTTTCACCACAAGCTGCCCATCCGCGACCGATCGCCACTCGCCCTCGCTACATGCAGCCCACTTGCGGCCGTCACCCGCCCTCGCCACAAGCGGCCCATTCGCGACCGTCACTCGCCCTCGCCACAAGCGGCCCATTCGCGACCGTCACTCGCCCACGCCACATGCGGCCCATCCGCGACAGTCACTCGCCCACGCCACAAGCGGCCCATCCGTGACAGTCACTCGCCCACGCCACATGCTGCCCACCCGCGACCGTCACTCGTCCACGCCACATGCGGCCACCCGCGACCGTCACTCGCCTTCACCACATGGGGGCTCATCCACGACCGTCACCCGCCCACGCCACATGGGGGCCCATCCGCGACAGTCACTCACCCTCGCCACATGAGGCCCACCGCCGAGAGTGTCAAGTTAGCATGTTAACAGGAAAAACTCCTGCTATTTTTAAAAATTTCACGCGAAAATGAGAATTAGAAGGGTTTTCTCCCGTTAATCTTCAAGACTTACCTAACTTCGGGCACAAGCGCTTCCTTTACCGGGAGATTTACATCTAGAATAAAAAGTGGACACCTCGTTAAGAGAAATCAATAATGAATATATCTAGGAGGTGTTC
>NZ_JABBYG020000027.1 GCF_012935325.2 Paenibacillus sp. PL91
GACCGCAGGGTCTTGGGAGAGTAGGACGTCGCCAAGCACGAGAGACCTATCGCATGTGATGCGATAGGTTTTTTGTTGTGTTCGCACTTCGTCCGAAATTATTAATAAAAGCCTGTGCTTCTGCTGAAAAACGTTCATCCATGTATAAACAGAGTACAACCGCACCAAGCTATTATAAAAATGAATTTGAACGACCACTTGACCTTTTGCTAAAATTGCATATAATAAAATCAAAGTCAAAGAAAGTCAAAGTCAATTGTCCGAATATTCGGTGTCCGATGATTTTGGTTGAAAACGAATTTTAATATTCATGTTTCAACTTTGGCTTTGTTGGTTATTTCTCAGGGAGGTTGGTGGTTTGCGTAACATTTCCGATCTCATCGAACAGTATCTGAAGCATATGCTCCAAGATAGCCCAGAGGGCGCAGTCGAAATTCAACGCAATGACTTAGCTGACAAATTTTCTTGTGTACCTTCGCAAATCAACTATGTCATCAGTACTCGCTTTACCATGGAGAAAGGATACATGGTTGAAAGCAAGCGCGGAGGCGGAGGCTATATCCGTATCCAACGGATTGATCTTCCGGCACTGAAGGCGATTCAATTCCATATCGAGGAAACGGTTGGGGAATGTGTCGATCAAAGTGCGGCGGAAGGACTTATTTATCAGCTGGAGGAAGCAAGACTCATTTCAAAGCGCGAAGGAAACTTGCTTCGTGCGGCAGTGCATCGCGATACACTCGCACTTAAGCTGCCGCTAAGGGATGAAATTAGGGCCAGATTACTGCGGTCCATGCTTATCTCTTTGCTGGTTAAATAACGCGAAACCGTTTATACCGGGAGGAGGGATCACGCTTGTTTTGCCAAGAATGCGGCAAAAAGCCGGCTACGCTTCATTT
Organism: Paenibacillus sp. PL91; assembly: GCF_012935325.2. GTDB lineage: Bacteria > Bacillota > Bacilli > Paenibacillales > Paenibacillaceae > Pristimantibacillus. The sequence continues at coordinate 900 of NZ_JABBYG020000027.1, forward strand.
TACAAAAATCATAAACGGTGAGAAGACCGAATTTCACATCTGTGAAAGCTGTGCTCGTGAGAAAGGGGAAAGTATTCCTGGGGCCCCGAATAGCTTCTCTATTCATAGCTTATTGTCAGGACTTCTTGACTTCGAGCACTTGAGCGGGTCAGGGATTGCCGGTATTAAGCAGGAGACGCTGCGATGCGAGGAATGTGGTCTCACCTATACACAGTTCAGCAAGATCGGCCGCTTCGGCTGCAGCAACTGTTATCAGGCTTTTGCAGATAAACTTGATCCACTTCTCAAACGGGTTCACAGCAGTACCGTACACAGCGGGAAGATACCGAAGCGCTCAGGCGGTCAGATTCAGTGCAAGCGCGAAATCGAACAGCTGAGGCGGGATTTGCAAGCGAAAATAGAGCATGAGGAGTTTGAGAGTGCAGCTCAGCTGCGTGATCGAATACGTGAACTGGAGCGCCAAATTGCCGACCTGTAAGCTGGCATAGAAGGAGTGAGTAAGGCTCTTGACTAAGCATCGATTCTCAGAACATGCGCTTAGCGAATGGATGAAGGATATTGGTCCGGAATCTGAAATTGTCATTAGCAGCAGAGTGCGGGTCGCCCGTAATTTAAGGCACCAGCCATTTCCGTTGCTTGCGACAAATCAGCAATCCAAGGATGTGATGGATCAGCTGACCGAAGTAAGCCAGAGCGGCAAGCTGCAGTCCATTGGTTCATTTGAGACGATTATTTTGTCAGATTTAAGCGAGCTTGATAAAAGGGTGCTCGTAGAAAAGCATCTAATAAGCCCTAACTTAGCGAATGACTCGCGATGCGGGGCAGTTATTTTAAGTGATAATGAATCTGTTAGCATAATGATTAACGAAGAAGATCATTTGCGCATCCAATGTCTATATCCAGGTTTCCAAATTCAAGAGGCTTGGGCATTGGCCAGCGGAATTGACGATATTTTTGAAGAGGCAGCTGATTATGCGTTTGACGAGAAACGCGGTTATTTAACGACATGTCCAACTAATGTTGGCACAGGCATTCGGGCTTCGGTCATGATGCATTTGCCGGCGCTTGTGCTCACGTCACAAATTAATCGTATATTGTCAGCAGTAACGCAGGTTGGCCTTGCAGTAAGAGGATTGTACGGCGAAGGCAGCGAGGCGCTTGGCAACTTGTTTCAAGTGTCAAACCAAATTACGCTAGGCCAATCCGAGAACGAAATAATTGACAATCTTTATAGTGTAGCAAGACAAATCATCGAGCATGAGAAAGCGGCACGCAAGCGTCTTATGCAGGAGTCGAGGCTGAGAACGGAAGATCGCATAAAGCGATCATACGGTATTTTATCTCATGCATCGATTATGGACTCCAAGGAAGCAGCACAGCGCTTGTCGGATGTGCGGCTTGGAGCAGATTTAGGCATTTTAACGGATGTAACGCCACAAGTATTAAACGAGCTTTTAGTTATGACTCAGCCTGGGTTTCTACAACAAACCTTCGACGAGAAGATGAGCCCGGAGCAGAGGGATTTCAGAAGAGCAGAACTCATACGCAAGCAATTGCGCGGTGAAAAAGGCCATGGGGGTGCATGAATATGATGTTTGGAAGATTTACGGAGCGAGCACAGAAGGTGCTTGCATTGGCACAAGAGGAAGCGGTCCGTCTCGGGCATAATAATATCGGCACGGAACATATTTTGCTTGGTCTTATTCGCGAAGGGGAAGGAATAGCGGCCAAAGCATTAATTGGACTAGGTTTAGGGCTTGAGAAAATTCAAGATGAGGTTGAAGCGTTGATCGGTCGCGGTCAAGAGCAGCCGAATAACATTGCTTATACGCCTCGCGCGAAAAAAGTCATTGAGCTTTCGATGGATGAAGCGAGAAAGCTTGGTCATACGTACGTAGGCACGGAGCATATCCTTCTCGGCCTAATCCGTGAAGGAGAGGGTGTAGCAGCACGCGTGCTGAACAACCTTGGGATCAGCCTTAATAAGGCTCGTCAGCAGGTGCTGCAGCTGCTTGGCAGCAGCGAGGCCGTATCGAGCAATCATGGCTCGCAGGCTAACGTGAGCACGCCTACGCTAGATGGTCTTGCAAGAGACTTGACGGCCTATGCGAAGGAAGGCAATTTGGATCCAGTTATCGGACGGAGCAAAGAAATTGAGCGCGTAATCCAAGTGCTTAGCCGTCGTACAAAAAACAATCCAGTGCTAATCGGGGAACCAGGCGTAGGTAAAACGGCGATTGCCGAAGGACTAGCGCAAAAAATAATTGAGAACGAAATTCCTGAAACGCTTCGCGACAAACGCGTAATGACGCTCGATATGGGCTCTGTTGTAGCAGGGACAAAATACCGCGGTGAGTTTGAGGATCGTCTGAAGAAGATCATGGATGAGATTCGTCAAGCAGGCAATATTATTCTATTCATTGATGAGCTTCATACGCTGATCGGAGCAGGCGGAGCAGAAGGGGCGATCGATGCATCGAACATACTGAAGCCTGCGCTGGCACGCGGCGAGCTGCAGTGCATCGGAGCAACAACGCTAGATGAGTATCGCAAATATATCGAAAAGGATGCAGCGCTTGAGCGTCGTTTCCAACCGATTACTGTCGATCAGCCATCTCCAGAAGAAGCGATTCAAATTTTGTATGGACTACGCGATCGTTACGAGGCTCATCACCGTGTGAAAATTACGGATGAGGCTATCGTGCAAGCGGTGAAGCTTTCCGATCGTTATATTCCAGACCGGTTCTTGCCGGATAAAGCGATTGACCTTATTGATGAAGCTGGCTCTAAGGTACGCCTTCATTCCTACACCGTACCGCCAAACCTGAAACAGCTTGAAAATCGTTTGGAGGATATTCGCAAGGAGAAGGATTCTGCGGTTCAAAGCCAAGAATTCGAGAAAGCGGCTGCGCTTCGCGATACGGAGCAAAAAATTCGCGAAGAGCTCGATGTCACGAAAAACCAATGGAAAGAAAAGCAGGGCCGTACCGATTCCGAGGTTACGCCAGAGGATATTGCTCAGGTTGTAGCTAGCTGGACGGGAATACCGGTCAGCAAGCTCGCTGAAGGAGAGACAGAGCGGCTGCTGAAGATGGAAGAAATTCTTCATGACCGTATTATCGGGCAGGAAGATGCCGTTAAATCGGTGTCGAGAGCGATTCGTCGTGCGCGTGCCGGTCTGAAGGATCCGAAGCGTCCAATCGGTTCGTTCATTTTCTTAGGACCAACAGGCGTTGGTAAAACAGAGCTGGCAAGAGCGCTTGCCGAGGCAATGTTCGGCGATGAGAATGCGGTTATCCGCATTGATATGTCAGAATATATGGAGAAGCATTCGACTTCGCGACTAGTCGGAGCGCCTCCAGGTTATGTAGGCTATGAAGAAGGCGGCCAGCTTACTGAGAAGGTCCGTCGCAAGCCATATTCCGTCGTTTTGCTTGATGAGATCGAGAAGGCTCACCCTGAAGTATTCAACATTTTGCTGCAGGTGCTGGAGGACGGCCGCTTGACTGATTCCAAAGGCCGTGTTGTCGATTTCCGGAACACGCTGATCATTATGACGTCGAACGTTGGCGCTGACCAAATTAAACGCAACTCCTCGCTTGGCTTTACAGCCGTGCAGGATGCGGGACGTGATTTCCTGCAAATGAAGGACAAAGTGATGGCAGAGCTTAAGAAAAGCTTCCGTCCAGAGTTTCTCAACCGGATCGATGAGAGCATCGTATTCCACTCGCTTGGCGAGGAGCACATTGCTCAAATCGTAACGCTTATGTCCGAGGAGCTTCGCAAGCGTCTGCGCGAGCAGGAGGTTGATTTCGTTCTGACGGATGGAGCCAAAGCATTCCTTGCCAAGGAAGGCTATGATCCACAATACGGAGCGCGTCCGCTTCGCCGGGCTATCCAGAAGCACATTGAGGATCGTTTATCCGAAGATCTGCTGATGGGTAAAATCCAGAAAGGCGATACGTTCACGATTGACGAAAAAGACGGCGCTTTGACCGTAACGAAATCTATCTCGGAGCAAGAGCCGGAGGAATCCACTGCGAAATAAAGCATAATCCCAGACTGTCCCGCAGCCAGAAATGAAGCTTGCGGGACAGTTTTTATTATGGCTTTAAATTGACAATGAGAATCATTATCGTATAATGGCAGTAGAGCATTACATAGCATGGGAGGGGCAACGATGATAGTTGTTACAAATACGATAAAAGTAAAAAAGGGCCATGGCGAAACCGTTGCGAAACGGTTTCAAAATTCCAAAGGGATCGATCAATCGCCGGGCTTCGTACGCATGGAGGTATTGTTTACGGAAGGTCTAGAGGAATTTGATGAGCTGAAAGTAAGCACGACTTGGGAAGACAAAGCTTCCTTTGATGGCTGGGTAAACAGCGATTCTTTCCGGCAAGCGCATGCCCATCGCGGAGGCCAGCCTCAAGGAGCTGATGGTCAGCAAACGGAAAGCGTTATGCTCGGCTCGCAGTTGACGACGCATCGCGTCTTGGTCGCTCGGCAAGCCGGAATTGAGGCATAGCATATTTAAAATAGAATGTGTGCGATTCGGATATATTCGCTCTCTTATCCACTGTGGATAAAGGGGGCGTTTTTTTATAGTGCATTCCTGTGAAGGACTGTGGGGATATGTTGATGAACCTGTGGATAATGTTGATAAGTTGTTAATAAATCTGTGGACAATACCGATATTAAAGAAAAGGGATAACTTATATTGTGGGAAACGAATAATAGGAACGATAATAAGCTTTTTCATCAACAATGTGGGTTTATACATTGGGGATTAAATGGTAAACTTTATATAGCGTCATTTTAAGTGGAATCGCTAGGGATGGCTTTATCTATTGTGCTAGCCCATAACGTTTAAGGAGTATAGAATGGCCAAAATTAAAACGAAGTTTGTTTGTACGGAATGTGGTACAGAATCGGCTAAATGGCTCGGAAAATGTCCGGGCTGCCATGCATGGAACTCTATGGTGGAAGAAAAAGAAACCGTTGTGAAGACGAAGGGCGTCGGATTGTCATCGTTTCATGCGAAAGAAAAGCCGCAGTCCATCATACATATAGAAAGTGGGCAAGAACCGCGCATCGAAACAAGGATGCTTGAGCTCAATCGAGTGCTCGGCGGGGGCGTCGTACCAGGCTCGCTTATTCTGGTTGGCGGAGATCCGGGCATCGGCAAATCAACGCTTTTGCTTCAAACCTCTCACGCGCTTGCGGTGAAAGGACTTAAGGTGCTCTATATTTCCGGAGAGGAGTCCGTGCGTCAAACAAGGCTGAGGGCAGATCGCCTTGGAGCGCTGACGGAATCGCTGTATGTATTATGCGAGACCAATATGGAGCAAATTAATGATGCAATTGAATCGGTCCAGCCTGATTTTCTCGTTATTGACTCGATTCAAACAGTGTACGATCCGAATGTGCAATCTGCTCCCGGCAGCGTATCACAGGTACGTGAATGTACTGCACATTTTATGCGGGTCGCCAAAATTAAAGGGATCGCAACAGTGCTGGTCGGCCATGTTACGAAGGAAGGCGCGATTGCTGGGCCAAGGCTGCTTGAGCACATGGTGGATTGCGTTCTTTATTTTGAAGGAGAGCGTCATCATACCTACCGCATTTTGCGGGCAGTAAAAAATCGGTTTGGCTCGACGAACGAGATCGGAATTTTTGAGATGGGCGAGGATGGACTTAGAGAAGTTTCTAATCCCTCCGAGCTGTTCTTGTCTGAACGCCCGTTAGGTGTTTCGGGTTCGACAGTCGTCGCAAGCATGGAAGGAACGAGGCCCGTGTTAGTCGAGCTTCAAGCGCTTGTCGCGACGACCAATTTTCCGTCTCCGCGAAGAATGTCGACAGGCATTGACCATCATCGCATGGCGCTGATCATTGCGGTGCTGGAGAAACGAAACGGCATGTTTCTGCAGACGCAGGATGCTTACTTGAACGTTGCGGGCGGTGTGAAGCTCGATGAGCCGGCAGTTGACCTAGCGGCCGCCGTCAGCATTGCGTCCAGCTTTCGGGATGCACCGACGAAGCCATACGATGTCATATTTGGCGAAGTGGGGCTGACGGGCGAGGTTCGTGCCGTATCGCGTGCGGAGCAACGGGTGAAGGAAGCAGAGAAGCTTGGATTTAAACGTGTCATTATGCCGGAGAAGAGCTTAAAGGGCTGGAAGCCGCCCTCTGGCATAGAAATTATTGGCGTAACCACAGTGTCGGAAGCACTTAAGGCAGCGCTTGGATAGGGGGCAGACGATGAAGGAACCTACGCAGTTGGAAATAATGAATCAATTATTGCAATTAGTCGCACCAGGTACCCCTTTTCGTGATGGGCTGGAGAATGTGCTTCGGGCCAAAACGGGGGCGTTACTTGTTGTTGGATATAGTCCTGAGGTGATGGAGGTTGTAGATGGAGGCTTCTCTATCAATTGCGACTTCTCGCCGAACTATTTGTATGAGCTAGCCAAAATGGATGGCGCGATTATTTTGAGCGAGGATATGCGTAGAATATTGTATGCAAATACGCAGCTCATTCCGAACAGCTCGATTCCTTCCATTGAAACGGGTATACGGCACCGGACGGCAGAGCGTGTTGCTAAGCAGACGGGTAAGCTCGTCGTATCGATCTCTCAGCGGCGAAATATTATTACGTTATATCAAGGAAACCTGCGCTATTCACTGAAGGATATGGGCGTTATTTTGACAAAGGCCAATCAGGCGATTCAAACGCTCGAGAAATATAAGGCAGTGCTTAGCCAGTCGTTTACGAATTTGTCCGCGCTTGAGTTTGAAGAGCTTGTGACGCTGCAGGAAGTAGCACATGTTATTCAGCGTGTTGAGATGGTGCTGCGTATCAAGATGGAAATAAAGCGTTACGTGATCGAGCTAGGTACGGAGGGCCGTCTGATCAGCATGCAAATGGATGAGCTGGTTGGCGGCGTGGAAGAGGATGCTTGGTACTTACTTAAGGATTACGCCAAAGAAAATTCGGATGAGAAGATTCGGGAAATTCGGGCAGGCTTGAAGAAGCTAAGCTCGGATGAGCTGCTGGATGCGCCGCCAATCATCCGTTTGATCGGTTATCCACATACGAGCAATATGAACGATGAATCCGTCTCTCCTCGCGGGTATCGCCTGTTGAACAAAATTCCGAGATTGCCGCTTATCATTATGAACAATTTAATTGAACGGTTCGGTCGGCTGCCTCACATTTTGATGGCGACGATTGAAGAATTGGATGAGGTTGAGGGTATTGGGGAAGTGCGGGCACGGGCAATTAAGGAGGGTCTCAAGCGGATCCAAGAGCAGATGTTCATTGACAGGCAAATCTAAATCCCATACAATGGATTGAATGTGGTCCTTTAAACGGATGTACATTCGTTAAAGGTTTTGGGGCATAGTAGAGAAGAGGTGGAAAAGATGATCGCAAAATCGATACCGAGCCTTCTCACGGTGGGGAACCTATTTTTAGGGGTAATCGCCATCATTCTTGTATTTAATGAAAAACCAGATACGGCGGCTATGATGGTGTTGATTGCCATGCTGCTTGACGGTGTAGACGGACGCGTTGCTCGGGCGCTGAACGTTCAAAGTGAGTTCGGCAAAGAGCTAGACTCCTTATCCGATGTGATTTCGTTTGGCGTAGCGCCTGCTTTCATTATGTATGTTGTCGCTTTTCAAGAGCTGAGTCCAGCCTTCGCATGGATTGTAACGGCATTGTTTCCCATATGCGGCGCTTTGCGGCTTGCTCGCTTCAATGTCATTTCAAGCGCGCCAGGCTACTTTATCGGACTGCCGATTCCGGCAGCTGGCGGTGTACTAGCGACGCTTGCTTTGTTCAAGGATGATATTTACGTATCCGTGCTGCTTGCGAGCACGCTTGTGCTCTCCATCCTTATGGTCAGTACGATTAAATATCCGAATTTCAAAAAGGTCGGAATTCCAAAAAGCGCGGTATGGGTTGTCCCAATCGTCATTGTGGTATCCGTTATACTTGGCTTAGTATTCAAAAATGATCTGTCTAAAATATTGTTTGTACCGCTGCTGCTTTATGCGCTGTACGGCCTAAAAAAAAACGTTGATCGCCGTTTGCCCAAGCGAAACCGCAAACGGAAGAAGCGCGAGGAAGTTTCCGAAGATCCTGTTCAGTCAGAGAAGCCGGCTTAAACCTTTACCTTACCAACGAATTAAAATAGCGTTCCAAGACACAATAATTGTGTTTGGGAACGCTATTTTTGTTTTTTTATAATTATAAGGCATGATATTAATGAGATTCACATTTATTTTATCGAAAGAAATATAATAATTTCTTTTTGGATGTCGCATAATAACAGTTATACGACAAAAAAAGACACAAATAACGATAACTATAGTTCCTATTATATGCCATTAATACCATCTTTACAACTTTCATGAATATTAAAATAGGTAAAAAGAACCCTGTTGCCTAGTCTGTTAGATATATCCGATCAACAGTTCTTCAACATAGTCAGTTGCCGACTTCGTAAGCTGGTCAACGGTATGCAAATAACGTTGTGTCGTATTGATATGGGAATGGCCTAACGTTTCCTGTACCTGCTGCAAAGAAGCGCCGTTCAATAAGGCCAGCGTAGCATTTGTATGCCTTAGCCAGTGAGGGGTAACCGGCTTGTCTAGCCCGCTGTTTATGCTGGCTGATTTGATCATTCGCTCAATTTGTCTGGTAGTGATGCTGAAAATTTGCGAGTCCGAATTGCTGCTTAGATGTGGCTTGGTGTTTAAATAGCTGGTAAATAGCAACCAAAGATGACGAGGTACTTTTATGTCTCTTATTTTACCGCCCTTGCCTCTGGTGACTGTCAACCAGACGGTGGATTCCATTGGGTCCGAGTAAAAATCACACCAGCGAACGGCACATAATTCGGATACACGCAAGCCCAGCAGCAGCAGGCTTAAAGCAATTAAATAGTTGCGCTTGCTTTCTTTTTGCAAATAATGGAGAAGCTTTCCTACTTCATTTTTAGTTAGAAAATGCTTCCTGCTCATTAACGGAATGACTGGAAGCCGGATGCTGCTGGTCGGATTTTGCTGCAGTAAACCGATATTAGGATCACTGCCCCATTTGTAAAATGATTTTAGAGCGGCGATGGTAGCAGAAATGGAGGCTGGTGCAAGCGGCGTTCCATTTTTATTGGTTTTCATCGACATGAGATAGACCTTAAAAGCTTCGATCTCTCTCCACGTAACGTCATTCAGGTTTTTGTAGGCAATGAACACTCTAAAGCGCTCAATAGCTCTGTAGTAGCTCTTATAGGTATGCTGCGATCTGCTGCGATTGCTCAAAAACATCTGGATTTTTTGTTCATCGGTAAATGTCATTTCTTTCTCATTTATAACTTGTATGGCTGACCTTTCCTCTGTAATTGACCCAATTCTCATCAGAAATCCTCCTCATGTTGTCGTATAACTGTTATTATGCGACATCTCGCCGAATGTATAATATTTCAAGTCTATATACTATATTTTACAAAATGAGCTATAAATGCAACCTGAAGATATCTCGATTTAATGGGAGAGGAGAAGCCGATGACGATATGTCCTAGTTATGCGGAAGTGATTTCCCTGCAGCAAACCAACGCTGGAAGTTGGATGAGGTACTTGATGTATAAGAGTCCGGCTACTTACCGGCACTGTGCCAGAGTAGCCCTGTTAGCTGAAATAATCTCACCACAGCTACCTATTTGCGAAAATGAGAAAGCTGCTTTCATTAGGGGTTGTTTCCTGCATGATGTGGGAAAGGTTAGAGTGCCCAATGACATTTTGCATAAAAAAAGCCGATTGAGCGATTGGGAATGGGAGATATTACGCAAGCACCCCCAGTATGGAGAGGAAATTTTGATCCATCAATCTTTTTATGATGTAAATATATTGCAGCTCGTTAGATTTCACCATGAGCGATATGACGGAGCTGGATATCCTGATAGACTTGCCGGCGATCGTATTCCTTTATTTGCGAGAGCATGCTCGGTTATTGATGCGTTTGATTCGATGTTGTCGGCCCGTCCATATCGGATGCCGCTTACAAAGGAACAGGCATATGACGAATTGGAGAAAAACAAAAATACGCAGTTTGATGGTTCCCTTGTCGATATTCTAATAAATATATCGGATGAAGAAATGGGTCTATATTTCGGCTACCTCAATACCAATGCGAAATAACCGGTCAAAACAAAGAAAAAGCTTTGAGGAAATGTCCTCAAAGCTTTTTTCAATTGTAAAGGTAATGCCGGTATGTTCTCGTATGCAGTTACGTTAAATTAAACAGGCCTAAGGTTGAGCATTTGTCGTATTCGTCAGCAATAACCTCATCGAGTTGAATGTCCAGCAGATTACATAAAGCAGTCATGTAAAATAAGTTGCGTCCAAGATCGGACTTAAGTACGTCGCGGCAATGCTCGCAAACAGCTCCCGTGAGATGACTTTGCAGCGTTGTTTTCGCATCTTCAAGATTAAGTTCGTCCGAATATTGCTGTTTTCGGGCATTGAGTTCGATACAGCCGCAATCCGTCACTGCTTTCGTGACCGCACGATTGACAGACGCGCCTGACTGACCGAATTTGGACATAACATCTAGTAAGCTGCGGTGCCGGAGCAGCAATTCGGATACTTGCTGCTGAAATTGATCCAGTGTAGGAGCGCTCATCGGTTCCACCTCTTTCACCAACCTCGTATGATGTAATCTTAATTTCCATTATAAGCTTCCTTCCCCCTGTTTTCAAAATGTGAATTATTAAAATTTATAAATGTTTGTAATTAATAGACGCCCCCACGGTTAGCAAGGCAATTATTGGAACATAATTGTAGTGGAGGTGAACCATAATGGTTAGACGAATTATTCAAATAATGGGTATGTTGTTCGGTGGTATGGCAGGCGGTGAGGTATACGGATGGATGAATGGAGCGACCGTATGGTCTGGCTCATCCTTCGGAATGCTACAGCGATCCGGCACTTATTACATGAATGTAGCAATTGGCGCGGTTTTTGGTGTGGTTGTGGCAACGATGATTGCAGGTCAAGTCATTCGTTATATGCAAAAGGGTGCGGAGCAAACCGCAGCGCTTCCGATGCAGCAGTTGATTGCAGGGGCAGGCGGCTTGCTTGCGGGCTTACTGCTTACGGTGCTAATCTATCCCGCAGTATCAGGCTTAGAGGGTATAGGAAGACTTATTCCTGCTGCTATGATGGTATGCTTCGGTTATTTGGGCATGCGTATTGGCCTGCATAAGCAGGAAGAGCTGGCGGAGGGCTTTGCTGCCCTGCTAGAGAAACGGAGGATTGCTCCTGCTGCAGATGAAGCGGGCGGCTACGAGGAGCATAAAATTCTCGATACGAGCGTTATTATCGATGGTCGAATTGCAGACATTTGCAAGACTGGATTTATTGAAGGAACGCTAGTCATTCCCGAGTTTGTGCTGGAAGAGCTGCAGCATATTGCTGATTCTTCTGATTTGCTGAAGCGAAACAGAGGAAGGCGCGGACTTGATATTTTGAACAAGATTCAAAAAGAGCTTGATGTGAAGGTTCTTATTTATGAAGGTGACTTCGAGGAAATAGGAGAAGTGGACAGCAAGCTTGTGAAGCTGGCTAAGGCACTCCATGGCAAAGTCGTTACCAATGATTTTAACTTAAACAAGGTATGTGAGCTGCAAGGCGTATCGGTGCTGAATATCAATGATTTGGCAAATGCTGTGAAGCCAGTCGTTCTGCCGGGAGAAGAAATTATCGTTCAAGTGATTAAAGACGGCAAAGAACATGGACAAGGTGTCGCTTATTTGGATGACGGTACGATGATCGTCGTAGAGGGCGGTCGCGAATATATCGGTACGACAATGGAGGTGCTCGTAACGAGCGTGCTTCAAACGTCTGCGGGCCGAATGATATTTGCAAAGCCTAAGCTGTTGGAAAAAGCGCTGTAACAAGGTATGATAGTACTATTGTTAGGGCGCAAACGGCTGACGCCATTGGCGGTATAAGCTCGTTTCGCGATGAAATAGAAGTCCGTTTATAAGAGATCGTCTTATGAAGGCTTGTATTTTAACAAAGTGTGAGGCGGGTTGAAGGCATGGGAGCAGATTGGGGAGTCATCATCGTTGCGGCCGGAAGAGGCACGCGGATGGGAACGAAGGAAAGCAAGCAGTACTTGCAGCTAGGGGACAAGCCTATTCTCGTCCACACGCTGGAGCTGTTTCAGTCGATGGATACCGTTAAGGAAGCTGTGCTTGTCGTAGGAAGCGATGATGTTGAGCGCTGCCGCAAATGGGTTCAGGAATATGGAATAACGAAGGTAACGGCGGTGGTGACCGGGGGAGCTGAACGCCAGCATTCCGTGTACTGCGGGCTTCAGGAGCTGACAAGCGACTGGGTGATGGTGCATGACGGCGTTCGGCCGCTTGTAACGGCGGATGCTGTCCGTGCATGCTGCGAGCAGGCGGAGAAGAGCGGCGCCTCGGTGCTGGCTGTGCCGGTTAAAGATACGATTAAGCAAGTGAATGAAGCGGGTGTCATCATTTCGACGCCGGACCGCCGAAGCTTGTGGGCGATACAAACGCCGCAAGCTTTTCGACGTGTCCTGCTGCTGGAGGCGCATGAGCGCGCGTTGGCAGAGCAATTTGTGGGGACGGATGACGCGATGGTCGTAGAGCGTATGGGCGCCAGCGTCACTGTTGCGGAAGGCGAATATACAAATATAAAAATTACGACGCCTGAAGATTTGCCGTGGGCGGAATTTTTGCTCGCAAAGCGTCGTGCCGATAGGGCAGAGGGGAACGGTGAGCAAGGATGATTCGTGTTGGACAAGGATTTGACGTGCATCAATTGGTAGAAGGGCGTCCATGCATTATTGGGGGAGTAACGATTCCTTATGAGAAGGGGCTGCTTGGCCATTCGGACGCAGACGTGCTGCTGCATGCGATAACGGATGCGATTCTTGGTGCGCTTGGGCTTGGCGATATTGGCAAGCATTTTCCGGATACGGATGCTGCTTTTAAGGATGCGGACAGCTTGAAGCTGCTTGAGGAAATATGGAAGCTTGTGCGCGAGCGCGGCTACAAGCTTGGCAACATTGACTCAACGATTATTGCTCAGCGTCCTAAAATGCTGCCGTATATTCCGCAAATGGCCGAAATCATCGCTAAGGCGCTTGAGGCCGATGTATCGCAGGTGAACGTGAAGGCGACTACGACGGAGCAGCTTGGATTTACGGGACGTGGCGAAGGGATTGCGGCGCAATCCGTTGTCTGTCTAATCAAGGATGTGCTATGATCGGGATTATTCAACTTTAACGAATGTTTATATAGCTCGCTTTTACTTCGCAATCCTTACGAAGCAAGATTTTGCTTCGCAAAACTTTTAGGAGGTTTTTCAGATGACAGCAGAGGTTCGAGTTCGGTATGCCCCATCTCCTACGGGCCATTTACATATAGGAAATGCAAGAACGGCCTTGTTCAATTATTTATTTGCAAGAAATCAAGGCGGCAAATTCATTATTCGGATCGAAGATACGGATGTGAAGCGAAATGTAGAAGGCGGAGAAGAAAGCCAGCTCAAATATTTAAAGTGGCTCGGCATGGATTGGGATGAGAGCATTGATATCGGAGGCGGGTATGGACCTTATCGCCAAACCGAGCGTCTCGATATTTACAGCAAGTATTGGCAGGAGCTGCTTGATCGAGGACTAGCTTATCGCTGCTACTGCTCAGAGGAAGAGCTGGAGCAGGAGCGGGAAGCGCAAACCGAGCGCGGCGAGACGCCGCGGTATTCCGGACTTCACCGCAACTTGTCGGAAGAGCAGCGGCAGGCTTTTGAAGCGGAAGGCCGTGTACCGAGTATTCGCTTCCGTGTGCCTGAAGGCCGCACCTATGCTTTTGATGATATCGTAAAAGGCTCTATCAGCTTCGATACTGCAGAGATGGGCGATTTCGTAATCGTGAAGAAGGATGGCATTCCTACCTACAACTTTGCTGTAGTACTTGACGATTATTTGATGAAAATCAGTCACGTACTGCGGGGCGAGGATCATATCTCAAATACGCCTCGTCAGCTCATGATCTATGAAGCGTTCGGCTGGGAGCCGCCGCAATTCGGTCATATGACGCTAATCGTAAATGAACAGCGCAAGAAGCTAAGCAAACGTGATGAATCGATTATTCAGTTCATTTCCCAGTATGACGAGCTTGGTTATTTGCCGGAGGCTATGTTTAACTTCATTACGCTGCTTGGGTGGTCGCCTGAAGGCGAGCAAGAGATCTTTACCCGCGAGGAGCTTGTCTCCGTCTTTAATCCGGAACGCCTAAGCAAAAGCCCTGCCGTATTCGATACGCAGAAGCTGAGCTGGATGAATAATGAATATTTGAAAAAGGCTGACCTCCCCCGTCTAGTTGATCTCTGCCTCACGCATTTGCAGCAAGCAGGGCGTGTCGCGAATGATCTGGATGCGGAAGGCCGTGCATGGGTAACGGATCTTGTAGCGCTCCACCAGGACAAGCTGCGCTATGCTGCAGAAATCGTACAGATGACAGAGCTCTTCTTCCGCGATACGATTGAGGATGAGGGCGATGCTGTCGAAGTGCTTGCTGAAGAGCAGGTTCCGACTGTGCTTCAAGCCTTTTTGACTCGGATAGAAGCAGGCGAAACGCCATTCCAAGTGGACGGCATTAAAGAAATGATTAAAGCGGTGCAGAAGGAGACGGGCTTCAAAGGAAAACAGCTCTTCATGCCGATTCGTGCAGCGCTTACCGGGCAAACCCATGGTCCCGACTTGAACCAGTCACTTGCATTGCTGGGTAAAGAGAAGGTTGCGGGCCGCTTGCGCGGACGTTTGGCGGGCTACGGGGTTTAGACGCTTATAGCCGTTTTGCAATGGAGCGGACATAATGCCCTTGTCACATTTTTGGGTATTCGGTATACTATGACTAATAAATGAATGAATCGAACGGCCATGAACAGGAGAAGTACGTTTGCTTGTGGATTCGCAGAGAGGACAACCGTCATTCGAATCGGCGTCGCATCATGATGTGTGGCAATGGGAAAATGGAATGGGGCTGAAAGTTGTCTGGTCCGCCAAACGGAAATATGCACCTGGGAGCTTTGTTCCGAGCTGTTGCAGCGAAATGCACGATCATAAGGATAGGGCGGCAATGCCAAGTCTTTTATGAGGGCGCATATTTAGCAGCGCAGGGTAGGCAGCAACGTATCGTCTGCGTTAAAGACTCTAAGAGGAACGAATCCTCAGCGGAAGCTGTCGATTTGTTCAAGCAGAGTGGGACCGCGAGTTTACACGCCTCTGCAGCATAATATGCTGCAGGGGCTTTTCTTTTTTTTATTAGAATCATATGAGCGTTTGAAAAAGGAGCATTGCTTATGTTTCGTCATTTCCGATCAGACATACAGGCGGTATTCGAGAATGATCCGGCTGCCCGCAGTCGTTTCGAGGTTGTTTTCACCTATTCGGGCTTACACGCCATTTGGGCTCACCGCATCGCCCATCCCCTATACCGCAGAGGCTGGTTTACTATTGCGAGAATGATCTCTCAGGTGAGCCGTTTCATGACGGGCATTGAGATTCATCCGGGCGCTCAAATCGGCGAGCGATTGTTTATCGATCATGGAATGGGTGTCGTGATTGGAGAAACTTGCGAAATAGGCGATGATGTTGTGATTTATCAAGGCGTTACTTTAGGCGGTACAGGAAAGGAAAAAGGGAAGCGTCATCCGACAATCGGCAATAATGTGGTTATCGGCTCAGGCGCGAAGGTGCTTGGATCATTCCAAGTCGGCGACTTTTCCAGCATTGGGTCCAACGCCGTTGTTCTGAGGGAAGTGCCCTCGAATTGCACCGTAGTAGGAAATCCGGGTCGTGTCGTTAAACGCAATGGAGAGCGAGTAGGCGATCGTTTGGATCATACGCAGCTCCCCGATCCAGTCATAGAAATGTTCCGTACGATGCAGAAGGAAATAGATGATTTAAAAACCGAGCTGAATCAGCTTCGGGAACCTGTAGCTGGAGGAGAAATTCGAAAATGACAGTATCCATTTATAATACCGTTTCAAGGTTGAAAGAGCCTTTTGTATCGCTAGAGCCTGGTAAAGTTAAGATGTATGTCTGCGGCCCGACCGTCTATGATTACATTCATATCGGGAATGCACGGCCCGTAATTTTCTTCGATGTTGTTCGCCGTTATTTTGAGGATATCGGGAATGAGGTCCAATATGTCGTGAACTTTACGGACGTAGACGACAAGCTTATTCGCAAAGCCGAGCAGCTTGGCGCAACGGTGCCAGAAGTAGCGGAAAAGTTTATTGAGGCATTTTATGCGGATATCGAATCGCTTGGCGTTCATAAGGCGACGCTTAATCCGCGCGTGACGGAGCATATTCCTCAGATTGTTACGTTTATTCAAGGGCTGATAGACAAAGGCTATGCTTATATGAGCGAGGGCGATGTCTATTACCGTACGGCTGCATTCGCAGATTACGGCAAGCTTTCGCATCAGAATATAGAAGAGCTTCAGTTCGGTATCCGGGTTGAGATTGGCGAACGCAAGGAGAACCAGCAGGATTTTGTATTGTGGAAGGGCGCTAAGCCTGGAGAAATCAAATGGGAAAGCCCATTTGGCGATGGCCGTCCTGGCTGGCATATTGAATGCTCGGCTATGGCGCGCGAGTATCTTGGGGATACTTTGGATATTCACGGGGGCGGACATGATTTGCAGTTCCCGCATCATGAGTGCGAGGTTGCTCAATCGGAAGCCTTAACCGGCAAGCCGCTAGCGAACTATTGGATGCATAACGGCTATATTCATATTAACAATGAGAAAATGTCCAAATCACTAGGCAACGGCATTACGGTACATGAGATTGTGAAGCGGGTTAAGCCACAGGCCATCCGTTACTTTATGCTCTCGACTCATTATCGCAGCCCGTTGAACTTCAGCGATGATTCCGTTGCCCAAGCTGAAAACAGCGTGGAGCGGATTGCAAACTGCGCAGCAAATCTAAAGCATAGGCTTTCTGCCATGAACGGTGAGTTCACAGAGGCAGGTGGAAGCGGACTTGTTCCGTCGGGCGATAGAGCGCTGGATGCGAGACTTATGGCCATACATGACCAATTCCATGCGAAAATGGGCGATGATTTCAATACGCCTGATGCGATAACCACGGTATTCGACTTAGTTACGGAAGCGAATCAATATCTGAATCGTTCAGATGCGGCTGCAAGTGCAGTATACGCTTTGCTTACTCTTCTTGAGCGTATAGATGCTGTGCTAGGCTTGCTCCCGCAGCAGCAAGCGGATGGTGAGCTGCTAGATGCGGATATAGAACAGCTGATTGTAGAGCGTACGGAAGCCCGCCAGACGAAAAATTGGGCTAGAGCCGACGAAATTCGTGATTTGCTTACGGAGAAAAACATCGTGCTTGAGGATACGCCGCAAGGTATCCGCTGGCGGCGCAAATGAGTGAGCATAATGATTTAAATATGCTGCTCTTTCATCCGCCTTCTAAAAAACCGCAGCTTATGAACCCAGTCGTTCTGGCTTATATAGGAGATGCCGTTTTTGAGCTTCTCGTACGGCAGTATTTAATCTCGCTTCCAAACCAGAAGTCGCATCATCTCCACCGTGAGGCGACAAAATTTGTATCCGCCAAAGGGCAGAAGAGAACACTGGATCTCTGGCAGCCGCATTTGACCGAAGAGGAGGCGGACATTGTCCGCCGCGGCCGCAATTCGAAGTCTGGCACGCCACCCAAAAATGCCGATCTCGCCGATTATCGGCTCGCTACTGCATTGGAGAGCTTGGTAGGATACCTCTATTATGAAGGTCGTATCACCAGACTGAACGAATTGCTCGCGATTGCGCTAGGAGAACAAGAAAAGCAATAAGGCTGGCGCATGCCATTAGAGAATATTAAAACGATATAAGGAGGGTAACCGATGACAGAAGAAACGATTCAAGATGAGATGATTGCCGGTAAGCACCCTGTGCTCGAGGCGCTTCGATCAGGACGTGAAATTAATAAAATATGGATTGCCGACGGTGCACAGAAGACCTTGACGCAGCCAATCGTTGCAGAAGCAAAGAAGTTCGGCATTGTCGTACAGTTTGTTGACAAGAGAAAGCTCGACAGCTTAACCCCGGGCGTTACCCATCAGGGAGTTGTCGCGCAAGCGGCTGCCTTCGCCTATGTGGAGGTAGAGGAGATTCTTGAACGAGCGAAGCAGCGTGATGAGGTTCCTTTTATACTGCTGCTTGACGAGATTGAAGATCCGCATAATCTAGGCTCCATTCTTCGCACGGCCGAATGTACAGGAGTTCATGGCGTGATCATTCCGAAGCGTCGTTCTGCGGGACTTACAGCTACTGTACTGAAAACATCTGCCGGAGCAGCTGAGCATGTGCCTGTTGCACGCGTTACGAATCTGGCGCAAACAATCGATAAGCTGAAGGAAGCGGGCGTATGGGTAGCAGGAACTGACCTTAGCGCTTCGCAAGATGTATATAAGATGAAATTCGATATGCCGCTAGTTATCGTCATCGGCAACGAGAGCAAAGGCATGGGAAGACTCATTAAGGAAAAATGCGATTTTCTCGTTAAGTTGCCGATGCTCGGCCAACTGAATTCCTTGAACGCTTCGGTTGCAGCTGGTGTTCTTATGTATGAGGTCGTGCGGCAACGCCGGAGCATGTAGGCCATGAATCGGCGCGACGATATTTTATTGGTCGATGGGTATAACGTGATTGGCGCTTGGCCGGTTCTCGAGAAGCTGAAGGAGTACGCTCTAGAGGAAGCTCGGGACAAGCTGCTCGATATGCTGGCGGACTACCAAGGATTCACGGGCATGCAAGTATACGTCGTGTTTGATGCGCATCAGGTGCCCGGACTCGGGGCCACTTATCGGCACCACAAGCTGATGATCGTATATACGAAAGAGAAGGAAACGGCCGATGAATGTATCGAGCGTCTCTGCTCCGAACTGTTTGTAAGACGGAGGAACATTTATGTTGCAACGTCTGATTTGGTAGAGCAGCATGTAGCTTTCGGTAAAGGAGCGCTCCGCGTTTCCGCGCGCGAGCTGCTTATCGATATTAACCAAAACCGCAAAAACATCGAGCAATCGCTGCGCGAGGATAAGCCGGGGAAGCGCAATTCGGTAGATGGAATCGTAAGCCTTGAGGTCCGGAGCAAGCTAGAAAAGCTTCGCCGAGGAGAGAAATAATGGATACTTACTTAATTGCTGGCGATAGCGTGAGCGGAACAAGTTGAAATGCCTATGCCACAAAGTTACAAAATTGCTAGAAAATCGATGGTTTACGAGTACCCGATTGGTTGACGGTGTAAGGTTACATAATGTATACTGACTCTATTATTAGCGATAAGAACGTGTGGTTTTGCCAGGTATACTTTCTTATCTCTCGACGTGAAGCGCTGCTGGACCTAAGCGATTAGGGACAGTTAGATAGGTTTGCGTGAATATGAATCTAGCGGTGTACGCCTTGCAGGCCGGAGGGATAGTTCGTGAGTATCGACCTCAAAGAATGGAGTACGCTTGAGTATGACAGCAGTACGGACGAGGATATCGTCGAAGCGGTCCGCAATGGCGACAGCATAGCGTTGGAATATTTGATTAACAAGTATAAGAACTTTGTGAGAGCCAAAGCGCGCTCGTATTTTCTTATCGGTGCGGATCGTGAAGATATCGTGCAGGAGGGTATGATTGGTCTTTATAAAGCAATTCGTGATTTTAAAGGGGACAAGCTTGCAAGCTTCAAAGCCTTTGCGGAATTGTGCATAACTAGACAAATTATTACCGCCATCAAAACTGCCACGCGTCAGAAGCACATCCCGCTTAATTCCTACGTATCGCTTGATAAGCCCATTTATGATGAAGATTCGGATCGCACGCTGCTTGATGTCATTTGTGGCACGCGAGTATCTGATCCTGAAGAATTAATTATTAATCAAGAAGAATTTATTGGCCTGGAAGATAAGATGTCCGAAATTTTAAGCGACCTTGAACGTAAGGTGCTCATGCTTTATTTGGATGGAAGATCTTATCAGGAGATTGCAGTCGATCTGGATCGGCATGTGAAATCAATAGACAATGCCCTTCAACGTGTAAAGCGAAAGCTTGAGCGTTACTTGGAAGTCAGAGACATTAGCGGTTAAGTGCAATTATACGTAAATTTCTTTTAAAGAGGACTGTCTTCCATCTGGCGGTGTCCAGATGGAATATACAGTCTTTTTGTTTTAAAAGGGCTCAAGTAGACTATACTGATAGGGACGAGCCCGATATTGCTGTTGTTACCATATATTCGTAGGGCCAAACACTTATCTTTTACATTGACATCAAAATTGCTGTATGATAAAGTGTTTAGGTAGGCCTAAATTCGAGGTTTTTTTTCGTTTTGGCGTTGGAATCAATGAACTTTCATATAGAGCTTCATGATTCGTATTTTGTAGCAGTTCGGGAGGTGTAATTCAATGCGGGTAATTATCACGTTGGCATGCACAAACTGCAAACAGAGAAACTATGCGAGCAGCAAGAACAAACGCAATCACCCCGACCGCATCGAGTTGAAGAAGTTTTGCAAGTTCTGTAACGAGCAGACTCCTCATCGCGAGACGAGATAGTCAATTGGAGGTGTGAACGTGGCATTTTTGGCTAAACTAAAGCAAGGCTTTGGTACAACGTTTAGTTTTTTTGCCGACAGCTGGGCGGAACTTAAGAAGGTTCGCTGGCCAAGCCGTAAAGAGTTGACAAGCTATTCGATCGTGGTTTTGCTTACGATCACGCTTGTAACGATTTACTTCTGGCTTCTTGACATCGGGATCTCGTCTCTGGTTGAACTCATTGTTTAAGAAGGGTCCAAAGGTGGATTTGTGATGGAAAAAAGATGGTACGTCGTGCATACCTACTCAGGCTATGAGAACAAGGTGAAAGCCAATTTGGAGCGCCGTGTTGAATCAATGGGCATGGAAGACAAGATTTTCCGTGTTCTAGTTCCTATGGAAGATGAAGTGGTAGAGAAGGACGGTAAGAAGAAGACTGTCCAGCGTAAGGTCTACCCCGGCTATGTTCTTGTGGAAATGGTTCAAACCGACGATTCTTGGTACGTTGTTCGGAATACGCCAGGCGTAACTGGATTTGTAGGATCAACAGGTTCCGGTTCAAAACCGATTCCTCTATTGCCAGATGAGGTTGAGCAAATACTCAAGCACATGGGCATGGAAGAGCCAAAACCGAAAATCGAGTTCGATCTGAAAGAAACGGTTCGCGTCAAAGTAGGTCCTTTCGCAGATTTTGTTGGTACAGTAGAAGAAATTTTGCTGGACAAAGCGAAGTTGAAGGTTCATGTAAACATGTTTGGCAGGGAGACCCCGCTGGAGCTGGATTACACTCAAGTGGAGAAGATATAATATCTGGTTTCCGAACCCATCGGTTCATTCCGGTGGAGGTTTGGACGCGAAGTGACAATGCCATTTAGGTGGTAAACGTTATTTACGCATGGAATAAAGGGTTAGGAGGTGTCAGGCATGGCAAAGAAAGTCATCAAGATGGTCAAACTGCAAGTTCCTGCAGGTAAAGCAAACCCAGCGCCGCCGATCGGTCCAGCACTTGGTCAAGCAGGCGTGAACATTATGGCGTTTTGTAAAGAGTTTAATGCTCGTACAGCAGATCAAGCAGGCTTGATTATTCCAGTCGTTATTACAGTATTTGAAGACCGTTCGTTCACGTTCGAAACAAAAACGCCGCCGGCAGCAGTATTGCTACGCGTCGCAGCTGGAATCGAAAAAGGTTCAGGCGAACCGAACAAGAAGAAGGTCGCTACTGTAAAACGTGACAAAGTTCGCGAAATCGCTGAGCAAAAAATGCCGGATCTTAACGCAGCTTCTGTAGAAGCGGCAATGCGTATGGTTGAAGGTACTGCTCGCAGCATGGGCGTAACTATTGTTGACTAATACCGCGAGGTAGCTTGCTTTGCGAGGCTTCGGCTTCGCGAGTGGGAGGATCATCCTTAGGAGGATTTTCCGCTACAACCACATAAGGAGGAAATTACAATGGCTAAACAAGGTAAAAAATATGTAGAAGCTGCTAAGCTTATCAACAGCGAAGCAACTTACGAGCCTTTAGAAGCGATCGAGCTTGTAAAAAAGGCAGCAACAGCTAAATTCGACGAGTCCGTTGAAGTAGCAGTTCGTTTGGGTGTAGACCCGCGTAAACAAGACCAAGCAGTTCGTGGCGTAGTAGTACTACCACACGGTACTGGTAAAACTAAACGTGTTCTCGTTTTCGCAAAAGGCGAAAAAGTGAAAGAAGCGGAAGCTGCGGGTGCTGACTTTGTTGGCGATGCAGACATGATCAACAAAATCCAACAAGGCTGGTTCGAATTCGACGTTTGCGTAGCAACGCCGGACATGATGGCTGAAGTTGGTAAACTTGGACGGATCCTTGGTGGTAAAGGTTTGATGCCTAACCCTAAAGCAGGTACAGTAACGTTTGACGTTGCTAAAGCCGTTCAAGAAATCAAAGCCGGTAAGATTGAATACCGTCTTGATAAAGCAGGTCAAATCCATGCGCCAATCGGTAAAGTATCTTTCGATGCTGAGAAACTCAACGAGAACCTCAAGTCATTGATCGACGCACTTAACCGTGCTAAACCGGCTGCTGCAAAAGGTATTTACCTGAAAAATATCTCCGTTTCTTCGACAATGGGCCCTGGCGCTCGTGTTTCTACAGCGGTATATCGCTAAGAAGAACGGAACTAAATTCGAATACGCATACCGTAGACAGTAGGTGCCATTAGGCTTAATTTCCTACCGAGGTGTTATGATAAAACGTTTGTAAGCAACATTCGATCCTTTTTGGGTTGATGCGCGATAACGACATCATGGCCTTCGCAGTGTCTGCGAAGGCCTTTCTCATGCATCGAGGCGTGGAAAGCCCGTCGTAATTAACGGAATGTATACTATTACGGGAGGTGTACAGTTTGGCTAACGCAAATATCATCCAAGAGAAACAAGAGGCAGTTGCCGTAATCGCGGCTAAAATTGCTGCTAGCTCCAGTACAGTTGTAGCTGACTATCGTGGACTGAACGTTGCGCAAGTAACTGAACTTCGGAAACAACTTCGTGAAGCAGGAATCGAATTCCAAGTTCTTAAAAACTCGCTCGTTCGCCGCGCAACTGAAGGTACGGATTTCGTAGAATTGAACAACATTCTTACAGGTCCTACTGCAATTGCATTCGGTAAAGAAGACGCTGTTGCTCCAGCTAAAATTTTGAACGATTTCGCTAAGAAGAACGATGCTTTGAAACTTAAAGGCGGCGTTGTAGAAGGTAAAGTCGTATCACAAGAAGAGATTAAAGCACTTGCGGAACTTCCGTCCCGCGAAGGTTTGCTTTCTATGCTCCTCAGCGTATTGCAAGCTCCAGTGCGCAACTTCGCGCTTGCGGTTAAAGCAGTCGGCGAGAAACAAGAAGCACAAGCTTAATAATCTACAGTCACTTATTGCAATGAACCGACGCAAGTCGGCTGCATGATAAAACAACAAAAAAATAAACCATATTCCCGGAGGTATAACCATGTCTAAAGAACAAATCTTAGAAGCGATTAAAGTTATGAACGTTCTTGAACTGAACGAGCTAGTTAAAGCAATTGAAGAAGAATTCGGCGTAACTGCAGCAGCTCCAGTAGCAGCAGCAGGAGCTGGCGCAGCTGTAGAAGCTGAGCAAACAGAATTCGACGTTATCCTTAACGGCGCTGGCGCTTCGAAAATCAACGTAATCAAAGTAGTTCGCGAAATCACAGGTCTTGGCCTTAAAGAAGCGAAAGACTTGGTTGACAGCGCTCCTAAAGCTGTTAAAGAAAAAGTTGCTAAAGAAGAAGCAGAAGCAGTTGCAGCTAAGCTTACTGAAGCTGGCGCTTCCGTAGAAGTTAAGTAGTATTTTTACAATAAAATAAGCTGATCATGCGACTGAATGATGAATCGGCTGGCGAGCCCCTTGAACCGTCAGGTTTCAAGGGGTTCGTTGTATGTTAAAGGATAAGAATGTATAAGCGAAGCGATGAACTTATACATTCTTATCTTTCAACGCGAAATGCGCCTTTTCCGCTAAGGTCCGGCAATCGCCGTTTGCGCTTGACGCTATGGAAAAACGGGGGGTGATGTATTATGTCGAATCACTATTACTCACAGAGCCCAGATGTGAAGCATAATCGTCAAATTCATGAAGTGTCTCTAAGAGGCTTTTCTTTCCGATTTATGACGGATGCAGGAGTTTTCTCGAAATCGGGTGTCGATTATGGAAGTCAGGTTTTGATTGATGCGCTCGATCTGGAAGTTGATGCAAAGGTACTGGATGTGGGCTGTGGATATGGTCCAATTGGGTTAACCGCTGCAAAGCTTGCCGATAAAGGGCAAGTGACCATGATTGATATCAATGAAAGAGCAGTAGAACTATCGCGCGAAAATGCCAAACTGAATCATATTGCGAACGTTACGGTATTGCAGAGCAATGTATTTGAAGCCGTTAAACATATGAAATTTGATGTAATCGTTACGAATCCGCCTATCCGGGCGGGCAAATTGGTCGTACATCAGATTTTTGAGGAAGGCTTTGAATTGCTGGAGCGAGGCGGAAGCATGTGGGTAGTCATTCAGAAGAAGCAGGGAGCGCCTTCGGCCAAAGCTAAACTGGAGTCATTGTTCAGCGATGTTGAGGAAGTGACGAAGGATAAAGGCTATCGAATTTTTCGAGCTGTAAAAGGTTAGTAAATTTCTCAAAAGCTGTTTTGAAAATATGTTTGAAAGTGAAATTAAATTTATTGACTTGACATTTTAGATATGGTAAAATTATAAAATGTCAGCATTAAATTGGGCTCTATCTCTTTAGTTAACTAAAATGTCAAGTGTGAATTTAAAGCGCGGAATGCATAAGTTTTACACATTTGACGTATAATGTTTACGTTTTGGGCAAAATTATTTGATATGAGACTATCATAGCCGCGCTGTGATTGGTTAACTGCCGGAACATGCTCTTTTTTCGAACTATTCGATAAGGGCTTTTCTTTATTTGACTATATAGGCGGCTGGTCCGTCTATGGTGACGCAGTGAGTATCGATGCTGTGATACAGACATGAGGGGTGAGGTTAAGTTGGCAGGACAACTTGTTCAGTATGGTCGGCGCGCGCGCAGAAGCTACGCCAGGATCAACGAGGTGCTGGAAGTCCCGAACCTGATTGAAATCCAACAAAAATCGTATGAGAAGTTTTTGGATAGCGACTTAATTGAGTTGTTCCAAGACATTTCTCCGATTTCGGACTTTACAGGCAATCTATCGCTTGAGTTTATCGACTATAGCTTGGGCGAACCGAAATATTCGGTCGATGAATCAAAAGAGCGCGACGTGACGTATGCGGCTCCTTTGCGCGTTAAGGTACGACTTTTTAATAAGGAAACCGGCGAAGTAAAGGAACAAGAAGTTTTCATGGGTGATTTCCCGCTTATGACAGAGACTGGCACGTTTATTATTAACGGGGCCGAGCGTGTCATAGTCAGCCAATTGGTTCGATCCCCGAGTGTGTACTTCAGCACGAAGGTCGATAAGAACGGGAAGAAGAACTACACTGCGACGGTTATTCCTAACCGTGGCGCTTGGCTAGAGCTTGAAACGGATGCTAAGGATATTATCTACGTTCGTATTGATCGGACGCGTAAAATACCGGTAACGGTACTTTTGCGTTCACTTGGATTCGGTACAGACGCTGAGATTCTTGAGCTGCTCGGCCATGATGAGTACATTCGCAATACGCTAGACAAAGATAATACGGATTCAACCGAGAAAGCGCTGATTGAAATTTATGAGCGCCTTCGTCCGGGCGAGCCTCCAACTTTGGATAATGCGAAGAGCTTGCTGGTAGCACGTTTCTTTGATCCAAAACGTTATGATTTGGCCAATGTAGGCCGTTACAAAATAAACAAAAAACTGCACATCAAGAACCGTTTGTTCAATCAACGGCTTGCGGAAAATCTAGTTGATCCTACGACTGGTGAAATTATTGCCGAGTCCGGACAAATGATTGACCGTCGTTTGCTTGATGAAATTCTCGAAAAGCTCGAGAAGGATGTTGGCTTTAAAACGTATCACGTTGCTAACGGTGTATTGGATGCAGATAGTATTCCACTACAAACGATCAGCGTATTCTCGCCATATGACGAAAGCAAGGTTATTAAGGTAATTGCAAATGGCATTATTGATAAATCCGTGAAGCATATTACGCCTGCGGACATCATTTCTTCCATTAACTACTTTATTAATTTGCTTCACGGCGTAGGCAGCACGGATGATATCGATCACCTCGGTAACCGCCGTCTGCGTTCGGTAGGCGAGCTTCTTCAAAATCAATTCCGTATCGGTTTGTCTCGTATGGAGCGCGTTGTGCGCGAGAGAATGTCCATTCAAGACGCGAATGCGATTACGCCACAGGCGCTAATCAACATTCGTCCGGTCATTGCATCTATAAAAGAGTTCTTCGGCTCCTCGCAGCTGTCCCAGTTTATGGACCAAACGAATCCGCTTGCTGAATTGACGCATAAGCGTCGTCTATCTGCACTCGGACCCGGCGGTTTGACTAGGGAACGCGCTGGCTTCGAAGTACGTGACGTCCATCACTCCCACTATGGGCGGATGTGTCCGATCGAGACGCCAGAGGGACCGAATATCGGTTTGATCAACTCCTTGTCTTCCTTTGCCCGCATTAACGAATATGGCTTCATTGAAGCGCCATACCGTTGGGTAGATCCGAAGACGGGTATTGTTACCGAGCAAATCGCATACCTGACTGCTGATGAGGAAGATAACTACGTAATCGCGCAAGCGAATGCGAAGCTGACTCCTGAAGATAAGTTTGCAGAAGAGAATACGATCGTTCGTTACAATAAACAAGCCGATAACATTTTGACTATGCCAAGCGATCGCGTTGATTACATGGACGTATCTCCTAAGCAGGTAGTATCCGTTGCGACAGCGTTAATTCCGTTCCTGGAAAACGATGACTCCAACCGTGCCCTTATGGGATCGAACATGCAGCGTCAAGCGGTACCGCTTCTCATTCCAAGATCACCACTTGTTGGTACGGGTATGGAGCACAAGGCAGCGAAAGACTCCGGCGTTTGTATCGTTGCGAAATATGACGGTATTATCGAACGTTCTTCCGCTAATGAAATTTGGCTTCGTCGCGTCGAAGAAATTGATGGCAAGCCTGTTACAGGCGACTTGGTAAAACATAAGCTACACAAGTTTATGCGCTCTAACCAAGGAACGTGCATCAATCAGCGTCCACTCGTGCGCAAAGGCGACGTTATTAAGAAGGGTGATATTCTAGCAGATGGACCTTCCACTGAAAAGGGCGAATTGGCTCTAGGACGCAACGTTGTCGTTGCATTCATGACGTGGGAAGGCTACAACTACGAGGATGCGATCCTACTTAGTGAGAAGCTAGTGAAAGAGGATGTTTACACATCCATTCACATCGAGGAATATGAGTCCGAGGCTCGTGACACGAAGCTTGGACCAGAAGAAATCACTCGCGATATCCCGAATGTCGGCGAAGAAGCTCTTCGCAACTTGGATGAGCGCGGAATCATTCGTGTCGGTGCTGAAATCGGCGCTGGCGATATCCTCGTTGGTAAAGTAACGCCGAAGGGCGTAACGGAGCTGACTGCGGAAGAAAGATTGCTGCATGCTATCTTCGGTGAGAAAGCTCGTGAAGTGCGTGATACATCGCTTCGCGTACCGCATGGTACTGACGGTATCGTTGTAGACGTTAAAGTATTTACGCGTGAGAATGGCGATGAATTGCCACCTGGCGTTAACCAATTGGTACGTGCGTACATTGCTCAAAAACGGAAAATTTCCGAAGGCGACAAAATGGCCGGACGTCATGGTAACAAAGGGGTTATCGCCCGCATCATGCCAGAGGAAGATATGCCTTTCCTACCGGATGGCACACCAGTAGAGGTTGTCCTCAACCCGCTCGGCGTTCCTTCACGGATGAACATCGGCCAAGCGCTTGAAGTTCACTTGGGTATGGCTTGTAAACATCTCGGCATTCACGCGGCTACGCCAGTATTTGACGGCGCGCGCGAGAATGACGTTTTCGATACAATGGAAGAAGCAGGCATGCAGCGTAACGGTAAAACCGTACTGTATGACGGACGGACAGGCGAAAACTTCGAGCGTGAAGTTACAGTTGGGGTCATGTACATGATCAAGCTGGCGCACATGGTCGATGATAAAATCCATGCCCGTTCCACTGGTCCTTACTCACTTGTTACACAACAGCCGCTCGGTGGTAAAGCGCAGTTCGGTGGTCAACGTTTCGGGGAGATGGAGGTATGGGCGCTTGAGGCTTATGGCGCAGCGTACACGCTTCAAGAAATTTTGACTGTTAAATCCGATGACGTGGTTGGTCGTGTCAAAACGTACGAATCAATCGTCAAAGGCGAGAACGTACCAGAACCGGGCGTTCCGGAATCGTTTAAAGTTTTGATCAAAGAGCTTCAAAGCTTAGGTATGGATGTTAAAATTCTGTCTGAGAATGAAGAAGAGATCGAAATGAAAGAAATGGACGATGAAGATGAGGCAACGGGCGATAAGCTCAACCTCAATATTGAAGGTGCCGAGATCGGCGCTGCTGAATAAACTAGTTGCTGGATTCCGTCACATGGTCACGCGCCTATGACGGAATCTAGCTGATTAGATAGACATTGTCATACATGACGGAGGAGGGTTGCTCCTTGTTGGACGTGAACAACTTCGAGTATATGAAAATCGGTCTGGCTTCGCCGGATAAAATTCGCTCGTGGTCCCGCGGAGAAGTTAAAAAACCGGAGACGATCAACTATAGGACCTTAAAGCCGGAGAAGGAAGGTCTCTTCTGCGAAAAGATTTTTGGACCTACGAAAGACTGGGAATGTCATTGCGGCAAATACAAACGTGTACGCTATAAAGGCGTCGTTTGCGATCGCTGCGGCGTTGAAGTAACTCGCGCTAAAGTTCGCCGTGAACGTATGGGTCACATCGAGCTAGCTGCTCCAGTTTCTCATATTTGGTACTTCAAAGGGATTCCTAGCCGTATGGGTCTTGCACTGGATATGTCGCCTCGTTCGCTTGAGGAGATCATCTACTTTGCATCCTATGTCGTGACGGACCCAGGAGATACGCCGCTTGAGAAAAAACAACTCCTTTCGGAGAAAGAATACCGCAGCTATCGGGAGAAATACGGGTATGGCTTCCATGCTGGTATGGGCGCCGAAGCTGTCAAAAAACTTTTGCAGGATATCGACGTTGACAAAGAACTGGAGCAATTGAAGGAAGAGCTGCGTACGGCTCAAGGGCAACGACGCAATCGCGCCATTAAGCGCCTAGAAGTAGTCGAAGCATTCCGCAACTCCGGCAATGAGCCGGAATGGATGATTCTTGACGTGCTTCCTGTAATCCCTCCTGAGCTTCGTCCGATGGTACAGCTTGATGGCGGACGTTTTGCGACGTCTGACCTTAACGATTTGTATCGCCGTGTTATTAACCGTAACAACCGTCTGAAGCGTCTGCTTGATCTGGGCGCTCCCGATATTATCGTGCAAAATGAAAAACGGATGCTGCAGGAAGCGGTTGACGCTTTGATCGACAACGGTCGTCGCGGTCGCCCTGTAACAGGTCCTGGTAACCGTCCGCTTAAATCTCTCAGCCACATGCTGAAAGGTAAGCAAGGACGTTTCCGTCAGAACTTGCTCGGTAAACGGGTTGACTATTCCGGTCGTTCGGTTATCGTCGTAGGTCCTAACCTCAAAATGTTCCAGTGCGGTCTTCCTAAGGAAATGGCACTTGAATTGTTCAAGCCTTTCGTTATGAAAGAGCTTGTTAATAAAGGCTTGGCACACAATATTAAGAGTGCGAAGCGCAAGGTTGAACGCGTAAGCCCAGAGGTATGGGATGTGCTTGAGGAAGTAATCAAGGAACACCCAGTGCTGCTTAACCGTGCCCCGACGCTGCATAGACTAGGTATTCAAGCATTTGAGCCTATTCTAGTTGAAGGCCGCGCTATTAAGCTTCACCCGCTCGTATGTACAGCATACAATGCTGACTTCGATGGTGACCAAATGGCTGTTCACGTTCCGTTGTCTGCTGAAGCACAAGCTGAAGCTCGTTTGCTCATGCTTGCATCAGGCAACATCCTTAACCCGAAAGACGGCAAACCGGTCGTTACTCCTTCGCAGGATATGGTTCTAGGAAGCTTCTACTTGACGATGGATAACAAAGAAGCTAAAGGTAGCGGTTCCGTGTTCGGAACCATTAACGAGGCGATCTCTGCTTATCAACGCGGTATTGTTTCCTTGCATGCGAGAATTTTCATTCCGGTTCGCGTCCTTAAGAAAGTTAATTTCACCGAGCAGCAGCAAAACTCGTTACTCGTTACGACAGTTGGTAAAGTAATCTTCAACGAGATTTTCCCTGAAGATTTCCCTTATATCAACGAAGCAACGAAAACGAACCTATTGCACGGTACGCCAGATAAATATTTCGTTTACGAAAAAGGTGCCGATCTTCCTAAGTTTTTGGATGCGATCGAGACGCCGGGTGCGGTAGGTAAGGATTATCTCGCATTAGTTATTGCGGAATGCTTCCGTCAATACCACACAACGCTTACTGCGATGCTTCTTGACCGCATTAAGCAGCTTGGTTTCACTTACTCGACTAAGGCTGGTATTACGATCGGCGTAGCTGACGTAATCATTCCGAAAGAGAAAAACGAAATCATGAAGCTCTCGGATGAGAAGGTTGCTACCGTTATGAATCAATACCGTCGTGGTTTGATTACGAACGAAGAGCGTTATGACCGGATCATTAGCATTTGGAGTAAATGTAAAGACGAGATCACTGATGTTCTTATGAAATCAATGGATCGTTACAACAACATCATGCTCATGGTGGACTCCAAAGCACGGGGTAACAAATCTCAAATTACACAGCTTGGCGGTATGCGTGGTCTGATGGCCAATCCATCCGGTCGTATCATCGAGTTGCCAATTAAATCGAACTTCCGTGAAGGTCTTACTGTCCTCGAGTACTTTATCTCGACTCACGGAGCGCGTAAAGGTTTGGCCGATACAGCACTTCGGACTGCCGATTCCGGTTACTTGACTCGTCGACTTGTTGACGTTGCCCAAGACGTAATCGTGCGCGAAGAAGATTGTGGAACGGACAAAGGCTTCAGCGTAAGCAAAATTCAAGATGGTAAAGAGGTTATTGAAGATCTCTATGACCGTATTGAAGGCCGCTATGCATTCGAAACCGTTCGCAATCCAAAAACAGGTGAGATTATCGTTAACCGCAGTGAGTTGATCGACTCGAACAAAGCGGATGCGATTATCGATGCTGGCGTTGAGAAGCTACAAATCCGTTCCGTACTAAGCTGCCGTGCTCGTCATGGCGTATGTAAGATCTGTTACGGACGCAACCTAGCTACTGGTAAACACGTTGAAATTGGGGAAGCGGTAGGCATTATCGCGGCTCAATCGATCGGGGAGCCAGGAACACAGTTGACGATGCGTACGTTCCATACGGGCGGCGTTGCCGGCGATGATATTACACAAGGTTTGCCGCGTATTCAAGAGTTGTTTGAGGCGCGTAATCCGAAAGGTCAAGCGATCATTTCCGAGCTTGACGGTGTCATCAAAGAAATTCGCGAAGCGAAGGACCGTCGTGAAATCGAGGTTCAAGGCGAAGCGGAATCCAAAGTGTATGCTGTTACCTATGGTTCGCGCATCCGCGTAACGCAGGGCCAACAAATCGAAGCCGGCGATGAGCTGACTGACGGTTCAATTGACCCTAAAGATATGCTGCGCATCAAAGGTATCCGTGGCGTTCAAAACTACATTTTGCAAGAAGTACAACGCGTTTACCGGAACCAAGGGGTAGAAATCAATGACAAGCACGTTGAAGTCATGATTAAACAAATGCTCCGTAAAATCCGTATCGTAGATGCAGGCGGTACAACTCTGCTTCCTGGCGCATTTGTAGACATTCATGAATATGAATCACAAAACCGCGCTGCGATTTTTGCAGATCTTGAGCCAGCTGTTGCAAAACCTGTTTTGCTCGGTATTACGAAGGCATCGCTAGAGACGGATTCGTTCTTGTCAGCAGCTTCCTTCCAAGAAACAACTCGCGTATTGACTGATGCGGCTATTAAAGGCAAAGTTGACCAGTTGCTTGGACTCAAGGAAAATGTTATTATCGGTAAGTTGATTCCAGCTGGTACTGGAATGGCTCGTTATCGTAACATTCGCTTTGCTGGCCTTGAAGATGAAGTCATTCCTGCAGTTGAAGGCGAACTAGAAGCAGCAGCTGTTACCGTCGACTAATCGTTGATTCAATACTAGCTGCTTTTATTCCGGACACTAAACTATAACGAAAGAGCGTCACATCTTCCGCTTTCTTCGGAAGCGGAGGATGACCGCTCTTTTGCATGTTTATAGTGTGAACTTCATTTACTAGATATTTGTAAATGAATTTCCTTAAAGTTTCTTGACACAAGCACAGTATAGGTGGTACCATATCGAAGTGTGCCTAATTGTGTGATCGCTGAATGGAAGAATTGAAGGTGATTTTCATGCAATTCAAAGTCGGCGCAAAGCAGACGACCAAGATGCTCGAGCAGCAAAGAGCTATTGAAGTCTATGTTGCACGAGATGCAGATCCGAAGATGAAAGAGAAGATTGTTCATCTATGTGAGCGGGCGGGAGTTCCAATTAAATGGTTCGATACGATGGAAGACCTCGGGGAAACCTGCGGCATCGATATCGGGGCCGCAATGGCAGCGCTCGTAACCGAAGAAGAATAACGCAATAACCGTTTTTGTTAGTTGATTATTTAGCGATGATTGACTGGCGAGAACTTTTGTTTGTTCTTTAATGAACCGCCTGGATCTGTGGGCTTAATTTTAGGTAAAATGTCTACCATACAAGCGTATACGGCTATAGCCGTCCATTGGTGGAATGAGCTCGCCTACGCGAAGAAATATAAGTGGATTTATAAACAATAGATTATAAATGCTTATATTTTCGAAAAGACATGAATTTAGGAAGGGGGTGGCAACATGCCAACTATTAACCAGCTAGTCCGTAAAGGACGCCAAGCGAAAGTCGTTAAATCGAAATCGCCGGCATTGCAAAAAGGTTTCAATGCATTGAAACGTGAAGCTACAAACATCAGCGCTCCTCAAAAACGCGGTGTGTGCACTCGTGTAGGTACAATGACTCCTAAGAAACCGAACTCCGCGCTTCGTAAATATGCGCGTGTACGTCTTACTAACCGCGTTGAGGTTACAGCGTACATTCCAGGTATCGGACACAACCTGCAAGAGCACAGCGTGGTATTGATTCGTGGTGGACGGGTAAAAGACCTTCCAGGGGTACGTTATCATATCGTTCGCGGCGCACTTGATACTGCAGGCGTTAACAATCGTAACCAATCTCGTTCGAAATATGGTACGAAACGTCCTAAAGTTAAAAAATCATAAGTATAACCCTAACGGGTCATTGAAATGCTAGAAATAGCAACTATTAGAAGAAAGGGGGACTTTCTCATGCCACGCAAAGGTCCTGTAACGAAACGCGATGTGCTACCAGATCC
Source organism: Paenibacillus sp. PL91 (assembly GCF_012935325.2). Classification (GTDB taxonomy): domain Bacteria; phylum Bacillota; class Bacilli; order Paenibacillales; family Paenibacillaceae; genus Pristimantibacillus. The sequence continues at coordinate 34,640 of NZ_JABBYG020000027.1, forward strand.
GTTGTATAACAGCAAACTGGTAACGCGCCTAATCAACCGCATCATGCTTGACGGTAAAAGAGGCGTTGCACAAACATTGTTGTACGATGCTTTCAAACTGATTCAAGAACGCACGAGTAAAGATCCAATGGAAGTATTCGATGCTGCAATGAAAAATATTATGCCAGTACTTGAGGTTAAAGCTCGCCGTGTTGGTGGTGCTAACTATCAAGTGCCGATCGAAGTTAAACCAGAGCGCCGTACTGCACTTGCTCTCCGTTGGCTCGTGAACTACTCACGTAACCGCGGTGAGAAAACAATGGTAGAGCGTTTAGCTGCTGAAATCACAGATGCTTCCAATAACACTGGTGCAGCTGTTAAGAAGCGCGAAGACACTCACAAAATGGCTGATGCTAACAGAGCATTCGCACACTACCGTTGGTAGGATTCTAACATTCGAGAGGAGACCATTTTATGTCAAGAGAGTTCTCCTTGAACAATACGCGCAACATCGGGATTATGGCGCATATTGATGCTGGTAAAACCACTACAACTGAGCGGATCTTGTTCTTCACGGGCCGTACCCACAAAATCGGAGAAGTGCACGAAGGTGCTGCTACGATGGACTGGATGGAACAAGAACAAGAGCGCGGTATTACGATTACGTCTGCCGCGACGACTGCTCAATGGAATGGACACCGTATTAATATTATCGACACCCCGGGACACGTTGACTTCACAGTAGAAGTTGAGCGTTCCCTGCGCGTTTTGGACGGGGCCGTTGGAGTTTTCAGTGCTAAAGAAGGCGTTGAGCCACAGTCTGAGACTGTATGGCGTCAAGCTGACCGTTACAACGTTCCGCGTATCGCTTACGTAAACAAGATGGACATCATTGGTGCAGACTTCCTTAACGTTATTAAAGATATGCGTGAGCGTCTGCAAGCTAATGCTGTTGCCATTCAAATTCCGATTGGCGCTGAGTCTGATTTTGTCGGCGTTATCGATATCGTTGAACGTGTAGCATATAAGTACAAAGACGATACAGGTAAAGACCCTATTCAAGTTGAAATTCCTTCGGAGTATGCTGACCAAGTGGAAGAGCTTCGTACGGAATTGATTGAGAAGGTTGCTGAACTGGACGAAGAATTAACGATGAAATATTTGGAAGGTGAAGAAATCACTATTCCAGAAATTAAAGCAGCACTCCGTAAAGGTGTTTGCGAAGTTAAAATCTTCCCAGTAATCGTTGGTTCATCTTACCGCAATAAAGGCGTTCAATTGATGTTGGATGCGGTTGTAGACTATCTTCCATCTCCGCTTGATGTACCTTCCATTAAAGGTACGCTTGAAGACGGCGAAGAAGGCGAACGTCCATCATCCGATACAGAGCCGTTCTCGGCTTTGGCATTCAAAATCATGACGGATCCTTATGTTGGTAGATTGACGTTCTTCCGTGTGTATTCAGGAATTCTGAAATCCGGTTCTTATGTTCTTAACTCAACTAAGGGCAAACGCGAACGGATTGGACGGATTTTGCAAATGCATGCGAACGCTCGTCAAGAGATTTCCGAAGTGTATGCAGGTGATATTGCTGCAGCTGTTGGTCTTAAAGACACAACAACAGGAGACACTCTTTGCGATGAGAAGAACATTATCATTCTTGAATCAATGAACTTCCCTGAGCCGGTTATCTCGGTTGCTATCGAACCAAAAACGAAAGCTGACCAAGATAAACTAGGTATCGCAATTTCCAAACTGGCAGAAGAAGATCCTACCTTCCGCGCACATACAGACGAAGAAACAAACCAGACGATCATTTCTGGTATGGGTGAGCTTCACCTTGAGATTCTCGTTGACCGTATGTTCCGTGAATTCAAAGTTGAAACAAACGTTGGTAAACCGCAAGTTGCTTACCGTGAAACGTTCCGTGAAGCTGCGAAGGTTGAAGGTAAGTTCGTTCGTCAGTCCGGTGGTAAAGGTCAATTCGGTCATTGTTGGGTTGAGTTCTCACCACTTGAGCCGGGTTCAGGCTTCATATTCGAAAACAAAACAGTTGGTGGATCAATTCCGCGTGAATTTATCGCTCCTATCCAAGCTGGTATCGAAGAGTCAATGAAGAACGGCGTTATCGCTGGCTTCCCGCTCGTTGATGTCAAAGCTGTTGTAGTTGACGGATCGTACCATGATGTTGACTCCTCGGAGATGGCGTTTAAAATTGCAGGTTCGATGGCGCTTAAAGCTGCCAAAGATAAATGTAAGCCAGTTCTTCTTGAGCCTATCATGAAGGTAGAAGTTACTGTTCCTGAAGAGTACATGGGCGATGTTATGGGTATGCTTAACTCCCGTCGTGGTCGTATCGAAGGTATGGATACTCGTGCAGGTGCACAAATTATCCGCTCCAAGGTACCTCTCTCCGAGATGTTTGGTTATTCCACAACACTACGTTCCGGTACACAAGGACGCGGCGTATTCTCCATGGAGCTTTCTCACTATGAAGAAGTTCCAAAATCGATTTCTGAAGAGATCATTGCTAAGAACAAAGGCGAGTAATCGCTTTTGGTCTACTAAATTAGTGCTTTTGGCCGCCAGCTACGTTTGCTTGCAAACCTGATGTCGGCCCACACATAAAAAAATTCATGATATATTGAGGAGGCTCAAGTTCAATGGCTAAGGCTAAATTTGAACGTAACAAACCGCACGTTAATATCGGTACAATCGGTCACGTCGATCACGGTAAAACGACTTTGACAGCAGCTATCACAACTGTACTTTCCAAAAAATATGGCGGTGCTGCAATCGCATTCGACCAAATCGATAAAGCTCCAGAAGAGCGCGAGCGTGGTATCACAATCTCGACAGCTCACGTTGAGTATGAGACGCCAGCTCGTCACTACGCACACGTTGACTGCCCAGGTCACGCCGACTACGTTAAAAACATGATCACTGGTGCTGCACAAATGGACGGAGCTATTCTTGTAGTTTCCGCTACTGACGGCCCAATGCCACAAACTCGTGAGCACATCTTGCTTTCGAAACAAGTAGGCGTACCTTACATCGTTGTATTCTTGAACAAATGCGACATGGTTGAAGACGAAGAGCTTCTTGAATTGGTAGAAATGGAAGTTCGTGACCTTCTTTCCGAGTATGAGTTCCCAGGCGATGACACTCCGATCATTCGTGGTGCTGCTCGTGAAGCTCTTGCTAATCCAGAAGGCCCATGGGCTGAAAAAATCGTTGAACTCTTCGAGCAAGTGGATACTTATATCCCAACTCCAGAGCGCGATACAGCTAAGCCTTTCCTTATGCCTGTCGAGGACGTATTCACAATCACTGGCCGTGGTACAGTTGCTACAGGTCGCGTAGAGCGTGGCGTTATCAAAGTCGGCGACGAGGTAGAAATTATCGGTCTTGCTGAAGAATCCCGTAAATCCGTAGTAACAGGCGTTGAAATGTTCCGTAAATTGCTTGACTCCGCTCAAGCTGGGGACAACGTAGGCGCATTGCTTCGTGGTGTAGACCGCAGCAACATTGAGCGTGGACAAGTTTTGGCTAAACCGGGTTCGGTTAAACCACACACTAACTTCACTGCACAAATCTACGTTCTTACTAAAGAAGAGGGTGGCCGTCACAAGCCTTTCTTCACTGGCTACCGTCCACAGTTCTACTTCCGTACAACTGACGTAACAGGTATCATCAACCTGCCAGAAGGCACTGAGATGGTTATGCCTGGCGACAACATCACTGTAACGGTTGAGCTTATCGCTCCAATCGCTGTTGAAGAGGGAACACGTTTCTCTATTCGTGAAGGCGGCCGTACAGTAGGCGCTGGCGCTGTAGCTTCTATCCAAAAATAATTGATGGCGGCTTTAGCCGCTATGAATAACAAAAGCCCTCACCTTGGTGAGGGCTTTTGATTTGTGCGGACATTGTCGAGCAATAGGTCGACTAACTTATTTTTACATTCAACTAATGATTGACTGTACACCTCAAGCCCATTTAATATTAGGGAATAGTAATAGAATGTCGTCTTGCTCGTTAAGATACAGCCAATTACGTACAGTCATAGACTTTAATGAGAGAAAGCGATGATGCTTTGCTGTACTTGATTAGTCCATAACAGCTTCTTTACAAGACGACTTACACGATGAGAGGGGTTTAAAGGATGAACAGAAAGTTTTGGCTTAGTATTGCATTAGCTTCGATTATGATTGTAACGGCAGCATGTGGTGCCAACACAGGTAAAACTGGCTCGGAAAACGAAGGTAATACAGCAAACGCGGGAGCAAACGCCGGTAACACGTCCGAGAAAACGTACAAAATTGCCGTTTCCCAAATCGTAGAGCATCCATCATTGGATGCAACATATGACGGCTTCGTCGCTGCTCTTAAAGATGCAGGCATTGAAGAAGGCAAAAACCTGGAGCTCGATTTCAATAATGCACAAGGCGAGCAGGCGAACATTAAAACGATTTCGCAAAAAATTGCTAGCAGCAAAAGCGATCTTGCATTAGGTATTGCTACACCGACTGCACAAGCGCTTGCTGATGATGTAAAGGACATTCCTGTATTATTTGCTGCTGTAACAGACCCAGTTGAAGCAGGTATCGTAACGCAACTGGAAGCGCCAGGAGGCAACATTACCGGTGCATCGGATACGAATCCAGCTGCTATTACACAAACAATGGACTTTATCGCTTCCCAAATTCCTGATGTAAAAAATGTTGGTCTTGTCATTAATGAGGGCGAACAAAACGCTGTAGTAATGGCTAAAGTTGCTGAGGAAGCACTTGCTAAGCATGATATCAAGCTGATCAAAGCATCGGTAGCTAATTCATCAGACGTTAAACAAGCAGCCGATTCTTTAGTTGGCCGTGTCGATGCTATCTACATTACTTTAGATAATATGGTTGTTACTGGCGCAGATGCGATTATCGAAGTAGCAAATGAAAATGACATACCATTTTTCTCAGCTGATCGTGATACTGTTGAAAAAGGCGCATTCGCGGCAGTAGGCTTCAAATATTATGATCATGGCTATGAAGTTGGTCAAATGGCAGTTGAAATTTTGAAAAACGGCAAAAAACCAGCGGAGATGGATGTTACTGTTCCTCAGAAGCTTGATTTCATTTTCAATATGAAAGCAGCGGCAGAGCAAGGCATCACCGTAACCGATGAGATGAAAGCGTTCGTTAAGGATCAAGCTAACAACATCATCGAGTAATTTACGGGCATTTAGCTAAAAATAATAAAACAAAAGCTATACATGGGGTGATCGGGTTACTCGTTCACCCCCTTGTTATGATAAAGGAGGTATGTCATTTGCTCGCATCGATACAGGGAGCCGTAGAAAGCGGATTATTGTATGCGCTTATGGCACTTGGTGTTTATATTACATTTCGGATTCTTGATTTTCCGGATCTTACAGTAGACGGCAGCTTCACAACAGGAGCCGCTATCGGAACGGTTCTAACTGTAAACGGAACAGCTCCTTGGCTAGCAATTATATGTGCTTTTATAGGCGGAGCTATTGCTGGTACTTGCACAGGACTGCTGCATACTAAAGGCAAGGTTAATGGTCTACTATCAGGCATTATTATGATGATTGCCTTATATTCGATCAATTTGCGGATAATGGGCAAGCCGAATCTATCTTTAAGAGGTCATGATAATTTATTTGATAACTTACCGACTCTCGCGGTCATGATTATATTTGTCATTATCGTCAAACTGGTGCTCGATTTATTTTTCCGTACGGACATTGGATTAAGTCTTCGCGCAACAGGAGATAATTCACGTATGATCCGGAGCTTCGGTGCCAATACCGACATTACGACAATCTTCGGTATCGCTTTATCGAATGCCCTCGTTGCTACTTCAGGCGGGCTGGTTGCTCACTACCAGAAGTATGCAGACAACAGCATGGGTATCGGTATGATCGTCATTGGTCTTGCGTCAGTTATTATTGGTGAAGCCATTTTCGGTGCTCGTACGATTTTTAGAGCGACGCTGGCAGCGGTGCTTGGGTCGATTATTTATCGTATTATTTACGCATTTGCGCTTCGCGTGGAGTGGCTAGAGGCATCGGATATGAAGCTGATTACAGCTGTTATTATCATATTTGCATTGGTCGTGCCTTCTACGCGCAGAGTGATTAAACAAAAAAACGTAGCGCGAAAACGAACAGCAGAAATGCTTGCATCTTTGGATAAAGCGCAGCCTGGAGGTGGACGCTAATGTTGGAGATAGCTAAAGTGTCCAAGTTGTTTAATCCAGGTACGGTTGATGAGAAGACGGCGCTTGTTGGCGCTAACCTTACGATGAAGCCAGGCGATTTTATTACGGTAATCGGTAGTAACGGCGCCGGCAAGTCCACGTTGATGAATATTATTTCAGGCGTTATGAAGCCGGATGCTGGTGAAGTTCGGATTGATGGTCGCAATATAAGCCAGCTTACCGAGTATCAGCGCAGTAAATGGATTGGGCGTGTGTTCCAAGACCCAATGGCGGGTACAGCTCCTCGTATGTCTATTGAAGAAAATTTGGCGATAGCGTATGCCCGCGGAAAATCTCGTGGATTTTCATTTGGAGTAACGCGTGCGAAGCGTGCTATTTTCAAGCAAGAGCTTCAGCGTCTTGGCATTGGTCTTGAGAACCGTCTTGGCGCAAAGGTAGGCTTATTGTCCGGCGGAGAGAGACAAGCGCTTAGCCTGCTCATGGCCACCTTCACAAGGCCGCAGATCTTGCTGCTCGATGAGCATACCGCCGCGCTAGATCCATCTCGTGCGGAACTCATTACATCGCTGACAGAAACGCTTGTCCGTGAAATGAAATTGACTACCCTTATGGTAACTCACAATATGGAACAGGCCATTCGCCTAGGTAATCGTCTTATTATGATGGACAAGGGTCGAATCATTCTAGATGTGCCTGAAGAACGCAAAAAGGATCTTACAGTCGAGCAGCTGCTTGGGGAATTCGAGCTCATTAGCGGCAAGAAGCTGGCTGATGATAGAATTGTGCTTGGTTAAAGAATTAGAGAATAGAACACGCAGCGACTATCGGTCTCTGCGTGTTTTTTATTTATATGTGTTCCATATGGCCGCTATCATTGCATGCTGGCGTTATTTGGAGGTGTCTTTTCGTACGCGAACTGTTTATAATCAGATAGCGCCCATTAATTCCGTTATTATAATGGATAATGTTCTAATGGCTTGTAATAAGGGACATAATGGGCGTTATACGGACAAATATAGCGTTGGTGCCATACAGGCAGTAGAAGAAGACAAAGGTAATACGCATAGAGCAGAACTGTTTCTTCTATTATAATTGGATAGCTGAAAGAGAGCTTGATTTGTTGCTTGATAGAGGATAAATACATGATCAAATCGCGATATTCATCATAAATGGTTGTGAGTTGAAAATGATTTAACTTTATGTTGCAATTGCCTATTGGATTCGGTATAATAGTGTCTGTTGGTCTGACGTTGCGATGATGTGAGAGGTTGCCGACACACCCGGCCCCTTTGCCATGGGGCATGTGCCAGGGTTTTCTCACGGAGTATGTCCGATAATAAATTGGGCGATAGAAGGAGGGACTTATATGGCAAAGCAAAAGATTCGTATCCGCTTGAAAGCATACGATCACAGAATTCTTGATCAATCCGCAGAGAAAATCGTTGAAACTGCAAAACGTTCCGGTGCAGGCGTATCCGGGCCGATTCCGTTGCCAACGGAAAAGCAAATCATCACCATTCTCCGTGCGGTACACAAGTACAAGGATTCCAGGGAGCAATTCGAACAACGCACTCATAAGCGTTTGATCGACATTGTAAACCCAACGCCGCAAACGGTTGATGCGTTGATGCGCCTGGATTTACCATCCGGTGTAGATATCGAAATCAAACTGTAATATCAGCATATGCGATCATAGAAAGGAAATGAGGTGTCAACATGAAAGGTATCTTAGGAAAAAAACTTGGTATGACTCAAGTGTTTACTGCTGAAGGTAATGTCGTTCCTGTAACGGTTATCGAAGCTGGACCTTGCGTAGTACTTCAGAAGAAAGACCAAGAGAACGATGGCTACGAAGCTGTTCAGTTCGGTTTCTCTGATAAGAAAGAAAGCAGATCGAACAAGCCAGAAGCTGGTCATGCTAAAAAAGCTAACACAACACCTAAGCGCTACATTCGTGAAATTCGCGGAATTAACCTGGGTGATTATGAAGTTGGCCAAGAAGTGAAAGCTGACCTATTCACAGAGGGCGAATTCGTTGACGTAACAGGTATTTCTAAAGGTAAAGGCTTTGCCGGCGTTATCAAACGTTGGGGACAAAGCACGGGTCCTATGTCTCACGGTTCCCGTTACCACCGTGGACCAGGTTCGATGGGTTCTATCCAAGCGAACCGTGTACCGAAAGGCAAACGCCTTCCAGGACATATGGGTCACGAAACAATTACGATTCAAAAGCTTGAAGTTATCCGTGTAGATGCAGAACGTAACGTTCTTCTTGTAAAAGGATCCATTCCGGGCCCTAAAAACGGATTTGTAAAAGTAAAACAAACTGTTAAGAACTAATTGCTCTTAAAGAAAGGAGGAACAGGAAATGCCAAAAGTAACAGTATATAACGTGAGCGGCGCGCAAGTGGGCGAACTAGAACTGGCTGAAACGGTTTTCGGAATTCAACCAAACGTTCATGTTTTGCACAGTGCTGTTGTTAATCAACAAGCATCTGAGCGCTTCGGTAATCACAAAACTAAAGGACGCTCCGAAGTACGCGGTGGCGGTCGTAAACCTTGGAAACAAAAAGGTACTGGCCGTGCTCGTCAAGGTAGCATTCGCTCCCCGCAATGGGTTGGCGGTGGCGTAGTATTCGGACCGACACCACGCTCATACGGATTCAAGCTTCCTAAGAAAGTTCGTCGTCTAGCGATTAAATCGGCATTGTCATCGAAAGTGATTGCAAACGAGATTATCGTTTTGGATCAACTGACATTTGCAGCTCCTAAGACGAAAGAATTCGCAGCAATCTTGAACAATCTTAAAGTTGGCCGCAAAGCACTAGTTGTAACGGCTAATTATGAAGACAATGTAGCATTGTCTGCTCGTAACATCCCAGGTGTGAAGTTCGTTGCAGCTGACGGCATCAATGTTCTGGATGTACTCGTGCATGATAATCTTATCATCACTAAAGAAGCAGTAGAGAAAGTACAGGAGGTGCTTGCGTAATGAAAAATCCACGCGATATTATCAAGCGCCCGGTTATCACGGAACGTACGAGCGATTACATGGTTGACAAAAAGTATGTGTTTGAAGTAGATCTACGTTCAAACAAAACTGAAATCAAACTTGCAATCGAGCAAATCTTTAAAGTAAAAGTAACCGGCGTTAACACGATGCGTGTTGCGGGTAAACCAAAACGTTATGGTAAACATAGCGGATACAGACCGGATTGGAAAAAAGCGATCGTTCAACTGAGCGCTGATAGCAAAGAACTTGAATTCTTTGAAACGTCTGTTTAGAAAAGGAGGAAATCGAAGTGCCAATTAAAAAGTACAAACCGACATCTCCCGCTCGTCGTAACATGTCCGTCTCGACTTTCGAAGAGATCACGACAAGCACACCGGAGAAATCGTTGCTTGCTCCTCTTTTCAAAAAAGCAGGACGCAACAACCAAGGTAAAATTACGGTTCGTCACCATGGCGGCGGACACAAACGTAAATACCGTATCATTGACTTCAAACGTACGAAAGACGGTATTGTTGGTAACGTAGCGACGATCGAATACGATCCGAACCGTTCATCCAACATCGCTTTGATCCATTACGTAGATGGTGAAAAAGCATACATTATCGCTCCTAAAGGTTTGAAAGTTGGAGATCAAGTAACTTCTGGCGTAGGTTCTGATATCAAGCCAGGCAACGCGTTGCCACTTGTGAACATCCCAGTTGGTACAGTTATCCACAACATCGAATTGAAACCAGGCAAAGGCGGACAACTCGTTCGTGCAGCTGGTACTAGTGCTCAACTTCTTGGTAAAGAAGAAAACTACGTATCCGTTCGTTTGTCATCAGGTGAAGTTCGTCGTATCTTGAACACTTGCCGTGCAACAATCGGTTCTGTTGGTAACGAAGATCACGAACTCGTGAAAATCGGTAAAGCCGGCCGTAACCGTTGGCTCGGAAATCGTCCACAAGTACGTGGTGTTGTCATGAACCCTAACGATCACCCACACGGTGGTGGTGAAGGCCGTGCTCCAATCGGACGCAAATCGCCAATGTCGCCTTGGGGTAAACCAACTCTTGGTTACAAAACGCGCAAAAAGAAAAAAGCATCGAGCCAATACATTATTCGTCGTCGCACGAAATAATAGCAGCTTGATAAAAACCGCGTGATGCGCAAGTATCGCTACCGCTTATATGAAGGGAGGAACACAAATGGGTCGCAGTTTAAAGAAAGGTCCGTTTATTGACGGTTACCTGCTTAAAAAAGTCGAGGTATTGAACGAAGCTGAGAAAAAGGTCGTTATCAAAACCTGGTCCCGCCGCTCGACCATTTTCCCGCAATTCATTGGTCACACGTTTGCAGTATATGACGGACGCAAGCACGTACCGGTATATGTAACGGAAGATATGGTTGGACACAAGCTTGGTGAATTTGCACCAACTCGTACGTACAAAGGCCATGCTGGCGAAGACAAAAAAACGGGCAGACGTTAATTTGCCCTTATCATCTTTCACTGAACGAGAGGAGGTTCCTACATGCCAGAAGCTAAAGCGCACGCTAAATTTATCCGTATTGCTCCCCGTAAAGCACAGCTTGTTGCGGATTTGATTCGCGGTAAACAAGTTGGCGAAGCAATCGCGATTTTGCGTCACACGCCTAAGTCTGCATCCCCAATTTTGGAGAAGCTGCTGAACTCTGCCATTGCTAACGCTGAGCACAACTATCAGCTAGACGTAAACAAATTGTTTATATCGCAAGCCTTCGTTAACCAAGGGCCAACGATGAAACGTTTCCGTCCTCGTGCGATGGGTCGCGCAAGCCGGATCAATAAAAGAACCAGCCACATTACCTTGGTGGTATCTGAAAAATAAGGAGGGATTACGTGTGGGTCAAAAGGTAAATCCAGTAGGCTTCCGGGTCGGAGTTATCCGTGATTGGGAGTCCAAATGGTTCGCGGGCAAAGATTTCGGCGATCTTCTTATGGAAGACGTTAGAATCCGTGAATATTTGAAAAACAAGCTGAAAGACGCAGCAGTTTCTCACATCGAGATCGAACGTGCAGCTAACCGCGTGAACGTAACGATTCAAACCGCAAAACCAGGTATGGTAATTGGTAAAGGCGGTTCCGAAGTAGAAAACCTACGTACTGAGCTTGGTAAAATCACTAAAGGCAAAAAAGTACACATCAACATCTCTGAAATCAAACATGCTGATCTTGACGCTATTCTTGTAGCTGAAAGCATCGCACAACAACTTGAGCGTCGTGTATCTTTCCGTCGCGCATTGAAGCAAGCAATTCAACGCTCCATGCGTTCAGGTGCTAAAGGGATTAAAACTGCAGTTAGCGGTCGTCTCGGTGGCGCGGAAATCGCACGTTCGGAAGGCTACAGCGAAGGAACAGTACCACTTCATACACTACGCGCTGATATTGATTACGGCACGGCAGAAGCGGCTACAACATACGGCCTTATCGGCGTTAAAGTATGGATCTATCGCGGCGAAGTCCTTCCGACTAAGAAGAAAGCTCCCCAGGAAGGAGGCAACTAATCATGTTGGTACCTAAACGTGTCAAACACCGCAAACAACAACGCGGTCATATGAAGGGTCGCGCTAAAGGCGGCACTACAGTAGCATTCGGCGAATTTGGTCTTCAAGCTCTAGAACCATCATGGATCACTAACCGTCAGATCGAAGCGGCTCGTATTGCAATGACTCGCTACATCAAACGTGGTGGTAAAGTATGGATCAAGATTTTCCCTGCCAAACCAATTACTCAAAAGCCTCTTGAAGTGCGTATGGGTAGTGGTAAAGGTAACGTTGAGAAATGGGTAGCCGTAGTTAAACCAGGTAAAATCCTGTTTGAACTTGCTGGTGTATCCGAAGAAACCGCTCGTGAAGCGATGCGTCTTGCGGCTCATAAATTGCCAATCAAGACTAAATTCGTGAAACGTGAAGAAGTGGGTGGTGAAGCAAATGAAAGCTAGTGAATTTAGAAACCTAACCTCTGCTGAGCTTGAACAACAGGTCGCTGGTTTTAAAGAAGAGCTTTTCAATCTTCGTTTCCAACTGGCTACTGGCCAATTGGATAACCCGACTCGGATCCGTGATGTGCGTAAAGGAATTGCTCGTGCTAAAACGATTTTGCGTGAAAGAGAACTCGGAATTAGCAGCTAGTCTATCCCTTACATGAATGCATAAACACGGCTGAAGGAAGGAGGAAGAACATGAGTGAACGCAATGCCCGTAAAGTTCTAATCGGCAAAGTGGTAAGCGACAAAATGGACAAAACAATCGTAGTTGCTATTGAAACATATAAAAAACACGATTTGTACCATAAACGCATTAAAGTTACGAAAAAATTTAAAGCGCACGATGAGAACAACCAAGCTAAAATTGGTGATATCGTGAAAATCATGGAGACTCGTCCGCTTTCGAAAGACAAGCGCTTCAGACTCGTAGAAGTTGTGGAAGTAGCTGTTATTATTTAATGAGCGTATGCAGTGCCTGAGCATTTTTCCGAAAGGAGGACGTTGAAATGATTCAACCATTTTCGCGCTTAGCGGTTGCTGACAACTCCGGCGCAAAAGAATTGATGTGTATCCGTGTACTTGGTGGAACGGGACGTCGCGTTGGTCACATCGGCGATTTGATCGTTTGCTCAGTAAAACAAGCAACACCAGGCGGCGTTGTCAAAAAGGGTGACGTTGTTAAAGCGGTTATCGTTCGTACAAAGCGTTCGGTTCGTCGTAAAGACGGTTCGTACATCGCATTTGATGAGAATGCTGCTGTAATTGTAAAAGAAGATAAAAGCCCACGCGGTACTCGTATCTTTGGACCTGTTGCCCGTGAACTTCGCGATAAAGATTTCATGAAAATCGTATCGCTAGCACCAGAAGTAATCTAAGAACCTATATAAGCTTGAAAGCACAAGCGTGCAGGAGGTGTAACTCATGCCAAGGCTGAAAAAAATTCTCGAATCCCATAATAACAAATTGCACGTGAAAAAAGACGACACGGTTATCGTCATTACCGGTAAAGACAAAGGTAAGAAGGGCCGCGTTATCGCTGCGTATCCGCGTGAAAATCGCGTTCTCGTAGAAGGTGTTAACACTGTTAAGAAACATACTCGTCCATCGCAAGCTAATCCACAGGGCGGTATTATCGAACAAGAAGCGCCAATTCACGTTTCAAACGTTATGCACATCGATCCGAAGAGCGGTAAAGTAACACGTATCGGATACAAAGTGCTAGACAACGGCAAGAAAGTTCGGATCGCTAAACGTTCCGGAGAAGTAATCGACTAATCGTTACGGTAGGAAAGGAGGTCCATGATCAATGGCAGCAAGATTGAAAGGTCGTTTCTTAAACGAAATAACTCCTGCTCTTATGCAGAAGTTCAACTATACGTCTGTTATGCAAGTGCCAAAAATTGAGAAGGTAGTTATCAACATGGGGGTAGGCGAAGCGGTTTCCAATTCGAAAATCCTTGATGTAGCTGTTGAAGAACTACGTATCATTTCTGGTCAAAAACCAGTCGTTACTCGTGCGAAGAAGTCTATTGCAGGCTTCAAACTTCGTGAGAACATGCCAATCGGGGTTAAAGTTACATTGCGCGGCGAGCGTATGTACCATTTCCTAGATAAACTGTTCAACATCTCTCTACCGCGTGTACGTGACTTCCGCGGTGTATCGAACAAAGCTTTTGACGGTCGCGGTAACTATACGCTTGGCTTGAAAGAGCAATTGATATTCCCAGAGATCGAGTACGATAAAGTCGATAAAGTGCGCGGTATGGACATCGTCATCGTCACGACGGCAAAAACGGACGAAGAATCTCGTGAATTGCTGACCCAAATGGGCATGCCGTTCACGAAGTAATCCACTTTTAGGAGGTGTAATACCCAGTGGCAAAAACTTCGATGAAAGTGAAGCAACAACGCACACCGAAATTTAAAGTGCGCGCGTATACGCGCTGTGAGCGTTGCGGCCGTCCGCATTCTGTTTTGCAAAAGTTTAAAATTTGCCGGATTTGTTTCCGTGAGTTAGCACATAAGGGCCAGATTCCTGGCGTTAAAAAAGCAAGCTGGTAATCAGCCTAGTTTGGGAAGGAGGTTAACACAATGGTTATGTCTGATCCGGTTGCAGATATGTTGACGCGTATTCGTAACGCGAATGTCGTTCGTCACGAGACCGTGGAAATGCCCGCTTCGAAAATGAAGAAGCAAATCGCTGAGATTTTGAAGCGCGAGGGTTTTATCCGCGACGCTGAATATATCGAAGACAATAAACAAGGGATTATCCGTATTTTCTTGAAATACGGCCCTAACCAAGAGCGCGTTATTACTGGCTTGAAACGTATTTCGAAACCAGGCCTTCGCGTTTATACACAATCAACTGAAATCCCTCGTGTACTCGGTGGACTTGGAATTGCAATTATTTCCACTTCCAAAGGGATTATGACTGATAAAGAAGCTCGTCAGGTTAAATCCGGCGGCGAAGTAGTTTGCTACGTTTGGTAAGTAACAAGTCATAAAGATAGGAGGTGTAACAATGTCCCGTATTGGTCGCAAACCAATCCAAGTGCCTAACGGCGTTACAATTAGCTTGGACAACACAGTTATTACTGTAAAAGGACCTAAAGGATCGCTTTCTCGTGAAATTCACAAAGAAATGAAAGTGAATGTAACGGAAACGGAAATTCTTGTAGAACGTCCTTCCGATAATAAATTGCATCGTTCGTTGCACGGAACTACTCGCAGCATCATCGCTAACATGGTGAGCGGCGTTACAGAAGGCTTCTCCAAAAACTTGGAGCTAGTTGGCGTAGGTTACCGTGCTAACAAAACTGGTGATAAAATCGTTCTTAACGTTGGTTACTCTCACCCAGTCGAAATTGCTCCAGATAACGGCATCGAGTTTGACGTACCTGCTAACACAAAGATTACTGTTCGCGGTATCGATAAAGAGCTCGTTGGTGCAACTGCAGCAAAAATTCGTTCCGTACGTGAACCAGAACCGTATAAAGGTAAAGGTATCAAGTACGAAGGCGAGCGCATCATCCGTAAAGAAGGTAAAGCTGGTAAGAAAAAATAAGCAAACGGATCGTTTGCTTAAGATAGCGTCTTAAGGCATAAGGAAAGGAGTGAACCTTGAATGATTACGAAAGGCGACAAAAACAAGGCTCGTCTGAAAAGACACCTTCGTGTTCGTAAAAAAATTAACGGTACAGCTGCACGTCCGCGTCTATCTGTATTCCGTTCCTCCAAGCATATGTATGCACAATTAATCGACGATGTTGCAGGTGTAACAATCGCTTCCGCATCCACGCAGGATAAAGAGCTGGTTGAAGCAGTTGGCAACGGTGGTAACATCGATGCAGCAACAAAGGTCGGAGAATTGATTGCGAAACGCGCTCAAGCTAAGGGTGTATCCCAAGTAGTATTTGATCGCGGCGGTTACTTGTATCACGGCAGAATTCAGGCGCTTGCTACAGCAGCTCGCGAAGCTGGCCTTGAATTCTAATCGACTTTATTTATAAGGAGGTTAAACGACTTGCGTGTAGATCCAAATACGTTAGAACTGACTGAAAAAGTTGTTAATATCAATCGCGTATCTAAAGTTGTAAAAGGCGGACGCCGTTTCAGCTTTAGTGCACTTGTAGTAGTCGGCGACGGTAAAGGCTACGTTGGCGCAGGGATCGGTAAAGCAGGCGAAGTACCTGATGCAATCCGCAAAGGTATCGAAGATGCTAAGAAAAACCTGATCCACGTACCAATCGTAGGAACGACTATTCCTCACCTTGTACTCGGACATTTCGGCGCAGGTGAAGTTCTTCTGAAGCCAGCTTCCGAAGGTACTGGCGTTATCGCTGGCGGCCCAGTTCGTGCAGTACTTGAACTTGCTGGTGTCGGCGACATCTTGACGAAATCGCTAGGTTCTTCGAACTCCATGAATATGGTTAACGCAACGCTTGAAGGTCTTTCCCGTCTTAAACGCGTGGAAGATGTTGCAAAGCTTCGTGGAAAAACAGTCGAAGAGCTGTTACGCTAAGGAGGGAAATAAGATGGCAAAATTGCAAATCACCCTCGTTCGCAGTTTAATCGGTCGCAACGAGAAACAACGTGCAACGGTTGAATCTTTCGGTCTTAAAAAGATTCGTCAGGCAGTTGTTTTGAACGATAGCCCAGCTATCCGTGGCATGGTTAACACTGTTAGTCACTTGGTAAAAGTAGAAGAAGTATAAGAATAGATTTTTTGTTACAAGAAATAAATAAGGAGGTGCACGAACGATGAAATTGCATGAGCTAGCACCAGCACCGGGCTCAACCCAAGCGCCTAAGCGCAAAGGTCGCGGTATCGGTTCCGGTAACGGTAAAACGGCCGGTAAAGGTCACAAAGGTCAAAACGCTCGTTCCGGCGGCGGCGTTCGTCCTGGTTTCGAGGGCGGACAAAACCCTTTGTATCGTCGAGTGCCGAAACGTGGATTTAACAACCCGTTCCGCAAAGAGTACGCAATTGTCAACATTGAAGAGCTAAATGCGTTTGCAGCAGGTACTGAAGTCACTCCAGAAGTTCTTATCGAGACTGGGATCGTAAAGAACCCGCTCGCAGGAATTAAAATTTTGGGTAATGGTGAAGTTAGCGTTACACTTACTGTGAAAGCAAACAAGTTCTCTCAATCTGCGGTAGAGAAAATCCAGGCTGCCGGCGGTAAAACCGAGGTGATCTAATTGTTCAAGACCGTGTCCAATATCTGGAAAGTGGCGGATCTTCGTACAAGGATCCTCTTCACCCTTTTCATCCTTTTAGTATACCGTATCGGTTCTTTTATCCCGGTACCCGATGTAAACAAAGATGTGTTTAAGCAGGTTGATGCAGCCGGTGCGGATCTGTTCGGCTTGCTTAACACGTTTTCCGGCGGTGCTTTGTTCCAATTCTCTATCTTCGCAATCGGAATTACGCCTTACATTACAGCGTCGATTATCGTACAGCTGTTATCGATGGACGTTATTCCTAAATTTGCGGAGTGGGCAAAGGAAGGCGAGAACGGTAAACGTAAACTCGCGCAAATCACTCGTTATGGAACGATTGTTCTTGGTTTGATCCAAGGTTTCGCAACAGCAATCGGATTTAACCGTCAATACGGTTATGAGATGATTGTTGGTGCAACATTCGTTGACTACTTACTCATCGCGATCATCCTGACGGCAGGTACTGCATTCTTGATGTGGCTCGGTGAGCAAATTACGGAAAAGGGAATCGGAAATGGTATTTCCATTCTTATCTTTGCAGCAATTGCAGCTGGTATTCCTGGACACATTCGTACGATCGTACAAGATCAGTTCGTAGGTGCCCAAGATCAACTGTTCTTGAACATCATCAAAATGGTACTGATTCTGATTGCGATTATCGCGATCATCGTCGGTGTTATATTCGTACAACAAGGTATTCGTAAAATTCCAGTTCAATACGCTAAACGCGTCGTTGGACGGAAAATGTACGGCGGACAATCGACACACATTCCGATGAAAGTGAACGGCGCAGGCGTTATACCGGTCATTTTCGCGGTTTCACTTATCATGTTCCCGATTACGATTGCGCAGTTCTGGTCTACTCAGGTCTGGGCAAAATGGATTATTGACAATATGAACTATGACAGACCTCTTGGTATGGTATTGTATGTATTGTTAATTATCGGTTTTACCTTCTTCTACACATTCGTGCAAATTAATCCAGTGCAAATGGCTGATCAGATGAAGAAAAACGGTGGATACATCCCTGGCATTCGTCCAGGCAAACCGACCTCGTCATACCTAACACGCGTTATGTCGCGTATTACATTGACGGGTGCGATCTTCCTTGCTATCATCTCTGTTCTGCCAGTGTTTTTCGGAGCACTCGCTGGATTACCGCGCTCAGTGCAGCTAGGCGGCACCTCGTTGCTTATCGTTATCGGTGTTGCACTGGATACGATGAAACAAATTGAGAGCCAGTTGATCAAACGCCATTACAAAGGGTTTATCAATAAATAACAATAGGTTCTGACCGGGCTTCCGCGTTCGTCAACTAGCGTTGTGCGGCAGCCCGCCCGAGCCTATTGTGCTTAAAGCGAGGAACTCAGCGATGAACATTTTATTCATGGGCCCTCCGGGAGCCGGCAAAGGTACACAAGCGGAACGGATCGTTGAAGAGTTCGGCATTCCTCATATTTCCACTGGCGATGCTTTCCGCCTCGCTATGAAACAAGGAACCGCACTTGGACTCAAAGCGAAGGAGTATGTCGATCAAGGACTGCTCGTTCCCGATGAGATCACGAACGGTATTGTGAAGGAAAGACTTGAAGCAGACGATTGCAAAAATGGATTTTTGCTTGACGGGTTTCCTCGCACACTGCAGCAAGCTGAAGCACTAGATGCTATGCTTGCGGAGCTCGGCCGCAAAATTGACCATGTTGTAAATTTAAAAGTTGATCGCAGTTTGCTGCTTGCTCGTTTGACGGGCAGACGCATATCTAGAACGACAGGTACGACTTATCATGTAATCTTTAACCCGCCTAAGGTCGAAGGTATCTGCGACAAGGACGGCGGCGAATTGTATCAGCGTTCTGATGATACAGAGGAAAAGGTCGGAACTCGTTTGGACGAATATACATCCAAAACCGCGCCTCTACTCGATTACTACAATGCTAAGGGTCTCCTACGCGAAGTCGACGGCGAGAAGGATATCGATGTTGTAACATCTGACATTGCTTCCATCTTGAGAGGTTCATTGTAATGATAATATGCAAATCCGAATCGGAGCTGCAATTTATGAGGGAAGCTGGACGCATTGTTGCGGAAACGCATCGATTGATGTCGGAAGCTGTGAAACCAGGCATCACAACTCGTGAGCTTGACCAAATCGCTGAAACGTACATTAAGAGTCAAAATGCGATCCCTTCCTTTAAAGGTTACAATGGTTTCCCTTCCAGCATTTGCGCTTCTGTGAATGACGAGCTGGTGCACGGCTTCCCTGGGTCTCGCAAGTTGAACGAAGGCGATATAATCAGTATCGATATCGGTGCGCAGTTTGAAGGCTATCACGGCGATTCGGCTTGGACCTATGCGGTAGGAGCCGTAACGCCTGAAGTACAAAAGCTGCTTGATGTGACGGAAGCATCGCTTTATGCGGGACTTGCGCTAGTCAAACCAGATATTAGACTATATACAATTTCGCATGCTATTCAGAAGGTTATTGAAGATGCAGGATTCTCCGTAGTAAGGGAATACGTAGGGCACGGAATCGGCGCGGACCTCCATGAGGAACCACAAATACCGAACTACGGCATACCAGATCGCGGACCTCGTCTGAAGACCGGAATGGTGCTTGCAATCGAACCAATGGTTAATATCGGTGAACGATATGTCCGGACGCTCGAAGACAATTGGACGGTTGTAACGGAAGACAGCTCATGGTGCGCTCATTTTGAGCATACAGTAGCTGTTACAGAGGACGGCTTTGAAATATTGACCATTTTGCCGCAGCAGCCATAGTCTATGATTATGGAAGCTCGTCCCCAGATTGGTCAGTTCGTCAAAGTACTTCGCGGTAAAGATGAGGAAAGCTATGCGATTATTTTAGCGATCGTCGACGATCGATTCGTCATGATTGCGGATGGGCATAAGCGCCGATTCGATGGACCGAAGAAAAAGAACGTTCTGCATCTCGAGTTACAGCCTGCAATTAGTCCAGAGGTTTCAAGCAGTTTGCTAGAAACCGGCAGGGTGACCAACGCTAAGTTACGTTACGCAATACAGAAGTTTGCACATGCGAAAGGAGAATGACGGTTGGCTAAGGAAGACATCATTGAGGTCGAAGGTACGGTCATAGAGCCGTTGCCGAATGCCACGTTCAAGGTGGAGCTGGAGAACGGTCATCAAATTCTCGCACATGTTTCCGGTAAGCTCAGAATGCACTTTATCCGCATCCTGACAGGAGACAAGGTGGTTATACAGTTATCGCCTTATGACTTATCAAAAGGGCGCATCACCTATCGTAAGTAAGCCCATTAGCGGCTTGCTCACGAAAGATTCGGGAGGTAATCACAATGAAGGTTAGACCTTCGGTAAAGCCGATCTGCGAAAAATGCAAAGTCATTCGTCGCAAAGGCAACGTTATGGTGATTTGTGAAAATCCGAAACACAAACAAAAACAAGGATAGAAGGAGGGGAATATAGCCTATGGCACGTATAGCTGGTGTAGACTTGCCGCGTGATAAACGCGTCGAAATCGCCCTGACATACATTTTCGGTATCGGCAAAACAACGTCGCAAAAACTTTTGAATACAGCTGAAGTTAGCTACGACACTCGTGTTCGTGACTTGACAGAAGACGAACTTGCTCGCCTTCGCGAAGCAATTGACAAATCTGTTAAAGTAGAAGGCGACTTGCGTCGTGAAATTTCGCTTAACATTAAGCGTCTGACTGAAATCGGATGCTACCGTGGTCTTCGTCACCGTCGCGGCTTGCCTGTTCGCGGTCAACGCACGAAAACGAATGCACGTACTCGCAAAGGTCCTCGTCGGACTGTAGCTAACAAGAAGAAATAAGAAGGGAGGATAATGGACAATGGCTAAACCAAAAAAAGTCGTTCGTACGAAACGTCGCGACCGGAAAAATATTGAGACTGGCGTTGCGCACATTCGCTCGACTTTCAACAATACGATCGTTACGATCACGGATCCGCACGGTAATGCAATTTCATGGGCAAGCTCTGGTAACATGGGCTTCAAAGGCTCACGTAAGAGCACACCTTTCGCAGCTCAAATGGCTGCTGAAACAGCTGCGAAAGCAGCGATGGAGCATGGCATGAGAACCGTTGAAGTGATGGTAAAGGGACCAGGCGCTGGCCGTGAAGCTGCAATTCGTTCGCTTCAAGCTGCCGGATTGGAAGTTAACCTCATTAAAGACGTAACACCAGTTCCTCACAACGGATGCCGTCCGCCGAAACGTCGTCGCGTATAGTTGGATCCGATGTGGTATCAAATATCAACAACTTGTGAATAATGGTTGTGAAGGTTTGGCATACTACAAGATTTGACTTAAAATAACGGTAAGGTAACGGAGCGACGTTTGAAGGAGGGTACTATTAGTGATTGAGATCGAAAAGCCGAAAATCGAAACCGTAGAACTGAATGATGAGGGAACTTACGGACGTTTCGTCGTCGAGCCGCTTGAACGCGGATATGGCACGACGCTAGGAAATTCGCTTCGTCGAATTTTATTGTCGTCGTTGCCAGGTGCAGCAGTAACCTCGGTTCAAATCGATGGAGTGCTTCACGAGTTCTCTACGGTTCCCGGAGTGATTGAGGATGTTACCGAGATCATTCTGAACCTGAAGGGCCTCTCGTTGAAAATCCACTCCGATGAAGAAAAGGTGTTGGAAATCGACGCGGATGGCGAAGGGAATATTACAGCGGGCGACATTCGAGCAGACAGCGATGTCGAGATTTTAAGCCCTGATCTTCACATCGCAACCTTGGCCTCCGGCGCGCGGCTCCATATGCGGGTTTTTGCTAATCGGGGACGCGGTTACGTGCAAGCGGACCGCAACAAGAAGGACGAACAACCGATTGGGGTAATACCCGTTGATTCGATATACACGCCAATTACTCGCGTGAATTATAGCGTAGAAAATACACGTGTTGGTCAAGTTACTAACTACGACAAGCTCACGCTTGAAGTATGGACTGACGGTAGTATTAGACCGGAAGAGGCTGTAAGCCTCGGCGCTAAAATTTTGACCGAGCATTTGGACTTGTTCGTTGGATTAACCGATGAAGCCAAAGACGCGGAAATTATGGTTGAGAAGGAAGAAGATAAGAAAGAGAAAGTTCTAGAGATGACGATCGAGGAACTTGATCTTTCCGTCCGTTCTTACAACTGCTTGAAGCGCGCTGGTATTAACACCGTTCAAGAGCTGATCACGAAATCCGAAGAGGACATGATGAAGGTTCGTAACCTCGGACGTAAATCCCTTGAGGAAGTTCAAGAGAAGCTTGAAGAGCTAGGTCTTGGCCTGCGCATGGAAGAGTAGTAAACCAACAAGAATAGACAAAAGAGCAAGGGAGGGGAAAACAAGATGGCATATCAAAAATTAGGACGTGACGCTAGTGCACGGAAAGCTTTGTTCCGTGACCTCGTTACTGACTTGTTCCTTTATGAGCGTATTCAAACGACTGAAGCTAAAGCGAAAGAAGTTCGTTCTATCGCTGAGAAGCTGATCACTAAAGCTAAGCAAGGTGATCTTCATGCTCGTCGTCAAGTAGCAGCTTATGTACGTCGCGAGTCCATTGATGGACAACAAGACGCTATTCAAAAGCTGTTCTCCGAACTAGCTAGCCGTTACTCGGAGCGTGCAGGTGGATACACACGTATTCTAAAACTAGGACCCCGTCGCGGCGATGCTGCGCCTATGGTTTACCTGGAATTGGTTGACCGCGCGTAGTACTGTACAACACGGAAAAGTATAAGCTTGTCCACAGCGTTAAACCTTGTCCAAGCTTTATACGCGAGCGTAAACGGCTTATGCCTGCCTTTGGCGGTATAAGCATGCTAACGCGATGAAATATAAGCCAAGTATTTGGGCTCGCCCTATACTTCTTATATTTTAGTGAAAAGGGTGGACCCTTGCGGCCACCTTTTTTTATTTGCCTATCTGAATGGTTAATCATGTTGATTAAGCTATTCCTGCTTTTACAGCGATGTACGAAAAGCCGTTTGGGTGAATTCATGCTTTTAACGAGCGCTGAGTGTCATTTAAGCGGTGGAGTAGGAAATACTTCTGTAAGGCAAGGAAAGCAACCAGGGAGCGATAGATGTGCTCGTGCGACATCTCTTGGGTGTCCAGAGGGCGAAGCTCCTCGAGGTCCTTTTATAAAGAGGATTTAGGGACTTAGGAATCCCTTTAGTTAAGGGGGGAACAGGTTGAGGAATATTTGCGTAAAGGTTAGCTATGACGGGTCGGGCTTTAACGGTTTTCAGACGCAGCCATACGGCAGAACGGTTCAAGGTGAAATAGAGAAGGCTATCAAGAAGCTTACGGGCGAGACGACCATTATCATTGGCTCGGGACGCACGGATGCGGGAGTGCATGCACAGGGGCAGATGTTCAACTTCTATACGGAATCTACGATTCCGACAGAGAGATGGGCGATCGCGCTTAATACGCGGTTGCCGAAGGACATCGTCATAATTGAAGCATTCGATGTGCCGGAGCATTTTCACGCGAGAAGATCCGCCAAGCGCAAAACGTATCGTTACACGATTGATACCGGAAAATTTCCAGATGTGTTTGGTCGCCAGTATCGCTTTCATCATCCGACGCCGCTTGATGTAGAGGCGATGCGCGAGGGGCTCGGCTGCCTTGTCGGGAAGCATGATTTCACCTCGTTTACATCGATTCATTCTACCAAGCCTCATCATATTCGGACGATCTACGAAGCAGACTTCGTACAAGAAGGCCCCATCGTTCATATGTACGTGACGGGCAACGGTTTTTTGTACAATATGGTTCGAGTCATTATGGGGACTTTACTATGGGTTGGCGAAGGGAAAATAGCTTCATCTGAGATAAAACGCATCCTGGAGGGTCGAAATCGATCGCTTGCAGGTCCAACGGCAATGCCGCATGGATTGATGCTGATGGATGTTGAATATTCCAGCGAAAAACAGGGATAAACCACTATAAATTACTTGCACTTAAACATACTTTATAGTAGAATATAACTTGTGCTTTCGAAGTGGCTAACCCACAGCCCCGACTGAGATCGTCACAAACTTGGCTATCAACAATGAATAAACAAACCAACGTTTACGTTGTTATAAAAACGATTAATGTATGAAATTAAGGAGGATCATCCATGCGTACCACTTATATGGCTAAATCAACTGAAGTTGATCGTAAATGGTTCGTCGTCGATGCGGAAGGCAAAACGCTAGGCCGCTTGGCGAGTGAAGTTGCTGCCCTGATCCGCGGCAAACATAAAACGACATTTACACCACATGTTGATACAGGCGATTTCGTTGTCGTTATCAATGCTGAAAAAATCCATCTGACAGGCAAAAAAATGTCGGATAAAATTTACTACCGTCACTCCATGTACTCCGGTGGCTTGAAAGCTACTCCGGCACAAGAGATGATCAAAAACAAGCCAGAGCGCGTTATTGAGCTGGCTGTACACGGCATGTTGCCTAAGAACCGTCTTGGCGACAAAATGAAGCTTAAACTTAAAGTATACGCAGGTGCGGAACATCCACATCAAGCACAAAACCCTGAAGTTTACGAACTTCGCGGGTAATAAAGAGGAGGACAAGTTTCATGGCTCAAGTGCAATACTATGGAACCGGTCGTCGTAAACACTCTGTTGCACGTGTACGTCTTGTGCCGGGTGAAGGACGAATCATTATTAACAAACGCGACATCAATGAATATTTTGGTTTAGAAACATTGAAATTGATCGTAAAACAACCGCTTAACCTTACTGACACATTGTCGAAATACGATGTGCTTGTAATCGCTAACGGTGGTGGCATGTCAGGTCAAGCAGGCGCTATCCGTCACGGTGTTTCCCGTGCTTTGCTTAAAGCTGACCCTGAATTCCGCCCAGCTCTAAAACGTGCAGGCTTCCTGACACGTGATCCGCGTATGAAAGAACGTAAAAAATACGGTCTTAAAGCGGCTCGTCGCGCTCCACAATTCTCGAAACGTTAATATCTATACATCAAATGCCTTCTCTGCTTGTCAGAGGGGCATTTTTTTGTGTCTAAAATTATACGCTCAAAAACTTTATTTCATTTTGGTGAAAACTTATTATTGAACATTGCACGCGTAGGACGTATAATTTTTATACAGACTAATTTACTAGGATTTAATAACGGAGGGCATACAAATGAACCTTTTTGAAAAAGAAGCGCTAATTAAGCAAAAGGAAGTTGAGCTCGAAAACGCGACACCGGAAGAAATTATTGCGTTTGCAGTTGAAACTTTCCCTAATATTACTTTCGCATGCAGCTTCGGAGCTGAGGATGTCGTTCTTGTTGACATGCTGCAAAAAATCAGCCCGAAAACGGATATTTTCTACTTGGATACCGATTATCACTTCAAGGAAACCTATGAGACGCGCGACCGTATGGCTCAGCGCTACCCAGGAATTCCTTTCGTAGAAGTAAAGCCGGAGATTACACCTGAGGAACAAGCGGCACAATTTGGCGAAGAGCTTTGGAAATCCGATGCCAACGCTTGCTGCAACATTCGTAAAGTAAAACCTTTGACTAATATTCTTTCTAAATATGATGCTTGGATTACCGGTATTCGCCGCGATCAAGCGCCAACACGCGCAAATTCCAAAAAGATCGAGTATGATACAAAATTCGGACTCGTGAAATTCAACCCTATCGCTCATTGGACGAATGAAGATGTATGGAACTACATCCGCGAAAATGACGTTATTTACAACCCATTGCATGATCAAAACTATCCGAGCATTGGCTGCGAGCAATGTACGCGTAAAGTAATGCCGGGTGAAGATCCGCGTGCGGGACGTTGGGCTGGCCAAGAAAAAACAGAATGCGGATTGCATAAATAAGCAACCTTAGGAGGCAATTACAACAATGAGTCAAATTCTACCGCACGGCGGCGTATTGGTTAACCGTGTCGCTACAGGCGAACAACGTGAAGCACTGCTGGCTGAAGCCAAAACATTAAAAGCCATTACGATCAACACATGGACGATTTCCGACCTTGACTTGATCAGCGTAGGCGCATTCTCTCCATTGACTGGTTTTATGAACGAAGCGGACTACCAATCGGTTGTGAAGGATATGCGTCTTGCGAACGGAACGGTATGGAGCATTCCGATTACGCTTGCTGTAGAAGCAGCGAAGGCTGCTGAATTGGCTGTTGGCGAACGCGCAGCTTTAACTGGCGAAGATGGCGTGATTTATGCAATCATCAACATCGACAGCATTTACACGGTAGATCACAAGGTTGAAGCAGTCAACGTGTTCAAAACGGATGATCTGGAGCACCCAGGCGTTCAAAAGCTGTTTGAGCGTTCCAATACGAATGTAGGCGGAGAAATTACGGTTTTGAACCGTCCACAGCCTGAGAAATTCAATGAGTTTTATTTTGACCCATCGGAAACTCGTCGTCTATTTGCTGAGAAGGGCTGGAAAACAGTCGTTGGCTTCCAAACGCGCAACCCTGTTCACCGTGCTCATGAGTACATTCAGAAGACGGCAATGGAAATCGTTGATGCTTTGTTTCTTAATCCGCTTGTTGGCGAAACGAAGTCCGACGACGTTCCTGCTAATGTGCGGATGAAGAGCTACTTAGCCTTGCTTGAAAACTACTATCCACAGGATCGTGTTTTCCTTGGCGTATTCCCAGCTGCAATGCGTTATGCTGGTCCTCGCGAAGCGATCTTCCATGCGCTTGTACGCAAAAACTATGGCTGCTCGCATTTTATCGTTGGACGCGACCACGCTGGCGTAGGCGACTACTATGGCACTTACGAAGCACAGGATCTGCTCAAAACAATTCCAGTCGAAGATCTCGGCATTACGCCGCTCTACTTCGAGCACAGCTTCTTCTGCAAAAAATGCGGCAACATGGCTACATCAAAAACTTGCCCGCATGACAAGGAGCATCATTTGACGCTTTCAGGTACAAAGGTTCGCGCATTGCTTCGCGATGGCGTATGCCCGCCGCCTGAATTCTCCCGTCCAGAGGTTGCTCAAATTTTGATCGAAGGTATGTCCGAGCAGCCTGTCGTCTAATAATTTGACTTGCATAAGGTTTGTCTCATAAACGACCATCTCGTCCCATATAAATGAAAGTGTGCATTAGGCTTAATGTGAAGCTGAATGATGCCGCTTATTCATTAGATGGAGAACGGGGTGGTTTTTTTATGCGCCGAATCAGTCGGCATGTTGTCATTTGGTTGACGTATAAAGGTGCAATGCGGATCGGAATAGGACTGCTGATCGTTGCATTAACGGGCATCATACTGACGCAATCGATGCCGGCGACCAAAACATGGTCTTATTGGACGCTGCCGTTATCAGGGAAGACTATTGCTATTGATGCTGGCCATGGGGGAGTGGATGGAGGCGCCATTAGCAAGCAAGGTGTAATCGAGAAGGATTTGAACTTGGCAATCGCGCTCTATTTGCGTGATTATTTGCAGCAAGCGGGCGCCATCGTCGTGATGACGAGGGAAGGGGACTACGATCTTGCAACGGGTGATGCAAGAGCGTATAGCAAGCGCAAGACGGAGGATTTGAAGAAGCGCGTGGCGGTTATTAAGGACAGCAAGCCGGCTGCCGTAATTAGCATACATATGAATAGCATCCCATCGGCCAAGTGGTCTGGAGCGCAAACGTTTTTTCATCCTACAA
Source organism: Paenibacillus sp. PL91 (assembly GCF_012935325.2). Lineage (GTDB taxonomy): Bacteria > Bacillota > Bacilli > Paenibacillales > Paenibacillaceae > Pristimantibacillus. The sequence goes on from NZ_JABBYG020000027.1 coordinate 62,280, forward strand.
ACCATCCAGACAACCGGATTCTAGCTACATTCATACAGGATGAAATCAAGCGCAACTTGGAAAATACGACTCGGGTTGCGGCTACCGTAAAGGATGTGTATGTGCTCAAAGCGCTTGAGGATATACCGACGGCACTCGTTGAGGTTGGCTTCCTGTCCAATCCAGGCGAATCACAGCGCCTTGCAGATACCGAGTATCAAAGACAAGTGGCAGCGTCGATTTATGAAGGCGTGCTTCGCTATGCATCCGGCGAGAAGCTGAGCGGCAGCGTGCTGCAGGATGAAATAACGACAGATTGATTGCATATTTGAAAGATGCAGCAGCATCGATCATGCTAAGCCGCTACATCATGCAGAATGAGGTAGCAAATGATGGCTCTGAAAATAATCAGGTCGTCGCGGATGGCTTGGTTGATTCGTATCCTGTGTTATAATGACTATTAACTAGGTTTGATTATATAAAGGTGGGACACATATGTTGACACGTGAGCAAGTTATAGAGGCCGTCGAATTGGTGACGGCAGAGCAGAAGGCGGACGAGATCACCATCCGCGACGTAATGGTTCGGGACCGTCAAGTTTCGATGACGGTCCTTGGGGTTAGCGCGGCTGCGCAGCCCGCGCTGGAAGCCTCGCTCCGCGAGGCGCTGGCGCGCCTGGGCGCCGAAACCGTGCACTTCCGGTTTCGGGCCGAGGCAGCGCCTGCCGCGGGCGCAGGCGCGTCTACGCCGCCGCCTGCGGCAGCTAAAGCAGCGGCCGCGGCTAGCGCCGGTGCCGGCAAAGCTGGCGGCCCAGCGCCCGTACAGGGCCACGGGGCCGGCCTTGCCAACCCGCTGCTGGACCCTAGCAGCGGCGTGAAGTTCATCGCCGTCGCCAGCGGCAAAGGCGGCGTCGGCAAATCGACGGTGACCGTCAATCTTGCGGTCGCCTTAGCCCGCAGGGGCAAGCGTGTCGGCATTATCGATGCCGACATCTACGGCTTCAGCGTTCCCGATATGATGGGAATCGAAGAGCGTCCGGAAGTGGTGAACGAGAGGGTAATCCCGATCGAGAAGTTTGGCGTCAAAGTCATGTCGATGGGCTTCTTCGTGGAAGACAACAGTCCGATCGTATGGCGCGGGCCGATGCTCGGCAAAATGCTGCGCAACTTTTTCCAAGAGATCGAATGGGGCGAGCTGGACTACTTGCTGCTTGACCTGCCTCCAGGCACAGGAGACGTTGCGCTTGACGTGCATCAGATCATCCCGCAAAGCAAAGAGATTATTGTAACAACGCCGCATGCCACCGCAGCCTTCGTAGCGGCAAGAGCCGGCGCTATGGCACTGAAAACCGAGCATGAGATCATTGGAGTCGTCGAAAATATGTCCTATTACATATCTACTGCAACAGGTGAGAAGGAATATGTATTTGGACGCGGAGGCGGCGCTAGGCTAGCGGAGACGCTTCATGCCGATCTGATGGCGCAAATTCCATTGGGCGCTCCGGATAACCATATATCTGAGCCTGATTTTGCTCCGTCTGTATACAAAGAGGACAGCGACACAGGCAGATTGTACTTGGAGCTGGCGGATCGCGTGTTGAGCAAGTGCGAATAAAGTAGCCATCCACAATAATAAAGCCCGAACGATTGTCTTTTGCGGACAACCAGTTCGGGCTATTTTTACGAAATGCGACTACATGCCAGAGTCTCCGCCTCCGCCTTCTTCTTCAGAACCCGAATCTCCGCCGGATTCTTCTCCGCCAGATTCCCCTTCTCCGCCGGATTCTTCTTTCTTCTTATCTACCTTCTCATTAGGGTTCGGTTTAAGCTCTTCCTGAACCGCTTTTTTCATCAGATCGAGCACTTCAAGCCGGAATAGCGGATTTTGCATCGACTCCTGCATAAGGGACATGACTTCCTTGCGATATTGCGTGCTTTGCAGCACCTCGAGAATCATTTTATCCATTTCCGGATTTTTGAGCACCTTGATCAAATCGGCTTGGTAAGAAGGATCCTTGATCAATTCCTTATGGATCGCTTTATTTTGCTTGTTAACGGATTTTGCAAATTCACCTGCAAAGCGAGTATCGACCATTAGCTTCTTGATGACCTTATCGTATTGAGGAGAGATAAGGACATCCTTAACCGCCAAACGGACCTCTTCCTGATCCTGAACGGAAAGCAGCTTTGATGTTTGCCCGCTGTAGCCGGACATTTGCTGTGACGACTCCTGCAAAGCCTTTTGCGCGTCCTCCGTCTTCAGAATGTCGATAACCATGGACTTCAAATCCTTGTAGCTGACCTGTTCATTTCCTCCCGACGGCTCGGCACCACAGCCTGCAAGCATTAACATCATTGCGGATATAACCGACAATAAAACCCACCTCTTACGCATCCTTAGCATGCTCCCTTCTATGTCAGTAAAGCTGTATCCCATTCGGATAAACAAATCGTTCTAAAAGTGATGGATCATGGTCTTATTATGCGCATTGTTCACCGTATTATCATGGAGAGTCGTTAGCTTTTTGTTGTGAACGTGGTAAAATAAAGGGTAATGCGGAAGCAATTATGGCCGCTAAAGGGAAACGACTTCATTGCCACTCATTTTGTACCGAAAAAATGAAGCATAGAATGGTTGAAGAGCGAGCCATCATAAACATTCAGGAGGATAATGAACGTGAATTTAAAAAAGTGGTTCTTTTTATTTTGGAGCGGCATGGTTGTCGGTGCGCTCGCGTGCGTGATAACCGGGGCGATCATGGCTTGGGTTGATCCAGAGTTTGGCTTTTTAGGCTTTAAAGCCGTCGGATTTAACGCCTTGATGATGGCCTTAGTCGGTTTAATGATCGGAGCCTTCAGCCAGATGGGCTTTTTCGCTTATTTAACCTTGAACTATATTGCCCTTAGCGTGTTCGGCAAAAAATATTTATGGAATACGCTTCAAGGCTATACGACGATATTTGCAGCAGCCGGACTTGGCTATTTATTGTACGAGCAGCGTATGAATAACTGGTTTTTCTGGACGCTGCCGCTTATTTTGCTAGTTCTCTCCGGAGTTGTGTCATGGTTCAAGGTTAAGCAAACGAACAAAACAGCCTTTGTCCCAACGATGTTTCTAATGTTTGTAGTAACGTTTATAGAGGCATGGCCTGCGCTTCAAGGGGAAACAAACGTCTCCGCCATCGTATTTATGATGGTCCCGTTATTCGTTTGCAATGCATACCAAATCATGATGATGCATCGACTGGTCAAAAAAGAAACGACCGACTCAGCAGCAATAGCTGCAAAGCCGGTCGTATAGCTTAGTATTCGAATTCGGCGGCATCGAGCTGCGGGAATGTAGACGATGTCTTATCCTGCACAGCTTTGCCGTCGATTTCTGTTTGTGTGATTAGGTCGGATACCGTTACGAACTCGTAGCCCTTGTCACGGAGCTGATCAATGACGATTGGCAAAGCCTCATGGGTTTGCTTAACGGAATCGCTTGCGTGAAACAAAATAATATCGCCAGGGTGAGCGCGGGTCACGACACGGTTAATAATTTTATCTGTGCCGATATTCATCCAATCGAGTGAATCGGTATCCCATTGGATGACCTTATATTGAAGCTCTTCAGCAATACGGAGAACACGTTTGTCAAAATCGCCGTTAGGCAGTCGGATTAAATTCGGTTGTTTTCCGGTAACGTCGGACAAAATGGTGTGGGCTGTCGTAATTTGCTTCCTGATTTCTTCGTCGCTCAGCTTGCTGTAGTTGTCATGCTTGTGTCCATGGCTGCCTATTTCATAACCGGCTTCCTGAATTTTTTTGACGATCTCCGGATGAGATTGGCTCCAAGGCGATGATAAGAAGAAGGTAGCCTGCTTGATGTTCTTTTCCTTTAGCACATTAAGAATCGGCTCTGCTCGTTTTTCGCCCCAGCTGATATCGAAGGTAAGGGCGACGACCTTTTTGTCGGTGGGCACGCTGTAAATGGCAGCCGGCTGCTGCGGGGCGAATACGGTGATGTTGTCACGTTCGGCATAAATGATGCCAACCGAGAAGACAAGGGCGATCGTGATCAAAAAATACCTTTTCAACTTGCGGCCGTTCAAAACATAAAAGACATTCATGGGGAAGGGCACTCCTCTCTAATGGAAGCTTGTACAAAGATAAGAAAGTATAAATCCGACCTTTATACTTCGCTTATCTTTTATCGCGAAACGAGCTTTTGCCTCCATGGAAGGCTGCAGTCATTTACGCTAGTAGTACAATCTATGCTCGTACAACAAAGATATTCATCCATGTTGCCAACTTACATCGTATGGAGGGAAATAAAATGTTTAAATGGCGGTTGATTTGGGAGCATTTCAAGCAAATGAATCCCTACATTGCATTTGGCACGATATTATTTTTGGCCGGAATGGTCGTTGGGGGCACTAACCCGACATTTAAAGCCTTTCTGGATGAACAGCTAAAGGGACTCGGACAGCTTTCCGAGATGATCGATAATTCAAGCAATCCAACCTTGACGATGATCATTTTTATCTTTTTGAATAATGCGATAAAATCAATTTTGGTTATGTACTTAGGGGCATTGTTCGGTATACTGCCCTTCTTTTTCCTAGTTGTGAATGGCATGGTTATTGGTTATTTGCTGAAAATGAGCGCGGATCTCCATGGGGGAGGATATGTAGCGGATCTCGTCCTAAAAGGGCTGCTGCCGCATGGCATATTGGAAATCCCGGCGATCATTATCGCTTGCGCTTACGGAATGAGGTTTGGAGTGCTCGTACTAAAAGCAGGAGGCTCCATTATATTCGCTCGGTCGAAGCAAGCCAGTCTAGGTCGCGAGCTTGAAAGCTTCGTAGTCCGAACCGTTCCGGTCATGGTTATTCTAACGATAACGCTGCTTATTGCGGCTGTTATTGAAAGTACATTTACAACATGGTTGTTAACGATGTAATAATTTTTCCAATATTTGAGCATAACAGTAAAGCAGTGTCGAAACGCATTGGCGTGAGATGTTGCTTTTTTGTTCGTTTTGGACGGTCTAGTTGCGCTTTACAACTAAAGGAGGTCACTCACGGCTATGCTCGGAATACTTTTCAACGATAAAGAATGCAAAGAACTCGACTATGTCCTTCGCAAGGAACTGGATGAAATGCTGCTTGACCTAAATGATTCCCGATTAGATGGAGACATTAAGCAAGCAATCACGAGAAGATACAAGATCATCTTCCGAATGTATGCACGTATTGCCTCCCCTAAAGAACTGTCGCGTTATGCGTTGAACGCACGTTCTTATCGATAAAATTAGGTTTTTAAAAAAACTTTCAAAAAGGGGTTGCATTTAATTGGGCCCCTGTGATATATTATTTCTTGTCGCCGCGAGACACAAGCGGAAACAACGAAAGAGAAGATTGTTCTTTGAAAACTGAACAACGAGTAATAACTGCCTCGCAAATCCTTCGGGATACGCGAAAAAAGCGATAAAAAAGTAATGAGCAAGTCAAACACCAATTTGGAGAGTTTGATCCTGGCTCAGGACGAACGCTGGCGGCGTGCCTAATACATGCAA
>NZ_JABBYG020000028.1 GCF_012935325.2 Paenibacillus sp. PL91
GATTTTAAAAAGACATTTACGAGTCCCACCCACGGAGTAATGAGTCTTAATGTTGCGATTCAAAGATATGTTTGGCATGATCGGCATCATATTTCACAAATCGAAGCACTAAAAGAACGTATGGGATGGTAAGTAAATATCATTTATTTGTACATATGGGTCGATGGGAAAAAAGAATTATCCGTTCAACTGACGGGGAACGATAGTGAAATGATTAACCCCGCTAACTTACGCGGGGTTTTCGTTTTATTACGGTTTAGGTCGCGATATCATACGCTAGTATTCGATACATTCGAAGCGGTAGCCGTAAGCCGCAATTCAGGGGAGGAGAAGGTAATGCCTACTCCATAAAGCTAACGGGCAGGATAGTTCCAATTATGGTAATATGAGGGCACCCTAAAGGAGGCGGAATAACCATGAAATCTAAGTTAGGAATTATCGTTCTGATATGTATGATCGCATTAGTTGGTTGCTCTAAAGATAAAAATGTCAAGGAAAATGAGTATAGTGTTCAAGATGTTATTAATGCTTTTGAATCACAGAATTTAAAACTTATACCATTCGGGATGACAGGTACAATACCAACATTGAATAATGTTATTCCAGTAATGAGTTCGGTTGAAGATGTAGCAGCTGTAGATCATTCTGATCCTGAGTTGGTTTATTTTTACAAAAGAAAAGCCGATCCTAAATGAACAAATCAAATCAGCAATTGAAAAACTATAAAGATAAGACTTAACTATTAAGCTAACGGGGAACGATAGTTCAACCATTATTACACAGCGGCAGCCGGCCAAACGATCGGCTGCTTTTTTAAGTTTTGACACCCTGGCACACATGTGACCCGCCCCGCACGCCCACGGTCATTTTGCCAAAATGTGAATATAGTGTGTTAACCAGTTAAAGGGGGTTTTGCCATGGGTGCGAGGGTTAAGTATAGGTCGTCTGACGTTGATTTGTTGGCGCGGCTTATGAGGGGCGAGGCACAGGCGGAAGGCGAAAAGGGTATGTTAACGGTTGGCGCTGTCGTGATTAATCGGGCCGTAGTCAGGTGTTCGGACTTCAAGAACGTCAACAATATTAATGATGTTATTTATCATTATATGAATGGCGATGCCATGTTCGACGCCATATTAGAACCCGATTTTTATCAGAAGACACGGGAACGAGAGCGGCGGCTAGCTGAACAGACCATAAAAGGCTGGCGAGAATGGCCTTCAAAATACTCTCTGTGGTATTTCAATCCGTGGGGGCCAACATCTCAAGCTTGCCCCGCAATGTGGTACGGTCAACCGCTCGCGGGTACTTGGAAAAATCATTGTTTTTACCAACCAACAAGCACGGAATGCGCGGAAATTTACCGATAAAAAACTTTATAGGGGCGAATGCCATAAGGCATTCAATGGCAGATAAAAAACACTTTGGTATGCCATCGACTACGAAAAGTTGCCTTAAAAGAAGCACAGCCTCTTCTTGATAAGAGTCCTCACCTGACTGTGAAAAAATAGGTGATCAATTAAAAGTAGTTGCAAATCCAAACTTTAAATAATCAAAGGTGAGCTTTTATCAAATTTCAAGTAGTATCGGAAGAAGATTAAGCTAACGGGGAACGATAGTTCAATAAAAACACGGAAGCAGCCGACCACAATGATCGGCTGCTTCATTACGCTAACGGGCAGGATAACGTGATGGCACCCAGAATTAATGAAGGGAAAAGAAGATACGAAGTTCCTTGAATATAGCTCGAGAATCCTCGAATCCCAATGATAAAATATCCATGAAGTGGATGTTGGGGAAAAGTGCAATCGAGGGTAATTAGCTTGATAACTCAATTAAGTGATATTAAAGGGGACAAAACATGCCACCTTATTTTTCAGTCGTTTATTCATTTCCTTATTCTTCTGTATCAGATCAGTTCGTTAATGAAGTATATTCTGTTTTTTTTAACCACTATCCCTTTAAATCAGGATACTGGGAATCTGAAAAAAATTCATTGGATGAGATAATTAGTTGGAATTCTGATTTGCTTTCTCGCAATTCGAGCTTGGTTTAGATCAACATGTTATGCATGATTATAAACAAATTCTTCTAGCATCTAAAAAGCATGAGCACCTCAGGTTATTTTGGAATTATCAAGATGACGAAGTACAACTGCACATGATTGTACCTGAGCTCGAAGTGTTACTAGGCGATAGTAGCTTGAGATTTAAAGGGGATCGTATTATCAATTTCATAAATCTCTCGGTGGACTTATGGGAAAACCAAAAACTAAATGTTATTCAGACTTTTCATGAAATAGACGCACCAGAAACCCTCTTCAATGTATTTAACGGCCTACAGCCAAAAACAAATCCTTTTTTCATTGTGAATGACGCAACCTTTTCAAAATTGGAAATACAATTAGAATCTAACTCCTACTACATCAAACAATTAATAAACGGAGTCATGGTAATTGAATGAGATTATGCTAGTTTATTAAGAAGATGACATCAAGGCTTGTCGTTACGGGTAACGATAGCATAACAACACACTGACTGATAAGGTGGTCTCTTCCAAGAATAAACAAGATGATGAATACGGTAAAAATAAAAATCAAGATGTATTTGACCGAGCATTTGTCGGGAACCCAGTAGTTATGCTAATTCTTATTGCACTTGTTGTAATTGGCTCTTACATCAACAATCGCTTCTCATAATGATTAAACTAACAGGACACGATTGTGAAGGAGTATGCTTTTAAGCTGCTCCTCTTTTTGGTTTATTGAAGTAATGGGCAGGATACCACAAGGTGGCTCCATTCGTTTGTTAAAGGATTCTTGAGTAAAGAAAAATGATTAACTAATGAATCGGGATGAGTTATTATGTATGTAACCTTAGCTATATGGATTGGTTAGCAACCAGTCGTGATGCGTATGTTAGTTAGAATTGATGGATATTTTCACCGAGTTTATATTACAGGTGCCAAATGTACTAAACAAGAATTAATACAAAAGTATATACAAGCAAAAAGGCTGACTTCTGATATTAAGGATTTACCCGATGTATTTTGCAGACTCCATAGTTTTGAGCAATTACCTTTTGATAAAGATGAAGAAGTTGATTTCGTTATAGATACTGATACGGATAGGATTTATACACCGATTTATAGAACTAACGGGACACGATAGTTCAATAAAAATAAGGAAGCAGCCGACCACAATGATCGGCTGCTTTCTTATGCTAACTGGCAGTATTAGATAGTACGATTGTAGATTGTTTCTTACTCTGTTCAGAGATTAAAGTGGGTAGGAATCGTAATGTTTCAGTAACTTAAAATCAGCGCTACGTACACCAGTATTTGTTGATTTCCTGGTTGCGTAATATTGAAAGAAAACCGCTCTATGAATATGCGGTTTTCCTTCTCTAATTTTTATACGGGGCACAAACAAGGTTATATAATTCTTCAGGGACAGTCTCTTTGGCGTATTGAAACGCTTCAACGTCATCATGGTCTGACACATAAGAGATAAAATCAGGAGTCTTGTTTAATTTACTAATCGCTGGTTGTAGTTGTTTTAGAACCTCAATCATACATTCTATAAACCTCGAACAATAATGATCGTATGCCTCATTATAAAAGTCGCACTCTTCATCTGTGTCACTTGGCAATGATGAAAAGTATTGATCTAAAGTTCTTGTGAAAACAAGTAAACCTTCTGGCCAATCATACATCTCTCCGTATTCAAAATATGCAATCTCATACTTTATCTCTTGGATAGAATACTTGTCGTCTCCATAAATCTCTATTTGTTCCTCGTAACTCTTATCTAATCCACCTATAGTGTTCCAGGTAAGCTCTACGGATGTATTGGTCACATCAGTGCATAAGACAAGAACATAAATGTCTATACAGTCCTCACTACTGGTGATTTGCTCGATTACACTTGTATAGTGTAAGACAAGACTTTCTTTAAACACCTCGTAATCAATAATATCTTTCATTGAGCAATATCACCATTTTCTTATGGACTGTAACGATCGATAGACAGTCTGTTAATTTATTTCCCTTTAGAGAGCTATTCGACATATACCGATATTTTCCTTCAAGCCAAGTGCGAAACGCGTCATTAAGCTCCCATGGAAGAACGCAATTACTTCGATAATCTGTGGTGTCGCGTGAGCGGCATGGATGGCTAACGGGAAATTATAGCTTAACAATCATCAGAACGAGGCTGCTGGCATAAATCGGCAGCCTCGTTGAGCTAACGGGCAGGATAGTTGAATGATTTCGCGAATAACTTAAGTCATGACGAATTTACGAAGTTCGCAAAAAAGACGTTAGCCGAAAGAAGTTCTTAGTTTTGGAGGAGTCTATATGATATTAGAAAAAGTTATAAATAGAATTGTAATACAAAGTGAATATAAGGATTTTGTTGATAAGTATATAGATAATATACTTACCGAATTTAAAGGTAAGATTCATAGCATTTATATGTGTGGCTCGATTCCAAAAGGAACTGCTAAACCTTTTAAGTCAGATGCAGACTTTACTATTGTATGTGTAAATCCCAAAGATATTGATTACGAAAGATTGTCAAATATTAAAGACAGGCTTTTGGAAGAATATCCAGTAGTAACTAAGATTGATACGATAATTTGCTCGATTGATGATGTATTAAGTAAACCAAATGAGTGGGGTTTTTGGGTAAAGATAATTTGTGTTTGCATATATGGTCATGACGTTGGTGAAAAAGTACCACCGATAATTATTTCTCCAGAGTTCATTTTAGACTTAAATACAGAGACCAAGGAGGAAGTAGATCGTATACATAGTTTACTTTCTAATGCTAGTGATAACACAATGAAAACTAGATATATTAAAGGTTACTCTAAGAGATTAATTCGTGCATTATACTCTTTGGTTTTAGAAGATACAGGTGTATGGCAAGATGACATTATTAAGATGAAGAATGCCATATTAAACTATTGTGAGATTGACTCCGCTTTAGTTGATTATCTGTATGCTTGTTACTTGGATAGTAATGTACTTGTTGAAGAGTTTCTGGGAATTGCAGATGAAGTATATAGCTATTTTGAGAACGCCTTAAATGCAATGGCTGCTTCCAGAACTTCCTTCGGCTAACACCATATTGACGCTCCGGGTCACTCTGAGAAGCGAGTGACCACGTCCAGCCCCCCTAAGCCCGTCGGGACGTCACTGCATTAGGTGTTCGGCAAGCCTCACAACTATAAGCAGCGACTCTAATTAAAACATAAGACTATTGAGCTAACGGGTAACGTTAGCTCAATATAACAGCGGCAGTCTAAGACATTATTTTCGACTACTTGTCCTCCGCTGTTTCTTTTTTCAGTGCCAGTCTAACACTTTATTTTCACCTGACGGCATACACATTCTAAACAACAAGATAGATACGAGCGCTTTGTGACATTTTTGTCATGTTCGAAGCGCTATTTGTCATATAGATCGATGGTTTCGGCGACCATTGTCCACTAAACTAAACGATGTTGAAACAAAAGAAAGCTATGGGGGAGGCAGGATCAAAATGAGCTAGCGCAGGGGCCATTATAATATTCAGCTCCGAAGGCAATGTTTTAGGAAAATTATCATTACGCAGACCATTTATTTCCTTGTTGAAAAGCATAAATATATCCGAAGGGAATCGATTATGAAATCATCTGTAAAAATTGTCATGCTTATGATGTTCGCTTTTATGCTGTCGGTTAGCGGTTTTTCAACGATTACAGCAAACGCTGAATCCAATGAAAAAATACTGAAGATCGAACAGTTTATTGAAGAACAAAGAAACGCGAGTGAAATTCCAGGAATTTCGGTAGTTATTGTGGAGAAGGGTAAAACCGTTTATCAGAGAGGCTTCGGGTACGCCGATGTAAAATCGAAAACACCGGTGACCGCTAACACTTTATTTGAAATCGGTTCTACAACTAAAGCTTTCACAGGTGCAGCCATTTTACAATTGGAAAAGGAGGGTTTGTTAAAACGGACCGATGATGTCCAGAAGTATATACCGTGGTTGAAATTATCTTATAATGGGGAGCCGCAAGCGATTACGTTAGATCAGTTGCTTCATCATACCAGCGGAATTGCTTCCAATACAATAGCTCTTATTCCTGAGAGTAATGCAGAAAACGCCCTTGAGTTGACTGTAAAAACATTGCAGGATCAGCCGCTAAATCGTAAGCCGGGCAGCTCTTTCGAATACGCGACAATCAATTACGATGTATTGGGGCTCGTGATCGAGATTGTAATGAAGAAGCCTTATGATGAATATATGAAACAGCATATTTTAGACCCGATCGGAATGAAGGATTCGTTTGTTGGACTGCATCAAGCCCAAACCGCTCATATGGCTACCGGTTATAAAATAGGTTTTACGAAGGAGCAAGCTTACACACCGCCAATCTATCGAGGGAATGTACCTGCAGGGTATATTATCAGTAATACGAATGATATAGAGAAATGGATGAACCTTCAGTTAGGAAACGATTTGAGCAATTCTATCGACAAACAGCTAATAAACGATTCACATATCCCTGACCAGACCGTAGAGCCTTTCGATAAAAATACCCACTATGCTTACGGATGGGGAATTCTGAAAGAAAACGATAAAAAATATATACTTCATGCAGGGGAGAATCCGACATTTTCGTCCTATTTCATTATGCAGCCCGATGAAAAATTAGGAGTAGCCATTTTGGCCAATATGAGATCAAGTTTTACGACGGCCATAGGCCAAGGCGTGATGGATCTATGGGAGGGGAAGAACGTAACCAATAATCATACGGATAGCTACCAAAAGTTAGATCAAATCGTCACGATAATATGTATAGTCGTCGGTTGTTTCGGTACATTGTTCATGTTGTTCACGATAAGAATTTTGAGGAAGCTCGCTAAAAAGCAACGGAATTGGACATCGTTAAATGGAAAAAGGCTTCTACTATTCATACTGCATACCTTGATCATTGCAGCAAGTTTGACATTTATGATTATGATTCCGAAAATTTTACTTGGGGGATTGCCTTGGGCATTTATAAAAGTATGGGCTCCAACTACGATCTCGCTGACTCTTTACAGTACCCTAGTTGTAGGCATCATCTATTTTATTTTTGGAACATTGCTTATTTTTACAAAGAAAACGAAGCTGCGGTAGAACAACACGGATATTTACTCTGTTGTTCTGCTTGCGGAAAAGGATAGCGCAATAATGAAGCAGGCTGCCGGCATTGACAGCCTGTTGAGGGACGGGCAGATTAGCGTAATAAATGCGTGTGTTTTGTGGTATTATTTTACATATATCCTGTTATCTAATGTAAGGGGTAATTGTGTAATGGAAGCCTGGAAACCGTATGAGGAGGTAAGAAACCATTCTCCTGATTTTAGAATTAGATACAGCCTTTATACTGAAGACGAAGGCGGCAGAAAACATCCCGTTTATCAGGGCTTACGGTGTGACTTTTCATATGACGGTGATAATATTCGTGAAACTGGTATATTTGCTATTCATCCTGAATTTGAAAATGAATTAGGAAGATGGAGAACTATAGCTTTATACAGACAACAAAGAGGCAGCCGACAACCGGCTGCCTCTTCCACGCTAACGGGCAGTTTAACGCAACAAATAGCCTCAATATTCGTTATTAATTAAGAGGTGAACACAATGAAGAAAATCTCTTTATTATTGCTGATGGCTATAAGCATATTTGCAATTTATCAATTTCAAAAGCCCATCCTCACAGAAAATAATGCTATTATCAAAGCAAAAGGATATATAAACGTAATCAACGAAAAAATGAACGCTGATTTTGATACGGATAAAATAGCTGATTATTGTGTACTTGAGAGTGATACGATTTGGAACAAAATTACAGGGAATAGGCAATGGTCTGTTATGATTGATGGAGTTGCAGTTGATATCAAAGCTAATACAGGAGAATTTGTTCAAATGGTATTTCCTTTGGATGGAGTCATTACTGAACTCCCAAAGTAATGGTCTCAAAATTGAACTAACGGGAGAACGATAGTTCCACCCCTGAAGGGCTGCCACATGGCAGCCCTTCGCTACGCTAACGGGCAGATTTGCTTAGGGCGGAATATTTTGAGAAAACACATTTTCAGATGTTAAAAGCAGTAATGACATGATCTTGATCAAAGTACAAAAACGCACTGTCGAAGACAATGCGTTTTTTGTACTTTGTAATCAAATTTAATGTTATTGTAACTGCTCTTTGGAGCTGAACCATCAATCCATTTCTGCTAAATCGAGCTGGCGAACGTGCTCTCGATTGGCAATCATGTCGATCTCGGTGATCTTGCCATTCACAATTTTGAGTTCGAGTACGAAAAGCATTTGACCGCGAGGAGCAACAACCACGCCTACAGATCCGTTCACGAGTACCGGCCGTGCACCCTGTGCACGACCAGCGAAGCCCTTGGCCACAGCTTCCGCACCGTGAACAACTGGCCATGCTGCGACCGGAGGAAATGCTGGGTCTTGTCGGAGCACAACATCGGGGTCTAATACCGCAAGAAGCTTCTCAAAATCTCCAGAACGCGACGCAGCAAGGAATGCATCTACAAGCTCCCGTTTTCGTATGAACTCGTCCGAATCCGCAGTCTCTTTCGCTCCCTGAACCCGACGGCGTGCACGGCTCGCAAGTTGTCTTGCTGCAACCTCGTTACTCCCTATAATCTGGGCGATCTCCGAGAAAGTTAAGGCGAATATATCGTGCAATACGAATGAGATGCGTTCGGCGGGCTTCAAATTTCCAAGGACCATTAGCATCGCAAGACCAACAGAGTCGGCCAACAATGTTTCGTGCTCAGGATTGCTTTCGTCCTGATGGCTATTAACCGGTTCAGGTACATTCACTAGCGTAAGCTCCTCACGCCGCGATTTACGAGTTCGTAGCATATCCAGGCACACCCTAGAGACTATCGTTGTCAGCCATCCCCCCATATTCTCGACCTCTCTAGTATCGGTGCGGCTAAGACGAATCCATGACTCTTGTACAGCATCATCCGCTTCGTATAAAGATCCGAGCATCCGGTAAGCCACCGTTTGCAGGTGATTTCGATGCGACTCGAATTGTTCCACAAGCCAATCGTGATCGTTCATACATCACATTCCTTCCTGCGGTTCCTTTTTACTTATATGTCGTACGAAACTCAACAAACGTGACAAGGAGATGTACGAATCTACATTTTATTTATCCTAAAATATTTTTCACCGTATCTGTCACGTTTCCTCGCTGACTTACGACATAGTTAGTGACAAGGGAAACCGGATCATACGAAGAATACCGAGGTGTCCCGGAAAGAACATTTAAACTAAGGAGTTGATTATTGTGAGTACTGTTTTGATCCCTTTTCTTGAAATGAACGGAAGTGCCCAGGAAGCAATAGAATTCTACGTGAAGGCATTGGATGCCAAAGTCGCCTATATGCTGCGATTCGGTGACATGCCGGAAGATCCCAAAGCTCCACTGCCTCCGGAAAAGAAGGATTGGGTTAATTACGCCATCTTGAAAATCGGCGATTCGGAACTACAGATTACAGATCATATCACTGGAAGCACCTACGAGAAGGGAACACAAATCACCATCGTTGTTCAAACCAACGAAAAAGAAAAAGCTACCAAGTATTTTGAAGCATTAAAGGAAGATGGTCAAGTGAACGATCCGCTTCAAGCTAGTTTCTTCAGCTCCGCTTACGGCAATGTTACGGATAAATTCGGCGTCACTTTCCGAATCCTTACAAAAGGTCACCAGTAATCAATTAGGTGAGAATGGGTGGGCAGCTCGAAAAGTCATTGTGTTAATACGAAATTTATGGTACTTAAAATAAAGGGAGGAAGTCTTAATGACTGTATTTTCCATCGTTCTTCAAAGTTTGTTAGTCTTATACTATGCCTTTTCAGGAGGCGCCAAGATCGCAGGAGCCAAATACTGGACTGATATTTTCAAGAATCTAGGACTACCGCAGTGGTTTCGTGTCGTCACAGGTATCGTCCAGTTAGTCGGAGCAGCATTACTCATCATCGGCTACTGGTATGTAGGGGCGGTCGCGTGGGCTGGCATTTGGCTTGGAGTCACTATGTTATTGGCGTGTCTCGCGCATTTCAGGGTCAAAGATCCAATCAGCAAAACGGCTGCGGCCATCGTTTTTACTGCGTTAATCATAATTTTAACCATCATTAATGCAGATGGTCTGATGCTTTCTTTATCTTAAGAAAGTATTATCTGAATTGTTTCCGAAGACTGGCTTTGTCGGCGAATGGGTCAAAGCACGCCGCCGGCTAAATAATTTGTTGAAGTAACGGGTAACGATAGTTGAATAATACATGGATGAGCAGGTGCTACGGTGGCCTGCTCTTTTTATTAAGCTAACGGGCAGGGTAGTTTCAAGATAGTGTAGAACTTTAATTAGAATAGACAAAGGAGGATAATAAATTGAATCAAGAGATAATAATTAATCTGCCAATAGAAGCAGTTGAAGTTCCCAATTTAAGAGAACTGGTTGGTTGGGGCGGCAGACATTCAGATTATCCAACATTATTCGAACGTTGTAACTTTTGGGCTGGTCTCAGAGATGAGGAAAATAAACTTATAGCATTCGGCTATGTTGCGGGGATGGGGTTGCAACACGGGTACATGGAAGACATAATCGTACACCCGGAATTTCAGAAAAAAGGAATTGGCGAAGCCTTAGTTAGGAAATTACTGCAAGAGGCAGAACGTGTCGGGATAGAGATTGTAACATTGACATACGATTCAAAACATACATTCTTTTATACAAGGAGTGGATTCACTCCCTGTTCTGGGGGATTATGGAGGAGGAAAGATTAAACTAACGGGACACGCTAGTTTAATTAAGCAGTCTAAAACCTTCTATATAGAAGCAAACTAGAATTAATTGCTCTAATGGGAGGTTTTATTATGGTTTTAAGCGAGCTTTGGCGTCATTATGAAGCGGATAAACGAATCCAGGGGTTAAGCCCAAATACTTTGAAAGCCTATGCCTTGCAGCTCAAGATGCTGGTAACGGAACTCGGTGACTTGGATATTTCTGAGATAACTTTGAACCAGCTGAAGGAATATTTAGCTTAGCTAAGCAGTCCGATCGATTGAAGCCAAGCAGCCTAGGGCATCGCATCCGTTTTGTACGTTCCCTTTTCCGTTTTGCCTATGAAGAAACGTATTTACCTTCCAACCCCTCACTAAAATTACGCGAACCAAAAATGGGTAAGCGCATTCCTAAGTTTTTGATGGAGGAAGATGTTATTCATTTAAAGATCTCATGTTCGACACTAAGGGAAAGAGCGCTGCTTGAGATTCTCTACAGCACAGGTTGCCGAATTGGGGAGGTGGAGAAAATAAACATTGAGGATCTGAACTGGGAGAACTGCTCTGCTATTGTAAATGGCAAGGGTTCAAAGCAGAGGGAGGTTTACTTCACGACCGAGTGTAAAGTATGGTTGAAGAAGTATTTAGCCAGTCGAGAGGATTCGTGTAAAGCCTTATTTGTAACGGATACAAATCCAGTTAAACGAATGGCCATTCCAACGCTAAGGTGGGCATTAAAACGACTTGCAGATCGGGGAGAGATCGAAGCAAATGTATACCCGCATCGCTTTCGTCATACCTATGCATGCCAGCTCCTTGATAACGGAGCGCCGTTAGATTTCATTCAAGGCATGTTGGGGCATGAAAAAGCATCAACCACCCAAATATATGCTCAGTTGCGCGGCGAACGCCGGCGAGAACTTTATCGTCGGTTCTTTTAGCTTTGCTTTTCTTTTGGTAGCGGCAGTGAGCCATTAAAGCATTCCATATTTCAATATAAAGAGGGGAAAATCGTGGAGAACAGATTAACTTCTAAACAACAAAAACGACAGCAAGAGCGTGAGATTATTGACGAGTATCACAGGTTTGTAACTGAACAAGCTCTGGAACCCTTGTATCAATCTTTTTTGGAATGGAAATCAGGGGTGTTGCCATATTTCGAACTAACTGAGCTAATCCATCAATTCCATAAGGAGAATCAGGGAATCTACAAGGACTTCGAGTACATAGATCGTAAAGAACTCATTCTACTTGCCAAAATTAAATTGGGCCGATTAACTGAGGATGATATTATTGAAAATAAATGGCTACTGGAACGATGGGGATATGAGGACAAAACATTTAGTTGATAAAATTAGTGTAAGCCTTTCTGTATGCTCACCTTTGGACCAACATAAATGGCAGTTACAGGAAACAGATAGCGAGGGTCTGCTCTCTTGTTCTATTAAGCTAAAGGGCAGATTTGCTTAATGAAATTATGTTAAAATTACTCCTACATTATGAGAGGAGTTACAGAAATGAAAATTAGTAAACACAATGCTGAACACTATATTTGGGGCGACAAGTGCGATGGTTGGCATTTAGTAAAGAATCAAGATTTAAGTGTAATCCATGAAAGAATGCCAGCACATACTTCTGAAGTAAAGCACTATCACCAACAATCACGTCAATTTTTCTTTGTTTTAATTGGTACAGCTACCATAGAGATTGATGGCAATGAGATTGTGCTCAATACACAAGAGGGAGTAGAAGTGGCTCCTTTGGTACCCCATCAAATGTTCAATAAGTCAAATGATGAGATTGAATTTCTTGTAATTTCTCAACCCATAAGTAAGGGCGATAGGTTCTTAGTCGATTAAAGCTTTAAGCTAACGGGTAACGTTAGCTCAATAAAACAGCGGCAGTCTAGGACTTTATTTTCTCATCCACGGCTATCGCTGTTTTTATAGTTAGGGCCAGTCTAATACTTATTTTACGAGATCTGACGATTTTATAATTCGAAAACCCGCGTGGGATCAGCATATCCAGTCTAATACTTTATTTTCTTTCTACAATTGATAAATGCCGTTCGAGGCTGCAAAACCTATAAATTCAATAGTTGTTACTGGCAGGTCCGTTATCGGACCTGCTTTAATTACTTTAAGAGATGAGATTTCAACACACAATAAAAAGACCAAGAACAATTAATAAGAATTTTTTCAGCACTCCATCTCTCAATACCGTCATCCTCCACTGATCCTAATTTAAGTTACATGTCCAACTTTTCAACTTCGTGCCATTTCAGACCAAGAAGAATTGGAGTCACGATATCTGATTTAATCCAACTGTACTTACAATCTAAGCTAAGTCTGGCAATCTGCATGATGCCATTCTTGTCATTTTGTATTTTCCACGGACCACTTGCAACGGCAGTTCCTTGCTCAATCATATCTACAGCATCAGACCAGTTAGATTCAGTCCCTTTATTCTTCTCTATTTCTGCTAAAAAAGCTTCGTAACGTTGTTGCTCAACTTTTTCTATTTCATCTGTTTGTTCGGAATCCCAAGCTTCGATAAATTCGAAGCCCTTTAGATTAGAAGCTAAAACTACATCCCTAAATTTGTCAGAGACATACACCCTTGTATAAGGAAACTCTGGTATTTTGAAAATAGTTTGCATTTCCACTTTCTCATCTATAAAATTCAGCTTTTTGAATCCTTTAACTTTACCTCTTAATTGTCTCTCTGGAATTGAACGTGAATAATCCACTGCATCAATAAGGTTAACTACATTTATCATTTTAAGTTCGATATTATGATTAGTAACTTCCAAATCCAGTAGATCGACATAGTCAGACATTAAACCATTTAATGCTTTCAAACTATTTCCATTAAAAATCGGGATACCTCCATGTAAGTAAACAAAATCCTGGGATTTACCTTTTTTTATTACTTTGAATTGAGCTGCTTTCCAATCGCTTATTGGCTTACCATTAAAACCATTTACATAATCAAAGCTATCATAATCAACAGGGTCTACTACCATATTATTACTTCCAGCTAACATCATCCAGATCTTCACTTGCTATTCCACCTTTTTATTAAATAGGATTTACTAAATCGATCTTCCCACTGAGTAATAATTTTCTTATCCTTTGGTTTTCCGTTACTTCCTTATAAATCGTTGGAAACCTATTTTTAAGAATTCGAAAGTTCACATTTAACTGACGTTCTTTTAATCTGCTTATCGCATAAGGTAAAAATCTAATTTGAAATCTATCAATATCTTCATTGTAACAATTAAGCTTACTAATACTTGAAACCGGTTTATATGGCGTTAATTATATATCATTACAAAGTGAGAGATCTTTCCGACTCATCGAACCCCGAAGTGTAAGACGCGATTGTGAAATATGCGAACGCAACTCTTCAAGTGGATCTCTTGGAATGGAGTTGCCATGACTTGAAAGTTTCCATTGTTGATCGGGACGGAAGGACATATCTGGTTGCAACCGATATTCCAAGAACGGATGTAGACAAATCAAAGTTTGATAATTTGGAATAAAGATCGATAATATTCCCTTTACACTTTCCGCAATAAATCAAATCTTGTTGTAGACTAGAATAATAAAGTATTAGACTGATGGTGCTTCATTAAACTAACGGGCAGGATTGCGTGGTGGCAGACAGGTGCCTATGTTGAATTTAACTCCTATATAAAGGGCTCATTAAAAAGAGCACGACACTTGGGATCCCATGTGTCGTGCTCCTTTTATTTTGTCTCTGTTCATTTTTTTGTTGTTATTTGTCCAACATAAAAACTGCTAGTGGTGCTATCTTTAGGATTCAATTTTCGAAAGGTCATAGCAAGGCAAAAGTGTCCAGCATTGAAGGAAGCTAACGGCAAATCTCCGGTTAGAGCATATCAACAGCAAGGACGGAAGTAACATTCACGTAAGTCTATCCAGAGCATCGTAAAACTTTACTGATGATGGTTCTGACGGGTTGTGGGAAGGAGATAAAGTACAATCAACGTCTAGTGCTGATTTATCGGTCATTTATTCAACACTTGAAGAAATAATCATGCCGGATTATAAAGAAAAGAAAGCGTTTCCGGAAAAGTATGGGCAGGCGATGACGTTATAGAAACATAAAAGCTGAAAGGTTGGACGAACGGGCAGGAAACTGGTATACTTGCCGGGATTGCTCCCGTAAAAGCGATTTCAAGTATCGGATTTAGAGGGAGCCTGTCTAATTTCGGTTGCAGTCAGGAGTGTTAGATCAGTTGAAAAAATATAATATTATGCGTCCGCTATTGCTGATCGTAATGGCGCTGCTTGTTAAGAGCTTGGTTACGAATCTTTGCATGGTGTTCGGTATGGAACAGGGACCAGCAGAAAATATTGGTTTTATTAGCATGCTTATCACTGCAATCGTTTTCTATTCTAGAATTGCCCGGAAACGCCGCAAATAACAAGGGCCACAAAAGGAGGGGAGCAGCTATGGAAGGAAACAAAATCACCTATGATACGATTGAGGAGTATATCTCGGTTTCCCTCCGGAGGTCCAGGAAATACTGTAGAAGGTAAAGAAAGTGATTAAAGACACGGCTCCGGAAGCAACTGAGAAGATCGGTTATCAAATGCCGACGTTTGTGCTGCATGGTAATTTGGTACATTTTGTAGCTTACAAAAGACAAATCGGTTTCTATCCGGCTCCAAGCGGCCCTTAGTTCTAGAAAAAGTAAAATTGCCTTAGACTTTTGTCTGAGGCAATTTTATATTAATTAATATGGACATCATCATAATTATGCTTCCACTCTAATATACCCTCAAACTTACAACCACAATCCTTAATCCTGTTATAATCGTCATCGGTTACATCGTAGTTTATTGTCATTGTTGAACCGCATTGATTACATTCCCATACATGCCACATTTCACTATTTGCCCCCCATATAATCTTATTTCAAAGTCATTTCCAATATATGATGTTTATATAACTAGTTTTATGAGATTGCTGTTTTGCTATCATGATTCATTTGATTCTGCTGCTTTGATCTTGTAAAACGTTTACCTAAATTAACGGATGGTAACTCAACCATATGATACATAATAGCTGAAACAATAAAAGAAAAGGCAAAGGAAACAAATAATATCAACCGAACAGGCATTAGTCCATGAAGGAAATACAGCGATCCCAGAATCACTGGAATGTGATACAGATATAAGCTGTAAGATATTTTACCTACGTAATTTACTAGTTTGAGTAGTAAAAACACTTTAACCAATTTTGAGTTTAATCCAAGAGTAATAAAAATAACACACCCAGTAGCTATCGCCCAGTCATTAAAAATAAATAAGTGCAGGGTTGAATTATTAGGTAGTACAAGCCAATTATACATATACATGATTAACGCTAGAACCACGAGGCTAATTTTATAAGTGACATTAATCTTTTTGTATATCTCACTGATCTTTTTCTGATACTTAGCCAACAGTCCACCTAACATAAAAAAAGCTACATAGTGTGGAGTAAGTATAAATGATGAATACCCTCCGCTAAAAACAGTAATATCATATGAAAATATTTTAAGGCAAATATAATATGTAATAAAAAATATAATAGGTATTCCTAATATGAAAGATAAATTCTTTTTGAAATTTCCTCTATGTAGAACCCACATAAGAAATGGAAATATCAATGATACTCGCATTTCATGAATAAGAGACCATATCACAGGATTCAGTGTCATTGTGTTGAACTCACCTAAAAGAATAATGTGATTTATTATCATTTGTGGAGACACGAATACGCTCCATATATCACTTGTCTATCTAACAGATCAGATCAATCTTGACGGGTTAGAAATCGTCAAAAATAGCATCAAGATGGCCACTGAACCATTTGACTCCGGTATGCATTATGATTGGGTATGCCGAAGAGAAGGAGATTCATGGCCGGATCAGAATAGGTAATTACCCGGTGGCTTGTTGAGCTAACGGGCAGGATAGCGGAATCAATTCGCGAATACCTTCGGTATAGCGAATTTACGAAGTTCACGAAAAAGACGTTATCTGACATACTCGAGGGTCGAATTTGGAGGTGAACTTTTATGGTGGTAGAAGAATTTGAATTAGTTCATCATGAGGAACGAACATATTTCCTTAGAGTAAATGGAAATATAATTGCAGATTACTTCTATAACTTAGAAGCTGAGTTTGGAAGTTTAATACAAATTGACGTTTGTAGTCATTGTTATTATCCTGGGTGTTCAGACTTTGGGTTTATAGAAGTTATTGATTTTAATAAATATATTATATGGAAAGAGCCTTTGAGTTCAAAGTATGCTTCAAGTAATCGGGAATTCCAATCCAATTTGAGGTTTAATCAAGGAACAATATTTTGGACT
Organism: Paenibacillus sp. PL91; assembly: GCF_012935325.2. GTDB lineage: Bacteria > Bacillota > Bacilli > Paenibacillales > Paenibacillaceae > Pristimantibacillus. The sequence continues at coordinate 17,251 of NZ_JABBYG020000028.1, forward strand.
AGAGCTAAATATATTGAATTTATTACTCTAATGAAACAAATGAATAGAAATACTGATGATTGTTTTGGGGCTAAACCTACACTTATTGATTTATATGAGTTATGGAGACTAGAAGGCTCCAAGATTTATAGCTCAGAAGGAGCTCCTACATATACACTCGATTATATCTATGAGAATAGAATTGGAATGTACAATGAATCCTATATATAAAGAATGGAAATGCCTATACATGATGAATGATGAGGTTTTTTATTCTATTGGGGAAGGTCTAGTTGTAAGGATTTCATAGAAGTCGAATACGTCAGATAACACCGTATTCACGCTTCGGGTCATTCGGCCCTTAGCATGATAGGCATTTCTCTTCATCAAATAAGTTTTCTCAACGAATCTCAAATTTTAACCTAATTCAATTCCACGATCCGATTAATATCCGTTCCTTCAGTATCTTTGCCCAGTAGCCTACGGAACAAGAACTTGGCCATCTGGAACTTGTTGCCGGAATCCCAATACTCGGCGGTTTCGGCTTTGACCTTGATGAGAACGAGGTTCGGATCGTCATACGTGGTTTCCAGTAGTTTCTCGTAGGCCGGGCTCCAGAACTCTTTCACCTTCTCGGAACTTTCCACGAGTTCGGCTTCACCGCGGATGGAGACGAAAGATTTACCCGCATATGCCACGTTGACTTGCTGGTTGCGAAGCAGTTCATGAAATTTGCTAGTATCTTTCTTGGTCAGGAACCACAGGTTGCTGTCGAACTCGACATCCTGGGTTTTCATGGGGCGTGAAACTAGCCCTTCTTCCGATACCGTCGTGAGCATCGCAATCTCAATGCCTTTGATCAACTCCTGAACCTTCTCGATCGCTTCTTGGTTATCGGAGGTTGGATTCATCGTCTGATTCACCCTTTCGATATGTATTTTTGATCAGTATTACCCCCGTTATGCTCCTCCAAACCTCCCGGAGTCGATCATTCGAAAAACTCCAAAAGCATTATTTTACTTAACATTCCATCTATATATTCTGTGGCCATGGGTAAACCCCAACCACTCCTTGTTATATGTTCGCCGGAAGCCCCTAACCTTCTTGTCGTCCACATTATCGCCTATGATTCGGGGTCATGCCCCAGTCAGCCTAATCATGGTTTAACAAGTAGGGGGATGAACGGAATATGATGAATCATATTGGCAGGAGCAATGGCACAGCACATATTCAGGAGGGCGTTGGTCATACATACCATCAAACTTGATTACCTTTGTCATAACGCGTTCGATCTTAGCTTGCATTACAACTACTACTACCTCATTTACTCGCTCCTCTTGACTTGGACCTTTCTTAATCACGGTCTCCATTACGTTAACGCGCAACGATAGTTCAAACAAGAAAGGGCTGTCACTTGGCAGCACTTGCTCAACTAACGGGCAGGTTAGTTACAATATATGGTACTATAGTGATGAGATCTTTCAAGTGAGTAAGCACTTAACGTAATAAGGAATTTCATGAATTCATTAAAAGAGGCTTGGTTGAACTAACAGGACGGAGAGCCTAATGGAGGTTTATATGAAGTAGCTTTCTATTGATTTTAATGAGCCTTACCCATTTAAGTTCAGAATTTCAAATGACCAAATTGATGTTTTCAATATTAGAGTAGGCGAGGAAATTGTGTTTTATACGGAGAACTTAGAAGTAAATGCAGTTGTAGAGTTTGATGCTGAAGAAAAACGTTGGTACGGTAAACATATTGAAGAGTGTATGTAGGCTACTCATATGGTTTCGATTATGTCGTATCCTTTATACCGATTGTATATAAGAATAAAAAACTAGGTATTTATAAAATGCTTTATACATTAGAAGGTCAATCTTTTGACGACTTCTTTGTTCTTGATTAAACAATTAAACTGTTATGCTAACGGGGAACAAGGATGAGCAGGCGCTACGTTGTTGTAGCTATAGTTGCGTTGATAATTGGTGTTCTTTCAATTACAAAGTCGACTACTCTATTTAAGGCAAAAACTGATGGTGATGGAATAGGAATAAATTTTTTAATATTTGAAATAGCTGATAATGTAAAGAACGAGAATATTCAAAACTACGGTTGGTCATTTCTGGTTTCTGGTATATTTTTCATTTTGATAAGTTTACTTTTAGCTTGGAGACTGCTTAGAAAATAGTCTTTACCTTAATTTTACTAATTTACATTTTAATCAAATTACATCCACTCCAAGAGTTGTATAGTCTGAATTTACCTTTTTTTCGACATGTTCTTCTTATTTAAGACTGGTAATTTGAACCTAGGTTGTCACACGATAAAATGTTATAGCGGTTCATATCGAATAACATAAAGACCATAGAAGCTAAGTTATCGGTAGCCATGGAGATGCCATAATACATTTAACAAGCAGAAAGACCCCATTTTACCATTTTCCCTTTGTGTTCGAAGGGGTTAATTCGATCAAATAAAAAAAATGGCTTATAGGGCCTTTTTTATGCCTCTACAGAGGTTTTGTTTATGGATGCAGTCACAAATGTAGCTGTTTTGTCCCGTTAGATTAACGCCCCACAGGACATCTGTACAAAAACCCCTATTTTGTGAAGATGTTTGCATCGATACAAATCATTTAAATAGCTCATGAATCAAATATATCGGAAGGGTACAGTCACCTTATCCAAAGTAGAAAGGCCCGATAGTCCATTTTCATCCTTTCGTGTCGAAGTGAACTTCGTCTAAGAAAGAAAAATGGAATCTAGGGCCTTTTTTACGTGCTTGGCGATGTTTCGTAGACACATGTACACAAAATTTTATATTTTGTGCGGGAGTAAAAGGATCCTCGGCAGGGATCGCTAAGGCCGCGAGCATCGGATATAGTTAGCACCCTATTTTAACCACCTAATTAAGAAAAAACATGGTTTCCTGTATAAATTGAGCTATAGAATAAAAAGAAAGGTGTCATAATCATTATGAAAACCTATCTACACCAATATGAACTTGTGAATCGTCTTAACATATGGCTGGGAGAGGAAGATCGATAAGCTATGGTTTATGTTCTGCCTTGAAAGCTCTTTATTTTAATTTCATAACTCTTCTCAGGCACAGCCTTTTTTTTAAAAAATTATTCGGCTAGGTCTAGTTTATTATTGTCTTTTTGAGGTTTTTCGCGGATTTAATTTTCATGGGAGCGTACCTATTATTACAATAAATAGATTGTAGTCTAGTTTATATTAGACACCCGTCCAAGCAATCCATCCTATTTCTAACATAAGATAGGATGTGTGTTTTACTAGGAGGCGATTAACGTATGGGATGTACGGCTAAAAAAAAAAGAAACGATATTATGAGAGAAAGAAAACGATCATCGTTTGTCCACGAAAGAAGAAATTGAAGAAAAAACGCTGTATTATTGTCGTGAATCCAACAATAGACGTTGATCCAACTCCCGTTAACGTAAATCCAACAATAGACGTTGATCCAACTCCCGTTAACGTAAATCCAACAATTAACGTAGATGACTCAACTCTAACTGTAGGACCTTTCCAAAGGGTGTGCAACAGTACCGTCAGTTCCACAGCAGTATTCTCGAATCCCGAAACCATTACAATCCCGGGGGCTGGAGAGTCCAACCCTTATCCGTCCACCATTGGCGTCACTGGCATGACGGGGGCAATTGCAAAAGTAACTGTGACACTTTTCAATCTGAGTCATGCTTTCCCCGATGATATTGATATTCTACTCGTTCATCCGAACGGTACTACAAATACCATCCTCATGTCGGATGCAGGAGGCAGTTCGAATATTACTAACGTTACCTTGACCTTTGATGACAGTGCCGCCAGTTTTATTCCTGATAGTGGGCCGGTCGTCTCGGGTACGTTCAAGCCTACGAATTACGAAGCTATCGAAAACCTACCAGCTCCTGCTCCTCCGTCGTCACCATTCGTTGGGCTAAGCAATTTTATCGGGCTGGCTCCGAATGGCCCATGGAGACTTTTTGTATTTGATGATTTTGGAGGCAGTTCAGGTGAAATAGCCGATGGCTGGTCATTGACCATCACTACCGATAATGAAGTGTGCACTTTCACTCCATTGTAAGCGTCAGTCTAAAACAGATCAAGAAAAATGATTGGTGGAGATGTCCTCGCTGTGAAAGGATTTAAGTTTTTGAAGGAGCTAACCTAATTCGGACTTATAATTTGGAGAAGGATTGATTCAGCTAACGGGTAACGATGCTGAATATTGACACCGAGGCAGCCAGTAGAACAATTGGCTGTCTTTTTCTACGTTAACGTGCAGTATAACGCGACAATTTGGCTGTACATACATAAAAAAGTGTGAAGAAACGGGGTGCCATGCATATTAAGAAAGATAACGATTGGAATGCTGTTTGGTATTATTGGTGTATTGCTAGTGATTTTGGTTATTACTCAAACGACTGACAAAAATGAACTTGAAAGAAAAGATAGTATCCTTCACCATTTCAATAAGGCGGATGCTGAACGGTTGAATGAGATGGTACACCGCCATAAAAATGAGAAAGGCGATTATCTCATGCTCATTCCGCCGATTATCGACGGCGGATACTGGATACATGATGTGCATTCAAACGGCAGGGAGATTACATGGACCATTGACAATACCAGGGACAGAATGAGCTCTGAATGTGGAAAACTGGTTTACAATTGTAAGAGCATTAACATGAATGAAATAAAAGAACAGTATGTTTATACTCGATGAATGTGATAATGAAGGTGAAAAGAGTTTGCCGATTCTAAGCATCCCCAAGGAAAATGGTTTATTACGCTAACGGGCAGGCTAGCGTGGATAAGTTGGCTTTCAATGGCATGTGTGTAATTATTTATGAAAGGAAAATAGAACTGGTTGTTGAAGTAAGTTTTAAGCATTCAATATCACTGGGGACTTATTTATGATTCGCGAAGGAAGGAAGGGAGAGAAACGATATAGCTTTAGTTCATGACTTCATACTTATTTCAAAGCATGATTTTGAGGAAATTTCCTTTTTCAGTGGTATCTTTAATTATAGAGATAGATACCCAGAAAGCGTTACTTATTTACATGACGACATGCTTGGATATATCCAGAATTCATTGAAATGGATTGAAAACTTCAATCCCGATAAAAACGAAAGTGAACTTGGGTTTAATTATTATGGATTCTCAATAATTGAGAAAAAGGGTGCAATGAAATTCTTGAAACTGATGGAAGCTTGGTATCTAATGTTTTCTGAAGCACCTGAAGAAATTATTTTGACGGGTTTGTATACCTGGAATGACGAAGATGATGATCCTAAATTAATAGGGGATTATGAAAAATTGTCAATCAGAAGAAAAGAAGTTCTTGATACTCTTAGTAAATTAATTGAGTTTGCGACCAGAGTTGAGTCTGAAGATTATAAAATAATTTATAGTGGCATCTGACACTCGATAGTAAAATGGGAATGTGTTGAGCTAACGGGACACGTTAGTTCAACATCGAGAGGGCTGCCACATGGCAGCTCTTCGCTCAACTAACGGGCAGGATACTGCGGTAAAGAGTTAAATATTTTAATGTGTATTTATGGTCATTTCAAAAGAAATGAGTTGATATTTAGAAATGATATTAGAAGACCAAGCGTTGCTTTTTAGTTTGTTACACGATGGGACAATCGAGGATATCACCACTATCAAAAACGGTGTGAGATTTTCTGTTGATATAAAGTATCTTGCAGAAAAGATAAATCCGATGTTTAATCACATTGTCATTCAGTTAATCTATCTAGAGGATTTTTATTTTAAGGCATCCGATTCGAATGTTATCACCTATGATTATCAAAAACATAATAGTCTAAATCTTGAAATTTTAAAAACTGATGCATGTGGTGACCGAATTAAAGTTTTTTGTAGTGCAAATCAAGGTAATACACTCGGTTTCCTTAATATAAAAGTGAAGCAAATTGAGCTTTATGATTCAGAGGGGATTAGAATTGAACTCAGTAAACTGGAAAGTTTGTGTAAGGAATATTGGGATGATTTGGGACTCTGACATAAATCATGACATTCTTAGATATTAAATGAGCAGACGCTAAGGTAGCCTGCTCATTTACCAAGGAAAAGGGTAAAAGGAAAAGTACGAATGACATTCTTACTTAAAGTCCTTACCGGGTCCGGTAGCTTCAACTTGCTGACCCGTTTATCTAAATTAAAGGAGTGTAATAAATGATTCAATCCATAGTACATATCGCTTTAGTCGTCAAAGAGTACGATGAAGCCATTTCATTTTATACAGAAAAGCTGAATTTTACAGTCATCGAAGATACTTATCAACCTGAACAAGACAAAAGATGGGTTGTTATTTCTCCACCCGGTTCAGTTGGGACGACGATATTGCTCGCGAGAGCATCCAAATTCGTACAAGAACCTTTTATCGGTAACCAGGCTGGAGGCAGGGTGTTTCTGTTTCTGAACACGGATGATTTCTGGAGAGATTATCAAGAAATGAAGGCAAAAGGGATTGAATTTGTACGTGAGCCGCAAGAACAATCGTACGGGACGGTTGCTGTCTTTAAGGATTTATACGGGAATCTTTGGGACCTGTTGGAGCTAAAGGAGGATCATCCGATTACCAAAAGAATGAAATAATAGATGTTCGTTTTCCTTCGTATTCAGGTTTAAAATTAAACTAACGGGACACGATAGCTCAAACACGACATGAAGGTAGCCGGCCACACGATCGGCAGCCGTTGTTCGTTGAAGTAACGGGATAGGACAATGAGGTATGAGGGGGAAAACAATGAAAATTGTTCCTGAGAAGTTTGAGTTTGGAATCGAAAAAGAATATGCATTAGTTTATAAAGAACGTGACTTCATAAGTTACTTATTAGCATCACAACAGATAATAGATAAAATAATGTCTATGTCGGATATTCCTGAACATCTAGTGAAAAAAGTGGGATATTTGTTTAGCAAAGGCTGGGAGATACACCCTGAGTACACCAATGCCTTAATAGAAGTCGCATCTCCTCCTTACACTTTGGATAGTTTTGATGAAGTAATAGATGGTTTTCAAACTTTTGAGGAAGTTGTATGTAAATTGTTAGCAGACCTCAAGCAAATAAACACAAATCTAAACGGAGAGATTTTAATAACAGATAAATTTAGCTGTTCGACAGATACATTCATTAACCTTAAAAAAGAAAAAATCACTGATATTAAACAAATTATACTTACGGATGAAGTTGTTACTTTTGTAGGAAGTGAAAATCTAATTCCCAATTCCTTCAAGAAAATTAAGGACTTAAATTTACTTTATGCGGGGTTTATTTCTACTCATGTAACACTACATCCTAAATATTGTTCAGGATGGGACATAAAACATGAGGCAGAATACTTTTGGATCTTATTAAATCTTTTGTTTATTTCTGAATATGATATAAGTGACAGCACCTTTTATTATAAAGGAAAGGATGAAATTCGGTGTGCAACAACACCACGAAGCGAACTAATATCATGGGCGGATAAGACAAATACCTTCTATGAAAAAAATATTAGACAAATAATGAAAGGCGATCCTCAAGAGAAAATTGATGCCTATAATAGTTTTTTAAATGAACAATACAAAGGAAACCGAACTTATTTAGCAAAAATAAAACATATTGAAGGATGGCCATTATTTGAAATTAGAAGGTTCCATAGTGGAATATCAACTAACTCAATTAAAGAATTTTTGTTAAGTGCAAGTAAGATTGTAATAAACTCATAAAACCACACTGGTACCAACCATCTTTAACAAGTGTGGATAGACCTGCTCATCCTACATCGTCGGACCCATTGGGAAATGCATTTCTTTTAACGTGTTAACATCCATGTCGCTAGTAACCGGTTTTTTAATGAGGTCCTCAATTCCATAATCCATTCCAGCCATAAACACCTGTACAGTATTATTTATTGCTGCCATATCAAATTGACTCAAAGTCGAAATATCATCTTTCCAAAAAACCATAGGCGTGATCCCAAAGCTCTTTACTCCAACTGTCTGCGTTTTTTGATCCCAAATGACATCCGCACCTAGAGCCTTGGAAACAAAACTGATTGGTACCATAACACGATTGTTAATCATTCGTGGTGCTTCATCCGCTGCAACGGTTTTACCATTCACAACAATTTTTATTGCGCCGCTTGCGTACGCTACTCGGAAAATCAAACTTACCGACAGAAACGTACACAAAACGGTAACGAATAATTTTTTATTCATTGATGAAGTTTCCTTCCCATTCTAAAAATTGGATTTAATTTCTACAACTTATAGACGTAAAGTTCATTAAAAGGTTACGTTAATCTAATTGGACACGGCGATAGCTGAATAACACAAATTGTTGAGCAGGCGCTAATTATAAAAAGCTAAAGGATGGATAATGCAACTGCAGGAATGAAACGGCAGCCTCGTTGAGCTAACGGGCAGGATTGTTTAATCACTCTGCCGAGTGTAAGAAAACTTGAACGTTTTCAATGGAGGAGCTATGACTAATATAAATTTTCTAGAGACAAGATTAGCGAGCAGATATGATGAAGATGGTTCAAAGGAAGAGAACAACACAGTATTTGCTGACATAATCATTGATTCGGTGTCCTTATATCAAAGGCTAAAAGAGTACGACTTTGTACCTGCGTTTGGTTGGGGGAATGATGAGCATCAAAAGCTTATATCATAGGTATCCAATATTGATTTGTCCGCAGTGCGGTGATTTGGAATGTGGTTATATTTCTGTAGCTATTGATAAAGAAGCAGATATTGTTGAGTGGAGCAATTTTTACTTAGAACATAATAATCAATTGCTTGATATAGGACCTTTTCACTTTGGATGGGACAACTACAAATCATCAATAGAAAAAGCTTATGACATTGGTCGATTACGCTAACGGGACACGATAGTTCAATAAAAACACGGAAGCAGCCGACCACAATAGTCGGCTGCTTCATTACGCTAACGGGCAGATTACGTTAGGTTTAGGGATCCTGTATACTGGACAAGAGAAATTGTCGTTGAAAGGAGTCTGCAGGTGGACGCAATCATCATAACGCCGCATGTCGGCATCGGTCCTTTTCGGCTGGGGATGTGCAGGGAAGAGTTGGGGCAGACTTTTCAGAATCTGGACCATTGGAGAGCTGATGATGGCATACCCGTTATTCCCAGCTATATCGAGATGCTGTTTATGCGCAAACATTTCGAATACGATGCCAATGGCCGGGTGATGTCGGCAGAAAATAAAGTATTAGACTGGGTGTCTTTATTCCACGCGGATTATCGATTGTAACACCGTAAGACTTCATGAAATAAGTTTTAGACTGACCTCAGAAATTGAAACAGCGACAGCCAAGGACCTGAAAATAAAGTCCTAGCTGTCGCTGTTTCATTGAAATGAGGGCTCCCTCAAAAAGTAATCAGAATCAGCTTCGAAGCATTACTTCACTTTTTGTGGATTTGCTCTTATGGATTCCGGTTTGAGAACGATGCTCCCAACTAGAAACGTTTGGCAACTTCCTTAGCATGTGCAATTGCTTTTTCTTTAATAGCTGGAGCTTGCTCTTGTGATTTTAATGCCGTTCCTTCAACAAAAATTGCCTCAATAGATTGAATCCCATAGAACTGTAAAACCTTATTCAGATAGCTGTATCCCATTTCAAGTGGAGCTAAAGGACCTTCCGAATAAACAGAACCACTAGCTTGAATGTGTAAGACTTTCTTACCGGTCAACAGACCTTCAGGGCCGTTTTCGGTATATTTAAAAGTCTTACCCGGAATTGAAGTCGCATCAGTGTATGCTTTCAAAACCGGTGGGATCGAGAAATTCCACATCGGGGAAACATATACGTACTTATCAGCAGCCACGAATTGATCAACAATCACCTCAAGACGAGCCACTTTTGACTTCTCAGCATCAGTCAGTTGATCGAAAGATGAACCCGACCGAAGCTTTTCCCAACCTCTTAAAACATCAGCATCAAATTGCGGAATATTCTCTTTGTACAGATTCAAATGAACAACTTCATCTCCCGGATTTGCCTCGCGATACGCTTCGATAAACTCTTTGCCTACCGCGAGGCTATACGATGATTGTGGATCGAGGGGGTGTGCGGTGATGTACAATACGGTTGCCATGAATCAAAACTTCCCTTCTGTAATCAGAATAATTATACTTCCAAGGATAATTATATTATATATACTTACTTATTTTAAGTAGGCACAATAATGTGGTATAGTATTAAAAAAGATACTGTAAGGGAGGCTGAAGTATGCGAAAGAACTCTGACCAATGTCAATTCGTTGTGGCGTTGGATTCGATCGTCGGCAAATGGAAGCCGATTATACTTTATCATTTGCTTCAAGGTAAACCTTTGCGGTTCAATGAGCTAAGAAGATTGCTGCCCGAAATCACTCAAAGGATGCTTACGCTCCAACTGCGTGAATTGGAAGAGGAAGAGATCGTAAAACGAGTCATTTATCCGCAAATCCCGCCGAAAGTGGAATACTCCATCACGGAATACGGCATGAGCCTGTCTCCGATTTTGGAAACCTTACATCAATGGGGAGCAACCCATGTTGAGCGAAAGCAGCTCAAAAAGGAGAAAAATGAACAAACAGAAACGGACTAGCGTTCGATATTACGCTAGTCCGTTTCATTCTGCTCCGTGTCACAATATAACGAAAGTGATTACGAGGCATGTCTGACACCGCGGTCTGCCAGAATATAAAGAAGATCGATCATACCCTGGCCAAGAGCTGGAAGAAAGACGATCTTCTTCATTTCATTTTGTTTCGTTCGAGAGTTCCAAAAGCAAACCCCCCAAAAAAATAGAAGCTTCGTCGACAGGCCGAAAGGTTTTCAGGCTTTCGATATTAGACTGATGATGCTTCATTAAGCTATCGGGCAGGATTGCTTCATCAATTGTCGAATCCTTTGTTCGAATATTTCTATTAATGGGGGGTTGGGTATGGAAATTAAGATACGAGAAGTTGTAGAAAGTGATTATACTGAAGTTGTTTTTTTATGGAACGATGTACTTGGAATTCGCAATGTTAATGATGAAAACTTTCGAATTACTATGGAAAAAATGAATACTGACGGGAATTATAAAACATTTGTTGCATTATTTGAAAATGATGTGGTTGGTTTTGTAACTATAGTTCAGGCATTATCCGTAGGGGTTCCGATTGGTTATTTTCATATTCAAGCTCTTGCTGTTAAAAAGGAATTTCAGCATGGTGGGATAGGTACAAAACTATTAAGACACACTGAAAATTATGCTAAAGAAATCGGAATATCAAGTATTATTTTATGTAGCGGATTCAAGCGAACCGACGCCCATGCTTTTTATGAGCATAATGGCTATGACAAAGATTCTTACTGCTTTGATAAGATTATTAACCTTGACTAACAAGCATTAATTAAACCAAGCTAATTTTGAATATGTGAGTAACCATTTTACATTAAACTAACGGGACACGATAGTTGAACAAACATGGAGTAGTTTGCTGCGGCAGCTGCTCCCTTTCTTTGTTAAGCTAACGGGCAGGATAGTTGAATAACACAAACAATAGGTACAACCCGTCATGGCCTTCAGGTACACAACATATTATTTACTGTACTTGACTGTAAGGGGGGCTCGGCGTGAGATTGCTGATTCTGCTTGTAGGTATAGTTTTACTTGCTCTGCTATGGACAAACCCAGATAGCTCGGATTTTGAAAAGTGGGTTTATAAGCACGAGCGTATCAATTTTCAAAAAAGTAGCCCTCTAGAGCCTGTTGCTTTTAGGAGCGCGAATTATCTTCTGTTCTCAATCCATGAATTATCGATCGTTAGGGAGCAGAATGAGTTTAGTACCGATTACGACACTTTTTACGCGGGAGTTGGAATCCTCGGAATGATATTCCCTACTTCCGCTCCCAGAATTGATGGAAAGCAGTCCCCTTTCTTTAAGGTCGGTTAATACTGAACTAACGGGTACGTTAGTTCAAGTGATCAGTTTATCAATTGATTACTAGATGAGATTGGATATGAGGTGATATCAAATGGAAAGATGTAAACAATGTCATCGCTCTGTTCAACCCGGTAGTAAGCATTGCGAAAAACATAAGGCAAGGAGAGGACTGCATCGGGTGAAATTCGTTGTGGAGTCAAGAACCGCGTTCGAACTGAACATGAGTCATCTCGTCTGCGAGAATTTAACAGACTGTCCTCTATACGGACTGGTTGAATATAAGGAGAATTGGCTCGATGCGGACCATATAATCGAAGTAATGGAGTTTGACGATAGCGCGACCTTGAAAGAGATTAATGATCCACGAACTCGGCTGCAACGGGAGGAAAGTTTCATCACTTCACGAATACCAAGTGTGGAATTTTAGAATATTCAAGTAAGTTCGCAGAATACAATGATTATAGAAACATTCGCATACACATAGTAGTAAGCCTAATATAATGAAAATTTAGGAGAAGTAATGAAGCTTGAATAAAAACATTAATATTTCATTTGGGTTGATAGGAAAAAAGAAGAGGCAGATTTGCCATCGCGAATTGTAACCCGAAAGATAGACACTTAGAAAAAGTGCCCATCTTTCGGGTTTTAATGGCGTTGCAGTCTTTTCTTGTTCCTTTTGCGGCCATCGCAGAATGTTCTTCGCATCCTGACGCGGCAACATTTGTTCAGCTACAAAAGGCTCCTTGTTCGCCCGTTGGGCTGGTAACGTCTTTGTGCCCAAAAAAACAGCCCTTAGCAAATCCCGATCTTTTCAAGTTGGGGGCTATTTGACGTTTACGGAGGAGCATGGCATTTATATCTACGGTTAAACTTGTCTAACGAATCGGGATCCCGCATTAGGTGCTGTGATCTGGCAACAACGAACTGACTATCATTGACAGAGTTTGCCTGTATACGGCATGAGCCGATTGGACATCTCCCAAGTGTCCACCCATGTAAAGGTGAATAACGCCGTGGAGCGAGGCCCAGACTATTCGTACAACGGATTCCGTGTCGTACTGGCCGGGAATCAGACCTTGCTCTTGCGCGTTGCTGATCAAGGTCAATAATTGCCGCATGGCTGTTACGGTGCCCTGCAGGCTTTCTTCGTCCGGTTTGAAATCTGCGAAGGCTCCTCCGAACATCAGCTTATAATAGCTGGAGTAACGCTGCCCAAATTGCCAAAAGGTTTCCCCTAGATTCAGCAAATGCTGCACCGGATCAGCAGCTTGCGGCGTCCCCTCGAATTCGTTAGCGAGAAGCTTACAACCTTCCAGATACAACTGCTGAGCCAAGCCCTCTTTATTGACAAATAAGCTATAAATGATTTTTGTCGAGCAATCCATTTTCTGCGCTACTTTACGCACCGTAACGGCTTCCGGTCCCTCTTCTTGCAAGAGACTGGCTGCAGCATCAACAACGAGTTTGCGGAGATTTTCAATATTCTGTAAGCGAGCCTCTTGATAGGTTTTCAACACTCGTGTGTTCTTATTAACGGAGTTATCCTGGTCGCTCATAATCATCACCTTCGGTTATCGTGTTTTCGTCAGGAAACAAAGTTTCTTAATTTCTTACAAAGAATTTTATACAGTGAATGGATAGTTGTCAATGAGTCACGTGATGTTCCAAAATCGTATTGACTTTCTAAAAAAGTGTAGTTACAATGAAATCAATCGGAAACGCTGTTACCAAATGACGAATGGCTCTTCATTTTCTTGGTAATTGAGGATTACTTTTGAGCATATGGTAACACTGTTTCTATATCATAACATAGTATCTAAAAGGAGAGTAAAACTATGACGTTTCAAGGAAAATGGGCACTCGTCACGGGAGCTTCTTCCGGTATTGGAGAGCAATTCGCGAGACAACTGGCCAAACAAGGCAGCCATTTGGTACTCGTAGCCCGATCGGAGAGCAAGCTTGTGAGCCTGGCATCAGAGCTCAAAAAGATGTATGGCATCAAAGCCGAGGTTATTTCTATGGATCTTTCGAAAGAAGGCGCGCCCAGCGAGTTATATCAGCAATGTCGACGTTTGAAAGTGGATATCGAGCTGTTGGTCAACAATGCAGGCTTTGCTACACATGGTTTTTTTGAACAAGTGTCAGGTGAGCGTCAACATGAAGAAGTTATGCTCAATGTCGCCGCTGTTGTAGATATGACCCACTTGTTCTTACCGGATATGTTGCGCAAAAACTCAGGTGCAGTTATCAATGTTGCTTCAACCGCCGGATTTCAGCCGCTTCCCTATATGGCTGTATATGGGGCGACGAAAGCTTTCGTCCTGTCGTTTACTCAAGCGTTATGGTGGGAAAACCGCGACCGAGGTATCAAATTCTTCGCACTTTGTCCCGGTTCGACGGATACCAGCTTCTTTAATGTTGTAGGAACGGAAGAAGCCTCTGTCGGAAAGAAAGATACGCCGGAGAGAGTCGTAGAGGTTGCACTTCGTGCGTTGAAGGAAGGGAAAATATACGTCGTTCCGGGTGCGCAGAATTATATCGGGGCGCAGTTATCGCGATTCATAACACGCAAGCAAGGTCTTCGACTTGTTGGAGGCATGCTTCGTCCACGCGGAGGATCCGGCAATAATAATAATTATAAGAATACAGGTAATCAATCTGATCTTGCTGGGAGGACAATACGATGAAAGCTATACAACTGACAAACGGCTTCGGCTTTGAGGAATTAAACTTAACGGAACTCGACATACCAACGCCAGGCCCCCATGAGGTGCTGATCCGCATGAGGGCAGCCTCTCTCAATTACCGGGATCTAGTGATCCTCAGCGGATTAATGCCGATTGAAATCAAATTCCCCATCATTCCATTATCAGACGGAGCGGGAGAAATTGTAGCCGTTGGCCAAGGAGTAACAAGGTTTCAGGTCGGACACCGAGTAGCGGGTAATTTGCAACAGCGATTTTTTGCCGGCAACCCAAGACCGGGGGTATTAGAAGACAGTCTGGGAGGTCCGTTGAACGGAGTAGCGGCGGAGTATGTCGTTCTACATGAAGACGGAATCGTCCATATTCCCGATCACCTCACTTGGGAGGAGGCCGCCACGTTGCCAATCGCGGCATTAACCGCATGGAGCATGCTAATCGAATACGGTGGTTTGCAAGCGGGGGATACCGTGCTGCTGCAAGGAACAGGCGGGGTTTCTATCTTCGGGCTTCAATTCGCTCTTATGGCTGGAGCACGAGCCATCATCACATCGAGCAGCAACGCCAAGTTAGAACAAGCAAAAGCTCTCGGCGCATGGAAAACGATCAACTATTCGGAAGTTCCCGATTGGGATAAGGCAGCGTTAGAGCTAACTGGCGGCGTCGATCACGTTCTGGATGTTGGAGGAGCGACTACGATGGTGAAATCCATAAACGCGCTTCGCATTGGAGGGACTTTGAGTATGGTCGGATTCTTATCGGGCTTGACTATTCCGGAATACGATGTCACGAGCATCTTGCAGAAAGCCGCTACGATTCGCGGCAGTCAAGTCGGCAACCGGGATCACTTTGAAAAGATGAATCGAGCGATTACCCATCATCGTTTACATCCCGTCATCGACCGAGTATTCCCTCTGGATCGAATTGGAGAAGCATTCGCGCTCTTGGCTGAAGGAAAGCAATATTTCGGTAAAATCGTAGTCCAAATTTAAGTCTTACTTAAAAGACACAGGAGGCACTCTAATGCCAAATACACAAGCTCGATCCGTTAAATCTACTGAAGGCGTGAATCGAATTAAGCGCTCACCACGTAAAATACGAAGATTAGGGCTATCGCTGCTTGCGGTGATCCTTCTTGGAGTCATCGTTTTCTTACTTGTTCCTTCACCCATAGAACCGGTAAAATGGTTGGCGCCGACGGCTCCCTCTTTTCAGAAAGCGGACCCTTGGAAACAGAACAATAAACTTAGCGCTGCTCAACTGGTCAGTGATGCCCCACAATTCCCGGAATTCATAACATTCGATAAAGCTGGCCAGCTATATACAGGAGATTCAGACGGGAAAATTTACAAGGTTCCTTTCGATGCGGAGGGCAATCCGCAAAAGGCCCAAGTGTTTGCAGACACCAAAGGAACGCCTAATGGGCTTAAATTCGATGCCAAAGGCGATTTGATCGTTACGGATATCAAGATGGGACTTCTGTCTATAAACCAATCCGGAAGCATAGAGGTATTGGCCAATCAAGTAAACGGTAAGCCGATCTATTTAGCTAATGAGCTTGATATTGCCCAGGACGGCTCCATTTATTTTTCCGATACCTCGAACTATGGACGTGTGACATTCAAAGAAATTGCCGAGAACAAGCCGCATGGACGCTTGCTGAAGTACGATCCAATGACCAAACAGACGACCGTCCTTTTAGAAGGCCTCTATTTTGCGAACGGGGTTGCCTTGTCTGCGGATGGAGATTACGTGCTTGTTGCGGAATCGTATCATTATCAGTTGACCAGATACTGGCTCAAGGGTCCAAAGAAGGGAACATCTGATATTTTTGCTGACAATCTTGCAGGGTTTCCAGACAACATTACGCGTGATGAGCAAGGTCATTTCTGGGTCGGGATCTTCACGACTCGCCTTTCTTTCGTAGATCAGATGCATCGCAGCCCGTGGTTGGCTGGTATCATGGCCAAAGTGCCAGAGTCCTTGCTTAGCGGCGCAAGCGCACCGGCGAAGCATGGGCTTGCAGCTGAGTTCGGCCCGCAGGGAGAGCTTATCGGAAGCTGGCATGATCCGGAAGGTTCGTTGTATGGCGTAACTACGGCTGCAAGCCATAACGGATATTTATACATAGGGACGGCACCAGGAGGTAGTAAGGGTGTTCATCGCGTGCTTTTAACAAAATAATGTTGGAATCTGGGAGGGGTCGAATCATAAAAAAATAGCAGCAATAGATTAATAAAGGGCGATATCCCTCCAAGGTTGTTCCATTTGATAATCAACTGTATTCTCATTTAAGTAAATTTCAATTTTTTGGGTTAGGTATCTAAAGTAATTATGAAAAGTGACTCTGTTTTAACGTACTGGTCGTTTGAGGCCATTTTATCTTTCACATGTATAGATAGAGTCCAATCTTTTAGATCTCATTTAATTGTTCTATAGTCGTAGCTAAGGTATTTTTTGGAGTAAATGAGGTAACGTATTTTCTTTGCTTGAACCTTATCCTCATTCATTTTCTTTAAGTAAATACCATTTTTTTTGATTTTATTTGCACCCATGTTTGTGGACTTGTTTCAAGATCAGATCGTTCAACATTCTTAGAAATTATTTGTTCATTTGAACATCCAAGCAATAGAAAGAAACAAATGAGATTCTTTTGCGGACAAGAGAAAGAGTACATCGAAACGATCCGTCGCGCAATATTGGAGGAGCGGAAGGTAAGATTCGGTTATTCGAAAAGTATGCCCGAAGTCGATGGGAATCGTCATAGTGTTCGTATTGCCGCACCTTATGGACTTGTGCTTGTTCAAGGATCATGGATGCTTATAGCGAATTGTGATCTACGGCAAGAAATTCATCAACATTGCGGATAAAGTGAAGGAATCAAACAACTTTTACATGGAAGCAGCAGAGGATCATCCGGATGGTTTGCTTGTAAACTTTCGCGTTCGTCAGCCCGAGGACTTACTGCATTGGCTGCTCGGCTGGGGAGCGGATGTCGTTGTGCTGGAGCCCGAAGCCTTCCGGAATCGAGTTCCGCGTTGAAGCTGAAAAAATGTTAAAACGCTACTGACATGCTGTTGTCAGTAGCGTTTTTATATACTCACATTAGATTATCATAAAGGAGCTGTTTGAAGAATATGAACACAATCGAAGCATTACAGCGGTGGTTCTTGCTCATCGAAATGCATGACCGACATCATCTTCTGCACATGGACCGTTTAAAAAAATGGGAAATAGTGTATGAAATATGATGAAGAAGGAAGAGATCGGAACGATGTCAACGAATGTAATAAGCCAGCAAAGCCGCTACTGGATTGGCGTTGTATCTTCTTCTCATGTGAAACGGGGTGTGCTGGGTGGATTCGCCCAGCTCTGCCATGGCAAGTCTGCACCTTTGCGTAGGATGTGTCCTAGTGATTGGCTGATATACTATTCTCCACAAACGGATATGTCGAAGGGGGACAAGCTCCAAGCATTTACCGCCATTGGACAGGTTGCGGATGACAGAGTCTACGAATATCAGATGTCCGAATCCTTTGTGCCATTCCGGCGGAATATACGCTATATTCCGTGTCGAGAAGTGAAGATTGCCGATTTAATGGACCAGCTTACCTTCACACGTGGGAATCGAAATTGGGGGTATACCTTTCGCTATGGTCATTTCGAGATCGGATTCGAAGATTTTCTGACGATTGCTGGCTCAATGCTTGGCGCTGCGGAGACATCCAACATATTTCCCAGCTCTCATAATTAAGTTGAGTTTACCACAAGTTCGTTACACTAACGGGGAACTATAGCTTAATAATCACGAGGACAGAACATGATTCCGTAAGGAAAGCAAGAGAATTCATTAAAGAAGGATATGGATTCGTTGTCGATCTGGATTTGGAGGAATTCTTTGACCGTGTTAACCATGATCGCCTCATGTTGAAGATTTCGGAGAAAGTGAAGGTTAAAAAAGTTCTCATGATTATCCGCATTCATAACCTAGAAGAAGAAGGCTTAGAATCCCTAATCCCAGATACCAATACGAATAATCAAATAAACCTCCAGATTTTTCTTATATAAGGATCTGGAGGTTATTTGTTTTTCGTTATTTTCCTGAAATACGTTTTGTGCGCAGCATTGCCTAGCATAGAAAAACAACTTCTTCAATACATTAAAACATTGGCTTATTATCGGATTGAACGAAGGCGGTGGACTTCGATTGACGAGTGACGGGAGTCATAAGGTCAAGTTTGATTCGCATACCCAGGCCGCCTTTCAGGCGCTTGTTGATGCCATTATTCCGCATACCTGCCCATATGCCGGTGCTTCGTCGACGATATATGCGCCTGGCGCAATATGTTTGAGAATTCAAGATTATGTGATTAGGGAACTGGATTTTTCCCAATTTATACCGGAAGATGCGGAGCCGAATATCATGCCTCTTTCGAAGTCAACGGCGATATTGCTTGATATCGGTGCAGCACAATATCTTAGCTTAAACCATATGATAGTTCCTAGCAGCGGGTTTTCGTATCCGTGCGAGGGTTTATTTTCTACGCTATCGCGAAGCGACAGACTACGTGCGGTCACTTTGCTGGACCACCTTGCAGTACCCCTTGAAAGTGTCCCGAAGCCCTATCAAAATAACCCTGCGCTTGTTCAGGTCATGATGTCTTCCATTAATCAGTTAACATTGTTCGGCTATTACTCGGAATGGTTCGGTTATGGAACGACCCGACTTTTACCGTCAAACCTTAAGAGAATCGAATGCTGCCCGCCTAGCTGGAAGCTGGTCGGTTACCCGGGACCCTCTTTCGGTTACCGCGACTTTCGCGGTTTCTTAATGCGTTTTCCTCATCAGAAAGGGAGGATCTGAATGGCAGATCAAGATGTCATCGTGATCGGTGCAGGCGGTGGAGGCGCAGTCATTGCCAAGGAGCTCGGAGAATTGGGGTTAAAGGTATTAGTCTTGGAAGCAGGTCCGTGGTACGGGAATAAACGATGGCCAGAACCGAACAGCAAAAGGGGAGCGGCTAGCAGTTCGAATCCCGAGGATTTGGACGTTGTTCTCTTTAAACAGCTCTATAACAAATTAGAGGATACAATGAACAACCTAATATCCGGTAGAGTCCGTTGGGGGCCAGCTGACAGCAGACGCGCACCGTGGAACCGGACACTTTCACAGAAAGGATTTATTTGGCAAAACTCAGGCGTGGGAGGGAGCACACAGCATTATCTTTCCCATTCCCCCCGGGCATTTCCACTGGCGGTTGACGATGTTTGGCCTATTTCTTATCGTGAGTTGATACCCTATTATGAGAAAGTTGAAGCTACGCTGCCTGTCGACTTTGCCCCGACAACGGCTAAGGAGGAGTTGTTTTATTATGGGGCCCAAAAAGCCGGCTGGCCTTTAATTGCGACGCTGGATGTAACGAGCCCCGGTTACCGTCCCCAGCCGAATGCCATACTTCCGCCCAATCGCCATTTGATGAATCCGAATTATTCGTTAGAGGAATTATCTTGGATGGAAGGGTGCACGTTAGCCGGGCATTGCATTAACGGTTGTCCGCATGGACCCTCGGTGGATAAGATGGCCAAGCGCTCCACTAATGTAAGCTATATCCCGCTAGCATTAAAAACAGGCAATGTTCGTATTAGGCCAAATGCGTACACTACTAAGATATTGACGGAAAAGAATCCTCAAGGCGATCTGCGCGCCATAGGCGTAAAGGTTCGGGATACCTGGACCGGGGAATCGGAAGACATCTATGCGAAAACCGTAGTCATGGCTGCCGGCTGCATTGAAAGTCCGCGACTCTGGCTAAATTCGGACTTGCCCAAAAACGAGTGGGTGGGGAAAGGGCTTGTTAATCATTATTTTGACTGGGTAACGGGAATCTTTGATGAAAAGATATTATATTCGATCCTGGGAACGCCGCATATTGATTCGTTTGCCGGTCATACATCAGGCGCAAGGCTGGACTATCCAGGGGTAGGCTGCATTCAGGTAACGGGCCTGAGCCCTGGTTTAACTGCCGTTTTTAGCTATGGGATCAGCGAGTCAGGCTATAATTTCCTGCAGCCTCCTGCACCGGATGCCCCTTGGAACGTGCAAGGACTTATCGTTGGTCAAGAGCTGACAGGATTAATGGAAGATTATCGAAACGCATTGCAAATAACCATTTATGCGGATGATGACGTGGACCAACGTAACGGGATTACCGTTGAATCGAATGTCGCGGATGAACATGGCCCCATTCCACGGGTCAGTTATATGCCAAGTCAACGGGCTCGAGAGAACCGGGATATATTAATGAAAATCGCTATCGATATATTAGAAAAAGCGGGAGCCCGTCAAATCAGCCGCGCCAATTGGCCGCAGGGTATGTTTATACATATGGAAAGCTCAATGAGAATGGGCTTTGTCATTGATACCGATTGCGAAGCTTATCAGGTCAAACGATTATTCATAGCCGATAACAGCGCTCATTTTAATGGATTAGGAGGAGCCAATCCTACGCTTACGACACAAGCCTTGGCCACGCGGACAGCGGAAAAAATAGTTAACAAATATTTCAGTTAATACGCCTGCATTGCATTTTCTTTGATGAATGAATGCATCAAAAGAGGGTATCTTATTTGTAAAGAATGAGAAATAAGAGGTGAAAGAATGAATTTGCTGGAGATCTTAAAGGATGCGATAAAGCCTTTTGTAGACGGGAAGAAGCCTCCTTTGCATGCAGGAGAAGTGATGAATCTATGGTTCTATTTGGCTGCTTCGGAGCAAACCATGCGGGGAGAACAAATATCCTTCAATATCGTTCAAGATGCAGAGCTCAAAGAAAATCTAAATGAAATCATTAACAATGTCCATGCCCCGATTATTAAGGAAATTACGGACTTTCTCAGAGAAGAAGGAGTATCACTTCCGCCGTCTACGCCGGACAAACCGATCGGTGATTTTCGAGAAATTCCGGAAGGCGCAAAATTAAACGACGAGGAAGTCTCGAATCTTTTGCAATTTAATCTGGTATTAGGCATAAATTATGCTTGCCGAGGATTGACGGAGGCCGTCAGACCGGATGTGGCGGCTATGTTTGCCAAATATCAGATCATGAAGGTCACGTCCTCTTTACCGTTAAAGGATTTAGCGATGAAAAAAGGTTGGTTTAAACAACCTCCATACTATCGGCCGGAGCATGTTTAAAGCAGGTAAAATCCTTAGCGTTGAAACCGCAAATGCTGCGGTTTTTTTATATGTCCGGATAACATCATTTTTTCATTTTCATCTGAATCGATCCGATTCCCAGCATAATTAACGGAATGAAGAGACAAATCGTCAATGCAAAAGGGATCCAAATTTTCGTGTCGAAATCCATCATATAAACAACATTCGGATAGACGACAAGCGAATACACAACCAAAATCATGCCGTAGGGTAACACAAGGGGGCGGTAATCTTTAAGCCCGAAAATTTGCGCAAGTCCCGCTACGAAATGATAGGAATAAAATGAAGTTTTAAAAAAAATGGTTAAAAACCACATGCCTGCCATTAGAATCTCTACCCGTTGAATAAAATTGCCAATATTTATTTTTTTGGCGAGAGCATAGCTGGGGTAAATATTTCTTTCACTGAAATCAGCGCCTAATATCGCAATACTCAGAAAAGTAATAATAATGACAAATATTCCGCCTAATAAACTCCCTATAAAAAATGCTTTTCCTCCTTCCTCCAGATGATTCACACAAACAGGAAATACCATAAGAAAAACAATGAGCGGAAGAGAAGCCGTACTGATATAAGATAACGAAGCCTTAAAGATCGGTTTTATGCCAATTTCGGTAATGGGCTGGATTTTTTGAATATCCATTTCAGGTATGAGGAAAAGCGTAGATACAACAAACAGCAATAAAAACCATGGGAATAAGATTTCGGCTGCCCGAGCGAGCACTTCAAGTCCGAGCCGCAATCCCATAAGCACAATCCCTGCAAATAATATGATAAAAGACTCGATCGGCGTTTCAGGCATAACCTGCGTCGTCATAAAATTTCCCATATAAAATAATACAGATGAAGCACCGATGAAAGAAAAAAAAACAAAAAGAAGAGAGACAAGCTTGCCTATCCATTTCCCGAATATTTTTTCCGTATATTCTATAAGCGTCATAGCAGGGAATTGCTTGCTGAGCAATATATATAGGCCCACAATGAATAAACCTAATAGCCAGCCTACTATGGCAGCAATCCAAGCATTTTGTTCCGCATCAGCGGCGAGACTCGACGGAATGACTAAAATAGTTGTGCCAATCGTATAAAACATGACAAGCACAGTAAATTGTCGTATTGAAATTTTAATATTGCCTGTCATTAACGCTTCACTCCAATCTTACTTTTTACGCAATTCATTGGTTATTTTCTTGCGGACCAATCCGACGCCAAGTATGAAAAGCGGCAGTAATAAACCAATCGTTAACGCATAAGGGGTCCATATTTTAGAATCGAAATCCATCATATAAGTCACATTCGGATAGACGACAAGCGAATAAACGACCAAAATCATGCCGTATGGCAAAACAAGGGGACGATAATCATTAACGCCAAAGATTTGCGCTAGACCCGTCAAGAAACTGTAGGAATATAATATTGTTTTAAAAAAAATGGTCAAAAACCACATCCCCGCTACTAAGATTTCCACCCTTTGAATAAAATTACCGACATTTATTTTTTTCGCTAAAGCGTAGCTGGGGTACATATTTCTTTCACTGAAATCTTCCCCTAATATCGAAATGCTCAAAAAGGTGATGATGACAACAAACACGCCCCCGAGAAGGGTCCCAATAAAAAAGGCTTTTCCTGCGTCCTTCGGATTGTTAATGAAAGCAGGAAATATCATCAAGAGAATCACTAGCGGAAGGGAAGCAATACTTGCAAATGTTAATGATCCTTTCATTATCGGTTGAATGCCGCCCTCGAATACCGGTTGTATTTTTTGAATTTCTATCTCAGGCAAAAGGAAAAGAGTAGTAACGAAGAACAACATAAGAAACCAAGGGAATAAAATTTCGGCGGCCCGGGCAATGACTTCAAGACCGAGACGCAGCCCCATGACGACAATGCCTGCGAAGAGAATCGAAAAGGACTCAATCGGCGTATCTGGCAAAACCTGCGTCGTCATGAAATTTCCCACGTAATACAATATAGAAGCAGCCCCAATAAACGAAAAGAAAATAAATAGGAAGGAGATGAGCTTGCCTAACCATTTCCCAAGCACTTTTTCGTTATATTCAATGAGCGTCATATTGGAAAGCTGCCGGCCTAACCATACAAACAATCCTACAATTAAAAATCCCAATGCCCATCCTAGAATCGCAGCTATCCAAGCATCCTGGTCAGCATCCGCAGCTAAGCTAGACGGAATCACTAATATGGTCGTTCCGACCGTATAGAACATGACAAGTATGGTTAATTGACGAACAGATATTTTAATATTGACGGTCATTTTTTTCACTCCAATATTACGTTAGGAAGCTGAATAACAAATTACTGAAAGGCTTAAAGATGATAAAGAGCAGGTCGAGCGGATTAAGGATAGGGAATTGAAGAGACTTCGCTATGCTTAACCCGGTTCCAAGCACGAGCAGGACAGAAAAGAGCCAAAGCTCCCTTTTTAATTTCGCTTTCAACAAAGGGGGAAATTCGATCATGGCGATGAAAGAGGCTGTTGCCAATATTCCCGTAATCATCCACATCCGATTATTCCTCCTTTTCTCTATGGAACGAATTGGATACTGTTCCGATACGCCTGATCTTTATATCTACCTTTACATTGATCTCCAAGCTTAAAAACTGTTCCTCCCAGTCCTGTTTTAAAGTTTTCCAAGCTGCAGGATTCGACCGGCGGATGGCTTCGCCAAATCCGAAAATATCAACCTTTAGTCTTTTCTGCGTCTTATGGATGGATTCCAGGATGATTGCCGTTACTTTTTTTTCTGCGCTTTTTTCGAGCATAACGATCGTTTCTCTTTTTGTAAGATCGATATCGCACTCCACCTCGCCCACGTTTTCTTCCGACTTTATTTCGATGTCAATTTGCGGTTTTCCATTTTTCACCTTGCCTTTCACATCCGTGTTTGACTTCATGACCTCCACGGCTATATTACCGCCCTCGGGACATGCTAGAGTCCCAACCGTGTTCCTTACTTTATCCCTGATATAGCTATAACCTTTGCTTTCTTTTTCGTTCAACCATCCGATTAATTTATCTTCTTTGAATACAGCTAAACCCGAATATCTTAATTTACCCGGGGGCTCTATGTATTCCACGTTTTCCTGGGACTGGCCCTTATTTACGTTAGACACTTTAACAGCCGTTAACACAGGGCTTTTCCCTTCACTGATAATGTCCGTAATGAGTTCATCCAAGGTGGTCGTCAAGGTTGGAGCCCATATCTTCTGAGATGTTTGAAGCGAAAGAAATAGTTTGTTTGACGGTATTTTCTCAACTGGGGTCAATACCTTCAACACATCCTTGGCAGACGAACCCTTCGCAATAACGATGAAAAAATCCGTTCGCACCTCATGGTCCCGGGAAAAATGATCGAGAGGTTTCTCAATTCCTTCCCTTGCCAAAGCCTCGCCAATCACGAGCACGCGAAGATGCGCCATATAAATGACCCTGGGACTGATGGTTGTCATTTTACGTATCGCTTCGAATATAGTGTCCCCGGTTGCTTCATAAACGGTTACCGGCGTACGGTTCCCGCTCGGTTTCGCCGACGCCACTTCTCCCGGATTGACTACTTGGGCAGAGACCCGGTATCCTTTCCCTTCTTTATCGATTCCGATCCCTACTGAAATCCCTAGCTCATTCAATTCCCGTCTATTCCAACATCCCGTTAACAGGTTAAGAAGCAGGAGGCAGCTGATGAAAAAAATCCCCTTGCGTATCACTATGCCAGCTCCTTTCTTGAGCTTATTTAAGTCTTTGGTTTAGTGGGCGGGGACATTTGCTCACGAATCACGTTTTTCTGATTAATCAAACGAGGTCTTGAAGTCATAGCCCAGTGGGGAAGGCGAAAAATCGTATCCTTCAGGTCAGCAGTCACAATAGGAGCAAAAGGACTCATGTAAGGAATACCAAAGGAGCGCAAGCTGCAAAGATGCAGAACAAGAGCAATTAAAGCGACAACTATCCCGAAAATGCCGAAGGATGCAGCTAGACCCATAATGGGGAAACGAATCATTCTTATAGAGATTGCCATGCTGTATCCCGTAATGACAAAACTAGATATCGCGGTAATCGACACGACAATGACCATGGACGCCGATACAATGCCGGCTTCGACCGCCGCTTGTCCAATGACCAGCGTCCCTACGATTGATACGGCTTGTCCAATCGGCCGCGGCATTCTTATGCCTGCTTCACGCAAAATCTCAAAAGTTACTTCCATCATGAGTGCTTCGATAAAAGCAGGGAAAGGTACGCCTTCCCGCTGTGCAGCCAAACTGATAAGCAGCTGGGTAGGCAGCAGTTCTTGGTGGAAGGTGGTAATCGCGATATAGATCGCCGGACCAACCATGGCTATAAATAAGCTTATAAAACGGATGATCCGAAGGAGGGTGCTGATATCCGCGCGCAGGTAATAATCCTCCGCGGTTTGGAAAAACGAAATAAACAAGGTTGGAACGATGAGAACAAAGGGGGTCCCGTCGACCATAATGGCGATACGACCTTCTAAAAGCTCGGCAGCCGCCACATCGGGCCGCTCGGTGTTATTAATAGTAGGAAAAGGAGAATAGGGTTCGTCTTGAATCAGTTCTTCAATATATCCTCCTTCCAAGATCCCGTCGATGTTGATTTTATCAAGCCGTTTATGGACTTCTTCAACAATCTTGTCGTTGACGATACCTTTTATGTACATGATGGCTACATCGGTTTTTGTAACGCTGCCGATTTGTTTTGTTTCCAGCCAAAGGTTCTGGTCTTTAATTTTTCTGCGGATCATGGCAGTATTTGTGCGCAGCGTTTCGGTGAAGCCTTCCTGCGGGCCTCGAACAACGCTTTGTGCGACAGGCTCGGAGATCCCTCTGCTTTTCCACCCTTGAGTGCTGGCAGAGATCCCTTGCAAGCAGCCGTCTAATAAAATCACCGTGTCTCCAGATAAAATAGAGTTATACAAAGAGGAGAAATCCGTAATTTCTTTGTTGTCTCCAATTTGGAGAGCCATGCCTTTTAATGATTCCAAACGATTGTCGCTTTCAGAAAGCTGCTCGATCGGTTCGATTTGTGATTCCTGCATTAGCGATTCCATAAAAAAATCCGTGATGACTTGTTTATCTGCTAATCCGTCCGTATAAAGTATGGCTGTTTTTGTCTTCTTATCTTTGCCGCTCCGGATCTCCCGAATAATGATATCCGTGCTGCTGCCGAGATCCATTTTGATCTTTCTTATATTTTCATCGAGACTTGCATACAGCGGTTCCGCTTGCGCGATATTTTGTTGTTGACCGCTTTGTCCAGAGGTGTTGAAGTTTCTTTTTAATTTCATAGTTATATTTCCTCGCGATCTCTTGTATACGGCGTCGTAACGAAGAAAGGCCTATTCCTTCCTTAATACCGGACCGATGGAAAGGCGTTTACTCACCTCCATGGCGATCTTCAAAATAACCATAGGCATAACAATATAATAAATCGGATCCCACCACACAAGGCTATACAGTAGGCCAACTGCATTCAGAGTGATTGTAACTAATGCTGCAAAAGCTGAAACAAACACATATTTCAACCATTTATATTTCCAATGGAGGTTGACCGTGATCACCAGGAGCAGACTCAAGCACATATAATAAACGGCGGAAAAAGCCGTTGTATCATGAGCCAGGTTAACGAACCAGCCTGGACGGTAATATCTGTTGTTCAGCAGCATAATAGGCAGAATATGCAAGGTGCCTGTAATGGGACCAATAATGAACATCAGGATCATAAAGTGAATGGCTCCTTTTAAGGGTTGTAACAATTTGAGGTGCAGCATTTTAGCCGTAGCAAAAAATACGGGAAGGCCCAATGCCGTATAGCTAAGGCGCCACCAATTGTGAGAATAGATGTGTAGGTATAGAAATAACAATTCAATACCTACGAATAGGCCTGTAAAAACAAACAACCAAATCCACCGTAATCGAAAAACGGCAATGAAGGCTGCTGCCGAAGGCAAAGCTAACGCATTGGATGCAATCGCTCCCATATTACTATCATAATAAGGCTCATCAGCTAAAAATTTAGGGAAGTATTGATAGCTGCCCAAGAAAATATAAATGATAGCTTCAATAAAGTAACCGAGACCTATCATAAAAAAAAACAGCATTAGGCTTCGCTTGTTTCTTTTTTTCAGACATACATAACCTAGAAGAAGAAGGCTTAGAATCCCTAATCCCAGATACCAATACGAATTAAAGTGCATGGTTACACCTCATAACGAGAATATTTCTTTATTATGGTTTCATTGCTTGTTTTTATACCCATTTACAGTTATGGATAAGTTTTCAGATGTTCGTTTGTATGAAATTTCAGGAAATAGAATAAAGAAAAGTCGATGAGGTAAATATAAAAAAAGAAAAAATATGAAAACGATGGTGGATATATGCATGTAGCGATTTGTCTATTTACGATTTTCTCCGTTTGGCGTTGGGGTGACTGGCAAAATTGGCGAAAATATCACGCGACTATGTTCTACATAGTGGCAGGCGGATTATTATACGAGTATTTAACTAAAGGCCATACACTTTGGAGTTTTCATCCGGATTTTCTATATAATCAGCAAATGACTGTCATTGTATATGCTTTTGTTACGATGCCGCTTAGCGTTCTGCTCTTCTTGTCCCGATTCCCGCAAACAATAAAGAAGCAGCTTATTTATTTAACCAAATGGCTGTTGATTTACACGATTGCAGAAATCATTTTGCAGTACTTTGGACGAATCTCTTATCAAAACGGATGGAGCTTATTTCATTCGTTCTTATTTGATATCATGATGTTTCCAATGTTGATCTTTCATCATAAGAGGCCTCTGTTGGCCTATCTGGTTTCTATCGTAATCGTAGTACTATTAATGCATTGGTTTGATGTTCCGATGAGTTAACCTTTTTGCAGCGGGGATGTTATTATAAACATATAGGCATGCGAAACATCGTCCATATTGATATCATTAAGAATCGGGGAATGTAAGGATGATGAGCAAGAAAAGAAAGCAGGCAGCGTCATCCGCGGCAAAAGCTGCGCCGAAAGGTGAAAAGGACAATAAGCGGCCTCAGCCTGCGGAAAAACGCTCACCCTTACTGGGTGGTTGTAGAGGACGGAGAAGGTGGAGAAATTCATGCGGTATGCTTTGACTCGAATGCATTTATATATTGGCTTAACCATGTGAAATATAAAAAAGGGAAGAATGTTGCAAAATTAATAGATAAACCATCAATTCAATCGAGAAAGAAAATCAGGTTTTAATGACATTAAAGTTCAACTAACGGGACACGATAGTTCAATAAAAACACGGAAGCAGCCGACCACAATGATCGGCTGCTTCATTACGCTAACGGGCAGCATTCCTATTATGAAGAAATACGAGGTTTGAGAAACAAAAAGACTCCTTGGTATGATGTTAACGGGTCCAGGACGCTGGCCGGCTACTTGATCCAAATACAAACCAAGGAGACTACAAGATGCATTCTACTCAAAATGAACGAATTAATCAAATCACTTCTTCTACCTTAATTGTCGGAGTCGACATTGCTAAATTCAAACATGTGGCCAGGGCACAAGACTACCGCGGTGTCGAGTTCGGGAAGCCCATCATATTTTAAAATAATCGAGAAGGTTTTGAGGTATTCGTTAGTTGGTTCCAAAAGGATTGCTGCGGGAACAGGGGTTCCAGGACGCCATCGTCGGCATGGAGCCGACCGGTCACTACTGGTTAAACCTTGCTCATTATCTTAGAGAGCAGCAAGTTAACTATGGTGTTGTAAATCCTCTGCAAGTTAGAGGGATTTCTCCCTTTTTGTTTTGTATAACGACAAGGCTTTTCGCCGTTAGACCCGTTAAGTGTCTACCAGTGCTTACTTTGCTAAAAGGAGTGCCTTCTGTAAAAGCAACAACACCGGTTGTTTGGAAATCTTTAATATTGACAAAGCCATCATTGAGTCTTGTAAATGTTCCTCTGCCGTTTACTTTGATACAGGAAGGTTCCCAACCTCAACTCCTCGATTCCGTGCAGTCCAAATTAGCATAGGTATGGAGATCAGAAGACTGACCACAACCGGAACAATAGAGCCCTCAAGTCCAAAATCGCCACCTGTGAGAAGTGCGGCACCGTTCACCTTTACAGTAAATAGACCGGCAGCAGAGTGTCCAGAAACAGGAATGCCAAGCAAGCCTTCAATGGCATTCCAAGCAAAATGCAGTCCCATGGTAAACCACAAGTTCCGCCGCCACAAGAAGGCGGCTCCGAGCAGAACACCTGCTTCCAGGGCTATGGCGAACGCGCTATATAATGTTGCCCCTGTATTTCCAAGATGGGCAACTCCAAAGAATAGAGAGGTCACAGCGAGTGCGAGCGGTTTCCCCCCCAGTTTATCAATGGCTTGAAACATAAGTCCACGAAAGATAAGTTCCTCGACAATGGCTGCTCCTAAAGCTGCTTCAATGGAGGATATTAGAACAGAACTCGTATCCGCAGAACTTGCCCATTGAAAGGAATAACCTCCCAGAGCCATAATAATAAAAGCGGACCCTGTGATAAAGATTGTCCCGGTTAGTACGCCCAGGACAGTTTCAATCCCTGCGCGCTGTCTAGATATCTCTGGAGTGGACCGCCGGGCCAGGTATGTCAGCGTGAACTTATAAACCAAGATGGCCAGAAATCCCATCACTAGTGTAAAAACAAGGGAAATCATCCCCTCTACTTGCTCTGTCAGCCGCCGGAATAACGTATCTATGAGAACAATTCCGATAGCCCCCACAATCATCCAGACGATTGGAAAGCGCCAAAATGAACTCCGAGCACTTAAATTCCTGCCATTCTGCAGCATCTCTTTATTTTCGGACATTTTTTTCTTCATGTCTTACATCGCTTCCTTTGTTGTTTGATGTTATGAGTATAGGCTGAAAAAGTCATAAAGAGACAGTGCGCTTTTGTCATCATTTATTCTATGGCTATATTCAAAAAAAGCCGGCAACCCTAATAGGTTACCAGCTTATTGGGGATCGGCTTTTTAATGATCCATGATTCCCGAATCTCGGGCTTTACGGGCGGCCTCCCGCCTTCCTTTCACATTCAGCTTCGAATAAATCGTTGAGATATAATTTTTAACCGTCCCTTCACTAAGATACAGCGCCTCGGCAATGTCTTGATTACGCAGGCCAGAAGCCAGCTTATGCAGCACTTCTATTTCACGGGCAGTGAGCCCGAATTCATTATTTTTCGCAGGGGTGGTATTGTTGATGCTCTTGATCATTTTACTCGCCATTTCCTGCGAGATTAAAGTCCCTCCCGCCTGAACCACCCGTATGCCTGCAGCCAGGTCTTTGGGATGAAGGGCTTTGAGCAGATATCCTTCTGCTCCATAGCTTAACGCCGCTAACACATATTCTACTTCCTTATAGGAAGTCAGCATGATGATTTTGGTTGCAGGTATTCGTTCTTTAATCAGGGCCGTTGCGGCAACGCCGTCCATGACTGGCATATTGATATCCATCAACACAATATCCGGCATAAACTGCTCGCAGCCCTTTATGGCTTCTTCCCCATTCTTGGCTAAACCGACAATTTCCAAATCCTCTTCCATGGACAGGACGATATGTAAGCTCTCGAGAATTAACTCTTGATCATCAGCAAGCAGCACTTTAATTTTCACCATGCGGCATCACTCCCTTCAGCGGGATTTCACATCTGACTTCGGTTATCACTGGAGTTCCCTCCCCAGATGATAGGTGTAGGCTGCCTCCCAACCGCTCAACCCGATGTTTCATCGTGGTCAAGCCGAAGCCATAATTTAGCTTGTCGATCGGTTTGCCGTTATTTCGAACGGACAATTGCAGATTGCTCTCAGAAAATCTAAGCTCCAGATGCAGTTGAGAAGCTTTTCCATGCTTTAGTGCGTTTGTAAAGGATTCCTGGATGACCCGAAGGATCGCTTGCCGTACTTCAAAACGTATGGACCGCTCTGTCCCCGGCAGACTCAAAGTCAGGGCCGTACCCGTGTGCTCTCGGAAACGGGCCACAAGGGATTCAACCTGTCGGATCAGACTTGATTCCTCTTCTTCCCCCATCTCGTGTACGATGTTCCTCATTTCGTCCAGATTTTTCTCAGCCAATGTTCTTAAGCGAATTAACCGATCTTTGGCCTCGGCAGGCTTGCTATCCATAAGGGTAATAGAAGCATCAAGGCTCAGAATGAGTGAGATAAAGGAATGCCCCAGTGTATCATGAAGCTCCTTGGACATGCGGTTGCGCTCTTCAAGCAAAGTCATTTTCTCGATCTCGGCCGAGTAGTGAGTTAACAGTTTATTTTGATGCTCTACATCGGCTACCAGTTTATTCTTCTGATAATACGCATTGGCTACGAAGCTTGCCCACATACCGATGAAGCAGAACAGCAGATTGTCTGTTCCGATACTTAGGGTTTGCTCCCAAGATAATCTTAGGTAAGACTGAAAGGAAAAAGGAATGAAAACAAGTAAGGGAATGATCAAAAGGGTTTGCTTAGTCAATAAGTACCCCATTGTAAGACTCGGCAGCAAATAGTCCGCTTTTGAAGTCAGATCAGGATGAATGACAGAATTCACATAATAAGAACCGCCAAGCAATAGCTCCAGTATGCAAAACCAGACTTTGTTCATCCGGCGCCCAGGAAACCAGAACAGCAAAGGGACGACAAGGGCTATGCTCAGCCAGATCACGTTTAATAACGTTCGGTTCGAAAACTCACTTACTGCCAGAACCCGGGACAACAGCAAAATATAATGATATAAACGAAGAGCGAATAAACCCCAATCCATGAAAGATAATATTTTTCTCATATCATCATCTTACAGGAAATCTAAAGGGTGAATAATAAAAGATTTCTCAAATACAGTTTAAACGAAAAGGCTTAGAGGATAGAAAGGCAGATACTGTCGAAGGAGAAAAACTTATACCATTTGTCATAACGGACAAGAACATGTACCAATTACCGATTAGATATCTAAGGGGAAGTGGCAGGTCTTTTTTACGTTGCCGCCAAGGTGGGATTACGGGCAAGCCACGAATCTTCATTGGTCAGATTCTAATATGTGATGGGACAGGACAAGAGCATTATTCCATTCAATGCTCTCAGCGTGGTGGTAGAAAGCGCGTTCGGTCTCATCAAGAGCAATCGCTTGTTCCCTCGGTTCTTCTGAAAGGCGCTAAGGAGGTTCTCACTAACTTTTTTTTTGGGGGGCTTTGGCCCACAATTTCATGAGGGTAGCGGCATCGGCCTCGCTGCTTTCATACACAAGGGCAAGAGTTCAAAAAGTTGGGCGGAAAACATTCTGCTTCTCCGCTCAACTTTTCATTTAGGACTTATTGACAGCGATTTTTTTAATTATCGCTTGTCTTTGCTCTACGACTAATCTCCCAAGTCCGATCATGCCCAAGTGGTAATCGTATCTAATGGTAATCGGTAGGATGGATAGCCTTCTTTGCTCGCTTTGCCAATCGAAAGCAGCATGACCGGCTGGAATCGCTCCTTGTCCAAGCTAAAGACCTCCGCGATTCGATCCTTGTCATAACCCGCCATTGGGTTGGTGTCATAGCCGTGGGCGCGAGCTACAAGCATCAGTTGCATCGAAACAAGACCCGAGTCCAGCATGTTTATGTCGCGCAAGGCGGATGGAGTCAGGCTTGCATAATACGGTCTTGCCTGCTGCAATTGCATATCCTTGATGTCCTGCGGCATATAGCCAAGTTCTACTGCTTTATTAAAAATTTCGTCCATATATTCAATATTGTTAGCGTCGTAAAATACCGCAATAATAGCCGAAGATGTCATAACTTGTGTCTGGTTGAAGGAGGCCAGTGGCGCAAGTTTTTCTTTGCCTTCGGCGCTGTCGATCACAAGGAAACGCCAGGGTTGCATGTTAATGGCAGATGGAGCTCGGGAAGCTTTTGCTAAAATTTCGGTCATTTCCTCCCGACTGATTTTCACTTCGGGATCGTAAACTTTAACGGAACGACGTTCCAGTGCAATTTTATTGAAGTTGTTTGTTTTCTGGTAGTTGCCTGTAAGGATGCTCATGCAGGTTTCTCTCCTTTTTCGGTTGAGTTTGGAAATGATGTTGCTTATCATAACTATTAAGATGGTAAACTATAAAGTATACTTTATAGCAAGCACTAAAAACGGGGTGATGGTCATAAAGATAAGTGAAGTAGCAAAAAGTATTGATCTCCCGATTTCAACGATCCGTTATTATGAGCAAATAGGCATTATCACGGATGAGTATGTTTTGAGGGATCAAAATAATTATCGGATTTATGCGTCAGACATCATTCATCATCTGAATGTTGTTAAACATTGTTTGGCAGTTGGCTTTTCGATTCAGGATATCAAATCAATGATCTCGAAAAACGGAATATCGAAGGATGAGCATGTAAGTCTGATACAAAATAAAATTGCGGAAATTGAAGCCGCTCAAAAAAAATTAGATGAATCCAAGCAAAACCTGTATGACATTCTCACGTTGGACATTACTTGCGAAAAAGGGTTTGGGAAATATTAATGAATACTTAGCAATCTGAATTAATTATCCTTTTTATGAAGTATTGATTAATCACTCTGCCTGTCACATAAGTAAATGTTTAGAACAGAAGATAAGCAAGTGGATTGGGGCGGCAGCTATTTGCGTTAATTCTGACAGCCAAGTTCTCATGGTAGAAGAAGAGA
The DNA here is from genome assembly GCF_012935325.2 of Paenibacillus sp. PL91. Lineage (GTDB taxonomy): Bacteria > Bacillota > Bacilli > Paenibacillales > Paenibacillaceae > Pristimantibacillus. The sequence goes on from NZ_JABBYG020000028.1 coordinate 51,859, forward strand.
AACGATGATCGGTGCCATCTGGCGGAAAAAAACAAGATGAAACCCTGAAGAATGCTGTATTCGGGAAGTTTATTAGGAGATAGGTTACCGCTGTAAAATTATCAAAGAAATAAAAGATAAGGCAGGGGCATTTGGTCCAGTTGAATACCATGTAACCTATTTCGAAGTTGCAATTTTAGGCGGTCAACCAACTATTGATGACCCTGATGGACTCATCTATGAAATTGCTTGGAAAACTCCTAAGCAGCTAAATGAACTGTGCCATTACTTTCCATCTTTACAAAATAATGGTCTTTGTACGGATGTCCTGGTGATTAGCGTTAAGTTAACGGGCAGTTACGTTTAAAAAGGCAACGGAAATATTCCGTTGCCTGAGATTGCTCTACTCGATAATTTCAACACTTAGACCGGGGTGAATTTTCTGGAATTCTGCTATATGATTCAATAATTGAGTTTTATCAAAGCTGGATGCGATAATATCTTGATCCGGTCTAAAGGTAACACTGGTACCTGTCTCCTTTGTTACCCCGATTACTAATAGTTCAGATTGCGGGATTCCATGTTTGAAATCTTGACGAAACACTTTTCCTTCACGGCGAATTTCCACGGACAATCTCTCTGAGAGTGCATTAACCACCGGCATATTGATTCCTTTAAGTCCACCTGGGGCAACTACAGAGGCACCTGTATTATAGTGTCCGATTTCCGTAAGAACTGTTTGTACTGGTGCCTTGGTTGAATTAGGTAGTGCATGAATTGGAATGCCTCGTCCATTATCAGCCACAGTCACACTTCCATCTTTCTGAAGAACTATACTTATTTCAGAACAGTAGCCGGCCTCATGCTCTAGTACAGAGTTTTCGAGCACAGCCCATAGAAGATGGTTTGGATCGTATCCCTCGTGTTGTTCACCTAGATATGTTCCTGCATTATTTCTTGCTTCAGTAAGCTCCATATAATTACTTGTATCAAGCAGGTCGGAAATTGCAGAGAGTAACAAGAGTAAAGGCAATGTTCGGTGAGGGGGAAGGGAGTATCTACCACCTCTTTCTTCCTGAACTAAAAGATCGGCCCCAAGTAATGCTTTAGTGTGGTGATAAAGCTGCCCGGTAGTCCCCATGTTTAATTGATCTACAATTTCTGAACCAGTAAGTGGTCCGCGTAAAACAGTGGTTAAAATGTCCAATCGCTGCTTATTACCGAGAGCAGCTAGCACTTTTGCTCCCTTATCACTGTCGAGGTCAAGCAATTGACTTACGTTTCTTTGTTGAGGATCCCATCTGAGCCCATTTTGTCCACGATATTGACCGGAATAAAAGATCTCGCCTAAATCATTCTCAACTTCCGTTATCGGGCTCACCTTTCTAAAATCATTTACATGTAACGGTTTTTGTGACGATTGAACACCGATAAATTGACTTAGAAGTTGTTTAAGTTCATTCATTTCCACCGTAAGAAAATCCAATTCCTTACCGTAATCCCTAGAAGTAGTCAACTAACATCACCTCATTAAAATTATTTAAATACGTAATTACGTAACTACGTATATTTTAACATGACTGTGAGTGATTGTAAATCACATCCAGTAAATTATTGGAGGGTGTTTTAGATCTCTATATAAACGATGAAGGAGCTGCGGAGGCAGCTCCTTCTACATCTTCACAAAATGAGATGTTTTGTACAGATGACTGCTGGGCGTTAAGCTAACGGGGAACGTTAGTTCCAGGGGAAGAAGTTAATAAGGTGGGGAACAAATGAATTTAGAAAATAACATGAGGAGAAGATCCTTTTATCAGAAATCTTGTATGAGAAAATTAGACAGGTATCAGAACAGATGGAAATCTGGAAAGATATCAAAGAAGAGATTAAGGACTGTAAACCACGGTAATGTCGTTCAACTAACGGGTACTGATAGCTCAATAAGGGCATGAAGGTAGCCGGCTAGATGCGGCTGCCTTCTGGCAGTGAAGTAACTGGCAGGACAATTTAATTAAAGACGTTTTTTATTGACCGCAATCAATTGATTTCGATTAGAATTAGATCACATTACCTTTGGAGTGTGATCGAAGAATACTATGGATAAGAATATTAAACAGCTATTCAATCAAGATATATTGAGACAAGCCGCAGAACGTTATGGTATACGCGAAGACTCAATGATCGAATTAAATGGGTTTCAAAACTTCGTTTATTCTGGATTGGTCGGAGATCGTGAAGTTATTCTAAGAATTGCCCATATCACACATCAGAATGAAATATTAACGAAAGCGGAATTAGACTTTATCATGTTTTTGGCGGAGTCCGGTGTAAAAGTAGCTAGACCGATTCAGTCTTTAACGGGTGATCTTCTTCATACAATTGATGATGCTTTTGTTGTGACAGCCTTTGAGAAAGTATCTGGCAGAAATGCAAAAATTGCCGAGGAGAGCAATACTTTTTATGAGAATATAGGTCAATTTGTTGGAAAAATACATAAGCTTTCACTTCACTATACCCCCCAACATATACGCTATGAATGGAATGACAATGCTTTATTAGCTTCATTTAAAAACTATTGTCCGTCAGAATTATATAGTAGTTTCGACCGTTTAATTGGGGAGGTTAGCGCTCTTTCCAAGGATAAAGACACATATGGCCTCATTCATGGAGATGTCAGCTGCGGTAATTATCTAAATGATGGGGATAAGGCCAATATTATCGACTTTGATGAGGCGGAATATAGTTGGTTTGTGTCTGATATTGCTACACCATTATTTTATGAAATCCCTATCCCATGGGTTGTAGATGGAGAGGTAAGAAAGGAGATTACAAAGCGATTTTTTTCCAACTTCTTAAACGGCTATTGTAAAGAAAATACTATAAATCAAGTATGGTTAAAGAAAATACCTTTATTTATCGATTTAAGACAAGCTAGAGTTTTATCCGCGCTATATAGAAGCAGAGATTTTAATGCTCCTGATTGGAGTGAATGGGATGAACAAGCTCGACGCTTCTATTATTTCAACTTACTTGATAACACACCATATATTGATATGGACTTTTCGCGAATGTAAAATTGTTTGTTCCGCTATCGGGTACGATAGCTCAATGAATACTAAGATACGGCAGCTGATATAATGGCTGCCGTTTCTCAACTAACGGGCAGTTTAGCTTAACGGAGACAAAAATTAGACGGACTAAATCAACCGAATGCCATCTATTATAACGTGCATAACAGCGAAACTTCGTCGCTACTAAATGTCCAAAGAAAATAAAGTATTGGACTGACTAACATACAGATTAAGACAAAATTAAAAGGCATGAGCCCTGTACAATACCGGACACATGCCCTACAGGTAGCTTAACTAATAAGTTGTCTACTTTAGGGGTCAATGCAATTCGCAATATGCTCTAAGAAATTAACTTTAATCCAACTGTTGCGCCAAATATCATAAAAATGAATAGAATCCGTCGCCAATCCTTTGATTCGCCAAAGAAAAGCATTCCGACTAGCGCTCCACCAGAAGTTCCTATTCCCGTCCATATTGCATAAGCAGTACCCATGGGAAGGCTTCTCAATGTGAGGCTGAGAAGAATGAAGCTTACACCGTATCCGATGAATAAGATCAAATATGCTTTTAAGTTATTATCACGTTTTACTCGATTCATACCAAGTACTCCAACAACCTCAAACAAACCAGCAGCAATTAAAGATAACCAAACCACTATTGTTCGGCCTCCTTAGAAGCAGGAGAACTTGTGAATAGTTTTAGTCCCATCACACCTGCCAAGAGCAATACAATTAACAGTAATTTAAATGCCTGAACCGGTTCATTAAATATCATCATCTCTACCAGCACAGTTCCTGCTGTACCCAGTCCCGTGTATACAGCATAAACCGTTCCGACAGGTAATTTTACTGCTGCTATGAGGACAAGTGTAAAAGAAATAATCAATGATGCAATAGAAATCATCCATAACAATGGCCCATCAGCGTGCTTGAAACCTGAAACCCAAACCACCTCAAACACAACGCCAATAAAAGTTAATATCCAACTTCGGTTCACTTTTTAACATTCCCCCAAAATTTATAACCCTCGCAAAGGACAAGCTTCGCGCATCGAGCTTGATGTCAGCATGTATGCCGGTGCCAGATGATATAGTATTGTCTTTGTTAGAAGAGCGTCCGTATAGGTTTACTTGATATCGGAGGCTAATTTCTGCTTTCGCTTTCGTGACCATAAAACAACTGGTATTAGCCCCAATGCTAATGCACCACCGGCAAAAGAAAGGATTGAGTAATTGGTGTGCTCTACAACTACTCCTGATAAAATTCCTCCCGTTGCACCTGCTAGGGCTACCAGCACATCAATCGCTCCTTGTTTTTTAGCACGGTCCGTTGAATCTGTCGCATCAACAATAAGCGCTGTCCCACTAATTAAGCCAATGTTCCAGCCAAGGCCTAGCAATGCAAGAGCAAGAATGAGCAGCAACTGGGAATTAACAGGCGCTAGAGCAGCAATAAGACCTGCTAATAATAAAACAAAGCCCGATGCTATCGACATGGCGGTTCGGCCAATCTTATCCACCAAAATACCGGTAAAAAGGGACGGGAGATACATCAAACCGACATGAATGCCAATCACTACCCCGACGTCTCCCAAACTAAATCCATGATGTTTCATGTGAATTGGTGTCATTGTCATTATGGCTACCATAACAACTTGGGTTAGAACCATCACCGTTGCCCCAACAACAAGACCTTTATTGTTCTTGGGAGACGAATCTTTTTTCTCGACGGTCTTCGGATGAGATTCAACTGATATTGTTTTAGCTGTAATTAACGGGTCGGGACGAAGAAAAAGAAGTAATACTATTCCTGCTAAGATAAAGGATACTGCAGCTAAGATAAATAGGCCTGTAAGGACGGGAAGTCCAAAAGAAGTTGCAAAGCGGCCGGTCATGCCCACCATATTGGGGCCAGCAACTGCCCCTAATGTAGTTGAGACCATCGCAATACTTATCGCCTTGGCTCGCTGATTTGGCTCTGCCAAGTCTGTTCCGGCATACCGTGCTTGTAAGTTTGCTGCAGTTCCTGCTCCGTAAATAAAAAGGGATAGAAACAAAAGAGGTACACTAGAATTCACTGCCGAAAGAATTACGCCAATTGCCCCAATACCACCGGCTATAAATCCCCATCCAAGACCTGACCGTCGCCCGAAACGCTGAGAAAAACGACCAATTAAAAAAGAAGCCACAGCAGAACCAAACGTTAATAGTGCGGAGGGAACACCGGCAGAACTTTCTGTACCTAACATATTCTGAGCAAGCAGCGCACCTACCGTTACTCCGGCAGCAAGCCCTGCACCGCCAAACATTTGAGATATCACAACAACGATCAGAGATCGCCTATATAAGCTACGCTGAATACTGTGGGGACCAACGTTTCTTTGAGTTTTCTGAGTTCGATATGTCAACGTACAATACCCCCTTTAATTGAATAGACACAACTCTACGCCGATTTTGCTTAGAATTTGAAAAGACCCTTAACGGGTCTAAATTTTCGATGCACACAGTGCTCCTCAGCTACACATAGTTCTTCCGTTGTAGTGCATATTAAAAATTGTACGATTCACCGTCTCCAGGAACTAACAAACTGGAGGAAAAGCCTTTCTCTTCTCCGAAACGTTTTAGTTCTTCTCTGGATAATGTCCAGTGGTTAACAGCTTCCATATGAACAGCGATGACTTTGGCGTCTGGTGCTTTTTTATGCACCTCGAAGACATCTTCCTTGCCCATGACAAGTGAGCCGGAATCCTGCCATAGGTTATCACCGGCGTTTACAATGATAACATCAGGTGTGTGAGTATCTAATTCAATTTTGACGCCTTCATAGTATACGGTATCACCAGCTACGTATAACGTCTTTTCCTTCTCATGTTTGAAGACAACACCACTCACTTGACCCATATTTTTTAGTAATTCTTCTCCTCTACCGTGCTCACCTTGTGTTTTTATTAACTGAATACCATCAAAGAGCGTATTTTCTTCAAGGATTTCTACTTGCTGAAAGCCATCGCTCTTAACTTGTTTAGCATCACCTTCATTTTGGACAAAAACTTTAATATTTTTGGGAAGCACTTCTTTTGCTACATCGTCGTAGTGATCTAAATGCAAATGAGTCAGAATAACCGCATCGACATCATTGATGATATGGTCAATGGACGTTGGCAAATCGTTTAAAGGGTTTCGCATTTCCTCATTGATGCCCGCTGGAAATGGAGGATACGCACCTTTGTCTGCGAGCATGGGATCGACTAGAAATTTTTTACCTGCATATTGAACAATGATTGTCGCATTTCGAATATGTGAAATGTTCATATTTAATATCTTCTCCTTAAGTTCCATTTTTGTTTTCTGACAAAGATAAGTTTATACTGTAAGCAATATTTGAGTACATGGTTTTAATAAAGTGTTTTGACCGATTAACTTTATTTTTGAAAGGAGCTTCCTTTGAGTTGGACCAAACAGATAAACGAATTATAGAAGAACTAAGTCAAAATAGCCGAATTAAAATGAAAGAATTAGGGGAAAGAGTTCACTTAACAGGACCGGCTGCAGCAGCCCGAGTGGATAAACTTGAGGAAAATGGCGTTATAGAGGGATATAGCATTAAAGTTAATCACGCGAAACTAGGATGTTATACGTATGCCTTTCTTAATATCTACATAGAAGGTACGCACCATCAAGCATATCTCTCATTTATACAAGCAAAAGAGGAACACATCCTCAATAATTATAAGATTAGCGGGGAGGGTTGTTATCTGCTTGAGTGCAGGTTCCAAAGTAATGAAGTGTTGAACCAATTTTTAATAGAGTTAAACAAGTATGCAAATTACAAATTATCTATTGTGATTTGAATTTGCTTTTCTACGATAGGCGCGACGTACACGACATGGCCCGACCTATTCACGATGATTCCAAGGAAGTCATGAAAGTCGGAACCCCAGTTATCGAATTCTCCTTCCTCCTTAGAGTAAAGGGCTGGTTATCCAGCCCCACCTCCGTGGCCTCTGGCGTTAAGCAAATGGAGAACATTCGTTCAATAAAATAGCGACAGTCTAGGACTTTATTTTCTCGTCCTTGGCTGTGGCTGTTAAAATTTCTAGGCTCAGTCTAAAACTTATTTTATGGAGTCTGACGGTAGTACAATTCGAAAACCGCGTGGAATAAGGCCATCAAGTCTAATACATTATTTGCTGCTTACACTAAATGCGTCTACTTAATTAAGAACGATTTTCAAGAAAAAGGAAAATTCGTTCAATTGGAGGGAAGCAATATGAATCTTTGGCCGGTGAAATTCATTTCAATTCTAATTTGCTTCGCATTGGCGGTATGCGGATGTGCTGGCTTGAAAAGCAAGGGCACGGAGCATGCCGAGGCAAGTGATTTCATAATTCCCTTGAACGTTAGCGAAGTGTTGAAGCATCCAGAGACTGAGGTTATTAAATATTTTCAAAACCGTCGTGAAGATTTTGATATTCTAGGCAGTTATCTGTTAGAGAATGAAAGAGTATTCCAGACTCGGCCTGTCATACTTCAACAAGATTATGCCATCGAGAAAATCCAAGACCCTGATAGTCAACAATTCGCTAAAACGTTGTTCCAAGAAGGTATTGTGAAAAGGATATCTTCCTTAAATGATAACCCAAGTAAAAGTATTGATTTTTTGTTTGACGCCGAAGACAACTTGTATCGACAAGGCATCACCTACCTCAGCCTACCGGAGATGGCCAAAGGCGATCCTTCGAAATTCAGCTATGTGAATGACTATAAGAATCTGGGCGGCGGTTGGTACTATTATGTCTTCCATTATGACAAACTTAAAAATGAAGATGAATTTCGGAAACTAGCTTGGGCCAAAATCTCAGAAAAGGAACGAAGCACTTTAACCACGCCGAAAGAGAAAGCCATAGTGACCCTAGAGTCTGGAAAAAACGTTGGCAACTGGATAGATGACAGAAAGTTAGATGTTGTAGTATCCGTTCAATTTGACACGGAAATGAACGGCCAACTGGGACCGATTACAATGTTTTTCGATCCAATGACCAAAGTTTTGATCGGGGGCAATCCGCGTTTCTAATAGGCTAGAGTAAAATGCCCGATTGAACTCCCTCAGTACGATATGATTTTCTCACGAATGCTCGCTTATTCGCAGGATTTCGCCCGGTTAGTAAAGGGTGAAAAAAGGAAGGGGGACTCCGTCTTAGAGTTCGGCAACATGAAGGCAAACGGGAATAGAGGGGGAACACAGCCACCCTAAATAATTCCATTTACTGCACGCTTTCTCCACGCCGCCCCTGGTGGTTATCACTCCCATGTCTCAACGGGTCTATGCCCTCTCATTCCTTCGTTACACCTGTCCAAGGGGTGGAGGCCGGTCTTGCTAACGGTACGGGTCTGCGCCCTTTGGTTCAATGTATCCGGTACTCCGTGCTTTCTTTGAAATCCTGCGAATAAGCCAAAACTCGTACAACGAAACGGTAGAATAAGTTAAACTGCTAACTGAATAGGCAACGTTTTAGGAGGGTTATAGGCTTCGCCGCTGCGAGACATTCCAACTAAGATTCTGGCTAGTTTTCCACACAGCTTCATTATGGACCTCATTTTCTTCATCTTCTTTACCTGTACATTGTAGGCATGCATGGCCTTGAACTCTGGATTGTTCGCGACTAAACTCATGGTCATCATGAAGATGAAACGTCGGAGACGAGAACGTCCACGTTTGCTAATCTTCATCTGTCCGGTCCATTTCCCTGAGCTTGCTTCTGCAAGGTTGAGACCAGCATGACGCAGTAAGGCATTACCATGAACAAAACCACTTAAATCCCCTGCCTCGCCTAGAATACCGGCTAACGAAATCTCACTAATCCCTTTGACAGCAAGCATGGACCCCGCAAATGGAATGCGTTCCAAAACGGCGATAATCTCTTTTTCTACCGTTTGCAATTGCAGGCAAGCAAGGTCGTACTCATCGAGCAGCTGCTTCAAGTGGAGCTTGTAAGCATGTGTGGCTTGCTTAGAACCCACAGATCTGCTAGCCAATGAGATAAGAGCTCGAGCTTTTCGATCACCAGAATGCCGTTTCATAAGCGATTTCCAGCCCCGTAAGATATCTTGAGCCTGTAATTTACACAATTCTTCGGGCGTTGGGAAAAGACGAAGTGTGGCCAATGAACCGATACACATGATGTTTTTAAAAACTTGTCGCAACTCAGGAAAAACAACGTCGACCCAGCGGTGAATTTGGTTCTTCGCACTAACGAGTCTAGTTACGACAGAATCACGGTTTGAGAGAAAGACACGTAGTTCTTCAAATGCTTCTGGTGTGTTGCGAGTGAAGGAGTAGTAGCCGTTTTTGACCATGTCTGCGATGACGAGAGCATCCTTTTTGTCACTCTTGGATGGCGTATTGTCGCGGTTTTCCTTATTCTTTTTCACGAGATGTGGATTGACTAGAACAACTTCAAACTGTCGATATGAGAGCCATTTGGATAGATTAAGCCAGTAATGTCCGGTAGGCTCCATTCCAACAATGGCTGCCGTTAAAGTGTGAGTGGTTTGCAGCGACTGGATCCACCGAAGAAGGCTGTTAAAACCCTCTTCATCATTTGAGAAGGATAGGGGATTACCGACCATGATTCCTCGAAAATTAACAGCACGAGCGAAATGGGTTTGCTGCGCGATGTCGATGCCGACGACCAGATGTTGAGGGGTAATTTTTTCTATGAGTTGATTTTGTCTCGTTTGCGATTTAAACTTCATAGTAGAGCGTCCTCCTGGATGATGGAATTTTTAGGGCTATGACCCGTTGCGTACTTCCATCGTACCGAGGCGCTCGTTTTTTTGCAAAGCTGATAATTAGCGCTCTACAGGAATGCTAACGGGTAACATTAGCACAACAATAAGACAGCTGCCGGCAATCAATCGGCAGCTGTTTTTCATTGGACTATTGGGCAGGATAGTTCCAATATGTGGTATTGTATGAGTGTGATAAGAGGTGCGTTATTTGACTGTTCCAATTTATAGAACTGACTAGACGCTCAATAACTCTTGCCGCTCTAATCTTTCCACCTCATCATCATGTAA
>NZ_JABBYG020000029.1 GCF_012935325.2 Paenibacillus sp. PL91
CCCGGACGCTGGACCGGAAGCTCGCCGCCCAATACGAGCATACGATCGCCATCACCGCTGAAGGTCCACAAATCCTGCCGCGCAATAGAATAATTAGAGGCCGACCAACGAGATGGTCGACCTCTTTTTACGTATTCGTTATAGCATCCTTCTTCATACGATAGATAGTTCCCCGTTAGCTCATAAATTTCCTTATTCAGGAAATAGTCCCCTTGTATATTTTGTGATAGGACAGGGCCTACATAATGGTTTGGGTGTAAAATTTTTTTAGGAGAAACGATGGCAGAATAAAGACAATGCATCAGCCGGCAGTTGCCGCCGAGCTCCGCAGCCAGTTTCCGCATGTCCTCTCGTTTGTTTTAAACTCATGTTAGCCTCATTATCAAAGAAAGTATGTATTAGACTGAATGATGTTGATTACACGATGTATTCTGGTTGAACACCGTATTATGTCATTGATCAATTAATTCATTTCAGAAATAGATTCTCGGAGTCTCTTAGGAAGATTTTTGAGAACCAATTCGTAAGAGTGGTCAATCATTTCAAAGATATCCGACTCTGGCAAGGAACCATCGATCGTAATTGTATTCCAGTTCTTTTTGTTCATATGGTACCCTGGTCGAACGGTCTCATGTTGCTCTCTCAAGTTTTCCGCAATCACTGGGTCACATTTTAGGTTTAATTGAAAATAATCCCCTTTGTCCTCAAAAATAAGCGCGAACATTTTACCTGCAATTTTGATCACCAATGGAGCGGGTCCGAAGGGATAATCCTTAGTCGCTCCTTTCTTCTTTAAACAGTAATCGATTATATTATTCTTCATATCAGCAAGTCTCCTTCGCCGGTGATATCAAATTCCTTAAGTCTTGTATATCATTATTATAACTGAATGTTGCCAGACCATTAATAACAGTTTGCTTTAATACGCACGTCAATCTAAGTCTTTATTTTCTTTCCACTATCATAAGCTAAGCCCGGCCTAGTTGGTCGGGTTTGGTATAGTCATTTCGTTAGTTTATTCTTCGTTGAATCTCCCATTATATAAGTCGTCCAGCAAATGTGTGAGCATGATTTTCTTAGCGACCCACATTAGAATCATTCCGCTGTCGATGCTTTTCGCTTCGTCATAACCATCTATTTTCAACCGCAGCTGTTCAGCGTTCTCTTCAAGATGCTCAATTAATTTTTTACGATCAATTCTCAAGCTGGGCACCTTCGATATTTTTGATTAGGAACCATTCACCATCGACCATGAACTGGCTCTTTAACTGGTTCACTCTATCTACGATACCGATAATCTCGAGTTCCTCAAATTCATGATACATCTTAAGCTTAATCGGCTCGCGCTGCTGCATCGATTGTGCAACGGCTCGAGAAACGTCTTCCCACTCTTGCTCATCAAGATGGATTCGCGTCCGTTTATGCCGTTCGCGATCCCATACATTCAAAGCCACTTTATGCTCTGGCAGCATCATTCTGCTGCTCTCCCACATTCCGTTTCCTTCAAGTTTCTTGCGCGATCCAGTGACCATTAAAACATCCTCCTCAGAGATTTATGTTTCTATTATATGCGAACAAACGTTCGTTATTCAAGTGATGAGAAATTTCATTAACATCGGAACAATTGTTCAAAGGTGAATAAAGTTTTAGATTGCTAATGCAATGATTTGACTACCGTGTCCTGTCTATGATGATGTATATTTAGGTGTTTCTAGAGCAATACCTTACCCCGTTCTTGATTAGTAAGTCCAGAAGTTATGTCACAAGGATAGATGCACAGGCAAGACGTTCAGGCCTAACATAACCATATGTAGACGCTCAACTAAGCGCTCGAAAGGAGGATGACATTGCAACCCATTGAAGAAACAAAACTGAGCATATTTGAAGCATACGGGAGGCTTCCTCTTGCGTTCGTTCCCAATGCCGGGCAAAAGGATCACCGGATTTCGTTCTATGCTCATGGGAAAGGCTTTCGATGCGCCTTTACTCCAGATCAAGTAAGAATGACCTTTTATGAAATTGATTCTCTCCCTTCATCGGTTGACAAAACCGGGATCGATTGGTTTTCGCCGGAACATACAGAGCAAGAAAGCGAACGGCGAATGAGAGGTGTAAACCTGACCTGGCGATTTGTAAATGCCCTTTCCGGAATGACAGTGGAAGGAGACGTATCGGAAGCCGGTAAGATCAACTATTTGCGCGGCAGCGATCCGCAACAGCATTACACGAATCTTCCGCAGTACCGGGAAGTTGCATACCGGCAGGTATGGCCTGGCATTGATGTCGTATTTCAAGGAGAGCAAGGGAATCTAAAATATGATGTAGTGCTGCAGCCAGGTAGCCGTGTGGAGGATATCCGGATCGTTTGTGAGGGTGCAGATGACATCCGTCTGGATGATGAAGGGAACTTGTTGTTCGAAACTCCCTTCGGAACCTTTACGGACCTCAAACCGTTCGCGTATCAAGACGTGGGTCACCTGCGAAAGCCGGTAGGCTGCCGCTTTGAGATCCGATCGGAAACGGATGGAAGTAGGACCATCGGATTTGAGATGATGGAGGAGTTCGATCCCGGATTTCCTCTGGTCATTGATCCGATTCTCCTCTACTCCACCTATCTCGGGGGAAGTATTACAGATCAAGGTCTCGGAATCGCAGTTGATGCATCCGGTAACGCCTATGTGACAGGATTCACCTTTTCCGCCGATTTTCCAACCACCCCCGGAGCATTCGATACCACCATCAATGGTAGTAGCGATGCATTCGTGACAAAGCTGAATCCGACTGGGACGGCGCTTGTCTACTCCACCTATCTCGGGGGAAGTGGGCAAGATCTAGGTCAAGTTATCGCGGTGGATGCATCCGGTAATGCCTATGTGACAGGTTTCACCCAATCCAGCGATTTTCCAACCACCATCGGAGCATTCGATACCACCTTGAGCGGCGTTCAGGATGCGTTTGTGACGAAACTGAATCCGACCGGGACGGCACTTGTCTACTCCACCTATCTCGGGGGAAGTGGGAGTGATGAAGGTCAAGGCATCGCGGTAGACGTATCCGGTAACGCCTATGTGACAGGCTTCACCAGTTCCATCAATTTTCCCACCACCCTTGGAGCATTCGATACCACCTTCAACGGTGTTCAGGATGCATTCGTGACGAAACTGAATCCGACGGGGACGGCGCTCGTCTATTCCACCTATCTCGGGGGAAGCACGGATGATTTAGGTTTAGGCATCACGATAGATGCATCCGGTAACGCCTACGTAACAGGACTCACCAATTCTAACAATTTTCCAACTACCCTCGGATCTTTCGATACCACCTTCAACGGTGTTCAGGATGCATTCGTGACGAAACTGAATCCGACGGGGACGGCGCTCGTCTACTCCACCTATCTCGGGGGAAGTGGGCAGGATATAGGTTTTTCTATCGCGGTGGATGCATCCGATAACGCCTATGTGACAGGACGCACACTTTCCATCAATTTTCCAACCACCCTCGGATCATTCGATACCACCTTAGGCGGCGGTCAGGATGCATTCGTGACGAAACTGAATCCAACCGGTTCGGCACTTGTCTACTCCACCTATCTTGGGGGAAGCTCATCTGATACAGGTTTTGGCATCGCGGTAGATCCTTTCGGTAACGCCTATGTGATAGGATCAACCCAATCCACGGATTTTCCCACCACTCCCGGAGCTTTCGATACAACCTTCAACGGAGTTGTGGATGCGTTTGTGACTCGTATTAGTTTAACAGGCTCAAACTTACTATTTTCCTCTTATCTCGGGGGAAGTGGGCAGGATGAAGGTCTTGGCATCGTGGTAGATGCATCCGGTAACGCCTATGTGACAGGACTCACCAGTTCCATCGAATTCCCCACCACCCCCGGAGCTTTTGATACCACCTTTAACGGTGTTGCGGAAGCGTTTGTCGCAAAAATAGGGGAAGTTATCGTTCCCGGACCACCAGGACCGCAAGGGCCTCCGGGTCCACAAGGGCCTCCGGGTCCACAAGGGCCTCCGGGTCCACAAGGGCCTCCGGGTCCACAAGGGCTTCCGGGTCCACAAGGGCTTCCGGGTCCACAAGGGCCTTCGGGTCCACAAGGGCCACAAGGAGAACCTGGACCATCTGGGCCTCCGGGACCTCAGGGAAAACAAGGACCACAAGGCGATCCAGGTCTACCAGGAACGCCGGGACCACAAGGGGCACCTGGACCACCAGGGCCGCCAGGGCCGACTGGACCAGCTGGACAAATAATCGTAAAACCCAAAAATTTAAAAAAGAAAAAGCTCCGTACTTGTAAAAAAAGCCTACGAAAAAAACACTGTTATCGAAAGAGAATTATCTGGTAATAATTACGAATCTCTACAGGCCCTCCTGTTTAAGGGGGGTTCTTTTGTCTTATTCGATTAACTGCCCGTGAGCTTTATGCTGGTATTCTAAATCTTTATTTCCTAGTCTATAACTATATTTTCACAGTCCAATACCGTCTTCATTGGGATTAGGGATGCGTTGTCGCAATTAGGGAAAGTTGTCGTTCCTGAACCACCAGCATTGCAAGTCAGAAGGTTTCCCTGACTATGCTATAAGAAGTGCGGGAGTGGTTCGATGAACGAGCAGGAAATAACCGTTCTAGATTGCTACGTTACTTGATAAGGTAGATGTCCTTCGCCTCTTCAACGATCTTCCAGTCGAAGTCACTATAGATCACTCGGACGAGATGTTTCGTCTGCTTTTCATATAACCGAGACAGGCATTATTGCTCGCAAGATGCATTGAACAGCTTCATCCAAAGCACTTACACTCGCTACACGCTTCAGTAACCACGGCCAATAACCGTAACGATTGCCAGCCAGACATTCTCAAATTCCGTGTCCCTTCCTACTCCGTGGCTGGCGACCCGTAACAGTACCGCTCCTTCTAACTTCGCAGTTCATCTCTCGAATCAAAACCAAACCACTCCATTCCGCTATGGAAGTGGGAGCAGCGCATTCGCGCATTCGTAGGTTCTTCGGTGAAAGGCGACTGGTTGCGAGGTTCCGCTATTCGATATGGCCAACACAGTCGAAACCGCGGCTGATCTGTAGATTCTTGTGGTGATCGTTCACTCGTCCAATTCTGGATTCACCACACTTCTCGATGAACATCAATTTTCGGGAAAACGGCTGGAAGATTGGCCGCAATGGTATGGCCATCATTACGAGAGTGTAAATATGCAGATCCCGAGTCTATATCTTATTTTTCTCGTCTACAACTACTTTATTTTTCGAGTCTAACACTTAACTTTTCAGTCTAATACTTTATTTTCCTAAGACAACAATGTCAGTGCGATGCATGATCAGATTAAAGAAAATAAAGTGGATTGGCTGCCTTTGGGATTGGTCACATATATTGACCGGGTGATTGCTTAGACTATCTGATTCTTAGTATCGGATAAAGAAAAGACCGCCTTAAGTGAGACGGTCAATTAGGTTGAGCCTATGCTGTTTCAAAAAAAACTGTGTAGCGACGGATAGAGAGGAGTCTCCCGCTTCCGATCTAGATTTAGCTCAAGACCAAGATCAATCATGGCGTTTTGTTCTCCGGAAAGAGAGAGGGTGTTCATCAAACGAATAAGCAGCTGGTGAATTGGATCGTATTCGTCCCGTAGCGGATCTGCATCTCCATCTGTAGAAAAGCACGTCCGATTAACCTGATAGAAGACGTCTTCGTACCGATATATGATCAGACGTGTAAATTCCGCTTGATCTTCTATTACCATCTTCTCAGGAAGAAGAAGTGCCCGGAACAGTGGTACATCGTCCATAACCATGCCGGCCATGTCGAACCAGGCTCTTACGCCAGCAAATGTGATTTCCATGTTCATCATTAGATAGGATTCAAGAAAGAGCTTGTCCATCATTGGTACCCTCATCAGTATTGCCCCTTTATATATTGTACTTGTGCCACGCGAAGGTCTTCGGATGAATCCGATTCAAGCGTAATCGAAATCGCATCTGGTACGTCCTTGATAAAAATATTCGGAGCTTCAGTTTCTCCTCCATATAAGTGGAGCATGTTATTATAATTTTCCAAATTAATGATAGGTTTACCCGTATATGGGTCTATCATATTCGAGTAGGTTATATCCCCATTACTGCGGATTACTTGACGTCCGTAATCACCGTAAACCTGCTGAATGCCGAACATAATGACTACTTTTTCCGTATTATTTTCGGCTGCTGGAGGTTTATTGACTGGTGCAACAACGGGTAATGGTCCGGGGAAAGCGCCAGTGTTATAAGGAACATCCGTCCACCGCTCACCCGTTTTTGGATTTATTCCCCGATCCCTATCCAGACTGGTTAGGTTATGTTTCATCATGAGGCTTTTCAACTTGTTTGCATATTGCCAGTCTGTTGCATAGCCGGCTCTCTGTAGCTCATTTGCCCATTCGAAAGGATTATTCATGGAGCGGGCGGTAAGGTAACGTGGGTTTACGATAAGAAAGTTTGCATGATCATCAAAGGATTCCAAATAACTAGAATAGGCGCGAAATTTTGCTTTTATTGGATAGGCGGTACCCCCACTTTGCTCGCTAGTGTTAGCGCTGCAGGACGGCCCAGTCCATCGACGGTCAGCCTTAATTCCGAATACATTGTTACAAATATCTACTCTCCCCCAGCTAGACTCTAGTGCCATCTGAGCGAGCGTCACACTGGCTTTAATTCCGGTTCTATTTTCTGAGACCATCGCATGTTCCGCCCATTTTAGGAAAAAGGGGTTATTGAGTGTACCGAACCTAGTAGGTACGGTAATAACCGGACCAGGTCCGCTTGTTGACCCCCCGCCTGCCCCGCTTCCCGAGTCCACAAGCCCGCCGCCGTTCAACATCCGTGTATAGATGATACCCTGTTCACTGAAAGTAGGTGCAGCGCTCTCCAAATACATATTACTAATATAGAGCTGGCTGGCTGTCTCGTAATCGAATCCGGTCACGTTAGACCAATCAATGTCCTCCATTGTATCAAAAGCGGAATCGGCAGCGACGTCTACGATTTGTGACATTAAAGTGATGAACGGCGTAGGATCGATAGCTTCAGTTCCTTCAGGAATCATTTCATAATGTAAATGAGGCCCTGTTGAACGTCCGGTTTTGCCTGAAAGACCGATGATCTGACCTTTCTTTACTTCTTGACCGGGTATGACATATGCATCGCTTAGATGGAGGTATTTGGTCACGATACCTTCTAAATCTGCATCATTCGTCTGTACAGCTACAAAAATGCCTGTACTCCTCTTTATCTCTGAATCGGTCGTTAATGGGTAATAGACTGTCTTTACTATGCCGTCTGTGGAACTAGAAACCGGCGTACCGACTCGAATGCCAAGATCAATACCACTATGAAAGCTCTGTACGCCTGTAACAGGATGGACCCTTTCACCAAAGTCATCAGTCATGGTCTTTTCAAGATTAGGCACGTAAATTTGAGGCGGAAGAAATTTCTCTGACAAAAAGGCTGTCGCGGCGATCGTTTGCGTACTGGAGATCACCGCGGCAATGACGTAGAAAAAAATGAAAATGGCGAGAATAATCGCATACACATACCAGAAGGAGGCAAAATGATTGGAGACCTGGTTGACTACTTCTTTTCTGATCTTATTTTTCAGCTGCTGTTTCAGGTAATCCTTCGCCATTTCCGTGGCCTGTTCGAACAAGGCCATGGATAATCCCTCCTAACTGTTATTGTTGTTGTCTACACGCTTCCTCGCTTTTGGTTTACGAGCTGTTTGAGCGTTTTTGGTAACTTTCAGTTCAATTTCCTTGTGTTTGGTGTTAACCGATGCTTCAGTTAGTCTCGTTCCACTCGCACGGCGCATCACATCAAGTTCCTTCCTTACGTTGCTGAGATCGGAAGAGACTTTGGTAGAAACAGAATCTTTCATATTGATAAGGACAGCTGTTTTTGCCACGGTATCGATTTCAAAACGTTCTCCTGGTTCGAGCGCAGCCACGGTTCGGGAAAGACCAACTTTAGCATCGTTCATACTCTTTTTGAGATTATCCGGAAGTTTGACTCTCGACATATCAACGGAGGCTTGAACCTTCCCATTAGCAAGAACGGAAATCGGAATATCCTGCTTAATTACTGTTGCCACACCTCCAGGAATGGAGAGTGGGAATTCCCGTGGTGACCTTACATTCGGTAAAGACGGCATTAATCTAGCAACGCCTTCCTTACTAAGCGGAGCTCCCGGTTTAACCGCAGCAGAAGGCATTTGAATACCTTCTTGCGGTGCAGTAGCTTTCATAAAAGCCTCGTTTGCAAGTAGTAGATCATCCCTCTTCTGCTTAAATTCCGGCATGCTTTGGAATGCTGGGGCAGAAGCAATACGGCCATTACGCGAAAGCATGTATTTGTTGACCTTCTGAGTTGTATTCAATCCTGTACTTTTGAAGCGGGTGTCCATCTTTTTCACAAAATCAGAGTGATTCACTGGCTCCCCTGTTACATTTGATTTGTCTATCGCCTGTTTGTACTCAACTTTATATCGTTCGAACAACTCGATCATGCAAAAATCGTCGATCGTGGTTTCGAGTCTCCGGTTCTTGTTCAATGTACCTGCTCGTTTCATTTGCTCAACAGCTTTCTTCGGTCGATCAGTCATGAAGAAAGATGCTTCACGTATCGCATTCTCATTGGTGTACATGGTGGCCGCTACCTGTTGGTCGTTCATTCCTTCATTAACGCCCTGTGATAGAATGGCCTGTTTTACATCGCCGCCATTTTCCTTAATGTCTTTAAGCCGTGTTTTCTCTTCTTTCCACTCTTTGTCCATGCCACGAAATGGGTTTTTTGTTCCATTTCGAAGATTTTCGTTTACCCGCTGGACATAAGGAGTGTACTGAATTGGCTGACCAGTATCAGTCGCATGTTCTTCAGCAGCGTTTTTCTCTCTTTGGAAGCGAAGCTGCATGCTTGCTGTGGTTGCATCATTAATGTTGTCGCCAGCCTTATGGATGGAGTTTGGATTGAACTTGCTAGGCACGCCTTCCGGCTCCTTCCGGTTGAAAACGCTGTTGACTGACGCGCCTGCCTTGTTATAGATGGTGCGTGTAACATTCCGCTGTATGGCATCCAACATAGTCGATTTGGCCTTTTGTGGCATGGGTATAACACCTGCTGCTTTTGAAAAAACAGACCCAATATCGTTCCGATACTTAAACACAACGAAAATCATAATAGCATCGATAAGCATTGCGACAAACCAACCCGCTCCGGAGTTATAGACGATATTGAACGCCATATGGCCCATCACGATTGAGAAATCCAAGAAGAAAAATGTAATCGTGGTTGTGAGTGCTAGTCCGATCAATTTGACAAATTGGGTGCGGACAACTGATAAACTTGCCTCACGTCCTGGAAGAAGTGACGCGAGTAGTGTGATCGCCATGAAAGCCGCGTGTAGTAATAGTTTTAGACGAACAAAAATCGTTGCAAGTGACCAAAAACTTAAAAAACCTAAGATAATTAGACCGAAAACAGCGTTACATAGAAGGATGACCATTTGTTCATCAGATCGTATTTTTCCTACAGCCGGATAGGTTTTTTTTGCAATCTCTAATGCTTTATTCCTTTCTTCGGAGTAGGGATCTGTTTTAAGGACCGATTCTACGATCTCCGGGGTTTTATCATAGGCAGTCCCATCGTCATACTGAAGCATGGTGTAAGGCTTCATCACAAGTTCCATCCATATTTGATCGGAAATAGCAGTTATGCCGTCAGTAGTTGTCCCACTGAGGCCTCCAGGTACGGCAAGTGCAGAATACATCGTATCTCCAAGCTCCGAAGCGGCGCCATTGATGAATTTAAGGATCGTACCGGCCTGTGAGAAGAATGTTAATGCGACGACGAGTGCCAGTATAAATGAAATTGCTGTTTGAGCCGTTTCCAAAAATCGAAGTCTAACAGCTTGCCAGAGCATATAGAGTAGGGTTACGGATGCAAAAATGCCGAACATACTGTTCCAAAGACCTTTCCCCATAGATCCGCTTGTAACGCCAGTTATGTTACCAATCATTTCAGCAATTCCATCAATTAGCGTGTTCATAAACCCAAAGGTGAAGGCTTCTCGCACAATAAAATTGAAGAAGCGAGTAATTTGTACGCCTAGCAGAAAAATCATGCTCAATGAGTGATCATATATGGAGTTAATACTGTCTGCTGCCTTAGCACCTACATTCCAAAACGAACGTTTGTCGGTTAAGGTCTGAAATGCATATTTTGATACCCCATATTTGTTATAAAGTGCTGATTGCTGGTTCTTACAGGATGGATCGCCTTTTGGACAACTCGGAATCATATTATCTAGTGAGCTCGCATGGATCGTTGGAAGCGGGAATGCGAAAATGAGAAATGCAAACAGTATACTAAAGATGATGGTGGCTTGTCTGGACGGAAGTTTAATCCTCCTCATCTTCCAGATCACGATCATCATCCTCCTCTGACGTAGCAGCTACTTCCTCGGTATATCTGGCAAATCGCTGCAGTATAGCGAATTCAGATTCCTCTTCCTCAGTTTCAGCAGCGCTATCGTTAGCTTCTGGCGGTCGAGTGTCGAAGCAATCAAAGAGATGTTGGAATACAACATCGACAGTAAGTACACCAACACGGCCATAGATATCCTGCATCAAACACTGACCATTTTCGAGATTTTTGACCATATCCATGTTTTCCTGTGTATGTTCGAGACCGAAATAAGATAGGGTGTCCTTTACCTTTTTCGTATCCGCGTCTCGGAAAGCGAATTTCATGCCGATGTTGCCGGCTAAGTCACCTGAGAAGTCAGTTGCATTCTGCGATGCTGCCAGGAGCCCGCCATTAAGCGATCGGCCAGTACGAATAACGCGATCTGCCATTTCTTTACCGATTTGCGTCCGTAGAATTGCCCATGATTCATCCATCGATGCAAGTGTGAAAATACCGCGGTCGTAGTAGATAAAACGGTCCATAAATCGACCAATAGAATACATAGTAGCGATCGACATTTTCTCAGCCAGTGAATAGTTATCTGGCAACTTTTCTACGGCTGGCATCTTCAAATTCTGGATTTGAAGAATATTCATGGCATATTCCATGTTGATCGTCTTCTGCTCACCATTACCAAAGAGCAACTTTGCAAATGAGAGATTCTTAAAGCTGTTGAGCACTTCCGCGACTACAGCAGCAGGTTGGCGGGTCTTCCCCATCTCGGCCAAAACGTCTATACACTTGGATAAGTATGGTTTTGGATGACTTGAAACCTCTATCACAGATTGTGATATGTATGAATATTCAATAGAGTTAGTCTTTACCGATGCTAGGTAGGACAGAATATCCATTGCTGCTTCCTTCGAGTCTTCTATGTTAGAAAGCATCAGAAACGGATCCAATTTCCCTTCGTCTTCGGGGTCAGATGAAAGAGTAGCGACTTGAATCTGTCCCTCGAGTTCTGGCAATGCGTCGGGCCAATGCGAGCGCTCCATTTTTGGATCAAAAAGAAGCGTTTTACCACCTTGAACCGCATTATGATAACTGAAAAGATTCAGTAGAACGGATTTACCGCCCCCCAATGTACCGTGTTCACTGATTGATGGTGATCGGTTGATCTGGCTTGCATGACGAAGATCAACATAGACCGGTCGTTGCAATGAACCAGTGGTTCCAATATATAAACCAACACCGTCACCGAGCTCCTGGGTGGCGCCGATCATTCCTGATGCCAGAGTTTCTGGCGGGATGCGCTGAATGTAATCAGAAACATACCGCGGTGATCCCGGTATAAAATCATTAAAGAGCAGCCACTGGTCACCAGCCGGCAACTCGACGTGAATGTTTCCAAAATCGCGGTAATGATCCTGAATGATCTTCACATTGCTCTTAAGCATGTTCAGGTCGGTGTTATATATTCCAAACGTGACGTGGGTAAGGAATGTCGGGTTCTTACGCTTTTTATATTCATCCTCAAGATAAAGCGCACGATCTTGCTTTTCCTGTAGGTCAAGCGGAACTGTCGCCCCAGCTTCATTGATGTTTTTGACTTGGTTGTCGATGTCCATTTTCTTTTTACTTAGTTTCTTTAGAGCATCACGTGCCTCAAGAACTTCTACCTTGACACTCATTTGGACGGGAAACGGTAAGGTCGCTGCACTATAAAGCCATTCACTTCCAGGCATATCCATGGACTCGGGAAGCTCAGATAACGTCAGGTAAGCATGATAGACTTGCTTCTCTACCCCATCGTACGGTTGAGTAATTTTAATTCTTCGTGGGCTTGAAGCGTCGATATCGCCTTCAGTAAGCGTAAGTACCTGACGGGAGTCGTAAAGAAATGTGCTCAGTCCACTACGCTCTCCTTTGGTTTTCTTTGGATTCCATCCATCATCATCACTTGAGCGAAGTGCTGGATCAGCAATCCCCCACCAGAAATTACGTTTAATCAGCCATTCAATCGTTTCATGAGTACCCCGTTTAATTTTCATTTTTCGGCTGAGTCGTTCAAATATTTGCTGTTCCTTGATCTGATAGGACTTAAATTCATGTTCAAAGATTTCTGGTTCGTTGAGTCCGGATATATTCTCGATAAATCGTTTAGGGTGAAGGATTAGTTTTTTCAGTTCAGTAGCAACATTTTCAACTTGCTCTACTAAATCCTTTGCATCATTCTTGGGAAGGTATACAGCAATATACGCCCTATAATCGGAATTGTTTGTCCCGCTCTGCGACGTATAATTCTCGTTTAAATACTCGTTCAGGGTATCGATAACTTTCTTGCCCCACTTCTTCATGGGTCCATGGAGACGTTGCTTCAGCCGTTCATGGTGCTCGTTAATGTCATGCGAACGTGGCAGCCAAAGGATATGGAAACTGTCGGTCATTAATGCCAAAAAAGAAGTTTGCGTAATTAATCGATCAATCTGCTGTTGGTCGCTAAGATGGTCATAAACATATGGTTCAATTTCATAAATGGCAGATACGGTCTTGTCGTGATTGAATATCAGATTGTTTTCGAAGTAAGCGATCGAGAACTCAATATTTACTTTGCTAATTTTCTTTTTCGGTAGCGCCAAGAATAAGAACCTCCTTTGGAAAAGAGAGCGTGTTATACACGCTCTCTCCGTATGCGATAGACCACTTTGCTTCCGTAGCCATATCGTTTGGTGTGCTCAATTTTTCTGTATCTGTGGAGACGTTTGTTTCTCATCCAAAAAAATACCATGCCGAGAAGCCACAGATGAGGGGCTTTTCCATCCAACTTTTGTTTCGCTATCAGCCAAGTGGCCAAACCGGGCATGAAAATCATGGTATAGGAACTCGGAAGAAAGAAAAGAAGCGTTTTTCCAAGGATAAGGAAAATAATCTCGCATGCCACGAAAATGCCAATGATGCGTAAATTCGCAGGTACTGGCAGCTTCTTTCCTTCCAGCGCGTAGATCACCCAATCCAGATTCCAAATCTTTGTATAATTAGAAACAGTGACACGGGGAGCTTCAGGTTTATCGCTCATTGTTTATGCCATAAAAGAGGTATAGATTTTACCTGCGAGTGTCTTAACCCATTCCCAGTTCGTGAAAATTGCAACTACGAGTGCGATAGCTACGAAGCCGAACATCTTAATCCAGTCGCGTACCCATAAGAAATAAATACCGATCAAAAGCAAAACACCTGGAATCAGTGCATTGATGTTTCTTGTTAGGGAGCCACCGACTTTTTCCCCGACTCCTTCAGCAAAAATTGGTGATACCACAGATAACAAGGCGATGGACAACAGTAAAACTTTCAAACTCATTTCACGATTAAATTTCATGATACAAAAACCCCTCTCAAAAATAGTTTATGGTGTATCAGTTCCGACAAGATTGGTTTCAATCGAATCGGTTACTGGTGTAGCACTTGTTGCACCGGTGTCTGTGCCGGGTGAAGCGGGATTCACATCATCTGTAGGCAATTTTGCATCAACGGTAGACACCTTTTCTTCCGGTTGTTTAATGCCATTAGATAAAACGAATAGTTTTCCGTCCTTCTCCACAACGTTTAAGTACCATGCATTACTGAACGGTTCCCCTAAATCGCTTTTCACTATGACATCAGCTTTTATTCGATATGTGCTGCTCGTCCCATCCGATGAAGGGATTGAGAAGATCGACACTTTTTTGAGGCTATCGTAGGTGAATTCAGACTTCACTAGTGATGCCGGAGGTTTAACATTGTCGGCGTAGAAATATTTGAGCTGGGTTACATTTCCCTCATACCAGGAACGAAGGTAACTATCAGCTAGTTCGGCACCTTTTTCAATCAGTGTGCTATCCCCTACTAAAGTCATTTGAGAATTCGGATCGACGGTACTTCCTTTTGTTTGTTCCGAAACGAAGCGGGGATAAGACTCAATTACGGGACCTTCGGCCGCCAATGTGATAGGTACGACCATATAGGCTTTTTTTGTTATTGGTACTGGTTTTTCCGCAGTCCCCTTCGCTGCTTCGATTTGATTAGGTAGCATAGTTACCGTTCGCCATACGACCACGGTTACATCGATATGCGTATCATCAAGTACAACTGATCCGTAGACTTCGGCTGACGAAACCTTACTGGAACTTTTCACATCAAACGACTTGAGACCCATATCAGCTTCAATGATCCGGATAAATTTTGAAATACGTTTATTTCGATCAGCCGTAAAATCTGCATCCCAAGTAAAGTATTCCGTCGCGAAGTCTGTAGCGAATCCTTTCACTGAATCGGAGACGATTGTTTCATTACTGCCATAAATATTAGTCTCGTTAATGATTCGTGTTCCTTGTGACCAAGCGATGGCTCCTTTGAGAAAAATTAAACCTGCAACGATCCAGATAACTGTTCGAAGCACTTTTTTTCCAGCCATCGATTTAGGGGACCGCGGTTTGATAGATTTATCGGATTTCTTTTTTGGATCCTCCGCTTTGTCTATCTGAACCGTATCTTGTAAATCAACTTCTGCACTCTTATTTTTTTTTTTGATAAACCCCAACTATCATCACCTGCCTTGTTGACTTCGTTTATTTCTGCCCCCGGTAAAAATGCCAATGATTATTACAGCAGCCACGAGGAGGATGATAGCGTATTTGGCTGGAAATACCTCGAACCAATTCCAAAAGCTAACGATCTTCTGCCATATAGATGGTGCCTGATTCGCAACTTCCCCTGAAATGTCATCCACGATAGCTACGATCTTCTCATGTGTCTTGTCCAAATCTTTTGGTGGTGGAATCTCCGGTATCTCCTCTTGGACAGCCTCCTTCGTTGGTTCTGGCGCAATTTCTTTCTCCGTTGGAGTGCGGATAAGTAATACAGCTGCAATCAAGGCGACCAACACACCGACACTTGCAAAGATGATTTTTTTGTTTTTGCTCAAGCGTTCACCTCCTTTAAATCATGATACTTGTATATTAGTAAATTAGTTAATTTACTAATATACAAGTATTAATGAATGCCAAACATGCTCTTCTAGGTAATTCGATAAATGCAGATTTAGAGCCAATTTGCGTAATTTGGGGCTTCATGCGGCGAAGGAAAAGGTTCAAAGTGTTCCGAAGGTCGGAATATCAGGAACAATGTGGCCATTAAGAACACCGCAGAGATACAAAGAAATATAACTTTCTGTTTTCTTCCCAAGAGCACACCACCCTTTTTCTAATTAGCTATCATAATATCACATCAATATATTAATTAGTATACTAGTATTGGGAAATTCTGTTGATTAATATCTGGTCATTCTGGACCTCTGAAAATTCACCTGCTTATTTTAGATAACTATTGTCAGCTTATTGGACTGACATGATGATATCTCCAATGTTCTTCCCGACAAGAACACGTTGCTCATCATTTGGGAATACAAGAGAAGCTGCTTTCTTGATATTCTCCAGCCGCGTCTTATAAACAGCGTCAGGAAGTATGAAGGCGATGAAACCACTTTTTTGGATCTTATTCGATGATAATTTGAGAACGTCTCTATATCTTTCAAGCTTCTTCTCGATTGATACCTGATCGGTATAGAATGGTGATCGTTGCACAGGCTCCGTAGATCGATCTAACTCTATGTAGAAAACTTGATCTCCTATCCTAAGAACTGCATCGGGTCGAACCGACATGGTTTCATTATCGGAGTATACGGAAAAGGCAGGATGCCAATCCCAATCCTGAAATTGATTAAACTCTGGGAACTTCACCATCCAGTTATACCTAAGATCCAAATAAACTTTCCCAAGCTCCCAAAAGTGTTCTTTTTTAGCCCTCTCCATATCGAGTTCAAGCTTTGAAAGTTTGGATTCCTCCAGAACACCAATCTTGATTTCAACAATTCGTAGGCCTCTTGCCGTCAGATAATACCATGTTTCTCCTCTGATACGCCCACGCTTATGAACCGGCTTGTCAGTTTCATCCGGGATCATATTTGTGGATTCTATGAGTCCCCCATTCCTCATCTCCTGAAAATTTCGACGTGCTTTAATTAGAGCACGTTGCCTGTTTTTATCATCTAGGATAGATTTCCTATCCGAATCCACTGAATCATAATCGGGATAATGCTGATCAGGGCTGTCTAAAAAGAACATATCCACCGCAACAGACTGTGGCATTAGACGACATAAATACAGATCAATAAGAATTCGCCAATCTCTACTCCCTAAGCCAGCAATAACATCGCCAAGAGAATAATCACCTGAAGATCGTATTTTTCGTTTCCCGCTTTCTTCCGGAACCGTATTGGCGCCCTTTGCGACCCCTTCCTGTTCCTTCACTGGACACAACTCCTTTCTTGACCCATGAGTGGGCCTGGGTTGATTTGCAGCAAACCGTTTCCGGTGTTAGTCGCGAATTCAGCAATTAATAATTGCCAGGACTTTCGCGATGTTCGCACATATTTGGCGGACAATCTCTGTTCAATGTAAAAACGAATGTGCAATATGATAAATAACGCGATATACAAACATTAAAATGCACAATGTTAAACACGGTAAGAGAACGATGTACAAACAGATAGTAACCTTCTAAAAGTATGATATACAGATTTTAGAGCCCCCAATTTGCCTCTCCCTTCCCACCTCCCTTTCAAGCCTTATTTCTTATTACTGTAGGATCTGGTTGCTGCGGACCGTCCAATAGCCAAATAGTAATACAAAAACTAGTGTAAGAGCAATCATCAGTTTCTGTTTATAACCGTTTGACCACGTACAAGTATGGATAAACTCAATTAAGTCAACGGCTCTAACTGAATAAAGACGACTATACTCAGCTTTATTCGAATGAATATATTCACTACAAAATGATTCGAATGTTATTATTATTGTATTATAATACTGTGTGAATGCTGTTATCATTTAATTTGACTAGTGTTATAAAAGAGGATACAATCTTAGTAGATTGATAGAATATATTGGGAGGAACGACAATGAAACTTGAATTTGTTGTAGGTAACGATATCGGGAATAGCGAACAAGCTATATATATTGACGGAAAGTTGATTAGACAGCCTAACGTATATGCGGGTGCTGTTTCTATCCCATGGACGGACGACGAAACGGATGTTCCAAAGAACCTTAAAAACATTTATGATAGCTTAGTTGTTTCGATTATTTCTTCAGCTATCCCAACGGGTACATACCTTATTGGGCGTCATGCGTTGAAGACAGTGGGGGAAAATGTTACGAGCCTTTACGTAAAAGGAAACAACGCAAAATCGGATCAATTGATACCATACATAAACACACTCGGAACAATTGCAGCTCGAGCTGTTGAAAAAGCTTATGAGACAGGCACCTTACCTGATTCCATTACAGTAAGAAGCGACCAAGCAATTGCGTTGCCTGTTAAACAGCACACCCCGAGAAATGTTGAAACACTACAAAGTAAATTCATGAGCGGTAGTCATAACGTGACCGTGCATCTAGGATTGACAAAGAAAGTGGATGTAAAGATTGAATTTGATTACGTACAAGTCTTGCAAGAGGGTACGCCTCCTGTCTTTGCATTGCAGATGGATCGTGAAAGTAACTGGAGAACAGACAGTTACGAACCCGAATTAACTACTAAGACCAAAGAAAAAGGTAAAATAAACGTTACTAATACTGGTCTATTTGAAGAATTCGCTGCGGAGTACAAACTTGGTGATATCGATGGAAACTACCTGGATGGCAAGAACCTTCTTCATGCAGATCTCGGTGATGGGACTTCCGATTTCCCGTTTACCCGAGGAGATTCAGTGGATAAGGACTTTTGCCATGGTGTGAATCATGGTGTTGGCCACGCTATTGTAGAAGCTGTAGATGATTTGCTAGTGTTGGCGCCTCATGCCTTTAACTCCATTTCACGGCAACAGTATAGCGATATTTTGATAAGTGGATTCTCTGCTCGCAAACATAAATTCTATCAGGAAGCTAAACAGGCATTTCAACCGCATTTGGACAATCAAGTAAATCAAATAATGCAACATATTAGCGATCAAGTACTGAAAATTGGAGCAAATGAGATAGATATTATTGTCGTCTATGGTGGGGGGAGCATTCTTATGAGAGAAAGCATTCTACCTAGACTCAAAACACTTGCGGATAATAACCGAATTCAACTCTTCTATGTTCCTGCTAAATATGCTGTAACCTTAAATGCAGAAGGATTAGATTGGTTTGTACGGAGCCCTCTTTACTCCAAATTAAAGGAAGTATATAAGGAAACTGCAAAACGTGTTGCAGCTGCTAGTGAATAAAAGCCAAACAATGTACGAGACCTGGGGGTGAAAAATCTTGAAACCGACCGATGCGGTACCCGGTAAACCCTACGTATTAAAAATGAAAAAAGATGAAGATCCCCTTATATTCCAATGGCTCAATATGCAAGGAATATATAGTGATTCGATAAGGTATTTGATTGAAAAAGAGATTGCTGAGAATGGTTTGCGCAATCTTCAACACTTCATCCCGAGTAAACGTAATATTCATGCGATGAAAGAACAAATACATTTCGGATCTGGATTTTCACAAGCAAATTATACGGAGCATCATAACTTTCCAATGCATAATAAAGCTGCTCAAGTTGCTGCAGAGGTGGAAATAAGAAGCAATTCGATCAACAATAGCTTTCAAGATAGCGATATAATCAAAAATGATATAATAAAAATTTCAAATAATGATACAGAAGATACTACAGATAGTTCGGAAAATAATACTGAAATGGTAAATGCCCCAAATTATTCAGAACCTAAAATTGAACCAAAAGTACCGAGAAAAGCCGGTAAAAAATTTGATGATGATGTTTTGAATTCTTATAGATAAATACTAGAGACGAGCATTAGAAGCTATTCTGATGCTCGTTTTTTTGTCCTTATTAATTCTTTAAGGTTTCTCGTGTGTTGTTTATTATATGGTGTTCTTCTCCAATGCTATTAGAGACCGCCGGTTACGACAATGTAAGAAGTGTTTTTCTTTCTTGTGGGAATTAATTCATACTAAATGGTAATCTTTTAGATATCTATTCATAGAAACCCATATACACCACCTATTCGGATTCATACAGGTTGAATGGATTGTAGGCTTTACACAACTGATCCTCCCCCCTACTTGAATAAGAAGAAAATCTTTCCTTCTTGTTTTCGGAACGAACTGTATGACACACTCCCAGTGATTACTTAGATGACAAGTACTTACACCTTAAACGAATCCCAATATAATTATAATGACATCTTAAAACTATTTAAATATTATAAAAATACTATTAAAATACTATCTAATTAGTATTTTAATAGTATACAGATGGATCCTATCATGTCATTTGCATCATAAAATCTCATTGCAGATGCAGCATGCTTTTTGAGTGTGTAAGCCGCTCAAGGCGAGCGAAGCGCAAAACAGCAACTCCTTTTTCCTTTAACTTTTGAATCAACAGCTATTCTGCGAGCTATTTGTGTATGTTGCCGTCGTGAGGCAAGTAACACGATAAACAGCATTTCCAAACTCCTATATCTTTCTTGACGGTTCTGCCGAATCATTGCATAACAGATGGCTATTTATTTACAAATTGGCAGCATCCAACGCTTCTGACGTACGCCATGCTCGTTTTACGTGCATGAGTAACAGTTCCTTCCATCATTTTTTTGTCAAACTCAAGGAACAAACAGTGACTTTCAGGATTGGAGGAAATCAATAGTTAGGCAGTTAAACCATTTAACTCTTGGAATGTGAAGTGTGCAGAAAAGCAATCACTCGATGTAGCTACAAGAATGTAGCAGATCTCTCATACTGGAAATCTTGTGTAAGAATCATGATTTGTCCATCGTACTTTCTTCTGGACGGATCAGATGGTTCTTAGTACGCAGAGAACAAATGCTGTCACATGATCTGAATAAATCAGTTATTCAGACTTAATCAAAAGTGAATTAATTCGGCTTTATCCGGTTATACATGGTTTGAGTGACGTTTATTGCGTGGAGTTGCTAACACAGATGAACAAAACCATCTCCGTATTTCTACCTTTATTATTATGAGCAGGTCGGGGTTCACATACTCCTTAACTGCCATGGAAGGTACACGTCAACAGCCATCCAGCGGTTTTTTTGCGATGCCTTTGAGAAGTGTTCGGCGCCTAAAAACAAAGATTCGTATTCCTATTTCTTTCTAGTTGGTTCTGCCTGATCACGCACACATTAGGTGGGTAGCCATTAGATGCAGATATACAGCTATCTATCAGCTTTTTGCTTGTGCTGTTTTCACTTGGTAAACGCGGTGCAAAAACAGCAAATCCCCTTTATATCAAGCTGGGAATAAAGAAATGTAAAGTTATATAGAGGTCCTTATGCCATACGCCTTAGTTATCTAACTTGTATGAGTAACTGCTCTTCCCTTGATTATTTTGTTAACAGCCACTCAGAACAGGACGAACAGTAAGAGTATCTCTTTATCTCTAACGTAACGTGCTGCGTGCATAGCAGTAGATCGATTTAAGTGCAGTATTTTAGTAGATTGCACATGAATCACTAGTTGTGGAGTAATTAAGCGGAACGGAACTTTTGCCACTGTGGCGCTGCGTTATGTAATAGGTTATTGACTCCTTGGTTTCATAGTACCTTTGCAAGCGATCCATTCATTACCGTTTTGGAATTCATAAATTGGATGGTTGGCCAAATTTCTTACCCCATCGCTGAGTACACAAACAACTACTCCCTCCCCTCCTTAGAGCTTTTTGGAAGGTCTGATAGAACGCAGGCGATAAATTAATGCAAATATGAGGAATATTAAATCGGTAGCGGAGTAAAGCTCTATATTCGATGAATAAATTATGTTTATTCAGCATTATTCAGCACCGGATTAATCCGGTTTTATCCGGTTATATGCGAACTTGTACGAATCATTGAAATTTTATTCGAATAACATTATAATTGCATACGCATGTCTTCTTAATAAAGGTAGAATGACATTGCTGTGTAAATCGCATTGATTCAGCATTATTCAGTTAAATTGTTACCCGTATTAAATCGAATATAAACGGTTGTACACGGATGCACCATGTATTTAGATGGATAAAAAACAAACTGAATTGCTATGAATTAACCCCTTTGTATTCATTCTAGATAACATTCTAGACATAAGGATGAACAGTCTGAATAAAAACAATTTATTCATTGTTATTCAAGATATGTATTATTCGTTTAAATTCGAATATATTCGGTTATATACAGATGTGAGATGTATATAACCGAATAAAAAATAAACTGAATTACTATGAATTAACTCTTTTTATTCATTCTAGACTCTAGTAAAATAACCTTATAGAGGATTTTCGGAATTTCTTGTAGAGAGGGTGCTTCAAATGGATGACATTATGACGAAAGAAGAGTTAGAAGAAGCCAGACGAGATGAAATGAGAGAGATTTTAATTAATGCTTTTGACGGTAATTCAATTTTGTACGAGATATATAAAAAACGGGGCTGGTTGGATCGCCTTTTTACAGATCGGATTCTATCAATGGACAAAGATGCTTTATATATATCGAATCAAGTAGCTGAGATTCTTGAAACGGAACCACATGTCGTGAAGAACAAGAGACGAGCTTTATTGCAATACATAAATCCAGAAGAGTACGGAGAAGGTAATGCAAAAATATATAAGCATAATTATATTTCTGTTTTTAAAATGAAAATGATTCATGGTTTGACCGGGGAAGCGTCAGAATACACTTTACCGCAGCTCAAAGAGCTTATATATGGTCAAAACAGCATATCAAAAACTAATAAAGCTCAAGACCAAGATAATGAAATTCTTATTAAATTGATGAGAAAAATGGAACAGTTTGAACAGTTTCAAGGTATGGTTGAAAGTGGTGAGTTCTTTGAAGAAATTGAAAAAAGACTAACAAAAGCCACGGAACGACTTATGGAATCAAACCAGGATATAAATGAGTTAAACATTAAAATAGCCGAACTCTATGATAAAATCATTTCTCCTGACCTATCGATTTCAGAAAAAGAACCCCTTCAAAGTGAGTTTGCGAAATTAGCAGAGAAATATCCAACCCATGCATTTACTATAAATATGTATTTACATGCTGCTCAGGATCGCATAACACATTTTAAGCAAGTGGAGAGGGAGCTTCAGGTTCGGACCATAAAAGAAACGGTCTTGAACTACTATGAGGCTTTTGAAACAGCTAAAGATGATTCAGAAAGAGATGTGATCCGAGATCAACTTCAAAAATTAGCAAATAATAATCAAGATTTAAGCTATGACATACGTTTTTGGTTATCTACAGCAGGAAAAGAGAAGAAGAAGAAAGGATTCTGGTCCTTTTTAAACCGATAACTCGAAAATCGATAAACCTCTGATTGACAGTGCATGCATTGTCGTCAGAGGTTTTATTTTTCATAGCAATTATCCCCTCCATTGTAATATACTAGTATATATATTAATTAACATACGAATATGGAGTGGTCCACATTTGAAGTATGCAGGCATGGTATTAGGTGGAATTTTGTCAGCAATAGGGCACATGGTAGCGTTTATCTTTAAGAATGTATTCATTGCAATTCGAAGGTTTTCTATGGATCCTGCAAACAAGAATACGATATGGAATCTGCAGGCATTTTGTGTTTTATGTTCTTTGATACTTCTCTTTTTGTGGCTAGTTGGCCGGTATCAGGATATTATACTTGGATTAAGAGAGCCAGTGTTATACAGGGCGATTCCATTATTGATACCGTGCTTTCTCGGACATATGATTTATTCATGTCCAGCACTTTTCAAAAACACATACTCAAAGCCAATCATTCAAACATTCTTAAATGCTTTTAGTATACTAGCTTTGGGACAAATCCTAATGCGATTTATTCCAGTGAAATACGGTATTCCACTAGCTTTCGTAATGCTTTTAGGAGCTGTCGCAATTACTTTATATTACACCCTTCATTTGAGTATTAAGAATACTGTTTGGAATAAACTTAATAAGATGGTTGAAGAAGTGGAAAGCCAGGAATCTGATATTAACACTGGTGCAGGAACGAATCAAAATAAATCGACCACTTCAAATTTATCTAGTATAGATTTGTTCGATTTGAACGAAAAAGGATGCTTATCACATCTAAGATATTATTCAGAGGAATGTAAGCTTGAACTTCTTCAAACAGTTCCTACTAAAGAAAGGCAAAGTGAACTCGTAGTATTAAACAGAACCGACCGAGCGCAGCATGCTCAGATTATCGGCGGAACCGGTGCAGGGAAAACCCTCTTAGCAACAAATCTGATTTCACAGGATTTGTTGAATGAATATATAGGTTCAACCATCATTGAACCGAAGGGGTCCCTTATCAATCGTTTATCAAATTTCTTGGAGAGGACAGGTAGGCCTTTCCATAGGCTTGATCCAGAATATAAATTCACAGATTGTTTAAATCCGTTATACGTTCCCGAGAATGAAGATATAGAGCCTATGATAGAAGCAAATGTATCGGCCTTTCATGGATACCTGGGACCTGACGCTGTTCAATACTTTAAATCACGTGCAACAAACCTATTGCGAGTTGGAATTAAAGCTCTGAAACTTGCCTACGGTAATGATGTAACATATAACGAACTGGACCGATTGGTTCAACCCAGCAATGATGATTATCGTGCAGAAGTTTTATATGAATTGAGAGGAAAGGAACACTTAGTACCGGTTCTTATGGAGTATACAAGGAACATGGCTGGATCTCAAAAATCGCAAGAGCACGCGATGCAGACTTACTCAAATTTATATGATTATTTGAGTGAATTGACTTCAAATCGGCATATTCAGAAAATCTTCTGTGGACCATCTACCTTCAATATTGATGATGCATTGAAAAATGGTGAAGTTGTATTGGTAAATGGTGCATATGGAACCCTTCAGACCCTTACTTATACAGTCGGACGATTATATCTTAATCTACTGCGAGCGAGTACCTTTAGACGCAGCTTGAAGGAGAAGGTAAGGCCACATCAATTGACAGTCGATGAAATAGAAATGTTTGCGGATGAAGAATTTTCAACTTTCATGGAAATGGCACGTGAATTTGAAGTGTTTGTAAATGTTATTCATCAGGGTAACGTACAGCTGGACGATGTAAGTGAAAGACTTGGAACCATGGTTAAGCAAAATGCAGTTCAAAAATTCATCTTAGCTGGCTTAGATGTAGAGGATGCTAAATATTACGCAGATATGATCGGTGAGGACTATAAAATTGGTCAGAGTACTGGTACAGATGAGATGGAAGCAACAGGATTCAAAACTCAATTGAAAGAAGAGAAAAGATATACTGTGTTACCAAAAGAAATATTAAATCTGAAGGGTTACAACCCAGAGACTGGAGATTACGGAGAATGCTTATTTCGTGGCGTTCATAATAACGTCCGTCAAGATCCGGTAATTGGTATTATTTTACCTTTATCTAGAAGGCTATTCTCTCCATTAACACAAAAAAGTGTTGAAATTATCGAAGGGGAGAGAAATGAAGATGTTGAATCGGATAACACTGAAGACAATTCCATTGAAAATTATGCAGTATCGGTCCAGGAAAAAAATGATATTTTAACTCAAATCAAACAGGACGCTAAAGAAAGAAGGGAGCAGAAAAATGCCGATAAGGCGGAACCTGCAGCAATTGTAGCAATAGCGGAGAGAGAAACAAACTCGATTCAAGAAGAGGAAAATAGAGCGAAACCAACTCGACGTAGTTCTGCTTGGGACAAACCAACTGAATCATCAAATTCATCTAAGCCAGATCTGGAAATAGAAGTTGAAAAAGAAAAAAATCCCGGAGCCGAAGAGGCCGGGAATGGTACAAATATTATGTTTCAGCCAGCAACCGTTGACCAAACAGTGCAGCAACTTGCCGAGAGAATGCGTAATGAAGCAAGAGTAGCTCGGAATAACAATGGGACCAGTGAGAAGGGATAAAACTCCAACTCAGTTAGTCCCTTTCTTCTTTCAACTCATGGAACTCTGTATTAAATTCTTCATACGCGAGACGACCAAGTGGGGTCAAAGTATAGAGTTTTTGTCTTCCTGATGAAATATAACGTGCTAATCCAAGTGCCTCAAGCCAGCAAACTGCAAAATTTAGCTCGCCGCGCCGAACTTGGCTATTTAAAGATAAGTCTTCCTTATTCCAATCTTGTTTAGAGAGGGATTGCATAACCAATTTTGCTCCATTAGGAAGTTTTTTTATCATTTCTCTTAGGTAAGGTTGAAGTGTAGTATTCAGATTAAAGTCGATAGCCATTTTGGATCGCGCCTTTCATTATAAGTGGTATGTTAATTAGTATAGTATCACATATATATATTTATTAACATACGGTTATTTAAGGAAAGAATGCTTATCTGATGCGCAAAACAGGTAATATTACATGCTCAGGTAAATGATAC
Organism: Paenibacillus sp. PL91; assembly: GCF_012935325.2. Classification (GTDB taxonomy): domain Bacteria; phylum Bacillota; class Bacilli; order Paenibacillales; family Paenibacillaceae; genus Pristimantibacillus. The sequence goes on from NZ_JABBYG020000029.1 coordinate 25,924, forward strand.
TATATCCAATTTAACGTAGTTTCAAACAAGCGCTGGTTAATGTAATACGTATCTTAGATAAGATTAGTAATTGATGTTTCTTACAAGTGTAAATACTGATGGGCACAAAATTAAAGCGATGTCAATTTTATTGTTCTTTAAAATTGCAGACTTAATCGAATTACGATACTTCGACGCGCGGGTCCAAGTAATTTCGACATATTTACCTTTACCATCGGAAGAGAAATATATACGCCCATACTTCTCGTCGAAAAACTTTATGAGTTTTAAGTTTGCGAAATTACCACTTTGAACTCTAAGGAAATTATTTTGTTCCAACTTTTGCTCTAATAGCATGTAATCATGAAGAGATTTTACTTCAGATAGAACATTTTCAGGAAGATGGTAATTTATCATATTATTGTAGTCAACTTGTACGTATAGAACGGATTTAAGATCGAGTTCAACGAAAGTAAAAGATGGTAGCACACGTTCATTACTAACTGTATGGCCGGCTAAAACCATTAATTCATCATAAGATCCATCATAGGCTTCTGCAAACTTACGCAGAGTTTGAGGCATCGGGATTATGACTGAACCATTTTTTCTGTTGGTGCCAAGTTCAACATCGCGAATATATCCGTGACTTAGACCGCTCAATTGTGCAGCTTTACGCAGGCTGTAACCGCAGGAAATACGCAACTTTTCAAGATGTGATCCAATTTGATTTTTCATAATTTTTGCTCCTTAATTGAGCTCATCCACTCAAAAGGTAAATAATTAATTTCTTTTATTTATATCTATGATAACACGCGAATTGTTAAATATGTTTGAATTATTGTTGAAAAGTTACTCGAATAGGGTATTTTGGTAGATAGCTTTTGAACAACTACTATTTAAATAATAAAATATCTATACGTAATTATTTATTGGTTAATGGTATGGAGAAGGAGCATAAAAAAAGACCTATGGGTAAAAAAAGAATTTAATCAATAAATTTTGAGAAATTTCGAAACGGGTATATCATTGAAATAAGACAATTATCATAATACTATTACAATTAGATTATAATACTATTAATATGCATCTGAGGAGTGATTGCGATTAATCTTTTCTTTGATCCTTCAGTTCTACCGGTTATAACTACAGATATTGATGGGAATATACTTTACGTCCGGACGTATGGCCTACATTACTACGGTTACCCTGATCTTATCCTGGAGCAGGAATTAGAAGATGGAGAGCAGCTGATTCTCGATATCCTTGATCGTATTTTCAGCCTCGATTTTAACATTACGTCCACATGGAACTATAACGGGAAATTATTGAAATTTGATATTGGAACTGATGGATTAGCTCATATTGTATTTACGGATGTGGATGAGGCAAGAATCCTTACCATTTTGAATCCGATTACTGGTGTTGCAGCTAGATTTATATCCAAAGGCTTACTGAATTTATTTAATCATCCAGAAGCAGAGGTAATGGGGGATGTCCTATACGGGCGTGAAATCCTAGGATATATGATGGATCAAGTTAAAAATGGTGAGGTATACGACCGAGATTCAATCATAACATTCGAGGAGAATCTTTATCATATCCATTTAACCAATGATCGCTTCGGGAATGCGGTTTTGCAGATCCATCTGGATCAAAACATTGATGTGGTGAAAAGAAGGCTAAAACAGACAAAATGAAGAAGAAGGTAAATCATCTGCAAAGAATAAAATAGGCTTTCTTTTTTCTATAGTAGTATAGTAGTATATTAGTATATATATTAGATTATTAATCAATATACGATAGTTATTCTGGAGAAAGGAGTATGAAATGGGACATGAGGCAAAGATCATTGAAGAGCTAGATTTTGTGCTTACCCATCCAGCCTGCAGCGTATTGAATTTAGAGCATTTTTACAATACCTGTTTATACGTCTATGACTCGGTTCCCATTTTAAGCATTATCGGGCATATGAAAAGAACGAGTCCGCACTTATTGATGGAATGGTCTAGTACCAATGTAATGGTAAGAAATCTACTTAAGGATCTGTCAGCAGGGGATACGAACAATAACGGAAAACCTCAAACCATAACAGTTACCATCGATCTCTCAAAACAAACGGCTGCCGACAAAGGCATTTATCAAGTCGTATGGTCTACGAATATACCCGATGAAACAATAAATTATCATTTTAAAAAAAAGAAGATTATTGTTACCGATAAGGTAGAAGGAATTGTAGAACTGTTGGGATTAAGTCTCGTCGATGATAATAAGTATAATCTTTACATAAAAAAGAGGAGGAATAAAAATGAATGAGGCATTAGGAGCAAAACCGATATCAGAATACAGAACGTCGCTTCGCCGCAAGACTATTCATCAGGGAGTTGTAGTTGGAGTTGAGAATCATGCTCCGTTTGGACAGAAGATGCAAGTTGCACTCGTTGAATTAAACAATGGCTTAAAGGGTTTAATCTACGAGTCACAATTCGATAAACAAAAATACAGGTCTCTTGTTGGCTTTATCGATCATAAAATCGACTTTATGGTACTTGATGTAACAAGACTTGGTAAGGACGCTGCAAACCTCAATGTCTTTGATGAGGAAAAAGGGATTGTATTGCTCTCCCGGATCCAAGCACTTGAGGAGCTACAGGAAGAGTTTTGGGAATCAGCTGATATTGACCACGTTGTTACTGGCGTAGTATCTGGTTTTGAGAATGAAAGACTCTATTTACGTGTGAAAGGTGTTATCTGTGTACTACCGATTCAAGACTTTGAGTATGACTGGACGGTATCTGGGCGGAACCTCGTAGCGCTTGGTACTGAACTTACCGTAAAAATCACTTTCATTGATCGCTCTAAACGGCAAGTGCGAGTTTCTCGCAAAGAATTGCAGGAAGATCCATGGAATCGTGTGCAGGAAAAATTCGGCGTGGACAACTTCTATTCTGGCCGTATTACAAGTGTTGTCGATAATGTTGGTGTATTCGTTAAACTGGCCCCAGGTATTGAAGCACTAGCTTGGTATCCTGATGAAAGAAAAATGCCGAAGGACGGTGTGCTTGTTGGAAAAACATGTACAGTTCGAATTAAAAATGTGAACCCAAAAAGTAGGCGGATCGGTACAAAAATCACTGGTTTTCCTCATGAAATTTAAGAAGGAGATGGCCGATGCAGCATGGAAAATCTCGTTTCTCCACTAATAAAGGCTGACCATACAGTTGTCGATGAAAAACAACTTCTGGATGATTCATATGCTTATGTAGCAAAAATTGATGATCTTACGCGTCACGAATTTTACTACATATCCCAAAAAATCGAACAGGGGTGGATAACGGAACGGGACGTTGAGCTCGTGAAGTTTGTTCACGTTCATCGTTGGGTAACCCTATCACAAATTACTCGCCTATTTTTTCCTGATGTCGAGAGGGACGAAACGGTAAGGAAGAGAATTAACCGATTATTGAAATACGGCTTAATTCGCAGACTCCAATGGTCGAGCTATTCAAGGCCGAAGGAAAACAAACCGAGCTTTTATGAATTAGGTGCAAGCGGGGCAGATATTCTTAAATTTCAATATGGCACATATCTCGGTCATCGTGATCCGCGTAACCCTAAACCAATAACAATGCTTTTCCGGATGCGTTACATAGCGACGAATGAACTTTATATTCAGTTGCGCGAGTCATTTGAGCTTGTTCATTTCGAATTTCATCCAACTTTGGTTATTAATGAGGCGCAGCAGGTACCAACAGCAAAGTTTGTGTTAAGAAATCCCAAAGGACGTGAAATGTCTTTTTATTTGATTTGTCATAGAGAGGATGAAAAATGGGTAAAGACAATACGGTATCAGGCAAGGTTTTTCAAAGGATATTTTGCTACGATTGATCCAGAAGCAACGCTAGTAGTCCTCGTTTCATCTGACGAAAAAGCGAACTTGGCCAGCAAGATTATGGAACAAGAAGGAGCCGGCCCGATTACCTGGTTTGTTACCGATAATGACCTCTATGATCCGAATATCAAATTGAGTAAAGCATTTTTTGCTTATCAAAACGGAGTAAAGTTTTATTATGATTTGCAGTAAGCCGGCGAATAAGGAGGGGAATATGCGTTGATGTATACGATGAAAATCCAACTCCTGACGGATGCTCAGCAGTATGAGCAGTTGACTGACGTAACAAAACGCTTTAGTCAAGTATGCAATCATATCAGCGAAGTTGGATTTCTCACAAAGACATACCGTAGTAAAGTAAAACTTTCAAAGGAATGTTACCACCAAGTAAGAAATACGTATAATCTTCCTGCACAAATGGTTGTAAGAGCGGTTGGTAAAGTAGTCGAAGCATACAGAGCAGGAGTAGGTTCTACAGTTAAGTTCGGGGAATCTACATCCGTCGTTTACGATACTCGACTAATAAAGTTTAAATGGATGCAATCCGTTTCGATTGCAACATTTAATGGTCGCATAGAAGTACCTTTCAGAGTAACGGGATATCGGCGTGGATCTTATGACCGACGGGTAAACGGCCTAGCGGATTTGATTTTTGAGGAAGGGATATTTTATCTTCTCCTTGTAGTGGATTTGCCTGAAGAACCAAGTATCCAGACGTTAGAGTTTGTAGATGTAGTTTCATAAAATTATAGTTGTATATTAGTTAGTATATATACAGGAATAAAAGGGAGGTGAATTCGTGAAAAGACTGTTTCTTATTTCCGACGATAAGGATTTCGCAGAATGGATCGAAGATGAATTATCCGAAACAGGAAGATTTATCCGAAGTCTGGATTCTTTTGATTTTTTCTTTCCTCAATGGAACGCTTCCCAAGGGGCAGACTTCATCATATTCCCTGAAACAGTAATCCCGTCGGATGAGCATTTATTGAAGATATATGATTCAGTACATACAGAGTCACCCGATACGGTCTTTTTATTTATTTATCACCGAGACGAAGATGATCTGACGAACTTACTACGAAACGACGGGAATATCTGCGTTAGCTACAATGATCTTGATGCCGGTTTGTTGGAAAGCCTGATTCGAAAGGATGTTACTCCAAAAGTAGTGTCGGAAGAGCAGCATCAGTCAATTTTTGAAGAAACGAAAATACCTACTTTGAAACTCGAGGCGGAGAAGATTATATCCTCTCGCCCTAACGAAGAAACAAAGGATGACAAAAAACCAGTTTTAAAAATAGAACCCATCCCTGAACCTATCATCGTGGAAGTGCGGCCTTTAATAAAAGCTGAATCTAAAATTCAGGACTTATCGAAAGAAGTTGCCTTTCCGGAGACGTCCCAAAACGACCATGAGGAGAAATTATCAAAGCGAACGCCAGCCCAACAACTCGTTACGGCTCCACATAAAACTCAGCTTAACGTACCTGCAGTCGAGGTGGCTAAGCCTCGGAAAAAGCGCTCAACTGCAGAACAGAAGGAAAAACTAGCTCGAATAAAAGAACGAATCATTATTGAAGAAAAGATTGTGACTATTCACGTACCAGTACACTACAACTCAAAGCTTATATCAGTGATAAGTCTTTATCCACGTGCTGGTGCAACATTTATCATATCAAATTTCGCAAGAATGCTTGGGGAAAACAAAGTGCCCGTTGCGGTATTGGAACCAGTATTCGAGAATACGGGGTCAACATATTTCGAGTTGATGCACGGGGAAGTGAATGCACCGAAGAACTGGAAATCATGGGCGGAACAGATTAAGCATACGGGATCGGTTAAACATGAAAACTTGTGGAGCAGCCATGGAGTAACCTGGATACCGTCAAGCATAGAACCGATTAAAGGCTGGCGTGATGAAGATAATATGAAGCTTCTCCTTTCAGCAAATCGATACCCCATCACGCTTTGCGATATTTCCTCCCGACATGATGAGGAGCATTGTAAAAAAATCATGTCAATGTCGGATGAAATATGGGTTGTGGCAGATGGCGACCCTATCGCGTTGAACCACCATTATAAGACAATCGACAAGCTAAAGGTGGAATTCGAAAATATAACAATTCGTGTAATCGGAAATAGATGGAACCAATATATCAAAACCTCTGAATGGAAAGAGGCAGTTTTACTTCCGATCATCACACAGATACCGGATCTTGGGACTATCGTTTTGAAACAAATATGGTCCGGCAAGATGGCATGGGATGATACGAAACTTAAAAATATACTCTCTCATCCCTTTAAACCTATGGCTCGATCAGTTGTGGCAAAAGAAATGTATCACTTATTTAAGAAGAACTACGGGTTTAGAGCCAAATTGAAAAATATATTTCAAGAAATGAAATCGCTCGATGATGAGGTCGGAGAAAGAAAATTTAAGACCATTGGAAGGAGAAAGACATGAGGAAGTGGATATCAGTGATTGCCGGGCTCCTGATTGTTTTGGGTGCCACGATCGGATTTTCCCAGTATATGAATGGGTATGAGCTAGACGTAACGATGATGAAAACAATCAAACCTGCGGTAATGATTCATGCGGGGGAGTTAATAACAGCGAATATGTTGAGGGAAGTAACCATACCAACTGTACAACACATGGATAATGCAATAATCGACGTAACTGAGATTATCGGAAAACGAGCTGTTGTACCGATAGGGGAAATGGAAGAATTTCTTTCATGGAAAATAGGCCCGGATTCACTTTATCCGAAGGAAGGCGAAACATATATCGGATTTAAGGTTGATTTTGTCGGTGCCGTTAACAATATGATACGCCGTGGTGATAAAGTCGACGTTTATGTGGAATATAACACGCCTAAACTTCTGGATGCTGCTGGACAAGAAATTGACCCGACGATGGTTCCTGACTCTTCTTCATCACTCTTGTCACAAGTAGCCGATAAGATTTATAACGAAAAACTTATACCAAACCTAACGGTTGCATATGTGAAGGACCAAGAAGGAAAAGAAATTATAGATAATGAGCCTGCAACAACTCTTGGTATTCCATTAACTGGAAGCCAAAGAGACGAGGTAAATATGGAACGCTACCGACAGGGAGCAGCGGCTCAGCCTGCATACATTACTTTCATAATTAGCGATGAACAATACGCTAAATTAGCTGAGGGGCAGAAAAAAGGCGTTATAAAACTTGGTCTACCGCTTACCTCAGATCAGATAGGCACAATCATACCGGACCAGCAATCTGAACCGGCCGATCCCGCTGGAAAGAGTGATTCTCAAGCTGCAGTAAATCCGGCAGATACAAGTACTAATGCGGCTAACACCGAAGAAGGAGTTGGACAATGAAATTACTGATTGCTCTTAGACGTCCGCAGATGGCGGAGACGATCGGCGAAATCATACCCAAGACAGTGGAAGCAGAGTTCGCATTTAATGAAAACGAGTTAAACAAGGCATTTGCAAGGGTCGGACAACAATTAGATTATTTAGTGGTGCACGAGGACATATTTGATGAAAAGTATCCATGGATCTGGTTGAGCTATTTAAGATCTTCAGTACCAGAAAAAACAAAGGTCATGGTTATACTCTCGACGCAAACTGATTCTCTATATAGGGAAATCATCAAGCGAATAAGTCTTGATCTTCAAATTTTTCTCCTACAAGGTGCTTTGTCCGGACAAGAAATTGCAGAAGAACTGAATATTAGAATCTTCAATAAATCCAGTTCGAATGATCTACCTGAGACAGGTAGGCTAGCGGTGGTAATGGCAGCTGCACCAAAAGATGGAGCGACAACCGTGGCAATATCAGCAGCAATTTGCATGGCACAACGTATGCCAGGAAAAAAAGTCTTTCTCGTTGATTTAAACCTCAAAAGCCCAGAAATTAGGGATCACTTACATATCACTACAGATAAGGGATATCCCCTTATTCAAGCTGACTGTGATTCTGGAACGCTTGAACAATCTTCATTAGTAAAAGCCTGTGATCAAATCAAAGGTATTAATAATCTCTTTATTCTTACTGGCATTCAAAGACGAGAGTGGGCTGAGAAAATATCAGTTGGCGAAATTGGTCACTTACTTTCTATTGCCAGAAAAACCTTCGATTTTACCATCGCGGATGTTCATACATTTCCCGATCAGGCTGCCACTTTAAAATGCGTAAAAGACGCAGATGAAAGGATCGTCGTGGTGCAATCAGTTATTACAAGCTATCAATCATCCTGGAATGACTGGTTTAATAGCGTATGGCAGCATTACGGTTTAACAGAAAAAGATTTCCACCTGGTTATGAATCGTGATCTTAACGGACCATTGGATGGCATCCAGATTGAGAAGGGGGTAGGAACGAAAATCGTAACGCGTATTCGGAATGTGGAAAAGGGAGCAGGACTAAAAGCAATAAACTTCGGACAGCCATTATATTTAAATGAGGGTCCGGAATCGAATGAATTTCGAACAAATATCCTGTCCCTATCAGGTTGGTTAGCAAATAGAGCAAAATTTGAATTGACCGCGGAGAACAACGATAAGAAATCAGCTTTGCGCGGTAAGCAGACTAGTGGCTTCCGCCGCTTCATGCCGTGGTAAAGGGGGAACGAAGTGAACAGATCATCGATTCGAAAAAAAAGGGTTAACTTCAGCATTTTTGAGCATTTACAAACGGATAAAAAAGAGAACAAACGAGAACAGCAGGTCACGAAAGGCTATCTTCATCGCACGCTCGGAGAAGTCGTCAAAATCGTTCAAGAGAAACTTAAAAATATCGACGGCACCCCGGAAGAACAAGATGAGGATAAAGAAACGATTCATCAGGCTGGTCTAGGCAACCCGATCGCTCAAGAAAAGATTAAGGCTCTAATCAAACAAATAATTAATGATAAAATGTTGTACGCAACAACAGGCCAATTGCAAGAAAGAATGAGTTTGTCCGATGCAGTATTTGCTCTTACTGTAGGAGCCGGCTACATCGAAGATTTATATAAGGCCAAGGATATAGAAGAAGTTCAAGTGAACGATACAGAAATCTTTGTTATGAAAGACGGTGTATCGACAAGGTATCCAAGGCGTTTCGACTCAACAGAACAAGTAATTCGATTACAAGAGAGACTTGCCCTATACGGCCGGGCAAGAATCAATGAACAGCATCCTATCTGTCACACATTCATGCATAATAAGGCACGTCTAACGATGACACAATCACCTTATTCACCATTCCCAGCCATTGCTATTCGGAACTTTATTTTGAAAGATCCAAGTCTGCTGACTCTGATGGAACGAGGTACCCTGAATGAAGATATGGTCCTTCTATTAACTCTTCTTGTCCGTTATCACGCTTCTATTATCGTTGCTGGAGGAACCAAAACAGGTAAAACAACAACCCTTTATGCGCTAGCAAGAGAAATACCTATTCATGAACGGATACTAACCCTTGAAACGGAATTTGAAATGATGCTTCACGAACGGCTTTTAGGTAGGAATATTATCCCATTTCAAGCTATTGCTAATCTCGGCTTAACGATGGAGGAAGCTTTTAAACCACTTCTTCGGCTAAGCCCTGATCGGATCATTGTCGGTGAGATTCGGGGTTCTGAAGCATCGCAGGCGACTCAAGCTGCACTCAGGGGTCACGATACAATGGTCTCTTTGCACTCGAAGTATAGGAATATGATTATTTCGGACATCATGGACATGGTTAAGCAAGATGGCCGAACGCACGATAACGAAATGCTTAAAATGCGTATCGGGCGTGCATTCAATATCGTCATCTATCAGCGATTTGTAAAAGTAAACGAATATAAGAACCGGCGAGTAATGTCAGAAATTACAGAACTCGTCCCTTTAGAAAATGGCGTTATTGAAGAACGCCCGCTTTTTCTTTGGAATCTTAAGAAAATGGCATGGGAAAGAACTGAGAATAAAATTAGTGATGGATTGATGGACCATATGATGTCATACGGTGCAATGACAGAAGAATTCACCAAAATAGGAGCCTATTAAATGACAACCATAAAAATAGCGTTTCTTGCAATTTTTGTGATCGGCACTTTTTTCATTGTTGGACCCATTACCAGTCGTCTAGCTATGGGCTTGATGTTATTTAGTCGGAATCGGTTTTACGATAAGCGTCGTGCTCAAGGACGTGCGGGGGATGAGAGATCCGGTAAATTCTGGTCCGATCATCCCCTCATGATCAAATTTAATGAGTATTTGAGCATAGCTGAGATAAAGATGCCAGCAAATTATCTACTTACAATGTGCTTGTTGATCGCAGTTGTAGTTTTTCTAATCTGTTATAGAATCATGCCTGCTCCCCTATATAACGCCATAGTTGGTTTTCTGTTTGGTACTATCCCGCTTCTATGGTCGTGGTCAAGATTCCAACGCAAAAATCTTTCGATGGCCTCGGTAATGATTCCAACTATCCAGAACTTCATTGGATATTTCACGGAAGCAGATAACCTTGAGGGTGCTATCTATAAAGCTTCCCGTACCGTTCCGTATGAAATCGCTAGTGAATGGAACCGATTGATTATGGATCTGCAGACGGGTGAAAATCCTGAACAGGCGATTCTGCAGTTTGCAGAAAGGGTCGGTAATGATTGGGCGCATTATTTCGCAGACATTTTAATCACTCATTTGGATAACGGTGGGGATATAACTCCTTCGCTATTTAAGTTAATCAATGAAATGCAGAACACGATGTATAACGAGGAAAAACGAATAACCTTACTTACGGCTTATAAATGGGGAACCTTTCTCATGATAGCACTATCAGTATTTGTAGTGTATTTCAACATCCAGATGGATCCGAAAAATGCGCATTATTACTTCGAAGATCGTTCCGGAATTCAAGTAGTCACTTTGTCTATAGGGGTTCTGTTCGTCTCATTCATAGGAGCTATGCAGATGGGAAGGAAAAAATTATAGAAATGAGGTGTGGCATGTGGTGATGTGGTTGATTCTAGCCTCCTTTACTATCGGGTCTGCAATGGTCTTCTTACCAATAGCACTGTCCATTAAATTCAGGAATCGGTTAAGACTTCCATCAGCAAGGAATAAGCGAAGACAAACATTTCAAGATTTTCTAGAAAGAAGAATTAGAGTTGAGAACACAAAAAAATCAAATTACAAACTCCTACGGAGATTAAAAACAGCGGGCTATCCATTTGGAATGCAGGCATTTCATTTTCGCTTAACACAGCTCCTAGCACCGATCTTCATTGCAATATTTTGCATGTCCTTATACATGCTAAAGAACACAATAAATGACTATCCAGCACCATTCCCAATTTTTCCGTTCGTCATTATGGTAATGATCGGATATGCCGGACCATCTTTATTGCTCCTTTATTATGCGAATAAGAGAAGGGAGGTTTTAGCCGAGGAAATCGTAAAATTTTCTCATCGGCTTGTAGTTTGCATAACAGATAAAATCCCATTGTATTATGCAATCCGCCGTGCAGGTCGTACCTGTAAAGTCCTGAAGCCCTATATAGACGATATGTTGATCGATTGGATGGATAATCCACGTGCTGCAATAAATCACTTCGGTGATCAGGTGGGCATAAACGAGGTCCTTCCAGTAACGAACACATTACTCGCCAGTTGGAACGCTTCACAAGATAAAATTATCGATTTATTCCATCAGCAAATCCGAAACATTGACACTATGCGCGATTTTCAAATCAAAAAGAAAATTGAAGCAGGACCACTGCGTGTAACCTTTATAATCTTGATTCCATTCTTAGCGGCTAGCGCACTTGTTATGCTGCCTTGGTATAACAGTTTCATGGAAACCTTGAGAGAAACATTTTAGGAGAGGAGAGAGATTAAGTGGACAAGCTGATATTGCCGGTCGTTATTTGTATCATTCTTTTCGGATTAGCGTTTTGGATCTTCAATAATCCAGACGGGATCGGCAAAGGCGTTGAAAACGGTGGAACAAATGTGAAGATTAAAATAGAACAAGCTACAAGTAGCTAAGGAGAGAATCAAAATGGATAAGTTAATTATTCCAGTTGTCATCTGCATTATTTTATTCGCTGGGGCATTCTTCATGTACAACAACCCTAATGGTATTAATGATGGCATTAATGATGGTACATCTCGTGTTAATACTAAAACAAGCACTTTTGATTATCGTGGTAACATCGCTCCTGGAGCAGGTCAATCGATGCCAACCGGCTAATAGCCGATCCGCTATAAAGTATACCCTAGGAAAGGAGAATAACCTCAAATGGATAAACTGATCATTCCAGTTGTCATCTGCATTATTTTATTCGCCGGTGCTTTCTTTATGTATAACAACCCAAACGGGATTAACGATGGTATCAACGATGGATCAGCACGAGTAAACACTAAAACGAGTACGTTTGATTATCTCGGAAACGTAGCACCTGGCGCCGGTCAATCAATGCCAAGCGGCGGCTAAGTTATTAATTATCTACCAAAAATTCATTATAAGGAGCAAATTAATCATGGATAAATTGATCATCCCTGTTGTAATCTGTATTATACTCTTCGCTGGAGCTTTCTTCATGTATAACAACCCTAATGGCATAAATGATGGTGTCAACGATGGAACAGCACGTGTAAACACAAAATCAAGCACATTCGACTATTCGGGATCGGTAGGTCCTGGAGCAAGCCAAACGCTCCCAGCAGGCTAAGAACCATGGAAAAGTTACCCTTGATGGTTGTGGTCAGCATTATTGTTATTGGATTATGTTCATGGGTTTTTCTTGGTGATAATGGCTTGAATAAATCAGTAGGTAATGGGTACGACAGTCTAAAAACAAATGTTCGTGCGTATGGATACAAGCCTGAACCATAGATTGTCGAATGGGGGTGTTCGCACCTCCAATTTTTTTTAGGTGAAAGGAGGAAATATAGTGTTAAGGCTCCGGAAATTAATGGAACGATTAAGGAAACGATCGGGAAATCAAAAGGGAATAACCGATATGCTCGTGCTTTTAATAATAATGCCTATATTCCTGGGTGTAACTTTGATGGTGATTATCTTTGCTACATTCTTATTACGGCAGGCTAAAATCGACGATATAAAGGCTCGTGCTCTACAGATGGCACAAACTGAGGGGTATGTGACTACGACTATAATAAACGATACTCGAACAAAATTATCTACCGTAGGCTTCCCTGCAGTTGTAAAGGGAGGAGTTACCTATCCATCTTTTACCGGTAGCACAACGACAAAAGTATTAAAAGATGATGTAGATCCGACAGTTCGATTAGTGATTCAATATCCCGCTTCCGATCTATCTAAGCTAATGGCATTTTTTGGTGCCACTACAGTAGAAGATCCTGGATACTACTACCTAGAAGCAAACGGGAGAAGTGAAACATATGAATAAGCCAAAAATTCTTGGTAACGAACGTGGCGGAATTGCGATTATGTTAATGAGTTTGATCGCAATGCTATTTTGCATCATCGTATTCGTCGTTGTCCTTGATTACATAATGCTTTATAAAGATCAGAACAAACTTAAAAATGATCTAAACAGAGCGGTGCATGCTGCCTCACTATCAATTGACGAAGAGCAGCTCTCGCAAGGATTCTACCGACTAGATACGACGACTCCTGGCACACGGGCGCAAGACATGTTTTATCGGTACCTCCGAATAAACATGGGACTTGATAATACAAATAAAGCGCTGGCATCCAGTGTAATTCCGGAAAATGAAACGGTTAATATTAGCGAGCTATTATATGTTGATTGGGAATCAAAGGTCCTAGTTAACATGCATTCCACGCCTACAAGTTGCACGTTAAATACGACTACCTCTAAGGTGACTTGCGCGGTGACATTGAACGGTGGAACATCGACTCAAATTACGCGAACGATAAATCAAACGGTAATAGGCCCGTCTGTTATCGCAATCATAAATACGTATCATAAAGGCGTCGGTCCAATGGCGAATGAACCGCTTTTATTACCAGCTGTTCAAGAGGTTTATTTCAGGAAAAGATAATTGAAGTGCTAGGAGAATTAAGAGAATTGGATTATAGTCTATATATTAATTAGTATATTACTATTCCCCGACGTTTCATTTTCGACGGAGTGAAGAAAAATTAATGACTATAAAATAAGAGAGAAGAGGGTGATGCTTACGATTCAATTTAGAGCGGAGCAAAACCCTATGGATGATGTTATCACAAATGGGATAAGTTGATCGGAGATGAAAAAACTCTTATTGTTGTTCAGGCTCTCTATCGCTGTCTACAAGTTAGAGATCCAGTTACAGCAGCTCATTCGTTACATATGGCTGAGCTAACTTACAGATTGGCAGAAGAATTTGATCAATCGAACGCAGGTTTATACTTTGCAGGTGCCTTAACACATGATATTGGTAAGATGGGGATGACAGATCGAATACTGAAAGGAAGCGGGAAATTGACTTCCAATGATCGCATTCATTTACTAAATCATGTATCAGACGGTTATCGCCTTCTTAACAGCCTTGAAATGCCTCAAATAATCTTGGACATAGTAAGTAGTAAGATACCATCATGAAAGATACGATGGTACTGGATACTTGGTTGGATTGAATGGTTTAGAAATCCCACTGGCAGGCCGAATAACCGTTATATCAGATACTTATTCTGCTCTTACATCAAATCGGCTCTATTCAAAAGCAAGGAGTAGAGATGAAGCTATAGGGATTATGTTACAGGAGAAAGATAAATTCGACCCGCAAATACTGAACTATTTCATAACAAATATAACATCAGAAATTGAGAGAAGCAGACAAATAATCTGATGGAGTAAGCTGTGGAATTCTAGTAATTTCATAATTTTTTTCGTTTAAAACATGAGAAAAATTAGGAGAAAAACGAGGCATGGATTATATAATATATATACTAATTACTATACTACTATTTATGTCGATACAAAATAACGATAAATAATTATATATTAAAATTCAAAATGGAGAGTGTTAAATATGAAAAAAAATGTACGGAAATTCGTTGCTTTGTCGATAGCGGTCACAGTCTTAGCTTCAGCACAAGTCGTAGTTGCGGCAGCTACTTTTACAGATACCAAAACACATTGGGCGAAAAACGAAATTTCGATTGCTGTCGATCAAAAATGGATCAATGGGTATGATGCAAAAACGTTTAAACCAAATGCGAACATGACGCGTGCTGAGTTCTTAAAATCGCTCGTTACTGCTATGAAAATCAAAGTAGCTGATTCAGATACACCATTCGTGGATGATACTGGTTGGTTCCGTTCTTTCATTGCTACCGGCTTGAAAAACTCCATTATTAAAGTTGGCGATTATAAGGAGAATACATTTGAGCCAAATCTACCGATTACGCGTGAAGAGATTGCCCGCATGACGATCCGAGCACTGGGTAAGGATGCAGAGGGCATTAAATCGGGTTATTTGGCAGTCGCTAAAAAGCTGGAAATCATGAAGGGTTATCCAGATGGAACGATGGGCGGCGATAAGAATGCAACTCGTGCAGAGTCGGTAGTGATGATTACAAGCACACTGATCGCTAAAAACCCTACAAAACCAGTCTCTTATCCCAAAACCAAAGAAGAGATGAATACATTGATTAAATCATTACCTAATTTCAAGGGAACAACAACGTTTGGTGACGAAGGGATTGTATTTATCAACTCTAAAGCATCGGATAATTTTTTGGATAACACACTAATTGTTGAATATAACACTAGATTAAAAATGACTGTAATTAATATTGCTGATCCCACATCGGACAACCAATTGATGGTAAAGGATTTGCTTAAAAATTACTTTCCGAAATCATCTGAAAAAGCATATGAAACTTATATAAAAGTTAATAAAGCAGCAAATTCAGACGCTAATGCAGATATTAGATTAAAGTATGACGGACGTGTATTTGAGGCACTAAAAGCCTCTAGTGGTAAGAGGGTTCAGATTCGCATCGGATTGTAAATCAAATTATCCAATGTACGGCACTATATTTAGTTTCTTTTATAACAGCGGTTACTAAGAAAATTGGAGAGTGAGGAAGTGCATATATCCCTCAAGAGGAATTTATTTATTTCTCTACTTGTTATTTTATTGTTGAATTCTTCCATTCAATATAGTTTTGTAAGTGCCGCTGGTGCAGCTGATTGTCCATTACCTGCAACATATGATGCGATTGCACAAGGTCTTATTGATCAGAACGATATTCCTACTTCAATCAGTACCGGGAAAGGTACGCTCAAACTTAATGGCAATTATCTATCTAATCAATGTGGTCTTGGGAAAAATGCTGTTGTTTATGGAACGCCTGCCAATGTCCCCGGAAATCAATTTGATCAAGGCCAGTGGAGATATCTTGGATATGACCTTAATGGCGTTGTCTACCGTAACTGGAAGTTTCGTAGTGATTCCAGAGCAACAAAGCATGTGGCTAAAAACTGGGTTAAAACCCCATGGGAAGAGCCGGTAGGCAATAGGAAAGGTATAATAGGAACACCTGAAATCACTGGTCACCCTGAAGCGAGAGCATGGTTAGAGAAAATGATCGATCCCTATCATGAATCAGCCACTTTTATCCAAAGCTACAATAACCGGACAGGGAAAGCATGGACAGGAGATTCACTAAAACCCTATGTTATCTTTCAACAAGTACCTACAAAATTTAGTCCCGGCGTAGTTCAGATGTGGAATATTTGGCAGCCAGACGGATCTTGGTGGTACGAAATGTTTGAGATTCCTGCATTGGACCCTCTAATTCTTAAGCAACAACCAGACCTTCTAATTAAAACACTAGTTAGTCCGGCAGATGCGTGGGTAGGCGATTCTGTACCGATCAAAATAACGACAGAAAACAAAGGTACTGAAAGCAGCGGACCCTTCACAGTAGGCATCGTAGGAACAAACTTTAAATCGGAAGTCATATCGAATGTACCTCCCGGTCAGGTTAAAACAGTTACGGTTAATGTATCATCGACCACAAGTGGTATAAAGAGTTTTACGGCTAAGACTGACTTTGGTGAAGCCGTTGTCGAATCAAATGAGACGAACAATACGAAACCATTTAAAATTGCTTTCAATAAGAAAAACGAACCAACAACGCCAATCGCCATTATCAGTCACCTTGAAGGCGATCATCGGACCGAGCCAGAAATTACAATTAAGCCAGCCGTCGATCCGAAGCTAGACGATAAACTGTCTTATTCGCCCGGTAAAGAAGCTATTACACTTTATGAGTGGAAATACAAAGCACCAAACGGAACGATCTTTAAAAAGAAACCTATAACAAAGGACTTTGCCACTTTAGGAGAATACCTCGTTGAGCTGCGCGTTACCAACAGCAAGAACAAGGTATCAGAATGGGCGCAATTGAAGGTTACTGTCACAAACACTACGTCAACGCCTAAACCAAGCCCGACACCAACACCAAGTACTGGTCCCGAGGTCACACCGACTCCGACACCTAAAAGACCAATTAAGGTCGATATTACTTTCGATCCAATCGCCATCTTTACGGGTGAACAATCGAAGCTTGTAAATAACACAATCAATTGGGTTAGCTATACATGGTCGTTTTCTTCCAATTTAGCGCCATTGATTCCAGATGCGACAGACTTTGAACATAGCCCTATTACGTTCAATGAACCAGGTATTTACAGCGCTACGTTAACGGCTACGGACGAGCACGGATTTTCGGAAACCAAAACGACATACCTATCCGTAAATGATCCAAAACCGACAGCCATTATTTCTGGCGTTACGAGATGGATACAAGGACGCCCGTTTCCTTCGCTACATCATTTGGACAATTCCTATACGCCGCTTGCTAGTCGAGGCACCACCATTGATTGGAGCCGATCCGAGAAACGGTATAAAAAGAAAGATGGATCAGCTTATACAAGCAGCTGGCCTACTACAGCACCTATGGAATTAGGAAGTTACGAGCTGGAAGGAAAGGTTTATGATTCGTTTGGACGAATGAGCGAATGGGCTATACATCCACTTGAAATCGTTCCTGACGAACCGCCAACCGTAGAAATCACTGCACCTGATGAAGGCGTAAGGAATAACGAAGTTATGCTGTACATCGACGCATCAAGTCCAGATGGTGACGATATTACGTCTTTGAAAATCGAGGAGCGCTATGATAGCAATGGTGAAGGTAATTTTGAAGATGAAACATGGAACGTCATTTATGATGGTTCAAACAAGTTCACCCATACCGTCAAATATACAAGCGTAGGGAAACGTCAGTATCGAGCAGTAGCGAAAGAAAATTTTGGATTGTCGGCAGCGTCCAATCTGGATGAAACCAATATCATTAACATGGCACCTGTGACTAATTTTAATGTGTTTGGTACAATTCAGCAGCCGGATCAAGGCGAGGATAGTGGGCCGCCGATTACAAATTACACGCCCGAATCGATCTTGCGATCATGGACATTGAAGAAGCCATATGTAGGCGGCAATGAAGGCAAAGCTGGCTGGAAGGTATCGGGCAGTAGCCTTACGACGAGAAATGCAGTTTGGGCAGATTTTAATGGCAATTACAATTTAGCAAAGAACCTGAAAAGATTGCCTGCGTGGGAAGGGAAAGTCGAAAACATCTATGCAGGATATAAAACACGTATCACTGTTAAATCGGGTTATTATTATGAATATAGTTGGGGAGGAGTATCTAACGAAAATTGGAAGTTCCAGATACGCGATGCTAGAACAGGTGCCGTTGAAGGTGACTATACGCATCATGGTTCTACTTTTGGAGATTCCAGTATTTTAGATATTAATAC
The DNA here is from genome assembly GCF_012935325.2 of Paenibacillus sp. PL91. Taxonomy (GTDB): domain Bacteria; phylum Bacillota; class Bacilli; order Paenibacillales; family Paenibacillaceae; genus Pristimantibacillus. Next base: position 44,592 of record NZ_JABBYG020000029.1, read on the forward strand.
AGGAGACATCAATACCGCATATTTTAGGATGCACAGTAATGGAAACGTAAACGGAGGCGGATTGCGATTATACAATATTGTAACAGGCCAGCTTTTGCAGGACTATCCCAATATCACTCCGATCCCTCTAGAATGGGGGAGTGGGAATCAAGATTATTTTATTCAAGATGTCGTGTTCACGGAAGATAAGAATTATGCTTATGTCACTTCTTTGTTTAGCAATGGGCAGTCTTCATACGATATTCGTAAAGCTTTGTATGTAACGAAGTATGCGCTGCATCAAAAGACAGCTCTATGGACAGTCCTGTTAGATCAAAGAGATAATTATGCCACACAATTTGTTTCACAACCAATGGCTATCGACAAAAAAGGGAATTTGCATGTCACGTACTACTATCATGGTATGTTTCAAAACGTAAATGAGCGGACAGGTATATACAAAGTTTTTAATCCGGATGGAGTGAATATCAAAGGTACCGGATTGTATATGGGTGTTTATTCAGGTGTAACAACATCCTTGGATAAAACAATGGCTTATGCAGCGACCACTAGATTTGTATCAGGTAATTATGGGCAATCCCGAGATATTGGTGTTATGACTTATAACGCTGATTCTAACACTTTCGGACATATTGAGCATCAGAGTACGACTATCGCTGATATCAAGTATGAACCTTTTATGCTAAATCTTCCGGCAGTGAATAAAGACGGCTATGTTCATTTGTACAACGGAATGATCGCAACTCCTTGGGGTAGTCTTGTTAAAAATCATCCTTTATCTGCTTTTAGGAATCATCAAGCCTTGCTTGTGCCACACAACACCCAACCAGACTACAGTTCAAGCGCACCTAGCTATTATTACTCGACAGGCTTTTATACTTATGATGCCGATCTAACAGCAATGGACCGTATTGTTGCGCAGCCATCAGGAGATTTTTACACAGTAGGTGGGGGAACAAAATGGAAGTATAAATATACTCCAGCTACGTCTGGGACAGTAGCTATGGTTAGGCAAGAGAGCTATCAACAATACGTCGCCGCGTTTGCACCTAATCAGATTGATATTCATTTAGACAATACGGAGCAAACGCAATGGATAGAGAGTAGTAGTGTTGGTGGTAGAACATTGTTAAAAGGGACGGAGTTTATTAATTCAACCAAGGTAACACCAGATGGTTCGTTATTTTTGAACACTCAATATTACGATACAATTGGGTATTACGGGGAATCAAAATATCGAGATATGGTCATTCCACTTGTGGGTGAGTCAACAGGAGATTTACCGCGTTTGCTTGATGACAATACGGTAGAGGTAGACAGCGAAACTTGGGGCGGTCTGCTTTATGATCCCGCAAGTGTGATGCGAAATCAAGTGCTTGAATTTAACGTAGCTGTTAACAGCATGAACAATAATAAGGCAATTGGTGCTGCCATTCGGATTCAAGACGAGAAGAATTTATACGCGATAGAATGGACGCAGGATACGCTATTTCTCTATCGAGTCGTAAATGGACAGAAAACCGAACTGGCAAGATCCTATCTAGCTCGTCCTGTTGGTATACCAACAGCATTTAAAATCGAAGCAATAGGCAGCGAGATTCGTGTAATCGCCAATAACGTTAAGCTTATCGAAGTCTCGGATGGTACGTATGCTACTGGATCAGCAGGGCTATTGTCACTTGGACAGCAAATGGCTGCTTTCAGTTTGGTGAAGCGAACCAACTACGGTAACAGTTATCCTCAAAATACCTATGACTCGGTGCTGGTGAATGATCCAATCAGTTACGAGAAATTGTTCCAAGATATTGAGGGTGATGCGATGGGCGCGGAAGAGTGGAGTTACAGCCATAAACCCAACTTTTTCGAAAACCCCGAAAGTCTAAGTGTTCATAACGGAAAGACTTATCCCACCACTATTAATGCATTAGAAAAAGCAGGCTTGTATGAAATTACGTTCCGTGGTCAGGATGATCCTGGGCTTGCCAGCTACCGAAAATGGTCACAGCCAGTTAAGAAGATTATTTATGTGCATCGAAGGCCAATAGCGCAGCCTGACGTTCGTTTTACAGGGCGAGTGTTTGCAGAGGGTGAGGCGCTTGATTATGAAACGTTTGATAAGTCTTACGATCCCGATATAGCTCACGTCTTATCGGACAAGCTATTCCGCACACGATGGGCTGATGAAACCAAATGGACAACAGGGAAACGCGAGTATTACAACCGTCCGGGAGTGGAGCTGATCATACAGGAACAAGTACGAGACATACACGGCGCATGGTCATTTTGGGCAGAGACCGTTGTCTATAAAGACGGTATACCACCAGTCAACCAAACAAAGCCCGTTATGACAATTACGTATCCTACCGGTACAACGGCAGCAGCTCCTACCGTACTGATCAAAGAGCCAACGATTACATGGTCTTACTTTGATGCAGAAGGAGATCCGCAAGAGAGTTATCGTCTATCCATGACGTATGTAGACAATAATGAGACGGCTTTATACATCGAGCATGAGGGTAATGCACTCAGTTATAAAATGCTGACCGAAACCATCACGCCTGGTCGCGTGGTTAAAGTACAAGGTCAAGTATACTCAGCAGGCGTGTGGTCGAATGTAAGTAATGTTCGATACTTTGTCCTAGACTTGCCTCCTACGACTTATCTACTTTCGTATAATGGGCCAGATGGAGACAATCCGATCTATACCAATTCAAATCGTCCGCAGCTGCGTACATTTGTGGTTGATCCAGAGAATCACCCGATTTCCGCGATTGATTACGAGGTGTTCCGAGCATCGAGCGGTGCAACTGAATTAGACACGAACGCGGCCACAGCTGCAGCCAACTACACAACGACAGCTCTTGCGGAAGGGCTTCACTACTGGCGTGCAAGGGCAAATGATAGCTACATTTGGGGGCCGTACTCCAGTAATGGATTCTTCTTTGTCGATACCGTTAAGCCGGCAGACGTAAATGAACAGTTAGATATTGAGCCAACTGCGGTTACGGTGAGCTTTAATGCCTTTAGTGATGCCGATCCTTCTTCTGGCCATGCAACGCGAACCTTCTTCTTGCAAAAAGTAAATGCGGACGGTAGCGTTACAAACATTGATTTAAATAAGGATGGATCGGCAGAATACAGCGTTCCACTTGCTCTCACTAAACAGTCATATCGCGTTGAAGGCTTAATTAGCGGGCAAGAATATCGTGTGACTGTTTTGGATTATGACGTTGCAGGGAATGAAGGTCATTATGCATATATTCATTTCGTTACTAACCGCCCACCGACTGGAGACTTTGATTGGTCACCTAAACCGGTCTATGAAGGGGATATGGTCCAATTTAAAACAGATGTTGAAGATGAAGATGGCAATATACTTGTAGTAACTTATAAATTAACAAGTCCCTCAGGTGTTAAGAAAAATTACAGTTACAATATGAACAAACCATATCCAGTTAATGGTCCATCGATTAGAATGTCTGAGGTGGGCAACTGGATAGCAAAAATGGTAGTAAGTGACGAGATCGCTGAACCGATAACGGTTACGAAGGTAATTCAAGTTCGTCCACTTGGAATTACAGGATGGGTCAGTCATACAACAAAATGGGAGGAAAACCGATTAGAGTTTAATAAAGCCAATCCGACTGCCACACGCCCGTCAGATATGTTCTGGGCGGGTGAAGAATTTGTTCTTTCTGCAAATGTAACAGATACTGGATCTTCATTGGTCAAGGCGGATAAGGTAACCGTAGGCTTAGTCGGTCAAGGTATAACTGTCGATCTCAGTAATAGCCCATTTGGAAGCATTATCTTTAAGGGGTCGATGTGGCGAAAAAACTTTGATTCCCTACCTGACGGCAATAATAATTTTCTCTTTACCACCTATTACTCAAATGGTGTTGAAAAGACAACAACCGTGAAAATACAAATTAAAGATAGCATTTGGGATATTACTAAAACTCATCTCACACATTAAATATGAAAAGAGACCTTGAAGTTCTCATTTGAGAACCAAGGTCTTTTTTTGTTCAAACGTGAGCCCAAAACCTACAATCAAGGTGTTGTAGGTAAGAAAGGTAACGGCGTGACCCAAGGTTACTGCGTCAATGGCACCATCTACATTTCGGGACTATGTAGGGTGCGTTCGTTTGAGGAGATATCGTGGCACAGAATCGGCAGACGCTGGAGAATCTCGATCACGTGCTGGCGGGATTGGTGTCACGGGGTCGAACCTCGCTTATGTGGAGATTTATCTGACAAACTCGCAAGGCAACTGCCATCTCAGAAAACCGCCACCTGCGAGCTATTGAAATTAGTTCTAAGAGTGGATGGTATGAGCATCTCTGTAAGTCCGAGGTAAAGAATTTTTGATACAACAATTCCCGTAGAGGATTCACTAACTGTTCAGGTCATTTTTACAGAACCTTCGACTCGAGAGGAGTACGACGTAACACTGGATCTGACTTAACCCGGCAGGACGTATTGTTGCAGTAGTAACTGCATATAGCTGATTACGGATAGCCACAGTGGGTATCCGTTTTATTTTGTCGCCTCGGGCCGACCGTGTGGCTCAGCAGCCCTTGGATTAGAAACATCAGTTAGAAAAGGCCCGGGTTTTCCATGGAAAATTCCCCAACGAACAATTATTTCCATTTGGTGAGGTGACCCCTATTACATAAAAATCCGGAATCTGAAACTCTTATGGGCCAATTTAGATAATGGTAAATTGTAAAAGAAAAAGAGCTTATTTCGTTCGCTCTTTTTATAGAGCAATTGTAGTACATTTAAATCGGTGCGGTTCGTTTGTTCCGAACGTAAGCGGCGCCTTTTTTTGCAATATTACAACAAACGTTAGAATCTGACGTATATCTCTAGTTTTTGGCGGCGCATGGAGAATACGGGCGTTATTTTGCATATATAGGTCTGCATGAATCTAGTAATTGCTGGTATAATAGTAGACCTACATAGCTAAGAATACTAAAGGAGACTTGTATGAAAAAAATTGTATACCTAATAATTTTGATCTGTGGGTTGATTAGTATTTCCGGTTATATACCAAACCGGGCGGAAGCAAGCGGTAGTTATACAGCCAAGGTATACACCGACTCATTGAACGTCCGCAGCGAACCTTCTCTTAAATCGTCGATCGTGGGTGCTTTGAAGAATCGCGAGATGGTCACCGTTTCGAATGAAGAGCACGGCTGGCTGCG
>NZ_JABBYG020000003.1 GCF_012935325.2 Paenibacillus sp. PL91
CGCAGCCAGCCGTGCTCTTCATTCGAAACGGTGACCATCTCGCGATTCTTCAAAGCACCCACGATCGACGATTTAAGCGAAGGCTCGCTGCGGACATTCAATGAGTCGGTGTATACCTTGGCTGTATAACTACCGCTTGCTTCCGCCCGGTTTGGTATATAACCGGAGATACTAATCAACCCACAGATCAAAATTTTCAGGTATACAATTTTTTTCATACAAGTCTCTTTTAGTATTCTTAGGCTATGTAGATCTACTATTATACCAGCAATTACTAGATTCATGCAGACCTATATATGCAAAATTCCGCCCGTATTCTCCAGCGCCGCAAAAAATTAGAGTCATACCATACAACAACGTGATAGTAGGTTTCGGGCTCGCGTTTGAACAAAAAAAGACCTCGGTTCTCAAATAAGAACTTAAGGTCTCTTTTCATATTCAATGTGTGAGATGAGTTTTAGTAATATCCCAAATACTATCTTTTATCTGTACTTTAACGGTTGTTGTCTTTTCAACACCATTTGAGTAATAAGAAGTAAAGAGGAAATTATAATAGCCGTCTGGCAGGGAATTAAAGTTTTTTCGCCACATCGACCCCTTAAAGATAATGCTTCCAGATGGGCTATTACTGAGATCGATAGTTATACCTTGACCTACTAAACCTACTGTTACCTTATCCGCCTTGACTAATGAAGATCCAGTATCTGTTACATTTGCAGAAAGAACAAATTCTTCACCTGCCCAGAACATATCTGACGGGCGTGTGGCAGTCGGATTGGCTTTATTAAACTCTAATCGGTTTTCCTCCCATTTTGTTGTATGACTGACCCATCCTGTAATTCCAAGTGGACGAACTTGAATTACCTTCGTAACCGTTATCGGTTCAGCGATCTCGTCACTTACTACCATTTTTGCTATCCAGTTGCCCACCTCAGACATTCTAATCGATGGACCATTAACTGGATATGGTTTGTTCATATTGTAGCTGTAATTTTTCTTAACACCTGAGGGACTTGTTAATTCATAAGTTACTACAAGTATATTGCCATCTTCATCATTAACATCTGTTTTAAATTGGACCATATCCCCTTCATAGACCGGTTTAGGTGACCAATCAAAGTCTCCCGTCGGTGGGCGGTTAGTAACGAAATGGATATACGCATAATGGCCTTCATTCCCTGCAACGTCATAATCCAAAACAGTTACCCGATATTTTTGCCCGCTAATTAAGCCTTCAACGCGATATGAATGTTTAGTGAGTGCAAGCGGTACGCTGTATTCTGCCGATCCATCCTTATTTAAGTCAATGTTTGTCACGCTGCCGTCTTCATTTACCTTTTGTAAGTAGAAGATTCGCGTAGCATGGCCAGAAGACGGATCCGCATCACTAAAGGCATTGAAGCTCACCGTAACCGCTGTTGGCTTATTGAATCCCGCTGTCTCGAGCCGATTGGACAATTAGTGCTATTACCTCTTTTTGTTCTTTCGTCAATTCACTCAAGACTCTATTGATCTTTTCATTCTCTTCCGTTTTCGGCCAGCCATTGCCCGTTATCCAACGAGGATACACACTTGGGCGGAGTTCTACCAGATCATCTATGAATTCCTTATATAGTTCTAATGCTTGCTCCTCCATCTGTTGACCCCCAATTTATCTTTCTGACCTGACAGCTTTGTTTCAACTAAAGATTCAACTAACGTGTTCCGTTAACGTAACGCTAAGCTATGATTTTTTAAGCACTATTGACTTTCACACTAGTGTCAACCTTTAGAATGAGCTAAGTAAGGATTAATTCGAATCCATCAAGGAGGAAAACGCATGAAAAAGTATATAGCTAAGAAAGCCGTCATTACGGGCGGTACGCATGGCATAGGGCTGGCAACTGCAAAAGCCTTATTGGAGGAAGGCGCGGAAGTGATTATCACAGGACGCAATGCAAGGAACGTAGAAGAGGCGCAACGGGAGCTTGGGAATCGAGCGCACGTCGTTCAGTCCGACGTGTCGAGTTTGAAGGACATTCAAGATTTAGGAAATATTGTGCAGGAACGATTCAGCCAGATCGATTTTGTGCACGTTAACGCAGGGATCGCGCTGCTTGAACCGTATCATGAGGTAACAGAAGAGTCTTATGACAAAACATTTATGGTTAATACGAAGGGGGCCTTCTTCACCGTGCAGCGCCTGGCTCCGCTGATTCGAGATGGAGGTTCCATCGTGTTTACATCATCCATTGCGGATGAAGGAGGCTCTCTCGGCATGAGCGTATATGGAGCCTCTAAGGCAGCGCTACGTTCATTTGCATCTGGATTTGCGGCCGAACTGCTGCCGAAAGGCATACGCGTGAACGTTGTAAGCCCCGGATTTATCAAAACACCGACTATGGGAGTCGCCGGCTTATCCGAGACGGAGCGCACCGCCTTCGAGGTTATGGGAGATGCGGTTACACCCATGAAGCGTCATGGCTCCTCCGATGAGGTTGCCAAAGCAGTCCTATTCCTTGCCTTCGACGCCACATTCACCACAGGCATCAAGTTAGCCGTTGATGGAGGTCTGGGACAAGGTATTGTATCCCCTTAAATAGTTCAAAAGCATTTCAATGCAAAACTCATCATCATCTGAAAGTCATACTTTAGAATTAGGTTTTAAATTACATTAAACCTAGAAATACAAGGAGGAGATAATATGAAAGATACATCATTTAGAGATGCTGTGATGACGGGCGAGGACCGTTCACCTGTAACGGTTATCGGCTTAGGCAATATGGGTTTGGCACTGGCCGACACGTTCCTGAAGGGTGGCCACCCGACAACCGTCTGGAACCGTTCTGCCAACAAGGCCGATGACCTTGTCACGAAGGGTGCGGCCCGTGCGACCTCGATCGCTGAAGCGATTTCAGCGAGCGCCGTGGTCGTCGTTTGCTTGTCTACCTACGAGGTCATGCACAGGCTCCTCGCTCCCTTGGGCCACGAACTCTCCGATCGAGTCATCATTAACCTCACCACCGGAACACCGGAGGAAGCCCGCAAGACAGCGAAGTGGGCAGCCGAGTGTGGCTCCGATTATCTCGATGGAGCGATCATGGCTATTCCTCAGATGATCGGGTTGCCTGAAGCCCTCATCTTCTATGGCGGTCCGAAGGCTCTCTTTGAAGCCCATGAGCCGATGCTGAAACTCCTGGGAGGCAGTACCACCTATCTCAGTGAGGACCATGGCGAACCGTTGCTATACGACTTGGCGTTGCTTACCATGCTTTATGGAGCATGGTACAGTTATCTCCACGCACATGCCTTGCTGAGCAGGGCATGCATCTCAGCGACAAAGATCCTGCCGTACGTAACCAACTGGCTCAATTACGTGATTGTACCGAGTCTTACCGACCCCAACGCTGCACGTGCGCTTGATGAAAGTATATACGCGACCGATGTTTCCAACCTCACTATCAACAAGCAAGGGCTGGACAACATCGTCCGCTCTAGTAAGGAACTGGGTATCTCTGTCGACTGGCTGACGCCTATCCAGGCTCTTGCCACCCTGAAGGTTGCGGAAGGCTACGGTGCCGATGGCTTCGAGCGTATTTTTGAGGCGATCAAAAAGCCATTAGCATGAAGTGTTCGTCACGGCATCGACGTCAGCGTCTGAATGGGTCAAAGCCGTTGCCTGACCGAATTGCGAACGAAAACGACTGCGTAAACAGCTTCTAAAGAACAGCGAAAATTATCTATTGGAGGTCCCAGGCCTTTATTCAGACTGGGACTTTCCCTTATGTCGTTATCTCAACAAGGAAAAATCTTTCAATCTTCCTTTTTCCTTCGTTTGTATTATCTGATTTTCCAACCGATTCTTTACAACTGCTAATGCATTAATTTGTCTATTGATTTGATCCAATTTCTCTTGATAAGTTTCCAGCATTTCTTCGCAAAATTCGTATTCACTAGGACCATTATCCTCGCATTTCAATATTTCCTCAATTTGCTCGGTTGTTAGTCCCAAACCCAAGTAGAGTTGGATGGTTCTAATGCGTTTAACAGCAGAATAATCAAATTCCCGGTAATCATTTTCCAAGCGAACCGCAGTAACTATTTTTTTCTTTTCATAATGTCTGATGGATCGGGTACTAACACCTGTTATTCTAGATAATTCACTTATTTTCAATTAAATGGCCTCCTTTTTTATCAAACCTTAATTTAAGGGATAACCGTATGGCAAGGAACAAACGTTTTACAGTCGTTCGGCTATACTGCTAATGAAAAAAAAGAGGCACTGCCATATGTAGAAAGACCTCCGGAATCAAGATATATTGTACCGTACTATGGATAAGTCAGGAAGATGGATTATTGCGTTAAACTGCCCGTTAGCTCAACGAGGCTGCCGTTTCATGTCGGCAGCCTCGTCCTATTGTTTGTTTAGGTATAGTTCGTTAGCTTAATGGCGAATCATTAGTCTACATCTTTATTTTCCTTCAACACTTACTGTCAAAGCAAAACAGATACCAGTTGATCTAACTTGCAACTGTTTAGTGATGATATGATGAAAATCGACTTGCCATCCGATTATCATCCATATTACATTAAAAAGAAGTAAAATACCGCTGCGAGTGCGAAACGATAAATCGCAAACCATTCCAGCTTAAGCCGCTTGATTATATTCAAAAAAGTAACGACGGCAATCATAGCCACGATAAAGGCCGTAACAAACCCGACTAAAAACAGCGTCAAATTGCTTGACGTCAATAACTCGCGGCTGTCATACATGTCCAGCATCGTCGCGCCGAGCATGACCGGAACCGATATCATAAACGTGAAATCCGCAGCGGCTTTCTGGCTCGTGCCGAGCAACATTCCGCCAGCTATCGTCGATCCCGACCTTGAAAAACCCGGCCATAAGGCGAGGCATTGGAACAATCCGATTCCAAACGCCTGTTTGTAGGTAATGTCGTCCGTTTGCTCGGCTGTCACCTTCCGTTTTGCCCGCGCGCCAATGATCAGGAGAATCCCTCCCAGAATCAAGCCAATTAGTACAGGTGCCGGCCCGAACAATTCCTGTTTAATGGTATCCTTGAAAATCAGGTAAACGATAAGGGCAGGAACCATGGCGATTATCAAATGAACGGCGTTTAATTTCCCCGCTGCGGAAAAGTTGAAAGTCAGCAGGCCTTTCAGCATATCCAAATACCTTTTCCAATAAAGCACGAATACCGCCATGACGGCACCGAGCTGAATGACAATCTTGAACGTGGTAGCCGCATCTCCTTCGAAACCCATCAAATGGCCTGCCAAAATCAAATGCCCTGTAGAAGATACGGGCAGAAACTCGGTCAACCCTTCAATAATACCCAATATAATCGCGCTTATGAAATCATTCATTAATGAACGTCCGCCTTTCTAAAGTAGAGAAGTGCCGCGATGAAACAACCAATTGCTGGCACAGCGATCGAAACGTATGAGTATGACGCGGGATACTTCGGCAGGAGCGTTCCATTCACAATATCGAATGCCGCTGTCCACGGAATCAACCCTTTGTACTCGGAGTTTCCGCCCATTACATTGATCAAAGTAATCACAATAGTCAAAATAATCGCCGGCACATAATTTTTCAATAGGAGTGTAATCAGAATAACAGGCGTGGAAAGAACAAACAGAAACGAGCCCGCAACGGTGAATTGCGTGAATGACTGCAGAAGCAAGGACAACGTCAAGCCATCAAACTGTCCGAGCATGCCCAGCAGCAGTGTCAATCCCCACGCCACGATCGTAAGCGCAATTATCCACATAAACAGAAGCAGCATCTTGCTGACCAGTATGCCGGTGCGGGAAACCGGGATAGTAAGCAAATTTTTCAACGTATCCTCCGCGTATTCACGACTAAAAAGATATGCTGCCGCCACACCGTAGAGTGGAACGCCTATCAGTACCGTCGTATATAAGTTGGTATCAAAAAATAGTTCGGCAAACAGAATCTGCTCCGTCGGCTCATTGCTATGAACATGGATATAAGTCGAAACTACGACTAGGAACGGAGCAACCAAGGCACCGATAAACGTTAATAAAAACATTTTAGAGCGTTTAAGCTTCAAAATCTCCGTATAGACCAGATCACCCAATGCTTCCGCCTCCCACAAGCTGAGTAAAATAATCTTCTAATCTGTCCTCACTGACAGCAATCCTTGAAACTTCGATGTCATGCTGAACAAATGCTTTATTGATTTGACCCTGCTCTCCAAAATGCGAATAAATCCGGATTTGCCCTTGCTCACGAACCTCATAATCAATGACGTTAAAATGATTCTCAAGGATCATGGCGGCTTTATTGTCGCTTGACACTTGAAACTCCACATATTTGCGATTAATTTGGCGAAGCTTGTCAAATGCGATTTCCTCCAGCAATTCGCCTTTATGAATAATGCCCACACGATCCGCAAGCTGCTCGATTTCCGATAAAATGTGGCTCGATAAAAAAATGGTGATTCCGCGTTCCTCTGCCAATGCTTTAATCAGTTTGCGCATCTCCTTGATCCCGATTGGATCAAGCCCGTTGGTAGGCTCGTCCAGGATAAGTAGCTCTGGATAGTGAAGGAGCGCTCTCGCAATGCCAAGACGCTGCTTCATCCCGAGCGAATATTTTCCTACCACCTTCCTTTTTTCATCCTGCAGTCCGACCATCTCTAGCGTTTCCGCAACCGCATTTCGTTTATGGAGTCCCATTATTTTGGCATTAATCAACAAATTCTCCGCCGCAGTCAGATTTTCGTAAAAGCCCGGCACTTCAACAATCGACCCGATTCTGCGCAAAATATCTTTTTGACGGTGCGCAAGGTTTTCGCCGAATATGTCGATTTGGCCATCGGTAGGTTTGATTAGTCCCATCAGCATGCGGATGGTCGTTGTCTTGCCGGCGCCGTTCCGTCCCAGAAAACCGTATATTTCGCCCTGATTGACCGTCATGTTTACACTGTCGACCACAATCGACTTACCGTAAGCCTTTTTCAGGTTTGTGGTTCTAATAATAACGCTAATCGTGAAACACCTCCTTCGTAAGCATGTCATCATTATAGACAGACGATTTTAACAGCTTCTTATCTATTTTTTAATTGTTTCTTAATTTTTACGCCGTCTTTCGGCAGAAACAAGCCGAAAGACGTTTTCTCCCACGGCATACTTTGGACAGCAATCCCTCCGCCTTCTCTTTCCGCTAGCGACCTAGCTATAGCTAGTCCGAGACCGCTTCCGCCGCTTTCCGAGCTTCTCGCTTTATCACTTCTATAACTTCTTTCAAATATGTGCGCAAGCTCCTCTTCTGGTATCCCCGGCCCCCGATCCCAAATGTTCAATTGGTACTCATCGTCCATTTCTAGCAAGTCTACCCCCAGCACTTTCCCTTCTTTTCCGTACTGTACAGCATTTTTTACAATATTTCCGATAGTTCTCATCAGTCCCATCCGGTCTACCCGCACAGGGTATTTCACATCCGGAATATGTGTTTCTAAGGAGATCCCTTGCTTTTTCAGCTCCGGTAGAAACTCAATCAACAGTTCCCTGGTCAGCTCGGCCAAATCGATAGCTTCCTCTTTGCGAGGCATCTCATCGGCATCGAGCTTCGCCATCATAAAAATCTCATCAATCATTTCCTTGAGCGCGGAAGCTTTTATCGACAGAATCGCGATATACTCCTGTTTTTCCTTTTCGGAAGCGGCAATGCCGTCTTTCAGGGCGTCCACATAGCCAATAATGGAAGTGAGAGGCGTTCGAATATCGTGTGAAATGCTGGACAACAGGCTAACTCTAGCCGACTGCGATTTGACTGATTCGATTTTAACTTGTTCCAGCTGATCGATGATTTCATTGATCGAAAAAACAACCTCATTCCAAATCGGATCTTCTTTCGCAAATAATCGGGTCTTGAAATTGCCGCCAGCCGCTCGTTTTAACTGCGCGGACATGTGCGCCAATTTCATGCGGAAACGCAACACCATAGCCAAAGTAATGCCCGTAACTACAATAAATACAGCGAATAAAATCCACTGAGGAATAACCGGCCCGTTGCGATTCGTAATCGTGATAGCAATCCCAACGATGATGACCAATTGAACGGCAAGAAGCGCGGTGAGCTTATTAAGATTCATCTTTTTCACCTGTAAATTTGTAACCGATCCCCCATACCGTTTGAATAAACAGAGGGTTGGAAGGGTCTATTTCTATTTTCTTGCGAAGTTTTCTGATATGCACCATTATCGTGTTGTCGTCTTCTATGTAGCTGCTGTCCCATACATTACGAAATAACTGGGTCTTGGTAAACACCTGTCCGGGATTAGTCGCGAAAAACTTAAGCAGCTCAAATTCCTTAGCCGTAAGTGAAACCTCTTCTCCGCCGGCATTGACGGTATATTGCCGGAGATCGATCGAGAGACCTTTGTACGTGATCTTTGTTTTGCCCTGCGTACCCAGCTCGCTCCCTAGGATCAGAAATCGCCTCATAAGCGCCTTTACTCTGGCGACAACCTCATTGATACTGAACGGCTTCGTCATATAGTCGTCAGCGCCTATACTTAAACCAAGTATCTTCTCCACTTCATGGTCCCTGGCCGTAAGCATCAATATGGGAACGTTAGATTTGTTCCGCAGTCTTCTGCATACTTCGATCCCATCCACCTGCGGCATCATAATATCCAATATAACAAGGTTGTAGCTGTTAGCGTTGAACAAGCGCAGGGCATGTTCTCCATCTGCAGCAACATCCGCTTGATAAAGCTCTCGTTCCAAATATTTCTTCAGCAAATCCCTTATTTCTTTGTCATCGTCGGCAATCAGTATCCGAACCGCGTCCATGACTTCACCTGCTTTTTTAATTTGTTTATTATTCAATCATATTGCCATATCTAACCTTAGTTCAATAGAGTTGTTCCTGTCCATAGAGCATTATTCGGAGTCAGCATAAAAAAAGACCGGGAGTCGACAGGTATGAAGCCGTTAGATACCAGTCTCTCGCTAGTGCTGAGTCAAGAAATACCTGCATGTCTTGGCCAAGTATCTAGTATTCGATTAAATGAAGGGTGCAAACAGAGTCTTATAGATTCTTGCGTTCAATGTGCAGACACTCCGAATGAATCTAAATGAACATACTTGAATAACGGACCACGTTCCGTAGTAAAAGCGAAAAGGGCACACGAGCCCCTTCATTATCTTAAGAGATTTTGGACTCATCTACTTCCCCCTAGTTTGGTATTCCAATTGAAACATGAATAAGGGCGTAAGCACAATTGTGCCTACGCCCTTGCTCATATCATTGAATTTCGTTTATTATACAGTGGTTTTCCGAAAAGTAAATACTTACCATATTGTACGAGCCACCACGCTAAACTGTCCGTTAGTTCAATGCCCATCTCCAGTCTAATACTTTATTTTCCTAGTCTACAACTATATCGGTCTAATACTTTATTTCCGTTGAACAGCCTGATGGTCAAAAAAAATCGCGAAGCCGGCCGCTTCGCGATTTTTCATGCCTATAACCGCTTCAGGAACGATACGATCGTCAGAAGCCCTTTGTCGAAATTGTACAGATGAAAATGTTCGTTCGGCGCATGCAGATTCTCGTCCGGAAGACCAAAGCCCATCATAACGACAGGAGCCGCCAGTTCGCGGGAGAAGGTTGCGACGATCGGAATCGATCCTCCATCTTTCGTGAACAGCGCTCGCGTGCCGTAGACGTCTTCGTAAGCATCCGCAGCCAACTGCAGCATTCGGTCGGAAGGATCGATGTTGAAAGCGCGGGCCTTCTCGCCATCTTTGACTTGCAGCTTCGCGCCGGGCTGAACATGCTTCTGCAAATGCCGTTTGATCTTGTCCAGAATGTCCTGCGGGTCCTGGTCTCCAACTAGGCGGCAGGTGATCTTGGCATGCGCCTCCTTCGGAATGACCGTTTTGGTGCCTTCGCCCTGAAATCCGCCGTAAACGCCGTTCAGTTCAAGCGTCGGCCTCGCTCCGACGCGTTCCACGAAGGAGAAGCCTTCTTCGCCGTACAACGCGTCAAGACCAAGACTTGCCTTCAATTGATCTTCATCCAGCATCTGCTTGGCGAACTCTTCTCTCATGAGCGGCGAAAGCTCCGGCACGCCTTCATAGAATCCGTCGACGCTTACGCGGCCCCGATCATCGTGCAAAGTCGCAAGCAATGAGACGAGGGCATGAAGCGCGTTGGGAACGCCTCCGCCGTATGTTCCGGAGTGCAAATCGGTATTCGCGGTGTTCACGGTGACCTCAAGCGAACACAATCCCCGAAGTCCCGTACTTATGGCGGGCTTGCCCGGCTCGAGCAGCGATGTGTCCGAAATCAGGACGACGTCAGTGGCCAGCTTGTCCCGATTCGTCGTCAAGAAAGGGGGCAGGCTCCGGCTGGAAACTTCTTCTTCGCCCTCGATGCACAGCTTGATATTGACCGGAAGCCGCTCTTCCTGCTTCAATATGGCTTCTATCGCTTTGATATGCAGAAACACCTGGCCTTTATCGTCCGTCGCGCCCCGTGCGTACAGCTTGCCGTCCCGGATGTCCGGCTCGAAGGGAGGCGTCGTCCACAAATGCAGCGGATCGACTGGCTGCACGTCGTAATGGCCGTAAACAAGCACGGTAGGTTTGCCGGGAGCATGAAGATGATCGGCGTACACGATCGGATGGCCGTCGGTTTGATGCACTTCCACGTTCTCGAGGCCCGCGCGGGTGAGCGCGTCCGCAAGCCATTCGGCCGCTTTGTTCATATCCGCTTTATGCGCGGACAGGGCAGATATGCTCGGGATGGACAACCAATGCTTCAGCTCGTCCAACTGCTGTTCCCTTAAGTTTTGAAAATAGGTTTCATAACTCATCTGTGATTTCATCCTCCCTTTCAATATATATCCCTATCATATACCTCCACCAAGCAAAGATGCCAGAGACTCGGCGTAAATTGTTGGCGTGAACGGAATAACGGTATATTCCGCGAGTTTTTCTTTATGGAAAGGATCTTCCTTAATAATTCCCTCAATCTCCGTCTTGGATTCCGCGCGCGCGATAATAACTCCGCCCGTTCTTGGCTCCATTGGGCCGGATGCGATAAATCGGGAAGCCCCATAGAATGTGTGCTCCAAAGGAAGCCGGTGATCACAAGAAACTCAGTACAGCACAGTTCTCAGCGCTGTCTTTAACGAAGGACAATCTTAAGCGGGTTGGCTTTTCCTTATACAATACGTCGCAACTCAACTAACGCTCCCCTTAGTGAATGGATTGGTAAGCACCAAATTCATTACCGAAAGGGTCAGTAAATTTGATCATATAACCAAAACCTTCATCTTGAAAGAATAGGATCGTTGCATTAACGGCTTCTTATCGTTCTTTAAGGAGATTGATATTCTTTATCAAAAACATGAAAGCTGGCATCGAAAAAGCGTCGTTTGTCAACCATCGCTCGTAATCTCGTAAAGCTTTTTTCAATCTATCGTAACGCCATTACGTTCCTAAATATCGGCCAATGTATTGCCGTATTGTACAACCTTCCATGAATGAGCGGCTACGCTGTGCTCTTCAAACTTAAACTTACCTCGGCAGTATGCATTAACTGCAAGCATAAATCGTGTTTTATTAACTATTTTCGTCTACAAACCATTCCCCCGAATGAAGTATTCTTTTGGCTGGAATGTTTTTTTACTGTTGCTAATCCAGTAAGGACGAGGGGTGAGAGGGTTCGAATGTGAAAAATGACAAGCCGCAGCATGAATGACATATTTACACTGGCTAACTCTATAAGTTATTCATATAAGAAGAGACAACTCCAAAGCATCATGCAATGATTTAAGGCTGGCCGACCTGACAGCTAGCATAGGGGTCTATCCGTTTCTGAGCAATTCAATGTAGAAGTAGAAGCAAGGATCTTATTTCATTATTTAGACGATCTTGAGGAGGTACGACCATGTCCCATGAGGAAGAACAATCCCCACGCCGTCCGAACATCCTATTCATTCAGACGGATCAGCAGCGCGTCGATACGCTGCGCAGTTACAGTGGACAAGTATGCCAAACGCCAAATTTAAATGACCTTGCGGATGAAAGCGTTGTCTTCGAAAATGCCTATACAAGCTGCCCGGTATGCACGCCGGCTCGGGCTTCGATGCAGACGGGGATGTATCCGTTCAAGCACGGGATGCAGACGAACGGATACGGCATGGGCAGCATGGTTCAAGAACTGCCGGATACGTCCCGGCTGCTCAGCAGACAGCTGGAGGAGCAGTCGTACAGCATTGGCTATACGGGCAAGTGGCATCTGGGCTTCGGACCGGAGATGGGCAACTACTTGCGGGAGAATCTCGCTTATGTACGTTTTCCGGACATTGTCGCTGGAATCAAATCCATGCCTACCGATGTCGGCTATGAGGGCGACGATTTCGCTGGCCACGGGGGCGGGGGGATGAATTACCCGCAATTCAGGCATTATTTGCAGGATAACGGACTTACCTGGCAGGAAGAAAATAAAGTGAGCGGTCACTTCGAGTATCATTACGCCTCTGAATTGACCTCACCTATTGAGTCCACTGTTGAATACTATTTGACGGAGCGGGCAATCCATTATATCGATCAATTTCGTCAACGAGAGGCACCTTTTTTCTTCTCATTAAATTTTTGGGGTCCGCATGAGCCTTATGTAGCGCCAACGCGGTTTCTAGACTTGTACCGCGATGTGGTTATTGAGCCGTGGCCGAACTTCTACGACGACAACAAAGGAAAACCGTCCATTCATCGCATCAAAAAAGGAAACACGACGGAATGGTCCGATTTTGTTCCCTATATTAAACATTATTATGGAGCGATGAGCAGCATTGATGAGCAGATCGGACGGCTGCTGGATTACTTGAAGCAGCATGATCTGTACGAAAATACGGTTATTATCTTTACCGCTGACCACGGAGAGTCGCTTGGCATTCACGGCGGCTTGTGCGACAAATCGTTTTTCATGTATGAAGAAACCTGCCGCATCCCGCTCATTGTCAAGCCAGCCGGTGGTCGAATCGAGCCGCGGACGGAAACCAGCTTCGTCGGCACCTGCGATATCCATGCGACGATACTCGATCTCGCGGGCGCTGGATCCCCACCGCCTGGGGCGGACGGCAGGTCATTCGCTCCAACGCTAGCGGGAGAGGCTTTGGTCGAATGGCCGGATTGTATCGTGACTGAGGGCGCCGGCCTTGAGGCTGCAATGTTCACCCAACGTATGCTCCGCAAAGGTTCATACAAATATGTATTTAATTGCGGCGATATGGATGAGCTTTACGATTTGGCATGCGATCCTCACGAGCTGACCAATCTGATCGACCGCTCGGACTACAATCAAACGCTTGCCGATCTGCGGCAGTCGCTTGTGGACTGGATGATTCATCACGAGGACAGCCTTCTCAAACAGTTTAAGCGGATGCGGATTGATTAGGGGAAGAGAAGTCTAGGGGATTCAGGCCTTATTGCGAAATCGTTCCCGCGTGCATGATTAACTCGTTTAAGCTATCTGTCATATTCAAAGTACAACGCAGTCTGGCGTTTGCGCTAGGCTGCTTTGTGCTTTATTGCTTGTTGCTCATGCTTTCTAGCAGGTATCAACAAGGCTTTTCTGCGTACAACCAGCTATTTGGTTTTGGCCATCTGAGTAGAATCTAAGGCTGAGGCTTATTCGCCGATTAGACGGACGACGAATTGTTCCACAGCCGCGCGGCATATCCATTGGCATCCCCTTTCCAAAGGAGATGGCTTCAGCCTCTGTTCTAACGGATCTGCGGGAAATATGCAGAAAAGGCTCCCGATCCATTTCTGTCGGCAGCCTTCTCCTGATGTTTATGTTGAATAGGCATAACTTGACCCACAGATGTTCCGATCTGCAGTTAGACGGTCATTCCCTTTTCCGAACTGTATGTAACAATGCCTCGATATCCTTCAGTTTACTGAAGGCTCGAGTTTCCAGAATACGGATCAGTCAACTTCTAATAAATTTTCCGGAGTTCTTTTGCTCAAATTTTTTCATTTTATCGATTATCTCTAGCCCTGATCCGAACACAATATCATAATGATTAACGCATAATAACCATTCGTATTTTTTGGAAACTACATAATGCTCCCTTAGGTGCATAAGTTCAGGAATAACATTCTTAATTATAAAATTTGTATCTCTCCTTCATAAAGCCACATTTTATCTTTGTAATCCTCTACAATAAACCAAACCTTCTCATCATTAATAAAGTAATTTAAGTATCTTTCTGAAGCATCAACTAATCTAATCATATATTGTGGATCTTTAAGTCTCTGCCAACCAATGCAAACTATTTGTATAATGCGGTTTTTGAATGAATCTCTCCTCGATTTTATTGAGAACTGGTTTCCACAAATTCTTGTCTACTTCAGAAAAGTGCTCCTGACTTTTTAGTGAATTTATTAGTTCTCCTATCTCATCTCGGATTGCAAAATGATCCATTGCGAAATCATCTCCGTTTGGAACTTTTCACTATAAGTTGTCAACATTTTTGAAATTGAAACAGTCTAATATAGAAAGTAAGGGGGTGGCTCACATTGAATAAATATCTATTAGCAATACTCATTTGTATCAGCATTGTGATGTCTGGTTGCAGCCATAGCGAAGGAGAAGAATTTATACTCTCGGGGAAAATCACATCAATTGATGAAAAGAAGGGTCATGTTTACATCGATGAAGTCAGCGAAATCGAGTATAAGGACTACAAAAAACTACAGGTTGGTCAATCTGTAAAATTCACTTTATACAGTATATCTAATGATGATGTCTGGGATCCCAAGCTAATAAAAGTAAAGTCTGTTGAAATCCTGAACACTCCTTAAACGTCAATACAAAATTCTGAAGTTCTTTGGGCTACGCTTTTCTGGGCCAGCAATGTTGCGCTAATCTTCCCGTTACTTTAATAAGCAAGGAGCAGACTGCCGCTGGCAAACTGCTCCATGTTTTGTTGAACTATCGTGTCCCGTTAGTTGAGTGCTAGGTAATCCCCTATTGACAGTAAACAGAGCTTAAATTAAGATATTGGTAAATGAACCGTTCATTCATTATGCGAGAGGTGGATCAAAAATGGCGAGAATAATTACGAATAGTAAGTGGACAATCCAAGGCAAATATGTTGTGATTACTGGGGCTACAAGCGGCATTGGGTTGGCCGCGGCCAAAGAGCTCGCAACTCGGGGTGCTAACATAGGAATCGTAGCTCGTAATCAGGCTAAAGCAAATGAAGTAGCGGCTCAAATCGTGGCATTAACCGGTGGAAGAACCACTGTGGATGTATTCTTGGCTGACATGGCTTCACAAAAGTCCATACGTCGTGTTACAGCTGATATTTTGGCCAAATGCCAGAGAGTGGACGTTCTGATCAATAATGCTGGCGCCTTGTTCGAAACGCGGCAATTAACCGAAGATGGTATGGAGATGACTTGGGCTGTTAACCATCTGGCGCCTTTCCTTCTGACTACGCTTCTCCTTGATCGTATGAAGGAAAGCGAGCATGCCCGTGTTATCACAACCGCATCCCATGGTCACAAGATGGCCAAGAAGGGCATCAACTTTGATGATCTTACCGCGGAACACCATTATAGCTTTCCAAAAAAATTTATTGGCGGTCCTACATTTCGCTACGCTGAGACCAAGCTCGCCAATATCCAATTCACCGCTGAATTGGCGAGGCGGCTAGAGGAGACCGGAGTCAGCGCCTACTGCTTTGATCCTGGCCTTGTTTCCACGAGCTTCAATCAGAACAACGGACTTTTAGCCCGTATGACTATGGCCGTGATGAAAATGTTCTCCCGCAGTCCGGAGAAAGGTGCCGAAACTTTGGTGTGGTTAGCAGACTCGGACAAATTGACTGGTCATATTGGTTATTACTACACCGACAGGCAAACAACAATCCCGTCTGTTCCCGCTCAGAACCTGGATGCAACAAAACGATTATGGATGGTAAGCGAAGAACAGATCGGAATTCGAAGACTCTAACAGAGATTTGTCACAAAGAACCTAATTGGAGAGTGAATAACGTTGACACAACTACATGAACATTCCCCTGATCGCATTCACGATGAACGCAGAGAACAGATTAAGAGAGTAGCTCTTAAAATATTCGCTCAACGAGGAATTGCTGGCACAAAAATGAGCATGATTGCATCTGAAGCCGGTATTAGCCAAGGACTTTCTTACCGCTATTTCAACTCCAAAGAAGAAATCTTTTCCGTACTCGTACAGGAAGCGATCGGAGAAGCCCAAGAGGCGATTAAAAACGTTCATCAACTACCAGGTACTCCCTTAGAACAAATAAGAACTTTAACAAAAAGGATGCTTGATGAGAGTCATAAACATTTTTTCTTATTGCTTCAGCAAGTACAAAAGTCGGATGACGTGCCGGTAAAGGCCAAAGAAATGATCAATCATTATTCTCCGAAAGATACAATTGATCTACTTATTCCTATATTCATAAAAGGTCAACAAACAGGAGAATTCTGTGAAGGTGATCCTCAAGAGCTGTTGTTCCTCTATTTCACCGTCATAACAGGACTCATGTTACAGGAAACGCAATCCAATAAAGGTTGGCTGTTAGAGGTGGACACCTTAATGAAAATTTTAACGAAATGAACACTCTTACACATTTTGTCCAGTAACGATCCTTACACAAATCTGCCCTTTAGATTAATAAAATGAGCAGGCCACTGAAACGCCTGCTCATCCATATGTGTTATTCAACTACCGTGTCCCATTAGTTTAATGACCTACCACATCCCAATGTGAAAGTAAGTGTTCTTGCCTCAATTTATCCTCATGTAGGCCAGTAAGTGTGTAGTAGTACAAAGTACGTACTATTAAATCCCCCATACGTTTTGGCTACCCAACATGACACCCAAGCGAATGTCGGCATCTCCAGCGTCTGTACGAAAAGCAGATCGATGCCGTGCACGTCTGGCCGGCCTCAGTTTGTCGGTTACGTACCCCCTATCCAGTAACCTTACGCACGATTTCTTAGGACTGAAAGATCCGATTCGCTGAGCCTTTAGCCGAAAGGCGGAACACCGCGTTCTGAATGGAAGGACTCGACCTCATTGGTTTCCATGGCGAAGGCAAACTTTCCGCCGGTATAAGTTCCTTCCGGGTTAGAACGGCGCACGGGCTCTGGGCCCGAGACGCTCAGAATCCAAGCCACGTACCAGCGGCCGAGACCTTTAAGCAGCAGTGGCAACAGCAGCGCGAATACCACGCCGACCCCGCCGGCGATCCAGGAGCGCTGGGCGGGCGTCAAGTTCCAGTCGAGCAGCCGGTCCAGCCCCCACGTGCTTGAAAACAAATTGAAATCGAACAGCCGCATGCTTACCTCATAAGCGATCGGCGAGAGTAGCACCGCGAACGCCGTTATTGGCAGCACGATGGCGAAGGTGAACGCCGCGATGCCGATCGGAAGCTGTATAATCCCGAATAGGATACCGCGGTACGATCTACCATCCTTCAGAACGGACATCAACCAGGACCTCCATCCTTGCTGTTCTCCGGCAGTCGGGTCCGGAGGAGCGGAAACGGCAGTATGCTCCTTTCCCTGGAGCCAGGCCGACGCGTATCTCAATTCACCAACCATGATCGTCCGGCACAGGACCAACGTCCCAGCCAGCAGCGGTACGCCGATCAGAAATACCGATAGCGGAAGGCTTACGGACAATCCGGCTACGGCGATGACGAATGCAGCGATTCCCTTGGGAAGAGACAGGACGAGCATTTTCCAGGCCTGTAAGGCGCTTGGCTTCCTCATAAACACAACCACGCTTTCTCGTTTTGTTGCTCTCATTGTAGCCTTTCCCTCTAGGTATCATCATCCTCCTGGCGGATGGAATCGGTGCCGGACCTTGGTCCAGTTCGGCGGTCGTCATTTCAGCAGCGTTCGCGTCAGAGTGTCCCGTTGCGGAATTCGAAACTCGTCCACAACATCAGCTTGAACGCCGCGATCATTTGCGTAGCCGAGATGAAGGACTACGCATTATTAATCTAAAGTTTCCCAATAGAATTCCTGTAAAACGGATAATTGGAGTTTGCACAAACTTCTTATATCACGTATAAGTTAAGGGTGAAATCCTGCGAATTCATGAGTCTGCGTGAGGAAACTGAATATTCGACCAACAAAGAGAAAATGCCTTATAGGGTCTTTTGTATGCCTGTGAAGAGGTTTTGTTTATGGATGCAGTCACAAATGTAGCTGTTTTGTAGGTATGTTTTATTAAACTATAGTGTCCCGTTTGTTTAGTGAACGTTATTTTTTAACCACAATTTAGCTCTCCATATTATTATTGAGATTGCTACTGCGAATGCAAATGCAAAAAGTAATATCAGTATATATTTATTTTTCCATTCGGGTTCAGATAATCGGTCTAGGGCTTGAATATCTTTGCTCGCCTCAGTAATCAGTTTATTGCCGCTACAAAGACTGGTTAATTCTTTGCCTTCAACATTGTTTGTATAAACTAAATATGTATTTCCTACTTCAAATTCAGTCCCACACATACCATTGAAACCACTGTATACATAACCATCCGTGAGATTTCCTTTCCAGGCCTTCTTCACATTAAAAATATTCCCGCCTTCTTTATCCTTGCTAAGCAACGTACCTGTGAATATGACGCTAGATCCCTCAAATTTTTGTTCAGTGCTTGAATCACCGCAACTACATGCGAACACCTTATTAGGGCTTAGTACACTAAAACTAACCATTAAACATGTTATTAATCTTTTCAGCGTCGCATTCTATGTCTATCTGTAAGAATAAGAAGGTAACGAATGACGCTTCATGATGAAAATCACTGTTTTTTAAACATAAAATATCGATTATTTGGGTGTTGATGACAGAATGTTACAACTATAATGAGTCGTAGAAAGGGGGCAGCCTCTAGTAGACAAGCAAGTCGGCAAGGATCTATCAACTAATTAATGGATGGTGATTGAATAATGGGATTTAAGAGAGCCTCATTTGGCAAGAAAATACTGTCAAGCGTTGTGATTATTCCGCTTCTGCTTACGAGTATAGCAACGGCATCTGCATCCGGTACGGATATGAAAGACAAGGAAGGGAACGCACGCGGCATTCAGCTGGAATATTTGGACCGTGGCTTAACTGCGGCCTCTACGTCGGAAGGCGTATTTCTTAGCTGGCGACTGCTCGCGAATGAAGTGACGGGATATTCAGAGACTGGTTTGACCGGCGCGAATTTCAACGTGTACCGCGACGGCGTTAAAATTGCGGAGATCGATAACAGCACCAATTACCTCGACAAAGACGGCTCCGCTGCTTCGCAATATTATGTAAGCGCTGTTTTAAACGGCCAGGAGGTTGATCAAAGCGCCCAGGTTAAGCCTTGGGGAAATGCCTATTATGATTTGCCGCTGCATAAACCGGCAGACGGGATCACACCTGCAGGAGAAGCGTACACCTACTCCGCGAATGATTTGAGCGTAGGCGATGTCGACGGTGACGGACAGTATGAGTTATACGTCAAATGGGAGCCGTCCAATTCGAAGGATGTGTCACAAGTCGGATTTACTGGCGTGACCTATATCGATTGCTACGAGATAGACGGAACACTTTTGTACCGCATTGATCTGGGCGTGAATATTCGTTCCGGTGCTCATTACACGCAGTTCATGGTTTACGATTTTGATGGAGATGGTAAGGCGGAAGCGATGCTGAAGACCGCTCCAGGAACTAAAATCATTACGTATGACCGGCAAGGCCAAGTCTCTTCCGAGAAATATATTACGATGCCGATTGAGGATGTAAATGCCGGCTACAGCAATAAGGATGATTACCGGATGAGCAGTGATGATTATTACGAGCATCTGGTCGGTGTGTTTATGAACTGGTCAGAGCATGAGGAAGTGAAAAACGGCAGTTGGCCAGCTACGCTCGAAGAGAGCTTCGGAATCGAAAAGAAATACGACTATCCGTTATCCAAATTGGATGCGGAGAGCATGGTCGATTACTTTATGGACGTATATGCGCCGAGCAGAAGCGCCCGTAACAATCTCCGAGCGTTCGAAGGCTTTATTGTGAAAGGGCCTGAGTATTTGACCGTCTTTAACGGTGCAACCGGTTCCGAGCTGGAGACGGTGCCCTATAAGCCCGGACGCGAGGACGACGGTCTTCTGTGGGGAGACTATGCGATGGCAAGAATCGAGCCGGGCAACCGGGTAGACCGTTTTCTGGCCGGGGTAGCCTACCTTGACGGCGAGAAGCCGTCAGCGGTGTTTGCAAGAGGCTATTATACGAGATCGACTCTAATCGCTTACGACTGGGACGGCAAGCATCTTAAGGAGCAATGGTTCGTTGACAGCGGATGGACGCCGATGACAAATCCTTTCAACGACGGACCGCACGGCCGGGACGGGACAGACCCCGAGTTCGGCACCCTAACGACGCAAGGAGCCCATTCCTTAAGCGCCGCAGATGTTGACGGTGACGGCAAGCATGAAATCATATATGGATCGGCTACGATTGATCATGACGGCACTTTGTTATACAGCTCGATGGATGTGATGCCGCCGCAGAGCGCAGCTCCGGGAACGACAGCTAGACTAGGCCACGGCGATGCGCTTCATGTAACGGATATCGATCCGGACAGACCTGGGAAAGAAATCTTCATGGTGCATGAGGGCGGCGTCTGGGCGCCTTACGGCTATTCCTTGCGTGACGCAGAAACAGGCGAAGTGCTGTACGGCGGATATACTGGCAAAGATACGGGACGTGGAATAATCGGCGATGTTGAACCTGGTCATGGCGGTCTTGAAACATGGGCGGTCGGTCTGTGGACGGCTGACGGTGCTCCGATTAGCGCATCCGCGCCGGGCACCAATATGAATATTAAATGGTCGGCGGATATGACGACGCAGATTGTGAACGGAGCCATTGATGCCACTCCGACCATTGATGATTGGAAGAAAGGCAGACTGCTGACAGCCGAAGGGACAAGAACAAACAATTATACAAAAGGAAATCCGGGACTGGTTGCGGATATACTCGGTGACTGGAGAGAAGAAATGCTCGTCCGGACTGCAGAAAGTTCTGCGATCCGGATATACCTCAGCACCGAGGTAACAGACCGTAAGCTGTACACGCTCATGCATGACGCTCAGTACAGAGCAGAGGTGGCAAGACAGAATACGGCGTATAACCAGCCTGCGTATACGAGCTTTTATTTTGCCTCCGATACTGATTGGTCTGCCATTCCGGTTCCGGCTGTTCAGACTCCAGGGGTGTTGACAGCTCTGTCGAAGCTTATGGATGATTATGCAGCATCCGGCGAATTGAATGGGCCGATCGTGCCGCAGCTGAACAATACGTTAAAACAGGCGCTGCATCATCAAGAGAAGGGTTCAATGAACAATGCAGTGAAGTCTATTGAGAAATTCATTGCCCAGCTGGACAAAGAAACGAAGAAAGACGCAGTCTCCGAACGGGCGCAAAAGAACCTGTCCTATCATGCGTGGAATTTCATAAAGATGTGGAAATAAACAGGAAATGTAAGGAGCGTCCATGTAAGGCATGCAGTTCGTAAATAAGTTTTAGACTGACCACAATAATAGAAACTGCGGCAGCCAGTGACGAGAAAATAAAATCTGATATGCTCCCCATACATTTGCAGGTTTTATTATTTCACCTGTCTACCGTTAGGGGAGCATATCAGTTTTGATCAAACTTTTGATCAAAACGATGGCTTTTAGCCTCAACAGGAATGTTTAGTTTATTTAAGAAGTTAACGGGAAACAGCTCTTTGAGTAGTTTCCTGTTAGCTGAATAAATTCACTTTGTTTGTTTCAACCCTTAAATTATAATTGTACATGCCATTGAAACCACGGTATGCATAACCATCCGTGAGATTGCCCCCTTCAACATTAAAAAATCCAGCACTCTGATCTTTAAAAAGTTAACCATATTTCCGGACGACTTTACAAATGAGAGCCACCACTGGCATCAATCAACTGCCCGGTTACCCAGCGGCTATCAGCAGAGGCCAAAAAAGCGGCTACATCCGCGACATCTTCTGGTTGCCCCCATCTTCCAAAGGTAGAAAAGTCAGCACCGAATTTATGTCCTGCAGGATCTTGTAGCATCGCTGCATTCATATCCGTGGCAACGAACCCAGGTTGGATTGCATTGATCGTTATACCACGTGGGCCGAGTTGATTTGATAGGGCGAGCGTCAGTGTGTTGATTGCCCCCTTGGTCATGCTGTACGCAGGAATGGCAGGCAGGGAAATTCTTGTTATAGCGGACGATATGTTAATAATTCGACCTTCATCTCTTAAACGTCGCAAAGATTGTTGAATCAGGAAAAACGGTGTTTTCACATTGATTGTCATAATTTCATCGTAAGCTTCTTCTGTCGTATCCTCAATGGGAGCCGATAGGGCGATTCCCGCGTTGTTCACTAAAATATCGAATTGCGTGTCCCCCCTACGTTCTAACAATGCTTCATCCAATGCTTGATAAAGAGACATAATGCTCTCTGAAGAACCTAGTTCCCTGCCAATCGTGAACGCAGTCCCACCATTCCGGTCAATATCACGAACGACTTTTTCAGCAGCATCGCGATTCTTACCGTAATGAACTGCTACTAATGCACCTTCTTGTGCCAATCGTGTCGCAATGGCACGACCAATCCCTCTGCTTGCGCCCGTAACGAGAGCAACCTTGCCTTTCAACTTGCTCATTATTTTCATCTCCTCTTGTGTCTATCAAGTACAACTATTGTTATAACACAAGGTGAATTTTGTAATGTTGCTCTCTAATTCGCGGAACACAAATTCGGAACAAGAAAGTTTGATGGTCCGTTTCCATAGATTCTATTGTATGCAAGGGCAGACTTTGGGGGAAAAACGTGCATTTGGAGACGTTCGTTGAGGATAAAAAAATCGTGTTTAGCTGTGATGGGAAGAAGACTAGTCGGAAGTTCGTCTAGACTTTGCCACTCTCTCTTTCGTTCTTATTTTATCTGTTTTCAATAAACAGATATGTTAAAAAGCCCGACCTTCTAAAGGTCGGGGTTTTCAGGTAGGGTGGGATCCTTGCGAATCTTTCAACAAAAGACCACTGTCTCCAGAGCGGTCCCTTGTATTCGCTATAACCCTCTTTTCGCTTATGCAACCGGAATTTCTTTTTCCATAATAAAATCATCCATGACGAATCCATTCCCGATATCCGCAATTTGTTCTCGTACGGTTTGGAAGCCTTTTTTCTCATATACCGCAATAGTGGATTCGTTATGACGATTGACCGTCAGCCAAATATGACTTAGATTTCGGTCTTTGCACAGCTGCTCAAGGAATGCCGTCGCTTTGCTGGCATAGCCGCGTCCCCGGTGATCCTTGCCTATATAAAACTTGCTCAGGAAGAGCTTCCCCTCTTCTTGTCTGACCGACATATATCCAACCGCAGATCCATCGTGATGGATGAAGTAATATTCGTAGCCCTGATGATGGATCTGATTCTCAATCGCTGGAATTGATTGGAATTTGCCAATCATGTATTCAATCTGCTCTATTGTAATAATGGATACATAATATTCGCGCCATATTTCTGCCGCTAATCGAGCAACCTCAGCGATTTCTTCCTCTGTATTCACGCGTGAAAATATAAGCTTCATGACATGTTCCGCCTTTCCTTGATCTCTCCGTTCATGCTTTCAATAGAATATCATAAATTTCAGCAGAAGGTTTAGTCGCAATGAGCGAAGCAAAAGGCAGCTGATCGACTGGTCGGCTACCTTCGCATATTTAATCAACTTCGCTTCCCGTTAGCTGAATCGATCCTCACTAGCAAGTCCTCAATCTTCTCGGCAATTTCTGCCACTATCTCATCTTTAGTTGGGCATAATTTCATCCGTACCAGGTCAGGTTTCAACTCTAACAGTATTTCATTTGACAAACGAGTTATTAATCCATGGAGTAAGAAGTACTTCCATCCGCCATCATTAGATTTCATGACAACCCGTATATGAGTAATTAAGTGCTCTTCATATTTAAGAATGATATCCTCAATATCTTGAGCAATGGGCCAGTTCATGTCCTGTAGCCACTCAAGTAGTTGTGGGAGAATAGGGAGTATTTTTTCTTTCTCTGCTTCTTTTAATAGCGCTACACGCTCGTAATCCGATTTAGTTTTTGGGATCAATTCGGAGTACTCCATCTTGATAACAACTCCCTCCCTCATATCAAACTAAGCAAGTGATATACATATATTTTAACTAATATTACCACATGCCAAAGTAGTATGATATCACAGACTGCTATACGTTCTTCAACTGCTATTGTGAAAATAAGCACTATGCTTCGAATCAGAAGGTAAGTTTTTACTTCTTTAATGCTTCAAGCATGTCGTAGATATGACTATGCATGAGTTGACTTGCCTGCTCGCTGTGTCGTTCCTCAATGGCGATCGCAATTAAGATGTGATAATTGGATGCTTTGGTACGCATATGAGGCAAGGTGTTTGTCTGCTTGCGACCTTCGGAGAGAAGTGGATAGATTGACTCCAGCATTCGTAATAGGACAGGATGTTGTGCTGATTCTGCAATGAGAGAATGGAAGGAAAGATCGGTATCTAAAAATGGGCCCCCTTCTTCCATCTGGTTAACCATAGAGTCAGCCAGCGCACGAAGTTGCTTTACTTGGGAGCGCGTAGCATGCTCTGCACTCAAGGCAGCAAGTTTGGGTTCAATGAGCAGTCTTGCTTCCAATAATTTGACGAGAGAAACATCCCCCAGTTCCTTAAGGTCTGCAGTAGGGTCTTCCAACAATAATGGATCGTTACGTACATACATTCCCCGTCCATGTTCGATACTGACATTTCCTTGGCTTTCCAGAGTCCGCAGCGCTTCTCTTACAGTGGATACACTAACAGCCAAGTCCTTAGAGATCTCTTGCAACGTTGGTATACGCGATCCGGGCGGCCATTCCCCACTAATAATTTTCTGTTTTAGTACATCTATTGTCATCGTAAAGGTAGTTTTTTTCATCATAATAATCCCCTGTATATCTTCATATTAGGTCTATATTAACATAATCGTATAAGCTTCTCCTAATCGTAATTACGTATTGACATCTAGAATTAAAGATACTATGATACCTTCATAAAGATCAGATCTTTAATGTAATAAAACAATTATATGAGTTATTTTATACATAATCCTATCATTAGATCAGATCTATATAAGCTAATATTAGATCTTTTATATATAGATACGATCTATAGCTTGAGTGTCAATCGTTGTAACAGAGGAGGAGGACAGCATGGAAAGCAAGCTTGGGCAAGAGGTGGAAGCATCATGAACAAAAAGGAACAGCTAAAGCATTTAAAGGATTCCGGCATCGTTGCAGTCATTCGAAAGCCTCCATTTAACAAGGTAATTCAGATTACGGATGCACTGGTTGCAGGTGGCATTGGAGCGCTAGAGGTTACGGTCGATACAGAAAGGGCATATGAAATTATTGCTCTGTTAAAAGAGAGATACGAAGGTAAAGTCCTAGTCGGCGCAGGTACAGTATTAGATGAACAAACAGCGAAGACGGCGATCGAAGCTGGAGCCGACTTTATTTTCTCTCCGATTTTGGATGAAGCTACGATCCGTCTAACCAATCAATATGGGCGTATTTCAATTCCCGGGGTCATGACCCCGACAGAGATCGCGAAAGGGTATCAATACGGGGCAGACGTGCTTAAAATTTTCCCGGGCTCCTCACTAGGTGTTAACTATATAAAAGAGTTATCGGCTCCACTCGGACATATTCCGATGATGCCAACGGGTGGAGTCACTTTGGACAATGTAGGCCCTTTTATTCGTGCAGGTGCTGTGGCCGTCGGAATAGGGAGTTCATTAACGGACAAGAGAGCGATTGAAGAAGAACGGTACGATGTGCTTACAGATTTAGCTCGACAATTCAGACTGGAGATCAAAAAAGCCAGAGAACAGGGAGAGGATAAATTTGAAAATTACAAAGTTTGAGACTTTTATCGTACCACCTCGGTGGCTATTTTTAAAAATTGAAACGGATGAAGGAATCGTTGGATGGGGAGAGCCCGTAATTGAAGGCAAAGCTCATACGGTACAAGCGGCTGTAGATGAGCTCATGGATCTGTTAATCGGGAAAGATCCGCTTCGCATTGAAGATCATTGGCAAGTGATGTACCGTGGCGGGTTCTACCGAGGCGGATCAATATTGATGAGTGCGATCGCCGGGATTGATCAGGCGTTGTGGGATATTAAAGGGAAATATTTAGATGCTCCAATCTATCAGTTGCTTGGCGGGGCATGCCGGGATTCGATGCGTGTCTATTCCTGGATCGGCGGGGATCGACCGAGTGATGTTGGAAAAGCGGCATTGGAAAAGCAGCAGGAAGGCTTTACAGCGATTAAGATGAACGCTACTGAAGAGATGCAATATATTGACAGCTATCAAAAGGTTGATCAGGTCGTGGAGCGGGTAGCAGCGATCCGTACTGCGACCGGTTCGGACTTTGGCATCGGTGTAGATTTTCACGGTCGTATTCATAAACCAATGGCGAAGGTGCTTGCCAAAGCATTAGAGCCTTACAGGCTGATGTTTATAGAAGAACCCGTGCTTCCAGAAAATAATGAGGCACTCCGAGATATCGCTAATCATACTAGCACACCGATTGCGACGGGTGAGAGAATGTTCTCTCGCTGGGATTTCAAATCATTACTGGAAGATGGCTATGTGGATATTATTCAACCAGATTTATCGCATGCAGGAGGCATTACAGAATGTAAGAAAATCTTCGCGATGGCGGAGGCTTATGATGTTGCAGTAGCCCCTCATTGCCCTCTTGGCCCTATTGCACTTGCTGCCTGTCTGCAAGTTGACGCTACGGCTCACAATGCAGTCATTCAGGAACAGAGCCTAGGGATTCATTATAACCAAGGAAATGATCTACTGGATTATGTAACGGACCCTAGCGTATTTTCCTACGAGGATGGATATGTGAAGATTCCACAGGGCCCGGGACTTGGTATTACCGTTAATGAGGAGTACGTCCGTAAAATGGCGACGGAATCCCCACATCGATGGAGAAATCCGATTTGGAGACATAAGGACGGATCTATAGCCGAATGGTAGAAGAAGAGCCAAGGTTTAAGCAAACTGGCTTTTAATCTGAGTTCATTGGGCGGCATGATATAAATGAGCAGTTACTAAGGATTATAATAATGAGAACTAAATATTCAAGGAAAATAAAGGATTAGACTGACCCTAATAATAGAAGCAGCGGCAGCCAGAGACGTGAAGATAAAGTTCTAGACTGCCCCTGTTTTATTGAACGATTTTGTCCCGTTAGCATTCCTGTAGAGCGTTAATTATCAGCTTTGCAAAAACAAGCGCCTCGGTACGATCCATAAGAACGATTGGTTTTTTCGCCGATACACCGTCATGCTTAAAAAATGAAAATATTATTCTCTTTCCTGAGCCTTCACGTTTCCGAACACGGGCTCTGCTCCATGCGGAGATGCCGCCCACCTAACCGCATTCGCGATTACAAGCAAAATCTCTTTATTGTAATAAGTCGGATGCGTTTCATGCCCCGGTTGAAAATAAAATATTTTCCCTCTCCTGCGATAAAACGTACAGCCGCTTCGAAACACTTCTCCTCCCTGAAACCAGCCTACGAAAATAAGCTCATCCGGCGTAGGAATATCAAAAAACTCCCCGTAAGTCTCTTCCTCCTGCAGCTCGATATATTGTCCAAGCCCTTCCGTAATGGAATGCGCCGGATTAACGACCCATAATCTTTCCCGCTCCTCCGCTTCCCGCCATTTCAGTTGACAGGTCGTTCCCATCAGCTTTTGGAACAGCTTGGAGAAATGTCCGGAATGCAATACGATAAGCCCCATTCCCCGCAGCACTTTTTGATAAACGCGTTCGACTACATGGTCATCCACCTCTTCGTGCGCTAAATGCCCCCACCATATTAATACGTTCGTATCGTTTATGACCTGCTCTGTCAATCCGTGCTCAGGCATCTCTAAAGTTGCCGTTCGAATCCGAAATCCATAAGGAGCCAGCCCCTCTGCTAAGGCATAATGAATTCCTCTCGGATATACGTTAGCTACCTCTGGATTCGTTTTCTCAGCTAAAAATTCATTCCAAATCGTTACTCGGATTGTCCTTGATTCTGTGAACGTCTTACCACCTATCACGGCTTTAATCATTGTATTAGCTCCTCCGATACAAACAATGTCCCTTTTATTCTATGTGCCTATGCCGAAACGGTGAACGCTGCGATTCGAATCAGCACGGCCGGCAACTTATCATTAAACAGCTACAAATACATAAATATAAGGAAACGTTAATTAAGGAAGTGTGCACAATGAGGCTGTACGTTGCTGGCAAAAATGATACATTCGAAACCATTGCCAAACAATATCAAATAGACGTCGAGCTGCTTCGCATGGCCAATTCCCATATCATGCACCACCATACAAGCTTTGCCGGGGCAACGATCCAGATTCCTGACGGGTCTGAGGGCGATACGTCCAGCACCTTATTCTCCTGTCCGCCCATAGATCCAACGCCTTATCTGAATAACTGGATTCCGCTAGTCTCTCTGCCGCAAATGGCGGAAACGGAATACGACGTTCTCATCATCGGCTCGGGAATAGGCGGAGGCGCAGCCCTATGGCGCTTGTGTGAGCATTGGTCGTCTACCAACATGAAGATCGGGGTAATTGAGAAAGGCGGCCTTCTGCTGCAAACACATGCCTGGAATGTTCCAACCTTAAATAGCAGCAGGGCGGCCCGGCTCTTTGCCAATCCTGCCATCTCCACTCCGATAGGCTTGACGCTGCCCCAGTTTTCAGGCGCGAGAGAAGTATACTCGCTCGGAGGGCGCACGCAGTTTTGGGGCGCAGTCACGCCTCGCCTTCAGCCCCACGAGATCGCCGATTGGCCGATATCGCCAGAGGAATTAACAGCTTATTACAACATCGCGGAAAGCGTCATGAGCGTCTCGAACGGATACAGCAAGGATTCTTCGATGACAGGAACCGTGCTGCACAGACTATGGGCGAACGGCTTCTCGGAAGCAGTAAACAGTCCGCTAGCGGTAAACCTGAATCCGACCAAATACGGAGAAATTGTTTCGTCAGCCGTGTTCAGCTCCATTGATTTTTTTGCAAAAGCGCTTAATACGGCTCCTTTCGATTTAGCTGTAAATGCATGTGCCACACGAATCGTAACGGAGGGTAACCGGGTCATCGGCGTTCAAGCCGCCAATCCCGACAAGCAAAGTTTTTTCCTGAGAGCAAAATCCGTCATTCTAGCTGCCAGCGCCCTGCAAGCGCCTCGTTTGCTTCTGCATTCGGGAATTCCCGGCAGAGCCATCGGGCACTATCTGACCAATCACTCAATGGTCGTTACGAACGGGACGATTAATACAGCTTCATTTCCCGAAGTACAAGGAACGTTGGCCATTCTGTTGCCTTCAACGTCTAGGTACCATTTTCAGGTTCAAATCCAAGGGCCAGAGCCTTACTATCATTATCATGACATGTACAAAGGTCTGCAGAACGATTGGATGCTTAATTTCTTTGGAGGGTTCGGTAACGTTGAATCGAGGTTTGAAAACGAAGTCTATCTGGATTACACCTGCAAAGACGAATACGGCGTTCCCGGCATTGGGGTCAACTTCTCATACAGCGCCAAGGATCAAGCTATTATTGAACAAATAAAGGCGAATATACCAATCATCGCGCAGGCTGCCGGCATTCAATTGACAGGTCCCATCGGTAGGACTGATCTTTGCCTGCTGCCGCCAGGCTATGACTTCCATGAATCCGGCACATGTCGAATGGGTGATGACCCTTCCACATCGGCTGCGAATCGTTATGGCCAAATACACGGCATATCCGGCCTTTACGTGGCGGGAAACAGCGTATTGCCTTCTATTGGAGCCGCTAATCCAACTCTCACCGCTGCCGCTATGGCCATAAGAACAGCGGACTATTTGTCAGATAATATTAGGATTAGACAGTAGTATTTTTTATTAAAACACAAAACCCGAAAGACGGGCACTCTTTCTAAAGTGTCTATCTTTCGGGTTACAGTCCACCGTAGCAAACGGCCCCCCATAAATTCTCTAAATAACGCTTGAATTTGGTTACTTTTATTGAATATTAGCGGTAACCTTTAGCGTCTGCTGGTTTGCCTGCATCTTGGACTTCTACGAGATACCGCCAGCAGTCTGGCTGCGAGCCGTCAAGATCATAAAAACCATACACCTGTGCGAGTTTGCCACTTGAAACAGAGTGACCGTTCCACCGAGCAACTTCTGAATCTCCAGACAACGCGGCAACGGCACGCCCTACAAATCGGGGCGATTCTGAGATGATGAAATGAGGTTCCCTCACAGTGGCGTCTCGCCAGTTTTCTTCCTTAACACCATAGTGATCAAGCATGATTTCAGAACGCATCCAACCCGGAGTCAATGCTACTGCAGTGCATTTATATGGCGAAAGTTCTTGGGCTAAAGACTGAGCCATTCGAATGACAGACGTCTTGGCTAGATCGTAGAATAGTGATAAACGGTAGTTTTTATCGTTGTATTCTGCCGTGCCGTCCGTAATCTCAATGACTAGGCCATTCTTGTTTCGGATTAACAGGGGAAGTGCAAAGTGGCTTGTAATAATATGCGTGTCAATCGCAAGTCGGAGCATGCGAAGTCCCCGTTCAAGAGAGTGCTCCCACACGGGCACATTCCACTGTGCCAAATATTCAGCCCCCCACACATCGTTGACCAGAATATCCAGTCTCCCCTGTTCATTCTCAATGCGAGCAATTAGAGCCTGAACCTGATCAGGATCCAGATGATCCACTTGAACCGCTATTCCCAGGCCACCTGCATTACTTACAAGTTCGGCGGTTTCTTCAATAGTTTCAGGACGATTGTACTCAGATTGTTGTGTTCGTGTCGTACGTCCTGTCACATAAACAGTAGCCCCAGCAGCTCCTAATTCTATAGCTATACCTCTACCCGCGCCGCGTGTTGCACCTGCCACCAAAGCCACTTTTCCATTTAGGGGTTTCATGATCTGTAACTCCTTTCGTTGATCTATCACTATTATAGATCTTAAATATGCCAACTTATGTCATATTAATAATAACGAGGGTATCTTTTCAACTATGTCCCTATTTGAAGTAATTTCAAACCTTGCTTTTCCATAGATTGAATTGCATTTTCAAGTGAAAATTTTTGTTCTTCACCACCACCCGAACAGGCAGGT
Organism: Paenibacillus sp. PL91; assembly: GCF_012935325.2. GTDB lineage: Bacteria > Bacillota > Bacilli > Paenibacillales > Paenibacillaceae > Pristimantibacillus. The sequence continues at coordinate 31,327 of NZ_JABBYG020000003.1, forward strand.
AGTACAATCAATGAAATAAGAAATACGAATACGAGTTTAAAATTCCTCTAATCAATTCTGACGCTTATGTAGATGAACTAGTTTCAATAAACGGAAATGTAATACAATCTCCTACACTAATCTGCCCTTTAGCGTAACAAAAAGCTGATCGGCAAATATCGCCGATCAGCTTTTTTCGATGTTCATTCTTCTCGAACGACTAATAGTACACCAATAAAGATTAATATAGTACCTATCCAAAAAGACAAGCCAATTTGTTCACCTAGTAGTAGCCACCCTAAAAAAGTACCGACTATAGGTTGGAAAAAGAAAAATAATCCGCCACTTGAAGCATTAAGCATTTGCAGTCCACGATTCCACAGTAAAAAGGCACATGCTGTCGAAATAATTCCCAAGTATAAAAGACCGCCCCAAATTGATGGATGCATCATGGCTTGAACATCAAGCTCTGGTAATCGGCTCATTGTAAAAGGTGTGAGTATAACGATTGCTACAAGTGTTGTATAGTAGGTTACGACAATTTGTGAATATTGCCCGGGTACCCGTTTAATAAGAACAGACATAAGCGCCCAAGTAAGTGATGCAATAAGCAGTGATAAACCACCAAGTTGAAGAGATGGATCGATATCGGCATTTCCAACAATAACGCCTACACCGATTGTTGCTAAAATAATAGAAATTGCTTTTTTAAGCGTGATTTTTTCTTTTAAGATGATGCGCGCAAATAACACCATGAATGCAGGTGTCGTTGAAGTAATAATGGCACCCATTTGTGCAGTAGAAAGCATCGTACCAACTTCTTGGGTTATGATAGAAATTGTATTTCCAATAAGTCCAATCATGAAAATTAATAGCAAGTCTCGTTTTTCAATACGCCATGATTGTTTTGTTATAACGCCAATTATTAGCAATGCAAAAATCGCAATTACATAACGAATCCATACTAATTCAAGTGGTGGCACAAACTCTACCACATGCTTTACCACAACATACATCCCGCCCCAAATACTAGCAGCGAGTGATAAATACAAAGAACCTAATAACGTGTTTTTCATTTCGTACCCTCCGTTTTTCTAGACAAATCCCTGTCCTTAACGGAGATGTAGTTTTTCTACCGTTAAGGGAGAATAACTACAGGTACATCATTTTCAAATAGTGGTGACCACATCATCAGTTTTCAACTCACTTTCAAAAGAATAATTTCATTTTACCCTAATCTTGTTGATTTGGGTATAAACTGTTTAAACCATAACTAACCTGCCATTAAAAATATTAGCCAAGCTCAACTCCTCCGTCGTTCCGCCGTCTCGGCATGCTAAGTCTCGGAGAACATCCGTGATCAGCTTGTTTATTCCAAAGAAAACGGCGGATTTCCTAATTTCAAGAGGTTTGTCATTGCTCCCGAGTGCCCAGCAAACCTTTCAATCGCAAAGCCGTATAAATCATGATATTCAACCCCGGATCGGTCGGCGGCTGCAAGGTCACATATTCAAACTCCATCTCTCACTGAACTAGCTTCACACTAAGCTGCACATTCGTATTATGAGGTCACCAGAACTAACTGGTCGACCTCTTTTTTTGTATAGTCGTAAGCTGACACGAAGAGAATTATTGATAAAATGCCCTCTTTTTGGAAAGTACTAACATCGTGCCGAAAAGGCCGTGAAAAGGGGGATCGGAATGTCTAAAACATCCGCGATTAGTCCGACTCAGCTGTTCGCTGTCATTATCTTATTTGAATTCGGTACCGCCTTAGTGATTCCGATCGGACTCGGGAACGGGTGGAATACGTGGTTATCGATTTTGCTGGCTATGCCTGGGGGTATCATCCTGTATCTACTCATTGTTTATTTTTATAAACAATATCCGTCATTGATTCTAAGCGGCTATATCCGAAAAATTTTAGGGGTTTACATCGGCTGGCCGATTAGCTTATTCTATATCGTTTTTTTCATCTATAATGGTTCGCGCAATTTGCGGGAGGCGGGTGATCTTCTAATTTCAGCTTCGTATGATCAAACCCCAATTACAGTTGTCCATGCAACATTGATCATTGCGGTTATTTACATGCTCTATAAAGGGATTAACGTACTGCTTCGGTTAGCGGAAATTTTTGTCATCATTATGCTTTTGATAGGAATTTTCAGCAACCTTGCCGTTATTTTATCCGGTGCGATCGAGTTAAGAAACCTACTTCCAGCTTTAGGCGAAGGTTGGGCTTCCACATTTAAAAATGCCTACCCAAATATCTTTATGTTTCCATTTGGTGAATTAATTTGCTTCACAACGATTTTGCCACATTTAAAGCAAAAGAAAGTCGCAAGTAAAACAGGAATTATAGCCATCATTGTCAGTACAATTCTTCTCAGTTTGACTCATGCAATGGAGGTTTCAGTCATCGGCTCGGACGTCTATTCACGAGCAACCTTCCCGTTATTCACGGCCATCACCACGGTGGAACTAGCGGAATTTATCCAGCGGCTGGATGCATTAGTCATTCTCGCGCTCGTTATTGGAGTGTTTTTCAAAATGACCGTTTACGCCTATGCAGCTTCCGCCCTAGCAGCAGATATATTCCGCATACCTGAAAAGCGCAAGCTTGCCTATCCGATAGGCATTATCATTTTCCTCCTAGCAGTGCAGTCCGCTTGGAGCTTCCCAGAGCATAAAAATGAAGGAGTATTCGTCGTGAACATCATTTTACCTGTGCTAGTCGTTATAATCCCGATGCTTCTCCTATTCATACATTTAATTAAGAAGCGTTTTAGCCATTCTCATCGAGCTTGATATTTCAACCTAAAATGATATTTGCGGGGTGCAAATAATGTTTTTAAAAAGTTCAATCCGACATAAAAATAAGACTCCCCAAAAGACTAAGGATGAGTCTGGGACCGATATACATTCAGGGGTTAATGTGCCTCTTTCCCCTAGTCTATCCGATAATTTAAGGTTCTTCAAAAACGAATTAGGAAACAGTCCGGATATTATTGTTAGGCTATTTGAGATGGGAGGGAATCGGACTCGGGCGGGTGCGGTTTACTTGGACGGCATTACGGATAATAAAATGGTCAATCAGTTTATTCTGCATTCTCTCATGATCGATGCCAGCACTGGCATTAGACTTGATCATGAACAAAGCGAGCTAGCGTTCATCCAAGATAATGTACTTACTATTGGTGAAGTCAGCGTTCTAAGGGATTGGGACAGTATCATCTTATCTGTTCTATCCGGCAACACAGTCATATTTATCGAAAACTCGACTGAAGTGATTAGCGGCAACACGAAAGGGGGAGAGCAGCGATCCATTACAGAACCGTCAACACAAGTCGTGATTCGAGGCCCGAAAGAGGGATTTACGGAATCCATTGGAACGAATGTCTCCCTTGTCCGTCGAAGAATCAAAAGCTCTAATATAAGGCTAGAGCCTTTTAAGATCGGCATCAATACGCAGACAAGCGTAGCCATTATGTACATACAAGGTACAGTGGATGACAAGCTTGTTCAAGAAATCCGGACTAGGATTCAAAATATCCAAATTGAAGCATTGGCTGGCTCTGAACATCTTGAAGAGCTCATACAGGATCAGAGTATGACGCCATTCTCGACAATGCTGAATACGGAGCGCCCTGACACGGTTACCGGCCACATTTTAGAAGGAAGGATTTCCATTTTTATAGATGGTACACCCTTTAATTTAATAGCTCCAGTAAACTTTTACATGAATTTCGAATCTGTAGAGGATTATTATCAACGTCCGGAGGCCGCGGCTGCCGTCCTGTTTCTACGTTACGCAGCGCTGATTATTTCGTTGTTCGGACCTTCCATTTACATCGCAGCTATTACGTTTCATCAGGAGATGATTCCAACATCACTTCTACTTAGCTTGGCCGCACAACGTGAAAGCGTTCCTATACCAGCATTCATTGAAGCTTTAATGATGGAATTCACTTTTGAAATTTTACGCGAAGCAGGTATACGCATGCCTCGTGCAATTGGTCAGGCCGTATCCATCGTAGGGGCGCTTGTACTCGGACAAGCGGCTGTGGAAGCAGGCATCATCTCTTCTGCAATGGTAATTGTGGTTGCTCTTACGGGTATCTCTAGTTTTGCAACCCCCACTTACAATATGGCTTTTTCGGTTCGGTTAATCCGTTTTTCCATGATGGGTGCGGCGGCGCTGCTCGGGTTTTATGGAATTGCGGTATTCAGCATCATTCTACTCGGACATTTGTGCAGTCTAACTTCGTTAGGCATTCCCTATATGACTCTTTTTTCGCGATTTATACCTGAAGACCAGAGAGTGTCGTTGTTTGGACTTCCTTTAATGAAAGAAACCATAAAAAATGCTTCAGAATCCGAGTTAGTTACGAATACATCGGATAGTGAAGACGAACCTCCATCCTGCGCATCGTCAATAGATCATCTAAACGAAAGGGGTTCCCAATGAAGCGATATTTTATCCTCATTTTGCTGACGTTGGTTAGCCTACTCTTTCTGAATGGCTGCTGGAATAGCAAAGAACTTAGTGATTTAGCTATCGTCATAGGTATAGGGATCGACAAAGTTCCAAATTCGGACCAATACAAAGTATCCTTGCTAATTGTAAACCCTAGTACGGTTGCTGCGGGTAAAGGAAGCGGCGGAAAAAGCACGATGCCGAATATCGTATTCTCTTCCGTTGATCGTACTCTCTTAAGCGCATTTCGAAAATCATCGCAAAAAGTGTCACGACGGCTATTTTTTGCCCATTCCCAGCTTCTTGTCATTGGAGAACCGGTTGCAAGGGAAGGAATTTATAATCTTTTTGACTACTTCGAAAGATCACACGAGCTTCGACTCACATCATCGGTAGTCATAGCTAGAGGAATACATGCTGAATCCTTGTTAAATATATTAACCCCTTTGCAATCCATAACGGCTACCTCTATCAAAGATAAACTTAAGGTGTCATCGGAATCTTGGGCACAATCAGTGGATGTTAATGTAATCGAGGTAATTAAAAGACTGAGCGGATCAGGAGAGCCTGTCATTAGTGGAATGCGAGTCATCGGAAACCCATCAAAAGGAAATAAGAAGTCGAACCTTGAGAAATCCCCTCCTTACACGACTATCGAAACGAATGGGATAGCCATATTTTCAAATGGGAAGCTCTCAACCTGGCTTGATGGCAAAGTAGCCCGTGGCGTTATTTGGGTACTAAATAAAATGAAGAGCACAATCATCAATATTGACTGCGAGGACAAGAAAGAAGCAATATCTATTGAGATAATCCGTTCATCAAGCAAATTGAGGGTAGACGTGTTAAATGGCAAACCTTCTTTGTCACTGCATGTTACAGAAGAAGGTAATTTTAGCGAAGCGAAATGTCCCATCAATCCCAACAATCACGATGAGCTTGTAAAGTTGCAAAACCAGTTAACGGAAGAAACGAAAAAAGAGATCAAATCAGCTATTAAAGCCACGCAAAAAAAGAAGAGTGATATCTTTGGTTTCTCGACAGAATTGGAGCGTACCCATCCTAGGGAATGGAAAAAGATGAAAAATAATTGGCCTAATCTCTACTCTGAAACCGAAGTAAAAGTAAGCGTGGAAGCTTACATTAGACGGACTGGATTAAGAATCAATTCCTATATGAAATCAGAGGAAGAGTAATCATGCTCAACTTCAATGAGCCATTTATTTCGCTCCTGTTTTTTTGGTCTTATTTAAGATGCTGATCGCAGGCATTAAGAACGGTATAAGGACCGCCACAAAAACGATAGCTTTTTCCGCAGCTGTTATAACAGAAAATGACTGAAGTAATATCCGAGTGGATTCAAAAAAGGTTATTCCGGAAATAAGGTCCATGATTGTTAAGAAACTGAGGCAGCATATGTAAAGAGTAATATAAACAGTCAATATTTTCATATAAAATCATCTCCAACGGCAAGTTTATTGTCATGTGTATGTTTTCCAATTACCATGTTAATAATCCAAGCCGTATGATCAAGTATTAATGCTACTAGTCTGTTCGTCCCGTCCCTCGGTTTTAAGGGTTTTTCTCACATAGATTCAGGATTGAATCTATGTGAGAAAAACATCATCGTATTTATGCCCAGTATGGAGATGGAGGCTGATCAGAGGGCTGCTCTGTCCAGCTTCCCTCAACGCCACCGAGCACCAGGTTTCTTCACGTAGTGTGCAAACACATAGCGCCAAGGAATGCCGAAAGGAAAGATCAAGACCAGCAAACAAGCTGAGGCCGTTTCCCAGGTTGACTCATCCATTGTACCCGCGGACCATAGTGGGATAGCAACGACGATCAGCCAGATCGACTTCCATACCAATTCCCACAGAAGCAAAGGCAGCATCTGTAACGGATACCGAAGCCCCAAGAGAGATAGAGCCGAAAAGGCGGCCAGCATGCATTGGACCACTCCTTCCATCAGTTCCCACGGCTCTTCGTGGAAGATGACTCCAGGCCATACCGTGATACCGAGCCCCACCGAGACAAGAAGGTAAAGCGCCCTCAGAAAATAAAGACGAAACAACGAGACCTCATTCATTCTAAATATCTCCTTCTTTAATGAAACCACTGTATTAGTGTACTGATGTAATAGTACACTAATTTATTGGCTCTGTAAATAGACAATAAGAAAAAGAAGCAAACAAGGAAACGCGGCGCTATTCATAATTCAAAACCCGCACGAAGAAGGATACAAAGTTCGAGATTTCTGCTTCGATACTTTTTGAGTAAGACTTTGCATTAGATATGCATTTTTGAAAAAAACCGCTTCCCGCTATAAGAGGACTCTGCGATATAAATCGCGGGGTCCTCGCATTTTATGATGCTAAGTTTTGATATTTTCAAGTTCATCAAGAAAATGATTAAATAACCAAATCCTTGGGAATTAAAAAAAGACTCCAGCTTAGTTCGCTGGAGTACGGTAATTATATTTACTTAGAAAAGCTTATATCAAACAAGGTACGGCTCACCCAGATTCATTCCCTGAGCGATCTACTCCGTATAGCGCATCCATATGCTCAATATGGGCGGCTCCCCAATCGTTCAATGCCTGTAACACAGTGCTTAAACCTTTGCCGTAATCCGAAATCGAATATTCTACTTTCGGAGGGATTTGGTTGTACACCTCGCGATGTACGATATCGTTATACTCAAGTTCTCTTAATTGTTGGGTAAGCATCTTTTTGTTTATATCCGGTATCGCTTTTTGAAGCTCGCTGAATCTCATTGTGCCGTTTGAAATAAGCTGCAGCAGAATGACAGACTTCCATTTTCCCACTAAAATATCCAGCGCTGATTCAAATTTACAATACTCTTTCATTGAACTCCCCCACTTCCCTTTGCATTGTTAGGTAACTTTTTAGTTACTCTGTTTAGATAAAGTGCCTACTTGCTTGAATCGATTACTAGGGTCTACTATACCATTAGTGAATGGCGAACAAATAGTCAGGAGGTTGGAATCATTAATGAATATCGCAATATGGATCATTCAAGGGCTTGCAGCAATAGGTTTTGTCTACTCTGGCTGGTTGAAGGCGTTTCAGTATGAAAAAGCCAAAAAGTCTTGGGGATGGGTAACAGACGTTTCAAAAGAGTTCGTCGTCTTTATCGGGTTAGCAGAATTGTTCGGGGCACTTGGACTCATTCTGCCTCAAGCGACGAATATCGCGCCTGTATTGACACCAATTGCCGCAACCGGACTCGCCGCAGTCGTTCTTTTCGGCGCCCTATTCCATGTTACACGTAAGGAATATCGAGAAATCGGAGTGAACACTGTCTTCTTCGCGTTAACTGTATTTGTTGCGATCAGTCGTATTTAAGCCGACGTTAAATCTTCGTCAGGTTAGATACGATTCACCGAAACATATCGAATCACAAAGTAGTATGTCACTAGTACAAGCACAATCACTCATTGGTTCATAAGATATCCTATATTATTTTAAGGAGTGATCTTATGGCTGCCACTGTTAAATGTGTATTGCTGCAAATTGCTAGATTATCTGCGAAACTGGCAAAAGACGTACAATTCAGAAAGAAATTTGAACGTATTATTGGCGACACGCAAACAGGTACAAACAAAAGAGTCCTACAGATGAGGGCGCTATTAAGATCAGCGGGTTTCAAATCCCCAAATCGGGTACGAATATTTAATGATCTTGGAGAAACGCCAAAGGTAGTAATCTTTTATGATGCAATTGACGCCAAATTACAATCAAGTGTAACCCTTTCCTTTACTTTCCAATTAAATCCAGGACCATAATGATGATAACTAAAACGGTGTACACAATCATTAAAGGACACCAATAAGGTGTCCTTTGGTTTGAAAATTCCAATCACGGATATCCTTCCGTGAGATGAGTTTGATGTTTTCCTTGTTTTGAACGCTCCGTCTGTCCACTCTCTTATACAAAAAGGTACCCATCGCTAAACACTTTTTTCAAAGTGTCCAAGGTATGGGTACCCGTTTCATCCTTGCAACTCCGCTTTAGGCGTCGATCTTTTTGGCGGCGTCTCATCCGACACCGGCTTAGCAATCTTGCTGATGCTCGTTACTTGCAGCCACTCGGAGGACGCTCCTCCTGAAGCGTTTCCTTCAGGCGTTTCCTAAACGCCGGTGAAAAGAAGGCTGATGTCCTCGTTGCCGTTCTTCGTCTTCCATCCGTTGAAGCCTGCCGCATCGGTAATGCCCGGTTTGAACGTAAGATAGTACACTTGGCCCGGCGTCATGTCCTTGGACAGCTTCAGTGTAACCTCAGTGACGACCGCGCCCGTGTTGTTCAATTCGTCGTGGGAGATACGGACGGCATCCCCTCCCTCTTCCTTCATCACGAAGTACGTCTCGTTTACGTTTTTCACCGGCTCGCTGAATACGACTTTAATCGTCGTCCGGTTCAAAACGATCACCTGTTTTGCGTAAGAAGCCTCGTTGGCGACAATAGTTCCCGCGAACGCGGCTTCGTTCGCGCCGTCCTGCGAGAGGAGTGACGACACGCCCGTTACCTTGGCCGTGTACACGTGGCCAGGATGGAACAAGCCCGGGTTCGGATCGGTTCCCGTGCGGAATTGGACGGCAACGACCCTATTCGTTCCCGGCTTGCGGACGGCGTATTTGCTCCAGCCGGACATTGAGACGTTGGCGCCGTTGTCCTTGATCGATACAACTAAGGAACCGACGTCAGCGTCCTTGATATCTCGGTCGAATGTGATCTCGATGGTGTTCTCGTTAACCGCGGCTATGCTCTGAAGCTTCACCGGCAGGGTCGGATTGGAGATGCCCCCGAACAGAAGGCCCGATTTCGTATCCATCACGTTGCCAGCCAGGTCGGGAATGCCCGACACAGTAAGGCTGTAGACGGTTTTGTCTTGTTGGGCGGATGTCCGCAGCGTGACGGTACGCCCCTCGTTGTCAAGGCTCGCTGATTCGATAGCCAAGCCGCCGATGCTGTACCGTCCGGTCTGCACGGCAATGTCCCGATTCACCTTCTCGCTGAATTTGACGGTCAATGATGCATCCGCATTCACCTTAAATTCCGAAACGCTGATCGTCGGCTTTGTCGCGTCGTCGTTGCCGACGATGGACAAATCCGATCGCGTGTCCATGACGTTGCCGGCGAGATCCTTGACGTTCTTAACGGTCAGCCAGTACCGGACGTTGTCCGACTGATTCGACGTGGAGAACGTGACCTGTCTCTTGTCCGAGGAGAGCTGCAGCGTCGTTAGCTTCAATCCGCCGGAGAACGAGTAGTTAGCGGGATTCGTAGCCGTCTTTTGGTCAACCGGCTCGGAGAACGTCAGGACATAGACGTGAGCCTTTACCCGGTCGAACGAGGTTATCGTCGGCTTCGTCATATCTGATCTCGCCGAAGTGTACGGCCACTCCTTGCCGTCGATGGTTAAGTAATGCATGCGGTTCTCGATCTGGTAGCCCGTTGTGAGCGATACCGACATCCCGTCTCCGCCGACCGTCGCGAGAATGATCGGCACGACGTTGCCGAGATCGTCCCGCAGTGAGAATCGTCCGATATCCGCCGAGTCGATTTTCGCCTTCAGGTTCACCCGCACCGTCTGGACGTTCAGTCCTTCGACCGACTTCACGTCAAGCGCACTGTCCCAGCCCGTATAGACCGCGTAGACAGTCTCAACGAGCACGCCTCGCGTGGCGTAGGCCGTGTAGTCGTTCCGAGGGGCGATCCAACCTTTGTTAAGAGCGGTTCCGACCGCAACCTTCGCCCAGGCCGATACTTTGCCAACGAAGCCGACGTTCGGGTTGGCGGGGACGTTGTAGACCTTCATCAGCACGGAGGCCAGCTCTTCGACCTTCACCGGGGCGGTCGGCTCGAATCGGTTACCCCCTTTTCCGATCATGATGCCCGCGCTTCGCACCGCTTGGACCGCCGTGAACGACCAGCGCGTCTTCAGCACGTCCACGAAGCCAGGCGTGGAACTGGAACGAGGCAATTCGAGAAGCTTGTAGAGCACGGAAGCGAACTGTTCGCGGGACATCGATTCGTTCAGGCGGGATGACCCGTCCTCGAAACCGGTCATAATTCCTTGCCGCTTCAGCACTTGGAACTTCTCCTCCGTCGTGAGAGTCGCCGCTCCCGCGGCCGGCACGGCCAATCCAAGCAGCAACGATAACGCGAGCAATGCCAGAGCGATTTTCCTCATCATTGCAGTCCTCCTAAGGGATTTCTGCCGGAACCGCGAAAGAAGAAAACGGATGCGGGCCAGCGAATGTACCCTCTTTAACGACGCCACGGAGGAAAAAGTTTCTGTCGAAGGCTGTTTTATCCAAAACTAGTCACGGTTCGAGCAAACTTCCGGAAATTCGCCGCGAGCTTATTCCCGCAAGGAGTCACAGCGCTTGCCAATAATCAGCCTTTTTTCGATTCATAGCCTCTTATTTTAAGAGCCTAAATCAGGTTGATCCCAAAAGGTTACAGCATGATCAGAAGTTCCATGCAATTCAAAGATCACAATCTCATTGTCGCCAAGCTGCAATAAAGGCCCCGGCACATATAATCTATTTTGCGGTCCCATATTCCAATAACGTCCCAAATTGAAGCCATTAATAAACACGACCCCTTTGGTCCACCCTTCCAAGCTGATGAATGTATCACATGGCTCATCCACAACTAACGTTCCTCTGAAGAAGCTCGGGTCCAATTGTTCCGAGATGCCCCCGAATTGCAGGCCCGATAAATCCGTTAGCGGTAACGTATACGTCTTCCAATCCGACAAGAACTGCCGGCCATAACGCGCACCTTCCGTAATTCCTTTACGATCCTTCATATACGGCCCATAGTTGACACGGCCTAAGTTCTCTACAAGCACGGTTACTTGCACCCCGTCTGCGGGTACCTCAAACTCTAATTTTGCTTTCGTATCCGTACGATCCACAATACCCGCCAGTTTTCCATTAAGAAATACTTGTGCACGGTCATGCAAGTCCTGCAAGAAGAACTCTTCCTTCGGACGAGGTCCACTAATGAATGTCTGATAATGAATAAACCCGTAATCCTGCCCCAGTTTTTCCATTGTTTCAGGGTATGCCGTATATATAGGTGTCGAAATGTTGTCTAGGTTAGCCGTTAATGAAGCCTGCTCGGTCATTTCCACCCGTCCATACGCTTTTTTAGCGATCGGAGCTGGTAATTCACATTCACCTAGATCCACGTATTTGGAGATAACGTCGCGCACGGCATAATATTTGGCTGTCGGTTCACCGGCTTCATTCAACAGGGCATCATAATCATAGCTTGTAACCGTCGGCTCATAGCTATCAACTGTATGACCGTTTGCTCCGTTGAAAAAGCCAAAGTTTGTACCGCCATGGAACATATAGAAATTAACGGATGCGTTTAGACTAAGCATTTCATCCAACACGTATGCAACATCCTCGGCGGGACGGGTATGATGCTCCTCATGCCAATGATCAAACCATCCGTTCCAATACTCCATACACATAAATGGCGCATCCGGTTGATATTCTTTAAGCTTCTCGAAAGCTTCTGCTGCCCGAGAACCGAAATTCACCGTAGCCAGAACACCGTCAATCATACCGCCTTGCAGCATCGCATCTTCAGGACCATCAGAGGTGAATAACAGCACGTCCATTCCGCGAGCGATCATGCTTTCTTTTTGATGATTCAAATATCGTTTGTCATTGCTGTAGCTTCCATATTCATTCTCGATCTGCATCGCGATTATCGGTCCGCCATTGGTGCAAAGGAGTGGTTTTAATTTCGGAAGCAGCACATCATAATAAGCATCTACATGATCTAAAAACGGCTGATGGTAGCAACGGAGACGCATATCCGAATCTGCCAGCAACCAAGACGGCAATCCGCCAAATTCCCATTCTGCACAAATATAAGGCGCAGGCCGAACAATCACATGCAGCCCGAGCTCTCCAGCCAGCTCAATAAAACGAACGATATTTGCCATGCCTTCAAAATGAAATTGGCCTTTCTTCGGCTCGTGGAGATTCCATGGAACATACGTTTCAACGGTATTAAGCCCGCAAGCTTTTAATTTTGCAAGTCGATCCTGCCAATGCTCGGGTACGGTTCGAAAATAATGAATGGCTCCTGAAAGGAGGCGTATGGGCTGATCATTATAATAAAATGAAGATCCTGAATAATTAAATGTAGTCATCTATTCTCCACCTCACTAATTAGTTAAATCATTATGCATAATGACTGGCTAATGCCTGGTTGATTCTCTCTCTTGTCGCTAACAACCATTCTCCACTGCCTTTTGGATAGACGGAGAACGTCAATGGCTCTGTTAAACCCTCTTCCAATAGCTTTAGCGTCTGTTCTTTGCCAATCTTCTGCTCAAGCAGCTCCAATGCGCGCAAGTCTTGCATCGCCTCATAGAGAACTTCCAAGCGAATAGATTCAACCGGACCCTCTTCGCCCGGATAAACCAAGTAGGAATCTCCCGAAGGAAATCCAAGCTTTGCGTCCGTTGACCGATAGGGATCGAGCTTCTGATCGATGGAGTACTGCGAATACCAGAAGTTAAAGCCCCAATGCAGAAAGCCCTTCAATCCAAACTTATACAACTGAAGTCCAATAACCCGGTTTCTGGAAGACGGCATGTTAAAAAACCGATTAGATACTTCTTGATGCTGCGCACAGCAATAATAGGTCCATAAATCTGGAACGCCATGCTCCAGGAACGGTTCGATATGATTGTTCCCCGGTATCGGCCTCTGCACCAGACCCCGCTCATACATAGCCAAATCGGATAGCGCATCCATGATGGGGTAATCAGCTAGATGCTTACGCACGATCTGGCTTGCAGCTTGATACGATTTCAATTGACTGAGATCAGGCTCATCCGAAATATGGAACCAGCTTTGCTGATCCAGTCCATTCTCTTTCAAATATCGATCAAGACTAGGCAGAAATTGATCCAAGAAGCTGCGATAAGCTTCTGAGGATGCATCTGTCTCCCAGCCAAATAGCTTTTTCTCTTCTCCATGAACCGTTCCTATAATCTTTGGAGCGCACTTTGCTCCCCATTGCGTAAACAAGTGTGAAAACTCAAAGTACTTCACGTCTAGCTTCCTGCACATGGTTACCCACCGCGTAAGCTGATCAAAGCCGAATTTATAACTATCTCCCTGGACATCAACTTGCACTAGTTGAACCGTTGGACGTTCTCCTCCAATGAGGGTATCGAGCGGCGGCGTAAATAGTGGCGTCAGTATCATGTTCATGCCATGCTTGACCATCGAGTCCACATAGCGTTCCAGAAGCGTCCAATGCGCTTCACTAAAGACCTCTACACCATACTGCGTCGCAATACAATCCACATGAAGCCATTCCGTGTGAATTAACTGTTGTGGAGGTAATGTGGCAGGGATGACAGTCAATTGAAATATATCGGAGACAGCTAAAGTCTCTCCTTCCGCTGATTGGAAGGAGATTTGAATGGAATGAGGACCCTCAGAGACAGACTCATCAAGCTCAACGCTCACCCAAATGGAACGCCATTGCTGGGGAAGCGCACTAATTGATTGCTGATTCAGCTCATATAACGGATCTGGATATAGTCCCGGTGTCGTACGCAAAACGTTATCATCAGGGTCTTTGAAACAAGGCATCTCCGAAGGAACCAGCCCAACAGATCTAATCAAAATACGGTCCGCAAGGGATGAGTCAATGTTTGCATTTATATTTTTCAAGAGCGTATCTGAGGTGTATGCGACTTGGAAAGAATAGGTTTCGCCGAAAAGCGCAGATGCGCTTGTAAAGGCTTGTTCGGTTGGCGTCTCATCTGCGAATACTTTTGTCAATGAGCTAAGTAACTTCGTCTCCAATTGGATTGGATTGTTCATTAATCTTTCACCTCATTATATTAGGATGCTTTTTGCAAAATCCTTGAGATTGACGCTGTTACCATCCGTTCTTGATTGCTCCGCCGCGAAGGCCATTAAATGGCTTTGAATCGATTGACTTGCCGAAGTAAGACCCTGGCTCTTGCCGTCTTCTCTTACCAGTTTTAAGAAATCTTTGAGTAAACCCATATCACCGCCGCCGTGACCAACGTGACCTCCCATATCTTCAAAAGAGATTCGCTCAACCTTGCCGCTGCCGAAATGAATCACTTCAATTTCATTCTTCTCCATGGCACCGCGGATTTCCCCTTTGGTTCCCATAAGCTTGATTGTACGGCTGACGTCTCTAGTAAATGCGCTCATCGTAAATGCTGCAGTGACGGAGTTAGCGAATTCCAAATTCACAACCTGATGGTCAACGACATCATTGTCACAATGATAAACGCATCTGCCGTAAGGGCCTTCCTCTAGCGCCTTATAACGCGCACTATAGCTCAAATCATTACTAATTGCCGATGTTGGCCAATTCGTATCCTCTGTTAAATAGTGCTTAGGCGCATAGTAAAGACAATCATCTGCCACAGGACAACCGTCCAAGCAGCGTAGCGGAGCCCCTGCCGGCGCTTGATCGGATGTAAAATGAGAGAGTGATCCAAAGGAGGATACACGAACACATTCCGACCCTGCTAACCAGAGCAAAATGTCCAGATCATGACAAGACTTCGCTAGAATCATTGGGCTGGAGTCCTCCTTCCGGCTCCAATTTCCTCTCACGAAGCTATGTGCCTGATGCCAAAATCCTACATTTTCATTATGCGTGATAGAGATCAAATTTCCAATCGTTTCATGATCTAGCAGTCCTTTAATGGTAGAAAAGAAATTAGTATACCGAAGCACATGACAAATCGAAAACACACGGTTTAACTGAGACGCCTTTTCTCCCATAAGCAAACATTCTTTGGCATCGGGAGACATCGGCTTCTCAAGCAGCACATGATAGCCTGCCTCGAGCGCTTTCATTGTCGGATCAAAATGCTGTTTATCTTGCGTGCAGATGAGTACGGCATCCGCGAGTTTCGGCAAAGCGAAAAAATCATCCCAGTTCTCAAAACACATCTTATCTGGAATGCCATGCCTAGCTTGGAAGCTCTCCCTGCGTTCAACAACCGGTTCGGCAACGGCTACAACTTGCAGCTCATTAGGATGCTGAAGAGCATACTCCAAATAGTTGACTCCCCGTAATCCCGCTCCAATTATGGCAACTGTAACTTTTTTCATGAATGATCTCTCCTCGTTGTCGTAAGTCTGTCTATTCCTTGACGCTTCCTACTGTCATCCCTTTAACAAAATACTTTTGCAAGAACGGATATACGAGCATAATAGGCAAAGCGCCCATAAAAATTTGCGCATTTCGCAATGTCTTCTCGCTTAGGTTATCCATCACTTTGAGCTGCTCGATAGACATCGAAGACATTTGGGCATTAATCGACATAATTAATGTAGACAGATAGGTTTGAAGCGGGTACTTTTCTGGTGAATTCAAGTAGAGAATACCGTCAAACCAAGAGTTCCAATGCCCGACAATCGTGAACAATCCAATGGTTGCAATCGAAGGAAGCGATACTGGCAAATAAATTTGCCAAAGTACCCGTAAGTGTCCCGCACCGTCAATGGTAGCTGCTTCATCCAGTTCTCTTGGAATGGATCTGAAAAAATTCAACATGAGCACCATATTCCATACATTCAATGCACCAGGCAAAACGAGTGCCCAAATCGAATCAATGATGCCTGTATTTTTTACAATGATATAAGTAGGAATTAAACCTCCGCCGAAAAACATCGTAATTGCAAAGAACCATACGTAGGGAGTTCTGAATTTAAACTGATTATTCGATTTAGCGAGTGGAAAAGCTGTAATAAATACAAGCAGCATGTTTACAGCCGTCCCAAGCACGACCCGCTGAACGGAAATCCACAATGAACGGAAAAACTCGACCTTCTCTCCCAAGTATTGATAAGCATCCAAGGAGAAACCGACAGGCCAGAGTTTAACTTCTCCTGCCATCGCTGCCGTATTCGAGCTAAGGGAGATGGAGAGTAAATGAATAAACGGGATAATGCCGAGCAGCGTAATAGAAGTTAACAACAACGTATTGAATACGACAAAAAGCTTTCTGCTGATTGATTGTTTGTGTATCACCGTATTACCTCCGCCCTAGAATATTCTGTAATTGTTAAATTTGTAAGCCGCATAGTAGGTAATGGATACCAACCCTAATGATATGACCGATTTAAAGAGGCCGATTGCCGCTGCCGGACCGAATTGTTGACTAAACATCCCTAATCGATAAACGAATGTATCAATAATATCTGCACCTTCATAAACAGTCGGATTATACATAATTAGAACTTGTTCGAATCCAGCATTGAGAATTCCGCCTAAGCTTAATACGCCAAGCAAAATAAGAATTGGGGCAATGCCTGGAAGCGTAATATGTATGACTTGCTTCCATTTTCCTGCTCCATCAACCTCTGCTGCTTCATAAAGCGTTGCATTGATGCCTACAATGGCTGCAAGCATAACAATCATATTGTAGCCCATGCCTTTCCAAACATCTGATCCAATGACAATACCTCTGAACCAGTCATTGTCGAGCATAAACATAATCGGCTGAAATCCAATACCGGTTATCAAGCCATTAATAGGTCCGCTTAGAGAGAATAGTTCAATAACGACGCCTCCAAGCACGGTCCATGATAGAAAGAACGGAAGGAAGATGGCGGACTGAATGAAGCCTGAGAACCATTTTCTTGTTACCTCATTTAGCAATAGCGCAAGAATGAGAGGAACCAGCAGAAACAGGACCATTTTGGAGATCGCGATCATGATCGTATTCCAAATTACCTGACTGAAATTCGGCAAAGCAAATACGTAACGGAAATTTTCGAGGCCAACGAATTCTGATTTAAAAAAACCGGATAATGGTTCAAACTGTTGAAACGCCATGACAAGCCCAGCCATAGGACCGTATGCATAGATCAATGTAGCGATAACACCAGGCAATAACATCAAATGCAGCAAATATTCTTTTTTCAGCGTTCTCATGGATGACCCTCCTAACCAGCTACTAATAGTAAAGCGGGAGGAGTTGTCGACTCCTCGACTCGTCTCTCCCGCTTTTTAATTAAGATTTAATTTTTCGACTGCTCGCTATACCATGCATTGACTTCTTCTGTAATATCATCGCCGCCTAGCGACTTCCAGCTTGCAACGAACTTATCAAATTCATCAATAGAAGCGCCCATAATGATTTTTGTAAAGGATTCTTGCATAAGCTTATCAAGCTGAGCGCCCTTCTCTACTTGTGTTTTTGTAGGAAGGCCATAGAATTCATTGTTTACAAACGCTCCGCTTTCTTTAATCTTACGAGTCGTTCCCCAGCCGCCATCTTTAGCTGCACGGCTATAATATTGACCCCAATTTACGCCTTTGGAAGCATCTTTTGTATTTCCTGCAAGATAGTCGGTTCCTGCTTTGAAGACATCCGCTACATTCTTGAAATTCTCGTCGTCCAGCGTAATTTCAGTCTGTTTGGCATCGAGCGCCTTGTTCACTTCCGTATAGATCGTTTCAATCTGGGCAGGGTTGTAGATACGCGGATTAAACCAGTTATAGACATAACCGTTCTCTGCTTTGTTTTTTTCCAAATATTGTTTGTTGCCCATCTCGATATAGAAATTGATCATTTTAATGGCTGCTTCTGGATTTTTCGCTTTTTTGTTTACAGCGAAAGCCTTGCCAGCGCGAATTTTCGGAACAAGTGATTTTGCCGGACCTTCTAGCCCTGGAATTTGAACGGCAATCCATTCAGCCTTCGGATCATTGTCAATATTTAAATTAAGCGGCCAGTTCGGGTACCACCATTCTCCGTAGGAAATACCAACCTTGCCCGAAGTAAGATCTTCTACCGCTTTGTTCTCATCCTTCAGAGCAAACTCTTTATTGAGAATGCCATTTTGGTACCAAGACTGCAGCTTGCTAAGCGCCGTCTTCACCTCTGGCTGAATAAGACCTGGTATAAGTTTATCTTCACCATTTTTGAGCCAAGCTGTCTGAGCATCACCAATGGATGGATAGGCACCGAATCCGTTAAATAATCCTCTTACATCAAATCCCCAGAAAAACAGCGTTTTCTGCAATGAAATACCGTAAGTATCATTCTTGCTATTTTGATCCGGATCATTTTTCACAAACGCTTCTGCTACCTTTTCCAGCTCATCGATTGTTGTAGGCGCCTGTAAGTTCAAATGATCGAGCCAATCCTTCCGAATCCAAAGCAATTGAGTAGATAGGAATGGATCTTCAAAAGCTGGAATCGCTAGTTGTTTGCCATCTGAGTTATAGGTCTTCATTGCAAAACCGCCATCAGATTCCATGTACTTCTTAAGTGTTGGCGATGCATATTGCTCATAAGCTTCTGAAAGATCAGCGAGCATATCTTGTTTTTTCAGCTTCTCGAAGTTTTTCGGGTCCAGCTCTAAAATATCAGGCAGGTCACCCGATGCCATCGCGAGTGAAAACTTTTGTTCAAATTGGCTGGAAGGCACGGTCCATTTATATTTCACTTCGATGTTCATCATCTCTTTGAGATCTTTGAAGTAAGCATTCTGCTCGGGTGTAATTCCTTTTGGCGTTCTTGAATCCTCAGGTGGATTAAATCCAAGTACTTCTGTAACCGTAACCGGCTCAGGGTATTTACCGAATGGATCTGGCGGATTGACTTCAGTCTGGTTGTTCTCTGCTGACGGTTTTGAGGTTTGATTATTTGCCTTCTCATTTCCTTGAGTTGAGCATGCTGTGATCGCTGAAAGAGACAGCGATAACAATAAGATCATTTTCATCGTTCTGACATTTTTCATATGGAACACTTTCCCCCTTTTGATAATGCTAGTAGCCCTAATCCCTGTGTTTATTATATTTCGAGAGGGAAAGCGGTTTCAATTTCACTTTTTTTACATCGCTTTTGTTTTTTTTACTTATTGTGAATTTCGATACTCCTGAGGTGAAAGACCGGTCATTTTTCTGAAAAAAGTCGTAAAATACGAAGCCGAATCAAAACCCGCCTTACTCGCAATTTCATTTAATTTCAAGGATGTATTCCTCATCAGATCAATGGCAACCGTCATTTTCGTAGATTGAATATACTCTAATAAATTATGTCCCGTGATCTGCTTGTAATAGCGAGACAAATAGGATGGATTAAAATGCACCTCTGCCGCAATAGCCGATAGAGACACATCATTGGACAGATTGTTATGAACATATCGATGAATTTGTTCAATTAGCAATTGTTTAAATTCTTCCTGCTTCATCTCTCCGCTCATATCGGATTCACAGCCGGTTGATTTTTCGTAATCAACAATAACCATTTTTTGACCGAATGCCGCTCTTTTCTGAATCATTGCGCGAATGGCTTCCACTTGGAGTTGGAGCGTATCCCACTTCCCTAACAGATCACCAGAAATGCCGAATGAAACCGAAGCTTCCAGCACCTCAATGCATTCATTCTGTACAAGCTCCAAAATGCCTTTCATGTAAGAAGCAATGCCATGCCCATTTACATCCGTATCCGGTTGATCCCCTCTAAAGCGTCCCAATAATTTCTCATCCGCTTGAAGAAGCCACACAAGTGAGCTGCCCTTGTAGACCGCTTTCTCCCCGACTATGGAAGCCGGCAAATGATTGTCAAAAATCCGTTGTACCGATTCCAGCACCTTTAAATTATGAACCTCCAGCCGATCCACTTGCCCTACAAGGAAGAAAGAGGGACGCTCAGCAGCAATGCCAAAGTCCACATCTGCATAAATGGGTTGGGTCAATAGAGTAGGAAGCGGCTCCCCGCTCAGCATGGCTTCCATCAGTTCTTTTTTTAGATAAGGCTCCGCGATTTGAATATGCCTTTGCGCCTTTTCCTGCTGCAGCCTAAGTCGCTTCTCTTCTTCCAGTTTACCGATAACTTCTTTAACCGCTTGGAAAATCGGCTCAATTCCTTCTGTTTTCAAGATATAGTTTTCTGCATTTTTTTTTAGCGCTTCGTATACATAATTAAATTCGCTATACCCCGTAAGAAAGATTACCCGGCATGAGGGCCAATAGTATACCATTTCATCCACTAATTGCAGGCCATTCTTCTGAGGCATACGAATATCGCTGATCAAGATATCCAGTTTCGTTTTCTTTGCTATTTCAAGCGCTTCACCGGAGGAATATGCTTTACATATATCCAGCTCAAAGTCTTTGTTTCCCTGAAAAAGCTGTACTAGGCCATTCACAATGACAGGCTCGTCATCTACGATTAACAATCGGTACATTATTATGCCCCCTTATTCTCAAGATGAATGATAAGCTCCACTTTCAAACCGCCGTATTGGCTTCGGGAAACGAATAAGCCGCTGCCCGCTCCATAAATTAGTTTTAGCCGATTGCTCACGTTAATTAATCCTGTTTTCTCAACCTGCTTAGTTTTGACTACCAGCTGCTCCTGCAATTGCTCTATTTTATCATCGGTTAATAACCCGCCGTTGTCTTCTACGGTGATGCGTATCGTATCATCCTCATGGCTAGCTCCAATATAGACAACCCCGTTCATCGTACCATCTTCAAAGGCATGATCAAAGACGTTCTCGACAATCGGTTGAATGATGAGTCTTGGAACGTAAACGGTATGCAAATGATCTGAAATCTCGGTGTATTCATACGAGAACCGATTAGAAAAGCGTATACATTGGATTTCGCAATAATCGAGCGCATGCTGAAACTCCTTGTTTAGGAGCACTTCATCAGAACCGCTTCTTGTAATGTATTGATAATAGCTTCCAAGCTTTTGGGAGAGCTCCGCGGCACTATCGGAATCGCCTACTTTGCACATCATATAAATATTAAAAAAGCTGTTGTATAAAAAATGAGGGTTGATTTGAGATTGCAGCTGCTTTAATTCCGAATGCTGCAGCGCTATTTTTTGTTCATAGTTTTCTTTTATTGAAACTTTCAACCGATGTGCCATCCGGTTGAAGCTTTGAAATAAATAATGAAATTCATCCTTTGTCTTGGATTCGATGACTAGGTTTAGATTATCTGTTTCAATCATTCGAAATGCCTTGCCAAGATTGGACAATGGGCGATGTATCATGACATTAACCGAGAACGAATATAGCAAAAGAATGATAATGGTAATGCTGAACAGGAGGTAATACAGCGTATAAAATTGACTTAACGAACTTGTGATCTCATTTTGATTCACATACATAATTAATGACAAATTTAAAGAGCTGACAAAATTGTGTATAACAAAATAATGGATGCCGTTCACTTTCTCCATTTTGGACATACTGTCAGCTTGATCATTAGGCTCTTTAACCAGTTGTTGCTGTACTGCAATGGCTTGACCCTCTTGCGTCGTGGAAAATACACTTCCCAAGCCGTCGCTGCCAAGCAATACCTCTGACTCCTGATATAAGGTCGTAATTTGATGCAGCTCTTCGAGCAGCTTCACTTTCGAAATTTCAATATACGACCATATGCCGTCATTATTCGCCGTCTCAATAAAGAATATCCGATCTCCGTCTCTATAAAAGGAAGGCTTGATTGCAACTCCTAATAGTGTAGAAATGAGTTTATATTCGTCATTTGGCGTATTGGTAACACCATTCGAAATAGAGATGGTTTTTCCTTCTGATGCAATATAAACCCCTGCATTAAGCACGTATTCGCTAGAATTCATGAGAAAGCTTAATCGATCCCTCACTTGTTCAATCAGTTTAACCTCATCATATATCGCAAGGCTTCCTCCCCTAAAGCTAAGCTTTTGCAAATCTTCGCCGTTAATAAATCCCAATTGCTGAGTGCGAATAAAATACATTTCCTTATCCAGTTGCTTAGCGTAAAAGGAAGCTCCCGCTTCGGCTGAATCCAGCAGCGTATTTTTTGAAAAAGACATGCCCTTGTAATTGACCCAGATGTTCATCGCAATGAGAGGAACAAGAAACACGATAAATACGATGACAATTTTCTGATAGACGAACCATTTCGCTTTGCCGGCAGCCTGCAATTTCATAGGATATCCCCTTTTTCATCAGCATCTTCTCTAGTCGGTACTCGAAGCGTTGTTCTTGGAGTTGGAGTGCAGCCAGATATAGATATTTTCCCAGCGTAGCATCGCCCCTTTTGCTTAAACTTCATACTAAGAGCGCCTCCTTGATGGTATTGGGTTATAAACCCGTCTACAAACCCATCATACCGAGGCGCTCCTTTTTTGACAAAGGCCAAATGTTAGGCCCTATGGAACGTTTAGCTTAACATCAAGAAGTCACTCATTCGTAAAATCTCATAACTTAATTGGTCTATATCCGCAGCAGCCGGCCATCATGGACATGGTAGTCATAAACCCAGTAAAACAAAAACCCCATCGTTCGGCAAGCTAGCCTTGCGGACGATGAGGTTTTTCTTCAAAACCTCAATCAGACAACCTTCGTCTCTTCACGCCCGGCGCTCCTCTTATACAGCACCAGCAGCGCCATACTTGCCGCGAACGATAGAACAATCAATAGGAACGGCAGGGAAGGATCGAGGCGGTAAGCCCATCCCCCAATAATGCCGGACGGTGATACGACAAGCAGAATCAGTACGGACAGCATAGCAAATACGCTTGCGCGGTTTTCGTCGTCAATGGCGTTGGCGACCGCCGCTTCCAAATACGGATACGTCATCATCGTACCCGCCGCGGCGAGAACGGTGCTGACGATCAG
Organism: Paenibacillus sp. PL91; assembly: GCF_012935325.2. Taxonomy (GTDB): domain Bacteria; phylum Bacillota; class Bacilli; order Paenibacillales; family Paenibacillaceae; genus Pristimantibacillus. Next base: position 54,486 of record NZ_JABBYG020000003.1, read on the forward strand.
CCAAAACATCATGCCGGGGAGCGGGAGGATCAGCAGCAGATTGGACACCAGCGAGATGAAAAAACCCCACAGCATGACCGCGTGAAGTCTGTTATCGCCCAGCCGGGGCAGCAGCAGCCACATCGAGAGGAGCATAACAATCGAAGTTACGGCCGGGAATATAGACACAAGACCGCTGTCCAGCTTAAGATCATCCACGAGAAAGAGTGATAAGTAGGTCCCTTTCATCGTAAGCTGGAACTGGAATAGAATGTAGACGCTGAAAATCATCAGCAGTGACTTATTCTCCGCCATTCCGCGGATAACCCCTTTGTACTCACGCAGACCGGCCATAAAACCTACGCTGCGGGTTACCGCCATTTTGCGTAGTCCGATCTCCGTCTCACGGGTGGCAAAATGCCGTCCGACGAATTGAATCGTCATGCATACGCAGGCGAGCACATACATGATCCGCATGCCGGGAATCAGGCCGTAATGCGCGACGAGCAGTCCGCCGAGAGGAGCGAACAAGCCGCCAAGCATGGCGACGAACTGAAGAACGGAGAAGACGAAGGTCCGGTCCTCCGGTTTGGTATCCTCCACAAGTAAGCAGTAGAACGCGGTATGCGGAACCCTCTGAAAACCGTTCACGACGGCCGCGACGATAAAGAACCAAATATTTTGCGATACTGCCCAGAGCAGGGTGCCGACCGTCCAACTGAGCACGTCAAAATAAAGCAGCGCCCATTTCCTGCCGAGCCTGTCGGTCAGATAGCCGCTTATGAAGGATGAGAATACCTGCACAAGCAGGGTCAGCGTGGTGACCCAGCCGATTTTCGTCTCGCTCATCCCCATTTCAAACATATAAATCGTGGCATACGTGCTGAACATGCTGTACGGGATTAGAAACAGCGGCTCGTACAGAAGGCAGCCGCGCGCATTTTGGGGAAGTCTGGATAAACCAAACATCTTTTTCCTCCAATCACTCAATCAACTAGCCTTTAACCTTACTAATTAGTTCGGCCAGAATGACAATTATCCTTTTTTCAAACTCCCCCTCAATATATATGTGACATATATTCAAATGCTGTTGTTCCATATACGCTTTTAAAATGTTTATTTAGATGGGTCAAATCAACGAAACCACATTCAGCTACTGCTGAATATATATCTCCATTCTTTTCAATTAATTGCTTTGCTCGCTCTATCTTGCAGTTAAGAAAGTATTGGTAGGGCGAAACTCCAGTATGAGCATTGAACAATCGGATAAACTGGAATTTCGATAAATGAAGCTCTTTACTGATCTCCTCAAGCTTAAGTACTTTCTCTAAATTGGAATGAAGCATATCCTTTGCTTTTCTAATTAGAGCATTACCTTTCTTATCATCAGTGGAAAGATTAGTATGAATAAGGCTATCCGTGAGGGATAATAGCAATTCGCTGCACAAAGCCTCATCTTTATCGCTTAATATGGCATGAGAAAGACTTAAGATTTTTTGTTCAAGCCCATAATCATACACAATAGGGGTTGAAAAACGCACAATATCCTTTTTCTCAATAACCTCTAAAAGCAGTTGTGGCTCAATATATAGCATAATATAGTCAAGGCCTGTTTTATCATGCGCCATTCCGTCATGTGCCTGTTCTGGATTAAAAAGCATAACACCGTTTGGATAGGATAATTGTAAAGTGCCATCCATGTTATATTGTTGAATACCACGCAATGTTACACCTATTGCATACTCCTTGTGAGAGTGCTTTTTATACATAAAATCAGTCATACTTGCTGACAACGCAGTAATACCTGCCGATTTTTTATAAATAAATTTGTTCATTCCATTCACCTCTTAATAAGCTTACCTACATCCATATCATGATTGCGGCGTAAGCTAAAGATAACGCCATCATTACATTAACAGTCTTCTTATGTTTCTGTAAAAACTCCTTGAAGATGGTACCGAAAAGAATCCACGTAATAAATGCTGAAAATCCAATAAGCGTTATAGCTATAATACTTATCATCACCGCAGGCACTGCGATATAGTGGGGCATAATAAAACTAGGAATTACAGTCAATGTGAACAGCACAACCTTTGGATTTAAAAACTGCATAAGGAAGCCAGACATAAAGGTAGCCGTTTGGTTTACACGTGGATTTGATGTATCCATTCTGTAAATTTGGTAAGCGAGACAGAACATATAACAGCTTCCGATTATCTGCATAACCATTATTATTTTTGGTATTATCGTTATGAGCATGGTATTCAACACAGCAGAAATAACAAGTAATAAACCAAAACCAATAGTTGCTCCATACGAATATTTCATTGCTTTTTTTGCCCCAAAATGATGTACGGTGGATAATATGACGATATTAGTAGGCCCTGGCGTAAAAGTAGCAATCATACAATAAATAAAAAAAGATGTAATTTCCATGAGAAAACTCCTTTCAAGCTTTCTCATATCCTACATCTAAAAATGATATGCCTATAGTATATTATTGCAGATATAAAGCTTCTTCCGCCATGGATCTGAGTGGAAAAAATATGGATAGCCAGTGAAATGATTTAATTTTGCTCCCTTAGCAACACAAAGAAAAAGAGCAGCTGCCGCAGCAAACTGCTCCCTGTTTGTACAACTAGCGTTACTCGTCGTCGTATAGTAAGAACACGCTAAACGACTTTGACATTCAATAGTCTGGTTTTCGTGACCATACCCGCACTCTCCAGCGTTCTCTTAGAGGCTTCGTTATAGTACCAACATCCACTTACAGGCTTAATCCCCTGCCTATCACACCATTTCCTTAATTGTAAAACGATGACTCTCCCAATTCCTTGTTTTCTATATGCCTCATTAGTTAGCATCCCTATGCTTGCTAATCCTTTGAACATTTTAGACTTCTCAACCACTCCGATTCCAAGTAACACAGCTCCCCTATAGTATGTGAAGAGTTCTCCACTTGCAATCCGCCGTTCGTATTGGTCAAGAAAATCTCCACAGATTTGTTGTATTTGTTGTAGGTCTTCTAAATTAGCAAGGCGAAATGATTCATCACTTGAAGGATTACTCTCTATTATGTCTGCTTGATTGTCTTGGAAAAAGTAAGCTTGTTTGTTGATCGTGAAGTCCTTATCTATCGCTAGGCTAACAAATAGTTCATCGCAGGTCGGAACGAAAAGCGAGTTCACTGTATGACGTTCAAGCACTTGGCTAAACATCTTCTGCGCGTACATTTGGTAGGGACGACTGATGTAGAATTGGGTAAGAAGTTCGTTATTGTGAATAGCATAGTACCCCACTACGTTAGATCCCTCTTGGATCATGTAAAAGGTCGATGCTAGAATATGCTCCTCCAAGAAGGAATCAAAAGGTGAAGCTAGCTCGTGGATGTATTCGTCAATAAGATATTGAATTTCATTGATAAGACATTTTTTTGTAATCATCCCAAACCATCCTTTCATGTCGGACTACTATTAATTCATAATAACCAAAACGCAGCCCTGTTTCGCCCCGCTCCCAAATGGGTAATAACCTAATATCCTATTGAAAAGGAGATGTTGAGCATGAACGACCACAATGGACTTAGCGACAAAATCAAAAGCGGCGTATCCAAGGCCAAGGGTGAAATTAAGGACCAGATAGGGAACGCCACAGGCAACTCCCGTCTTCAAGCAGAAGGTAAAAAAGATAAATTAAAAGGCGAGGTCCAAGAAAAAATCGGCGAACTGAAAAGCCGGTGACGGCAAGCAGCCACACCCGCAAGGCCTTCCGCCTTGCGGGTGTTTTAATGTTGTAAATTGCGAAATAAACAAAGGCTTAAGCGGTACGCTGCCCTTAATCGAGAAAAAAGCAGCCCGTTCTAATAGCTAGCCCCCCGTTAGTTAGGCGATGTCTCTGTGATTGAAACTAATGCTTTTCGCTATTTAGTGTTTGAAACAAACGCAACAAATTCGTCTTTCGTTAGACCAAACAGGATGGAATCATAATATCGTCCATTCGTAAAAAAGACTTGGCGACGAACTCCTTCTTGAACACATCCGACTTTTCTCAGCATTGCAGCCGAGGCTTCGTTTCCTTCAAGAACGTAATTGTTGAACTTATTTAGTCTTCGCTCGAAGAAAGCATATTTTAAAAGTATAGTTACGGCCCTTGTACCGTAACCCTTCCCTCGGTGGTCTCTATCTATTTGAATACCGATGCTAAACGTGCCGTTTCTTTCGTCGATACTGTTTAGATTAATCCCACCAACATTGTCACCGTCCAAGTTTTCAATAATAAACATGAGACGATTCGATGAGAAGTCAGTAAATTTTTCTGCAAAAGATTTTGCCTCTGTAACTGTAGGCGGCAATTCAACTGCACACTCTAAAAGGCGCCGTGCAGGGGTATCAAAACGGTTGATATAGTGATCTTCCCAATCCTCTGGTCGTATTGCACGCAATCTTAACGCTTCATCCTGCCAAAAATAATTGCTGTAATCGATATCTCGCATGGTGTGCCTCCAATCCGTTTCATGTTACTAATAATAACATACCCGATAGAGTCTAGTATTTCCATGGAAACGTTTCAACGTGGCAATACTAGCTTTTTTCTATATTTTACAAGATTCAAGGATAAACGAGAGGTTTATTATAAAGACATATGTAATTTGAGTTTAACTAGGTTGGGAGGCGGATCAAATGACTAAAAAACGAGCCGTATTATTGCTGATGATACTAATAATGGGGCTGTGTGGCTGTACCAGCGAATCGTCTACCGACGAAAGGAAAGTGCTTACGCTTTGGTACTGGAACCGCGGTTTGGATGACGAGCTTATAGCGTCCGTTGAGAAACAATTTCCTAATGTGCGAATCAACGCCCAGAAAATTGGAGGCGATTTCAAATCGAAGCTGAAAACGACGTTGGCCGCAGGATCAGGCGGACCCGACATCGTAGCCTTTAACGACTGGGTAACCGAGATGTTTCCCAATTCGGATCGCTTCTACGATTTATATGAGCTAGGCGCCAAAGATATTGAGAAAGATTTTCTGGAGTGGAAATGGCAGCTCGGGGTAACACCGGATGGTAAAATGATTGCGCTTCCGATCGACACTGGACCTACAGGCTTATATTACCGGGCTGATCTGTTCGAGAAAGCAGGAATTCCTAGCGATCCAGATGAGGTAACTCGTACGGTACGTACGTGGGAGGATTATTTTGCGCTGGGCGAGAAACTACAGGCTGCTCTAGGGGAAGACGTTAAGCTGACCGACAACATCGGCAGCATATATACGCAGGTTAACGCACAGAGCGATACGATTTATTTCTCCAAAGACGATACCTTTATCGGAGAAGATCCATCTTCATCGATGAAGAATGCCTGGGACCTGGCGGCTAAGGCGTCCCAATTGGGACTGCTCGCAGACGCCAACGGCGGTTCGTCCGAGTGGAACGCAGCGATGAGTAACGGTAAAATCGCTTCTTTTGTCGGGGCGGTCTGGAATAAAGAAGTGCTTCAACAAGCTGCGCCTGATACAGCCGGAAAATGGCGGGTAGCCCGTGCGCCTGGAGGCGACGGCAATAATGGCGGATCCTTTCTAGCCATCATGAAGACAAGCAAGCATCCCAAGGAAGCGTTTGAGGTTATGAAATGGATACAGAGTGCTGAGAATCAGGTCCAGACATTCCGCAATATCAACTTGTTCCCATCAACTATTGAATCTCTTGAGGACAGTGCGTTTCTGAAGAAAGAAGAATTTTTCGGCGGTCAGGCAACCGGTGAAATCTTTACCGAATCTGCCAGGAATGTAAAGCCTGCTTACTTCGGGCCAAAATACGCAAATATCAACGGTATTGTAAACCGGCAGCTTCAGTCCGTAGCTCTTCAGGGAAAAGATCCCGATGAAGCATGGGAAGATGCTCTTGCGCGTGTCAAGAAAGAACTTCTGCGCTAATTAAATGTTGTTTGTCTGGATAGTTAACTAACGAGGAGGTTGAAGCAAATGGCACAATCCTTGCATAACCGGCCACAGCACACATCAGGTCGACATGTTGGTCTGACTGAACGGAAAACCGGGCTCGCCTCTGAAATATGGAAGCACCGCAAAGAGTATATGGCCATCTCCCCTTTCTATTTGTTGTTTGCTATATTTGGGCTTTTTCCGATAGCCTTTTCCATGTACCTTTCTTTTCAGAAATGGGACGGAATCGGTAACATGACCTTTAACGGCTTGAACAATTATCAATTCATGCTCACGGATGCCGAGTTCTGGAAAGCCGTCGGAAACACTTTCCTAATCTGGCTATTCTCGACGATTCCGATGCTGTTCTCAGCTCTCGTAATTGCTTTCCTGCTGAATTCGACGTTGGTGAAATTCCGCACCTTCTTTCGTATCGGATATTTCATTCCGAACGTCACTTCACTGGTTGCTGTAGCGATTATATTCAGCACTTTATTTTCCAACAATTACGGTTTGCTGAACTACATTCTCTCTTTATTCGGCTTGTCATCGGTTGAATGGCTTAACAAAGCTTGGGGAATCCAAATTGCCGTTTCCCTAATGGTAATATGGCGATGGGTCGGCTATAATGCAGTCATCTTTCTGGCAGGTTTGCAAAGTATTCCGACCGTATTATATGAAGCAGCCAAAATGGATGGGGCATCCGGAGTACAATCCTTCTTCCGGATTACGGTTCCGATTCTGAAACCGATCATTTTGTTCACCGTCATCACCTCAACGATTGGCGGCATGCAAATATTCACAGAACCGCAAGTGCTGGTCGGCAACGACGGCGGCGTTAACGGCGGCGGGCTTACCATCGTGCTTTATTTGTATCGGGAGGCATTTATTAATAACTATTTCGGATATGGTGCAGCCGTCGGCTGGGGCATGTTCGTGCTGATCGCTTTGTTTTCAATCGTTAACTGGAAGCTCGTCCAAGGTAAATCGGATAATAACTAACAATCGGGGTGATAGATATGCCAACCAACAAATGGAAAACAACGCTGCTCCATCTCGGATTGATAGCCGGCTTTATCCTTTCTATTTTTCCTTTCTACTGGCTACTCGTGATGTCAACGCATACAACGCCAGAAATTTATAGCTATCCTCCAAAAATATGGTTCGGGAGCCATCTCTTCGATAATATATCGAGGGTGATGGCAAACATTGATTTTTTCGGCGCGTTTTTGAATACGCTGTTCGTTGCAGCCGCTTGCACCTTGCTGGTTCTATTCTTTGACTCACTAGCTGGAATAACCTTCGCCAAATACCGTTTTCCAGGGAAAAAGTGGCTCTTTATTCTTCTTCTCGCAACGATGATGGCACCGGCCCAGCTATCGCTCGTCCCTTCATTCGTCATCATGGCCAAGTTCGGATGGGTAGGAACGTACAAGGCCTTGATTATTCCGGGCATGGTAAATGCGTTCGGTATTTTCTGGATCAAGCAATATGCCGAGGATTCGATCCCATCTGAACTGATGGATGCCGGTAGAATTGACGGCTGCGGTTTTTTTCGCATCTACTGGAACATAACGCTGCCTATTCTGCGGCCCGCGCTATCCTTCCTGGGCGCCTTCACATTTATCGGTGTGTGGAATGATTATCTCTGGCCGCTCATTATCCTGACAGATGAGAGCAAGTTCACGCTGCAGGTTGCCCTATCTTCATTAAATGGAATATACACGACGGACTATTCCATGGTTATCGCAGGGACGCTCCTTGCTGTTGTTCCGTTAATTGTGCTGTTTCTCTTCATCAGCAAGCAGTTTATATCCGATATTGCAGCCGGTGCAGTCAAGAGCTGAATACGCCAAAGGCAGCTTGTAAAGCGTTGAAACCAGTATTCGAAAATAAATATTGCTTTGACTAAACAAAAGGGCTGCCGATATGATCGGCAGCCTCTCGTCATTACGCTATCGTGTCCCGTTGCTTGAATCAAGAACAAGGATTTCTTTTGCTTCAAAAGCTTTGCAGTTTTTTACTACCAATAGATTGTAAAAGGTGGCTTGCCGCTTACGTCAATGGGAACTTCCTTAGAAGAAATGCCTGCGGCGGCGCCGGTTATAATATCTTTTTCGAAGCCGATGCTGTCCAGCTTCATCGTACGCGTTGCTTTTAGAAGAAATTTGGGCTCGCCTTCTACGGGAAAGGTCAAGCTGCCGCCAGCTTTGCCCTTGTTAGCCGCAACGGCTTCTCTCGCAGCCGCTTCAACCTGTCCAGCCTCACGCCTAATGACATCGTATAGAAGCTCGCCATTCTTTCGCGCTGTGTATTCATCCGCGAAGTAGCTCTCCTTGGCAACAAGCAGCCAATGCTCTTCCTTATCAAAAGTTTCATCCTTAATCAAACCGCGCAGCTCTGGGCTGTCGATCAAGTCTTCAAGCTTAAGCGCCGGCACCGGCGGAATAACTGGGCCAGATGAACCGCCTTCAGCTTCGCTTCCACTCTCAGGCAATGGGGATTCTGCCTCTGTGTCAGGCACGGCAGGCTTAAGCAGCTCGCTGTATTCCAGAAGAAAGGCTTCAATTTCATTCTCCGCCTTGTCCTGCATAGCCTCCTCATATTCCTCCCGTATCGTCTGAACAGCAGTGAGCGATGCTGCATCGGCGATGTTTTGGGCTTGGCGCTTCTCAATAAAAACAGTAAAAAAATAAAATAAATAAACGCTGACGATGATTACAAGCGCCAAGGTGCCTATCGCTAGCAGCGACATGCTTCCGCGCTCATTCTTCACGGTTGCAACGATACCGCTCCGACAGGAATCTCCCTTCACTTTAAGCAACACCCTTCTTACTGTTCGTTCTTGTCGCTGTACGATACGATCCATTGCGCCGCTTCCGCTCTCGTTACCGATCCTTGCGGATTCAGCTTCGGCGTTTTGCCGAACACGGCGGTGTACGAAACATCTTCATTGGTTAAATATTGATCAACAGCCCTTATGAATATTTGGCCTACCTTATCCCCGTCTCCATAAGGCTTCAAGCTAAGCTCCGCAGATGCGAGCGGAATAATCGGATCGATTACGCTATCGGCGCTTTGATACCAAGCCCATAGCAAGCACAGCTCTTCGCGCGTTAGCTCCTTATCCAGCTTCATCGATTGATCCGGGAATCCGGTAATGACTCCGGCTTGGTGCAGCCCTTCTACCAGCTCAAAGTCTGCATGCTCCTTCGGCACGTCGATGAAGCTCGGTGCCGAAGGCTTATAAGGCTTAATTCCTTTGTTGTCATATCCGTACATCCAATGAATGAATTCCGATCTTGTAATTGCCTCGTTCGGCCGGAAATTGCCGTTCGTATCCGGTTTAATACTCCCGCTTTGCAGCAGGTCCGAAATGAACGTCTCAGACGGATGACCTGCGATATCATTAACCTGAACAGGCTCCGGCTGTACCGATTCCTCCGGCGTCTCCGTGTTTTGCTCCTCTTGACCGGACGGAACAGTGTCCGTCGTAGGAACAGGCGATTGCGCTTCGACGACAACGTCGTTTGAAGGCACTTCGCCTTCCTTGGTCTCAGCCCCTCCGAAGCAGCCTGCAAGCATAACGGAAGCAAGGCTCATGGATAAAAATAAGAAAGCCATTCTTTTATGCAACGATGATACACATCCTTTTCTCCGGCTGACGCTAATTCATATACCTCCACACCGCTATAATTACGCCGGCGGCTGCGACTAATCCGATTCGCAGGTTATAGGCTTTTCGCGTTTCAGCATCTGCTTTGACATACATAGCCAGCAAAAGCAACAGGCCTGGAATGTAAACGACAATCAATATTAGGACTGCGGCTTGGAAGCTCACATAATCATGATCGCCGGCCAAATAGCACATTATAAGAAAAACAACTGCAAAAATACCGGTATTCCACCATAAACCGCGAAGCAGCTGCTTATCCTCCAGCTCCCGGATCCGCTTCAGCATCCCATTCACTTCCCTAGTCCGAATTTATCCTTAACCGGCTCCTCTATCGCTTTCTCCGTCAATTTCTCGACGATTTTCTGCTTGTTTTCCATCTGTGTCAGCTTATCTTGGTTCTCCAGCAGCCTGTCAAACTGGTTTTGGGTAACCTGATGTCCGTCTTGGCCCCAGTGACGAACCGAATTCGGGTTCGCACCGTTATTCCAAAGCCGATCAAGCTGCACATTCGTCATTTTTTTGTTGCCAATGTTCGAGGAATCTACCGTGATGCCTCTGGCCTCAAGATCAGAAAGCGCCGTGCCTACCTGTTCATTCGTCCGCCAGCGATTTAACCGCAATCCAAGCAGCGGCTGCAGAATAAATGCTTTAAAAAAGCCAACCTGCGACGCATTCCCAGCATCCGCGTTCTCTCGCTTAAGCAGCACATTGATCGTCATTGACTCAAACGCGCTCGCAACAAAGGAGGACAGCCGTTTCCCAAGCTTGCTCAGAGCTTGCTTGCCGACGATATCTCCGATTTTATCAAAAATAAGCGCCCCCGCAACACTTTCCGCGAGCATCAAAGCACCTTCCTGCAGACCAGGCATTTCTCCTTCAAAAGCAAGCTTGCTGAATACGCTCGTTCCCATATTAAGCAAAACCGTAAAACCAAACGTTTTCGAAACGATCGCCGATTTGAGCGTTGCGACCGGCGCATGCGCTAATGCCGAAATACCGCTTCTAAGCGCGCTGAATGCCCCCTTCGCGAAGGTTGCTATTCGCGTGCCTGCGGCCCGCATAGCTCCCCGCACCCCAACATTCGTAATGAGCTGCCAACCGCCGCGGAAAGCCGCGGCAATTCCCGCTTGACCGATAGAAATAACCGATACCGCTGCCAGTCCGCCAATCCCGATCCCTTTCAGGAAATTAAAGGAATCCCCTGCATATAAAGCATATACAGCTCCCGCGATTATACCCGCGGCAGCCGCCACAATCAACAAAGGTACGCCAATCGTTACTCCAAGCACTGCCGCAACCGCTACGACGACAACAATGACGATAGCAGCTCCAATGGCGCCGGCCAATCCTCCCGTCGCCGCCTGCTTTACATGACCAAAGAAGGTCTCATACCATGGCTTGCTCTTTGGGTCTTTCGTGCTCTGCTCATCGGTATCCGACGTTTGGGTATCCGACGTTTCAGTATCCGATGTCTCCGTATTCTCTGTTCCTGTATTCTCTGTTCCTGTATTCTCTGTTCCTGTACTCCCTGTTCCTGTTTGACCCGTACCGCCAGCCTCACCAGTCTGCGGATCGGTGCCGCCTGGCGTGCTGCCGCCTCCGCTTGTTCCCGGCAACTGCGGACCCTGAGGATCTTTCGTTCCTTCGGGCGTCCCCTTGCTGCCTGGCTGCTCCGGGGATTGAGGCTTTGCTCCTTCTATACCGCCGACTTCCGGAGGCCCTTCCCCTTTACCGTCAACGGCTCCTCCGTCCGTACCGCCACCCGAATCATGGCCTGGAAGGTGACCGCTTCCGCCAGGTGAATCGGGCAATCCGCCCTTGCCAGAGCCAGGATCGGTATCGCCTACTTCATAGGTTGGGGGATTGCCTTTGGTGCCATCCGGTACGGCTGTATCCACAATAATTGGAGCCGCTGGGACGCTTTTGTCCGGAATCGTGTAGGAATCAAGCTGCGAATCAATATCAGCCTCTTCCGCAAAAGCGGAAGGAACAGCTGCACATATCCAAATTAGGATTGTCAACGCAAGAAAGAAGCGCTGTTTCAAGCTTCTTCGCACCGTAATCACAACCTCTCAGCCAGCGGGCTATTTCAACTCTTCCTTGCGCACCGTCACCTCTGACGAGACGGGAAGCGATATGCCGGAGGATCGAAATAATCCTCCTGTCACGATGGGAGATTCCAGCGTAACCTTGACGGTTACAAAGGTATCTGACCCAGAATTATACTCATGCTTAGATAGGCTGTTCACCTTATATTTGCCTGCTGCGTTGCGAACTGCAGCCTCGTAGTTCGCTCCAGACGTAAGTTCAACCATTGCAGCGCGCGCGCCTTCCATTGCAACTTGCTTAGCAACGACAACGGTCACGCCTGCATAGACGAATTGGGTAACGATGAGTATCATCAACAGAAATAAAGGCAGCACTCCAACAAATTCAATCGCTTGGGAGCCCTGCTCATTTCCTGTAAGCCGCCTCAAACGGCCGAGATGGTTTTCTCGGCCTCTTTTGCGGTTAAAGACTGATTTTATCGATAAAGTCCTTAAGTTTGTCAACCAGTTTTTTCGCAATTCCATCACCGTCGCTTCCAAACAGCTTAATCATCGCGAGAATGAGTACGACGGCAAGGGCAGCAACCCCGATGTATTCAATGGCTTGCGCGCCGCGCTGATTTTTTGTATGATTCCATATTTGAACTGATTTGCCGTATAGTTTGATTCCAAAATTCGTCAGCATGATCCGTTCACCTCCTCTCCTTATTACATGTTGAATGCATCCCAAGAAATGCCAAGACCTTCCGGGTTATACATAAAGTTAAGAACGAGCAATCCGATTACGCACAGGATGACAGCCGGTAGGATAACAAAGGTCGTAATAAGCGTTACCTTAGGACCGGCCTTCGCAGCCCTTTCCTTGATTCGCCCGATACGCGATTCGCGCATGTCCTCAGCAAGCAGCTTGAACGTATTGGCTATCGGTACGCCCAGCTTGCTGCCTTGAATCAAGGACAGGATAAGGGTCTCCAAATCCTTGCATTGATTGCGGTGCATTAAGCGCAGATAAGCCTGCTCTCGCGGCACCCCGATATCCAGCTCCTGCTGGAAGCGGCTCATTTCCTCCTGCAGAGGCCCATCCATCGTCTTCACGATTTGCTTCATCGCAGGATCCAATGGCACACCAGCCTGCAGCGTCACGCTCATGGCATCCATAAAATCTGGAAGCTCAATCGCGATTTGCTCCTGTCGCCGTGCGGCAGCCGAGCGAATCCACATCGGCGGAAACACAAGGCCTGCTGCAAACAAAACAAGAATCGTACCGCCGCCGCCTATGCCGAGCCAAGACAAAACCGTCCCTCCGAACAGACCGGCGAACAGGCACAAAAAGCGAAAGCCGTAATAGGAATCGAGCTGCAAGCCTCCCGGATAGCCGGCTAGCGCTATTTTCCGCTCCAGCTCCTCCTCATTCGAGAACATTCGAAAGCGGCGCCCGATCGGCGCAAGCTGCTTAGACCATGCGAAAATGCGCACAGAAATGCGATTTGTCCATTTTTCTTTCTTTTTCCGCTCCAGCTTGATCAAGCCCAGCCGCTTGAGCAGTGCTATGCGATGCAGGCGATATCGCCAAAATAACAGCATAGATAAGCACCAAACTGCGAATCCCGCATACAACAATGCTTCAGTCCACTCATTCATATCGTCACGCCTTTATATTGGATACTTTGCGAATCATCAGGAAACCTACCGTCATTAGCAGCAGCACTACAGCTATAAGGACCATGCCGGGCACAGTGAATATCGGCATAATAAATCCTTTAAACACCATATTGAACACGACGATCAGGAATACCGGCATTAACGCAAGCGTGAGCGCTATATAACGCGATTCCGCTGTCTGATTGCTAATCTCTTTGTTCATGCGCTCGCGCTCCTCAAGCGTTTTCGCCAAGTGGTCAAGCGCCTGACCAAGATTGCCTCCCGCCTGCCGCTGCACGATAATCGTCTGCGTTAGCAAGCGAATATCCTTGCTGGTAAAACGCTCATGCACGCGCTCGAGCACCAAATGCAGCGTCGTACCCATTTTGAGCTCCCTGGACATGGTTTGAAACAATAATCCCGCAGGCGGCTTCAGCTCTTTCGCTACGATATCAATTCCTTGCTGTACGCTCATGCCGGCGCGAATGCAGCTTGACAGCATGCGGCATACCTCGGGCAGCTGCCGGTTAATTAACTGACTGAACTTACTGCTTCGGGACTTGAGCCATTGCTTCGAGCCCAAATTGGTAACAAAGTAAGCAGCAAGCATATTGTAAGGCATGCCAAGTCCCATCATCCGTTCTACGAGTATAGAAAGCACGGCCCACAAAACGATCAAAATGAGCAGCCAATCGAGCGGGCTCAGCTTTAAATTAGAGGCTGTCAAACGGTCCTCTAGGCTCCGTCCAAACTCCGTTTGCTTAAAACGGAGAGATAGCCGATGATACGTTCCGCGCGAGGCCTTGGCCTCCTCCGTATGCAGCTCATCCAGCTTGCGGTAAAGGCCATTCATCCGCTTGCGCACGCTGCCTAGCTCATAAATGCCGAGCGTGCCGAGTGCTACCGTGAGAAATAAAACGATGCATAACCAAAGCTCGTTAGACATGAGTTACTTCCTCCTGGCCCGGGGCAAAAAAATCAATGCCAAGGTCATATCCGTACGCCTTCAGCTTCTCATAGCATTTCGGAACGTAGCCCGTAGTTTCGTACCGTCCGATGCTTTTTCCGTTTGTGCTCGTGCCAGTTCTAACATAGCGAAAAATATCCACGAGCTTCAGTTCGCCCGCTTCATCGACCGCCTCAGCGATGGATACGACCTTTCGCGAGCCGTCGGACAAACGAAGCGTTTGAACGACGATCTGGATTGCGGCGGCAATGAACGGCCTTACGACCTCCGCCGTCATCGAGGTATTGCTCATCAGAATCATCGCCTCCAAACGCGACATGGCATCGCGAGGCGTATTGGCATGCACCGTCGTCAGCGAGCCTTCATGACCGGTATTCATCGCTTGCAGCATATCCATCGCTTCGCCGCCTCGCACCTCACCGACAATAATGCGGTCCGGCCGCATCCTAAGCGCGTTGCGCACAAGATGGCGTATCGTAATTTCACCGCTGCCCTCCATATTTGCAGGCCTTGCCTCCAAGGAAACGCAGTTTTTGCGGCCCAGTCTAAGCTCAGCCATATCCTCGATCGTAATGACGCGTTCTCCGACGGGAATGGCTGCGGAGACGACGTTCAAGAGCGTTGTCTTTCCGCTGCCCGTACCGCCGGAAATCAGAATATTCATCTTTCCGGCCGTCGCTGCCTCAAGAAACTCGGACATTTTTTTCGACAGTGATTGAAATTCAAGCAGGTTGTGCATCGCGTACGGGTCCTTCTTGAACTTTCGTATGGTCAGCACAGGACCGTACAAAGCAATCGGAGGAATCGCGGCGTTAATCCGGCTGCCGTCTTCAAGCCTTCCATCTACAAGAGGCGAGCTTTCATCAATCCGTCTGCCGATCGGAGCGACGATTCGGTCAATAATATGGCGAATATGCTCTTGATTTTTGAACGATATGTTCGAAAGCGTTATGGTGCCTTTTTTTTCTATGTACACTTCATTCGGACCGTTTACCATAATTTCAGTAATATCCTCGTCCTGCAGCAGCGGCTCAAGCGGTCCATAGCCGACCGAATCATTTAGAATCATATCCAGCAGCTTCGTTTTGTCGAGCTGTGTAATGATGACTTTCTCCTGCTCCAGCATATCGGTTATGAGCTTCTCGATCGTCCGCCGCTTCTGAAAGTTGGGTAGCTTAATTAATTGATCCAGATTCGTTTCTTTTAAGAGCCTTTCCTTGTAATGGTTGAACAAGAAGTCAATATAATCTTGCGCGGTCTTTTCAATTTTCGGCGAATCCTCAAGACGACTGCTTAGCTGATGGAAGATGGACACGGTTCACGCCCCCTTCTTGCTTAAGCAATGCTGCAGCCAGAGTCATGTAATCCTTCGCAGGACCTTTGAGTCCCTTCACCTTCTTCTCGGTCAGAAGCGGCTTTCCAAGATTCATAGACGTTTGTACGTTGCGCTTTACGTCCTCTGACAAAACGCCGACAACAGGAATCATCGTCATCTTCTCCAGATGCTCCAGCGTGACGTCATTTTTTTTGCTGTGCCTGTTCACCACAATGGAAAGCTTCTCCTCGTGGGTCAAATGGTAGCGCTCCAGAATATCAAAAACGCCTTTCATCCTCACAATCGACGGCCGGTCCAAATGCAGCAAATACAGCACGCGGTCAGCCTGGCCCAACGCGCAGATCGATATTTCGTTCAGCTCCTTCGGTAAATCCAGCACGATATAATCAAAATGCGCGCGGCAAGCGGCGAATAAAAGCTCGATATCCTCGCCCTTAAAGTTTTCAGCCTCCTGCGGGTGAGCCGGCGACAGCAGCAGATGCACATCGGAAGGAGCCAGCTTATACAGGACATTATCCAACTGGCTGTAAGTCAGTTCCCTTAGCACAGACTTCAAATCGCCTAAATTGCGTTCGAACTGTATGTCGAGATATTGCTGCAAGCCGCCAAATTGCATGTTTAGGTCGATGAGCAGGACGCGGGCTCCGGACTGAATCGCAAGCCCTTGCGCCAAATTAATGCCTGCCGTTGTCGTACCCGAGCCGCCCTTGGCGCTATAAAGAGCAATAACCTCGCCGCCTTCTGAGCCGGTTGAGCCGGAGGATCTGCTCCGGTCCCGGTTATCCGAAGTTTGACGTACGGTTTTTTCCAGCAGCAGCTCGAGCTGCCCAAGCTCATCCGGAACGCGGAGAACGTCGGAAACTCCGCAACGGTACAGCTCGCGTATTTGCTCAAACTTGCCCTCGCGCGACATGAAAATGATAGGCGCGCTGCTGTTAACTTTTTTTAACTGCTGGATGATTTGCGGAATGCTCATCTCCTCGAGAGGTTCGGCAAGGAGCACGACTCGCGGCTCCAGCGGATGCAGATGCATATAGGCCTCTCTTGGCTTATCAATGGTTTCTCCAATGCTTAGGTTGAGAAAGTTGACATGCTGGACGAGCTGCTGCATCAGGCGGCTGTCATCTGTAATGATCGATATTTTGGCAGTGTTCACAGGCTTATTCTCCTCCCTTCGGCGGCGTAACGGCAGCTGGCGGCGTCTTTACAACAGGCTTGGCGGTTGCGGCTGCCGCTGGCTTGGCCGTTGGCTTCGGACTTGGGGCAGGCAACCCGGAGCCGGGTGCTGACGCCGAATCTGCAGCTATAGGCTCGTCGGCCTGAAGCGTCTCTTGAGAGGCTTTTGCATTGCCTGTTTTGAGCAGCCGCACCTCTTTGCCATAATTAAGTGCCCATATTAAGCTCTTCGTGTCCGCAAGCTTAAGGAGCACGCCAACGGCTACCGTTTCGTCTCCGCTCTTATGGACACTGCTTACCGTCACCCCTTTTAGGAGCACCTTCGTCGTTCTGCGGTCCGCCGCAGCTTCCTTGGCGCCGCCCTCCTGCTCGTAGGAAACAAGAATATCAACCTCGTCATAAGCGTCGATCTGATCATCAAATACGGACATGGGCGCGCGAAGCATAACCTGGCGGTACTCCCCCGACACGAGACTGTTGTCCCTAAGCATGACAGAGGTGATAACCGCACCTTTGGCGATCGGGACCATCGATACCTTCCCAACAAGCTCAGCAGGCGATTGAATTAAAGACTCCAGCATATACTTGCGAGGAATTTGCTCTTCTGTCAGCAGGTCTTCGGTTATGAGCTGCCCGGCAGGAATGTTATTTCCCGCGACCTGGACCATAACCAATTCTCCCAAGCTTTCTTTCGTTTCCTGCATATACGTGGAGAATAAAATAACGGCGACCAAACCTAACGCAATGGATACGAATAATAATAGAAATGCGCGTCTTTTTGACTCAAACATAGATTTCCAACACCCCTGGCTCTAGTAATAAGCTTAATCTCTTTTCTCATTCTCTTTTCATTCTTATGTAAATCTAGCTGTTTGACGGCCTCGCATCAGTAAGCCAAGGCAATCATAAGCATAGCGCTGAAGGCGATGAATGGCGCCATCGGCAGCTCCTTTACTTTACGCTTTTGAGGCAGCAGCTTCTGAAGCAGCAGAATCGGCCAAGCGATAAAGGCTGCAGCCAAAAAAGTAAGCATAAAAACCCATATACCTATTGACCAGCCTAAGCATGCGCCGATCATCATAAAAAGCTTGATGTCACCGCCGCCGAACTGCCCCTTGCTGACTACTGCGACAAGCAAAGCGATCACCCCCAGACCTGCTGCTCCTGCGAGCGGCTCAAGCATGGAAATATCCTTCGCTATGAGATGAAAAACTAGAAAGGCCACTGTGCCCGGCAGGGTCACCCAATCATAAATCATACGGCTTCTTAAATCGGTTGCGACACAAAACACTAATAGGCAGACCAGCAGTGTGATTAACGCCATTTGCATATACCAAACATCATCCTAACTTGCACCCAGGCAATATGTATCCCTTTATGTAATGATATTAAATAAATACAATAAATGTATGTTTTTTCAGAAGACGCAGGTTTAGCTTTTGTTTATTAAACAGATTATCGAAGTTTGAAACACCTAAAATCATTTTTATTGTAGAAATTCGAGTAGGCACATTCGATCCACGAATATCCAAGCGTCATTTAAAGAAATCATGCAGAGATTTTTCTGCATAATAATTCACACCTTTATAGTATTCGATAGGATGACTATATATTAGTCCGTGGTGGCTATCTAGTACTAAATTTCCATAGTACCTGTGATATAACCTTTACCAATCGATTGAATAATCTCCCTGATTATGGTTCAAATGTAACTATACGGTTCAGGACGGTTCAAGCCCCTTCCTTATTATGGAGCCTATTGCATTCAATCTAAGGATGATAGACTGGTTATATATAGTAAGAATGGAATGGTGAATCGATGAACGAAAAAATTATGGTCATTGAAGATGAAAGAAAAATTGCGGATGCAATTGCCTACGCCTTAAGAAGAGAAGGATATACCGTCGAGGTTGTTGATCATGGAACAGCAGCTCTGGAAAGGTTATATGCGTTTCGTCCGGATGCCATCATTTTGGATGTGATGCTTCCCGGCATGGATGGCTATGACATTTTAAAGAAGCTTCAGGATAAAGGACGTATCGGCGTGATTATGCTGACTGCCAAAGAGGATATTGTCAACAAAATTTTAGGGCTTGAGCTGGGAGCAGACGATTATATCACAAAGCCTTTTGATATGCGGGAGCTGCTTGCGCGTTTAAAGTCATTACTTAGAAGAATGCAGGCTGCAGGAGAAAAGCAAGAGCTTGACGAGATTAGGCTGGGTGAAATCGTGCTGCATGTAAGTAAACGAACGGCTTTGGCAAGCGAAAAGAAGCTGGACTTGACACCTAAAGAATACGATTTGTTGGCTCTACTAGTATCCAGCCCCGACAGGGTCTTTACAAGGGAGCAGCTTTTGGATTTGGTCTGGGGGATGGATTATATAGGCGGCACGCGAACCGTGGATATTCATATACAAAGAGTGAGGAAAAAGCTGGGATCGGATATCAGCGAAATAATACAAACCGTTCACGGTATCGGTTATAAAGCCTTGGGAGGTTACGGTGAGAATCAGCATAAAAATTAAATTCAGTATTTTTTTGGCTGCCCTATTGCTTCTTACTGTATTTATTTTAAGCTTGCTGGTGCTGGAAGGCATTAAAAAAAATCAGCAGGTAGAGGTTGAGCAGTATTTTGCCCAGCAAGCGACAACTGCAAACGTATATTTTATCCAGACCATTATGGCCGAGTCTAATAAGGTGCCTCAAACTTTCCTGGCATCGAAAGGCAAGGAATTTGCGGGACAATTGGAATTGATTAGCGGGCAATCGGTCGTGTTGTATGATCAGGATGGGACAATCGTTAATAAAGATAGATCGATTATTACATCCGATAGCATAAAAAAAACGTTAGCATTTGCACTAAATAATAAAACAGCCTATTTGACTGATAAAGATTCGTTATATTACATGACCCCATTACGAACAGGCAATGAGCAAGTGGGCGTTGTACAGTTCAATTACTCCCTGTCGAAGAATCTTGCATTTTACAATCAGATCAAGCAGTTGTTTATCTATATAGGAACGGGTGTATTTTTACTCAGCTTTATTCTGGCTTATTTTTATTTTAATTCGTTTGCCAGTGGAATCATCAGACTCAACGAAACGGTGGACAGAATTCGGGAAGGACATTTTGCAACAGACACGCTCGCACGAAAGGATGAAATCGGTGAGCTGAGCGAGGGTATTCGCGTTATGAGCGAGCAAATTATGAAAACGATGCGGGATAAGGATCAAGAACGTGAAAAATTAACACTGGCAGTCCATAAATTATCCCGGCTTGATAAGCAGCAAAAGGAGTTTATTGGCAACGTTACCCACGAATTTAAAACACCGTTAACATCAATCAAAGCCTATATCGATTTGCTCGAAATGTATCCTGATGATGAGAAGCTGATGGAAACAGCAAAAATAAATATCCAAAGTGAAACAAGGCGGCTTTATGAAATGGTTGAAAAGGTATTGCAATTGGCTGCTCTGGAAAAATATGATTTTGAATTTAGCAAGGAAAAGGTCGATGTACAGCAGGCTATCCAATTGGTACTGAGCAGCCTGAAAGGTAAACTGGATAAGTTTGGCATACGACTGGAAACGGATTTAACCGAAGCCTATGTCGAAGCTGACAAAGACTGTATGACCATTGTGCTTGTCAATCTCATGGATAATGCCATTAAGTACAACAAAGCAAGGGGCCATATTTTTGTAAAAAATGATTTGAAGGATGGTCAGGTTATCATTGAAATTGCCGATACAGGCATTGGCATCCCGGGAGAAGTGGTACACAAGATTTTTGAGCCATTCTACACCGTTGATAGAAACAGATCACGGGAAAACGGCGGCGCAGGACTTGGACTTTCTCTTGCTAAAAAGTATGCGGAAACACAAGGAGGCTCTATAGCTCTTGTGAGCACAGATAGGGCAGGAACCGTATTCAGAATCTCCTTTCCAGCTTATGAGCCGACGAAAACGAGAAAATAATTAACATTTTCGATGCTTTTGTTTACATGTTGGAAACATTCGTTTGTATTTTTGGAACAATTTCTTGATATTGTAGGTATCGAGGAGGCAATATATATGAAAAAAACAAAAATGGTCATTATGGGGTTTGTTACAGCGTTGCTTTTATTCGTTACAGCCTGTAGTTCAGAAGAGGATGCTAACAGGGTAATCATCAAAGAGCCCGGAGAAACGATAACGGTCATTGATGATGCCGGCAAGGAGGCAGGCGAGCCTGCTGTATCCGTGGAAAAAATGGAGCGTTATGAAAATGTGGAAATGACTGACTGGTTGGATGAGGAAACCGTCATCGTTTCAAAAGAAAACACGTCATTAGACAAAATGAAGCTGGAAGAATTGTCGGATTCATATCCTAGAAGCCTGTATTTGTACAACCTTAATACGAAACAATACGAGCTGCTAAAAGAACAGGATCATGTGTTTTTGGGAGGTGCGTCTTTATCTTCTGATAAAAAGAATTTGCTGTATCATGAATTCGAATTAGGTGATCCTGTCTATTATGTGTTGAACCTGGATACGTTGGATTCATTCGGTATCATTGGCAATCCTATTGGGGGGGCCGCCAGCGCCAAATGGGCTGATGACCAAACGATTATTGGCGCAGCTTACAGCGGGGGTGCTTATACGGCAAGTACCACAGGGAGCATCGCTCCAATAGCCGACTTAAATGAGGAAGCTTTGTTTATCGTTGAAAAAATGAAGGATAAGGTTTATTACAATACTAATTCCGATGAGTCCTTAAAGATGCTGAACCTGGCTACAAAGGAAAAGGCAAGTTTGAATATTGATCATGTTTACGGTATAGCCCCCTCGCCGGATGGGAATCAAATGCTGGTTTTGCAATCAAATGGCTCCAAAAGTGTTCTGATTCTTTGTGACGCAGATGGGGGAAATCGAAATACGATTGCTGAAGGCACGGAGCTTGGCGGGGTTTCATGGTCGCCGGATCAGCGGATGATTGCATTCAGCGAGAAGGCCGATGTAAACGGAATGACCGTGAAAGGGCTTTATCTCTACGATATGTTAACCGGCAAATCCACCCAATTAGCGGTAGATATCGAAAATGCAGTGACCTCTTGGAGCCCTTCCGGCAAAACGCTGGTTTATACAGAATGGAATGGCAATCAATATAACAGCAATATTGTCCATTTAAAGTATTCGTTACAAAAATAAAAAAACGATCTTTATTTGCATAACTTTTTGGGGCATACAGGCACAAAGGCAATTCATGCAGCAATTCTCGCAAGCACACATGTAATTATCAAAATGAATTGGATAAAACATGATCCGGCTGCCCGCTAATAACAGGGGCAGCTTTATTTGTATCCTCCATCAGCGCTTCGCCCCAGATACTTACAGGTTGCTTAACAATCGACGATCAAACGTATTTAGACAAAATGACGGTAATCGTTCAATTTTACCGATAATTTTGGTCTTTTATTTGGTATGCTTAGGTAACAAAACTCGATATAGTACCCCAATGTCTCCCCTGAATCCGAAATAAACTTCTTCCTATCGGCTTCACAGCAGTTGGTAGATGTCAGAATAAAATCATATTGCTTGTAAGGAGGCGTTTTGCTTATGATTCGAATGTTCAACAGGAACAATTGGTTTATGCGTCTGCTCATTCCTTATGTCCTCTTCTTGCTTCTGGCCTTATCATTGGGTTGGCTCATTTACGAGAAGACGCTTGAATTGGTCGGCAATGAGGCCAGAAACAGCAATCTGCACATGCTGGAACAGGTCAAATCGACGCTGGACGGAAGGCTCGCGGAAATGGATACCATCATCATGCAAGTGGCGAATGATCCGAAGGTCCTTCGATTCCAGCAGGTAAACGAACCATTCGAAGGAACGAATACTTACAAAGTTTTAGCTACCCAAAAAGACCTCTACAACTACAGCGTTTCCAACAAATTTATTTTGAATTATTTGATTTATTATCGCAACAGCGATTTCATTATTGCACCTTCCCTGATGTATGAATCGGACAAATTTTACCGGCTTGTACTGCAATATGAAGGGATGGATTACGAGCAATGGCATGCAGCTTTTTTCGAAGGAAACAACCGTAAGCGCTTTCTACCGGCAACAAACGCGACTTATTTGGGCAATCCGCGGTCGATTGTGACGTACAGCCATCCCCTGGGAAATCCGCCTGGCAAAGCTCAAGGCAGCATTGTGGTACTGATCAACAACAATGAGATCATGAAGCTTATTGGCGGTCTGGATATCAAGGACGGTGGATGGGCTTACATCGCAGACGAACAAGGGAACATCATCTCCTCGACAGGCACTTACACGAAGCTGGATCCAGCCTCAATGAGCAGCCAGTCAGGGTTTATTGCCGAATCCCGGCATACGGAGGGCAACATGATTACGTATACCCGCTCCACTTCGAACGGCTGGTATTACGTGCTTGCCCAGTCTCCGCATGTCGTGCTTGAGAAAGCGAATTACGTCAAACGAATTACTTTCAGTATGACATTGGTGTTTCTGGTCATCGGAATTGTTCTCGCCTACTTCTTCACTTCCCGCAACAGCAGAAAGTTATCGTACGTACTAGATAACAACCTAGTGCTGCAAGAAGAAATCGAGAAACAGGCGCCTTTGCTTAGAGCGACCCTTATCGATCGGCTTTTGAAAGGAGAACTTGTCGCAGGCGGTGAAATGGAGAAGCTGTTGAAGCATCAACAATTATCCACTCAGATTACATTCGCTGCCGCAGCAATCGTGCAGTTTGCCCCAGGTGACAGCTATGAAGGGGAACGTTTGAAGGAATTGGACAGGCTGAGGGTCATTATCAAGGAAATGCTCCGGAATGAGCACGCTTATCCGATTCATCATGATGTCGCAGAGGATAAGATCGTTCTGCTTTTTTTGGAGAACGATATCTCCACTGATGCCTGTATGCACCGAATGGGAGCGCTGTTCAATAAGATCACGGACGTATTCCTCTCCCAATTCCATCTCAGCCTGAATATCGCTTCAGGAGGTGTGTACACCTCCATGCTCGACGTATCCCGCTCATACGGAGAAGCCAAGCACGCACTGAACTATTCATTAAGAAAACAGCTACAGGGCATCGTATGGTTTCATCAGCTTCCGGATCTCTCGGACAGCCACTACTACCCGGGCGAAATTGAGACACGTCTGATGAACCACGCCAAAGCCGGTGACCTGAACGAGGTGAACCTGCTGATTGACGATATTTACGAGCGAAATTTCGTTAAGCGCAACCTGGTTCCATCTATTCAAAGGCTTCTCCTATACGATATGGCCGGCAGTCTGATGAAGCTAAGGCAGCAGTTATCGTTGGAGGAGGAAATCGATGTCCTGACGCTGCTAAGAAATGCCAACGATTCAGATGACCTTGCTTCAGTATTCCGGTACATCAAGCAACTGTATTCCAATATCTGCAAGGTACTGCTTGAGCGCAGGAAAAGTCAGAACGTCCGGCTCCTTCAGAGCATTCAGCACAGTCTGCAAACGATGTACATAAACGCCGATCTTAATTTGGATACCATCGCGGACCAGACCGGAATTTCCAAAGTTTATATATCCAGCTTCTTCAAGGAGCAGACCGGCGTTAATTTCTCGGATTATCTGGAAAACCTGCGTATGGATAAAGCACGTGTCATGCTTTCCGATACCGGGCTTACCGTCAATGAAATCGCCCAGCAAACCGGCTATAGTTCAACGAATTCATTCTGCCGGGCATTTAAACGGATCAATGGGATCAGCCCAACGGCATACCGCAGCTCGAACCCGAGTTATCCATGAAATCTTAACGATTGTATAACAGATACGCAAGTGCATATAACCAAATCGTAACGAATGAATATAAAAAAGCGAGTGTCGATATCCTCACTCTCTTCCTCCCGGTATAGTGAGAACCAAGAGAGGGGGGTGAAAAAATGAAAGCGCTACGATTATCAACCGAGCCTAAACGTTCTTCCATCCATGCTGCAACGCCTATCAAAAAAATGCACCGAGTCTGGCAGCTGTATGTCCTTATTGCTCTACCGCTGCTCTACATCATTGTCTTCAAGTATATACCCATGTATGGCGCTCAGATTGCCTTTAAGGATTTTGTCGTGTCCAAAGGCATCTGGGGAAGCGAATGGGTCGGTCTTAAGCATTTCGACCGATTTGTCCATTCCTATGAGTTCGGAAAGGTAATGAAAAACACATTGCTGCTCAACTTCTACAACCTGATCGCCGGATTTCCGTTCCCGCTCATGCTCGCGCTCAGTCTTAACTATGTGAGGCACCGCTGGTTCAAGAAATCGGTACAAATGGTAACCTATGCGCCTCACTTCATTTCAACAGTCGTCATGGTCGGGATGATGTTCGAGCTGCTGGATCCGCGAAACGGACTGATTAACAACATCCTGCAGGCGTTCGGCTTTGACGCGATCAATTTCATGGGCAATCCGGATTACTTCAAATCTATTTATGTCTGGTCTGGCGTCTGGCAAAGCGCAGGTTTTAACTGCATTATTTTTTTGGCGGCTCTCTCGAGTATCGACCCTTCGCTGCATGAGGCGGCCGTGGTGGACGGAGCCAGTCAGCGTCAGCGTGTATGGCACATCGATCTGCCCGGGATCTTGCCGGTAGCCATCATACTGCTTATTCTCAACATGGGCAATATGCTGGATGTCGGCTATGAGAAGGTGTTGCTGATGCAGAATCCGCTTAACCTGCGAACCTCGGAGGTCATCGATACGTACGTCTACAAGGTCGGTCTTGTATCACAAGCGATGAATTACTCCTACTCAGCAGCAATCGGGTTGTTTAAGTCGGTCATCGGCTTCCTACTCATTATTACCGTGAATCAGATCGCCCGTAAAACTAACCAAGCAAGCTTGTGGTAAGGAGGACTTCTACTTGGATTATGCCAGCATTAAACCGTCCGTCGGCGACCGCGTGTTTACCGTCATCAATTATTCGCTGCTGTCGTTGTTTTTTCTACTCGTTTTCTATCCTTTAATCTATATTTTAAGCGCTTCCATCAGTGATCCTTCTGCAGTCGTTGCTGGGAAGGTATGGCTCTGGCCGGTCAATCCGAATCTGATGGGCTACGAAGCCGTTTTCAAGCACAAGCTGATCGGTTCCGGATTTCTCAACTCGTTTTACTATACGGTGTTCGGTACGGCGATAAACATCGTTATGACGCTGCTTGCGGCTTATCCGCTTTCCCGCAAGGATCTTTACGGCAAGAACATCATAATGTTTCTGCTTGTATTCACGACGATGTTCTCCGGCGGTCTCATTCCCGGCTACCTCATCGTCAAGGATTTAAATATGCTGAACACGGTTTGGGCCATGGTGCTTCCGGGTGCGCTAAGCGTCTGGAACGTCATCATTACACGCACCTATTTTCAAACCTCTATCCCGCCGGAAATGCTGGAGGCTGCTCAGATGGACGGATGCAACGATTTTAAATTCGTCTGGAAAATCATCATCCCGCTTTCAGGACCGATTATCGCGGTCATCACCTTATTCTACGCAGTGGGACATTGGAATCAATATTTCAGCGCCTTGATTTTCCTAGACCGACAGCATATGTATCCTCTGCAGATCATCCTGCGGGACATTCTCATTCAGAACGACGTGAGTGCGCTTATGCTTTCTGATGTCGAGAATGCCGCAAGACGTGAAGCGCTCCGCGTGCTGTTGAAATATTCGTTGATCGTCGTCTCTACTTTGCCGCTTATGCTCGTTTACCCGTTTGTGCAAAAACATTTTGTAAAAGGTGTAATGATTGGCTCCTTGAAGGGCTAAATCACCACGTATGGGAGGGTCATGAAATTGAGAAAAAAGCTGACGCAATTCTGTATGATGATCGTTCTTGCCGCAATCATACTTAGCGCATGCTCGAAATCGGGCAACACGAATAATGAACCGGATACAACGAATTCTACGGTTGGCACGGAAACCGGTGAAGATCCGGTCAGCCCGGCCGGCCAACTGCCGATCACGAAGGAAAAAACGACGATACGCGTCATGGTCCCGGCCAATTCGGTCGTTGAAGATTTTGCAACCAATGAATTTACGAAGTATTTGGAAGAAAAGACGAATATTCATATCGAATGGGATGTCATCCCAAGCACATCGGCGGCGGAGAAGCTGAATCTCGTCATGTCGAGCGGCGAGGACTTGCCCGACGTCATCATGGGCTTCGGTGTGTCAAGCGCCCAGCAAATGATCTACGGCAGCCAAGGCGTTATCCTTCCGCTCAATAGTATGATCGACAAGTACGGCTTCGAGACCAAAAAAATGTTCGAGCAGATGCCTGTCGTGAAGGATACGATCACCTCGCCGGACGGCAATATTTATGCTTTGCCTCATACGAACGAATGTTTTCACTGCACGCTTCCACGCAGAATGTGGATCTATCAGCCTTGGCTCGATAAGCTTGGTCTAGCCATGCCGACCACAACGGATGAGTATTATGAGGTGCTCAAAGCGTTTAAGGAGAATGATCCGAACGGAAACGGTAAAGCCGATGAAATCCCAATGTCAGGATCTCCGACCGGATTCTATGCCAGTATCGATTCCTTCCTTATGAATGCCTTTATCTACAACCCTGGCGGTGATCGGTTGTATCTGCAGGAAGGCAAAGTCGTCGTGCCGTTCGACAAGCCGGAATGGCGGGAAGGGCTGCGCTTTCTCAATAAGCTGTATGAGGAGAAATTACTTGATCCTCAAGCTCTAACGCAGGACGAGAACCAATTGAAGCAGCTCGGAGAGAATCCCGATATCGCCATTCTAGGCGCTACCTCCGGCATGCATATGGGCGTATTCAGCGAATTTTACGGGGCAAGCAACCGTTGGCTGGAATACAAGACGATTCCACCGCTCAAAGGCCCTAATGGCGTGCAAATCGCTCCTTTCGAAGCGTATCATCTTGTTGGAGGCGGATCCTACCTGATTACGAAATCAAGCAAACATCCCGAAGCGGCATTCCGATTAGCGGATTACTTGTACAATGAAGAGGTCACGCTTCGCTCTGTCATCGGCCGTCCAGGTACGGAATGGGTGAAAGCGGAAGAAGGGGAAGTCGGCATCAACGGCAAACCAGCCGTATGGAAGCAAATCGCCGATTGGGGACAAGTTCAGAACTTCAACTGGGGCCAAACAGGACCATCCCTGCGCACGAACGATCTGCGGCTCGGAGAAGTGGCCAACCCCGACAAACCGCTCGAGATTGTGATGTATGAGGAAGCAAAAACCAAATATGAGCCTTATAAGCAAGAGCTTGAAAACGTACTGCCACCGCTGTTCTTTACGAACGATCAGGCGATCGAGATTGCGGATATGTCCAAGACGATCAACGATTATGTAAACGAGATGATCGCCCGTTTCGTTATCGGGGATGCCGACCTGGATAAGGATTGGGACGTCTATCTTGATAATCTCCAAAATATGCGACTGGAGAATTACTTGTCCATCTATCAAGACGTATTCGACAGCAAATATAAGTAAGATGTTATTAATCAGAAATCCATCGACGATACCAGACAATCGGCTGCTCATCTAAAATAAAAAAGAACCAGGGAACCACGTTAGTGGTTCCCTGGAGTCTTTAAAACATATTCACTTTCTAGATAACCAGTTTTCTGGAATGGTATCGATATCAACAGGGTGTCGATATCGTTCTCCAATTTCTTTAAATCGGTCCAAAACATTTGCGTCTAACAAGCCTTGCTGATTGGGTGCTCCATTTAATAAAAAGGATACGTAATGATTGTTCGCATCATAAATTTCATCCAGTGCCCAGTCAGCCGTTTTAAGCTCCATCGTCGGATCAGATGCTCTCCAGAACCATGTTTTCGTTAAAATATTACAGCTCGCCCCCGGACCTGCAAATGAGTCTTCAATTTCCTGCCCGGCAGCATTTTCATAAAAAACAACATCCGTATGATCCAGATTGGATTCACAGCTAATATTCATCAATAAACATCTCGGCTGCAGCCGCTTTACCCATTTATCGATTTCTTCGAAAGGAAGATCCTCGTATAAAGGGCCACCCCAATGGGCGTTCCAGCCGTCAATGATCAGGAACGGAATTTCACCGTAACCTGTTAACAGTTCTTCGAGCTGACTTTTAATAAATTGTTTGTCTTCCGAGGTACATTTTTTCCGGCCGATTTGATGATGCAAGTCCAGCATAGAGAAATAAAGTCCCGCTTCAATCCCTTCCTGTCTGAACGCATCGAGATATTCCCTTACGACATCCCTTTGATTAGTTGCATTCTTGACGCAATGCTCCGTGTATCCAGAAGGCCATAAGCTGAATCCTTCATGATGCTTCGCCGTAAGCGCGGCAAATTTCATCCCTGCAGATTTAGCGGCTTTCGCCCATTGTGCACAATCCAGCCGATCCGGGTTCCAGTCTATGGGATCAAATTTGAACATGCGAGGTTCATCATTATTCTCATGCCCGTATTCCCAATCTTGTATTTCCGTATCAGCAAATTGAAACGTAGCGCTATTGAAGTGTATGAACATCCCTAACCTTTGATTAACAAACCATTGCTGCCTAAGTACTAATTCTTTATTACCCATGTAGTCAGCCTCCCTAAATTGTTAAGTTAATATCATATGATATCTACCACTTTAAAGGATCGTTAACGATTGTACATCTGACAAAGACGACTACTTATAGTACAATTTCTATATTTGAAGCGGGAGGTGATGGCATGCTCGTACTTGAACTGAAGGTTCCGCCGCTTCCACTGCTGTCTACGATCGGCTATACATTATGGCAACCGGGAGTTGTTCATGCCAGACGTCAATTTGAAGTATTCGATATGATTGTTTGCACCAAGGGTACGTTGTATATGGAGGAGAACGGCGTTAAATATAAGGTAGAGCAAGGCATGATATTAGTTCTTGAACCTGGAAAAATACACCACGGCTACCGTCCGACCGTGACGGAAACTGAGGTGTATTGGATCCATTTTCAATATCCGTCGTCCTTTCAGCCTATGCTCGTAGAGAAAAATAACTGGCAGCAGCCCCTGCTTAGGCCAACGGATCAGGATACAGAATCCCTTTCGGCAATGATAGATATTCCGAAATTCGCCGCCGTAGATTTGCGAACCATCGTGCCGCTATTGACGGACATGCTTAAATTGCATAGCGTGCTTACGGAATACCGTTCCTTCGAGTTGCATATTCTGTTCGAACAGTTTCTCATGCAGTTGCATAACGGGATGAGAAAGAGCAATCCACAAGCTCGATCCTATTTTCTTGGCGAAATGGTGGCTTCCTATTTGGCGGGCCACTTGGAGCAGCCCTTCAATTCTGTACAGATGGAGATCGACTTGCATTATCATTTCGATTATTTGGCACGATGTTTGAAGCAATATTCGGGAATGAGCCCGCTGCAATACAGGCATCAATTGCAAATTGATCGGGCCAAACGGCTGTTGTCCCACTCGGACCTGACCCTGATCAAAATAGGGGAACAATGCGGTTTCCAGGATATCAACTATTTTATACGTTTGTTCAAACGTCAAACTTCATTCACACCGGGAGAGTACCGGAAGCAATTTCAGGTGTTCCAAGTGGAATAAGTAAGGGCATGGGGCTGCATTTTTTATTATGCTAACTACTGTCCTACACAGCAATTGGAACAGATTCTTGACATTCAATTGTGTCATGAATCTGTTCCGATTAAAGAACTGAAATATGAAATGACTATCGTTGCCCGTTAGTGAGGCAACTGATTAACCTTAGGTTTATAAGAAGCAACAATCATACAAATCAACACGCTTATCACACCACAGATGATATAGGTATGCGTGTAGTAAGGCGCTGCTTCACCACGGATGAACATCATCGTTGTTATCCCATTCATCGATCCGTCACCGCCTCCAAGCACTAATAAATAGCCAATTAGATAAATCAACAATCGCTCACAAAGGACAGGAATTATACTTACCCATAGTGCGGCAGAGCGTTTATTGACAAAAACTTTACTCGTATACACTCCAGCTAAGAGATATGGAATGATCAGCAGCGGTATGCCAGCAAAGGTACCAGATAAATCCCAATTATAGTCTATAGGTTCTTTAAAGATGGCCCTATACAACGTAAACATTGCATACATCGTAAGAAAATAACTAAACGTAATAACCATCCAGCCAGCAACTATCTTGCCTACCATTTATACACCTCCACTACTCCATTTTCTTTCTATACTATACCCTACCATATCTAGAAAATGCCAAACGACCGCTCCCCGGTGGAAAACCGAGAATCGGTCGCAGCATAGTCTTTAGAATGAAATTTAATATTATCGATTACTTGCTAGCCTGCAGCAAATTCAAAATGATTGTAATCGCCTCGGCCCTTGTTGCTTGCGCATTGGGCGCAAACTTGTTGCCTGTTCTGCCCTTCAAGATTTCCGCTTCCTTCATGGCGTATACAGCACTCTTAGCCCAGATCGGGATTTCGCTGTCGTCTGCAAAGCCGGTCGTCTCCACGTCTGGAAACTTCACCCCTCCAGCTCTGGCAATCATGACCGCCAGCTCCGCACGCGTTACACTTGCCGCAGGACGGAAGCTTCCGTCGTTATAGCCGGTTATGATTCCTGCTTGCAGCGCTTGCGCGATTGCTTCCTGAGACCAGGCGCCGATCTTTTCACCATCGATAAAGCTGAGCTCGGCCTTGCTGTCAGCTAGCTTCAGACCGTTCATGAGCATGACTACAAACTCGGCACGTGTCACAGTTGCATTAGGCTTAAACGTACCATCCGTGTAGCCTTTGACGATGCCTAACTTCACGGCTGCCGCAATGCTCGCTTGCCCCCAATGACCGTTAACATCTGTGAACTTAGGAGCTTCCTCCGTACCATCATTTTCCTCAGTTTCACCGTTTGACTGATTGCCGTTATTGCCGTTATTGCCTCCATTATTACTTCCGTTATTGCCTCCGTTGTTGCCTCCGTTATTGCCACCGTTATCGCCGCCACTGGTATTAATAACTTGTACTTCGAGATTGGCGTCTTGTCCTTCGCTAAACGTAAAAGTAAGGTTGGCGGTACCTACTCCAAGAGCTGCCAAATACGATTTCAATATCGTTACCTTATCATTAAGCAGAATATAGTCTACATTAGCTGTCAGCTGTACCTCTCCATTATTCACTCCGATCAGCATATTTCCGTTTAATTCCATATCTATCACGGCGTCCAGCTGCTGTGAAGGATTCTTGTCAAAAACGACAGACGTCGGGCTAATTGAGGAATCAGATGCTGCCGCTTCTTTAAAAGTAAATACATTGAAATCGTAAACGCTCGCCCCGTTTCCACTCGAATCCGTTATATTCAACCGAATATATCTGGCTGAAACGGCTGCTTCCTTCCGATCCTCATTTATTTGTTGTGTCGTGGCTGCACTGGTTTTGTCAGCATACGTTGTCCAGCTACTGCCGTCTGTGGAGTAATCAATTTTGTATTTGTATCCCGCGTTCAACTCAAAGCTGGTTTTAATGCCTGTTATGTTGTAGGCATCGCCAAGATCAACCTTCAGCCACTGAGGCACGGTTAAGCCTTCCTGCTGAGTCCATCTGGTGGTTGGGTCTCCATCTACAGCAAATAACGGGCTTTTGCTTTGTGAAGATGCAACAACCGATTTACTTAAAGCGATATCGATTTCTTCACCGCTTATTTCGATCACGCTTACCTCTAAATGCTTGTTATCGCCTGAACTGAATTCAAAAGTCAGGTTGTTCTTTCCTTCGCCTAGCGTTGCAAGATACGCCTGATGGATTTTGATCTCATTCCCTGTAACACTGTAGTCGACATCAGGGCGCAGGTAGAGCGATCTATTTTTGATGCCAGTTAACGTATTGCCGTGAAGATCCATTCCAACGGTTATATCTGACTGGCTATTCGGATTTTTGTTAAAAGCAGCTGATGTTTTATCAATGGTAGAACTAGGATTTATCTGGGTACCAAACACGCTAAACTCAAATATACTTGGGCCCAGACTATACAACGCCTTTATTTTCATATACCTTGCCGAAACAGCATTTTCGTTGTTGTCCTGATAGGTTTGCTGCGTCGTTTCACTTGCTGTTCGGTCTGCATAGGTGTGCCAGCTTTGCCCATCCATGGAATACTCGATTTTGTACTTATATCCACTAGGCAATTCGAACATAGTCGTAACGGATTTCACGGCATACACGCCCTGCAAATCAACCATAAACCAACCTTCGGTATTCCATATCCCTTCTTGCTGAGCCCATCTTGTACTTGTATTCCCATCGACGGCATTAGCAGGCTCCAAGCTTTGCGACGAAGCCGTTACCGGCTTGTTAAGAGCGACATTGACGGATCCGTCATCTTCAATGACATTCACCTTCAGGACAGGGTCTTCTCCGGCTGCAAAATCAAACGTCAGGTTATTTTCCCCAGTTGGCAGTGAATGGAGATAGGATTTATAAATCACTACCTGATCCCAAAATAATTTGTAGTCTTGATCAGGAATCAACTGGGCCGCCCCGTTTTTGATTCCATCCAGCTTCCCGCCGTTTAATACCATTTTGACCTGCACGTCAACTTGCCTTAATGGATTTTTATCGAAGGTGACTTCATTCCGCTGAATCAATGAATTGGATTCGGGAGGCGTGCCGCCTTCTCCAGGATACACGCTGAATTCATAAATGCTTCCACCCCAATCGTGAGACAGCGTAATTCGCATATACCGCGCCATTACGTCATTTTCATCCTGATTGGTTTGCTGGGTCGTGGCAATTGCTGTCTTGTCGGCAAACAGCTCCCAATTCTCACCGTCCGCCGAGTATTCAATTTTATATTTGTAGCCTGTGTTTAACTCAAACATCGTACTTGTCGAAGCGATGGAATATACGTCTCCCAGGTCTACCGTCAACCACTGGGCATCGGTTCTTCCTTCTTCCTGCGCCCATCTCGTGCTCGTATCGCCATCCACCGCAAATGCCGGGTCTTTGCTTTGCGAGAATGCCGTTACCGGTTTTTTCAATGCGAGATTAACAGGCTCTTGAGGTGCCGGAAGCGGAGCTTTCCAAGGGCCTGCCGCTGCTATAATGTCCTGCGCTTCCTGCGGCCAGTTTTGGCCTGCAACGCTTATGTTCCCATAAGCCGTGCTTGATGAATTCACTCCGCCAAAGTCAACATTGTAATAGTTATACCTGATGATATTGTCGTGCGCGGACCCCGAGAAAGCATGCTCCGTATTATCGATCACGTTTCGCTCAACCATCCTGTAACTCGTTTGCCCATCCAAATAGACGCCCATGATATGGTTCCAGGCCGCATATTCACCTTGCCTCATGTTTTTTATATAGTTGTGGTAGATATTGGAGTATCCATCCATACGGCCTAGCGTGTATATGCCGCCTCCGTCCTGTATAAGCCTTACTGAATCATGGATGTAATTGTTATGCACCTGATTATTCGTCATTCCATGACCGGTATCCGACCAGTTCCAGCCGATACTAATGCCGGAATACGGCAGGTTACTGATCTCATTATTTGCGATTGTCATGTTTTGGGGCAGCATGGCTCCAATCCCAACCATATCGCCGTAATCGAGCCCTACATGATCGATTGTGTTGTTTGTAATGGTATCATATTGGCTTTGGCCATCAGGCAGCGTATAAGAAGGATCTTTTCCTTCGTTGTCATCCCACAGATCGCCAACAATGCCCATAGCAACGCCGCCCCCGGCATTATCGCTAAATTTGTTCCCGTTTATCGAGGTGTGATCGGTGCCTTCATACCCCATAATGCCCCAGCTTCCCGCATATTGAAAAATATTGTTACTGATCGTAATATGGCTCGTGTATTTTAACTCAAGCATTGCTCTGGATGCGGTATAACGGGCTGTATTTCTAATTTCAGTGTTATTGCCTCCAGTGACGGACTGATATCTGAAGCCAGCCTGCACGTCTACATAGCCATAACTCGACGGTGCCAGCCAATTGCTGTGCATAAATGTGATGCCTGAAAATTCGATGTCATGAACTTTGCTGCCAGGATTGCCTTCCACATTTATAACCGTCTCCAGCTTAGGAGCGATGATTCGAGTGGTATTGATCGTTTCACTGCTTCTTGGTTTGTAATATACCGTTTCTTCAGCAGTATCCAGATACCATTCTCCTTCTGCGTCCAGCAAAGATAAAGCGTTTTCAAAGAAGTAAGGCGAATTCCCCTGACTATGATGATTATACGAAAACCCACTTTCAGGGAATTTAAAGTCTACTTGGCCTGTCGTTTCGTTAATGCTGTCAATTCGGCCACGTACTTGACTCCAGCTTTGCAAAACAACCATTTCAGCAGCTGTCCCGCTTAATTCGCTGGCCCACGAGCGTGCATCCTCATCAATAGCATAAGGATATTCGCCGTTCTTTGCCCTGTAATATGGACCTTTGACTATATCGTTCGTCATATTGGGCTGCCGAGCCCGGATTCCCCGATCCTCGCCAACATATATCTGCCTGAAATTCCAGTCTACACCTGTCTTTTTATAGATGTTTTTATCACTGTCGTATAGTTCCCAGCCAGCACTAATGTCGACGCCGCCGCTAATGACAGGAGTCGCTCCCGCTGCTGCCGTATAGATAACTTTGTATCCGTTGTTACCGGAATCTAAGCTGTCGAACGTTAAGGTTTCATCTAACGGATATTCACCATCCTGCAAATAGACATAAATATCATTTGTCATTGTGCTGTTTATTTCGCGTACAGCTTCTCTTGCTTTTTCAATTGTCCTAAATGGTAAATCTGAGGTCCCGCTGTTGCTGTCATCTCCGAGCGGCGATACGTAAAAGCTCTGCTGTTCAGCGGCTTGAACCGGTTCAATCGCACCTGAGAGTGAAAAGCTTGTAAACATCATATATATGGCTATTAGCAAAGCCAGCTTTCTTTTCATAGATAGACGCCTCCTATGTTTCTTCACGTTTTTTATTGCTACCCCTTCAATGAGCCTTCCGTCAGTCCCGCAATAAACTGCCGTTGCATGAACAGATAGAGCAGAAAAATCGGCGCCGAAGCCAATACGACCAGGGCAAACACATCCTCCCAGTTCGTGCTGTACTGCCCAACGGCTTGAAAGATTCCCGTCGTTACGGTATAGCTCTTCGTAGAGCCTAAAATAATGACCGGATTAATAAAATCATTCCAAATCCATAAACATAGGAAAATGACAGCTGAGGCAGTCGCAGGACGCAGCAGCGGAAATAATATTTTCCAAAAAATCGTAAATTGGCTTGCTCCGTCAATCTTGGCGGACTCATCCAGTTCCCTCGACAGCGTACGGATAAAGCCTACAAATATAAATACCGTAAAAGGAACATAAAAACCGATATTATAAAGAATCAACCCCTGTGGCGTGAACATCAGCCCAAGCTTCGCAAGTACCTTCACAAGCGGAATCAAAATCACCTGCGGCGGAATCATTAAACCTGACAGAAGCAGCAAATAACATACGGACAGGAAGCGGTTGCTCACGCGGGCAAAGACAAAGGACATCATAGAGCACAATACGATAAGCAGAACAACCGATACCGATGTAATGAGAACAGACGTCCCATATGCCTTAAAAATATTAAAGGATGGCGTCACTGCCGATCTTATAAAATTGTCTAGCGTCAGGTTGAGCACGGGCAAAGAAAAAGGGTTGTTCAAAATGTCCGTTCTTGTCTTGAATGCATTGACGACAGCGATATAGAACGGAACAAGCAATAACAGAGACAAAGGCATGAGGAATAGATGCCTGATAGAATGAGAGAAATTTCTCCTCATAGCAGCCTCTCCTCTCTTCTTCGCAAATAGATCGTCAAGGAAACCGATAATAGGCTTACGATAATCAGCATATAGACTGCAAGACTTGCAGAGTAGCTCAGCCGGTTGGCGCTAAACCCAACCTTGACCACCTGGTAGGCGATCGTTTCAGTCGCTCCGGCCGGTCCGCCAGAAGTAAGGATGGCGACGCGGTCGTATTCCCTCATAGAACCGGTAAACATAAATATAATGCTCATCGTAAATGCAGGTGCCAGCATGGGAAATGTAATATGTCTGAACTGCTGCCATCGATTGGCCCCGTCCATTTTGACCGCCTCATACAAGCTGCCCGGAATCGATTGAAGCCCTGCCAAATAAATGACAATAATAAATCCGGTAGACTGCCAGATGGCGAGAAAGGTAATCGTCCATACAGCCAGATCCGGATTCCCGAAAAACTCGATACGCTCCGCC
The DNA here is from genome assembly GCF_012935325.2 of Paenibacillus sp. PL91. Lineage (GTDB taxonomy): Bacteria > Bacillota > Bacilli > Paenibacillales > Paenibacillaceae > Pristimantibacillus. The sequence goes on from NZ_JABBYG020000003.1 coordinate 91,516, forward strand.
CCAAGCTTCTCCAGCAGGTTATTAAGCAAGCCGTTATAGCTCAGAATGCTCTTCCAAATAAAGCCGATCGAGACGGTGCTCAGCAGCAGCGGGAAGAAGAAGACGGATCTATAAAAGTTAGTCATCCGGCCTTTATGGTTCAGGAGAACCGCAAAGCCGATTCCAAGCATATTCACGACCAGGGTTGCCACAACCGTTATAAACAAGGTGACCAGCAACGCCCGTGCAAAGGCCTTGTCATGAAAGGCTTCCACATAATTGCTTAATCCCGCAAATGGATAGGAAGGGCTGAGGCCATCCCAATCGTAAAAAGAATAATAAACTAACAGGATGATAGGGATCAGCAGGAAACAGAAGTAAATGATAATTCCAGGTGAAAACATTAACGCATAAGACCATCGATCATTTTTAAGCAAATTGTATCACCGCCAAGTATCTTAATGATGCCATTGGGATCGGGGCGAGACCTGTTGTTCGCCCCTTCTGCCGCAGCTTTATTTATTGTTTTTATCCCAATATTCGTCTAGTGATTTCATCCCCTTCTCCACGTCTAAATCACCGAGCATCATGCTTTGTGCAACTTTGTTGTATTGGTCCTGAATGCCTGCAACAGGCACTTTGCCGACTTTATTGTTCATATGGCCAACCATCGGAGGATTGTTAAGCAGCAGCTCGTAAATCTCCGTTTGCAAAGGGGACATTTCCCATTTGAGCGGCTCCTTCAAATTCGAGAACAAAGCATCTGCCTGCAGAAAGCCTTTATGGGCTTCCGGGTCGAGCATCATAAATTTAGCAAATTTCAGAGCTTCTTCCGGGTGATTGCTGTTTTTGGCAACCGCATAGCCGCCCGCATTCTCTCCGCCCAGCAAATATTGCGTGCCATCCTTTGTAGGTGTTGCAAATACGCCTACCTCAAAATCCTTGTCCGCAACGGCTTCAGCCGCACTGAACCATGAGCCCATCGGATACATAGCTCCCTTACCCTTCAAGAACTCCTGCTCAACCGCCGTGTAGTCGATGCTTAAAGCACCTTTGTTGAAATAACCCTTCTCAACAAGATTGGTATAATAACTGGCTGCTTCCTTCCAATTCGCATCTGTAAACTTCACTTTATTGTCGAAGCGATCTGCGTACCAGTTTTTATTGTCCTTATAAACGGTAGGCGATGTCATTACCGAAAACGTAAATCCAGCCGTCCAATCGCCCGCTGTAAGCAGCGGCGTAATATTTTTTGCTTTCAGTTTCTCAGCAGCCGCTTCCAGTTCCGCCCATGACTTCGGAGTAGAGGCAATACCTGCTTCAGCAAATAGCTTTTTATTATAGAAAATAAGAGATTGCGGCTGTCTGATTGCCGAAATATTGTAGAGCTTGCCATCAATCATCTCAGCCTCGTAGTTATTAATTTTCTTAATGTCATCGTCAATCGGAATTTCAAGCAATGCGTCGGCGTCTACGAACATTTGGATCGTTGCGTTCTGGACAACGTCAGGGAAGTCGCCGGATGCAAGCAATGTTTTCAGGTAGCTGTCAGGCGATCCTTCATTTGCTGGAGGTTGAATACGCTTCACTTTGATGCCAGGGTTGGCGCTTTCAAACTTTTTAATCAATTGATCGTAATATTCAACCGTCAGATTCGGAGTAATCCATGATTGAAATACGATTTCAACATCCTTGGCCGCTTCATTATCCGTACCCTTCTCCCCGCTGTTGTTAGCGGACTCAGTTGGTGCGGACTCCTTCTCGCCAGAGCTATTATCGCTATTGCCGCCGCAAGCCGCCAATACCGTAACCAGCATCATGATCATACAAAGCGCAAACCACTTTCTCATTTCGACCACCTCTTCTTCTCTTTTAATAACCTCAAATCTATTATAGGAAGATGCTGCTAAACGTTGCCACAGTATAAATTCTACTTTAACTAGACCAATTAAACTCCTTTTTTCGGGTTCAATATACACGCCATTCCGTTCTTAAGCGCACGCTGCCCCCACTGCAATTAAATGTTGTCCTATTAAAACGATTTACAACAATCGCTAGAGTAAAAAACATATTTTCACTGGAAAAATTGTATGTCCACGACTCTCGCGTTCGTAAGAATAAAGAGAAATAGCACCAGACTCCCGCCTTTCCTTGCATTAGCTGCTTACGGCTGAACAGTTGACAGCGCTTTAAATTTGTTCATAAAATGACGGTAGATGAGTTAGCATTCGCTAGCAAACCTGAATCTGTCAACACGAAGGAGCCGGCTCCATGTGGATGAAGAACTTGTACCGTGAATGGATCGGCAGATTTATATTTCGTAAGCTCAATATTGGTATTGGCGCAGCCTTGCTTATCGTATTTTTGCTGCTTGGCCTCGTCATCTACAATAACTTCTACTCGATTCTGGAGAAAAAAGAGCATGAACTGCTGACCTTTCGCACAGAGAAGCTAAAAATTCAATTAGTTGATATCATGGAGCGGTTCAACTATGATTCCATGAGCATCTATCAGAGCAGTAACATGCAGACGAGTGTGTACGAGTTGTTCCTCCCTGACAATATTCCTAGTAATATGGAGGACAGGAGAGCGGTAACCGAACAAAATCATCTTAAAAACGTGATGACGCATATGCTTTCCCGTAACCCCTATACTTCCGCAGTTATGATGTATCGACTGCAGGATGAACGATTATTTGTAGAATCACAGCAGCAAAAGTATCGTGTCAATCCCTCATATCCGTATAAGCAGTTTTTTGAATCATTCCCAAAGTCTTATCGGCATCCCTATTTCGGAAGCGCCGATCATTTGTTGGCACCCGCTGACAGCATGCTTTATATCGTCAATCCCATTTATAATCCAACGAGCATTCATCCCGATCAAGTGTACGGTTACCATCTCGTTACCTTAAATACACGCACCATGACGAATGAGTTCGATTCCCAAAGCTCGGACTACAGACTTATTATTAAGCAAAAAGACGTCTTGCTGCTGGATAGCAGGCCGGATGAACCATCCGCTTGGAACGAATCCGGTGATTTAATCTCTCACCTCTCGATTGATAAATACCAAATAGAGATTATAGGCATTAGCTACAAATCCAATTTGCAAAGCAAGCTATCGGACATCGCGGTACGCGTATTATTCATTCTTGGCCTAAGCTGGCTCGTCTGCATCATTATCATTCATCTCATTCAGCGGTTTATCGTTGGGCGATTTAACCAGATGAGCAAACACTTCAAAAAGGTGCAGCGTAATCCGTTTACTCCTCTAATGTCCGTAAACGGTGAAGACGAAATCAGCGAACTGATGCTTCGTTTCAACCGGATGACGCAGGAGCTGCAAAACCATATCAGTCAGGTGTACATAGCCGAAATACGGAAGCGCAATGCAGAGTTTATCGCATTAAAAACCCAGATCCATCCTCATTTTTTGTACAATACATTGGAATCCCTGCGCATGCAGGCCGTCATTAGCGAGCAGCCCTCTCTGGCTGAGAAGCTCTACCATCTTGGAAGGCTGTATCGCTGGATGCTACAGCCAACTGACGACCTCATCTCGGTGCAGGAGGAGCTCGCGCATACGAATTACTATTTGGAGCTGCTTATGCTTGGCAAGTCCAACCGCATCGCGCTTCGGGTAATCTCTGAGCTCAATTTGGAAAACTGCTTCATGCTCAAATTCACATTACAGCCTGTCATTGAGAACGCGATACAGCATGGCAAGCTGGAGCAATATGATGATCCTGTGATTACGGTAACGATCAAGAAAGAATCCAATCTGCTCATAATCGAAATTCATAACAACGGCAAATATATTTCCGCTGAGGAGCACAGCCGGTTGCAGCAGCTGCTGGAGATGGCAAATACATTTCCCGAGCAGCATCTGGGACTTAAAAATATTCACGAGCGCATCAAGCATTATTACGGTAATGAGTACGGCTTGTCTCTGCCGGAGCAGCAAGCTGAAGCTAAGCCCTTTCGGCTGATTATGATTTTCCCCTATAAACGTTAGCCAGCTTTCTTGAGGAGGTTTACGATGACAAGTCTACTAATTGTCGATGACGATCAATATATAAGAGAAGGCTTGAAGCGGTTAATTAATTGGAAGGCGCTTAATATTACGCAACTATCCGAGGCAGAGGGCGCTTATGAAGCACTGGCGCTTATGGAGGTGCATAAGCCCCATATTGTGCTTACAGATATTCGTATGCCCAAGGGGGACGGGCTGCATCTGATCGAGCAGATCAGACTAAGGAACTGGAATACCTCTATCGTCGTGCTGAGCGGGTACAACGAATATGCTTACGTGCGGCAGGCAATGAAGCATCAAGTCGAAGATTATTTGCTCAAGCCAATTGATGCATCAGAGCTTACTGAAATTATAGCATCCTGCACCGAACGCTTTCAGGGACAATATATGGCTGAGCAAATGCAGCGCGAGTCGTTTCAATTATTAAAAAATAATATATTGCTTCGCTGGGTGCAAAACCGGATTCAGCATGATCAGCTGCGTGAGAAGCTGAAATTTCTGCAATTGCCTCTGCTGATGAATGAACAATACCAAATTTGCATCATTGATTGGCGTGATCGGCAGGAAGGGGAGCTAACCCAGAATGAGGAACAATATCGTTCATTTGCTATCCTCAATAGTGTGGAAGAGGTGCTGCAGGAAAGCGGACGTGGAATTGCCTTTCTAAATGAGAACAGGCAAATTATTGTCCTGCTCACAGACGAGGGTAATGATGCTGACTACTTCAGCGCTAGCAATCATAGCTGGATGACTGACATTTCCAAACGGTATGGAGAGATACTGAAAACACCATGGATCAATTATTTTGGGAATGTCACCTGCCTGCCTAGTCAATTGTATGAATCGTATAAAGAAGCGCTGGCTCTTTGCAATAATAAAGAATGGTTAGATACAGACCAGGAAATTAACTTGATCTCACAGAACCCGATAACTAGACAGGTTGAACGATTTGTACAGAATAATTATAGTGCGGAGCTATCCTTGCAGCTGCTATCGCTGCACTTCAATGTAAACAATGTCTATCTAGGAAGATTATTCAAGAAGGAAACAGGACAATATTTCAACGATTATCTAAACCGTGTCAGATTGACCCATGCCAAGAAGATGCTGGCCGTTACAGCATTAAAGGCCTCAGAAATCGCTACTGCAGTCGGTTTTCTTGATCCTAATTATTTCTATCGCAAATTCAAGCTGGTGCACGGCATCTCCCCCTCTGATTATCGGTTATCTGTTAACAACCATACGGAGCATTAGTGGATTGCGGTTTCAAAAAAACTCATTAGATGCTAGCAAACACAACGGCAGCCACTTGGATCGGCTGCCGTCTCTATCTCTGAATATGAAGCTAAATCCGGAAACTATCTTTATTTACTAGCCAAAAACTCATCCAATTGACGCTGTATCTCAGCTACATATTCATCGATCCCTGCTGCTTTTAGCTTCTTAATAGCCTTCGGATACCCCGTTTCAAAATCGACAAAGCCTGAGCGTATAGCAGCTAAGTCCTTGCCTGCGACTTCTTTTAGGGCAGTTTCAATCAATTTTACTTTCTCATTATTAAATCGGAAACCCAATGAAGCGGATAAAATCGCCTTGTCATCCCAGCTTTTATAATTATCTATAGACTCTTGTGCGACATCCGGTCCAAACATTTGATAATTCTGGTTTCTAAACATCCATTCATAGAAAAACTCACTAGGGGTCAGCTTTTTGATTCTTCCATCTACTATCTCGTAATCCTTGCCTTCGACACCATAAAGTGCTAATTGATAATTTTCTTTGGATTTATAAATCCAATTCACAAATTTTATAGCACCTTCTGGGTTAGGGGCAGTTACAGGTATGCCTAAAACTTCTCCACCTGTTGCTGTGATATAACGAGGTTTATCGTCTGCCAAAAGATAAGTTTTAACTCTGGCATCCGGTGCATTGGCTTTTATTGCATCAATAATTTCCATTTCCTTACCTAGAGATCCTTCAACCCATAAGTATAAACCTGTCTGCATGCGAGAGTCTCTTTCATTATATTTAATGGTCAGATCCTCCGAATATAGCCCTGCATCATACATACTGCGGTTAAATTTCGCTACTTCCTGGAAAGCCTCCGACTCATAATAACTATATGCTTTTTTGCTATCTTCCCCAAATACAACTAAATCTTCCACTGCGATCCAGTTATATTGCTCATCGGCAAAATACCTGGTTAGAGGTTTGAAGACAATATCAGCAGGCCCTTTCATTTCCGGAAACTTTTCTGCCGCCCTTGTTGCAAACTCCTTTAAATCATCAGGTGTTTTCACTTCGCTCATGCCAACTGCCTCTAGTATATCCTGACGTACAGCTACCAGCTGATACATGGCGGATGATGGAGCATACGCAGATGGAATGCCTTGAATTTTGCCATCAATCATTGCACCTTGAAACTGTTCCATTGGCAACACTTTAAGCATATCCTGGCCATATTCCTTAATTAGATCATCTAACGGCATACTTTGCTTCTTATTAACAATTGTAGAAAGGTCAGGAAGGCCATCCCAGTATAGATCAATAGGTTCATTTGCAGCCAGCATGATGTCTTTTTGTTCCCAATACTGGGCCCATGGTACAAATATAACTTTCACCTTTAATCCAAGATCAGCTGCCATCTTCTCTGAAAATTCATTTTCAAGAAATTCAGTCATACGATCATTTTCGTCCCCAGGGTACAAAATGGTTAGTGTTTCAAGCTTCCCCTCAACCTCCTTCTTGTCACTGCAGGCTGCTAGTATAGAAATGGACACTAGCATTAAAACCAAAAAGATGAGCATTTTCCTTGTTTTCATTGATAACCCTCCCTTTATAATGGTTAATATATGTGAAGCCTAATAGGCTGCAAACCATATATCGCTTATTCTTTTACTGCGCCAGCCATAATACCATGAACGAAATACTTTTGTATAAAAGGAAATAGAAAAATAATAGGTCCAATTGTGATAACGGTTATAGCCATTTTCACTGTTTCTGCGGGCAGCGTTATGTTGCCTGAAGCACCCGATGGAATACGGCCGGAGCTGATCGCATTTACGTTGGATAAGATATTGTAAAGATAGTATTGCAACGGAAACAAATCTTTATCGTTAATGAAAATGAGTGCATTCCACCAATCATTCCAATAATTAAGCGCATACATTAAACCCACCGTAAGCAGTGCGGTCTTGCTTAAAGGAAGGGCAATTTTAATATAAATAGTAAAATAATTAGCTCCATCCATCTCCGCAGCTTCATATAAAGACGGTGAAATGCTTGCAAAATACGTACGCATCAAAAACATATTCCAAACGCTAAAAACAGAAGGAATGATTAATGCCAAAATACTATTTTTCAATCCGTAATAATTCACGCTAACCATGTACCATGGAATCAAGCCTGCTGAAAAAATAATCGTAAAATTACTGATAAAGGCGATTATATTGCGAAACCTCAGCTTTTTTATGGATATCGAGAATGCAATCATACTTGTTATCAGCAATGCGGATACCGTGCCTACTACTGTTACAAAGATGGTTACGCCATAAGATTTCAGTATCTTCATTCCACTATTAACAAATATATATTTATACGTATCCAGACTTGGAGTTAGAGGGATGATTGAATAGCCATTTCTAACAATTTCCTGTTCGGATGAAAAAGAAACGCTAAGTGTTAATACAAGTGGGTATAGACAAACGAGTGCAAATAAGCCAATAAAACAGTATGCCACGCTCTTTACGAGTCTATCTCCAAGCAATCGATTAGTTTCCATTATTAAAATAGACCCTCTCCATCGTTTATTTTCTTAGCCGATTTATTTGCTGCAGTAATTAGAATTAATCCCATAAGCGATTGAAATAATCCGATTGCAGTCGAATAAGAAAAGCCCAGAGTACGCATAGACTGGTAAACATAGGTATCTATTACCGTCACCTCGTCAATTAATACCGGGTTATTACCGACAATGCCATAAATCATGCCAAAGTCACCATAAAAGATCCGTCCAACACTCAGTAATGTTAAGACAATGATAGTCGGTTTTAACATAGGAATCGTTAAGAAAACAATACGCTGCAGTTTATTAGCGCCATCTACTTTAGCTGCTTCATACAAGCTTCCATCAAAGTTAGCCATTGCAGCCATATAAAGAATAGAACTATACCCGCTCCACTTCCAAACACTCGAAAAAATAATGATCCATTTCCAATACTTTGGTTCTGAATACCATCGGATTGGATCAGCTCCAAAGAACTCCAAAACATGGTTAGCAACACCCACATCCGTCGAGAAGATCCCGTAGAGTATAGCTCCAACTACAACCCATGAAATGAAATATGGAAAAAACATCATGCTTTGAGCAACTCGTCTAAATGCTTGATGCCTGATCTCGTTTAAGAAAACGGCAATACTGACTGGAACAATAATGCCTAATATAAGGCTGAAAAAATTTATATATAAGGTGTTATAGGTAACCTTCCACCCCATGCTGTTTTTAGAAAAAAAATAGGTGAAATTATCCAGGCCAACAAATTTGCTGCCAAATATTCCATCAACTACATTAAAATCAGTAAATGCCATCCATATCCCTGCAAAAGGGATATAGCAGAACATAATTAGCACAATAAGAGCAGGCACACACATGAGATACAATATGCTGTTTTTCTTTAACTCATATAGAAATCCTTTCACCATTAAACTCATTACATCACTACCTTTGCATCGTTATTCAGCGACTACCCTCAATTGTTCTTGCAGCTCTTTCTTAAGATGGTCGATATCAATCACAGTACCAGTAACCCTTGCCTTTTCAGCTGCATATGCCATAATATGACTTTCTACGGACCTATCTATGGAAGATCTGCTATTGCTGTCTTGGTTTTCTAAGTTATCCAGGAAGTCGATCATCAGTCCGGTATCGCCGCCATTATGTCCGCCTGTCATGGCAGCCGGCCGGATGACTGTTTGCTCGCATTGTTCAGCTATATTAGAGGTAAATCGGGTTACTTCAATAACATTTAAGCTGTCATCTCCTCTAATTTCTCCATGCTCACACATAATTTTAATCGTTCGATACATTTTATTTGTAAATCCGCTTAAATTAAAAGTTACCGTGACGCCATTTTTAAACTCAATTACGGTTGCCTGATGATCACAAACATTATTATCAGATCGATAAACACAGCGTCCGTATGGACTTGTTTCGAAAGCCTTCAACAATCCTTCTTCTGTCTGATCCACTGAGATGGTAGTAGCCGGCCATTGTCCTCTTATTGGGAGATATGCTTTTCTTGCATCGAATCGGCAATCTGCAGCAGCCTTACAGTCTAAGCATCGATCAGCGCTATTGGCTGGTGCATTCTCTTCTTTAAAATAAGTCAGGTTACCGTAAGAGGAAATCCGCTTCGCATCACTGTCTACTAACCAAGATAGAATATCCATGTCATGGCAGGACTTCTGCATAATGATAGGGCTAGCCAGGTCGCTTCTTCTCCAATTGCCTCTTACAAATGAATGAGCCATATGATAATTTCCGACGTTCTCATTATGTTGAATGGTTATTACCTTTCCAAGCTCATTGCTAGCAATGATTTTCTTTATTTCCGCAAAGAAATTTGTATATCTGAGTACATGACAAACGATAACTTTGCGTCCTTTTTCATTCGCTTTTTGTTGTATTCTTAAACATTCCTCAGGGCTCGGTGAAATTGGCTTTTCCAAAAGAATGTCATAGCCAAGGTCAAGCGCCTCCATCGTCTGCGTATAATGATCTCTGTCCATAGAAGCAATAATTAGGGCATCGCAAATTTTCCCTAATCTATAAAATTCATCTACTGATCCAAATTGTTTCTCCAGAGGGATTCCAAACTCATCTGCTGCAGCCTTTCTTCTGGTGTCATTCGGTTCAACCACCGCCACAATTTCTGCTCGTTTGCTTGCGTACTCTGAGTAGATCATACCTCTTTGCCCTGCTCCGATTAATGCTAATTTCAAATCAACTACCTCCAGCGTATGATTTTTTGCCTTAGATAACCTCTATTTCTACTCCGGCACTTTAGGGTCTTCCAGTGGATAATATCCTTCCGGATAGTACGTATCCCAAATATTCAAAAGTGGATCTTCACTTGTTATTTCGACTTTTACGGTACCTGCCTCATAGTACCCATCCTGTTCGTTGCTTTGCATATTTAGGCTGATATAGGATCGGTCTCTGTAAAATAACGCCAGGCTTAGTGTGTAATTTCCCGGCTGCATATCCGGCAACTGTATAATCTCGTTATGGACAAGGTCTCCTGTTAACCATGATTGTGTTGCAGCATGCGTTGGGAGTTCATAAGATACATCCCCTTGCTCCAATTTCACCCATAGGCTGAATTTACGGTAAATCCTAGTGCTCCCAGTGTTAACAAACCAGAATCGAAGCGGCAAGCTGCCCCGACTTGAAACGGTCTCTGGATAAGTCAGCCTACGTAGGGCAAGGTCACATCCAAGCTCTATATTGAGATTTGAAAGACTTGCATGCCATCGATATGCCTCGCGTCTAATATTTGGACCGCATACATTATCGGTCACATGAAGGACAACCGGGTAACTCTTCCATACATGTTGCAGCTTTTGTTTGGCAAATGCTTCGCAGCATGCAATCCAATTATCTTCACTGCCCTTTACCAGCAAACCAAATCCACGGCTATGTTCTCTTAAATAATGAATCAGTCTAAAATTGTGCAGATCCGCAAGAAGTGTTAGTGCATCAAACGAATCCATATAGGCATTCCATTCTTCCTTCCCGTCAGCCAGTGTCGATATAACAACGCCCGCAAGGCGACTGTCTGGATCTATATAACTCCCAACTTTTCTTATTAAAGCAGCAAAACAGTCATTAGCATGGCCCTTTACCCATAAAGGCAAATCCGGCTTGAGTACAAGTATAGGATTTATTGCTGTGTTAATGGCTTCCTTTACCTTTTCGAGTCTATACGCTCCTCTAGTTGGCTCCAGCTCTTTCCATGAAAATGAAACATAATGGAACTGACCATTTCTTGAATGATTTTCATTCCTCGGTAATGGATAAGGCCGGACTTTTATTGCTTTATACTTCTCGTAGTTTTCAAGCGAATATTTACCCATCCAATTGCCTCCCTTACAAATGGCTGTCTACTGTTTCAAGAAATTTTTCGATATCGGGAGCTGATATATATGGCATGCTTCCAATCTTTTTGATATCTTCCTTCAATACGATCATGCTTAATGTATTAAATCGGGCTCCGGTCTTCATATACTCTGCAGCTGCTTTTTGCAACGAAGTTGTTAATCGGTCAGGGTTGCGACCAGGATCAGCCTCCCGGTCTCCAAAAGCTTCATAACGCAGCATGCCGTCCCCTTCAAATGTTGGATAATTATAAAACTGCCTTTGGACTAGCACGATATTGCTTTTTTCATTGTCTAGCAGGAGTGATAATCTAGTATCATAAAGCCAGCTTGCGCTCCAGAAGCCTTTTATAGATAGCTCGGGATAATATTGGGCATAGAAATCGATTGCCATTGCCATTGAATTTTTCAGCCTGTCGGGTGTATAACCTGGCCCAGATGGAATGTGAAGCGCTAATAGGGTATCCCCTTGCTGAAGAATCGGTTCCCATTCCTTCTTTTCTATAGATGTCGGTTCTCTTTCAACGAATCCCATTGGATTAATCCGATTAGCTGTGATGCGATCAGCATTTTCGTCCCATATAGAAGTGAAATGTCCTCGATGATCAAAAACATCATTGATCCCATTCCTTTGACCATCGCTGCGAAACTCTTCTCCCGCATGCCGAAGTGCAATGACTTTTTGCGTTTTTACATGGCGAAACATGGTGAAGTGATCTTCGAATCGGTGCGGTATAAACAGAAATCTATCTAATCGAAAGATGGAACAAGTATAAAAATTCATATCCCACGGGAAGTCACGGACTTTAGAATCACCATGTGCAACTAATTTTTCTAATTGGGCGACAAGGGGCTGATGAGGTATCTTCTCGTAATACTCGCTCGGTATTCCGCGCTTTTCCAACCTTTCCATTGAAGGGGCCATACAGGCTAGCAGCAAAAGAAACGAATATAAATCTCCATATTGCTTCATACATCCCGGAGTCATATTCGTATAAAAGTCTTCATCACAGCGATTACGCGCAGAGCATATATCTTCCACTAAAAATGTGGTAAAAAGAAATAATACTTTGTCATTTTCTATTGCTTCAATCCCCTGAACCAGCAATTGCTGTGTATGCTCAGGGATTTGATAGTGCTCAAAAATATCAGATAAAAATTTTCGTGGAATTAGTATGGTCTTGTTATCCGGTTTATAGCGTTTATATTTTTCTTCTAAGCCTTCAGGCAGATAATCAAAATTGCAGTACGCAACAGACTCTTTGAAATCCAATCTAATCGCCATTCATTACTCATCCCCTCTTATGAATAGTTTTCCCATTTGGTAATAGCCGTCCGCATTTCCTTCGATCGCAAGCTTTATATTTCCGATCTCTTTCACACCGGTTTCTATGCCAATTTCTAAAATATAATCTCCTTCTGGAACATCGCTCGGTATAGAGAAGCTTTCCTCCCAAGCAATATCTTCATCCGGCAACCATTCTCTTATATCTTCTCTACTAAAAAGCGTATACGTCTGATCATTGCCTGTAAGCTTCAATACAAGCGGATAGTGATTATAAATAGGAGCGACTCCTACATTAGCCCACAAAGCAGTAATGTCCAGATTCCCGCCCGCCTTCACTTCAGAGTCATAAGTGAACTTTCTTAATTCGAAGCGGTACCCCATCTTTTTTAACCATTGCGTTACATTTTCTTTCCAAGGTTCCGGTACGATCGTTCCTTTGTTATTGAAGGAAGAAATATGCCATTTGAGCGTTTCCTGAATGATATAATCAATATCCCAGCCCTGAAGATACCAGTCATTCATATGCCAGCAAGCTTCAAATAAAATCGGTGCTTTCTCCCAAGCATCTTCCATTTTAAAATTCTGTATATTCTGAGGGTAGAAGTCGGTCATATGTGACCATTCTTCTCCATGAAAACCGCCCATATCTCCTAAGCAATCAACACGAAAGCCCACTTTGGCCTTTCGATCCGTAATAATCTTCATAGACAGCGGGTCATGCAGAAGTGCTTGGAGAGGCGTTATTTTAAATCCATCCAAATAGGCATCTGTAATACATTGAATGGCCTCCGGCTTTAAAAACTCAGTTCCTCCTCCTTCCCCCCATGCCCCTACAATCGTCAAATCGATAGAGCTTATAACGGGATGCCCGTCATACTTTAAAGCAAAAGCTTTTATAAAGTCAGACCAATAGTCAACATATCGCGTTGTCAGAGGATCTACTCTCCAAAACGGAAATTCGGGCTCCTCCGGGTTTTCCGCTCGGAACCATTCCGGTATGTCATCTTCTTCGCTTAGCGCGTACGGCGAGCAGCGTACCACTGCGGTACAGCCAATGGATTTAGCATAGTCCAATTTATTTTCCAGCAACCCCCACCTGTACACGCCTTTCGCGACTTCTATATCCTTCCAGCGCACACTGCAGAAATATACTTTGCTATCCGGATGATTGTAAGTGCTGCTGTCTTCAGTAAACTTAAATTTCTCTTTCTTTTCCCCTCTATTGTCGTACACATCACCGATGTCGCCCATTAATCCAGGTGCTGAAGTAAAACCAATGCCGGGATTGCTTATTAAGCTATCGATTATTGCAGGGTACACCGTTACTGATTTATTCATGTCCCATCATCTCCCAAACAGGAATTTTCTAAAGTAAACAGCATTTGCAATTTTGTTACGTTATATGTTACGTTATATGTGTGTTTTGTTTAGTAATCTTATGGTGCAATTATAACATTTCTAACCAAACCTGCAAGTGAAATTTACATTAGGCTAAAACTAATTTTATGATGACATAGACTATCGTCCGTATGTTACTATATAGTTTAATAGGTATACATAAGGACAAGCTTGTACCAACGTAATTTTTACGCAACAAAACACAAAAAGGCTAATGACGGTTCACAACGTAACATTGCGATCATTAGCAATAAAGGAGACTATGCATTTTTATGAGTACGATTAGGGATGTTGCTAAATTAGCAAATGTGTCCACTGCCACCGTATCTAGAGTTTTAAACAATGATACGAAATATAAAATCACAGATGAAACTCGCGAAAGAGTCTGGCAGGCTGTTACACAGCTTAACTATAAAATCAATGTGAGCCCCAAGCGACAAGCAGCAACAAAGAATACTCCCACAAACAAAGCGCACATCAAAATTGGGTGTGTGTTAAGCGTTACAAAAAATAAGTATAACGATCCTTATTTCATGTCTATATTATCCGGTGTAGAAGAGCGATTGCTTCAAGCAGGGTATAATATTGCCTTTATTCGGACTGGACCTGAATTAGATGATAAAAAGATATTGTTTAATACATTTAGTGAATCCATTACAGGCCTTATCCTAATGGAATCCTTAAATAGCGAAACATACGAGTATGTTCGCAAACAGGTCCCGCATATTGTTGGTATCGATACAGAACGCTGGGATATCGATAATGTAGGCTATGATCATTACAATGTTGCTTCACTGGCAGTAAGCCATCTTATTGAAAAAGGTCATACGAATATTGGATATATAGGTGGAAGCGGAATAAAGAGTAACTTAAAAGAAAGCCGGCGATATCAAGGCTACTATTCCACCATGCATGCTGCCGGAATGTCCGTAAATCCCGATTGGGTAATTGATTGCTTGTGGGATGAAGTTGTCTGTATAGAAAAAGTCAATCATTTATGCAAAACAAATCATTTACCTACTGCCTTTTTCGCTGCCAGCGATTTGATGGCTATGGCAGCCCTTAACAGCTTATATAACAACGGCGTCTCTGTGCCTGATGAAGTGGCCGTAATAGGCTTATCCAATATTGAAGTATCTAAGTACTCCAATCCTCCTTTATCTACGATTGATGTGCCCACGGAGGAAATTGGCATGGTCGCCGTCGACCTTTTATTAGATCGAATAAATGGAAATACACTGCTGCCGAAAAAGGTTATTTTACCTACACACTTGGTCATACGCAGTTCAACTTAAACAAAAATCACACACATCTGTTTCAATTTTTAGTGAAATGGTTAATTAATATAGTTACATCTATTATCAAATCCTAGAATGGTATAAGTATAAAACGCTCTCACGTTGGATCGAGGATTAAGCCAAATAAAAAAGCATATGGAGGCCAACCGTGCATCGAGTCAATCTAGACCCTAACTCTTTTAATGAACAGGTATTTAAGCATGCTTCCTTTGGAATTGCTCTTGTAGCAGTAGATGGATCTATCCTCACAGTGAATCCTGCTATCACTAAAATTTTAGGATACTCCAAGAAGGAATGTCTTACCCTTAAATTTGGCCAGCTCTCCCATCCTGATGATCCCATACAGGGAATCGAAGATGTTGAACATTTAATGGGAGACGCAAAATCGGAAATTCAGATCGAGAATCGATGCGTCGGTAAGCATGGCAAGATCCTGTGGGCACTCATATCCATTCGGGTTTTCAGGGACGATGCCGGAAAGCCGCTGTACTATCTTTTACAACTCGTTGACATTTCTAGTCAAAAAGAATCGGAGCAGAAGCTTCAGGAAACGGTTGAACGGTATACTTCTCTCAAAAAGTATAATCACGATGCCGTCATCTCGCTGGATCTGCAGGGTAGAGTTATTAACGCCAACAATATGGCCGAATCGCTTACGCGCTATAACGTTCAAACCGAGTTAATCGGTATGGAGCTCGCACTCTTAATCGGTCAAGCCAATGTCACCCGGATTATCGAGAACGCACTTCACGACACCACGGTTGAACAAGATATTACTTATTTGATGATCAAAGGAGGCGAAACGGTAGATGTGCTTACTAGTATCGCCCCTATTTTCGTGAATAGGCAAAACATTGGCTTTTATTTGATATGCAAAGATATTACGGAACAAAAGCAGTTACTCATTGCCAAGGAATCAGCGGAAAATACCAACAAAGCTAAAAGCGAGTTTTTGGCCATGATGAGCCATGAAATCCGAACGCCGATGAACGGTGTAATCGGGATGACGGATCTGTTGCTAGAGACAACCACCTTGGATGAAGAGCAGCGGAGCTACGTTGAGATTATTCGCACAAGCGGGGATACGCTTCTTGGCATCATTAACGACATCCTGGACCTGTCTAAAATCGAGGCAGGAAAGAGCGAATTGCAAGAAATGACTTTTGAGCTTCGAAACTGTATAAGCGACACCTTTACGGTTATCTCCCCAAAAGCTGTCGAAAAGAATCTGGAATTGACCTGTACGATCGGACACGATGTACCCGAATTCATCTATGCCGATGCGGACCGTCTTAAGCAGGTCCTTCTCAATCTTGTTGGCAATGCGGTGAAGTTCACACCAAGCGGCTCGGTCTCGGTGTCCGTAAGAAAAGTAATCAAGGAATTTCAAGATCCCCTTCTTGCCATTACCGTATCAGACACCGGAATCGGCATCCCGCCGGAGAAGTTATCTGATATCTTTGAGCCCTTTACCCAGCTCGATCATTTTATGACCCGGAAGCACGAAGGGACGGGTCTCGGTCTTGCGATCAGCAAAAGAATTGTTGATCTTATGGGCGGCGAGATTCATGCGGAAAGCGACGGCAAGCACGGTTCTACCTTTACGTTCCATATTAGGTACGGAGCGCAAACTCAAGCTCAGCAGGGCAGCTCATCAGATGCCAAGATCGCTAGTAATCGGAATGCGAAGATCCTGCTAGCGGAAGATAACCCAACCAATCAATTGGTGATTACCAAAATGATTGAAAGTCTGGGACATACCGTAACGATTGTTGAGAACGGGCGGCATGCGGTCGAAGTGGCTGTTCATAACCACTTTGATTTGATTCTGATGGATCTCCATATGCCTGTAATTAATGGGGTAGACGCTACCATAGCTATCAAAAAAAAACTGCATCCAAACCAGACCCCTCCAATTATCGCCATTACTGCAAATGCCCTAAAAGGCGATCGAGAAAAATGTCTAGCAGCAGGGATGGATGATTACATCAGCAAACCAGTTAGAAGAGATGTCATTCTTAAACTGCTAACCCAATATCTCAGCTACAATAAAACCTACAGTTAACGATAGTTTCAAAGAAAACGGCTCGGGTATGACCTCTCTTTAATGCCGCTATCGTCGGCAAAATTTATTCTGTATATCCAAGAACTTGGAGACCTGATGCTTGAATGAGATTACATATTTAAAATGAGTAAGGGAGACAATGTAATTTGAATTTAAAAACAAGGAGGTTGAATATATGTCTCGAGAAAACAATCCGCAGAAAAAACCAAGCCCAGGCAATAACAAAGACTCAGAGGTAGCTGAATCAAAAAAAGCTAAAAAATAAACGACAAAACTGGCATTGAATATGCCAGTTTTTTAATACTCATACAAACTGCTGTGTCGAGAATGCCTGCATATATTTTAGTTAGGATACGCACAATAAAATGTATGCAAGCAAAATATAAAAGGAGGCTTATTCCGATATGACAAATAACGAGAACCAAAAAAATAATAAGCATGAACGTACAGATAATAATGGGCAAAGACAGAATAAAGTTCATGGCGGTGAATTTCGTAATGGACGACTGAGCCAGATAAAGAATAATAACCCGAATGGCGAAAATGTGCCTAATGAGTTTATTAGTGAACAATAATATACCAGGTTTTATATAAAGTTCAACCCTTTACTGTTAATCTTAACAAGCTATTAGCAGGCATAGCTTAATAAAATGAGCAGGCCACCGAAGCGCCTGCTCATTCATGTTCTGGTTTTTAATCTAGAGCTAATTTCATACCTTCGTGACTAGATACAAACCCTAGTCGTTCATAGAATCGATGAGCATCATTGCGTTTTTTATCCGTTGTTAATTGAACTAGTCCACAGCCGTATGCCTTTGCGGAATCAATGGCGTGGCGAAAGAGAGCTTCCCCCACACCCTTTCTACGATATGCTTTGTCCACACGTACACCCTCTCTGAGCACGTGTCATTCCTAATCGAGCAAGTCCAGGTATGAATGTCAGTTGAAGACAGCCGATGGCTCCTGATTGCCTAAGACAACACCGGAATTTCACTTAGATCGCGGTATATCCTTTTGCCCAATGCCTCACCCGTTTTAACCATCTCATCAGCTCCCTTGGACGGTCCTCCTATTCTAAGTACCGCATCGCAGTGGGATAACAGTCGAACTGCCGATGAATGAAACATGCGGTTGAAAATCTCATCACCGATCCGCTTTGACCCAGCCGTTTCCATTAAGGAAAGGGCATACCACTCACCGAGAACAGGCATATGTCCTATTTCATAAACACGTAGTGCCGTTTCATTCATTAGCTGCAAATTGGCCTCGATTAGCATCGAATCATCCCCCGTGTTGGAACGGTAAGGCCCCGCTACCAGAATATGCTGAGGCTTGCTCATAGGCTGAAGCAAACCGTGAAGCTGGGCATGCTGGAGCAGCATAATCGTTTTTGCATCTCGTATTTCACCGTTTTCCACCATATCCAGCGCTTGCCCGAAAGGCAGCTCCAGCACTTCGATCTCCTCCTGTTCTTTTTCTGCGCCTCCGCCCAGGCCCGTTTGCATATGCGAGGCATATTCCGCTACAAAGAAATATAATATTTCCGTGACCGATCCCGGAGACATGTAAGCCTCCCCAACCTTGTGAACGTTAGTCACCCGAAATCCGGTCTCTTCCTCTGTTTCACGGCGAATGCAATCCTCCGGTGAGTCCTTATCCAGTAGTCCGGCGCAAGCCTCGATAAGTATCCCGGTTTCATTACCATTCATATAAGTCGGCATACGAAATTGCCGGGTCAGAATGACGGTTTGCTTTTCCCGGTTATACAGCAGAATCGCAGCGCCGTTACCGCGGTCATACGCTTCTCTGGCTTGCGTTTCCCAGCTGCCGTCGCGTTTTTGATACTTGAAGGTCATTTTCTTCAACACATACCAATTATTCGATAGAATCTCTTCTTTCACCAATTCAATGTTCGGTTTCATAAGTATTTCTCCTTATCCTCATACCTTTTTTTGGCTCTAAAGAATCCCGAATCCTTCGTAATGTAGAGACTTCCTTTTTCCGCTATCTTATCCCGCAAATAAGTTGTGAACTGTTCGAGCTTCGCGCCGACAAGAACCTTCCTTGCGTTCATCGGCGTTGAAGTAATGTATTGGATGAGAGGCTGCTCATCGTTAATCTTCATGTAATCCTCAAAGCGGGCCTGTTCGATTTCCGTAAAATAGTCCTGCAGCATTTCTCTGCCATTATCCAGATGATAACGCTCCATCACAGGATCCAATACCTGAATATGTGGATCGAAAGCTTGAGTCAACTGCTCGATTTCTTGCAAATGGCTCTTGCTCATCGTTGAGGTGTACAAGCATCCGCCAGGCTTTAGAATACGGTGCATCTCCGATACGGCCCGGTCAATATCGAGCACATGATAGAGCATGTGATTAGCAATTACGATATCGAACTCATTGTCGTGATAAGGAATCGCCTGGGCGTCCGCAATCAGTAATTTGAACCGTCCGCTGTGCGCCCCCAAACTCATCTTGGCTTCCTCTAGCATCCCTGGCGACAGATCCGTAAGCGTGATGCTCCAGGTTTCGGGGATGAGGTCCGCATTTCTTCGCCATAATGCTGCATCACCGCAACCGAGCTCCAGTATTTTTAGACCGGGAGACGAACCCAGCTGCTCAAAGAACCACCGGTGCCATCCGATTTTGTTCCAACTAAACTGATCGTACAGCTGTATTCTCGCCTGCAGCCGAAACGCGTTATGGTACTGCTCGCTCCAATCCTTTTCCTTATGAATCGTTTGGATGATGAGCGCTAAACCTTCCCAATCCACTTCCTTTCCCTGCTCATCCACCATATTCAGCGCTTCTTCAATCGTTTTAGATACGTACAGCATATGAGCAATCTTGTGCTGGATGATGTCTTTTTGCATCTTCAATGAGCTTCTCAGATCTCGTTCAGGGGCGGTATCGTTCAGGATGATTTGACTGATCTCGGATAGGGATAACCCGATGTACTTAAGCATTTGGATCTTTTGCAGCCGTGCCACATCTTCTTTACTGTAGAGACGGAAGGAAGCATCGTTGTATTTTGCAGGCTTTAGCAAGCCAATCTTGTCGTAGTAGCGGAGCGTTCTAGTAGTCATCCCTGTTCGCTGCGCCAGCTGACCTGTGGTCAAATATTGGAGTTCCCCTGGCTTCAAGCACTCGTCCTCCTTTCGTGATTTCTATTATATCTGGTGACGTTACGTCACCTTCAAGGGAAATTAAAAATATTCAAAACGCGAACTAAATGGTATATTATTACTCGAAATGAATAATTAGTGAAATGAAGGAGGATGTCATGAAAACGTTTCGATTAAGAATGCCGAACTTGCTCATTATAAGCTTTTTGATGATGCTTTTCATTCCCCAGTTTGCTTATGCGCAAGAGAGCGGAGACATACGGGAAGCAGCCGATCCATCAACGATTATCGGTGGGGTTAGTCCGGCAGACGGCGCAATGATTACCGAGAGCTTTACGATCATCAGCTTTGCACTTGGGATTCCACTAGCAGATACGGGCTCGATCAATATTATAGTTGATGGCCAACAGCTTATTGAACCGAATTATTTGCATGGTATGGTGTTTACCTATTGCTCTAATTTGCAAGAAGGCAAACACTCCTTAATCATTCGTGTCTTAGATCATGATAGGAATTTATTGCAGGAATACAGCGGAAGCTTCAATGTGCAGCTTTCGTTATGGCAAGACAGCATCTTGGAAGCCTCGAATATCGAAGCGACTTCACTCCGTTTATCGTGGACGCCCGCTAAAGAGAGCTTGGGTTACAGAATATATGGAAATAGCATACTCTTAGGTGCAGTGAAAGGAAATATAACCTCATTTGATGCAACGGATTTGTGGCCAAATACGGCATACACCTTTAAGGTGGAAGCGGAGCGCTCTGACGGCAGTTGGACGACGGATGGTCCTGCCATTTCGGTCTCAACATTCCCTCAGGATCGTTCTAATCCGATTATCGAATCGGTGTCACCTGCTGATGGCGTTGAATTAACGTCGGCCTGGCCGAAGATCACGGCCAAAGTATATGACGAGGACTCAGGCATCAATCTTAGCATGAGTATGGTTGGAGTCGACGGTAGAATTGTGCCGTTCAGCTACGACGAAGCCTCTAAGACGCTCTCCGCAATTCCGCCCAGATTGCCAAGCGGCACACATTCCCTTCTGATCTTTGTCACGGATCACGACGGTAATCAAACGAGGTACACGACCAGTTTTACCGTAAAATATGAAGCAGTAGCACCATTCATCGAATGGAGCAATAAGATTCATGCCGCGCTTAACGCAGGTGATCCGGCAGATGTAGAAGATGTGCGCAGGCTAAGCGCTGAATTTGCCGAACTGGACGACATAACCGACCAGTCCTTGATTGATCCGATCTGGAACAAAATCAAAATCAAGCTGCCTGCATCTGTTGACCAGGCCCAGTTGAAAAAGAAACTGTTTCATATCATTTTGTCGATTGGTTCGCTCCCCTATGATCAACAGGAATCCGGCTTAGAAGCTATCTTGTCTGATCCCGAATTTGTGCAGACACTGCAAACTATAGCAGCCGCAGGCGGAGAAAAGAACCTGACGATGGAGGATATTCTTACGTTCATGTTCGGGGATGGCGTCAGTCTCAGAGGTATCGAAGGCCATGTGCACTATTATCTATCGGAATTGTCTCCCATCGAACGATTTGCCCTTCTGGGAGATAATCAGAAAATGATGGACGTCCTGATGAAAGCAATAACGAATCAGCTTAGCCAAACGAGCTATTACAAAATCAGCTCGATTTTGAGAAATTTAAACGTCACTTCTCAAGATGTTCAATCGACGTTACTGAAATTCCAGCAAAAACTGAAACATGACGGACCGGCTGTTCATGCATGGACAGCTGCTTATATCCGCTCAATGGCGCAGTTATCGGTTAAAGTTAGCAACCAAGGCTATCAGCACCATTACAGTTTGAAAGTCGCTTCCGTTGATATTCCGCCGCAAGCATTATTATGGAAGAAGGTATCCGGAAGCGCTCTTTTCAGTATTACGCCAGACGGCGTCGCGTCCATTCCGGAAGAGGCGTATATTGCAACCGCTGTTATTCAAGCGGCGATCGTCAACCCATCTAACGAATCGAATAAAGTTATTTTCCAGAAAGAAGTGACCATAGTCGCCGACAAAGACCCAACCGTAATTTTCCAGAGCATTATGCATGCTTTTGAAAGCAAGCTGGTTATCGTACAAAGTAAGCTTAACGTTGCGACAACGCACAAAGAGCAAACGCAGCTGATGCTGGACTTGATGAATGCAGGGAAAGAGGCCACCAAACAAATAAAATCGTTAAACATAACCGAAGCAGTCAAATCGGATGCCCTCGACACCATCACAAACAAGATTGTACAAGCAGCGAGCAGCTTGCTGATCGTCTACTAAGGTGCTGCGCCTGCCACTAATACTGAAAACAAGAGGAGCAGCTACCGTAGTAGCTGCTCCTCTTTCCTTCTTCTTACAATTCTAAAATAGGTTCGATCCGCTCAATAACATCCGCGCTCGACACATTCGGCTGCCGCAAAATCCAGGAAAGCGCCAATTGGCCAACCGTCAGCTCAAGCTCGGAGGCCACTTTGCCCAGCTCTCGCACTTTTCCGCAATCGCATGCGCTTCCACCATTTGAGCGGTTATTTGAGAACAACGCAGAAAACACTTGTATATGCGAGTAACATAGGGAGCATTTTGAATCCGGCTGAAATGGCTGTTTAGGCCCATTCCACTTGTTTCGACAAGTCGGATAAAATAGGAATAAGTTGAGGTAAAGGGAGAAGATTACGCATTGGAAAACAAAACTACACGAAGCAACAAACGTTCAAAGGGAAGCTTGGCGTCATTTAAGAAAGCAACGTTATCACTTTATCTGGCCGTCGTCATCATTCTCGTAGCCACCTGCGGAATACTGTACAGCAAATATACGAATCTGGTCGATACCAATCTTCAAACAGCGGCTGCTGAGCAATCTGAAACCAATAATCAGTCTGGAAATAGCGATGCCTCTAATTCTGATTCGTCAAACTACGGGCAAAATGGAAATGAATCAATAGCTGATGAGCCAGTACCTGCCGGCACCGTCGACGCTGAAGAAACGCAAGAACCTACTGAGGTAATTGCGGGGAACACGAAAATCCCCGAGCCTACAGCAACCGAATCACCGGTGAAAAACATAGATGAAGCGGTAACAACCGTTCCGAAACAGGCGGAAAAACCAAGCCACGAACAGCCGGAGAGCAACAACAAGCCAACTGATAAAAGCCAGGGCGTAAAATTGCCTACAACCTATGTGGTCCAAAAAGGCGATACCCTGCGAGCAATATCAGAAAAATTTTACCAAACCAAGGACCATTACGCGCTGCTTGCTGAGCATAACCACATTTTTTTTATTAACGATATGAAAGCCGGCGACACGCTTACCATTCCTGCGTTGTTCTCAGGGAACGATTCAACAAGCGGCAAGCCTCAAGAAACCAAAGATTATTCCAAGATTACACTGCCGGCAACCTATTTAATTCAAGCTGGTGATACCCTCTCCGGTATTTCCAGAATGTTTTATAAATCAGCAGAGTATGTGGATTACATTGCAAGTGAAAATAAACTGGACAAAAACGAAGGACTGAAGGCCGGAACCAACCTTGTCATCCCTTCTCTTAAGAACTACACGCCAGATAAAAACATCGGCTCTGGGGACAACTCGACGGAATTTGAAGCAACCGAGCATACCGTGCAAAAGGGCGAGACGCTCTACAGCATTTCCAAAACCTACTACGGCACGACCAAACACGCCATGTTCATTGCGGACTACAATCATATTTTCGATATTGATCAGGTAAAAGCAGGCACTGTACTGAAAATTCCTAAGTCATAATCAATTTAAAAAGAGAGCTGCCGCCAAGCGAGGCCGCTCTCCGCTCTTCTCTGCTACCTTTGCTCAACTAATAAGTTGAGTAGTAGAACAATAACAATAAAATGTCAACACCGTTTATTTCGTACATATAAAAAAGGCTGCCTACAATAATTTGCGGCAGCCTTTTCATATTCTATTGCGGGATTGACTTAGATTCCATAACAGTATTTACAATTTGTTCAATCTTGATCATTGCATCATCCGTACTTGCTGCCGTTACAATCGACGATACTTGTTCATCATGTTCGTTAGATGAATACGAATACTTAGGATCATAGTAATAAGTGAGTAGCAGCTCAACAGCTGAATGATACTTTTCACTCATTAAGCATGCTTCGATTTCAGCCGCAACAGGAGTATGAATTCTTGATTTAATGATTCGGAAGGACCTCATACACTCATCTATATTTTCCCAAGGCTTGTAATCTTCTATAATTTGGTTTACACGGGCTTCAAGAGGCAGTTCCAAACTTATATGGTGTCCTTTTGTTCTCAAATCTGCCATGAGATCCGGAACCGTAATATTGCCAATTCGACGGCTCTCCGCTTCAAACAATACATAGGGAGATTGCTCATATGCAAGTAAATCATCAAGTAACAGCGAGTCAAATGTTTTTTGATTGTTAGCTTTTAAACCGATTGCACCGAAAATGGAGCCTCTATGACCAGCCAATCCTTCTAGATCCAAAACGGAATGACCATTTTGTTTCATTTTACGCAGAATAGTGGTTTTTCCACTGCCAGTGTTTCCGTGTATAACGAATGTCTGAGGTTCAAAGCGAATCTCTTTCAATTGCTCCACAACATATTGCCGATATGCGCGATATCCTCCTGATATCCGATAGACTCGGATTCCCATGAGAGACAATACAGTCGCTGTTGTTTTACTTCTCATACCGCCACGCCAACAGAAGACAGCCTTATTCTCGGATATATTGGCAAAAGTTTTGATGAAAGTCGGCAGTTTTGCTGAAACAATTTCTAATCCTCTCTCTTTTGCAGCTTGGACGCTTACTTGCTTGTAGAGCGTCCCTATTTCCGCACGTTCTTGATCGTCAAATATTGGAATGTTAAGACTTCCGGGTATTGATGCTTCATTGTATTCGGAAGGAGATCTTACATCGATAAGAACGAGTTCTCTCCGGTTTCGAAGTGCAGAACATTCCTCGATCGTGATGTCTTGAAACATAGTTTAATGACTCCTTGTTGGTTTATCTTAAAGTACCACGATTTGGTTAGAATTATCAGCTGTTACTTCTCCAATTATACTAGCTTCCACTCCTGCTTGCTTAAGCTCATCCAGCATTTGCTCCGACTGCTCTGCGGTAACCGAAATTAACAAACCGCCTGAAGTAACCGCATCGCAAAGAATCCATCGATCAATCTGATCCATAGCCATTGGGAAAATAACGTCATTTTCAATATGTGTAAAGTTATTCTTCGTGCCGCCAGGAACAAATCCATTTTCGGCAAGTTCCCTGACACGAGGTAATTTGGGTACCGCTTCGTTGACAATCGTTATTCCAACTTCGCTTCCTTTGGCCATTTCTAACGCATGTCCGATTAACCCAAATCCCGTTACGTCTGTACATGCATGTGTATCATACTTATTCATAATTTCGGCGGAAGTTTTATTTAATGTGGCCATCACACGAGTAACCCGCTCAATTTCTTCCGGACTTAATTGTTCCTTCTTAATAGAGGTTGTCATAATTCCCACGCCAATTGGCTTAGTTAAAATCAGCTTGTCTCCGGGTTTAGCGCCTGCATTGGTTCTAATTTTATCAGGATGAATCAAACCCGTTACTGCTAGCCCAAATTTAGGTTCCTTATCATCAATAGAATGACCACCTACAAGTGTAGCGCCGGCTTCTTTCACTTTATCCGCTGCTCCCCGTAGAATGTCTGTTAAAATGCGCTTATCCAGCGTTGCAATGGGGAAGGCAACGATGTTTAATACCGTTAGCGGCTTTCCACCCATGGCATAGATATCGCTTATTGCATTAGCTGCAGCAATCTGTCCGAAAGAATAAGGATCATCTACGATTGGAGTGAAAAAATCTACAGTTTGAACGAGTGCCAAATCGTCGCTTATTCGAAATACACCTGCATCATCGCTTGTTTCAATGCCCACAAGCAAATTTGGATTTCGCTCCATTAACGGAAGATTTCCAATGACCTGTTTTAAATCAGCCGGACCAATCTTGCAGCCACAACCTCCCTTGCTGGATAGAGATGTTAGCTTTATGGTTTCATTTGAGTCCATTATATTTTCGTCCTCTCTTGCTCTTCAATAGTAATTAATAATGAAATCGTACCTGATGTTTAGTGTGAACGCAAATTTAGATTTGCCTGACTCTGCTGAATAGTGTGTTATAATCCTCTTTAGTCACTATTCCTATTACACACTTGTTGGAGGATATTATGTCATCGCTTAAAAGCTCGACTGCAGTTTCTCAAGAAAAAACACGAAAGACATGGTTATTGATCTCTATCTTCATGGCGATTACCATTATCGGTTTAGCATATGTGAAGTGGTGGCCATACTATGGTAAAGCTTTATTGGCAGCGGACCAGCATTCGATAGGAACATCTATCCTTAAAGGGATAGGTGCTGATCAAACGATGTCGTTATGGCAATCCGCTTTCCAATTCACCATTACTTATTTTAAAGCGGTGTGGAAGGCTGCATTGCTTGGCATGATCGTCGCTACATTGATCCAAGCATTGCTTCCAGTAAATTGGCTTCATAGCCTTCTCGGGCGCTCCTCTTTGAAAAGTACATTAATAGGCGGAGTTTCTTCTCTTCCTACCATGATGTGTTCATGCTGTGCTGCACCAATCGCAGTTGGGATGCACAAACAACAAGTATCCATTGGGGCAAGTCTAGCTTTCTGGTTAGGAAATCCTTTATTAAACCCTGCTACCCTCGTGTTTATGTCGTTTGTTCTATCTTGGAAGTTTACCGTTCTACGAGTCGTTTTTGGTCTTCTAGTTACATTCGGCATTAGTTTCGTTGCAAATCGATTTGCAAAGACGAGCAAAGTAAACGATTTGGTTTCATCTCAACTGTCGCCTCCTTCAAACGAGCATCAATCTTTATGGGTACGGTGGTTAAATAGTTTTGGAAAAATGCTTCTTCAAGTCGTTCCGGCATACGTCATCTCTGTTTTCATTCTAGGAGCGTTGCAAAACTATATGTTCCCTATGTGGATCAATGTAGGCATCATCGCCATCATTCTTTTTGCAATCATTGGGACACTTTTCGTTATTCCGACAGCAGCCGAAATTCCGATCATACAATCATTTCTTTCCATTGGCGTAAACGCAGGCCCTGCAGCTGCATTGCTGATCACACTTCCTGCAATAAGTTTGCCGTCGCTTCTACTCGTTTCAAGAGCCTTCCCGCCAAAAGTGCTAACATTCGTTACCCTCTCCGTCATAATCCTTGGGGTATTATGTGGTTTCGTTGGTGAATTATGGTTATAAATTTGAAAAAAGCCGGTAGATTGCTATCGGCTTTTCAGTAATCGCAATATTCCTTCGCTTCGTGAACGTGCTGCGCTCTCGCTCAGCGACATCATTGTTCATCGTGTATCATTACATTCGTGGCGCGATTATGATTTCGTACGGTTTGCTGGCGCACCTCATTGATCCTCTCTCAAGAACGATGATTAGGAATGCCTCACGCAACGAAAGAACAATTTTAAAATTCTTGTCTTTATTTAAAGTGACCTCGCGGCTTTTTACCGCTCCATCTTTCGTCTACCTTCTCGTTTACCGATTGGTATCTCGCATCTACGCTGATTCGATACTGGTTCGTCTTATTCTCGAGCGAACAATGAAGCAAATACATGCCGAAAATGAGAACATCTCCTGCTTGAAAAGTCGTTGTCGCCCACTTGCCACCGAATTTTTCCGTAATCACAAGCGGATCATCTGTATAATGCCCAATACCGTCCCGGTCCGAATCCTTCGAGCCGTATGAGTGTTTTAATTCTTCAAATCGGTGCGAACCGAGACAGACCGCAAGGCCACCCTTCTCAAACGAAACGTCACCTATAGGTGACCATACGGTGTATACATGCTGCGTGCCTCTCCCCATATATACAATGTCATAATGAGCCCCTGTGAAATCTCCCTTTCCAACAGCTCTAAGCCATTTGTACTGGTAAGTGAGAGATTTCTCGCGAAGGAAATCATCGAAGAAGCGCATCACATGCTCCCCGTTCAACAGATTTAGCAACTCAGGTAAGTCCTCATTTGTACCACCCATAAAAATACTTCTACTGCCATCGGCCATGACTCCTTCCTCGAGCAGCGTATCCCGAGCTATCTTCCCGGTTCTGTCCATTTTCTCCAAAATAGTCATTCGGGCTCGAAGCACCTGTTCCCGGTCATGAAACCCGCGAATCAGCAAATATCCGTCATCTTCCATTCGCTGACGCAGCGCCGCCATATCATGTATGATATCGTTTGAACTTCTCAATTCAGTTAAGTGTGGACCATTCATCTCTAATTCGCGACTGCCTACCTTGACCAACATTGCGAAAAACACTCCTCTGCTCATTTGTAACCAAGCTATTTTCGATTATGCATGCTGTCTATATGTTGATTGTAGGATCAATCAATGTGTTCATCCATGGATGGCCGTATTTATTTCATGTATAATTGTACAAAAATTGATTTGTTTTTTTGAAATAACTAATTGTTTCAATGTATAATAGAACACGTAATTGAGGTGGTGGATTACAATGACATACATGAACATCCCTTATGGAATATGGGAAAAATCAGATATTCCCCTTTGCAATTTTATTTCCATTTGGAAAGTGCAAGCAAACGATTCGTATCAAGTTAGCAAAGGAGAGGGATTCAATGCCCCCGGCTTGTTTATCACTTATAAAGGAGAAGGAACTCTTTCTCAATCAACAGACAGATATAAACTACATGCAGGTTCATATTTTTTCGTTCAGGAGGCTATTCCGTCTACCTATAGATGTCAAAATGATGATTGGAAGTTCTATTTTCTTGACTTTAACAGCCTGGACATGCCCCACTTTCTCCAGCTTCCAGTCTGTGAGGTCGTTTCAACGGGTAAACTAACTGAGGCCATTCAACTATGTGAGCGAATGATTGACAATCTGATCGCGCAGCCGACCGGTTACGCTTATTCCGCTAACATGTTGCTTCAAGAAGTATTGCTTCTCTTCGCCCGAGAACAATCGATTGCGGATACGTTCCGTCATACAGAGTTGAACAATATCCTTATCTATATGCATAAAAATATTGACAAACCGTTCCGGATCGATGAACTTGTAAAAAAAAGCGGCTTGTCCCGCACGTCCTTCTTTAAACGTTTTCGTTCCATAACCGGGCTATCCCCAAGCAGCTATATTTTAAAGCTAAAGCTAGAGTCGGCAAAAGCATCCCTCGATACGACAAATATGTCGGTTAAGGAAATCGCATCTTCCCTGCATTTTTATGACGAATTTCACTTTTCAAAACTGTTTAAAAGAAGCTACGGATTATCTCCGAGCGCATTTCGCCGCCTGAAAAATTCGGGACAGCAGCATGTGACGTTATAACTGTTAATAAAAATATTAGCCCAGCATTCCCTCGAATTGCCGATGCAGTCAAATCGGATGCCCTCGACACCATCACAAACAAGATTGTACAAGCAGCGAGCAGCTTCCTGATCGTCTACTAAGGTGCTGCGCCTGCCACTAATACTGAAAAGAAGAGGAGCAGCTACCGTAGTAGCTGCTCCTCTTTCCTTCTTCTTACGATTCTAAAATATGTTCGATCCGCTCAATAACATCCGCGCTCAATACGATACCGGACGCCTTCGCGTTCTCCTCTATTTGCTCGGGGCGGCTGGCACCGACCAGCGCGCTCGACACATTCGGCTGCCGCAAAATCCAGGAAAGCGCCAATTGGCCAACCGTCAGCTCAAGCTCGGAGGCCACTTTGCCCAGCTCTCGCACTTTATTGATTTTCTCCTCGGTCACATTTTTCCGCATGCCATCGAGCTTCGCGGCCCGGCTATCCGCAGGAACCTCATTCACCGAGCTGTACTTGCCAGTCAGCAAGCCTTGAGCAAGCGGCGAGAACACGACTTGTCCGATGCCGCCGCGCTCTCCGTATGGAATGACTGCCTTCTCGATATACCGGTTAAACATATTATAGATCGGTTGGTTTACTACAATGCGATCCAATAAATAACGATCCGCGATCGCATGCGCTTCCACCATTTGAGCGGTTGTCCATTCGCTGACGCCTACGTACAGCACCTTGCCTTGACGCACCAGATCATCTAGCGCCCGCAGCGTTTCTTCCATCGGCGTGCTCGGGTCATGGCGGTGACAGTAATACAGATCCACATAATCTGCGCCAAGACGCTTCAGGCTGGCATGGCACTGCTCCATAATATGTTTGCGGGACAAGCCGCGGTCATTGGGACCGTCGCCCATCTGGCCGAACACCTTGGTCGCAAGCACGTAGGATTCACGCGGAAAGGTCCGAAGCGCCTCACCCATCAGCTTCTCAGCCTCGCCCCTCTCGTACACATTCGCCGTATCGTAAAAGTTAATGCCCAGCCCATAGGCTGTTTGTATCGCTTTTACCGCATTTTCGCGTTCTACATATCCTCCGTATGTCAACCAGCTTCCTAGACTGATCTCGCTTACCTTCAATCCACTTTTTCCTAAATGACGAAATTGCATCTCAACTCATCTCCTCAAGAATGGTGTAATAGAATGGAACGGCTTTTTTTAACGCTTTCAATTCTATTCTAGAGAAGATTGTTTCAATATGTAAGTAGTGAAAAAAAAGTCACTATATTATAAAACCTATACATACTATACTTGATGTAACTACTCTATCAGGCTATTTCTAACGTTGGCTTGCGCAAAACAAAAAGCATGCAGCGGCTGCTCACTAGCAGCACTGCATGCTTTCTTTATACGATTATTTTATGATTCCGTATGCTTCTTCTTGCTCTCTATGCGATCGAGATGACATGCGTTTCCCCAGGCGCGACCGCAATTTCCGCGTATACATAACGTCTTCCAAGCTTGTCAATTCCACACGCGCCACGGACTGCCTCTCCATTGTGAAGCAAAGCAACCGGGGATTCAGCATCATTATAAAACTCCGCCCGCCATACGAGCGCTTCGGCAGAGTGGCCCGTGAATTCCGTATACGTTCTGCCCTTATGCTTGACGCTAACCATTCTTCCAAGCACGGAAACCTCCGAGATTTCCGCCCAAGCTAGCTCCTCTGTTAATCGTGACACCGTAGCTACGGTCGAGCCGCCATCC
Organism: Paenibacillus sp. PL91; assembly: GCF_012935325.2. GTDB lineage: Bacteria > Bacillota > Bacilli > Paenibacillales > Paenibacillaceae > Pristimantibacillus. Next base: position 122,993 of record NZ_JABBYG020000003.1, read on the forward strand.
GCCGAGATGCCCATAAGCCCCGAGACGACTGCACCTACGGCAGCAAAAGATACCTCGGGATATTCGCGTCTCTCAAGCGCAGGGTCCATCAGCTCTTTTAAGCTGCGCAAGCCCTCGCTGTCTTCGCCGCACCGGTAGTAAGTCTCAGGCAAATAGGACATGCCCTCGACATTGGTAACGCCTTGCGCATCCATTTCGCGAAGCGCGCCCTCCCGTTTCTCTCTGTCAACAATCGCTTCATAATAGAGAGGCAAAAACTGGCCCTCTCCGGACTCTGCCCCGAGAAAGGTGCCGTCATGTCCCATAGCGACGAAGAAGCAGCCGCTTTCCCCATCCCACCACTGCTGCTCCAGCAGCTCACGGAGATGCACAGTTTTGGCAGCGTATTCCGCATATAGCTCGCTGTTTCCCAGCTTTTTTTCCATATCGGCATAAGCCTGATAGCCTGCAATCATCAGAGCGATCAAATCGGCTCCTATTTTGGGATAATCGCCGGCTTCATTGTAGCTCGATAGCCCTCGTCTTCCATAAGATGGATCATACTCTGGAATACCGTCTCCGTCCTTATCCCATGTCTTCACGTATTCCGTCACGGATAAGCGGTAGAAATTTTGAAGAACCGGATCTTCCAGATAGGAGCGGTCACCTGTCCATAGGTACTGCCGGTAGCAAGCTTCAATGACGTCAAAGTTAGCGGGAAGATTGTACCAGAAATCATCATCATTCTCGTAATCTACCGGCGCAGGCACATTGTCACCTGTTATTTCCCAATACGTGCAGTAATCTTTGCCCTTGCTAATATTCTCGGCGAATCGCTGCATCATATTGCGGGTATGCGCTTGCAAGCCGAGCACGGAAGCGCCCATGCTCTGGTGGGAAACATCCCGCATGCAGAATGCATTTCTTCCCGGCAAGGCCGCCTCGTACCAGAGTCCGACGGGATCGCTTCCGTCATGCGCATAAGCCAGCGCTTGCCCTTTCGCCCATTCAAAGCCGCGGTTCAGCGCCTCGTCTTCCGAGCGGAATGTTATTTTGCTTGAGACCTTGTCCATCACTGTTTATCCTTTCACGGAGCCTATCGTTAAGCCCCCAATGAAATATTTTTGCAAAAACGGGTATACGAGCAGAATTGGTACCGTAACCAATATCGTCGTCGCTGCGCGAAGCGTCAGAGGAGATAAGCTATTGAACTTCTGGTAAATCAATTGCTGGTCCATAATTTGCTGAGAAGCTTCTACCTCCAGCAGCAGCCGGCGCAAGTACACCTGCAGCGTATCAAAATGCCCGCTGGAGTTGTACAAGACGACATCGAACCATGAATTCCAATGCCCTACCGCAGCATAGATGAATACGGCGGCGAACACCGGAAGCGACATCGGGATAACCAATTTAATATAGATAGTGATTTCAGTCGCCCCGTCCAGTCTCGCAGATTCGAACAACGCTTCCGGCAGCTCCGAAATGTAAGAGGCCATGAGCAGCATGAAATACGCGCTGATCAGCGTAGGAATCCAGTAGACGTTGAAGGAGTCTGTCAGGCCAAGCTGGACCATCAGCAAGTAAACCGGAATAAGCCCTCCGTTAAAATACATCGTGACCAGAAAGAGAATGCGCATAAATTTGCGCCCGGAAAAATGCCGGATGCTTACGATATAAGCAAGCAGTCCCGTTACGAACAGGCAGGTCGACGTTCCGACAATAACGCGCAGCACCGACCAGCCGAACCCTTCAAGCAGCTTATGGTTTTGCGACAGCAGCACATAAGCATCGAGCGAGAACTTTCTCGGGAAAATATAGATCCCGCCTCGCGCAGCATCTGCCCCGTCATTCAGGGACAGCGCCAGCAAATTCAAGAAAGGGTAAGCAACCATTGCGCCAAATATTAGCAAGACAATAATATTGATGATATCAAAAACCCGTTGAGATACCGGTACAGATCGTGTGTTCATCTATATGCTCCTTTCTAGAATATCGAGGTTTGCATCAATCGTTTCGAGAGCCGATTCGCGAGCACCACCAGCGTAAGGCCGATCAGGCTCTTCATTAACCCGACAGCCGTACCGTAGGAGTAATTGCCAAGCTGCACGCCAAAACGATATACATACGTATCGATAACCTCATGATAATCCCGGGTAGTTGGACTTCCCAGAAGCAATTGCTGCTCGAAGCCTGCATTCAGAATGCCGCCGAGCGCGAGTATGAACAGCAATACGATTGTCGCCCGGATCCCTGGCAATGTAATATGCCATACGAGCCCGAAACGTCCCAGCCCATCAACTCTTCCCGCTTCGTATTGCTCACGGTCGATACCCGCTATCGCGGATAAATAGATAATGGAGCTAAAGCCGATATCCTTCCAAAGGTTGCCTGAGGTGATAATCGCCCAAAAGTATTTTCCTTCCCCGAGAAAGAGGACCGGCTCTTGGATGAAGCCAAAGCGCTGCAGCAGATCGTTCACGATGCCGTCGCTTCCGAGCAGCGTGAACATAATGCTGGCTACAACGACCCAAGAGATGAAATAAGGAATATAGGAAAGCGATTGAATCGTTTTCTTAAACGCGCGGCTCTTAACCTCATTCAATAGCAGGGCAAGAATGATCGGCGCCGGAAAACCTATGCAAAGGTTCAACAGGCTGATCACGATCGTATTGCGCATAATCATCCAGAAATCAGGCTCTTGGAAAAAGCGGATAAAATTGTCGAAGCCGACCCAATTGCCAAACAAGGTCTGGCCGGGAACGTAATTTTGAAATGCTATGATTAACCCGTACATGGGAAAATAAGCAAAGAGCAGCACCCACAGAATAATCGGCAAGCTAATCAGCCAAATTTGTCTCTCTCTGGAAAAGCGTCTAAGGTAGTTCATGATTCGGCTTCCCTCCTGCTCTCCTCTTTATTTCAACAAAGCAATATTCTTTTTATATTGTTCCGTACGGAATTCCTCGATATCCGAAAGTCCGATCTTGATCGCTTTTTCACGAAGCTCGTCGAAGTTTTTGATCGCTTCCGCTTCGGATTTGGACATAACCGCCTTCGCAAAGCCCGTTTTAATCAGCTCTTCGATCTGCTGGTTCTTAATCGTAAGCGGATTGTCGTTGGTAAAGCTTACACGACGCTCCGTGCTGTCATAGATCGTATCGCCAACATTTTCGTGCATGAGCTTTTTCCACTTGTCATCCTGAATGAAGTTCTGATCATACCAAGCCGTGCTCTTCTGATCGTCGCTCAGCAGACCCTGCGGATACGCAAGCCAGAATGAATTGCTGCCATTGGCTGCTTCCGTTTTCTCAAAGTCCAGCTTGCCATCAAGCAGTGCCTGCTTCGTTGTTTCGTTAAACGTCCATTTGCCGCCCTCTTCAAAGTTCCAGTAGGAATCCTCAATGTTCGGAATGCCCCAAGCGAGCAAGCGAGTGCCGATCGGAGTCATCATAAAATCAAGGAATTTAATGATTTCCTCCGGCGATTCCGCTTTGTCCGTCAGTACCGTATAGTTCCAGCCGTGCGTATCTTTCGGAGACAAATAAGCTTTCTCCGCACCCGCTGCTTTAAAGGCAATCTGCACATAACGCTTGTCCTCTTTATAATCGGCATCCGTTTTCAGCCATACTTCATGGCCCGCATTCCATGACTGCCACCAAGGACCGATATGTCCGGCTATTCGTTCACTGGAAAATTTAATTCTCCAATCCTCAAATTTGTTGACGAACGCATCTGGGTCCATCATGCCGTCAAGGAAGAACCGGTTGTAGTAGAGTACAGCTTGCTTGCCTTCCTCCGTGTTTAGCCAGTGAGTCAAATTGTGGTCTGCATCCTCTTTGTAGCCATCCTTGATTCCCCAAAAGCCGAGCGCGTTGTTGATATTAACGTCGGAGTTCCAAGATAAAGCGTACGTTTTCTCGCCATTGGCGTTGGTCGGATGCTTCTCTACCATCTGCTTGAGCACATTGTAGTAATCCTCAGGCGTCTCGATTGCCGGAGCGCCTAGCTCTTGATACCAGTCCCACCGGATATGGGCAGTGAAATCGGGAATCGGCAGATAGCCCCAGCCCCGCGGGATGCCCCACAGCTTGCCGTCTTTATCAAGATAGGACTCGTAACGCGCACCAAGCTCTTTTTTGATATTCGGCCCGTATTTATCTACGAGTGGTGCCAGATCCATAATTTTACCTTGGGCCTTCCACTGTGAGATCGCGGAATCATCCATCGCAGCAATCACCTCCGGATAGTCGCCGGATACGAGCATAAGGTTCAGCTTTTCTTTCGGATCAACATCCAATGACGATCTGGTGATATCCACATTGAATTTTTCCAGCAGGTAATCATGGAACGCGGCCTGCTTTTTATTTATTTTGTCTGGATTGTCCTGATCGGCCTGATAGAAGTGAATTTTCGTTGTTTTGGCAGGGATCTCCCAGCCAAATTCATTCACTGTACCAGCCGCAGCGGACGTTCCTTCTCCCGCTTGAGGAGCGCTGCCGCCGTTGTTTGAGGCTTTTCCGCTGCACGCCGATAAAATCAGCACTGCGCTTAATAAAATGGCCATCAATGTAGCCGCTTGCCGTTTCATAGATGAATCCCCCTTGTAAATAGTTGTGCTTGCCCATTCATTGTAGTAAACCGGGAATTCAAATAAAATGGCATTTTCGTTACCTATATGTCGTTTTCATTATCGATGTTAGCGGTTTCATTACACTCATGCTTGCTGCATGTTTTTTCGATACTCAGAGGGTGACAGCCCAACCTGCCTCTTGAAGCGCTTCGTAAAATGCGGATAATCCGGATAGCCGCAGCGCTGGCCTACCTCATACGTTTTCAAATCGCTATGCTCCAGAAGCTCCTTGGCATGCTCCATTCGAATTTGCGTCAGGAAAGCAATATAGGACATACCCGTTTCTTCCATTAGCATATGGTAAAAATGGGTCGAGGAAATGCCAAGCGGAGCAAGCACCTTCTCCAAATTGAGCTCGGAGTCCGCGAAATTGGCTTTAATGTAATCGATAGCCTGCTGAATAACGCCGCGCTTGCCCCAGTTGCGCTTGTCCCTGATTTCATTTAGCAGCCTATCCAGCCACGCCTCAAAAGATGCTAAGGCCTGTCCGTAGCTTTGCCCCTCGTAAGGTAACTCCCACGCTTGATGCGGGAATTGCGGCTGCAGCCGGTTACTTATAAGGGAAGCCGCATCACGAAGCAGGGGAACCCGCTCTTCCTGCATAAATTCGGTATCGTCCAGCAGCCCGGAGAGCCCGCGCAGCTCCTTGCGCATTCCCGGCTCATTGGCAATCCACAGCTCATGGCCGATTCGTTCTGCCGCCGAGCTGATCGGGGCGATTAGCTGATTTTTTATAATGGCAGTCTGCCTTGACTTCTTAAAATGCTCAAATCTCTTCTCTACCAATAAGGTAACCTGCTCCTGCTTCATCGGCTTCAAAATATAATCAACAACGCCGTGCCGCAGCGCTTCCTGCGCATATTCAAACTCGCCGTAGCCCGACAAAATAATAATATCCATATCAAGCCCGTCTTCGCGCAGCCGCTGAATCAGCTCAATGCCATCCATAACCGGCATGCTGATATCCGTTATAATCAAATGCGGCTGCTCCCGCCGGGCAATCTGCAGCGCTTCCGCTCCATCGGATGCTTCCCCGACGATTCTATAGCTTCCATTCGCGCCAGTTAAAATTTTATATAAGCTTCTCTTGCTCATCGCTTCATCGTCTACGAGAAGAATTCGGTATGTCATAGCCCTCTCCTTTGCTTCCTTCATGATGGTCTTCAATCTTCAGGGGCAATAGAATATCGATACATGTACCGTCTTCGCCGGATGCGGCGATGAACAAGCCATACGGCTCTCCGAACAGCAATCGTATTCTAATATGCACATTTAACAATCCGATAGACATTTTATGATCCGACGAAGGCTTATGCTCCATAAGCTCCTCAATAGACAAATCAAACAATCGGTTGTAGGCGCTTAGCACACCTTCATGCATGCCTTTTCCGCCGTCTTCCACCGAGATGAGGCAGCCGGCAGCCGTCTCCATTACAGATATGCGGACATAATTCGGCGAAATTTTATGCTTTTGGAAGCCATGTTTAAAGCAGTTTTCCACAATCGGCTGAAGCGTAGAACGGACGGATAAAACCCGGTTGCCTAGCGCTTGATTGATTTCAATCGAGTAGGCCAAGGATTCATAACGCTCGGCTTGGATGGACAGGTACGCTTCAATATGCTGTTTTTCATCCCACAAAGAGACGATATCATTTGGATTCAGCACATTGTAACGGAACATATCCCCGAGGGATACGATCATGCGGCTTATTTTGTCGTTGCCCTCGACAATGGCGCTGGAGTTAATGAATTCCAACGTGTTGTACAGGAAGTGAGGGTTGATCTGCGCTTGCATCGCATGCAGCAGCGCTTCCTTCTGCTTCACCTCCAGCTCCTTTTCCCTAAGCTCGGATACGTGTACGATTTCAACCAGCCGCTTGATTTCACCCACCATCTTATTGAAGCCGCGGTAAAGGCTGCCGACCTCGGCGTTCTTGTTCTCTGGCGCACGAACGCTAAGCTCGCCAAGCTCCGCTCGCTTCATCAGGCGCAGCAGCGTGAGCAGCGAATTGCTTAGCGAGTACATGACTGCGCTTGCAACGACCATCACCAGAAAAAACAACAAGAGCGATACCAAGGTCGAAATTCGGCTAACCTTCAGAAGAGACGCATTAAGCTCAGCGAGCAGAACCTCAGAGAACAAGGTAAGCCCGGTACTGTCGGAGCGGAAAAACACCACCAGTTTATTCCCTTCTGCCGTTGGTACGGTAAACGTCCCGCGCCGCAGCTCTCCCATTTCCTTGATATATTGCTCCGGTATGCTCGTTTCTGCTCCATAACCGCTTGGATGATAGGCCGTTTTCTGCTCGGGATCGGCAATCCAGATAAAGCCTGTTTTGCCGATTCTGACGTTTTGAGTAATATGGATCACTTCATCGAGCTTTAGATCAACAATCAACATGCCCCTGTCTTCATCGATGTAATTCAAGCTGCTGAATTTGATTGCCATCGTGAGGAAGGTCGGGCCCTCCACTTCCCGCTCCAGCCCCATAATGACAAATTTGCCATTGTCTTTGATCCGGTCATCATAGATGCCAAACCTTCGCTCTGCCGACATAAAGCTCGATGAGGATACGGCGATCCCTTTGCCGGTGACCAGCGAAATGCCGTGAATATCCTCTCTATTGGTCATAAGGGGATTAAGCAGCTTGCGCTCTACTTGCTCGGATAGCCGAAAGCGTTCAAAGGAATCCGACATCGATCCGTTCAAAAATTGTGATGTCAGCTCATTCACCAAGAGAGGATACATCAGACGTTGTATTTCTTTAAAATACGTGTCTAGGTGGTCGTTAACCTGATTTACCAGTTGAAAGCTCGAGCCAATTGCATTTTCTTTAATCGCTTTGTACGATTTCTCATACCAAAACTGGCCAAGCAGAGGAAGAGGAACATAGAGCAGCAGCATTAAAATAATAATTTTCTTTTGAAGCGTAGCATTCATAAAAAATCCCATGTCGTCTGCCCCTCTTTGCAAAAATAACAATGATGTTATGCTACCCATTATAGTGGATAATTTTGAGGACAAGACAGAATTGCGTGTGCTCCATGCGATTTATTATGAAATTGACATATTTCTGATGAATATGACATGAATCAGAAAGGCAGCGTAGTTTATCAATCACCTTTATGTATAGTCGAATTTTTCTCCTTGCTAGAATGCTCAATATTTAAGTGAATACGGACATCACGGATCACATTCTTTTTTAACAGGCTTGTATCGTCTGGTGTGATAGACCTCCACTGCTCGTAGTGATTTCGGTACATGTCATGTTCAAAATTATAAATATCCGTCTTTTTCTCCACTCCTGTTTTTAAAGTGCTCCGGATTTCTTCCTCGATAACCTCTGAGGCCTTATCCGTTAATTGCTTCAGCTCCAGCAAGTTTTTGTTAGTGCGGTTTACCATATAGGCCGTCGCTTTTATATCAATGTTATAGCGGGGGTCACCGCTCGACTTGTCTAGTGATAGCTTCGTTTTTGGTTTATCAACCACGATTTGAACGGCAGGTTTTTTCGTATTCGGAACGGAAACGCCAGCACGAACCGTCCCCTCCTGAAGCCACCGAAGGCCATTTAACTCTTTTATCGGAATGTAGCTTCTAAACTTGTCCTGTTTAAGGAATATCGCCCCATTCATCATCAGTTTAGGTTCGGTTTTATTTTTTTCGCTCCATTGTTTTTTATTTAAGGAAAGCGTCGGAATGCAAGTGGTAAAGCCGGGCTCGTTAATCTGTCCAATTAATCGGTGCAGTTTGATCGGTGCAATAACAGAAGACTGGGAGTAAATCCCTTTCGGTTCATGCAAAATGGTACTAAGCGGAGACTGTCCAAAAAAGCCTCCTGCTGAGAGGATATCATTGATTGGTTCTCTCGTTCCATACACCCAGGGCGTTAGACGAAATTCATAATAACGGATAACACTATCGTAAAAGTCTTTTATTCCTTTTTTGAAAGCCGATTCGCTAATCACGATAGACGTCAAATGCCCCCAATAAATTCTTTCTTGCGCCGTTTGATATAGATCAAAGAAGGACTCTTCAAAAGTATCTCCCACGCCCTCGCCCACCCAAACTCTTGAAGCTGTTTTCATTCCATCGCTCGTTTTCGCAACAGATTGAAAATCAATGAATTGGATGTAACCATGGTACTTTCCATCCTTATAATCCACGCCTATTGCGGAAGCATAACTCAACTTTTCAATATCTTTGATGTCGGTCGAACAGCCTGATGCGAATAATAAGCTAACCGTCAACGTTAGAATGCACAGCAGGTTACGCTTCAACCCTCTCACCTCTTTTGTTTATTGATCATGGACGACGAAAACCGTGATCTGCGGAACGGATCAATGACAAACGCTGCCAGCCAATCCTTGAATCGCAAGGAAGATATCGGTTCTAGATAAGCGAGCCCGAAGGATTCGAGACGGCAGAGATAGATTAATATCAAAAACATGCTCAGAAAAAAGCCGTAGATTCCCAGTAATGAGGATACGAGCAAAATAAACGTTCTTATCAGGCTGACCGTGCCGGACAACGACTGATTCACCAAACAAAACGTGGATACGGTAGAAAGGGCTACGACAACGAGCAAGGTCGGCGATGCAAGACCGGCGCGGATAAGCGAGTCTCCGATAATCAAGCCTCCAACGATTCCGATCGTTTGTCCGACGGCTTTCGGCAGCCGAATACCGGCTTCCCGCAGCAATTCAAATTGAAACAACAGGAGAAACGCTTCTAGAAAAGAAGGCAGCGGAACCCCTTCCCTCGAAATAACCACCGTAGCCAGCAGGAAAAAGGGGATCTGATCTAAATTTACCGATGCAAGGGCAATCCAGAATCCCGGCAAAAAAATACCGATTAACAGGCCTAAGAGCCGAAGAATCCGTTGAAAGATGACAAAATGAAAAGGGAAATGGACGTCTTCGGGTGTTTTTAACAACTCAAGAAAGTTGCTCGGACCGATGAGGACCATCGGCGACCCGTCTACGACTATCGCGAATCTTCCGCGCAGCAGCGTTTCAATGACAAAGTCGGGCCGACCGATATAATCAATCAAGGGAAATAACGAGAAGGTTCTATCCGACAACCATTGCTCGAGCTGCCCGCTGCTAACAATGCTTTCTGCGTTAAAGGTTTCCAAACGTTTGCGAACATCGGCAATCATTTTAGGGTTTGCTTTATGGCTTAGATAAAGCAAGGATATTTGCGTCTTGCTTAAGCTGCCAATAAAGAACTGTTCGCTGAACAATAATCCGGTTTGCATCCGTTTCCGAATCAGTGAGATATTTGTATATATGTCTTCTGTGAATGCATCCTTAGGCCCTTTGATTGAAATTTCCGTATTGGACTCCTGTAAAGAACGCTGGGGGACTTTAGAAATATCGACTGTCCAAAAATAACAATCACCTTCCCGGTAAATGATCAATTTGCCGGTAAACAAACTAATGACCATTTCTCCGAATGACCGATTGATCTCTAAAATAGGCATTTCGTCCGTATATACCGGCACTACTTCATCCAGATCGACATGCAAACGATTAATATAATGACATGCCCTAGAAAAGTATGCATTCAACTCCGTCTTCTCGATCATGCCTTCACAATAAAAGGCCGTTAATTGATCTGAGAAGTCCAATTGCGGAAGAAGCGGAAACTGGACATCCGAATAATGCGAGAATGCTTCTTTCAATTTGCTTGTTAACAAACTTCCGCTGCGTAATTCTGTGTCCTGCTCTTCGAATAACATCGATTCTTCTTGCGACTTATTCATTTTTCTGCTCCTTTCCATTGCGGGACAAAGGTTATCGTAAAAAGAAGTGCGGTTAAAATAATGCCGAACCAGAGTGAGTAGTCATAAAAATAACTTTGAATAATCTTCTGCATCAAAATGTCGCTGACCTTTAGAAGTGAAGGCATTGAAATGATGGCTGCACTTATCAACATAACCGCTTGGCGATATTTTTGGGATTTGGCACCAATCAGTTCAGATAAGAGATGAATAATCAGAGCTGTTCTCACAATGCTGCCTGCCATTAATTGAAAGACAGCTAAAAAATCAACATGCGAGATATTACTTCCGACCATGACCAGCCTCCATTGTTCAAAAGCGGGGAATCGTAAATTTTCAGCTTGAAAAGGGCCAAACGAAGCGATTGCGCCAATCGTAGGTCCCATGATTAGTCCCACCAACATAGTCAGGAGCAGAAAAATGGTTCCATAGTTCAAGGGCTTTGTTAGCTTATGCTGAATCAAAAGCAAAATAAGCAAATCCATGCTGCCGCCAAATACGACGATTCCTCCGGATAGTTGAGTATCAAATCCTTCCTTAAGGAAGGGCTGGAGCATGCCATAGTCCTTGCCATCCATCGTCATTATGGATACTCCGAAGCCTAGCAGAATCACGATAGGCAATAACATGGTAGACATATAGACAAGCGTTTTGATTCCCGCCCTTGCCGCACAGTATGATATTAATATAAAGCTTAGTGTCACGACGATATCATGTGTATTGGGAAGAAAGTAAATTTTTACGGTCTTTGCTGTATCAAAAACGATCATGTTTCCTGCAGCCAATAAATAAAGTACGACGCCTCCGCTTACCACCCACAAGCCGAGCTTGCCCGTTCGGAATTTGAGCCAATCCGAAAATGATAATGAACGCATCGATTTCAAAACAAGATATAAAATGAAGCTCCATCCAATCAGTGCCAAATAAGCGACTACTATACTGAACCATGAATCGCGTTCCGCCGCTCGGAGAAGATGAGGGATAATTAGCACATGGTTCGAGATCCCAAGTGATAAAAGCAATAAAAAGACGATCTGAAGTCTAGAAAAGGATCCCTCCATTACTGCTCCCCTCCTCAAAATTTTATAATTTTCTACATCTGGTATAGTTTCCCTTCAACTGCTCGATTATGCATTGGACTGTTGGATCGACCTGTCCTCCACTGCTGCTGAAATACGGGACATCATTAAAAACCCGAACTCAAATGGCCGGGTTTCTCCTAAGTCATATTATGGGCTTAAACCATTAATTTTTATCTAAAACACCGTTAATTGCCTTAACCAATATGTGCAGCCCTTCCTTTAACTCTTCTAAAGTCGCATAAGCATAAGATAAGCGAATGTGATGAAAATCCTTTGGATCATAAATGTAACCGGGATTGATCAATACCTTTTGCTTGATGAGCTGTTGAAACAACGCTTTGTGGACGATCGGTTCGTTAAATCGGAGCCAAATATAAAAGCCGCCTTTCGGCTTTTCCCATGCTGCGATTTGCCCAAAATCTTTCGTCAAAATCGTTTCCACAAAAGCAGCCCGCTTTTGTAATTGCTGGCGTAATCGGCCTACATGTGACTCGTATAAGCTGGATGTAAGCCAGTGCGTTACAATTTGCTGCGAAAAGGCACTCGAGCCATAATCCGTTTGCATTTTAATATCAGCTAATCGATTGATGACAGGTTCTGGTGCTACGACCCAACCGATTCTTAAACCAGGGCTTAACGTTTTAGACACGCTCCCTATATATAGCACTTGTCCGGATTGATCCATTGACTTTAAGGATGGAGGGGCATCCTCGAAAGCTAATTCGTGATAAACGTCGTCTTCAATGATAGGGATATGCAATGATGTACAAATTTCTAGCAATGCTCTTCTTTCTTCAATAGATAGAATGCGCCCGGTTGGGTTATTGAGTGTAGGCACCGTATAAAATAATGATTGTTTTTTACCCTTTAATGCTTTCAGCGTCTTTTTCAACTGCTGTTCTATTGATACAGAAATTACACGCATGCCTGCCGATTGAAATGGGTGAATCGAATTCAAATAGGAAGGCGGTTCTTGAAACACATTCGATCGCTGTTCAAGTATGCCTAATGAAATAAGCTGCAACGCTTGAAGCGCGCCAGATACGATGAGGATGCTCTCTGGTGATGCATGTATGCCTCGTTTTTGCAAATATTCACTCAATGCAACACGCAGCTTCTTACTGCCTTTCGGCTCTGAATAGCCAATATCTCTAGCATGCAAGGATATCGTTTGCAAAGAATGCTCAAGCAAAGCTGTTGGCAGTAAATCGGGGGAAAGCTCGCCCGTACCCAGCCGAATCATAGAAGGGTCTTGCTCGTGCTCATTGATTAATTGGATTGTATGAAAATTCGGCTCGTGAATGCTCGCATGAATATGCTTATGCCAATTTGGCTGTTCGTGGTTAAGGAGCCTATTCCAGCTATTATTGGATACGTAAGTACCTCCGCCCAATTTGCTCTCTACTATCCCGTTTGCTTTTAATTCGTCGAGCACTTGAATGACGGTACTTCGATTTACTTCAAGCATTTCGGATAGCTTTCTTTGAGAAGGGAGCTTCGTGCCGATCGTCCACTCGCCTTGCTGAATGCGAGCGCTAATCCAATTATAAATTTGATCATGGAGTGAAAGGTGGATTGTACGATTCGGTTTCCATTGCAAAAGAATCAGTCCCTTCAAAACTGGTTGGGTCCAAAAACCATCCAATTGGTTGTTCTATTTCATTTGTAACATAGTTAAAGTGAAGAAGGAAGGGAGTTAATAGGAAATGGAAGCCATACTTCATGGGATTTTATTAGCATTTGGGCTTATTTTGCCATTAGGCGTACAAAACGTCTTCATTTTCACGCAAGGGGCAACACAACCAAACATTTTCAAAGCCTTGCCGGCAACCATAACGGCTGCGCTTTGTGATACGCTGCTCATTTTATTCGCCGTGTTCGGCTTGTCCATCCTCGTGCTTCAACTTACGTGGCTGCGACTTGGATTATTGATCATCGGTATTGTTTTCCTATCTTACATGGGATATTCCGTATGGAATTCGAAGCCTGCGAGGCGCGATCCAGGTAGTCGCTTGCCGGCAAAAAAGCAAATTGTATTTGCTCTGTCCGTCTCTCTTTTAAATCCGCATGCGATCTTGGATACAGTAGGCGTGATTGGCACAAGTGCACTGCGATATGCTGGACTTGAGCAAATCCTATTTACAGCTGCTTGTGTAGCCGTATCGTGGTGCTGGTTTTTCGGCCTGACATTCGCGGGCGCTGCTATCAAAAAATTAGATGGCTCTGGTTCACTAATGATTATATTTAACAGGTGCTCCGCTATTTTTATATGGTGTACGGCGCTGCTGCTTTTGAAAGGCTTGTTTTGATAGCATTGAGCAAGTTAATGGTTCATCCTAATCACAAAAATAAGGCAAGGCGGATTAAAATAATCCACCTTGCCTCTTTTCTATCTTTCCGCCCCTTACCCGAACCTTTTAGCAGCCACTGATTAATCGAAGTAGACTGGCTTTCCGGTTTCGGCCGAAATATATACGGCTTCCAGGATAGCCGATACAACCATCGCCTCTTCGGGCTTAACGAGCGGCTCAGTATCATTCACGACACTGCTGATCCATTGCTTCGCTTCATACTCGAAATCAGTCATATTTTCGCCTCTGAATTGCTCTCTATTATTCGGGTTCACATCTATGGCGTTTATAAATAAGCTGCCGTCCCTCTCGCCGTTAATTCGCAGACCGTCGGTAAAATCCGCGCCGCCCTTGGTGCCGCACAAATAGGAGCCGTCAGGCTTTGCGATATTAAGCGCCCAGCTGGTTTCGATCGAAACGACGGCGCCGTTCTTGAATTTTACATAACCAAAGGCGGAATCCTCCACTTCAAACTGCTTGGGATCCCATGAACCCCATTCGTTTGCCGCATTTTCCGTATCCTTCAATTTATGAAATACGCTGCCTACTACGCTCTGAGGCTCATAATTGTTCATTAGCCAAAGGATGAGATCGAGCGAATGGGTACCGATGTCGATCATCGGGCCCCCGCCTTGTTTTTCTTTATCCAAAAACACGCCCCATGTGGGAACGCCTCTGCGTCTGGTCGCTACCGCTTTGGCATAATAGATTTCGCCGAGCTCATCATTTTCAATCATTTTTTTTAGCAGCTGCGACTGTGCTCTGCTTCGGTTCTGGTATCCAACCGTCAGCTTCTTCCCAGTCTTTACATGGGCTTCGTACATCGCTTTCGCTTCGGCTCCCGTCTTTGCCATCGGTTTCTCGCACATGACATGCTTTCCGGCTTCCATCGCATCAATTGAAATGACGGCATGGGAAATATTTGGAGTCAGCACATGGATAACTTCAATCTCTTCCATCGCCAGCAGCTCTTTGTAATCCGTGAACACTTTCGCTCCGGGCACCCCATATTGCCCTGCTCCTTCGCGCGCTCTTTCCTCGATCAGATCGCAGAAGGCGACCATCTCCACATTTTCTATCTTTGCCAAGCTTGGCATATGCTTGCCGTTTGCAATCATTCCGCATCCGATTATTCCTACTTTGACTGTACGCATCGATCAATTCCCTCCCGGCTGCTTGAAGTCAACCGTTCTTCTCTCGCGATGGGCGATGTAGGCCATTTCAAGCAGCTCTGTCAGCCTCGTTCCATCCTCCAGCCCGTATGGCATCGGTTGGTCGTTCAATATGCCATTTACCCACTGTGTCAGCGGAAGCGGCTGCTCCTTGGGAAGCTGACGCGGAGAAATCCAGCCTTGCATCGGCGAATCCGTATGTTTGGAAGCGAATCTCACTTGATCCCCAGAGATGATCAATGTTCCTTCCGTGCCGTACAGCTCGAAAGCCGGCGGCGTTAAGTAGGTGACTAAGCTTGTTTCCAGCAGCGCTACCGCATTGCCAGCAAACTCAATTGAGCACTGCGCATGATCTTCAACGGCTCGCCCCGTAAAATGACTAAACATGGAGGTTATGCGTTTCGGTTGTCCGAGCAGCCAGCTTGCCAGATACATAGGGTGGCACCCGAGATCCATCATGGCCCCTCCGCCTGCTTGTTTCTCATCGTACCAATAATCAGGCAGCCAATTATTTAATGCTCCGTCATGGCCGTTCCGAATGCGGAGAGTTGTAATAGCGCCGAGCACCCCGTCATCCACTAGCTGCTTGGCGAACAAGTGATGAGGTCTAGTACGGGCCGGAAAAGAAATACAAAACTTAACGCCAGCTCTTTGGACGGCAGCCGTTATTTGATTGCATTCCGCCACGGTAAGCGCCATCGATTTCTCCGTGAAAATATGCTTGCCCGCATTTGCGGCGGCAACCATTACCTCGGCGTGCATGCTGGTAGGCGCATCGACGACGACGGCATCCACGTCCTCGCGCTTCAGCAGAGCATCCAAGTCGGACTCGAAATCTGCTCCAAGCTCTGCCGCCCAGATACGTCCCCTGTCTTTGATTTCATCCCATACGGCCGTGATGTTTACGCTTCCAAGCGATTGCAGGTGTTTGGCGTAACCATCGGCATGAACATGCCACTTGCTGATCATCGCGACATTCAGCATTCCTTATCCCTCCAAATTAGTGTTGTGAAATGGCAGCACATTGCAAGTCATTGTTCTCGCGTCTTCTTAATCCTCAAAGGCCGCTATTGGGTAGCCGGCTCCGAACGGCGCGTCCGGCCGCTCGTATTCTCCCGCCAAATAGCGGCGCTGGGGCGTTGTACGCTCCAAATAATCCTTGTCGTTCGTAAACCGATCGGAGAACCGGACCCAAGGCGGACTGTATATATAATGGGCGGTATAACGGTCATAGTCTCCGTCATGCATGTATGTACGATGCCAAACGGCGTTGTGGAACAGCAGTACGGAGCCGGCAGGAGCACATATAACATGTCCGATCGGCAGATCGGATTTGCTTTGGCGAATGTCTTCCGGGAGCGGCACCTGGGACCTGTGGCTGCCCGGAATCATTTCCATGTTGCCCATCCTCGGCAGCGATTGATCGGTGAGCAGATAGGAAGCGCGCAGCTGCAGAAGAGGGATCGGATAAGCCAAATGCTTGAAATCATAGGCTCCCGAGCCGTCTTGATGCCATCCGCCCGCATCACCGAATGCCGGCTGCTTCGTGCACCAAGCGGATTGAAGAATGAAACGGTCGCCATAAATGGCTCTTACTTTCGGCAGTACAGCAGGATGATCAATCAGATTGTCCAGCGCGTTTTCCGTCTCGAATCCTCGCCCAACCTGTGCCCATCCCGTCGTCCCTGCTTTATCATGAAGGCGGACAGCTGCCTCTAGACATTCTTGCGCTTGTTCAGCCGATAATACGTTCGGAATAATAAGGTATCCCCATGATTCAAACATGAAACGGTCAAGCTCCGTGAATTCACCGGGCTTGGATATGGCATTTAGCCCTTGTCGCTGCTCAGCAGTCATGCGATAACCTCCTGACAAATTACATGAGTTCAAAGCCATTGACACCCATTCGAATAAGGCGGGACATGAAGTCGTCACTGCGTAACGCTAACGTGAATGACACGCCAGCAAAAGATTTTCACCTCCAATCTATATCAAACCGCATATCCTATATATAGAATATGAAAAGGATCATAAATAAATGCAAAAAAAGACTTGAAATATTTCTTATTATTTCAAGTCTAATGATGATCCTGCCTCTCGAGCAGCTTTTCTTCTGCCGAACAAGCTTTCGCATTTCAAAATTGTATATATTGAATATGTTTTTTAATACGTAGGGACACAGATCCATTCTTTTGAAGAAAACTTACACTTCCTCAGATCACCTAACTTCATTCTCGTGTCCAAAAAAGCACACTAAAAAAACGCCGAAGATTTCTCCCGGCGTCTTAATAGAAAACATATTTTATTTCACGCAGATAAATCCTTATCTTCTTTCACTATCAGCTTATCATGCTCACGCTTCTCGATCCAGCCGCCGACTCGGATAAACAAGAAGGCTGTAATGATCGTGAAAATGACAATGCCATAGAAGCCTGCTCCTATTCCGATGCCTACTCCTCCAGCGAATAAAATCATTGCCGCTGAAGTCAGACCTTTCACTTCAAAGCCGGTTTTCATAATGAGCCCTGCGCCTAGAAAGCCTAGTCCAGACACAATCTGAGCGGCCAAACGCATCGGATCCATCATTGTTCGCTCATGCATATGCCCGTAGACCACAACGCTTTCAATGGAAACAATGGTAATCAGCGCTGATGCGACCGTAACGAACGTATAGGTTTTCACGCCTGCCGGTTTATTCTTATGGGTTCTATCGAATCCGATAAGAAGCCCTAAGAATGCGCTAATAAAAATACGGAAATAAATTTCATACTCCGAAAAAAAAGAAGATAAAAATGCAATTAGATCTGTCATAGCTTGCCTCACTTACTTTATAATCTTGGCTTCTTGTTTCATATCGATGAACAAGAGCTTCTTTCAACGATCGTGCTGTTCACGATCCAATGATCCTCATAATCGCCGTCTAGGACAGCGAGCTTGTGCATAAGCAGCCTAAGGGATTGTACGCCAAGCTCCGCGGGCTGCAAATCCATGCCCGTCAACGAAGGCGTAACTTGATGCATCATCGAGAGATCTCCGCAGATCACGAACAATGAAATATCCTCCGGAACGCTATAGCCCAAGTCCTTGATGGCATTCATCGCGCTAAATGCTGTTCGATCGTCATCTGCGATAATCGCCGTCACCTTTTCTTTGCGTGTGCCGAGAATCGAATAGGTTTCGTCATATCCGTATCTCATATATTCGTCCGAATGAATGCACGGCTTGTAATGAATCATATGCGGACGAAACTCGATTTGATGCTCGTTTAATGCATTTATATAAGCCTCCGTTCTTTCGATGGAGACCGTCATCTGCTGTCCTGCATTAAGAAACATGATGTCGCGATGGCCGAGACCGACTAAATAATTGCATATATCGCGGATGATTTTGTCATTGTCGTTATTTACGGTTGAAACTTCATGAAGGTTTTCGTTTAAAATTTTGCCCACCGTCACAAACGGAATCTGATTCTGATGCAAAAGATTGATCCGCTCATCGTCTTGCGTAGGACCGAGCACGATGGCTCCGTCGATGGGATAGCTTGCGAGGGATGGCGTCTTTACCTCCTCTGCAGCGATCATATCCAACAGTACCCGATAGCCATAAATAGATGCTTCCAATATTACGCCGTTAATGAATTGATTGTGGAAAAAGTTAAAAAAAAATTTGCCATGCGGAATCGTTAATCCTATAGCCATCGTTTTCTTGGTCACTAAGCTCCGCGCGATGTGATTAGGAACATAATTTAATTCCCTGGAAATTCGGAGCACTCTTTCCGTTACTTTTTTGCTCGTAGGTCTTTTCTGACTGAAAACATTAGATACCGTGCCTTTTGAGACACCAGCCAGACGGGCGACGTCATCGATTTTTGCCATTTTTGCTGTAACATCCTCTCAAAGCTTGTTCAAGGCAATTCGCGATTAAGCACCTCTACCAAATCGATCAGTTCAAGAGGATCATTAATCGTGTAATCCGGAATTTCCAAGTCATCTGCAGGCGATTTCGGATATCTAGTCGTCCAACTCAGGAAAACGCTGGTCAGTCCAAGCTGGTTTGCCCCTCTTACATCCCTGCTCAAATTGTTTCCGACCATAATGATCCGGGAATAGTCCTCCTCGCTAAGATCCATAGCGCCCACCGCCGCTTTAAACATTCGAGGGCTCGGCTTGGAGGCTTTCACCGGCTCCGAGTAGGTCAACGTTTCAAAATAATCGTATAGCCCGTTTTGAGTTAGTAAATTTTTAAAGGATTGGGCCGTTCCGTCTGCTACGATTGCCAGTCGATAGCCTCTGTCTGCAAGTGTTTTCACCATAATATCCGCTCCGGGAATCACATTCCCTTGAATGACTGTACCCTCTTCATCGCGAATTTCTGTGCCTTCGTCAATGATCGTGTCGCCGCAGTCCAAAAAGACGATTAATTTCTTTTCCTCCACATCAGGTTTCATTTGCTCTATCATTCTGGACACCCCTTAAATTCAATTCCTCCGCATAATGACAAGCCGTAAAATGATTATAACCTACTTCACGAAGCTCTGGCACTTGCTGGATGCATTTATCCGTTCTATACGCGCATCTCGGATGGAAATGGCAGCCGCTTGGCGGGTTAGCCGGGTTCGGCACCTCACCCTCCAAAATGATTCTATTTTTCTTCAGCTCCGGGTCTGGCTGCGGAACCGCAGACATTAGCGCTTCTGTGTACGGATGCATAGGCGTTCCGAACAAGGAGTCCGTAGAAGCCAGCTCTACGATACGGCCCAGATGCATGACCGCAACTCTATCTGAAATGTTCTGCACGATAGAGAGATCATGCGAAATAAAAATGTACGTGATTTGAAATTGCTCCTGCAGATCCTTAAGCAAGTTAATGATTTGGGCTTGAATAGACACGTCCAAAGCGGAAACCGCCTCATCGCAGACGATCAGCCTCGGCTGCGTAATAAGCGCTCTAGCGATCGCGATGCGTTGTCTTTGTCCTCCTGAGAAGGCATGCGGATAACGTCTCAAATAGCTGACATTCAGCCCCGTCTTTTCTGCGATCTCTGTCACTTTTTGTTCAATTTCCGATTTGCTCAGCTTGAAGTTGGCAATAAGCGGCTCAGAAATAATGTCAAATACACTCATTCTCGGGCTGAGCGAGGAATACGGATCTTGGAAAATCATTTGAATATCTTTTCTGTATGTTTTGGATTTCTTTCCTTTCAGTTTAAGAAATTGTACTTTTTGCCCATCTTCCGCGTGGTAAATCACATCACCGGAGGACGGGTCCATCCCTCTTACGATGCAGCGCCCTAACGTTGTTTTGCCGCAGCCGGATTCACCGACAATGCTTAAGGTTTCGCCCTCCATAAGCTCGAAAGAGATATCGTTCAGCACGCGCACCTGCGCAGGCTTGCGAAATAAAGCTGCCTTGGATTTCACTTGAAAATCCTTATTCATATTAACTACATCAAGAATGGGCTTGTTCATTGGGACTCTCCTTCACGCAGATCCGAATACAGAAAACATCTGACCGAATGATGATCGGAAATCCGGGTTTTAGGTACAGCTTTGCTATTGCATATGCCTTCAATTCGATCCTTGCACCGATCGTAGAATCCGCACATCGGCGGCATATTGACCGGCATGGGAACGGAGCCTTCGATGGAGTCAAGCCGCCTGCTCTTGTCCCCGCCCAATCTTGGCATTGATTTGAGCAAGCCCTTCGTATAGGGATGCTTCGGATTATAGAAGATTTCTTTCACAGGCGCCTGCTCGACGATTTTGCCCAAATACATAACAGCCACCTCGTCGCACATTTGCGCGATGATGCCTAGATCATGCGTCACAAGCAATATCGCCATGCCGAGCTCCGCTTGGAGGCTTCTCATTAATTCCAGTACTTGAGCTTGGATCGTCACGTCAAGCGCGGTTGTAGGCTCATCGGCAATCAAGAGCTCCGGATTGCAGGATAACGCCATCGAGATCATCGCCCGCTGACGCATGCCTCCTGAAAACTCATGCGGATATTGGTCGAACCTCTTCTCTTGATCCGAGATCCCCACCTTTGCAAGCATTTCAAGCGCAATTTTTTTGGCTTCTTTTTTGTTTTTGGTACGGTGGATCTGTATCGCTTCCATGATCTGATTGCCAATCGTATACATTGGAGAGAAAGCGGTCATCGGCTCTTGGAAGATCATAGCTATTTTTCGGCCTCGAATGGATCGAATCCGTTTGCCGGTCGGGTCCAATGACAGCAGGTCTATTTGTTTGAATGCTGCCTCCGTATCAGAATGGTACATAATGCTGCCTGTCGTCTCGCATTCTTTGGGATTAATGCTGATGATGGCTCTGCTAGTCAGGCTTTTCCCGCAGCCGGACTCCCCAACAAGCCCCAACGTTTTTCCTTTATGGATTTCAAAATCCACCCCGTCTACTGCCTTCATTTCCCCGTTATCCATCTGAATTTGAATTTTAAGGTTTTGAACGGATAATAAGGGCTTCTCGGTTTGAGACGCTTGCGTTGACATGCTATCCCCTCGCCTTGCGTTTGATTTAGTGAGTTATTTTTTGTATGGGTCCGCGGCGTCGCGCAGTCCATCGCCAAGGAAATTGTAAGTTAATACCGTTAGAATAACGATACCCAGCGGAATTAGCTTCCAAGGGTACAAAGCCACATTTTCGATCTTCTGGGCTTCTTGAAGCAGTACGCCCCAGCTTGTAGCGGGTGAACGAATGCCAAGTCCTAGAAAGCTCATTGCCGTCTCGCCTAAAATCATGCCGGGAATGGCTAGCGTCGTCGCCACAACCAGATAGCTTATAAAACCGGGCAAAAGATGCTTAACGATGATTTTTGTATTGCCTACGCCCGCAATCTTCGCGGCGATGACATAGTCTTCATTTTTTAAAGCGATAAACTTGCCTCTTACCACCCTTGCCAGATCCGTCCAACCAATGAAGGCAAATATGATGACGATGTACAAATACATCGTCACTACAGGTATCCTCGGCGGAATGGCAGCGGATAAAGCCATCCATAAGGGCAGCGTAGGGAAGGATCGGATAATTTCGATAATGCGCTGAATAATCGAATCCAACCAGCCGCCAAAATAACCGGAAATTCCTCCAATGATTAAGCCAAGCACGAAACTGATTCCAACTCCGACAAGCGGAATGCTAAGCGAGATTTGACTGCCCAAAATAATACGGGAAAATAAGTCCCTGCCCATGCCATCCGTACCAAGCAAGAAAATCCGGCCAGGCTCCTCCACGCCTATTAAATGCGTAGACGTTGAAAATAGGCCAAGAAACTTATACTCTTCTCCCTTGACAAAGAACTGCAGCGGATAACGTTTTTCTGTATTCGATACAAATACTTTGCGCATCGTTTCCGGGTCACGTGTGGACTTGAGCTCATACACGAATGGCTTGATATGGAACTTGCCGTCCGCGTCCATGAATCTGAAGCCCATCGGAGGAGCGTTCACATATTTGCTGTCATAGCTTTGTAGACCGTAAGGCGCAATGAATTGCGCAAATAGCGCGACAATATATAGGGAAGCAAGAATGAATAAGCTAATGCGTGCGAGCTTATGCTTCTTGAATCTGAGATAAATCAGCCGCCACTGCGAGCTGTAGTTGGCATCCTTGATTTTGGCCGGCTGAATAATGTCCGGTTTTTGTCGTCTGAATGCAGGAATTGTTTTCATAGGCTAGTTTCCCCTGAACTCTGTACGGATTTTTGGATCGAGCCAAGCAAGCAGAATGTCTGAAATTAAAGTCC
This sequence comes from Paenibacillus sp. PL91, assembly GCF_012935325.2. Classification (GTDB taxonomy): domain Bacteria; phylum Bacillota; class Bacilli; order Paenibacillales; family Paenibacillaceae; genus Pristimantibacillus. The sequence continues at coordinate 145,754 of NZ_JABBYG020000003.1, forward strand.
CGAGCACGGTTAAGAGAGCCATGAACAGCAGCCACGTGCCTGCGAGGTACATGTCTTGCCCCAGCAGCGCGTTATACATGACCGGCCCCTGCAGCGGTAAATTCAACACGATTGCGGTAATGGTCGCGCCAGTAAATATGGACGAGAGCGACCAACCAAACGTGCTCACGATTGGATTCAAAGCTGCGCGCGTAGGATATTTGAACAATATTTTCATTTCAGACAAGCCCTTGGCTCTGGCGGTAACGACGTTCGGTTTATTTAACTCATCCAGCATCTGGCCTCTCATGATACGAATCAAGTCCGCCGTGCTTGCAAGGCCGATGACGATGACAGGAATAATCATATGCTTCATAAGGTCCAGCACTTTGTCCATCGACCATGGCGCATTTACGTATTCACTTGAAAAGAGGCCAAGCAGCGGGTCGCCGAACCAAGTATACGATAGGTACATTAAAATGATTGCGAGAAGAAAATTGGGCGTTGCCATGCCGATAAAGCTTAATCCGGAGAAAAAATAATCGCCCGCGGTGTACTGCTTAACGGCTGTGTAGATGCCGATCGGAATAGCTACCACATAATGGAATACCATAGTGACAAGCGAAACGACCAAGGTGAGACCCATATATTGCTTAATGACATCGGTTACCGGTTTGTTGTAATTAAATGAAAAGCCAAAATCACCGTGCAGTACGATTTTTTTCATCCAGACAAAATATTGCTCGTAAACGGGGCGGTCAAGTCCTAGATTTGCTCGCATCTCATCCATTTCAGCTGTTGTCATTACATCCCCGGCTGCAGACATCTTTGCGGAGTAGTTGGAAACATAGTCGCCAGGCGGAAGCTGTATGATATAGAAGACGATAAACGAAATAAATATAACAACGGGTATGACCAATAGGATTCGTTTTAATATATATTGAAGCATGTCATATCCTATCCTCTCTGTCGCAATTCAATCGAACTCAAGGAGGGATAGCAGGGAATCTGATTCCCTGCTATCCTGCCAGCAAGAAACGTCTATTATGGCTTGATGAAAAATTGCGATGGATGGCCTTGGCCTAGCGAACGGTATTCATCCGCCCATACCGCATCGGTTGGGATGTTGTGAATGCTGTTTGAGGCTATTACCAGTACGGGCGTCGGGCCCGCATAGCCGATGACCCATTGGTTTTTCTGATGAAGCTTAACAATTTCATTGCTCAATTGATTGATTTCATCTACGCTTTTGCTTGCTTTGATTTTGTCCCAGTATTCAAGAATTAAAGCGACATCTCCCTCAGGCTTAACTCCTTCCTTGCCTCCCGAAGAGCTGTATAGGCCGTAATGGCCGAACCATGGCGTGATGACACGAAGCGGTACGAGTGTATCCGGGCGGAACGCTACGTTAGCGACAGAGATGTTCTCGGTAGTCATCGGTACCTGATTCGCGTATTTCATTTCAAAGTGGGTACCTTGATCGACAATCTTAATGTTTGTCTTAAGTCCCATATCCTCATAATATTTTTTAAGCAGCTCCAGAAAAGCTTCGGTATCGGTGTTGGATTCAATAACGGTGAGCGTTAAATCCGAGCCGTCCTCATAGGTCCGGAAGTTATCTTTGTCCCGTTTGGCCAAACCAATCTCATCCAGCAGCTGGTTCGCGCGCTCCGGATCGAATTCCGTCCATTGGTTTGCCCAGCCTTCTTGATAGCCGATAACGCCTTCCGGAACTGAAGCCTGCACGGGTTCTGCCAAACCATTGGATACGATTTCGGTAATTTCCACGCGGTTAACGCCGACCGACAGCGCCTCTCTAAAACGAATGTCCTGAAACAGCTTGCGCAGCTTAGGGTCCTCTGTTGTTTGGTTTAACTGGATTCCCGCACTGGACCATGCCGGCTGCGTCCAAGGTATAATACGGTAATCGCCTTTCTTCTCATTTTCTTTCAAAACGGTGAAATCCTTAGAATCGAAGGCCAGCAGATTGTAATCGCCAGCTAGCGTACCGAGTACCTTTTGGCTTGGATCCTGAATTTTCGTCGCAACGATGCGGTCGATATAAGGCAATTGCTTTCCTTCTTTATCCGTTTTCCAGAAATAAGGATTCCGTTCCATAATGAACTGGTCACTGTTGGGATCGGTTTTCGCTACCCAAGCCCGAAGAGTCGGAATTTGTGAATGAAGCCAGAAGTAGTATCCCGTTTCGACCAGGAAAACCTTTGGATCCTCATAGCCCCATTGCTTCGTAATTTCCAACGTTTTGTCTTCGCCTACGAATTCCGGAAGGATCGTTTTATGGAAATGAGCGGGTGCAAAAAACCATTTGTTATCGATTGCTACACGCTCCAAAAACTGTACGCTTGGGTATTTATGAGTGACAGTGAACGTATAATCATCGACTTTTTTGACTTCGGCCAGTGCTTTGTCGCCCGTTGCCGGATCGACCGAATAATACGCATCGTAGATCTTTTTACCGAACGTTTCCTTCGTCAGCATATGCTCCCAATAAAATAGAACATCGTCAGCTGTAAAAGGAACACCGTCCGACCACTTCATCCCTTCTCTGAGGTGAATGGTGAATACGGTGGAATCCGCATTGACTTCATACCCCTTGGCCACGTTGGGCTCCACCTTGTCCCCCTCTTTGTTGAAGCGGAATAGCGCTTCCTCCGTTGGCTGTCCGACCGCCCATTTGTCTCCAGGCCCCGTCCAAGGCATTTTCCACTCTCCGCCGTATTGTCCGATCTCCTCCACAACATCCTCGATCTTAATATCGTCCTGAACCGGGAGACGCTCCGCCAGTGGCGGCAACGTCCCAGCGCTGACCAATTCAGCAAGCATCGGCGCTTCTTTTGAGCCTGTACCGTCAATTGGCGCTTCCTCTACAACTGCCGACGGTTTGGGACTTTCCTTCGCTTCATTAGGTCCTGAATTATTAGTGCAAGCTGCCAAAACGATTGCCATGATCACGATCAGCATGAACAAAAACCTGTTTTTTTTCAAGTAAACCCCTCCGAATTTGAATTATCATTCTAGGCACAAGCTAAAACAGAACACCGCCCCCGTGATTATTAAACCGGTTTAATAAAGATTTAAAAATTGTCGGCTATGTAGCGTATTGCTCCTGGTAGTTAAACCGGTTTAATTGAGGTTAATTGTTTTGTAAGCGCTTTATTAAAACGCTTTATTTGTATAATACATGGCTTCCAGATCAGACGCAAGAACATTTAACAATAATGGAAAATTTTTATTTCATACCGATCTGCGTCCTCTTCGGTACGAATGCTTCCTTTTTTTTAACCACCTCCGCTATACGAATTGACCTATGCTACCCGTGTTTCACCGCCTCATTGACTATAATGTCCCTTTGTAATTGGAGTGTTTGTCCCACATGTTTTTATAGTAAAACTAGCAAGAGGAACCGAAATAATAGATATTCACGCACATTCCTTATTGGCGTCATAAAAAAATCCCCTCAGTCAGCAGTGTTTCGTTCATTTTTTCATGAACTCTTTTTTCACTGTTCCCTGTGGGGATTATTCCAACGAGAGCAAATAAGGACTTTTTGCTGTGGTTCCTGTTCATTCATCCAGCTTCGCGCGAGCCGTAGACGCCCGTACCATCAGCTCCGTCCGCAGCGCGATGCGGCGCTTGTGGGCCGAGGCCTCTTGCCCGAATTGCTCCAGCAGCAAATCAACGGCGGCAGCCCCCAATTGCTCCATCGGCTGAGCGATCGACGTAAGCGGCGGATCGGTTACCGAAGCCAGAATCGTATTGTCGAAGCTGACGACCGACAGCTCCGAGGGCACCCGGAGCCCCGCTTCCTTGGCCGCTTGGAGAGCGCCGACGGCGAGCAAATCGTTGCAGCAGAAGATCGCGGTTGGACGATCGCTGCCTTTCAGCATGCGAGCAGCCTCCCGCTTTCCGTCCTCCATCCGGTGCTTGCAGTGCTTCATATGGCGCTCCGCCAGAATGACACCGCTTTCCTCAAGCCGTTCCTTAAAGCCCATCAGCCGATCCCGGCTGCTGCTGAGCGATATGCTCTCACACAGGACAGCCATGCGGCGATGGCCCAGCAGCAGCAAATGCTCTGCCGCAGACCTTCCGCCTTGCCAATCGTCCGCCACCACCGTATGAACGGGAAAGTCTGGCAGCTCGCGGCCGATGGCGACGATCGGCATGGACTCGCTCAGCTCGCGCAAAGTGTCCGCATTCCCGAGCCCCGTACCGACCATTATGCCGTCGATGCGCTTTTGCTTAAGCACCGAAATATATTGTTCAATCCGTTCATCTCTGTTATCCGTGCTGCAAATAATAACGCTGTATCCGAGCTGATGCCCCCGGTCCTCGACCGCTCTCGCCACTTCCCCGTAAAAAGGATTTGCAATGTCCGGGATGAGCAAGCCGAGCGTATAGGTATGCTTTCCAGTTAAGGCCGAAGCGATAACGCTTGGCTGGTAATGAAGCCGCTCCATAATGGCGAACACTTCACGCCTTCGCTCCTGGCTTATTTTCCCTTTTGCGTTGATCACCTTGGATACGGTCGCTATCGATACGCCAGCTTCGCGGGCTACATCGTAAATTGTCGCTTTCATGCGCATTCCTCGCTCACTCATGTCGTCCTAATCTCTCTATTATGCTTGGAGTAAGGCACAATTGGCAATGACAATCGCTCTTGGCTCAGCATGCAGCCGGCAGCCTATTTCTTCAACATCACTCAGAGTCTGGTTCATGGAACTGCAAGGCAGTACTGTTCCGCACTCTAATGACGCTTCCATGCCTTCTATCCGGCGGGAAAGTCATCATATGCGTAATGTTTTCCCAGTGAATCAAGTCCGAGGATCGCATCGCGCCATACTCCCGAAAGTGGAACAAATCGTATAGCATGATCCATTCCCGTCCGCCGCTGCCGTTTACAGCCTCATACAGCGTCGGCCCTTCGGATAATGCGGGGGTGATGAGTCCGGAAACGCAAGTTGGTTCGGGCAGATGCTCTTCATTTTTGCCAAATGCGAGAGAGCGAATCGCCTTGTAATCCGTTTCCGAATTGTTGAGGCCGCGCTCGTCTTTGAATAGCAACAGATATTGGTCTCCCAAATCCGCTACCGTGGCGTCTATCACATTGTATCCGGGGTCAAAATAGAGCTGCGGCGCCGTAAAACGCTCGAAATCATCCGTTAGCACCGACCAGATCCGGTGATCGCGAAGCTTGCCGGCTCCCGGCTGCGCAACGGTGGACGACCAAAAAATCCGATAAGAGCCCTTCGCCTCATCGAATATTATTTCAGGTGCCCAGCAATTGAGCGTTCCGTCCACGTCCGCCATAACGGGCAGCGATTGGATTCCCTTCCAGCGCATTAGGTCGTCCGACCACGCATACCCGATCGTAGTTCCTTCCCAGCTGTCCGTCCAAACCGCGTGAAACCGCCCGGTCTCATCCTCCATCACAAAGGGATCGCGTATTCTTCCTCCGGCATCCTTCCCCTGAAGCACAGGGCTGCCGCCATTCCATTCCTTCCATGCGTATCCGTCTTCGCTGACGGCTGCATAAAGCGATTCGTCATCCGTTTTGAAATACGAGAACAAATATATGATTTCGCCCCCCAATCGCAAACGGCAGCGGCTTTCCCGAACCGTTCGCTATGTTTTGCTCAGACCAAAGCATTGCCGTCATGGGGCGGCAATGCTTGTTCAGCGGAAAAAGTTTATCCTAATATATAACAGCTAATTTAAATATACTTATTATTCTTCCCGCTGCTGCGGGACCGTTTCTTGCAAGGAAGTGCAGACCGGCTTGGCAGCCGCGTTCTTCAGCTTGCTGATTTCCACACCCGCCAGCATCATAATGCCGATGCCGTGGTTGTCGTTCACGACTGTTCGCAGGTCGTACATGTAATAATCCGGCGAATAAGAATACCGCGACCCGCTGCATACGCCGTGCACATTGCCCTGCCGGTCGATCGCCCCGCTTGTCAGGCCTTGCCATGCTTTATGCGCTGCGGCCGCATAGCCCTTCGACCCGTCGAGCCAGCCGAAACGCACGCCCCTCGCGAAAGCATAAGCGAACATCGCAGTACAGGACGCTTCCTCGTAGGCTTCAGGCTGGTTGAGCACTTGGCGCCATAAGCCCGATTCCGACTGAAGCGCCGCGACTCCCGCACACAGCTCCCGGAACATAACGAGCAGCTCTTCACGGTCTTGGTGATCGCCGGGCAGCTTCTCCAGCAGCTCGGACAGCGAGAACAGACACCAGCCGTTGCCGCGTCCCCACGGCACGCGGGTCGCCTTGCCGTATTTAAAGTCGAACACATGCGACATGACGCCTTCCGGCTCCATAAACAAGTAGCGCTTGTACAGCAAAAATTGCTTTGCCGCTTCATCCCGCGCTTCCTGCTTACCCGTTGCCTCGGCGTACCGGATCAGGAAAGGGGCACTCATATACAAATCGTCCGCCCACATCGTATCAGCCGAATATTCGCCCGGGCACAACCGGTAGAACGCGCCATCAGGGCGGCGCTCCAGCTTCTCCAGCATAAATTCCGCGATCACATCCGCAATGCGGAGAAAGCTTTCATTCCTCGTCTGCAAATAAGCCTCAAGCATAGCCGAGCCGAAGGAGCCGCAGTTGTCCAGCATCTTGATTATGACGAGCTGGTGGTTCACGGAAGGAAATCCGTATTCGTTCCTGTCCCATAATGAATACGTATACAGGTCTGTGCAATTGCGGATATGGCCGAGCGCGTATTCAGACAAATCATCCCGATTAAGCTCGCGGGCAGTCCGCAGCATCCCATACATCGTGACGCCAAGCGGATAATCCCAGCGCCCGTAATTCGTGGCGCTGCCCGTCGTCCATTTGTTGCTTAGCATCGCGTTCTCATAGTAAGGCCTCACCCTTGTTTGCGGCGCATCGACCATCCAATACGTAAATCCGGCTGCTCTGCCCTCGGAATCGATGGCGGGATAAAGCGCAGCCGTCGTGCATACCGCCTGCGGATCCAGCTCAGCTGCCGGGTCCAGCGGCCCAGCGTAAAGCCACGCGCCTTCGCCTCCGTGAATCGCAGCAGGCAGCCCCAACTGCAGCAGTCTCCCTCCGGCATAAGCGCTGCATTCAAACCCCCAGCCGCCCGGGCTGCTTACGCTTCGCACAAGCAGCTGACGTAGTCCCGGAGCAACGAACACTTGCATGCGGTAGGAGCCGGCCGATACAAGCTCGGCTACCTTTCTTCCGTCCAGCCATATGGAGGTTGGCCCTAAGACTCGGCCCTCCAGCACGACCGACTCATCCACGGAAGGCACCTGCAATTCGCACCAGCCGTAAGCTGCAGCAGGCTGAACAGGAACGCCGAACAGCCGCTCGCAGTTAGGCAGGCTCTCTTCCTCCTGCGTCCACTTCAGCCGCGGATGCCAGGAAAAGCCGGTTTCTTCTTCTGCCAGCTTGAAATCGGGAAACCCCTTTTCCGGACCGAAAATCCGGCTTTTCGCTGTTTCTGTAAATACCCAGCCTGCCTTTCCCGACCTGCCTGCAAAGGGAGCAAGCACCTGCAGGATGCGAACCTTCGCCTCATCCGCTCCAAAGCGGCAGCCAAAGCCTGCAGCCGTCTTTTGCGCTTCTACCAGGAAAGCATTCCAGCCCTTGCGCAGCAAGAGGGGGATAACCGCGCGCGCGTCAGGCTTCAACTCGTCTACCGCACTTGATCGGTACAGCTGCTCTTCATTGACGTACAGCCGAACCGGGCCGAGCGGCTCCATGACACCGTCGATCGAGCGCTCGTCGTCGCTCCATACGAGCCCGTATGCGTAAGCGAATTCGCCGTCAGCCGCTTCCGGCAGCTTAACGGAGAAATCCATATCGTAAAGCCCATCCCCCGTTTGCAGCACGCCCGTTTTGGCAAAAGCGCGCAGCGCAAAGGGTACGGGAGGATTCGCGCCTGCGTAACGGCCGGCGAGCAGCTCAAGTATACGGCGCTCATCGTCGCCGAACCCGTATCGCGCGCTTTCACGCGGTTCCATATATGCGGTCATGTCCTCATTCCTCCCGTTTGCCTTCATTCCGGTCCTGACTACTAGACAACCTGATATCGAAAGTTTTGTCATATGGCGTCATCACGTTCACAAGCAGCGTCTGGCAATCCGCCGGATAGCTTGTATTGTTAATTGCCTTGGCCCGGTGCTTATGCGCCCCTCCGTCCAGCTCGATCCAATCGTTCCCGGCAGTTAAGCGGACAGTCCCCTCTTGCCAGAACACGGTTCCTGCAGCTGCCGGCGCAAGTCCCTCGCCGGATAATGAGCCTTCCTTATGGAACACAAATGAAATTTGCGTCATCAAAATTTCCGGCTGCTCGCAGCGCACGCGAATGCGCCAGCCTTGCTCGCTCTCGGTCAGCTCCACCTCGACCTCGTGCTGCTGCTCGTGCGTAACCTCGCGCAAATGATGCGGCAGCAAATACCAAGGACTGACCGGCCCGTGGGCGGTTTCTGGCAACTGGCTCTGTGCGACAGGGCCATAGTAGCCCTTGCGCTCTGTCGCCGTTAACCGGTAACCGTGCTCCAGCTCCTCCAGCCGCTTCAGCTTGACGAAGCCGGGTTCAAAGGAAGTAGCGATTTGCACGGCAAGCAGCCGTGCCGCGCCATGCCGCAGCGCAAAAAACGAATTCGTCTCCGTAATGACGGTCGCGCTTGTCGCCCCGCTCCTATGCCGCGCGACGGGAGCGCCGAAGTCCGGATGAAGCCGGCTGTGATAGATTTTCCCTCCGTGTCCGGCCGCTTCCATTCCGCTCAAGTAACGATCGCGCGGAAAGCCGCCGTTTATAACGACCTGATAGGTGTCCGGCAGCTCTGCTGGCTGGATTGAATTCTCGCGAAGCTCCGGATAGCACAATAAACCAAGCAGCGCGTTATTGGGAAGTCCCCCCGGATGCGTCAGCGCTTCGCCCGCAAGCTCCGCGATAGCTTCAAAGAGCGGCTCATTGTCGCAGCTTGCCATCAGCTTGGCCGAAAGAAAATAAGTGCCCATGTTGTATGTGCTGCCAAAGTCTTGGCGGCCGGAGTAATCGGTCACCACTTCGCCATCGGGATGAATCATATACGCCATCATCCGCAAATTCCGGCGTACCGGCTCCAGCAGGTCGGGCCTATCAAAAAGCTCCGCCGCATAAATAAGGACGATATCGCTGACAGCGTTATAAATGCCGTTGCTGCGCTCCGTCCACTCCCCGTCTTCTGTGCAATCGATTCCTTCCGCGAGCCATTGCTCCGCTCTCGTCTTAAGCTCCGGCTGCCCCGTCAGCTTATACATAAACCCGAGCGCCGCCGTAATAACCCAGCGATGATTCGGGGTGTGGCAGCCTCCTGTTAGCAAGGCAGGGATGGTACGCTCAAGAAACGTCCGGATATCCTCCGCCGCTTGGCGCAAAGGCTCCCACGCATCGCCTTCAAGCAGCAAATAGACCTGCGCTAGGCCGCTAACGACGAATGCGGTATCCGGAGGCGAGTGCATATTCGTCCATGGCGGCGAAATCGTTCCGTCGGCATGCTGAAACCGCAGCATGTACTGTGCGCTCAACTCCAGTCGGTGAAGCAGCTCTTGATTATGATAAAAGCGTGAATCCTCGTTGATGAGTGCCGATGCCCAAAAAGCCATAACCATCGGCGTTCCGCCGTGGCTAGGCCATGCGATGCCGTTCACGGGATCAGTGACCCCTCCATAAAAATGGCTTTTGCTATCAAGCACCTGATGATCCAATCCTTCTTGTACATAACGGTCATTAATAGAAACCAGCTTGTCGTATACGTCCATTTGTCTTCCCACTCTCTCCTCGGCAGTTGTTTTCCGCCTTCAGGCTATGCCTGAAGGCCTCAAGATTTATCCCTTCACCGCTCCGAGCATCACGCCGCTTACGAAGTAACGCTGCAGCCACGGGTAAACGATTAGAATCGGCACAGTTGCGAATATAACGCTCGCCGCCTTCAGGCTTTCCGGAACGACGGTCGCCATCTGCGCACCTTCCATCTGCAGAAGTTCGGTGATCATATTGTTTTGTATAAGCTGATAAAGCTTCAACTGCAGCGGATAAAGCTCCGGACTATTGATGTACATCAGCGTATCCGTAAATCCGTTCCAGCGGCCCACCGCGTAAAACAGGCTAAGCGTCGTAATGACTGGAAGCGATAAAGGCAGCATGATGCTGAGCAAAGTCCGAAAATGGCTGCTGCCATCGATTTCCGCAGACTCCTCCAAGCTTTCCGGAATGTTATTGAAGAACGTAATCAAGATGATTAAATAAAAAGGATTGATCAAACCGGGCAGCACGAGCGCCCAGATCGAATCGAGCAAATTTAAATTTCGGATCAATATATACTCTGGAATGATGCCGCCACTGAAAAACATCGTGATAACGACGACGGTCATGAAGACCTTGCGGCCTTTCAGCTTTTTTTTGGACAATGGATAGCCGATCGCAATCGTCATGAGCATGCTGAGCACGGTGAATAAGCCCGTCAATAACACTGTAAATCCAAGCGAGCGAATCATTGATGCGTCAGAAAATACTTTCACATAAGCTTCCAGATTTAAATCGACCGGAAAGAGACTAACCTTGCCGGAAAGAATAGGACCTGCCGAGCTTAGTGATATGGCTGCTATATGAAGAAATGGAGCCAGACATATCAATGTGCAAACGAGTAAAATGATAAAGTTGGCGGTATCGAACACACGGTTGGCGGTTTGCTCTCTCATAGCGTCGCTCCTTTCAAATGATCGAATTCAGGATGGATAGATTGTTGCAATCACTCCTACATAATGCCTTCATCCGTAAGCTTCTTGGAAGCATAGTTTGCTCCGAGCACAAAGACAAGACCAACGACAGCTTGGAATAAACCGACAACCGTCGCGAGCGTATATTGGCCGGATTGGAGGCCGATTCGGTACACAAACGTGCTGAGCACATCAGCGTACTCACGTACTGCCAAATTGCCGATAACATACGGGCGCTCGAAGCCGATTGAAATCATATGGCCCAAATTAATAATGAGCAGCACGACGATAGTTGGCTTTAGGCCAGGAAGCGTAATATGCCAAATGCGCTTCAGCCTGCCCGCCCCGTCAATGCCGGCAGCCTCGAATAGTTCTTTGTTAATGCCGGTAAGGGCAGCCAAGTAAATAATCGTCCCCCAGCCTGCACTCTGCCACACGCCGACTAGCAAATAGGTGATGAGCCAATCGTTTTTATCCGTCAGAAACGGAATAGCGTCAAAGCCAATCGATGTAATTACGTTATTGATCATGCCGGATTCCGTGCCGAATACTTGATAGACGATTCCGCCGATAATGACCCATGAAATAAAATGCGGAATGTAGAGTATCGTTTGCGACAGCTTCTTAAACCACAGCGTCTTCATCTCGTAGAGCATGATTGCTAAAATAAGCGGCGCTGGAAACGAAACGAGCAAATCGAAAAAATTGAGCAACAGCGTGTTGCGCAGCGTCAAATAAAAATCGCGCATGGCGAACACTTCTTTGAACGCCTCAAAGCCGATCCATTCGCTTCCCATTATGCCTTGAAAGAAATTAAAATCCTTAAACGCAATTTGGATCCCGTACATCGGTCCGTATTTAAAGATAATGAAATAAGCCATCGGCAATGCCAGCAGCGCGTACAGCTGCCAATACCTGCGGAAATAGGCGTTATTGCTCATAGCGGTCTCCTCCTTATGGATCGGTTTTGGCGCAGGGACAAGGCAATTCCTCATCCTCGTCCCTTCGCCGTCGCCGAGCCTGATCAGCGCATTATTTCGCCTGCATCTCTTTATAAACAGCTGTTCTCTCGTCCAGGATAGCCTGGCCGCCGCTTGCCATATAGTCCTTCAGCATCGTTTCATAGACGCTTTCGAACTGCTCTGTCTTCGCCATTGTTGTTTTTACGATCATCTCATTAAATTTGTCGAGCAAGGTTGTGCCATATTTCGTTTGAGCCTCGATCGGTCTGTCCATTAGCACTGGCGGAATCACATCGGTATTGGCTATCTTTTGCGCAAGTTCCACCTGCTCCTGGAATTTCTTCGGCATTTGCAGCGCTCTTGCCTTCAGATTTTTCTCCATGCTGCCCAGCTGCTTGCCGTTCGAAATAATAACCATATCGCCTACATTGTACAAACGGTTTACCGCTTCCTCAGTCGGGTTTTCCTTGACTACCGGGATTTCGTCGACCATCGTATAATTTTCGCCTTCAACGCCGTTTTGCAGGTTGAACAAATTATCGCCGCTCGTCATCCATTCCAAATATTTGATTGCCTCGGCCGCTCGCTCGCTCGATTTTGGAACCATGATGTAAAGGCCGTTTGGCGCGTACATCGGCTTGGCATGCTTGCCTTCTTCATTGGTGTATACGTCTACGGAAACGAGCTTGGCGTCCGGAACGTTACTCAACAGCGTGTCGTTAGAGCCCTTCTCGTAAAATGGATTGATATCGTCCTCGCTAAAGAAGCCGATCTTCCCTGTTGACACGCCTTCGCCCAATTTCTTCTTATCCTTGTCGAGACCAAAATCCTTGCTCATCAAGCCTTCGTTGTACAGCTTGTTCATAAACTGCAGCGCATCTTTAAAGCCCGGCAGAAGCGTCGGATAGTCATTCGAGCCTAGCTGCTGCGTCAGCGTATATTTTTGTTCCTCGGTCATTGGCTTAATGAAAGACCAGAGCAGCGGCTCGTATTGAGCGGAAGCGATCGTCATGCCGAGTGGAATAACCTGTCCGCCCGTCTCGCCTGGGTCCTTCTCCTTAAACGCTTTCAACGTTTCATAAAGCTCTTCTGTCGTTTGCGGGACCGGCATATTCAGCTTTTCCAACCAATCCTGGCGGATGAAGGAGGCATACTTGCCTACGTTCGACCGCTTAGCCGGGATAGCGAACTGCGTACCCTCGAATTGTCCATAGCTGAGTACCTCATCACCAAGGAACGCTTTCAAATTCGGCGCCTCGTTTAGCAGGGGTCCGAGATCGGTCAAGCCGCCTTGTTTCGCATAACGGTTAAATGTATTTGGATCGTAAGTAAATACGATGTCCGGCACGTTGCTGCCGCTTGCCATCAACACATTCAGCTTTTCAACCTCTTCCGAACGCGGTACCGGTACGAACTCCACATTAATGTTGTTCGGATCACCGAAGTTTTTTTGAATAAAGTCTGTCATATAGTTGTCCGTTATCGTGGAACCAACCGGCGAGTTGCCTCTATCGAACACCTCTACCTTAAGCGTAACCTTCTCCTTTGAAGCTCCCCCATTCGCATCGCCTGAAGCTTCCTCTTTCGTGTTTGCCGAGCAAGCCGTAAATAATAATGAACAAGCAAGCCCTACTGTCAATACCGCTTTCTTCGTTCCGAGTGTCCCTTTTCTTTTGTTGCATCTAATCATCGTTCCAAGCCCCCTCTTTGAATGATGTATTGCCGTACCGGGCAGGCTACTCGACATATAAGGATAACGCTTTCAGCTATGTCGCTGCAGCCCGATTCGGGATGACCACAGTATGGCATGACATCCGAAGAGGCAGCAATAAACTAGTTTCCAACCGATAAACTTTCGTGATTTTTCCCATTATCTGTCATCAATGACTGTAGTCGTGCAATAAACAATTTTCAAATATCCCCGTTGTTATGGGGTTTTCCGGGCTTAAGCTTCAGTTTTCTATAGTCTCCCGGCGTTACGCCTGTGATTCGCTTGAACACGCGGCCAAATGTAATCGAGTTCGCATATCCAACCTGAAGGGCAATATTTTGCACCGACTCCTCCGTGTTGGCCAGCAGCTCCTCCGCCCGCTCCATACGAAGCTGAACGATAAAATCAACAAACTTCATATTAAATTCTTCTTTGAATAAATAGCTGGCGTATTTGCCTGATATATGGAACCGGTCGCTCAAATGCTTTAAAGATAAATCGGGGTTTTCGAAATTTTCCTCGATATAGGTTTTCAGTTCATTTATCATCGCGCGATGATTTTTAGTTTCACTGTGTGCGACATAGGTGCGGTATATTTCCGTCAACCGCTCGAAATAATGCGTTTTTAATTCGTCAAGGGTCGAGGTCTCATCCGCTGCTTGCTGCTTGGCGTCCGCCTCCGGCCCCTTGAAATGCCCATGCAGCTCATCGGACATATCCGAAAGCTCACTACCTAGCATATCCATCATCGTCAGTAAAACCATCCTGATATCCTCATCCTTCATGCGATCCTTCTCCAAATGCTCGAACAATCGCTCCAGATGCGAACGCCATTCGCCCGTTAAAAGTCTGAACTCCCTTACGAGGCTGGACCCATGCTGCAAATAGGCATACCATTTCCGTCCCGCCTCATAAGGCAGATCCTCGCTCATTACGACCGATTGCTTGCCGAGGGACAATTTATGTAGCAGCACGTCAACTGCAGCCTTGTAGGATAGTCCGACCCGCTCCCATTCCTTCTCCACATGTCCGACGCCAAATAGCAGCGATAAGCGCAAATGCTCAGCCACCCATATCCGGCCTTTGTCTGCGAATATCCGAATTTTCTCCATTGCAGGCGAGTTGCCTCCGTTCAAGCCGACGATCATGCCCATCCGGTTCTCCGCAATCCATTCAGCCCATCCATACATGCCGTCGGCCTGCGCCAGCTCTTGGAGCACATTGGTTAACGCAAACTTCAATGTATGCTGGTCCCGCGAGGAGAAATCGCTGCTGAAATCGCGATAGCGTCCAATCTCGACGACGATGAACGCCAATTGCTCCGGCTTCTCCCCCGAGGGAAGCAGACCCAGCTTCACCAATCGCCCCGCAACATTTTCAGGCCCGCTGCCTTGCATCATATCGTGGAACAGCTGCCGCCGGCTTACGAGCAGATTCTCGCGCTGCTGCTTCTCGAAATCCGCCGTTTGCTGAATCAGGCTCTCCAGCGTATGGTCGATCATGGACAGCTCATCCATCTTCATCCCGAACGCATCCTCGCGGAGCTGAATCGATTCGATCCTGTTCATCATGACACGGATCGGCTTATAGTTTTTTCTAGTGATATAAATGATGTATAGGATGGCAAAAATAACCGTAAGCAGGCCGATTACAACCCACACATAAGAGATGACGGAAACCCACATAAACAGCTGTCCGGCGGTAATTCCGCTCTGAAAGGTCCAGCCGGTCAGCTCTAAGGAGACGCTGTTCAGCACTTTGCCGCCCACCGCATTGCCGGATTGATCTGCGTGCCTAGTCGAAAACAGCGGATTGCCGGATGCATCAAGAACATCTACGAACGAGATGTCGCCATTATTCATGGACCGGATCATTTGCTCGACCGCATACATATCGACGTTGATGACGACGAGTCCTTCGGTACCGAAAGGCAGCGGCTCTCTTTTATAAATGGAAATGACGCGTTTATCCTGCTCTGTGCTGAATTCCTGGTAAGACCGCACCATCGACCATCCTTTGTTGTCCGGATTAGCCAGCGCCTGCTCAATGAACGTTCTGTCGGCGAACGCTTCCCACTTTACAAGCCCGCTTCGCGTCAGCACCTGCTTGTCCTCATTCCGGTATACATAAATCGAATCGAGCAAGCTATCGCTTGCAATAAGCGTGCGCATGCTGTCAACGACATCAAAGATGACCTCACTATTCTCGTCCGTCAGCCCGATATTCAGAAAATCACGGTAACGGTCGTTTTTTCCTACCTCCTCCAGCACATCCATCTCGATATCCTTAAGCGAACGGGACAGCCGGTCCGCCATATAGCCTGTCGTAATTCGATCGGCTTTGACCGTCTCCTTGTGCGAGATATCATTGACGACAATAAAGGACAGAAAGATCAAAATCGTCACCGTAAACAAAAAAATCGGAAAATAGGAAAGCAGCATGCGGCGGTACCAATTCCTCTTCATCTCTACAACTCCTCATATAAAAGCACGAATGCCTATCTTTTTAGAGAAAGCGCTTACCTTGCTTATTTTAAGAGATTGTAGATGAAGATTCAATGGCAATAAAAAAGGAAAGCCTCACTAGCGTGCTAGATTAAACAAAAAAAGACAATTCCAGATGACCTGGAGCTGCCTTTTTCCAACTTACTTATAATTATTGCTGATTTAACCATTCATTAATATACTTTTCATGGGTGCCTCACCAACTCCTGTATACACGATGCTATTCAATCTCCAACATCGGTACGATCAAGCTCTTCAATGTCTTCCTCGAATTTATTATATAAGGCTAACGGAATAAGCGTCACTTCATAAAGCCTCATCAGCTCTTTCCCATCTATTTGCACGGGCATTATGGACAGGTCATGTTCACCGGCAGAAATAACAACCTCAACATTTATAATTGCAGTTTCCTTGGCATTTTGTGTAGGATGGATGCGTTCCTCAATCGACTGATTGCCGATAGCAATTCGTACCACTCCCGTATCTATCCCATCGACTGTGCTGTATTTTAGGCCAAGCCGGTATTTAACGAGCTGATTTGTACGGATCTTCCATGTCACCCGTTGATTCATGCTTGTCCAATCGCAAATATAGTCATTTCCCTTCTTGCCGTCTCCATACCTAATGCCCTGACTTACCTCCGCATCGAAGCTCCTTAAGATGTTAATGCTCTTTTCGCTAAGCAATCGGCTCTGATGAACCCTGATT
Source organism: Paenibacillus sp. PL91 (assembly GCF_012935325.2). Taxonomy (GTDB): domain Bacteria; phylum Bacillota; class Bacilli; order Paenibacillales; family Paenibacillaceae; genus Pristimantibacillus. The sequence goes on from NZ_JABBYG020000003.1 coordinate 162,377, forward strand.
GTACCATCCACTTCCACAGCTACAACGCTGTCAACCGGGTCGGGCGCCTGGCATGGCACATGAATGAGCCAGTCGTAATAGTTCAGCCTTTTGGCTTCCAGCGGCTTGTGCTCCTTGTCGGCAAGCAGCCATGCTTTGCGAATTGGGTTCAATAAACCTCCAAGCACCAATTCCCCATCCGCTGGCCATTCAAAAACGTGAAGATAAAGCGTATTTTCTTTTTGCGTCGACTCGCCCCATGCCTGTACGCTCAAGGGGGTTCTTATGGTCCCGTAAATACTCTCTCCATTCCTCTCAAGCCATGCACCGATCTCCCTCAAAATCGTTACATCCCGTTCATCGATTTCACCGTCGCCCTTCGGTCCAAGGTTCATCAGCATATTGCCGCCGCGGGCTGCGGATTTGGCTAATAATTGGATAAATGCCGAAGCCGGCTTGTGGCTATTGTCATCAATCGAATAACCATAGGATTCATTAGTCGTCGGAATGCTCTCCCAATCTCCCTCGCAAGGGAAAATTTCAAGCACTCGGTCCGCAGTATTCACATAGTCCGCGAACGTAGGAAATCCGCGACCTGCCGCAAGACGCCCATTAACGACAACATCGTCGCTAGCCTCGCGTATCGCCTCCAGAATCCTTACATTTTCCGATAACGGCAATTTATGCGGGGTATCAAACCACAAAAGATCTGGTTCGTATTTATGTATCAGCTCCAGAATTTGCGGAATCGCTTTGCGGTCAACATAATAGTCCGCCGTTCTCGGCACAAGCTCCGGATGCTCGGAATGCCATAGCTTCCCTTCACCCTCATACAGCCGAAGATCGCCGCCCGGATTCGTATACTCCCAGTCATTGCCCGGCGCATCGGGATGCTCCCAGTCAAAAGCATGGGAATAATAGAAACCGTATTTAATTCCGCGCCTTGCACAAGCTTCTTTAAGCTCAAGCAGCGGGTCGCGCTGAAGCCGGGTCATGCGAATATCAAACGGATACGCATCCGAAGGATACATGGCAAATCCGTCATGGTGCTTCGCGGTTATGACAACATATTTCATGCCAGCAGCTTGGATTAACGAGGCCCACTCTTCTGCGTCAAAGAGCTCGGGATTAAACTTGTCGATAAAGGCTTCCTTGTATTCCTTTAGTCCGATTTTTTTCGCCCTCATTAAATGCTCGGCATAACCTTGCGATTTCTCCCCTTTCCATCTCCCGCCCGTTAAAGAGTAAACGCCCCAGTGAATGAAGCACCCAAAGCGCGCCTCACGCCACCATGCCAGCCGGTTCTCCATATTGGCCAGCGACTGCGGCCACCATCCATCCAGCGCATGCTTAATTGCTTGCTTATCGCGTTCTTCCGCCTCCAGTACGGATGGCGTCAAACGCCTTACCCTCACCGATCCTATTTTCAGAACCGGATCACTATTTTTCAGCTCTATATCTTCTTTGCTAATCATCCCACTCAGAACGCTGGAGTCTCCTGCGTAATGGTCTTGTGCATAAATGACGGCCTGAAAGCCATTGGCCACTTCTATTGCGCTTATTGGACTATCTTTCAAGCCAAGCGCCCGCAAGCGTGATTGGGCATACTCGCCAATTGATAGTTTTATCTTTATGTCTAGGACGTTAATAAGGACTGCAGCCGTTTCATAATCATCATTCATATTTAATAAACCTCCAATCGTAAGAGTGATCTCCTTCTCATTTTGCTGACGTCTCTATCCTGCTCCTTATTATCCTATCCACGATTGCTAAAGTATTTAGATGGATTTCCGCTTCTTTACAGAGATTTCCGGCAAAGTTAACGAGGAAGCGCTAGTCGCTCAACCTCCGTAAGCCGCTGCGCTCATTGACAGGCACAACATTGGCGTTTACCCTTAAAAAAACGCTTTCACATGAAGCGATGCATGCCATAATGAAAAAAAGGTGGTTTGACGGATGAGTACGCTATCATCGATTGTTTCCATTAAACCTTCAATAAGAGCCGCCCATTATCACACCTATTCCGGGACGCTGAAGGAGAAAAACCGTTTCGGCTACTGCTGTGCTTTTCACTTGATCGATAAAGGAATCGGCGCTTTACATATGAATGGACAGACCTACCCGCTAAAAAAAGGAACGCTAATTTTTATTCCTCCCGGAACGAAGCATTCCTTTCATATTTCCGAGACTGAGCCGATCGCCTCTTATGATATGTACTGTGATTTTTTTGAAAAGAAAGCAACTCGAATTCATCTTTGCTTTGATCCCGAGGATTTTTCTCCTGATTTGATGACGGAAATCGCTGACAGTATGGACATTGGGCCTTTAACGGGGGCTCTTCAGCTCACTCGCTACCCGGAGCTTATTCAAACGTTCATTAATCTGGTCAGGCTTAATCGGGTCGATATTCATTTTAAGGAAGAGATCGTGAATAGCCTGCTCTACAGCTGGATTCTCCAACTAATCAATTTGAAAATTTCAGATAACATCCCGGACTATCGGATTCAAAAAATTATCGACCTGATGGAGCAGTTTCCGGGTACAAACCCTCCTTACGAGCAATGGCTTGCTATATGTCATCTAAAAAAGTCGCAGTTTTACAGCATTTTCAAAAAAATGACTGGCCTTACTCCAAAAGAATGTTTTGTGCGGATCAAAATGCAGCGGGCCTACGCGATGATCCATGAAAGCGATAACTCCATAACCGCCATAGCTGAACAATTGGGTTATTCCAGCATCCATTATTTTTCGAAGCAATTCTCAGCGCATTTCGGTATTCCTCCATCCGATCTGCGTAAACAAACTAACGTGGAATAAAGGAATGTATTGACTGTTCTTTTCCATTCTAATAATTCCCTAAGGCCTATCCCAGATGCTCGAGTATAGATATAAGCCTCATAGCAGAATATAAACCAGTACTTAAAAAAATAAATGAGGTGGGATAAGCAAATGAAAAAGTTTTTATTAACGATTGGATTTATCGGCTGTCTAATGATGTTCTCGGCAGTTCCGGCGTCAGCTGAAACCATGGGTACAAACAACAATACACCTGGTGAAGAGATCCGTCATGATGTCAACCGTGGCATCAACAATACCAATCGTGCATTAGGAACCGATTTTGACCGGATCGGACGCACCAATTATAACGGAACAGCAATGAACGCAAACAACGCTAACCGCGCAAACAACTACAGAACAACAGCAGCAACAGACGATGATGGTTTTGATTGGGGTTGGCTTGGCCTTCTAGGTTTATTGGGGCTCGCTGGCATGAGAAACCGCGCAAATGATCGTGAACGTGACCGCGCTTAAATACGGTAAATAAACTTGCACCCCCTCCGCTTAGATTTGCAGAGGGGGTGCTATTTTCAGCTTAATGTGAAGAATAGTTCGAATACCCTGTCGATTGATTGTTCGTATTCATAAACGCCATTGGAGCTTGCTGGTATGAAGAATTTGCAATTTGATTGCAAATGCTTGAAATTTGGTGAAGCTGTTGGATAGCCGTTTGATGACCTTGCAAAGCGGTTTGAATAATATGTGCGGCTTGCTGCTCGCGTTGAGCGATTTGTTCAAGCAAAACGGCATTGTTTTGCTCCTGCTTTAATAATTGCTGGTACTGCGCAGAAGCTTGGTTTGTCTGCTGGATCAATTGTTGAATCATCTGTTCTGCATGCGCTAGCTGTTGGGAAATTTGATTGTTCGGTTGAAACTGGTTCATTGTATTTCCTCCTGTACGTTAATTTGGCAACTACCGTATTATGTTTATTTCTGGCGAATATTATGCTTTGCAGAAGCTTAATCTTCATCATATTTTCCGTGAACCGTCACACTTCAATAATAACCGGAAGGATCATTGGTCTCCTCTTCGTCTGACCGTATACATACCTGCTAATGGATTCCTTTAAATTGTGCTTTAAAATAGACCACTTTCCGTCATTCCCATTTTCCTGTAAATCTCTTACCGTCTTGATGACTAATTGGCTGACCTCTTTCAATAAAGCCTCGGACTCCCTTACATAAACAAAACCGCGAGAAATGATATCCGGCCAGGATAATAAGGAGCCCTCCATGCGGCTTAGGGTAACGACTACGACAAGAATGCCATCCTCTGCAAGGTGCTTGCGGTCACGAAGGACTACATTTCCAACATCTCCGATTCCCCATCCGTCAACAAGGGTGTTGCCTGCTGCAATTTTACGTGTCTGGCGAGCCGTTTGGTCTTTAATATCGAGCACATCACCGATATTCATAATGAAAATATTTTCTCTCTCCACGCCTACGGACTCAGCCAAAAGACGGTGCTGGTACAGCATGCGATATTCCCCATGAATCGGAATAAAATATTTCGGCTTCATAAGGGTTAGCATAAGCTTCAGCTCTTCTTGGCTGCCGTGTCCTGATACATGCATGCCGGTTGAAGCGCCAGAGCCATGAATGACATGCGCGCCCAGCATATAGAGATGGTTCAATGTGCTTGATACGCTTCGTTCATTTCCGGGGATCGGGGACGAGGCAAAAATAACCGTATCTCCCGGTAATATTTCGATATGCGGATAGGTTGAGCTTGCCAGCCTGGATAATGCGGCCATAGGCTCCCCTTGGCTGCCCGTGCATAATACGGCCAGCCTTTCTCTAGGCAGCTCATTCGCTTCTTTTGCTTCAATTAACATGCCTTCCGGCACCCTTAAATAATCAAGCTCCAACGCGACGGCTACGACGTTAACCATGCTTCGTCCAAGCAATAGCAGCTTCCGATTCGTTTTTTCGGCAGCATCGACGACCTGCTGCAAACGGTTCACATTGGAGGCAAAGGTAGATAAGAACACTCTGTTTTCTGCTTTCTGGAAAGCTTCCTCAATGCGTTCACCTACGACTAGCTCTGATGGCGTGAATCCAGGGCGTTCCGCATTTGTGCTCTCGGATAATAAAGCCAAAACGCCACTTTCTCCGATATGAGCCATTTTATGAATATCGGGAAACTGTTTGTTGACTGGGGAAAGATCGAATTTAAAATCTCCGGTATGCACAACCCTGCCTTCAGGCGTTTCAATGACAACACCAAGGCAGTCCGGAATGCTGTGATTCGTCCGAAAGAAAGACAGCTTCAAGCTGCCTAACTCGACTAAAGATTCAGAGTGGATCTCGTGCTGAGCGATCCCTTTGAGCCGATTCTCCTTCAGCTTCCCTTTAATTAAACCAAGGGATAATGCTGTTCCGTAAACGGGCATATTCATTTGCTTCAAAATGTACGGAATGCCGCCGATATGATCCTCATGCCCATGTGTAATCACTAGAGCACGAACTTTGTCCTTGTTCTCTAACAAATAAGAGATATCAGGGATTATCAGATCAATTCCCAAGAGGCTTTCATCCGGAAATTTGGAGCCGCAATCGATAACGACGATATCGTCTGCATATTGAACGACGTACATATTTTTTCCAATCTCATATACGCCGCCGAGCGAGAAGATGGACAGCTTGCTCTCCGTCATTTCCTCGCTTATCTCTTTCTGCTTCATAGTCATTCCTCCCGTCTACCGTTTGTTATTGTTTCCAACATTCAACAAGTATTATTGTAAAGACAAGTCTCATTTATTCATTCCATGGAAAACGATAAGCCTCGAATCCGAACAAAAAGGATGAACGGGGGCTGAATGCCCTCATACAAAGCAGCATAAATTTTGAACACAAAAAAAACCGGTTGAGACAGCATCCCTCCGGCTTTGTTATTTACTCAATGATCAGGCTTCTGGGATGCAGCAAGCGCCGCATAAGCCTACGCTCCTACATGGCAGTTACATCTCGCTCTTTTAATACCTTTGACTCCATCTCCCTCAACTCTGCTTTAAACGCTTTTTCAATTTCGTTCTTGTCCCCATACACATATAGATTATCTTCTTCACGGATCAACAGATCGAAACGACGGATCTTCTTCCGCTCTCTCTCGACAAGAAGAATGGTAAAGTGTTCAGAAGAATGATTGATCTCACTTATCTTTTTACCTATTAGGTTTGACTGTCCGCTTATGTTTATCTCTGTAAATAAATCAGTCTTCTCGTCTATATACAACACTTCATGAATCGGCAGCTCGTGCAATTCGAACTCCTTTTCCAAATAATGCTCTGTTTTCTTAGTCAGAAAAGCGCCCATCCGTTTGTTTTTTATAATGATTAAGACTGCTCCCAAGGATGCACTTGCCCAAGCCAGCTGATAAATGCCGAAGCTTTGTGATAAGAGCTGGCTAACCGAGGAAATGATGACCGCAAAAGAAAAAACGCCGAATGCAATTAAGCAGACAGCGATACGACGGCGAACGGGATGTCTGATCACTAGCTCCGACTCTTTTGTCGTAAAGCCAGTAGCCGTTAGCATAGAAACCGCTTGGAACCGGGCAATATCTCGATCAAGCCCTGTCATAACAAGCAGTGATGCGGCAATTTCTACAACCATCAAAATAACTGCACCATAAATAATAATAAACAACCATCCCATTTGAATCGCTCCTATCAAACAACGCTTAACTCTGTCTTATAGGTTACCCGATTGAAACGAGATAGAATCGCTGAATTCATACCAATATTCACCTTAAAAAATTATTTTTGATCCTTATCGGAACAGTCGAAGCATATTAAAGTTTTGTCATCTAGTATTATTCCATTAATAAAACCATCGTTGCAGAATATTTGCTTCTTGCATTCCTTACAGCAGCCAACCAGTTCCTGCATTTCGATTACCTCCCAAAACTCTCGAGCTTGCTTGCTATTCATTCTCGACTCGACTATTAACTAGAAAGAACCACCGCAGACCCGATTGTTCCATGATTCGATTTGCGGAATAGACTTGGGATTTGCTCCTGAAGGATGGATTACGCAAACCTGCTTAGGTGCGGCTCCTATGCTAAATGTTAGTATTGCACTAAAGCAAGGTTGCATCAAGCTGTTTTAAAAAAAGGCTTCTGTAACTCTACGAAGTGCCAATACCTACTACGCCATTTGTTCATAGAATAGAAAGAGAATTAGCAGCAAGCATGTTTTGCCGCCTCAAATAGGAGCGATAGAAAGGAATGCTGAGCTTATATGGGATGCCAGCTTGGACGGGTTATTATCGAGAACAACGAAGGAACGATTATTTTTGGGAATGTCGGAACGATAAATATCAATATGACTTCCGTTTCCACCGAAGGAACGAATAGCTCCTCTAGCGATACAGCTTCCGCCAATAATGGTGAATCGTCTCAGGATGCGGCAACCGATGCGGAAGCCGGGATGATATCCAGTAAGGCATCTGGTACGGTATGCCCAAAGCGCCTCAGAAAAAACCGACACAAGCGGCGGTAGTTGATATTGCGGCAACATAGTACGTGCAATAAATTGCTTAACTACCGCTAATTCTGAATCATTTTCACCCTCCTATATTCATGTATATTTAAATTGGTCTAATTCATCCCTAAACACTTTTGCCTATTTCTGCGAGGAAGGCTACCACTCATCTTTGATGAGCCCATATATGACTCTATCGAGATATTGGTCATTTCTATCCCGTAGCAAAATAAAAAGAGCAGGCGCCGCAGCGCCTGCTCAATCATGTATATTCAACTATCGACTATATAATCGCTAGTATTACACTTGCAGGGAATGCTTTGCACGGGCGATTTCCGTCGCTTCAACCATGTTGCGCAAGGAGTCGATCGTTTCTTCATAGCCCCGCGTTTTAAGTCCGCAGTCCGGATTGATCCAGAAGAGCTTCGGATCCAGCACGCGCAAGGCGCGTTCGATCATACTCGTCATTTCCTCTACGCGCGGAATTCGTGGACTGTGGATATCGTAAACGCCTAAGCCGATGCCCAGCTTATAAGTGTTAAGCTCGAAGCTATGAATCAGCTCGCCATGACTGCGCGATGTCTCGATCGAAATGACATCCGCATCCATAGCTTCAATCGAATCAATCATGTCATGGAACTCGCAATAACACATGTGCGTGTGAATTTGCGTCGTGTCCTGAACCGTACAAGTGGTCATGCGGAACGCTTTGACAGCCCAAGCGAGGTATTCCGCTTGATCCTCTTCCTTTAGCGGCAGCCCTTCGCGAACGGCAGGCTCATCCACTTGAATCATGCCGATGCCTGCTTGCTCAAGCGCTTCAACCTCTTGTCTAAGCGCATAAGCCAGCTGGTACGCGATTTGTTCGCGCGTAATATCATCACGGACGAACGACCAGTTCATGATCGTAATCGGACCTGTGAGCATTCCTTTAACCGGACGCTCGGTCTTCGTCTGTGCATATTTGGTTTCCTCGACCGTCATCGCTTCCTCGAACGCGACATCTCCAAAAATAATAGGAGGCTTCACGCAGCGGGAACCATAAGATTGTACCCATCCATACTGGGTAAACGCGAAGCCTGCAAGCTTCTCGCCGAAAAATTCAACCATATCCGTTCTTTCAAATTCGCCATGCACAAGAACGTCCAGCCCGATCTCTTCCTGCAGCTTAATCCAAATATCGATCTGCTCTCGGATAAAGTTAGCATACTGCTCATTATTCCATTCACCCTTGCGCCACTGTTGACGCGCTTTGCGCACCTCTGCTGATTGCGGGAAGCTGCCAATGGTCGTTGTCGGAAAAATCGGCAGCTGCCATTTTTTCTGCTGTGCAATATGCCGCTCTGCGAAAGGCAGGCTGCGCCCTGGATTTAGAACGCTAATAGCTGCAACTGCCTGCTGAATGTCATTGCGATTACGCTCACCCGACTGTTTAAGCGCCTGTAGAGCCGTATCGCATTTTTCCAGCGCATCTTCAAATTCCGCCCCGCTTGCAGAGATTGCTTTCGCCAGAAGGACAAGCTCGTCCAGCTTCTCATCAGCAAATGCAAGAGCGTTTTTCAGCTCAGGCAACAGCTTCGACTCATTTGTTACCGTGACCGGAACATGAAGCAAACTGCATGATGACTGTACGATTAGCCGATCTGCTGGAACGATTTCAGCAAGCTCCTCTAGCAATGCCAGCTTCTCGCGGAGTGGCGCCTTCCAGATGCCGCGGCCGTCGATAACGCCTGCCCCTAACACCTTGTCCGCCGGAAAACCAACCGCTTTAATCGAAGCAAGATTGCCGGACAATCCGTGCACGAAGTCAAGTCCCACTCCGTTGACAGGCAGCGCTATGATATCACTATAGCTCTCTACTGATTCAAAATAGGTTTGCAGCATGATGTTCAGGCTTGGCGCCGCAGCGGCAAACGTCTCATAGATCGTCTTCAAGCGCTGAAGATCAGCGTCGTTTAATTTCGTTACAAGAATCGGCTCGTCAATTTGTACCCATTGAACCCCTTCACTTGCAAGCTCTTGCAAAATCTGCACATAAAGCGGCAGCAAACGCGCAAGCCATGCATCCGTTTCCGAAGCGCTGTACCCTTTAGACAACTTCAGGAAGGTTAGCGGTCCTACGATAACCGGCTTGCCCTCGATACCAAGCTCTTGCTTCGCTTCACGATAAGCCTCTAAAGGTTTGTTTTCGGTAAGCACAGGTGCTGCCCCGTCCAGCTCGGGCACGATATAGTGATAGTTGGTGTTAAACCACTTTGTCATTTCGCTTGCTGTTGCATCCTTCGTCCCACGGGCAATCCCGTAATAAGTAGGCAAAGGCACAACGCCGCCCTCATAGCTGAAGCGTTTCGGAATAATGCCAAACATAGCAGCCGTATCCAGAATATGATCGTAATAGCTGAAATCATTGACCGAGATAAGGTCGACACCCTTCTCCTTCTGCTTGCGCAGATGGTTCAAACGGATTTCTTTAAGCTTGCTGTGAAACTCCGATTCTTCAAGCTTTCCGGACCAAAACGCTTCGAGCGCTTTCTTCCATTCACGATCTGCACCAATACGCGGATAACCCAACACACTACTCTTCACCATCTTGCAACACTCCCTAAACAAATTGTTACAAGAAAGATATCACGTATTCGTTGGTATAGTGTAACTGGATTAAACTATATCTAGTTATAGCTTAAGGCTATATCAAAGCTTTTATTGGGCAGTCGCTTGTATAAGTGCTTCCACATATGCCGCTCCGAGCTTCGACAGCGACGTATTTTTATGGGAAATCCAACCTACATTAATCGTTTCATCAATATCCAAGGGTACAGGGATAATTTCATTGCCGTTTAGATCGGCGCTTAGAACGCCTGTCGATATCGTATATCCGTTTAAGCCAATCAATAAATTGAATAGCGTCGCCCGGTCGTTTACTCGGATGCTTTTCTTATGTGACATCGTACTCAGAATCTCTTCTGAAAAATAAAACGAATTATATTCGCCCTGGTCAAACGACAAATACGGGTAGTTCTGCAGCTGGTCGATGGTCACGATCGATTGATTCGCAAGCGGATTATGAATACTGATGAAAATATGCGGCTTAGCAGTAAATAAGCTGACGAATTGCAAGTTCGCGGTTTTGAGCAGCTTATTGATGACATTGCCATTGAACTCGTTAAGATACAGAATCCCGATCTCGCTGCGTAAGCTTTTGACATCTTCAATAATTTCGTAGGTTTTGGTTTCTCGTAAAGATAACTCATATTCATCGTGACCATGCTCCTGAACCAAGTTTACAAATGCATTAACCGCGAAGGCATAATGCTGGGTAGAAACCGAAAAATGCTGCGGGGAGGGCTTCGCATTAAGGTACCGGCTTTCCAGCAGCTCCGCCTGCTCGACTACTTGCCTGGCATAGCTTAAAAATTCAACACCCTCCTTAGAAAGTGAAATGCCTTTATTTGATCGTTCGAAAATCGCAACCTGCATCTCTTCTTCCAGATCCTTAATCGCATTTGAAAGACTTGGCTGTGAAATAAACAACCGCTTGGCTGCTTCATTAATGGAGCCGCGGTTGGCGACCTCGATCACATATTTTAATTGCTGCAGCGTCAATGGAAATACTCCCCTCTAACAAAAGTGTAAGACTCATCTTCAGGCAGATGGCAGAAATGTGTTTCTTTCATTATACATGTAAAAAAAGCATACTCGCTTATTCCTCCCAATTTGCAACAGAAGTTTTGACCGATCGCTTTGACTTGGACGTCTTCGATGAAGCAGCCTTCTTACTGCGCTGCCTTATAGCGTTCGTTTCTTTGCGGGCAATTCGGGCCAGCTCCCGCTCCGTCTTCTTGTAATTGCCGTAACGTCCCGAATCCAGCTCGCCGCTTTGCAGCGCAGCTTGGATCGCGCATCCAGCCTCCGCCTCATGTTTGCAATCCCTGTAACGGCATTGCGTGGCAAGCTCTTCGATTTCCGAGAATGCATGCTGCCAGCCTTCCTGTGCTTCCCACAGCTGCAGCTCGCGCATGCCAGGCGTATCCATCATTAGCGCGCCGCCGGGAAGCAGGAACAGCTCGCGATGCGTCGTCGTATGGCGCCCTCTCGCATCGCTTTCCCGGATTCCGGATGTATGTTGAAGCTCATCCTCTGCCAGCCAGTTCAGCAGCGTCGACTTGCCTACGCCGGAGGAACCCGTTACTGCGATTGTCTTACCTGGGCTCAAGTATTCGCGAAGCGCCTCTCCCCCCTGGTTCTCCAATGCGCTGACGATATGAATCGGGACGCCCGGCGCCGCCTCTTCCGCTTCCCTCAAGTACCTGTCTGGGTCATCGCATAGATCGGATTTGGTCAGCAGAACGATGGGAGTCGCCCCGCTCTCCCAAGCGGCAACCAAATACCGTTCGATTTTGCGCACGTTGAAGTCACCATTCAATGCGAAGGTAATGAATAGAAAGTCCACGTTAGCACCGATAATTTGCTCCTCTTGAACAGATCCGGCTACCTTGCGTACCATAGCAGAACGGCGCGGCAGCACAGCCTGTATGATCGCACGCGCAGGCTCTTCGTTCAGCATATCGGCGATCACCCAATCGCCGACAGCTGGATAATCCCCTTTCCCCGATGCTTGAAACTCGAAGCGTCCGGATACAACCGCCGATCTTTCACCAGTGTCCGTCATGACCTTGTAAGAATGCGAATATTGCGCGATTACTCTGGCAGGAGCGGCGGCTTCAAATCCGACAGCGCTTATCTTCCTGCTCTCGCTCCAATATTCGTTCCAACCATAAGCTTGCAAAACGTTTGTGTTATATTGAGTCATTTCATTTCTCCTCGTTATCATAATTTGGGCATAAAAAAACCGCAGGGATTCCCCGCGGCATGAATTAAAAAACCGCAAGAAGCCAGCATCGGCTCTTGCGGTTACTAGGTATAACGAAACACGGCTTCTCACATCTTACAGTGCAAGTGGGAAGCTTGAGTTTACCGTCATTTGATTACCGTTCCGTAGAGGCTGATGCATATAGGAGTTATGGGATGAATCGATTGAATATAGCTCATATTTATCAGCCTCCTTCATAGATATTTAACCTTATTATAGAGTTAATGAAATAAATGTCAATAGGCGACACCTTGGAATCCTAACGGCAGAAAAATTTCAACGCTTCTCACCACCTAATGGCGAGCATTCTACATTCCTTCGACGGTTCTGGAATTCCCCTCTACTCTCACAGACATATAAACGTCTATAAGGTCCTCACTATCCACTTTAAAACCAAACCGTTCATAAACACGTTTAGCGGCGCTTCCTTGCAGGACATTTAATGTTACACGTTTTCCTTTTACATCATTTTGTTCAAGCAGATTTTTTAATACTTGACTGCCGACACCTTTGCCTTGGTAATCGGGATGGATATAAAAATGTTCCAATAAATATCCCTCTAACGTCGGTTTAAAGGCTACGCAGCCAACAAAAGAAGAACCTTCCTCAATGATCCAAGTATAAACGGAGTCAAATGAATGACGGAAGCGTTGACGTACCTTCTCTTCATCAAACCTCCCTAACCTGGTTAAATCATTGCGCAGTACAATTGCCCGTAAATTAGCAATGGTCTCAGCATCGGTAATTTGGGATTGTCGAAGAGTAATCTGTTTCATATTGCGTAACAACTCCTTATTCATTTTAAGACAACCACATTATAAGCCTTTATCGACCTGAACCACCACATTCCCGAACCACTGTTTGTTAATCATGACGATTAGCTTCCATTTGCCTACAAAAGGCAACGTTATCCCGGATGGCAGCGTGGAATCTGCCCCATTATGTTTCCCAGGGCGAACCTTGCTCTCAAATACCGTCAATAGCTCATCGGTCGACTCCCGAACCGCATAGATTTGCAAATCCCCTGTGAGCTCCTCATTCGTTCCCCAAAAATGCCACATGTACTTATTCCCTTTGCCCGCAATAAAACCTGGATCAATAAAGCCCAGCTTCCCCTTAGTGCCCGTCATCGTAAACGATCCCGATTCAAAGGAAGGACTCAGCTCCCAGCCGCCGTCTGGCACCATCCATTCCTTGCTTCCGTTTGACAGCCCGTCAATAAACATTTCAAAGTGCCATTTTCCGCCCAAGGGAATAGCCATATCGGAAACGATACGTGTTTTGGTTACTGCATTTACGGAGGAAAGCAGTCTTTTGTCTATCTCCTGTGCATTCGTATCATTAATGATCATTTCGGGAAGCTCCTCTATGATCATCCCCGTCTCTTGATGGGTTGCGATGATTTCTACTTTATGACCAAGCATTTCCGAAAGTTGTTTATGAATCAACCACATCGCACCAGCAGGTTTCCCAGCAATCATACCGTCCCCTGGGAGCATCTCCCACTTTGCAATGCCAATCGTTCCTACATTTCTGCTGTTCTCTCCATCATAAATAGTTCGATTAAACCCTTCTGCCGAAATAAATACGATAGCAGCAGAAATGACTGCAATAATAGGCACAAACCATCCGAGCTTAAAGGATCGTTTGCTAAAACCCTCTTTCTTTCGCTTGAGCATACTAATTTCCTTCAGCACGTTTTCGCTTTTCTCGGCAGTCCATTTTTGGCCTTCAAGTGGCGGTTTTAACAAAGCATCATACCAGCTTGGCTTCGAATCATGATCCGTTTTCATAGCTTCCCACCCTCCTCCTTCAGCATAAGCTCCATTCGAGCGCGGGCTCTGTGCAAGCGGGATTTGACCGTCCCTTCCGATATACCCAGCAGCCCAGCCATCTCCGAATATGAAAGCTGGTAGTGGGCATCGAGAATCAGCACTTCCCTCTGCTTGGCAGGCAGTCTCAACACCGATTGCCAGATCGCATGCACGCCCATTTGATCCAAAACCTCCTGCTCTGCCGACTTTTGATTAGTCGAATGTGCAACGGAGCCCATTAACATAACACGCTTAATAAAGGAAGATTTGAGCCAATTGATCGACTTATTCCTCGTAATCGTTAGCAGCCAGGTTTTGGGTGAGCTTCTGCCCTCAAAACGATGAAGCAAACGGTAGGCGTTTAAGAAAACATCCTGTGTAATGTCATCCGCTGCGTCCTTGCTCTTGACTAGTATGAAAGCATAATGCCATACATCATCCCCATAGGCTGCCATCAAATCACCAAAAATCGAATCAACGTTATCACTCGTTATCTTGATACTCTTCAAGTACTCCAAGCCGACCACCTCATTTCATTAGACAACTGCGATAACGAAATGTTCCATTTTCACACAACTAATTTTCATTATATCAAAAGAAAAAAACAGCCAGTCCCAGCTATGAGGAATGACTGCTTTCTAAGCTTATTCACATCGTCCTTGATTTCTCGATCTTGCGCTTACATTCGTGAAGCCGTACAGCCGACTGGAATAGAGGGTATACTGTTCGTAAATCAACCATCTAACATGGAGGAGGTTATCAACATGCCCGATCATCTGCTCGGACGAATCGATCAGCTGAATTGGCCTGAGATTCAGCAGCAATTAGACGAGAATGGATTCTCGAAGCTTCCCCCTTTGCTAAACCAAGCGGAATGCCAGAATATTATCGATACCATTGAGCTTCCAGACTATTTTCGAAATACGATCAACATGGCTAGATATCGCTTCGGAATAGGAGAATACAAATATTACGACGCTCCTCTCCCGCCTTTGCTGCAGACGCTGCGCGAGGGTTTGTATCCAGAGCTTGCAAAGACAGCGAATCGGTGGCTTGAACAATTGGGGCATGCCTCTGCTTTCCCGGCTATGCTGGCCGAATTTTTGGAGCAATGCCACAGCGAGGAACAGACCCGCTCCACCCCGCTCATTTTAAAATATGAAGCAGGAGGCTACAACTGCCTGCATCAGGATTTGTATGGAAAAATCTTTTTCCCCTTCCAAGTCGTATTCGCGCTTAATCAGAAGGAGGCGGATTATACAGGCGGAGAGTTTCTGCTCGTAGAGCAGCGGCCGCGTGCGCAAAGCCGGGGTCATGTCATTGCGCTAGAACAGGGCGAAGGGCTAATCTTTCCAACCCAACATCGTCCGGTGCTTGGAACACGCGGCTATTACAAAACAACATTAAAGCATGGCGTCAGCACGATAACATCGGGGACCAGATACAGTCTGGGCATTATTTTTCATGACGCCAAGTAGCCATAAAAATATCCCCTTCCAGCTGCAGTGAATAGATTCATAATAATGAATCTTACACACCGCTCCCGGAAGGGGATACTGCTTACCTCTATTTAAATGTGATTAACTAGGCTGTTTCTTCGATTTCCGCATGCACCGTTTTGATTTGAATCATGACTGTGTTCGGATCAGTCAAGACTTCGATCCCATCCATGAAAATCAAATCTGAAACGAGAAGCTGGTCGCCGGCATCAAGGCCGCTAATATCCACTTCCATTGAAGTGGGGAGAACGTCAGGCATACAGCGGACTTCTACTTCATACATGTCCACCTGCAATGTACCGCCGGATTTCAAGCCAATTGCTTCGCCAGCGAAATGGATCGTGACTTTGCTATCCATCATTTTTGTCATGTTCACATGATGAAAGTCAATATGCAGCAATTTGCCTGACATGACTTCCCTTTGAATGTTTTGAACTACAACTGGTATTATTTTCTCATCGGAGGTCTTGCCCTGCAAAATAGCCCGTGGATTTTTTTTCAAAATATCCAGCATTTCTTTCTCATTCACTTCTAGCGACATAGTATCTTTACCAATTCCATACAATACAGCTGGGATACGTCCCTGTTTTCTTCCTTGATTCATGTGAGACTTTGTTTCACCAGTGCGCTTGCTTAATTGAATAAATTTACTCATTTGTTTGTTCCCGCTCTCTTTTGACCATAAATTCTTGTCACCATAAGTATAACATGACCATAGAATCTAGTCAATTCAGCCCTGTTCACCATTCATACTCGATAAACGGATCAGGAATCTCGATCTGGTAAGCCTCAGCATCGCTTACGCCTACAGACAGTATCGCTCTGCCATTGCTGCACCTGATAATCCCGCCGCTAAAAATAACATCTTCAAGGTCCGGCCGTTTGCCGGGGCCTCTTGGAAAATCTCCTCTTACCGCGATAATTTTAATCGGTGTTTTCTCGCAGGTTTCAGGGTTGATCGAGAAGACCATCGAATAATAATGCTTGTTGCCTAGCTCATCAAAGCAAGCGATATGCCCCAGAACGCCTACATGACCATTTTTGAGCAAATGCGCTTCGTTTGCGCCTCCCCATTCTTCGGGAACAAATTGGTCTTGCAGCACCTCGGCATCAATAAAGGTTTGCTCATTGAGCTCATCAAGCGAATCAATGATCGTAAATCCGATTTGCCCTCTTCCGCCTCTTACTCCTTGCGGCCTTGTAAATATGCCTACTCTGCCATCCGCAAGCTCGATCAGACGAATATCCTTCATCGTACCGGGGCCAGATGAGAAGTGGCATAACGAATCGATTTGAAACCCTCGATAAAATTGCGTGACCCACGATACAATCTTTAGCGGATTATCTGCCAAAGTGATTACTTCAACTCCGCCAATGATTAATTCACCTTTTATAATCGACACGCAAGGGTCCTGCAAATTATACGTATGGGTATGTACACGAGGACTCCAAACCTGATTTTGGCATGTAAAAAAGAAGACTTGAGAGAACTCGCTGTCCCGTTCCTCAACTCTTCCTAAGATTACTTCCTCCCCGTCATATGGAAACGGGGCCGTTATATTATACACATCTCGGTTGCCAACCCCAGAGAATACGAGCTTCTCTACTTTCGTCAGGCGAGGGCTTGCATAAAATGCATCCAGGAGCTGTTTACACGTTTTCGTCATTTCCGTTGTCATTGCCGTCCTCCTGATGATCATTCGATTCATCTAGCGCTCTTTTGCGATCTTCATCTTCTTCGATTCTTATGAGCTGTCCCGGCTGGACATTAAAGTAGAGACAAAGCTTTAGCAACAAATCCCTTGGATACTGAACCATTTCATCCTTGTACATTCTGCGTATCGAATCAAAATGGTAATTCACATCTTTCGCAAGCTTGCGAATCGATAATTTTGGATCGTGATTTTCCATAACCTCTTTTAAATGACTGCGTATGACTGGCACTCTTACACCTCCAACATAAATATATATGGAGATTGTTGGAGAGTCAATAAATTGACAAGAAAAAATGGTCATGTTATAGTTGGAACAGGAAATATTTTTCAATTTTCTGAAAATAATACAAAACCTTCCGATGGAAATAAAGATCTCTTTATTTCTTTTTTTTATTTCAAAAAATTTCAATTCAATATGGAGGCACTATATGATGAAAAATTCGAGCAGCAAACGGAACATCGTTTTTCTTGGAACGAGTTTGCCGAGAGAATGCGGCATTGCCACATTCACACAAGATTTATTAGACCAATTCGAACATATTCAAGGCTTCAATCATCCTGGCATTATTGCTATCAACAACAATGTAACCTACCAATACGATGAGCAAGTGATAAAGGAAATAAACCAGCACAAGCAATCTGATTATACAGATGCGGCCAACTATCTTAACTTCTCGGACGTTGACCTCCTCGTTATCCAGCATGAATTCGGCATTTATGGCGGAGAAAGCGGGGAGTATTTAATTCCTTTTGTCGAGAAGCTCAGCATTCCGTATATCGTCATCTTTCATACCGTGTTATCAAACCCTTCTGCCAAGCAGCGCCATATTATGAACCGTGTTGCAGAGCTCAGCGTTAAAGTGGTTACGATGGCGCAGTCTACCGTCATCGATTTGACCACGATCTATGGCATTGATGCCTCTAAAGTCGCCTTCATTCATCATGGCGTGCCTTATGTCAAAACGGAATCGCGGGCAAAGCTGAAAGAACAATATGGCTTCGCGGATCGAAAAATATTGTCTACCTTTGGCTTCCTAAGCCCAGGCAAAGGAATTGAATATAGCATTGAAGCGATGCGAGGCGTTGTGAAGCAGCATCCCGATTCGCTCTATATCATTTTTGGAAAAACACATCCGGTAGTCAAACAAGAGACTGGCGAAGTTTATAGACAAAGGCTGATGGAGCTTGTAACTGAATTTGATTTAAATCATAACGTCCTCTTCGTCGACAAGCTGTTAACGCAGGAGGAAGTGATCGAATCGCTCGTGATGTCAGACATCTATATGACTCCTTACTTAGGTAAAGACCAGGCGGTAAGCGGTACTTTGGCTTACGGGGTCGGTTATGGAAGAGTCATCGTCTCGACTCCGTATCGATATGCCACGGAAATGCTGGCTGAGGGCAGAGGACTGCTCGCAAACTTCCGCGATGCCGCTTCCTTGGAAGACTGCATTCTTCAATTGCTAGATAATCCTATGCTAGTGAAAGAGATGGAGAACCATACAATGGAGCTCGGAAAGACGATGCTATGGAAGGAAATCGCCAAAACCTATGCCGCTCTCTTTCAAGAAAAAATAACGATCTCAAAATTAAATAACAGGAGTGTGATTTGATGGAGGTACAAACGATACTACAGTTCAAGACTGAATATATGCGCAGAATAACGGATGATACGGGGATTTTCCAACATACTAAGTTTGGAGTTCCCGACCGCTCTAAGGGCTACACGACAGACGATAACGCAAGAGCATTAATTGCAGCCGTTTTACTGTATAACGGCAAAAGAGACATCGCTGCGCTGGATCTTATCCATACCTATATTTCCTTTATTCATCACGCACAAAATGCCGACGGCAACTTTAGAAATTTCATGGATTATAACCGTTCATTTGTTGAGGATAGCGGATCCGAGGATTGTCAGGGGCGGACGCTATGGGCACTTGGATTTACGTTAGCCCACTCTACCTACCTGCCTGATAATCTGTTAAACACTTGCCGTTATTTAATCAATCAGGCATTGCCGCATATCGATGCGCTCCGTTCTCCCCGCGCCATTGCCTATGCCATAGTCGGTCTGAGCTACCTGATTGAAACCTCAAATGCTTTAACTTACTCCTTTCCATATTCCAAACCCCCAACCACCGAGGAAGATGCCGCTTTTCTGCCCAGAGCATCCATATTAGAACTTATCGAAAATATGGCAGCAAAGCTGCATGATCAATATAGTCGCAATAAAGGAAACGGTTGGAACTGGTTCGAGGACAGCCTTACCTATGGAAATTCGATGCTCCCATGGGCGCTTTTAAAAGCGTACCGTATTTCGAGAAACGACAGCTTGAAGGAAACAGCCAAGGAAAGCTTGGATTTTCTAGCAGCTAACACATTTTCCAAGGAAGGCTATTACAAACCGATTGGCAGCCATGGGTGGCTGCTGCGTGGTAGAGAAGCGGCTCCTTATGATGAACAGCCGATCGAAGCGTGTGAAATGCTTCTTGCGTGCAAGGAAGCGTCGAGCGTACTTCATGATTCTACTTATTTAAAGCATGCCGCTTTATGCTACGAATGGTATTTAGGGAACAATTCATTAAAGACCTCTCTCATCGATCCTCAAACGGGCGCTTGTTATGACGGCATCCATCGTACGGGGTTAAACTTGAACCAAGGCTCGGAGAGCATCATTTCCTTCTCTATCGCCCATTTGGTGATGCATCATGAATAAATTCGCTACTATACTGGCGGGCGGGGGCGGAACCCGCTTCTGGCCATTGTCCAGACAAGAGATTCCGAAGCAGCTCCTCAATATTAGCGGAAATGATATTATGCTAAACGATACGATCGAACGATTCAAAGGCATTATCCCGCAGGAAAATACCATCATCGTGACGAACCGCTCTCAAGCCGTATTGCTAGAGAGCATTATGCATAGCAGTGTGCTCAGCCGTAACATCTTGATCGAGCCTGTTGCGCGAAATACGGCTGCAAGCATACTTTTTGCAGCGCTATCTATTGAAAAAAGCTATGGAGATTCTTTAATGGTCGTCTTGCCTTCCGATTCATATATAACGGATGAAGATCAATTCCGGATTACGCTAGATGAGGCTTGTACAGCCGCGATGGAGACGGACAAAATCGTAACCATCGGCATTAAGCCAACCTTCCCTTCAACCGGCTACGGCTATATCGCGTTTGACAAGGAGCCTATTTCTTCGAATCCTGTAGCGATCTATGAAGTAGCCGAATTCGTAGAGAAGCCGAACTTCCAGAAAGCGCAAAGCTATCTGTCATCTGGCAATTATTTATGGAACAGCGGGATGTTCATTTGGAAAACCTCCGTTATCATCGATAATTTCAAGCGATACCTGCCTCGGCTGTATAAGACGATGCTTCCTATCAGCGATTATCTGGGAACGGAGCAGGAAGAGGAAATGATAAATAAAATTTATCCGACCCTTCAAAACATTTCGATTGATTACGGCATCCTTGAGCGCTCCGATGATGTCATTGTTCTCTCTGGGCAATTCGGCTGGAATGATATCGGCAGCTGGGATGCGCTCGGCGCTATCTTCCCTCCTGATGAATCAGGCAATATTATAAAAGCGAATCATATGGGAATCGATACACGGAATTCGATCATATACGGAAACGGCAGACTAATAACGACAATAGGCGTAGACGGCTTTATTATTGCAGACACACCAGATGCTTTATTGATTTGTCCGAAGGACAAGGCGCAGTCCGTCAAAGAAATCGTCGAGCTGCTGAAGGAAAACGGCATGACAGAATTTATTTAGAGATGAAGATAAAACAAAGCAGCCTGTCATTTGTTTTTTAAGACAAATGCACAGGCTGCTTTTCTTTCCGTTTCATGCTGCGAATCATTTTTTTGGTATCCTGGTCCACACGGTAGGACTCCGTAATTTTTTGCAGCGCTTTGTTGTAGGTGAATACATCAAGCGAATTGTTCTCCAAATAGCTCATGGTTCGCTCAGGCAGCTTCACATAACAGATCGAGATTGCCCATGCTACAGCCATTTTGACATAGTAATCCTCACGCTTCACGCTGTCCAATAAGGACAACACGCGACTGATATATTCATCTTCTATGTAAAAATCAAGAAGCATCACGACGCCAAATCGTATGTCATATGTTTCATCGGACGCTAGATACGGCTGTAAAAAATCCCATACCTGCTTCTTATTTGTTTTCGTAAATTTTAACCCGATGCAAAAGCTATCGCATACCGACCAATTATCGATTTTGGGGACAAAATCAGCGACGTAACGAAGTATTTCTTCCACGTCCGTTTGCAAATAGCCGATGACCATGCCTTGCAGCATGACCTCTTCAAAGTATTCGCTCTCCGCATGCAGCAGATAGGTGCGCCAATCCCCTTTAGCCAGCTCTTTGGCTAGCTTGCGCAGCACGGGCAGCCGTACGCCCAACACATTATTGATCGTGGGGATAAGCGCCGCAGAAAATTTTTGATACGCCGGTTCGGACAATGCCATTAACTGCTCCTTGATCGTTTTCTCCGTCATTTTCGCCCCTATGCTCCTTTTACTCAAATGAAATTTCCCACAAGTAGATAGACGCGACAGAACCAAGAGGCGAGTAACGGCTGCGGTATTGATCAAACTCCTCTTTGCTAATGGAATCCAACTGATACAGCTTCATCATTCCGCGGCGAATGGCAATGTCGCCCCAGCTGACCACATCACGGCGCTCCATCGCATTAATCAGCATCATTTCCGCCGTCCATTTGCCTATTCCGTTTAAAGCGGACAGCCTCTTAATGACCTCTGCATCGGATAACGCATACAGCTCATCGAGCTTCAACGCATCTTCCATAATCATATCGGCAATATGCTTGATACAAACCGCTTTTTTCATCGTAATCCCGCAGCCCTGAATAGCATCAGCGGACTGCTTAGCGATATTAACCGGCGTAATTTCGCCAACTTGAATCTGCATTCTTTCCCAAATCGTATGAACCGCCTTCACCGAGATCAGCTGCCCTACTATAGCATAGACGAGCGCCGTGAACAGATCAGGAATGATGACACGCTCAACCTTGCCCATTCTCGTCATAGCAGCCCCAAGCGTCTCATCCACGCTTTTGAGATAGTCGATTTCGGCTTGCCCATATTCAAAATATTTCGTTTTCACTGTCATCGATTAATCACCTATTAAGTAATATACTTCACTTGCCTTCATTTGTAAGGCAAATACGAATATAATCGCAACATTTCGAAATAGAGAGCAGCAATGCTGATCCAAACTATGTCGTCGCTTTTTGCAGCAGCTCTACCTCAAGCTCATAATTTTTGCGCTCAATAGGCTCATTGTTGATTAGACGGATCAAATAATCCATAGCGGTTTTGCCGGTCGAATAGATTTGTTGAGATATCGTCGTAATTTCAGGGTATACCATATCCATCCGAATGCCGTCGAAGCCGATTAGCCTCACTTGCTCCGGCACTTTAACGCCAAGCTCAATTAACGCCTTTAATGCGCCGGCGGCCATCAGATCATTGCCTGCAAATACGCCGTCCACATCAGGATGCTGCTTATAAATATCCTTCATCGCCTGATAGCCGCCTGCAACGTTGAAGTTGCCATAACCGATTAGACTAGGCATAAACCAAGGCAAATGTCTGCACGCCTCCTCATAGGCAAGCGTCCTCTCCCGCGACGCGTGCACATGCGTAGGGCCGGAGATATGAGCGATCTTGCCGCAGCCAGCAGACTTAAGGTGCTCTACCGCCATTTCACCGCCGTGACGGTTTGCGGCCGTAACCGAAAGGATGGGATAATCGGAAAAAGATTTATCGATAGCCACGATCGGGATCGAGCGGTCCTGCAACGCAATAATTTGCTCAGGAAGAACGGTATAGGATGAAATAATGATACCGTCGATTTGCTTGTTGATTAACGTTTCTATATACTTCTTCTCTTTGTCCGGATTGTTGTCCGTATTGCACAGCACAAGCGTGTAGCCGTGAGCCGCTGCTGCATCCTCCGCCGCGCGGGCGATTTCAGGGAAAAAGGGATTTAAAATATCGGGTACCATTAATGCGACGGCAGTCGTTTTCTTGCCTGCCAAGCTTCTAGCAATATTATTAGGCTTATAATTCAGCTTCTGTATCGCTGCCATTACAGCGATTTCAGCTTCCTTGCTGACATATCCGCTTTGATTGAGCAGGCGGGATATTGTAGCGACAGAGACGCCAGCCAGCTTGCTAACATCTTTAATTGTAGTCATAAATAACAAAATCCTTTCGTGAATCAGCCTGGCCTTGGTATAAAGTATACGGAATTATCGATTTAAAAAACAAGTGTGTTTACGCTCGCAAGAACGTAAACACACTTGTTTGGCTTGAAGCTGCTTGTTTTTATTTAGCGGAATCTTTTGTAATGAGATCAAGCTCAACGGGAATCGATGCTTCAACCTCTTCCCCTTTGGCAATCTTGATCGCAGTTTGTACAGCCAGCATGCCCATCATATCCGGCTTTTGCGCTACAGTTGCACTTAATTTCCCTGCGAATACTTCCTTCACGGCATCATCAGTCGCATCGAAGCCTACGACTAGAATACCCGTTGCACCTGCTGCTTCAATAGCTTTCAGAGCGCCAAGCGCCATTTCATCATTATGAGCAAAGACCGCTTTGATATCTTTGTTGCCTTGCAAAATGTTTTCCATAACAGTCAAGCCTTTAGCCCGATCGAAATCGGCAGGCTGCTTAGCCGCGATTTTAATGCCGCTTGATTTGGCGATTTCTTCATTAAAGCCCGCTCCACGCTCGCGTGCTGCGGAAGAGCCCGGAATGCCTTCAAGCTCCACAACATTGCCTGTTCCGCCAAGCTGCTCTGCAATAAACTGCGCAGCAAGCGCGCCGCCCGCTTTGTTGTCGGAAGCGATATGCGTCATTACTTTGCCGCCGTCAGCTGTCCGATCGACTGTAATAACCGGAATGCCTGCTGCATTAGCGGATTCCACAGCAGGAATGATCGCTGCCGAATCAGTAGGATTAATAATGATAACGTCTACCTTTTGTTGAATCAAATCCTCGATTGAGGAAGCTTGCTTAGCGGCATCATCCTGCGCGTCAACTGTAATGAGTTCCGCTTCTCCTGCCGTAGCGGCTGTTTGGGCGCCTTCTTTTAATGTAACGAAAAATGGATTGCTTTGCGTCGATACGGCAAGTCCGATCTTAATGCCTTCTGTTTTCGTATTGGCTTCGCCTTGCTCAGCTTCTTTGTTTCCTGAACCCGGAGCCGTTGTTGAACAGCCTGCAAGCAGCAGCGCCGTAATGATTCCAATGCTTGCTAGTTTCGTCGTCTTTTTCATGTTGCAACCACCTTTTCTTTGTTTAATTTATATGATTTAGCTATTGGCTTTTTTGCGATCAAGCAATACCGCCAACAGAATAACCATCCCTTTAACGACCTGCTGATAAAACGAGGATACGCCCAGCAGGTTTAAGCCATTGTTCAAAACGCCGATAATGAGGGCCCCAACTAGCGTACCTACGATCCAGCCTTTGCCGCCGGATAAGCTTGTACCGCCCAGCACGACAGCCGCTATGGCGTCGAGCTCATAACCCGTGCCGGCATTTGCCTGCGCCGAGTTAAGCCGAGACGTAAGAATAATTCCCGCAAGCGCCGACAGCATGCCAGTCAACGTGTACACATAAACCTTAAAGCGTCCGGTTTTAATACCGGAGAGCAGCGAAGCCTCTTCGTTTCCTCCGATTGCGTAAATGTTTCTGCCAAACGTCGTTTTGCGCAAAATAAAAAACAATACGAAGAAAATAATGATCGTTATAATAACCGGAACAGGCACTCCAAAAAAGTAGCCCCCGCCAACTAATGTGAATAAATCGCTTTCGAATCCAGTTATGGGCCTGCCATCCGTATAGACGAGCGCAAAGCCTCGGTAAATGGTCATCGTCGCCAGCGTTGCGATAAACGGTGCGATTTTTGCTTTCGTAACGAGAATCCCGTTAATCGCGCCCATGGCTCCGCCGGCAAACAAACCAATAATAATGGCGGTCAATGGGTCCATACCGCCGTTCAGAAGCCCTGCGGTTAACGCTCCTGATAACGCAAGCGTCGCGCCTACTGATAAATCGATGCCTCCGGTCAATATAACGAAGGTCATACCGAATGCGATCAAAGCATTAATGGAAACTTGACGGAACACGTTCAGTATATTGTTCACGGTCAAGAAATTTGGACTTGCGATAATTAAAATGACGATAATGATTAGAAGTCCGATGAGCGGACCCAGCTTTTGCAAGGTTGATGAAAGTTGTTTATTGTTAATGGCCATTGCTGCTTCCCCCTGTCGCCGCATGCATAATTGCTTCCTGATTCATTTGCTCTTTGTCCAAAATAGAGGAGATGCGTCCTTCATGAACGACAATAACGCGATCGCTTACCCCCAGAACCTCGGGCAAATCCGATGAGACCATAATAATGGTGACGCCTTGCTCGCTAAGCTCGTTCATCATGCTGTAAATTTCCTTTTTAGCCCCGACGTCTACCCCTCTTGTCGGCTCATCCATAATGAACACTTTTGGCAGCTCGCCTAACCATTTGCCGATAGCAACCTTTTGCTGATTGCCGCCGCTTAACGATTTAACAGTTTGCTCGGGATCACGCGTTCTAATATTAAACCGCTTAATCATTTTGTCTGACAGCTCGTTGTCCTTCTTAGCGGAAATTACGCCTGAGCTCGCAATATGCTTATAATTGGTCAAGGATAGATTTTCCCGGACAGACATGCCGAGCACCAATCCCTGATGCTTACGGTCCTCCGTTACGAATACGATCCCCGCTTCGATCGCTCTCGCTGGGCTATTAATTGCAACCTCGCGGCCATCGATGAAGATTTTGCCATGCTTTTTCTTATCGGCTCCAAACAGCATGCGTACAATTTCCGTTCGCCCTGCTCCCATCAGCCCCGCTATGCCAACGATTTCTCCTGCCCTCGCGGAGAAGCTGATCCCGCTCAGCTTCCTGCCGTCGCTCAAATTTTCGACGCGAAGCCGCTCCTCGCCGATTTTGGTGCTGCGCTCCGGATACCTCTCGCCAATCTCCCGGCCAACCATCAACCGAACGATATGCTCGACCGTCGTCTCGGCTATCTTCTCCGTCCCGAGAAACGCACCGTCGCGCAAAACCGAAATGCGGTCGCACATTTGGAAAATTTCCTCCATCCGGTGTGAAATGTAGACAATGCCTACACCCTCGCGTCGCAGCTGCTCCATCATTTTAAACAACGCTTCGATTTCGCGATCCGTCAACGCCGCCGTCGGCTCATCCATAATAAGAACCTCGGCTTTTTTAGAAAGCGCCTTCGCAATCTCGATCATTTGCTGCTGTCCGATTGACAACGATTCCGCCGCCGCATCCGGATCAAGCTCAACGCCAAGCCGCTGCAAATACTCACGCGTTCTGCGCTTCATTTCCTTATCGCGAACGATGCCGGTTTTGCCGTACGTCAGCTGCCTTCCGAGAAACATGTTTTCGGAAACGGACAGCTTCGGAATGATGTTCAGCTCCTGATGAATGATCGCAACGCCCATTTCCTCAGCCTGATTCGGGTCCGTGAACATCACTTCCTGCCCTTTGACCTTTACCGAGCCGGAATCGGCTTTGTATACACCTGTCAAAATTTTCATCAACGTCGATTTGCCTGCGCCATTCTCGCCCATCAGTGCGTGAATTTCACCGGGCTTCAGCTGAAATGCGGCGTTCTTCAATACTTGTACGGTAGAAAACGATTTATGAATGCCTGTCATTTCTATTAAGTATTCCATGTATGCCACCCCTTTTGCTGAACAGCAGCCTTTATTTGAAAAACACGCCCGATTGCAAAATGATGTTCGCGTACGGCGTTGCCTCGCCCGTACGAATAACCGCTTTCGCTTGCAAGGTTAGTTCTTTAAACGCTTCATGCGTTACATGCTTGATCGGAACGCCGTTCAGCAGCGTTCTTGTCCGGCCATGGACCGGAATATTGTGCTCCGTCATTTCAGCGGCAATAACGGCTGACTCAACCACCATATCGGCCAGCACCGCTTCCAATGTATCTAGAAAGGAAGGTAGCCCTGGCTTTACAGCCAGATCGATCCGCTTTACCGAGTCTGGAATAGGCAGCCCGCAATCGCCAATTACGATGTAGTCGGTATGGCCCATTCGTGCAATAACTGCTGCAATATCACTATTTAATATGCCGTTTTTTCTCATCTGCAAGTCCTCTCGAAGTTAAATATTAAACCTTCGTTTCCATAAACCGCTCAACATCAGCCCTTAAAGGCATTCCGCTTTGAGCGCCAAGCTTGGTAACCGACAGCGCACTTGCAGCGACCGCAAATTTTACCGCCTCGTCTAACGCCGAGCCCTCGCTCAGCTTAACGGCTAATGCACCGTTAAAGGTATCGCCCGCGCCGGTCGTATCGACCGCCTCTACCTTTTTGCCAGGCTCATGCTTAATCTCGCCATCCAGATTTTTATAAAAGGCGCCCTTGCTGCCGTTAGTCATCACGATGCGCTGTGGATACTGCTCGATCAGCTGCTCGAACGTTTGATCCTGCTTGTCGCCGAGTCCTAACAAAATAGCTAGCTCATATTCATTTGGCGTCATGATATAAACTTGATCCAGCAGCTCCCGAGGCAGCTTGACCGCCGGAGCAGGATTTAAAATAACCGGAATGTCCAGTTCATTCGCCAGCTTAATGGCCGCTTGTACGGTAGCGAATGGAATTTCCTGCTGGAGCAGAACCATATCTGAATTCGCAATCATTTCCTTTAAGGACAAAATATCTTCCGGAAGCAAGCAATGGTTGGCCCCTGGAATTACAATGATGCGGTTATCGTTGTCGCATACGGTAATCGTCGCGATGCCGGTCGATTGATAAGGAACCGTTTTCACATATGACGTAACGACGCCTTCCTTATCCAATGCCGCGAGCAGCTGCTTTGCAAAATGGTCCTCGCCTACGCAGCCAATCATCGTCACCTGAGCGCCAAGGCGTGCGCATGCTACCGCTTGATTCGCTCCTTTTCCTCCTGTAAAGCTAGAGAAAACGCTGCCAAAAATCGTCTCGCCTTGATTTGGCATGATATCTGTTTCGGTAACCATATCTATATTCATGCTTCCTATAACCGTAATTTTTGGCTTTTTCATTTTTACACCTCTTTATCCTGTTCGGTTGTCATTCTCATGTGTGTAATCGGTTACACATTGTTTTTTTCATTTTAAGGCTCGGTTTTGAGATTGTCAATAGCCAAAATAAAAGCACCTAAAGAACCATAAAAAATCCGCTCCTAGGAAATTAGAAGCGGTTCTGCCGGCTCGATTCTATTTATTTATCGGAATGCTCGTCATGCCTCTCATGAGCTCCGTTACGGTAACGAATTCAAAGCCCCTATGATCAAGCTCACGCAATATCGTCTCCAACGCTCTAACGGTTTGCGTCGAACCGGGGATATAATCATGCAAAAGAACAATATCTCCATTCCGAGCATTGTCTAACACTTTATTGACGATCCGATTCACGCCAGGGCTCTTCCAATCATTCGTATCCTGATGCCAAGACCACATAATGGTCGTATAGCCAAGCGTTTTGGCAATTTGAATCGAATGCTCATTGTAGTAGCCGCCTGGCGGACGGAATAATAAAGGTTTTTTGCCCGTTAACGTTTCCAATGCCTTCTCGGTTTTGACAATTTCGTCCCGAATCGTCTCATCGCTTATTGAGCGCATGAAATAAACATGATTAAACGTATGATTAGCTACCTCATGCCCTTCGGCGATTTCACGTTTAATCGTTTCCGGGTAACGCTCCACCTTGTTGCCAAGCACAAAAAAAGTTGCTTTAGCGTCGTACTTTTTAAGCAAATCAAGAATTTTATCGGTCGTATCCGGATATGGGCCATCGTCGAAGGTTAAGGCGATTTTCTTGTCTTCCGTCGGAACCTCCCATACGATTTCTCCCCTTTTTTCATAAAAATAACGGTCCTTTTTCTCGGGGACTGTGAAGCCAAGCATAAAAACGGTTACGAACAGCAATAACAGGCTGCGCTTGCGGTTTAACAACGGTATTCCTCCTAGCGGCAAATCAATATGTAACGCAGAAAATATAATTCCGGCAGCACCTATGAGGCACTGCCGGCTGGCCGATTAGCGGAGCGGCGCCGTTACCGCATTGCTGATATCTCGGATCATGGTAGAAACGTCGTTTGCCAACGTTTTTATAGGATGCCCATTTGTTAAATTAACGTTCATTGACTTTATTTTTTGATGCATGTTCTGATCGGAGGTGACATGAATGTTGTATGCTGGGTATTGCCCTTTTAGTGCGGCATAAACCTGTTTTTCAATGATCGCTTTCTTGCCGGTGTTATCGACATCGATACCTACGATTGCGTCCTTATTATTCACGATAACTGTAGCCTCTTCTACTCCGTTAACCATCTCAGCACGATTCTCCAATTGGCCAGCCCCTTTTAACGGATCTGGATCTGTGCTGAGCATTCGATTATCCATTGCATTTATTTTGCGATCGGTCGTTTTCATGCCATTAGGAACAATTCGATCTCCCACGCGATTCAAATCATTTTTGACTCTCATCGTGTCTTCCTTTACGGTTCCGTTTTGACCGCATGCTGCTATCGAGAATCCCAATGCAAGCACCATAATGGATGTAAATATGGGTTTGAACTGTTTTTTCACGCATGACACCTCCTGTTTGATGATTATAAGGTGTACTATACGCGTGCAATCATACATGGAAAAATCAATTTGTGAATGCGGCGGCATCCTTTCGCTTTATTATTCGGCGCAAACAAAAAAACAATGAACCGCATGCTGCACAGGCGGATCATTGTTTTTTATATCGCTGCTTATTCATCTATTAATCCTCAACATTTCTTACATCGACTGAAACATGCAGCACCTGCTCGCCTGTCCCTCTGTAAACGCCTTTAACCGGAACGATATCCTTGTAGTCGCGGCCATGGCCCAGCTTTACATATCGCTCGCCAACAGGATCCACGTTCGTCGGGTCAAAGCTGCACCAGCCAAGACCGGGAACGAAGGCTTCAACCCAAGCATGCGAGGCCTGCTCGAAATCCGCGCTGCCTCCCTGCAAATCTCCAACAAAGTGATAGCCGCTCACATATCTGGCTGGAATGCCGAATGCTCTGCAGCTTGCAATCATCAAGTGCGCAAAATCCTGACAAACGCCGCGTTTACTTAAGAACATATCCGAGGTTCTCGTTTTAACGTCAGTCGCTTCAGGATCATAAATGAACTCCGTGCGTATCTTGGTCGACAATGCGCTCAGCCAGTCCAGCACGCTAGCTTGACCACTCTCATTTGAATCCGGAATTTCGGCAGCAAAATGCTCTACTTCGCTCGTTATGGCTGTATATTCCGATGCCAGCAAAAACTCCGTAAAACGATTTGCTGCGTCCTCTGTCCTCAGCCAGCTCCACGCCTGCTCCGGCGGACGCCTGCTTAAGTATTGCGCACGCTCCTCAGAGGATGGTGCCTGCTTCGTTACGACAGTCATGGAGGTGCGTATCGTAAGCCGCTTATGTGGTCCGTTTACCGAGAAAGCATGCACCCGATTGCCAAAGTAATCCTCATAGGTGAATAATGATGCGTTTGGTTCAATGGAGATCGCTTGCTGGTAGCAGGATTGTCGCTCATTCGTGCTCGGAGTCAGCCGAATTTCATTGACACTGTCCGTAACGGCCTCCGCGTACTCGTACCTCGTGACATGTGAAATACTCAGCTTCATGCGCTTGCCTCCCCCATGCGAAAAAAGGTTTTAGCGAACGCCATCCCAAGCTGCTGGCATGCGTCCAGCAAATGAGCAACGATCGTCCCGTTCCGATCTATGACCATATCCTCCCGCTCCAAGCATGCCAAATCCGCCTTTACTTTTCCCACTTGGCGAATGACGCGCTCATGGGCTGTCCGCAGCTGCTTATCCTGCAGCTCGATATGCCGCATATGGTCATCAAGGGTATGAAGCGCAAAATGAAGGGAACGCGGGAAAACGCTATTAAGCACAACAAATTCAACGATTGATTCGACAGAGATTCCGTCCGCATAGTATCGGCGGAATGCTTGATAGCCGCTAACAGAGCGCAGTACAGCCTGCAAATAGGGATAAGCGCTCGCGCTGTTCCAGCCCTCGCCTGTTGCCGCATTGCCTACCGCTTTTATGATGCGCAGCGTATTTTCCGAGCGCTCCAGGTACCTGCCGCATTCAATGAAATGCCATTCATTCTCCCTCGGCATGACGGATTGGCTGACGCCTTGAAACAGCGCCGTCCATTCCTTAATGCGACCGAAAAACAGATGCGGTGACTCGCGCAGCAAATCATCCGGCTGCTTCTCCCGCAGCCACAAATAGAACGCGTTTGTCACATCCCACATTTCGCTCGGCACCTTCTCGCGCAGCGTTCGCAGGTTGCCGCGAGCGTGGCTGACGCAGGAGACCAACGAATTTGAATTATCGCGATCAAGCGTCGTGTAGAAAAGCACATCGCGTTCATTGTAGCTGCCATACTGCTGGTCATACGCTTCACGGCTGCCTAGCGCATCGACGATTCTTGCCCATTTTGAGTATGCCTCAATCAATTCGCCCTCTGGATTGCCTTCGTCGCCGCTCCATTCCTCATCAACCTGAAGATGATAATGCACATCGATCAGCCTGGCATGATTCTCTGCACGCTCCATGTAACGACCAATCCAAAATAATGCCTCAGCATTCCGGTTCAGCACCCGCATTCCTCCATATCATTATCGATTAAGAACCCACGTATCCTTGACTCCTCCGCCTTGTGAAGAATTGACTACAAGCGAACCTTCTGTCATTGCAACACGCGTTAAACCTCCCGGAATGACATGCGTCTCCTCCCCCATTAATGCAAAGGCTCGTAAATCAATATGACGAGGCGTCATGCCGCCATCAACCATAACCGGCGCACGCGAGAGCTTCATCGTCGTTTGAGCGATGTAGCGTCCCGGCTCGCGCTTGATGGCTTCGGCAAACGCTTGAATCTCCTTCGAGGTTGCGCTAGGCCCAATCAGCATGCCGTAGCCGCCCGAGAGCGACGTCTCCTTCACAACGAGCTGATCCAAATGATCCAGCACATAATCGCGCTCGTCCTTGCGCGTCAAAATGTACGTAGGAACGTTGTGTAAAATAGGCTCTTCACCCAAATAGTAACGGATCATGTCTGGCACATAGGCGTATACCGCCTTATCGTCCGCAACACCTGTACCTGGCGCATTCGCAATCGCAACATTCCCAGCGCGATAAGCATTCATAAGTCCCGGTACACCTAGGAAGGAATCCGGCTGGAACGCAAGCGGATCAAGAAAATCATCATCAATGCGTCGATAAATAACGTCAACCTGACGGAGTCCCCGCAAATCGCGCAAATATATTTTATGGTCTTTGTACACGAGATCTCTGCCTTCAACGAGGTGAATGCCCATTTGCTGTGCTAAAAAGGTATGTTCGTAGTAGGCGGAGTTGTAAGCGCCTGGCGTAAGCAATACGATTAACGGATCACGCTTGCCGTTAGGAGAAAGAGCGCGGAGCGAGCTTAAGAAGCAATTTAAGCTGCGGTCAATGCTTTGTACTGAACTGGATAAATATAAATCATGGAACAGCTCGCTCATTAACGTTCTGCCCTTAAAGAGGTAGGAAAAGCCGGAAGGGGATCGCAAATTATCCTCGAGCACGTAATAACGGCCCTTCTCGTCACGAATTAGATCAATGCCTGATGCTGTAATATATACACCGCCGGGAACATGTAGACCAGCCATTTCCGGACGAAAATAAGTATTCGAAACGATCATTCTCCGAGGTATGATGCCGTCTGCCACAATTCGTTGTCCATGATAAACATCATGAATAAAAGCGTTCAAAGCGCGAATCCGCTGCCTGACGCCGCGGTCGACGCCTTCCCATTCATGCTTAGGAATGACGCGGGGAATGTAATCGAAAGGGATCGTTCGCTCAAGAGGCTCATTATGCGCGCCGCTATAAAGCGTAAACGTAATGCCCTCCTCCATCATTCTTTGATTAATCGCATTTTGACGGACAGCCAGCTCAGCCGGCTTCATCCTTCCAAATAAACGATGGACACTGTCATAGTGAGGCCGAACCGAAAGGTCCTTGTCGAACATTTCATCGTAAAAGGATTGAGAATCGTAAAATTGCGATTGCGACTGTTTGGCCGTCGACATGACAACCGCCTCCTCCATGATGGGCGCTGCACCATTTTGGTACTAGCTTCGTGAACATCGGAGCAATTTCGTTATATGTATGTCAAAAAACTTAACATTTATAACGATATAGCCTTTTAATGTTAGGATTATCATACTAAAATCCAAAATCCATGTCAACTTATATAACGCGAAAGCAGGAACCCTCGGATGGAGAGAATTCCTGCTTTTTCTAGGCTGCGTTTTATTCTAGGATTGATTCAATTGCTGTAGATCCTTCGTTACCTTATCGACCATATGAACGAACGAAGCAAGCTCCTGCGAGCGGGCTGCTTGGTTACGCGCTTCGACCGATGTCACTTCAGATTCATGACGTACTGCGGAAAGCTTCTTGTCAATCTCTTCAAGCTTCGACTGTATCCCTTCGAGCGCATTGCGTGACGAGGCGGCAAGCTTGCGCACCTCATTCGCGACTACCTCAAAGCCTCGGCCATGCTCTCCTGCTCTAGCCGCTTCGATCGCAGCATTAAGCCCAAGAAGATGAGTCTGATCGGATAATCCGCGAATTAATGTGCCCATTTCGTTTATGCCGTCAAGCTCCTCACGAAGCTCTCCTAATAATGTATGCGTCTTATCCTGAGATTGCGAGGTAGAAATTGCGGTAGCTGCAATCGATTGCGCACCCTCGTCCAATTCGAGCATTAACGAGGCAAGCTCCTGCACCGCACTTGTCACGGTGGACAGCATCTGGGAACGGTTGTCCGCGAGCTCCTGAATTTTATGCTGCTCATGCTCATTGTACGCTTCCAATACGAATTGCGAATCCAGATTAAACAATTTCGTCAGCGCGTGTACAACCTCCTTCCATCTCTCCGGAATCACTCGTTTAAGTACATCCATTGATATATCAAGATAGGTCATATATGTACCCAAGTACCAATCTGTCGTTAAACCAATCCTGGAATGGACAGCCCCAATCTTTATGCGGTTTTCAATATATGATTGGTCAATTACCCCTTCGGTAAGCGACATATAATACCACCGCTGCGTCTCCTTAAGCCGCTCAATGCTGCTTACTTTTGTAATAATCGCAAGCAATTCCGGCTGCTGGCCAACACTGTCATAAAACCGGTCTACTACTTCATCGACTACCTTCTCGAAGATAGGTTTGCATTCAGCCATAACCTTTAAATCCTGTTCCGTAATTCCCGTGTAATCAAGCTGCTTCTTGCGTTCTGCATTTACATTAATCAATTAGTCCGACTCCTTCGGTGTATAGTAGAGCACTATCACCTATTATATCGGAAAACTTCCAAGAATCAGTATTAACATTTGAAATTCTTTTCAAACCTGGAAACAGTACAGAAAAGCCGATAGACAGTTGTCTATCAGCTTCTCCGATGCTCACACCGCTTTCTTAGCGGTTCAACAGGCTTCCGACATAACGCAGCAATTCATTCGAACAAACCGGGCAATACGCATGCTCATCCATAAGCCGCTTGGTTACTTCGTTTATGCGCTTCAGCTGGCTCTCATCCGGCGTTTTTGTGGAGGTTGTAATTTTGACGATATCCTTCAAATCCGCGAACAGCTTCTTCTCTACCGCTTCCCGCAAACGTTCATGGCTCGTAAAATCGAACTTTTTCCCTTTTCGCGAATACGACGATATGCGAATGAGTATCTCTTCGCGGAACGCTTTTTTCGCATTTTCGGAAACGCCGATTTGCTCCTCGATGGAACGCATAAGCCGCTCGTCTGGATCCATCTCTTCCCCGGTTAATGGATCCTTGATTTTGGCCCAGTTGCAATAAGATTCAATGTTATCCAAATAGTTTTCAAACAAGGTGCGGGCAGATTCCTCATAGGAATATACAAATGCCTTTTGGATTTCCTTCTTCGCCAGCAGATCATATTCCTTACGCGCCACCGAAATGAAATTTAAGTATCGCTCGCGCTCTTCCTTCGTGATTGAAGGATGATGGTCCAGTCCCTCCTTAAGCGCACGCAGCACGTCAAGCGCATTAATGCATTGTGTGTCCTGCTTAATGAGCGCGCTGGAGATCCGGTTAATGACATAGCGGGGATCAATGCCCGTCATGCCCTCTTCCAGGTACTCATTTTGCATCTCTTTCAAATCCGCTTCTTTAAAGCCTTCTACTTCCTCGCCGTCGTACATCCGCATCTTCTTCACCAAGTCCATGCCTTGCTTCTTCGTTTCCTTAAGCCTTGTCAGGATAGAGAAGATAGCAGCCGCACGCAGCGCATGAGGGGCAATATGGATATGGCGCATATCGCTTTGGGCGATGAGCTTCTTATATATCTTCTCTTCATCCGATACCCGCAAATTGTACGGAACCGGCATGACGATCATTCTGGAATGCAGCGCCTCATTTTTCTTGTTGCTTATGAACGATTTGTACTCGGATTCATTCGTATGCGCAATAATAAGCTCATCGGCACTAATTAAAGCGAAGCGTCCTGCCTTGAAGTTCCCCTCCTGCGTCAGCGAGAGCAGATTCCATAGAAACTTCTCGTCGCATTTGAGCATTTCCTGAAATTCCATCAGTCCGCGATTCGCCTTGTTAAGCTCGCCGTCAAACCGATAAGCACGCGGATCGGATTCGGATCCGTACTCCGTTATGGTAGAGAAATCGATGCTTCCCGTAAGATCGGCGATATCCTGGGATTTCGGATCGGACGGACTGAATGTGCCAATGCCGACGCGGTTATCCTCGGAAATAAACACACGCTCAACAAACACATTTTCAATGTCGCCGGCGTATTCCGTCTGAAGCCTCATTTGGCACGAGGGGCAAAGATTTCCTTCAATTCGAACACCGAGCTCTTTCTCAATATCAGGACGAAGCTCATGGGGAATTAAGTGAAGCGGATCCTCATGCATCGGGCAGCCTTTAATCGCATAAACGGCTCCACGGTCGGTTCTGGAGAAGCGCTCAAGTCCTTTTTTGAGCATCGTAACAATGGTTGACTTGCCGCCGCTGACGGGGCCCATCAATAACAATATGCGTTTGCGCACCTCAAGCCTGCGAGCCGACGAATGGAAATACTCCTCAACCAGCTTCTCCACCGCACGATCCAGCCCAAAAATTTCTTGATCAAAAAATTTGTACTGCTTGTTGCCGCCAACGTCTTCCACCCCATGAGATTCAATCATTTCATAAACGCGTGCATGTGCAGTCATGGCCGGGGACGGGTCCTTCCCGAGCAATTCAATGTAATCCTTGAATGTTCCTGTCCATGCAAGCTTCTCGCTCTCAGCCTGATACTCCGATATTCGCTTGAAAATGTCCATACCGTGCCTCCTCCCATCGCTTCCGCATTCCACTATTCGTTCTACGCCCGGGATTTGTCTCTAGACGCTCTATCGAGTGGTGCCAACTTTTATTGAGGTATTAATATTCCTATGCTTATTCGGGGAGATAATTGCACACTATTTTTGT
This sequence comes from Paenibacillus sp. PL91, assembly GCF_012935325.2. Taxonomy (GTDB): domain Bacteria; phylum Bacillota; class Bacilli; order Paenibacillales; family Paenibacillaceae; genus Pristimantibacillus. The sequence goes on from NZ_JABBYG020000003.1 coordinate 199,300, forward strand.
CCTTCATCCATCAAAATACGACAAGCTCGCAAAATCCTTTGCTATAATGGAGTCAAATGCATCGATTGGAACCAGCAGGGAGGAGAAACAAACGTGGCTGTTGCACGCGAAGAAGAGCTCTACATTCCTATAAAAAAGTATTACGAGCGGCTTGGCTATATGGTAAAAAGCGAGGTGCTTCATTGCGACTTGGTCGCCATTCATCCAGATACCGAACACACGATAATTGTCGAAATGAAAAAAACGTTCAACCTCGCCTTGCTTCTGCAAGGGGTTGAACGCCTTCGTTTAAATAGCCATGTCGTGCTGGCCGTTGAACGGAACCGCAAGAAAAGCGGCGCCCACAATCAGCGCTTTGGTGATTTGACCGAGCTTTGCCGCATGCTCGGCATTGGTTTTATGACGGTTACCTTCTATAAAACAAAGCCGCCTGTCATCGAGTTTCTATGCCAGCCAGGCGATCCGCCTCAGCGCGGCGCAAGGCGCAAGAAGCAAGCGCAGCTCCTGAATGAATTCAGGGAGCGCAGCGGCGATTATAACGTCGGCGGCAGCACTGGACGCAAGCTTGTGACTGCTTATCGCGAGAAGGCGCTGCGCTGCGCCTACGCGCTTCATACTTCTGGCCCCTTAGCTCCGCGAGAGGTGGCAGCAATTACGGGCTATGGACGCAGCGGCGAGACGCTGCGCAGCAATTATTACGGCTGGTTTGACCGCATCGAGCGAGGCAAATACAGCCTTCGCCCGGAAGGCGCGGCCGCATTATCCGAATACAGCAATGTTATTGCAGAATGGGCAGCCTCGGTCAGCTCCGCGCCGTAAATTCCCCGAGCGCCTCAACAAAGCGTTCAACCCCTTGCATGGTGCGAGCTCCCGTATTGTACGTATAATTCAGTCTAGCGGTGTTGCGCTGTGGATGGTCGGCATAGAACGAGCTGCCCGGCACGAACGCAACACCCTTCTGAACCGCACAACGTAGGAGAGCTTCCGCATCGAGCCCGTCAGGCAGCTCAAGCCACAGGAACATGCCGCCTTTCGGCTTCACCCACGTGACATCCTTTAATGCTTGCCGCTTCAGAAGCTCATGCATTTCAAGCATCCGCTCGCCGTAGGATTTGGAAATAAGCCTTATATGATCATCAAGATTAAAGCCTTTGAGCAGCTGGCTCAAAATTTGCTGATCCATCGTGCTTGAATGAAGGTCAGCTGCTTGCTTGGCTTTAGCCACCATCCCAATTACACTGCTATCCCCGATTGCCCAGCCCGTTCGAAGCGCAGGCGCTACCGTTTTGGAGAACGTGCTCGTATAGAAAACGGCTCCACGCTCGATTTGCCCTTCAAGTGAAAGCAGCGTCGGAAACTGCTCGCTTTCATCGAATTTAATATCCCCATAGGGGTCATCTTCAATAATCGGCATTTGATAATGCTTGCAAAGAGCGAGCAGCTTCTTCCTTCTCTCCAAGCTCCAGACACGGCCAGTCGGATTTCCGAAGGTCGGAACCGCATACAGCAGCTTCGGACGATGCTCGCGAATCAGACGCTCCGCATCCTCAGGAATAATGCCATGCTCGTCGCTCTCCGCCGCTATTACCTTCAAGCCGTGCAGCGCAAACACTTGCAGGCTGGCTAGGTAAGTGGGCTTCTCGACCAATATCGCATCCCCTGGCTCCGTCAGCACTCCGACCAGCAAATCAATCGCTTGCTGCGAGCCAGTCGTCAAAATCATTTGTTCTGGGCTTGCATTCATTTGCTTGGCTGCCATACGCTCGCAAAGCTGCACGCGCAGCGGCAAATACCCTTCCGTCAACCCGTATTGCAAAGCGCTCGGCCCTGCCGCAAATACACGGTCAGCCGCTTCACGCACCGCTTGTACCGGGAATAGCTCCTCTGCGGGAAGGCCTCCGGCAAACGAAATCATATCCTTTCCTTGTGTCAGCTTCAATATATCTCTTACCGCTGACGATTTTAACTGCGACACTCTGGATGAAAATCGATAATTCATATGCTATGCTCCTCCTCGCAAGCTTAATGGCTTGCTATGCTCATACTCTCTATGTTAACAATGTGTTCACAACTTTTAAAGTTTTCTTTTTTGCTGACGTTGGTTATAATAAAGAAAGCATACTTGGAGGTGTCCCACAGATGAACTTTATTATTGTCATGACTGTGTTCGCATTGTTCATTACGGCGATGCTGACCAGCTCCTACAACGAAGACAAAACAAAAGGGCTATAAGCTGACTCGTATCAGCTTGTGCCATGCGTTTACGAACGGGCGCCAAGCATTTGCTGGCGCCCGTTCGTTTCGCGGTAAGGGGGTGTAAGCTTAAAGCTTACACCCCCTTACGCTTTTCAAACAAAAAATGAAGCTTCCCGATGAGCGCTGGCGCTCTATGAGGGAAGCTTCATTCCGTTAAAATAGCAGGATATCACGCTTATTAGCGCTGTATCTCTGCCATTTCCTCCATACATACGCCACATACGTAGCGGTCCTTGAAGTCACGAACCTCAACCATAGATCCGCAAAATACACATTTAGGACGGTACCGCTCCAAAATGATATGGTCACCTTGGACAAAAATTTCAACGGGATCGCCCTCGTTCATAAGATAACGTTTGCGCAGTGATTTTGGAAGTACAATACGGCCGAGTTGATCCACTTTTCTAACTACACCTGCTGGTTTCATCACTTTCACCTCTTCTGTGTCTGGTTTCGCAAGCTATTTCTGAGAAACCTCTGCGTTATAGTTTTTCGATGGGCCAACAGTATTTCCTTCCTTAATCAATAATTCCTTAATATCCTGCAAATAATCTCATATTATCAGCAAATAAAATCCATATATTGATAAAAAAGTTAACTATTTTTACTCAAGTCCAAGAAAATGATTTTGCCTGAGCGCCTCATATACAATAATTGCAGCAGAATTGGACAAATTTAGTGAGCGCACCGTATCCGTCATCGGCATCTTAATGCAGTTGTCCATATTCGCATCAATCAGCTCCTGCGGCAGTCCTTTCGTCTCTTTGCCAAATACGAAGAAATCGCCATCCTGGTACTCGAATTGGGAATACAGCTTGCGCGCTTTCGTGCTCGCATAAAAAAAACGGCCTTGCGGATATTTCGCAAGTACCTCATCGAAGGAATCGTGGTACTCAATATGAACCGAATGCCAATAATCTAGACCCGCCCGCTTTAAGGTTCGATCATCCGTATCAAAGCCAAGCGGTCTAACTAAATGCAAAATGGTGCCCGTAGCGGCACAAGTACGTGAAATGTTGCCCGTGTTAGCCGGAATCTCCGGCTCTACCAATACGATATGAAATGCCATGCTCTGTTTCTCTCCTCTCAATTTGCCAACAATTCTCGAAAATGCACAATATTTTTACACCCACTTTACGTACCGTTAATCTCAAGCATAATTTCTACCTTCATAATAAGTACCATAATAGGCGGAACACATGAAGGAGAGCTGAACCATGCGAAAAAAGATTTTGGTCGTGGATGACGAGCCATCCATTTCGATGTTGATTGAATTTAATTTAAAGCTGGCAGGCTATGATGTACGTTGCGTAGGTGACGGTGAAGCCGTTTTTGAAATGTTAAAGCCATTTCGTCCCGACTTAATTGTACTTGACCTCATGCTGCCAAAAATGGACGGAATTCAAGTTTGCCGTGAGCTGCGCAAGCAAAGCAACGCAGTACCAATCGTTATGCTCACCGCGCTTCAAGACGTAACCGACAAAATAGCCGGACTCGATAACGGCGCCGATGATTATATGACGAAGCCTTTTAGTCCGCAAGAGCTTGTGTCCCGCATTCAAGCTATTTTCCGCCGCGTTCAATCGCTGCCCGGCACAACAGATGACACCGCCTTCGATATCGGGCGTTTGAACGTCCGGGTCGAGCAGCGTGAAGTATTCATCGACGGCAAGCCCGTCGAGCTTACACCGAAGGAATTCGAGCTACTATTGTTCCTCTGTCGTCACAAAGGAAAAGTACTCAGCCGCCAGCAGCTGCTGCACGGCGTTTGGGATTATCATTTCCTCGGCGATACGCGAATCGTCGATGTGCATATCAGCCATTTGCGCGACAAAATCGAGAAAAATGCACGTACGCCTGAATACATTATGACCGTTCGCAATGTCGGCTATAAGCTGAATGGTCCACATGTTACTGAGAATTCAGTCGCTCAAGCGTAAAAAGCAGAATTCCTCATTACCGAGTGGTATAATAGCAACCGAAAAACCGCCCTGCACTTCTTTTCAGAAGGAGAGGGCGGTTTTTTTGTCCCCTAGCTATGCCGTTATTAACGACGAAGCAGTTATTAACCGTTGCGCTTTTGGAAATCAGCCATGAATTGCTGGAGCGCCTGGCAGCTCTCCAAAGGCACGGCATTATAAGTTGAAGCTCTAAGACCGCCAACATCGCGATGGCCCTTCAAGCCTACAAAGCCTTCCTTCTCCGACTCCTTAACGAACAGGCTCTCAAGCTCTTCGTTCTGAATACGGAAAGTAATATTCATGAGCGAACGGCTTTGCGGCTGCGCACAGCCCACGTAGAAGCCGCTGCTTTGATCGATTGCGTCATAGATCAGTTTCGTTTTGTCACGGTTGTATTGCTCGAGCTGAGCAACGCCGCCTTTGTCTTTAATCCACTGAAGAACGAGTTTCACCATGTACACCGAGAAAGACGGCGGCGTATTGTAAAGCGAGCCGCTCTTTGCATGCGTGCTGTAGCGGAACATGGATGGAATCGTTTTTGAGCCATTTTCAACGAGATCTTTACGAATGATGACAACAGTAACGCCCGAAGGCCCAAGATTTTTCTGAGCGCCTGCATAAATGACGCCAAACTTGCTCACATCAATTGGTCTGCTCAAAATATCGCTGGACATATCCGCGATAAGCGGCACGTCGCCTGTATCCGGGAACTCCTGAAACTGTGTTCCGCCGATCGTTTCATTCGAAGTAAGATGAACATAAGAAGCATTGCTTGGTACCTGAATTTCGGACAATGTCGGCATGCGCATAAATTTGTCCGCTTCTGTCGAAGCGGCAATGACAGTTTCACCGACAAACTTCGCTTCCTTAAGCGCCTTGTCAGCCCAAGCCCCTGTCATCACATAGGCACCTGGCTTACCAGGCTGCAAAAGGTTAAGCGGAAGCATTGCAAACTGCGTACTAGCGCCGCCCTGCAGCAATAGCACGTCATAATTTTCGGGAACTCCGAACAATTCGCGAAGCAACGCTTGCGAGTCATCGTTCACTGCTTCATACAGCTTGCTGCGGTGAGACATTTCCATGATGGACATTCCTGCACCTTGATAGTCAACGAATTGCTCCTGTGCTTGCTTCAGTACCTCGAGTGGTATTGCGGCTGGTCCTGCATTAAAATTAAATGCTCGTGTCATCTTCGGATACCCACCTCTGTTTCTTTATATATGATATCGCTATGATAGCAATTTTGAAGGTTCGCATCAAGTGCATTCCGCTATTAAAATAATTAAAAGTCGAACGTATGTCGAAATACTGACAATAAACATTCGGCTTTCGTTCACTATTTCTTAATAATACATAAAAAACGGGTCCCAGAAGGACCCGTTTCTTATATTTCTTATACGCAGGATTAGCAGTCGTAGTAAAGGCTGAACTCATGCGGATGAATGCGGATTGCAACAGCTTTTGCTTCTTGACGTTTGATTGCTACGTAGTTCTCGATAAATTCTTGCGTAAATACGCCGCCTTCAGTCAAGAACTCGGAATCAGCCTCAAGAGCGTTAAGCGCTTCGTCAAGCGTTCCAGGAACGCTGCGAATTTCTTTTTTCTCTTCTTCCGGCAATTCGTAGATGTTTTTGTCGAATGGACCGTAGCCAAGAGCTACTGGATCAAGCTTGCGCTTGATGCCGTCCAAACCAGCAAGCAGCATAGCTGCGAACGCAAGGTAAGGGTTAGCCGTGTTGTCTGGTGTACGGAATTCGATACGACAGCCTTTAGGCGTTACAGCTGCAATCGGAATACGGATCGCTGCAGAACGGTTACCTTTAGAGAATACAAGGTTAACTGGTGCTTCGTAACCAGGCACAAGACGTTTGAACGAGTTCGTGCTCGGGTTAGTGATTGCGATCAATGCAGGCGCGTGGTAAAGCACTCCTCCGATGTAGTGCATAGCCAATTCGCTAAGGTTTGCATATGCGCCTTTATCGTAGAACAAAGGAGCATCGCCGTTGAAGATAGAAGTATGAACGTGCATACCGCTACCGTTGTCACCGAATAGCGGCTTCGGCATGAAAGTAGCCGTTTTGCCGTATTGGCGAGCTGTATTGTGAATGATATATTTGAACTTCATTAGGTTGTCAGCTGTTTTAGTAAGCGTATCGAAACGGAAGTTAATTTCGGCTTGGCCAGCTGTTGCAACTTCATGGTGATGACGTTCTACGCGAAGACCCGATTCTTGCAAAAGGCGAACCATTTCGCTGCGGATGTCTTGTTGGGAGTCAACTGGAGCTACTGGAACGTAGCCGCCTTTAACCGGAATTTTGGAACCAAGGTTGCCGCCTTCTTCTTTACGGTTCGTGTTCCAGCCAGCTTCTTCGGATTCAACCATGTAAGAGGAAGAATTCATCGAGCTTTCGTAGCGAACTTCGTCGAAAATGAAGAACTCAGGCTCAGGCGCGAAAAATGCTGTCGTACCAACGCCAGTTGTTTGAAGATATTCTTCAGCCTTCTGAGCGATGCTGCGCGGATCGCGGTCATAGCGTTCGCCCTCAGGTGTATGGATATTACACATAATGTTTAGTGTTGGGTGATCAGTGAAAGGATCGATAAATACGGATTCTGTATCTGGGATCATAACCATATCGGAATTCTCAATACCACGGAAACCGTGAATGGAAGAACCGTCGAATGCTACCCCATTTACGAAAGTATCAGCATCAACCTCAGCTGCTGGCAGTGTAATGTGGTGTGCATGACCTAGAAGATCCACGAAGCGGAAATCTACAAACTGAATGCTGTTTTCTTTAATATTGTCCAAAACATTTTGAACTGACATTAATAATTTCCTCCATTTCCGAACATTAGCGTAGTGTTGAACAGGTATTGTTCAATTATTGCTCCAAATCCATGTCGTTATTATAAAACTAGCCTTCAATCTCCGTCAATAGCTATGTAAGGTATTTTTTGTAGCTATGTCAGGTATACTTACAAGTTTGAACAGTTGTTCACAATTCCTCCTTAATAGACAATCAAAAAGCCGCGCAGCCCTTGAATACTGTAGGCTTCACGGCTTTTACCAATTGTAAGCGTTTGTATGCAAGCAAGCTTGAAAAGGCAATGCCGTCCAAGAACGGCATTGCCTTTTCGATAGCTAGATTAGATTTTCCATTCCAGGAACGCCTCTGCAGGCGCTTTAGGCGTTTCGAACTGCTTGCCGACAATCGGAGCAAGCTTCTCTAAATCCTTCAAGAGATTAGCGAATTGATCCGGGAATAGCGATTGTACGCCATCGCCCGTCATCGAGTTGTCTGGATCGGTATGCATTTCAACGATCAACCCGTTCGCGCCTGCCGCTACGGAAGCTTTGGACATAGGCTCTACCAATTCGCGGCGGCCAGTTCCGTGGCTTGGATCTGATATAACCGGCAGATGGCTGAGAGATTGCAGCACAGGAATAGCCGACAAATCAAGCGTGTTGCGCGTGTAAGTCTCGAACGTTCGGATTCCGCGCTCGCAAAGCATAACGTTTGGATTTCCGCCTGCCAAAATGTATTCAGCAGCGTTCAAAAACTCGTCATAGGTGGAGCTGAATCCGCGCTTGAGCAGCACTGGCGTTTGAATCGTGCCCAGCTTGCGCAGCAAATCAAAGTTTTGCATGTTTCGCGTGCCCACTTGAAGAATATCTGCGTATTCCGCGCAAACATCCACATACTCCGGCGTCATAACCTCAGTAATCGTGAGAAGACCGTGTTTCCTGCCTGCCTCAGCCATCATCACTAGACCTTCCACGCCTACACCTTGGAAGCTGTAAGGCCCTGTACGCGGCTTGAAGGCTCCTCCTCGCAGTACCTGTCCGCCAGCTGCCTTAACGAGGCGCGCAATCTCATCGATTTGCTCTGGCGTCTCAACCGCGCACGGTCCGCCCATAATAACGAGGTTGCTTCCGCCGATCTTTACGCCTTTAATATCAATAACCGTGTCGTCCGGATGGAAATCACGGCTTGCAAGCTTGTAGGATTTTGAAATTTTAATCACGTTCTCTACACCTTTCATTTGACGCAAATGCTCCGCAAGCGTTGGCTCTGCTTTCCCGATAATTCCGATGACGGTCCGATCCGTTCCTCTAGATACATGAGCCTGAACACCCGCTCTTTCGATATGGGCAACAATTTCTGAAATACGCTCTTCTGCAATGTTTGCATTTGTAATCACGATCATAGGGACCACTCCTCAAAGGTTTTTTAAAGCAACACTACGTTAAAATGCATTCGCTTCGTTCTGTGATAGCAATGCTCACTTCGTAAGCTTCTGCACGGACATATATTCGCACATCAACGCTTATACGCTTTATAGCTTTTATGCTTCGTAGCTTCTACGCTTTTAATCACTAAAGTAAATATACAAGAGAAGCCGGCTCCCGTCAACCCATCTCTTTCAAAAAAAAATGAGGAAAACGAATTTTCCATGCCTAAAATCTCACGGAAAGCTCATTTTACCTCATCATTTGATCGGTTATTTAATCGGACTTCTCAGCCGTTGCCGTAGCGGAAGCCGCAGTTGTCGACTTGACGCGCACGTTTGGAAGCAGCTTATTCATGTTGACCGTACGACGGATCTCCCATGTATCCGGATTGTTGTGATCATATTGCTCCAAATAGGTAATAACCTCTTTGGTCAGCGGCGTAGGTGTAGAAGCGCCGGATGTAACTGCAACGCGGTCGACGCCTTTAAGCCACTCCTGCTCGATCTCAGACACGTCGGATACCCGATAGGCTTTGACACCGGCAATTTCCTCTGACACCTGAGCTAGTCTGTTCGAGTTGTTGCTTCTTGGATCTCCAACGACGATACATAGCTGCGCCTCGCCCGCTTGCTCTGCAACTGCCTCTTGACGCACCTGCGTAGCCAAGCAGATTTCGTTGTGAACCTCTGCAGCAGGATAGCGCTCGACAAGGCGGCTAATAATATGGCGAATATCCCATTGTGACATCGTCGTTTGGTTCGTTATAATGATGCGTCCTTCCGGTACTTGAAGGGAATCGATCTCCTCTTCACGCTCGATGAGGTGAACCTGCTCCGGCGCAACGCCAATCGCGCCCTCAGGCTCGGGATGGCCCTTCTTGCCGATATAAATAATATGATAGCCTTCCGCCGATTTCGCACGAATTAAATCATGTGTTCTCGTCACGTCCGGACATGTCGCGTCAACGACGGACAGACCTTTGTCGCGGGCGCGCTGGCGAACCTCTGGAGAGACGCCATGCGCGGTAAAAATAACGGTGCCCTGCTCGATTTGATCCAAAATATCGAGGCGGTTAGCGCCATCCAGCGTAATCACGCCTTCCTGCTCGAACGCCTCGGTTACATGCGCATTATGAACGATCATGCCTAATATATAGATTGGCCGCGGCAGCTCCAAATTTTTGGCCGTCTGCAAAGCCAGCACCATCGCATCGACGACGCCATAGCAATAGCCACGCGGTGATATTCTAACGATTTCCATTCCTTGCACCTGCTTTCTGACCGGATATGCGTCATAATCATAATTCCTATATTTCATCCGTTGCTACTATTATAGACGAATGAGACGCGTCAGAAAAGGCTATAGGCAGCCAGATCGTAAACTTCGTTCCGTCACCCTCCCTGGTCGTTACTTCAACAGAGCCTTGATGCTCGTCAATTATCCATTTTGCAATCGATAAGCCAAGCCCTGTTCCGACCGTAACGCCCCTTGATTCATCAGCCCGATAAAATCGGTCGAAAATGTGAGGAATTTCCTCTGGATTCATGCCGATGCCGGTATCTTGGACAACAAATCCGATTTGCTGATCGTTTCGTATTGCACTAAGCAAAATGGTGCCCTCCGGCGTGTATTTGAACGCATTCTCGATGAAAATAAACAACAGCTGCTGCAAATAATTATGATTTGCGTTGACGCGTACGCCATTTAGTGCGGACAGATCGCCTACTTTCCATTCAGCGGAACGCGGAAGCAGCTGCGCTCTTCGCACAACCTCCTCCGTAAGCGGCAGCAGATCAAGCGGCGTTTTCTCCATCGTATACCCCGCATCAGCTCTCGCTAGCGCCAGCAGGTCATTGACGAGCGTGCTCATCCGTACGGCCTCAGCTGATATATCGCTCATCGCTTCCTTGGAGAGCTCCCAGCGATCGGAATCAAGCGGCAGCCAGTCTCCCGTATCAGCATCACGGTTCGTTTCCTTCACTTTCGTCCACATCCGCTCGAGCAGCTCAATATTGCCGCGTATCGTCGTAAGCGGCGTTCGCAGCTCATGCGACGCGTCCGATACGAACCTGCGCTGTGCCTTATATGCCTCATCAAGCTCGTTATATGCCATCTCGAGGCGTGCGAGCATCACGTTCAGCGTGCTAACGAGCCTTCCGATCTCATCATTCGGGCCTAACGCTGGTATTCGGACGCTTAGATCGGAGCCGTTTTCAATTTGCTCCGTCGCTCGAATGACACGTTCTATCGGTCGCAGCGCTTGGCGAGCAATGAATAAGCCTACTGTAAAGGCGATAAATACTACGACTAATGAGGAAAAGATAAGGATCGTGCGAAGGCCGCCCAGAAATTTTTCCTCGTTATATGAGAATACGCCCACCTGAACCAATCCTACTATATCTTTATCCAAATAGACGGGGCGTTGGTAGGTGAGCATGGCATATCTGTTATTGTTGATTTCGACATGCGTTTTAACGAAACGCTCCTTTGGCTTCGTTTTTACCTCAGGATAAGGAATGACAAATTCATAGGGAAAGTTGCTGGATTGCTTAATTGCGCCTTCCTTATAGTTAACTAATTGGATGTACATATCTTTTTTATCTATACGAAACTGCGGACCTACAATCAAATCAAGCGTCTGGTCTAAAAAATTAGTCGCTCCGATGATTTCAATTTTGCTATCTTGTACTCTAATCTGCTGCTTGATTTCCGCATAGGTGTTCCAATTTACAAAGAAATAAATGCAAATGCCGATTACGATCATCGATACCGCAAGCAAACCTGAAATCCAAAGCGTTAGCCGAAGCCTGATGGACATATGCTTAACCTGCCTCTCCGCGAAGCACATAGCCGGTGCCGCGAACCGTCTGAATGAGTCGGTTTTTGCCTCCGTCCTCTACCTTCTGGCGCAGCATCGCGATGTACACCTCCAGCACATTTGATTCTCCGCTGAAGTCATAGCCCCATATTTTCTCCATGATCGCATCGCGCGTGAGCACGCGGCGCGGGTTCTGCATGAACAGAAGAAGCAAGTCGTACTCCTTGGAGGTGAGCTCGATGCGGCGTCCCGAGCGTACCGCTTCCCGAGCATCCATATCCAATATGAGATCCTCATAGAGCAGCTGATTGCTAGATTGCTCGATCTTATCGGATTTGCGGCGCAATAAAGCTCGGGCCCTAGCCAAGAGCTCCTCAAGCGCAAAAGGCTTGACCAAATAGTCATCAGCTCCAAGATCTAGACCCTTCACCCGATCGATCACGTCATCCTTCGCCGTTAGCATCATAATCGGCACCGTGCTTCCGCTCTCGCGCACGCGCCGGCAAACCTCCCAGCCATCGACCTGCGGCATCATGACATCAAGAATGAGCAAATCCGGCTCCGTCTTAAGCAGCACCTTCAGCCCTTCCATGCCATTAGCTGCCGTCGTTACCTCATAGCCTTCAAACGCAAGGCTTCTGCGAAGCAAAGATATAATTTTATCATCGTCATCTACCACCACAATATGCTGTCTCATCCGCTTTTCCCCCTCTATTTGCAGCAAAAAGCACAGAGCATGCTGACTCTCTGCGCTTTTTGTTTCAGTCCATGGCTAAATCTTTATTGAGCGCCAAGCGTATTTTTATCGCCAATCACAACTTGAAGATCCATTTTGCTGCCTTTTCGAACGATATTCAGCTCGATCTTGTCGCCGACTTTCTGTTTTTGAATCGCTGCAATAAGAGCCTGCGTATTCGTATAGGACTTGCCGTCAATGCCTACGATTACGTCAAATTGCTGAAGCTCTGCCAGATATGCAGGAGAATTGTAGTATACATTCCGAACGATAGAGCCTTCCACTTTATCCATGCCAAGCTCTTTTGCAATATCAGCAGTTACATCCTGAAGCTCAGCCCCGATATAAGGCACAGCCGGTTTAGGAATTTCTTTATTGTTTTTTAAATTTTCCAGCACTTCCTGAATGGTGCTTGTCGGAATCGCAAAGCCGATGCCTTGCGCTTGCGAGCTCACTGCCGTATTAATGCCCACTACCTCACCGTTTACATTCAGAAGCGGTCCGCCTGAATTGCCGGGGTTAATGGAAGCATCCGTTTGCAGCAAATGCTTGTATTTGCGCTCGCCCTGCGCATCTTGAATATCGATCGGACGCTCCTTCGCGCTCAGTACGCCAACCGTTACCGTATGGTCAAAGCCATAAGGGTTGCCGATCGCTACTACCCAATCGCCAATATTGATATGGTCAGAGTTGCCTAGTGGAAGCGTTGGGAACGCTTTGTCACCCGTAACCTTAAGCACCGCCAAGTCCAAATCATAGCTGGATCCGAGCAGCTCAGCCGTGAACGGCTTATCATAGCCTTGAACGATGACCTTGATTTGATCCGATTCGCCAACTACATGCTGATTCGTCAATATATATCCGGTGGAATCGAAGAAAAACCCGGTCCCAATGCCTGATTGCTGCATTTGGCCCTCTTCATTTTGCTGCCCTGCGTCAGGCTCTGTCGTGCCAGGATAGTCATCGCCAAAAAATTGGCGGAAAAATGAATCGTCCAGCATGCTGCCGCTGTTGCTCCGTTTTGCCGTATTTACGTATGTTTCGATTTTCACGACAGCCGGGCTTGCCGTTTCAAACAATTGAGCGATGTTATCCGGTCTTGCGGCAACTGTAGCAGCGCCGCCGTTGCTGTTCACACCAGCAGCAGCCGATGAGCCCGAGGCGCTTGATTGTGCATTTGATGCCAAAGCCGGTTCTTTCGTAAACCAGTTGTTTATATCCGAGGTATACATTAAAGCCCCTACTAGAACGACGCCCGCTAGAAACGATGCGAATACCGCTTTGAAGGAGGTGCGGCGCGGCTCCCTTACTTGCCAAGGTCCTTTGGAGGATTGCGGTGAAGGCGTAAAGGAACGGATTTGCGATTGCTGAGGCGCTCTTGGCCCTGTTTGCTCAGGCTCCGCCAACGGCTCGAGCTGACGATCAGATAGCTGAGCATTTGCGGATTCCGAGACAGTGCCGCCAGTATTTCCATATGGCTGATCTTGAATCAGCTTAGGCTTGTCGCCTTCGAAGCCTGAACGGGGCTCGCTGCTATCTTCCTGAGAATTTGCTTTAAACGGTCCATATGAATAGTAATAAGAGGGCTTAGCCGCTTGCTCCTGCGTCTCTCTCGAGATTTCGGGATCAGCGTTTACCGCGCTATCGTCATTGCCTGCTGCGCCTTGCTCTCCATCGCTTTTGCGAAAAAAATCGTCAAAGCCCTTTTTGTTGTTTTGATCGTCCATTTCCGTTCTCCTCCTTGAATCTTTATTCCATCATGCCCCAAAGTTTCATCGTTTGGATACATGTTCATTTGATATAGTTCTATCATGCACATTCTACCTTAAAACAAACTTAAAAGGAATTTAAACAGAAATAAAAAAAACGACCCAAAATGATTTTTGGGAACGTTTTTTTGTACGCCGAATCTAATCGTCAGTTTGGAAAAAGATGCTCAACCTCGTGGATCGTTTGCTTGGCACGGTCGATCCAATGCGCTTCCACATCGGCATCGGGATTGGACGGCGATTGGAATTGGTCAAACAGCGCGCCTACTACGCGTACAGAAGCCTCGGGATCATTTCCTTCCCGGTACAGATGCTTAAGCACATAAGGAGTACCTAGCTTTATTGTCGCATCATTATCTTCTTCCACACTATCGATATTGCCGACTACGACCTCAAAAGGGATTCGAAGCCATACTTTATGGTCTTCATCAAGTGAGCGGTCAAAGGAACCGCCGTCGTATTCCCAGTTGCCGCCAAGCGTAAATTGCTGCTTCTCCAGCAGCTCCTTCGTCTCAATAAAATGTTGCTCCCGCGACTCTAGCACGGATGAAATGGGGATCATGGGGCTGCTCCTTTACACTAGCTTTTTTCTATATTTACTAGTAGGTAGTATACCCGGCCCTTTCTTCCTTTATGTGCGATTAGCCCAGCCTTTGCGATGAGCAAGAACCGCAAGCTGCGTCCGGTCATCAAGCTCGCATTTCATTAGCAAATTGCTGACATGCGTTTTTACCGTTTTTACGCTAATGTGCAGCTCCTCGGCAATTTCTTTGTTAGATTGGCCGTCGGCAATAAGCAGCAGAACCTCTTTCTCCCGCTCGGTCAAGCCCTCATCGCCTGACTGAGCCGTCCGCTGCCGCAAGCCTCTCGTTAATGCTTGGGATACATCGGCGGTCATGACCGGCATGCCCTTGAAAGCTCCGCTTATCGCATAAATAAGCTCCTCTGCCGATACCGTCTTAAGCACATAGCTTACCGCACCTGCTTCAATCGCCCCGTATACCTTGTCATCCTCAAGGAAGCTGGTCAGCATTACGATTTTCATTTCTGGAAATTTAGAAATAATGGCTCTTGTCGCTTCGATCCCGTCCATGCCCGGCATCATAAGATCCATCAATATTATTTGAGGCCGCTTCTCTTCCGTGCTCGCCATCAGCAAGTCTATTGCAGCCTGTCCGTTGCTCGCTTCGGCAATGACATGAAATTTTGGCTCCAGCATCAAATACGTCCGAAGGCCCGTTCTCACCATATCATGGTCATCTACAATCATAATTTTTATAAGCTCAGATCCACTCATGATTACTGCTCTCCCCGCAACATTTTAGGTATCGTAACCTTTACTCTCGTCCCGCCTCCGGGCTTGCTCCAAATCTCCGCCGCTCCGCCAAGCTTCTGCGCCCGCTCCTGCATCGTCGATAGCCCATAGGAGCCCCGTTTCACTTCATCCGCCTTGAATCCAACCCCGTCATCTTGCAAAATCATAACAACCTGCCGTTCATTATCCGCAAGTGTAAGCGTGCAGCCCGTTGCTCCGGCATGCTTCACAATATTAGCCATCGCTTCCTGGGCGATAAGAAACAATTGATGCTCCTTCGCCTCGGATAAATGCTCCTTCAACCGCCATTCCAGCTCGCCTTGCAAATTATTTTGCCTGCAATAATCTGGGAACCATTTATCTAGCGCTTCATATAAGGTGCGTCCCTCAAGCTCCATCGGCCGCAGCTGCGCGATAAAATTCCGCATTTGCTTTTGGGCTAAATTAGACATATTAACAAGCTGCTCCAGAACGGAATCGGCACGCTCACGATCCACCTGCTGCAGCTTTGGCAGCGAAGAGGCGCACATATGAATCGCAAATAGCTGCTGGCTTACCGTATCGTGCAAATCACGCGCAAGCCGCTTGCGCTCTTCAAGAACCGCCGCTTCATTGGATGCCGATTCTGTCATCACGTACTCTTCTCCGCGCATTTGCAGCCATTTCATCTTCTCTTCCATTTGCTCCGCAAGCTCGTTGAATTCACGGTACACTTCAATAAAGGAATTATGCCCGCCTTCCGTAATGCGCACACCGTAATTGCCGTTGGAGGCTTGCTTTAACGACAAATGAAGCGTATCGATTCGGCGACCGATGCGCTGTGCGGCCCAATAGCCGAAGGCTGCGCTCACAAGCAGGAAGACGGCTGCTGCCCCAAGGCGCACTTCCGTCTTTCCCGTTTCATTCACTAAGCCTATCCAAGTTACTGCCCCAAGCACCAGCGATACGACTGCTGCAATGACGAACATTCCGATGAGCTCCCACTTTCCGCTCCTCAAAAACCGAACCATCATAACAGGCTACCCCACCTTCGTGACGCGGACATCGCCGATAAATGTGCTGACAATCAGCTTTATTTTTTTGTCAGACTCTTTGTAGGAAGGCGATTGGATGTTGATATTCGTAAACAAGCCGCCCTCTTTCTGACCCAAAATCTTCACGTCGCCGATAAAAGCGCTTGATACGACCTGAACGCCTACCTCGTAATCATTCGGCACATAAACCTTTACATCGCCTATAAAGGAAGAAACATGAATTTTCGTTTCGCCAACGGATACTTGCGCTTTCGTTAAATCAAGCACCGTATCGCCAATGAAGTGGGAGATGTTGAGCGGCTTCAAATCCCAATAATCATGGCCGATGTGAATGTCGCCGATAAATCCGGAACGAGTCTGCACATTCGAGTCGCCGTGATTCCACCACTCCACATGCTCTTTATGATTTCGTTTCCACTCCTGCGCATTCCTTTTGAGCTCCGATTTATGATGGTGCTTCCATTCCTTGTATTCCTTCTTGCCTGTGGAATAGCCTTCAAATGGCATGTCGCCTGAACCCGCTTGCTTCTCTTCCTGTGCATGAACATCACGCGAGTCAAGAGGCTCCTTCGTTGGGTCTGGATGCAGGGGCGGCGCGGGAGGAACAGATGCTTGGTCCTGATAAGGCCGATACGATTTCCAGTCATCCTCAGGAGGCTCATTTCGTTTTGACTTTGGTTTCCATATTAAATTGATGCCGACTAAAATGACAACAACTGGCCAAATATAAGGAACGATATCGCCGATCGACCAAGAGAACAATTCGAGATTGCGTCCCAAAAATACAAATCCAATCAGCAGCACTACAGCTCCCCACCAGCTTGATCCAGACCCATGCGTCCGGCTTGATAGCAAGCCTCTAATGCCGATAATAATGAGGATAACTGGCCAATAGGTAGAAAATAAATCACCAAAATCAAAGGTCACATGACCCGTTTGCCTGAGCAAAAATAATATACCTATTGCAATAATAACTAATCCGGTAAATAACCGGTTTGCGAAATTTCCGTTCAAGCGGCACCAGCTCCTTACGATTCCATCGTCGTTTGATATTCCTAGTATAACGGACTGCATTCAATAGAAAAAGGGACGGCCGATTGAAATCGTCATCAGTCTCTAGACCGAGCTTATGTTGATTTTATCCATTTTAAACCTGACATGCGTTATGAAACATTACGTCCGGCGTTGACATTGCTCACTTCTACTATTTATAATGATGATCGGATTAGGATAATAGAGCTAACCATACATGAATATGAGGAACAGGAGATGAAGCAATGGACGTTATCGAACTGTCAAAAGGACTGGATACGATTTGGGTCGTTTTGACAGCAGCCATGATCTTGCTTATGGAGGGCGGATTCGCTTTGCTAGAGGCAGGGTTCGTCCGGCAAAAGAATGCCGTCAGCATTATTATGAAGGTATTTGTCGACATCGCATTCGGCGCACTCGTTTTTTACTTTTTTGGATTCGCACTCATGTACGGACAGGATGCCGGCGGTCTGATTGGAACGACTGGCTTTCTAATAAATGGGGATCTCTCCCACATCGTATTAAATATTACGCATGAAACTTATTGGCTGTTCCAATGCGCATTCGTCATTGCCGTGATATCGATCGTATCCGGCGCGGTTGCGGAGCGCATCAACTTTAGGGCTTATATTTTGTTAACGATTGCGATGACTGGCTTCATTTATCCGCTCGCAGGACATTGGGTTTGGTCAGGCAGCGGCTTTCTCGGGAAGCTGGGCATGATTGATTTTGCCGGATCCGCTGTCATCCATGCGTTAGGCGGTTTCTCCGCGCTTGCAGCGGCGATCTTCATCGGTCCTCGAATCGGCAAGTTCAGTGCCGACGGCAAAGTAAACATCGTACCGCCTTCCAACCTTCCGCTTGCTTCCGTCGGCGCATTCATTCTTTGGTTTGGCTGGTTCGGCTTTAACGCAGGCAGCACACTTAGCGCCACCAACGGCTCGATCGGACATATTGCCATTACGACGATGCTTTCAGCAGCGGCGGGCGGCGCAACCTGTATTTTGTTCACCATGTTCCGCTATAAGAAAGCCGACCCTCCGATGGTCATTAACGGTTCGCTTGCCGGCCTTGTCGGAATAACGGCAGGCTGCGCCTTTGTTTCTGATATTGCAGCCATCGGAATCGGAGCAGTATCGGGAATCGCAATGGTGCTTGTAACGGAATGGCTGGAGAGCAGACAGGTTGATGATCCGGTCGGCGCTTTCGCCGTACACGGCATCAGCGGCAGCATCGGTACGCTCGCAGTCGGCTTGTTCGCCCTTCCGGAATTAACGGAAGGCGTCGGAAAGGGCTACTACGGCTTATTTTATGGCGGGGGCTTTAGCTTGCTCGGCGTCCAAGCGCTTGGACTCGCAATCGTATCCATATGGGGCTTCCTTTTAACATGGGGAGCATTGTGGCTTATACGCAAGGTTATGCCTGTTCGCGTCTCCAAGGACGAGGAGCTGGTCGGTCTCGATGTCGGAATTCATGGCGTTCCCGCATACAGCCAAGAGCATGATTTCCTAGATATTGACCGTCTTAAAAATAGTAAATAGCAAGAAAAGAACCGTCTCGGCCCGATTGGGCTTAGACGGTTCTTTTCTTGCTATTTGTTGCGCCGACGCGCATTATTCGTTCATTTCACTCGCAAGCTCATAAGACACGGTCACAATGTCGGTCGGAGCCGAGACATTTTTAATGGAGCGTGCGCTTTCGATTTCCAGGCGGAGCGCGCGAACCTTCTCCATCGGTTTTCTTACAAAGTGGATATATTCAACGGCTAAGTGATGGTCAGGCTTCTTGCCCGTCAGCATCCTTCTTAACGTAGACATCGATTGATAAGCGCGGTCTTCCATTAGTCTTCTCTTCTCATAACGCTCAACCATCTGTTCAATTTCAGCTATTTCCTGCTCTTTCTTAGCAACGTAGGCATCGATAAAAGGTAGAACCTCGCCCGCTTTACGATGATGGGCAGCAACTACAAAGCCTGAATGAATGATCGGATCTGTCATGAGAAATCACCTGTCTTGTCATGTTATTATTTCTTACATATATAATAATACAACAAACCAGAGTCATTTGAAAACTGTTTTTTATAAGCTGGAAACATCTGCACCAATAACACTGGCTTCCGTTCGGAGGCAAGCTTCAGAAGCTCGAAGAAACGCGTCTTTGTTCCAATTCAGCTGTTCGCAAAAATAAAAAGAGGAACCGCATGGGTTCCTCTTTAGTACCTCAATATTGCATGGCAAAAAATATTACTTCTCAGCTTTTTGTTGAGCTGTGTTTGCCGCTTGTTTGCCGGCAGTGTTGTTTTGGTTAAATTCTTCAGCGAATTCTGCATTGTATTGATTGTTTTGGGCTTTGTTGTTTTTGTTTTTAGCCATTGTCGTTCACCTCCCCGTTTCATTTGATAGTATGGCATTCTTGCTGCTTATTATACGGGTTTTACGATTCCAAATACGTCTGCGGTATAGGCTTTCCGGCTTCAATTGCCAGGTTGATTTTGTTCAGCCAAGCCTGCGAAAGCTTGCCTGTTCCTCTGCGCAGCACCTCTACGTGTACCGTTCGCTTGCCCCACTGCTCGTATACCTGCTTGATCGTTTCAAAATACAAATCGATGCGCTTACCCTTGATAGCCGAGCCTGTATCGGCCACCACGCCATAGCCATAACCGGGAATATAGAGCAAGGTTCCGATTGGAAAGAGCCTCGTATCAGCCGCTATCGTCGATACTTGATCCCTTCGCACCTTTACCCCCGAATACGTAATGCCATATTGCGGATGTCCTGGACGTTTGCCCGTCGATTCTACGCCGGCTGTATAGCCAGTGGCCACAACTTCGACTGTGTTTGGTTTCATCTTCTTTGAAGGGCCTGCTGCAGATTTCTGCGGCGATGACGCTTCAGCCGAAGCTGAACATTTAGCTGTATTTAAACCGATTACGAGAACTGACAGAAACAGCAATAAGGTTAGTCCTTTTCTCATATAAAAAAAGCTTGTTACCATCTGGGCTACTTCCTCCTCAGAAGAATAATGCCCCGATGGCACAAGCTTTATGCGCCATTTATTATTGTTCTTTATCTGCGATTTGCTTTTGGAGCAGTGCAATCAGCTCTGCAAGAGGCATTGAACCAAGGTCGCCCTCGCCGCGCTTACGCACGGAAACCGCCTCCGCTTGCATTTCATTCTCGCCTACGACCAGCATGTAAGGCGCTTTTTCAAGCTGCGCCTCGCGGATTTTGTAGCCAAGCTTCTCATTTCGCAGGTCGCTTTCAACGCGAACGCCGCTTGCTTGCAGCTGCTCAGCCACCTTGCGCGCATAGCCCTCATAAGCAGTCGATACCGGAATGACCTTCGCTTGAACCGGCGACAGCCATAGCGGAAGAGCGCCTGCAAAGTTTTCAAGCAAGAACGCAGTCATTCTCTCCATTGTGCTAATGATTCCGCGGTGAATAACGACCGGACGGTGTTTTTTGCCATCCTCGCCGACATATTCAAGCTCAAAGCGCTCAGGAAGCAAGAAATCAAGCTGTGCTGTTGACAGCGTCTCTTCTTTGCCCAGCGCTGTTTTGATTTGCACGTCAAGCTTAGGACCGTAGAAAGCCGCCTCGCCTTCAGCCTCGAAGAACGGAAGCTCAAGCTCCTCGACTACCTCGCGGAGCATGCGCTGCGACATTTCCCACATTTCATCATTTTGGAAATACTTTTCGGTATCCTTAGGATCGCGGTAGGACAAGCGGAAACGGTATTCCTTGATGCCGAAGTCCTCATACACCTTGCGAATCAAATTAACGACGCGCGCGAACTCTTCTTTAATTTGATCAGGGCGGCAGAAAATATGGGCATCATTGAGCGTCATCGCGCGTACGCGGTGCAAACCAGTGAGCGCGCCCGACATCTCATAACGGTGCATCGTGCCAAGCTCGGCAATCCGAACAGGAAGATCACGGTAGCTGCGCATGTCGCTCTTGAACACCATCATATGATGCGGACAGTTCATTGGGCGAAGAACGAGCTCCTCGTTGTCCATAATCATTTTCGGGAACATATCCTCGCTATAGTGCTCCCAGTGGCCAGAGGTTTTGTAAAGCTCAACGTTGGCAAGCACCGGCGTGTAAACATGCTCGTAGCCTAGTCTTTCCTCAAGATCGACGATATAACGCTCCATCGTTCTGCGAAGCTTCGCGCCATTTGGAAGCCATAGCGGCAAGCCTTGGCCAACCTCACGCGAGAATGTGAACATTTTCAGCTCGCGGCCGAGCTTGCGGTGATCGCGCTTCTTCGCTTCCTCCAGGAAATGAAGATGCTCATCCAGCTGCGCTTTTTTCGGAAAAGCTGTTCCGTATATGCGCTGTAGCATTTTGTTTTTAGAATCACCGCGCCAGTAAGCACCAGCCACGCTTAGCAGCTTGAAGGCTTTAATGCGGCCAGTTGACGGAAGATGAGGTCCGCGGCATAGGTCAAAGAACTCGCCTTGGTCATACATTGTAATGACGGAATCAGCAGGCAAATCACGAATTAGCTCAAGCTTAAGATTGTCATCAAGCTCCGTGAAAATCGCCAATGCATCGTCTCTGCTAACGACGCGGCGGCGAATATCTAAGTTTTGCTGAACGATCTTCTCCATTTCCTTCTCGATCTTAACAAGATCCTCAGGCGTCAAGGACTGTTCCATATCGATATCGTAGTAGAAGCCGTCCTCGATCACGGGACCGATTCCAAGCTTCACATTTGCATTTCCGTATATGCGCTTGATAGCTTGTGCGAGCAAGTGAGCGGTACTGTGGCGGTATACCTCAAGCCCGTCCGCCGATTCAACCGTAACGATCTCAACAGCCGCATCCGCCTCGATTGGCGTATAGACATCGACTACTTTACCGTCGATTTTACCAGCAATCGCATTCTTTCTAAGTCCCGAGCTAATCGAGCCCGCAACTTCTTCAATCGTAGTGCCAGCAGCATATTCTCTTACTGCGCCGTCCGGCAAAGTAACTTGAATGGCCATTTTCGTTCATCCTCCAGTTTGTCTGTAAGCAAATTGCTTCATTGTTCCATTATTTACTCCATTCCAAGCAAAAAAGAGCACAAAAAAGCACGCATCCCTAAAAAGGGACGAGTGCTTGTGTGCTCGTGGTTCCACCCTACTTCGACTGTGCCAGCACGTCTGACGTATGGCTTGCAGTCCTCGTATTATCTGGTAACGGAGAATTCCGGTACAGCTTACTGCTATAGCATTGCTTCATGATGAGCAGCTACAGGTTAGGCCATACAGCTAAAAAGGGGTACATCTGCGGACATTATGGAAGGAAATTGCAGCCTAGTTTCCTCTCTCTGAGCCAAACATCGTAAGCAGATACATGTCTTTATCATTGCCGATTAGAACGTATATGACTGTCATTATAGCTTGACTTACGCAATTGGTCAAGGCTATTACTCCAGCTGTACTTATTTTCCTACGGCTGAACGAGCTCATCAAGGCTGCTGCTGCAGGACGCACATTGTACGCATACCGTTACCCGTTGGTCAAAAATCGTTTCGATCGTTCGAATGACCTGCATATCGGGCTGCCTCGTATGAATCGTGATATGCTTTGGCGATACCGATATTAGCGAGCTGATAACCATATCCTCGATGTTCATTTCGGTTTCCAGCATTTCCGCTACGATCCGATCTGTTGGCGGGTTCGGGTCAAGCAGCTGAAAGCTTTCATCATAGAGAATGAAGTCATGCCCGCCCTTATGCAGCAAATGAACCATCGGCAGCTTCGTATCCTGAAGAAAAACAAAATATTTTAACAGGGATATAAACTCCTGATATTGTTTGTCGAGTACATATTCGTCCAATGCGTATTCAACGACTTCAGCTAATTCCTTTCGATAGGGCTTTAACCGAAAGGTTGTAAAGCCAGCCACGTTAAGCTCCGTATTATCCTGCAAAAACTGTTCAACCTCAGTCGTTACTTTGCTTTTGCGCCTTAACCGATCTGCATCCAGAAATTTAGTGCCAAGGCTATCCCACTCTTTGCCGTGAAGAAGATCATGACAATATCGCTCAAGCGCAGCAGCATCGGCCGAATGGCTATTTCGATACTTTCTGCGAATAATAGTTGACAGCATGCTTGGCTCAAGCTCACTTACCACAAATTCTGCAATAGCTGTCGCCGCTGCATGATAGACAGCAGAGCCATGCTCTTTAAGTTGAAAATGCGGCATTATCGCTTGGCAACAAATAGCCTGGTCAGATATCGGCAGAAATTCTACAATGGCTTGCCGCGCTTCTTTTGAGCCAATATGTAAATCGTCGAGCACTTGTTCCTTCAACAAATTCGAAAGTTTATTCATCGACTTTTGGAGGCTTGTAGGCAAAGAAATTGTAAATAGCTCCATAGGCTCACCCCTTTCCTTCCTTATCAGTATATGGTGCCGTGTTCGGGGATATACGATGAAGACATTGGAATGTAAGGGAATCAAGTCTCGACGCAGGATGGACGCAGGCCAAACAAAAAAACGTCTGCCGAACGTTCCTCTGCTGGAGAAGAACGGACTGCGGACGTTTATTATAGTTACGTATTAATTTCAGCATCTGCTGCAAGCAAATACTAATTTTGCATCACAAAATCAAGATCAGCTTTGTCTGTTTCATGGTACATTTTCAAAATATTATATTTGGTATCCCGTTGAGCCGGGATCTTGCCGCATTCGCGAATGAGCTGAAGAATGAGTTCGATGTTGACTTTATGTGTTGTGCCTGCTGCCGAAACGACATTTTCTTCAATCATCGTGCTGCCGAAGTCGTTGCAGCCATAAGATAGCGAAAGCTTACCCATCTCTGGCCCCATCGTCACCCAAGACGATTGGAAGTTAGGAATGTTATCAAGCATAATGCGGCTAGCTGCAACGATGCGAAGATATTCTTCCGGTTTTGCCTTCTCCAGCTTAAGATTCGTATTATCTGGCTGGAACGGCCAAGAAATAAACGCCAAGAAACCTGTTGAATCGTATTTGTTCGGGATACATTCGTCTTGAGCGTCGCGGATACGAAGCATATGCAGCGCACGCTCCTCGACCGTCTCGCCGAGTCCATATACCATCGTCGCCGTTGTGTTCATCCCATGACGGTGGGCTGACTTCATTACGTCCATCCAATCCGTCCAAGAGCCCTTCATCCGGCTGATCTTGCGTCGCGTGCGGTCATCCAAAATTTCGGCACCGCCGCCTGGCAAGGAATCGAGTCCCGCTTCATGGAGCTGCCTGATGACTTCATCAAGTGAAAGACCATCCGAGACAACCTTCATCTTCTGAATTTCAGCAGGCGAGAAGGAGTGCATCGTGATGCTCGGGAATTGCTGTTTAATTTTGCGGAGCAGATCCAAATAATACGTAAACGGCAAATCCGGATTCGTACCGCCCTGCATCAATATTTCGGTACCGCCAACGTTAACAGTCTCTTGAATTTTGCTCAAAATCGTCTCATCAGGCAGCACATAGCCTTCCTTTGAGCCTGGGGCGCGATAAAACGCGCAAAAGCGACAATAAACATCACATACATTCGTATAGTTAACATTTCGACCTACAACAAAAGTTGTTATCGGTTCTGGATGATGCCTCAGCATGATCTGATTCGCTACATGTCCCATTTTCTCGATCTGATCTGAAGCCAGCAGCTCCATGCCTTCTTCGAGCTCAATTCGCTCGCCGCGCAATGCTTTATCCAATATATGGTCTAACGTTCCCATTCCGCAAGACCTCCTTAGTTCCGTTCTAGTAGACAACAATCACTTAATCCTAACATATATCTATATGCCAAGTCACTTGCCGTATGATGCCCTTAAAGCCTGAAATGAGGAAAAACACGGCGTGTCCGTTAGAACAACCGTGCTTTTCTTTCATTTCGTCCTATTTAGGTGCGAAGTGCCTGATCCAAATCCTCGATTAAATCCTCGATATCCTCAAGACCAACCGAATAACGAACCAATCCGTCCGTTATCCCTCGAGCATGGCGCACTTCTCTCGGCATAGCCGCATGCGACATCATCGCAGGGTAGGATAAAATGCTCTCTACCGCGCCTAAGCTTACGGCAACCAAAGGAATTTGCACCTTGCTCAGAAGCGATTTAGCGCGCTCTCCGCTGCCTACATCGAAGGATACGACTGCGCCGTAACCAAGCGATTGCTTCTCATGTATTTCCCTGCCCGGGTGATCATCTAATCCAGGATAGTAAACAGCCGTTACTTCCTTATGTTCAGACAGCCATTCAGCAAGTCTCCGCGTGCTCCGCTCGCTATGCTCCATCCGAGCCTTTAGCGTCTTCATGCCGCGCATCAGCAGCCAAGACTCCTGCGGGCTCAATACGGTTCCCATGCCGTTTTGAAGCTGTTTCAAGCGTTTGCCGAGACCTTCATCTGCCGTAACCGCAAGACCTGCCAGCACGTCGCTATGGCCGCTCAAAAATTTAGTTGCACTGTGAAGCACGATATCGACGCCTAGCTCGATTGGACGTTGATGATAAGGTGTCATAAACGTATTGTCCAGCATGGTAAGCAAGCCATGCTCCTTCGCCCAAGCGGCCGTTTCCGCTATGTTCGTAATTTTGAGCGTTGGATTCGAAGGTGTCTCCATAAATACCGCTTTTGTATTCGGCTTAAGCGCAGACTTTACCGCTTCGAATTCGGTCATGTCCACGAACGTGGATTCAATGCCGAGCCGATCCAAAATCGTCGTAAGCAAGCGATACGTACCGCCGTAAACATCCTCCGTTACGATAACATGATCGCCTGCAGATAATAGCAGGAATGTCGTCGAGATCGCCGCCATGCCTGATGCGAATGCGAACCCGCGTGAGCCACCTTCAAGCAGTGCAATGTAATCCTCCAACGCTTGGCGCGTAGGATTGCCGGAGCGGCTGTAATCATAATCCGGCGGATTAAAAATATCATGATGATGGAACGTCGATGCTTGGTAAATCGGAACGCTTGACGCTCCGGTATGCTCATCAATCTCTGCGCCGAAATGAAGTAGCTTTGTTGCAAAACGGCGATCTTGAGGCTTCACCTTGTTGTTGTCGTTGCTCATCGGTTATTGAACCTCCTCAATTTCGCGTTTTGCAGCGGCCAGCGCTTGCTCCAAATCACTGATCAGATCGTCCGCATGCTCGATGCCGACCGAGAAACGAAGAAGCCGGTCATCGACGCCGATCGCTTGACGAATTTCAAGCGGAATATCCGCGTGCGTCTGAACCGCTGGATAGGTCATTAAGGACTCCACCCCGCCAAGGCTTTCAGCAAAGGCAATGAGCTTAATATGGCGCAAAATCGGCTCTACATAGCGGGCATCCTTCAAGCGGAAGGAGAAAATACCAGTATTGCCGGAAGACTGCTTGTTCTGAATCTCATGTCCGGGATGATGCGGCAGCGCCGGATAATAAACATCCTCAACTGCAGGGTGCTCAAGCAAATAATTCGCAATCGTTGTGGCGTTGTACTGATGGCGCTCCATCCGAAGTGCCAGCGTTTTCATGCCTCTCATTAGAAGCCATGAATCCTGCGGTCCAAGCACCGCTCCGATAGAATTGTGCAAGAAAGCCATTTCATCAGAGAGCTCCTTGCCTTTCGTTACGATAAGACCAGCTAGCACGTCATTGTGGCCGCCCAAATATTTGGTCGCGCTATGAATGATAATATCAGCGCCCAGCTCGATCGGACGTTGGAAAAATGGCGTTAGAAGCGTATTATCGACGATGGTGAGCAAGCCTTTGGACTTCGCCCATGCTGCTACTCGCTCGATGTCCGTAATCATCATGAGCGGGTTGGTTGGCGTCTCGATCAGAACCGCTTTCGTATTCGGCGTCCATAATGTCGACATCGCATCGATATCATTCGTATCGACATACGAAGCCGTTACGCCGAATCTAGACATAATGCGCTCCAGCAAACGGTAAGTGCCTCCGTACAAATCAAGCGATACGATCAAATGATCGCCTTGGCTGAACAAGGAAAAAATCGTTTGCAGCGCAGCCATGCCGGAGCTACAGGCAAAAGCCGCATCGCCAGCCTCCAATTGCGCAGCTGCTTCCTCTAGCACTGCTCTTGTCGGGCTCTTGGTGCGTGCATAATCAAAGCCTGTGCTTTGACCCAGCTTAGGGTGGCGGAATGCGGTGGCTTGGTATACCGGAAAGCTTATCGCTCCGGTTACAGGCTCTTTAATCGATCCGATCTGAGCCAAATGACTTTCAATTTTCATCTTAATGTAGCACTCCCTCGTCTATTGTTAAATGCCTGCACCCAAGTCAAACGGTGTTTGCTGGTATACATAATAGTTAAGCCAATTAGAAAATAACAGATTGGCATGCGCGCGCCAAGTGGAAAGCGGCAAATTCGCCGGATTATCGCCCGGGAAATAATTTTTAGGTACATCTATCGGCAGCCCTTTGGCTTTGTCGCGGTCATATTCATACTTGAGAGATGACGGATCGTATTCGGAATGGCCCGTCACAAAAATTTGCCTGCCATCCTTGGATGCGACGAGATACACGCCGGAATCCGGCGATTCAGATAAAATATCAAGTGATTCAAGCGACTCGATATCCTCGCGGCGAACTTCCGTATGACGCGATTGCGGAACAAAGAACATTTCATCAAAGCCGCGAAGCAGATTAACATTGCGTTTCTCAACAGTGTGCGGGTAAACGCCGAACATTTTGGTATCCAGGTTGTATTTCGGAACGTTGTAATGGTGATAAAGTCCCGCCTGCGCCGCCCAACAAATATGGAAGGTTGATGTAACGCGCGTCGCGCTCCAATCCATAATTTCCTTTAGCTCTTCCCAGTAGTTGACTTCCTCAAACGGCATTTGCTCAACCGGCGCGCCCGTAATGATAAGTCCGTCATAATATTCATGCGAGATCTCATCGAACGTTTTATAAAAGGATTCCAAATGCTCGGCTGATGTATTTTTGGAAGTATGCGTTCTAGGGTGCAGCAATACGACCTCGACCTGAAGCGGCGTGTTCCCGATAAGCCTTAGCAGCTGCGTTTCTGTCGTTTCCTTCGTCGGCATTAAGTTTAGAATAGCGATACGCAGCGGCCTAATGTCTTGCTGAAAGGCAATGCTCTCATCCATAACGAAGATGTTCTCGTTGTTTAAAATTTCTTTTGCCGGTAAGTTGTCTGGTACTTTAATAGGCATGTTGTTCACTCCTCTTAGGCAGTATGACCGCTTGAACAAGAAAAAGACCCTTTCTGCTGTGAGAAAAGGTCGTATGCTCAGTAAATAAGCCATCCGCCTCTCTCATCTCTCAGAAAAAAAATTCCGCAAGAATTAGCACCGTGCGTATTTAAACGCCGGTTGCCGGGCTTCATCGGGCTAGTCCCTCCGCCTGCTCTTGATAAGAAAGTAGTCTATTCGATTTTTCGCGGTATCAATTCAATTTCACTTTAATGCAAAATGTCAATCGCGTCAAGAAGCAGCTGGGCATAATCAAAAAAATTTAGCTGAAAATCTGTCGTTTTAATGCTTGAATGTAAAGCTAATGCGGGAGTATACTAGACAAGAATTTATTTCGTTTATTCCATTAATAAAGGGGTGCATACGGACATGGAAGGCGACAGACCAAAGCCTGAAAACGATCGAATACGTTTACTGCCGGCCAAGTCCATTTCAGCCGGCAGTTTCCTCTAAGAGAATTAAAAGGAGTGACTCCGGATGAAAATACGTCTCGTTAGCAATGGCATTTTTACGACTATTGATGATATTAATGAAACCCTTATCCCCTCGAAAGAAGGATTTTACTGGATCGATGCTGATGTGGAGGACCTTGCCGTTTTGCAGCCGCTGTTCAGCATGCATGATCTGGCCGTTGAGGATTGCCTCAGCGAAGAGGAGCAGCGTCCGAAGATCGAGATATACGAGAGCCATTATTTTATTGTGATCAACAGCATTCGATTCGATGATGAAGAGATTTTTCTTAGGGCGCTGAACATTTTTCTCGGCCGCCATTTTATTATAACGGTAACGAAGCAAAAAATTAACGAGCTGCGCTCCTTGAAGCCTGTGTTATGGGAGCAAGAGGTTAGCCGTCCAGATTATTTCCTGTACCACCTTGTCGACATGGTTGTCGACAACTACTTCCTTGTCGGCGATCGCATCGATACCCGTATCGAAACGCTGGAAGAGGATATTTTGATGCATACCAAAAAATCGCATCTGAATGAAATCATCGGCTTGCGCGGGGAAATTTTATGGCTTAAGAAGGTGCTTGGTCCGCAGCGTGACGTAATCGCTACACTCAATAAGAAGGATCTT
Organism: Paenibacillus sp. PL91; assembly: GCF_012935325.2. Lineage (GTDB taxonomy): Bacteria > Bacillota > Bacilli > Paenibacillales > Paenibacillaceae > Pristimantibacillus. The sequence goes on from NZ_JABBYG020000003.1 coordinate 228,746, forward strand.
AAGCTAATTGACGACCAGCTGCAAAAGTATTTTAGCGACATTTACGAAAATGCGCTAAAAATTGCCGAGTCCTTCGATACGTACCGCGATCTTATGGGCAACTTACGAGAAGCCTATCAGTCCAGCGTCTCGAACCGCGCCAATGAAATCATGCGCGTGTTCACCGCGATAACGACAATATTCATGCCGCTTACTTTCATAACCGGCATCTATGGAATGAACTTTGATTTTATTCCTGGCCTCCATCTTCAGATGGGCTCGTATATTTTACTTGGCATTATGCTGTTGCTTGGCATAAGCATGTTTTTCATCTTCCGCAAGAAGGAATGGCTATAAAGCTTGTTCGATAAAGCTGTAAAGGCTGCACACGCGTTTGGCAATTATGCCTTTTGCGAGCGCAGCCTTTTTTGCTGTAACCTCATCTATCCATTATAATAGTAGGATACGCCTAAATGCATTTATGTATCTTTGAAAGGGGGGATTGACGTGAACATGAACCAGCTTGAAACACTCCTTACGATATCCAAAACGATGAGCTTCCGAAAGGCTGGCGAGCTGCTGAATTTGACCCAGCCTGCTGTATCGGCGCAAGTCAAAAGTTTAGAGGATGAGTTCAAGACAGTCCTTATCGACCGTAATCAACCAGTTACACTAACTGATCATGGACAAGTTTTTTTGGAGCATGCGGAAAAAATCCTTACGATTGTGGAAGAATTAAAACAGAAGCTGTCCGATTTGAATTTAACGCCTCAAGGCCACATTTTGCTTGGGACAACTTCTTCGATTGCGATTCAAATTTTACCGCGAGTCATGTCTTATTTTCAAAACCAATTTCCTTTAATAAAAACAACCATACATTCCATGCCCTCATCACAAGTTATGGCCAGCGTCGAGAATGGCTCAGTTGATATCGGTATTACATACCTGACTGAAAAAAACCCGAACGTTACTTCCTCCGTTCTTTATTACGATACGTTTGAACTCGTCGTGTCCCCCACGCATCCAATGAGCCGGCTGACGCATACTACGGTTGACACGCTCAAGGACATCCCGATGATCATGCTTGCACCCGATACGCTTGGCCGCAGATTCGTCGATCAAATTTTCCGAAAGTACAATATTCAACCGAATATTGTTATGGAGGTCTCAAGCAGCGAGGAAGTTAAACGAATGGTTGAGATCAATTTGGGCGCAGCCGTCGTCTCGAAGCTTTCGATTGCCAATGAGCTGCGGCTTGGCACGCTCAAAATGATTAAGGTGAACGAGCTGGAAACGAGTCATCCCGTCGGGGTCGTCTACAAATCAGGACGGTATATTAATACGGCGCTGCAGCAATTTCTTAGCGATTTAAAGGGCATGCCCGAGCATCAATTCATCAGCAGCGAATAATAGCATGCAACCTCAGACAGACAAGGAGAGATGATAATGAAATTCGATTTGCACACCCATCATGTCAGATGCGGACACGCCAATGGTACGATTGAAGATTATATCCTTGCAGGCATAGATGCTGGACTACAGGTGATCGGCATCTCCGACCACTCGCCATACTTTTACCACGCGGAGGATCAGCCCTCTCCCGGCATCGCAATGGCTAGAAGCGATTTCTCCAGCTATGTCGAGGAAGTACTGCGGTTGAAGGATAAATATGCAGGCAAAATTGAAGTGCTGCTTGGCATGGAATCGGATTTTTTCCCCGAATATGCGGACAGCTACCGGAAAGCCTACGAAGGCGTGCCTTTCGATTATCTTATCGGTTCCGTGCATCAAGTAAGCGGGGTCAGCATTTTTAATCGAAACCGCTGGAAGCACTTAAATGAGGAGCAGCATATCGCAACAAAAAGAGATTATTATGACCTAATTAAGCAATCTGCTCGCAGCGGGATGTTTGACATTTTGGGACATATCGATGCTATGAAGGGGTATTATCCTGCGTTCTCCGACATTCCTGCGCTTGCAGAGGTCGATGATACTCTTAAGACGATTGCCGAATGCGGCGTTTCCATCGAAATTAATACGTCTGGCGGCACCAAGGATGTTGGCGGCTGGTATCCGTCGGATGCGATTTTGGAGCGCGCGCTTCACTTTGGTGTGAATGTGACCTTTGGATCGGATGCTCATGTGCCAAGCAGAGTCGGCGATGAATGGGAGCTTGTGCAAAAGAGGCTGAAGGAAATCGGCTTCTCGCAATGGGTTTTTTATCGTAAGCGTCAGCAGGTCATTGTACCGCTGTAAAGACGTCCATAGACAAAAAAAGTGGACCTGCACGCTGCAGGTCCGAAAGGATATATTAAAAAGGGGGTCTTGTTTATTATAATAGCCCACTAATGTAATGAGACGATAACAGAACTATTTCATTTGTGTAACAAATTTGAGGGGTTGAACATCCATGTGGCTCATTACAGCCATCAGCAGCGCAATCTTGTTTGGACTAGCAGGCTGGTGGATGAAGGTATCGCAAATGCGCGGAGGCTCAACCAGAACGCTGCTGCTTGGGCTATATGCGTCGGGAACGGTCGGCTTTGGCGTACATTCAGCGGTTGAGGGTACATTTGCTTTCCTTGCCGATCCGAAGGTATGGATTGCCGGCATCATTATCGGAGCAGGCTCTGCATGGGGCAACGCCTTGTTTATGAAAGCATTGTTCTATGGCCCAGCAAGCCTAACCTCCCCGCTTACGAATATGAATATCATCTTGGTTATCGCTTTGGGGACATGGTGGTATAAGGAGCCGCTTAGCGCCTCAGAGGCGATTGGCATTACATTGCTTCTGCTCGCCGTGCTGTTTATCGCCCACAAACGGAAAGAGCCGCTCACGATAACGGAAAAAAGATGGTTCATTCTCGTCGGGACAGCGATCGTGATGTTTGCGCTGCGAAACGGCGGCTTGAAGGTGACGGACGAGCTGGGGCTGCCAAGCGCCCCCATCCTGTTAATCGCCTATTTCCTCTCGCTTTGCTGGTTTCTTATTCCGGCCAAAGCAAACGCTGCCCGCTCGGCTGAGCGTACAGGACTTTATTACGGGATTATTGCCGGACTATTCTCATACGGCGGACTCCAGCTGTATGCGATGGCTTTAGCGACAGGTCAGGCAAATCTGGCCGCGCCGATCTTCGCAACGAACAGTCTAGTCGTAGCAGCTGGCGCGATCCTATTTTACAAAGAAAAGCTTACCATTGTGCAGTGGACGGCCTTTGCCTGTACGATTCTTGGGCTGATCATTATTCGGGTATAAGGGCATAAAAGCTTGTGCATCCAATTTCTAACTTTAATATAGTAAATATATAATTATCAAAAATACACGTATTCCCACTGAAATGAACTTACTTTTAGTTTGTTCATATGCTACAATAGTATTACAAAAAGCGGGGTGATACGGTTGGATTATTCGACAATGTGCCCAAAGTATGAAGCCGCAGCCGACATTTTAGGTAAGAAATGGACGGGCAGAATTATTCGGGTATTGCTCGGAGGACCAAAACGGTTCAAAGAGATTAAAGAACAAATTCCCGAAATGAGCGACAAAATGCTAACGGACCGGATGAAAGAGCTTGAAACAATAACGATTATTAAGCGTCAAGTCTATCCTGAAATGCCCGTACGCATCGAGTACGAGCTGACCGGCAAAGGACGGGAGCTTGAACCAGTCATTGAGTCCATTCAAAAATGGGGCGAACAATGGATGTAAGATGAGAAACCGCTGAGGCGGTTTTTTTTATTTTTATGCACCGTTTTCTATGCTAATCCTCGTTCCATAAGCTGAGAGCTGATTGCCGTATAAATTCCTCTCCATCCATAATTGACAACAGAATGTCAATCCACTATCATTGATAATAATAATCAGTATCACATAAAAAAAGAAACCCCCGATAAAATCGAGGGTTTCCTTCCAATATTCAAGCAGCTCTACATGCCGAGCCATTTTTTGAACAGATGTTTTGTTGTATCCTTGTTGATTGCTGCAATCGAAGTCGTAAGCGGAATGCCCTTCGGACATGCGCGAACACAGTTTTGCGAGTTGCCGCAGCCTTCGATACCGCCATCCGTCATTAGCTCATCCAGACGCTCCTCCTTGTTCATCTCACCCGTTGGATGAGCATTAAACAAGCGAACCTGTGAAATGGCTGCAGGACCGATAAAGCTGTTCCGGTCGTTAACGTTCGGGCAAGCCTCAAGGCAAACGCCGCAAGTCATACATTTCGAAAGCTCATATGCCCATTGGCGCTTCGTTTCAGCCATGCGCGGTCCTGGACCAAGATCATAGGTTCCATCAATCGGAATCCATGCTTTCACTTTCTTCAAGGCACCGAACATGCGCTCGCGGTTGATAACAAGGTCACGGACAACCGGGAATGTTCTCATCGGCTCAAGACGAACCGGCTGCTCCAGCTTATCGATCAGCGCGCTGCACGCTTGGCGCGGCTTGCCGTTGATGACCATTGAGCAAGCGCCGCATACTTCTTCCAAGCAGTTGGAATCCCAGCATACAGGTGCTGTGCTCGCGCCATCGGATTTCTTCGGATTACGTTGAATTTCCATCAATCCGCTAATGACGTTCATATTAGCGCGGTAAGGAATTTCGAACTCTTCCGTGTAAGGCTTTGAATCAGGAGTATCTTGACGTGTGATGATAAACTTAACCGTCTTTGTTGCTACAGTCGTTCCTGCCATCGTTATTCTCCTTTCTTCTTGTCGCTCGAGTAATCGCGTTTACGAGGCTTGATCAAGCTTACGTCGATGTCCTCGTAAGAAATTTGCGGACCTTCCTTCGTCCATTTCGCAATCGTCGATTTCATGAAATGGTCGTCGTCACGATCTGGGAAATCTGGTTTATAGTGTGCGCCGCGGCTCTCGTTGCGAAGCAATCCGCCCAGCGTCATCGCTTCGGAAAGCTCAAGCATGTTCCAAAGCTGACGAGTAAAGGCAACGCCTGCATTGTTCCATTGCGCCGTATCGTTAATGTTGATCTTCGCATAACGCTGCTTCAGCTCTTTGATCTTGTGGATCGTTTGCTCAAGCTTATCGTTAAAGCGTACAACGGTCATGTTGTTCGTCATCCATTCGCCAAGCTCTTTGTGAATGACATAAGCGTTCTCGTTGCCGTTCATATTGACGATGCTGTTGTATTTATCCGTTTGACGCTTGTTCTCGCGATCGAATACGGAGGAAGCAACATCTTCAGCTGATTTCTTCAAGCCTTTGATATACTCGACCGCTTTCGGTCCAGCAACCATACCGCCATAAATGGCGGATAGCAAGGAGTTCGCGCCCAGACGGTTCGCGCCATGGTATTGATACTCGCACTCGCCGGCTGCGAACAGACCAGGAATGTTCGTCATTTGATTGTAATCGACCCACATGCCGCCCATTGAATAGTGAACCGCCGGGAAAATTTTCATCGGAATTTTGCGCGGGTCGTCGCCCATGAACTTCTCATAAATTTCGATGATGCCGCCAAGCTTAACGTCAAGCTCCTTCGGATCTTTATGGGACAGATCAAGGTAAACCATGTTTTCTTGATTGATGCCAAGCTTCTGATCGACGCACACGCTGAAAATTTCACGCGTTGCAATATCACGAGGCACGAGATTTCCGTAAGCCGGATATTTCTCCTCAAGGAAGTACCAAGGCTTGCCGTCTTTGTAAGTCCAGATCCGTCCGCCTTCACCGCGTGCTGATTCTGACATCAAGCGAAGCTTGTCGTCGCCCGGAATCGCCGTAGGGTGAATTTGAATGAATTCGCCATTGGCATAGTTAACGCCCTGCTGATACACTGCGCTTGCAGCCGTACCGGTGTTGATAACAGAGTTCGTTGTTTTACCGAAAATAATGCCGGGACCGCCTGATGCAAGAATAACCGCATCCGCACGAACCGTGTGCACTTCCATCGAACGCAAATCCTGCGCCGATACGCCGCGGCAAATGCCGTCATCGTCAACAACAGCGCCAAGGAATTCCCAGTGCTCGTATTTGTTGACTAGACCTGCTGCTTCCCACCGGCGAACTTGCTCGTCCAATGCGTATAGAAGCTGCTGTCCTGTCGTAGCGCCCGCGAATGCTGTACGGGAATGCTTCGTGCCGCCGAAGCGACGGAAGTCGAGCAAGCCCTCTGACGTACGGCTGAACATAACGCCCATCCGGTCCATGAGGTGAATGATGCCAGGCGCAGCGTCGCACATTGCTTTAACTGGCGGCTGATTTGCTAGGAAATCTCCACCATAAACGGTGTCGTCGAAATGCTCCCACGGAGAATCGCCTTCCCCTTTCGTATTTACAGCGCCGTTAATACCGCCCTGCGCACATACTGAGTGGGAACGTTTGACCGGTACAAGTGAGAACAGATCAACGTGCACGCCTGCTTCTGCGGCTTTAATGGTAGCCATCAAGCCAGCCAGACCGCCGCCAACGATGATAATTTTATTTTTAGCCATAACGCTTCGCTCCTTGTCTACAAACTAACCGATATTTGTAAGTGCCAATGCAGCACTCGCAGCTTCCTTAAATTCATCGCCGCTGAACGCGATAAGCGAAAGAATAAACAACGCCGAAACGATTACAAAAACGCCCATGCAAATGTAGGAAGAGATACGCTGTGCTTTCGGGCCGATCGTAATGCCCCAGCTGATCAGAAACGCCCAAAGGCCATTGCTGAAGTGGAATACCGCTGCAAGTACGCCGATTACATAAAGTACGAAATAAGCAGGACTGCTCGCGATTTGATTCATCGTAGATCCCAGCTCTTCATGCGTGATGTTGCCGAGATAAACTTGAATCCGGGTTTGGAATACGTGCCAGAATACGAATACAAAGGTAATTACCCCTGTAACCCGTTGTGCGGTAAACGCCCAGTTCCGGCCGTACTTAAAGCGTCCCGTGTTCGTGTTCGATTGGTATGCCACGTACAAGCCGTAAATACCGTGAAATAACAACGGGAGGTAAATACCGAAAATCTCGAGCAGCGGCAACACTGGCAAACTGTTAATCAAATGTACGCCTTTGTCGAAGCCCTCTGGTCCGCGTTCAAACGCCTGATAGTTGGTCAGACCATGCACGACGATAAAACCGCCGAGCGGAATGATCCCGAGAAGCGAGTGAAGCTTGCGCGAGAAATACGAGTTTCCTTTCATGTCATTCCTTCTCCTTTCAATACTGTGAGTGCTGGCATGCTTTTTGTTAAAATATAAGAATGTATCCGTTTCACACTTATACATTGCTTATATTTCAGCGCAAACTAAAGCGCTGAGCCGCCAAAGGGCAGTCATCAGCTATTTACGCTTGGCAAATCATTCTACATTGTAACCCCAGCATGTTTCTCCGTCAACAAAAGTCGACACATATTAGCCACACTTCCCATCCTACTCCTTTTAAGCTTATAATGGAATTGCTTATTTTTTATAATTTCTTATAACAAAACGACATAAGGAGCTCTATTCATGAATGAAGAGATGCATGTCTTCACCGTAATAGTCGAGCAATCCAGCATGAATAAAGCTTCCGCTTTGCTCAATCTGTCCCAGCCTGCCATCTCTCGGAAAATCGCTAAGCTCGAGCAAGAGTTAGGCTCTCCTTTATTTCGGCGGATCGGCAAACGGCTTGAGCTTACCCGGATCGGGCAAATGACTTACGAATATGCCTTGGAGCTTAGGCAGCTTCACCGCAAATATTTGCAAACCGTCTCCGAGTTTACTTCAACGGGACATACAACACTGACGATTGGCGCGAGTCTGACGACGCTGCAAACCACGCTGCCCGATTTAATTCAAAGGCTAACGTCAACCCATCCGGAAATCGACATTAAAGCGATTACGGGCAAGACGCATGAAATCGTGTCGCTCGTTCGCGATCATAAAGCCGATATCGGGATCGTAGCGTCAAGCATCGAGGATTCGACATTAAGATGTATCCCTCTATTTGAGGATCATTTATCGCTTGTGCTCCCGCGCAATCAAGTCATTCTCGATAAAGGCCCGCTAGGCATTCAAGATTTGACCGGCATGCCGATGATCTTGTTCTCCAAAGGAACCTGGTACAGAATTCTTACCGACGAGCTTTTCGACAAATATCATCTTCAGCCTGATGTGCGTATGGAGATTGATTCTTTTGAAGCGATATTGCGTTTGCTCCATACTTGCAGAGCCGCTACGCTGCTCCCCCAATCGTACATGCGCAAACAGCTGCTCGAAGACAATGAGCTTGTCATTATCCCTATTCGCGAGCTTGAGGATACGAAGCGCACGACCTCGCTTATTCATGCAGACTCAGCAGCGCTAAGCCCCTCCGTCCGACTATGGATCAATGAGCTGGCGGCGCGTTTTCCAAGCAAAAAGGACAGCAGCCTATAAATGGGGCTACTGTCCTTCAGCATTTCCAATATTACGCTTCCGAATCCATCCCCAGCCGTTTTGCGACTAAAGCGGTGGTGCTGGCTTGGAGCAGAACCGTTATGAGAATGGTCATTAATGTAATAGAAGCAATTTTTTCGGCATGCTGGATGCCTGCGCTTGTGATCATTCCCGATAATACAGCAGGAATAACCCCCGTTTCCCTTACCCACATCATAAATACGAGCTCATTTTTTTTCCAACCCGCCTTGCGGTCAGGCAAGCTGCAGGCAAGCACCGTGATCGGGCGAGCAACAAACATCAGTATCATCACGATTGCAAAGCTTTGCCAACCGTATTCCAGCAATAGCGCCATATCAACCTGGCTTCCAAGTAGGACGAAAATAAGCATGCGGAGCATGACAGTCACATTATCAGAGAAGTGTACGATTTCCGGTTCCTTCTCTTCCATCTTGAGCTGAAACAGTTTAGGATTTCCCCAAATAAGACCTGCGACGAAGGTCGCCATAAAGCCGCTCACATGCAATAGATCGCCAACTAAATAGGCAGCTAACGCTGAAGCCAGCATCGCTATCGTTGTATAATCTCTCAATATGCCTAGCTTTAAATGGGCAACGACGTACACCGAAACTAATCCGATTAATCCGCCTAACAGTATGCCGCCAAGAGCCGTATACGCAAACTGCCCGAGCAGAGGCCCTGCCTTTAATGCCGATTTGCCGGTGATTGCCGCAATTAAAGCAAAAGTTATGATGGAGCCTGTCGCATCGTTGAAGGCCGATTCACTCTCGACTGTCTCCCGTACCTTCACTCTAATGGCAACCTGACGAAATACCGGTATAATGGAAGCCGGGTCCGTTGAGGCGATGACCGATGCGGCAAGCAGTGCATAAAGCCATTCCAATCCGAAAATGAAGTGTATAGCCGTACCCGTTATCGCTACCGTTATGAGCACACCCGGAACGCTTAGCAGTGCAACCGTCCACTTGACTTTGCTCAGCCCTCTCAGACTGATATTGCGTCCTCCATCAAACAAAATAACGGTGGAGCCTACTATTAATATAAGCTGATTAATTAATGAGGTGCTCGATTCATTGATCCAGTGCAAGCCTTGGCCCAGCAGCAGCCCTATCAATATAAATGCAGCAACATCTGGTATACGCAGCTTAACGGCAGCACGGCCAGCCAGCATCCCGGCAATCACGATAAGAATGAGCAATATAAGCAAGTGATGTATGATTGGTGTCGCAGCGGTTTCCACCTGCATTCACTTCCATTCCTAGGAGCAACCTAACGAATAACAGTTGCCTCAAAATCTTCGATTTGCTCATTTGTTCCAATAACAACCATAACATCACGCTCAGCAAGCACATCGGTTGCCGTTGGCGCAATAATGATGCCGGATGGCTTGTTGATCGCAACGATGCTGCAGCCAAACCTTGCGCGCGGGTTCAGATCATGCAGCGACTTGCCATTCAAGCAATGAGGTACAGCAAGCTCGGCAATCGTATACTCCTTGGAGAGCTCAATATAATCAAGCAGGTTGGGCGAAACGAGCTGATGCGCAACTCGGATGCCCATGTCCCGCTCCGGATAAACGACACGGTCAACGCCGATTTTCTCCAGCACGCGTCCATGCAATTCCGTCATTGCTTTCGCAACAACTTGCTTCACGCCTAGATCCTTAAGCAATATGGTCGTTAAAATACTGGCTTGAATATCATCGCCAATTGCGACAACGCCACAGTCAAAATTGCGTACACCGAGTGAACGAAGCGTTTCTTCATCGGTACAATCGGCAGAGACAGCATAGGTGAGCACGCCGCTCATTTCCTGAACGGCCTCCTCGTCCTTATCGATGCCAAGCACCTCATTGCCGAGCTCGATAAGCTCGCGGCCTAAGCTCGATCCAAACCTTCCTAACCCTATTATGACAAATTGCTTCTTCTTCATTCCCACTTGCAGCTTCCCCTATCCAATCGTAATTTTGCCTTCAGGATGCCGGAACAATTCTTTTTCTGTGCGAGGCCCCAGCGCATATGCTAACGTCAAAGGTCCAAGCCGCCCGGCAAACATCGTTAATGCAATGACTATTTTCCCTACTGTGCTGAGTTCCGGAGTAACGCCGATCGACAATCCCACCGTACCAAATGCAGAAGTAGCTTCAAACAATAATTTAATGAACGCCTGGTCCTCCGTCATCGACAAAGTCATCGTTACAATAATAACTAAACCTAATGAGATTAAAGTAATCGTCAGCGCCTTAAAAATTCTGTCTTTGCCAAGCCGATGCCGAAACATCACAATATCCTCGCGTCCGCGAATCATCGCAATAACGGCCCCGATCAATGTCGTAAAGGTCGTCGTTTTGATTCCGCCGCCAGTAGAGCCTGGCGATGCGCCGATAAACATCAGGATGATGGTGAAAAACATAGTCGCTTGTCGCAAAGCTGTATAATCAAGCGTATTGGCTCCCGCCGTCCGCGGCGTAACCGACTGGAAAAAAGAGGACCATATTTTACCGCTCCAATCTAAAGAGCCCAGTGTCTTTGTATTGGAAAACTCGAAAATAAATATAACGATTGTCCCTAGCGCTATTAATGTCCCCGTCATCGACAAAACAACCTTGCTGTGCAGCGACAGCCTGCGGTTTTTGCGATACTCCATCAAATCCGACATGACGACAAAGCCTAAACCGCCGGTTATGATGAGCATCATGGCCGCGATATTGACGATAGGATCAGATACATACAGCGTTAAGCTTCTGTATTCTCCAAAAATATCAAAGCCCGCATTGTTGAATAAGGAAACCGCGTGAAACGCTCCGAAAAATAACGCTTTGCCAAGCGGCATATCGAATGCAAACCTTATGGAAAACAAGGTGAATCCGACAAATTCGATCGCCAATGAATAAACGATGACCCTCCTAATGAGCCGAACGATGCCTTCCATGCTCGACTGATTCATTGCTTCTTGCAGCAATAGCCGCTCCCGAAGTGAAATCTTCTTGCGCAGCACGAGCGCAACCAGCGTCGCCATCGTCATAAAACCAAGGCCGCCAAGCTGGAATAAGCACATTAATATAACTTGGCCGGCAACCGAGAAATACGTACCCGTATCTACAACCACCAGCCCCGTTACGCATGTCGCCGAGGTCGCCGTGAACAGTGCATCAATGAATGGCAGCCGCTCACCGCTTGCAGATGCGAATGGCATGGATAATAATATGGCCCCCAGCAAAATAATAAGCGCGAAGCCGCAAACCAATATGCGCGGGGGCGACCACTTGAGAACGTTCCAATCTCTCTTCATCCGTTGTCCTTCTTCTGTGTATGTCTTATCATAATTGCTTGTTTTTGAGCATAAAAAAAAGCACTGGAAACTCAAGTGCTCTGTGCGATGAGTCCTGTTCCAATACGCCTACGAGGTTAGCTGACGGATTCGGGCCTGGACAGGCAGCCCTATTCGGCGGTTAGAGACTATGCTCCACCGCTAAAATTCACCCCATGCCGCCAAATGAGAACCGCCTTTGCAAACAGCATGTTCTTCTATTTTGACAGCTTTATGGTTCCCCCGTTTTCCTTAGGAAATTCGGCTGTGCTATTCAATTTGTATGACGTTAACGATTATAATCCCAAATCAGCCTATATATAAAGGTGATATATTTGACAAAAGCGGCGATATTAGTCCAAATACGGGCAAAGGGATAAAGAAGCAAGCTATAAGCTTGCTGGACATCGTTATTTCGCAGTTTCTTATATGCATACCTTCATTTTCATTGGATAATTCAGGGATTGATGTGTTAATGTATGGACATATGCTACTCATTTTAAAGACAGTTGAGGTGAATCCATGATTGATTCTATCAGGCCTAATGAATGGAAACGTTTTTTATGGGCGGCGATTGCTTGCTTTATTATTTATGCAGCCGTTGACATCGGTCCCATGTTCGCCTCCATCGCATCTGGCGAATTAAACACAAAAGTTATAGAGAAGTCGACCGCTGAGAGCCGCGCCACCGCTTTCGCAGAGAAACAGACAGGCCTAAAAGTGAAATCGGCTAAAGCCGTGCATCAAACCGATAAAATGATGAACGGCTATTTATCCAAAAACAAGCTGACCAAAACGTATGCTGACAAATATGATCCGAGCTTCCCGACAGATACGTTTCAGGTTGATTTGAAATTCAATGGCGGCGGCAGCGGCTTCGTTCACGTACATATGCAAAGCGAAAAGATTGTGTCATGGAATTTGCTGATCGACGGTGAAGAGCTGTCTAGCGCAGATAAAGAGAAGGCAGCGATCGATTTCCTGACGAAGCAAAGCTTCAGCGGGGTAGAATTTCAAGGCAATCAAATATTGGATAACGGTGATTGGCAGGGCGTGCCTAAAGCCGACTACGCCATACAGGATGCCAAGTTAACGATTAATGTTGATGCGCATACCATCGATGGCCGCACCGTGATAACCAAATACAAGCCTGCTTTTATCGCCCCGGATGATTACATCCAATATGTGAAAAATCAAGACAAAATTGCTGGTTTCCTTACCGGCTTCGGTTATTTCTTCATGAGCCTCGTATTGTTCGTCTTGGCGATTATTTACGCCGTGCTCTACCGAAAGTTCACCTCTTTCAAATTTGGTATCATCTTGACCATCGTTTACTTTATCACCTACATCATCATGAATCTGAATGTGCTTGACGGCATTCGAGCCTCGATGGGTGAAAGTGACATAGCTGGAGCGACAACGACCGTTACAGCTGTCGTAACGGTACTGCTGACCATCCCGATGGCCGGGGCTATTTATATTTCATTGATCGCTGGCGATGGCCTATGGAAGGCCCAAGGCCGAGATTTATGGCCTCGCTTCGGACAGAAAGGCTACGGCGACCATGTATGGCGCAGCGTAGGCCTCGCCTATTTATTCGCGATTATCCTCTTCGCGCTCCAATCCGTCATCTTTATCGCTTTACGGATGACAATCGGCACATGGGATACATCGGATGTTACCCAGTCTCCTTACAATATGGGCATTTTATGGCTCATGCCGGTGCTGGCTTGGGCGGCCGCTATTTCGGAGGAGGCGGTCTTCCGTTTCTTCGGTATCGGTTTATTCCGCAAATGGTTCAAAAACACGTTTGCGGCTGCGCTGCTCCCAACCTTCTTCTGGGCGCTTGGACACGTGATGTATCCGTTTTATCCGTCCTCGACAAGATTGATCGAGCTGATGATTATCGGACTCGTTTTCAGCTTTATCTTCGTCAGATACGGCTTGATTACATCCATGTTCACTCACGCGATCTTCAATAGCGTAGCGGTCGGCTTTTCACTGCTAACGGTTGGAACGGCGCCAAATATCATCTCGGCTATCTTTTTCTCGGTACTGCCGGTGCTGATCGCCTTTGCGATCAAATACTTTAGCCACAAAAAAGAGAAGAAGCCGTCTGTTACGACGACTCCTCCCCTAGAGCGGCTATAATTTGCGAAGCTAATTTTTCACCAATAGATAGAGGCCGAAAGTCTTCGACTGAGGCCTCTTTTATTTTTTTGATCGAGCCAAAATGTTTCAGCAGAAGCTTGCGGCGCTTCTCTCCGATGCCCGGAATCGAGTCAAGCTTCGATTCGACCATGGACTTGCCGCGTTGCTCGCGGTGGAACGTAATTGCAAACCGATGCACCTCGTCTTGAATGCGCTGCAGCAAATAAAATTCCTGGCTGTCACGCGGCAAAGGTACAATCTCCGCCGGATCTCCTGTCATGAGCTGCGCCGTTTTGTGCTTCGCGTCCTTCACGAGGCCGCAAACGGGAATGAACAAGCCAAGCTCATTCTCCAGCACGTCAAGCGCCGCCGATATTTGCCCTTTGCCGCCATCGACTACGATCAGATCGGGAGCTGCCAGCTCCTCCTTCAGCACGCGCTCATAGCGGCGCCGGATGACCTCTCGCATCGTTTCATAGTCATCGGGGCCGATTACCGTTTTCACCTTGTATTTACGGTATTCCTTGCGATCCGGCTTGCCGTCGGTGAAGACGACCATAGCCGAGACCGGATTCGTTCCTTGGATGTTCGAGTTATCGAAGGCTTCAATTCGGCGCACTTCCTCTAGGCCAAGCCAGCCGGCCAATGATTCCGACGCTTTGACGCTTCGCTCCTCATCACGCTCGATTAGACGGAATTTCTCGTCGAGCATCACCTTCGCATTGTCCGTAGCCATCGTCACGACCTCGCTCTTGCGTCCACGCTGCGGCATAAGCACTTTAACCTTCAGCCAGTTGTGAAGCGACGCAATGACGTCGTCTGCATGCGTTGAAGCAGCCTCATCCGATCCCTCTAACGTTTCTCCCGGCAGGTGCTCTGGCGGCAGCGGAAGCAAAATTTGCTTCGGAAGCGCTGGATTGTCGCTGTAATACTGTGTTACGAACGTCATGAAATCATCGTAAGCTTCCCCGTAATAAGGGAAAGTCGTCCCATGCCGCTCAATAAGCTTGCCTTGGCGCATGTACAAAATTTGTACGCACATCCAGCCTTTATCTACTGCAAAGCCAAAGATATCGCGGTCAAGCGCATCCTGCATCGTAATTTTCTGCTTCTCCATGACCGCATCGATCGCAACCAGCTGATCCCGGAATTCCTTCGCGCGCTCGAATTCCAGCTTCTCTGCCGCCTCTTCCATCTTGCGCTGCAGCTCAATCTTAACGACGTCTTGGCCGCCGTTAAGAAACCGCGAAATTTCTTGGATCATCCGGTCATATTCGGACTGCTGCACGTCAAACTCACATGGCGCAATACATTGTCCTAGATGATAATACAAGCACACCTTATCCGGCAGCGTTTTGCACTTTCTAAGCGGATAAAGCCGATCCAGCAGCTTCTTCGTCTGCTGAGCCGCGTATGCGTTCGGATAGGGGCCAAAATATTTCCCTTTGTCTTTAATGATCCGTCTAGTGACCTCAAGCTTCGGATGCTTCTCGTTCGTTATTTTGATATAAGGAAAGGTTTTATCATCCTTCAGCAATACGTTATATCTAGGGTGATATTGCTTAATCAAGTTGCATTCTAAAATAAGTGCTTCCATGTTGCTGGAGGTTACAATAAATTCGAAATCGCGAATTTCCGACACCAATCGCTGTGTTTTCCCATTGTGGCTGCCGTTAAAATAAGAGCGCACCCGATTTTTGAGCACCTTCGCTTTGCCTACATAAATGATGACGCCTTCGCTGTTCTTCATAAGGTAACAGCCTGATTGATCGGGGAGCAAAGCTAGTTTGTTCCGTATCGTCTCTTTAGACTCCGCAAGCTGCTGCTCCGCCTGCTTCCGATCCGTTTGCTGATGATCCATGCTCTCGCCTCCGACTGCCTAATGATTCTGTACACATTTTAGCATAAGTAGACCTGATTTTGTCTTACAATTGTCACCGGTATTGGCTTTACAACTGTTTGGCAGTTTGAGTATACTAATATAAGTTGAATAAACCGATACTACATAAAGACGACCGCATATGGTTGTGCTTGAAGCACTCGGTCTTTTTCAAGGAGGACGTCAACGATGGAAAACGTAAGAGACCCGCGCGAGCATTTTAACGAAGAGCCTCGCCATGACTTGATGGACGTCGTGTTCGGCTTTGGCGGCATGCTCGGTCTTATGACCGTCATTTTCGCTGTAGCAGTAATCGTGAAATTCATCATTTCATAACAAAAAGGAGCAGCCTGCTGCTCCTTTTTTGTTGCGCAAAAAAGAGATGCAGAAAACGCCGACACGGTGAATGCCAGCGTTCTATGCTTATCGAGCCATCTTGGCTGCTTCTGACGGTCTTTTCATCAAATAAGGATACAATAAAATGAGTCCAAGTATATAAAGCAGCAAAGCAAATAATGCCGGAGACAGATGCCAAAAATCGATATAACCAATGGCCAGATGCACGCTTAAGCCAGCGTAAAAGCCCGGTGCACCACCAAACAGCAGCGTCCACCATAACCAGCGTGCGCCTTGCTGAATCCCCCATAACGCAACGATCAAAATGGCAATCGCGTCACAGAGAAGCGCGCCGCCAAACCCAGCTCTGTCGTGCGCGATAAGCGGAATTAGCTTCGCATTCGTTTCATTGAGCTGCGTATGCGAAGTGTCCAAATAAACGAGATCCGTTTGAACGAACACCTGTGTAATCCCAACCCCCGAAATCGTTAGCCCGCCGATTGCAAGAGCAAAGCCCAATATGACAAAGCAAAGCTGCCCCCACATAGCTCGGCGCCATATGCCGTCATTGCGGACGTTGACTGGCAAGTGATAGGGCTGATCCGGATTGCTGCGCATGGCAAGCAAGAACATCGGCAATAGGACGGCAGCCGCAAGCGCATGCAGCGGATCAAAATATCCGTAGCCAAGGTATAGGAAGAAGCTCGCAAACCCTACTATCCCCGAAGTTAGCAGCGCCGTTCTTGTCCAGTGGAGGCTGTTTTTGAGTCCATGCCTAGCAAGCTGAAAGTATAGGATGCCGATTGAAATCATAGTTCCGGAGAGCGTAATTCGGTCATGCGACATAAAGTGCAGCAGATTATGATTGGTATGCTTCAGCTCCTCTAGCGTCATGCCGATAAATTTCAAATCATAGGGCAGCAGCACCGTCGTTGCGGCAACGATCCAAGACAGGATACCGCCGATTATCATCCCGATCCCTAGCAAGCACATCCAGCCCCAATGCTTCCAGAAGGACGGAGCCATAGGCTTAGGCAAGCTTTGAACCTGCTCATAGATGATCGCCTCGTTAATGCGTTTCGGCAGCCCAGGACCTGCATAGACAAGTCCGCTATGGAGCAAAATCGCGTTCGCACCTGCCTGCAGCAGCTCAATAGCATCCTGTGGCTCATGAACGCCTCCACCCGCTTTTATGGCCAGATCGGGCTTACATTCTTCTCGGAGCCTCTTTATTTTGGAAAGGGTAGCAGCCTTCGCCGCTTTGCCTACGCAGTGTTCGCCCTTTTCAGTGAAGATCCCCTCTCCGATGATTATTCCGCTCCACCTTGCCTCATCTACCAACTCATGAAGTAAAGAAATAAGCGGATCGTCTGGAAGCGTGAGCGGGACATATAGAAATAATGGCTTTACAGAATGCGCTTGAGCGGATGAAATCAATGAGATTCCATTTAAAATGGTTCGAGCGTCCTCCCAGCTTCTACAGGAATGAAACACATCGATATAAAATCCAGCCGCTCCAGCTGCGCTTAACTGTACAATCATGCTGCCAAGCTCATAAATAGCTTGTTCGGGCGGAGCCTGCGGCATCGGCGCAATGCGCGCCAGCTGCGGCAATCGATGACCCGGCTTCGCCATACGCTCTGCGAAACGTTCGACACCCTCATTTTCATAACAACTCGGATATCGAATGGTTTCTATTAAAGGATCATTAATAATTGGTTCAACGCTGCGAATCGGCTTGACCGTGATCGGTCCATGCTCTATAAAGCCGATTCCGAATTGTGCAAAAGCCCGCTGAGCTATTCCTTTTGGATCGACACTGCCGGACAATCCGATAGGCGTATCCATAAAAATGCCTGCTATATCCCGCTCCAGCAGCGGCGATGGCTCCATATGGCCTAATGTTCGAATAACGAATGAACCGCCTGGCATCCTGCTTAACGTGCCGATAGCCCTTAGGGTCAACGCTCGGCTCAGCCTTGCTGGGAGCTTAAATAATAGGGGGCGAAACAAGGTCTGATACGACCAATCCGGCATAGTAACTCTCCTCATTTGGCTCTAATCGGCTATCCCTTCTATATATTAGAGAACTATCGTTTAGCATGCAATGTATCGCTCCGTGCATGAAAGCATTCTGCCAAAATAAAATAACCCATTGCCTTCATGCGGCATTGGGTTATTTGTTATCGCGCTTTTTTTGCTGTACGTTTACTCGGTCGAAAAGGCTATTGAACGATACGAAGCGCTTCGCCGGTTGGCTGGCTGCCATGCTGCTTCGACTGCTGCTGCGATTCGGACGGCGCCTGCTGCTTCTGAGAGGAACCGTCATAACGCGTTCTTTCCGTCCGGTCGATTTGCACGATTCTTCCGTCATGCACGGTAATCGTCACATGTCCATAACTTAGACCACTCACTTGATCTGCAATTCGCTCCAGCCATTGTTGATCCACTTCTAACGGTTTTGCCATTCAAAATCCCTCCATTTAAACTGATTTACTCGGTTTTTTCTGCAGGCTTTTGCTGAGCGGACTTCCATTCCACGATGCTTTTTACGATCAAGGTAATGACAGCAAGCATAACAAGCAAGGATGCTACCGCAAACGATGCCGAGAATTGATACTCATTGTATAAAATTTCAATATGGAGCGGCAGCGTATTCGTTTCACCGCGAATGTGGCCGGAGACGACCGACACCGCACCGAACTCGCCCATTGCTCGAGCGTTGCAAAGGATGACGCCGTATAGCAGTCCCCATTTAATGTTGGGCAAAGTTACCTTCCAAAAAATTTGCCACCCCTTAGCCCCAAGACTGGCTGCTGCTTCCTCCTCTTGAACGCCCTGCGCTTGCATAAGCGGAATCAGCTCTCGGGCTACAAAAGGAACCGTCACGAATACGGTCGCCAGTACGATGCCCGGCACAGCAAAAATAATTTGGATGCCGCGCTCATCAAGCCATGGCCCAAGAAAGCCCTGTGCGCCAAACAGCAGCACGTAGATCAAACCGGATATGACAGGCGATACCGCAAACGGCAAATCGATTAATGTAATTAAAATATTTTTACCGCGAAAACGGAATTTGCTGATCGCCCACGCCGCTGCAATGCCGAACACCGTATTCACGGGTACAGCGATTAAGGCAACGATCAGCGTAAGCTTAAGCGCGGATAGCGCATCCGGCTCCGTTATGGAATCAAAGTATACGCCTGCGCCTTTCTTGAAGGCTTCAACGAATACTGATGCCAGAGGCAGCAAAACAACCAATCCGAGAAACAGCATTGCGATGCTGATTAGAAGCCATTTAACGGGGCCCGACTCTGTTATATGCCGCGGGCGCTTCGCCGCTTCTTCATTCGTGTGTACGGTAATTGCTCCAGCCATACGTGTATGCCCCCTTCTTAGTCTGACACTGTGCGGCGATTCATTCGCCACTGCAGCAAATTAATGACTAGCAGCATCAGGAAGGATACAACAAGCATAACGAGCGCAATCGCGGTAGCTCCAGCGTAATCGTACTGCTCCAGCTTCGTCATAATAAGCAGCGGGGTGATCTCAGTCTTCAGCGGCATATTGCCGGATATGAAGACAACTGAGCCATATTCGCCAATACCTCTTGCAAATGCGAGCGCGAACCCAGTTAAAAGCGCAGGCATTAGCTCAGGTAAAATGACCTTCCAAAACGTTCGCAGACGGTATGCGCCAAGCATAACTGCCGCTTCCTCCGTCTCCTTCTCCATATCCTGCAGCACGGGCTGCACTGTTCGGACGACAAAAGGAAGACCAATGAATATAAGTGCGATTGTAATGCCGATCGGCGAATAAGCGACTTTAACGCCTAATGGCACCAAGAGAGAACCAATCCAACCGTTTGGCGCGTAAATGGCCGTTAAGGCAATGCCCGCTACTGCGGTTGGAAGGGCAAAGGGTAAATCAACCAAGCTATCGATCAGCTTTTTGCCTGGAAACCGATATCTTACTAGCACCCATGCGATTAACAGACCGAACACCGCATTGATAAGCCCCGCGAAAAAAGCGGTAAGAAAGCTGACACGATAGGAGGCGACGACACGCGCATTCGTGACCGTGCTCCAAAATTCAGACCAGCTGAGCTCTGCCGTTTTGAAGAAAACGGCAGCCAGCGGAATAAGGACAATGATGCTGAGGTAAAACAATGTGAATCCAAGCGATAAACCAAAACCCGGCAGAACGTTACGGGGCTTGGAACCTTTCATGTGAAGTCAGCTCCAGTCTTGTTCAAATCGAGCATTATGATCCTGGCGTATAAATTTTGTCAAAAACTCCGCCATCAGCAAAGTGCTTCGTTTGTGCTTCTTTCCATCCGCCAAAGTCTTTGTCGATTGAAAGCAGCTCAAGATCTTTGAACTGGTCTTTATACTTAGCGGCTACAGCTTCCGAAATCGGACGATAGTAGTTTTTAGCGGCAATTTCTTGGCCTTCTTCCGTGTAGAGATATTTCAGGTAAGCTTCTGCTACTTCACGCGTACCGCGTTCGTCGACCACCTTGTCGACAACAGCTACTGGAGGCTCAGCCAGAATGCTTAGCGAAGGATATACGATTTCGAATTTGTCTGGTCCTAGCTCATTGATCGATAGGAAAGCTTCATTCTCCCAAGCTAGCAGCACATCGCCGATTCCGCGTTCTACGAAAGTTGTCGTTGATCCGCGTGCGCCGGAATCCAGTACAGGAACATGCTTAAACAATTCTGCAACAAACTCCTGTGCTTTTGCTTCGTCATTGCCGTTTTGCTTTAGTGCATAGCCCCATGCAGCAAGGTAGTTCCAACGAGCGCCGCCCGATGTTTTCGGGTTTGGTGTAATGACTTCAACCTTATCCTTGATCAGATCGTTCCAGTCTTTAATGCCTTTCGGGTTTCCTTTGCGAACAAGGAATACGATTGTAGATGTATATGGAGCGCTGTTGTGCTCGAATTTAGATTGCCAATCTGCGTTGATTAAGCCCGGTTCTACGGCAGCGTCGATATCGTAACCAAGCGCAAGCGTTACAACATCCGCTTTCAAGCCGTCAATGACGGCGCGAGCCTGCTTCCCTGAACCGCCGTGTGATTGTTTAATCGTGGCATCTTGGCCCGTTTCAGCCTTCCAATGCTTCGAGAATGCTTCGTTAAATTCTACATAAAGCTCACGAGTTGGGTCATAGGATACGTTTAGGAGCTCAACCGGAGGCTTAGGCTCTTCCGTTGCCGGTTCTTCCGTTGCAGCCGTGTTTGTTGCAGCAGCCTCATTAGAGGGCTTATTCGTTTCTTTGTTTGCTGCGTTGTTGCCGCCTTGACCGCAAGCGGCAAGCACAAGCACCAAGGCCAATAGGATCACAACTGAACGAACATGAGTAATTTTCTTCATCATTCTTACACCCCTTTTTTAAATTAACAAGCTTACGGAAACACGAATAAGTCATACAAAAAGGACACTAGCGCTTCTCCGTGATAGGTGTTGTTTACTCCGGTTCGTCCGGTCGGAAACTATTATTCCTACCTGTTTAGTTGGTTATGTGAGAATATTACCAGTGACCGCCGCTTACTGTCAATACTTAATTTCAAAAAATTGATAAGTCCTATAAGAATGCTTTATAAGTGTGGTCGATGAACGAAACATAACCCGATCATGTCCTCAATCAATCCAATCAGCCATCTAACTGTATCCGCTTTCAACCATCATGGGATAAAGCAAGTTTATTTTCCCATTATCGAAAACCTAAAAAAAGCTTTGGCCGGCAGTCCCTTTTGTAAAGGAATCTGCTAACCAAAGCTATGTTTTCCTATTTCCGTCCGCGCTTGTTTTCTCCTGTCACCATGACAACCTCGACATAAGGCCGTATGCGGTCCATAATCCGCTGCCCCTTATGCAGCTCGTCGCCGTCCTTGCTGGTGAAGCTGAAATGCCGCTCCAGCGCCTCCAGCTCATAATTCGACGTATAAAACGTCGGCTTCCGCTGCATCCGGTAATTCAAAATTGCGCCAAGCACATGATCGCGAACCCATGGGTTTAGATTTTCCGCTCCCATATCGTCAAAGATCAGCAGATCGGTTTCCTTCATCATCTCGACCGTTTCCTTCAGCTTGCCCGGCTCATGCATCAGCG
Organism: Paenibacillus sp. PL91; assembly: GCF_012935325.2. Classification (GTDB taxonomy): domain Bacteria; phylum Bacillota; class Bacilli; order Paenibacillales; family Paenibacillaceae; genus Pristimantibacillus. The sequence continues at coordinate 250,901 of NZ_JABBYG020000003.1, forward strand.
TCTTTAAATCCTCAACAAAATCGGGCATATAGACGATGACGCCGGAATATCCCGCCTTCGCCAGCTCATGCAGCAGGTAGCACATGAGAAACGTCTTGCCGGTTCCGAAGCGGCCTGCCAAATACAAGCCTTCCTCCTGCAAGCCCTGCTCCTTGGTGCGGTCGATATAACGAAGCACCTGGCCGACTGCCTTCGCCCGCTCCAAATCATTGGTCAAAATTTCATCGGAAGAATAACCGCGCTGCAACGCCTTCTCATCAATATAGAAGCTGCGGACACGGCTGCGGATTTGATCCTCCGTTTGCCGCGCGATAAATTTCTTGCACGCGACCTTGCGATCGTACAGCTGTGTAAGGCCATTGATCGTATCCGAGCTAAGCAGCGTATAGTGGCCTTCAAAATCGTTCGGACATTTATCTAAACCAGGACAATTGCTGCAATTGCGATACTCCGTAACATATTGATAGACGCGGTTCAAGTTAAGCCTAATCGTCCGCTCGTCTAAATCAGGATATTTTGCCCGCAGCTTCTCAACCAGCGGCTCCGCGAGCAGCTCGGTCAGCTTTTGCTCCGCCTGCTCCGTAAGAGCCTGACCAGTCGGCCATGCCTTTAGCAATTCGCCCATTGACTCCATCATCTGCTCACCCCGCTTCTATGATTTGCCGTCCAGCTTCCGCGCCAGCTTGCGCAGCTCTTCCAGCTCGTCTGCCGATACCGCCGAGGCGGACTGTCCCTCTTGCACGATAGGAATCGAAGGCTTGCGCGAAGTTCCGCGGCTGTTGCCTGCGCTGCGCGCGCCGCCCTTATTGCCGCTGTAGCCCCCTCCAGCAAAGCTGGCTGCCGCTTCCTTGCGGCGCTCCTTATCCTGCTCCACTTGGGCTTGCTCCCGCACATATAATACAGCTTTCTCGAATGTATCGATTTGCTTAACGAGCATATTGGAGGCCACTGCATCCAAAAACGTCTTCGTCACTCGCTGGGCGTCATTCGCCCCTATTACATAATGAATAAGTACATTTATAACCGGTCCTGCCAGCTTATAATTAAGATCAATTCTCTCAAATACCCGCTCGATCCAATCCGGTACGGCGCCTGGAAAAAAGCGCTGCAAAAACCGCGTATGCGGCTCATTTCTCATCAGCATATTATATTGCTGTACGTCGCAGCGGCCAAGCAGCTGGTTCGGAACCTGCAAATAATGCTGCTCCTGTACCTCGTATTCCTCCGTCAATTCATCCGAATCAGCGGATTCCTCGCTCGCGATCACTTGCGTGCGTGACAACGTGCGCTGGCGTTCGCCTTCCCGTTTCTTGTCCTGACGGTACAGCTGATTGGCGCGCAGCTGGAGCTCATCGACCTGCAGCTCGCCGCTCTCTCCAAAGATGCCGTCCTCATCAAGCAGGCGGCATATATCGACTACCTCTAAGCTATATTTGTACGCAACATAATTGACCTGCGACAGCTGTTCCTCATTGCTCCGCAGACGTTCAACAAACCTACGATTTGCGGAATTGCGGGGGAATCGCAAAATAATTTCCCCATAGGGAATGCCCGCTGTCGCCTGCGAGGTTCTCGCTGCGGCTTGGCGCGATGGCGCAACCTCCGTCAGCGCTTGCTCAAGCTCATTGTCTACCGATTGCATATTGAGCTTAAACAGCTCGTAGAATGGCACCGATATATTTTCTTTCGTTAATTGCGCGCCAGCCAGCTCATCCGGCTCGCTTGCGCCAAACGATTCGCGGAGCGAGATAACGGCATATTTGCCAATCTTGTCGCGCAGCAGCATCGTTAGATGCATGTTGCGAAAAAACTCTGCCGGCGACAACGGCTGCGCAAGCTCATATTCATAGATGACATCCGCATTTTCAGGTACGCCAAGCCGCGACGTCTGCAGCAGTCCTACCGCTTCCAGCTTAGATGCCTGCTCGATCAGATGCTTGCGGCTGCGCTCGTTCATCTCCAGCCCTAGCCCAAGAAATAGCTTTCGCTGCGGTTCTATAGAAGAATATCCGGAGGTACCTTCCGCAATTCCGTGATAAAGCTGCTGGTAAAAGGCAATCGCAAACGCGCCGATCATCGGCTGATAGATGAGCGACAGCATTTTATAGTCCAAGCTGCTTAACGAAAAATCGCGAAATATGTAATACCGATGATGTTCCGTGTACTGCAATATATTATTGATGCGCATAGCATCAGCTCCATCCCTTACTTTCATTCTATCATTTTAGCATAAAATCGGCTGTTCATGACGAGTCGAAAAATAGAAAAATCCCCCGAATGAGGGATTTTTCTATTAAAACATTTTGTAGCCGCCCTTGCGCAGCGCTTGAATCGCCCATCCGCTTACGTAGGCACCAATCAGCGCTCCGATAACCGGTATGTAGTCGATAATCGTATAATGAGCAAAGTTCTCTATCGTCGCTGTAGCCGACTTGTCCCAAGGCGCCCAAATGCCAAGCGGGATCAATACGAGAATAAATAAATATATCGGAAACCACGTTGTTTTTAACAACATATTCAGAATAAAGCCAATACCGAACATCATGACTAAAAACAGCACTGTCGCTATAAACAATTGAAGCATCCAAACTTCCCCCTTCAGACTCTCGTTTATTAGTTTAATTAATGGCTAGATGGAAGTCAATTAGATGGGGCCAAATGTCACAAGACCGCCATTTGCTCAGCCTGCCCTCCTTACGATACAATGATTGCAGCATCATTATGGAGCTTGAAGGGAGCATTATTCAATGAGTGAAGCAGCACAAACATTAGAAGGCTGGTACGCGCTGCATGATTTCCGCAGCATCGATTGGACCGCATGGCGCTTAGCCGATGAAGGCGAGCGCAGCCGTGCGCTGGACGAGCTGCAATCCTTTTTGCAGCAATGGGCGACGGTTGAGGAAAATAAGCAAGGCAGCACAGCCGTATATTCAATCGTGGGCCAGAAGGCTGATTTCGTATTCATGCATTTGCGCGAAACGCTAGAGGATTTGAGCGCAATCGAGACGGCATTCAACAAAACGACGTTCGCAAGCTTCACCTACCCGGTGCATTCCTACGTAAGCGTAGTAGAGCTGAGCAACTACATGGCACAGCCGGGCTCGGACCCGATGCAAAACCCGGATATTATCGCCAGACTGAAGCCTACGCTTCCGAAAGCGAACCACATCTGCTTCTACCCGATGAATAAACGCCGCGATGGCCAAGATAATTGGTACATGCTCGGCATGGACGAGCGCAAAACGCTTATGCGCAGCCATGGCATGATCGGGCGTCAATACGCAGGCAAAGTGAAACAAATCATTACCGGCTCCGTCGGCTTCGACAACTGGGAATGGGGCGTTACACTGTTCGCCGACGATGCGCTTCAATTTAAAAAGCTGATTTATGAAATGCGCTTTGATGAAGTCAGCGCTCGCTACGCGGATTTCGGCGAGTTTTATGTCGGCAACCTGCTAAGCAGCGACAAATTCGCAGCCTTGCTTCAGCTATAATAAGCAAAGAAAGTCCAAGCCTCTTTATTTACGCGGCTCGGACTTTCTTTTTTCTTTTTACTTGTCGCCTTCGCCTACTTCGATAAATTTGAGCGCGCTCTTATAATTATGCTCGACGATCATTTCAGCCAGTCCCCGATTGGGAAAACCGCGATGAAGCAGCTTCAATCCGCCTGAGGTGCATGATAGATGATGATATAATTTGTAAAACAACATTCTGCTGCGATCGAGTCGAGCGTTATTCAAATAGCAATAGGCATCGCCAAATCGAAACGCCAGAAAGCTATGCTCATACTCCAAATCGTAATATTGGCTTCCTTCTATGTCGATTAAATAAGGCTGCAGCTCATCGTTTACAAGAACATGGTCAGGACCCAGCTCACCATGAATAAAACTGTATCTCGCTCTAGGAACGATTGCCGCTTCCAGCTCATCTAGTTTATTGTAAAGCTTCATCTGATTAGTCTGAAACGCGCTAATATGGTTAGCCGCATATGCGAGCTGCTGCTTCGCATTTTCCAGCTCTAGCGTGTGACACTTCTCAGCGCTGCCGCTGTTATCATTTACCGTTCCGAAAGTTTCCCTCTCCAAACGGTGCATCTGTGTCAGCATCGTCCCCAAACGCCCGAATACCTTCTCTTGCACCGACGCCTCAGCATCTAAGTAATGTGTGGCATCCAGTCCATCAATATACTCAACTAGCGCAAAATCAAAAGGATAGCGTTCTCGTTCCTTATTCAAATAAAAAACTTGGGGCGTTCGAATTCCATGCCGATGGAGGAACGCTTGATTGCTTTCAAATAAATCGCAGCCATAGGTCAGCTGATTCACCTGCCCCGCTTCTATCTCTTGTTGAAAATAGTTCATAGAAAGATCCCAAACGTACAGCATGCAGCTAAAATGATTGGTGCATGCCACCTTGTAGACAACCTTCTGGGTACCGCCATGCCTATTTTCCACGTGATTCACAACATAACCGGCACCAAACGTCTCCTTTACGTACTGCTGCAAATCATTTAAATCCAAATGACAGTTGTATTTCATGGGTAAGCACTCCGTTCATATTGTTTTGCCGGCTACCCAATCATAGAAAAAAACCCAAAAAAAGTATAGACTGTTTCTTCACCGTTTGTTATGATGTTGAATGAGTTCTTTATAAAAATAGCGATACGAATTTCAAGCATCTGGAGCATGTTTCATGTTTCCGGGTGCTTTTTTTTATGGATTAAATTCGATATTAAAAAGCGGCTTCTATCTCTAAGCAGCGTGAAATCTCATTCCAAAAAAACTCTAAATTTCTGTTGCACTTTATACAATGGAATCGACTCACCTGTCTCCATTCCTTTGGTACGTTGCACTTTGTACAATGGAATCACTCGCTATAGCTTCATTCTCGGCTAAAGCAGGTGTTTCTGTTGCAATTTTGCACTGAAGCTCCGTATTTCGGGAGTTATGTCAGGTTTCTATTGTATTTTGTGCAGCGTAATATATACCCGCCGCTACAGGAGCATGATCAATAAATTGGGATATCGAGCAGGGCTTGTTTGCAAAAAAAGGCTTTCGCCCTGATCAGCATACGATGCTGATTCATTTGCGAAAGCCTTTATCATTAGTTATCTTCCTCTTCGTCCTCATCATCATTAGAGCCGAGGCGCTTTGCATCCAAATACTCTTGCGTTGCGCGATCGCGCTCTCTGCCTTTGTCCTTCAGACGCTCGATTGCCGGCTGAATGAGCAGGTCCACTTCCTTTTGCACCGTGTAGGCCAAGTCGTACCGCGTTTGTGATTCCAGGAAGGAACCGACCTCCATCAATGCGTTATAACGGTCTAGTTCATCTCTCGTCAACAAGCCGCGAACTTGAACGCTGCAGTGACGCATTATAGAAATTTCCCTTTACGCAATACGAGCGGAATGCCGCCGATGATGAACAGGTAACGCAGGTCGATCGCTTTCTTCAACCATGCTGCTACGCGGCCTTTATATTTTTTGCCGAACGCGATGCCGATTGCTTCGCCTTTGCCAAGGGATGCAACTGTTCCTTTGTTGCTGAACGTGAAGCTCTTCGGCGGCTGATTGCGAATCGATGCAACCAGGTTATGCGCGCAAACGACGCCTTGCTGCATCGCGATTTGAGCAGTCGGCGGGTATGGACGCCCTTCCGGGTTGAACATCAGCGAGTTGTCGCCAACGATGTAGATGTTGTCATTGCCAGGAACGCGTAGGAATTCATCGACCTTCACACGGCCGCGCATCGTTTCGAAGCCAGCCTCTTCAATGAGGCGGTTGCCGCGAATACCACCGGTCCAAATGACGGTAGCCGATTTGATTTCTTCGCCTTCGCCGACAACTACACCCTCAGGCGAGCATTCTTTGATGGCCGTGCCAATGCGGAACGTAACACCCTTCTTCGTCAATACGTCCATGCCGTATTCAACAAGCTCAGGATCGAAGCCAGGAAGCGCCGTAGGAGCCGCTTCGATATTGTAGATTTTCACAAGACCCGGATCAACGTCGAATTGCTTGCACAGCTCAGGGATACGGTCAGACAGCTCGCCGACAAACTCGATGCCTGTGAAGCCTGCGCCGCCAACGACAAACGTCAAATAATCCGTACGGTGAGGCTCACGCTTGTAACGGGCAAATTGGTATTCAATATGTTCGCGGATCAAGCGAACCGAGTTAATGCTGCGGATGTTCATGGCATGCTCGCCAAGGCCCGGAATACCGAAGGTTTCAGGCTCGCCGCCAAGGCCGATAACCAAATAATCGTAAGACAGCGTGCCGTCCTCGAGAATGACTTTTTTATCCTGCGGACGAATTTGAACGACTGTCGATTTCACGAAGTCGATTTTAAATTCGTCAATCAATTTAGAGATGCTTACACGGGCATTTTCCGGATTGTCCGTGCCTGCAGCCGGCATATGAAGATGTGTCGTAATATAGTGGTAGTCATGTTTATTGACTAAAGTAACGTCAGCTTCATTGTAATTTAATTCTTTTTGCAAACGAAGCGCAGTCAAAACGCCGCCGTACCCTGCGCCAAGAATGACGATTTTAGGTATGTTGCTCATCGTTTAATCCCATCCATTCCTAATTTATCTTTGTAGTTGTACATTGTGAAAAATTACACAAGCTAAACCGAAATATAATAATTGTAAGTTCAGTGTGTTCTATTTAAAGCGTTCTTATCAATGAATCGCTTGCGAATAAGCAACAGTTTTCGTTACCTTTTGCAACCAGTCCCGTGCATACATACATCAGAAATTTTACATAGTTTTAAGTAAAAGTTCAAGGGCAAAATATACGAAATTGTTTAGAACTCTATACAAATTAATCATTTCCTTCTTCATCTGTGAAAGTTTATAATAAAAAACATATAGCTTAGCTTATAAAGTGGAGGTGGCTTCATTGTCTAACGCCTTAACAGCCGAAAACCCCGTCGATATCATTATCATCGGTGGTGGCCCTGCTGGATTGTTCGCTGCTTTCTATGGCGGTATGCGCCAAGCGTCAGTCAAACTTATTGAGAGCATGCCCCAGCTTGGCGGACAGCTCGCAGCGCTTTACCCTGAAAAATATATTTACGACGTTGCTGGTTTTCCGAAGGTTACGGCTCAAGAGCTGGTTGACCGACTCAAGGAGCAGCTCGATCATTTCAAACCGGAGATTTGTCTGGAAGAGAAGGTAACGAACGTCATCAAGCATGATGAGCGCCTCTTTGAAATTATAACAGACAAAACCAAACATTATGCTAAAGCGGTAATCATTACTGCTGGAGTTGGCGCATTTGAGCCGCGACGTTTAGAACTGCCGGAGGCCGCTCGATTCGAGAAAAAAAACCTACATTATTTTGTCGGCGATTTGCAGCGTTTTAAAGGGCAAAAGGTACTCGTTAGCGGTGGAGGCGATTCGGCTGTAGATTGGTCGCTTATGCTCGAGCCTATTGCAGAGAGCGTGACGCTGATCCATCGCCGTGATAAATTCCGCGCGCATGAGCACAGCGTGCAGAACCTCATGAACTCGAGCGTAAACGTGCTTACGCCAAAGGAAATTACGGCGCTTCATGGCGAGGAGTACATTAATAGGGTTACATTAACGGATATTAAAACAGCGGAAGCGACCGAGTTGGATGTTGATGCCGTCATCGTTAACTTTGGCTTCATCTCATCTCTAGGGCCGATAGCAGAATGGGGTATCGATATTCAAGGCGGCTCCATCATCGTGGATACTCGGATGGAAACAAACATTTCGGGTATATTCGCGGCAGGCGACGTTACGACTTATCCGGGTAAGCTCAAGCTTATCGCTGTAGGCTTCGGAGAGGCTCCGACCGCCATTAACAATGCGAAGGTGTATGTAGATCCTAGCGCAAAGCTGTCGCCTGGCCACAGCAGCAATATGAAGCTTTAATTCATTCCACATAAATTTCTTTTAAAAAAATAACAAAAGGGTATCCTAATCTTGGCTCATTCAATTCATGCACCTACTGCATACATATGCAAGGTGTGCCAAGGAGGATACCCTTATGTTTTGTCCGGTCTGCAACGGAATTCAATCTCTGCATATTAGCTGCTCCTCTTGCAATGGCGCAATTGTAGATTGTGGTCGTTCATCTGATCTAACAGGTCCTTATGCTCCCTACGAGCAGATCGAAGTCGAGCCGCTGATAAGTGATGTGCAAGTACAGGAATCTTCATCCTGCAAGCATCTTCTATATTGCTCGACCTGCAAGCAAACAACCGAAATTTCGGTTACGGAATGGTAATCATGTTGACGGGACAAAGGCTTTGACTTGCGTTAGGCGGTAATTTTGACGGCATCTGGATTCAGGCGCCTGCGCTTTATTTCGATAGCTAACATTCGAATAAATTCTTGCTCTAATTCAAATTGAATAGCTGCATAATAAGTGTCTACTAACATTTCGTCAGACAGTAGCTCCATACTACACACCCTTTCTTCCATCCTTTGGTTAATTCTTAATTATAGTAGCATGGCACTAATAGAAGGACAACAGTCCTAGTTATTCACAAGATGTTGTGGATACGATGTGCACAGTGTGTGTATACACTTCGAACAATGAGTAAAATCAGGGTGGATAATGTGGATATAGTTATCCACAGACCGTTTTTACAACATCTCAATAAAAAACTTTAATCGCAATCTATGAATCTATTAATGGAATATATTGACGCCATTCCCTTTTTCCATCGCTAGAATGCTTTCATTTGCATAAAAAAAGCCCCCAAAGGGGCTGAAGATTGCTAGATTATTTTTGTAGTTTCACTTCATACCGCTCTTTATCGATCCATGAGGAAGTCACAAAATCTCTGCCGCGCACGATAACCTTATCCTCGTAAACGTCAACGTAATAGCCTTGGCTGCCCTCTTTGTACTCATCCGCATTCGTCCATAAATAAGCAACGGAAGCAGCATTAAATAGGGTTGCTGTTATTCCTTTCCCTTCAAAGCATGCATGCCCCGCTTCCAGCTCCCAATGCGTATGCCCGTTAAACATAATCGTTTGAGGATGTTTAGCTAGAATCGCCTTCAGCTCTTCATCTTGTATTACGCCATGCCAGCCTTGCCCTTCGAGTGAGCCGGCAACCGTATCCTTCAGCGGCTGATGCAGAAAAACAAACACCGGCTTTGAAGAGGAGGCATCCTCGCCAAGCTTCCGATCAAGCCATGCGAGCTGCTCTTCCGTCAAATAAGCAAAATCCTTCAAGCCGCCTTGCTCAGATCCAAGAAATATAAAATGATAGCCCTGCAGCCATTTATCATAATAAGCGCCATTCATGCCCGTATAGGATTCATAGAGCTTAAGCTGGCTGCTCCAATCGCCAAGAAATAGATCATGATTGCCAAACGTGAACTGCATATCCGGCAGCCCGGCCTTGCAAGCTTCCCAAATGCGAACGAATTCTGCATACTCGGCTCGAAGCCCGTGATCCGTTACGTCTCCGACATGCATAATGCCTATGCTATTTGTCGAATGGGCGGCAATATCAAGCAGCGCTTGCTCCAAATGCCTGTTATAAATATGATCCCGCTCGGTTGTGACATGGGTGTCTGTTATAACCTGAAAGCTAATGATGGGGGACTGCATCTTATTCCTCTCCCGTTCTTCCTAATAATTAATGGTTTTTTACACTCATATTCAAGCCCACGACTCCAACTACGATAACGACGATCCACAGCAGCGAGGAGAGGGGAAGCTTCTCATGAAAAATGATAAAGCTAACCATCGTAATAAGGATGATGCCAATACCTGACCAAATCGCATACGCAACGCTCACATTCATATAAGAGAGCGCGAAGTTCAGCATCGTAAAGCTGGCTCCATAAAATAAAAACATAAGCACAGACGGCCAAAATCGCGAGAAGCCCGCCGAATATTTCATCGAGACGGTTCCCGACAGCTCAAGCACGATTGCAAGCAGCAGAAATGTCCAGCCCCAGCCCATTTCAGTCTTCATGCGCTTGTCTCCTCATACTTAACTGCGAGTAAGAACTAATTACTTCGTTGGCGTTTGGAAGCAGTTGATGGGTGCTGCCGCCCTCCGCTGTGTCAGCGATGCCGACCGTTACAGCGGCTCCTGCCGCGAGCCCCATCCGCATATCCCCATTCGTATCGCCAATTATCGCTGCCTCAGAGCAGTCGATAGCCAGCTCCCGGCACGCAAGCTCAAGCATATCTGGGAAAGGCTTGCCCCTCTCTACCAGATCATTGCCGATCACAACATCAAAATAGGCTCGAATGCCAAGCCATTCCAAATGCATGTTTGCAGCCTCTGTTTCATCTGCCGTGACAACGCCAAGCTTAATGCCATGCTCCTTGCAGCTCTTCAGAAAATCAATGCTGCCTGGGAGCGGACGAGCTGGGCGCAAGCGCTCCAGCTCAATATCCGCGTGCTTCTTGCAGTGCTGAACAAGCTCCATCGCTTCGGCCCATGACAAGCCTTCGCTGTATAACTGCCAAGCCACTACAGCGTACAAGTCCTGCATCGTCCCCATAGCTAGCGGGCCATTGCGATCATAATCGATGACTCTGTTGTTAATGTCATGCTTCGTTCCCCAAAGGGTAGCAATTCGATCTGGTTGAAGGGTGATCCCTCGACGCTTTAGCTGTTGCTCCAATTCACTAAATACAGACTCGCTCCAGCAGCCCCACATCGCGATAAAGTCGAGCAGCGTCCCATCCTTATCGAACAAGATGCCCGCCACCTTGTATGCTCGATTGTTTATCATTAAGTCAGGCATATGATTCATCGCTCCTATTTCAATCTGTCGAGCTCCTTCTGCGCCGTTTCCTTTGCTTCTTTGAGCGCTTGCTCGGCAGAAAGATTCCCGATTTGTACTTTATCCGCTGCAATTTTGAGTGCATCGTTAATCTTGCCGCCTGTCGGATCCTGGAATGGCGCAGATGCATGGGCAGCCTGCATGAGCGGCACTTTAATTTGAGGATTTTTCTCGCTGAATGCTTTATATTCTTCGTCCTCCAGCGCGGATGACCGAACTGCGATATAACCTGTGCTGATGGACCACGATGCTGTATTTTCTGTTTTCGAGAAGAAGGTCAGCCATTTGTATGCAGCAGCCTTTTGCTCTTCACTCACGCCAGCCGGTATGCCTGCCATAATTGCAGATGCCACCGGCTTCCCTGCGCCAATGCCGTCCCAGCCCGGCTGCTCCATTGCTGCCACGATATTGAAGTCCAAATCGCCTTGGTCGCCGCTTGAGCCGATATAGCCTGCGGCTTGGCCTTTCATCACATCGTCGATCGTTTTATACCAGTACTCCCAGCCTTGTCCGCCAGAGTGGATCGTCATTATTTGATCTTCATGAATCCATTTGCGGAACAGCTCCCACGTCTCAATCCATTCCGGTGAGTCGATCATAACCGTTTTGCCGTCTTCGCTAAGAACAGTGCCTCCCTTACTAAATACGGCGTCCATCATATTTTCCCTGCCCCACATCGGCTCCCATCCGTAAAAACTTGTTTTGCCGCCAGCTTTAACCGTCATCTTCGTTGCGGCAGCCGCCAAGCCTTCCCATGTCTTGAAATCGTCCGGCGTTAATCCGCTCTTCTCAAGCGCGTCCTTGCGGTAATACATCACTTGCGTCGTGCCGTACATCGGGAGGAAAAATTGTTTTCCGTCCAGCTGGCCTTGCTCAAGGAACGTTTGTACAAAATCTTCTTTATTAAAAGCAGCGTCAGCAGCGATCAAATCGCTCATATCGGCGAATAGCCCTTTTTTAGCCCAATTCATATTGGAGGAAAGAACGGCAGCGGGGGGCTGCTTGGCCGCAATCGCAGCCTGCAGCTTCTGTTCCGTTTCAGAGTAATCCGCTTGAGCGATCCCTTTAACGGTTACCTCGTCCTGGGAGCTGTTGAACAATTCGATTTTTTCTTTCATCGTATCGCCAAGCTTGCCGCCAAGCCCATACCAAAACTCAATCGTCACGGGCTCCTTCGGGGCAGGCGCTACAGCCGCATCAGCGGTTGCGCTGGCGCCGCTATCCGCATTTGAATTTGCATTGCCCGAGCTTTGTCCGCAAGCTGCAAGTAACGCGAAGCATGATACCATCATGAGAGCCAAGCCTTGTTTCATTTTCAACATTGTCATTGATTCCTCCACTCAAATTGTGTAAAGCGATAAGCGATTTTCTTGATTGGATTACCCTTTGTTGACGCCAACCGACATATTGAAGCTTTTCATAATCGTCTTCTGCGCAAATAGAAACAGTACGAGCAGTGGTATAATCGTAAATGAGCTCGCCGCCATAATTAGCGGCCATTTCAACCCATATGCCCCCCCTTCCACGAAGAAGCTTCTTAGGCCAGCCGATACAAGCTGCAGGTCGGGATTTTTGGTAATCAGCATAGGCCAGAAATAGTTATTATAATGCTCAATGAACGTAATAAGAGCGAGCACGATGAAGGAGGAACGCGTAACGGGGACAAGAATCGCCCACAAAATCCGCATGTGCGACGCACCATCGATTTGCCCTGCTTCTACCAGCTCATGTGACACTTGCAAAAAGGCTTGCCTGATCAGAAAAATGGAAAACACGCTGACGCAATTGGATAAAATCAGTCCGGCATACGAATCCAAAAGCTGCAGCTTTGCCAAAATCATATAGCTCGGCAAGTAAACCGCTGTGCTCGGAATCATGTAGCCAAGCATGATGACAGCCGTGATGGCCTTCTTCAGCCGAAACCTCATATGCGTCAAGGCATAGGCCATCATCGCTGAATTTAATGCTTGAAGCAGGACGATGACGGAAGCTACAACGATGCTGTTCGTTAAATAGCGCCAGAACGGCGCCTCTAGCCATGCTTCGAGAAAATGCCCCCACTGCGGAGAGCTCGGCCAAAATGTTGGCGGAAATTGCCAAATTTCATCATTTGTTTTGAACGCGCTTGTCATCATCCAATAGAATGGAAATGCCATAATGGCACTGAACAGCAGCAGAAACAAATGCCTGATCGTTCGCTGAAAAATATGATTAGCTGGCATTGCGATAATTCTCCTCTCCTTGCGGCTGACCATTAAGAGCTGTAATGAACCGTTTTACGGCTTATGACAAAGGAAACGATCGATAGCAGCATACAGGCAAGCACGAGCACAACCGCCACTGAGGAAGCTTCACCGATGTCAAACGACTCGAATGCCGATTGATAATACATATAAAGAAGCGTTCTCGTTGAGCCGGCTGGCCCCCCTTGTGTAAGTACATTAATTTGATCGTAGGCTTGCAGTGCCGATATGGTTTGTACAATAAATAGAAAGAAAGTGGTTGGCGATATTAGCGGTACCGTAATATGCCTAAGCTTGCTCCAGCTTCCCGCTCCGTCGAGCTCGCCTGCCTGCAGCAGCTCGCGCGGGACATTTTGCAAGGCGACTAAATAAAACACCATCGTCCAGCCCATCAGCTTCCATATGGTAACGATCAACACGCCCGCAAGCGCCCAGCTCGTATCCTGGAGCCAGCCTATTCCTTCTAAGCCGAACCAGCGCAGCACCGTATTAGCCATGCCGACCTTTGGCTCGAATATCCAGGACCATACGATAGATACGGCAACCGTTGGCGTAACCCATGGCGAGAACATGAGCGTGCGGTATACAGCGGAGCCCTTCATCGACCGATTAAGCAGCAGCGCAAGCGCGAGTCCAAGTGCCATAACCGGAAGCACGCTTCCAATGCAAAAGAGAACCGTTACGCCAAGCGATTGGTAGAAGGCCGGATTGTCGAACAAATAAAGGTAATTCTCAAAACCAACAAATGTTTTGACCGGACTCATAAAGTCCCAATCGGTAAAGCTCAAATAAAAAATCGTTCCGAGCGGGATCAGCCAAAATACGATCAATGGAATCAAAGCCGGCAGCGTAAATAATAGAGCCTTCCATTCCTTAGCCATATCGCGTTTAATCATCTCCTATTAACCGTTCAATTTTTTCTTAATATTTGCTATAATATTCGTGAATAGTTCATTTTCACCTCTACTGTTCAAAAATTATTGTACGCTAAGTTTAAAACAGCTGCGTTATCTGAACGTCAACGTCCGTTAAAGATCTTGTAAAAGTTTCGACTTCCCACATGCTTTCTATCATCTATTCATGATGCCCATGCTGTATAATGAATCTTAAAATCTTAGTCTTGCAGGTGATGATGTGAAAAGAGCTTCAACCAGTGATCAAGATGGATTACCAGTTACGCAGGAGCAAATAAGAGGAAAAATAATAGACGCCATTGCCAAGACAATGGACTTATACGGGGCTAATTATTCATTCGGGCAGCTATACGGCATTATGTTCTTTGAGGATAAACCGATGACGCTCGAGGAAATGAAGCAGCAAATGAATATGAGCAAAAGCAATATGAGCTATGCGGTTCGTTCCTTAATGGATTCAAAAATGATTATGAAATTGGATGAGAAGCTTGATCGCAAAGATTTATATGTAGCGGAGACTGACTTTTTTCAAGCGTTTCAGAACTTTTTTGCTTCCAAGCTGCAGCGCGAGATCGATGTGATGCTCGCTGCCATTAACGAGGTTATTCCTTCCTTGTCTGAAATCATTTTGGATATCGATACCGGCGAAGAGGAACGCCAGCTCTGCCTAAAGGATTTGCATAAGCTGCGGCACGGCGTCGAATATTACAGCTGGCTTCAGCAGTTTGTCGACGGGCTGAAGGACGGACAATTTTTTCGGCAAAATGAGGCTAAATCCGATCGCTAGCTGATCACAAACAAAAGGGTGCCGCAGAAGTGTATTTGACCTCTGGGCACCCTATTATATTAGCTTGTTTATTGAGGCTTCGTATTCACCTCGAATATCCAGATCCTCCCCTGCTTATCAATGCCGTAATCGAAGCCAAGCTGGGCAAAGCCCGGATACTTGGATTCGAGCACATCGGTCGATAACGCAGTGAGCTCACGCATCTTCTGCTTCTTCTCTTCGACCAGCGTGGATGACAACGATCTGCTAATGCCGTTGGCAGCCGTTACGAGTGAGCCTCCTCGGCATAAATTCGTTACGAACAGCCCTTTTCTGGCGATTCGTCCGACCATTGCGCGAATGACCCAACCGTTTTCCGTCTTCACGTATTTCACCCGATAATCAATTGGCCTGCCATCTACCGTTGCCAGATATATCCCTTTCTGAATGAGATAGGCACGGCCCTTGCGTTGTTTGTTAAGCGCACCTATTAACGCTGAAAAACTAGCAAATCGCTTCGTCTGCGAATAATAAGTATAGGCATAGCTATCACCGCTGCGCGTAACCTTCATGACACCATGCCCGCCTGCTCCAACCACCGGCTTCACGACCACCATTTGATGCGTATCCAGCATGCTTCTAAGATTCTTTTCCGTAAAAGTTCTTGTAACCGGAATATGGGGCGCAATACTGGGATGGGTAAGCAATGCTGCAGTCTTGGTCCACTTGTTAGCTAGCAATCTACCATTATGTCCACCCAATGCATTCTCTCTCCTTTCCTATCGCTTCATTCATAGCATATGACAGCGTACTACCTGTCTCTTGGATGAATGGCGGAGGTGAGGAGCCTTTATTGGTGAGCATTGCTAGAAGATGAAGCTAGATTTGCAAGCTTCATCTTGCGCTGTACCGATTGACTATTCCGGCCTTACGATCATCAAAAATAAGATCATGACCGGAATGACCGTATTCACCGTTCCCCATACATTCCATCGCTTGGAGTAGCGGGAATACGCCTCTGGCAGTATACCGGATTGCACGCCTTGCTGGCTTAGCCGCTGCATCTGAAGCTGGCATGGCAGCAGCACCGCGCCCCATAAAACGCCGGATACGGCGAATAATGACAGCGATAGCGTAAGCCAGTTAAACTCCGCGAAGGAATAGCCATAAGCATGTGCGGTTAATACGCCGAATACAATGAGCAGCAGCAGGCCCGGAATAGTAAATATATAATCTGCCCGCATGATGCTTTGCGCCATATGATGCAGACGCTCAGGCGAGCTGCTCCGGTCCAGCCTCACTTTCCAAAAGGCGGTCGTAATAATATTTCCAAGAAACAAAACCGCGCCAAGCACATGTAGAAATACATAAATTCGCTCCATCAATCAACGGCCTCCTCTATCATTCTAATCTTGTCAGTGACGCTCCCCGGAACTTCCAGACCGTCAGTCTGTTTTTCTTATAACTCCAATATACAGACCGTTGGTCGGTTTGTAAATAGTCCTTTTCCAGCTTTTTCTTGGCATAGCAAAAAACCGGCAAGCTGCCCCTTTAGGACGCAGCTTGCCGGTTTATACCGTTCTACTTGTCTGATTGCTTCTCAAGCGCCGCCTTAAGCTTGTCGGCCAAGCTGTTCGACATCGACGTATTATCGCTGTATTGCTCGATAAGCTTCTGATTTTGCTTCCGATTCGCTTTGCCGCCGCCCTGCTTGTCACCGAGCATTTCGATCACATTGCAGGGTCTGCACTGCGCATACTTGCCTGCTTTGCCGTCTTTAATTTCCATCTTCTTATGGCATTGCGGGCAGCGCTTATTCGAGAGCATAGGCTCCGCCGCGCGCCGGTAGCCGCATTCACGGTCAGAGCAGACGAGCGACTTGCCGCGCTTTCCGTTAATTTCAAGCAGAGGCTTCTCGCATTCCGGACAGCGGGAGTGCGTTAGGTTATGCGGCTTATACTCCTTCGTCTCCGCAATGACCTCGGATACCCATTTCGCAGCCTGCTGACGAACATTTTTCATGAAGGCTGCCGGATCTCCCTTGCCCTTCGCAATGCGTTCGAGCTCCTGCTCCCACTTGGCAGTCAAATCCGGGCTTCTAAGCTCGGTTACGACAAGCTCGATCAGCTGCTTGCCTTTGCCGGTCGGCATCAGCTTGTTTTGCGTTCGCGTAATCGTGTCCGTGCCAAGCAGCTTTTCAATAATATCGGCGCGCGTTGCAGGCGTCCCGAGGCTATGCTTCTCCATACGTGTCAGCAGCGTCGCTTCCGTATATCTAGCAGGCGGCAGCGTGCGCAGCTCCCGCGCCTTCTCTTGCTTGATCGGCAGCGGTTGGCCTAGCTTAAGCGGAGGAAGCAGCTGCGCGGGCTGGCGGTCGGCTTTGCTTTGTCCCGAGTCGCTATCATCGTCTTCATCCTCGTCTTGGCTGGAAGCATAGGAGGCTGACTGATAAATTTCCTTCCAGCCCTTTTCCTTCTCGATTTTCCCCTTCGCATAGAGGAGGTCTTTGCCTGCTGCGAGGACGACACTCGTCTCGTCATAGCGGTAAGGACCATAAAATAAAGCGATAAACCGCCGCACGATAAGATCGTACAGCTTGCGCTCATCATTGCTTAATGCCGCCAAGTTGACGAATTGCTCGGTAGGAATAATAGCATGATGATCCGTAACTTTGCTGTCATCCACAATTCTCTTTGTAACGGGAAGCTGCATCCTAATTAGCTTGCGGGCCAGCTGCGCATAAGGGCCTACAGCGATACTCTCCAAACGTCCCTTCAAGGTTGGCACCATATCGCTCGATAAATATCTGGAATCGGTACGCGGATAAGTTACAAGCTTATGCTGCTCATACAGCTTCTGGAGCACGTTGGACGTTTGCTTAGCCGAGAAGCCTAGCCGCTTGTTCGCGTCCCTCTGCAGCTCGGTCAGATCATACGCCTGAGGATGCGGCTCCGATTTCTCCACCGTGCGAAGCTTATCTACTTTAGCCGATCCTCTCTGCAGCCTTGCCGCTATCGCGTCCGCCTCCGCCTTGCTCCACACTCGCCCATCATGCGAATCCTGCTCCCGCCATTGTGCCGAGAACGTACCAAAATCAGCCGATACATTCCAGTAAGGCTGTGATTGGAACGTTTGGATTTCCTGCTCCCGCTCCATCAGCATCGCCAGTGTAGGCGTCTGCACCCGGCCTGCGGCCAGCTGCGCATTATATTTTGTCGTCAGCGCTCTCGTAACGTTGAGGCCAATCAGCCAATCGGCCTCCGCTCGGCAAACGGCCGACGCATACAAATTGTTGTAATCCTTGCCGGGCTTCAGGCTGCTGAAGCCGTCCTTAATTGCCTTGTCCGTCTGTGACGAAATCCATAAGCGCTTGAAGGGCTTGCGCCAATGGACAAGCTCCATAATCCAGCGCGCGACAAGCTCGCCTTCCCGTCCGGCATCGGTAGCGATAATAAGGTCGCTGATGTCCTGCCGCTTGCACAGCTGTGCTACCGCACGAAATTGCTGCGACGTTTCCTTCATCACCTTCAGGTTCATTTTCGGAGGCAGCAGCGGCAAGTCTTCCAAATTCCATGTCTTATATTTCGGATCGTATTCCTCCGGCTCTGCCAGCGTCACCAAGTGACCTAGCGCCCAGGTTACGACGTAGTTAGGACCTTCCATATAGCCTTTTTGCTTCTGTCCACAGCCGAGCACGCGGGCAATTTCTTTGGCCACGCTTGGCTTTTCTGCTAGTACAAGCGATTTCATTTACGTTATTCGCTCCATTTCATTTAGACGCGCAATCTGCTGTTCCTTATTAGAAAAACGCATCATTCACTATGACGAAACGATACCATAGGCTCGCAGCCTGCGCAACGCCTCAAGCATCGGACCGCCTTTCATCGTTGCCGGACCTGCTCTTCTTTTATTGTACGAATCTTGCAAATTTTGCTGCGAGAATCCCGGGTGTGATATAGTAAATTCAGCTTATAAGTAAGCAGATTAAGAGCTAGGGAGCGTTGATGAATGAAGCTGCGTTTTGTTGCTATTGTTTTGGGCATCTTACTCGTATACAGCGGTATATCCTTCTATATCGGTTGGAATGGTTGGCTGTTCTTCTCTACTCTATTTAATTGGGAAAAAACGGGCTTCTACACGCTCGTCGTTGGTTTAATCGCTTATGCGTACATGATCGGCAGGCTCGCTTACCGCGCCCCGCTTAAACCGGTTGCCGAAGCGTTCAAGCTGGTCGGCTCCTACTGGTTCGCCGTTCTCGAATACGCCGTTCTCATTTTGCCGCCTGCCAACATCATTTCCCTCATTTTAAAAGCAGCCGGAGCGGAAAAATCGGTTTATATCGTTGGCGTAGGCAGCATCGCCTTGCTCCTAATGGTCGTACTGATCGTTCGCGGCACTTGGAATGCGTGGAGTCCGATCATCCGCACCTACCACGTTCAAGTGCCGAAGCCTGCTGGGCAGCTGAAAAAGCTGCGCATTGCGATGGCATCCGACCTTCATTTGGGCACGATTGTCGGCAATCGGCACTTGAAGCGGTTGGTTTCTAAGGTGAAGCAGATCAATCCGGATCTTATCTTGCTTCCCGGCGACATTTTGGATGATGATATCGAGCCATTTCTTCGCAAAAACATGTCAGCCGTGCTAGGCGAGCTGAACGCTCCACTCGGCGTTTATGCAGTAACCGGCAATCACGAATATATCGGCAGGAAGGTGCCGGAATTCATCGCGGCAATGGAAGCGATCGGCATTCGCGTTCTTATGGACGAGGCGGCGCTTATCGCAGACAGCTTCTACGTCATCGGCCGCAAGGATAAGGCATCCGCAGGCTTCGGATCAGGCGGAAGGCTCCCTATCCATGATTTAATCGCGCCGCTCGATCAATCGCGTCCGCTCATTATGCTCGATCACCAGCCGTCCGATATCGCAAAAGCGTCCGAGAACGGCATCGATATCTCGGTATCTGGCCACACCCATCGCGGCCAAATGATGCCCAACCATCTCATTACGAGAAAAATGTTCGAGCTGGATTGGGGTTATTTAAAGAAAGGCGGGCTGCATGCCATCGTCTCGTCAGGCTTCGGCACATGGGGGCCTCCCGTACGAATCGGCAGCCGCTCTGAGGTTATTCATATCGAGGTAGAGTTCAGTTAATAGCAATTAATAACAGCATTAAAAATAGCGGCATCATATGTACTTATTACTCTGATTAGCGGCTGCTAGAGCCGTTCACCGTGTAAAAAGCCATTTGATGCCGCTATTGTCGTTGCACATCTAATCCACGTCGGCTATGCGCCATTCTGCTCCGTTTTCTTTGCCCTTCTGGAACACGTACATCGTTCTACCAGCATCGCCGTTGTTTTTTGCATCTTCGACCTGTACGACAGCCTCGAACAACGATCTTTGCTCCTTAATCGATATGTCTTCCGCCACGCTTATTCTCGTAATCGTGAAGCCATTAAGCTTCCTGAGCCCTCCCTCGCCTTGCGCGCACTTTCAGTATACAGGTCCAAAAATTTATCCCAGCTGCCCTCATGCATATATTGGATGCGCAAGTTAATAAGCTCGATCAGCGGACGCTCTTCTTCGGTAAAAGATGAGACGTCCAAATAAGCGGGAGCTAACGTCTCGATTATCGGCGAAGGAGGAGGCGCAGCAGACGCAGGAGGTGGAGCAGGCTGCTCTACATCCGCGCCTTCACCGGCTGATCTAGTATTGCTTTCGGGGTAGGCCTGCCTTAGCATCGCTTGAAGCTCCTCCGTGGAGGACTCGTTTATGGTGTAGAGCGTACCGGCCTGGAAATCCTCTACCTTCATAAAATTGCCCCGCTCAATCCGATCTGAAATCCAAAGCAGATAGACTTGCTTCCCTAAAGTTACGGAATATGGAGGGACAGCAATATCAACCCTGCCAGCCATCTTCTTCGCTGAGCGAAATGCATGCTCGAACGCTCTGACGGACTCTTGGTCCTTCCAAACGATTTGCGAATTCGGCTCTGACTGCTCAAAATCAACCATACGATTTATGATGACTTGATCCTCGCCTACCCGAAACAGAAACAACATAATTGCGACAGCTGCTACCAAAGCGCCCACTGCTGCCATGTATCTTCGCTTCAACAAAGCACACCTTCTCCTCTAAAAGGTTTTGAATCAGGCTATCTGTTATTTCGTGTGCGATAAAGCAAATAGATAAAGAACGGTGCGCCAATGCCCGATGTAAATACACCGACAGGAATATCCAGCGGCTGAAAAGCAGTTCTTGCGATTAAATCCGCCAGCGCGACAATTATGCCGCCAAGCAGTGCCGATACCGGAAGGAGTCGGCTGATGACCGGTCCAACCATTCTACGTGCCGCATGCGGAGCAATCAAGCCAACAAAGCCAATGACGCCGCCTATGGCAACGGCTGATCCAGCGAGACCTACGCTAATGAGAATCAGAATAAGCCGATGCCGCTGTACGCTGCTGCCAAGCCCCGTTGCTATTTCATCTCCCAGCAGTTGAATATTCAACTGCCGCGTGTAGCACATGACGATCACCATTAAGACGAATGTCCATGGCAAAAGGTTCCACACATATGCCCAAGTTGATCCATATATGGTGCCTGTCAGCCAAATATAAGAGGAGGTTGCTGAATAGGCCGGACTAAACACAAGCATAAATGTGGTCATCGCTGATAGAAGCGAAGCGATGCCAATACCGACTAATACGAGCCGAAACGGATTCGCGCCCTTCCTCCACGCAATCGCATAGACGAGGAGCGATGCGCCGAACGCCCCAATAACAGCAGCAACAGGCAAAAAATGAATGCTGACCGTGCTCGGCATATAGGTAATGAAAGCCACTGCACCAACGGATGCGCCGCCCGTAATGCCGATTACGTCAGGAGCCGCCAGCGGATTGCGAATGACCCCTTGCAGGATAGCACCTGAAACAGCAAGCGATGCGCCTACCAGAAAGGCTACGACTACCCGCGGCGCCCTTAGTGTTTGTACGATTAAAATATGATCGGAATCGCCTTTGCCAAGCAGCGCCTGCCATACATGGCTTAGCTTTATGACCTGCTCTCCCATAGCGAGACTAGCCGCAGTAACAATAATGGCAGTGATAACTAAGAGGAGTGTAGCGCGTACCGTCTTGCGATGGGGCTGGTAAGCGCGCTTCCCTGCAGCTTTTGAAATAAAGGAAGTCCTCACCTCCTCATCAGCTCCTTGCGTGCAATATAAATAAAGAAAGGAGCACCAATCGCCGCCGTCATAATGCCGACAGGCACCTCCTCGGGTAAAATAATGAATCTGGCAAGCAAATCCGCTAAAAGCAGCAATATGGCGCCAAGCAGCGCACAATAAGGGAGCAGCCATCGATAATCAAGACCGGCTATATACCGCGCGATATGCGGAATAACGATGCCGATCAGACCAATGGGCCCTGCTACCGAAACGGCGCCGCCCGCCAGCATGACAACTATTATTCCGGCAACAGCCTTGATCATCGTCGTTCGCTGACCAAGCCCTCTCGCCGCTTCATCGCCCATCACAATGATATTCAGCTGCCTCGACAGCAGAAATGCGGCTATCCATCCGGCACATAGATAAGGAGCAACAGCTGACAGCGTATTCGCATCACGTCCGGCAATCGATCCCGCGAGCCAGAACATCACATCCTGCAGCCCGCTCTCATTGTGTACGAGCATGCCTTGCGTCAGGGAAGCAAACAAAGCGGTCATGGCAGATCCGGCCATTATTATTTTCAGTGGCGACAGCCCATCATGGCCCAGTGAACCAAGCAAATAAACGGTTGCCGCAGCGATCGCCGCGCCGCCGAAGGACATCCAGACGAGCACACTCATTTGCGAAATTTCAAAAATCGTAATGGCCGCGACTATGCAGGCGCTCGCGCCTGCATTAATGCCCATCATGCTCGGCGAGGCGAGCGGGTTCCGCGTTATCGCTTGCATAATAGCTCCCGCCATAGCCAAGCTTGCGCCAATAGCTGCCGCGATCAGCGCCCGCGGCAGCCTTGTCGTCATAACGACAACCTGCTCCATCGAGCTCTCGTCATAATGAGTGAAGGCCGCGATCATATCGCTCCATTTGATCGTCGTAAATCCGAACCTAACGCTCGCCATGAAACAGCAAAGCAAGAGGACGAACCCTGCGACCAGTCCGCCCATTTTTATAGATGCCTGATTTATTCCATTATTCATCCCGTTGAACGCTCCTAATGGTTTCCCTATAAAGTCTTTTAATCGCACAAAAGAATGAGCGCATAGGCTCATTCTTTTATGCTTGCTGCTATAGTCTTCTTCCCATACGGCTAGTTAAGGTCAAAGTAGAAGTACAAATCGTCAAGCATCAGCTTCGCAGCCAAAGCTCCACCGGATAGATTCCATGTTACGGCATTTACTTTGTAATACTTTTTGTTCTTCACCGCATTCAAATTTTTCCAAAGCGGGCTGTCGATCCATTCCTTCTGAAACTTAAAGATCGCGCCGTCGCCATCCCAATCCGTTGTAAAGTCGAATATATAATCGCCATCAAGCAAGCTAACCTGTTCCTTAGAGGTCACGTTAATGATTTCTTTTTTTGTTGCCAGCTGCTCTTTCGGCGTCGCAAATCCGAGCTCCTGGAAAATTTTATAGGCAAAGCCTGAATTGTACGCCCGTGCGCTTCCGTTCGGGTTGATGCGAATAATGGAAACTTCCGCCCCCTTATCCTTAGCGGCAAGCTTGCTCTTGAATTCTGCAACGCTGATTTTCCAATCTGCAATAAACGTTGTTGCGACCTCTTCTTTATTCAATACAGCAGCAGATACTTGTAGATTATCCTGCCAATCAGCCAAATCAGCAGTCACGATAGTAGGCGCGATCGCTTTAAGCTGATCGTAAATTTTCTCATGGCGATCCTTTGTTGCAATGATCACATCCGGCTTCAAGCCGACAATCGCTTCAACGTTAGGCTGTGTTTCGTCGCCAAGCGTTTTGGTGCCGATCAGATTTGAGCGAATATATTCATAGAAGGGCTGCTGCACATAGGATTCAACCGCGCCAACCGGTTTAACGCCTAGCAGAACCGAGATGTCCACGCCGCCGTTAAACAAGATAACAACACGTTTCGGAACACGGTTTAATGTCGTGCTGCCAAGCGCATGCTTGATCGTTTTTTTCGTTTCAAGCGCCGCAGTCGACGTCTTGCTATTCCAGTTCACCCATACGCCAAGCGATTCCCCGACGAAACGAAGCGGTACAAGCACGCTTCCTTTCACATTGGCAGGAGCAGCATCCAGTGCTACCGAAGTACCGTTGATTTTAGCCGTTTTGCTGCCAAGCGTAAGCTCGACCTTTTGAGAGCCTTTCGAAATGGTCGCTTTTTTTGCTTTTTCATCGTATTTCACCGTGCCGCCCAACGTTTCAGCGATCGTGCGGTAAGGAACGAGCGTGCGGCCGTTGATCGTTTGCGGAGCTACGTTGAATGAAACCTTCTTGCCGTCGACCGTTACGTTAATCGCGGCTGCCGCTGTCGCAGCAGTAACCGGAATAATGGTCATGATCAGTGCCATTGTTAAAAATAATCCAATAAACCGTTTTTTGACCGAAGACATGTAAAAATCACCTATCCCTTTCTTATTAACCCAGCAGCTCCTGCTTCATATCCCGGAAGCTCTGGTATAGCTTATAATCGAGCTGAATGAGCAGCTCCTTGTTCCATTTGCTTGCCTTTGTTTCTTCTATGAGCTGTCCTAAATCTTCTTGCAGCAGCTGATGCTTTGATGCGTTGAATGCTTCAATCTCACCCTTTATAGCATTCCATATGCCAGCCATCTGCTCGGCAAGCTTCTTCGCTTCTTCCGTCTGATCGGCTTCCACCGCTTGCTTGAGCTCTTTAATCAATCGTGACATCTCTGAGAAGCCGGTTTCCGTATCCGCGATTTCGGCAGATGCAATAGAAGCGAACGGGTCGCCTTTAACGTCAGCTTCTCCGCTTTGAGCCTTTTCTCCCGATTTGGTGCTTTGACCTCCGCCATCCGAGCCTCCACAACCGGTGACTATGAACATGACGCTTATTACGCAAGCCAATAGTAGGAC
This sequence comes from Paenibacillus sp. PL91, assembly GCF_012935325.2. Classification (GTDB taxonomy): domain Bacteria; phylum Bacillota; class Bacilli; order Paenibacillales; family Paenibacillaceae; genus Pristimantibacillus. The sequence goes on from NZ_JABBYG020000003.1 coordinate 275,701, forward strand.
AAGCGGCTTCCCGATTCCTATCTTGGTCCATAACTTTATGCAGCTAATTGCTTTACGACCTCCGCCTCTGTGAATGATAATCATTTTCATTTATATTCTATCGGTCAGCTTTTACATTTTGAATACACAAAATTGTCTGATTCATATGGACAAAACAGTCAATATTGTAAATGTTGTTGAAATAACGATTGTGCAGCAAGAACATCCTTTGGTAGAATATAATTGATAATCATTCTCACATAATCATAAAGAGGACTACTCATTTCCTCTAAAAGGATGTTTGCTGTTGAATAAGGACAATCAATTCCTATCCTATTTCCCGCTATCTATGAAAGCGCACGAATATCAATCTGGCTTTCGTTCGAAGCCGCTGCACGCGCGTCGCACCTCGATCGGCTTCATCCAAAGCGGCAGCGGATGCTTATTTCTAAACGGAAAACGTTATCCGCTTCAAGCGGGCTCCTTCTTCTTCTTGCAGCCTTCTATGAAAATCCAGCTAATGTGCGATTCCATAAACAGCATGCGGCTTCACCTTCTGCATTATCGCGATGTCCAGCTTGCATTTACGGAAGATGGCTGCGAGGCTGCACCGTCTCCAGCCAGCCTGTTCGATGAAGCTCAGCCTGTTCGACTTTCCTCTCCTGCAGTAATCGATTCGCTTCTGATGAAGCTGCAGCAGTCCTTCAAAGAGCAAGGGCTGGTTGGCGATATGAAAAAACAATCCATCTTCTACGAATTGCTGCTGCATCTGCATAGCCAGCAAAAGCTGCCGAATTTAACGGTAAACGAATCGGTTCAGCAAACGATTGCTTACATGGAAGAACAGTATGCAAAAACGATTCAAATGAGCGAGCTTCCGCAGCTTGCCGGAATGACGCCCAGCTCCTATTGCCGTGCCTTCAAAAAAATAACCGGCATGACGCCAGGCCATTATTTAACGCGGCTTCGCATGGTAAGGGCGAAGGAGCTCATGGGCGAGCAAGGCGCCGCTTTGCGCGACATCGCGATAAGCGTCGGCTTTCAAGACGAGCTCTATTTCAGCCGGGTATTCAAAAAGTCGGAAGGCGTTTCTCCGTCCGTCTACCTAAAACGAAGTGATAAGAAAATCGCAGTTGTCAGCAGCTATTTTTTGCAGGACCATTTGCTTGCGCTCGGCATACTGCCTATCGCCGCGCCGTGCTTCCCGAATTATTACAAAACGCCCTCTGGCTTTCCCAGTTACTTGCATGACCGGTTAGTTGATACCGTTCCGCTTAATGCGGAGCGAACGATTATGACGAGCGATGTGATGCGCTTGTCTCCAGATATGATACTCAAAACCGAATTCCAGAAAAATCCGAACGACAGCAAATGGAACGAGAACGGCAATACGATTTTTATCGACCGCTCTACGAGCTGGGAGCAATATCTGCGAAGCATAGCTGCACGTGTTCACAAGGAGCGGGAGGCTGAGCGCATCATTCGGCGAATGACCTTGCTTGAGCAAGCTGCGAGGAGGAAGCTTGCTCCTGTAACGAAGCATGGCAAGTGGGTGATCATCCGCCTGCTGCCGAACAATTGCCGCCTGTACGGCTGCAAAGATCATACATTCACCGAATTGTTTTACCGCCGCTTGCAATTTCAGTCCGATGAGCGCGTGACGCATTCCATTTATAAGGACCATGCGCTGGATGATCTGATCGAGCTTGACCCTGAAAACATATTTATCATTTGGAGTGAGGAAGCCGAAATGAATGCTCTCGCCGCCAATAAGCGCTGGCTAAGCCTGCGCGCCGTAAAGGATAACCGCGTTTATTATCCCGATACGAGGGAATGGGACCCTTGGGGGCCGATTGGCCGCGAGCACATGATTCGGGCGATGACGCGTTATTTTACGCAGAAGGTTAGGGAGGAATAAAAAAATAGCCGTCCGCGGGAGCGGATGGCTATTTTCTCTAGCTATTGACGATTTTGTTGAAGGAATTCACCGTCAATACGTAATAGATCAGATAAATCATGACGTATAAACCCGTGGAAAATAGGACGGGCACCGTAAAATCGACGTTCACCAAATTCGAAAACAGCTTGGACATGGCGTTTACGACGATCACGCTGTGCGTTACGCCGAGTATAAGCGGAAGTCCAAAAATAAAGAGCGACTGCTTCGAAATGGTGCTTCGGATTTCTTTCCTTGTTACGCCTATTTTGCGTAAAACCTCATAGCGATCTTTATCCGAATGGGCTTCCGTCAGCTGCTTGAAATAGAGCACGCTGCCCGTAGCAGCTAGAAACACAAGCCCTAGGAAAACGGCCACAAACGTTCCGATTCCGGTATCTTCCAGCCCTTTTTTGTAAACGTTGTAGTAGGAGGACATTAGCGCTTGTTCCGCCCCCGTAAGCGCCATAAGCTGTTCAGAGGTTTCTACAGCCGTCATCTCGTCTGCCGCCTTATACGCTTTATAGACGATAGGAGCAGTCCGCTCAGCAAGCTCCGAATACAGCCCATCGCTGATTACGATTACAAAGTCGGGAAACGTCCAGCTTAGCACTCGCTCTTCTATCAGCTGGCTGAACGATAGCTGCCAGCTTTGCTCAGCGAGTTCGATTGTAACCTGCTCCTTCTCATAGTCGGACCATTCGTTATCGTTATACATCGGAAGAATGGCAGCGGCCTGATCATCTGCCAGCTCCACGCTCGTATTTCTGTCCAGTGCTTGCGCAATAGCCTGATAAGTGCTGGCCGAAATCATTTTAATCGGCTTGTCGTCCTCCTCGGCATACCGCTCTGGCAGCAGCTCGGAGCTTGAAGTATGGCCGCCCGATTTGATAACCGGAATGTCGAGCTCTGCACGTATCGGATGCGCCTCGTCCGCCAGCACGATTTCCTTCACTTGCTGATCGAACGCTTTCCCCTGCGAAATGTGCATATAGCTGAATGGCGAGTGCTGATCGGCATGCTCGGTGTTCGTGTAATACTGGCTAAAAGCGATATTTGTCGCGAGCAGCGTAAACGCGCTTAGCAAGGCAATGAGCGTCAGCGTGCTCACATTTCCTCTCATGCGGAACAGCAGCTGCGACGTTCCAACGACATTTAAACCGCGATAATAACGGGCTTTATTTTTCTGAGAGAGGCGCAGAAGGTACACAGTCAAGGAACGGAATAGCAAATAGGTGCCGAATGTGATGCCGACAAAAGCAACCCCATAATTACGCATTAAGTCATCCTCGGTTTTGAAGGGCAAAGATATAAACCAATATCCCGTTGCAAGCAGCACGGCAGCTAGAATGGCAAATGGCAGCGATGGCTTAGGGATAACCTCCGCTTGCTTATCCGCTTGAAACAGCTCGATGAGCTTAAAGCGATAAATCAGCCTATAGCTTTGAATCGACGTGATCAAAATAATGATGACAAACACAACCATCGTATTCAAAAACGCGTTCGTCGATATGGAGAAGCCGATTTCTACCGTGGAGCCCAGCAGCTTCAAGAGCAGCATCGCGAACATTTTGGAGAGCAGCGTACCTACTAAAATGCCGACAGCGAGCACGATGGCGCTAATGATAAGATTTTCATAGAAGAGCATTTGGCCTATCGTCCGCTTTCGCACGCCGAGCAAGGAATAGAGGGCAACCTCCTTCTTCCTTTTGCGCGTGAAAAATGAGTTGGAATACCAGATGAATATGGCTACGAACAAGATCAATATGCCGGATGCCATCCTAAACGTCATCTCTAAATTTTTGGATAAGGCGATGCTGGCTTGAACGTCTGGACTGTATTGCAGCGATACGAACGTATGATAAATGACTACGCTGAACATCATTGAGATAAAATAAATGAAGTAATTGCGGAAGTTGCCCTTCATGTTTTTGAGTGCGGTACTAAATAAGGTCACCCGCTCCACCTCCAAGCACCGATAGCACATCCAATATTTTTCGGAAAAAGGCGCTGCGCGGCGTTTGGCCCTTCACTAATTCGGTAAAAATAACGCCATCCTTAATAAAGAGCACTCGGCTGCAATAGCTTGCCGCAAAGGCATCATGCGTCACCATTAAGAGCGTCGCTTGATCCTGTTCATTCAGAGCCTTCAGGCTCTCCAGCAAATCGGTTGCCGACTTCGAATCGAGCGCACCTGTCGGTTCATCAGCCAGCAGCAGACTCGGCCTTGCAATGATAGCCCGCGATGCCGCCGTACGCTGCTTCTGTCCGCCTGACAGCTGATAGGGATAACGATCAAGAAGCTGCCTGATTCCAAATTTCTCGGAAATGTCATCTACTCGGTTTTCCAGCTCTGCAACCTTCACTTTAGCGAGCGCGAGCGGCAGCAGGATGTTCTCCTTCACCGTCAGCGTGTCCAGCAAGTTATAATCTTGAAATAAGAAGCCAAGCTTGTCGCGGCGAAATTTTGACACCTGCTCCTCGTTCATTGCATGCAGATTGACTCCGTCAATGGAGATGCTCCCAGACGTTGGCTCGTCGATTGCCGCGATCAGATGCAGCAGCGTCGACTTGCCTGAGCCGGATGGGCCCATAATGCCGACAAACTCGCCCTCTAGCACCGTCAGATCAATTTCTTGCAGAGCTGTCGACACATTGCCCTTGGAGCCGTATATTTTTTTGACCTGCTTTGCTTCTACTACCGTTCTCATCTATTGTACCTCCGCTTTTGTAACGATTTGTCTTCTGCGCATACCTTATTCTACCGCAGCCAATCTTCATTTGGTCTTACAACTCGGCCTCCAACCTTACAATTTTGTTAGGATCGATGAAATAGGTTTACGGCGGCAAGCAACGTTTCGTAGTATAGAGACGAAGCCGTTAACGGCTTAATTGGAGGAGTCCGCTATGAAAATAATGATTGTGGAGGATGATCGCACGATTGCCCAGATGCTCGGTGAAACGCTTGGCAAATGGGGCTTCGAAGCGGTAATCGCTGATGATTTCGAACATATTTTGCAGCTTTTTTTGAATGAAAACCCGCATCTCGTACTAATGGACATCAATTTGCCATCCTTTGACGGCTTTCATTGGTGCCATCAAATAAGGGAGGTTTCCAACGTCCCGATTCTATTTCTATCCTCCCGCGATACGCCGCTCGATATGATTATGGCGATGAATATGGGCGGGGATGACTTTGTTCAGAAGCCGTTTTTCACGGACGTATTGCTTGCAAAAATTAATGCGCTGCTCCGCAGAACCTATTCCTACATTGAAGTGAGCGCTAGTGTCGTCGAGCATGACGGCATCGTCCTAAGCCTGAAGGATGGCGATGTACGCTGCGGCGAGCTTAAAGCGGAGCTGACGAAAACCGAGTTTATTATTTTGCATATGCTCATGAAGCATAAAGGCTCGATCGTAACGCGCACAAAAATGATGCGCAGCCTGTGGGAGGATGAAAGCTTCGTAGACGACAATACGCTGACCGTCAACATCACACGCCTGCGCAAGAAGCTCGCGGAGCTTGGCAAGGCAAGCTTCATTACGACCAAGAAAGGACAAGGGTATATCATTCTATGAGCTTCGCACACTATATGAAGGACAAACGTTTTTTCTGTCTGCTTTATGCTGCGATCATGCTGTTCGTTTCGGTCATCTTATATGTGGGCGACTCGGCAAGCGCCTCTGTCAGCAATGTCGTTTATGTTAACGCCGTATGCCTCATAGTTGCTGCACTGTATATCGGAATCGGCTACTTTTATCGGCGAAAGTTTTACCGTGAGCTGACCGCAGTCATCGAGCAAGGAGGCGATGCTATGATTGCTGCCCTTCCAGCGCCCCAGACCGCAGAGCAATCGCTGTACTTGCAGCATATCAGGAAGCTGCAGCGCGAGCATGCCGAGCAGCTTCAGCAGCTTGTGAACGAGAAGCGGGATCACCAGGACTTCATTATGTCATGGATTCATGAGGTGAAGCTTCCTATTGCTGCGAGCCGCATGCTCATTAACAATTGCGAGGACAAGAGCGTCGATTATCTCATCGACAAGTTTGAGGATGAACTGGGCAAAATCGATAGCTATGTCGAGCAGGCGCTCTATTATTCGCGTATCGACTCGTTCTCGCGCGACTATTTTATAACCGAGATCCGCCTTGCACAAATGATGAAGAGCAGCGTCAAAAAATACGCGAAGCTGTTTATTAACAAACGAATCCGCTTCGTGATGGAAGACACCGATTACTTCGTCCAAAGCGACAGCAAATGGCTGGCGTTCATAATCGATCAGATTACGGCCAACAGCTTAAAATATACGAACGAAGGCGGGCAGCTGACGGTCAGCTTTGAAGCGGACAGCAAGGAACAGCGCATGCTTATTTCAGACACAGGCATCGGCATCGCTCCTGAGGATTTGACGCGCGTATTCGAGAAAGGTTTTACGGGCACCAACGGCAGAAGCCAATCAAAGTCCACGGGAATGGGACTATATTTGGCAAAGCAGCTGGCGCTTAAGCTAGGCCATGATTTATCTATTCAGTCCGAGGAAGGAAGTATGACGAAGGTGACTATTCATTTTCCGAAAATAAGAAATTACGGGGAGTGGTACAGCCGCTAATGACCCCTAATTAACTATTGACAAAAAAATATTTTTGTGGTATAATATAATATTTTTCTATTTACATGGTTTCTTTCGCCTGATAGTATGTAATTTGAAATCGGTGTTATCCTTGTACCATAAACGTCAATATAGTAGCGGAGGGTTAAGATGAACATTGCAAGCGGAGTTAACATGCTGTCGATCTCAGCGGTGATGAGGGGTGAAATGGTAACGATTTATCCTGCATTGATCTCGGATAACGATACGGCGATTCTAGTGGATACAGGATATCCAGGGCAGCTTCCGTTAGTAAAGGAGCAAATAGAGCGGGCCGGCATTTCCTTTGACAAGCTTAGAAAAATCATCATAACCCACCAAGACATCGACCATATTGGCAGTTTGCCGGCCATTTTGGAGGCGCTGCCGCAGCAGGCAGAAGTGCTCGCAACTGAAATCGAAGCGCCTTATATCCAAGGGGAAAAGCGTCTGATCAAAATTACACCCGAATCTATCGAGAGTGCGATGAAAGCTTTGCCGGCTGAAGTATCGGAAGAATGGCGAGCCTCCTTCCGCAAGACGCTGGAAAATCCGCCTAGCGCGAGCGTTGATGCTTTTCTCGCATACGGGCAGGAGCTGCCTTATTGCGGCGGAATTACCGTTATCGGTACGCCAGGACATACGCCAGGACATATCAGCCTCTATCATAAAGCTAGCAAAACGTTGATTGCTGCCGACGCGTTAGTCGTCGAAAATGATCAGCTGCTCGGGCCTATTCCGAGCTACTGTCACGATTACGAATTGGCGCTGCAATCGCTCCGCCAATTAACCCAATATGATATTGAAACCGTTATTTGCTATCATGGCGGCTTGTACTCCGATCACGTAAATGAACGGATTGTGGAGCTGGCAAGGTAGAATGATTGACGAGCAGATGATTGGAATTAGTTAGGCAAAGCTATGTATGCCCAGTCAGAGATTTGCCTAACTACATCAGCAAAGGTTGTCCTTTGAAGCTTGAAGGAAAATCTCCTGCTAATTATGCAGCATTACGCTGATAAGCTCCTTTTAGATGGAAATTATCCTTCTAAATGCAAGAAATCGGCTAATTATCTAGAGTATCCGCTGAATTAGTAGGATACGCGAGCGACAAAAATCGAGCGCGTCCCAAACCATTTGCAAAAACGCCTCCAACACCACTTCGCGAGTAGGGTTGGAGGCGTTTTTGGGGCTAGTGGCTTCCTGTCGGAAGATGGATCTGAAAATCGATAAATGTGACCCCTTATAGCCCGCCAGCTAGAGCTTTTCTTAAAAACTGCCCCGTGTAAGAGGCTGGGATCTCCGCTACCTGCTCTGGCGTTCCGGCTGCGATAAGCTCACCGCCTGCTGCGCCGCCCTCTGGGCCAATGTCTATGATATAGTCTGACTCGCGAATAAGCTCCAAGCTATGCTCGACCAAGATGACCGTATTCCCGGCATCCACCAATTTGTTCAGCAGCACGAGCAGTTGTCCAACATCGGTAGGATGCAGTCCTGTTGTTGGCTCATCCAGCAAATAAAGCGTATGCGTATTGGATTTTTTGTTCAGCTCCTTGGCGAGCTTAATGCGCTGCCCTTCTCCGCCGGACAACGTTTTGACCGACTGCCCCAGCTGCAAATAGCCAAGTCCAACCTCGCACAACAGCTCGATCATGCTCGCAATTTTCTCCTTGCTTCTAAACACGGACAAGCTCTCTTGTACCGTCATATTGAGCAAATCCGAAATCGAATAGCCTTCATAGGTTACGCGGAGCACCTCATCCTTAAACCGTTTCCCTTTGCAAGCTGTGCAGCGCACCTCAAGATCAGGAAGGAAATTCATATCCACCGTCAATACGCCAAGGCCTTGGCAGGTCTCGCAGCGGCCTCCTGGCGTATTAAAGGAAAAATGCTTCGAGGTAAGCTTGTTATTCTTCGCCTCCGGCAGCGCCGCAAACAAGTTTCGCAGCTGCGTAAATATATCGGTGTAGGTTGCGACGTTCGAGCGCTGCATGCGGCCTAGCGGTGACTGGTCAACCATGATCAGATTCCCGACATGCTCGAAGCCTTTAATGCTGTCGCAGCCATCTATTTGCTGCTCACCCGAACCGCCCTTTGCGAGCAAATCGAATAGCAGGGTCGACTTGCCGGAGCCTGACACGCCCGTTACCGAAATAAGGCTTCCAAGCGGGAACATAACGTCTATATTTTTTAGATTTCGGGCATGCGCATTCGATATGGTGAGCTGCTTGCCGCTTCCGCCCCTTCTGCTCCGTGCCGGTGCCGGCAAGCTTTCGCTGCGCAAGTATGCACCTGTAACCGAATGCTCGCTTGCCATTAAATCCTCCAAGCTTCCTTCGCCAACCACCGTTCCTCCAAGGTAACCAGCGCCTGGGCCAATGTCGATGATATGATCCGCAGCACGCATCACTTCTACGTCATGCTCGATGACAAGAACGGTATTGCCTAAATCGCGCAGCTGCAGCAACACCCGAATCAAGCCTGATGTATCGCGTGGATGAAGGCCCGTTGTCGGCTCGTCCAAAATATATAGGACGCCGGTTAAGCCCGAGCCAAGCAGCGAAGCTAGTCTGAGCCGCTGCGACTCGCCGCCGGAGAGCGATACGGTTTGCCGCTCAAGCGAAAGGTAGCCAAGGCCCACGTCTATGATGCGCTCCAATCGAAGCGGCATATCCGCCATAACAGGCGCCAGCAAAGGAAGCCCCTCAGGAGGCATCGCTTCCCGCAGGCTTTTCGTCCAAGTGAGCACATCCTCCAGCGACCACGAGGAAACGTCCGAGATGGAAGCTCCCGCTACGATTACTGAACGGCTTTCCTTCTTGAGGCGCTTGCCATTGCAAGACGTACACCCCTGCTGCTTAAAATAATCTCCATCCTTCTCGATCCCTCCCTGCTCGCCATCCTTCTCCTTGTACCGCCTCCACAATCCGGTTACGATGCCTTCAAACTTCCCAGCCCCAACCGTCTTTGGCAGCTTGGCATTTGGAAAGTGACGAATGAACGCCTCGCTTTCTACGCCGTAATAAAGCAGATCCCGCTGAATTTCCGAGTAATCCTTCAAGGGCATGTCAGGATCAAATCCAAATCCGTAATGCTTTCCTGCAGCGACTAAAATGTTGGAAAAGTACTCCATATACGCATCGTACAAGTAAGTTACGCAGCCCTCCCGCAAACTTAGTTCCTGTTTGAATACAGCATCTAAATTAAGCGTTGCAACATGCCCTAGACCGCCGCACGACTCGCAAGCTCCCTCTGGCTTATTGAATGAAAAATGCGACATTCCTAATTTCTCATGCTCGGCATGGCAGCTCGGGCAGTGAATCGTTTGCCTTTCCTCCTCTTCCTCTGCTGTCGTTATGCCGCTGCCGCTCTCGTCGTCAAAGCTCGGAGGAATGCTCTCGCCGCAGGAGGAGCAGCTGCGCGTACCCAGCCGGGAATACACAAAGCGCAGATAGGTGTAAATATCCGTTACCGTACCTACTGTCGAACGCGGATTTCTGTTCGTGACATGCTGTCCGACGCTAATCGAGGGGGACAGTCCTGCTATCGATTCAACCTTTGGCTTGCTGATCGAGTCGGACACCATGCCCATCGACTCCATATATTGCCGCTGGCATTCCTTTTGCAGCGTATCCATGGCAAGCGTTGATTTCCCCGACCCCGACGGTCCCGTCAATACAACAAGCTTATACTTCGGAATCGATAGCGAGACATTTTTCAAATTATTTTCGTTTGCGCCTTTAATAACAATGTAATCCTTCATGCGTGTCCTCCTAAATTTCAGATCATGTAAAATAGTAAAAAGTTGAATCGCTGGCTGCCTGCAACCATTCCTTTCCTGATATTAATTCCAGCATACTACATTAATGCAAGTGGTAAGGTTGAAGCATTTTAGGTCTTAGATAAAGGACTATATTTGACAAAACATTAACTCAGCAGTTTAATGTTTTTAGGAATGCTCGGAGGTGACTTTATGACGGTACGGCCCATAGATATTGCAAGAAAATTGAAGATCAGCACCACCGCTTTGCGGCATTATGAGAGCTGGAGGATTATTCCGCCGGTTGAACGGGGAGCGAACGGTTACCGGATTTATACGGAGGAGCATATCGCTTATTTCGAATGCATACGGGCGATGAATGAAGGCTTTGGCATGATGCTTACCAAAAATGTGCTGTGGAAGGTTTTGGACGGGAGGATTAATGAAGCGTTATGGCTGATGAATGAATCCCAAGCATCGCTGCACCGCGATAAGACGATTGCCGAGAAGACGATCCGAGCGCTGGAAACGGATGAAATCGATTTGCTGAACCCATCCGGAAAACGGAAATGGATGACCATCGGTGAAGTATCCGAAGAAACGACGATCCCTAGCTCTGCCATCCGTCACTGGGAGAAAATGGGGCTAATCACGATTCACCGCGACAAGGAAAACGGCTATCGCAGCTTCAGCCCCGCCAACCTTCGCCAAATTTTAATCATTCGCACTTTTAAGTCGGCTATTTGGTCGCTTGAGATCATTCAGCAGGTCATCAAGGAGGTAGACGACAACAATGTGGAAAATGCGATCAAGATTGCCCGGGAATCGCTACAGCTCCTTGATCAGATCAACAGAAGCCAGCTGCGCGGCGCTCATTACTTGTATATGCTTCTTCACTTGAGGGATCAGATCCATTAATTATCACGTACGTTTAACGCTGCTCGGGCACTCTAATGTAATCCGATACGCTGGACTCAAGTAAACCGATCAAGTCTTCATTCATATATTCGAATTCATCCGGTATATGGAGGCAAATCACCTTTTTACCAGCCAGGGCGCTGTTAAATCTCCCCTGCAGCCTTCTCACATGCTTCTTTTCCATCGCAAAAATGAGATCAGCCCAGCCAATATGCCCTTCCGTTACTTTAATGCGAGCGTTTTCTTCCGTACCCGCAGACCTTACCTCATGCCCGTCCACACCTTGAAAAATAGTCTCGGCCGTCAAGCTCCGCCACTTGTTTCTGCTGCAAATAAATAATAGCCGTATTGGACCCACTCTCCTATTCTGTTTCTTCTAACGAGCCTGTCCATAGGCTCGATTTCATGCCGCTTCGAGCGCTTGGCATGTTCAGGCAAGGCGCCGTATCCGAGGAGCAGATCAAGGGTATCATCGCTCTGATGAATGAAGTGAAATAAGGTTTTTTTTGCGAGAAAAAAGCTGTCCCATCAGGTCTTTGCGGACCGATGGGGCAGCTTATTTTTTTGCGTCAGTCGGCGCATTCAAGCAAATTTTGGAGCTCATGATAAAGCTCAAGCTCAGATAAAATGCTCTTGCAGCGCCTAAGCATCCCCTTATCATCATAAATCCGATTCTCGTGCTGCGCGTCGCGAATAAATGCAAGCTTCGTCTCCGGGCTCGCCGCTTTAAGCATCGCTCTCATCTCCTGCTCATCGTTCCAATTGATGGACAGCGGCTGCGCTGCTGTCTGATTAGTCCGGCCTGCCAGCGGTACGATGCCGATCGAATCAAGCGTTTGGATACGAATAAGCTGCTCCCTTTGCTTACGTAGGCTTTCGATATATTCAGCCAAATCGGGGATGATGGCCAGATTAAAAATCTCCTTCAGCCTCTGTAGTGCTGGCGTCAGCTCCTCCCCGCCCGTTTGCCCAGCTTTGCTTACATCAAATGCAGCGATGCTATTATATAAAATGCTTTTGTCCGTACATAAAATACGAAGAAAGTCCTTTATGTTGCTCGCAATCAACCAAGTTTCCGAACCAAAATCCATCGGCGATACGACGGCTATATAGGCATTCTCGAGGTCAGTAATTGTCCCAAAATCAGTCACGAAGCAATAATGAATGCCGTCTACACCGGGACTTGCGAAAGGAATGAAGTCAGGCGGCGTGCAGGGATAACGCATATCGTACTTCTGCATACGCAGTCCGATCTCCAAATCCATCTCGCTTCCTAGCTCCTCCTCCAGCTCATAGAGGCGCTGAATCGTAGGAGGCAGCTCGTATTTCCCATACTGGCGATGGATGCGCGGCACAAGGTCGATCTCTTCTTCATGCTGGATCTGGCCAAACGATACCGTTGAGGACAGTTGCCCGGGGGCCATTTTCGCATACTCGTCGATTATATTCGGCACATGCTCCCTTGTCAGCTTAACCCCAGATGCCGTCTTATACAGCAGCATAAGGTCTTTCTCGTTCCATTCCAGCAAAACCTCCGCCGTCAGCTCGCCCTTATGCGCAAATAGACGCAGAAGTATGGCATCAAGCTGCGCACGCAAAGCATTCTTTGCGAGTCCGTACTCCTCTAAAATTAAATCGATCATTTGCTGCTTGTCCATGCGCCACTCCCTCTTCTTAACTAGTATAGCTCAGTCATATAATCCCAATTATACCAAATAGAATAAAGAGATAACTAGCTTTGAGTACGAGACCAGCAGTGAATATTTCCGATGATAGATTGAGAGAAAGAGTCTTTATCGCCTTTTAATCGCAGCGCTGCTTGCTGTTCATGAAGTTCTATTTCAAACAACTGCTCAATGTGATAAACGCCTCGCGGAAGCTTGCTGCCATACACCCCTTTCACGACGGCAGTTGCTGTCTTCGCTGTTATCTCAGCCTCCTTCACGCCTTGCAGCCCAAACTCGGCTACGGCAGCGGCACCTGCTATATTCCCATAGCCAGCAACCTTTATTGCATAACGAGCCGAGCCGTAGCGAAGCTTCCCAAACGACTGAATCACCAGCTGTCTAAATGATTTGGCGGTTAATAAACGATCGAAGCGGCTCCTCTTCAGCAGAGCCATAGAACGGGTAACCATTCGGGAGTCAAAGCATAAACGCGTAGACACAGACGGCACACCGAGCGTGCGCGAGAGCGTCTGCTGGTCAGAGAAGGGAAAGCGGTAAGCAGTCCTTTTTCCTAGACCATCGCCAAAATCCGTTTTCAGACCCTCTGTAAAGCTCTTTATGTTCCTTTTGCGCCCTGCTTCGGTAATCGCATATGAAGCAGCAAGGCTATCAACCGTCCATTCGATTGCCGCTTTGCCGTGCTCATCGCCTAGCCCAAGCATAATCGCAATATCGATTTGATTCACGCCATCCAAGGACTGAAATGCCTTCAGCGCTAGCAGATTCGTAAGTCCTGGCGCAAGCCCCACGCTTAATACCGCTGTTCCGCCAATTCCCTCTGTCCTCTCATTCATCTGCTCCATCGCTTCCAAAAAAACGCCATTCGCCGATACGTCCACATAGTCTGTTCCAGCGAGAAGGCATGCCCTCGCAAACGTGGTATCCGTCTGATCGAGACACATAACGACAAGCTTCACTCGCTCTAGCTGTTTCTCGTCAAGGGGCTCCCCTACCGTTAATCGCAAAGGCTTTATGTTAGAGCGTTTGCCGCTGCAAAATTGCTGCGCACGCTCGAAGCTCCTGCCTGCCGCATATACCTTGCCAGGATAATAAAGGGCTAGTTGCTCGCATATTTGCCCTCCCACGTGGCCGTAGCCACCTACTACAATGATGTCGGTTTTCATAGCTGCAGACTCCTATTCTCAAACAATCTGTTCATCCTCCCAACCATTCGTTAAAATGAAAGAAGAATTATTTTTCATTATAGAGATGAACCCATAAACCGCTATCCCATAAATGTGGGATTTATAATAAGGGAGTCCGCTCATGCTCGAAACAAAGGAAGCCGTCAAGCGGCAATTATTGAAATTAGCTTCTGCTCCACTATCGTTGCAGGTCTATCGCGAATCCGCTATATCCCACTTAAGAGAGGCTGTGCCTTTCGCTGCAGCTTGCTTTACCTCGGTTGATCCAAATACGCTTCTCTCCACGGGAGCGTCTACCGAAGCAGCGGTTGAGGCGATCCACCACCAGCTATTTGAATATGAATATTTGCATAAGGATTTCAACAGCTATGAGCAGCTAGTCCAAGCGATTACGCCTGCTGCCACCTTAAGCGAAGAAACAGGCGGTCAGCTTGAGCGGAGCGGCCGTTACCGCGCAGTATTGCTGCCGGCAGGATTTGGCGATGAGCTGCGAGCTGCTCTGCTCTGCGAGGATGCATGCTGGGGTTTTTTAACGTTATTCCGTAAAGCAGATGAACCTCTTTTTCACATGCAGGAACGAATGTTTATCGCTTCGATTGCGCCGCTGCTCGCTAAATCTTTAAAAAAAATCAGCTTGGCGCTTCCTTTAACGGACGCAAATGGCATGATGGAGGAGCCGGGTATTCTTGTGCTGTCTGGCCAGCTTACGATTATGGCCTCGAACCAAGCAGCACATCATTGGCTATCCGCGTTAAGGAATATGGAACAAGTCGATGACGATATTTTGCCACGGCCGATAAGAGCGGTTTGCTCTAGAGCGCTGGCGCAAGCTGGAACAGGAGCCAGGGCAAAAGAAAAATGGGCGAAGGTATGCATCCGATTGCCAGATGGCCGGTATTTATCCATACGTGCAAGCAAGCTGGAGGATATACTCGGCACGATTCAGTTAGCGGTTGCGCTAGAGGCAGCTAAGCCGTCAGACATCCTCCCGCTTATTGCGGAGGCATATGGGCTGACAGCACGCGAGAAGCAAATACTCGAGCGGATTATTAGAGGGTTTTCGACGAAGGAGCTAGCTCGATCCCTTCATATTTCGGCATATACCGTTCAGGACCATCTTAAGTCGATATTTGCCAAAACAGGCTTTAGCAGCAGACGCGAGCTTATGTGGGAATTGTTCTCCAGACATAGTCTGGGGTGAATGCTTGCCGCGCATGCAAAAAAGAGGCGTGCAATTACGCACAGCCTCTCATCCCTTTTTTCTCGATTATTCCGTTGGGTTGACTGCATTAGGGTCCATATAGAAAACTTCCCAGAGATGCCCGTCAAGGTCCTGAAAGCCCCATTGATACATAAAACCATGGTCAACGGCTTCTTTGGAATGCGCAGCGCCGGCAGCGTGTGCTTTGTTGACTAGCTCAACCACTTGCTCTCTGTTTTCAGCTGATAAGGCTAAAATGACCTCGGATGTTGTTTTTGTATCGGCAATGTCTTTTAAGATGAACGATTTGAAGTAGTCTTCTACCAGCAGCATAGCAAAAATATTGTCTCCGATAACCATACATGTTGCATTCTCGTCTGTAAATTGGGCGTTAAACTCAAATCCTAGCTCCGTAAAAAACTCCACCGATTTATTCAAATCCTTAACCGGTAAATTCACAAAAATATTAGCTGACTTAAAACCCATTACCTCTCACCTCATCGTTAGAATGTCATGCCATTGAACCATTTCGGCTCGTCTTTATAGCTTTATTCTAGCATGTAAATGCTGCAAATATTTCTTCTCGATTGCTATATTTAAGAAAACTTTACGCACGCACAAATAAGCCCCTGCTACAGCCGAATTTCCTCTTATTTTTCAAAAAAAGAAGGCCGGCCGCTTTCATACATCCGCTCCAGCTTGTCAATCTCGGCAGATATCTCGTGAAGCCAGTCCGCATCATTTGTCATGCTAGCCATTAATCCAAGATTGTATTGCTCGGCCAGCCTTTGCGCATATTTGGCATTCAGCTTCAGGCATGCATTCAGTTCTGAGCATTCCTGTTCCGTCAGCTTTCGGCTCTGCTGCAGCAGCCACAGCTCTGCAAGTCGCCAGTGAATATTCATCATAGCGATCATTCCAATCGGTCTATAAGTACAATCCTTTTTATTATCGCCCCATTTATTGGTAATTAATCATGTTTGGGGCAGATTGCCTATCAATGAATGTTTCATCCCTATCAAATTTGTTTTATTACTTATTAATGAATTAGAGAGGGAGTGAGAGCATGACGGACAAGAAGACCTACTACGTATCCATCTCTGGCAAGCGGGTGGAGCCTGAGCCTTCCATCAATGACCAGCTAACGGTAACCGCAACGCAAAAGGAGATCGATGAGCTCCAGCTGCTGCTGGATCAAATTCAGAGGGATGACGAGAAGACACAATTCCGTGCACCCATCCCCTATAAATCCGCCGACCATGACGAGGCGACGGACAAATTCAATGAGGACATCATCAAGGTTTATGACACCGTTTATGCCATAGGCACGAAAGAGACAAGGGATCATATTCGTCAAATGAATATTTTGCCAAAGCTGCAGGACCCGGATTATAACTATCCTGGCTATGAGCGCTGAAGCGTCTTACGGAAAGAGGCTGTTACAGAAGGCGTTATGCCTATTGCGACAGCTTTTTTTGTATTGCGCGATAGGTTGGATAGGGTTGCTTGTGCAGCTGAATGCAAACACAACGCTAAGCCTATTGGTTATTGCTGCCTAATGAAAATAAAGTTTTAGGCTGGTTCAATAAAAGAAACAGCTGCCGAATAAGACGTGAAAAATAAAGTCTTAGACTGCAGCTGCTGTTTCGGCCTGTGATTGAACTAACGTTCTTCGTTAGTTCAACGTTTCTTTGCCCATTCTATAACCGATTGAATGAATGGTGCTTTCAGAAGACACCAATTATAACGGCATGAGCGTATTCCACCTAACTCCGATTAGCGTAGCGACTTGAATGCGGCGCGGAGTTCCGCAGTGAAAAGTTCTGGCTGCTCCCACGCCGCGAAGTGTCCGCCCTTGTCGAGCTTGTTGTAATACATGAGTTTGGGATACGCCCGCTCTGCCCAACTCTTCGGCGCTTGATAGAGCTCGTCAGGAAAGACGCTTACGGCAACCGGAATGGAGACGCCCTTGACGGTGAAAAAGGGGTACTTGTTCTCCCAGTAGAGACGAGCCGAAGAAATCGCCGTGTTAGTCAGCCAGTAGAGCGTGATGTTGTCGAGGACATCGTCTCGCGTAAGGCCTTCGGGGTGTCCGGCAAAGGCCTTCGAGATCAGCTCCAGACTACGCGCGTCATGGTCAATCATAAAGGCTGCCAAACCGACGGGCGAATCCGCCAGTCCGGTCAGCGTCTGCGGGCGCGTCCCCATCAATTGGGCGTAGCCGCTGTGCTTGTAAAAGAAGTCTAGCTGCTTGTACGCGCGCTTTTCGTCATCCGAGAGACCGGAGGGCGGCGGGCTGTCGCACTTGAGCGCCTTATCAATGTAGGCCGGAACCGTGCCAGGCATGTTGGAGTGAATGCCAACCAGCCCCGGAGGCGCCTGTACAGCCATCAAATCCGTGATAAGCGCACCCCAGTCGCCTCCCTGTGCCACATACTTTGTGTATCCAAGGCGCTTCATCAGCTCTGCCCAGGCACGTGCTATATGGTCGGGATCCCAGCCGGTCGTGGTTGGCTTGCCCGAAAATCCGTAGCCAGGCATCGATGGAATCACCAGATCGAAAGCGTCCGATGCCTTCCCGCCATATGCCGTGGGGTTGGTAAGCGGCTCGACAACCTTCAGCAACTCGATGATCGAGCCGGGCCATCCGTGCGTGACGATGAGCGGCATAGCACCTTTATGCTTCGAACGAACGTGAATGAAGTGAATGTCCAGACCATCGATCTCGGTGATGAACTGCGGCAGGGCGTTCATCTTCGTCTCGATCTTGCGCCAGTCGTAATCTGTCGCCCAATAGCGCGCGAGTTCCTGAATCGTCGCGAGCTGCACGCCTTGCGATTGATCCGAGACCGTTTCCTTATCAGGCCATTTTGTCGTGTTTATGCGCCTGCGCAATTCAGTAAGTTCCGCATCCGGAATATTCACATGAAACGGACGAATGGCGTTCTTGTCTGTAGGTAGCTTTTTTATCTCCTTTTGATTTTTGGATTTTTGGGGAGTTTCTTGCGGATTCCCGCCTTTAGCATTGGCATAAGTGCCGCAGACCGTCAATCCTAGGGACAGGACCAAAATCATTGGCAAACGAAACCAGTATCTGCTGCTCATAAGTAGTAACACTCCATTCGGAAAGTTTTTATGGATACCCTTCCATTAGATTCCATCCGGAGTGCGATTCTTATCCATTTTTCGGAGAAAATGCTGAAACACCTAGCAGTCTAAGTTATCTGAGGAAGAAAAAGAGGTGTGCGAACGCTGCTCCGCAGCACGCGGCGGAGAACTCGCTAAACCGCATTCCTGCCGATGCACCGAATGAAAAGTGGCTTACCGATGTAACGGAATTCAAGTACGGTCAAGGAATGCGAGAAGTATTATTTGCACACGTACCATACTTTTGAGGAGCTTAAGAGGGACATCGAGGCCTACATTCACCTTTACAACAACGAACGATTACAAGCAAAACTAAACGGCCTCAGTCCTATGGAATACAGGACCAAGGCCGCCTAATTATTTATTTTTCCAGAAAGCTGACACCCACTTTATTTTACAAGTGTAAGCTGTTCTCCTGGCTGGAGAGCGAAGCCTTCGATTCCTTGCTCCTTCAGCTGTGCGGTGAAGGCTGCAGTATCTTGCACGATGCCTGGGAAAGTGCTGTGATGAACCGGGATCACGTTCTTTGCTTGCAGCCACTTTGCTGCAATCAGAGCATCCTTAGGTCCCATTGTGTAAAAATCCCCGATCGGCAGTACCGCGTAATCAATATCGTGGAGCTCGCCGATCATTTTCATATCTCCGAACAAGGAGGTGTCGCCGGCATGATAAAGCGTAACTCCGTTCCAATCCAAGACAAATCCGCCCGGCATGCCTGCATAGACGATGCTTTGGGAATCGTCCGCTATAATAGAAGAGCTGTGGAATGCGTGAACAAGCTTTGCTCTGGCAAATCCCAAGTCCACAGTTCCTCCGATGTTCATTCCGATCGTTTTCAGGCCCTTCCAAGAGTAATAGGTAGCGAGCTCAAAGGTGGCGATAATGGTCGCATCGTTAGCTCTGGCGATAGCTTCCGCATCAGCGGTGTGATCTGTGTGTCCGTGTGTAAGCAAGATGTATTGAACTTGAATGTCCTCGGCTTTCGCTTTGGCAACGGGATTGCCGCTCAGGAACGGATCGATGATGATCGAGCGCTCTCCATCCGAGATCTCAATGCAAGAGTGTCCGTGAAAAATAAGGTTCATTTTTTCTCCTCCGTATACTTTTTATTATTCGTTTGACGACAATGTGAGTATATTCTTCATTTATTTTTTTGTCAAATTACTGTAATATGATGATAGCAAGTTTTCTGGAAGGGGATCAAAAACCGAATGCTGTCAATCGAGAAGCAGATACTTTTCCTGCTGACAAAAAAGCGTTGCATGCATGCTAAAGAATTAGTACAAATTTATACGAAACGCGGCTATAAGGAGCAGTCGATCAGGAACGTTCTATCACGAATGAAGAAAGAAAAGTATATTCATGCGGAAGAACGTTCCCTGTATTCCATAATGGACAAAGGGGAGCAGTTTGTATCCTTCGTGAACCGGAAACCGCGGCAATACGATGTGGACTGGAACCGTAAATGGTATTTCGTGCACTTCGAGGTACCGGAGCCGGAGAGGCAAAGAAGGGATCAATTCCGTATGCAGCTGCTGCAGCTTGGCTTCGGTCAACTATATAAAGGCGTATATGTCTCTCCTTGGGACTACAGAAAGCAGCTTTTGTCATTGATTCATGCGGCCTCCATGGATGAATACGTCACTATCTCGGAAGCGTCGATTTTGTTTCGGGATATTACCCCCGAGCGGGCAGCCGACATTTGGCCTCTAGCCGACATCCATCGCCTGCACCAGGAGAAGTGGCAATGGTATCAAGACGAATTCGTGCCGGCTTTGAATAAGGAAATCAGGGGTAGGATGGATCCCTTAGAGCTGTTTGTCCTTTATTTGCATGTCGGAGAGGTTATCAGTGAGATTAGCCTTAGGGATCCCATGCTTCCGGTGTCTCTGCTTCCATACGATTGGATGGGTCATCGCGTAATCGCGGAGTTGTATCGTTCGTTTCAGTCGTTCGCCACCCTCATCCCCAGCTCTTCAAACTATTATCAATTTCTCGTGTAAACACGTGAGTATCCGGACAATGCTGCCCGTTATGTGAGCAAAGGCTGTCGTTCATGGCCGGCAGCCTTTCAAGGTAAATATAATAATAACGATTGCTTGGAAAACAAACTCATTTGGATAAGTGGTCTATTCTTTGAGCTTGGTTATTGGCGACCAGATTTGCCAATACTGAAGATACCGGCTGTCTCAAAGGGGAAGTGTGATAATACTTTTTCGAAAATTTGGCATGACGAGTGACCAGAATATGGGCCAAACGGGGTAATTAAGTTTTTGATGACCGTTTGCTTTGAGGGATACAAAACCACCCCCTGAAAGAGAGTGAAACTGGTGATAACACCTGAACCGATAGAGTTGGAATACATAAAAAGACTAAGTGACGAAGAGAATACTCTGATCGAAGCGCTACGGACGATCCATATGCCTCCTGCAGCTGCTTTACTGCTGGTTAGGAACGAGCTGAAAGGACCGTTGGAAAACGGGTCAATGGTAGAGATCCTGGACGTGTTTTTGGCGAGGCATATGTGAAACAAGTGGTGGAATCGATTGCGGATGCGGCAGCAAGAAGGAGACTGCAAAAAAAGAGCCGTAAGGCAAAATAAAAGCACCACTTGGGTGCTTTAAGCTGAGCTGATATTTCGGCACTTGGGAAATGCACTGCAACGTAGAATTCACCCTTAGATCCTTTCATTAGAACCACAGCGCGAGCAGATACGTTCTACCTGAGGCAGCTGCTTCTTTACAGCTTATGCACTTGGGGCTGCAGTAATCAGTTGTGCCCTTATATAGGTATAGAATATCTACAGGACTGTCTTCTCTTTTGTTTAATACAGAAAAAGCTGTCCTTTTTTTCACACCCGCTTTTTATACACCCACATTGCAAAGAAATAGGCTACGAGCAAAATCCCAACGCACCACGCAAGAGCGACCCATATATCATTGCCCACCGGCTGTCCTGACAGTAGCGCACGAATGGCTTCCACTATCGAGGTCATCCGTTTACGGTCGCGGTTCCGCTGTCTTGTTTGAGCAGCGTGGTGAGGATTTTGACAATCGTTGCCTTGCCCGCCCCGTTGGAGCCGAGCAGGGCGAAAATACTGCCCTTTTCCACCTCGAAATCAACGCCCTTTAGGACTTGATGCTGCTCGTAGGACTTTTGCAGTCTAATGATTTGATCGAATTATTTTGCATAACTTCCCCCTCCTTATCGAACAGTAACCTTGGACAAATCGGCACCCATGCCTTTAAGCGCAGCATAGGTCAGCTTATCCATGAATGCGCCGTCAAAGCAAATGGTTTTGATGGAACGGTAATACTTATTGGTCAACGAAAAATACGCCTGAAAAGACACATTCTTGAGTGTAGCGCCCCTAAACGAAACTTCGTTTAATGCCGACTTGTCAAACTTAACGCCGATAAAGGTTTGCCCGTCAAGACGCAGCCCGCTCAGGTCGGAATCTTTGAAGACCACGCCGTCAAAGATACAACCTTCAAAGATTGTTTTTCTAAGGTCGGTCTTGGTTAGCGTGACGTCGGTCAATTTTACGCCTGTGAATTTTGTTCCGTCCATCCCCGTAATGCTGAAGTTGGTGCGTACAAGGATCGATTCATTGAAGCTCGCATCCGAAAGGTCTAGGGCGGATAGGCTACAGTCAGTCAGATTCGCGCCGTCAAAATTGGCTTCACGTACGTCGCTGGCCTTAAACGAACTGCCGGTCAAGTCTGCGCCCGCAAAGTCGGAACCGCGTAACGCGCTCGATGTAAAATTTCCTTTATGCGCAATAACGCCAGCAAAGTCGCTCTTTGGCAGGTTGCTCGCGCTAAAGTTTATCAGCACCTGCCGCTCTAGCGAGCGGGAGAGGTTAGCCACCTCTTGTACCGTTTGCTCAATGTCGCCGATGCTGTCAATGGTCATCTCAAAAGCGGTTTCATCGTCCTTGCCTTCGGCTTTAAGTTCACGGTACCTCTCCTGTAAATCGGTGAGCAGGTCGGCTTTTAATTCGGTGACGCTTTTTACCCCATCGTATGGCGTAAAAACGCCGTTCAAATAGTTCGTCAATTTCTGATTCATCACATCAAATCTCCTTATAATAAGTTTTCTAACACGCGCTTTGAATACTCCCAATTGCTTTTGTTGCGGGCATAAGCATCCTTACCCTTTTCGGTAATCCTAAAATACTTGCGCCGTCCGCCCTGAGATTCATCGCCCCAATACCATTCTATATCACCATCCGTCTCAAGCCGCCGGACGCTGGAGTACATCGTGGCTTCCTTTAATTCATACTCGCCGCCCGAGCGCTCGGCAATCAGCTTGACAATCTCGTACCCGTAGCGGTCAGCTTCGGATAAGAGCCGTAAAATCATCGTATCGGTATGTCCGCGCAGCAGGTCGGATGTAATTTTGTTCTCGCTCATATAATCACCTCCGTATTTGTATAATACGACAAACTACCATGAGTGTCAAGGTAATGGTTTAAGTTAAATACTTTGTTTGAAAAGTAAGTAGAACCCTTTATTTTATTTGATTTTCTTAAGTTTAGGTCTTGATCATTTTCAGTCTAATACTTTATTTTCTTTCAACAATTGCAGCGCCTTTCCTATGTAGTTAGTTAAATTTAGCAGCCTCGCAGCAACACGTGAACAGGAAAAACTCCAGCTAATTTCAAGCTTATTTGCACATCTGACTCCATTAACGGGAAATTATGACTGTAAATTTGCAGTTCGGTGGCTTTCCAGAGATTATTTGTTGAATTAGCATGAGAAATTCCTTCAATATTCTATTTTCACTGATTTCTAATAAACTTAGCGGGAGCTTTTCCTGTTAATTACATTTTAGCCGATCGCTATTATTGAAGAGCATGTCGATGCTGCGACCATATAACTACAACAACCTTTAAGAGAAATGTGTAACCCTACGGCATAAAAAAAACCGCTCGCATGAAGCGACCGGCTCTTACCCAGCGTCTATTCAAATAAGCTAACCGCCTTATCCTTCACTTCCTTGAGCATTTCTTGGCGGGCGGCATCATCGATTTGCGGTACGCTGCCAAAGAAAAGATGACCGACTGGCTCAATGCCGCAAAACTCGTAAATCCCCGTATCCGAAGTGATGGTGAGGCCTTCATACATGCCAGTCTTGCTGTAAATTTCCGCAGGAGTCCCATGCGTGTTAATGATAAGCCCCTTCTTCCCCGCCAGCAGCTTTCGAATATTTCCGTCCTCCCCATACGCATAGGCGAAACCGTATGAGAATACGCGATCGACATAGCCTTTAATTAGAGCGGGCAAGCCCGTCCACCAAATCGGATAGACCATCGTGAATGCATCTGCCCATTTCACATGCTCCTGCTCTGTCTTAATGTCCGATGGCGTATTGCCCTCGCGCAGCGCTTCAAAATCGTCACCCTTAAGCACAGGATCGAATTCCATCGCATACAAGTCTCTGACAACAACCTCGTGGCCTTTCGCCTTCAACGATCCGATAAACGCATCAACAATCGCATTGTTGAAGCTATCCGGATTAGGATGACAATAGACGATTAAGTGCTTCATGAACAAGCTACACCTCCGCAGATATAGTAATCTGCCTTAGTGTGGCCTTATAGGCTCATATTATGTAAGCCCGCCTACAGCAATGCATGCTGAAGGCCAAATAAAAGTGCCTTTCATGCATTTATTTGACCTTCCCAAAATCCTTTATGACGACTTTCGCCGTACACTCAACATCCACGTTTGGATATACTTCCTGCCAATTCAGGCTCTTCCACTCTTCATAGCTTAATGAATTTCTCACATATTTGCCGATCCCAAAACTATCGACGTTATACTTCTGCGTCAGCTTAATGACGGTTTCTGCTTCATGAACGATATACACGGCCATTAACCTCTCAATCTCCTTGCGATCCTTATCTTTGCTAATTTGAAGAATGCCGGAGTATTCCTGGATTGAACCGTTTATGTCCAAGTTGATACGGATTTTAAATGTTTTCTCTTTGCTATGTTTCACGTGTATTTTCCGCTTGCTTATAATGGAGTCGAACAAGAGACGCTCTTTTTTGTTTGCAAATTTTCCGAGATTCATACTGATCTCGCCACTTTTGAAATTTTTACTTAACATCGAGAATATAAGCGACTTTTCGGGGACAACTTTAGCCACGTATCTATCCTCATCGAAAAGAGCAATTCCATCGAAGGAAATATTTTTAACGCCCTCTTTAATAATCGGAGCAACCGGGTCAATACCATCATCGAAGTAGTCCCTAGTAAAATCATATATCGTAACGGTAGGAATATTCATATCTTCCGCTTCCTTATCCAGCATTCTATCAATATATTGACCGGTTCGCGGGTGCTGGGGATAATTTTTTATGAGCAGATTATGCGCACGACCGTTCACCACCACGACCTTTACCGTTTGCGCAATGGCCGGATCTCGATTCAAATTATCGATATGCTCCCAAATCCCGGCTTTAGCCAGCTTCAAGCCAAATAAGGTGTTTCGCAGCTGTCCGCTCGCAATTGAAAGCTCGGTTTGTCCGGCAAAATTAATTTTAGCTTCTTTAATCGTGTGGGCTGTCGTAGATAATGTTTCTCTTAGCATTTTCCCTTCCGGGTCGGCCTTTGGAATATCAATCGTGATGAGAAGATTTTTATCTGATTGCTCCTCTTTATCGGGAAGCAAATCATAGCTTGTGGATTGAACGAATCCTTGCTTCTCCAATATACGCTGATCTCCGCATCCGGTAAGAATAACAAAAGACACCAGCGCAAGTACTGCGAATGGTTTAAGCCTCATTTTGGTCTAGCTCCTTTGTGAATCAGTAGAATGAAGATTAGCAATAGAGGCAAGCCGACCGCAACACCGAGCTCGGCATAGCCCAAATATTGCAGCCATTTCCCGACTTCATTTAACGAATCAGGAATCCATGCTACTAAATATGCTGCAGTGAGAATGATAAAAGCCAATATTTTTTTATTTACTTTCGGAGCCATGCGTGCCAATGTTTCTTGAGCAGACCAAACATACACCACCACTGTAATAATGGTCGTAAATAAGAAAAAGCCAAACAATAAATTTTCGATACGTTCAATAAAGGGCAGCTGAATATACGAAAGGATGTCCAGTAGAGGATAAATCATATTCCGCAGTTGCTCAAAGCTATAAAATCCAAAACAAATCAAGCAAAATATAAGATAGGCAACGGTTGTGATCCCATTTCCAATGTAAACAGCCCTAAAAAATTTCTTTTTATGATCAACGTGCGGAAATAGCAATAAGGAAAGCTCATATCCCAAAAACGCTGTATAAACGATAAACCCGCCTTCTAGGAAATGGGTATCGCCTTTGAATAAATAGGGCGTAAGCCTTGCCAGCTCGAAATCTTTCGTAAAAAAGAACAATAGCAGAAACATCCATATCGTCAACCAAAAAAAACTGGTAGCCGCCTTTGAAATATTGTATATCCCTTTAATAACCAGCAGAAAAGCAAGAATATCCACAAGCAACTTCAAAAACATGGTGTGGGTTGTGTTATAGGACACGATTTGAAAAATATAAACGTAGTTTTTGATGACCAAGCAGCCCGTTATCGCCCATATGCCAATTAGAATCACATATAGAGGATAGAGGATCAACCTCGGAAGCGAGCCTTCTAAAATTTGAAAAATCGACCTGCCTTTCCCGATTTGGTAAACAAGAGAGATGATATAAATATTCAGGTTTACCAATAGGGAGATCCCGATTAATGCCAACCACCCGTTGTAACCGAAATTTTCTGCCAATAAACGAGGGAGACTCATAATGATAACCCCCGTTTGATTCATATAAATTAGTATCGCGATATGAAACGGATAAAGCTTCTCTTCCTTCAATGGTTGCTCCCTGCCTTTATTGCCGCATTTTGTTTTTCACTTTATTTGGTGTTTTCGCTTGGGTTGGCCGCTCTTTAAGCATCCAGAAAGGCGCTCTTATAAACGTATCACGCCAATCTTTTAATACGTTTGGAGCGATAGGCGTTAAATAGGAGCTGCTTAAGCTGGTTAAGCCCGCAAGATGAATGACCATCAAACAAATGCCAAGCATTAAGCCGAAGTTGCCTAAAATGCCGGCTAGCAGGATAAGGCCAAAGCGTGCCAGCCGAATGGACGCGCTCATCATATAGCTCGGTATGACGAATGAAGCGATGGCCGAAGATGCTACCGCAATAATTAAAATATTGCTCGTTAACCCCGCTTGAACAGCGGCTTGTCCGATAACGATACCGCCAACGATACCGATCGTTTGACCGATTTTGGAAGGCAGCCTTGCTCCCGCTTCCCTTAGAAGCTCAATCGTTATTTCTAGAAGCAATGCTTCGTAGATTGGAGGGAAAGGCACCCTGCTCCTGGATTCGGTCAGCGTAAGCAGCAAATCCTCCGGTATCATTTCATAATGGAAAGTCGTCACGGACACATACAATGCTGTAAACGTAATCGTAACAATAAAAGCGGCAAATCTTAACAGCCTTGTTGCCGTTCCAAGCGCCCACCTCTGATAATAATCATCCGGCGAAGAGAAAAATTCGAAGAAGGAAGCAGGCGCCGAAATAACGGATGGGCTCCCATCCACGATCGCAATGATTCTGCCCGCTACGAGCTTAGATACAGCCGAATCCGTTCTCTCCGTCGTCGGAAATTGCGGGAAAATCGAATTCGGATTATCGTCAATATACTGGACGAGCATATTCCCGTCATGGATCGCATCAACTTCGATGAGTTCAACCCGTTTAATAAACTCTTGGACGAATTCCATATTGGCAAGTCCATCGATATAGAGAACATATACAAACGTTTTCGTAACTTCGCCGACTTCGAGACGCACGACTTTAAGGTGTGAACTCTTAACTCGTCTTCTTACTAGAGATAAGTTTTGAGCCGCAGTCTCTACGAAGGAATCATGCGGTCCTGTAATGACGACCTCCGACTCCGATTCTTGAATGGAACGGGATTCAGGCTTGCCAACATCGACAGCATAGCTTTTCCCCTGATGGAAGAGGGCTACCGCTCCGTTTAATACAGCGTTAATCAGTTCGTCTGAAGACGTCATTTCGATAAATTGAGACCGCTCCAGCAGCTGTGAAACTTGTTTTTCATTAGCGTTACCTAATGGGATTAAAATTTCCCGCGAAAAATGCTCGCTTCCCATGAGATGCCCAAAGTACACCATTTGAAGCTGGATATCAGGCATTTCCCGATAAACAATATCGGCACAATCTTTGAACTCATTTAACGTACGTTCAAATGAAGGCACTTCCTTTTGCTGTGACAACTCTTCCTGTTGTTTATTTGTTGTATGGTCTTGGTCCATTCTGTGCCTCACTTTTTCATTGCTGTCGTATTATACAATGTGGTCATATTAGACGGTTTTATACTTCCTCATGAATCATCAGTGGCGGAAAGCCGCTTAAAAACAAACCCTTCCGTTTAGGCAGCCGCACAAGCAAAACCATATTTACCTGCATAGGTATAGACAGGAGCATAGTTCATTCACGCTTGGAGGAATCGTTATGTACTCGTCTTTCCAAACACATAGATTTCAGCCGGATCGCTTTCCTAGAGACAATGAATTGCTGGACGTGAAGCAAGGAGATGTAAATGGCGACGGCATACCTGATCATGTTTATTTAACCGGGCACAAACAAGGCGGGCCGACCGATATTTTCGCTGATCGAATAACGCTAGTCATTCAGGATGGCTATTCCCAGAAGCGAACAATAGTTCCATTGCAGAACAATGCCGGCTACAATGCCGCATTGTTTTTAGGCGATTTTGATCAAAATAAAATACCCGATATTCTCGTAAGCATCGACTCCGGCGGAAGCGGCGGATACGGTACGTTCTACGTGTACTCGTTTGCCCATAACACACTGCGCCTCATATTCGATTCAGAAAGCTATAATCAGGATTACAAGTTCCGTGTCCAATATGAAGACATGTATAAAGTCACTGTATCAAGTCCCCAGTACGATGTACGATTTACGATCGACATAAGCGGCAAAGGCAGCACTTATTTATGTTCCTATTACAATAATGACGGAAAACTAAAGAGGCCGATTCAAGGCGAAGTGCTTGCACTTGCTGCACTTAATCCGATCGTAACAACCGGAAACCGGTCGTCCTTTGATCTGCTCGCTCTTCAGCGCATCATCGGCACGACGAATGCAGATACATTAGGCTATATTGAAAATCTTCTTATATGGGACGGGAGCACATTTATGTCCTCCAGATTGTCCGCAGCCATACTTGGAACCAAATTATAAATAGCCCAATCCCTATCATTCGATCCTGCATAATATGCTTTAGCCTATAACTTAAGGAGTGATATTGCATGGCATTTATGCCCCCTCCGGGTCCCCCCGGATCGTTTGGACCTTTCGGGCCTCAGGGACCACAAGGTGGGCCATTTGGGCCTCTCGGACCTCAAGGACCTCAGGGAGGACCATTTGGACCTTTCGGGCCTCAGGGACCTCAGGGACCGCAAGGACCACAAGGAGGACCGCAAGGGATGATGGGACCAACAGCCCCGCCTCCACAGTTCACGCCGCAGCAGCCATCTGCTTCGCTTTTTGCCGTTGACCCTGGCGCCATTTCCGGCTGCCTATTTCGCAACACATATGTTTGGCTCAATAATGGGCAAAATTTTTGGTTTTTCCCTATCTTTGTCGGACGCAGGTCCGTTGCAGGGTTTCGCTGGTTCGGAAGATCTTGGGGTTACACAGGAATCGATTTGCGGCAAATCAGTACGTTTACCTGCTTCTAAATAGGGGTATATCAAAAAAGGCTTCCCCCTCAATAACTGAGGAGGAAGCCTTCTTCTTTCTTGCTAAGCCGATGCGCCGCGAAGCATGCTCTTCATATAACTGCTGCATGCGACGAGGAAATACAGCGTCTGCATCACAATATAGATTCCGATTACAACAAAGGAGTAGAACCAATTCGACGACTCAAGCATGTTGTCCAGCGCCTTCATGGCGAACAAAGCGTGAGAGATGCCGACAATAACAGGAATAAAGAACACCATGCCTACCTGAGAAACGACGATTTTGCGAATCTCGCCCTTCGTCATGCCGATTCGGGTCAGCGCCTTGAACTGTGCCTGATCCTCCTGCAGCTCCGTGAACAGCTTGAAATAAATCATGCTGCCTGACGCGATGAAGAACAGCAGACTAATGAACATGCCGATAAATAAAGTGAGTGCGACCGTTTCCTGCATTTCCTCATAATTCGAAGCGCGTCTAAAGTCGATATGTCCTTGGAGCTCCTCCGGCACGAGCTTCTTCAACTTCTCCGCTGTTGCGGCGGTGTTCTCCCAATCGCTTAGCTCATATCCGTACATGACATACTGCTTATCCTCTGGAACGCTCGATAACAGCTTCACATACGAGAAATCATCCATTACAAACGTAAAATAATTGCTTTGCAGCCAGTTCATCACCTTAACATCCACTAAGCCGCTAATTTCATATTCCGCTTCTTTGCCGTTGATGCTGCCTTTTACAACTCCGTTACGCTTAACAGCCGAACCGAATGGCTGCGCAAGGGTCAGCTTGCCGTTCTCAGGATGAACGCTTGGTTGGCCTGTCATGGCAGCAAGCTTGTTAAAATCCGTTGCCGAGATGATCAGCGCGTCCGAATCCTTCTGGTTGGGCTCATCATTCTCCCACCCAATTGCGTAGTTGTTCATTAATACGCCAGCTACTTTTGCTTCACGAACGATTTTGAAGCCATCTTCAGCGACGATGCGCTTTAGCTCCTCCGGATCGATCACCTTATGCGTATTTAAACCTACTTCGCTGTATGCAAGCGAGAATGGAGAGTTCTCAAGCATGCCCTGCTTGCCGCCGATTTGCATAATATAAACGGTACCGAGGGCAGTCATAACGACGGCGCTCAAAATCGATACCGTAAACAGGATACGCGCATTGTCTTTGATCTTATAACCAAGCTGGGCGAATACAATCATATTCGTACGCTTGTAATAGATAGAGGACCGTTTTTGAATAAATCGCAGCAGCAATATGCTAAGCTGCGTAAAGAGGAAATACGTCCCGATAATGACAGTAACCAAAATGGGCAATGCCAGCAAAATAAAGGTTCCGCTCGTCATAATCAGCGCCATGCCGTAAGCAGCGCCGAGGCAAACCACCGCAACGGTCACAAGCCAAGGCGAGAAGACGAGCTGTCCCTTTGGCTTCCGGGCCGCCTTGAGCAAATCTATAATTTCCGTACGACCGATCCGAAGCGCCGTCCAAACCGAGATAAGCATGAACAGAACGAAGAAGCCTCCAGCCGTCATAGCTACCGCTTTGATGGGAGCAGCGAACGGAATCGTTTCATTCAGGTTTAATAGCACCGTCAGCGCCATGAAGAACAGCTTGCTGAACAGCATGCCAAGCCCAATGCCGACTGCGATGGCTAGGACAGCGATAGCTGCATTCTCATAAATAACGAGCTTGCGCAGCTGCGCTTTAGTCATCCCAAATAAGGAGAACAATCCAAACTCCTGCTGTCTCGTTTTTAGAAAGGCTGAATTAGAATAAAGCACGAATAGGAACGAGAAAATGACGATGATGTATTCACAGAACACCATGCCGGTCCGAATTTTTGAAGCAGCCATAATCTGGCCGCTAGCCACTTCCGGATGGTACAGAAACGCAGCATAAATATAAAAGATCATTACGGAAAACACGCTGCTCAGAAAAAATGCGCTGTACGACCGCCAGTTGCCCCGAATGTTGCTAAGCGCGAGCGAACGGAACGTCATCGAAATTACCTCCCAGCACGCTGAGAGCGTCTAATATTTGTTGGAAAAAAGCTTGTCGATTCGATCCGCGGCGAATTTCCGAGAAAAACTTGCCGTCCTTGATAAACACGATACGCTGGCAATAGCTAGCTGAGAATGGGTCATGCGTGACCATCAGCACGGTCGCCTTAAACCGCTCGTTCATATCCTTGAGAGAGTCCATGACATCCTTCGCTGATTTCGAATCCAAATTCCCTGTCAGCTCATCTGCCAGCACGAGCGAAGGCTGATGAATAATAGCCCGAGCAATCGCGGCGCGTTGTTTCTGTCCGCCCGATACCTCATAAGTCCGCTTTTCCAAAATCGGCTTAATTTGCAGCAGCTCGGCTAACGGATTTAGCTTCTGCTCAATTTGCTTCGGTGCCATGCCCTCCAATACGAGCGGCAAAATAATATTTTCCTTGATCG
The DNA here is from genome assembly GCF_012935325.2 of Paenibacillus sp. PL91. GTDB lineage: Bacteria > Bacillota > Bacilli > Paenibacillales > Paenibacillaceae > Pristimantibacillus. Next base: position 307,390 of record NZ_JABBYG020000003.1, read on the forward strand.
ACAACGTATCGAGCAGGTTGAAATCCTGAAAGACGAAGCCAAGCTCACGGCGGCGGAATAATGCCAGCTTCTTGTCGGTCAGCTTGCTTGGGTTCACGCCGTTAATTTCAATTTGACCGGAGGTCGGCCGATCAATCGTAGACAATAAATTCAGCAGCGTCGTCTTGCCGCTTCCCGAAGGTCCCATGACGCCTACGAATTCCCCTGCTTCAACCTTCAGTTCAATATCCTCTAGTGCTTTGTATGCCACGTTTCCTTTACTGCTGTATATTTTGCCAAGTCCTTGTGCTCTTAGTACGCTCATTGCTTTATTCCTCCCCGAATCTGTCTGTATTTGCGCTTCATTAGCATTAGTATAGACGAGCGGAAGAGGTCGAACCCATCGATTTCCCTTTCAATTGCATGCACTGAACCTTACAAAGTTGTCACTTAGTGCTCGCTCGCATCACTTTCGCTGCTTAATATATGAATGCCGCGCGGCTGGAAGGCTACTGTCAAGGTTGTACCTTCTCCAAGCACCGAAGCAATGTCCATCGCATGCCCCAGCCGATTGCATACCTGCTTCGCCAAATAAAGCCCCATTCCCGTCGATTCGCCTGCCGTGCGACCGTTCTCTCCTGTGAAGAAGGGCTCGAATACGCGCGGAAGATCATGCGGCGCGATGCCGATTCCTTCATCGGACACCGTTAGCCTGCCGCCTCCGTTGCCATAAGCTTGCAAATGAAAAATAAGCTTCTTCACTCCCGGCTTGCTTTTGCTGTATTTGATCGCGTTGCTCACGAACTGGTTTAATACGAATGTCATCCATTTCTCGTCCGTCTCTACAGTGAGCTCCCCATCTATACGCGGAAATATCGAGTGGCGGATACATAGCTTTTTGTGCGCATTGACAACGGTGCGCACTAGCTCATGCAGCGCCGTTTGCTTTACATGGAGGTCAATCTCAAACTTATCCAGGCGCGCCGTGTAAAGCATCATTTCGAGTCCCCGCGTCATGCGGTCCGTCTCTTCCTGTACGCTTAGCGCAAGCTGCTTATGCTCAGGCTGCAAAGCTTCACTCTGCTGCAGTGCTTCTTGAGCGAGCAGGTCGATAACCGATACAGGCGTCTTCATATGATGCACCCATTGGAGCACAAAATGATTATGCATCTCCTGCTGGCGGCGATATTTGCCCAATTCGTTCATATAAGCGCGGCTCTGCTCCTCCAGCATTTTGGCGACGAGCTTCTGCTCCTTCGTAATGGTAGCTTGCACGATGGTTGTCGCCTGAAGCTCCTCAGACCGTTCAATAGCGTCGATCAGCTGCTTGAAATAGGCACGCTGGCGCAAATAGTCGACCGCAAGCCATACCCCGAGAAAAAATAAAGCGAGAACGACAAAGTAATAAACCGTTCCCAGCTCGATAAGGCCGGGATAACGCTCACGCTCAAGCATCAGCATAGAGATGGACAATGAAATAATTAATAATGCCATAAAAATAAACAGCAGACGGTCACGCAAAAATAACGCCAGTGAGAAGCCTCTCATCGCGGCGTTTCCTCGCTGCCTGCTAACGCCAGCTTATAACCTTGGCCTCGCACCGTCTCGATCGCTTTCGGCAGTCCAAGCTCCTCCAGCTTCTTGCGTAGTCTCGTTACATTAACGGTGAGCGTATTATCATCGACAAATTGCACGTCATCCCACAGCGCCTCCAGCAGTTGCTCGCGCGTGGCGATTTCGCCCGGCTGCTTCATTAAGCATTCCGCAAGCAGCTGTTCATTTTTGGTCAGCTCAATGCGCTGCCCTTTCCATTCAAGCTCATTCCGGTTCAAAAAAAGACGCAGTCCGCTAGCTGCTAGCTCGCCTTGTGCAGCAGCGCCCGCTTCGGCTGCCGCTGTTAGAGCACCCGCATACTCCCCGTATGAGCGTCTCAGCACGCTTTTCACCTTCGCCATCAACAAATCCAAATGAATCGGCTTCGTTATGTAATCATCTCCGCCGTTTTCAATGGCCATGACCTGATCCATTTCACCCGCGCGAGCCGATATGAAAATAATGGGCATGCTTGAGCGGGCGCGAATTTGCCGGCACCAATAATAGCCGTCGAAATACGGCAAATTAATGTCCAGCAGCACTAAATGTGGTTCAAATGCCTCGAGCTCCGGCATGATTTCCCGAAATTGCGTGACGGCTGCCGCTTCAAAGCCGTACTTATCCATATTGTTTTTCAAGATGGAAGCAATTTTGTCGTCATCCTCAACAATAAAAATGCGATACATGAATTTCTCCCTTCACGATTTCGGTTTAATGACGGATCAGCCGCTATTCTGCTCCTTAGGCACGACAAGCCTCACCACCGTTCCGCGTCCTGGCTCCGATATAAGCTCGAATTGCCCGCCGATACTGCGCGCTCTCTCCTCCATGCTAAACAAGCCTACTCCGCGTCCTATTCTGTCCGTGCTGAAGCCTTGGCCGTAATCCGTTACGCGAACCTCGACCTCCTCCGTGCGCTCCTCCAGCACAATCTCTGCCTCCGCGACATCTGCATATTTGGCGATATTCGTCAGCGCCTCTTGAATGACGCGGTATATTGCCGTTTCCTTCATAATGCCCAGCCTGCTCTTCAAATTGTTATCCAGCTTCAGCCGAATGCCAAAATGCTGCGAATAGTTATCTGCATATGTTCTGATCGCGGGCACGACTCCTAGATCATCGAGCACGGATGGCCGCAGCTCCCACGCAAGTCCCCGAATATCCTCCATCATGCCCGATACATCGCCGCGAAGTGCGCTAAGCTCCGAAATATCGTCATGCTCGCCGATCAAGCGATCCAGTCGAATAAGCAGTGAAAACAAGCTTTGGCCGATGCCGTCATGAAGCTCTCTCGAAATGCGTATCCGCTCATCCTCCTGAATTTCGATCACTTTAACCATCATTTCCTTCAGCTTCTGCTCCGCCTGCTTTCTTTGCGTCACTTCACTGCGTATCGCAAGGTACTGATAGGGCTTTCTGTCCTCATCCAAGAAAGGCACGATGGTCGTATTTACCCAGTAAAAGCTGCCGTCCTTCGCACGGTTTTTGATTTCACCCCGCCACACCTCGCCGGCTGAAATCACCTTCCATAGCTCGCGAAAAAATTCGCTGCTATGAAAGCCGGAGTTAATAATCCGATGATCCTTGCCGATCAGCTCGTCCCGCCCATACTTCGATATTTCGCAAAACTTATCGTTTACATATTCAATTTTGCCCTTCCGATCCGTAACCGCAACGATCGAGGATTCATCCAAAGCAAACTTCACGTCGGCTAGCTGCTTGAGCGATTGATTCACCTGAGACAGCATCGATTTATCATCGATCTCTCCCTCAAGAACGGACAGCAGATAATCAACGTCCGAGCCGATAATTTGCCGGTATTTATCGCCGCTATGCTTAATCAAAATGAAGCAGCCCCTTCTTCAGCGCAAACTTAATGAGCTCCGGCCGCGTTCTCAGTCCGAGCTTATCCATCACATGGCTCTTATGCGTTTCTACCGTCTTGACGCTTATGATCAGATTTTCGGCAATTTCCTTATTCGAATAGCCTTTGGCGATCCAGCCTAATATCTCCTTCTCTCGCTCTGACAGCGTATCGTACGGGCCGCTGTCCTCTCCGCCCTGCTTCAGCTTCGCGAGATATTCGCTCATCAGCCGCTTGGTTGCGGTCGGATACAGATATGCATGACCTTGCGCGACCGATTGAATAGCCGATAACAGCTCATCATGGGGCGCGTTTTTCAAAATATAGCCTGAGGCTCCGATATGGATCGCTCGGAACAAATATTCATCATCATCATGCATCGTAAGAATAAGGACAGCCGTATCCGGCAGCAGCTTCTTCAGCTCTGTCGTTGCCGTCATCCCGTCCTTGCCATGCGGCATGCTTAGATCCATTAAGACGACATCCGGCCGAAGCTCCTGCGCGAGCCGGATCGCTTCATCCCCTTCCGAGGCTTCGCCTATGACCTCAATGCCGTGCTTGCCATGCAGCAGCATAGCTAAGCCGGATCTGACCATCGCATGATCATCGCATATCATTAGCTTTATCATTTCCTTCATCCTCCGCTGCTCCATTTGAAACATAGTGCTCCTTTTCCCACTATTATAGCTTATATTTGCGGTTCGAGCAGTAGGCTCGCCAGTTCTTTCGTTAAGACGGACGCCGTCTCAAGCTCATTGGTTTGGTAGCTTTCAGAGGAGCGTCTCCCGATCAGCAGCACGCCAAAAATTCCGCTTTGCTTCATTAATGGCACGCTTGCCGCAATGAGAAGCTGCTCCGCTAGCAGAACCGGCTCCCCCAGCTTGAAACGAATAGTGTCTGTCATCGCTTCCTTCGTGCTCGAAAGCCTTCCGGAGCGAATCGCGCTGCCTGACAAGCCTGCTGCAAGGTTCTGCTCGACAAGCAGCGTTCGCTTGCTTATACTGCCAGCTGCATAGGACCAACGCAGCTTGCGCTTGCTCGAATCGATTAAGCCGAGCGCAGCAAAATCGCTGCCCGTTTCCAATCTTGCTCGCTCGATGCCGGCAGCAATACTCGCTTCGATTGTCTTCATCCGCGTTCCTCCTTGAGAGAATACAAGCAATGCAATCTTTGCATTTATTATAAAGCTATGCTCTTGCTTTGTATGTCAGGGAATTCCCTGAATTACGCTAAGCAAGGCTCGCTCCCCGCAGCATCCCATGGCAAACAAAAAAGAGGAGCCCTTTTACAGGCTCCTCTTCCCGACGGTGTTTGATCGTTCGAGTCTCTTCACATCTAACACTTCACATAATTAAGATAACTTGGGCACCGCTTATTTGCTTTCCGGTTTTAACGGATCGCTTTCAGCGTGTGTGTTCAGAAGTACTCTGCGACACAACCCCTCGCTTTCATAAAAGCTAAGTGATTAAATAAGTTCCTCCTGCAGTCCTAGCACCAAATGGTCCAACGGAACCACACCTCTCTTCACACCGTCAACACTATCTTGCACACAATCAGCCGACCTTATACATCCTTTTTAAAAAAAAGCTGAAACTTCTTTTTTCGTTTCATGGGAAACGCTTTTTTGTTCCGTTTCTTTTTCGTTGATCATATAAATGGTCTCGCCAGCAAATAAAACGATCACCAAGCCAATAACAACCATCATTTTGACCGTTGTCGCTTTATTTTTTTTTATTATTTCATTATTTTCCGTCTTCAGAGTCCGAGTCCACTTGTCCTTGTTAGCGGTGCTTGCCGTTTGGCCGCAAGAGCAGCTTATGGGTGAGTGAAACGCATAGCCCTGCGAGGTAACGCTGTATTTATCGGCTTGCACGGTATGCTTCCTGCCGCATGATGAACAGCCTACCTCGATAAATTGTCTATAATCACGAATAAATGTCATGTGCTGCCTGCCCCCAAAGATGATTGATTAATGGACTTGAAGAGAAAACACAAACAAAAAAAACTTCCGGAATGCATATGTGTTTCATACGCATTTCGGAAGATACCTATACTACACGTTTTAACACTCACCCGCTGCGGCTGGTTTGCCTGCATCGGAAGCGGTGCGGAATGAGGAACCGCAGCCGCAAGTAGCGCTGGCGTTCGGATTTTCGATTGTGAACCCGCCGCCCATCGCAGATTCCTTAAAATCGATAACGAGACCATTCAAATATTTGATGCTGTCCTCATCTACGACGACCTTAAGTCCATCCATATCGAGCGCTTTGTCCCCATCATGCTGCTCATCGTCAAAGCCCATTCCGTAGGAAAAGCCGCTGCATCCGCCTTCCTTCACGCCAATACGCAGGAAAAGCTCTGGTCCGCCTTCTTCAGCGAGCATTTCTTTTATTTTGTCAGATGCCGTGTCACTAATCGTGATCATGCTACATCCCTCCGTTTATCCGAATAATCGATTCGATTGCACTAACTTGCTCACTTACTTATTTGTAGTATACTCCAGTTTGTTCAGTTGCTCAAGAGCAGCCTGCCTACAAGCTCGTTTTCTAATTTTTGGAAGATGGATTACTTTTGTTATTGCCCATGTTACGTATGAGGTTTATAATAGTTACAGCTTCTTTAAACGGAAAAGAAAGTTCTTTTTTTCACAATCTAATAATATCGAGGAGGCTTGACCATGAACGTCGTTATACCGACAGAGGATACACATATGCAGCACATTATTGAGAAGGTGCGTCATGGGGAGCGTTTAACGCTTGAAGATGGTGTTTACTTATATCAATCAGATGATCTTCTAACGATTGGGCAGCTAGCTAATGAAGTCGCTATGCGCAAAAATGGTAAAAAGGTTTATTTTATCGAGAACATGAGTCTCTATTTTACAAACGTATGCGAAGCTCACTGCGCTTTCTGCAATTTCCGTAAGGACGAGGGTGAGGAAGGTTCTTATACGCTAAGCGGTCAGCAAATGATTGAATACGTGGAGCAGCACTTCCACCCTGGCGTACGTGAATTCCATATTGTAGGCGGCCATAATCCGAATGTTCCGTTCCAATATTATGTGGACTCGCTTAAAGCGCTGAAGGATCGGTTTCCAGAGGTTACGCTTAAGGCCTATACAGCTGCGGAAATCGATTTTTTCTCGCGCATTAGCGGCCTGACTTACCGTGAAGTGCTTCAAGAGCTAATGAAGGCAGGCTTGCAGTCGTTGACTGGCGGCGGCGCTGAAATTTTATCCGATCATTACCGCAAAAAAATGCGCGTCGAAAAAGCCGACGTTACCCAATATTTGCAGGTTCACCGCACCGCTCATGAGCTTGGATTACGGACGCACACGACGATGCTATATGGATCGATCGAAACGAAGGAAGACCGGATTCGCCACTTGATGCATATTCGCGAGCTACAGGATGAGACAAATGGCTTTCTCGTATTCATTCCGCTTTCGATGCAGCCGATCAACCCAAGAGCCGGCATACGCCGCCGCAACTCAGCTTTCGAGGATTTAAAGACCATTGCAATCAGCCGTTTGATGCTCGACAACTTCCAGCACATCAAAGCTTACTTTATCAACATCGGCGTCCAACTGACACAGGTTGCCCTTACGATGGGCGCATCGGATGCTCACGGTACGATCGTGAAGGAAAAAATTAGCCATGCTGCGGGAGCTTTGACGCCTGAGGGCATTACTCGCGAGGATTTGATTTGGCTAATTAAAGGCGCGGGCCGCATTCCGGTTGAACGCGATACCTTTTACAATGAAATTAAAGTTTATGAATGAGTAATCGATCGCACGGAAGCACAAAATAGAATCATCATCAAGAGGCGTGGAGTTGGAAATCATATGAGAAAACTTATTATTTTAGGTGGAGGCTATGGCGGTCTTGCCATCGCGAATGAATTGCTCGAGAAACAGCTGCCGATCGATGTCTCCATCGTATTAGTTGACCGGATGCCGTTTCAAGGCTTGAAGACGGAATATTACGCGCTTGCCGCTGGAACGGTTTCGGATCTGGAGCTGCGTGTCAAATTCCCGGTTGATCCAAGAATTTCTATGGCATACGGTGAAGTAACAGATGTGGATATGGCATTGAAGCTTGTCCACATCGAAGGACAGGAATCGATCGAGTATGAGTGGCTAGTTATCGGTCTTGGCTGCACGGATAAATATCATGGGATCGAAGGCGCTGAGCAGTTCTCGACCAGCATCCAAACCTTCTCTGCGGCAAGAAAAACCTACATGCAGCTGAATGACGTCAAGCCTTATGGTCAGGTCTCTATTGTAGGCGGCGGTCTAAGCGGCGTTGAGGTTGCAGCAGAGCTCCGTGAAAGCCGCCCGGACCTTAACATTCGGATTTTGGATCGTGGTCCGAGCGTGCTGTCTGCTTTCCCGAGCAAGCTTCAATCTTTTGTTTCGGAATGGTTCGAGGAGCATCATGTGGAGATGAGAGGTCATGTCGGCTTGCATCGCGTCGAAGGCGGCATTTTGCATGATTGCAATTCCACAGCACCAATCTATACGGATGTAACGGTATGGACGGCAGGCATTCAACCTGTGCCGCTCGTTCAGCGTATGAATTTGCCAAAGGATAATCAAGGAAGACTGGTTATTAATGAGTATCATCAGCTGCCTGACCATACCGATGTGTTTATCGTGGGTGACTGCGCAGCATTGCCGCTTTCGCCAAGCGGTCAAGCTGCTGGCGCCCAAGGCAAGCAAATTGCCGAGGTGCTTCAGGCGATTTGGCATGACAAAACGCCGCGGCTTGGCAAGATCAAGCTGAAAGGCGTGCTCGGCTCGCTTGGCAAGAAGAGCGGCTTCGGTCTCATGGGCGGCACGGCCATTATGGGACGCGTGCCTCGCCTCGTGAAGAGCGGCGTGCTCTGGCGCTCTAAGCGCCACCTTGGTTAGCCATTCACACAAGTCTTACAAATCATCCAGCAGCTTATCAAGCGCTTCTTTATCCGCTTGCTGCTGCTTGATTGCTTTCAAAATGTTTGCATGCAGCTCGTCCACCGATTCGGCAGATACAATCTCGCCATCGACCAAAGCGAATGGATTCAAATAGCATTCGCCGCAATTTCCTAAGCAGCCATATTCGGTTACTTCGAATTCATCATTTTGCTCAAATTCATTCATTATACGGTCAGTGCCATGATGCATGTTGCTGGCACAAAATTCGATCATTGGTTTAAACATTATGCTTCACCTTACTTTACTTAGTTACTATCCATTTTCAATTGCTTCACTTTGTACTATAATAGGGGAGAAAGGAGATGATTGCAATGAGTGAACAAGTACAAGATACGATGTACGATGAAGTTTTGGACGTACTCGATAAGCTTCGTCCGTTTTTGCAGCGCGATGGCGGCGACGTTGAGCTAGTGGACGTTGAGGGCGGCATCATCAAGCTTCGTCTGATGGGCGCATGCGGAAGCTGCCCAAGCTCGACGATCACGCTTAAAGCGGGTATCGAACGTGCACTTCTCGAAGAAGTTGAAGGTGTAGTCGAAGTCGTTCAAGTATTCTAATAGATAAGAACGAAACAAGCACGCCTCAAGTTTGACAAATGATGAAGAGTCTTATCAGCGCTGCGGAGCATGTCTCCCTAGCTTCCTGATAAGACTCTTTTTTTGCGGCGATTTGCATGTGCGCGAACAGCTAGAACATGCCTTTGATATTGGCAACAATCGGATCGAAGCCGCCTGTGACATCGATGACGTTACCGGTTAAGAAATTCGAATTTTTGTCGCATAGGAATAGCACTACTCGAGCGACGTCCTCCCCCGCTCCGGGGCGCCCGATAGGCGACTCGTTGTCGTATTCTTCCTCCACCTCGGCAATGGACCGCTCCTTGTTAACGCCGCGAATATCGCCAGGACCGATTAGATTGACTGTGATGCCATGCGGCGCCTCTTCCACGGCTAACGACTTCGTGAATGATACAAGCCCCGTTTTAGCGGCGGCATATACCGCTCGATGCGGCCATGCTCTCGCCTCACCCGCATGGCCGAAGCCAAAATGGATGACCCGCCCCCATTTTCGCTCGCGCATGCCCGGTAGAAGACGATGGTCAAGCAGCATAACGCCTAACAAATTGCCATGCAGTAACCTGATGATTGTTTCCTCATCGTATTCGCTGAAGAGTCGTCGCTTGCGAACGAAGGGCCCAGCATTATTGACAAGGATGTCAACGCCTCCAGCCCATTGCTCCGCTGCATCAGCAAGCTTCGCGGCGCCTTCAGTCGTTGCAATATCAGCTTGCACGGTAATCGCTTTTACACCAAGCTGCTCAATCTGTGCCTTTACCTGTCTTGCTTCAAGTTCGCTCTCGTAGTAATTAATAACAACATTGCAGCCTTGCTCAGCAAGCTGAAGCGCCGTTCGTTTGCCAAGCCCCTTCGCGCTGCCTGTTACTAACGCGGTTTTGCCCTTAAGTCCCACGAGTGTTCCCCCTTCGGGATTATTGATGCTTGTTTCGCATTAATCCGCATGCATATTGAAACGTCAGCAGCAGCGATTCCATCGCCAAATACAGCCCCTGCGTCAAATCAGCCGATTGCTCAGCTAGGTTTTCGAGTTTGATCTCCTCACCGTACATACGGCTGCTTTGAATCAGATCATCCTGCATTTCCGAGTTCATATAATGAATTTCGGTATTTCTGCGCTTGCGCAGCCTAGTCATCGGTTCCTTGTATTTCTCCTTCACATCGTTCAGCTTCCATGTCAGCTCCGGATGCGCTTTCTTCTCGCGCATATTGCGCAAAACCGTAAAATAGGAGAAATGTGACTTTATCCGCTCCGTTCTCATGTCTAAAAGCTCATTTAGCAATGTGCCAAGCTTGTCGAGCAAAGAAAAGACGCGGATGAAAGCGTTTTTATCGAAGTAGATATATCGATTATAATGGATTCTCTCCTCAGCTGTCATTTGCTTAACCGAGGAGGAGGTAATTTTATGCTGAAAATGAAACGCAACATAGTGGCTTTGTTCAAGCTCATCCAAGGACGAGCGGAGACCTAACGTCCATATTTCGTATTTCCGAAGCTTATGGGTGTCTCCGCCTTCCGCCATTTTTTTGGACAAAGAGGAAACGAACTGATCCATTAAACGGAACGTTTCTGCAAGGGTTCCTTCCGCTTCTCTCAAGGGTTCATCAAACAGGAAACGCAGCATAATCGAACAGTCCTTTCATCACAAAATAACGATTTTTCATTTCGGTAAAATTACAGCTTGTATTCGCTCCACCGTTTATCTACCAGCTTCACGATATCCTCGCGCGGGAACAGCTCATCCGGATAACCCGGCTTCATTCTCGCATCGATTACGACAGGAAGCTTATAGCCAAAGTGGTGGCGGCGAATATCGGAATTCGCATAAATATCATCAGCCGGATTGAACCGCGTGAATACCGTCCACAAAAACGGCGTTTGCGCGGCCGCGATAGCTGCATCATCGGCGAGAATAACGAGCGGCCACTCTGTATCCTTCTCAGACAGACGCTCAAGCAGCCGCTGTGCCAGCTTTGGCTCCTGCTCATAGGATGCTCCGGATACGACTAAGCAGCCCCGACAATAAGGCTGTGCAGCCGTGATCTCATCGATTGCCCCTTCGGTATACGTGCTTGGAAGCTCACGAACCGGCTCGCCAACACCAAGCATAACTCCTTTACTGCCGTGGTTTAGCTTGCCGCCTGTATAATCGAGCGTATCGTGCGATGTATTATCGAATATAAACAAATCGGTTTCCGGGCGGAAGCGCTCAAGAACCGTTTCAAGCAGCACTGGAAAATTTTCAAGCTCGACAGACTGGTTCGTCACGATTAGGAATTTGGTAAGCGTTAGCTGTCCCTCTCCCAGAATGCGGAATGCAGATGTCAGTGCTTCGCGTGAATAGCTTTCCCTAACGACAGCTGCAGCAAGCGCATGGAAGCCCGTCTCTGCGTAAGTCCATAAATCCTTAACGCCAGGCATCGCCATCGGAAATGCCGGCGAGAGAAGCTTTTGCAAAAATTCGCCCATATAATAATCCTCTTGGCGCGGCTTGCCGACTATCGTTGCCGGATAAATAGCATCCTTGCGATGCCACATATGGCTGACATTGAATACTGGGAAATCATGCATTAATGAGTAATAGCCGTAATGATCGCCGAAAGGTCCTTCCGCTCTCTTAATATGCGGCGGCACATGGCCGCTTAGTACAAATTCTGCTTCTGACGGAATGCGATGCGCTCCGTTTGGATCTTTGACGATCGGCAGCTTGCCGCCCATAATGAGCGATGCAAGCAGCAGCTCAGGCAGATGCTCGGGTACAGGAGCTATCGCGGAAGCAATCAGAGCGGGAGGCCCTCCGAGAAAAACGGAAACCGGCAGCGCTTCATTACGCTTCTCTGCTTCATGGTAATGGAAGCCGCCGCCTTTATGTATTTGCCAATGCATCCCTGTTGTAGAGTCATCGAAAATTTGCATTCTGTACATGCCGAGATTATGCTGTTTGCGATGCTCGGGATGCTCCGTATAGACGAGCGGCAGCGTAATAAATGGCCCGCCGTCATCTTGCCAGCTTGTAATCGCAGGCAAACCTGCAAGCGGATTTTCACGTTTGCAGGCCTGTAGAATAGGAGCGCTGCTGGCAGGAACCTCTTTCATTCCCACCTTCAGCATATCCCATATTAAGTTTTTCTCGCCCCAAATCGCCTTTGGCGTCGGCGGCAGAACGCGGTCAACAGCCCCTATTATTTGTTTCATAAGCGCTTCAGGCCTTGGCCCGAAGGCTAGATCAACCCTGCGGCTTGTCCCGAACAAATTCGTCACGATCGGGAAAGGACTCCCTTTGACGTTCGTGAACAATAACGCAGGTCCTCCCGCATCGATTACACGCCGATGAATTTCTGCTACCTCAAGATTGGGATCTACAGGAGCATCTATAATTGCCAAATCATTTTCACGCTTTAGCACGTCCAAAAATTCACGTAAATTTTTAAAGCTCACTAACCTCCACGCCCTTCCCTTAGCCGCCACGAACGAATTAATATATCCATTAAAATGCCAAACAACCCGGTAACAATCAAATTATGCAATAAATTGGTGAACAAAAACCAATTCGAATTCGAAATCGTGTATGTCAGCAGCGCACCGCTGAATATTTGCGTAACAACAAGCCCTAACGTCCATGCAGCCGACTTCGTTAAGCCCGCTCCGCCAACGCTTACTTTGCGAATGTGGACAAATAAGCCAGCCAAGCAGATTGCCAGCGTCATGGCAGCGATCCGGTGTATGAAGACGGCTCCTGTTGCGCCGCTAATCTCCGGAACGACCTCCCCGTTGCATAACGGCCATCCTATGCAGCCTCCGCCTGAATCGGTATGCCGAATGAATGCGCCCAAATAGACGACAATGTAGCAAAAAATAGCTGTAAGCAGCACGCGCGGAAAAATCGAGCTCGGTACTTTGAATTCCACAGGCGGCCCGTTTTTGGCCCTAAACGTCCAGATCACCAGCAGCAATGTCGAGGCGAATGCAATTAACGATATGCCGAAGTGAATCGCCATAATTGGCGGCGATTGCGGCCACATGACCGCTGCCGCACCCATTAAAGCTTGAATAATGGTGAACAGCAATGCGCCTCCCGCATAGAACAATGGCTCGCTGTATCCTTTGCGGTTTTTTCTAAACTTCAAAAACATCGAAAGGCAAGTAGCGAAAACGAGCAAGCCTTCAAAGCCGGTTACAAGCCGATGCGAATATTCAATCATGGATTCAATCGTATAAGCAGGTATAAACTTTCCATGACACAAGGGCCAGTCGTCACCGCAGCCGCGTCCTGATTCAGTATTCGTGACTAATGCCCCGCCGAGCAGTACAAGAAGCATCCCGATGCACGCTGCGATAGCTAACGCGCGAAAACGCCCGGTTACCATAATAAAATCACCTTATTTCGTGTTTTAATAACAGTTCAATTATAGCTATAAAAAAAGGCAAAAGCCATGTTGAAAATGTGACACTTCCGAGTAGAAGCGCGATAAAAAAAAGGAAAGCCCGCGCGAGAGGTAATGCTTCCTCCTCAAGCGCGGACTAGCGATTTACTTATGGGTCAGCGCATCGCTGACTTGTATGGCTCGATCTACAAACTCCTCGATTTCCTCGCGTGACTTGCGCAGCTTGCTTACAAACCGCACCAGCTCCTGACTGTTCCGGAAAGCGATAAAGCTTGGAATGCCTAAAATGTTCAGCTCGGAGCATAGGTCTGGAAGGTCATCGCGGTCAAGCTCTACGAAAGCAACCTTTTCTTCATATTGACGCTCTAGATCCGGCATAAATGGGTCAATAAAGTGACAATCCTTGCACCAAGTCGTTTTGAATACGGCAATCGTGAGTCCTTCGCTGGCAACAGCCTCGCGAAACTGCTCATCCGTCGTTAGCTTTTTCATGTGGCACCCCTGAATTAAACTTATTAAATAGTTTACGTTATTGTTCGCTACAGTCGCTTCTTCTTAGACTTCCCGATCAAGCGCAAATATTCTCATTTCATCGCTAATATCCGTCCAGCCAATCTTTGCTTTCAGCGCATTAGCCAAATTGCGAGCCGGGACATAGGTTACTCCGTCAATTACGGTAACTGGGAATGACCATGTTACGTTCTTGCCATTCACAACTGCGGCATCGCTGCCGTTCTTCAGCAGAATCGTTGTGTTCGTCGCTTCGTCAAATACTTTTAAGCTTTTCGTCTTCGTATCGTAAGTTAGATTGCCTCCAAGCTGTTCAACCGTATCGCGAAGCGGAATGATCGTCACATGGCTGGCTGTCACAATGACCGGATTATAATACTGGTATGAGTCCCAAGTAATGTTTTGTTTATTGATATGAAACTTATTTTTGAGCAGATCATACATGATTGAGTTCTCATTAAACTGCTTGAGCACTTGGTAGCCCTGCATGTCGAATAGTTTTCCAACCGGAACAGCCGTTTCCGATGCGACAGGCGCTTCCGCTTTTACCGTGCCATTCACATTCCAAGACTCGCTCTCGACCTTGATTGTCAAGCCTTTCACCGGAAGTACGCCATATTCCAGGTCCACGCTTGGCACATAAGACAGCTCATAGGCTTGCTTACGGATATCAAGCTTGCTGTCTACGTATACGTCTGCTTTAATCGTCAATTCCTTGCTTAAGATTTCATCAATCATTTCTTGATCCTCTTCTGCAAGCTGGTTCAGCTCGCCCTGCAATTCGGTCAGAAGAAGCGCAATGCCATCGGATGCTTCCTTCAAAGCTTCCGCTGAATCAGGAGCATCAAGCCCGCTGCCCGCTAGAGGATTAATCGTTCCCGCAGCAGCCCATATATCCGGGTTTTTTTCGAGGATTTCGAACACGCCAGCTATCATTTTATCCAAGCCAGCACGGTCAGTCACAAGCGCATCCACATATTTTTTCACCCACGTCCAAATTTCAGGCCCATCCAGATCGATATGTACGTGCATCAAAGAGGTTGGTGTACCATATATCGATTCCGTCACGGGCTTTACTTCGATGCGCTCCGGATTCGGTAAATTATGAATGACGTAAGTGCCGATCGTATCAATCATTTGATGACCAAGCTCCGTAAGAGCAGCTTCATCCAGCTTAGGCGCATCCGTGGCAACAACTTCTTCAGACAAACCTGTCAAATCTGACATGCCCGTCAATCCAAGCAAGCCCTCACTCGTCAGATCAAGCACAAATGGCTGCTTTGCGCCCTCCAGCTCCATAACCGCGAGCTTATCGGACATTTTCAACGAGAATTTAATGGATGCTGCATCCCCAAAAATCAAACTGCCGTCAAAGGATACATGCGAGCTATCCTCCGCTTTTATGTTATCCAGCTGAAGTTTCAAATTGGAAATCAGCTTCATCAAGGCAATCTCCTCTTCGGGTGCGCCCTCGTACGCTGCTTCATCCAGCAGAAGCTTGAGCTCTACCGATTGTTTGCTTTCGCTCGATGTCACCTTGAGAGAATTTTTTAATACCGTATTGAAATCGAGATTAGAAACCGCCTGACAGCCTGCCACAAAAACGAGCGTGAATGCTAATAATAATACGATCAGCTTGCTTGGTTTTGCAAAAAATTTCTTCATTCATACGTCTCCTTTTATAATGCCAAGTATAAGTCCTTTTTTATTTACAAACTCTACTTATTGTACAGGAGACACTATGTATTGTAAATGTATGGAAAGAGCTAGTTTTGTCGAATTTGTAAGGTTTTTTTCGCTAAAAATGGCGAGTGTAGCGTCTTGATATCTACGAGCTCCTGCCGCTCATTCCAAACGACTGTATAATCGAAAAAATGAAAAATGACGCAGCCCGTCAAGCAGGCTGCGTCATCTTCTTGACCTATTTTAAACCGCTTTTTTATAGAACGGTTTTAAAACAAGATTTAACCCCTTACGCAGCGGCCCAGGGAATGAGCGCACATCCTCAGGCGTAATGACCCGAAGCGCTGCCAGCAAGATGACGTACAGTCCGCCAACTACAAGCGATGTCACTGCTCCCGCTGCCAAATATGACAGCTTGTTCGCCCATGACTCCGTCAGCGCCAGCACGCCATACTCTGCTCCCCAACCAGCCAAGGCTGGCACAGCAATTGCTGCCATGTAGGCAAGCCATTTGCTGCCAAGCACGTTCAGCTTAACTTCTTTGTTGATCGCTCGCATGTTAAGCAGAGTAATGACGATAAAGCAAATGGTTGAACCAATTATAAGACCATATACGCCAAGTACTGGCGCAAGCGCAATGCTCGAAACGACCTTCAGCCCCAGTCCGATAAAGGTATTGTTCATAGGCAGCTTGGGCTGATTTAATCCATACAAAATCGAATTGGACGTCATCATCGTAATTTGAAAAATCGCACCCGCCGTAAGCATAGCTACTGTGCCGCTTCCGCCTGGGCTTGTAAACAATAGTCCTGTAACGGAATAAGAAGCTACAGTCAACAGCAAGGCAACCGGTACGCCTGTAAAACAAACGATCCGCATGACTAGCGACGATTGACGCTGCACTTCCTTCATGTTGTTAAGCGAAAATGCCGATGAAATGACTGGAATAATAGACGCGCCAAGCGCAATAGCCAAAATCGGCGGTATGCCGGCAATCCCCATCGCCTTCGTCGTATAATCAGCCAAAACTCTCGTTGCCGAATTTTCATTATAGAAAGACTGCGTCAGCCTCATAAACAGCGTCATATCAAAAAAGTACAAAAATTGCACCGTCATTGCCGTCACAACTGCTGGAATGGAAGTACGGAATATTTCCTTATAAATCGTACGATAAGGCAAGTTGGAGCTTGCACTTGGCAGCTTATCCTGTCCTACAGAGGAGGATTTCGAATGCTCCGCTTGATCCTGTTTCTTCAGCTTGTGCCAAAACCACATCATGACCGAGAAGGCGCCAACACTTCCGAGTACGGAGCCAAAGGCAATTGCCGCAGCTCCATACTTATCGCCCCAGCCCCAGCCGAGTACAATAAGCGCCAGCCCGATTCCGCCGATCAGCCTTAAAATTTGCTCCATAATTTGCGATATGCCGCCAGCGGCCATAATTTGTCTGCCTTGAAAATAACCGCGCATCATCGCGATTATCGGAAACAGCAGCAGCGCTGGAGCGATTGCCTGCAAAGATAAGACGGAATCCGGCACCTTCGAAATTCTTTCATAAGCGGGTGCAAAGACGAACATAGCGGTAGCAAGAAGCAGCCCTGTTACCGTTCCGAACATCAATGCCGCTTTGTAAATACGCTTAGCTTCGTCAGCTCGGCCAAGCGCATAACGCTGCGAAATCATTCTGCTTATGGAGAGTGGAATTCCTCCTGTTGCGATAGTAAGAAGCAATAAATAAATCGTGTTGGCAGAGTTAAAGGCCGCCTGCCCTGCAGGGCCAAGCATATAATCGAGCGGTATCCGTTGGAATAGCCCAAGAAACCGCACGATCAGCGCAGCGGCAGCCAGTATTAGCGTGCCTTTAATTAATGAGTCTTTTTTTAACATAATGGTCTGTCCAAGTCTCCCTATCCTTTATTGCCAATGGGCTCAAGCGGCTGGTGGTTGCCGCGAACAGGCACTGCCGTGTTCGATGGCACTGCCCAGCGTACGGCGTTCTGAATGACCTGCAGCACCTGCGGGTTATAGTATGTTGGGTATGTTTCATGCCCCGGACGGAAATAAAAGATTTTGCCTTGGCCGCGACTAAATGTACAGCCGCTGCGGAATACTTCTCCACCCTCGAACCAGCTTACGAATACAAGCTCGTCTGGCGCAGGGATATCGAAGTGTTCACCATACATCTCCTCATGCTCCAGCGTAATGTATTCCGGCAAGCCAGCCGCAATCGGATGTGCCGGATTAACGACCCAAATCCGCTCCTTCTCGCCCGCTTCACGCCATTTCAAATCACAGCCCGTACCCATCAGCTTTTTGAAAATTTTCGAGAAATGGCCCGAATGCA
This sequence comes from Paenibacillus sp. PL91, assembly GCF_012935325.2. Taxonomy (GTDB): domain Bacteria; phylum Bacillota; class Bacilli; order Paenibacillales; family Paenibacillaceae; genus Pristimantibacillus. The sequence continues at coordinate 325,299 of NZ_JABBYG020000003.1, forward strand.
GAACAATCAAGCCCATGCCCCCAAGCACGCGCTGCTGAACACGCTCTACAATGACATCATCGACCTGGTCATGCCCCATATGTCCCCACCAAATCAGAACATCCGTATTCGCTAGACGCTCCTCTGTAAGTCCGTGTTCAGGCTCCTCCAGCGTCGCTGTCGCAACTTCAATATCACCGCTTGCAATCCCTTTGGCCAAAGCGTGATGAATGCCGTCCGGATAGACGCTCTTAACTGCATCGTGAATTTTCTCATGCAAAAATTCATTCCAAATCGTTACCTTAATCATCGTCTTCCACCTTTTCATTGATTGATCCCTTCTAGAAAACAAGCCACAACACAAACAGCACGATCATAGCCAGCTGCAAAATAAATTTCACAACAACGCTGGTGAATAGGCCAACGACAGATCCGAGACCTACCTTAAGCGAATTTTTAAAGTTGGTTCCAATAATGACTTCTCCTATTACAGCACCAGCGAAAGGACCGATAATAAGACCAAATGCGGGTATGACAAAGGGTCCGAAGATTAGGCCGATCGTACTGCCGATAACCGAGGCTCGTGAGCCTCCAAATCGTTTGACGCCCCAGGCGCTGACGGCATAATCGGCGATAAACAGCACGACAACAATGATCGTCTGAAAACTCCAAAACCAAAAACCAAATTCGCTAAACGTAAAAAACCAACCATATACAAAAAATGCGCCATATATGGCAAGTGCTCCTGGCAGGATCGGATAGATGGCCCCGGCCATCCCCACAACAAACAGCAATATGACTAATGTCCAGCCTAAAATATCCATACGTTCCTCATCCCTTCAAAACGTACCGCTTGATTACCTCTGCTACGCCATGCTCGTTATTCGTAAAGGTAATAAAGTCGGCCGCTTCCTTCACCGCTTCCTGTGCATTGCCCATCGCTACGCCAAGTCCAGCCTCACGGATGGCAGCAATATCATTCAAGCTGTCCCCAACAGCAATAACCTGCGACATTTCGATATGAAGCAGACCGCATAGCTCTTGAAGCGCGCTCGCCTTCGAGATGCCGAGCGGATTAAGCTCCAAATTATGAGGCGAGGAATTCGTAATCTCAAGCGCTCCCCAGCTCTGCACTTCGGCAAGCAGCTTCTCTCTGATGCTGTCATCCTCCGTATAATAGCCGAACTTCAACCAATGATGCGATGCATAATCATCAGCGGGGTTAATCCATTTTTCCTTATTAAAAATATCATCGGCCGTATAAGCCCAAAACCATGGCTCGCCATGCGAAAGCGCAAGCTCATGCAGCCTCTGTACATAGACAGCGCTAAGATGCGTGCGCTTATGCAGCACATGTGGTCGATGCCATATTTCACTGCCGTTTACCGTAATCATTGGCGTCTCCAGCTTTAGCTGCTCCGCATAAGGCAGCGCGCTGCGAAAGCCCCTTCCGGTTGAGAAGCTGACAATAACTCCTGCATCAAGCGCTTTTTGAATCCACTCCGCATTTTCAGCGCTAATTTCACTTTGCTCATTCAGCAGCGTCCCGTCCATGTCGAGCGCAAGCAATTTGTAATCTCCCAATATTGTGCCTCCTCGTAAAAGCCGTATCACTTATTTTACCTAGCTAGTAAATTATTTTAGCACATTTGCGACAGATTCCAAATGAAAGTCGCTCCACAATTTCAAACCACATAAGAACATAACAAAAAGGAGAAAGCCCCGCTTAAACGCGACAGCTTGCTCCCCAGATCCAAATCTCTATAGTTTACTCTACGACGGTTGTGTTCACTTCAGTTGACGGCGCCTCTTCCGGAACGGCCGGATCCTCCTTGAGGAGCATCTCCTGTCCTTTCACCTGCAAAATGCCAAGCGCTTCCTCTACAGTCTGCTTGTCATCCTTCACCTTCTGAAGCTCTTCCTGGGCAGCCATTCTAAACTCTCCCCAGAAGCTTTGCGGCAGCTTTTCAAAATCCCGATAGCTATTGTTATTGCTTGGCTTCAAATTATAAAATGCCGCGAAATTGCGCCCTTCAGGGTCCGTTATATATTTTGTTCGAACGGGCAAGCCGCCATAATTGTTAGACTTCGTTTTTACCCTTGCGTATTCCTCGCTAGTCACATAACGAAGGAACTCCCAAGCCGTTTCCTTGTTCGGGGAATCCGCTTTTATTGCAAACAAATTATTGAAAGACGTCATACTGGATTGATCCGGATTTTGCTGTCCGACCGGAACGGTAACTAAATCCCAGTTTTTAATAACTTTATCTTTAAGCTTTTCATTGCTGCTCGCTTGCTTAATTTGAGTGACATAGTTGCTGTCTCCAATTGCCATTGCCAAGCGGCCGGATACGAAAGGATCCCGTAACAAATAATCCTCATACGATTGCGCCATATTTGACTCTTGATTATTCATGCTCTCAAAAAAGAGCGCCTTCGAATCGAACGCATCAAGTGCAGTCTGGATCGCATGTTTCCAAGAATCTGTATTGATCGTCATTTGCTTTTGCGCCGCATTCACAAAATTAACGCCTTCAGAAGTTGCAAACATGCTTGCTACGTCAAATAGCTCCTCGTTATAACCCATTTTCAAACCATAAATCCGATCCTTTGGTTCTCCATCTGTCGGAAATCGGCGGGCAAGCTGCAAAACAGCATCCCAGCTCATCCGGTCTGTCGGAAGCTCGATTTGGTATTTCTCAAACAAATCCTTGTTATAGAATAAAACCTGGCTATAAAAATTCGGAGAAATAGCGTACAGCTTGCCGCCGCCCTCTTCTCTCAAATAATCAATCATGCCTGGGATGAGTCCTTCCGTGTCATATTTCTCTTTCTCCATCACAGCATCAAGATCATAAAGCTTGTTGTCGAGTGCCATCTTCTTGTACTGATCAGAAGTCAGCATAAGGATATCAGGCTGCTTCTCTTCAATCAGCTTGTCCAGTGCAGCGTCATAGTCCTTCGGATCACCTGTATACATACTTTGGTTAGATATAACCTCAATTTCAACATTTGGGTGCAAGGCCGAGAACACCATGCCGTATTCCTGGAAGAAAGCCCCTTCATCGTAATACATAACTTTCAGCGTTGATGGCTCATTATTATCCGTTCCCTTATTGTCTCCTCCAAAGCTGCAGCCTGATAAAATAATGGCAAGGATTACAAATGGCAAAACAAATTTAGACAATGCTTTCATTTAAATTTCCTCTCTCCTTTTTTATTCACTCCTAATATGTACCAAATATAGTACGAGTGTTACTGGATAAAAGTTGCAAAAATTGATTAATATTAGGAGGTTATTAATAAAAAAGTGGACAAGGCTAAAATCCGCGAAGGCATACTTCCTGATCCAAATCTCAACTTGCTTCCGTACAGCTTAATAGGTTCTCCTACAATGGTTTCAAATTTATTTGCTTCCTTTTTACAATAAAAAAAACATCCGATAATAATCGGATGCTTTCTACCTTTATTCCGCTACTCGATTAAGCCAGTCTTCTCATGCGCAGCTTCTTCATAATCACTCCCTGCGAAGGCGAGAATAGAAAGGCAATAACAAACAGCAGCGCTGCCGCACATACCATGCAGCCTGCAATCGAAGCATCCAGCATGACTGCCGCCCCGTAGCCGATGAATGAGCTTGCGATGCCAACAGTTACGCTTAGCGCGATCATGATACCAAGTCGATCAGTAAGCAGATAAGCTGTGGAGGCTGGTATGATCAGCAGCCCTACGACAAGAATAGCACCTACACTCTCAAAGGAGCTGACCGTTGCCATTGAGACGAGGCCCATCAGCAAATAATGAAATACAGCTACAGGAATGCCGATTGCCGCTGCCAGCGCCGGATCGAATGCACATAGCTTAAATTGCTTGTAAAATAATGCGATTACCGTCACGATGACAAACAGCGTTACTCCGAGCAGCCACACGGCCTTCGGCCCCATATTGACACCGCCGAGCTCCCATATATTCCAGTGCACATAAGCAATTTCGCCGTACAAAATGGCATCCTGGTCCAAATGCACCTGACGTGCATATAAGCTGACGAGAACGACCCCGATCGCAAACAGCGCTGTAAACACAACCCCGATCGAAGCATCCGATTGAATGCCGCTTTGCTGGAACATTTGAATTAGAAAGGTTGTCAGCAGGCCGCATAAGAGTGCTGCGAACATCATAAGCAGCGAATCGCGAGAGCCGCTTAGCAAAAACGCGATTACGATACCCGGCATAACGGAGTGGCTAATGGCATCGCCTATCATCGCCATTTTGCGAAGCACAAGGAATACGCCTAAAACGCCGCAGCAGCTAGCTACGAGTGCGCCTGTAAGCAAAATCCAAAAGTCGCTCATAGGGCAGCCTCCTTTTTCACGCCGCTATCAAGCTGCAGCTCATTGTCCCGCATAAAGCGCTGCTTAACTTTTTGGCGCAGCAGCCGCTTGGCAATTACGCCTCGCTGAGGGCCGAACAGAATCGAAATACAGAAGAGCAGAGTAGCCGCTAGAACCGTTACGGGCCCGGTTGGCAAGTTTGATACAGACGCGCTAATCCATGTGCCTGCTGCGCCGCTGACAGCGCCGAACAAGCCGGACAGCACGACCATAAGCCCTAGTCGATCCGTCCAATACCTCGCCGATACGGCAGGCGTGATAAGCAGCGCCGCCACAAGCACGACCCCTACCGCCTGTATGCCGGCAACGACGGCTACTACGATTAGAAACATAAGCAGCTGCTCGAGAAAAGCTACCGGATAGCCGATGCCTCTAGCAAAGCCCGGATCAAAGGAGATAATTTTGAATTGTTTAAAGAGCAGGGTGCAAATCGTAATGAGCGACACGCAGACAACAGTCATCGTAATAACATCCGAGGCGATCATGGATGCTGCCTGGCCGAACAGAAACTTATCCAAACCTGCCTGATTGCCGTAATTGCCATGCTGAATTAACGTAAGCAGAACAATTCCGAGTCCAAAAAAACCAGATAACACGATGCCCATTGCCGCATCCTGCTTGAGCTTGGAATTCCTCGTTATATAACCGATGCCAAACGTTGCGACAATGCCGGCAATGCCCGCACCGATCAGGAATAGACCAATCGATTTGATGCCCGTAAGCATAAAAGCTATGCATATCCCAGGCAAAGCAGCATGAGCTAACGTATCGCCCATCAAGCTTTGCTTTCTCAAATAAGAGAAACATCCGATAACACCACTGCTTAGCCCTAGCATCGTACAGCCGAGGAAAATCCACTGCATGTTCGGATCCGCTAGCATTGACCATATTTTATCCATAGTCACTCACCCTTTCCGCCATGCGACGGAGGCTGTAGGCTGCGATCAAGAAAGGCGAGTCTCCCGCCATATGTGCGCTGTAATTTTTCTTGTGTAAAGGTTTGCTCTGTCGGGCCAAATGCTTGAAGCTCTACATTAAGCAGCAGAACAGAGTCGAAATAATCCTGCACGGTCGCTAGATCATGATGCACGACTATGACCGTTTTCCCCTGCAGCTTCAGCTCCTGAAGAAGGGTAATAATCGCTTTCTCCGTTGCGGCGTCAACGCCGGCGAAGGGCTCATCCATAAAATACAGCTTCGCATCCTGCGCCAGCGCGCGCGCCAGAAACACGCGCTGCTGCTGTCCGCCTGACAGCTGGCTAATTTGCCGGCCTGCATAATCCGCCATTCCAACCTTGCTTAGGCATTCCATCGCTAATGCCTTATCCTTCGCGCTAGGACGGCGAAACCATCCCAAATGGCCGTAGCGGCCCATAAGCACAACATCAAGCGCATTCGTCGGGAAATCCCAATCAACCGATTCGCGCTGCGGCACATAACCGATTATTTTCCGCTGCTGCTTATAAGGCTTACCATATACAAGCACCTCGCCGCCAATGCTCGGTATAAGACCAAGTGCCGCCTTCATAAGCGTCGATTTCCCGGCTCCATTCGGACCGATTACGCCGACAAGCTCGCCTTCGTTTACTTCAAAGGAAACGTTTCGAAGCACAGGCTTCTTCTGATACGCCACGCTTAATCCCTTTATGGCAAGCGGTGCTATCGCCTTCGTAGCTGGCGTCGGCTTCACTGCTGTATGTGTCTGGCTCATTATCATCACTCGCTTTCCGATTTTTCTGCTTTTCTACTATTTCAAGGCGGCAACGATTGTATCTACGTTGTGCTTCACCATTCCGATATAAGTTCCTTCCTCCGTGCCCGCATCACCCATCGCGTCGGAGTATAGCTCCCCGCCAATTTTCACCTCATGGCCTAATTGACGCGCGCCTTCAATGACGCTTTCAATCGACTTTTTGGGAACGCTGGATTCGATAAAGACGGCCTTAATTTTTTTCTCAACCAGGTAGTCGCGCAGTTTGCTGACATCCTTTGAGCCGTATTCAGACATCGTATTCATACCCTGCAAACCCGTGACAGTTAACCCGTATGCTTCGCCAAAATACCCGAAAGCATCGTGAGCCGTTACCAGTATGCGACTAGTCTCAGGAATTGAGGCAATTTGCTCCTTCGCATAGCTATCCAGCTCTTCGAGCTGTTTGATGTAGGTTGCCGCACGCTCTTTATAGTAGTCGGCGTTAGAGGCATCCTTCTCTGCCAAAGTATCGCGAATGACCTCCGTTGCAGAAATCCAAAGTTTCACATTAAACCAAATATGCGGGTCATGCATGCCTGCTCCCTGACCCGGAGCAGCGTGCAGCTGATCCTCATTCAAATATTTGGATACAGCAACCGTGGGCTTGCGTTTCTCCAGTGATTCGAACATCTCAGCCATTTTACCCTCTAAATGAAGTCCGTTATAAAAGATAATGTCCGCATCGTCCAGCTTCTTCACATCGCCTTGGGACGCTTTATACAAATGGGGATCTATCCCCGCTCCCATCAAACCGCTTACCACGACAAACTCGCCGCCTACCTGCTGTGCCACGTCCGTGATCATTCCCGTAGTCGCAGTAATGCTAAGCTTGCCGCCTCCCTCAGTCGTCGATTGCTGACCGCAGGCTGATGTTACGTTCGCCGTTACCGCCAAAAATATAATGGTCATAATGAATCTGCGAAGCGCTGAATTTGCCTTGTACGTTTTACGCATAAATAAAACCTCCTGCTTCCTTGTCATTTTTTATATGCTCAATAATTTGCCCTTATGAATTTTAGTTTGCCTTATGCCTCTTTGTTTATAATACACAAAAATGTTTCTCTAGTGCAACTTTTATTTTTAAAATACCCGCATTTACAAATAAAAAAAAGCTGGAGCATATGCTCCAGCCTTCTAATAGCGATCATTTACTTATTCATTCGCGCCTGTTCCGGCATTGCCGGCATTCTCTCCGTTTGCGTTTTGGTTTGTTCCAGCTGCTCCATTAGCATTTGCATTGTCATTCGCCTTCTTCTTAGGCACGCCATACAAACCAATTTCCTCGTCATAGGCATCGAATATTTTACGTGCGATAGGCGATGCCCCATACGCGCCGAAGCCTCCGTCTGGTACAACGACTGCCACTGCAAGCTTAGGTTTATCCGCGGGTGCATAGGCGATGAAGACCGCGTTCTCAGCGGTACGTCCCGCAACCGATTGCTCCGAGGTTCCTGTTTTCCGTCTATAGGTATAATCTACGCCCTCAAAACCTTGCGATTTTACTTTCGACATCCCAGTTTCAATTTCTCTCCAGTATTCAAGCGGGAACTGAACCTCATTCAAAATTTCAGGCGTATAACCTTGAATGACATTTCCGTCCGAATCCTTTATTTCATTAACAAATTGCGGCTTCATCCGTTTTCCGTGATTAGCCAGCATCGCTGCATATTGTGTAAGCTGCAAAGTCGTATAGCGTCCTTGCTGACCGAAAGAGGCCTGTATCAGCGCGGACTGCGCACTTCCGCTTTCCGCCTCTTTAAAGTACTCAATGATACCCTTTGTTTCATTAGGCAATCCGCTGCCAGTGAGTACGCCGAGACCAAACTGCTTCATGTAGCTGTCCCAAATCTCAACGCTGCTCTTGCCCTTCTGCGTCCCTCTCATGTAAAGCTTGTTGCCTATCATAGCAGCCATAAATGGGTTTGATGAATGCTCGATCGCTCCTGCTCCGTCAATGCTGCCATAAATATGGCCTTGGGAGTTGCCAATATAGGTCTCGTAGCCTTTTCTGCCGTAGGCGAACCTCCCCGTATCCGTATAACGAGTCGACGTCGTAAACAATTTCTCATTTAATCCGATTAGAACGCTTAACGGCTTCATCGTTGAACCCGGAGGCAGAATGGACGAAGGATGCTCTTTCATCTCTTCTTGAGTATACTTTCCGTAAACCGTACGGATCGTCCCGTTAGACAATATGTTTGAAAAGTTATCGTAATCCGCTTGGCTTATACTTCCGCCTGCCCAGATATTTGGATCGTAATCAGGCATGCTCGCCATTGCCACGACTTTTCCCGTATCGACTTCCATTGCTACTGCGAATCCCGTTTGGGCATACGCTGCACGCTCATATTTGTTCGTAGACTTCGTAATTATTTTCAGCTGATCCATAATGGCAGCTTCTGTCTTTAATTGCACGTTTTTATTAATGGTCAGATAAATGTCGGATCCCTTTTCGGGAGTCGTAATTTGCATAGGACCAATAATACGTTCGGCATTGTTAACCGGGTACGTCTTCAAGCCATTTTTTCCGCGTAGAACGTCCTGGTACATGAACTCGAGACCGTCCATGCCCACATCCTCTTCCTCTAAGTACTGAAGAGTCTCATCCTCTTCCATCGTTTTTTCCTTGTAAAAATCAACCGTTTCTCGAATGCCTTTATATTTCTTCAAATATCCGACGAGCTGCACGGCAATCGTGTCCGTATCATAGTTCCGAACGCTTTCCTCCATGATGTCGATGCCTTTAAAGGCTGTGCGGTTTTCCATGAAATAGGCGATCTCATCATTCGTCAAGCCGGATTTTATGCGCCTTGGCGTTGAAATGTTGTTCCGTCTGAAATCAAGGTCCATTTGACGGATAATATCATCCACGGTCATTGCCTTTGCAGGATCTTTATCTCCGAATTCGGAAAATACCTTTAACAATTTAGCAGCCATTTCCCGCGCATTTTGTTTGGCATCCTCCAGCTTAAGCTCAGGCTGAATGCTAAAATATAACGATTGGGTTGAGGTCGAATAAGCAATTGGATAGCCAGAAGAATCGTAAATATTGCCGCGAATCGGTGGAATCTTATCACTCCGCGTAGCTTTGCGAAGGCCCTCCGCGCTAAGCGTAGGCCCCTCTACGAACTGCAAGATAGCGAGCCGAACAATTAATACGCTGAACAATGCAAATGTAACAAAGAAAAATAAGTTCAATCGAAACGAAAAATGACGCCGATTTATAATCTCCCGCTTTTGCGGATCGTCTTGCACGTTGAATCACCTCATATCCATTAAATAAAATCAACCTTTTGGCCTCGCTATGCATCTCGAATATGAGTATCAGCAAATGACGGCGGATTAAACCAATCTCCTGCGCTAGCCCAGGTGGCATCCAGCGGAATCCAGCCTCCGTCGCCCTCTCCAATACGCACTTCATTCCAAGCATGCGGACCAAAGCCGCCAAGGCCGTCAGCGCCCATACCCGTTACGACTCGCACCTCTAGGCCAGCTGACCTAGCCATTACCGCATACAAACGAGCTATATCTATACATACGCCTTTGCGCGTATCAAATGTCTCGGGCGGAGTTTGTTCCTTCCAAATGCCCTGTTCCTCATAATTTCGGGCTTTGTCATAATCGTACGCAATTCTTGTGCCTAGCCACTCGTAAAGGCTGCGCGCCTTATCTTCCTTCGATTCCGCATCCTTCGTCACATAAAGGGCGGCCTGCTCGATCTCGGCAGGAATGGCATAATCAATAATTTCATATTTTCGTTGTAAAATTTGCTGGAACTGTGCTTCTACCGCTTTGGTAAGCACAGGTCCTTGACCAGCTAGCACCTCGCCCGCAACCGGACTCAGCCATGCGGCGGCTTTATTGTAGATCTGCGATTCGGATATTTTGTCGACATACCAGCCGTTTGGGATAAGAGATACATAGACAAATAACAAAGCAACAAAAATGAATGAACGTCCTGCACCGTGCGCAGCCCCGATTATTGCGCCTGCAGCACGGCTTGCGCTTCTCTTGCCTCGCGAGCTTGCAACCTGCTCTTCCCTGTTGCTGCGAAGTATACTCTCTACGCCGCGTGCAACTAATGGCTCCAGAAATGCCGCCAATGTGCGAAGAAGCAAATACCCGAGCAGAAACAAGACGCCATAGCGCAGAAGTCCAAAATCCCGCAAGCTCGTCAGCAGAGTGAACCACGCTTGCTCCAAGCCGCTAAGCTCATGCTGCGGAACCTTCACGCGTGCAATAAGCCATTTTGCGATGACGGGAGATATCACATTTGTAAGCTGCGCTGCCAGCACCAAACAAGCGACCAAAACAACGCCTTCCCATACAAAAAAGAAAAGGCGCCTCGCTGAACCCGATGCGCCTCTCCTGAGCCCTTGTACAAGAGAGCCAAGCAGCAGCACAAGAACGATAATGGCAATAGGCTCCGGCTCTCTAAATAATTGAACCCAACTGGTCATAAGCGTTACCCGTTCTGCTTCGCTTGGTCAATGAAGGCTTGTATCGCACTGCTCATATCCAGCTTGCCAAGCTCGGTCCCGCGGAATGATACAGAAACCTCTGAAGCGCCAGGCTCCCCGGTAAGCTCTACATTTTTGGTTTTTACCGTAAAGGTACCGTCAGGGTTCGTCACGAAGGTCGCATCCTTTGCCTCGCCTACCATGGCATTAACCGCTTCCTGCTTCATCGTGTCCACCGCAGTTGTGCCAATCGCCTTCAGATCATCCATGCTATAGCCGCTATACACGACAATGCCTAGCACGATTGCCGCAACGATCGCCCATTTCAAAACGGTTTTTACGATTCTGACAATAATGAGCAGTACGATAAGTGCAATGACAAGCACTAGCCAATGTTCTTTGAAAAACGCTGTCCAAGTATCCAAATCATATGTCGAAAAATTCAAAAACTCCAAACCTGATCCCCTCCATTATACCTCGTACAAAATGCCATTACAAAATATTATACCCTACGAAATTTAGGGCGTAAACGCTCGCTGCCTTTTTATCCAGACATATCCTGTCCCAAGTAAACGTACAAGTATATAAGAGTGTATTTGGCAAGGAGGGCAGCCCTGTGAAAACCGCTGTTTGGCTTTATTTATTTCTGTTTGTCGCCTTTTTCGATTTGCATGCGCAATACCCGATTTTAACGCCTTTTGCAATCTCCTTAGGCGCGGCGCCTTCCTTTATCGGACTCATGATGGGCATGTATTCCATTACGCATTTGCCCGGCAATCTTATCGCGGGCTTCGGCGTTGACCGTTATGGCAGCAGGTTTTTTATTGTGTTCAGCCTCATGGCAGCCGGTGTCGTGCTCCTCTTCCAGTCACACGTAACGAATCCTTGGCAATTGCTGCTGCTTCGCTCCATTAGCGGCTTTGTATTAGCGTTTCTGTCGCCAGCATGCCTCTCGCTGCTAGCCAGAATTACGAGCGACCGAACAGAGCAAGGGAAGCTCATGGCAGGCAATGGACTTGTTCATACGCTTGCATCCGTCGTATCGCCTGCGGCAGGTGCTTACCTCGTTGCCAAAATCGGATTTACGACCGCATTTACGATGCTTGGCTGGGTACTGATCGTGACGTCGGTTTGCGCTCTCTTCTTTATAAAAGATATTCGGGCGCAAGTCGATCCAGAGAGTAATGCAGCGAGCCAAGTAAAAAAAGAAAAGCTGCCGCTTGAGAAAGCTACACCAATTCCTTGGCTCGTCTACATGCTTCCGGTTGCTTTGAGCTGCGCGCAAGGCATTCTCTCGTTTGAGCTTCCGCTGCTCGCCAAGTCGCAAGAAGCCATGATGACGACTGGCCTTTTGTTCTCGGTTGTCAGCATCGGGGCACTTGTTACGCTAAGCATGCTGTTTTTAAACCGGGTGTCCGCCTATCAGCGAACTTTATGGGGCTCCCTCATTTTAGCCATCATCTATTTTGGGATCGCCTCTGACACGCCGGCGCCTCTCACAGTGATGCTCCTTTTGGTCGGGATGGCCAAAGGGGTCATTTTACCGGCACTGTCAACACTTCTAATTGAGCTTAGCGGCGGAGCCCGCTACGGGCGTACGTTTTCCGTTTTATCCATCGCTTTTTCCGTTGGCGCATTTATTGGTCCAATGGCTGCGGGACAAGTCCGCGACTATATATCGCCGTACTATATTGCATTTATCGCACTCATGATCGCCGTAACCGTGCTCCCGTTCCATATCTCGCGCTCACTTTCCTCCCGCACCCATTTTTCGTAGGCCTAGGTATATGCACAGGGCTAATCTCTCGTAGGTACATATGATACATTATGGCAGATGACCAGTCGGAAAATGGACATTAGCTGCAAATGGTCATCGACGATTTGACGCAAAGGAAAAGGGGGACTCCATAAATGTCTGGACATGTAAGTTCTGAAAATCGTGGTAATGGAAACCATGGCTTGTCGAATCTTGGCATCATACTCGTATTGTTTATCTTGCTCGTGATCATTGCGTGCACCTGCTTATATTAGCATAGGAGAAAAAGCCGGCCCCCGCGCAGGCTTTTTCTGTTTTGTCATCATGCAATCCACTATCGGTAAAATCTATAATCGGTGGTAAACTAATCGTAAGCAGCAATCTCCCCACCACCATTCACTTACCCGAGGTGACTTCAATGGATATCGCCATAATTGTAGAAGGAAAAAATGATAAAGCTAGGCTGAAGCGAGTTCTCCATCCGGATGTTCCGATCTATTGCACCTTCGGTACGCCAGGCTCTGAACAGCTGGACAAGCTTCGCAAGCAGGTTGGATATGACCAGGCCTATATTTTTACCGACAACGATTCATCCGGCAAGCGGATTCGCTTCCTGCTGCGCGACGTTTTTCCCGATGCCGAGCATATTTACACCCGTAAAGGCTATTCCGGCGTCGAGCATACGCCTGAGGAATATTTAATCGAGCAATTGGAAAAAGCGGGCCTCGATGCGCATATCGTATACCCTGCGCAGAGTCCCGCTTCTATTTGGAGCAAAGATGAGTTTTAAAGAATTTTGTTCAATTCCGCAACGATTTGGTCAGCCGTCAATTCCTCTTTGCTGCCATTGATCCATTTGCGTATTTGTCCGTCTTGATCCACAATCGTAATCGCATTCGTATGCATGAAGGAGCCATCCTCGTTTTTGATTACGCCAATACCGAAGTCTTTTGCGAGCTGCATCGTTTCCGCTTCATCGCCTCGGAGGAACTGCCAGCCGTTAAAATCTGCAAAATGACGCTTCGCAAAGTCACGGATTACTTCAGGCGTATCCCGAAGCGGATCGAAAGTAATCGAAATGAGCTCAGCCTTCGTGCCAAGCTTGCCTTCTGCCTCGAGCTGATCCTGTACTTGCGACAGCAGGAAGGTCGTAGGCGGACATACATCCGGGCAATTGGCAAAATAAAAGTAAACGATGCGCGCCTTGCCGTTCGTCGATGCGAGAGTGACCTCGTTGCCGTCAAGGTCCGATAGCTCGAAAGCCGGCGCAGCCTTCTCGATAGGAAGCGTCTCTTTCTCCGGCATGCCGTACGTTATAAATAAATAAATGCCCATAGCTGCACATAGCGCTATAACAGCTATCTTGAAGCTATGCTTCTTCACAAAATCCACGCTTGTCACTCCTTAAAGCAATGATTATGATCCCGTCGTATTCAGAATCATAGCTAAAAATATAATCATTAAGTAGTTAACCGAAATAAGAAAGTTCGTTTTTGCCCATTTTTCCGTATCTTTGGCGCCTGTTCCGCGCAGCGTATGGACAAGCCATACCACTCCACCCAGAATAGATATAATTAAAAAATAAATGCCTACGTACCCATACACGTAAAACAAAATGCCCGTTGGCAGCAGCAGCAAAATGTAAGGGATCATTTGCAGCTTGGTCCGTTTAATTCCCTTCACAACAGGCAGCAAAGGAAAGCCAGCTGCGCGATACTCCTCTACTCTGCGAATCGCCAGCGACCAGAAATGAGCTGGCTGCCAGAGGAATAGCAAAGCAAACAATATCCAAGCACCCGCATCAACCTCATTCGTTACCGCGCAATATCCAATAACCGGCGGCATAGCCCCTGAGATTCCGCCTACTGATGTGCTCCATGTAGACGTCCGCTTCAGCCACATCGTATAAATGACGATGTAAACGAACCATCCCAGCAGCCCAAGCCAGCCCGATAAAGGGTTAACAAGCGCAAACAAGATGAGCAGTCCTGCGATTCCTAAAATAATGCCGTAAAGCAATACCGTTCCTGGCTGCATGCGACCGGTCGGCAGCGCGCGATCCTTCGTACGCTCCATCTTTAAATCGAGCTCCCGATCCCAATAATTATTAATGACGGTGGCCGACGCTATTGTCAAGGTTGAACCGACTAGCGCCCATATGAGCAATAGGACATCAATATCCCATTTGGAAGCGACCAAGAAACCACCTAGTGCAGCAAACACATTAAGTCGAAGTAGCCGCGGTTTTGTCAATGCAATTAAATCTTTCAGCACGAAGCGAGCCTCCCGAGTTATGCGACAAGACGCTAATAGCGTCTATCATCCATTGATGAATCGTTTTTAATCATACCGAAAAAAGAATGCAATGACAACGTTCGACGGCTTTGTTCATCATTTTGCCACGCAAATTGTGACAAATCATTTAGTAACCATTTTGCAGGGCGCCGAGTACAATGACTATGTAGTTTGATGCCTATGCCGATCCGCGCATCAAACCTTTCTAAAGTATGCGAAGGGAAGTGAACCGTCAAGTCTATGGCAGTCATTAAAACGAACTCCGAGGATACGAAGATGCTCGCCAGGCTCATGCGCGCTGAGGCTGAAGGCGAAGGTGAGCTCGGAATGCTTATGGTTGGCAATGTCGGCGTAAACCGCATACGTGGTAATTGCTTGGACTTTAGAAACATTCGCTCCATACCAGACATGGTATTTCAAAAGCCAGGCGGCTTCGAGGCAACGGTTAAAGGCTACTTTTACCAGAGTGCACGCGATAAGGAGATTCGATTGGCTAAGCGAGTTATCAACGGGGAGCGTCAACACCCGGCTTCCAATGCGCTTTGGTTTTTCCGTCCGTCAGGCAATTGTCCTAATACATGGTACGACCAAGGTAATAGCGGAAGATTTAAGGCGCATTGCTTCTATGTTCCTACGTCAGCAGACTGCCCTACCGTCTATTAAATTCAATTTCTAAAGTGTGAAAGCGAGGAAATTCAACATGTCTAACGGTTATGGCCACAAAAATCAGGTAAGTCCGGCAAATGTAGCACCTATTCATGGGTACGGCTACGGAGGGTATGGCAATTACCCACAAACAATGGGGGGTCAGGCTACGACGCTTCCGGCTACCATGCCGATGCAGATGCCAATGCAACAAATGCCTATGCAGCAAATGCCCATGCAGCAAATGACGATGCAGCAAGTGCCCCCAACTTCCGTCCCTAGCGGCTCTTTTGTTACGCCTTCAGGCGGCAATATCGTTACGCTTCCTGCGGTTGAAGAATCTTATGTTGAGAACATTTTACGCTTAAACCGTGGCAAAATGGCTACCTTCTATATGACATACGAGAACAATCGCGAGTGGAACGCCAAGATTTTCAAAGGAATCATCGAGGCTGCCGGACGCGATCACATCGTCATTAGCGATCCGACAACCGGTATGCGTTACTTACTTTTGACGCTTAATTTGGATTATGTCACCTTTGATGAGCCCATCGCTTACGAATATCCGTTCCAAGGCAGCGTAGTGAGCTCTTCAACTCCGCTCGGCATGGCTACGATTGGCACTGTAAATTCTAGCCGTTAATCCGAAGCTGCCGCGCTGCTGCTTAGATGTGCTGGCTTAAAGGTCCAGATATGCATCTTCGCAGGTCCGCCGACAATCCACTCCGATACTCGGAACCAAGGGGAACGCTCATTGCAGCGTTCTTTTTTGATTTGTTCTGCCAAGTCGGCATTTGCAGCGTTCCATACCTCCACGAATAGGCCGGGCTGATCTGTTCCTTCATATAAATGCACCTCATGGCCTTCTTCAAGCAGCCTGCTCGTATAAACAAGGTACTGCTCCCGCCATTCCTCCGAAATACGGTATTCCGCAAAACAAATATACATTGCCTTCAGTCTCCTTTTGCTTACATTGATAAAGTTCCCCCGCTCCGTCGATACTACACCTAATCATTTGATTTGGGGGGACTCGACATGGATACAGGCACACATCTTGTTATGGGCATCGGTCTCGCCGGACTCGCGGCCATCGATCCTGTAGTTGCAGCAGATCAATCGATTCAAACAGCCGTCCTGCTCGGCACGGTAATCGGTTCGCAAGCGCCGGATTTGGACGGTCTTCTTCGTTTAAAAGGAAATGCCGTATATATTCGCAACCATCGCGGCATTTCACATTCATTGCCCGCAATCGCCATATGGACGATTTTGATCACCGGCATTCTTCAATTGTTTTACCGAGGCAGTCTGCCATGGCTTCATATTGGAGGCTGGGTGCTGCTTGCCGTATGCGTTCATGTATTTACCGATTTGTTCAATACGTATGGCACGCAAGCGATGCGCCCCTTTACGGATAAATGGATCTCATGGAACATTATCCATATTTTTGATCCGATCATATTTACGGTACATGTCATTGCCATTTTACTTTGGGCTGGCGGGTTCGTAAATCCTGCGTTTTTATTTCCGCTTATGTACGTTTTTCTAGCCTTCTATTTTGTATGGCGAACGATCGCAGCCAAAAACACGGTATTGAGAATGAAGGCGCTCGATGCCGAGCATCAGGAAGGAGATGTCTATATCGCGATACCGACCATATCGCTCACGATATGGAACGTCGTCAAGCAAGTGAAAAATGGCAGCTTCGTTATCGGCAATTTGCGAAACGATACCTTGCGGTGGCTGGACCGTGTGCAGTGCTCGGAACATCCAGCAGTCGAAAAATCCAAGAACGATCCAGCTATACGCTCCTTCTTGTATTTCACGAGCTTTGCTTGCGCTGACGTCCGTGAGCATCATTGGGGCTACGAAGTAAGATGGTGCGACGTGCGTTACCGTCATCGCAAGCAATATCCCTTCGTCGGGGTACTTCTAATGAATAAGAGCTATGAAACCATCGGCTCCTATGTTGGCTGGCTAAGCGACGAACGGTTAATGAAACGATTGCGAATGGATACTTATTAACATGATGACGGGAAGCCCTTAGCTGCAAAATCGAGGGCTTTCTTTTTTTGGATACAATATTAAGGCGCCATCTAATTGTCCCTGTGATAAAATAGAGCTTACAATAGCAAAGAAGCCCAAGGCAAGCCCGGGGCTTCAATTCATCATTGTGTATTAGAAACGATTAACGGGAACCGCCAGAAAGCTGTTGCTCAGCAATTTGGACAAGCTTTTTCGTAATGTAACCACCAAGGGAGCCAGCATCACGAGTCGAAACATTACCGTAGTAGCCATCTTGAGGAATTTGCACGCCTAGTTCTTGTGCTGCCTCAAGTTTCATTTGTTGTAGTGCTTGACCTGCTTGCGGAACAACCAATTGACCACTTCTGTTTCCTGCCATAATGTATTTCTCCTTTCGTCCTCTGCACTTTGATGTGTGTTGCAAGCTTGCAAGCTTATTATGTGCACCCTTGGGGAAACTATTCTAAAAATTTTAAAATATATTGATGTTTTGTTAAGGAGAGAAAACACCGTGTCCAAACCGCTTTCCCTGTTCTTTTCCGTGCTTGCCATCGTATTTATGAGCGCAATGGCCGTATCCATTAGCTATAATGGCTGGCTCGTATTATTATTTGGTTTATTGAGTCTCTTTACGATCGGAGCTGGCTTTATCGTGAAGGCTCGCTTGAGAAGAAAAAAACAAGGCTGACGCAGGATCGTCAGCCTTCATTTTTTTTGATTAGCTGCGAGGAGCAAGGAAGCCCATAAGCTCCTTCACTTCAGCAAGCGTGCGATCTGCAACAACAGAAGCCCGCTCTGCGCCCTGCTTTAAGATTTGATGAATCTCGCCTGAGCTCCGAATCTCATTATATCTGGCCTGCAGCGGTTCAATAACGGAAACAACATGCTCTGCAAGCTCTTTTTTGAATGGACCGTAGCCTTGGCCTTCATAACGGGCTTCAATCTCTTCCATCGTCATATTCGCGCAATGGGAATAGATGCCCATCAGATTGCTGATTTCAGGCTTGTTAGCCGGATCATATTTGACTTCTCGACCGGAATCGGTTGTTGCACGGCTTATTTTTTTGCGGATAACATCCGGTGGATCAAGCAAGGCAATGAAGCTGCCAGCATTAGGGTTGCTTTTGCTCATTTTTTTGCTGGCATCGTCAAGCGACATTATTCTGGCGCCTACTTTCGGAATATATGGCTCAGGCAGCGTAAAGTACTTTCCGAATCTTGTATTGAAGCGATGCGCCAAGTCTCGCGTCAGCTCCAAATGCTGCTTCTGGTCGTCGCCCACCGGTACAAGGTCAGCATTGTAAACCAATATATCAGCAGCCATCAACGCCGGATAAACGAACAAGCCTGCGCCAACAGAATCTTTGCCTTCCGATTTATCCTTGAACTGCGTCATTCTCTCCAGCTCGCCCATGTTCGTAAGCGTCGTTAGCAACCATCCAAGCTCCGCATGCGCACGGACATGCGATTGAACGAACACATTCGCTTTGCTCGGATCAATTCCCGCAGCGATAAACAATGCGGCAACCGCCTCTGTTTGTTCCCTAAGCGCAGCGGGATCCTGTGGTACCGAGATGGCATGGAGATCCACCACCATAAAATAACATTCCTCTGTATGCTGAAGCTTAACGAAGTTTTGCATGGCACCGATATAATTTCCAAGTGTAAGCTGACCGCTTGGCTGAATGCCGGAAAGTACCTTTTTCATTCCACGTCTACCCCTTTTCGTCTTGATTTATTATGGATTCAAAGCCTTGAAAAAACGCAAAAAATCCCCCGCCGCAAGGGACGAGGGACCGTGGTGCCACCCTAATTCGCTTATGGTACGCTTTTTTTAAAAATAAGCGCATCTTTAATCCCATAAGCCTTGTTGCTCCATAACGGGGAGCTTCCGTACAAACATCTTCGGCAGCAGCTGCCAGTTTCCGTTCATAGGCTCCGGGGCCCATTCAGCATCGACGATTGCACCGGTTCGCAGCATCCACCGGCTCTCTGCGCGCAAATCATTCGAGCTTACTTATTCCCATCATTGCATTTAAGACGATTATACCTGTGTAAGATTGAATGTCAAGCGCACAAATACACAAATAGTTGTCCTATTGATGGAAGATAGCGCATAAGCTATACTAATCGTAATCTTTACACAAAAGAGAGGATCATTCCCTATGATGAAATTTATTTTTCGCTTTGGCACTCCTCTGCTCGGGATAGGCTGCCTGATCATGCTCGCGCTTATCGTTACGAATCGGGAGCTGCCCTTGCATCTTTTTAATGCGGCCAATCTGCAATCCTTTAAAATTTTATTTATAAGCATTATATTAGAAGCTTTCCCCTTTATTCTGCTGGGCGTACTGTTCTCTGCTCTCCTGCAAGTTTTCGTAACCGATGAGCATATACGAAAATTTACGCCAAAAAACCCGATAGCAGGCGTGCTGTTTGGCGCATTGCTTGGCCTATTGTTCCCGCTTTGCGAATGCGGAATGATTCCGGTTGTGCGCCGTCTCATACGCAAGGGCATGCCCGCCTATATCGGGATCGTGTATCTACTTGCAGGACCAATTGTAAATCCAATTGTATATGCATCGACGTTCACGGCGTTTCGAACAACGCCTGAAATGGCTTATTCTCGTATGGGACTAGCCTTTGCGGTATCGGTTGTCGTTGGCTTACTGCTTTATAAATTTATGAGAAGCAGTCCGCTCAAGCCAGCAAGCACTCCGTTTCAAATGGCGCATCATGGGCATATACACAGCCATAGCCATGATCATGAGCAGAAAGGCAAAGGTTTTCGCGGCAGAGTCGCCTCGATAATGTCTCATGCTTCGGACGAGTTTTTCGAAATGGGCAAATATTTGATCTTCGGCGCTTTTTTAACCGCTATTCTCCAGACCGCCATTGACCGAAGCACGTTTGACGCCTTTGCGGACCAGCCTTTATTCTCATACTTCTTTATGATGGCTTTTGCCTTTATCCTATCCATTTGCTCTACGTCGGACGCGTTCATTGCCTCGTCGTTCAGCGGCATGTTTGATTTTGGACCGCTGCTCGCTTTTATGGTGTTCGGGCCGATGATCGATCTCAAAAACACGCTTATGCTGCTGACCACATTCCGTGTTAAATTTGTGCTTAGCCTCATTGCTTTAACCGCTGTGCTGACTTTTGCAGGAGCCTGGATAACGGAGGTAATTATTCGATGACTCATCACCTTATACGAGCCGCTATATTGACCGGTTTTGCCATGTTTATCGTCTATTTGGACCGTACTGGCGAAATGATGCTGTACATTGCCCCCAGAATGGAGCTATACGTCAAGCTGTCAGCGATTGGGCTCTATGCTGCCGCTATTTATCAAGTCTACGCAGCACTGCAGAAGCGACTCGGCAATCATGCGCCAGACTGCGATTGCGAGCATGAGCATTCGCCTTCTATTTTTAAAAATATAATGATTTACGGACTCTTTATTTTCCCGCTACTGCTAGGATTTCTTGTTCCTACCGGAACGCTTGGCAGTGCGCTTGCAGCCAAAAAAGGGATAAGCCTCTCGGGAAGCGCCTCTATTGAACGGACTGATGCGCCTGGCTCGCCCTCGCCTTCAGTCAATGAAGAAGTAATTGCTGCGCCGCCTATTAATCAGGATGATCCGGATGCAGGCAGCATCGATGTCTTATTTCCTGCCGATGAATATACGGAAGACCATGCTGCATATGGGAAGAAGCTTTATAAACAGCCGCTAATCTCCGTCCCTGAGAAGCAGTTTATTGAAACGTTAACGACGCTTGATCTATACCGTGAAGCCTTTATTGGCAAGGAAATTGAACTAACAGGCTTTGTTTACCGCGAGGAGGATATGGGCAAGGATCGTTTTGCGGTCAGCCGGTTTGCCATGAACTGCTGCTCTGCCGATGCGCTGCCTTACGGATTAATGATCACGTGGCCTAAAGCGATGGATTATGTAGACGACGAGTGGGTATCCGTCAGAGGAACATTAACCACCTCAACTTATCTGGATAACGAAATCATTACACTCGAAGCTGTCAAGGTTGCGAGAATAAATGCGCCGGCATCGCCCTATGTTTATCCTGATTTGGATTTTGGACTGTAAAAATAACGAGCTGACGAATGCCGTCAGCTCGTTTTTGATTATGCTTGTGAGTCCCATAACTCATTTTTTTTAGGATAATAGCGTGAATTCCAATTGGCCATATTGTAGTTTGATTCGAACAAAATGCTTGCTGACCAAGAATTCGCGCTTGCACGTACAGAGAAATCGTAGAGAATTTCTCCATGTGTCCATTCGCTTCGATACTTAAGCGCTTCGATAGCCATTTGTTTAAAGGCTTGTACCTGCATTGCGGTCAGTCCCTTTTCCACGTTTTCAAACTTTCCATTTTTGCTCTCAATGGGATGATGCCTAACGCCAAACTTCCCTACCGCGTTATTGCGAACATGAATTAATACGGTACCAGCAGTTGCATTCGTAAGCTCACCCTCAAGCTGACGAAACACAAACTCTACTTGACGAGCGAGCGATGTGGATTCCAGCATCATACTAATTACCCTCCTTATTAATGAATTAGGAATGAGTTTCCATATAGGTCTCATCGCATATTATATAGTTCATTTCTATCATTTACAATATACGAAATTATTTTATTTCGTAAAACTTCAATTATTTCAGCTTAGTTTAATAACATTATTACATTATTATACATAATCAAATAAGACTTTTGGGCAACACCGTAAAATGAATCATACTCCCGAGTCTGACGAAGCTACTTATCAACTGAAAGTAAGCGATCTGACCTATTTTAGATCCTCCTCCTCCTTCGATTTAGGTTCTTTGAACCATACCTATTATGCCATTTAAAAATAAACAAAATTTAACGTCAATTACCGATTATAGTATCATTATCTAAATATTGTTACACCGAAAACGTATTTGGTATTTTCCGAAAAGCCGATTGCGCGTACTATTATTATTTATTATTATGAATCGACAATTATAGACCAATTTCGCACCGGGTGCTATAATATGGATAATCTAATAAAAGGAGCGTTTTCATAATGATCCAATGGTACTATTCGCTTTCTGTGCGCAATAAGCTGCTGATCACTTCCTATCTAAATTTAGTAGTGTTTGCCCTCATTATGCTTATCGTCTTATCAGTATCTGGCGGCTCGATTATTGCAGGCATATTCGTTACGATCATTATGGCAGTCGCGACGCTTCCGTTCGTTTCTTTCATTGAAAGATCAATTAATAATTCCTTCGATGAGATAAAGGGAACTGCGTTACGCATATCCAAGGGTGACTTCACCCAAAAAATTGACACCAACTCCTCTTCCGCATTAGGCGAGCTGGGACATTCCTTCAATAGCATGATTGATAAGCTTCGCGAAATTCTTACGGAAACGTCCAACATTATCCGTCACGTGTCCGATACGAGCCACAGCATTTTTGACAAAAATAACAATATCCAAATCGCCATGCAGCAGGTAGCCGCGTCTGCCAACGAGCTTGCAACTGGGGCGAACGAAATTTCCGAGGATGTATCGGATATGAGCGAGTCCATTACCGAGATCGAAGAGAAGGTATCCGACTACGCTACATCTACCAAAGAGATGAACACTCGCTCTGAACAGACGCTTCAGCTCGTTGACAAAGGCATGAAAGCTCTTGATGTACAAGCGGATGGCATGCGCCGCAACGTCGAGGCCACGGAGAAAGTTTCCGCTACAATTGAGGATCTTGCCCGCAAAGCACAAGGTATTAGCGCAATTACAACAACGATTTCTGATATTGCAGAACAAACGAATCTCTTATCACTGAACGCTTCGATTGAAGCCGCCAGAGCAGGCGAGCACGGCAGAGGCTTTGCCGTTGTTGCTCAGGAGGTTCGCAAGCTGGCCGAGGAATCAAGCGCCTCAACAAAAGAAGTTTTTAATTTAGTGAAGAGCATTGACGAAGGCATCAAGCAAGCTATCCGAAACATGAAGACAAACGAAGAGATCGTCAAAGTGCAAACCGAGCATATTAAGGAATCAGAAGTCGTCTTTTCTGAAATTGTTGAAAGCGTTCAATTCATTACAGATAAAATCTATGTATTCTCCCAAGAAAGCGATGCGATGCTCGAAAGCGCGCGCAAAATTTCCGGAGCGATTCAAAATATATCCGCGATTACGCAGCAATCTGCTGCGGGCACCGAGCAAGTATCGGCTTCTATGAACGAGCAGATCGCTTCCGTGCAAGCGGTCGTCGAAGAGACCGAGCGCATGCGTACGATGGCAGCCCAGCTGCTTAGAACGATTAGCGTATTTAAGATGAAATAATCATAATGACTGCCCCTATAGCAAAAGACCATGATCCACCGCAACACAGCGGTGAGAATCATGGTCTTTTTTTAAGCTTGCTGCTTCGATCGATAGGCTGTACGCTGCTCCTTGCGCTCAGCTTCTTTGAGCCTAGGGCATGTAAAGCAATAATAACCGCCGTCAACAAGATAATACAAGCAGCAGGCTGATTTCATTCTTACTTGCTTATCTGGATCGCCAAGCGATTCCGTCATACGGAATTTGACGTCCAACGGATTTTTGCTCCTGCCGAAAACAGCTCCTTCCAGCGATTTCACAAGCTCAAAGTTCTGATCAGCCAGCTGCTTTACTTGCTCGCTTTCGTCTCCATTCATTAGCCGTTCATAGCCATAAGCTAGAGAGGTTGGAAGCTGGCTCCAAAGCATGCCCACCTGTAATGTTCCGACCTTGGCTATCGATTCAAATACCGGTCGAACTGTCTGCTCGAAAAAAGCGATAAGCGTTTTCCTCGTCCACTCCTCCCTCTCTTCCGCTTGCTGAGGGGCAGATAATAGGTCAACGTTATGCATAAGGAAGGAGGTTGCATAATATTCATGATCATTATAAGCAGCTTTATAAATTTGAACGGTCAAATTGTTTAATGATAAGTCCGGTACTTTGTTCCATGCGGACAGCATATAGATCAAGCCTAGCATCGGTCCTCTAAACCAGCTCGCCATATATACTTCTCCTACAGAAGGGTCTGTGCCTTTTACCAATGGCGTATAAAGCTCTAACAATGACTTCATGTTACTCTCATCCAGCAAATCCAACGCAGGACAGCTGAAGACAAGATTTTCCGGCTTGCTAACCGTCAAATCAAAGCTGCTCTCCAGCAGCGCAACCCTTGTAGCATTCATCGATAACTCGCCCTCTCTTGTCAGACCATGTACAATATTACCTTTTATTATACCGTGACTGACAATGATTATCAATTAGCCTTTGACATCGTAACAGTCAGCTCGCCAAGCTTCTCGATTTGAACCGTAACGCTGTCACCGGATTGCAAGTAAACGCGCTCATCCCTCGGATAGCCGATCACTACGCCTTCAGGGGTTCCCGTTAAAATAATGTCACCTGGAACGAGCGTCATATGCTTAGATATGTAGCTAATGATCTCTCGGCAAGAAAATATCATGTCCGCCGTATTGGAATGCTGCTTTTGTATGCCATTCACGCTGCAGGAGATGGAAAGCTGATCTGGACTCGGCACTTCGTCTGCCGTAACAAGATATGGCCCAATCGGCGCAAACCCGTCACAGCTTTTGCCAAGCATCCATTGGGACGTGCGGCGCTGCAAATTGCGAGCCGACAAATCATTGGCGCAGCTATAGCCAAAAACGTAGTCAAGCGCATCCGCTTCTTCGATGTTTTTGGCTTTTTTTCCAATAATGATCGCAAGCTCAGCTTCATAATCTACCTCGTCGCTGGTGTCTGGAAGTTCTACAAAGTCGCCGTGAGCGCTAAGGGCATTTACAAACTTGTTGAACAAAATTGGCGAAGTTGGTATTTCCGCCTTTGTTTCCTCTGCATGCTTGCGGTAATTCAGGCCGACACATATGATCTTTTGCGGATTCACAACGACTGGGGCGAACGAGAGCTTTGATTCCTCTAGTATGCAGGAACGGTTTGTCTCATCTAATGCAGACTTGATTAATGCAACAAGCTGAGCAGCTGTCTCTTCGCCGCCTGCCATAGCCTCTTCAATCGTTTGCGGAGCAGCCAGTCCAAAAGCCTGCGATGCAGACGTCACATCGATAATCCCTTCCTCAACCTTAACGCCAAGCCTCAAATGGTTCGAATGCTTATAGTGCAGCAGCTTCATTTTCGCGCTCTCCTTTGTTTGGCAAATACAATCTGTATTTATCTTAAGCTTCCGCTTTTTTAATGTAAAGCGAATGAAAGGCATACACATGGGTAAAATAGCGGCACGACTCATTTACACTCAACTGCGGGGACTGATAAAGCATGAGGAACGTTGTATGCAAAATGGGGATGACTACAATTGGCGCTGCTTTAATAGGCTGCTTACTGCTTAATATGACATCCGACTCCTCTGTCGCATCTGCCAACGGTAAGCAGCTAATAACAGCCTATCATCCAACCAAAAACGATAAGAAGCGACGAGCAGCCGACATGTCATGGGTTAGGCTGAATAAGCAATTTCCGAGCGCCTTTCTCACCAACGGACCTCGCCATACGAAGCGAGTTGCACTAACGTTCGATGACGCTCCCGATCCTAGATATACACCAGCTATATTAGATGTATTAGCCCATTATGATGTTTGCGCTACCTTTTTTGTTGTAGGAAATCGCGCCTCCAAAAATCCTTCGATTGTAAAAAGGATACATAATGAAGGGCATATTATTGGCAACCACTCCTACAACCATGCCGTGCTATCGACCCTTTCTTTAAACAATTACCAAAAACAAATTTGGAGCACGGATGCAATTATCAAAAGCATTGTTGGCTATTCCCCTCATTTCATCCGTCCACCCTATGGCGAATTGCTTCCGCAGCAGGTGAGATGGAGCAAGCAGGCGGGATTTACCATTGTGAATTGGGATGTGGATTCGATCGATTGGAAAAACAACCCAAGCAGCACGGCGATCATGCAAAATATTAAAAAAACGCTTCAGCCAGGATCAATTGTGCTTCAGCATGCCGGCGGCGGGTCCAACCAAAATTTATCAGGCACGATTCATGCTTTACCTAAGCTTATTCAACTGCTCCAAAGCAAAGGATATGAGCTCGTGACGCTGCCTGAGCTTGTTGGACAAGCTGCAGCCCGCTAGATCACAAAAACAAAAAAAGGAATCCGCTGATTGATACGGATTCCTTCTAAACGATCTATTTTAAAACAAACACTTTAACGTTTTGGATACCAAACGACTTCGCTTGGCTCGTAACGCCCGGAACAAATATATCGATACGGTTGCCTTTAATGGAGCCTCCGATATCGGTTGCAGTTGCAACCATACCGCCTTGTGGCAAGCCGTTGTAATCATAACCAGTAACATAGAGCTTCGTTCCAAGCGGAATCATTTTGGGATCTACCGCAATTGTCCCCACCTTTAGCTTATCGCCAAAATAGTCGACAGCGCCCCATTTCCCATTTTCCGATGCTGCTGCCGTATAAGCTGTAGCTTGTACGATTAGCGCTTTCGAGTAATCGTACTCTTTGCCATTCATGGCTTTGACTGTCTTTGAGGAATCATCAGCGGCGGTAGCTGCCAGCGTTTCTGTTTTCTTGGCTGCTGCTGCTTTTGTAGTTGGAATGTTTAGCTTTATGCCTTTATATAAATTAAGCGGATCGACTTTTGGATTCGCTTCCATTAATGTATCCAAAGGAACGCTGTATTTCTTGGATAGCTTCCAGAATGTATCATTGTCATTCGTAGTATGTGTTTTTGTAGCTGCATTAACCGTTCCAGTTCCAGCCGCCATCATGACGGATAATCCAATTAAAGCTGCTGCCATTGTCCGTTTTTTAAACATAGGGGTAAAGCCTCCTGTGCTCTTCCGACGTTTCACAACCTCGGTAGCAATATTGTAAAAGAATAGTTAAGGGCGACAAGCGCCCTTAACATTAACCGTTTTGTTTATTCAGTTGATTAATATTAACCAGTGAATTCTTGTACCCATTCGCCGTTCACATAACCAACGCCGATTTTAGTGAAATTAGCGCTAAGAATGTTCGCGCGGTGACCGGCACTGTTCATCCATGCCGTCATAACCTCTTGCGGCGATCTTTGACCGGAAGCAATGTTCTCACCAGCGTAGGAATAAGTTACTCCGAAAGAACGCATCATATCAAAAGGTGATCCGTAAGTCGGCGATGTGTGGCTGAAATAGTTGTTAACATCCATGTCTCTTGCTTTCTCAGTAGCTACTTTCGTAAGCAGAGCATCACTTTTCAATGCCGCTAATCCAGCCTTTGCGCGTTCTTGGTTTACCAGGTCAACGACTTGAGTTGTGAATGTGCTAGCCGTTGTACCACTTCCCGTGTTGCCGCCAGTAGTTGTTCCTGGTTTAGTCGTAGTGTCTGTTCCTGTGCTAGGCTTCGTTACCGTGCCAGTACCAGTGCCTGTGCTTGGTTTAGTTACTGTGCCAGTACCAGTGCTTGGTTTAGTCACTGTACCAGTGCCTGTACCAGGGTTCGGCTTAGTCGTTCCAGCATTTCCATTAGATCCGCCGAAAGTTGGCATTTGAATCGTACCGCCATTCATAAGCTTGCTAATATCAATACCATATTTATCTGCGATCTGTTTAATCATATCTGGGTTAATCGTGTTAACAGGGCAGTTCTGAAAGTTGGAGTATGTTTTCACAGCCGGTGCTGCACCTGCCGTTGGAGCCGTAAAACCTACGCCTGCGCCGATTACTGTTGCTGCTAGTATGCCTGCGACACCTACACGTATTGGTTGCATCTTCATGAATAATTCCTCCTATAATAAGATAAGTTTTTTTTAACTAAACGTCTGTGGGCTGAAGTCATATACAGCAGCACGTTCGTTTTGTTTGCGTGTTGTTCTTCCTGACGCCACTTATCTTACCATGGGGTTTTGGTCGTTTCATGACACAAAAACTGGCAAAGGCTTAAAAATAGCTTGCAAAACAGCACCATTACTGCTTTATGAGAATATGCTCATTACTGTTTTTAGCTGTTTTTGCTCTATATTAGAGTTGTCCGCTAGCTTTTCGCAGCTCATTTGCCAGCCGATGGATTTCATCACGCTCCGCTTTCGTGGTGGCTGCGAACCACGCGGGAGAAAGCCAAGTAGAGATGATTTTGTTAGCGTCCGCAGGACTCATTTCAACATCCCTCCAATCACGAACGAGTTCTAGGAAGGAGACTTTACTAACCGAGCTGCCTGGACATGTTTTGCCTGGATTCATTTCACGGTGAAACTTAACCTGCGCTTCTGGCAGCTTCCACATCGTCATAATGCTGCTAGTTAGCTTAACAGCCGTTGCCAGCTGCGCACCCTCAAGCTTCTCGGCGCCAACATCAAAGTTTCCGATCATTTCGAACATAAAGGGATGAATGCGATCGTTATCGGCGTCGTTATAGCCGACTGCAGATGCCGGCGCTGCCAGCAATGAACGGCCTTCCCATATATAACCGTCCGGATCGATAGTCGCATGCTGCGCAATGTCTCCCCAATTTTGGGTAATCGCATGAAATCGCCACATCGCTTGAATGATTTTCATTTTGTCTTTCGCCTTGCGATAATCAGCAATCGTTGGCTTCCATGTTCCGTGCACGTGAACCTGCGAGAACTTTACCTTTGACACGAATGGCTTCAAATAATCCATATACTCCGCATACGTGAACCTGCGAAAGTTTTTGCGTTCAACGGCCATCAAGCATCGCTCCCTTTGGTAAAATCATTGCATCATTATATGCGTCGTACAACAAACCTGAAACGGCAGACAAGCAAAAAACAAGCCACGGGGAATATACCGTGGCTTGTTTCCTGTTATAGCGGATAGCCGCTTTCAGCTCGTTACCTGCTGCCGAGCCTCACGTTGCCAACCTCTGACATAATATCAATTTGAATATCTCCGCTTCCAATTTTGCCGTCTACAACGCTTTTGGAATCATTGCTATCCGTAAAGCCATCCCATTCAACTTTGCTGCTTCCAACGTCCTTCTGAATGTGAATGGCAGCTGATTGCGGTTGTTTATCTACATTAATAGTTATATTGCCGGTATCGGATTGCAATGCGATATTATTGCGAAGCTCTTCATTCTCTATGCGAATGTTGCCTGTGTCTGTTTCGCCTTTAAAGCTGCCTACGCCATCCGTAAAGGTAACGTTGCCCGTATCCGTTTCAAACTTGACTGCATTAAAGCTATAATCCGATACCTTCAGATTGCCGGTATCCAACTCCACATTTAATTGGTCCGCTTTCAGCTGATCAATGGAAATATTGCCGGTGTCCGTTTTGATATCAACGGTATCCCACAGCTTCTCAGGCAGCTCGACCGTCAGCTTTAGATTAATGATCGAGATGCCAAAGGTGAAGTTGTTTTTTGTGTTTCCTTCAATATAGAGCGTATCGCCCTTCGAATCGGCCGTAAACACAATTTTGTCATTATATTTTTTGCTGGCGTTGCCTTCTAGTCGCAAATGAATATCGTCCGTCGTTCCACGAACAAACGTGACATTAAACGTATCGGTTTCTGCATGAATAGATTTAATCGCCGACGCATCAACCGTCTTTTCCTGCAAATAGGGATCGCCTTTAAATTTCATCAAATCATTTTTATTAAAAACAAAAAATGCGCAAAGCACTCCAACGCCAAGCATGATTAAAGCAAGAGCTGCCAGCTTTTTCATTTGTTATTCCCCTTTACAATTCTTGTGTTGAACTTCAAATATTTCAAAGTCATTTTATAGAAGGATGCTGTTAAAGCCTTTAAGCCGATGATGAGCAAAATCGTAAGCGAGCTTGTAATTAAGCCTAGCGTCAAAGCCTGAGGAAGCGTAAACGTCCCGTTCCATATGCTCTCTACGACGATTCCTACGCCTGCAATTCCAAGAGCAGCAGCAGAAGCCCATAATGCGAGGAGTACGGCAGCCAAGGCTAGGTATGGACCTAGTATAAAAATAATATTGAATAGTCCAAGGCTAACCGTTGCAAACACGGCACGTGACAGCTTCCCGAAGCTGTTGTTCGTCTCAGCCTGGCCTACCCGGTAGCCGAGCAAAAGCTCGTTTGCAATTATTCTCGGATCTCCCAGCTCGCGTGCCGCATCTTCTTCGCTCTGGCCGTTTTCAACCGCTTGTTGAAAATGAATGTAATAATCGTATAACCATTCCTTCCGCTGTGCCTCCGGTATTGCAATAAGCATGCTCTCTAGCTCCATCATATATCGATCTCTTGTCGTCATGGCTTTAATCCTTCCTCTACGATTTCGTTTACGGCTCTTGTGAAATTTTCCCATTCTGCAATAAGGTTGCGCATATGGCTCCAGCCATCTGGGGTTAAATGATAATACTTTCTCGGGGGACCTTCAGTTGATTCCTTCAAATAGGTCGAGAAGTATCCATCCTGTGTCAACCTGCTCAATAGCGGATAGACGCTGCCTACTGCTACTTCGAATTTTTCTGATATTTTGACTGCCAGCTCATAGCCGTAACGATCTCCTCTAGTTGCCAGCACCAGCACGCATATTTCAAGCACGCCCTTTTTAAATTGGATGTTCATCTCTTGTCCTCCATTAGTGAAATCGAGCGAACCTGCCTCGTCAGCTCAGTTATGAAGCATAGCTTACTATTCACTATTATAGTATAGCGCCGCGCAAAGTCCTGCTATTTTGTATAATTTACCACATACTATTCTATAATGCAAGATAGTGTGCAAAAAATAATACCTCCGAGCTTCCGGCTTGCGCCAGTCTCTCGGAGGCATTGGATATCATTAGTTCACACTGATGAACTTGCCTGTCGCTTGTGATTCGAATGCACACAAAATAACCTTGAGTGAAGCACGGCCATCTTCGCCGCTTACTGCAGGCGTTGTGTTCGTAAGAATGCTTTCCAAGAAAGCATCAACCACGCCGCTAGTCTCCTGCTTGTCATTCGTCGAGATCGCGCCAACCTTATGCTTCTCAACAGTACCGTTGCGAAGTTCAACGATCACTTGATCGTCTGGGTGCGTACCGATTTTCATAACGCCGTTCTCACACCATAGAATTGTGCTGTTGTCCTCGCCTTTGTAATAAGTCCAGCTCGCAACAAGCGTTCCGATTGCACCGCTCTTCATGCGAAGCAAGCAAGAGGCATTATCGTCTACTTCGGTGCCTTTTTTGTCAAGCGTACCAACAAAACCAGCTACCTCTGAAACCTCATCGTCAAGCATCCAGCGGATAAGGTCGGATTTGTGAACGCCAAGGTCGCCCATTGCGCCCATAATCGCTTCCGGCTTGCGGAAGAACCAGCTGTTCGCGCCATCAATGCTCCAGCCGTCTGGACCAGGGTGACCGAAGGATGTGCGGAATGTTAGTACTTTGCCAAGAATGCCTGATTTCAATACTTGCTTAGCTTTAACATGCGGCGGCATAAAGCGTTGGTTGTGGCCAACCATCAGATGAACGCCGTTTTTCTTAGCAGCCTCGATCATCGCTTCTGCTTCCTCGTCTGTTACTGCCATTGGCTTCTCAACAAGCACATGTGCGCCAGCGTTAGCTGCAGCAATGGACATCGGTGCGTGCAAGGCATTTGGCGTACATACGCTTACCGCATCCGGTTTAATCTCTGCCAGCATCGTTTCGAAATCAGCAAAGGCTTTGCCGCCATGCAGATTTGCATAAAGCTCAGCGCGCTCAATAATCGGATCTACGAAAGCAACTAGCTCAACATTCTTATGAGCCGCATATTCCGGGATGTGACGATATTTAGAAATGGAACCGCAACCTACAACTGCTACACGAACTTTAGACATAATTGATTTTCCCCTGCCTATTCAAATTAGTTTATTTGCTCAAAAAATTCGTTTTCATCCATTCCATGCTTTCCGCAACAGCTTCAAGCGGCGGGTTCGCGCATGTGTCCTGCTCAACGATAAGCCATTCAACGGATGCTTTCGAAGCAGCTTCAATGATTGGCAATAGCGGCAAATCACCGCGGCCAAGCTCAACGGTATCGATTTGCTGGCCTTTCTCGCCGCCGCGGAAATCCTTCAAGTGGAGAAGCGGCAAACGGCCTGCATATTTTGCGATGTATGCAATCGGATCTACGCCGGAGTATTGCACCCAGCCGATATCCATTTCAACCTGCAAATATTGCGGATCGATACGCTCATACATTGCGTCAAATACGATTTGCCCATCGATTTCCACTTCAAATTCGAAATCATGATTATGGTAAGCGAACGTAATGCCGGCTTCACGGAAACGCTTTCCATACTCTTCGAATTTTTGGAGATGGCCGCGCCATGCTTCCGTGTCGCGAGCGTCAGCTGGAAGCCAAGGACAAATCGCATATTTTGCACCGATCGTTTGAAGATAGGCGATTTCGTTCTCAAGGTTTCCTTCGAGCAGATGCAAACCGATGTGGCTACCGATTGCTTTCAGGTTCAGCTCTTGCAGCAGGTCGCGCATCGCTTCCGCCTTGATATCTCCGTAGCCTGCAAATTCTACGCCTTCATAGCCCATTGCGGCAACCTTGCGAAGCGTGCCTTCAAAATCCTGCGCTGTAGCGTCGCGTAATGTGTACAACTGCAAACCAACATTCATTCTTGTCATGTGAGCTGCACTCCCTTATATTTTTCATTTTGATGTATTTGATTTTGCTTTACGACTTTCATTATATCGACAGTTTCATACGAAAAACAGTTATATTATTAGCCTTTTCTTATGCGATTTTGGTCAATGCATGTTTTATAGGCTAAAAAAAGAGGAGCAGCTCATAGATAGCCAACAAAGGGCTTGACTGAGCTGCTCGCTTGTTCCTTAAATATTAATGTTAAACGCCAATTGCTTAGAATTGGAAGACAGCTTAGCCGTATTGCCGTTTACTTCGGCTTCCGCGCCTTCTATGGATACGATATCTCCGAGACCTTTCAGCGCAATCGAGAAAGGCTTGCCGCTACCGTCCACTTTGATCGCAATCGCGCTTCCTTGGCGGCTTGCCGTTACCGTTAGCTCAGTTGCGCCTTTTACATCGCGAACTATCGTTGCAGCCGTCTTGCCGTCCTCTAGGTTATGCAGCTCAAGCAGAACGCCGTCGGCATAGTCGTAATCCGGACGGACATCATTTGCTCCAAGTGCAATAATCGAGTTCGGACGAACAAATAACGGAAGGCTGAAGAAATCATATTTCTCTTTGCGCCATGATCCGCCCTCTACGATTTCGCCGGACAGCAGATGCGTCCATTTGCCCGCTGGCAAATAGTAAGTGACATGACCTTGCTCGTTAAAGATTGGAGCTACAAGCAGCGAATCGCCCAGCATATATTGACGATCAAGAATTTCACTTGTTGGATCTTCCGGGAATTCAAGCACCATCGCGCGCATGGAAGGCAAGCCAAGCTCGGTTGCTTGAACAGCCGTATTGAACAAGTAAGGCATAATGCGGCATTTCAGCTTCGTGAAGAAACGCGTTACATCTACCGCTTCCGTATCATACGCCCAAGGTACCCGGTACGATTTGCTACCGTGCAGGCGGCTGTGGCTCGACAGCAAGCCAAAGGCTAGCCAACGCTTGAATACATGCTCAGGCGCTGTATTTTCAAATCCGCCAATATCGTGGCTCCAGAAGCCAAAGCCTGAGATTCCGAGAGACAGTCCGCCGCGCAGGCTCTCTGCCATCGACTCGTAATCGGCATAGCAATCGCCGCCCCAGTGAACAGGGAATTTTTGGCCGCCGGCGGTAGCGGAGCGAGCGAACAAGGCTGCTTCGTTTTTGCCAAGCTTCTCTTCCAGCACTTCAAATACCACTTTATTATAAAGCTGCGTGTAATAGTTATGCATTTTCATCGGATCGGAGCCATCTGAATATACAACATCCGTAGGGATACGCTCGCCGAAATCGGTTTTGAAGCTGTCTACGCCCATATCTACAAGCTCGCGCAAATAGCTCGCATACCACTCGCAAGCAGCCGGATTCGTGAAATCAACAAGCGCCATGCCTGGCTGCCACAAATCCCATTGCCATACGTCTCCATTTGGCTTTTTCACTAAATAGCCGTTTTGCTTGCCTTCCTCGAACAAGCGCGAGCGCTGCGCGATATAAGGATTGATCCATACGCAAATTTTGAGCCCTTTTGCTTTCAAGCGTGCAAGCATGCCGACTGGGTCTGGGAATACACGCTCGTCCCATTTGAAATCCGTCCAGTGGAATTCGCGCATCCAGAAGCAGTCGAAGTGGAATACATGCAGCGGCAAGTCGCGTTCTGCCATGCCGTCGACGAAAGAATTAACCGTTGCTTCGTCATAGTTAGTCGTGAATGATGTCGTCAGCCATAGGCCAAACGTCCAAGCTGGCGGCAGCGATGGCTTGCCCGTCAAATCGGTATATCTGTTAAGGACATCCTTCATGCTAGGACCGTCAATAATGAAATATTCGAGTGATTCTCCCGTTACGCTGAACTGTACTTTTTTCACTTTCTCCGATGCGATCTCGAAAGATACGAGCTCGGGATGATTGACGAATACGCCATAGCCCTTGTTCGTGATGTAGAAAGGTACGTTTTTGTAAGCTTGCTCGGAGCTTGTGCCACCGTCTTTGTTCCAAAGATCAACGACTTGGCCGTTTCTTACGAATGGCGTAAAGCGCTCGCCTAAGCCATAAACCCATTCACCTACACCAACATCAAGCTCCTCGCGCATAAATGTGCTTCCGTTGTTCTCTTTAATGTAAGCCATCGATTTTTGCGTGCTGCCCGTAATGCGCTCGCCGCCGCGGTAGAAATCAACTGCCCATACCGGGCCTTTACGTATATGAACGCTTAGATTGCCGCTAGTAAGGACGGCCTCGTTTTCGTTTTCTTCAATAACGACATGATCGCCGGTTTGCGAGGACAGCTCGAATGCCGGACCGCGTTCCACGACGCCTGCATTATGCACGAGCTTAACGCCGATGATGCCTGGCAGCGGTGAATGAAAATGAACCGTCAACAGCATCGTATCCAGCATATTTGAACGCGTAACGATTGGCTGGGGAGATGCGTAAGCTGTCAGCTTACCGTCATTTTGCTCAAAATCATGGACCTGTACGGCTCCTAATACTTTGTATTCATCACGAATGAGCCAGTTACCGTCTGTAAATTTCATGGACTGAACCAACCTTCCTGTTTTGTTTTATTTGCTTTCCTACATAATTGCATTATACTGATAATTAATCGAACTAATCTAACAAAATCATGCTCATCTATAGCACTATTCTGACGAAATGCCTCTCTGGGAGCCATTCATCATGAATCAAACATAGGAGGCACTTGCGAAATGGATCAAACAACGCGTCATGCTTTAAAGGAAGACCGTCTACACGGCGACAACATGTTCCCGCTAGCAGCCTATTGGATTGAACATCATGAAGCTGGTGTCCCCGTTCTCGAATGCCACTGGCATGCTGAGGCTGAATTTTTTTATGTGCTTGAGGGTGAAGTGCTCTTTCAGGTTGATACCGAGTATTTTCCTGTCCGGGCAGGCGAGGCCGTCTTCATTGATGGCGGGGATATTCACGCCGGACACGCTCTTGGCGATAAAGCATGTTCGTTTTGCGCGATCGTGTTCGATACACATTTGCTTGCCAGCGCAAGCTATGATGCCGTGCAAGAGCGCTATATTTCACCGCTTCAGGACAAGAAAAGAACGTTCCCGAGACATATTCAGCCTAATACGGATTGGGAACGAGCGCTGCTACATCATTTGCAAAGCATTATGAGCGTTTACGAAAGCCAGCCGCCCGGCCTTGAGACCGCGGTGAAGGGACGCTTCTACCTGATGCTTCACGAAATCGCTGCGGTAGGCGCCTGCTGCAACCGCAGCGAGACAAGCACGGCTGACACAACTAAGATTGATAGGCTGAAGAAAGCCATCGTCTATATGCAGCAAAACTTTCACAGGCCCATTCGAATCGCGGAAATCGCCGATCAAATTCCGATGAGCGAGGGACAATTTTGCCGTTTCTTCAAGACGATGACCAGACAGACACCGATCGAGTATTTGAATGCTTATCGGATTAGGCAAGCTACCGAGCTGCTGCTAAGGCCCGAGCTCAAAATATCGGCGGTTGCGCTTGATGTCGGATTTGATCACATTAGTTACTTCGTTAAAGTATTTCGCAAACTGATGAAATGTACACCTTCGCATTTCCGCAAAAAACAGCTCGAAGCGCTCGAACGACGAATATAACGAGCTAATAAGCGGTATTGAGATGGCTATTTGACAAAAGTTACAGCTTTGTAACCAAATACTCACCGAATTTTAAGAATTATTTAATAATTGTCAGTTACACTATAAAAAAAAATCCTTCGCGGGATGGAGGTCCATACTATGAAAACAATGCTGATGTTCCAAAATAAATCGATACCTGTCTATTTAACCGATACGAATAAACAAGCGATTGAAAAGCTGACCGCAGTGCTTAACCGCAAGCTGGCAACAGGCAAAAATGCTTTGAAAACATGTATTAAATCATTGATTAGCGTAGAAATTGTAGGCAGTGAAGCAACGCTTCATTCTTATTTTGAGCGCGATACGCTAACCATTTCTCTTTATTAAACCGATCCTATCCTAAAACCAGCAGATACGGCTGTCGCCTGCATTGGGCACAGTACATGTTTAGCGGCGAAATATAAGCTTTCCAATAGGGTGCTCCGCAAGATCTTCTCAGATCTTACGGGGCACCCTATTTGTTTATTTTTAATAGTAAACTTTAAAGTTGTGTACTTAACTTGCAGATTATATAATAGGAGCAAACCGAAAGGAATGAGGAGCTTTCCATGAATATCGAGGTTACGAGCCATAACATTAAATTTCTTGAATGCTTTGCATCGGATACAAGAATCAAAATCATTGAGCTGTTGAATATCAAGCCCATGAACATTAAAGATTTGGCAGAAGCGCTTGGCATTTCATCGGCTATCGTCACCAAGCATATTCAAAAACTTGAGGAAGCTTTAATTGTGACGACAGAGAGTGTCCCAAGCACGAGAGGCCGCCAAAAAATTTGCCATCTGACGCTTGATTCCGCAACGCTGCAATTCCGCGTGAAGGAGAAAAAGGATCAAAACCGTTATGCCGTATCGATTCCGATAGGCCAATACTCCTCTTATGAGGTAAAGCCGACCTGCGGACTGTCATCAGACACAAAAATTATCGGAATGGTCGACGACCCGCGCTACTTCTCTGATCCCGAGCGTATGAAAGCATGCCATCTATGGTTCGGCAGCGGCTATATCGAATATCGTATCCCCAATTACTTGGTTGGCAAACAGAGCGTCAGAAGCATTTCCATCTCGCTTGAGATTTGCTCAGAGGCACCACACTATAATGAAAATTGGCCATCTGACCTTTCTTTTTATTTGAATGATGTTTGTTTAGGCGTATGGACCTGTCCGGGCGACTTTGGAGCGGTAAAGGGCGTATATACCCCGGCTTGGTGGGAGCTCGGAACACAGCATGGCTTGCTTAAGCAGATCACCATCGACTCGGAGGGCTCCTACATCGACGGCATTCGGATGTCTGATCGGACCGTAACGGATCTCGCTGTTGAATACGGGGAAGATATCAGATTCCGGATAAGCGCACCGGAAACGGCTACCCATAGCGGAGGCTTAAGCATGTTCGGCAAGCAATTCGGCAATTATGATCAGGATATTCAGGTCTATATCGCTTATTAAGAATATGGCTGATTCGATTCGTACGAAGATTTTGATCGTTTGTCTTATATGCAACAAAGAAGGAGATGCACAGGACCTGTGCATCTCCTTCTATTAATACCATTATTCCGACGGTGCCGACTGCTGCTCTTCCTGCGGCAGCCTGCCGCCACCTCGGCCTCCTCCGAATCCGCCGGTGCGAATCGTAATCGACTCGGCCACCTGCGTATCATCCTTAAGCATAACGGACAAAATATCATCCGACTTCAGATCCGCAAGCGCGGCTTCCTTTTCCACCATTTGCTCGTTCTCGAAAGTAACGGAAACTATTTTTGTCGTATCCGTTACTTGAATGTCTACCGTCTCGTCTGTGAACATGGCACCCCTGCCGCCTTCTGGAGCAGTTCCATCTCCTGCGGGAGCTTGCGGGCGTTCACCAGCTGCTGGTTGTTCGCCGCTTGCAGGCGGCTGCTGTCCCTCATCACCAGCAGGCATTTCGCCAGTGCCGTCTCCTTGCGGAGGTCCGCCTTGTCCCATCGCCGACTTGTAGAGCGTGATCGTCTGCCCGTCAATCGACTTCACTTTTCCCATTAAATCCGCTTGTGCGCCCATTTGCCCTGCGCCTACGCTTGAGACCTTTGGCTGCGCTCCGCCATTTGCTCCATTTTGCTGCAATTCTCCTGCAGCATCTGTTTGTGCTTCGGCCGCCGATTGCTCCTCCTGCGCTCCGCAGCCCGCTAAAGCGGCAGCGATAACAACCGCGCTAAGCATCACTTTCCATTTGTTCATATCGTTCATCTCCTATGAATACGATTAATATTCCTTATCATGTTCATAATGAATACTAGCATTCGATTATGAACCAGAGATGAACAAAAACTAAATCATAGATAAAGATTGCTAGCCGAGCGACCGCCGCTTCCAGTTGCCCGATATAAACAGAATCGTGCCGACCCAGCCGCAAATCGAAGCTATAATTAATAGAACCGACAAGGATACGCTAGTTGAAAGCGACGCACTGAGGATAGGGCCAAGCGTACCGCGAACTCCGAACAGCATCAAATGCAGCCCGAACACCATCGCCTCGCGGCCCGGCGCTAACCGGAAGACAAATGCCAATATGCCAATATCCCAAATCGCTTCCCCGATTCCTTGAATCGCATTTCCTGTAATGACTGCAGCATAGCTGCCCCATAATCCATAGAGCATCGGCACGACCGCATATGCAGCAATGCCGAATATCAGCGTATATTTAATATTGATCCGATCGATCATCCAGCCCGCAATCAAAAAGGTAAGCAGCAGCGCTGTAAAATAAGCTACCCGGGCAAAGCCAATTTGTACATTGGTCAGCTCTAGTACATCGACCTGAATAATTTGATAGAGCGGATTTGCTAGCATATTGCCAAAGCCTGAGAATGTAGTAGCCGCTAAAAAAACAGCAAGCGTTCGATTTTCTTTAACGAGCTTCCATTGCTCCTGCAGTGGAAAACCGCCCTTTTTCAGAACAGCTGGCTTTGCCTCCGCCTTTTTGTCTGGCAGCCTTAACGTGTTAAATAAGCCTATCGAAAGCAAGCCTGTAATAGAAGCAGCTATAAGCGCACCCGAAGGGCCAAAGGCATCCGACCAGCTTCCGACAATGTAAGCGAGCGGAATCATGATGATCCCCATCGCTACCCGCACGTAGCCCATCAATCTGCCCCGCAAGTCGGATGGATACATTCGCGATACGAGCGCCGCATACGCAGGAGCCTGAATGCCCATCAACAATTGAAATAGAAGCGCCGCGACCACATAAACGGATGGATAGGCAAAAAACGCAGGCAGCAGCAGAAGCAGCCTACCGATCGCATTGGGTATAATGACGAACGGCCGCGGATTATTCGCTTTCTCGATCCAATTCGCCCAAAAAGGTGAAAACAATAAACCAACAGCTGGTGCAGCCGACAACAAGCCCACTTGAAAATTGGTTGCGCCCTGCTGAATCGCAAATGCGATATAAAATTGATTCAAGACGACATTAAATAAGCTGAATAAACAGGATGCGCCAAGATCGATGCGGGCGTTTCGCCATACGTCTACGCTCATTGGCATTCCGAATTTTAAAATGCGCGAGCTTGCTTTGGCCTCGGGTTTCATGTGGGTAGCTACCTTCTTCTGTTTGTTTGTGTACACGCTTTAGAGGACCCTTTGCGCCGCAAAGGATCCTCTCTTGCACTTCATTTGATTGGATATTACTACACTCCTACCCATTTGTACAGCATTAGTTGGAAGGAGCTTTTGCAGCTTTTGACGAGCGTTCCTTCGCACGGTTCTTCCTAATATTCCGGTAGTATGATAGACTTTTTCTCAAACGGTTAAAGCCATTTTCATATTAATTGGAGGGTACTACGTGAGTATAGCAATAGGAATTGATATTGGAGGCACAAAAATAGCATTCGGATTCGTAGATGAGCAAGGTGCCGTTATTGCCAAAGGCTCGCTCAAAACCGACCTTTCAGTCGCCCCAGAGGAGATGCTTGCAAGAGTAGCCGATGCGGTTAAGCAGCTAGCCGAGCAAAACGGGCTGTCGATTGAATCGTTAAAAGGAGTTGGCGTAGGTGCGCCTGGCCCGCTCAATACGCAAAAAGGCGAGCTTACCTGCCCGCCGAACTTAAAAAGCTGGTGGGGCTTCCCTGTCGTACAATCGCTTAAAGCACATTTGCCTCTCCCTATCAAAATGGAGAACGACGCTACCGCTGCTGCGCTTGCGGAGAAATGGATCGGGGCTGCACAGGATTCGGACCATTTCATCTTCATTACGATAAGCACAGGTATTGGCGCCGGCATCTTCATGCACGGCAAGCTGCTTACCGGATCAACAGGCAATGCGGGCGATGCCGGCTTCATGCTCGTTGATCAAGCAGGCACGCCATGGGAAGTGGTAGCCTCCGGCACAGCCGTTGCCCGTCAAGCGACGGAGCTGCTCG
Source organism: Paenibacillus sp. PL91 (assembly GCF_012935325.2). Classification (GTDB taxonomy): domain Bacteria; phylum Bacillota; class Bacilli; order Paenibacillales; family Paenibacillaceae; genus Pristimantibacillus. The sequence continues at coordinate 366,258 of NZ_JABBYG020000003.1, forward strand.
GCCGTGACGTTTCTTCCAAAGAAGCCTTTGAGCTGGCGGCGCAAGGCGATCCGCAAATGTCTGAGCTCGTGAACCGCGTGTTTACTTCAATCGGCATGGGCTGCGTATCGCTCATCAATATTCTCGATCCGAACAAAGTCGTCATCGGCGGCGGCGTTTCGCAGGTCGGAGAGCCGCTTTTTGCAGCAGTGAGGGATTACGTGTCCAAAAACGCGCTTAATCCATCAGGCAGGCAAGCCGCTATCGTTCCCGCATTGCTGCAGCAGGATGCAGGATTAATCGGCGCAGCCGCGCTGATTCAGCAAACGTACTAGTAAATAAGGGCAGTTCTTTTAAGGTTATTAACCTTAAAGGACTGCCCTTTCTTATCGCTTGCTGCGCTCATCCACGGCTACTGACTTTTTGCGCGTTGCTCCCATGGGAAGAGATCTATTTTTTAGATCTATTTTTGTCAAACTAGACTATTTCGCAGAAATACGTCTAGAAAATAGACTTATTCCTGTGCTCATCCTATCCAATCTCCGCTTTTGCGCCGCTCCAGCGGAAATAGATCTACTTTGTAGATCTATTTTAATCAAACTAGCCCGATCCGCAGAAATACGTCTAGAAAATAGACTTATTCCGGTCCCACTATTAGCGCCATTGCGCCGCTTTGTCTAACAGGACTACTTCACTTTTTTGCTAAGTCTGGCGAAGTCCGTTTAAATAAGTTTGGATTGTCATTTTTAAGCTTTCATCAATGGCATGAGGCATCCCAAAGCCCCCCTTCTGCTCAATAGAGGCAAAGCCGTGCAAAAAGCTTCGTAATCCCCGCACGATGTGTATCGATTGATCGCGATCCAGCTTATAATAGCTTAGCGTCTGCACCAACAGGTCAACCAGCTGCTGTCCGGCAGTAGCATATTCGGCCTCATCGGCATCCGGCGAGCGCAAAGTCAGTTCATATAAGCCCGGATGCTTCCGTGCAAAAGCGATATAAGCCGACGCTATCGCATGGATGGCCTCATCGCCGCTAACATCCTTTAATGCTTCATTAATAGAAGCCGCCAATTTCTTCAAACCGTACACGGCAAGCTGAATACGCAATCCATTCAAGCCGCTCACATGGTTGTATAATGAAGGCGAACGAACCCCAAGCTTCTGTGCAAGCGATGCAAGTGTAACCTCTTCTATGCCTTGCTCATCCGCAATTGCTGCTGCCTCTTCCACGATAGTGAGCAAATCCAGTCCTCTTCTAGGTGACAAGGTGAACCCCCCTTTTAACTTTCTATTTTGCCAAAGACCGTTCCGCTGCTTGAATCGCTTTTTCAATCAGCTGCTGCGGCTGCAGCACCATGTTGCCATGGCCCGCTGCGAGCAGCGAAGGCTTCAAATCTCTTAGTCGACGCGCCGTTTCGAGACTTGTTCGTTTATCCCAAGTTGCCATGGCGGGAAAAGGAAACAACAGCTTCAGCTGCCCAGATACCGCCACACCAGCGCGTGTCTGAAAGGCATCTCCAACGATCAAAATGTCGTTTCTCGTATCAAGAAACGCCATCGAGCCGGGCGTATGCCCTGGCGCTGCAACCGCAAGCAAGGAGCCGACGCGATCGCCATCCTGCAGCAGAACATCCGGCTTCGTGCGAACCTTCTTCGGTACGCCGCCGCGAATCGGAGCGCTTGGCTCGCCCTCCTCCAGCGAACGGTCTCCTTCAAGCAGTTTTGCATCCCTTTTGGAAATGAACACCTGGGCCGCTGGAAGCCGTTCCTTTAATCCATCGAGGGAGCCGATATGGTCTTCATGAGCATGCGTCAGCACAATACGATTGATGGGTTTGCCCAACTGCTCAGCTGCTTGAAGAATAGCCTTGACGTTATTCGGCAGCGCTGCATCCACAAGCGTAATACCGTCTTCTTCCTCAACCAAGTAGCAATTAACCGGAAACACATTTGGCAAATACGTCAGCTGTACAACCGTTTTCTCACGAGTCATTCTCATTCTAATCGGCCCCCTCAAATTAAAAACTAATACCGTTAGTTTTATAATAAACTAATGGTATTAGTTTTTGCAAGCCCAAATTTATAATTTCTTTTCGCTTAAGAGAAATGCTTCAATTTCCGCCTTGTCAGGAATCGAGGATTGGGCCCCGGCCTTCGTAACAGCGAGCGCTGCAGCAGCAGCGGCAAACGTCAAAGCCTGCTGAGCAGGCAGGCCATCAGCGCTTGCTGCCGTATAGGCGCCAAAGAACGTATCGCCTGCTGCTGTCGTATCCACCGGCTTTACTCGGAAGGCTGGAATCGCCGCTGATTCACCCTGATCATTTTCATAAAAGCAGCCCTTCTCGCCTAGTGTAATAATGACGCTGTTTGTCCCTTTACCCAGAATCCATGCCGCAGCCTCCTTGGCAGAGGAAACATCGCTTACCGCCAAGCCAGAGATGACTGCCGCCTCTGTTTCATTAATAATAAGGGTATGTATAAGCGGGAATACAGGCTCTGGAATAGGCCTTGCGGGAGCAGGGTTATAAAATACTTTGACGCCATTGCTGTTTGCGCTGCCCATCACGGACAAATTCGTCTCCCATGGTATCTCATTTTGAAGCAGCACCGCATACACATCCGTCCAGTTCCCCGCGCCTGCTGCCGCATCATCCGCCGTAAGCTGTCCGTTCGACCCCTCTGACAAAATAATATAGTTCTCGCCTTCTTCGTTAACCGTAATAATGGCGAAACCTGAAGTGCCTTTCTTTCGTAATACTTGGTCTGTGGCAATTCCATTATTTTGCAAGGCATTAATCAGCGTCTCTGCAAAAGGGTCCTCGCCAACAGCGCCAACCATAGCGCAATTGCCGCCAGCGCGAGCTGCCGCAACCGCTTGATTGGCACCCTTGCCGCCTGGAAAAAAAGAAGTTGCTGTACTAGGAATCGTTGCTCCCGGCAATGGAAAGCTTTTCACATTGCTGACGATATCCATATTGATGCTTCCAACGACGAGCAGCTTTTTCATCAATCGCTCAATCCCTTCCATGTTCGAGTTATCCTATTGTCATGTTTCAAGCATGAAACTATTTTAACAGAAGGAGCAAATATTGACATGATTACCGCTTTTATCATTGGCTGTGAAATTGGTTTTTGGGTATTTGTGCTTGCCGGACTGTTATTCCGCTATATTTTTAAGTTAAAGCTGCTAGGCACTCTCTTCCTGCTAGCTACCCCTCTTATCGATCTGGCGCTCGTTATCGCAACTGTTTATGATCTGCGCGGCGGTGCTGAAGCTACGTTCGCCCACAGTCTTGCAGCCGTATACATTGGCGTTTCCATCGCCTTCGGGCATCGGATGATCAAATGGGCGGATGAGCGATTCGCACATCGCTTCGCTGGCGGTCCCGCCCCTGCCGGCAAGCCGAAATACGGTACGGAGCATGCCCGATATGAACGGAATGGATGGCTGCATCATCTGCTTGCATGGGCGATCGGCTCCATCATCCTATACGGCATGATTTGGATGGTCGGAGATCCAGCGCGAACGGAAGCTTTATTTCATACGCTTCGTCTCTGGTCGCTCGTGCTCGGCATTGATTTTCTTATCAGCTTCAGCTATACGCTATGGCCGCGCAAAAAAAAAGCAGTATCCTAATAGCCAGGATACTGCTTTTTTCCCTTTTCTTGCCCGCGCTTATCTAGTAATGAGCTGCTCGCGGCTAGGTCCTACAGATATACTTCCGACTCTTACGCCGACGGCTGCTTCCACGAAATTAACATATTGCTGCGCTGCCTCCGGCAATTGCTCGAAGCTGCGCACGTGAGAAATGTCGCATTTCCAGCCTGGAAGTCGCTCTAGTACCGGCTTTGCCGAATCAAGCTTTGCCGTAACCGGGAAGTGCTCCATTACGATTTGACCGTCCAGCTCATAACCCGTACATACAGGAATCTCATCTAAGTAGCCAAGCACGTCGAGATTGGTCAGCGCTACCTCGGTAGCTCCTTGGAGCATGCAGCCATAGCGGGTAGCCACCGCATCAAACCAACCCATCCGGCGCGGTCTTCCCGTCAATGCGCCAAATTCTCCTGCATCTCCGCCCAATCGGCGCAGCTCGTCAGCTTCAGCGCCATTCAGCTCGCTTACGAACGGCCCCGCTCCTACGCAGCTGGAATAAGCTTTGACCACCGCAATAATTCGCGTAATCGCATAAGGCGGCAAGCCCGCTCCTATCGGTGCGAAGCCAGCAAGCGTTGAGGAGGAAGTCGAATACGGATAGATGCCATGATCCGGATCACGCAGCGCGCCAAGCTGTCCTTCCAGCAAAATCGACTCTCCATTCCGATAAGCGTCATGAAGCAGCTTGCTCGTATCGCAAACGAAAGACCGCAGCTTCTCCGCTTGCTCAAGAAGCTCAGGCAGAAGGTCTCGCGCGTTTATCGGCTTGCGGTTATAAAGCTGCTCAAGCAGTACATTTTTGGCTGCCAATGATTGTTCCAGTCGCTGTAGCAGCCGCTCTTCATCGTACAGTTCCGCTACCTGAACGCCAAGCTTTGCATATTTATCTGCATAGAACGGTGCAATCCCTCGCTTCGTTGACCCGAAGCTTGCAGCACCAAGCCGCTCCTCCTCCAGCTCATCGAACAGCCTATGAAAAGACAATACAACCTGAGCGCGCTCAGATATAACAATTCGTGGCACAGGCACGCCTCTGGCGAGCAGTTCATCACGCTCACGCAGCAGAACGTCGATGTCCAAAGCTGTTCCAGGGCCAATGACATTCGTAATTTCCGGATAAAAAACGCCCGATGGCAGCATGTGAAGCGCAAATTTCCCGTAGCTGTTAATAATCGTATGGCCTGCATTGCTTCCTCCCTGATAACGCACGACATAGGAAGATTTTGCAGCGAGCGCGTCCGTCATTTTGCCCTTTCCTTCATCTCCCCAATTCGCTCCCACTATTGCCGTTACCGTCATACCAATCGCCTCCCGATCTTGTTTTGACCCTGCAACGTTTATTATAATGACTGTTATAGCATTAGAATAATTGATATTACTAATATGAGATATTAGGTGAGGTAATAATTATGATCGCTAACATGGAGTGGTATCGCGTCTTTTATTGGACAGCCAAGACTGGCAGCCTGTCCCGCGCTGCCGAGCAGCTTTTTATTACACAGCCTGCCGTCACGCATACGATTAAGCAATTAGAAGCAAAATTAGGCGGTCAGCTTTTTTTTCGGATGGCCAAAGGGGTAAAGCTCACATCGGAGGGAGAGGTGCTGTACCGTTACATCGAGCAGGCCTATAGCTTTATGGAAACGGGCGAGCGAATGCTTGCCGAAATGCACAATCTACAAAGCGGGGAAATCAGCATCGGGGCTAGCGATACGTTGTGCAAGCATTATTTGATGCCTTATCTGGAGCATTTCCATAGGCAGTTTCCCGACATTCGCATTCGCGTAACGAATCGGACAACCCCGGAGACGACGGCCCTGCTGAAGGAAGGCAAAATCGATTTTGGCATCGTGCATATGCCTGCCTCAGACAATCAGCTGGACTTTCGCACAAGCATGGCGCTGCAGGATATTCTCGCTTGCGGCAGCGCTTATTCAGCGCTCAGTCAAACAGGCATATCGCTTGAAAACATTGGCGAGCATCCGCTGCTATTATTGGAAAAAGGAAGCAGCACTCGCCGTTTTCTTGACGAGCATGCCAAGTCGCATGGAGTTAAGCTCATTCCCGAGCTTGAGCTGGGCAGCTTCGATCTGCTTGCTCAATTTGCAAGAAGCGGCTTCGGAATAGCCTTCCTTATTCGTGAATACGTCTCAGATGAGCTAGCCTCAGGCGAGCTTATCGAAATCCCGCTGCACCCGCCCACTCCCGCTCGCAGCATCGGTGTCGCTACGCTGCGCGGCGTACCGATTTCCGCGGCTGCGAAACGGTTTCTCGAGCTGCTGCCGTAGCTTTGACGGCTTGCAAGCCTTGTCTGCGTTCTAGTTGGAAAAAAGTAAGAGATCATTTTTAGCTGTATTGTTCGTTTAAACATCGTTTATTCAAATCTGCCTGCCGCTAGAAAAAAAAACCGCATCCCTATCGGAATGCGGTTAACCTGTTAGCAGCTTTCTTAAAAATTGTTGTAAATAACGTCTGCCGTTACCTTCCCGCTCGTGACGTCTCCCGAGGTGAAGCCGGAAACCGTGTTGCCGACTTTAAATTCCTTGCTTACCAGTTGCTCGGAAGGATCAGGCGCGGTTGGACCCGTTATGCCGTAAGTCGTGTTTTCCGTTACCGTAACCCACAACTCGCCGATTCGGAAGCTTTGGCCGTCGACGCCTACCTCATCAATGACACCGTCAATGTTAACCCGATGCTTTGCCGATGTGGCTGGTCCCGGACCGTTATTTTCAACGACGCCGCCGCTTGGGTTGTTCGTGACTGGATCAGGGACCGTTCCACTTCCACTTCCGTTCTGATTAACCGCATAGATGCTCAAAGTCAATACCGCGCAAGCCGCGATGCTCGTTGCCCAGATGACCACCTTGTTTTTCTTTACTGCCGGATTAGCTGTTTTCATAGGAATCGCTCCATTTCGTTTATCGTTATCGATTTGTTTGTGCCTTTCAAGGTTTAAGCGTTCAAGCGTACGTTCTTGAAAATCTTCGCTCGTTTTCAATTTGGACATGGCCGATTTATAACTCGATTTCTTCATCTTCACAAATCACCACCTATAACTTCTTTAAGCTGATTGCGCCCGCGAGCAAGCCAAGTCCCTACCGTAGCGGGTTTGGCTTGAAGAATGTCCGCTATTTCTTCTAATGTGTAGCCCTCGTAATAATGCAGATGGATCGGGACCCGATATTTTTTATCCAATGATAATACAGCCTGCATGACCATGTATTCATCCCTAGGAAGGTAAGACAGGTTTTCCGGTATGGGGTTACGACTTTTAAACCAGCCCGTCTTGAGCAGGTTCTTGCATTTATTGATCGTTGTTCGGATTAACCAAGCTTTCTCATGATCAACACTGTCAAAGACGGGGGATTTCTGGAGATAGGCCAGGAATACTTCCTGCGCGACTTCCTCCGAGTCGGCAACGTTTTTGAGATAGGCGAACGCTATCTTAACCAGGCTGTCGGAATAGTTGACCACGGCTTTGCGGACGGATTCATTGAGCTCATATGAATCGTTCACCTGATGTCCCCCTTTCACTAGTAATACAATCAAGGAGCCCGTTATTTTTCACGCTGTAAAAATAAATTTAGGACAAATGCTTTAAAGGGGAGCACTGAGCTTCTTATCAGTATGTCCATCTGCCAAAAACCGCAACAGGTTAGCCGACCAGAAACAAACACAACAGACCCCTTGGGCGAATGGTGCCAAGGGGCCTGCGTAGAATGGGTGCCAGGCAGCCCATCCGGGTTATAAGAAGCTATGCTTTGTCTTTTATTATCTCTATCTTTCTTGCATTACCCTGTGAAGGAAAAGACTCGTCAACCCCGCCCTCTACCCAATAACGTACTTTTTGTCCAACTTTATATTTCCAGGTTGATGTTGTTAACCAAATAGCGTTACCTGTATAATCCTCAAAAATATCTATCCAGCTTTTCCCAAAGTCGTCCTCCTTTACATGATCCAAAATTAAAACCCTGCCTTCACTAATTTCAAATACATAACCTTGCCCTGAGGGTTCGGAAGTTGGCTTCGCTTCGCATCCCATTAAAGCAATTGCCATTCCTGCTATCATCAATATCTTTATATACCTCATTTTAAATTCACCTCCAAAAACTAAGCCTATGTAGCTTCATCATTGATCGAGCTATGCTGCCGGTTAGCTTGATAAGCTAGTGTAATATCGGGGGTTTCACGGAATCATTGGAGAACTAAGGATGTGATACAACCACCCAAATAATAGTATGGGAATACAACAAGTAATTAGTATTAATATAACAATAGCTTTACTTATTAATTGTTTCTTCATCTATAGCCTCCGTCGCAAAAATATCTTGGTTCCTACGTAGACGAATACTCGGGAAGTATTGTTGCGTGAAGCTGCCCTTAACGATGTCCGAGAAGTTGATGCGACAAGTATTTACAAGTAGGGCTGCCGCATAGGGATTCCGATGGAGCATGAGTCATTCTCGTAGTATCGTATTGTATTTTCGGTTAATCCGGTCTGCTCCGAAGTTTGTCTAATCGAAAACCCATTGATTTCACTCATTATTTTCATCACATGCTTTCTTTTATGTTTAAGTCCACTGTACTACTTGGAGCTTACTCCAAGTCAAGTAAGACACTAAGCCGCGATGTGCTCGCTTTCGAGTTATTACACGGAAGCATATGCGAGTAGCTGCATGAGCAACAAAAAAAGACTTCCAAAAAGCTCGAATAACGAGTTTTTCGGAAGTCTTTATTATTATACTTGCGGGATATGGCGCCAGCCGCCATATGCGGTAATGTCCTCTGCGTTCGCAGCCGCGTATGCTTCACAGACGAAGCCGGACACCTCTGAACCATCATTTAGCTCAACCTTGCCAATGCCTAGCGGCGCTGGAATTAAGGAGGTGAACGTTCCGAAGGCTGCCGGAGACATTTCCCATAGCTCGAGCTCAATGGATGCGCCGCCCTGCAGCTGCTTGATCATCCCTGGCTTCGCTGGCGTCGTTGGCAGCTTCACCAGCTTATAGCGAGGTGCTGATCTCGCTTCGCGCATGAAGCGCGCATGGAGGCCATTCATTTGCTTCTCCAGCGGATAGCCTCGCATGTGCAAGCCGCAAACCGCAACTACGATCATCTCCTCTGCTGAAGCCAAGGCAGCGCCTGACTCGTTCACCGATGCCAGCGCAGTCAAATCATCCCCAGCGTTAGCCAGCGAAAGCTTATTTGCGGCAGTATCACCCGTTTCAACAACTCGCTCATCTCCGCTCACGAACGAACGCGCAGCTTCGTTAATCAGATGCTCATTCTCCGCAAGCGCAAACAGCGTAATGCCGAAGGGCAGCCGCTCATCCGCAGTGCCTGCCGGAACGGCTACCGCACATAAATCGAGTAAGTTGCAGTGGTTTGTGTAGCGTCCCATATCGCTATTCGTGCGGATCGGGTCCTGCCTCACTTGCTCGCGCGTCCATGTTCCGCCGCAGGTCGGCATGACGAGCACCGCATCCTGCAGCAGCTTTCGTGCTTCAAGCTTATAAGCCTGCAGCTTGTGCATCGCCGTGAATACCGAGGTCGCATCATGCTTTGCCGCAGCTCCCGAGCGCAATATTTGTTCCGTCACCGGAAAGGCGGCATCTGGATTCGCCTCAATGAAATCTCTTAAATCCGCCCAGCGCTCCGCAACCCATGGACCATCGTACAGAATAGCAGCCGCATCCGAAAATAACTCGTAATCCACGTACGCAATCGGAATGTTTAATTGCTCTATTCGTTTCGCCGCAGCTTGCCAAGCGTCTTCATATTTCCCTGCGAAAGGTCCATAGAAATCTACCGGCTGCTTCGGCAAACAGATTTTAGCTGGCAACCCAGCTTCCTGCCTCGGCACATGCCGCGACCAAGGGTCATTCTCGTCAACGCCTCTAGCGATGCTATCCACGACAAGCGCATCCTCCAAGCTATGCGCAAATACGGTAACGCAGTCGAGGCTAGCGCATGCAGGGACAACACCCTTCACCGGCCATGAGCCGAGACTTGGCTTATAGCCGACAAGCTCATTTAGCGCAGCAGGCACTCGCCCCGAGCCAGCCGTATCTGTCCCGAGCGAAAATACGGCTTGGCCGCGGGCTACTGCAACAGCGGAGCCGGAGCTCGAACCGCCGCTGATCAGCTCCGGTCGAAGCGAATTATGCGCTTCGCCATAAGGGCTGCGAGTGCCGACAAGCCCGGTCGCGAACTGGTCAAGGTTCGTTTTGCCAAGCGGAATCGCTCCTGCCGCGACAAGCCGCTCCACTACAGACGCATGCTCCTGCGGCGTATAAGCAAATGCCGAGCAGCCAGCCGTCGTCGGAACGCCGGCTACATCGATATTGTCCTTGATCGCAAACGGGATACCCCAAAGCGGAGCATCAGCAGGGTCAAGCTCAGCTAGCCTTGCCAAATAAGGCTTAAGCGAAGCCAAGGACGGAGGCGTAATCCAAATATTCATGTCCGCATCTGATACTGACCGCTGCACGATTTCCTCGATAACATCCTCCGGCGTCAATAACCCGCTCGCATAGTTCTCTTCCAGCCATTCAATCGATAGCTTCTCGGGAATGGTCACTTTTGTCATACGACCGCCTCCGTTTCCTTATGCTGCAATATCCCAACGATCAATTGACCCGTATGCACCTGATCGCCCGGCTCTACATGCACGGAGCATACTTCTCCGTCGCATGAGGCTTGCTGTGAAAATTCCATTTTCATGCTTTCTACGATAAGCAAGGTATCGCCTTTCTTCACCTGCTCGCCAACGCCTACAAGCACCTTCCACACACTGCCCGGCATCGTGCAGCGAATGGCAGCCGCGCCCTCCTGCAGCTCTTCCTCCTGCTCAGTCCGCGCCGGCTCATGCTCCGCCACATACTCGGCAAGACCAAGCTCCTTCCAGCTCTCGCGCTCCGCTTGGAACGAAGCTTGCTGCTTCTCCTTGAACGCCGCGGCGCTCTCTTCAATTGATCCTAGAAAGGTCAAATATTCACCTAGATCAAACGTCGTTTCGGTAATGTCCGCTTCATATCTGCCGCGCAGGAAATCCTCGCGCAGCTTCAGCAGCTCATCGGCCTCCACCGGATAAAATTGAATTTGGTCAAAAAACCGCAGCAGCCATGGCTTGCCTGGCTTGAAGCTCTCTGTGCTGCGCAGCCGGTTCCACATTTGAATCGTGCGTCCTACGAACTGATAGCCGCCCGGACCTTCCATACCATATACGCACATATAGGCGCCGCCGATACCGACTGCATTTTCCGGCGTCCATGTTCTAGCCGGATTATATTTCGTTGTAACAAGGCGGTGACGCGGATCAACCGGCGTCGCAACCGGAGCGCCCAAATATACGTCACCTAAGCCAAGCACAAGATAGTTAGCTTCGTATACGATTTTTTGCACGTCTTCGATGCTATCCAGCCCGTTAATCCGTCTGATGAATTCGATATTGCTTGGGCACCAAGGGGCATCCGGACGAACGGTTTGCTGATATCGGTCAATCGCCAGCTGCGTTGCGGGATCATCCCATGAGAGCGGCAATCGAACGATACGCGAAGGCACTTGAATCGTCTCCAAAGGCGGCAGCGAGCTGTCCAGCTCCAAAATAAGCTTGCACGCCTCGCTTACCGTAATTTTGGAACGGTCAATGTGCACCTGCAAGGATCGAATGCCTGGCGTCAAATCCAGCACCGGAATTTGTCCGGACTGCTCGATCGCCTGCATAAGCGCATGCACTTGAAAGCGCAGCAGCAGGTCTAGCTCTAGATCGCCATATTCCACGAGCAGATTCTCATCGCCGCTGCAGCGGATTTTGATCGGGAATCTGCGGCCTTCTACTTCATTAACAAGCAGCGGGTAATCCGGCGTCAAAGCCGATGCCGTGTCCGAAAGCTCTGAGGAAGGCAAGCCTTCGCGCGCCGAGCCTCCGATCGCCTCCAAATTGCGCTCTTGCACATCGCGAAGCTCATCCGCTTCTTCAAGCGTCAACAACCGGAAGCGCACTTTATCGCCGGCATGCAGCTGGCCAATTTTCCAAAACTGCGCCGAAGCCGTCGTCACCGGACATACAAAGCCGCCAAGGCTCGGTCCATCCGGCCCCAGCAGGATCGGCATGTCGCCGGTCAGATCAAGCGTACCGATCGCATATGCGTTATCGTGTATATTCGATGGATGAAGCCCTGCTTCTCCCCCATCCTCCCTCGTCCATAGCGGTGCAGGCCCAATCAATCGAACCCCGGTGCGCGAGCTGTTAAAATGAACCTCATAAGCCGTCTCCGAAAGCTGCTTTAAATACTCGGGCTTCAAAAATTCTCCCGTGCAATGCGGTCCGGGAATGACGCCAATCGTCCATTCACGCGACATCTGCGGACGCTCGCTGGGAGCAAGCTCCACCAACAACGCAGGCTCAGCCGCTTTGTTTACGCCCAGCACGTCGCCTGCACGCAGCGCACGTCCGCCATGCCCGCCAAACCCGCCGAGCGTGAACGTCGCCGCGCTTCCAAGAATGCGCGGCATATCGAAGCCGCCGGCAACGAGCAAATACGTGCGCAAGCCCATTTGCGCTTCCCCAAAGCTAAGCACCTGGCCGCGATCGGCAAAAGTCGGCTTATACAGTTCAACCTTCACGCCGTCAAGCTCCGCTGCCATATCCGCGCCAGTAATGCAGAACCATGCGCCGCTGCGGAATTTATAAGCGCCCCCGCGCAGCGTCAGCTCAAGGCCAGCTGCCTGATCATCGTTGCCGAGCAGTTTATTGCCGATTCGGAAGGAGTAAGGGTCCATGGGCCCGCATGGAGGAACGCCGACATCCCAGTGTCCTACACGTCCCGGCCAATCCTGAACGGTCGTTTGCACGCCTCCGTCAACGACCTCGATCGCATGCTCGGCAGGCTCAAAGCCATTTAGCAGCTGCGTATAGACATGGCCGTCTACAACCTCTTGATCGCCAAGCAGTGCCTGCAAATATTGCAGGTTTGTCGTAATGCCGTACATTCTCGTCTCGCCAAGCGCCTGAATCAGCTTCTCGATCGCCTCTTTGCGATTGGCGCCATGAACGATAATTTTGGCAAGCATCGGATCGTAAAGCGTCGTCACCGTCAGCCCGTCTCTTACCCAGGACTCATTGCGTGCGTTTTCCGAGAATACAGCTTGATCCAGCTGGCCCGCGCTCGGACGGAAGTTTTGCAAGCAATCCTCCGCGTAAATGCGCGCTTGAATGCTGTGGCCGACTGGCGCTTTCACGAGCGACTGCAAATCCGTAAGCTCATTCGCCGCTTCAAGGACCATCCATTCCACTAAATCAACGCCCAGCACTTCTTCCGTAACGCCATGTTCCACTTGAAGCCTCGTGTTCACCTCAAGGAAATAAAATTCGCAGGTTTCCGGATCATACAAATATTCGACCGTTCCCGCACTGCGGTAGCCCGCTTCCGCAGCGAGGCGCTTCGAGGATTCGAACATTGCATTCCGAACCTCATCCGCCAGATTTGGGGCAGGGCTTTCTTCAATAACCTTCTGATTGCGGCGCTGGATTGAGCAATCCCGCTCGCCCAGCGTGACAACCTCGCCAAAGCCGTTGCCGAATATTTGTACCTCTACGTGGCGCGCTCTCGCAATATATTTCTCCAAAAACAATCCGCCGTTTTTGAAGTTTGTTTCCGCCAAATGCTTCACGCCGTCATAGGCTGCGCGCAGCGCTTCCTCATCCGCGCATACCCGCATCCCGATGCCGCCTCCGCCCGCGGTGCTCTTCAAAATAACCGGGTAACCAATTTGGGCTGCCTGTACGAGCGCTTCCTTCAGCTCCGTAATTAATGCCGTACCCGGCAATAACGGAACGCCTGCCCGCTCGGCAAGTTCCCTCGCCGAATGCTTAAGGCCAAACATTTCCATTTGCTCAGGCGTCGGCCCAATAAATACGATGCCATGCTCGCGGCAAGCACGAGCAAATTCAGCATTTTCGCTGAGGAAGCCATAGCCCGGATGAATCGCCTGCGCGCCTGTCTCAAGCGCTGTTTGCAAAATAAGCTCCGTATTCAAATAGCTCTCTTTAGCTGGGCCTTCCCCTATAAGAATAGCTTCATCCGCATGATCGACATGCAGGCTGTCTTGGTCGGCACTAGTGTACACGGCAACAGATGCGATGCCGAGCTTGCGCAAGGTGCGCTCTATGCGAACGGCGATCGCGCCGCGGTTTGCGATCAATACTTTTGTGAACATCGTAATCTCTCCTCGCCAAGTGAAGCTTCTGTTTTTTTTACAATGGTTGAATAAATCTATTGCTCCCAAATAAGCAGCCGAACCGGCGTCGGGTTATAGGCATTGCATGGGTTGTTAAGCTGCGGGCAATTGCTGAGCAGCACCGTTGTGCGGCAAAGCGACTCCAGCTCCACATAAGCGCCGGGCGAGGATACGCCATCCGCAAACTGAAGGCCGCCGTCAGCCGTAACCGGCACATTCATGAAGAAGTTAATGTTCGGAGCCAAATCCCGCTTCGTATAGCTTTCATTGCGCTTCGCCAGCTGCAGCATGAATGTATCGCGGCAGTTGTGCATGTGAAGCTTGTCATGCGAATAGCGAACGGTGTTGCTTTGCGCAGAGCATGAGCCGCCTACCGTATCATGGCGACCGCATGTATCCGCAACGATCTTCAGCATTTCCTTGCCGGACTCTGACAGCAGCACCGTGCCAGTCGTCAAATAGATGTTGCCTTGACCGGCGATCGTCGCAACCGCGCTGTAATGATCCTCTGGATGATCCGCATCGTAAAATAATGTGTCGGCCGCTTGATTGCCGTCCAAATCGACGATTCTTAGCACTTGCCCCGGCTTCAGATCATGCATCCAGCCATCGCCGGCTGCTATCACTTCATCGTATATGGCATCCTCTGCCTTACGCGGGCTTTCCACTCGATTTAAAACAGACATATGTCATTCCTCCTGATCAATGATTTTGATAATGGTAAGCTTTATAGACCTTGCAGCAAGTAATATTCTTGCGTATTTTCATAGGCGCGCCGATTCTCCGGACGGTAGTTCAAGCAAAAATCATCATCCGTAACAGCCTCCGCTTCCAGCACCTCAATTTGAACGGGCACCGACGGGTATTTACCGCTTGGATCAAGCGGGTTTGGCGTGTTAGACAGCACCAGCAGCACATCCATGTCGGTTCTCAGCGTTACAGCCGCGCCAGCCTGGCAATGCTCCGGGCTAAAATGCATCGTTCCCTGCTCATCGCAGAACACTTTGGAGAAAAGATTCACGACGGGAACCAAATCCCTTACGCCAAGTCCGTTTCTAACCAGCTCCACCGCAAAGTTTTCTTGTCCGCTATGCAGCCATTCATTACGCAGCTCTTGGTAAGTGGTCTTGCCGTATTTGGCATCCGTCGCCGCACGGCTCGTGTAGCCGCTTATCGTATCATGCCAGCCAAGCTGGTCGTCCACGATGCTGGCTAGCGACCTGCCGTTATCGCTCATGAGTATATTTCCTTTAGTTAGATGTGAGGTATGCTGCGCTTTTAACGAGTCCGGCATATTGTAGTGTTCCGTCAAATCCTTTGCATTGTATAAAAGCAAAGATACATTCGCTCCAGCCTCAAGCGCGGTGAACCGCAGCAATCTCCCTCGACTAATCGTTCCTGACCATTTGCCGCCCGGACGAATGGTTGTGCTCCAAATGCTGCTCATCCTTGTTTCCCCCTCAAAAAATGTTGGTCTTAAAAATAAAGAAAGCCCGGGAGAGTAATCTCCCAGGCTTTTATCCTTCCGTGTACTATAGCGGTTTGGGTTATCCAATAACCACCCCTGCTATATGCCGTCTCTCGGACCAGACCTGCTCCATGCTGACGATTCATTTCCATGTTCGGAAATCGTCAGCCGTCTTCAGCGGAACCCTAGACAGCTCTTCGTCCTCAATGGCAATCATGAGAACCTATATGTTGTTGTGAAGTTTCCTGACGTTAAACGGAGTATAATCGCGTTCAACTAACCTTGTCAATATTTATGTTAGGTATTATTACGTTAACCTTAAGCCCAAGGGAACAGGCGTCGATTTAGAAAGGCAAACACCCGATCGCTTACAAGACCGAGCAAGCCGATGACGATAATGCCGACAAAGATTTCATCGGTATTCAGAAACCGCTGTGCCTTCATAATCTGATAGCCCAGTCCGCTGCTTACGGCTACGAGCTCCGCTACTACAAGATAAGTCCACGCCCAGCCTAGAATGAGACGAAGCGTATTCATGAGCTGAGGCTGGATGGCCGGTATGATAACCGTCTCAATCGCCTTCCATCTCGTTGCTCCGAGCGTAAACGAAGCATGCAGCAGGTCATGCGATACGCGCCTAGTAATATCCGAGACCATCAGCACCAGCTGGAAGAAGCAGCCGATAAAAATTAACAGCACCTTAGCCCATTCTCCGATGCCCGCCCATACCATAATGAGCGGAATGAAGGCTACCGCCGGCATATAGCGGATAAATTCCATCGGCGGCTCTACGAAAGCTTCGCCGTACTTAAACGTGCCGGCAAACACTCCGATTGGTATGGCGATCACGCAGGCCAGCAAAAAGCCGGCTGTAACCCTGAATACGCTAATGCCGATATGCCCCCAATACTCTGGGCTGCCGAGATTTAGTAGGAGCTGAACGAGCACGGCATGCGGCTTCGGCAGGAAAATCGGACTAACCGTTTCGGTATAGCTGAGCAGCGACCAAACGCCAAGCAGCAAAACGAAGGAGATACCCGCCGTTACGGCAAACGACCTCGGGCCGATGTCTTTGAATATTTGAAATTTATGCGGTTTACGTCGTAGTGGCGTCCCCATCGCTTATCACTTCCCTGCTTTATGATTTACAAACTGTGGATCCAGCAGCTCATCAACGCTATCAAGCTTATCGACCATATCAAGCTTAAAGAGAAAATCCGCTGTTTTCAGACCTGTGTAGCTAAGCGATGTATACTCGTCGCGCTTCTCGAATGCTTTGACGTTATCCTCTACCCCGAATAACTTAATGCTGTCTAAGCCAAGCTTAAAATCTTCCGGTGTCGTCTCCGCTTTCTCAGCGAGCAGCTTAATCGCTTCTTCCTTGTTATCCTCGTACCAAGCCAGTGCATCAAACCAGGCATCAACGATTTTTTGCACATCCTCCGGTCGATCCTTCACGACCGAATCACGGAACACGAGCAAGTCGGGAATGAGTCCCGGCGTATCCTTGGACGAATAAAGCACCTTGCCCTTGCCTTCCTTCACAGCAGTCGTTTGGAACGGCTCCCAAAGCACCGATGCATCCGTATTGCCTGAAATAAAAGCAGGCCCTGCATCATTCACCGTCATATTCACATATTTAATGTCCTTCTCGTCCATCCCGTTCTCGGCGAGCGCCGTAAGCAAAAGGAAATGATCAACGGTACCGAGCTCCGTCGCTACTGTTTTTCCTTTTAAGTCTTTGATCGAATTAATGTCAGGTTTACTCACAATGGCATCTCCGCCATGGGAGTTATCATTCACTAGAACAGCCTTTAGGCCGATTCCCTTAGAAAGAGGAGCCAGTGAATCGCTTAACGTCTGGCTGTTCGCATCAACCTTGCCAGCAGCGATCGCTTGGAGCGAGTCGCTGTATACCGGGAAAAACTCCAGCTTCACGTCAACGTCATGCTTCTCGAAAAACCCTTTCTCCTCTACCAAATACCACATATACCAACCCGGCCAAGGACTAAGCGCAATCGTAATCGGATCATCCGAAGCCCCGCCCGATGTTTCCTTTGTTTGGCCGGAACAAGCAGGCATAAACGCCATCGCTACAATAAGCATAACCATCAATGATGCCTTCAGTGATTTTTTCATTACTCCCCACTCCCGTCATTTTTTTAGCGCCTAAAAAGCCCTATAAAAAAAACAAAAGCCAGGGAGAGTGATCTCCCAGGCTTTTATCCTTCCGTGTTATATAGATGAGCGGGTGTTCCCCTTCTCCTCTATACGCCGTCTCTTGGACCAGACTTAACCACTTGCCGAACGCATTCTTGATGCGCCGAGTCATCGTTAACGGAACCCTAGACTGCTAGCTGCTCTCATCAATAAGGATTGAGAGCCGATATTCTTTTGTCACAAAACCTTACGTTTAACCGAATTATAGTGCGGAACGTACGGATGTGTCAATAAGCATGTTAGGTTTTATTACATATAGTTTAAAAGATACGAAAAAAAACGTCCTATTTCAAATAGGACGCTCTGATTGGCTTGCATTCGTTTTTGCCGGAATGGTTATACATATTGACGTACCGATACCTCTTTTGCTAACAATCGTGACGCCATACTCTGCGCCAAAATGAAGTCTGATTCGCCCGTCAACATTACGAATGCCATAGCCGACATTCAAGCTCTCTACTGGATCGGACAGCTGGCGCAGCACTTCGGGGTGAATGCCGACACCGTCATCAATGACTTGGAAGGTGATCAGCTCTCCCTCCAGCTTTCCAACGATCCGAATGTTGATCCGATCGCCATACCAAGCGTGCTCTAATGCATTTTCGATAAATGGCTGCAAAATAAGCTTCACGGTTGTGAACTTAAATAGATCAGGATCAACATCAAAAAACACCTGCATGCCGTCAGCAAATTTGGTCTTCTGTATGTTAATATAAGCGCTGACCTGCTCCAGCTCATTTCTAATCGGGATAACGGTTCTTCCTTCATTAAGCGACAGCCGATAAAATTTCGCAAGATCGAGCACCATCCGCTGCAGTTTATCGACCTCGCCAAACTTAGCCAAGCGGCTGATCGAAGAGAGCGTATTGTACAAGAAGTGAGGATTTATTTGTGCTTGCAGCGATTCTAGCTCTGCTTCCTTTTTCTTTATGTTCGTCATATATACTTCTTGAATCAATTCATCGATGTTCTGACCCATTTCATTAAGGGCAATGGATATGCGAGTAAATTCATCATTCCCCTTAAAATTGATGCTTTTCTGAAAATTACCTTCTTGGAACGAATCCAGTACGCGAACGATTTTGGAAACTTTACGAGAGTAGAAACGGGATATAAACAGGCCCGCGAATGAAAATACGATGTAACAGGCCAAACAAATGAGTATCGTCCAAAACCTGACCTCTTTGGTCGCCTTCTCCATAATATCTGTTGGAACGAGTGCGACAAGATGCCAATTCAGCTGCGGTATCGGCTCATCAATGACCCAATAATTCGCAATTTTCTCTTCGCTCAGCGTCTCGCCCAGCTTATAGTCCGTATCGCCGGAGGAAAACATAATTTTGCGATTTTCGTCCATTGCAAAAATTTTGGTGCCCTTGCCGATTTTCTCGGAATCGACACTCTCGAGCAGATCCGTTAGCCGCAGGCTGATCCGAACAAAGCCAATTTCCTTAACTGCGATTGAATCATTCATATCAACAAGCCTTCTCAGCAAGGAAATATGGCCAAATTTCGTGTCTCCTTCCACCTGCTTCCATTGCATCGTCTCACCGTATCGCTCTGTCGGATATTCCAAATACCATGGCCTGTCCTTGATTCTTTCAATATGATACAAATCAAACAACGGCCCCTCCGAATTAAGCGGATCGGTATCTTTGTAGTTATGATAAATCTCAGGCAGCGTATTGTTATGCAAATAGATTGCGAGCCTTATCTTGTTGTTCGCCGCATCGATCGTCGTTAGTATTCTAGGGAGGAGCTGCTTCGTCGTAGCCTCGTAGCTAACCCAGCCCTCCTCATAACGGCGCAAGTAGGAAGCTAGATTGCTGTCAAAATAAAGCATGCCCGAAATGCGCGACATATCCTCAAGCTTGTATTTGATATTATCCTTCATCTGCTCAAGCGTGCCGTGATTAATCTCGCGTGTACGCTCTTGGATGGAGTTTGTAAAGATCAAATTGGCTGCGTAGCCGACTAACAGCACCGGTATAATAATAAACAAGCTATAAGTAAGCATCAGCTTAATCCCGAAAGGAATATAACGATGCTCCTTCTTGTGGATGGTCATGATCGTCTGTACTCCAGCGGCGTCATGCCGTAAGTTTCTTTGAATTGTCTGCTGAAATAAGGCAAATGTCGATAGCCTACGCGATCGGCTATTTCATAAATTTTCATATTTGTCGTTTTGAGAAGCTCGCAGGATTTCTCCATTCGCAGCTGAATGAAATACTCGCTGAAGTTTTTTCCTGTTTCTTCTTTGAAAATCAAGCCAAGATAGTTTGGCGATAGCGAAAATTGCTCTGCTAAATCTCGAAGTGTAATGTTATCATGCGTTCGTTCTTTCATGAAGTCGATCATTTGTTTAATCAGCTTCCAATTTTTCTTGTGCTTATTCGCCTGCAGCGTCTCGGAGATTTCGTAAACTCTCCGTCTAAGCCATACATGAATGTCATTAATCGTTTCAAATTGCATAATGACATCGTAATTGTTCAGCTCCATCCCTAGCAGCTGAAACACATTTTCATTCGTTCTTTGCAAATAATTATCGAGCTTCATGAGAATGTAAAGCGCATAGTTTCGCAGCGTAAATTTGGATTTTAAGTTTTTGGCTACCTGAAACAAATCATCGAGCTCATCATGAATACGAACAAGCTCATAACCAGACATCGCCCCAAATAGCGCTTCAAGCTTAGCATCGAGATGCTTCACATCTTCCTTCTCTGCCTGTCTAACCTCGCCATGTCCGATTACTTTTCCTTTGCCGTAAAACATTTTCATGTCAAGAGCTTCTACTGCTTGACGATAGGAGATCGTTACTTCGAAGATGGAGCGGCACTGCTCGCCGACTCCTGCCGTAATGGAGAACGTATTTTGCTTATTTACAAGATTGACGATTTGCTCTAGCACGGCATCATTTTCCGTACCCTCAATAAGTAGTGCAACTCGGGCTTTGCTTATTTTGCAAATCTGCCGTACGCCAAGCTCCTTGCAGATCGATACAACCTTCTGCATCTCATTTGGAACGTTACGGCTCTCCTCATGCTGCTTCAAAGACATATCATCGATTTCGATAACAGCAGCATAACCAGGCCAACTGAACTGGTTCATTTCATACTCTTGATTCAATACCTCTATCGTCTTCTCACTGCTTGTCCCTTCCAGCAGCTGCAATAAATACTCATTCTTTACGATCGGCACCATTTGCCAATAGGCATCCTGCCTTACACGCTCTTGGTCCAAATCGTCGCGAACCTTAAGCAAGGAATCGATCAGCTCCTGATCGTCCATCGGCTTAAGCACGTAATTGACCGCGTTTAGCGACAATGCCTGCTTCACATAGCTGAAATCCTGATAGCCGCTTACGAATATGATTTTTATATCCTTCGACATTTCGAGTGCGCGCCTCGCCAGCTCCAGCCCCGTCATATTAGGCATTCGGACGTCCGTTACGAGAATGTCTACCTTTTCAGCATCTAGCACTTTACAAGCATCAAAGCCGTTCATCACGCCAGCCACGACCTCCATTCCAAGGTCTTCCCAAGGAATAAAGGTACGCATGCCTTCCAAATCCAGCCTCTCGTCGTCTGCAAGCAATACTTTATACATGATGTTATCAGCTCCAATTAGGAAAACGCGATAGGTTCATTATGCAAAGAAAATAGCTCTTTATAAATGAAAAAACTCGGGTACACTAAAAATCTTAGTATACCCGCCGTTTTATAAAAAGCTATAAACTTATTGCGCTTTCATTTTCGCTAGATTTTCCTGCCATTTTGTAGTTTTGAATGCAAGAAGCTTGTCATAACCAGCTGCTTGAGCATCCTTTTCCGCTTGATCTAGAATAGCTAGCACGTCTGCGTCGCTCTTAGCGAACAATGCTTTTGCTCTAACTTCTAGGTAAAGATCTTCAATACGTTGACGGATAATGCCTTCCTCTGTTTCCGGCTGTGGATCAATGTTGATAAATTCCGTAGCATTGGATTGCGTTTTCCACGTAATTTCACGTTGGTAACGAGTCGACCAGTTTTGCTGCTCTACCGGCAACGTAGCTTCGAACTTCGCTTTTGTTGTATCTAGGAATACGGTGTTACCAACCCAGTTCAGGTTAGTCGTAATCCCTTGAAGCTTCGCAAGCTCGCCTGCTTCGGAAGTGTATTTATCAGTGAAAATTGGTGTTTCTCCATCAGCTTCTACGCCATCCCAATAGATTCCTGGAGGTCCCCACATCAATGCGCTTTGTCCCTCAGCACCAGTCAACCAGTCATAGAAAGCAAAGATTGCTTCTGGGTTTTTAGCTTTTTTCGTAATTACAGTTACGTTCCAACCTAGCATACCATAAGTTCCAGGGAAAATTTTATTTTTATCTAGGCCTTCTTTATGAATTGGCCAAATCATGAAGTAACCAGCTTCTGGATCGTTTTTCACGAGCTCAGCATGTGCTTGCATCGCGATTTCAGTCGGGCTTGCTGCAGCGAATACAGCTACACGGCCAGTCATTACTTTTTCTGTAATTTGATCGATCGTTTGCGTCATCGCATCTTGCGTAATCAACTTCTCACGGAACAGTTTAGCCGTATACTGCAACGACTCACGGTATTGCGGATCAAGGAAGATCGAAGTCAGCTTGTCGCCGTTAGGTACAGCACGCATACCTGGGAACTTCTGATCATTTTCTTTGAATGCGGAGTATAGGACGTCAAGACCTTGTCCATCTTTTGCAAGATGCGGCTCGTATGGAACGACGTTCGGATACTTTTCTTTAACAAGCTTCAAGTAGTTGTAAAGATCATCGGTTGTTTCCAGCTTAGGAGAACCAAGCTCCGTATAGATTTTTTTGTTTACAACATAGCCTGAGTTACCATTCGGCTGCTTTGTATACCAGTTAGGGAACTGATAAAGCTTGCCATCCTCCGAACGAAGCATGTTGATGCCTTCTTCACCCAGCCATTTTTTCAGGTTAGGATATTTTTCGAGGTAGTCGTCAAACGGTACAAGCAAATCTGCGCTGCGCAATTTCTCTACATCTACGCGCTCTAGCCAGATTGCATCAGGCAAATCGCCTGTAGCGATCATGGTGTTCAGCTTCTGAGGAGCTGCACCGCCGGAATGAATCGGTTTGACATTAACTTTCTTTGTATCTCTTATCCATGTGCTTGTAATATCGCCACCCCATGTTGGCATTGTATACCAATCATAGTGACCATAAAGGGTAAAATCGAGCTGCTCCTTGCCTAGCTCATACACGGATGCAGGTTTGTTTCCGCTATTCTCTTCCGTTTTGTTATTAGCTGCTGTTTCTCCGTTGCCGGAATTACCGCTATTACCGCTGCAGCCTGCCAATAAAGAAACGGCCATAAAAGCGGAGACGATAGGGACAAGAAGTTTACTTTTCGCTTTCATCTGTTTAAAATCCCCTTTCAAGCTCATTTTTATATGTTCAAAGCTTTCGCTTTAAACTTCTTTTCATACTTTTCCCGCTACTCTTTCAGCGATCCAACAAGAACGCCTTTCACGAAATACTTTTGCACGAATGGGTATACCATAATGATTGGGATCGTAGCTACCATCATTGTCGCCATGGACAATGACTTGCTCGTTACCGTTCTCATTTTGGCCATTTGGCCTTGTGCCGCTGAATCCAGCTGAGACATCTGATCGGAAACGATGTTTGAGTTCAATATTTGCTTAAGCATCGTTTGTATAGGAAGCAGCTTCTCATTGGTAATATAAATACTAGGACCAAACCAATCATTCCAATGAAAGACAGCTGTGAACAGCGACAGCGTAGCAATAACCGGTCCAGAGAGCGGAACAACGATTCGGAAAAAGATACCCCAATTGCCGCTTCCGTCGATTTTCGCCGATTCCTCAAGACCTGCAGGCAAGCCTTGGAAGAAGGTACGGAATATGATCATGTTCCATACGCTGATCAGCGAAGGAATAATGAACACCCAGAACGTATTCATAAGGTGAAGCTCACGGATCAACAAGAATGAAGGAATTAGACCGCCAGAGAAGTACATCGTAATGATACATAGAATCATGTAAAATTTGCGGCCCATCAATTCTTTCTTAGAGATCCCGTATGCGAAAATGGCTGTTAGAATAATGGATGCTGCCGTACCGACAACCGTACGAGCAATCGATATCATAAAGGCGCCAATCATTCTATCGTCTTTAAATACGATGCCGTAGTTTTCGAGTGTCCAAGCACGCGGCCAGAACGTTACACCGCCCATTGACGTGTCAATACCGGTATTGAAGGAAATGACCAGCGCATTCCAGAAAGGATAGAAGGTCATAAAAGCTAATAATGTTAGTAAAATGTAGATGGTTACCGTCATCACGCGGTCTCCAAAGCTGAGCCTGATCACTGCATCCTCCGCCTTTCCGGGCTAATTATAGTCTACCACAAGCTGCTGCCGGCTCTGCGTGCCAGATAGTTCGCCATCGTCAGAAGTCCAACGCTGATCACGGCTTTGAACAGTCCTACCGCAGTAGCGTACGAGTATCTTGAACTTTGAATACCGACTCGATAAACGTACGTATCGATGACATCAGAGACGTCTCGGAGCACCGGGTTAACGGCAAGCAAGAGAATATCCTCAAAGCCTGCATTCAATAGGTTCCCTATCGCCAAAATCATGAAGATAAGGACAACCGGCATGATGGAAGGCAACGTGATCAAAAAGATTTGTTTAAACTTGCTGGCTCCATCCATCGAAGCCGCCTCGTACATGCTTGGGTCAATGCTGGCGATAGCCGCCAAGTACACGATGGAGCCAAAGCCGATTTCCTTCCAAACGCCAGTCGATACGAGTATGGACCAGAATAATTCCGGAAGCGATAAGAAATTGATCGGTTCTTCAATAAAATTCATTTTTTCAAGCAAAATGTTTACGCTGCCATTATCCGTCGAAAGCATCGACATGATCAATCCCGCGACGATTACCCATGACATGAAGTGAGGCAGGTAGCTGACCGTTTGTACGAGTCGCTTGAACATCATGTTCTTCACTTCGTTGAGCATTAAGGCCAGCGCGATCGGTGCCGGAAATCCAATAAAAAATTTCAACAAGCTTATAATGATCGTATTTCGCATGACTTCAAAAAACTCCGGGGAGTTGAAAAACATGTCGAAATGCTTCAAACCAACCCACTCACTCGCAAAAAAGCCCTTAAAGATGCTGTAATCCTGGAAAGCCATCAATACGCCATACATCGGAATGTAGCTAAACACAATAATGAGTAACAATGCAGGCAACACCATCATTTGGATGTCCATTTGCTTCAAGAATCGCAAGAAAACGTTTTTAGTTTTTGGTTTAATTACTAGTTCGTCTTTAACGGAAAGCTGCGCCACTACTCAATCCCCCTTGCTCTTGTTGTTCTTCTTGTATTTTATCGTGATACCTAAAACACGAATAGCTATCTGAACAACTATAAATGATACTTTTCAATCATCGAAGTAAGCGCAATCAATTAATTTGTGACAAAAAAAGCAGCAGGCCGAGGCAATGGCCTTGTCCTGCTGCTTTTTCATTATGCATCTCGTCTGCCGTAACTAACTGCGAAACGTTTCATTTTGCGATAGGCCGCTGGGTCGAGCTGTTTGAGCGGATAAAATTGCGGATGATTCGAGTTCACCTCAAGCACCCACAGCTGCTGCTTTTTGTCGTAAGCGAAATCGACGCCAAGCTCATGCATGCCCGACCGTTTCTTGCTCAAAGTATGCGCGATTTGCAGAGCGACACGGCTAAGTTTCCCTACGCGGCTTGCGGTCTCGGCTTGTGACAGGCCTTGTTTTTTTCCCAGCTTTTTCATCGATAAAATAGTGCCGCCTTGATAATGGTTCGTAACGATTTTATTGCGTGCTCCGACCTTGACGATTAGGCCCGTGCAGACCCAAGTCCCTCCTGGCTTCCGCTGCACCATCGCTCGAATATCGTATGGACAATCGTTCACATGATCCAATGAAATCCCTTTTTGAATAATTAGCTTAGCCGACCTTTGCTTCTTTATCCGATCATAGATATCAAAAATAGACTTGTAGAGACTGCGTACTTGTTTCTTTTTAACAATCTCATACAGTTCATAATCCGAATCGTTCTTTTTGACTTTAAAGATGCCAATCCCATGAGACCCTATGTCGGGCTTAACATAAACCATTTCATAACGATTTATCATCATCTCCAAATGCTCAAGACTAAACGAAACGGTTTGCGGCACGTAACTTTCCAGCATCGGATTGGAGGATAAGTATTCACAGACTCGCTGTTTTCCTCGTATATTGCGGCTCGCATAATTTTTTTTGTACAATTCCATTCACCTCCATTTACTATATGTGAGAGAGGTCTATAGCAATTGTACGAATGTTTATAGATAGAAAATATAGTAAATTGAAGGAATGAACACTTCGGCTGGAACATATTGCTTCTTTTATTCGTTATAATGTAGTTAATAGCTTCGTTATAAATTAATTAATACAATCGAAAGGTGTGTAGTAATTGTTTCGTTTAAATGAGGTATCCAAGCCTATCCGAACTTCTCTTCTCGTAACTATCCTGCTCGTATTCGCAATCAGCACCGCGTCCGTACTTATTTATGGTGATCATTTTTTGCTTGGCACCTATGAAAAACTAAATAATGATGACGTGAAGTATGTAAACAGCGCCAAAATTTTGTTGAATAAGCATACGCTTGCTTATAACAGCGGCGAGTCCCCGTCCTCCTTCATTATGCCTGGGATGCCTTTTGTTTTGTCAGGCTTAATGTTGATTTTCGGACAAGGTGAAGCTGCTGTGATCGCATTTCGAATTTTGCAGGCAGCGCTGCAGGCCTTCTCTGTTTATCTCATTTTTGTCATTGCGAATCAGTTGTTTAACAGCAGAGCAGCTCTTATTGCCAGTATCGCAACCGCGCTATATTTACCAGATTATTTCTCTTCTGGCGTTATTTTGTCCGAGACGATATTCCGAACGATATTTATGCTGTTAATTTGCTTCAGCCTGCTTGCTTTAAAGAGCAATCAAACGAAGCATTACATCATCGTCGCCGTGCTCGTCGTATTAGGCTGTTACTTTAAACCGCATACCGGACTTTTTCCAGTTGTGTTATTTCTATTATGGCTGTTCAACAAGGTTTCCTGGAAAACGATCGTCAAGCATACGGTTGTCATTTCCATAACGATGGTACTGCTGCTCTGCCCTTGGTGGATACGCAACTACATCACATTTGACGAGTTTATTCCGTTCACCAAGTCTGCCGGAAATCCTATGCTTTTAGGCGCTTTAATTAATAATGCAGCTCCCGCGCAGCCATTCTTCGACGCTCACCCGGAGTATCCGGGACGCGATAGAGCCAGCCTGTTTCTAGGCTCAGATGATGCTATGGCCGATACAGCGAAAAAAATTATGCGCTACGGCTTTACGAACCAGCCAATGGATTATTTGAAATGGTATACCACCGATAAAATAAAAGGGCTGTATCTCGGACCATACTATTGGAGAACGGTGTTCGACATCCCCATTGTGTACGTCTATCCGATGCATACGTTAATGACGCTGATTGGCACAGCTGGATTGCTGCTCATGCTTGTCAGTGCCATTAGGAAGCGTAATATACCCTATTTGCTTTTGCTGCTGACATTGGCTTATTTCACCGTTATTTATATTCCATTCGTCGCCTTCTCCAGGTACGGCTATCCGAATCTGTTTCTAATTTTCATAGCTGGGGCGTATTTGATTGATCGGATGATTAGTATTCGAGTTAACAAGCGCTTGGCAGCGGGGAAAGCAACGGCTAACTTGTGAGTTGCTACCAACCTTTAAAGGCGTTTACTACCAGACCTTCAAAGGCGTTTACTACCAGACCTTCAAAGGCGTTTACTACCAGACCTTCAAAGGCGTTTCGTACCCTCCCAAACCCTCCCTGCCTAGGGAGGGCCCCGAGGCGCTGCGCCCTCTGGACACCCGCACGGAGTAACGTTGAAGATAATGAGGCGCTTGACCGAGACTTCTGCGTTGGAGCGCTTTCGTCCCCTTGGGACACGCTTTAATTTGGTGGTGACATCTAAATTAGTTTTCAAAAGAGCCCTGATTAGTTATCCCTACATCGGATAATTGATCAGGGTTCTTTGCGCTTGTTGGCTACGTTGTAGTTTGTACAACGCAATCGGGCAAGTTGAGATGGGAGGAGGTGTGGAGGACCGATTCTGTTGTATTTTTTACAACGTAGATGCGAGGTTGGGTGTTGATGTTAGGTTTCTATTGTAGAAAGTACAACAGAAGCATCCGATACTTAGTGCCGGCCGCCTGAGCTGCCGGCGCAGCAATGCCTGCGAATTATGCCAGAACCATACAAAACACCATAAAAATACTTATAACCCTGTTATAGTCCCCACTCCATGCCCCTTATCCGAATAAAGCGCTAACATATGTTAAAGCCAGCACGCTCTATTTGAGTTACATCTATACCTTTAAAGGATATGGATAAATCTACAAGCAATACAAATGCAAGATTTATGCAGGTATTTTAGTCGCTTTGTTAAAAGGTTTGGATTAATCGCACTTTCTTTTCAAGCCGCATTTCTGATCCATTTTTTTATGAATATGTTTCTAGCATCCTCAATTGACAATAGGTAGGATATCCACTACTATTTACTGGATAAATCGAAATATCGCACTAAAGCATATATGAAGCTCGCTATCAGCAAGTGATTTTGTAGCATGAGCGTACTTGTAATAAAGGAGTCCTGTGATGAACATTAAAACCATTGCGCAGCTTTCCGGGGTATCCATCGCTACGGTGTCAAAGATTATCAACAATTACACAGACGTAAGCCAAGAAACGCGCAAGCGGGTCCTAAAGATTATGGAGGAGAATGGCTATAGGCCATCCTCATCTGCGAAAACGCTTGCAACAAAGAAATCAAATCTAATCGGCGTCGTGTTCGCCGGCAAATTAAATTCGGAGCTCAAGCATCCGTTTTTCATCGACGTTATCGACTCCTTTAAGAAACAAATCGGCTTATTCGGGTTTGATGTGCTGTTGTTCTCGAATGAGAAATTTTTTGATACAAAAGAAGATTACCTCGCGCGGTGCCGGCATTTCCATGTGGACGGCTGCATTATTATAGCCGGTGACGAAATCGAGCCCAGCGTGCACCAATTAGCCGCATCCGATATTCCGTGCGTAGGCCTCGATATTAAGTTTTCCGGGCCCAACTTCTCTTATATCATGTCGGATAACGACAAGATCTCTTCCAAGGTCGTGGAGCATTTCTACATGAACGGCTACCGAGATATCGGATTCATCGGGATAGAGCGCAAGTCGGAGGTCGCAACCATAAGGGAAACGGCATTCATGAAGTCACTGCGCAGCTTCGGCATTCATGCGAATCCCGAATGGATATTGCACAGCAAGGAATATGACGAGGAAAGCGGTTATCAGGCGATGAAAGCGCTGCTTGTGAGCGGCTCTGCGCTTCCGAAAGCCATCTTTACGATCTCTGATATTCTGGCTTTCGGTGCCATGCGGGCGATCAAGGAGCATAATCTCTCCATCCCCGGCGACATCGCCATCATTGGCTGCGACGACATCGACGCCAGCAAATATACGGACCCATCCCTTACGACGCTCAGGCAGGACAAAGAGAAGTTTGGCCGTCTCGCAGCGATGATGCTCTTTGATTTGATAAATAAACAAACCGAAGCGCAGAGCATCGTGGTCGATACCGAATTAATCATTCGCAAATCATGCGGCAGCCTGTAAGCATACCAAAAAACGTGTTCTATTCAAATAACGAATAGAACACGTTTTTTTTATTGGCCTAACAATATTTTCGCATAAGGCGAATCAATCGGAATCATGATGACCGGCTCATTTTTCAAAGTGGTCGCGTAGCTTTCCAGCGTCCGATAGAAATTGTAGAACTGCGGATCACTGCCATAAGCTTTGTTATAAATGATGGCTGCTTCACGTTCGCCTTCAGCGACGATTTTTTTGGCATCGGCTTGGGCCTGAGCGAGCAGCTCCGTCGCGGTGCGATCCGCCTTGGAAGTAATTTTGCGTGACTCCTCGTCTCCCTCGGACAAATAGCGGGCCGCAATCGATTGGCGATCCGAAATCATCCGGTTGTACACGCTCTGCTTATTTTCCTCCGGCAAATCGGTCCGTTTGATGCGGACATCAATGACTTCTATTCCGTAATTATCCCGTGTCAAAGCGGATACTACATCCTTCGTAATCTCGTCGTTGATGTTGCCGCGAGCAGTATTTTCGCTGATGATATTATCGTAATTTACCTCCGACAGCTTGCGCCGAACAGAGTTGTATACCGCCTCATCAATCCGCTGAATACCGCCGCTTACCGACTGCACGGTTCTCAAAAATTGCGATGCGTTGGTGATGCGCCATACCGTATAGTTATCCACTACGATCGGCTTCTGGTCCTTCGTCAGAATCGTTGTCGGGCTGCTCTCATACGTCATTTGGTATTTAGGCAGCGTCGATACGTTCTCAATGAACGGAAGCTTAAACTTAAGACCCGGCTCAGGTACAGCTCTCATCGCTTCTCCGAACCGAAGCACAACCTTATATTCGCCTTCCTTTACGATATACATCGAGCCAGAGCCCAAAATAACGATCACAAGCACGATGATTAGCGTCAGCCATTGTTTTCGTTTCATTGTGCGCCACCTCCTTGCGGAGCTTCTGCGACTGGCGGAGTAGTTGCAGGCGGAGTCGCCGCGCTGCCCGTTCCACTGCGCAGCAGCTCATTCAGCGGCAAGTAATTTACCGTATCGCTGTTAGAATTCGTAATGAATATTTTCGCATTCGGCAAAATTTTCTCAAGCGTCTCCAGCACGAGCCTGCTTTGGGTCACATTCGGATTTTTTTTGTACTCTCCGAATATCGCATTAAACTTGGCAACGTCACCCTCCGCGTTCAAGATCCGCGATTTCTTCTGCCCTTCCGCATTCTCAAGAAGCGCCTGCGCCTCTCCGCGCGCCTTCGGTATGCGGTCATTCTCATATTTTGCGGCATTGTTGATTTTCGTGTTTTTTTCCTCGCGCGCGTTCGTTACTTCCCTGAAGGCTTCCGCTACCTGGCCGCTTGGCGGCTCGATATCCTGGAACTTGATATCAATGATTTGGATGCCTGTCTTGTACTTGGCCTGCAGCTCGATCAGCTTCTCCCTAACCTTGTCCTGGATGACCGTCTTACCGTCGGTGATCGCATAATCAAGCTTCTCTGAACCGATGACGGAACGGATCGAGGAGCTTGCCGCATTGCGCAAAAATTGTTCAGCATCTGCAATGTTGTATAAGTAGTCGTGAATGTTGCTTATCTTCCACTGAACAACCGCGTCTGCCGATACGATGTTTTCATCACCGGTTATCATCATCGCCTCTTCATCGACCGGAATCGCTTCCGAGCCTTCCTGGCGGTAACCGATATGAATCCGCTGCGTCAGCTCTGCCGGAACGGTAATGACCTGCTGTATCGGATAAGGCCATTTGAAATGCAGTCCTGCCGAGGTTTCCCCCGAATATTTGCCGAACGTTAGAATGGCAGCCCGTTCTTGCTCTTGCACCGTATAGAAGGATGACGTTCCTATTAAAATGACAACCACTGCCGCAACGATACCAACGACGATTTTCTTCACGGTGCCCGGGCTTAATTCCGGCGGCCTGCGGCCGCTCATACCAAGATTCTGTTCTTGATTTTGATTCTGATCCGTAAAGCTCAATGATCTCTCCCCTTTCAAGCGTCTGTTATATTTTTCAAAATAAAGACTTCGGGGATAATACGAGAAAGTCAGGCAAAGGTCACGGATTTTTGGCAAATTTTCTTATTTTACTTTAATAACAACCTAATCCCTTCGATTATCTGCGAATTAAGCCGTCTTTATCGCCATTATGCTTGTTTATATAACAGAAGCTTAGACTCTGCCGGCGCCAGCACAATACGATGCTCTACGTCCTCCGGCCCAATGCGCCATTCCTGTCCGCTCCATAAATCCAATGCTATTATCCCCTTAGAGGAATCTATGCCCGTTCTTGCAAATGATGCGACCTTGACGCTCTCGTTCTCAACATCAAAATTAAACGCGGCAACGAAGGTGCCTTCCTCGCCGCTTAACACGAACAGCCCTTCGCTTTTGCTGCCGCTTCTGCCCTCAACCGGACGGAAGGTTTCACCGCGCCGGGCTAGCGCCATGACCTCTTTGTTGGTCATCAACAGCTTTGCCCGCTGAGCTGCCTCCTCCATGCGGTAATCATCGCCCAGAAGCAGCGAGGTGCCGGCAATGACCGCACTATTCAACCGGCTTCTACCTTCATGCTCGCTGATGGCGCGCTGATTGTCGCTTTTGTAAAGCACGACATGATCGGGATCATTAAAGCGATAGAGGCTATCGTTGATCCACCAGCCATAGGTGAGCGCATTGAGCATATATTCGGTATCGTCAATCGTCCCGAACGCATCGCAGGAAACGCGTCGGCTATGCGCATAACCATGCGGAAACAACGGAGCAATGGACAAATTGATCAAGAAAGGCCGTCCGATCCGCCCTGGCGCCAGCGTCTCGCTGATAGCGGCCATGCCGATGTTATACGCCTGAATACCGGTTCTTACGTTAGCATCATAGAATACGCCCTCCATAGCGCCATGCGTCAGAAAGTCCAGCTTCACGTAATCAAAGCCCAGCTCCACGAAGCTCTCCAGCTTTTGTTTAATTCGCTCGAGTGCGGCAGGGTGAGTCGGATCAATTGCGAATGCGCCATCAAGCTTCGGAAGCGGCTGCCCTGCACGATCCTTGATAAGGATGTCCCGGTAAAGCACAGCTCCGTCCGTTCCTTCAACAGGCGTCATCGGATCGCTTCCCCAGAATGCGAATGGCGTATAATAAATGCCCGGCTTCTGGCCGTTTGCCTTCACCCGTCTTACCGCATCGTTCAACTGCTCGTCACTCAGGCTATTCCAGAACGAATCGAAGTTGACGTACAAGCTCCCATTGTCATCAGCAAAACCGTTTTGCTGCAGCTCCTTGGCGAAAAAATCCGAGGTATGCGTATAAACGTCATAATCGAGCTTATCCATGACAGCAGACCAGCTGTTCCAGCCCATTGGCACGCCGCCTTCCCATGGAAGAGCAGGGGACAGCACGGCATTTGCCTTACCGTACGCCTCCAGTCCGTCGCGGTAATCAGGGAAAGCACCTACAAAAATCGTCGGCGATACGATGCTTTTGCCGCGAATAGAGCCATGAGCTACCGTATCTCTCGTCTGCATGTCGGCTGCTCCGCCATATACGCGAAGTCTGCCAACCGCTTCCGCAAACGTTCCCTCTACAACTAATCCCGTTTTCCAGCAGTCATGGGTTACCGAGCCAAGGACGAAGCCATTTCTGCTTGTCGAACGGTAAATGGCTGTCGTCTCATAGCTATGTACGCTGCAAGGAATGGCATGGGAGGCAAAGCGTACCCATTTATCATTATCAAACGGGACGAACAACGCTCTAATCTCCTCGCTAGAGTCTGTGCCCTCAGCAAACCGTACTACGCTTCCATCATTCAAATAGGCAGCAAGCGGCGTCAGCTCATTTGTCTCCCACTCAAATTCGCTTTCCACTTCCAGCTCGGTCAGCAAAAAAGGAAGCTGCTCATATATGCGAAAATGCTGGCGCATTGCCGGCTTGCCAAGCTCCTCATGCTCAAAGCTCCAACGCACGCCCCTGCCGAAGCCATCCTCGATTGACGAAGCCGAAGCCTCGTTTATCCTGTGCTTGCTGTAATACGTAGATCGCAGCTGGTCAAGTCCGTAACGGGCCTCCGCGTACAGTCCGATTAGCGCTTCGCCGCTGCTCCAGCGCAGTGTCACGCTGCCATCTTTCATATTCGCTATTGCCTGAATGACGCCATTACCGACGACATACTCATCCTGTACTTGCTCCAGTTTGATTTCCCCAAAGTTCATCTTTTATCAGCTCCTAGGTTGGAATTAAAGAAGGCCGGCTGCGCCGGCCCCCCCTCATGCTTTGCTTTCGATTATTTCCAAAGCTCCATGCGGGCTTGGTAATTCGTTGTATAAATAGCCTCAACCTTCTCGTCGCCGGCTGCTTTCATGTCGCTCAGCATTTTATCAAAGATGCTGCTTGCTTCCTCGGCAGACTTCGCCATAACCGCTTTCGTCAGCGCTTGCTTCATAATGTCGGTCACCTTCTGCTCATTAAGCGCTTCAGGCGTTCCGCCCTGTGGCCCCAGACCCTCGTAGATAACCGAGTCGTATACGGAATCGGATAGGTTCTTGAGCGCCATTTGATCCACTGCACCCCGTTGATAGCGGCCTGGTAAATCATAAGGCGTTCCATCCGATCCATTGCCGTTTTTAATGAACCAAGTCCATTTGCGAATGCCTGTTTCTTTCGCGTATGCATTCCAATCATCCTTAAAGCCTTGCAGCACTTCTGGGCGAGGCGTATGCTTGCCGTCCTTCATATCCCAGTGCTGGCCTTCGATGCCCCACATCAATAAATATTGGCCTTCCTCGCTTGCCAAAAAGTTCATAAATTGCATCGTGCGTTCCGGATTTTTATTTTTCTTCGTAATGGTGATCGCATCCCAGCCCAGCGAACTCCGACCGCCATAAGACGTTTTGCCTGGATCTACGCCATCCGCTACAACCTTGTAAGGGAACAACTGCGACTCTTCGCCGCGATCCTTCAATAGAATGGTGTTAGCCGCACCGGGATCCCAGAAAGAGCCTGTAGTCGACAAAATGGTTCCTGTCGCCAGCTTCTGCTCCCATACCTGCTTTTTATTGATTGCCCATTCCTTATCCAGCAAGCCAGAGCGGTATAAATCGTTCATATAAAGAATCATGTCGCGGTATTTCGGGTCTTTTACGTCAAACTTGATTTGCCCATTGTCCTCGAATAAAGGCATTAGGCCAAACATCCCTTTGAATGTGTTGAACGAACCGCCGAAGTTTTCGCCGTCCATCGTTAACGGGATCGTATCCTTGCCATCCATCGCCTTGTATTTCGCTTTAAAATCTTGCAGCAGCTGCTTGAATTCGGATTGCGTGAAAGGCACGCCGCCTTCCGCTTTATCGGGAGCCAGCTCCTTCAAAATATCTTTGCGGATATTGAAGCTGTATACGGGCTCGTTCTCAAATCCGTACCAATTGGAGAGATAATAGTTTTTTCCGTCCTTATAGCGCGTTTTGTTCAGCACGTCGCCATACATTTCCGTTACATCGGGTCCATACTTTTCGATCAATTCATTTAATGGAATAATAGCACCGGAATCGATATATTTATTGACCAGATCGCTTCTGCGATCGAACAATATAATATCGGGCAGGTCGTCGCTTGCAAGCATCAAGTTAAGCTTTTCCGCCGGATTGCCGGTCGGCTGCTGGATTTCAACCGTGATTCCCGTACGCTTCGTGATTTCCGCCGCAACCGCGTTTGTGAATTTGTCGGATGTATTTTTATCAAAGAAGGTAAGGGTCAAAGGCTCGTTCGAAGGCGCATTCCCTGAACCGTTTTCACTTGCAGCCGGGTCTTCATTATTTTTCGTATTGCTGGAGCCGCAAGCGGATAATACGGATAATACAACGATTAAGCTTAGAAACAGAATGATCCGTTTTTTAATTTTCATAGTAGAAATCCCCCTTGTTGTGATTTTATTATACTACCATTTCCATCAAAAGCATTTTGCTCAAAGGTCCCATCACCTCCAGTAATTAATCCGAAAAATTTAGCTTTTTACCGCGCCTAGCGTCATGCCTTTAACGAAGTACTTTTGAAGGAACGGATAAACCATTATTATAGGAAGAGTCGCGACCATGGTAGCAGCCATTCGAATCGTATCCGGCGACACAGCCAAACGTTTGGTGGCATCGGCAGCCTGCTGCGCATCGCCAACCATCGCGCTCGTTTGATATTGGTTCAAAATTTTGACCAATACCGCCTGCAGCGTCTTTAAATCGGGGTTATACGTAAAGACATACGAATCGAACCACGAATTCCAGTGCATGATCGCCGTGAACATTCCGATCGTCGCAAGCACCGGCGTCGTAAGCGGAAGGATGATCCGAAAGAAGATTTGCAAATAATTTGCCCCGTCTATCTTAGCCGATTCGTCCAGCTCCTGCGGCAGCTGCATCATGAAGGTGCGCACGATAATCATATAAAACACGTTCATCATGCCCGGCAGGATGAACACCATAAAGCTGTCGATCAGATGCAAGCTTTTGAGCACCATGTAATAGGGAATGAGCCCTCCCCCGAAATACATCGTGAACACAAAGTACAACGTCCAGAACCGGTTTCCGACCAGTTCGCGCTTGCTAAGGGTAAACGCCAGCATACTGATGACAATGACCGCAAGCGGCGTGCCTATTACCGTTCTCAGCACCGTAACCTTGATCGCGTTCCAAATCTCGCTATCCGACAAGATCTGCTTATAGCTCGCCAAGCTGAAATCCCGCGGCCACAAGTATAAATTGCCTCGCAGCGTATCCTCGGCGCTATTAAGCGAAATGATAAAGATGTTCCAGAACGGATAAAAGGTTACGATAAAAACCGCGATGATGAATAGATACACGATGGACATAAAAAGAAAATCATTTTTAGCTTTTATCATGACATGTTCTCCTTTGCATTGTTTTTCGTTAGAACAGCGTCTGCTCGTTCATCTTTTTGGCCATCGTATTTACGCTTATGACGAGGATGAAAGCGACGACCGACTTAAACAAACCGACAGCTGCACCGTAAGAGAACATCCCGTTCTGCAGACCATATTTGTACGTGTACGTATCGATGACTTCCGAGTACTGAAGCACCGTATTGTTTTGGAGCAGGTACTGCTGGTCGAAGCCCGCGTTCAAAATGCCGCCTACCGCTAAAATCGCAAGAATGATAATGGTAGGTTTGATGGACGGAAGCGTAATATGCAGCATTTGCTTGAGCCTGCTGGCTCCGTCTACCTTCGCCACCTCATACAGCTCAGGGTTGATCGCCGAAATGGCGGCTAAGTACATAATGGCGTTAAAGCCCATGTCCTTCCATGTGTTCCCAATGGCGATAATCCACCAGAACAACGGACCATTTTGCATAAATTGTATGGGCTCGTCGATGAACCCAAGCCCCGTCAAAATATTGTTGAGCACGCCTCCCGAGGAGAGCACCGTAATGATGATATTCGCTGCTATGACCCATGAAATGAAATGAGGCATGTAGGATACGGTTTGAAACGTCCGCTTGAACCAGCCATTGCGGAGCTCATTAATCATTAGCGCTAGAATGATCGGCATCGGGAATCCGAAGATGAGCGACAGGAAGCTTTGGGCCAGCGTATTGCGCATCACTCTATAGAAATCACCGTTCGTAAAAAAGTAATTGAACCATTCAAGTCCAACAAACTCCGTCGTGAAAAACTGTCCGAAAAAGGATCCTCCGCCAGGGGAGTAATTTATGAAGGCCATGTACAAGCCAAACATCGGCACGTAAGAGAATAAAAGTGTTACGACCAAGGCCGGAAGCATCAGCAGATACAATAAACGCTGCTCCTTCAGCCTGCCCCATACATTCGAGTTTCGGATTCTGCTCTTGCGATTTGGTGGAACGGATTTGCTTGGTTCCGCTTTCAATATCGATTCCATGTTATAGCCTCCTGCCAGTCTTGCGTTGCTTTGTGTTCTCATTATAGGCCCCGTTATGCGCCCCATTCTATACAAGCATTTAACGATTCATATTCGAAAGCGACACACTTCCGCATGCTCCATTGTTGAAATGCGTCATAGCGGATAAACTAGTAAAACATCCCGATACATGATAAAAAGGTGGGGACAGCCATGTACAGTATTTTAATAGTGGATGACGAAGCCATTGAACTCGAAACGATAGAGCACTATGTGCCTTGGGACAAAATCGGCATTACCGTCGCGGGAACGGCGCGAAATGGCAAAGAAGCGCTTGGCAAGCTTGCCGAATTAAAGCCGGACATCATCTTAACGGATGTTCGCATGCCCATTATGGACGGACTTGAATTCGGAAGACGGGCGAAGCAAATAGACAAAAACGTCAAAATTATCTATTTGAGCGGACATAACGAATTTCAATATATTAAAGCGGCGCTCAATATTGAGGCGACCGGCTATTTATTGAAGCCTATCGACATGGAGGAGCTTCTTGCCTTGCTCGAAAAGGTGAAGAAAAAATGCGAGGAGGATCAATTAGCAGATCAGGGCGGCGACTGGCTGCGCGAAAAGCTGATGATGCGCATAATACGTGAACCCGAACAGGAAAAGAGAGATGATTGGACTCGCAAATGGGAGCTGAGCGCAACCGATTTTATTGCAAGCAAAGCGTATGCAGCCGCTTATGTTACCTTCGACTCATCGGCAGCTTATGCCAGCGAAACGGCGCTCCCTGCTCCATTAGCCGCAGCCGACAGAACAGAGCTGTTTCGATACGCGGCAAGGCTAAGACTCGATTCCTTTATCATTGTTGAAGCCGAACCTCATGCATTATTCGTTCTCTATCAATGGAAGAACGAGCAGAGCGCCATACAATCAACGGCAGCCCACTGGGAGCTGTTCCGCGAGCAGCTTGGACCGCAAATGACGATAGGCCTGTCCGAGCCGCACATCGGCTTTCACCTCATCAGGAATGCCTACTTGCAGGCGCGGGCCTGCAATGACGAGAAATTTTACAGGTTAGGCGGAGCGATCATCACACCCAATGATTTAAAGCCAACCAAGCAAACGGATGATGATGGCGAGCAGATCGCTGCCCGGCTTGCCTCCGCTATTCAATCAGGTGACCATGTACAGGTGAGCCTGCATTTGGAAGTGCTTTTCCAAACGATTAGAGAAGAAAGAATTGATCGAAATTTCGCGATTCGGTCTATCATTCGCCTATTATCCGCATTGGAACAGCATTTCTCGATGCTTCTGGCAGGCTCGCTCAAGGAATTGCTGCTCGTGGACCATTGGAAGGAAATTTCGTCAATGGGCTCCTCCTCGCACATGCAAGCCTACGTCATGCATTTTTGCGATGAGATGAGGAAGGCGGCAAGCGAGAGGGATGTCGACCGCAACCAAGCGGTTGCCGACCAAATCGTGAAGCTCATTGGCGAGAGGTACCATCTCCCGCTCACTGTTGAGGAGATTGCGAAGGAGGTCTATCTTTCACCGAACTATATCCGCACTATTTTTAAGGAGAAGATGGGCGAGACGATTCTTGATTATTTAACGAAAATACGGATGAATCGGGCTGCTGAGCTCTTAAAGGATAAATCGCTTAAGGTTCGCGAGGTTGCAAATAATGTCGGGTATGAGAACGTCTCTTACTTTTGCTCCATCTTCCACAAGCATAGAGGCAGCACCCCTAACGAATATCGGAAAATGTATTTATAGGCTGGAGTGAGAAAGCATGAAAAGGCTAACAGGATGGCTGACTAGGCCTTTTAACAATTTGCGGCTGCGGGAAAAGCTGTTTGTCATGTTTTTGCTTGGCGCGATTATCCCTTTGCTGTTTTTTGTATTGTATTCTTATCAAACGATCAAGAACGAGCTATCCGACCAAATGTATACGAATTCCGTGTCGTCTGTCGCTCAAATCAATTCCAATTTGGAAAATAAGCTGGATGCGTACACGAAGCTTTCCGCAACCCTTTATTTAAACACTACGCTGCGCGCTTACTTGACGAACAACTACACAGAGGATCCTTCCCTGTATGTCGACGCCTATCAGTACATCAACAACACGTTCTCTAATATGCTTACTACGAATCCAGACATTCATTCGATTTCGATTTATATCAATAACGATTCATTGCCAGCCGACGGCATTTATATTAAAAAAATGGATGATGCATTCAGAAGGTCGGCTGTTTATCGGTCGCTGCTCAACACTTACGGGAACGTCCGCTTTGTGGCAACGCCGCCCGCGGTTGACCAGCCGTCCATGTTCACCCTGACGCGGATGCTCAATATTAGCAATCTCGACAATGCGTACGGCATTTTAACGATAAACATATTGGAATCGGATATATTCCGATTGATGGAGAAGGAAACCTCCGAGAAAACGACATTGATCGTTAACGATAGCGGCATCATTATGTCCGCGAAGGACAAGACGATGTTGAACCGACCGCTGCAGCAATATGTGACGGATAAATTTCCGAGCGGCAGCCAGGGACGGTTCGATAGCACTTTTAACGGTGAAAAAATGCTTGTGGTCTACAATACGACCAAATTCGGCTGGAAGAGCGTCGCGCTTGTACCCTACAGCAGCTTCCTTGCCAAAGCCAACAATACCGCTAAGCGGATTTTGATTTATGCGCTGATCAGCTTTGGCGTTATGGCGCTGCTTATCTACGTTACAGCTCGGCTGTTCACCAAACGTGTCGAGTACTTGGTCGGCATGATCCGCCGTATCGAACGGGAGGAATTCGACCTCGTCGACATTCGGCCGCTTGGACGGGATGAGATCGGACAGCTGGGGAATGTGCTTCGAAAAATGGCGCAGCGGCTCAGCAATTTGATTTCTGACGTGTATAAGAAAGAAATCGATAAGCGGGAAGCCGAAATGAACGTGCTTCAAGCCCAAATCAACCCGCATTTTCTGTACAATACGCTCGCGTCCATCTCCTCGCTTGCCATTCGAAATTCGGATCAGCGAATGAATAAGATGGTGACCGATCTAGCTAAGTTTTACCGGATATCGCTTAACAAGGGCAAAAGCAAAATATCCATTCACGAAGAAATTCAGCTGACCCGCTATTATATCGCCATTCAGCAAGTACGCTTTGCTGATCTTATCCGCGTGCATTACCAAATCGATGAGTCGGTGCTGCCTTGTCCCATCGTGAAGCTAACGCTGCAGCCGTTCGTGGAAAATGCGATGAATCATGCCATTTGGGATGACAAGCTTGGTATTTCGATTATGATCAAAGTCTACCGCGAAGGTCCTGACATCATTCTCAAAATCATTGACGATGGCATGGGCATGCGGATGCGGGGCGAGAGCGGGAATGACCTTCCAATTAGCGGCGACACCCTGTCGGGCTACGGCATCCGCAACGTGGACAATCGGATAAAGCTGCTCTATGGCGACTCCTACGGCGTCTCGATATACAGCAGGCTGGGCATTGGCACGACGGTCACGATTCGGATTCCGGGACGCTGAGACAAAATCAACCTCGTCCATAAAAGAAATCCCTCGAGCAGAGTTCCGGTTCTGCCCGAGGGATTTTTCATTTATTTGGTTTTAATTTTGTACAGCTTCGATTGCGCTCCGTTCAACTCTACCTGCAATTGCCCTGCTGCGACATCGCGGGTCGCGTTCGTCCACAGGTCAGTCACCTTGGCGTTGGACGCTGCTGGAATGCCCGCGCGTTCAAAATCTACCGTTTTCGTCACGGGCTCATTCGTGTAGTTAAACACCGCGACGTAATAATCCGCCCCATCCTTCATGACGAACGTATCCGCGGCACCTGTTCCGGTGTTCCCCTCAACCGGCCTAAATGCTTTGCCTTTGAGCGCCACCTCGTTGACTTCCTTGTTAGTCAGCAGCTTCTTCATAAGCTCCTGAGCGGCCGGATCATTCACGTCATCGGAATTCAGATATACGGTGCCGGAAATGACGGCGGAGTTGACTCTTGACTGCGCTGCATCGAACGAGCCGCCCTTCACCAGCGTCATATAATCCGGGTCCGTGTAGGAGTAGATCGTTCCATTTTGCCAGAAGCCATAGGTTAAATTGTTTAATTGATATTCCGTCTTGCTCAGCGTTCCGTCAATGTCGCATGATATCCGCCTTGCGTGAGCGTACTGGCTCGGGAATAAAGGCGCGATCGACGCGCTGATGAACATTTTGCCGCCCAGCACCTTGTTGATATGCGCCATTCCTTGATTGTAAGCCTGAATGCCCGTTTGAACATTAGAGTCATAGTGCTTGCCCTCGAAGGAGCAGTGGCTTAAAAAGTCGATCTTGATATATTCAAAGCCGTAATCGAGGAACCGCTTGAAATAGTATTCGATCCGCTGCTTTGAGCCGGGATGAGTCGGATCGATCGCGTAGGCGCCGTCCACCTTCGGCAAAGGATTGCCGCTCAGATCCCGCAGAATGATTTCGCCGTACGTGTACTTGCCATTCGTGCCTTCGACAGGCTGGTCCATATTTTCACCCCAATAGACGAACGGACCATAATAAATGCCTGCCTTCTGTCCGTTCTTATTAATGACCTGTACGGCTTGCTCAAGCTGCTGCTCGGTCAGATTATCCCAATAGGAGTCCATATTAATATAGACATTGCCTTTGTTCGCGAAGGAAGACTTCTGCAAATTTTCCTTAAAGAAATCGGAAACTGCGACAACCTTGTCGTAGCTTAATTTGCTATCATAAGCGCCCCAGCTGTTCCAGCCTACCGGTACGCCCTTCGGAACGCCGTGATCGAACTTGAGCGGCGGTGCAACCGCTGCGTTCGCCTCGCCGAAGCTCTCCAGCCCTGCGCGGTAATCCGCATAGTAGCCGACAACAATTTGCGGCGATGTTAATGTCGTCCCCGTCACCTTGCCATGCGGAATCGTATCATGCGTCGAGGTAGGAGATGAGAAGCCTCCATATACCTTCAGCTTGTTCAAGCGATCGTCCGAGCCGCTCCAATAAATGCCCGTTTTCCACTGGTCATGGGTAACCGAGCCAACCACTAAGCCATTGCGGCTTGTATTGTCATAAATGGCTGTCAGCTCCGAGCTGATATAGTTATTGTTGTTCAGGCTCGTATTAATCGTCCTAGCTTGATATCTCGACCACGCATCATTATCAAATGGAGCGACCAGTACCCGATTATCCGAGTAGCTGCCAATGTCGATGCCGCCCTT
The DNA here is from genome assembly GCF_012935325.2 of Paenibacillus sp. PL91. GTDB lineage: Bacteria > Bacillota > Bacilli > Paenibacillales > Paenibacillaceae > Pristimantibacillus. The sequence continues at coordinate 408,728 of NZ_JABBYG020000003.1, forward strand.
GTTGCTTAGAACAAGGGGAGCCATATCGTTTGTGCTAAGCGCCGTATCGCTAGTAACTTGTTGGCTCACTAAGAAGTAAGGCAGATTTTCATAAATGTGATAAATCTGCTTCATCGTCGGCAGGCCGGCTTGTTTGTTTTCAATGGTCACTTGAATGCCTTTGCCATGCCCGTCTTTTATTTTCTCAATTTTTTTCAAAGTGAACAGATGCTCGGCATAGCTTTTGCTGTCCAGCTGTTTGTCCAGCATGATGCTGCTGTAAATGCCCTTGACAATCGTTTTGCCATTCCACTCGTATGCCGCAAGCCCGGAGTCGGTATTATAAGTTAGTTTATAAATGCCGTTCGACAGCGTTAAGCCCGACTTATGCTCCTCCACCATGATCGGGCCGTACTTTGCAGAGTCGAGCTTCGCGCCGATATTGCCGATCTCGCTAACGTCGCCCGGCTCCTCGCCAGGCTCTTCGGAGCTGATCACTTCAATTTTATCGATATCCGGCGACCATCCGCCGTTATCGTCGAACAGAATCGTGTTGCTTCCTTCTTTCAGATGCACCTCGATCTGGAATAAGCCAGTCGTATCCCAGCTTGCCGTTTGCGGCAAAGAGTAGGCTTCTGCCTCGCCGTCATTCACCTGAATGGAGACAGGACGAGGATCGCCGGAAATATAACTGATCTTTAACGTATAATTGCCTTCAGACGGCGCGTTTATTTGATTGAATTGCAGCGTTGAACCGCCCCAAATATCGCCTACCTTCTTGCCATCTGAGCACGCGGTTTCTGCTTTGCATAATTTTATTGCTGCATTTCCCGTAAGCCGATTGATCGGCGCTTCCGCCTCATAGACTTGTCCATTGCCGGCAGGCGGCTCGTTCGGATCTGTTCCGGCATCCGCTAAACGCAGATCCATTTTATCGATATCGGGAGAATAACCGCCCTCGTCATCAAATCGAATAGTGTTCTCGCCCTGGTTGAGCTGGAGCTGAATCTCGTAGCTGCCCCGTGTATTCCAATCCGCTGTTTTCGGAAGATCGTAGCGGTCGCTTGCCCCGTCGTTCACTCGAACGGCAAACGATCGCGGATCGCCAGAAATATAATGCACCGTCATCGTATAAATCCCCTCGTCGGCTACATTTACACCATTGAACTGCAATGCCGAGCCTCCCCAAAGGCTTCCTACCATTTGATTGCCTGAGCAGCCAACAGCAGTCTCGCAATTTTTTATTTCCGCTTTGCCGCTCAGCAGATTGCCTGCTGCCTCTGCCTCAAAGGAATAGCTCACAGCCCCCGCTTGATCCTCGGCTAAAGCCATAGGAGCGCTCATTGCCGCCCCAAATAACAGAACCAATGTCAAAAAAACGATCAAGCCTCTTCCGAATTTCATCCTGCTCAACATCATTTCCTCCTCTTTCGCGTTTATTTATAAAGCGCTTTCTTAATTCAGTTTAAAGCTGATTATAGGGCAGAACTAGCCAAAAATGTTACGATTCGTACTCCAAACCAACTGACTTTCACCCGCTCCCTCCTCAGCGCGGATCGTTGCGGTCGCCTTGGAACGCAATAAAAAATGCCCCAAAAGCGGCCGTTGCCGCTCACGGGACATTTTATGGAACCAGTACTAGCTTTGCTAGCTCTTACTGCTCCTATTTGCTTGCTTTCAGCATTTCTCCAATTGCACCGATGCTGCCAAGCGTATCTACTGCCCTGGTAGGAATGAACACTTTATTCGCCGCGCCCTGGGCAATATCAGTAAGCGCCTCAAGCGAGCGGTACGTCAGCACATTCTCGTCGAGGCCGGCGGAGCGAATGAGCTCGATCCGGCTTTTCTCCGCCTCGGCTATCGCTTGGATTGCCTTCGCCTCCCCTAGCGCCTCAAGCTCCTGGGCGTGGCGCTGCCCTTCCGCTTGACGGATACGCGCTTCCTTATCGCCCTCCGCCTTCAATATTTTGCTTTGCTTATCGCCCTCAGCACGCAAAATCATATCCTGCTTCGCCGCTTCCGCATCGAGCACCATCGCCCGCTTGCTTCGCTCCGCTTTCATTTGCTTATCCATCGCATCCTGAATATCAACCGGCGGCTGAATGTCGATCACCTCGACCCGCTCGATGCGAACGCCCCACTTCTCTGTCGCCTCATCAAGCGCGATGCGAATATCGGACGATATTTTCTCGCGCCCGGACAGCGTCTCATCCAGCTCCATTTTGCCGATAATTTGCCGCATCGTGGCCGTACTAATATTGCGCACTCCGTATACATAATCGGATATGCCGTAGGTTGCCTGCTCCGGACCGGTCACCTGATAAAAAATGATCGTGTCGATTTTCACCTGAACGTTATCCTTCGTAATGACCGTCTGAGGCGGCACGTTCGCTTGCTGAATACGCAAATCATGGTACGTCCGAACATGATCGATAATCGGAATAAGAATGTTGACGCCAGGCGTCAGCAGCCGGTTGAACTTCCCGAGACGCTCAACAACGCCTATCCGCTGCTGCGGTACGATTTTGATCGATAAAGCGACGAATACAACAACGATTGCAAGCAAAATGATCGCTACAATTAGACCCATTAATCATTAGCCTCCCCATTTCTCAACTTGGAGCACTGCGCTTCCGCGACTGACGACTTTAACAGACTCTCCCTTTAACAACGGCTCGTTTGACACCGCGCTCCACGTTTCATTTCCTACTTTGACGATGCCGGGCGCTTCTCCCGTTACCTCCTCAAGCACGATTCCTTGCTTGCCGACCAGCTCGTCCACGGCATCCTTAAAGCCCCGTGAGGAATGAAATCGCCTCGTAATCGGTCCCGTAAAAACCGTCAAAATAAGAGCAACGATGCAGAGAGCTACCAGTTCAAGCACAAGAGAACCTGGCCAAAACCAATCAATAACAGCGGCAACAACGGCGCCGATGCCGAGCCACAGCAAATAAAACGTAAGCGTTAGCATTTCCACAACTACCAGTATGCCGGCGAGAATGAGCCAGATTGCCCACAATTCCATCCTGTGTCACCTCCTCCTTCTCATTAATGTATTCGTTTATGTCTAACCTATGATAAGAAAACACTTGCCAAACCAATGCAGAACTATGTAGAATCGACAAGGGTCAAAAATAGACAACCTATATCATTGAAGGAGCTTATTCTCATGAAAAACGCAATTGGGGTTCACGAAAGGCCTCCTACACTGCAAAGCTTTCTGCTAAGCTTGCAGCATCTTTTTGCTATGTTTGGTTCTACCGTGCTTGTACCGAATATACTTGGCGTTGATCCAGCAATCTGCTTGCTCATGAACGGGATCGGAACGCTGCTCTATCTCTGGATATGCAACAACAAAATTCCAGCTTATCTCGGCTCAAGCTTTGCCTTTCTCGCGCCAGCAGGGGCTGTTATCGGCGATCAGGCTTCTGGCGGCAGCTATGCGGCTGCTCTTGGCGGATTTATTATATCGGGCGTCATCTTCACGATCGTCGCGCTTATCATTCAAGCAGCCGGTACCGGCTGGATCAACGTCGTTTTTCCGCCTGCAGCTATGGGCGCAATCGTTGCGATCATTGGCTTAGAGCTTATCCCGGTCGCGGCACGGATGGCTGGTTGGATTAGACCTGCAGATGTTTCCTCTACTGCGGTATGGTCACCAGATCCAAAAATTGTAGCCCTCTCTACCATAACCCTTGCCGTAACGGTGCTCGGCTCGGTGCTGTTCCGCGGCTTCATGCGCATCATCCCGATTCTGATCGGTATCGTAACCGGTTATGTGCTTGCTTATTTCATGGGCTTTACCGACTTCAGCAACGTGGCAGAGAGCGGCGTTGTTCAGCTTCCGCATTTCACCACCCCCGTTTTTCAATGGTCGGCGATCATTGCTATTGCGCCTGCGGCGCTTGTCGTCATCGCCGAGCATATCGGGCACTTGGTCGTAACCGGCAACATCGTAGACAAAGACCTATCGAAGGACCCCGGCCTTCACCGCTCCATGCTCGGCAACGGAATTTCTACCATCCTATCCGGATTTGTAGGCTCCACGCCTAACACAACCTATGGGGAAAATATCGGGGTTCTTGCGATAACGAAAGTCTACTCGACCTTCGTTATCGGGGGCGCGGCAGTTATTGCGATCGTGCTTTCGTTCTCCGGAAAATTTTCGGCGCTCATTTCCGCTATTCCAGGACCGGTTATGGGCGGCGTTTCCTTGCTGCTGTTCGGCGTTATCGCCGCTTCCGGCCTTCGGATGCTCGTAGAATCCAAGGTGGATTACAGCAAGCCTACCAATCTGTTCTTAACGACCGTCGTGCTTGTTACAGGCCTAAGCGGCGTAAATCTTACAATCGGCGATTTCTCCCTTTCGGGGATGGCGCTCGCAACCGTAGTTGCGATTGCGCTTAGCCTGCTGTTCAAAGTGTTTGACGTGCTAAAGCTATCCAACGACCATGAAGCTTCAGGTCATTAGAGCGCACCACGGCGCAACTCATACGCAGAATCTATGGCGCTCAACAAGCAACACGCCACAAAAAGCCTCCAAGCCCACTTGTATAGTGGATTTGGAGGCTTTTTTGCACTTTATCCGGAACTCTCTCATTTAAGGTAACGCATATGAGACTGCCCTTACTTTGTTTACTCACTATATGTATAAACGCAACTAGCTGCCGTTACCGTTCATTTCCTCTAAATAATCGTCAAGCGCTTCCTCCGATATGACTCTTACTACGATCAAAATAAGCTCCACCTTTTTCATAAAATAATAGGGAAGGGTATGCTCTCATTTTACATCAATAACCGCTTTATGTACGTTAAATGATGAAGAGCACCTCTCCATTGAGGTGCCCTTCATCATTTTTAAACGCCGCTCGCGATCCATTCGGCGAGCAGTCTCGTCCCATAGCCTGTCGCGCCGACCACCAAATGGCCCTTGCTGTCGGACGATTCCTTCAACGCGTTCATATCGATGTGCGCCCACTTATACGAGGGGCTTGTGAACTTGCGCAGAAACAGCGCTGACGTAATAGCTCCGGCTTCACCTACTCGGCTGATGTTGCAAATGTCGGCATAGTCGCTTTTCAAATAAGCTTCATATTCATCGACGAGGGGAAGCTGCCATAATTTCTCCCCGACACCTTCGCCCACTGTCCGAATCGACTGCACCAGCGAGTCGTCTCCCCATATTCCGGCCAATAACGAGCCGAGCGCGCCTCCGCATGAATACGTCAGCGTTGCCATGTCGACGACTCGCTTAGCACCGATTTGACCTGCGTAAACTAAGGCATCCGCCAGCACTAGCCGTCCCTCCGAATCGGTATTGCCAACCTGCACAGTCGTTCCATTTGCATACCGAAGCACCTCGCCTGGCAGCAAAGCATTCGCGTCAGGGACGTTCTCCGCAGCTGCAACCAATACGGCGATATTTGCCGGGATGCCGCGACCCGCGATAATGCTCAAGGCGCCGATTACGGCAGCAGCACCCGCCATGTCCATGCGCATATCGCTAATATCATTGTCCCGCTTCAGACTGATGCCGCCTGTGTCGAAGGTAATGCCTTTGCCGATAAGAACGGTGAGCGGAATGGCAGGGTCAGTGCAATACCTAAAATCCATGAATACGGGCGGATTTATGCTTCCGCGGCCGACTGCCGGCAGACCCGCCATGCCAAGACGCTCCAGCTCTTCTCCCGTCTTAATAGCAACGCTTGCCGCTCCGCCTTCAAAATGCTCCTGAACACGCTCCGCAAACTTTAGCGGAGTAAGCGCATTCGACGGCTCGTTAGTCAGATCGCGAGCAAGCATCGTGCCTTGCGCCCGAATTTCACCGAGGCGAACCGCTTCAGTCAGACGCTCCTTACCCTCTGCCTCGAAAAAGATGGAGGTAACGGAGCGATGCGTTTTTTTCGACCGGTAGCGGTCAAATGAATAGGTCCCAAGCAGCCAGCCTTCCACCCATGCCGCTACGAAGGCTTCTTCATCGGCATCAATACCTGCACGAACGCCCAGCCCCTCAAAGGAAATAACCGCCGACTGCAGCCCTTCACGCTCCGCCGCTCGTCCAGCAGCTCCTGCTGCTTCGGTTAAACGAAAAGCTGCAGCTTGACCGGCTTCGCCCATGCCAACGAACAAATAATGCGGCTGCTCACCGCGTCCGTAGAACCATGTGGTTTCACCACGTTCGCCCATCCGCTGCCGCGGTTCATGCCTCTCAAGAAACGAATTCAGCAGCCCGCTGCTATACGAATGGTCAAAGCTATTTTTATAGATAGGAAAAATAATGGCCTGACCTGCACCGCCTAAACGAAGTTTAAAGGTTGGCATCGCATTCATATTCATTCACTCCTTATTCTTTCAAAGATCCGATCATAACGCCTTTTGCAAAAAACTTCTGGATAAAGGGATGTATAAATAACGATGTGCAACGACTCTTCTCAACCATTTGCAGTCGGATTTGTAACCATAAGGGAGCAATCACCTCTTCTCCAAATTTCTACTGATCTCTTTTCTTGCTTCGTTCAATGTCCGCTCAAACCAGTCCCAGCCTGCTCCAACTTCATCAGGCTTGTGAGAATCCGAGCCGTAAACGAGCGGGATACCGCGCTTCAGACACTCTAGAATGAACCATTCCGGTACGTAAGCTTTCCCGCAAGTCGGCTTCCGGAAGCCTGCCGTGTTCACATCTACACCCGCTCCGGCTGCTTCCAGCTTCGGCAAAATGCCGTTCAATCGGCGCTTGACGAGGGTTTCGTCCAGCTCCGGCAGCGCCAGATGGAATTTCTCAATCAAATTGATGTGCCCGATTCTTTTGCGGCACGGAAGTTTAGAAGCCCATTCGATAGCCGCTTCGACATGGTTGTAATACTCTTCAGCAACCTTGTCCATCGACCCGTAATACTGAATCAGCTTGGTTTGGAACGTCTCCGGCGTGTAGTCGATACATTGGTTGCCGCCGATTCCCGGCAGATAATGCACAGAGAACACTACATCCTCGAGCTGTTCCCCGTATTTGTCGACCAGCCGGAGCGCAAAATCGGGGTCCTCTGGCAAAAAATCCAGCTCCAGACCAACGGCAGCCTCGATCCGTCCTTCGTAACGCGCTTTGGCTTGTCTTGCTTGTTCGAAATAGAGCGGCAGCTCTTCTTCTTTCATCGCCAGCTGCGCCATCAACGGAAGATCGTCGATGTAGCCTGCTGGCAGCGGGGGATGCTCACTGAACGTGTACCGCTGAAATCCGAGCCGGACTGCTTGCTCCAAATAAAGATCCATGTTAGCGCTGCTGCCGTGGCGGCAAAAATTAGTGTGTGTATGTCCATCCCATTTCAATTGCATGTTTCTGCTCCTTTTTTCGTTGTCTGCCCTTCTGCTGGCCGTGCATACGGGAGACAATCACATCGTATTATGTTACTTGTCATTCGACAATATGTTTGATCAAACATTAATACAATCTATACAAACATTCTATTCTTTGTTAACTATAAATTAAGTAAAGCTGGTTTATCAACGTTTTATCAACATTCCATCAATGTTTTGTGAAAATTTCACACGGGTATCCTTATGCCCGGTAATGTGCAGTTTTCTTTAATACATGTTTAATGTCACAAAAAAGAACTGAATTCGCATCGTAAAATGCGAAGTTCAGTTCTCTATTTTAATAAGACCGTATTAATGAGTAACTAGTCTACTCCGTTAACGGAGCTTCGATCCACTCAACCCCATTAGCCGCTAGATGCTCCGCCCAACCCTCTGGGCATGGACTGTCGGATATGACCGAGTCCACTTCCTCGAACGCTAACATATGAGTGAACGAAATGACGCCAAGCTTGGAATGGTCTGCCAAAACGTAAACCTGCTCCGCAGTCTGCGCAAAAATGCGCGACATGGAAGCCTCATCCGGGTCGTAATCGCTGATGCCGCCGGATATCGAGATGCCGCCTGCCGATAAAAAGGCTTTGCTCACACGGAATTGCTGCATCGTCCTCTCGCAAATAGAACCGCTGATCGATTGCTGTTCCGGATTAAGCTCCCCGCCTAGCAAAATAATCTTTCCGCTAAATCTTCCTTGGTTGACGCCGTCCATCAGTCCCGTTGCCACAGAAACACTATTCGTCAGCACCGTCAGCCGCCTGCGGCCCGCAATCGCCTTGACCAGCTCGAGCGCCGTCGTGCCGACGTCAATCGCAATGGTATCTCCGTCTTCAATTAGCGCAGCCGCGCGGCGCCCGATAGCTTCTTTTTCTTTGACATATTTCAATTGCCTCTGCGTAAAGGGTGCCTCGGAGGTTTGGAATAACGGCTTTGTTGCTCCCCCGTATACGCGGCGCAGCAGCCCGTCCTTCTCCAGAACGTCCAAATCCCTTCGAATCGTTTCGGGCGATACGTTAAAGTGCTCCGCGAGCGGAACGACTCTGACCTTCCCTTCCGAGTTCAATAGATTAATAATCGTTTGCTTGCGCTCTTCCGCCAAAACCGACACTGCTACGCACCTCGTTTATCGATTATTAGTTATAAATGTTGTGGATTAATGTGGATTTACTTTTTAATTTTATCGCACATCCAGACACGTTGTAAACTTATAAGAGCATTATTTACAATAAATTCGGCTTGTTTTAACATCAAGAAAACAGAATACACATATGATCACTTTCAGTGAGTTTCTGTTTGATTTTGTTGTATTATCATATAATGGAGTGAGGCATATGAGGATGTCTTTTCACTCCGTTTCGCGTCGTTCCGCCCTTGATTCGGAAGGCGTAATCCCGTAAACCCGGCGGAACAATCGTGTAAAATAGACCGGCTCCATCCCGATATAGGAGGCAGCTTGCCGAATCGTCATATTCGGCTGCTCGGCGAGCAGAAGCGCTGCTGTTCTCAGCCGCAATCGCTGCAAATATTGCAAAGGCGTTATTTGCAGCGAATTTCTAAACAGCCGGGTGAGCTGCTTCTGTGAGTATCCGACATGAGCGGCAAGCTCACCCATCGTAATATGGCGTTCGAGATGATCATGCAGAAATCGGACGGCTATATCAACGATAGGATGCTGAGCTTCATTCGCTCGATTCGTGAAGGCTGATATCGAAACCTTTGACGTAGACTGAAGCTGCCTCTTCAGCTCTAGGCAAAAGGCAAACAAGCATTCCGTCGCTGCCCACTCATCATGCTGCGGTCCCGAGAGCGACCATATTTTTTTCAACAAATCATACAAGCGCTCTTTCTCCTTAAACGGGCAATGAAACGACTCTCCTCCAAACCCCCAGCCTGAGAGAATCCCCGCTTCCTTCTCAACGAAGGTAACATATCCGACGTACCAAGGCTCGACTCCATCGGGCATATATTCATGCGGCTTGCCAGCCGGGATGTAGAGCAGCATATGCGGCAGCAAGATGTCCCATTTATCCTGCCCTGGCAGACGAAACCTCCCCTTGCCCGAAAAGGTTAAAAACAATTGATTGGCCGAGAATCCTTCCAAGCGGGTAATAGGTGACTGTATCTCCGTTCCTGCCGTATAAACAGCAAAAGGAAGCCCCTCGTCAATTTGATATAAGCTATTGCTTCTCAAGCTAAGCAGTTCCAACCGGTTCACCCCATATGTCCATTTTGTACTATAGGTTGTCTGTTTTGTCTCCTGATCAATCATCCTATCTGACGGTTATAATGAAGTCAAGCCAAGACCGAGAGGATGAGTGTCAGATGATTATGATTGATAAATATTGGGAGGATCCCGAGAAGCTGCATGTGAACCGCGAGGCTCCGCGCGCTTACTATATTCCATATGCCGATACTGCTGCGGCCAAAGAGCATCAAAGAGGGCGCTCCCCCTATTATGAGTCGCTTAACGGGAGCTGGAAGTTCAACTATTACCCAAGCGTCTTGCAAGTAAACAATGCTTTCTATGAAGCTGAAACCGATGTTAGCGCTTGGGATGATTTGATTGTGCCATCCTGTTGGCAGACAAACGGGTACGACCAGCTGCAATATACAAACATTAATTATCCTATACCTTGTGACCCGCCATTTGTGCCGGATGACAATCCCGCCGGTCTGTACGTCAGAGACTTCCATTTGCCGGACAACTGGGCGGGCAAAGAGAAATATGCCGTATTTGAGGGCGTCAACTCCTGCTTCTACCTTTGGGTGAACGGTATATTTGCCGGATACAGCCAAGGCAGCCGCATGCCTGCGGAATTTCTCATCTCCCCTTATCTTCGCCCAGGGCAAAACCGCATTGCCGTTATGGTATTGAAGTGGTGCGATGGAACATATCTGGAGGATCAGGATGCGTGGCGCTTTTCCGGCATCTTCCGTGACGTTTATTTGCTAGGCCGCGACGAGACGCATATTCGTGATGTTTTTAATAAAACGATATTCGCAGACGGTTTCGAGCAGGCTTCTCTGCAAACAGAAATCGAAACAACGGGAGCTCTGGAAGTGAAAGCCGAGCTGCGTGATTCCGCTCATCAGCTTATCGCGGCCGCACAAGCCGTAATTGAGAACCAAGGCATAATCACGCTGGATATACAGAAGCCAATACTTTGGAATGCGGAGGCGCCTTACCTCTACGAGCTTTATTTGTATGCCGGTGAAGAGATCATTAAATTCCAAGTAGGCTTCCGCAAGGTCGAAATTATTGACGGCGTATTCCAAATCAATGGACAAGCTGTCAAGCTGCGCGGCGTCAACCGTCATGATTCTCATCCTGAGCTAGGACAGACGATTCCCGTTCACCATATGATTCAAGATTTGAAGCTGATGAAACGCCATAATGTGAACACCATCCGTACTTCCCATTACCCGAACGACGCTCGTTTTTATGAGCTGTGCAACGAGTATGGATTTTACGTCGTGGATGAGGCGGACTTGGAAACCCATGGCATGGGTGTCCCTGACGACGGGGCAGACGGGTCTTCGCATCGGCTGGCCACCGATCCGAAATGGAAGGAAGCTTACGTCGAGCGGGCATCCCGCATGGTGGAAAGAGACAAAAACCAGCCTTGCATCGTCATGTGGTCGCTCGGGAATGAATCCGGATATGGGATAAACCATATCGCAATGGCGGAATGGATTCAGCAAAGAGATCACTCAAGGCTCGTGCATTACGAAAGTGCGGCTCCGCATTACGGAGGGCATGAGAACATAGAATCACTCGACGTAGAGAGCCGCATGTACTCGTCCGTCCAGTTTATTGAGGAATACGCCAAAGAGGAGTCGAACAAAAAGCCTCTGTTCCTATGTGAATACAGCCATGCCATGGGCAATGGCCCCGGCGATTTGAAGGACTATTGGGACATCATCCACCGGTATCCGAAGCTTATGGGCGGCTGCGTCTGGGAATGGTGCGACCATGGCATCGCGACCGAGACGAAAGAAGGCCAACCGTTCTTTGCTTACGGAGGCGATTTTGGAGACAAGCCGAATGACGGCAACTTCTGCATCGACGGACTCGTTTACCCGGATCGCAGGCCGCATACCGGGCTGCTTGAGCTGAAGCAGGTTATGGCACCGATTCATATCGAAGCGGTTGAATTATCAGGCGGCAAGCTAAAGATCACCAATTTGCATGATTTTATCGACCTGTCCCATATCGGCTTGCACTGGAAGGTAGAGAAGGATGGAATAACAATCGAACAAGGCCAAATCTGGCAGCTCGATGCCTCTGCGCATGAGCATCAGCTCGTAACGCTGCCTTATGCATGGCCCAAAACACAGGATAGCTGCTATACACTCACCTTGTCCTGCTGGATGAACCGGGAAACATCATGGGCGGAGATGGGCTATGAGGTTGCGTTCACGCAGTTCACCCTGCTTGAGCCTTGTCCATCCGCCGTGCCTGCTAACCCTACTTATCCTTCATCGCTCTCCCTAAAGGTTGCTGAAAATGATCGAACGCTGACGATAGAAGGGTTTGATTTCCGTTACGCCTTTAATCTGGACCGCGGGACGTTTGAGCAAATAACCCGGAGCGGCATCGCGATGCTGGAGCAGCCGATGCGCTTCAACATTTGGCGGGCGCCAATCGACAACGATATGCATATCCGCAAGCAATGGGAGGAGCTTGGATACGACCGAGCAGTTATGAAGGTCTACAGCTGCGAATGGTCACTGTTAAGCCAATCAACGCTGGAGGTTCGAATGGCATTTTCCTTGGGCGGCTATACGCAATATCCGATCCTGCACGGCGAAGCACTCTGGCAAGTTGACGCATCCGGCGAAATCAAGCTCGATGTCCAAGTGAAGGTAAGGGAATCGGCAGCTTACTTGCCGCGCTTCGGATTGCAGCTGATTATGCCAAATGGAAATGAGCAGGTCGAATACTTCGGCTACGGACCGCACGAGAGCTATGTCGATAAACGCCAAAGCGTTCGAAAAGGCAAATACCTTACGACGGTTGACGGAATGTTTGAGCCTTACATCATGCCGCAGGAGAATGGCTCGCGTTACGGCACCAATTGGGCGGTCATATCAAGCGAGCAAGGAATGGGCTTGAAATTCACCTCGCCTGAGCCGTTCTCATTCAACGCGTCGCACTATACGCCGCTTGACCTTACAAACGCTGCGCACAATCATGAATTGAAGCGGCGGAAGGAAACCATCGTTCATCTTGATTACAAAATGAGCGGCGTCGGATCAAATTCCTGCGGACCCGAGCTGCTGGATCAGTACCGTCTGAATGAGAAGCAATTCCGCTTCGAGCTTGTTATAAAGCCAGTGTTCAGCGAAGACTAACAGTAAGAAAAAAGGACGGAGCAGCGTGATTTAGCCGCTCCGTCCTTTTTAGCTCAGCAGATGCTTTCTCGAGCAAACTTTGGACATGCTCAAAAGATGCAGCTAAAGCTCATATGCGACACGAGCTGCAATACGTCTATTTTCTAGACTTATTTCTTGAAAAGCGGCCAGTTTGCAAGATTTAGATCTACAATCTAGCTCTATTTTCTTAGAATAGGTGCGGTAAACGCCAGTTGGCGGGGTACGTACTGCATTAGGTCTATTTTGTAGACTTATTTCTGGAAAAGCAGCTACTTCGCTAAAAATAGATCTACATTCTAGCTCTATTTTCTTAGAAAGGGTGCGGTAAACGCCAGTTGGCGGGGGTACGCACTGCATTAGGTCTATTTTGTAGACTTATTTCTATGATTGAGGCCAGTTTGCTATAAAATAGAGCTAGCTTCTAGCTCTATCTACATTAGAAGCGTCCGGCTTCAAATAATCGGCGGGGCTACTCGCTAAACGCTGAATCTAGGCAACGCGCATTGCTATTTGACTGTGCTGCAAAGGCCTGAAAAAAGAGCGGTCTCAAGGTTCATAACCTTTCGAGACCACCCCTATGCATCATGCCTGAGACTTTCACAGCCTCAGCCATAAATATTAAACTTTAAACTGAACCATCCGGTGGCTATGGAGATTAACCGAGATGCTCGTATAGCCTTCCTCGTCTTGCACAAAAGGAACATCAGCCATTTCCGGCAGCAGCCGCACTCCCTTTACAGCCTTGTCCAGCTTGACCCGAATTGAGATGTCACTTAAAGCCGGCACATCCTCGATAACCTGCGTGTCGCCGCGTAGAATAGGGACCGCGTACAGCAAATGCAGCACATAATCCGATTCGCCCGCAAGCCTCGTCAAGTTCACTTTTCCAGCGGAAGGCAGGCTTGTTGTCAAGATTGGCTCCGGCAGCAATTGCTTGATGATGTTCAAAAGCAAATCTTTGTACAGCTGCATGCCATGATTCCGATATAAACGGAACAAAGGCTGTGCGATATAGACGATATTTTCATGCTGAATGACTGCCGGATAGCCCGCTTCTTCCGCAGCAGGTGCATGAAGATGGGAGCAGAAATGTCCGTAGGTCCGGTTAAAGTAAGGTCTGTAAGAGTTCGCCAGCACCTCAGCCCCACCTACTGCAACTCGGTAACCTGACTCATAGTTAATAAATGGCGAGGATACAAGCCGATCCCCAAGCTGCTTCGACACTAAAGTATAATCGAGCTCCCACTCGGATTTCCCTTGGAACTCCGCGCCTACGGCAAGCGCGAATTCATCACGATCCGCCCTAAGACCGCTCTGCGCACTTAGAATGATTTTTCCTCCGCCTTCGGCATAGCGCTCCAGCTTTTGCTGCAACGCATCATTCAGACGAATCTGATCAGGCAAAATCAAAATGCGGTAAGCGGAGAAATCAGCTAGATCGTCGATCATATCGAATAAGTAATGGCCTTCCTCCAGCATCATGTAAGCACCCATATCGCTCGTTCTGCTGTCCTCCGCTCCATTAAGCGCGTTAGCTGAAAGAATGGCGATTTCAGCGATGCTCTCGGTATCGCGGCACCATTCCTCCTTCGCTTCGACATCCTCAAACGCTTCCCCAATAATCCGGTACGTTTCTTCATCCATGCGTCCGCTCGGGTGAAGCTGATCGCCGACGCAAATTCGGGCCCCGAAGGAAATCATCTGCTGGCACTCATAACGCAGCGCAGCCGGGCTTTTGAAGCCTCCGAACTCTCCCCACGACTTGTGGAACTTCCCGGTCATGCCGAGAAATTGAAAGTCCTGCTTGCGAATATACCGGACCATGCTTGTGAAATAATCGTACCCCCACCCGCCGGTAGGCAGCGATTCGATATCATAATGCGAATAATATTCATGATATTGCTTATCGCCCATTCTCTCCGTCGTGCAGTTATGATAAAGACGGGTCACCGGGTTGATCGACCAGATCAATTCCGATGTCGCCTTCAAATAGTTCAAATAAGTCTGTTTGGCAAGCTGCATGCGATGCTCTGGATTGTTCTCATCAAGCCCCTGCTCCTTCAGGCTGCTGCGGCAGCTTGCGCATAAGCAAGGATATTCGCCTACGATATCGTAGAAAATGCCGACAGGCTGGAACCGCTCCATGACCTCGCGAGTGTAGTCCAGTATATATTGAAGGTAGGGAGAATTTAGACAAAGCATATGCCAGCCATCCCAGCCGGTAGGAAGACTTGTCTCCTTAGTCGCTTTCGGCGGGCCGTATGGGTCGCCATCCTCCTTCACTACTACCCATTCGGGATGCTCTCTTGCGGCAAGCTCATTAAATCCGACCGTAATATAAATCGGCGCTTCAATGTCGTTCTGCTTGCATGCCTCCAGCATTCTTGGCAGCAAATTCGTTTCCAAATGCGGATGCGGCTTGCCGACAGCCGTGTCATAGTAGCTCCAGCCGTGATGGCACATCGCAAAAACGTTCAACGTATCAATTTTCGCCTGCTTCAAGCTGGCAATGAACTGCCCCTCGTCAAAGTCTCTGCCTACGCCCGTAATATGCTCTGATGTATGAAAATCAAGATGAACCTGCCTAAATCCAATCGGTTTAAATCTTTTCTTCATAAGATGCACCTCTTATTCTTCATGGTTGCTCATATCCACTTGATCAGCCTGAACGATCCACGTATCGAAAGCCCGTTTTCCTTCCTCAAGTCGAATGACTCTGGCGCCCTTTGGCAGCTTTCCATAGCAATTATATCCGGTTGCCCGGCCGTAACAAAGACGGATTCCGTGCAAAGTGCCGCAATAATCATTGTCATGGTCATGGCCGACAAAAGTG
This sequence comes from Paenibacillus sp. PL91, assembly GCF_012935325.2. GTDB lineage: Bacteria > Bacillota > Bacilli > Paenibacillales > Paenibacillaceae > Pristimantibacillus. The sequence goes on from NZ_JABBYG020000003.1 coordinate 424,281, forward strand.
CCAACCACATCGCCTGACTGTACCATCGCCCCGAACAAGCCTGTGTTTACCTTTGGACACTCCACATTTTCCTCACGGGTGCCCGTCACCTGCTCCCCGTTCCACGCCGCATCGTATTCCGGAATCGGAATATGGAAAAAAGCCAGCGATGGAAGCGGACCGCCGTTTTGAGCGGTAAGCTTCTTCGATTGCTCTGTATACCACCCGATTTGATCCGGGTGAATCCAAGCATAGCCGCCAATCGGTTCCGGAGCATTGATGCCGGAGTCGAAGAAATAAAGCGCTGCCTTATCCTCGGTTCCACTCGCGCTCATGACTTTTAACATAAAATTGCCTATCCCATTGATGTCCTCGGGTCCAGCCTCAGTAAGGCAATTATCATCCTCTTGCTGAATAGCCAGAAGCTCCTCTCTCGATACTTCACCTTCAGCATCGTGGTTGCCGAACACGGCAGCCCAGGGAACTCCGGATTCAACAACGGGAGCAATAGCTCTGCGAAAGGATGCCTTTGGATCGGCAACGCCGTTGCTCCAAATCATATCGCCCGTTAACACGACGAGATCAGGCTTTTGCGCTGCAATCATGCTGCGAACCAAAGCTGTCGTTCGCTCGTCATCCTCCCGCTCTTCCTCTTTGCCGTCTCCAAGATGCATATCCGTAAACTGTAAAATATTAAAAGTGCCGTCTTGACGAAATTTCAAACCTGCAGCCATACGTATTCCCTCCAATGAGCTTGAGCGGTCAAATTACTTGATGCTAAAGCAATGCTTGCTGGGCAAGCTTCTCCGATACTCATAATCCGAGACCTCGCATGCTGTCATCTTAAGGTTTCGTCATGATCCATTCATGGTCCTTGTCGTTATGAAACTTCCAGATGCGGGTCGGGCCAGCCATGACATTCAAATAATAACAATCATAGCCCGGAGGCGCGGATACGGGGTGATAGCCGCGCGGAACCATTACAGCTTGCCCGTTCTTCACAACCAGCGTTTCGTCGAGCGAGCGGTCGTCGGTATAGACCCGCTGCATAGCAAACCCCTGCTCCGGCTGTATCCGGAAATAATAGGTTTCCTCAAGAAGCGACTCCGCAGGAAGATTATCTTGATCGTGCTTATGCGGCGGGTAGCTCGACCAATGGCCGTTCGGCGTAAACACCTCGACAACGAGCAAACTGTCCGCAGGCTCCTGCTCTGGTAAAATATTATGAATGCGCCGCTCGATGTTTCCATAGCCGCGCGTTTCGGTACCGACCTGTGCAGGCGCAATCAGCCTCGCCTTGTGGCTTCCGTACCCTGGTGCGGAGCATACGGCCACTTCAAGCTCGGTGAGCGCATGAATACGATAGCTATCTCCGCTTGGGACATACACGGAATAAGGAGGGATTTGCTCGAAAACATTCATCCGCTCGCCAATTTCCCGCCATTCCTGCTCGGCGGTTATGACATCTGCTTTTCCGCTAAGCAGCACGAGACATACTTCTTTATCCGCCGTTTCCCGGTGTAAGTCTTGCCCTTTCGAGAGACGGATCACTTCAAAGCCGACATATTGCCAACTGGCCGATTCCGGCGTAATTCGCATGACGCTTCCTTCGCGATCCGGTTCAGCCGATGGAGCTACGATTAGTTTGGACATCATATCTTTCCTCCTTTAAGCTTTGCCTGCCGGAGCTGCGAAGCAGTCTCCGCCTCCTACCAACGAGTCGTCAACATTTTTTTGCGCGTATAGAACTCAACGCCGTCGGTGCCGTTGGCATGAAGGTCGCCGTAAAACGACTTTTTCCAGCCGGAGAATGGGAAGAATGCCATCGGAGCAGGAACGCCAAGGTTAACGCCCAGCATGCCGGCTTCAATCGTCTCGCGGAATTGACGCACATAACCTCCGCTTTTCGTGAACAGGCATGCGCCGTTTGCAAAATCCGATGCGTTAGAAAGCTCAATCGCTTCTTCAAGCGTATCCACTCTCACAATAGAGAGCACGGGAGCAAAAATCTCGTCCTCCCAAATTTTCATTCCGCCTTTAACGTTATCAAAAATCGTCGGACCGACGAAGTAGCCTTTGCCCTCGCATGCCGCATCTTTGCGTCCGTCTCGCAGAAGAATCGCGCCCTCGTTCTCTCCGATCTCGATATACTTAAGGGTACGCTCCTTATGAGGACCCCGAATGACCGGACCTAAGAAAATACCATCCTCCGCACCGTTGCCGATCGTGATGCGGTCTGCCGCTTCCATCAGTTTGCTGACGAGCGTATCGCCTACCTCGCCGACGGCTACTACGACGGAGCACGCCATGCAGCGTTCGCCCGCGGAGCCGAAAGCGGCGTTAATAATTTCTTTGACCGTTACATCCATGTCAGCATCCGGCATGACGATAGAATGGTTTTTGGCGCCAGCAAGCGCTTGAACGCGTTTGCCATGAGCGGTTCCGGTTTTGTAGACATACTCCGCTACAGGCTGCGAGCCGACGAAGGAAATCGCAATGACGTCCTTATGCTCAAGCATCCCATTAACGACATCATGCGCGCCATGTACGATGTTGAACACACCATCCGGCAGGCCAGCTTCTTTAAACAGCTCCGCAAGGCGGTTGGCGAGCAGAGGCGTGCGCTCCGATGGCTTTAACACAAAGGTGTTGCCGCAAGCGATTGCAAGCGGGAACATCCAGCAAGGCACCATCATTGGGAAGTTGAACGGTGTAATCCCTACGACAACTCCGATCGGATACCGGTACATCGCGGATTCCAAATTGGAAGCGATATCCGGAAGCTGCTTGCCCATCATAAGCGTAGGAGCTCCGGCCGCAAATTCGACGCATTCAATGCCGCGCTGCACTTCGCCGTAAGCCTCGTTGTAGCTTTTTCCGTTCTCCAGCGTGACAAGCCGCGCTAATTCTCCCCAGTTCTCCACGAGCAGCTGCTGGTATTTAAAAAGAATGCGGGCACGGCGCGGAACCGGCGTGCGGCTCCACGTTTTGAACGCTTCCTTAGCCGTTTGAACCGCCAAATCTACGTCCTCGCGCGTAGAAAGCGGAACAAGCCCCAGCACCTCTTCCGTTGCGGGATTATATACTTCTTCGGTTGTAGTCGATGTGGACGGAACCCATGCTCCGCCAATCCAGTTATTCAGTACTTGCGCCATTATCGTTTGCCCCTTTCAAATCTGTCGGTATCTATGAGATCGTTATTTTGCCATTGCTGCAGTCTTCGATATATTGCTGGACCTCAGCGAAAGTCGGCATCGCATCGGAGCAGCTGTGGCTCGAAATGACGATACAGGCCGAAGCGCTTCCGAATTCCATGCTTTTCGCAAGCGTCCAGCCTTCCATAATGCCATATAGAAAACCAGCCGCGTAAGAGTCTCCCGCTCCGAAGGTTTTGACGACCTTCGCCGGAAAGCTCTTCGCGCGATGCGCCGTGCCATCAGCCGTGTAGGCGATGGAGCCTTCCTTGCCGTGCTTGATGATGACGATTTTAGCTGAGTAATCGAACCATTTGGATGCGGTAAAATGATCGCTGTGATCCGGATTTTGCTCGAAAGCCTCCATCATATCGAACTCTTCGCGCGTGCCCAGTATGATGTCGCACTTTTCTGCGGCTAGATTGTAATAGACAGCCGTTTCTTCTTTGGACGTCCATGTATAAGGCCGATAATCGAGGTCAAACGCGATGACGGTCTGATGCTTTTTGGCATAGTGCAGCGCTTGAAAGACCGCTTCCCGCGAAGGGCTCTTGGCGAGTGCCGTCCCGGATATTAGAAGCATTTTCGACTCGGCGATCAATTGCTCGCTTACCTCTCCTGCCGCAAGCTTAAGATCGGCGACGTTGTCTCGATACATAAGGATGCTGCAATCGGCCGGGCTCTTTATTTCCGTAAAAGCAAGACCGGTCACCGCGCCGGTGCTGTCGGTCAAGACGTTTGATGTGTCGATGCCGCCCCGGTTCAAATAATCGGTGATGAAGCGTCCCATTTGATCGTTCGCGACTTTGCCGATAAACGCGGTTTTTCGGCCGAGGCGAGACATCCCGATCGCGATGTTGGCGGGGGAGCCGCCGACATACTTGGTGAACGTCATCGTTTCTTCCATCGGACGGTTAATTTCGTTCGCATTCAAATCGATGCATAGCCTGCCGATAGCGGTAAAGTCAAACTTTTTATGTTGAGAAAAAGATAAATAAGTCATTGTGTGAGCTCCCTGCTTTCTTTGGACTTTAGACAATCCGCGATCAGGCGTTAGCGGAGGGTAACGGTTTGGATTTTGGCATTCATCTCTTTGCCTGCTCGAGCAACTTTATCGCTGACGGATACCTCGGGCACACCCACGTTCCACCAAGACTCATATCCACCCGTATTCGTGCCCGGCACGACTGGAATTTCGATCAATGTCGTCACCGTTTCCTGCTTTGCGAGCTGCAGCGCTTCTTTTAATTGCTCCGCATTATCGGCTTTATAAGCCTTCGCTCCCAAGCTGCGGGCATGGGCTGCAAAATCAATCAGCATATAGGAACCGGACAGTCTGCCCGTCTCCTGCGAGCGATAGCGGAACTCGTTGCCGAATCCGTCGCTGCCATGTCCTCGCTGCAAGTTGTGTATGCACTGGAAGCCGTGATTGTCGAACAACAAAATCGTTATTTTACGGCCCTCTTGAAGGCTCGTCACCAGTTCGGAGTGAAGCATCAAGTAGCTGCCATCCCCAACGATCGCATAAACCTCTCGAGCAGGCTCAGCAAGGGCAACCCCAAAAGCGCCTGCGATTTCATATCCCATACAGGAGAAGCCATATTCCATATGATAGGTCTTAGGCTCGGCAGGCCTCCACAGCCTGTGGAGATCGCCCGGAAGACTACCCGCCGCGCATACGACGACAGAGGATGGATCAATCGTCTCCTGAATAACGCCAAGCGCGCGGGTTTGTGCAAATCCCGCTTCATGCTCAGCTCCGTAAAGCCGATCAACCTCACTGTCCCATTCCTGCTTCAATGCCTTGATGGCTGCAGGAGTATGCTTGCTGCGGTAATGGATTTGTTCAAGCGCCTCATGCAGCGCCTTCAGCCCTTCTTTGGCATCAGCGATGACAGCTGCGCCGTTCAGCTTGGAGGAATCAAAGCCGCTTACGTTCAAATTGACGAATTGGACATCCGGATTGCCGAATGCCGATTTGGACGATGTCGTAAAATCAGAATAACGGGTGCCGACACCGATGATCAGATCCGCCTCACTTGCCAGCTTATTGGCTGCCAATGTCCCCGTAACGCCGATCGCTCCAACGTTTAAGGGGTGGTTCCACGGCAAAGAGCTCTTGCCGGCCTGCGTTTCCGACACGGGAATGCCGAAAGTTTCAGCGAATGCGCCCAGCTCCTTCATCGCTTCGGCATACAGTACCCCGCCGCCAGCGATAATCAGCGGCTTCTTTTTATTTTTGATAAGCTGAGCAGCACGTAGAACGGCATCCGCGGAAGCCGGTCTACGATCGATAAAATGAACCTTCCGCTCGAAAAATGTAGACGGGTAATCGTACGCTTCCGCCTGAACATCCTGCGGCAGGGCGAGCGTGACAGCTCCTGTCTCTGCAGGATCTAGTAGTATACGTATCGCATTCGAAGCTGCTGTCATAAGCTGCTCCGGACGCACGATGCGATCCCAGTACTTGCTTACCGCCTTAAACGGCTCGTTAGCAGAAATCGTATAGTCGCTGGCCACTTCAAGCTGCTGAAGCACCGGGTCCGGCTGTCTGCTTGCAAAGTTGTCGCCCGGCAGCAGAAGAACCGGTATGCGGTTCACCGTCGCGGTTGCCGCCGCAGTTATCATATTGAGAGCACCAGGCCCGATAGAAGAGGTGCAGGCAAAAATTTGCTTGCGGTTGCTTTGCTTTGCGAACGCAGCTGCGGCATGAACCATGCCCTGCTCGTTTTTCCCTTGCATATAAACCAAATCGCCTGCGCTTCTCTCTAAAGCTTCGCCGATCCCCGTGACGTTTCCATGTCCGAATATTCCCATAACGCCTTTGATGAACTTCGTCTCTACTCCGTCAATCGATACGTACTGATTATCGAGAAATCGCAGCAGCGCTTGCGCCATCGTTAGCCGAATCGTAGTCATCCGTTTCAAGGCCTCCCTATATTTCAAAATGAGCCAACCTTTATAAGAAGAAAAAATGGAGCGAGTTGAAAAGAAGCTCACTCCACCCATTCTATTTGCTAGTCTACTTGTTCCATTTGCCCGTCATTTCTTTAAGGTAGTTAAAGCTCGTTTCCAAGCTGTCGAACGGACTGCCAAGGCAGTAATCCTGCTCCACGCAATACCATTCTACGCCATGATTCTCGCCCCACTTCAAAATCGGCTCAAAATCAATGACGCCGTTACCGATTTCGGTGAACGTTCTGCTTTCATCTGCGGACATATCCTTCAAATGCAATATCGGTATTTTGTTCGGAAATTTGGACATGTACGCAAGCGGATCACGGTTTGCAAAGCTTACCCAATAAGTATCAATTTCCGGATAAATAAAGCGGTTGCCTTCAGGCTCCAGCACGAAGTCCAGTGCCGGCTTCCCATCGACATCGAGCTCGAACTCGAACTCGTGATGGTGATAGCCAACGCGGAAGCCGAGCGGCTTTACTTTGTCGGATATTTCAAGCAGCTGGCGCTTCGCAAGGCGGTAACCCGCCTCGTTTTGCAATTCGTCCTCCAAATAATGATTAAAGAAGTCCGTCGTTCCGAAGAGCCGCGCTTCTTCAAGCACGACATCAAGCTCCTGCGTCATCCGGTCTAGGCCAACATGCATGCCTGCTACGGATAACCCCGTCTCCTTCAGAACAGCCGCGATTTCGACAGCCGGATAGCCGTGCAAACCGTCGATCTGTACAGCTTTCCAGCCCATCTTGCTGAGTGTGCGAAGCGTCTCATAAAAGTCCTTCTTAAGCTCGTCTCTAAGTGTATATAGTTGAGCGGCAAATTTATGCTGCATGGTTGTTGCTCCTCTCAAATTAAATGCGGTCTGTAACCAAATCCAGCCATTGAATCTCGTTTTCTGTAAGCGGCATGCTCATGCCTTGAATGGATGATTGCAATTCAGGCAGTCTCTCAGGTCCGATGAGCGCTGCAGTCGGATAAGTCTGGTGCAGCACGTAAGCAAGCGCGATTTGAATAGCTGATGCACCTTTGCTCTCTGCAAGCTCCGTCGCACGGCGGTAGCGCTCCCAGTTATCCGGCGTATAATATACGTCTACCATTTCTTCGTCTTCCAAATTGTCAGGCGAGTAACGTCCCGAGAAAAATCCGCCAGCCTGCGAGGACCAGGACAGAAGCGGCAAATTGTTATTCTGATGCCATTCGATCATCTCGCGCCCAGCGGATATGCTGCCCGGCCAACGCGGAATGCGGCATTTCGCCAAGCTTAGATTCGGACTGCTGAACGTAAAGCCGATTAAGCCATGCGCTTTGGCATAGTCGTTAGCGGCTTGAATTCTTTCGTGGCTCCAGTTGGATGCCCCGATAGCATGAATGCGGCCAGCTTCCACATGCTCGTTTAATGCCTCCATGATCGGTCCAACCTCGACGGAAGGATCGTCGCGGTGCAGAGCGTAAAGATCGATGTAGGAGGTGCGAAGACGCTCCAGGCTCTCCAAGACATCCTTGTTGATCGCTTTTGCATTCACGCGATTGCCAGGCTCGCCGTCGTCCGGATGCGCGCCCTTCGTCATAATGTTTACCTCAGCTCGTTTGCCTGTCTCATCAAGCCATCTGCCTATTTTTTGTTCGCAATCATCATACTGGTGCGCAGTATCGAACGTGTTGCCGCCTGCCGCGAGGTAGGCGCCAAACATCTCATGGATGTAGTCCATATCATCCGCGCGCAAAAAGTTTGTGGAGCCCATAATGAGCTGTGAGCAAGATTTAAAGATCGGCTGCCCGTTTTGAGTAGCTTGTATTTGAATTGTTTTCATCTTATCCCTTCCATTCTTCAGAGGATTGCTCGGCTATCATGCTGACGAATTCTGCAAATAAGCTATTCGCCCATGCAAACCATGGTCTTGTAAATGTTGATGGATCATCTTTATGGAACCCTTCATGCATATATCCGGTTCCTGCATGAGTGGACGACAGCATGGCCAAAATATCCCGCTTTTCCTGCTCGTCGTTTGACGTTAATCCCTGCATGCTGAGAGCAATATGCCAAATATACGATTCTGGCGTATGCGGGCTTCCAATACCTCTAGCTACTGAGCCTTCGAAGTAATAAGGATTGTCTTCGCTAAGAATAAACCGTCTAGTGTTCTGGTAGACAGCATCCTCCTTCGACCTGTAACCGAGATAAGGAATCGAGAGCAAGCTTGGCACATTGGCGTCGTCCATCAGATTGTAGTTGCCGAATCCATCTGTCTCATAGGCATACATCTTGCCATACTTCGGATGATGAACCACTCCGTATGTTTCGATTCCGTATTCGATCTCTTCCCTAATAGAAGATGCTTTTTCAAGCAATTCGCGGTCCTTGTAAATCGAATCCGCAATTTCCTCTACATGCTTGAGAACGACAGCCGCAAACATGTTGGAGGGAATCAAATAGCCGTGCGTGCAGGCGTCATCGCTTGGTCGGAAGCCCGACCAGGTCATGCCCGTATAATTAACCGGCATACCCGTTCCGTTATTTCTAAGCGTATCGGTAGGCGGGCAATCCCGCCGAATAAATTGATAAGGCGATTGCTCGGTATGCCTTTGTTCCACACGCCACAGATCGATAATTTGGTGCACCGCAGCTCGGAAGGAGTCATCGAACAAGCTCGTTATCCCCGTCTCTTTCCAATATAAGTAGCTGAGCCAGATCGGATAGCACAAGGAATCGATCTCATATTTCCGCTCCCACACCCACGGATTTAGTTCGGTCTCATCAATATCGATACGGTTATCGTTATCCTCAACATTAAACGCATTTGCATAAGGGTCGATTCCGATATATTTCAGCTGTCTGCGAATCAAGCCCTCAATCGTTTGCTGCAGCGTCTCGTCCTCTCCTGCGAGGGGGAGATAATGCTTAACCTGTGCGGAAGAGTCGCGCAGCCACATGGCCGGAATATCGCCTGTAATGACAAAGGTTGTTCCATCATTTAATCGCTCTACGGTCGTTTCGAATGTACTGGCAAAGCAAGGCCCAAACATCGGAGCAAGCTCCTTGAGATCGGGGTGCTTATCCAGCTTGCTTACGATTTGTTCGACATAATGGCTCATCTGTTCGGTCAGCTTCATCTTAGAACTCGTTCCTTTCTTTAAAGACGACAGCAAATGTCTTAATTTCATAAGGCGTAAACTCCGTGACAATCGAAGAGCTTAATTGGGACTCTCCCAAAGGTTTTTCCATCAGATTGCATTCCTGCCACGAGATGATGTCCAGATCGCTTCCGATTGTCACTTCTTTGCGGCTTCCTGAATAGTCATGCAGCCTAATGATGACCTTGTCGCCATCTTCCGCTTTTTTGACCGCATCGATCATTACACCGTCAGCCGACAATGTGAACAACGATTTTTGCAGGCCTGGTGCTGTTCCCTGATGGCTGGTCAGCGGATTATTCAAATTCCACGCTTCAACAACCGTACCGCCTTCGTACCAATCTCCTTTATGAGGCAATAATGAATAGGTGAATTGATGCAAGCCGATATCCTGTTCCGGATCAGGGAAGTTAGCTGATTTAATAAGTGACAGGCTGAGGACATTGTCCTTGATGTCGTAGCCGTATTTGCAATCATTAAGCAAGCTCACGCCGAATCCCCGCTCGGACAGATCCGCCCATTGATGTCCAACAACCTCGAATCTTGCCAAATCCCAGCTCGTATTCCAGTGTGTCGGTCGTTTAACATTCCCGTATTGAATGTCATAAGTGGCTTCGGTCGAACGAACGTCAACTTCGAAGGCTGCTTTCAGCAGTTGGCTTTGCTCCTGCCAATCTACGTTTGTCACAAAATCGATTCTCCGATTGCTGCTGTACACCTTCATATCTTGAACGAGGGAGGAACGGTTATAAGTCCAGCGGAAACGAACGACAGCGTACAAGGGGCCAGCTTCAAGCAGCACAACGGATTCCAGCTCGGTAACTTCAAGCATCTTTTCCTTGTAAAAAATATCGATGTCCCAAGCATCAAATGCGAGTGGTTTATCTTCAAATACACGCAGCACATTGCCTCTGCCGTCTTTCTTCAGCACATTTCGGCGAAGCTCCTTATCCCAAATGTCGATAAGCTGGCCTTGCTCGTTCCATATTAACTTATAAAATGGCGTCTCTAATCCGCTCTTAGAAAACGTAAAGCTTGCTGACTGGAATGTTTCTTCGGACTTAGGAACGAACCGGATAGGCGTATAGCCCATAGCAGGCACCTTCACCAAAACCGACCAGCCCTCCAGACCCTTATGAGCAGGAAGCTCCTTGCCTTCATGATCGATCCAGACGCCGCTTCCTTCAACTGGATTTGCAATCTCAAGCAAATCCTCCCGCTCCCAAGCCGAGCTATTCAGAACGGTATAAGTATCCGGGTTAACCTCCGTCAATTGGCTAAGCGCTTCCGAGCGAACCTCCGAAATCAACATTTGCGCTTCGCTGTATTCCACAGCAGCGTCCTCATACACCTCTTGGATCGAAGAGCCAGGAATAATATCATGGAATTGATTGCGCAGGATGATTCTCCAGCCGTCATTGATTTGCTGCTGACGGTATTTCATCCAATTTCCTTCAAGCAGGCTTGCAAATGCGCTTATCCATTCGCCCTCGCGATAGCCGAGCTCTAGCTTTCGATTCATCCGCTTAACCTTTGCTTGGCTCGTATATGTCCCGCGGTGATACTCAAGGTACAGCTCGCCATCCCAGGTATGAACGTATTGCTCCGTGCTGTCAATCGTCTCTTGCAGCCGTTCGAAATAATCGCCTGCCGTTCCGGTCTTCACATGCGGGAGACCCGGCATTTCATCTAGCCTACGGCGCATTTCCAGCATCTCGCGATTCACGCCGCCGCCCCCGTCGCCATAGCCGTATGACAGGAGAAGCTCTTCATTTAATTCTTTATCCCTGTAATTGTCCCAAATATGATAAGTCTCATAAGCCGTTAATCTGCCGTTGTAGGTGTACATCCAAGAATCTTTGCTATGTCCCGGCTCCGGAGTCGTAATGAAATGCGCCATGATCTCCGATCCGTCCATCCCACGCCACGTAAACGTATCATGCGGAATGCGATTAAATTGATTCCAGCTGATCTTAGTCGTCATAAAGCGGTCGATTCCCGATTTTTTCAAAATTTGCGGAAGCGCCCAGCTGTAGCCAAATACGTCTGGAAGCCATAAGTACGTGCAAGCCTTGCCGAACTCGTCCTGAAGGAATCGCGTCCCGAACAATACTTGCCGAACGAGCGACTCTCCGGAAGGAATATTGCAATCGGCTTCAAGCCACATGCCGCCGGCCGCTTCCCATCTGCCTTCTGCCACTCTCTCACGAATACGCTCATAGATTTCGGGATAATCCGTTTTGATGTACTCGTATAGCTGTGGTTGCGTTTGCAGGAACACGTAATCCGGATACTGCTCCATCAACCGCAATACGGTCGAGAACGATCGAGCGATCTTCTCGCGAGTATGCTTCAGACGCCATAACCATGCTACGTCGATATGGGTGTGTCCAACGCAAGTAACCGTAATACGCGAATGCTTCTCGATCCGGCCTAGCTCCTCCTTCAAGATGGCGAGCGCTGCAGAGATTGAGCTGTAAAAGTCATCGCTTTCTCTGTTTTGCCAACTAATCTCGCGCAAGGAACGGTCGATAGCTTTTAGAAGCTGGTGCCTTTCTGGCTGCACGGCTGGCAGTACAAGAACGGTTTCCAATGCAGCTTTAACCGTAAAGTAATAGTCATCAACGCTTTCATCAAGCCAGCTTATTTCCGCCATCTTAAGACGGTGAACCTGAACGGTTTTAGGGCCTCCTCCCTCCAAACCGGACCATAAGCGGAACGTAAGTCGAAGCTTATTCCCGGCTTCCTGAACAGGCAAAAACACTTCCTTATGGTTGGCATCTACGCCTTGGTAAGGATGTCCGTGAAGAAAGAGAAGCGACTCGAAACCCGAATTGGTTCCTTCGTCGGTTTTGCCAAAGTCGAATCTGCCAACTATTTTTTTGCCGCTCCATTGTTTAGGTATATCAACCTCACAGGAAAGCCAAGCATACATATCTCTGCCTTCCCAACGGGAACCCGTCTCGATTGTTGACCAGGCTTCATCTTCTTTAGGAGGAAATGCGCCAATTTCACCCTTCTCATCTTGCAAAAAGCGAAACGCTGGTATTTTTACCCCTTCGCGATATCGCAAGGGCTCCATTTCATCTAATCTTGCCTTAATCTTGTCTTCCAAGAAGAACATGCTTTTGCCCCCTGACACCATGATTTTATATACCCAATTATATATCTAATACAAATTGATGTAAATAAAATAATATTACTAATTAATAAAAAATAGTTGAATTTGGTATGAAAAAATCGAAATATGTTATATCTGCATTTGAAAGAGAATATAAAAAAGCCCCTGGGTATCCAGGGGCTTCACTATGCATTTGGATGCAATAAGACGATTATACTTCCTCAGCCATCTCTTTAACGCTATCTCTTTCCACTAAATTAACAGGGATGAGATTTTGCCGGTAATCCATATTTTTCTTTTCAATGATGTCCACGATTATGGTCGCAGCTTTTTGCCCGATTTCATAGTAATTTTGGGCCACCGTCGTTAAGGGAACCTGTGCATATCCAACGTTTTCCTCATTATCGAATCCAATGATCGACATTTGTTCCGGTACCGAAATGCCGGCATGCTGACATGCCTTGAGCAAGTCGATCGCCAGATCATCATGCTCAGCCTGAATAGCTGTAATATTTTGATCGGCTAGCTCTTCAACCAATGCTGTTAATTTTGCGATACGGTCCTCATCTGCGATCCCCTTGTAAACCTCCGGGACGATATAATCGCTCTGAATAGTCAACCGGTGATCCTTATGAGCCGAGCAATAACCGATAAACCGCTCTCTGATCGTGCTTCGAAGATCAACCTCGATAGCCGTAACGAAAGCGATGCGGGTATGCCCTTTGCGTATTAAATGGTCAGCAGCCATATAGCCGCCGGTTTTATTGTCAGACACGACATTACTAATTTCAACGCCCTCATAGTGCTGGTCAATCAGCACGATCGGGAAGTCGTTCATGAAGAGCGTGTTTACCGTTGCGATATTATGAGAAGTACTCGACGGGTAGAGAATGATGCCGCTATGCCCGCTATTGTACATTTTGAGCAGCAGCTCTTTTTCTTTCTCTACGTTCCAGTTCGAGATATGAATACTCAAGAAATAGCCTCTTGGATCCAAGTAATCATTAGCCCCTTGAATGTAATCAAGCCGGCCTGTTGAGGACCAGGGAAGGATCATCGAAATGATCGGAGTTCGAAAAGAAGAGGAAACCTTCTCCATTCCACTCGTCTCTTCATGGTTGCGGACATAGCTTCCGCTCCCGCGTTTCCTATACACAAGGCCTTGCTTCTCAAGCTCGATTAGCGCCCGCTTGGACGTAATGCGGCTAACGCCATACTGGTTCGCAAGATCTATTTCCGTCGGCAACTTATCATTATCTCTGTACACTCCGTCTTTGATTTGCTGCTGCAAATCTTCCATAATCCGAAGATATAAGGGTTTGCTACCTTGCATCAGCACTCCGCCACCCTGTTCATTGTAATCTGAATGTTATGTCCATTTTACCAGAGACTGTAAGACTTGCATACCAATAAATTAGCTTTTAACCGCCCCGTCAGAGAGACCGGCAATAAATTGACGGCTGACGATAAGGAAAAAAACAATCAACGGAAGCGTTGCCAGTAGCGTTCCAGTCATAAGCATAGCATAGTTCGCTGTATGTGTTGTTTTCATCGATGCGAGCGCAACCATTAGCGTAAATTTCGAAGAATCGGTCAAAACCACTAGCGGCCATAAGTAATCTTCCCACGTTGCCATGAACGAAGTGATGCCAAGAAAAGCAAGCGCCGGTCTTAGAACCGGAAGCGCGACGCTGAAATAAAGCCTGAAATTGTTGCAGCCATCGATCCGTCCAGCCTCCAAAAGCTCATCATGAATCGCGTCTTGAGCGAATTGACGAATCCAGAAAATTCCGAAGGCGCCTGCGAGACCAGGTATGATCAACGCTTTGTAATCCCCTAGCCAGCCCAGCTCCTTCATAATCATGAATTGCGGAACAAGCGAGAGCTGTCCTGGAATCATCATGGTCGCAAGCAGCACTACAAACAGTACTTTGCTGCCGGGAAACTTGAATTTCGCGAATGCGAAACCGGCAAGTGATTCCAAAAACAATCGCAAGACAGTCGTAACGACTGCGACAAAAACGGTGTTCATGAACGCCCGGCCGAAATCGATGGTATCAAGCACACTGCGAATATTCACCCATAGCTGATCGCCGACAACGAGCTTCGGCGGAAAGGCGAACACGGCGCTAGTTGTGTTCGTTGACATCACGAACAACCAATAAAACGGGAAAATGGATATAACAACTCCGATCATCAAGACCAGATGAATCATCAATTTTTTGATTATTTCTTTTTGCATATTCCTGCACCTCACGAAAGGTTAGTCGTTACTATCATCGGGTTAACGATCATCGGCAGGCTTAAATAGTTTCCAGTTCAGGAATGAGATGACCATTATAATGGCGAACATTACCCAAGAAACTGCTGCTGCATAGCCATAATTGTTATACTTGAATGCTTCGCGGAACAAGTAGAGCACTATCGTTTCAGAGCCTGGATAAGGCGATGTAAGCGTTGATAGCACTTGAGGCTCCGTGAAGATTTGCAAGCCGCCGATCGTCGACATCATGACTGTGAACAGGATGATAGGCCGAAGCATCGGAATCGTAATTTTACTAAACGTATCATACATTGTAGCTCCGTCAATTTTAGCTGCTTCATAGAGATCATTCGGAATTTTCTGAAGCCCGGCCAAATAAATAATCATGTTGTACCCAAGGAATCGCCAGTAAATCATAGTAGCAATAATGAATTGCACGCTTATTTTGTGATTCAGCCAAGCAATTTCATTCAGGCCGATTTTCTGCAAAAGGTAGTTTGCAAAGCCGTAATGATTTCCGAAAAAGGATTGAAAAATGATAACGACAGCGACCATTGCGGTTACATTCGGAAGATAAAAGGCAATCCGGTAAAAATCTTTGAATCGAACGATGCTCAAATTGATTAAAAATGCGAATACGAGCGCGCTGCACAATAATGGAATATTAGCCATCGCCCAAATGGTGAATGTGTTTTTCACCGCTTCATAAAATTTAGGATCCTTAAACAAGAACTCGAACTGCGACAGTCCGACATATTCCAGTTCCCCAATTCCGTCCCATTTGTTAACAGCAAGATAGGCTGAGAACAAGATTGGGAACAAGCCAAACACCAAAAACAAAAGATAAAACGGAGAAATAAATAAATACAGCGTCTTGTTTTTCATAGCCTCTTTCCACGTTTGCCTTACATTAGTACCCACATTGCCAACCTCCTAACTTCTTGATGCATGGGTGAAAGAAGGACGAGGCTTCTAGCCATCGCCCTTCTAAGTTTAAGCTTAGCGACTCAATTCTCTCTTCACATTTTCAAGCGCTTCATTCCATGCTGCTTCTGAATCTTTCTTGTTTGTATCAACCAAGCTTAATTGCTCGATGATAGCATCTTCTACTTTGCCGTCTCTTGGATCGGAGTACGAAATTACAACATCCTTAGCTGCTTCTCCAAACACAGTGCCAACAGACTGCCCGCCGAAGAACTCATCCGGCTGTTTCATATCTTCATCCTCATAGATGCCAGGAGTAGAAGGATAGTTGCCGAATTCCACGAACCCTTTTTTCAGGTTTTCTGCATTAGTCAGGAACTTAATAAGCTCAGCCGCTTCTTCTGGGTGCTTCGTTGTTTTCAATGCGCCGAAGAAGGAACCGCCTTGGTTGCCGACTCCGCCCGCCGGATAAGCAATACGCCATTTGCCTTTCGTATCTGGAGCTGCGGAAATAATGTCGCCCTTCATCCATGAAGGACCGATAAGGGATGCCATCGTGCCATTGTTAAGCGCCGCGTTGCTCTCCGAGCTCGACGACATGCCGAAGGTTGCGCCGGATTGGTAAGCTTTAACGGCAGTATCCCAAGCTTGCTTCACATGTCCTTCTTCGCCGATGAAATTGCCTGTTTCATCAAAGTAGCGTTTCGGCATTTGACCGATTACGTTGCGGTAGATGTCTACGATCGTAGCCATGCCGCCTTTTGTTTTTTCATGAACAGTCTTGGATAGCGCGATGAAATCATCCCAAGTCTTCACTTTTTCTTTGATTTCTTCTGGCGTTGAAGGTACGCCTGCTTGCTTGAACAGATCCTCGCGGTAGAACATTACTGTCGGAGCAACATCGATTGGCATGGCGATTTGAACCTTGCCTTCTTCTGCCGAAGCCACATTCCATTTCCATTCCAGATACTGATCCTTCAGATCAGCCGCGCCGTAGTCATTCAAATTAACAAATTTGTCGCTGTACTGGATCAATTCTGTAATCCAGCTGTCCATTGCCGTTACATCAGGTCCGCCAGCGCCGCCAGCGAGCGAAGTTTTCAGCTTTGTCATGTATTCGCCGCCAGGTGGCAGCTTTTGCGCATTCAGCTCAATATTCGGGAACTTCGTTTTTGCTTCTTCAACTGTCGAGTCCGAAATAGCGCCATTCCAATACCACAACGTCAATTTCACTTTTTCGCCTGATGATGAGGAGCCGCCGTTATTCGGGCTGTCTTCTCCTTTATTGCCGTTATTACCGTTCCCGCCGCTGCAAGCTGAGAGAAGAATAGCTGTAATCAGCGTAAGCACAAATAAAAAAGTCAACTTTTTGTTCATTTTTAGGTTCCCCCTGTAAGAAGTATTCAAAGCACTGCATGATAAAGCGAAAATAATGTGATATAGCGCTGTCCTAAATCTAGCTCGCGCAGCCCCCCTCGACCAGAATGGAAATCACCTTTGTGAAAACCATTTTAAAAAAACGCTTACAAATCATATCTAAAATGAATCACACCACATTTGGTATAACTTATTATATAACCACTCATTTGCGGTGTAATAAGATGATATATCATAATAGATCGAAAATCAAGCGCTTTTTACCAAAAATATATTTAATTTATATACCATATTTTCGTGTTACCGCTTCCTATTCGCATATTTATATACCTAATAATATATTTGTTATACGGTCACCTCTATCCCTATAGTAAACCCTCCAGCAATAATGTCTATCGGTAATATTTGTAGGAAAAATTACTCCTCCAGCGGCGTCCTTGTCTTCACATCTCGAATGATACGCGCGAACAGCTCTTCCGGCGACACAACCTTCACATGGGCATCAAAATGGTCGATTACGTTTCGCACGTCGCTCATCGAACGACTCCATGGATGCACGTTAACGATCGTATAGCCCTCTTCCTTAGTCGGGTCGGTCGTATAGCCGTTAATGCGCTCTGCCATCTTCACGGGATCAGCATCCCACAGTGTCTCTCTTACGCTAACGAACGGCTTGTCCTTCACCCACCAGACCTTGCCTTCTCCTCCTACGTATTTTTCTCCATATGCGAGAATACCGCCTTTTAACGAGGGAATCGAAGCGAATTGCTCGATGGAGGCTATCTCCGGACTATTCCAATCGAGAAGCACCGCGAGCTGCATATCTGTTTTTTTCATATAAGCATCGAGCCGTTTGACGTTTTCCTTGAGATCCTCCTCCGGATACTCGCTGGGGAAGAAATACCCCGTTCCTGATACCGAGACTACAAAATGGTCCTTCTTCGCTTGCCCATAAATTCGAGATAGAGCGTCTGGGGCCAAATCGGCGAGTGTCGGAGCCATCTGCCAGCCCATCGGGAATTCCCCACGCTCGCTGCTTCCGTAATATTTGTCATTATTTACAAAATCATTCAGCAGCCACTGCACATTATCCCCGTCACTCATTACAAACGACACATAATGCGCTTTCGGGTCTGCCTCTTCTGCTTTGACATGATAAGGCTGCTTGAACGCCTTATCAGGCTTAACAGCAGATAATGCAGTCAAATTCATCGCCCAGTCCGAAGGAATCGTCGCAACGCCTTGCAGGCTGGCCGGAGCAATATGCTCAGATTCGCTCCCTTTCCCCCAGCCGAGACGAACCGCATCAGGGTTCAACGATTTGTAGATTTCGGGCAGCTCTTCATCGCTTGCGCTATCGTAGATATACATCGCTTTCAGCGCCACGCCATAATCACGCAGCTCCCCTCTTTCGGGATGCAGCTGCACGATGATATCCTTATTGAATTGGTCGCCATACTGCTTGAACAGCCACATGTCATCCTTATCGCTTACATCCTCCAAAGGCTTAAAGCCGATCGACTCCAGTTTAGAGGACAACGATTTCTCGGCAGCGACAGCTTGTTTTAGCCCTGCCAGCGAGGTGGCCACGTTCACGGATGGCGAATTTTTCTCGTAGACGTAAAATCCTTGAATACGGTCCTTAAACTTCTCCATTAGTGTCCAAGCATCTTTTACCTCCTCTGTCCTCACGCCATGCTTCGATCTCAGCTCTTCCAGCCACACATCGTACGCATCGTCTGTCATATAAATTTCTGGTTTATCTTGCGCCAAGACCCCTTGCAGCGTCCCCACCAAGACTAGCTCCTCTGGGCTTAAGGACGATTTTTGAATGACGTACAAATGCTCTGGTGCTTCTATTTTCGGAAAATAACTAAAGGTCTTTGCATTCGCACTGCTGCAGCCTGCCAGTGCAAGCAAAAACATCGCCATCCCCAGCCATTTAGCAAATTTCATCATTTTCGCACTCCCCCGTCTCGCCATGCTATAAGGCCAGAGCCCCTTGCTCAGAAGGGTGCTTGGCCTCGGCTTAGCATCGTTCGCTTGTTACTCGCTTGTTATTTTTAAATTGTCCAAATGAATATACTCGCCGTCTCCTTGACCGCTGTCGGACTGCTCCAGAAGAATCGTTACCGCCTTACCGGCAAATCCGCTCAGATCAACGCTCTTACCCGTCCATTCTCCAGATTTAATCGTCTCCCACGGCGCCAAGGTCGTAATCGAGTTATCCTCCTGAATGATCTCGATTTGAAAATCTCCGTCATGCTCGGAGCTCTTCGACTTGATGTCGAAGCTCATCGTGACCTTGCCGTTTGGCAATAAGAGCTTCTTGTAGAAATAGCCATTTGGCTTTAGATCCATTTTGCCCAGGTCAGACCCGTCCATCTGCAAAAATCCGTTGCCGTCTTGCTCGAACCAGCCAGCCTTGTCGTATTCTTTGCCAGCATCGACCGCCGCCCAGCCTTCCGAATCTTTGTCAAAGGCGTATACATAGTTCGTATCGGCTGCCATATTAGCGACCTCGTCCAAATCAATGATTCCCTCGTCCAGCTTTTTCTTCACGCCGGAATAATCAAAGGTGGTCACATCGTCCAGCTCGCTTACATTTTCCTGCTTCACATTTTTCTTAATCAGCTCCATGAACTCGTCCGGCGTTACGACAACGACGTCTGGGCCAAGATTAGCCGCGATGTCCAAAACATCCTGATAATTGTGAGACCAAGGATGCACATTAACCATTGTGTAGCCTTCTATGACGCTAGGATCCTTTTTGTAGCTGTTCAATCGAACGGCCATCTCCTGCGGCACCGTCTCCCACAGCGTTTCCCGCGCGGCTATAAACGGCTTTCCGTTTGACCATGAGAGCGCGCCTTTTCCATCCCCATATTTGTAGCCCATGAAGTAGAATCCGCCTTCGATCTGGTCCTGAGCGGCATATTGGTCGATTACTTTCTGTGAAATTTCATTATCGAGAATCGATACATATTTCAAATCAGCTCTCTTCATGAAATCGTTTGTATCCTTCATAAACGTTTTCAATGTCTCTTCCGGATAGAGCGACGGATTGATGTAGCCGATGCCCGATACGGCAGCAACAAAATGGTCATTTTCCGTTGCCTTCTCGTAGCTGTATTTCATAATGTTCGGGGCAAGATCCGCTAAACTCGGTGCAATTGACCAACCAAAAGGAACCTTGCCCTTGTCCTTATGGCCCTGCATCTTGGAGGCGAGCGACGCTCCGTTCGCATACCATTGCACATTGTCCCCATCGCTCATAATGAAAGTGACGTAATGAACCTTCTCGCCGTCTCTCGCGTTTTTCTTCGTCTTTTTCTGCTTCAATTGCTCGCGCGGAAGCGCCGAGAAAACCGAGAGATTATGCGCATGATCCGAAGCGATCGTCATTTTGCCCAGACGAGAAGCCGTATCGACGCCGGAGAGCTCATCCGAATGCCAGCCCATTATGGCGCTATTTGGATTCGTCCAATCAAACGCTTCCTTCGTATCCGCAAGGCTGGCATCGTACATGAAGAAACCTTTTACCGCAGCCCCGTAATCCCTCAAGGAATTCAAGCTGTACTCCTGCTTGAATATAAAATCTTTATTTAGCTTCTCTCCATACTCGGTTAAAGCCCACATTTCGTCCTTGTCGCTCACATCAAGCTTCTTGACCAGTCCATGCTGGACGGCTTCATCCGCAAGCGACTCTTCCACTGCCGCGTACTTCATCGCGCCGCTGACAGTGGAGGCTGCATTGACAGTCGAAGTGTTGCTTCGCTTGAATTGCACGAATCCATTTTCAGCTAGCTTGCCTTTGAACTTGTCCACGAGATCCCAGACAGACGGAACATACTCATAGGTAACGCCATAGTTTGCTTTCATATCTTCCAGCCAAACGGTATATGCGTTGCCGTTGTCGATATAGATCTCCACTTGATCCTGCGCCACAATTCCTTGAAGCGTTTCAGCCAGCACCCACTCTTCTTCTTTAAGATCATCGCCCTTAATGACATAAAGATGTTTGGCTATATTTAATTTAGGAAATATAGATTCCGATTCTGACGCTGTCTTCTGACAGCCTGACAACATGATCACTGCTGCCAGCAAAATGGCTATTGCGCTCGACGCTCTCTTTCTTGTTTTGGTCATAGCAAGCTCTCCTTCTTACAGCTGCTAAGCGAGAATGGCAGCTGTTCCTCCGCATACTCCTTAATGACAGGGCGGTCTGTCATCACGAAGCGGATCGTACCGCCTCCTATAAGCGTCTCATGTGGAATCGACAAACCATCCTGAAGCTCGTCATTCACGTAAATCGCATGAACGTAAACATTTTCGGCGTTGTTATTTTCCGATTCTATTGTAAGCTGTACACCGTTCTCCAAAGTTAGCACCGCTTTTTTGAATAACGGGCTGCCCCACACATATTCGGGCGTACCCGGAGATAACGGATAGATGCCGAGTGCTCCAAAAATGTACCAAGCGCTCATGCTTCCATTGTCTTCATCGCCAGGCAGGCCGTCTGGATGCGAGCTGAACAATTCCTCCATCGTTTTTCTCACCCAATACTGCGTTTCCGACGGATAGCCGATGGCTGTAAAAATATAAGGAATGTGAAAGCTTGGTTGGTTGCTGATGGCGAATTGTCCAAAATCAACAGCGGCCATCTCCGACATTTCGTGGATCTCAAAAGAATACGAGCCGATACGGAAGTGCGGCGGCGTCGCAAACAGCTCCAGCAAACGGTCGTACATCTTCTCTCTCCCGCCCATAAGCTTAGCGAGTCCCAGCAAATCATGCTGCACTGCCCAGCTCGTTTGCCACGGGCCGCCTTCGCAATAATCGCCGCCCCAAGCAAATGGATCGAACTCGTCTTCCCTGCTTCCGTCTGCCTTTAGCCCGCGCATAAAGCCGGTTTGCGGATCGTAAAGCCGTGCATAATTTTTAGATCTTTCTAGCATTTGCCCGCTTTCCTCGTGCTTCCCTAATCCGTCAGCAAGCTGAGCAATACAGAAATCGCCATAATAATAATCGAGTGCATTGCTTACGCTTTCGTGGTATTTATCGCTTGGCATAAATCCATATTTCACATAATCGGCCAACCCTTTGCGCCCAATGCCTTCTTTCCCGGAATCCACGGTTGCATGCTTCTTCAAGCCTTCGTAAGCGGCCTCCACATCGAAGCCGCGAACGCCTTTGACATAAGCATCTGCAAACACCGCATCAATCAGCGTGCCAGGCATTAAGCTTCTTTCCCCCGGCGATACCCACTTCGGCATCCAGCCGCCTTCTTTATACACATTCACCCAAGCCTGAAGCATTTCGCCTACGAGCGTTGGAGAAAGAATCGAAAGCAGCGGATACTCCGTTCGAAACGTGTCCCAGAAGCCATTGTCTGAATACATCGGGCCTGACTCTACATTTCCGCTAAATGCGCTATAGTGTACTTGATTGCCTCTATTGTCATACTCATACCAAACTCTTGGGAACAACGAGGTGCGATAAAGGCTCGTATAGAACGTTTTTAATTTTTCGTCATCCTCGTCCTCCACTTGAATTTTGCCGAGCGTGGTCTCCCACTGTTCGGCCGCTTCCATTCTAACCTCATCGAATCCACGTTCGCCGATCTCATTTTTCATATTAAGCAGCGCCTGCTCGACACTGATAAAAGAAGTTGCGACCCTCGCCTGCACGTAGCCCGATTCCGGCACTTCAAGACCGACATATGCGCCGACACGATTTCCGCTCGCTGCCGTTGATTCACTCGGAGCAAAATCCTTATCGAACGTTCCGCTTTGCCCTTCCTTCATATCGCAATCGAATGAAATCGCAAAGTATTGGGCAAAATTTCCCGGTACGAGATTTTCGCTGTTGGCTCTCGTGAAGCCTGTCACTAGGCGGGCAGCCGAGTCGATCTGAATGGAAGAGTCTCCTTCAAATGGCGATACGAGAAACCGAGCGCCGTCCCGCTCCTCGAAGCGGATTCGAATGACGGCGCAGCGTACGGTTGGGGCAAGCTCCAGCGTCGCTCTGTAGCGAAGCAGCCGAACGCGGTAATAGTCAGGTCTGATGATTGTTTCCTCTGGCCTGAAAGACGATGCCCAATCAAATGGAGACAAATATAACGGGCCTGATTGTGGCATTAGCAGCAAATGTCCATAATCAGCCATCCACGGGCTTGGTTGATGAGTCAGACGGATGCCTTGCAGGCTGCGGTGGGAAGGATGGAAAAACCATCTTTCTCCCGCTTCATCCGTTTGCGGACTCCATGCTGCCATGCCGAACGGACGTGTAATGAGGGGCAGCGTATTGCCATTCGAAAATTTCATGACGGATGCGGTACCTTGCAATGGGTTAACGAAGTCCAAAAGTTTCATATGATCCAGTCTCCTTATTTGTGTTATCGTGCTATCGTTTTAACGTGTCAGCTTCTCCGCTTTTTCCTGCGCTTCGTCCAACAGTTTATCGATCGGCTCGTCCGTCATGAACGTCTTAGCCATCGCTTCTTGAAAGGCCTGCCACACTTTGGAGCTGGCTTTGTCAAAAGTAGGAAGTCCTTGAACATTTTCCCGCAAACCCTGATAAACCTGATAGAGCTCCGGATGCTCTGCCCGATAGCCGTCGCTTTCTCCAATATCCTTGCGTATAACGGGACGAATGTTGAACGTCTTGACGATTTCCTGCGATGCCGGGCTGATTGCCGCTTGAATGTACTTGAACGCATCTTCCTTGTTTTTCGAATAGGTCGGAACCGACAGGAAAGCTGCGCCGATCGTCAAATTCCCTATTTTTCCACCCTCAGGAATCGGAAGTGGCGCAATGCCGCAATCCATCTCCAGATCCTTGCAAATTTGAGCTCGCCAAGGTCCGTCAACCGCGAATGCCAACTGGCCTTTTTGGAATCCATCCCAGAACGGAGCTTCCGCATTCGACACTAACGCGCCTTTGCTGTTGTATTTGCCCAGCTCGCGGATAAGCTCGAAGGCCGCTGTATTGCCCGGCTGGTTGAAAGCCGCTTTATTCGCTTCGTCGACGAATCCACCGCCGCTTACCATTAATAAGGAGCCGAACCTCAGCACGCCGCCGAAATTCGGACCTGCGTAGGCGCCTCCCGCAAAAAACTTCCCTTTGCCCGCTTCGGCGATTTGTTTGGACATCTGGGTCCATTCGGTCCAAGTAACCGGAGGCTTCTCCGGATCGAGACCAGCCTGCCGGAAAAGTTCTTTATTCCAATACAGATTGCTGACTCCTGGCTGCACGGCAACGCCATATATTTTGCCGTCAACCTCCATTGGCTTCCATGCGCCGTCGACGATATTCTCGCGAATTTCTTGATCGAGCCATTCCGGGAAAGGCTCAAATACCCCTTGAGCCGCGAACCCCGGCGACTGCGTCTCGCCGATCATAATATCCGGCCCTTGCCCCGAAAGGATGGCAGTGGATTGCTTCTGGATCAAAGGCTCAGCCCAGCCCCAATCCTCATATTTGAGAGCGATGCCTTGCTTCTTCATCTCCTCATTAATAGAAGAGGTCCATTCATATTGAAATTTGCCGTCATTACCGTACTCTGTAGTCAACATGTCCTTCTTTCTGCGTTCGACAACTTCATCGCCGCTGCCTGTTCCCAGATTAATCGCTCCGTCGGCTAGCACGACAAGCGGACTTTCGCCAGCATCAGAGGCTCCATTCGTCTCGGACGCCGTCTTGCCGCTGCCCTTAGAGGACGAGCATGCAGCCGTTCCGAGAACAGCCATAATAAGGAGCATGGCAAGCATCATTTTTGTTGTGCGAATTTTTCCCAAGTTAATCAACCCCCGTGTATGTCAATCAAATGAAGTCATTAGCCTTTCAGGCCGCTGTTCGCCAGCCCTTCCACCATGTACCGCTGAAAGAAAAAAAATAAGAGCAGGGCAGGCAGCGTGACGCCGAGGCCCAGCGTAATGATGAGCGGATAATCAGGAATGCTCATCGGGTTCGAGGCGATAGAGCTGAGCCTCGTAATCGCAGCTGGCAGTGTCTGGAGACTGTCGCTGCTTGTGAAGAAGAATGGCGTTGACCAGTCATTCCAGGTTCCAATCGCTGTCGTAATCGCGATAAAGGCCAAGATCGGCTTTTGAAGCGGCAGCACCAATCCAAAGATGATTCGTATCAAGCTTGCTCCATCCACTCGGGCCGCCTCTTCCAGCTCATATGGCAGCTTCTCTAGCGATTGCTTCATTAGGAAGGTTCCCATAATGTTGATAGCCGGACCGCCGTTGACGTACACCCAGAAAGAATCCAAAATGCCTTGTCCGCCGAAAAACACGTCGTTCCCTCCCGCATACGGCCATCTTGCGTATTGAATAAACG
Source organism: Paenibacillus sp. PL91 (assembly GCF_012935325.2). GTDB lineage: Bacteria > Bacillota > Bacilli > Paenibacillales > Paenibacillaceae > Pristimantibacillus. The sequence continues at coordinate 449,572 of NZ_JABBYG020000003.1, forward strand.
TAGGAATTAAGCCTACGACACCGGGAATCATTTGCGATGCCAGCAAAGCAAGGAATAGAATTTCCTGTCCAGCAAATTTCAATCTTGCGAACACATATCCCGCAAGCAGTGAGGTCAGACAAGCCCAGAAAACGCTATAGCCGGTTCGAAGGAGCGAGTTGACGAAATAGGTTTGTACATTGCTATCTGCCGATCCGAACACTAGCGTCGCATAATTTTTAAACGTTATTTCTTGCGGCAAAGGGAACAGACCAATTACGGTCGATGCATATTCCTCCTTCGTCATAAAGCCGACCAGTACGATAAACAGAATCGGATACAGAAGAATCAAACCGCCTAGCAGCAACGAAGCATGTCCTAACAGATAAAGCGGCCTGCGCCGTTTTGCCGACATCATATGACTCATGCTCTCTTCCTCCTTTTGCGGCCCGTTCTCTCGTTCTCGGTCATCATTCGGAAATAAATGACTGTGAACAGGAAGACGACCCCAGCGAGTATGACGGATGAAGCGCCGGCCATCCCTAAGTTAAAGTCCCAGAAAGCGTCCCTAAGAATCCGGAAAACAAGCACCTCCGTCGTGCCGAAAGGCCCGCCGCCCGTTATGAACATGACCTGCTCGTAAATTTGAACAGCTCCGATAAAGCCGGTGATCATCACATACGTCGTAATCGGCTTCAAGCCCGGCATCGTCACATGTAGAAATCGCTTCCAAGCGGTAGCGCCGTCCATCTGCGCCGCTTCATACAGCTGCCTGTCGATCGATTGCAGCCCGGCCAGCCATAATAGCGCCGTGCCTCCGATGCCTTTCCATACCGTATACACGATAATCCAGAACACACCCCAGAACGTGGAGTAGCCCCACAAAATCGGCTGCAGCCCCAGGCTGACCAGCACATTATTGATGACGCCATTGTTCGGATCAAGAAAAATGTTGAACACCTGAGTTGTAGCCACCGTGGAGGTAACGACAGGAACATACCAAATCGTCCGATAAATGCCTCTGCCTTTTAAAGGCAGATTCATTAGAAGTGCAGCTCCAAATCCGAATAGGATGGTTAGGCCCGTTCCCAGCAGGCCCATCCATACGGCCCGGAATAATGATTCATAGTAGAGCGGATCCGTGAAAAACTGTACATAATTTCCTAGTCCGATGAATTCAGGTTTAGCTGTGAGCCCAACCCAGTCGAAGAAGCCGAGCAAGAAGCCAAACAGGGTCGGTACGCCGCCAATGACGATCCACCATAATACCAGCGGTCCCAAAATAAGCAGAGCGGCGATCGGATCTCTCTTCCGCCTTTGAAATTGACGCAGCCTCGTTATAAAACTGACTTTATGATCCGGTGACAATAATTGCGGCTTTGAGGATGAAATCAATTTAAGATGCCTCCGTTCTCTCGTGGTTCTATGTTTATTATATTTAATATTGCAAATATGTCAATATAGCCTTGTGCCATAAAAGTACACAAAAAAACTGCAGCCAAGCGGCTGCAGTTTCCGTTACTTCAAGCATTTTATTATTTCGATGTCCGTGTTACAGTCATTATTTTACACTTACAAAAATCGGGTTGGAGTAGAACCACAGATCCTTGTAGTTTCTTTTGTTGATTTCGATAAACCGAGCTTCGTTATCTTCGATATCCGTCTTCTCATCCATCAGCGGCTCTCCGTTTAGTGTCTCCCCAGGCACATTTACACCCAAATTAGTTCCTCTAAGACGGAAATACTGATTTTTGTCGGAAGCTTTCACTTTAAAGGTAATGACATTGTAACCGTCTTTTGTCGTTTTCCATTCCTTGCTGGTAAACCGCTTAAGCACCTTGGTCGAATCGTTCGTTTCCTTGTTGTACGCATCTGTTCCCGGCATCGCTTTTCCTGTCACATCGCCTGCAATTAGATCCACGTGATCGACTTTCACGGCATCGCCATTGTTATTTTTTTTCGGGCTTTTAAATTTAATGGTTACGGTAAGCTGTTCGTTCTTTTTCGCTTTCAGTTCCCCGCCCATTTCCGCCTTGTTGTTACCCTTCGTTATGTTGAAATCAAGGGCATTGATCAAATCGCCGAATACGGAGAAAGATTTCCCCGAACGCATGCCATCAAGGACAGCAAGCGAATCGCTGCCATTCACCCACGTGTAGTTTTTCGAATATTCGCCCGGACGGTATCCGCTTGAATACAGCCGATTGTCGCTAATGAAGAAATGTGAATCTGAATTGGCAAAATTCCAGAACCTGCGTCCTTCTCCCAGAAGCGCATCCCAAGCGCCGCCCTTTTGAGCCAGCATGTAATCTGCACCGCCGTAAGTCCGGTTCTTCGGAGTTGCTAAATTGAGGCCGCCGCGGTCGGGCTCCATTTGGTTGCCAACCATGCCTTCAAAACCGAAAGCAACCGTCGGAGCGATATTGTTGAAATCGCGGAAATCCGCTATCGTGTACACCGTTTTTCTAGATGGGTGATTGAATAGTGCAAAGCTGGTCTTCTTATAATTGGTTTCCAGCCAATTCAATGCGGTACGCGCATCCTCGCGTGTAGAAAAAGCCCGGCTGTCCTTTGACGACCATTCGGCTACATCAGCCGGATCAAAATACTTTTCTTCACGGTTCGTGAACAAATATTCGAATTGATTAGCCACTTTCAAGCTCTGCTCGGAGCCCGGCTCGTCCGTCATGATACCAACCCCAACATGCTCATAGGTCGGCATATCCCACTCAAAGCCAGAGAAAATGATTTTTCCCGGGTATTTGCCCGCCTCTTGCAGCTGCTTGATCTTTGGAACCTGATATTCCAGCATCCCTTGAGAGAACGGGATTGATCCATTCGGCAGCGGTTGTCCTTCGTCATCTCTCGATTCCATTCGCAGATGGTCCGCAAATCCCATCCAATCGAGGCCATAATTTTCAAGCCCTTGATCCAGCAAGTAGCTCAAGGAATGCTGCGCGTCATCGGATTGATAGGTATGCACGTGATATTCACCCGTTAGCCATTTGCCGCTTTTAACAGCTTCTTTTTGGTCCGTAGAAGCTGAAGCGCCTTGCGCTGCAATCGTTGCAGCAAGCGTCACCCCAAGCAACACCGACATACGTTTCTTTGACATCATGAAACCCTCCTGTAAATATTAAGATTTAGTAAACGCTTTCAGTATAATTCGGTTTTTAAGTTTTGACAATGATATATTTAATATAGATAATATTAATGTTTCTCATAATGACCGCTGCAACACAAAAAGAACCTAACCAAGCTCGGTTAGGTTCCACATGCATGCCTATATTCCATTCTGAAAAATTACAACAATTATAGTTCATTAATTGCTGCTGTTGTTTGCTTGATAACCAGCTTCGGCTCCAGTACTGTCCTTATATTTTGAGTCGAAAGCAGCTTGCCCTTCAAAATGTTCAAAATCAGCTCTCCCGCCTTCAAACCCATATCGCTCTCCGATTGGTTGATATGTGTGAACAGGCTAAGATCCTCCATCATCGGGCTGGGATTATCGAACGTTACGATCGACAACTCTTCAGGCACCTTTATGCCAGCCCGTTTGGCGATCGACCAAATTTTGAAGCCCAAGTTCCCGTTTAAGGCAATAAATGCGGTAGCTACGCGGTTCTTAATATAACGGAACAAAGGATGCTCCGGGCCCAGCATGTCCATATCGGAGTCAAAATCAGTAAGGAGCAACGCCGGATTGATCATCGCCCCACGCGCCCTTAACGCATTCATGTAGCCGTTGATCCGATCATCAACAGAGACAGTCGGCACCGGCGAATCGGAACAAATCGCAATTTCGCGATGCCCTAGGCTCCAAAGGTGATCAACCGCCAGCTTGGCCGCTAGCTGACTGTCTGAGTATACGGCGTTCGTTTCTACACCGGGAAGATAACGATCAATAAGAACAAATGGATATTCCGACATTTTCAGCGCAATAATTTCCTCATTATAAATCTCTGCATCAACCGGGAAGATGATCAAGGCTTCGACCTTGTTTTTCAAATCGCGGATAATTTCCTTCTCTCGTTCCTTAGAGTTAAAGCTAAACATCATTACCAGAGCATATTCGCTATCCTCCAGCGCGTCCGTAATTCCACGAATAAGACGAATCGCAAAGTAATCGTCTACAAATGGAAAAATGAGGCCGATCTTAGGACGTTCCGAATGGCTTGAGCTGTCCAAGGCTGCCGCAGAAGCTGATTTCTCCGGTGAAATTTCTTGCTCCGGCACCCCTTTTACGAAGGTTCCACGGCCGGGGATGCGATAAATCCACCCTTCCCTCGCAAGTTCGTTAAGCGCATTCGCCACCGTAATCCGGCTGACTTTGAATTGCTCAATCATTTCTTTTTCCGTCGGGATTTTGTCATCTTCCCTCAGCTGTCTCGTGCTGATGAGTTCTTTAAAATAGTTCTGTATTTGTATGTAAAGAGGTTCTCTTTCTGAGCTCATCTTCTCAAGCCTCCAAGGCTAAATTTAAAGTTAACTATAATGATTATATATAAATATAACATAGCATCAAATAATGTGCGAAGTAACTCCAAATATTAACAATTGCACCGAATGCGTCAAACCTCTCCCGACAATCCTATTTTTAGAAGCGCCCCAATGAAGCAAACCTCCACTGCACTACATAACATATGGGAAAAGGAGTGGAACCCCATGCCCGATTATCGCATTATCGTTGATCTTTCCGATCGTCAGCTGCATCTGCTGGATAGCAACATCGTTACTCGATCCTTTCCCGTTGGCATCGGCAGGATGGTCACGCAGACGCCTATCGGCGAATTTACGATCATCAACAAGCAAGCTAATCCTGGCGGTCCGTTCGGCGCCTTCTGGATGGGACTATCGAAGCCCCATTATGGCATCCATGGCACAAATGATCCTTCATCTATCGGCCATCTCGTCTCGCAAGGCTGTATCCGCATGTATAACGAAGACGTCCTAGCCCTATCCAAACTCGTCCCCATCAACACGCGCGTAACGATCAGGCCTTAGCCTAGCTACCTAAAAAAGGCCGTTCTATTATGTTAAACTAATAGAGCGCAACCATTTTTTTAAAACGAGGATGTGTCTCCCGTGTCTTACATCCATAACGTTAATCTCCGAGATGTTCCGCTCTACTTTGCCCATAGACGCACTAGCGACGAGCCTAATCATTACCAAGGGACGTTTCATGCTCACCAAGGCATCGAGATTTTGATCGTTCATGAAGGCAAGGGCACGATTATCATTGAGCAAAAAAGCTATGCGCTCGCGCCCGGCATGTTATGTATATTTCAGCCCTTTCAGCTTCACCACGTCCAGGTGGACTTGAGCCCTGAAACGCCCTTTATTCGCTCCATCGTCCATTTTGAGCCTAGCCTGTACGAAAGCTACTTTGACAAGTGGCCTAGCCTACAGGCCTTTTATAAGCATATTCATATGGGAAGCTTGCTTGAGCCTTGCATGTATCATTCGGGTGATGCAGAGCCGCTGCACAGCTTGCTGAGAAGCTGGGAGCAGACTCTGCCGCTATTGTCCAAGGGTGATTATTTCGAGGAGTTCTCACTATTTCTCGTAGTCTTCTTGCGGGCGTTCAAGCAGCTATGGGAGCAGCAGCCTGCGCCGATCGCGGCAGCAAATATTTCGCGCAAGCCCCACCAGGCCGAGCGTATATTGGAATGGCTGGATGCGCATTACAGGGAGCCGCTGCGGCTGGAGCAAATGGCAAGCGAGCTTCATCTCTCCCCGTACCATCTATCCCATTTGTTCAAGGCTTGTACAGGGAGCAGCATTTCCGACTACGTTGCCGCCAAAAAAATGCAGCAAGCGATTATGCTCCTAACCGCTTCCGAGCACTCGATTGCCCGTATTGGCGAAGAGGTCGGCATAACAAACAGCTCTTATTTTTGCAAAATGTTCAAAACGCAAATGGGTATTACGCCGCATCAATACCGCAAGCAATTTCAGCGCAAGGTTTACCCTCTGCCGCGCTGAATCTATTTATAGTCGCTGCCTGTTGTAATGGTCAAATCCGCAAAATTGGCCACCGAGCTTTTCTTCTCATAGAAATGAGTCGCATTCGCCTGCATTCCGCTTCGCGTATAATAAGGATCGTCGCTGCTTATCGGAAATTGGACAAGACTCCCCGTGCTTGCAGCCTTGTAGATCCCGACGATGACCTCGAGCGTTTGGCGACCGCTTCCCCCGTCTATAAGCAAAGGGGCGCCATTCTCAATAGCCGCGAGCATATTATCGATTTGACCGGCATGCCCTTCGTAGGCGACCTCAGGCAATGCCTCATAGCAGCGCTGAAGCTCTGCTTCCAGAGCCGGGTTCGCCTCTGGAAAGCCATTAGACAGCGCTGTAGACGCCTTAATCTGCCATGGAGCGGAGATACGCGCCTTCGTGCCTTGGAAAATGAGCTGCTGCTCCTGACCATGATGCACGACAGAGCTTGTGACCTGCGCAAGCGCTCCGCTTTTATAGCGAAAAATGCCAATCGACAAGTCCTCGACCTCGGCATTGTCATGGGACGTATTTGTCATGAACGCTTGGACGTCGGACGGCTGACCCATCATCCATAGCCACGCATCGATGTGATGAACCGCATGATTCAGCGTGCAGCCTCCGCCTTCCTTCTCCCACGTTCCTCGCCACCATAAATCATAATAGCAGTGTCCGCGCCACCAAAGAGAGTCGATCTGAGCATGTACGATTTTCCCCATTAAGCCGCTCTCCACTATAGACTTCAGTCTCATCATTGGCGTCTTGAAGCGATTCTGGGCGACAACCGACAACAGCTTCCCGCTCCGGCTTGCCGCTTCGTTCATGAGATCGCATTCCTCCAAGGAGGACGCCATCGGCTTCTCCACGAGCACATGGACGCCAGCCTCCAGAAATGCGACCGCAAGCTCTGCATGCGTGTAAGGCGGCGTACAGATGGATACGAGATCAATATCCTGCTCTAATAGCTCGGTGTAGTCTAATACCGCACTGGCTTCCAGCTGATGCTGCCGAATGCGAGCAAGCGCCTTCTCTTCATAGATATCGCTAATGGCCACTACTTGGCAGCGCTCCGGAAATTGTAAATAAGCTTCAATATGAGCACTGGAAATCGCTCCGGCACCGATAATCGCAACTTTAAGCATAATGGAATCCCCCTTAAGCATGTTGCAATCAGCTTAACAAGTAAACGAATTCAAATGTATGCACAGCTTGTGCAAAAATAACGCTACTTTGCGGTTTTCCAAGCAGCATATATAAAAAAAGCCCTTGCTTTCGCAAGGACTTCGAATGTATTTGATATGGTGCGGTAGACAGGATTTGAACCTGCACGTCCATGGGACACTACCCCCTCAAGATAGCGTGTCTGCCGTTCCACCACTACCGCACATGTTAAGTTTGAATGTCGTTCCTTCGCTCTCATTTGCCTTCGGCTTGCTAAGCGAATGGTGAGCCATGAAGGACTCGAACCTTCGACACCCTGATTAAAAGTCAGGTGCTCTACCAACTGAGCTAATGGCTCTCGCTGTGATTGAATCGAGCTCCTTAGAGCTGGTACACTTTGAGGATAAATGGTGACCCGTAGGGGACTCGAACCCCTGTTACCTCCGTGAAAGGGAGGTGTCTTAACCACTTGACCAACGGGCCGCTTTGATGCCAGAAATCAATCGCTGTCTGAGACAACAAAAATGATTATATCAGCTAATTAGCAGGAGTACAAGCATTTTTTTCGAAAAAATTTCAGAGCAGCGCATTGCTTAATTATTCAATGGTTTCCGCTTTAAATACGTTGTCCAGCTTATCTTCAGGCGTCAGTCTTTTCTTCAAAGGAACCTTAACATCTCTTCCTAATTCCTTAAAGAACGTTTCAACATCGCATTCGATTTTGTCGACATAAACCGAAAGTTTGCCTTTTTCGATAATCGCTTCATTGCCTTCAGCAGGCACAGTCACTTCAATGGAATACTTTTTCATTAAGGTGTTGCTGTAACGACCAAAAATCTCAAGCAATTCCTCGTTATTAAATTTCCCAATCGCCGCTTGTCCCTTGTTCGTAAAGTTTAAGTTTATTTTCATGTTTACAGCTCCTCATCTCTAATGATGCATCTGTTTGGACGGTTCGAGTAACTTATAACGAAAAAACCACTCTCTAGTCAGATTTTTATGATCTGAATATAAAGTGGCATCATCTATCAGAAAAGTGCTTTATGACACCTTCTAAGTTCACCTATATACATCGGTAAAGAGTAAGTTATGGTGCGGTAGACAGGATTTGAACCTGCACGTCCATGGGACACTACCCCCTCAAGATAGCGTGTCTGCCGTTCCACCACTACCGCACATGTTAAGTTTGAATGTCGTTCCTTCGCTCTCATTTGCCTTCGGCTTGCTAAGCGAATGGTGAGCCATGAAGGACTCGAACCTTCGACACCCTGATTAAAAGTCAGGTGCTCTACCAACTGAGCTAATGGCTCTCGCTGTGATTGAATCGAGCTCCTTAGAGCTGGTACACTTTGAGGATAAATGGTGACCCGTAGGGGACTCGAACCCCTGTTACCTCCGTGAAAGGGAGGTGTCTTAACCACTTGACCAACGGGCCTTATATGTCACATCAATAAGCTTCTCACAAAGTCGCAACCTTAAGCGGCAAATAAAAAAGACCGGATGAACGGTCTTCCCGTTACAAGCACTTGTGAAAAAAATGTGGCGGAGAGAGAGGGATTCGAACCCTCGCACCACTTACGCAGTCTAACCCCTTAGCAGAGGGTCCCCTTGAGCCACTTGGGTATCTCTCCAAATCTGGCTCCCCGAACAGGACTCGAACCTGTGACAACTCGATTAACAGTCGAGTGCTCTACCAACTGAGCTATCAGGGAAAAGTAAAAGTGACAAGTAATAATATATCATGTTGTATTTTGATTGTCAATCAATATTCGTTTTAATTTTCCGCGGCATTTTCCGCAGGCATATTTGGCTGGATCAATCTTCCGCTTCCGCAAATATTCCATCCCACATTTGCTGCAAATAAGCTTGTACCGATACGGCTGCTGCTTGCGCTGCGCGCGTTCCGGAAGCGTCTGGCAATAGCGTGAGCCACCGACATGCGCAAGCAAATTTTTGAAATCAGCATCCCGGTGCTTGTATCCCCGCTTTAATATATGCAAATGATAATGGCAAAGCTCATGCTTAATAATTTTTTCGGTTTCCTCATGCCCAAACGTCGAAAGCTGATGCGGACTGATCTCTATGTTGTGCGAACGCGTAAAATAACGTCCACCCGTTGCCTTTAAGCGGCTGTTGAATGTTGCTTGATGTAGAAATGGACGGCCAAAATACGTAGTTGAAATTTGCTCTACCCATTGCTGCAATGCTTCATTGTTCATTGATTAATCTCCCCCAACTACTTGAATTTTAAAGCCGCGATACGCTACACTGTCAAGTAGGAATTATTGAATTTGTAGAAAAATCTGCAGATGATGCACGGCAACATACCGAGGGGAGATCTAGAACGATTATGGCAACAATGCGCTACGTCCTACTGAAACAAAACGACAGCATCTTGTTCGTCGAAATGCCTGATTCACACGCTTATCAGCTAAGCGCGCTCAATTTGCGGCTTCATAAAGAAATCGATAAATTAACCGCCGAGCATGTACCAAGCTTGCCTTACGCTGTCGCGGAATGCAACGATGTCGAGCTTCACGATTCATCCATTGCTATCGTATCAGGGCTGGATTACATCAACAGCCTAGAGAAGGATTTCGCCAGCGTGCAAGAAAAATCGTATCCGCTTATTTCGCTGCTTACGGAAATCCGGGCTCTGCAGGCTCAGCTTGAGCAGTGGTATGAGGAGTACGAAGAAGAACAGAGCATTTAGGTTGGACCTGCACGGACACTCGCCCTCCCCCATATTGTAGTATTACAACAAGTTAGGCACGGGAGGAGGACAATGTATATGCCACAGTGGCTGTGCAATCAACTGATGCGCGCTTTTCAGAAGAAAGACCGCAGACAGATTAAGCTGCTTAATGACTGCTGGTATTTCTACCGCAACAAACAAAGTCCGAAGGAACAAGGCAACGGCACCGAATTTCAATAATGCATTCCCATCGCATCACATAACCGCAAGAGGCATATTCCTTTTCTGGAAATAGCTCATTTCGCGGTGTAATATAAGCAGAGTTATCATTGCATAGCAATCAACTACTTATATTTGGAACGAAAAAAAAACGGCCCTCAGCAAGTGAGAGGCCGTTTTTTTTTTGCGTACAGCTATTATAGCCCGTTATAAAAAGTTATATCATCAATAGACAAACGAGTTGTAGGATGAGCTTCAACAGCTGCTTTGCCGATTGGCAGCATTAGAGTAGGCACGTAACGATCCGAAATATTAAAGAACTCTTTCAATTGATCTTTGTTATAGCCGCCCATTGGTACTGAATCATAGCCTTTGGCACGCGCTGTCAGCATAATTTGCATAGCGACAAGGCCTGTGTCGAAGATAACGATATCCTTCAAGCGCTCAGCCGGCAAGGATGAATACATTTTTACCGAGTTGTTAATAAAATTGCTCGCCACTTCCTCCGTCATATAACCAGCTGCTACAGTCGCGTTATAGATCTTGTCGGACAAGGTGTACATTTCAAGATCGCCAAGCACAATGACAATCGCAGATGCATCTACAACCTGCTGTTGATTGAATGCGATTGGAAGCAGCTTTTGCTTCAGTTCTGGATCAGTGACGACAAGAAAACGCCAAGGCTGCATGTTCGAGGAGGAAGGTGCTTTTGTAGCAATTTCCAAAATCTCACGAATTTCTTCTTCCGAAATAACGAAGCTGCTATCATATTTACGGACAGAACGACGGCTATTCAGTACGTCGAAAAAAGCAGCCTCTGAGCTTTTATTCGTTTGAACTTGCACTTGCGAATCAATTTGAGTGGATGACATTTTGGTTTCCCTCCAAAGGAATATTTTTTTATCTGTGTAGATCTATCCACAGTTATATTTAAAATTTTACTGTGTAAAAATCCGCACAGTTTACAACCGGATGAACTGTACAATTTATATACACAGTATAATTCGTGCCATTGCGTTTGTCAATTCACTTATCTTTGTTGAATTAACTTTTTTTATAAGGAATGGGAGAGCATTCTTTCGGCGAGCTGAGCGATCGTATACTGCTGCAGCGTTTCAATCGTTTTCTGCTCTATCTCTTGCGAAATATCAGTAAAGGCAGCTTTCATTTTCAGCTCTAAATCATGAAAGCCGATCGTATCCAGCATCCCGCTGCAGAAAGGCTCTCCGACCTTAAGCGCGATATATACTTCAGCGAGCGAGATAGTTTCAGGCGGACGCTTCAATCTATAGCCTCCGTCGCGGCCTTCTCTCGTTTCAATGAGCTGTGCTGCCGCCAGCTTTGCAAGCACTCTGCGCAGCTGCGTCGCCTCCGACTTCAAGCAGTCCGCAATTGCAGCGCTCGGGCAAATTTCCGACTTTTGCGATAATATAACGAGCGCCTGCAGCGATAGTCCGAACCATTTGGGATGGGCGGTACTGCTGCTTTTGTCTGCTTTCATAGTCATCTAACTCCTTTTTGTCTGGTAGTAGGGGATGCCCATGTTATTTCTAAAGTATAAGGGCTTGCCTTGTGACAGGCAAACCCTTATTCTGGGGGATACTGTTTAGTTAGGCTTGCGCATAGTCAAGCTTACGCGGCCCTTCTTCTCGTCAACGCTGAGCACCCATACGGTGACCGTATCGCCAACAGATACGACATCCATCGGACGCTTAACGAATTTATCGCTCAGCTGGGAGATATGGACGAGCCCGTCATTTTTGATGCCAATGTCAACAAAAGCACCAAAGTCAATAACGTTGCGCACCGTTCCATGAAGCTCCATCCCTGGCTTCAAATCTTCAATGTTCAGCACATCCGTATGAAAAATCGGAGGCGGAAGCTCCTCGCGAGGATCTCTTCCCGGTCTAATCAGACTGTCCATAATATCGCGCAGCGTCGGAACGCCAACTCCAAGCGTAGGCGCAACTCGGTCTGCATCCAGCTCTGCAAGCTTCATCTTCAGCTCCTCAGAGCCCAAATGCTTAAGCGTTAAGCCTAGCTCCTTAAACAGCTTGTCTACCACATCATAGGACTCTGGATGAATAGGCGTGCTGTCGAGCGGGTTCACTGGTTCCACGATACGCAAAAAGCCGATGCTTTGCTCATACGATTTAGCGCCAAGGCGCGGCACCTTTTGGAGCTGCGCCCGCTTCACAAACCGACCGTTCTCATCGCGGTATTTGACAATGTTTTTGGCGATCGTTGCATTAATGCCCGCTACATAGGAGAGCAGCGATGCGGATGCCGTATTAACATCAACTCCGACATGGTTAACCGCCGATTCGACTACGCCGCCAAGCGTCTCATCGAGACGTTTCTGGCTTACGTCATGCTGGTATTGGCCCACGCCGATTGCCTTCGGCTCAATCTTGACGAGCTCAGCGAGCGGGTCCTGCAGCCTGCGGGCAATCGATACTGCGCTTCGCTCTGCCACGTCAAGTGACGGAAACTCCTCCTGAGCGAGCTTGGAGGCTGAATAAACGCTTGCGCCGGCTTCATTGACAATTATATACTTCAGCTCGGGCCCGCCCGGAGCAGCCGTCTTACGCTTGCCTATCAAGGTCGCAATAAATTGCTCCGTCTCCCGGGATGCCGTACCGTTGCCGATTACGATTAATTCAACTTTGTATTTATCAATTAGCCCGTTGATCAGCTTCTCCGCCTCTGCCACCTTGTTGTTGGGCGGGGTTGGGTAAGAAACTGCAACTTCAAGCAGCTTTCCAATATCGTCGATAACAGCAAGCTTGCAGCCCGTACGGAATGCAGGATCAACACCAAGCACAATGTTGCCGCGAACAGGAGGCTGAAGCAGCAGGTTGCGCAGGTTTTCGGAGAAGATCGAAATCGCATGCTCCTCCGCTTTCTCCGTCAGCTCGCCGCGCACCTCGCGTTCGACGGAAGGCGAAATTAAACGCTTGTAGCAATCCTCAATAACGGCAACAAGTACATCTCGTACAGATTGGACTGTACCGTTTCTAAGCAGCTTTCGCTGAATATGTTCATGAATACGTTCCGTTGGGACGTCAAATGAAACGCGCAGCACGTCCTCTCGCTCCGCGCGGTTGATGGCAAGCACGCGATGCGGAGGCAGCTTGCGAACCGGCTCCTGGTAGCTGTAATACATATCATAGACCGTTTCTTCGGCGGCATTCTTTGCTTCTGTCTTCAAGAGCGCTTGATCAAAGGTGAATTTGCGCACCCAAGCACGAATAGAAGCATCATCTGCAATATTTTCCGCGATGATGTCCATTGCGCCGTTAAGAGCATCCTGAGCGGTCGGCACCCCTTTATCCTCATTTACATAGCTGGCAGCTTCAGCAAGCGGATCACCGCTGCGAGGCTGCGACCATAGCCATTCAGATAGAGGCTCCAGCCCTCTTTCCTTCGCGACGCTGGCGCGTGTTTTGCGCTTTTGCCGATAAGGACGGTAAAGATCCTCGATCTCCTGCAGCTTCACCGATTTATTGATATTTGCTCTCAGCTCTTCCGTCAGCTTGCCCTGCTCATCGATGAGGCGTATTACCTCGCGCTTTCGCTCTTCCAGATTGCGCATGTACTGCAGCTTCTCTTCGATCGCTCGTAAGTCATTCTCATCAAGCTCGCCGGTCATTTCCTTACGGTAACGGGCGATAAATGGTATTGTATTGCCCTCGTCAAGCAAGCTAACAGCCGATTTCACCTTCGTGATCGGAATGGAAAGCTGCGCAGCAATGCCGTTCATGATTCGCTGGCTTTCAGCCGCCTTCTGCTCTGCTGTCAGCTTTGTTTTACCCGTGCCTTCATCTGATTCCTCTGTAAAATGCTGTACCTTTATATCCGCCAAACGTCATGCCCCTTCCTTGCATCATGCTCCCGTATACGGGTTGTTCGCCATTTCAAAACCTATCGTCGTACGTCCGCCATGTCCCGGATATACAATGACATCTGGACTTAGCTTGTACAGCTTTAAGCGAATGGAATCATACAGATCCCGCTCGCGTCCGCCAGGCAAATCCGTGCGGCCAACCGACAATTTGAACAGCACATCGCCAGAGAACAAATGGTTGCCGCACAAGAGGCTGACACTGCCGGGCGAATGGCCTGGCGTATGCATAACTCGGAAGGATAAGCCGAGCAGCTTTAAGGTTTGGCCCTCCGCAAGCGCAAACTCAGCAGCTTCCGTAGAGAGCGGCGGCGTTACATCCTGCCATCTCATCGAGCCGTTCTTGCGCGGATCGGTTAGCCAGTCCGCCTCCAAATCATGTATGTAGACCGGGCAGCCGGCTGCCTTGCGCAACTCGTCTACTCCGCCCATATGGTCAAAATGCGCATGCGTCAGCAGAATAGCTTCCACCTTTACGCCCTCAAGCCGCTCAAGCAGCTTTTTGGGATTCATGCCCGGATCGATGACGATAGCCCGTTCTGTAGGCTGCTCTCCTTCGCTCGATGCCGGTTCTGTTACTGTAATCAGATAACAATTTGTCTGCAGAGGTCCTAATGTAAAGGTTTCGATTTTCATATTTGCGCTCATGCCCTTCTTAAAACGACTCCAGCAAAGTACGGAGCTCTTTAACGATTACGGATTGATATTCGGTGCCTTCACCGTAGCGCCGGCCAATCTCTTGCCTTGTAACAGCGAGGTTATCTTGATAATCTGCTGCTTCACGATCTGGATTTTGCTGTTTGAACGCAATCATCGCTTCCTGCACGTGGCTAGGACGCGGTCCCCATTGTCCAAGCACAGCACCGCCTGTATCCGCAATAATAACGACGGGAACGGAACGGCCGCCCATCGTCAGAAATTGGTCCATCGTATCGAGATGCTCTTCCATAATAAGCACTTCTGTCGGAATTCCGCTATTCTCAAGCGCCTTGAATACAACGGGAATGTTGCGAACAACGTCACCGCACCAATCTGCCATCAGAATCAGCACGCGAAGATCATCACGATTGTTCAGCGAATCGAAATATTCCTTGTCGCTCTCATCTGTCCAGACAAACTTTTCGGACCATTCGATAAACTTCTCTTTATTTTTTGTCATGCCGTCAATGAACTGCTGTGGGCTAATGCCTTTGCCGAGCTTGTCTGCTACGCTTTTGCTCATAAGAATCCCTCTTTCATCCATTTAATGGTTAATGATTCATTCTGCTTCCTTCACTATTCCATTATACCGACTTCCCGCGTGAGCGCACAAATTTGAAAAGAACATATACGATCAGAAGCGCTATTGCAATTAAGATGGCTGGCTGTACATATGGCGCAGCTTTCTCGTCGATTTTATCCCAGTTCTCGCCAAGAGATTTGCCTAAGTAAACAAATAAAATGGACCAAGGCAGCGAAGCAAGCGCTGTGAGTAGTGTAAATAATCCAAAGTTCATACGTGCCATACCGGCTGGAATCGAAATAACTTGTCTCATTACTGGTACGAAGCGTGCTGTAAACACGATACCCGCACCATACTTGTTGAACCATCTCTCCGAAATGTCGACATGCTTTTGCTTGATTTTAATATACTTGCCATACTTCTCAACAATTGGACGTCCGCCGTATCGACCGATCCAATAAAGGATCCAGTTTTGCCCGATTGCGCCAAGCGTACCGAATAAAACAGCACCCCAGAAGGAAATATCTCCTTTCCATACGAGATATCCTCCATAGCCTAATACAATTTCACTTGGAATAACTTCAATTAATAGTCCGATCAAAATACCAAAATACCCTAAGCTCTCCACCCATTTCAGTACGCCATCCAAAAGTTCATGAATCAAATCCATTTCTGCTCTCAATCCGCCTTCCTTGATAAAAATGAAACATTTGCTTGCAATTCCAGCACTGAAGCTATTCTAACATACGTTACAGACAGCCTTCCACTTTTGTCATGTGCTGACAAGCCCATGCATAGACTAGCCTTAAATGATACGAAAAGTTGAGGTGATCGTTTCATGTCCAAAGAATTTATCGTAAGCAAACGACAAATTCAATTGTTCATCGTAGTAGCTGCACTGATCATTTTAACCGGCGTTTACTTGAGCTGGAACCAATCGCGAACGGTTAGCGGACAGGCTGCCGAGGCACGAGTCATCCAGCTCGTGACCGGCGAATACAAAACACAAACCGCCGACGGCAAGGAGCTTGAAGTGTATGTCTGGCATCCAGGCACTGTGCACGTAAACAAAGGCGAGTCGATTGAGCTGCAAATTAGCGGCGTCAACGGGAACAGCCACCCGTTTGTCGTTGAAGGGCTGGGCATTCGGGGCGAAGTGACAAAGGGCAAAACAACGGTTGTCCGATTCACGGCCGATAAAGAAGGCACCTATCCGATTCAATGCTTGACCCATACCGATATGCGCCATGGCGGCCCTATGGTCGGTTATATCGTGGTGCAATAACGCTTAACTGTTAATTGAGTGACAGTGACCTCCTTCTCCCCAGGCGCATACATATGGGATAGAGAGGAGTCGGTCTACAATGAAAGCCAACACGCCTAAGCATGACGCCGGCTATCCGACCGCGCGAAAATTCCGCAGAGCCTGCAGCAAAGAGCTTTATCGTACCGTTAAGCGAATGAAGCTGTGGATATCGAAGGAAAAAATGGAGCAAGCTGAAGAGCTCTATTTTAAGAAGGTTATTTTAAATCTTACCTGGATCGTCGAAAATCAGAGCAACCGCAAGGTCCAATCCGATTGGTGGGATGAGAATGTCAGCGCTGAGATTGCGGAGCTATGGGAAGTTGATCGCGCCCGGCTATGTGCTGCCTTTCGTGACGCGTACGGCGGATAAGGCCGAATATACAAATGAAAGAGGCTACCCCGCCAAATACGGGATAGCCTCTTGTCATTTGTACCTACTGTAAAATGAAAGGTTACGTACTGACTTCCTTCAATCGTTCGCAAGATACCGTCTTTGTATTTACCGGGTTGTTCCCAACCATTACGGTCGCCATCCCATTTGTTTCGTCCACATTTTCGATCCAGACCGAATCCTCGTCAAGTTGAACCAAAAAGGTCTGCTCCGACTCATAAATTTGCATTGCGCGCGCTGTATCCATTTAACCAATCCCTCCCTTCTGCCTTTTATTGTATTCCCTGTTTGAATAACTTCTGTTACTTTGATTCCCGCTCCATCGTATCGGTAGTCGACTCGTCGATCAGACCGTTTTGCAGCGTAACGTTGCCGCCGCCGAGGCCTTCATTTACCATCCTGTCGATATCCATAAAATAATCATCCCGGCCCTCATGCTTCGGCTCTGCTGTTGCTTGCTTTTCGTCATTATTCGTATCAGTCACTGTAGAACCCTCCCATAAGTTTTGCGCATGCATGGCGGCTTGCGCATGCATGCGCTGCGTCGGCTCGCTGCTCTGAGCCACTACGAAAAATATGCCCGAAATGGCTTTGAGCCATGCATCCGTCAGAGCAGCGGAGAGAGCATATGAAGCAGAGATTCTGCTGCCTTTTGCCCCCTTGGACGATTTAGGAAGGAGTGGCGCTCCAGTTCCCTACTATTCCGAATATCCTCCATAAAATCAGCCTCTAGTCGATTAATCGTCCCTTCATCAAAAAGCACCGCATTGAGTTCAAAGTTGCTAAGCAAGCTTCGCATATCGACATTCGCTGTACCAACAGTTGCCAGCATGCGATCAACGATCATCACCTTCGCGTGAACGAAGCCCTTCTCATAACGATAAACTTTAACCCCCGCATCCAGCATAGACTGGATATACGATAAGGTTGCCAATAGCACGAGCTTTGAGTCTGCTATGCCAGGAATGATCAGCCTAACATCTACGCCGCTGAGAGCCGCCGTTCTGAGTGCCATCACAAGACTAGGATCTGGAATAAAGTAGGGGGTCGTAATAAAAATTCGCGAGCTTGCTGCGGTAATTGCGGCAAACATAACCTCTATGATTTCATGGTTATGCTGACCCGGCTTGCTTGGCACAATTAGAACACGCTCGTCCCCTTCGCAATTGTGGTGCGGCATATATACTTCGCTATCAAGCTCTTCTTTCGCAGCAAACGCCCAATCGTTCATGAATAGCTCCTGCAGGTAGTAAACCGAGTCCCCCTTCAATTGCATATGGGTGTCACGCCAAAAGCCCAGCTTTGGGTCCTTACCTAAATATTCATCACCGATATTGATGCCCCCGATAAATCCTACCTTTCCATCAACAACGACGATTTTGCGATGATTGCGATAATTTAATTTCCTGTCATAAAAGGCGATACGAGGCGGAAGAAAGCAGCTTGCCCTAACGCCTGCAAGTCGCAGCTCATTAAGATAGGCTTCTCCTAAATGCAAGCTGCCTATCCCATCATATACGACGCGAACCTCTACACCCTCTCGGGCTTTGCGCGTAAGCACCCGCAAAAAACGCGAGCCGATTTCATCATCACGAATTGTGTAATAATCCATATGTATATGATGGCTCGCTTGATCAAGCTGCTCCAATATCGCTTCATAGGTGTCCCGGGCATTCGTTAATACAATAGCTTGATTGTTGCGAGTAATCGGAAAATTGACTAGTCCAGTTAGCATGGCATACAGCTTGTCTTGTTCCTCTAGCTGCTTGTTCCCCATGTCCTTTGCCCCATACACCTTTTCAGACATTTGGTTCGCGCTGCGTATAGCCTCTTGCTTGAATCGTTCTATGCGCCTGCGTCTTGTGAAATCTTTCCCAAGAATAAGATAGGCTATAAAGCCTACAAAAGGGCATGCAAAAACAATCAGCAGCCATGCCGTCAGCTGCGTCGGCCTGTGATGCTCCATAATAAAAACGGCAGCTAATTGGACGATATAAACAACAAGCACTGCTATCAGCCAAATGCACCACGTAGTCATAAAAAAGAACACCTCTTTTCTTCTTGCCGACAGGCCGCTGACAAGTGTCTCTAGTTTGAGCGCAGTGTATGAAACGTATACTTGCTGAACATAAAAAGCCCATCCGATGATCGAACATCGGATAGGCTTTGAAACTGCATAACGATTGGATTATTGTTTTAGCGTTACGCCAGGACGGTTATTCTCGATATGAGTAAGGATAAGGCGATGCATACTAAGCCTTCTCGTGATAAAGGAAGGCAGTCGCCGGAAATTCATGCCTAGCTTATAGCCGATGAGCTTGGCAGCTGATTCGGCAACCAGCCTAGGAATATGGTGCCACTGGCGAGACTGATGCAACTTCTGCAGCTGCAGCTTAACAAGCTTTGAGCCCGCTTTGCCAACAGCGCTGTAAGGCGTTATCCACGCATTGCAGCGCATCGAAATTCCGTTATCGAAATAGCGCTTGAATTGCTGCTTGATCGAGTAATCATGCGAATGATATACGACAGCCTCTGCGCTATAGGCTACCTTGTAGCCAGTCAAGATACATTTTGCAGCCATAAACAAATCCTCATTAAAAATGACGGGCTCTTGAAAACGGCCCATCGCCTCAAACGTATCCCGCTTGATAGCTGAACAAACATTGGAACAGAAAAAAGTTTTTATCCCCAGCTGCTCGATATCTTCATACGACTTGATCTGCGACTCTGCAGGATAATTATATTGTCTGGCAAGCTGCTCCAATACGTTCGCACCCGGTCTCGCAAGCTGTCTGGCATAGGAATAAACAATGGTCTCCTGTTCGATGAGCGGTCTCGTTAATGCTTCTATAAGATTCTCATTATAAGGAAGCGCATCCTGAGTCATGAAGAGCAATATATTGCCTTGTGCTTGATTGGCAGCTTGGTTGCGCGTTCCGCCGTGATCAAAATCTTTTCGTTCAACGTTCATGAGGCGTACACCAGCTTTGCGAGCCCGTTCCTGCGTCCCATCCTCAGAAGCAGAATCAATAACGATAATTTCATGAGGGGGGACAGACTGCCGCTGCAGCCGCTCTAATAGCTCATCAAATTCTGAACCTGCGTTTAACGTAGGAATAATAACCGATACCCGGAATGCTGATTCACTGTTAGTAAGCATTTTTGTTAATCAAGCCCTTCAGTACCGTTTTAAAAATAATTTTGATATCAAAGAAAAAAGTCCAGTTCTCGATATAAAAAATATCAAACATGATGCGGTCTTTTATGGAAGTGTCGCCTCTAAGGCCATTCGTTTGCGCCCAGCCTGTAATTCCAGGCCTGATTTGATGCTTAATCATATATTTCGGAATTTCTTCCTTGAACTGATGAACGAAATAGGGTCGCTCAGGACGAGGTCCGACGACGCTCATATGACCAAGCAGCACGTTAAAAAACTGCGGGAGCTCGTCGAGACTCGTACGACGCAGGAAGCTTCCGAATTTAGTGCGGCGCGGATCGTTTTCCACTGTCCACTGCGTGTCTGAGATTGCATTGTTTGATACGTGCATCGAGCGGAATTTGAACATGTGAAACGTTTTGCGATCCAGCCCCATTCGCTCTTGCTTGAACAAAACCGGACCAGGCGAGGTCAGCTTGAGACCTAAAATAATAAATAACATAATTGGAGAAGTTATAATGATTGCAGCCAATGAAAACGAAATATCAAACCAACGCTTTAGAATACGATTGCTTAGCTCATCGAGCGGTACATCCCTTACGTTAATAAGCGGAATACCAGCAAAGTTGTCAAAAAACGGCCGCGCAGGCAGCAGATCGAAAAAGTCGGGAATGATCAGCGTCTTGACGCCAGTCTGCTCGCAGGTTTCAATAATTTCCGCGTACTTCACATGAGCATCGAGCGGCAAAGCGATAATGACCTCATCGATTGGCTCCTTCTCCAGCTTCTGCTTCAGTGCATCCAGCCTGCCAATAATCGGTTTCATATGCTGATACTCCGGCGCATGATCCGTTTGATAATCATCTAGAAAACCGACTACCTCGTAGCCCAGATCCGGGTGCTGCTGCAGGTTCGTATAAAAGCTGCGTCCCACTGAACCCGCTCCAACGATGAGCACAAAACGTTTATTAAAGCCTTTGCGTCTAAACGAGGCAAGTATCGTTTTTACCCAAAAGCGGTATAACGTTATTGCAATAAAATTCATAATGAAGAAAATCGCCAGAAATTCACGGGAGATATGTACTTCACGCGTAAAGAAGAACAAGCTGAGCAAGCCAAGAAAGCTTATCGTTTGAATTTGTAAAATCCGCAGCACTTCATAGGAATAGTTTTTGCGTCGCTTGGGCGAATAAAACTGAAAGTAAAAACCGATCAGCACCGCTGAAAAGGAATAAATAGTTCCCCACAGCAGGTACGTCGAGAACGACACAGAGTTATAGCTAGGCAGCAGACCGCTATAAAATTTAAGCCAATAAGCGGCCATAAATACGACCAACGTACAGGATAAATCCGCCAACATATATAATTGCGTTAAAAATCGTTGATTTTGCCTAAGCATTCGCCGCTTTCACCCGCATTCTCTTAAATTTCGACTCTATCTGCATTGTACCAAAAATAGAATGCGAGGAGAACCCCATATTTTACCACATTTTTCTATTGGGATTAACGCTTTTTTTGTTTCGCTCTATCCTTCGTCCATTTACGTTTTTGCAGCATGCTTGGCAGTGAACGAAGAATAGTAGGCCAGCAGTGCAGCAAGCCGGGTTCTCGCAATGCAATATAAGCAAGCTTTACAGTCTCAACTGCTAGTATAAGTGGCACAATCGCTAGCGAATGCCAGCCGATAGGTTCATTTTTTATTAATGTAAAGAAACGATTCTGGTAGGAATGCTGCCGCACGAACAACGGAACGCTGCTCCGACTGCCCTTCTTCCAGCCTCGGTGATGCAGCGCGCTCGCTGCCGGTACATAATAGGACGTCCAGCCAAGCTTCTGCGCACGCCACGCCACATCAACATCTTCCTTGTATGCAAAATAATGCTCGTCAAAAAATTGACCTTCGTATTCCACATCGTGAATCATCGCCGTCCGATAAACCGCCGCAGCCCCCGAAACGCCAAATACGGCTTGCGTCGTATTCCAATTCGATACTGGCTCGCCAGCACCAAGGTCAAATGCATTTCTAGTCCGTTTCATGCCTAGTCCCGCGCTATCCATTACTTCTGTATTAGACGCAAAAACGAGTCGACCGGTTGCACTTCCAATCGACGGATCTTGTTCCATGTATTTTATTATTTCAGAAATGTAGTCCGGATCAAGCGTCACATCTGGATTTAATACGAGTACATAATCCGAACGGGTTTGCCGGATAGCCTGATTTTGGCCGCCGGCAAACCCGTTGTTCACTTCGTTCGCTATAAAATGAACGTTGTCCGCAAATCGCCGTACTCGCTCAGGCGTTCCGTCTGTGGACGCATTGTCGATCACGACAATGCGTTCAACCGGGAAGCTTTGCTGCATAACAGCATGGATACAGCTTTCAATGTCTTTAGCGCTATTATAGGTCACTATACATACGCTAGCTGTGGGCACTTTAGTCATACCAATTATCACTCACTGTCTTTGAGAAAGTGGTTTAGCGCTTCACGCCAAGGCCGCAGCACGTTTAGCCCATTGCTGCGAATGGCGGAATGCTCCATAACCGAATATGCGGGTCTTGGAGCCGGTCTTGGAAAGTCGGCCGTTGTACAGGGCTCAACTTGAATGTCCGTAGCGCTATCTTCGAAAATCGCTTTGGCAAAATCGTACCATGAGCAGCTTCCGCTATTGGAAGCATGGTATATCCCGTAGTAATCGGTATGCACGAGCTCTAATAAGAATGCAACTAGATCATGCGTATAGGTCGGTGATCCGATTTGGTCGGCGACTACTTTTAGTTGATCGCGCTCGCCAGCCATTTTCAGCATCGTCTTCACAAAGTTATTGCCATATTTCCCATAAACCCAGGAAGAACGCACGATAAAGAAGCGATCATGAAGCGTAAGTACAGCCTGCTCGCCCGCAAGCTTCGACTTTCCGTATACGGTTTGAGGATTCGTCTGGTCATATTCATTGTAAGGCGCTGCGCTTGTTCCATCAAATACATAGTCCGTGCTTATATAACAAAGCTTAGCGCCAACCTCGCGAGCAGCAACAGCTACGTTGCGTGTAGCCGCTCCATTCACACGAAAAGCCTCATCCGGCTCGGACTCGGCTTTATCTACCGCTGTATAGGCAGCGCAGTGTATGACAACGTCAGGACGATGAAGCGTAAAAAGATTGCGGCAGGCTGGCAGGTTCGTGATGTCCAGTTCATCGCGGCCAAATCCAATGATGTCGGCCGTATCCGTCGTCCATTCTGCCAATTCACGCCCAAGCTGTCCATTTGCTCCAGTAATGATGATTTTTAGTTTAGACATATTATTCATTCGCCTCCAGGCGATCCTTATACTGTGTATCGTAATATTGTTGATAAGAGCCGGAAGTCACTTGCTCCATCCATTCGGCGTTGCTCAAATACCAGCGAATCGTTTCCTTTATTCCGTCCTCGTAATTGAACTTTGGCTGCCAGCCAAGCTCGTTTCGGATTTTGTCAGCATCAATCGCATAACGGCGGTCATGACCAAGACGATCCTTCACATAAGAGATAAGCGACTCGGGTTTTCCAAGCTCTTCAAGAATCGTACGAACAACCTGAAGATTGTTCCGCTCATTCCGTCCACCTACATTATACACTTCGCCGCTGCGGCCTTTGTGAAGAACTAGATCAATAGCACTGCAATGATCCTCTACATATAGCCAGTCACGCACATTCAGGCCATCACCATAAACAGGTAGCGGCTTATCCTGAAGAGCGTTCTGTATCATCAACGGAATAAGCTTCTCCGGGAATTGATAGGGACCATAGTTATTGGAGCAGCGCGTTATGTTAACATTAAGGCCAAATGTTTCGTGATAGGCTCTAACGAGAAGGTCAGCTCCAGCCTTGCTCGCCGAATACGGGCTATTTGGAGCAATCGGCGTATCTTCAGTGAAGAGTCCCGTCTCGCCTAAAGTTCCATAAACCTCATCCGTTGACACCTGAACAAATTTCGTCACATGATACTGCTTCGTAAGATCAAGCAGCGTCTGCGTACCAAGAACATTCGTTTGCACAAAAATTTCCGGATGCAAAATGCTGCGATCCACATGCGACTCTGCTGCAAAGTTGATGACAGCATCGATCCCTTGTTGGAATAATGGCTCTAGCTCTTTCCGTTCGGCAATATCTGCCTTTACAAATGTATAGCTCGGATGCTGCTCGATCGAGCGTAGGTTTTCAAGGTTGCCTGCGTATGTTAACGCATCAACATTGATGATTTCATAGCTCGGATAGTTATGGATCATGTAGAGAACAAAGTTGCTTCCAATAAAGCCGGCACCGCCGGTAACAAGTAATTTCACGAGTCTAACTCACCCTTCATATACAAAGTTGATTTCCGCGTCGGCTAGCATAGGATGCTTGCTATCCTTATCCGATAAGATCGGACTCGATGTAGGCCAGTCTATCGCTAGAGATGGATCGTTCCAGGCGATGCCCCGGTCGTGTTCGGGGGAATAGAGGGCATCAACCTTATATTGAACCTCACAGTTTGGAACGAGAGTACAGAATCCATGAGCAAAGCCCTGCGGAACTAGTAGCTGTCGTTTATTTGCTGCACTTAAAATAAATCCTTGCCATTGTCCAAAAGTTGGGGAGCCTCTACGTATATCAATAACTACATCGTAGATGGCTCCTTCAGTAACTCGAACTAGCTTTGTTTGCGCCTTAGGCGATAATTGATAGTGCATGCTGCGGAGCACTCCGGCTTCTACAGATAGGGAATGATTGTCTTGGAAGAATTCAATATTAATACCATTACTAATAAAATAACTTGAATTAAAGCTTTCTGTGAAAAAACCACGAGCATCTGATATCACTTTAGGCTCAATGATCTTTATATCAAAAAATCAACATCTATTATCTTCATTTATAGCCACCGCCAATTACGCGTTACTCACCGAAATTAGAAGGTAAATTGAAGGTATAAAAATGAAGTTTTGATTCGGCTGTTATATATACATATTCTAATGCATAAAAATTTACACCTAAAAAGTCGGTCTTCTTGCTCAAATGATTTCTTTAAGAAGTGGCAGTGTTTGATCTTTTTTTGAGAGAATTGGATTATCTACTGGCCAGTTAATTCCGAGCTCTGGGTCATTCCACAATATTCCACGATCATTCTCTGGGGAATAATACTCATCAACTTTATAAAGTACTTGTGTGCTAGCTTCTAATGTACAAAAACCATGTGCGAATCCTTTTGGTACTAATATCTGGCGTTTATTCTCAAAACTCAATACCTCACCAATCCATTGTCCGAAAGTCGGTGAATTTCTTCTAATATCAACAACAACATCGTAAATTTTGCCTGCAATAACACTTATCAATTTAGATTGCTCATGCGGATATAATTGATAATGCAACCCTCGTATAGTTCCCACATTTTGTGAAGAAGATAAATTGTCTTGTACAAAACAATAATTCAAACCTAGCATTTCAAAAGATTGTTTATTGTAACTTTCCATGAAAAAACCTCTAGTATCGACATGTACTTTAGGTTCAATTAAACATACTCCAGATAATTTTGTACTAATTATATTCATATACAGGTTCTCCGTTCGCCAATTATATTAAATAAACTTATGCTAATTGAGAACATTACTTTTTTTATTTTTTAGAACATATTTCGAAAGAATAAATGTGATTGGGAACGTTACGATAATTGAAATAATCAGTGAAAATTTCTCATTAATATTCAAAGTATCTACTAAGATAAACATTAGAAGTAAATTTAATAAATACTGCACAAGATAAATAATTGGAAATTTCAAAAGATTCTTCAAAGATATAGGTTGTTTGAAAACAAACAATGTATTAAAAAAATATGAAATAAATATCCCTGCAACATAAGATACAGAATACGAGATAACATATGGATAATGATCTAATAGAACTAAATATAATATATAAGTGATTAAAGTATTCAAAAGACCAACCATACCAAATTTTATTACTACTTTGCTTCTATTCAGAAGTGAATCTATATTTAAATTCATTCACTGAACTTCCGTTATTTGATTATTTATTAATTCATACTTTTTCAAACAAATATCACAAGAATAATTATTATTTAGTTTTTGACCACAAGTACATACATATCCTCGCATTGCAGCTGGATTTCCATACCATAATGTATGATTTGGTATTGATTTAGTAACTACTGATCCAGCCCCAACCATAGCATATTTACCAATACTGTTACCTGCTATAATTGTTGAATTAGCTCCAATTGAAGCAAACTCATTTATAATCGTCTTTTCAAATTCAATAGGATATTGCTTAGAACGTGGATTTAAATCATTTGTAAAAGTAACATTTGGACCTATAAAGACATTATCGCTGATTCTAACTCCGTCCCAGATGTAAACTCCTGATTTAACCGTAACATTATCGCCCAATACAACATCATTTTCTATAAAGGTATGATCATTAATGTTACAGTTTTTTCCTATTTTCGCACCGCTCAAAATATGTGTAAAAGCCCAAACCCTTGTGTCATCACCAATATTATCAGTCTCTACTAATGCTTGTTCGTGCTTAAAATAACTCACATCTAATCACCCTCACTATAAGCTTTATCAATAATAAATGCAGGCCTTTTCCGACTTTCATCAAGTATTCTCCATAGATACTCCCCAATTATCCCCAACATCACCATTATTAACCCGAGTAAGAATGTAATTAAAGCAATGATTGTAGCCCAGCCTTGAAGTGGTATTGAACCAAATAATGCATTGTAGATTACAAACAAACCATATAAAAAACTTAAGATAGCAGTGAAAATCCCTACAACAGACATTACTCTAATTGGAGCATATGAGAAACTTACAAAGGAATCGACGAACAATTTGACTTTCTTACTTAATGTCCATTTCGATTTTCCGTGTTCTCTCTCTTGTCTTACATAAGATAGTGTATCTTGGGAATATCCAAGCCAATAAATTAAGCTCATTATATTTGTATTTTTTTCACCAATTTTATTTATTTCTGTTACTACTTGCTTATCAAGTAATACAAAATCAAATCCACCATTCGGGTATCCTTTTAGAGCGAAACGTCTCATTAGATAATAATAAGAATTTGAGAATAACCTTTGAGAAAAACCTTCGTTTCTCCCAGATCTGGTAGCAAGCACGACTTTGTTGCCCTTTTCCCAGCTCTCTATCATCTTTTCAAATAGTTCCGGAGGATCTTGTAAATCAGCGGAAATTATACCGACACAATCGCCTGTGGCGTGTTGAAGTCCGGCTTGTATTGCCGACATAGACCCAAAATTTTTACTTAATTTAATGACTTTAATTCTGGTATCATTCTCCCGTTCTGTTAACAATAGTTCCAGAGATTTATCTTTGGAACCATCATCTACAAATATAAATTCTAAATCAAATGTTGGAATTAAGTCTTGAAGCCTTTTTAACCTCGGAATTGTATGTGGAATATTCAGTTCATTAAAATATATTGGAATGACGATGCTAAAACGCCTTTTAGTACTCATTTATTGCCTCCGTTACTTTTGCTGCATCCTCTAAAGTCATAACCGGGCTTATTGGTAAACTAAGAACTTGATTATGTATCTTTTCTGAAATTGGATATTTTTCATCATTCCATTCTCTATATGCTTGTTGTTTATGAGGCGGAATGGGGTAATGTATTAAAGTTTGTATACCTTTGTTTGTAAGATGAGTTTGTAGTCTCTCTCTATCATTGGTTCTAATAACGTATAAATGCCATACATGTGATAATCCATCCGCTTGTTCAACTAATGGTAGCGTAACAGCAGGATTAATAATGTTTTGAGAGTAATATACGGCAATATTTCTTCGAACTTGATTATCATCATCTAAATACTTAAGCTTTACTTTTAACACTGCAGCATGCAACTCGTCTAGCCTACTGTTAACACCTTTGTATAAATTCTCATACTTCCGATGCGAACCGTAGTTACGAAGGGCTTTTAATTGCATATAAATTTCTTCATCATTTAATGTGATAGCGCCTCCGTCACCTAGTGCCCCTAAGTTTTTACCAGGATAAAAACTAAAAGCAGCTGCATTCCCTAAGTTACCTACTCTTTTTCCTTTATAAATTGCTCCATGAGCTTGTGCACAATCTTCAAAAACTTTTAAATTATATTTTTCAGCCAACTCATTAATAGGATCCATATTGCATGCCTGTCCATATAGATGAACAACCATAATCGCCTTAGTGCGGGATGTAATCTTCTCCTCAATAGCTTTAGGATCAATATTATAGCTAAGTAGATCAGGTTCTACTAAAATTGGAATCGATCCATTGGCAGAAATGGCCAAAATTGATGCAATATATGTATTTGAAGGAACAATGATTTCATCTCCTTCTCCAATTCCATATGCTCGAATTATAAGAGAAAGGGCATCTAAACCGTTCGCTAAACCAATACAATACTTAGTACCACAATATTCTGCAAATTGTTTTTCGAAATCCTCAACTTGCTTTCCAAGGATATACCAACCTGAGTGCAGAAAATTTGTAAAGCTCTGTGTAATTTCTTCTTCGTGCCTCATATTAATTTGTTTAAGATCAAGAAATGGAATCATCGTCTTCTCCTTTTTAACTATTGGTTCATTTATAATACTACTTATTTAAACCAAATTATTCTTTCCGTTTGCATATCAATGAAATAACTAAAATAAAGCGATATACATATGACAAATAGTAATGAAGAGAAAATATAGAAAAGTGCTTTTTTATTATAAATATATTCATATATATATTGGACACCAAAGCCTGAAAAAAACAACATGATTAAATAAATGGGATAGCCAAATCTTGATTCTATAGCCGTTGTCGCTATAAACAATGCATATCCGACAGACGCTATCACTAAAGATACCGTCATAAAAGTATGTTGTTTACGTAACTTCAAGTATAATACACCCATCCCAATTAAGAACCATTGAATATATAGCAAAATAGAAGGTAATAATCTAGTTGACACCGCTAGATCGTTAATATATGTATCAACATAACCCCAATCAAACAAACCAAAAATATGAACTACTAATACTCCAACGAATACAAAAAAATCACTGCTCATTAGTTGAAACATACTAATATTATTATTCATTATCCAAGGAGTAACATATCTTAAACCAGGATTCTCCCCATCAATTACTACTGTACCATATTTCAAAAGCTGAGTAGCCCAAACTGACTGTTGTTCTAGAAGATTTATATGTATCAAAGGCGTAAAATGATTAAATTTAGTTATATTCATATACAGTTGAGGGAAAAATAATATTAATAGGAGTAGCCCAATAATAATAAACCTAATAGGTTTAAAATTTTTTATGATTGCCACTCTATACAGAGCTATCAAAAAAAACAAAATCATAAATATTGCACTTGAAGGTCTAATTAGAACTGCAGCATAGAGAAGACTAGCAACAATAGCGCCATTTGATAATTTATTTAGATCCGACTTCAAAAGATACATTAAAGATATTATTAAAAAACAGGAAGCCAACAAATCAGTTAACAGCAGTGTCGTTGATTGAATTAAATACGGATTCAATAATCCGAAAACTAGTATAGTAAAAAAAACCGTCTTTCTTTTTTGGAAATCATACGCTGTTCTTGCGATCATAAGTACCGTTATCAAATAAATAATAAACTGGAAGACACTAAATAGGATTTTCACGCTTGCTGCCTGTCCATCAGTGAATATGTAAAATAATGAAATAAGAAATGGGTAGAGATAAGTTCTTAGATCGTCTGCAATATTAAATAACCCACTGTTTAGAATATTTATACCAATGTCATAGTATCTTTTTTCATCGTAATAATTCTCAACGCTATTTTGATCTACAAAGTAAATGAATTGCGTCAATGATATAAGTGAAATAATCGATAATAAAATCCAATCTTTTTTTAATAACTTAATATCCATTTTCATGTTGCTCAACACGAAGAGTAAGCCTCCTCGAATAATTTGTAATCTCTAATGTAGTCTTCTGGGTCATAGTGATGTGATGCTAGCACTAGTAGAACACAATCTGATGAAAAGTCATACATTTCATGCCAATCATTTGGTTCCAGAATAAGCACCTTATGTGGAGAATTTAATAAAACTTCTTCTTTTCTCTGCAAGTTATCCAAATGAACTTTACAGGAACCAGCAACAGTGATTAATGCTTGTCTCGTTTTGTAATGTCCATGAAATCCACGTCTTACATTATTTTGGGTACCATAAATATAAAAAATCCTTTTAATTTCAAATGGAATTGTAATATTTTCTTCAATTACAGTAAGCAAGCCTCGTTCATCACCTAAAACATTTACCTCAATTACCTTACTTACGGCTTCAATTAGACTTTTATTACTTTTCATTACTGGTCCCCCTGTTCAGCTAATTCTAACAAATATTTACCATATTCATTTTTTGATAATGCTCTACCAAGATGAATTAATTGTTCCTTGTTAATATATTGTTTTGAATATGCAATCTCTTCTATACAAGCGACTTTAAATCCCTGTCGTTTCTCTATTGTTTCAATAAAATGCGAAGCTTGCATTAATGATTCATGAGTACCTGTGTCTAACCATGCAAAACCTCTTCCCAATAATTCAACTTTTAAATCCCCTTGTTTAAGATATACTGAATTAATGTCAGTTATCTCTAACTCACCTCTGTGCGAAGGTTTTATTTTTTTTGCTATATCTACAACAGTATTATCATAAAAGTATAATCCCGTTACTGCATAATTCGATTTGGGTTTATTTGGTTTTTCTTCAATTGATATTGCTTTTGAATCTTTGTCAAATTCAACTACACCATATCGTTGAGGATCCTTTACTTGATAACCAAATACTGTAGCACCTTTTTTTCGTTGTACTACTTTTGATAACATTTCGGAAAATCCTTGTCCATAAAAGATATTATCTCCCAGTATTAAAGCCACATTATCTTTGCCTATAAATTCTTCACCTATTATGAAAGCTTGAGCTAGTCCATCTGGAGAAGGCTGAATAGCATACTCGATAGATATTCCAAGGTCATCTCCATTACCTAGTAATTGTTCAAAACGATGTATATCTTCCGGTGTAGTAATTATTAATATTTCTTTAATACCTGCTAGCATTAGCACAGATAATGGATAGTATATCATTGGTTTGTCGTAAATTGGTAATAATTGTTTTGATACCGTCTTTGTTAAAGGATATAATCTTGTACCACTACCACCTGCTAATATTATCCCTTTCAAAATTATACCTCCTATTGCTATCTCTACTAATAAAATTAACTATAGGTTTATCATTTACTGAAAAACCTACCTTTCAATG
Organism: Paenibacillus sp. PL91; assembly: GCF_012935325.2. Lineage (GTDB taxonomy): Bacteria > Bacillota > Bacilli > Paenibacillales > Paenibacillaceae > Pristimantibacillus. Next base: position 480,947 of record NZ_JABBYG020000003.1, read on the forward strand.
CACCCAAGCAATATAGCCATAAAAATCAGCCGATTAAGGAAAGCGTTAGTAAAGTTTTAGACCTGATTAAAAGAAATATAAAATAACAAATCAATCTATTACAATACTCCATATTATATCCGTAACAATTCTTATTGTTGAGAATTACTATTAAATATTAATTGTTCTATACATTCTTTTAGCAACATTTTGAAAACTATGATTGTCCTTCATATACTTTTTTGCTATTTGAGACATCTCATAACTAAGAGAAACATTATTGCTAAGTTCTAATAAATATGCCAAAAGCAGATCTTCTTCGAAATTATCTACATCTACCTTCCAAACAATATCATCCGGATATTCAGTATACGATCCAACATTAGAGACAATGCAAGGAATACCATACCCTAGAGCTCTTGTGAGTGTCGCTGAGGTTTCACCCATTGTCGGCCATCTCAAATTAATACAAAGATCACATGATTTAATATACTCTTTAAATACATCAATATCAGGTGACTCTATAAACTTAATAGACTTATCAGCTTTTAATTGTTTAGATAACTTAGATAACTCTTGTTTTATTTCAATTTCAGCATGCCCCACTATATATAATTCAGAATCAGGATTTGTTTTTAGTAGTCTTGCAAAACTTTTTATTATTGTATCAACTCTCTTATTTGGAATTACATGTCCAAACACACCTATTATAAACTTCGAACTGTTAATGTTTAATTTTGCTTTCACATCAGCCTTATTCATAATTGCAACTTCATCTTCAAGTATACATCCTTGAGGTATAACCTCTACTTGTCCAATAAAGTTCGTATTTAATGACAGAGCTTTTTTAATCCAATCACTGTGCACGATGACGTTAGTGCTTAAATCTACGACTTTATTGTAGAGTGGGAACTGCTGACTATCAGGATATGTGCCGTTATCTATTAATTGTTTAGCAGCTTCTAATCCTTTTTCGCCATAATTGTAGTTTAGTTCATTGACAAATTGTTTTTTTAGACCACGTAAATATGTTGTGTACATAAAAAGCCCGTACAAGTTTAAGTCATGCAGCAACACAACGCCAGGATATAATTTAAGTGTCTTATAAATCCAATCATGAAGTTCATTATTTCCAATATGATAGAGCCTGAATTTAATATTATCTAAACCATTATCAAATAAGTTAATATCCCTAACATCGAAGTTAGTATTGATAAAGTCATTAGAAGGTACTATTCCGTTAACGTAAATTATAATTTCAAAATGGTTTTTTAAAGAAACTAGTAGTTCTTCACTATAATCAGAAATTCCTGATGCTTGAGGATTTAACGGGCTAAAAAATGCCAAAACCGGTTTTTCATTTGAAGAGCTAGAACTTGAGATGGATAACATCGTTTCGAATTTATTAAGACTTATCTTTGTTATTTCTTCCCATGAGAACTTTTGGGATTGCTCAATACCCAATTGGCTATACCGTTGTGAGAGTTCTTCATCATTCAACATGATTTCTATAGACTTTGCCAATTCAATAAAATCATATGGATCTACTAATATTGCTGCTTCTTCAGCTACCTCTACTATTGAAGAACTATTTGTAGATATTACAGGGGCTCCGACTCTCATTGCTTCTAAAACAGGAAGTCCAAAACCTTCATATAGTGAAGGAAATATAAAAACATTACATTCCTTATATAAAGATAATAAGCATTCTCTACTAACAAAACCTAAAAACATTATTCTATCACGATTAACATCATGCTCAATTGCAAATTTGTACAACTCTTCTTTCTCTTGTTCATTTTTAATGCCGCTGATAATTAACTTAATTAGGTGATTTGACTTAATAACCTCAGAGAATGCTTGGATGAGACCTTTATTATTTTTTCTAGGATCATAACCCGTTAGTGAATATATAAAGGGCTTTGTTAGGCCTAACTCTTCATTAAGAACTCTCAATTCATTACCAGAACGAGTATTAGTGTAAAGAGCTTCATCTGTTGAAGCATATACTACTTCTATTTTCTTGGGATCTATTTTCATAAAGCTTTCAATATCGCTTTTAGATGCATTAGATATAGTCAGAATCAAATCTGCACTTTTCACTAATTCAAGCCTATCATTATACTGTTTTTGAAGTTGTTTTGGCCATTTATCATAGTATTGCTCTTTCATTACAATTGGAATTAAATCATAGATTAAAAATGATTTTTTCACTTTATTATTTTTAATAATAGGAACTTCTATATCAAACATTAGTGGACTAGTAAAATGTACAATATCAATTCTATTATCAGTTATAAATTGCTCCACATCGGACTCTTCCCAAAACTGGTCTTGATCTAATCTATTATCGAATTGAATTTGCTTGGATACAAAAGTGAATTGCCATACGTTATCTTTTTTTCTCATTAAAAAATATCGTTTTGAGTCATCATGCTGAACAAATGTTTTTAACCAATTATATGTATATACACCTATACCTCGATTTCTCTCATCTGTATATAAGGTTTGAACATCAATTAATATTCTCATTCAGAAAATTCCTCCATTACAAATCCCTTAGACTTGAGGAAGGCCAATATACGTTCTGCTGTTTTCGCCCAAGTATAATAATGCTCAACGTACTCACGACCATGTTTACCCATTTCAGTTAACAAATCAGGTGAATCTATATATTTATTTAACACCTTATTAAAGCTTTCCATATCTTTATAATATAATCCACCTTTACTACGCTCACAGTGACCTTTTGTTACTTCACATAATTCATGTACAATAACAGGTGTATCACATAACCAGCTTTCCATAATTACAATGGAGAAGCTTTCCATTAATGAAGGCTGTATCAAAGCAAGTGAACCCGCAATCGCATCATACTTTTCTTGATCATTTAATTCACCTATTTGAACGATATTCGGTGATGATTTTATCATTTCTATGATTTGGTCTTCTCCTTGACCAACAAAGAGCAATTTCGTTGTTCCCTTATTCTTTTGTGAAAAATTATTAAAAAACTCAATTAGCTGAGGAACGTTCTTTCCAGTTACTTGTCTACCAACATATATGAAATAATCATCAGATATCCCATATTTCTTTTTAAAAGCTCCCGGATTTGGAGCAAAGTTAACTTCTACCCCTCCACCTGAAACAATTGTGTCATTTATCGATATATTATGTATTTTTGCTGTAAATTGTTGTTCTTCAATTGTATTAAACATTATCCCTGCGGTCCTTTTAAACATATCACCTATTACTTTAAAATAAGCCATATCTTCATCATGCATGCATGGAATAATAAAGGAACGTTCAGGAACTAACTTACTTCCCCAATATGTTGTTCCATACAAATAAGGTATAAACAAGAAAACATAATTAGCAGCATTTTCAGCAATAAATTGATTCAATGAATCACTATTCACAGTTTCTAGTAGCAACTGCATTTCCTCTATATAAGTAAGCTCTTTGTTACTTATTAATTTCCCCATCAATTCGTCATATAATTGTTTATTTCTACTCCGCAATGAAAACCGTCTTATTGTATAATCTTCAATTTGATACTTTCCTTCCTTATAAAAATCCTTATCCCAAGGCCAAAAAGAGTCTTTACCACAAGTTGTAAGTATTTCAACTTCATTTCCCGCATCTTGGAGGCTTTTTGCAATCCCACCTGCAAATCGTTCAGCTCCACCTGATATACTATCTGAGAACCATGGAGTAATAACTGCTATTTTCATATCTAGCCCCTTTAATATCTATTGTTTTTTTAAGACTAGTGAATAGTTATAATATTGAATTGGTGAAACTATATTTTCATCTATAGGTCCACTTAAGTATGAGTTAACAACTGAAAATCCTGTAACGACTGCTAGATGCTTCAAGGCTTCCGGTAATAATGGTTTTTCGTGTGTAGGATCTAAATAATAAAGATTATGCATAACATACACAGATGAAGCGTTCGGTGTTTCTAGTACTAGTACTCCATTATTTTTTAATTTGGTTAAACATAAATTTAAAAATTCTATTTTCATGTTTACAGGTAAATGCTCAATCACATGTCCCATAAATATTCCACTTAAACTATTATCTTCAGCTTTATTTAAATAATTAATAGCATCATTAGTTTCAGCACGTAACCCCTTTAATGAACAGATATTAATTAGTTCTGCATCAGAATCAATACCAAATCCATTAATTCCATTTTCTTTCAGTAACTCTAAGAAGTAACCTTTACCACATCCAATATCAAGAACATCTTCACAATCGGCAAAGTACTGGATATATTGAGAATAGATATCTTGAACCGTTTTGGAATCCGCACTAAATTTCTCAGCGAATTTCGAATAATCAAAATCCAAGGTTTTAGTTTTTTTAAACTCAATTTCAAAAAGCTCAAATTTCTCGTTAAGCTCTTGAATTTCAAGGTTTTGATCATAAGTTTGCTTTTGAAGGTTGTAAATCAGTTTTTGTTGATCATTAATTATTTCTAAAGATGCATTAATTCCAAACCAAATATCATGATTTAAATGCTTTTGTTGATTAACAAAAACATCAGCGTACCATTTAGTAAACAATCTCGTACCAATTTTTCGTAAAGGGATAATTATTTTCCCTAACCACTTATATCTAGATACTAGATGTGGCTCTAGAAATGCAACAGGTATGTTAGGAGTTACTCTATGATTTAGTCTTTTAAAATTATTAGAGATATTGTTCATTATTTCTTTGGAACTTTGATCCGTGTTATATATATGTCCGAAATCAGTATTTGTATCAAAAACCTCCTTTGAGGATGTTGGATTATTATCATTTTTTCGTACACCATTTCTTATTTGGTTCATAATAAAACCAGGAGTAATTTTACCCGGCATCAAGATTCCTCCCTACTATTCTCATTTATCCAATGATGATTCAATTTTGCGATACCAACATCGCTAACAGTACTTGAAACTTTAAAAGAGAATCTTTTATCATGATAATCATATTGATTTCCATTTATATCGTGAACCGCTGCTGTGACTAAATAAGTATTAGCAACAAGATCAAGTGAAGTAATAGTAAATGAGATCTCCCCATTATCATTTGCATTTAAATTACCTATAGGATACTGATCTATATAGGTATTTGTACCATAGCAATTAATGTGATCTATAGTATGTATCCCTAATCCAAACACTGGACTATTCACACTATGATTAACCTTATATCTAATTACAATCCTCATAAAATCGCCAGACATAAAGCCAATTTTTTTATTGTTATTTTCATCAGTAAACATTACTTCAATTATTTCAATATTACGATTTCCCCACCTATCAACTGTTTCATGCTCGGTTAATGAAGTGGTTTCGTTAGTAATATCTTGAGTCAGTTCAATTTCCTTAATTTCATCAACTTTTAACTCTTCAAGATTATTGGAAATATCTTCGTCTTCCCTTATAAGTCTTTTATTCTCCTCTTCACCCAAGTAAGTTAAGTACTTATCAATCATTCTTCTTGGTTTTCCCTCATCAACAATCTTACTTTTATTTATCCAAACAACTCTATCACATAGCTTTTCCATAGCTCCAAGATCATGAGATACAAATACAATTGTTGTTCCTTTGCTTTTCAGTTTCATTAACTGCTCCATACATTTTTGTTGAAAAGCAGCATCACCTACTGCCAATACCTCATCGATTAACAAAATATCAGGTTCAACCATTATAGCAACAGAAAAAGCTAGCCTCATATACATACCTGAAGAATAGCTTCGCACGGGATTCTCAATATATTCTTGAAGTTCAGAAAACGTAATTATCTCATTTAGCTTGCTTTTAATTTGTTTTTTTGATAGACCTAGTATCGCAGCATTCATAAAAATATTTTCTCTTCCCGTAAAATCAGGATGAAAGCCAGCACCTAATTCAAGTAAACTTGATACTTTTCCGGTCATATTAATGCTACCATTATCAGGATATAATATTCCTGTCAACAATTTCAGTAATGTACTCTTACCAGAACCATTCCTACCAATTAATCCAACTGTCTCACCTTTTTTTATCGTCAAAGAAACATTATCTAATGCCAGAAAGGCTTCATACTTATTTTTTCTTCGGAAAATAATTCTATCTTTTAAAGTTGAACTCCGCTCTTTGAACACTTTAAAAGATTTTGTAACATCAGTCACTTTTATAACATCCATTATCAATACCATCCTTATATTTCTTCAGCGAAATTACGGCTTAACTTTTCGAAAACAAAGAAGGAGATTTTTAGTAGTACAGCCGAAAATAACAATACAACACCAAGACTAATAAAATCAGGCATTTCATTATAAAAAAACACCTTATGGAAACTTTCGATAATAACTTTTAATGGATTCAGATTAAATATAAATGCGATTTTTTCAGGAATCATACTTGATGTGAAAACAATTGGCGTTAAATAAAACCAGGCCATAATAACAACACCCATAATATGTTCCAAATCACGAAAGAAAACATTGAGACTCGAGATCAATAAAGTCATAGCAAGTGTAAACATCATATGAATAAAAAGAACTAACGGAAGCATTAACAACGGCCAACCTAAATTTATTTTATGAATAAATAGTATTGGAAATAATATTAGTAAACTAAATAAATAATTAATAACTCCTCCTAAAATAATAGAGAGAGGTAAAATTTCTTTAGGAAAATATATTTTTTTTACTAAACCAGCATTCCTTACTATAACTCCAGCTCCTGAAGTTATTGCTTGACTAAATAAAGACCAAGATATTAGCCCTATAAATAAATAAGCGGTGTAATTTTCCATATCAATGCGTACCACATACTTAAATACTATCGAATATACCAGTAGCATCAGCAATGGATTTAAAAGCGTCCAGAAAAACCCTAAAAATGATCCTTTGTATCTTGTCCTTAAATCCGTCAGCACTAGACTCTCTAACATTTGCCTATAGTTGTATATCTCTTTTAACTTCCTAAACATGTATCTATGACTCCTTAGAGGAATTAATTTCAGATCTCCAATAATTCAATATATTAATTAATGATTGATCAAGATCTATTTGGTTCTCCCAATTAGTCGATCTTATAATTTTAGCTGGATTACCGATATAAAGGGGCAAATCAGAAGGCCTCATTCTAGAAGGATCTTCTTGAATTTCAATAGAATCACAAATACTCGCTTCAACATATTTCTTTAATATTTCTTTTATAGCAATTGGCTTTCCAGAACAAACATTGTAGACTTCACCTTTATTACCATCACTTAATAGCTTTTCGTAGGCTACCACAATGTCTCTTACATCACTAAAATCTCGCTGTGCATCTAAATTTCCAACGTTTATTATCGGAGGAACTATCCCCTTCTCAATTTGTGCAATCTGATACGCAAAATCGGAGGTAACAAAACCTAACGCCTGCCCAGGCCCAATATGATTAAATGGCCTTGCATGCACAATATGCAACTGATGTGCACGCGCATATTGTTGTGCAAGCATATATACTGTTGCTTTCGATAATCCATATGGACTAATTGGATGTAATGTTTCCTCTTCATTAATTGGATTTTCAAAATCCGAAACTTTTCCATACTCCTCAGACGATCCTACAGTCAATATTCTCACCGATTTAGCTACATTACTTTTTCTTATCGCTTCCAACAATGCTATCGTTTTGGACACATTGGCTTCGAATGTACCTTGAATGTCTTCCCAAGATAATTTGACTGAGCTTTGACCAGCAAGGTGATAGATATGATCAGGCTTTATTTGGTTAATCGTTTCGACAATACAATCTTCATCATTGAAATCAATAGTTACTAAATTCAATCTGGTGTCATTAAGATCCAAAGATGACATGCGAGTCGCTCCCCAAACCTCATAACCCAAACTAGTCAAATAGTCTGCCAAATAGCCCCCAACAAATCCAGTAATACCTGTAATCAAAGCTCTCATCAATTAATACCGCCTTCTACCGTAAACTTTGTTGTACTTTAGCAAGATCACTATCTACCATCATTTTCACAAGCTGATCAAATGAAACTTCCAATTCCCATCCAAGCTGTTTTTTCGCTTTTGTACAATCCCCTAGTAATAAATCAACTTCTGCTGGACGTACAAACTTAGGATCAATTACAACATAGTCTCTCCAGTTAAGACCGGCATGACTAAAAGCAATTTCAACTAACTCTTCAACAGTGTGTGTTTCACCGGTAGAAATAACGAAATCATCAGCTTTGTCCTGCTGCAGCATCAACCACATAGCTTTAACATAATCGCCTGCAAATCCCCAGTCCCGCTTGGAATCTAGATTTCCCATTCGAAGCTCCGTTTGTAAGCCCAGTTTAATCCTTGCAACGGCATCTGTTACTTTGCGAGTTACAAACTCAACACCGCGACGTGGAGATTCATGATTAAATAAAATACCAGAGCAAGCAAACATATCAAAGCTTTCTCTATAATTAACAGTAATCCAGTGTCCATAAACCTTAGCAACACCATATGGGCTTCGTGGATAAAAAGGTGTTGTTTCCACTTGAGGCGTTTCAACCACTTTACCGAACATCTCACTACTTGAAGCTTGATAATATTTTGCCTCAGGCTTGGTCAGACGAACTGCCTCAAGCATATTAGTTACTCCTAATCCTGTTACATGGCCTGTAAGTACAGGTTGATCCCATGAAGTTCCGACAAAAGATTGTGCCGCTAGATTATAAACTTCATCCGGATTAGCGATACGGACAGCATTAATCAAAGAACCTTGATCCAACAAATCCCCATCAATAAACTCAATCTCATTTTTAATATGATTAATATTCTCTAGAATCGGAACGCTCGTTCTTCTTCGTAGTCCAAATACTTTATATCCTTTTTCCAATAATAATTCTGCTAAATAGGATCCATCTTGTCCAGTAATACCAGTAATTAACGCTTTTTTAGTCATCTTGAGTCATTCTCCTTATATATGTTTATAAATATTGTTCAAGCTTTTGCATTCTTAGTTCCTTAAGCAATAGCTTTACTTCTTGTGCCTTTTCTTTTGTACAAATAAGCGTAACATCTTCTGTATCTACTATAATCAAATCCTCAATACCTAAGGTTGCAATCAACTTACCATTACTTTCAATGATGCAACGCTTCGTATCGATATTTAATATATTCCCTTTAATAACATTTCCATTTTCATCTAAATCATCAATTCTCTCCAAAGCAGTCCAGCTACCTACATCATCCCACCCAAATAAACATGGAATAACAAAAATATCCTCTGCCTTTTCCATTATGCCGTAATCTATCGATTGATCAGGCATTTTGACGAATTCCATTGCAATTATATCATTTTGATTCTCTTTCCCAAAAGCAAATTTCATCGTTTCCAAAATATCATGCATTTCCGGCATAAGCTCTTGTATATATTTTCTTATTACTTTTGTTTTCCAAATGAAAATTCCACTATTCCAATAAAAATTTCCAGCCTCTAAATAATCTTGAGCTGTCTCAAGATTAGGTTTTTCAACAAATTTATTTACTTTAAATACACTGACATTATTGACTGGATTGTTCAAACCAGTACTTTCTATGTAACCATAACCCGTTTCTGGATATGTCGGTTCTATCCCTAAGGTAACTAAGTTCCCATTATCGTTTGCCACTTCAACAGCCGTTTTAAGAATCTCAATAAATCCATTATCGTTCTGAATAATATGATCGGATGGCATAACAATCATTGTACTATCCGGATAACGATCTTCAATAATTAAAGAAGCGAGTCCAATACACGGTGCCGTATTTCTGCCTATGGGTTCGATAATAATATTTTCATGAGGGAGATGAGGAATTTGTGCTTTTAAAAGTTCTGCGTAAAGCTCATTTGTAACAATGAATATTTTGTTAATATCAATTAGTAATTCCAATCTTTCAATTGATTGCTGAATCATAGACTTGTTCCCAGATATATTTAAAAACTGCTTTGGCAGGTTAGTTCGACTCTTAGGCCAAAATCTTTCACCTTTACCTCCTGCCATAATCACACAAGTAATTGTCATATTAACCTCCATTGTTCCACATAGTTATATATTCCAAGCGTTTCTTTATTAATTGTCCTACACGCTCAGGAGAAAAATCGGTTTTTATCGTAATTTCGCCTTGTTTAGCAATTTGATTGCGATAATTTTCATCGTTAAATAGTCTCTTCATATAGTCGCTAGCATGACTAACGTCAGGCTCTGCCCAGTATTGATAAGCTTCATATGGACCATATGTGTATCCTAGACTTACTAGTTCAAAATTAACCGGACAAGAATTACTCTGATTCATAAAATCTGTATTGGAAGACCAATTAGTACCTATTACAGGCTTTCTCAAGTACATTGCTTCCGCTAAACCAAGTCCAAAGCCTTCACTTCTATGAAGGGAAATGAAGCTATCTGAAATGTTAATCAATGCATTAATATCATTTCTTGATAGTACCTCTTTAATTAAATAAATATTTTTATATTCTCCGATTAACTCTTGAAGCATTTGCATTTCTTTAGACTCAGGACTGCTAATATTTACTTTAAGAACTAAACCTACATTGTCATCATCTTTACTAAAAGCTTTTTTAAATGCTTCAACTGATGCTTGTGGATTTTTACGTTCCTGATAGCTTTTCACATCGTACATCGTTAAAAATAAGAATTTATGATCAGGAAGATTAAAATATTTTCTTGTTCTGATTTGCTCGATTTTAACTTCAATCGAATGAGGAATTCTAATTACGGGAACAGGGCTCTTGAGAGATAAAGCTTCAGCAACAAATGTCGATGGAGCCCACACTTCGTCGACTAAACTGAAACTTTCCTTCCATCGATCAGGAAAGTCGGGCAATTCCCAGTGCCAATATCCGATATTGTAACGATTATTGAAAATCCTGTTTCCATAATGAGCATATATTTCCATCATCTGCTCAGCATTAATATGAAATACGTTTACATCATAAAGAGGGCTTTCGATTTCCTTGTGCATCCAGGAGGTATCTGACATTCTAGCACTATTAGTTCCCTTAAAATTTAGAATACCAAAAGGTAAATCACCAGCTGTCAGTGATTTAGCAGCTATTCGACATGATTCCCCTATTCCCATTTCCGCTCTAGCGTACCCAACTAAGTTTATTCCTTTTCCCTCTATTTGAAGTTTAGTTGATTTGCTTTTCTGTTCGATTGGAAAGGCTGACTTCAGCAATTTTCTCTTAATTTGCTGCATTTTATGTGCTGGCACAAATAAAGCTGCAATTTTTTTAGTCGGTATTGCTGCTTTATACAATGCTCTTGAAACTAGCCTTTTAATACTGACCACCACCGCGAATTTCATTGTTATTATCTATGACAGAAACGAATCTGTTTTTAACAATTTCAATATTTAAACTTTATCCCCATCAGAAATGTTGCATTGCATGACGTATTGCTTAGTAAATTTGTCTTATTCATCCTAGCTATTCTACCAAAGTTCCTCCCATATTCATACCTAATTCCATTTCCAAAAACGAAATTTTTGTAGAATCAAGACTTAACTTGTCAATAACCAACAATACCCCATTCCCTACAAATTTGTAAACGCCATACATTTTTAACCTTTCTATTATAGTAATCTACTCCCCCATTTGTTAAAATACTTAATGTAGCAATAACAGTTTCATATATACATAACTATGGATGAGGAGTACTTACGAATGAGCGCACGAAACAATTCAAAAAGCAGTACGCAGACGATATCCGCTGATTTATCGCTTTTGAGGTGGATTGGCACGATTGGAATTGCCCTGTTTCTTATCATTTTCCCTTATAATCGAGGATTGTTCAACGGCTATGAGATAGGCTTCGAGTCTGCAATCTATGGTGCGGCCATCTTTGGATACGTTGTACTGATCGTAACAGCTGCCTACATGTTCCGCAGCACGCTGCTGAGCAGTTACCGCGGTATTTTGTCGATTGCTGTCATGGCGCTTCCGCTCATTTATTGGTTATCTTCTTTCCAAGCCGTATCGAGCTATTATGCAAAGTTCATGACTCTCGTTTATTTTTTGCTAGCTGCTCTCTTTATTAGCGGACTCTATTTTGCAGACACCAAGCTTTCACGCAAAACGATCGAATATGCCCTTATGCTCTCGTCCTATTTAGTCGTCATCTTTGGCTTATTGAATCTGTTCGGCCAAATGTACTATAGAGATGCGCTATGGCTCGCGCATGACGGCTACCGTCTGTCATCCGTTTTTCAATATTCAAACACTTATGCCGGCTTCTTAGCCGCATTGTTTCTAATTAGCCTCTACTATGCTGTACACTGCATACGTCCTTCTGCGCGGCTCATTCATGCAGCTATGCTTGTACCGATTTGGATTTCGTTTATGTTTACCTATTCGCGGGGCGCTATCGTAGTTATACCCGTTATGGTACTGATCCTACTGCCGTTTTTACGCCTGACGAAACAAATCGCGTACATCGTATTTATGGCTTTGTCTGTTGTCGTCTCAATGGCTATATTAGGCAAGCTTACGACGAATGCCGATGCCATTGCCGCACTCGTGCAGCCGACCGAAACGAAAGCGCAAAGCCCAATTTCGTTGTTCAACTCTTTGCCGCTGCAAAACTGGGGACTACTGCTGCTAGGAATGGCCATTACTGCCGGCTTGGTCTTGCTTTACCATGCCAAAGTTAATGCCTTCCTTGAAGCAAAGCTAGGGAATCTATCTACAAAAAAATGGTCATTCGCGGCTGTACCCGTCGTCGCAATCATCCTCGCAGCCGTTGCCGTTGCCAGCCTATTAGGCAGCAGTGCGATCCGCGGCATGCTTCCGGATAAAATTGCGGCTCGCTTTGAAAATATTAATTTACAGCAGCATAGCGTACTAGAGCGCTTGACCTTCTACAAGGATGGTCTTCATGTAGCTCAGGATTATCCGCTTCTCGGCGGAGGCGGCGGTGCTTGGCAAGCGATGTATGAGCAATATCAGAACAATCCTTATTGGAGCAGACAAGCGCATAGCTTCTTTGTTCAGACGCTTGTGGAAACCGGCTGGATTGGTTTAATCGCCCTACTCGCTCTGCTCGTTTTTGTTTACAGCTTATATATCCGTTCCTTCATCCGATATCCAGAGCTGCGTGGAAGTCATTTCATCTTTTTTATTCTTTCGTTAACGCTGCTTATCCACAGCGCGATTGATTTTGATATGAGTTATCTGTTCATCAGTGCACTCTTATTTATTTCACTGGGCTGCATGCTAGCTCCTTATAGCAGCAAGCTTGTGATTGAACGCCTCAAAGAAAAGACGGTACGTCCTTGGCAAAAGGCCGCTTACCCAGCGATTCTCGCTCTATTGTCACTATTCCTGATCGTCGTTGCCATTCGGGAAAACAGCGCCGTTCATAAATACAATCATGTTTATTCGCTAGCCATTCAGCAGCAAACGCCTTTGGACGAGATGGTGCCTCTTTTGAATGAAGCCATCGATGCATCGCCTAAGCATTCGACTTTCTCGTTAACGATGGCAGATTGGATGGAACAGGCTTATAAACAAACGTCAGATCAATCCTATCTAGATAAAGCTTTAAACACGGTCAAGCAAGGTAGAGATTCTGATCCATATAACCGCGGTCTTCTTCTTGCGCAATATCGTCTTCTTCAACAGAAGGGACTATTCGAGGAATCACTTGCTATACTTGACGAGGGTGTCACCAAGTTCCCTTGGGACATCAATTTATATGAAGCTGCGATCATCTCTTATGTAAAAGCAAACCAGACAGCTTTCTCCGAGAAAAACGAAGATAAAGCAAAACAATACGCGCAGCGTGTAGCCGACCTCTCCAATGAAATAAATCGAAGGATCGGTCAGCTTGCCGCCTTACCGGCTGAACAGCAGCAGGGGCGCTCCTTTGCCATTACGCCAGCTATTGAGCAAGCTATTGCACAGGTAGAGCTTGCAGCCGTTAAATAGAGGTTACCATTAATCTTACTAGTATTCCTAAGACTGTCCGCCCGCACGAAATGTGCATGGCGGGCAGTCTTTTCTTATTTCCGCGCAAGTTTTATGGCATGTTTTAAAGCTTCCAAGAATAAATAGCAATAGGACGTTCTGATCGAACATGCATGAGCTCAGCCGGAAGGAGTAGGCTATTGAAACGAGCGAGGAATCCAAAATGGTCCTTTGTCGTGATGCGCGGCGCGGATAAAACCGTAAAGCAATTTCACGTATCGAAGCGATCTGTCTTTGCCGTGCCTACGGCAGCGGTTCTAGCGGTTACGGGCTGCATTGGTGGCCTCCAAATGAAATCAGCCTATGAGCTGCATCATTTGGAGGAACAATTGTCGAAGCAGGATGCTCAGTTTGCTCAAACCGTAACCGATAAAGACAGAGCCATCACCTCTTTGCAGCATGAAATACTCGGTCTATCGCGCCAAAGCCTTGAAATGAAAGCGAAGATCGATGAATTGCAGCAGCTTGAGCTTAAGCTTAAGCAATTTATTGATAACTATGGAAACAAAGCAGCCCCATCTTCCTACCTGAAGCAAAGAGAAGCAAAAGGGTCGACCTCACGGACGCAGCCTATTTTGACCAACATTTCCAGCGCTCACTCCACTAGTCTAGAAGACTCAAAAAGCTTTGCTTTACTCGCACAAAACACCAGCTATGATCTCACTTCACTCGGCAGGATGGTCGATACGATGGAGGAAACACTTGGGTTAACGCTTGAATTGGCACAAACTACCAGATCCACTGTAGATGCTTACCCTTCCTCCTGGCCGACACGCTCAAAGCTGCTTACATCCGGTTTTGGTTATCGCAGCGATCCTTTCACCGGGCGTTCTACGTTCCATGCAGGCATTGACATAACAGGCAAGCTTGACGACCCCATACTTAGCGCAGCAGACGGCACTGTATCCGAAATAGGGTACAATAGCTCTCTCGGCCATTACATCGTTATCGACCATCTAGGAGGCTTACAGAGTGCCTATATGCACTTAAAGGAGGTCGAAGCGAGTAAAGGTGACGATGTCGTCCGTGGCGAGAAAATCGGCTTATTGGGCTCAAGCGGCAGAAGCACGGGTCCGCATTTGCATTTTCAGATCATGCAAAAAAATGAGCCCGTCAATCCAATTAAATTTCTGGCACTCATAAAGGAGGACTAGCATTTATGTTTAAAGACCACAAACGGCCCGTATCAACCGATACGCTGATTGGTCAAGGCACGCTGAGTGAGGGCAAAATGAACTGTGAGGCAAGTCTTCGCATCGAAGGCGAATACCGTGGCGATATTGAATGCAAGGCTGATGTCATCATTGGGGAGTGCGGCATTGCAAGATCAAATATAACAGCAAGAGATATTACGATAGCTGGAAAAGTTTACGGCGATATCGTTACGAAGGGACGGCTCATCATTACCCCTTCCGGTCATTTAACCGGCACCATTACGGCTAGTACAGTCATCATCCAAGATGGAGGCAGACTTAACGGCATGTGCCACATGGATTCGGCTGCGGATGCGAAAAATCGTGCGCTTCCGGAATCCGATACAACTCATCATCATGCCAAAGAGACTAAGGAAAAATCAAGACAAGCCGGATAATCAGCAAAAATAAAAAGCCGTTCGTCTACTGTCTCCCTTCAGAGGAAGAAACAGCAGGAACGGCTTTTTGCTAAAATTGAAGCTTAGGTTGCAACGTCTCGTTTATTGAATATATACCAGGTCAATGCAAGGAATATAACATAATAGACACCCAGCACGCCAAGCGAATAGCCTAAGGTCATGCCTTCACGCATCGGGTTGCCTTCTAAATATTGCGTAAGGTTCAAATGGACAAACAACAAATAATCGATCCATTTGTAATCGAGCATTGCAATCAAGCCAATAAAGCTGTTAACCCCAAGCAGAAGAAACAGAGCCATACCAATTGCAAGCCCGCTGCTGCGGAACACGGTCGAGAGCATGAAAGCAAGCGTAACCGTCACGACGAGCGAGATTAACGTTAAGCCATAATACTTCAGCATATATGCAACTGGATTAGATCCTTCTTCTCCTACGAAGGTTGAACTCACATCAGGCGATGCGTTGATGCCAAAGCAAATCCAATTCACCAGCAATGTGCTTGCGAACAATAAAATAGCGAGCAAAATAGCGAATTGCATGATCGAAATATATTTGGAAAGCAATATTTTCGACCGCGACCATGGACGGATTAGCAGCAGCTTAATCGTACCGCTCGTAAACTCCTCCGCAACCCCGCCGGCAGCGATAACTACCGTAAATATCGTTACAAGCAAAAACAAAATCGAAGACTCTAAAAATACGACATCCCACATCGATGTGTCCCTGCCGCCAAAAACTAGCCATAAAATAGATATCGTTAATACTAGAAGCACCAAAATGGCTGCCATTACCCATGTGCGGGGACGACTGTATATTTTCATATTTTCATTTTGAATAAGCGGCAAGAAATTACCCAATGCGTTCCCCTCCCGTTACTTCCAAAAATTGATCTTCAAGCGTTTTGACTTGTGCGCGTATGCCGTATACTTTAATGCCCGCTGATACTAGCGAAGCATTAATTGCAGCTGTGCTTTCCTTGTCCGCCTCGATAGCGAGTGTATTCTCGCCCTCAAGTTCCCCTGCAAATCCGGCAGCTTGAATAACCTCAATGGCACTCTGAGGACGATCGACCTCGATGACAACGCGCGTATTTATTTTGGCTGCATGCTCGCCGCGTATCGTTCTGACGTCGATCAGCTTGCCGTTTTGGATAATGGCGACGCGGTCGCACATCAGCTCCATTTCGGACAACAAATGGCTCGATACGAATACGGCAATGCCTTCCTCCTTGGAGAGCAGACGCAAGTAATCACGCAGCTCGCGTATGCCTGCAGGGTCGAGACCATTAGTAGGCTCATCCAAAATAAGAAGCTGCGGTTTATGTAAGATGGCCTGCGCAACGCCCAGACGCTGCCGCATGCCAAGCGAATAGGTTTTTACCTTGTCGCGAATTCGCCCTTCAAGGCCTACAAGCTTCACGACCTCATTGACACG
Source organism: Paenibacillus sp. PL91 (assembly GCF_012935325.2). Classification (GTDB taxonomy): domain Bacteria; phylum Bacillota; class Bacilli; order Paenibacillales; family Paenibacillaceae; genus Pristimantibacillus. The sequence goes on from NZ_JABBYG020000003.1 coordinate 497,969, forward strand.
ATGCTCTGTAATGCCTGGAATCATGCGCGCATAATGGATTAAATTATCATACCCGCTCAAATATTTGTACATCTCGGGATTCTCAACAATCGCTCCAACATGGCGAATCGCCTTCTCGAAGTTTTTCGTGATGCTATGTCCACTAATCGTTATTTCGCCCTCAGTCAATGACATTAAGCCAACCATCATGCGAATGGTGGTCGTTTTGCCCGATCCGTTAGGGCCAAGGAAACCGAATACTTCACCAAGAGGCAAATCAAGCGTCAACCGGTCAATAATCGTTCTTTTACCGATTTTTTTAGTTACATTTTGCAATCTAACAATAGGCTGCTCCATCTCGTAGCTCCTCTTCAAAAAGATCCAAATCTCATCCATTATAATCGATTTAGGAAGCAATTGGTAGTTTGCAAAAAAAGAGCCCCGCTCTACAGTTAGACTGTAGGGCAGAGGCTCTCATCATCATTCACTCGATAGGGCTGTATAACATGTTCGGCAACTTTCGCATCTGCACGAAGGAACATTTTATAGTCATAGTTACTGGTCTTACCCGGCGATCCTACTATAGCATCCAGCTTATCCTGCTCCACGCTGCATGTTAAGCAATAACCCATTGGATGTACCACTCGGAAAAATCCTGTCCGAAACAATATATCTGCCTCAGGATTTGCTACCATCTCTCCGCAACTAACACAATAAAAACGGTCCTTTGAACATATCATCCGATAGATCGCTCCCTCTCTCTTTCGTAATGACTGTATCAACCTCTTCCTAACGGGTGCATGATGCGTTAAATGGCGGATGTTCGATCATAACGTCGATTTGCAATCCATCTAGAAACTTTAGGCCAAAACGGAATTTGAAGCACGGCAGTCTCGAGAAGCCGCGAGCTCCAATGACTGACATAAAGCACTTTTCCATCACGGTGAACAGCTTTCAATTTCCCTATAATGTTGGAGTAGGCTACTGGCCGCTCAGGTACATCGCATGTATCGCCTCGGAAAGTATAGCTTGCTGACTGCTGGTCATATATAATCTCAATCATTCGATAAAGCAACAGTTGTCCTTCGTTACTTTCAAACAAGCACACATCGCCGATCTGCAGCTCCTCTTCGCGTACACGTACGAAAGTCGTTACATTCCCATCTCGTAAAAATGGAAACATATCGTTGCCGTAGCATGTGACATCAATAGAGCCTCGCTTTTCAACGACCTTCGCAATAATGACAGTCAGCTCATTCCGAAGCATCATACGCTATTCTCCTACGCCAAATTTAATTGGCTAGTAATCTCATCCCATGTTACGCCTAGCTTAATGACATCATCTTCATGTATTTGCTGGCCTGTCTGCACTTCAATGAGATCGATATCCGTACTTGCACGCAGGCTATGCCTACAGCGCTCTGGGATGACTATTGTATCGCCTGGCCCAACTTTGCGGTACTGCTCATCGATGACAATCAGCCCTTCTCCAGCTAAAATCGTCCACACCTCTTTTCGTCTAAAATGCATGTGATAGCTGATGTTCTGCCCTGCAGCAACAAAGCTCCGTTTCGTCACGCTATGTAAACCTGATGCCATTACTGCTGTATCAATGATCCTCGAATGCCCCCAGCGCCTCTCTTCATACTTGGGACGTTCATTCATTGACTGGAGCTTTGCATTCAGAATGGAATCTGCATTTTTACTTGTTACGAGAATTCCATCGGGACTTGCGGCCACAATCACATTTTTTAAGCCAATAATTGAGATTGGAATGTCCAGTTCATTTATAAGCTGAGATTGCTCGCTATCCTCTGACACTTCACCCCTACCTAGTCGATCAAACGAAATTTCCTCCGATAATGTTTTCCAGGTGCCCAAATCCTTCCAAACGCCTTCATAGCCTACTACAGATCGAGAATATGTTTTTTGTGTAACCTCGGTTTCAAGGCTTGCACGCGGGATTTTAAAATACTGCTTATAGAGCTCATCGTAATGAATAGGCAGTCCACGATTCACAAGCATCGCAATTATAAAATCAAGCGAAAAGGCATAGATGCCGCTATTCCAAAATGCCCCGTCCGCAATAAGCTTTTTCGCTTCTGCCTCATAAGGCTTTTCCTTAAATGTTAGCACCTTACTCTCGCATATGCCCTCATCATCCCGATAGCGGCCTAACTCAGGTACGATGTATCCGTATTGCTCGGATGGAAAGCTAGGCCTTGTCCCAATCATCAGCAGCTCAGATCTGCTTTCCCTTGAGAGCTTAGGAAGCCCTCTTATGCATGAAAAGAAATCACTATCAACATATGCGTCTACGGGCATTATAATGACTGTTTCACTTAAAGATACACCAGCGATGGAATACAAATAAGCGGCAGAGAGTGCCACTGCCGGAAAGGTGTCTCGTTGCTCAGGTTCAATAATAAGCGGTGCTTCTGTACCCACTTGTCTTTGCAAAAGCTCGACCTGCTCGCGGCAGGTTGCAATACGGGCATGCTCCTGTAAATCTGCCTCGTCAAGCTGGCGCCACAAACGCTGCAGCATGGATTCCATGCTGCCTTGCGGGCCTTCGAGCACCGGCAAATACTGCTTCGCACGCTTGCTATTAGCTAAGGGCCATAATCTCTTTCCAGATCCGCCTGATAACACTATGATCTTCAAAGCTTGTCCCCCTTCAATCAAACGCTAACCAAATTACAGATGCTTAAACAAGCTAGCCGCTGTAATGCATGCGCTTCGTATTTAATAGTCTGCTATATAAATAATGTATTTTTTTCTGCTGCGGCTGACTTTCCAGTATTTCTTGATTCATTACGCCAATAATTAAAGAACGGAGTGTATTCGAGCATTCAAATAGGACGCCATGTGCAAACTGATTATCAGTCTTCGAATTCCATACTATTCGGCCGCGCACATTGATTTGTACATTGGAAATCGTCATTCGAAGCTCTACGGAATAGTTATGCTGAATCGGCAGCTGCAGGCCGGATAAGAAACATAGGCCGTTTGGGCTTAAGTTAAGCAGCAGTACCGTAGTCGTCGAGGGTGTGAGCATCTGCCCATCTTTGCTTATGAGTCTAAGCTCTGCTTTAACGCCATCTGTGAAGCGAAGCCTGATGTGGGCGCGCGAGAGATCATTTGAATTCGTCGCCATACTTAATTCCTCCATCATACCTAATAACAAAACTGTTTAAAGTTCGCTTATAATTTGCAGCAAATGAATGCAATTGCTGCGTTTCCGTATTAATATAGAATGAGCAGCCTTTCTAAGACAGGAGGAGTTCGATGAGCATCGGCAATCGGCTTGCAGAATTGAGGGACGGGCGGAGGTGGACGCAATTGCAAACCGCCACTGCGCTTGGCATTTCACGAGCGGCTTTATCGCATTATGAGAAAAATCGAAGAGAGCCTGACACCGAAACATTATCGAAGTTCGCGGATCTGTTTCAGGTCACAGTCGACTTCTTGGTAGGTCGGACTTCAATCCCTCAACAAACATTAGCCGATGATGTTCGCGCCTTTGTCGACCATCTCGAGCTTTCAGACGAAGAGCTATTAAAAACCTATCATTTAAGCATAGACGGACGGACTCTGACTCCGGATGAAACCAAACGCTTTATCGCTTTTATTAGAGCTGAGCGATTGTTACGTTGACATCCTTTTTTGAAATCCACCTTTCCTGAGGAATGCCGAGTTGATCGAGTATTTCATTTATTTCAAGGGTGGTGACCTGCGAATGTTGTGCATCATCCTCGATCGACATTTCTATTTCATCTCTCAACATACGACCGACTCCTCATCGTGTAATGATAATGAAAGGAATAATAACATCATTATACCCGAGCCTTCGGATAGAATATGTCGGTTAGTGGGTGCGGCTTTCTTCTAATTTGCTGACATTTTGTCGAAAAACAAAAGGGACTGTCGCCTGAAGTAGTGTATCTACTTCAGGGACAGTCCCTTTTTTGAAATCTATAACATTATAAGTCTGTAATTATTATTTGCCGCCTGCGCGAGCAAGCTCTTTTTTGTTCGCTTCAAAGGCTGCAAGCAATGCTGCTTCGCCCACTAAGCCGGTATCCTCGACTTTGCGGATTTGTTCAAGCATGCGTTTGTAGTCCTTCGGAATGACTTTGACGAACTTCGATAACGCTACATCCCAATCATTTAATATACGGGAACCGATAGCACTCTCCGTATACTGTACATGGGATTCAATCAAGCCACGCAGCTCAGCAATATCAAGCGAATCCTCAAGACGCTCCAGCAATACCATTTCCAAATTGCAATGGTTGTAGAAATCGCCTTTCTCATCGTAGACATATGCGACGCCGCCAGACATGCCTGCTCCGAAATTGCGTCCTGTGTTGCCGAGAATGACAACGCGTCCGCCTGTCATATATTCGCAGCCATGATCGCCAACGCCTTCTACGACAACATTTGCTCCACTATTCCGTACCGCGAAGCGTTCGCCGGCAGCACCGCGGATATACGCTTGACCGCTAGTTGCGCCATAAAGCGCAGTGTTGCCGATAATGACGTTATCCTCAGCAACGAAGGTTGCTTTTGGTGACGGAGCTACGATAATTTTACCGCCCGATAAGCCTTTTCCGACATAGTCATTCGAATCGCCCTCGATCGATAGCGTGATGCCATTTGGCACAAATGCGCCAAAGCTTTGACCAGCCGTTCCAACGAAGTGATAAGAAATCGTATCCTCGGGCAAGCCAGCCGCGCCGTAACGACGAGTGACTTCGCTGCCCAAAATCGTTCCGACTACACGGTTCGTGTTCAGGATCGGGAACGTACCGCGAACGCGCTCACCGTTCTCAAGCGCTGCCTGCGCAAGAGGAACGAGCTGCTGCATATCAAGCGATAGCTCAAGTCCATGGTTTTGCTCTTGAATATTGTAACGAACGGCATCCTGCGGAAGATCCGCTTCGTACAGCAAGCCCGAAAGATCAATGCCTTTCGCTTTGTAATGCTCAAGCAGCTGCTTCGTTTCCAAAATGTCGACGCGTCCAACCATCTCTTGAATGGTACGGAAGCCAAGCTCTGCCATAATCTCACGCAGCTCTTCTGCAATGAAGCGCAAGTAGTTGACAACATGGCTAGGATCGCCCATAAATTTCTTGCGAAGCTCTGGGTTTTGCGTCGCAACGCCTACTGGACAGGTATCCAATTGACATACACGCATCATGATGCAGCCAAGCACGATGAGCGGAGCAGTCGAGAAGCCGTATTCTTCGGCTCCAAGAAGCACTGCGATTGCAACGTCGCGGCCATTCATCATTTTGCCGTCTGTCTCAAGGACAACGCGATCACGCAATTTGTTCAGCATTAGCGTCTGGTGGGTTTCTGCAAGACCAAGCTCCCACGGTAGGCCGGCATGACGGATCGAGCCCATAGGAGAAGCACCTGTTCCGCCGTCATAGCCGCTGACCATAATAACGTCTGCGCGGCCTTTCGCAACGCCTGTCGCAATTGTGCCTACGCCAACGCCTGATACGAGCTTCACGTTGATGCGGGCGCGCGGGTTGGCATTTTTCAAGTCATGGACAAGCTCAGCCAAATCCTCGATCGAATAAATATCGTGATGCGGCGGCGGCGAGATTAGGCCCACGCCAGGCGTTGAACCACGAACCTCGGCAACCCAAGGATATACTTTTAGGCCAGGCAATTGTCCGCCTTCACCAGGCTTAGCGCCCTGAGCCATTTTAATTTGGATTTCGTCAGCGTTAACCAAGTAGTTGCTCGTTACGCCAAAGCGTCCGGATGCAACCTGTTTGATTGCACTGCGTCTGGAATCTCCGTTCGCATCAGGAATGAAACGCGCAGGATCTTCTCCGCCTTCGCCTGTATTCGACTTGCCGCCTAGACGGTTCATCGCAATAGCCAGACTCTCGTGCGCTTCTTTGCTAATTGAGCCAAACGACATCGCGCCTGTTTTGAATCGTTTTACGATGGACTCAAGCGATTCTACTTCTTCAAGAGGCACCGATTGGCGACCTTCCTTAAACTTAAGCAGCGAACGAAGCGTTAAATGCTTCTTGTCCTCGCCTTGTACAAGCGCAGAGAACTTCTTGTAAAGCTTGTAGTCGTTCGCACGCGAAGCCATTTGAAGCGTATGAATCGTTTGCGGCGTGAACAGGTGGTCCTCGCCGTCTTTGCGCCATTGGTAATCGCCGCCGGAGTCAAGCTCCTTCTCTCCGCCTTCTTGCTCAGCGAATGCGCGGTTGTGATGCTTAAGCGTCTCTTCAGCGATTACATCAAGGCCGATACCGCCGATGCGGGACGGTGTCCATGTGAAGTATTCGTTAATGACATCCTCTTTCAAGCCGAGCGCTTCGAAAATTTGTGCGCCGCGGTAGGATTGAATAGTTGAAATACCCATTTTGGACAATATTTTAATAACGCCTTTAGTGGCTGCTTTAATAAAGTTTTTGACTGCTTTGTCATGCGATACGCCGCGAAGCATGCCTTGACGAATCATATCATCAAGCGTCTCGAACGCAAGGTAAGGGTTAACGGCGCTTACGCCGTAGCCGAGCAGCAAGGCAAAGTGATGCACTTCACGCGGTTCGCCCGACTCAAGCAATAGGGCTACCTTCGTACGAGTACCTTGGCGAATAAGGTGATGATGCAAAGCCGATACCGCTAGCAGTGCCGGAATGGCAGCATTGTCCTTGTCGACGCCGCGATCGGATAGAATCAGCAAGTTGTGACCCTTCGCGATAACGCGGTCAGCCGCTTCGCACATTTGAGTTAGCGCTGCGCGCAAGCCCGCTTCGCCTTCGCTCGCAGGGAAGAAGATCGGAAGCGTGATCGAACGGAAGCCAGGACGGCGCACATGACGCAGCTTAGCAAATTGCTCGTTCGATAAAATCGGCGTAGCCAATTTGATATGACGGCAGCTTTCCGGCTCCGGGTTAAGCAAATTGCGTTCAGGACCGATCGTTGTGCCAGTCGCCGTAATAATTTCCTCGCGAATCGCATCAATCGGTGGATTCGTAACTTGGGCGAACAATTGCTTGAAGTAGTTGTACAAACGCTGCGGGCGTTCCGAAAGTACTGCAAGCGGTGCGTCGTAACCCATCGAAGCGATCGGCTCCGCGCCGCTGCCAGCCATCGGCTCAAGCACTTTGCGTACATCCTCGAACGTGTAACCGAAGGCTTGCTGTCTCATTTGAACCGTTTCGTGGTTCGGCTCCGGCAATTCCGGCGCTTCCGGCAGGTCCTCCAAATCAATGAGATGCTCATCCAGCCATTCGCGGTAAGGATGCTCGGCCTCGATTTCCGCTTTCACTTCCTCATCGGAGATGATGCGGCCTTTCTCTGTATCAACAAGCAGCATGCGTCCAGGACGCAAGCGGTCTTTGTATAGAATATCCTCTGGCGGAATTTCAACTGTTCCAGCCTCGGAGCCCAAAATGATGTGATCGTCCTTCGTTACATAATAACGGGCCGGACGAAGACCATTGCGGTCAAGCACGGCACCGATTTTTACGCCGTCAGTAAAGCCGAGCGCGGCCGGTCCATCCCACGGCTCCATCAATGTGCTGTGGTATTCGTAGAATGCTTTACGCTCGTCGCTCATGCTCTCGTGGTTGGACCAAGGCTCCGGAACCATCATCATCGCTGCATGGGCCATCGAACGACCGGACAAGAACAGAAACTCCAGCGTGTTGTCGAACATCGCCGTGTCAGAGCCGTCAGGGTTAATGACCGGCTTGATTTTCTCGATGTCATCGCCGAACAATTCCGTTGCAAACAAGGTTTGGCGGGCATGCATCCAGTTCACGTTGCCGCGAAGCGTATTAATCTCGCCGTTGTGGATCATGTAGTGGAATGGATGCGCGCGCTCCCAGCTTGGGAATGTGTTCGTGCTGAAACGGGAGTGAACGAGCGCCATTGCCGATACTACCGACTCGTCATTAAGCTCAGTGTAGAACGAGCGTACTTGCTCGGTCGTAAGCATCCCTTTGTAAACAATCTTTCTCGAGGATAAGCTCGAGAAGTAGAACATATTGCCGCCTTCTTTGCCGGCATAACGAATCGCAAGCTCTGCGCGCTTACGAATCACATATAATTTGCGTTCAAATGCCATATTGTCCTTCAAGCTATCGTTCATGCCGATAAATAGCTGACGAACATACGGCTTCACCGCTAATGCGGATTCACCCAGCTTCTTGTCATCCGTCGGTACCGTACGCCAACCGATTACCGATTGGTTCTCCTCTTGAACGATCGACTCCACTTCACGCTCAATTGCGTTGCGAGCAGCTTCATCCTGCGGCATAAAGATCATGCCGACAGCATAATGGCCTTCGGCCGGAAGCTCAAGCTCTTGCTTCTTTAATTCTGCTGCAAAAAAGGCATGCGGAATTTGAAGCAAAATACCCGCTCCATCTCCGGTATTCGGTTCGCTGCCTTGACCGCCGCGATGCTCCATATTCTCGAGCAGCATCAGCGCTTGGCGGATGACCTTGTGTGATTTAATTCCCTTGATGTTGGCCACAAAGCCCATGCCGCATGCATCTTTCTCGAACTGCGGATCATAGAGCCCCTGCTTAGGCGGCAATCCCAAAATATGTTCTTTCATTGTGTGCAACCTTTCTATGAGAAGATTTTTGGGTAAGCGTGAACGTGTTGAAAATAAGCACCGATGAATACGCATTACGCTTCATTTTTGGCTTGTTTTATCATAGAATGGTAGTCAGCGAGGCGCATCGGCCTGCTCCTTGCCATTCATAAGCTAAACGGCCGGCGGCTCGGCTTAATGAGCGCCATTCGTTCAAGTGACCATATACCGGGCCTATACCGCGACATTGCGATTATTATATTATTTTAACATCAGGCCATAGCGGAATCAATTTAATATTTTCATAATTATTTGCACTATTTTACTTCATTCGCAAACCTCGAATGTTGGCCTTCTGGCCGTACAGCCTCCCGTTTCGCCAAGAATGATAAGCATATCATAAGATCTCATTTATCATTCATTTTATTTTATCAGAAGGATGTGTGCGTTTTGTATAGCAAGTTAAGGAAAGCTGCGCTGCGCGCGACAGCTTCCGTCGTCATTGCCGGGTTGACGACGTTAGCGTTTGCCCTTCCTCTTAAGGCTGCAACAAGCGGAAGCCTTTCAACAGTTTCAGCTGTCGCATATGCCGCCCCGCAATCAGACCATGCTATTGAAGAAAAAATTTACAAAATCGTCGCAGTTGGCGATTCCGTCACAGCAGGCTACGAGCACGGCTTTACCGAGCAATCGATTCCATACGGGTATGTAGAGCATGTCTATGAGCAAGCTCTGTTCCATGGACTTCGCTCGGACTACAGCAATTATGGCGTACTTGGGCTTCGGACGACAGGACTGAAGCGCTTTTTGGAGGCAGTCGCAAGCGGAGTCAGCGTGATGAGTTCAGATATACAGAGCCGTCTTCCCGACCCGCGGGCTGACCGTATTTTCGCAAAGACGAAGCAGCTTCGATCGGATTTAACGGTTGCCGATTTGATCGTGATGACGATCGGCGGAAATGACATGTACGAGGTCCTTGCGAAGCTGGAAGCTGGAGCAGATCAAGCGGAAGCAGCAGCCGTACGTGAAAGCACGCTTGCCAATTACGAATCTGAGCTTGAAGCCACGCTTCGATTGCTGCTGAGCCTGCAGCCGAAAGCGGCGGTCGTAATCGCGGATCAATATTTGCCGATCCCGCCGCCGATTAAGTTCGGAGAGTTATTTTTCCCACTGTATCCCGAAGCTAATCGCTTGTTTCTTATGGATAGCGTCAAGCAGCTTCGCGAGCGGCTTAATTTAGTATCGGAGCGTTTAACGGAGGATGGCTTTCATGTTCGCATTGCGGATGTCGCTTCTTCATTTACAGACAACGAGCTTAGCTTCACTTCAATCGCTAAGGGAGATATTCATCCTACTCGTGCCGGCTATGCGGCAATGGGGAAAGCATTTGCGAAGGCCATATGGAGCGATTACCGAGTCGTGAAGCCTAGGGAGAGCGAAGTGCCCGTGTCGATTGTTGTCAAAGGCAAAGAGCTCATAGGTTCTAACAAGCCGCTTCTCGTGCAAAATCGAACCTACGTGCCGCTTCGCAGCATAACGGACGCTCTGGGGGCTTCCATTAAATGGAATGCCATAACACAGACTGCGTCCATCAAGCTGCAAAGCGGATCGGTTGAAATTACCGCCTTATCAACATCATACAAGAGCGATGGAGTCTCTAAACCGCTCCAAGCGCCGCCCGCTTTTATCCATTCGAGCGGCAAAGCAAGCACGCTGTACGTTCCGCTTGCCGCTATATCAGAGGGTTTACAATTTCAAGTTGTTTATCGGGATACGTTAAAAACCGTCTTCATTAATGAATAATGTTACTTGTATTCTTTTAGAAGCTGCTGCATTTGCTCAAGTCCCTTTGCAGCCCAGCGCTGCAATCGGTCTAGACCTGCAATTTCCGCTTCAGCAGCCGCCCTTAACGAAGCGCCGTATTCCGGAATGCTTCCTGTAAACCGCTTCACATCGCGCAAGAGAACGGTCGTTTTCTCCGTATAGCTAAGTGCACGCCGCTCGTGAAACATAGGAACATCCGGATTATAAGGATTGTGCAGATCACCTTGCTCGGGGTGCTTCAGCACGGCCAGTACCTTTACGAGTGCGCGCGGCCCGTTTATTTCGATTAGCTCGCCTATATACTGCCCTGAGCGGACTTCCGCTCGAACGTGTTCTCCAATTTTCAAGCTCTGATCTTCCTGATTATATGATTCCATTGGCCTCATCCTCGCTGGTTATTTTTTTATTTACTTGTAAAAAATATGTAAATATAGTTGACACTAGTGGTACATATCATAATAATATGCACATCTGCATTTAAGGATAGATTATCCACCTCAATATTCGCAACCCTATCGGATAAAACTTGTGTTAGTCGCACTTGCATCGTAATATGGAATTAGAAAAGTAGGTGGAATGAATGCGTAAGAAAAGAGTGCTTCTGCTCTCTGAAGGCTTTGGCTCCGGTCATACTCAAGCTGCCTATGCGCTCGCTGTCGGACTGAAGCAGTTAAGTCCGGGGATTCAGACCCGCGTCATCGAGCTTGGAAAATTTCTTAATCCGGTGCTTGGTCCATGGATCATATCTGCATATCGCAAAACGGTAAACAAACAGCCTAAGATGGTCGGTCTTATGTACCGCAGCAACTATAAAAAATCTTTTAACCGCCTTACACAGCTTGCGCTTCATCGCATGTTTTATACCCAAACGTCTCAAGTCATTTCACAGCTAAAGCCTGATTTAATTGTATGTACACATCCAGGCCCAAATTCGGTTGTGGCCAGACTCAAGCGTCTAGGACTGGAAATTCCGCTGTATACGCTTATAACCGACTACGACGCACATGGCTCCTGGGTAAGTCAGGAAGTCAATCGATATCTCGTTTCCAGCGAGCTTGTGAAAAATCGACTAATAGAAAAAGGGGTTACAACCGAACGGATTGAAGTAACAGGAATACCCGTTCATCCGAATTTCTGGCATACATACGATAAGGAAGAAGTAAGGCAGCAGTTTGAGTTAAAAAATATGCCTACCGTACTCATTATGGGCGGCGGCTGGGGAATTATGTATGAGGACAACGCCCTTGAGTATATGACCAAATGGCGCGAGAGCACCCAGCTCATTTATTGTGTTGGCTCAAATGAGAAGATGAAGGAAAAAATGCTCGCCGATCCGCTGTTCCAGCATCCAAACATCCGTATCCTTGGATTCACTCGAGAGGTTCATAAGCTGATGGATGTATCGGATCTGCTTATTACGAAGCCAGGCGGCATGACCTGCACCGAGGGGATGAGCAAAGGAATTCCTATGCTGTTCTATGAACCGATCCCCGGCCAAGAAGAAGAGAACTGTGAATACTTTATTAGCAACGGCTTTGGCGAAATGCTCGATTCGAACGATACTGTCGATCGCTGGCTCTCACTCATCCATGAGCCCTATGCCTCAGGTCAATACAGGCACAGTCTACTAACGAAGCGAAACCAACAATATGACCCGACGAGTTGTCCGAACGCCGTCCTGCGCCTCATGCAGTGACGGCTTTCTTTTATATAAAAGAAAAGCATAAAATGTACGTCCTTTTCTAAATATTATAATTGATAAAGGGGGCCATTTATTATGAGTTCGCATATGACAGACGGGAAAACGATTATTTTGAGGGTGGAAATCGATACGAATATCGCGCAGTTCGGAAGAGCGGCTACGGCAATCGAGAAAGCCGGCGGAGACATCATCGCTATTGACGTCATACACACAGACAAAAACAAAAGCTTGCGCGACTTAACGGTCAAAATTACGGAGCAAGGCGCAGGCGACCGGCTGGCGTCGGCACTAAAATCATTAGTCGGCATCCGACTAGTCCATATCTCCGACCGTACCTTCCTATTGCATCTTGGTGGAAAAATTACCATTCAACCCAAAACGCCTATTCAGAACCGCGACGATTTGTCGCGTGTATATACACCGGATGTCGCTAGAGTATGCCAAGCTATTTTCGAAGAGCCGTCCAAAGCCTTTACGCTTACCGTAAAAAGAAATATGGTCGCAGTCGTTTCTGACGGCAGCGCCGTGCTTGGACTGGGCAATATCGGCCCTTATGCCGCTATGCCGGTGATGGAAGGGAAAGCGATGCTGTTTAAGCAATTTGCCGATGTTGATGCGTTTCCGATCTGCCTGGACACACAGGATACAGAATCGATTATAGAAACGATCAAGAACCTCGCTCCAGCCTTTGGCGGCATTAATTTGGAGGATATTTCAGCACCGCGCTGCTTTGAAATTGAGCAAAGGCTAAGGGAGGAGCTGGATATCCCCGTCTTCCATGACGATCAGCACGGAACGGCGGTCGTCTTATATGCAGGTCTGCTTAATGCGCTTAAGCTCACTGGGCGCAGCTTAAGCGAAACCCGCATCGTTATTTGCGGAATCGGCGCTGCCGGTACGGCATGCACCAAAATGCTGCTCGCAGGCGGCGCTCAGCATATCATCGGCGTGGACCGCGAAGGAATCTTGACCGCAGAACGCACTTACGATAATGCGATGTGGCAATGGTACGCAGACAATACGAATCCGCAGCGCCGAAGCGGCGGGCTAGCTGAAGCACTGATTGAAGCCGATGTGTTCATTGGCGTTTCGGCAGGCGGCATATTGACTCGCGCCCATATCGAGACGATGGCTAAGGAGCCTATCGTATTTGCGATGGCAAATCCGGAGCCTGAAATACGACCGGAGGTTGCAGAAGATATCGTTGCCGTCTTTGCGACAGGACGGTCCGACTATCCGAATCAAATTAACAACGTTCTTTGCTTCCCTGGCATTTTCCGCGGAGCGCTCGACAGCCGCGCCACAACGATTAATGAAGAAATGAAGCTTGCGGCTGCCGAAGCTATCGCCTCTGTCATCAGCGACGATGAGCTTAGCCCCATGTACATCGTACCGAGCGTTTTCAACACTAGAGTCGTTGAAGAGGTTCGCCGCCGCGTCATCCAGGCGGCCCAGCTCAGCGGCGTCTCGCGCCGTCAGACTCGGGAATAGCTCTATATCCACATCATTAGCAAAAGCCTCTTGTCCTGGGATTCTTCCCTTGGACAAGGGGCTTTTTTTATCGGATCCTGACAAATCATAAAAAAAGTCGATGAAACCTAAGAGCAGAAGAGTACGTATTCGTTCTTATGACTTTTCAAATAGCTGGATATAGAACCTAAGAACTAAAGCAAATACGCATTCGGTTTTGCTAATTTTCAACAAACACATGACAACTATCATCTTTTTAACTGTTTCAATTGTGCTATAATTAAAATATTAAGCGCTAAAGCGCTTTTTCAACAAGCTGCAGCATATGTTAGCACATAGGAGAAGTTCCAAATGGCATAACTCGTTAAGCAGGCTTTTATGTGCAGGTTAGTTGATGGAAAGGGAGCCTGGTAATGTTTCAAGCTGTAGTTGACTTTTTAAAAGATTTCGGGCCGCTGGGATTGTTTATTCATTCGTTTCTTGATGCAGTCATTTTCCCTATTCCCGCCTTCTTTCTTCAAGTTTCATTAAGCTTACTAAATCCATCAACAGCGCTTTGGCTAGCTACAGTTGGCTATGTCGCCTGTCTTTTAGGTACACCTGTTGGGTATTATCTAGGGAAAGTTATGGGTAAATCAGTCCTTTATAAATTTCTAAAAAAAGAATGGATCGACGCCGCTACAGATAAATTCCAAAAGAACGGCGAAGCCGCTATTCTAATCGGCTCGTTCACACCGATTCCTTTCAAAGTGTTTACCATTTTATCCGGCTGCTTAAATTTCCCGTTATGGCGATTGATCGGCTACGCAGCTATCGGACGAGGATTGAAATTTTATATTGTTGGTGCATTGTTTTACTTCTATGGACGGGCCGCGGAAAGCATGGTTAAGGATGTTTCCTTATATATCTTCGTAGGAGCAGTACCGATTATAGTCGTATATCTTTTCCTTCGCAAAAGAAACAACAAGAAAAAAGCGCTGGCCGAAAAGGAAGCAGCAGTTAAGTCCGAACCCATTAAACAATCCGAAAGTACGACTATACAAATAGATTCTTAAACCATTTAGCGCTTATCTCAAATAAAGGCCGGTTAGGGGATTGCCCCTGACCGGCCTTTCGCTTTTCTTAATGCTTATCCGCTGTACTTACCTCAATACTCTCCACAAGCTCATGCGGCTCGACGTGAACATGTACGCTCATAATATTGTGCTTGCGGCCCATGCGATTCTCGATTTCGTCGCTAATCCGATGGCTTTCGATCAAGGTTAGCTCGGGATCTACCTGTACGATCACATCGACGAGCACATGGCTGCCATGCACTCTCGCCTTAATATCCTTTATCGTTTTAACGCCCTTCGTTTTAGCGATTGTTGCACGTAGGGATGAAAGCTCGTTTTCGTCAAAACCATCGGTAAGCGCATGTGTAGAGCTGTAGAAAATTTCCCAAGCCGTTTTACATATAATAACGCCAACCGCTAAAGCAGCAACCGGATCAAGCCACGGCAGTCCAAATTGCGCTCCTATAATACCGATAGCCGCGCCAATGCTGACAAGCGCATCCGACAAGTTATCTTTTGCAGCGGCTAGCAGAGCTTGATTGTTTATGCGAAGGGCTAGCTTCCGATTGTAAATATAAACGCCGCCCATACATACAGCCGCAAACAATGCGACCCATGCCGACATTAAATTTGGAATATGATGATCGGCCGCAAACAATGATTTGACAGCCCCGATTAATACCTGAATGCCGACTGTGGCCATAATGAAGGATGCAATCAGCGCCGCAATCGTCTCTGCCCGAAAATGTCCATACGGGTGATCCTTGTCCGGCGGCTTCTGAGATATCCGCAATCCAATTAAAACCGCTGCCGATGCCACGATGTCCGTTAGGTTGTTAAAGCCGTCTGCAACGAGAGCCCCTGACACGAACCAGTAGCCTGCGCCAAGCTTAATCGCAGAGAGCGCCAAGTAGGCTGCTATACTTACCCAGGCACCCTTCTCGCCCTGTTTTATTTCTTCATACTGATTCAGTTTCGATACCCTCCCAAGCGTAAAACGTATATATTTTAAAACCAATAAAATAACCTATCGGTATCATACCCGAGAGAACCTATGTGGGTCTAGAGAAACAGTGTTTACCAGGTGCGCACTTTTATGCACCCGTGCAACAATTCATCCTCTTGGTGATAGATAAATGATTCGCATAAACATGTTTTCTGATACCATATTCGCAATATTACCTAAATAATAAAAAAAACAGCCGGCGTATTTCCGGCTGTTTTCTTATTATTTATTGAATTTCATAAATTTTATAAAGCTCATCAAGCATTAGGTTAGCCGCAATTACGCCGCCTGCTGTATTCCAGATCGCATCGCTCACTCGAATCGCTTTGTTGTTTTTCACAACCTGCAGGCTTTGCCACAATGGATCCTTCAGCATTTCTTCTTCCATCGCAGTTCCCTTGCCGTCACCTGTCTCATACGTAAAGTAGAAGAGCATGTCCGCGTCTACCTCAGGAAGACGCTCCTTCGTAATTTCTTCAACGAAGGTGTCTTTATACTTTTGGTTATCAGGACGTGTAATGCCAAGCTTGGAGAATGCAATGCCAGTAAACGTATCATCTAAGTAAATACGGGTTTTGCCTGCCATGAAACGAACGACGGACACTTTCTGGTTCAGCTTGTCGCCAGCTTTAGACTTAAAGTCGGCAGCACGGCTATCATAATCAGCAATGACCTCTTCTCCCTCAGCCTTCTTGCCGATTGCATCTGCATACAACAAGAAATTGGACTGCCATGCCCCGCGAAGCGTTTCGGAGAAGACCGTTGGCGCGATAGCAGCCAGTTGATCATAAACTTTCTCCTGGCGCAATTTATTACCAATAATAAGATCCGGCTTAAGGCTAGCGATCAGTTCCATGTTCGGCTGGCTTTCTTCGCCTACTTCCGTAACGCCTTCCATATCCGCTTTGATGTGCTCATACCAAGGATCACCTGTCCATGATTTTACAGCGCCTACCGGTTTAATGCCAAGCGCTAGTAAAGCTTCCGTTCCTTCGTTCGTCAACACGACGATACGAGCCGGCGTTCCTTCAACTTTCGCGTCGCCCATTGCATGCGTAATTACTCTAACATCTTCCGTCTTCGGCGCGTCTGATTGTTCGGGAGCTGCCGCATTCCCGTTGCTATTGTTTGACCCGGCTTGGCCGCATCCTGATACGACTACGGCAAGAGTAAGCAGCATCGTAGTTGCTGTCCAAGTCATTTTTTTCTTTAATAAATGAAACATTTGATATTTCTCCCCTTCTTGATGAAAATCATTCTCATTGTTTTCCCAATCGAAACTATACCAGCTGTTCAAGGCAATGTCAATAATGATTGATAATGATTTTCAACTTCATTGACACTGCGTATCCGATACCCTAAAATGTTTTAGTAGCTATAACTTATTCAATAACCGAAAATCTTTACCCCTTACCCTTAAATATTTAGTCCCATGGCATGGAACGGGGCTATTTATGACAAAATTAGGAACAGTCATTCTATGGGACACTGAGGAAAGAGGAATTTATGGATACATTATTACATACACGCTCCCAGAAAGTAGCAGGACTTTTTGTTGGACTGCTTCTCTTTGTTGCGGGAATCATTTGCAGCATCGCCTTCGGTGTAACCAATATCAGCTGGCGTACCATTATAGCTTCCTATAATGCGTTCGATGGCTCGCAGGAGCATCTCATTATACAGACGGCTAGAATGCCGCGCGCGCTTATCGCTGCTATCACCGGCGCAAGCCTAGCTGTTGCCGGCTCACTCATGCAAGGCATCACCCGCAACCAGCTGGCTTCGCCAAGCCTATTCGGCATTAATTCAGGTGCTGCTTTCTTCATAGTTGTTGGCTCAGCCTTTTTTGGCGCAAGCGGATTATCGACGTTCGCTACTCTTGCTTTCATTGGCGCTGCCTTCACAGCAATGCTAGTCTATACGCTCGGCTCAATCGGAAACGACGGCCTGACGCCGCTCAAGGTTACTTTGGCTGGAGCCGCGTTAACCGCGTTCTTCTCGTCTCTATCGCTAGGCTTGCTGCTTACGAGCGGCCAAACGTTCGATCAAGTGCTCTACTGGTTTGTTGGCTCCGTTTCTGGGCGCGATATGCCTATCTTCACTGCTGCCGCTCCATACATGGGGATTGCCTTAGTAGGCGCAGTTGTGCTTGCAAGACATATGAATGTGCTGGCACTTGGGGAGGATGTCGCCGTTGGGCTGGGGCAAAAAACCATCTATATTAAATTAGCTGCTGGCATCATCATCGTCTTGCTGGCCGGCGGCTCGGTCTCCATGGCTGGTCCGATCGCTTTCGTAGGCATCATCGTGCCTCATCTTATGCGTTATATGGTTGGCATAGATTACCGCTGGGTTATTCCATACTGCGCATTGTATGGCGGTATTTTGCTGCTGGCAGCCGATATCGGCTCACGCTATATTTCTTTTCCGAAGGAAGTTCCTGTAGGCATTATGACCGCGATCATAGGCGTTCCTTTCTTCGTTTTTATCGCTAGAAGAGGAGGCCAATCCTAACATGAACAAATGGATTACGCTTAGAGGCCGCAGACATTCCTTTCAACTGGACCGGCGAACATTAATGGTCATTTTGTTTTTAGCTATTGCAAACGCAGCAGCGGTCGTCATTTGCGTCGGCCTTGGCAGCAAGATGATAAGTCCGCTCACCGTCATTCGGGCATTTTTTGGAACCGCCGACTCAGCTGATTCGATGATTATTTTTTCGCTTCGGATGCCGCGCGTTTTGATTGCCGTGATGGTAGGCTCTGCGCTCGCTGTCTCAGGAGCCTTGCTGCAAGGCATTGTACGCAACCCTTTGACATCGCCCGACATTATCGGAATAACCGGCGGAGCATCGCTTGGCACCGTCATATTCATTCTTTACTTCTCGCATGTCAGCATCCGCTTCATGCCGCTAAGTGCAATCATTGGAGCTTTTGCTACTGCTTTTCTGATTTATATATTCGCTTATCGCAAAGGAATTACGCCGCTTAGGCTCGTCCTTATCGGCATTGGGATGGCAACTGCGCTAACGGCCTTGACCTATATGCTCATCCTAACGGCATCCTTTACGCCTACTGCCGTTGCAGTCAAAGCTTTTACGTTTATGACGGGCAGCATATATGGAGTGTCGTGGGAGCGGGATGTGGCGACGCTGCTTCCTTGGATTGTTGTCCTTCTTCCAATCGCTCTTGTCTTCGCTCGGCATCTTAATGTACAAGAGCTTGGGGATGAGGTTGCAACTAGTGTAGGAAGCTCGGTCCAAGTGAAACGGACCATTCTTCTCATCATCAGCGTGGCGCTTGCTGGCGCAGCGGTTGCTATCGGCGGAGCCATCAACTTTATTGGCCTAATGGCACCGCATATTGCTCGAAAGCTTGTAGGGCCGTCTTACGGAGGAGTTATCCCCGTATCCGCTTTAATCGGCTCGCTCGTATTGCTGCTCTCGGATCTAATCGCGAGGATTGCGTTCATTCCGCTTGATATTCCCGCTGGTGTTTTCACCGCGGCCATAGGCGCACCGTTCTTTATCTATTTGCTTTACCGTCACCGAAACGGATCGTAACCACCTCTAAGACGTGAATGTATATAAATTGAGAAAAATAAAAGGGAGTGGTCCTCGTGTCCTCCATTCAAGCAAAAAACCTTACCTTATCCTATGGTCAAAAAGCGATATTCAACAATCTCGACTTGCTCGTTCCTCCAGGCAAAATTACGGTGTTCATTGGCAGCAACGGCTGCGGCAAATCAACGCTGCTTCGTTCCCTTGCCCGTCTCTTGAAGCCTCAGGAGGGCTCAATCCTGCTTGATGGAGCTGAAATAGCCAAGCTATCGAGCAAGGATATCGCTAAACGTCTCGCTATCTTGCCGCAAGGTCCGCTCGCGCCGGAAGGGCTTACCGTTCACCAGCTTGTGAAGCAAGGACGCTATCCTTACCAAAGCTGGCTGCAGCAATGGTCACGCGAGGATGAGAAGATGGTGAAAAAAGCATTGGAAGCGACGCATATGAACGAGCTATCCTCCCGTTCCATTGACTCGCTATCCGGAGGTCAGCGTCAGCGTGCTTGGATTGCAATGACGCTCGCTCAGAACACGCCGACTATTTTGCTTGACGAGCCGACCACCTATCTTGATATGGCTCATCAAATAGAGATTCTTGATTTGCTTTATGAATTAAACGAGCAAGAGAATCGTACGATTGTGATGGTACTGCATGATATTAATCTCGCTTGCCGTTATGCCGATCATATCGTAGCTGTGAAAGACGGCCGCATACATGCCCAAGGCAAGCCGGAAGCCATTATGAACGAGCAGCTCATCCGTTCCGTCTTTGAGATGGAATGCCAAATCACGACTGATCCTATCTTCGGAACGCCGCTTTGCATCCCTTACGGCAAAGGGCGCAAGCTGCCAGTTGCACATCGAAGCGCGCTTTAGTCGGTTAACGAAAAAAAATGGTGAAGCAGGAATTATCCTGCTCCACCATTTTTCGTTTACATGCGGCAAGCTTGCTATTTTTTCGCAATAGAAGATATTTGAGCTAAGATACTACCTCATAAATTCGGGCCTCATATGGCCTCAACTCCATTTTGCGATCCTCATCATTCCATGTGCTGGATGTACTTTCATAGTTGCCAAGCACAAGCTTTAGATTCATCGTCTCGCTTCCACAAATCGGTTCCGAGAACGTAAAGATATGAGCTTCTTCCCCGTGGTTCAGCAGTACGATCCATTCGGTTCCCTCAAGCTCCCGCACATAAACGTATAGATGCGGATCATCGCCGCTAATATCGGTAAAATCACCATAAACCATAACGGGATTGTTCTTTCTAAGCGCAATAAGTTCCCGGTAAAACGCCAGTACCGAATTCGGATCGCTTTCGGCTTGCTCGACATTAATCCTCTCATAATTCGGGTTAAGCTTAATCCACGGCTCCGCGCTGCCAAAGCCCGCATAGCGCCCGGCATTCCACTGCATCGGCGTTCTTGAGTTGTCTCGGCTGAGCGGCTGCAGCGATTGGAACACCGCCGCAGGGTCTTTGCCCTTGCCGATCTCCTCCACATACTTATTTATCATCGCGATGTCCTTATATTCGCCGATCGTTTCATACCTTACGCCCGTCATCCCGATTTCTTCGCCTTGATAAATGTAGGGAATGCCTGGCAGCGTATGTATCATCGTCGCAAGCAGCTTAGCCGACTCTTCGCGATATTCCGTATCATTGCCGTAACGCGTCACCTGTCTCGTATGGTCATGATTATTGAGAAACTGCGAGCCAAAGCCACGCCCTTCCAAAGCTTCCGCCCATTGCCTCTGTATTTGCTTGTAGCGAACCATATCCCATTCCGGCATTTCGTCAGCCACTTCAAAGTGAAACAGCGTGTTCAGCTCCGATCGGTCCTCATCGACAAACAGGGCGCCCAGCTCAGGCGTAGCAAATGCGATTTCGCCAACGGTCATCATATCATAATGGCGAAACACCTCATGGTTCATTTCCTGCAAATAATCATGAAGACCCGGATTATGCGTCAAATACCGAATATCACGCGGGTCCTCCACATCTGTATAGCTTTGCGGCTTAGCCAGTAGCGCCAGAGCATCGAGCCTAAGCCCGTCGACTCCTTTATCCAGCCAGTACCGCAGCATTTTATAAATTTCCATCCGCATCTCTTTATTTGCCCAATTCAAATCTGGCTGTTCGATGGCAAAGGAATGCATGTAATATTGCCCCGTATTCTCATCAAGCTCCCAGCAAGAAGGATTGAAATAGGAGCGCCAATTCGTAGGCGGCCCACCATGCACGCCGTCCTGCCAAACGTACCAGTCCCGCTTCGGGCTGTTAATCGAGGAACTAGATTCGATAAACCAAGGATGACGATCCGACGTATGGTTGACGACGACGTCCATCATGAGCTTCATGCCTCTCGCATGAGTCTCCGCCACCAATTGGTCAAAGTCCTCCATCCTCCCCGCTTTCTTCATGACCGTATAATAATCGGACACATCATAGCCATTGTCCTTATCCGGCGATTCGTTAAATGGGTTGATCCACAGCATGGTCACGCCCAACGATTTGATGTAATCCAGCTTCTCAATCACACCTGGCAGATCGCCAATGCCATCCCCGTTCGTATCGCGGAAGCTGCGCCAATAAACCTGATATACAACCGATTCCTTCCACCAAGCCGGTTTTGCCTGCATCCCAATCTCTCCTTTTCTCTCTAAAAAAATACAAATGGCGCGCGAGGGGACACCGTGTCCATACGCCGCGCCATTCGTTTTTTTACATTCAAGCCATTGACTATCCTTTGATGGAGCCGCCGAGCATGCCGCGTACAAAATATTTTTGCAGAGCGAAAAATACAGCTAACGGCATCAGCATGGAAACAAATGCAGCGGCTGTGAGCAAATGCCAGTCATTGCCGCGAGAGCCGACCATATTAGCGATATTCATGGACAATACCTGTACCTCCGGCTGGCTGCCGAGGAAAATAAGCGATACCAGGTAATCATTCCATACCCATAAAAACTGGAATATGCTGATCGAAGCAAGCGCAGGCACAGAGAGCGGCAAAATAAGCTTGCTAAAGATCGTAAAGTTGGTTGCCCCGTCCATAAACGCAGATTCGAATAAATCCTTTGGCAGCTGACTGATTGAGGTATACATGAAATAAGTTA
Organism: Paenibacillus sp. PL91; assembly: GCF_012935325.2. GTDB lineage: Bacteria > Bacillota > Bacilli > Paenibacillales > Paenibacillaceae > Pristimantibacillus. Next base: position 520,265 of record NZ_JABBYG020000003.1, read on the forward strand.
TTAATGGCAAGCCAAACGCCGTATGCGCGAGCCATATGCCAAAGTAGGTGCCATTGAGACCAAGCGACGTATAGTCACGCAAAATCGGAATGAGCGCCACCTGCAGCGGCACAACGAGCAAGGCGATTACGATGACAAACAACGTTTTCCTTCCCGGAAAGCGGAGCCATGCGAAGGCATAGGCCGCAAAGGAGGCAATGAAGATCGGAATAACGGTCGCCGGTACCGTAACCGCAATCGTATTCCAGAAGGAACGCGACATACCGCTTCCTTTTTCCGTTTTGGTCGTACCGTCGGGCATTGTGACCGAGTAGGTTTTCCCGCCTAGCACCGTCTCATAGTTCTGAGTCGTAAAGCGAGAAATGACCGTCCACTGTTTATCCTGCACGTTCAGCGTCCGAGCACGCCGATTTTCCCAAATCAGCCTCTCCCCATCAACCTCTACTCCAGCACGCAGCTGATCATCGGTAAAGGTAACGCCGTTAACCTTGATGGGCTCGCGGAGATCGGTATCCTTAGGCAGTTGAACCTGCTCTGTCGTCTGCCAATCGCGATGGGGCAAAATATTCCACCAGCCCGTTGCTAAAATATCTGCGGCAGGCCGGAATGAGGATACGAGCAGTCCGATTGTCGGAATCGTCCAAATCAGGCAAATGACGGCGAGTATCGTATTCACAAGCCACTTGGACTTGCGAGGTTTTTTGTTTTTGCCCATATTAGAAACCCCCCTCTCTACGGAACTGGCGCAGATTGATAATAATGACTGGTATAACAGCGACTAGCAGTACGATAGCTAAGGTCGAACCGTAGCCTGCGTTTTGATACATAAACAGCTGGCGGTAGAACTGCGTAGCTACAACGTCCGTCTCATATTGTCCGCCTGTCATGATCATGACAACATCGAATATTTTGAGCGTAAATACGATGATCGTTGTCGTAACCGAAAGCAAGGTTCCCGCAATGTAAGGAATCATGATTTTGAAGAAAATGCGAACCTCGCCGGCTCCATCCATTCGGGCAGCCTCCAGCATATCCTCTGGAATGCTCTTAATCGCAGCAGAGAATATAACCATAGCGAAACCAGTTTGCATCCAGATGAGAATAACGATGAGGAACAGGTTATTCCAAGGCTGAATCATGCTGAGCCAAGCCTGCGGTTCGCCTCCGAACTTAACGACAATCGCATTTAGAAGACCGATTTGCTCCTCGCCCGGTTGATAGTAATAAATGAATTTCCAAATGACGCCGGCAGCTACGAACGAGATCGCCATTGGCATAAAGATGAGTCCCTTTGCAAGCTTCTCAAAGCTGCTGCGATCAGCCAGAATGGCAATAAGGAGACCTAAGCTTACGCATGCCAAGGTGCCGAAAAACACCCAAAGCAGGTTGTTGCGCAGCGCCATCACGAGAAGCCGGTCTGTAAATACGGCAACATAGTTGGCAAAGCCGACAAAATTGACGGAGCTAGCATCAAAGAAGCTTAAATACAAAGTCCGCAGTGTCGGAAAAACAAGCAGCCATCCGAGCAGCAGCACCGCCGGACCAACAAATACAAAAGGCAATATTCTCCGCTTCCATTGATCCGGATATTGCTCAACTACCCAGTTGAACGAGTAGTAAATAGAATAAATGCCGAGTGCCCCCCATATGACTGCCAGTACTGCATTGATGACCGGCGGAAGATTGGAGTCGCGAAAAAATAAAAAGATGCACCAGTGAACGGCAATATTCAGAACTGGTACGAGCACGGATAACAACAGTAGCCGCAGAGCATTGCCTTTCCTAGCTTGTAGTTCCATATGAATCCTCCTCCAAGGTTTGTGGATACAAACCTAACTTCGTAAGCGTTGCTTAGGTTTGTGGATACAAACCTAACTTCTTTTAAAGATTGGGGAAGGCTCCCGCCTTATGGCGAGAAGCCCTCCAATTCCTCAAGCAGTCATTTATTTTTTCCATCCAGCTTGAATTTCTTTTAGTGCCGTATCCAAATCTACTGTTCCGCTTACCCAGTCAGTCATGCCTTTCCAGAATGTGCCTGCGCCTACTGCGCCAGGCATCAAGTCGGAGCCGTCAAAACGAATTGTATCCGCAGTTTTTACGAACTCAGCCATTCTGCGCTCTTGATCATTCGGGTACCAAGACGGATCAGCATCATTCATTGGCGCTGTTACGCCGCCAGTTTGAATCCATGCTTTAAGTGATTCACCGGTTGTGAAAAATTCCATTACAGCGCGAACCTCTGGACGATCGTTAAACATTGCGTAAATATCGCCCGAGATAAGAGCTGGCTGGCCGTATTGCTCGTCAATAGCAGGCAATGGGAACCAATCGTAATCATCGGCAGTCAAGCCTTCTGGGAAGAAGCTTGTAATAAATCCAGCTTGACGGTGAAGCCATGCTTTTGGCGGATTATCGAATAGAGGCTTAACAGCGTCGCCAAACGATGTTGTAGCAATCGATTTTTTGCCGCCGTACACATAATCCTCGTTGAACCAAATTTCAGCCATTTTTTCCGCAGCGTTTTTAACTACAGGATCTGTAAACGGAAGCTCGCCTGATACCCACTTATCGTAATTTTCCGGAGTCGTTGTACGGAGCATAATGTCCTCCATCCAATCGGTTGCCGGCCAGCCAGTCGCAGTACCGCTCTCAATGCCTATGCTCCACGCTGGATCGCCGTCCTTCGCGATTTGGTCAGTCAAGGTCATAAGCTCTGCCCATGTTTTTGGTACAGTATAGCCTGCTTCCGCAAATGCTTTTTTGTTGTACCACACTAAGCTTTTCACGCTGCTGCGTGCCCATACACCCGCCATTACGTCTCCGCTGGCACCCTTCATTGTTGCCATGTCAAGCCAGCTTTGGTTATATTGCTTTTTCAAATATTCATCGTTTAGGAAAGACTTCACGTCAATGACTTTTCCAGAGTTCACGAACCCTTTAAGTAAGCCTGGCTGCGGGAAATCCGCAATATCAGGAGCATTTCCGCCGTTTACGCGAACAGAGATGGTAGCCTCAAATTCCTTTGAGCCTTCATAAGAGATATCGATTCCTGTCTTGTCCTCGAATGCTTTGATGCTTTCATTGAATTTCACTTCATCCGCATCCGTGAACGGACCGAACATCGTTACTTTTTTACCTTTAAAATCACCATTCATAGCTTGAGCAAGCGCTCCGTCACCCGCTCCAGTGTCGGTTCCGCCCTCTGTTGTATCGCTTGGCTTCTCAGTCGGCTGGTTGGTCGTATTATTTGTATTATTATTACCTCCGCAAGCCGTAATCGCCATTGCAAGCACAACCATTAAAATAAAAACAGTCAATGCATTCTTTGTTTTTTTCGTGTACATAGACCTCATCCTTTCATGTTTAAATCATTCAGTAATGAAATTACACGTTCATGGCCCTTTTGAATCGTAAATTATTTAGAATAGAAGACGAGCTGAGTCATCACCTCCTTTAAAGTGCCAATATAGGCTCTTTTTATGCTCCGAGCAGTTTAAAATCAGTCAGACAACAATAAAAAACGCTTAAATTTACTTGAAAAGCTTTTCAAATTAAGACGGCGAAAACGATTAAAGCCGTTGCGGCAAAAGCTCGTTTCGCGACTATCCTTTTCAATAGGTAAGGTCTTTATTGAACTGGCCTTGTCGACTCTCGCACGATCAAATGATGGGGAAGCTTTTCTCTTAGAACGTCTACTTTGCCCGTCGTAATCAGCTCATGCAGCTTCTGTACCGATCGGAACCCAATGTCATAAGTCGGCTGGTCTATCGTCGTCAGCTTCGGAATAAACATTTGAGCCATTCGAATATTGTCAAAGCCGACAACGGATATGTGCTCGGGAACGGATTTGCCCTGCTCACGCAAATACGATATCGTCCCCATTGCGAATTCATCCGATGCTGCAAAAACCGCCGTCAGGCCAGGGCAACGCGTCAATAATAGCTCTGCTGCCTCATAACCATGCTCGAACCGATGCTCTGCAAATTCGATGCAATTCTCGTATTCCGAAAGACCATACTCCCTCAATGCCTTTTTGAAGCCGGCGTAACGCGGCTCGCCGGAGATCGTGTCTCCTAAAGGAAAGCCGATCATGCCGATTTGGCGATGGCCTGATTCAATGAGATGCTTAATCGCTTCATACGCGGCTCGTTCATCATCAATATCGACAGAAGGAATATCATATTCAGGAGCATTAGTTGAAGCAAGCACGAATGGCAATCGATAGCGCTGCATTTCCTCGTAATACTCTTCATGCAGAGAATCGCTTGTAAATATGATGCCGTCTACCTGTTTTTCGAAAAAGCTTTGCACGTACGCGATAGTCCGCTTCTTATCGCGATCCGTATTGCAGATCATCAGACTATGGTTCAGCATAACCGCAGCATCCTGCATGCCGCGTATTAAGCCGGCATAATACGGATTCTCAATATCCGGAATCATAACGCCAAGCGTATCAGATTTTTTGTAAATCAATCCTCTAGCGAATCCATTCGGTTGATATTGAAGCGCTTCAATAGCCTCAAGCACCTTCATACGCTTCTCTTCCACCACAGTTTCCGGTGCATTCATAACTCTGGATACTGTGCTAATAGATACGTTTGCGTATTTTGCGACATCGCGTATTGTCGATTTCATAATTGCACGCCTTTCTTGATGAGCGAGTTCGTTTGCTTGTGCGGTAGTTTGCTCTAGTTCAGATCATTTTACAATGATAATAGTCTGCGCTTTTTATGAAAGGGCTTTCTGAAAAGCTTTTCTGAAAAGCTTTTCTGAAAACCTTTTCAAACGTAGTATAAACCCTATTCACCCATTATGCAACCAAAATTTATAAGAGCATGTTCGCTGCGCCTCCAGCTCTTAGGCAAGCTGATTTACTGCCCCTATCGGACAAAAAAAAGCGCCGTCCGCAAGATTTCCCTTGCAAACAGGCGCTTTCCTATATGATCTTATACAGCGTACATACGCTCGCGAAGTGCTTTAACTTCAGCACTTTCAAGGTACTCGTCATACGTCATCATCCGGTCAATTACGCCGTTTGGCGTAATTTCAACGATGCGGTTCGCGATCGTTTGAACGAACTGATGGTCATGTGAAGTAAATAGAACCGTACAATCCGTATCCGTAAGACCGTTGTTGAGTGCCGTAATCGATTCTAGGTCCAAGTGATTCGTTGGCTCATCGAGAATAAATACGTTCGCGCCCTCAAGCATCATCTTGGAGAGCATGCAGCGAACCTTCTCGCCCCCGGACAAAACGCTTGCTTTCTTCATCGCATCGTCGCCGGAGAAGAGCATACGGCCAAGGAAGCCGCGAATGAACGTCTCATCCGGGTCCTTCGAATATTGACGAAGCCATTCCACAAGATTCAAATCTACCCCATCGAAATAAGGAGAGTTGTCTTTCGGGAAATAAGCCTGCGTAGTCGTTACGCCCCATGAGTAGCTGCCGGAATCCGCTTCAACCTCGCCGACAAGCAGCTGGAATAGCAAAGTCTTAGGCAAGCTGTTCGGTCCAACAAATGCAACCTTATCACCCTTGTTAAGCGCAATGGTCAGGTTGTCGATAATTTTCTCGCCGTCGATCGATTTCGTCAAGCTGTCAACAAGCAATAGCTGCTTGCCCGCTTCACGCTCTCCTTTGAAGAGGATAAACGGATATTTACGGTTCGAAGGACGAATATCGTCAAGCGAAATTTTCTCAAGCAATTTCTGTCTTGATGTCGCTTGCTTCGCCTTTGATTTGTTCGCGCTGAAGCGCTGGATAAAGGCTTGAAGCTCCTTAATTTTGTCTTCCTTCTTCTTGTTCTCACCGCGCATCAGCTGCAAAGCAAGCTGGCTGGATTCGTACCAGAAGTCGTAGTTGCCGACGTACATTTGGATTTTGCCGAAGTCAATATCCGCAATGTGCGTACAAACCGTATTCAGGAAGTGCCTGTCATGGCTGACTACGACTACAGTGCCTTTGTAGTCGGCAAGGAAATCTTCCAACCAACGAATGGACTCAATGTCCAAGTGGTTGGTAGGCTCATCGAGCAATAGAATGTTCGGCGAGCCGAACAAAGCTTGAGCCAGCAATACACGAACCTTCTCGTTACCGCTTAGGTCAGCCATTTTCTTATCGTGCAGCTCAGGAGTAATGCCGAGTCCGTTAAGCATCTCTGCCGCTTCCGACTCCGCTTCCCAGCCGTTCATGTCTGCAAACTCAGCTTCAAGCTCGCCTGCGCGCATGCCGTCTTCGTCCGTGAAGTCCGCTTTTGCATAAAGAGCGTCCTTCTCCTTCATCACTTCATAAAGACGTTTGTGACCCATCATTACCGTCTCGAGTACTACGGACTCGTCGTATTCGTAATGGTTCTGCTTCAGAACGGCAAGCCGCTCGCCCGGCGTTATATGAACTTCTCCGTGCGATTGCTCCACTTCGCCTGATAGTATTTTTAAAAAGGTCGATTTGCCCGCGCCGTTAGCGCCGATCAAGCCGTAACAGTTGCCTGGCGTAAACTTGATGCTTACATCTTCAAAAAGCGCCCGCTTCCCATAACGGAGCGTTATGCCACTTGTACTAATCATTCGTTTAATCCCGTCCTTCACTACAAAATCGCTTTATATCGAATCATTATACCACAGTATGCGCGGAAACCGAACCTTCTTTTGCCTTGCCGTCAACCTTTCCGCTCATCCGCCAAATCATACAAGCACTTGCTGCGTACAGCATAGCGCTCAAATAAAACAAAAATTTGATCTTCAGCCCGTCTATTAAATAGTCTCACACTATGACTGCAAAGCCTGAAGCAGCATGATTTCATAAAATGATACGCCCCGATTGTAAGGTCTTCGGCTCCAGGTCGGTATAATCTTATTGCAAAAACAATCGATCTCTTTTTTCATACCAATTATCTTCACGGTTAGAAAAAGCCTCCTCAAAATGACCGGCAATATGTCATTTCCTACGAGGAGGCTTACCAATATTTGATCGATATGGAATCGTAACTTAAACGGCTAATCCCAGTTCAGCTTCACTTCATTGCCCGTGCGGGATGATTCGTAAATGGCATCGAGAATACGGTTGTTTGTATAGCCCGACAGCGCGGACGTAATCGGTTCTTTGCCCTCGCGGATACATTCCACGAAATGACGGCTCATCAATATACGGTCATCTTCGCCCTCAAGCGGCACAATATCGCTCTCAACGACTTCATTGTTTGTATGCGTGACATACTTTCCGTTATTTCCAATAATCGCTACACCGCCCTGCGTTCCCATCAAATGAATAAACGGGTCCTCCGGCAGAAATGCGGAATGCGCCGCCCAGCTTACTTCAAGCGATAAGGTTGCCCCATTATCGAGCTTGATCAGCGCAGATGCAAGATCCTCAACATCGTAATACCCGTCCCAATTCGGTGTTCCCCATGTACCCGTACCTTGACGCTTCGGTCCGAATTCGGCATAAGTCGAGCCGTAAACCGAAATTGGCTTCGGATTGCCCATCAGATAAAGCGACAGGTCAAGCATATGAACGCCAATATCGATTAGAGGGCCGCCGCCAGCCATGTCTTTGCGCGTAAACCATGAGCCCCAACCGGGAATGCCTTTTTTCCGGAACCAGCCAGCCTTCGCATTGTAAATAGGTCCGACATCGCCATTGTCAATCCGCTGCTTAAGAGCGCGGCTTAGCCCGCTCCAGCGCATTTGATGCGACATCATCAAAATTTTGCCGGATTTCTTGGCTTCCTCAACAATGGCGCGAGCCGCTTCGGAATCGATAGCCATCGGTTTCTCCAGCAGCACATGCTTGCCTTGCTTCAGCGCTTCTACAGCCAGGGCTGCATGAAATTGATTCGGAACGCCGATGACAACCGCGTCGATAGTTGGATCCTCAAGCAGCGATTGCGGGCTTGCGTGAACAAGCGAAATGCCGTGCTCAGCAGCACGCTGCTCGGCAAGCGGTAGATAAACGTCCGTTACAGCGACGACGTCGATTCCATCCACCTTATTGAACGTCTCCATGTGAATGCTTCCGATCGCGCCCGCTCCGATAACACCAAGACGTATGTTTGTTGCGTGAATCATGTATTGCTCCTCCTATTTGGATTGCCAATGCAATCCTTGCTTCGTAAGATTAGACATGGGTTGGCGAATGCATCCTTGCTTCGAAAGATTAAGCATTGGATTGCGAATGCAATCCTTGTCTCGAAAGATTAAGCATTGATTTCGAATACATACTTTGCTTTGTAAGACTATGCTTAGGTCTGCATGAGCAAACCATGCTTTTCTCATTACTGAAAGTTTACTTGCTCAGTATACAGCTTTCATTTTCCGCCGTCACTGTCCGCATTTGGCGCACTCTTGTACTCGTTTGTCATTTGCCGGAGAGGCGCCACGTCTCCCCATGCGGCAGAATTAGAATCCGTTCATCATCGAGGCATCGTTTTCTGCGCTCGGCCTCCAGCCGATCCAGCGCTTCACGCGGCGTATCATCGGCTAGCTTGAAGGCGCCATAATGCATCGGCACGAACCATTTGGCTTCCAAATCCTCAAACGCTTGGAGCGCTTGCTCCGGCGTAATATGCTGAGGACCCATGAACCATTCCGGCTCGTAAGCACCGATGGGCAGAAGCGCAACATCGATTGGAAAACGACGGCCGATCTCCTTAAAGCCTTGAAAGTAGCCACTGTCTCCAGCAAAATAAATGGTCGGCGCCTCCGATACGATAGGCCGGTCAACGTTGGACAGTTCACTGAAAAATGGTTTTTCCCATGGGGCCATAGGCTCCCTAGCGCTTGCAATTTGCGCTCGAGCCTTTCCCTCATCGGAACCGCTGTGAGGCTTTTTGACGCCAGCGTGACTGACAAGCTTCCCGGTTCGCGAAGTCGGACGCTCGATAACGAAGCCCCCCCAATGCGAGCTGTTCGTATCCCATGGGTTTCGGCGCGTCGAATGCTGAGAAGGCACGAACGTAAACTTCACACCGTGGATTATGACCGATTCCCACCAATGCAGCTCCTTGATTCTAATAAAGCCTTTTTTACGCAGCTTTGGTCCAAGCCCGGCAGGCACTAGCAATTGCCTAGAGCCGATAAGCCTGCGCAGCGAATTTATATTTAAATGATCATAATGGGAATGAGAAATAAGTACGACATCTACCGGCGGTACGTCCTCAACCTTGATCCCTGGCGGCGAAAGTCTTTTTTGAAAAGCCATCTGGGTCGACCATACGGGGTCCGTAATAATGTTCAATCCGCCATGCTGAATGAAAAAAGTTGAATGACCAACCCATGTTATGGAAGGCCATTTTCGATTATCCTCCAAGTATGCGATATCAGGTTCAACATTCGGAACGGTGAATGAATAATCCTTCATTCTCAGTCTGCGAATGCGTTCCTGACGCCATCTTTTGAATTGCTTCAAAGACGTATGCTGCTCAATAGGATCTATGTTAGCAAATCGTTTTAACTTCAACCGTCCATCCCTCCCTCGCAAATATCCGTTGTTTAAATAAGATACCAAGCTGACAGCTCTTAATGCAAATAGGTTAAATATTTTTTATGCGTAAAGCACCACATCTCGCAGCAGCGCGCCTTTTCAGCTAAAAGCGAATAATGGCATCCAAACGCTTCGTTGTTAGCATCCTAACTTGAAATCAGTTAAACTACTTTATATAGGTTTTACACATAAGACTACGCTTTCGACGCACCATTTGTTACTGTTGGTCAGCAAAAAACAATAATTACATCATCATTTCCAGGAGGTTTCCTTATGAAACTAATTTCAATAGAACCGACGCCTAGCCCCAACTCCATGAAGCTGAACGTCGATGAGATGCTTCCGCGCGGGCGCAGGCTTACCTTTAAAGCCAGCGAAGCAAGCGATGCTCCCGAGCTGCTGCAGCAGCTTTTGCAAATCAATGGCGTAAAAAGCCTGTTCCGTACCGCTGACTTTATTGCGCTGGACCGGAAGCCAGGAGCGGATTGGGCTGCCATATTGGCTTCGGCAGGCCAATTGCTGCAGAAGGATCAGGCTGATGGAGGGCAGGATGACGGCAAGAGCGGCCCTTCATCAAGCTATGGAGAAGCGCAGGTGCTCGTTCAAATGTATCGCGGAATTCCGATGCAGGTTCGCGTGCGCATGGGAGATAGCGAGGTGCGATCGGCACTGCCTCCGCAGTTCGCCGAAGCGGTTGGCGTCGCTGCCGGCTCGGGCATGATTCGCGAGCGCAAGCTGGAGGAATTTGGCGTGCGTTACGGGGAACCGGAGGAAATCGCAGCCGAGATCGTGCGCGAGATCGAAGCCTCGTATACGGCAGAGCGATTGGAGACGCTCGTTCAAGCTGCCATCGAGCTTGGGAATTCGGGCGGGGCGGAGGAAGCTGCGGCTGCGGTTGTCAGGCCGGCTCCTCTTACGCTGGACGAAGCGCAGGAGCAGTTCGCCTCTCCGGATTGGCAGGTGCGCTATGCCGCTCTTGACCGTTACGCAGCCTCCATCGAGGGCTTGCCTCTGCTGGCTGCGGCGATTAAGGATGAGAATACTTCGATTCGCAGACTCGCGGTCATCTATCTAGGTGATTTGCGGGCGCCTGAAGCGCTGCCTTATTTATTTATCGCGCTGCGCGATTCTTCGACCTCCGTTAGACGGACAGCAGGCGATACGTTATCCGATCTCGGCGATCCGGCTGCTATTGGCCCGATGATCGAATCGCTTCGCGACAAGAACAAGCTTGTCCGCTGGAGGGCTGCACGCTTTCTATACGAGGCTGGGGACGAATCAGCGGTAGAGGCGCTTCGCGAGGCTGCGAAGGACAGTGAATTCGAGATCCAGCTCCAAGCCCAAATGGCGCTTGAGCGGATTGAGCGCGGCGAGGAAGCTGCCGGCTCCGTATGGCAGCAAATGACCTCGGCGCGCAAAAACGAGCAATGAGCTTTATCTTATCGGATGCTAGCTGTAATTGTGGACAACATGCGAAGAAGGAAGAAGCCAGTTATAGGATGAACGAGAGTTATAAAAATGGGCACGCTTGAAAAGCGAAAAACCTGAAAAATGGCGATACAGGGACTTTTCCTGTACCGCCATTTTTCTGTTTTGATCTTATTCAGAGAAAGCTCTCTCCGCTGGCTGATTGCCCTGTTTCGCTGATGGAAAACCGCCCTTGGGCGGGTTGCACGCCTACAATAGGTCTATTTTCTAGACCTATTTCCGTGAATCGCTCCAGTTTGTGCGGAATAGATCTAGTTCCTAGATCTATCTCCTTTGGCGTAACATCAATTTGCCTATTTGGGGAGTTGTGCGTCTACAATAGGTCTACTTTCTAGACCTATTTCCGTGAATCGCTCCAGTTTGTGCGAAATAGATCTAGTTCCTAGATCTATCTCCGCTGGCGGAACGCCAATTGCCTATTGGGCTGGTTGCGCGCTTATAATAGGTCTACTTTCTAGACCTATTTCCGTGAATCGCTCCAGTTTGTGCGGAATAGATCTAGTTTCTAGATCTAGCTCCGCTGGCGGAACATCAATTTGCCCATTTGGCGGGTTGCGCTTCTATGATAGGTCTACTTTCTAGACCTATTTCCGTGAATCGCTCCAGTTTGTGCGGAATAGATCTAGTTTCTAGATCTATCTCCTTTGGCGTAACATCAATTTGCCTATTTGGGGAGTTGTGCGTCTACGATAGGTCTACTTTCTAGACCTATTTCCGTAAATCGCTCCAGTTTGTGCGGAATAGATCTAGTTTCTAGATCTATCTCCTTTGGCGTAACATCAATTTGCCCATTTGGCGGGTTGCGCACTTATAATAGGTCTACTTTCTAGACCTATTTCCGTGAATCGCTCCAGTTTTTGCGGAATAGATCTAGTTCCTAGATCTAGCTCCGCTGGCGGAACGCCAATTGCCTATTGGGCTGGTTGCGCGCTTATAATAGGTCTATTTTCTAGACCTATTTCCGTGAATTGTCCCATTTTAAACGGAATAGATCTAGTTTCTAGATCTATCATGGCCATTGGCCTTTTGGACAATATCCCACTCCGCTAATGCCCACCTGGCACGTTGCACTCAAAGGTAGATAACCTTTTTATCTCCACCCCTTTTCGTTAGAAGCCCGTTCAAACAAAAAAGAGGCGCATCTCTGCACCTCTTCCATTCCTATTTCCGATTTCGTGGCTAGCGTGCGTACTCCAGCTGTATGCGAACGATAAGCGAGTCATTGCCCGCATACGGCTCATAGCTTGCCCGGTAGCCGACCGCCACCTTTACGCTCTCGAAAGCCGCCTTAAGCGCAGCGGGAAATTGATCGGCATCTTCATATCTGAACTCTAAGCTCGCAGTGCGGGAATCAAGCGCCGATTGAATAACCTGATTGAGCTGCTCCGAGCTTGATACCGTGAACTCAGGCTCAAGCCAGTGGAGGCCCAGCTCCAGCTTCAGCTTGCTGAACCGATTGCGTTCTGCCGAGTTGCCCTGCTTCTCCAGCTCGCGGATCGTATCTGCGTAGGCTGCCGTTGCGACTGGATAAGTTTTGGTCCATTGATGGTCAGCACGAAGCTCTGCGTCCGTCTTCAAATAATAATTGTAGCGGATTGTGCTTTTATTCGGCTTTGAAGCATCCGATGAGGCATTGTTGCCTGAAGCCGATACACCCACCGGATCATCCCAAGTTAAATCCAGATGATACCAAACGCCGTCCAGCTGTACCATATTCCATGCATGCTCGCCCGTGTTGACAGTGCCTTCGGCAATTAATACTGTAATTCCCGCTTCCTTCAGCATCTTGTAGCCGAGCAGCGAATAGCCCTGGCAGACCGTCTCTCCAAGCTTTATCGCATCATAAGCCGTGTAATGCTTCAAGGTCTGATCATACTCGACATGACTAACGATCCAGTCGTGAATCGCTTTTATTTTCTCATGGTCATTCATGCCCGGTTCAATGATCTCTTGGAGCGCCTTCGCTACTTCGCGGTCAACGACTGCTGTTTGGGCTGGCGTCTCGCGGTATCTGGCTTCAAGGGCGATCGTCGATTTGTTGCCCCAGCTTCGAATCGTATAGATATAGGATTCAAGTATGTAGGCCGAATAGTCATCATGACTAAGGGCTGCGCGAATGACATCCGTCAGCTTGCCCGACAGCTCCTGCTTGTCCCCCGTGTAGGTTACCGAAAAATGCTCGGCCCGAGCTTGGAACTGCTTAGCGATTTGTTGCTCCAAGCTCTCCAGCTTATTCGATTCATCCACGACGGCAACCTCCTCCGACTCGGCTGCAGCAGGAAATAGATCCAGCTTAAAGTCAAGATAGAACGCAGCTATTATGATGAAAACCACTACCAACAACTTGGAAGCTACTCTATGCATCCGTACCTCCTGAACGTCTTGTGAAGCAAACCGCACCGGAATTCGCCGCATTCCTTCACAAGCATATTTTTAACTACAGCCGTTTCGCTTTTCAGCTATGTAATCAAACTGTAATATTTCTCTCATCTTGGTTTCATCTTATGCTTATATAATGAATTCATGACCCCCCTTTATTATATATTCTCTCTTGTAGCCTGCAGCCCCGTGCCGCAGGCTTCCTTTTTTGGAGAAGCATTCACGACCTTTTCCTGTAAAAAAGGAATAACCTTCTCCCAAAATGCTGGTTCCTGTTCCGATGTGCTATGCCCTTTCGTTGATACGAACAGCGTATCAATCATTCCCTTCGGCAATTGCTCCTTCAGCTCTCTCAGATCCTCCGCGCTAATAAAATCATCGCCATTCGAATGAATCATCATAACCGGCGTCCGGCCTTCCTCCGAGCTGCCCGCATGCCTCGATAACACCAATGGGATGCTGGCCTCTCTGAATTCCGCCCGCGAGATGCGTGCGCGAATGAGCCAAATCATCGGTATAAGATAAGCAAGCGGGAAGAGCGGCAATTTTTTGCGTCTCAGCTCTGACTTCATCATCGTCTCGAAACGAACGGGCATCGAGTCAGTTACGACTGCGCGAACCTGTACCCCTTGATCAAGCGCAAGCAGCGCTCCGAAGCCACCGAGCGAATGCCCCAGCACCGCAATCCGATCCGGATCGATGCCAGGAAGCTGCTTAGCGGTCTCGATCGCAGCCCGTACATCATCGCGAAACATGAGCGCGGAAGGCGCAGAAATGGAATCGCTGTTGCCATGACTCCGCGCATCGTACATAAATACAGCGAAGCCCGCCTCATAGAGAGGGCGCGTATAACGCAGTACTCTCGTCCGATTGGAGCCCCACCCATGCGCGACCACGATAAGAGGGATTTGTCCATTTTTCAAATCGGTATTCGGGGCGGCGGGATGAAGCAGCCAGCCTTCGAGCTTTGATCCATTGCTCATGAAGGATAGGGATTGCCACTGCGTGTCCACGTCAGGTTCGTCCGCATTCGCAAGCTTGCGCGGATTTTGGCTGCGTGCTCCCATTTGCCAGACGAGCGCGGCTAGCAATGCAACGATAATGAGCAAACTTGCCAATAGCCATAAGACGGCTCCCATAGGTTATCCCTCTTTCCTTTACAAAGCCCGCACAGCTTCTACAAATTGCCGTGCCCGCTCCGTTACTTGCGTAAATTTGTCTTCGCGAATCCATTCCAGATTAACAAGCTTGCTGCCCATTCCGACGGCATTCGCTCCTGCTTTAAAATAATCGGCAATATTATGTAAATCAACTCCGCCAGTCGCAATCATCGGTATATTATTCAGCGGACCGCGAATTTCCTGCAAATACCCTATGCCAAGCGTACCCATCGGAAATATTTTCACAGCTTCGGCGCCTGCCTTCCATGCTTTGACGATTTCCGTCGGCGTCATGACGCCAGGCCATACGGAGAGTCCCCGCTCGCGCCCGAATGCGATAACGTCCTCATCCAAATTGGGCGAGATAAGAAACTGGGCTCCCGCGGCAACGGCTTGCTCTGCAAGCGCAACGTCGGTTACCGTACCAGCGCCTACCGCAGCCTGCCCGTCGAACTTGCTGCGCCAACGCTCTATCATTGCTGCTGCGCCTTCCGTATTCATCGTAATTTCCATCATATGAATCCCGCCGTCTATTAGGGCCTGCGCCGCAGCATCGGCATGCCGATCTTCTATTCCCCGTAAAATCGCTACAATTTTGTGCTGCAGCAGCAGCTCAAGCATCCCGTTCATTCGCTTCTCCCCCGATTCATACTTTCATTTATTCCCAAAATTGCTTTAAAATCCGCAAAAATAAATTCGGAAACGGCAACGTCTCCATATCTTCCTTGCCAATCCATCGATAATGGCTTGCTTCTGAATTCAGCTTGCCAGCGGAAGCTGCATGTTGAGCCGAATTGTGTGCACCGACAGCAGCCTCATATAAGGAGGCAGGCTCAGCAGCAATACTCGAGCCATTTGCTGCGGCAGCTGCAGATGGCTCCATGGCCGAGCCAGACTCATCACCCAAATCCGCCAAATAAAAACGCATTTTCCAGTGAATATGGCTAAAAATATGATCCGCATCCATAAACCAGCTGCGCGGACGGATAAGCAGCCCCGTTTCTTCTTCCAGCATGCGGCTGATCAGCTCAGCAAGCTCGCCCTGTTCTTTCGGCGCAGTCTCAGCCAGCCATTTCGCGTTATCCGGCGCTAATAGCAAATGAGGCAGCTCCCACATCTGGGCTAGCAGCCCCGAAGCAGGCCGCTGTCTTACAAGCACTTTGCCCGCATTCTCGCCGCTGCCTACAATGATGGCCGCTGCTCTGAACTCTGGACGAGGCGGCTTCGCCTTCGTCTTGATCGGCAGCTCTGTTTCCCTGCCCGCAAGCCGCGCGCTGCAGTGCTCCATCACGGGACACGGCAAGCAGCTTGGCGATTTTGGCGTACATACGAGTGCTCCTAGCTCCATAAGCGCCTGGTTAAAATCACCCGCCGCTCCTTCTGGAATAAGCGAGGCCGCCAGCTTCTCAATACCAACTCGCGTAGATGGCTTCGCAATATCGTCTTCCAAACAAAAATAACGAGAGAGCACGCGCATGACGTTGCCATCGACCGCAGGTTCCGGACGATTAAACGCGATGCTCATGATCGCCCCGCTCGTATAGGGACCTACGCCTTTTAGTCCGGCAACAGAAGCCTTGTCGTCCGGCACGATGCCGCCGTAGCGTTCTAC
The DNA here is from genome assembly GCF_012935325.2 of Paenibacillus sp. PL91. Taxonomy (GTDB): domain Bacteria; phylum Bacillota; class Bacilli; order Paenibacillales; family Paenibacillaceae; genus Pristimantibacillus. The sequence goes on from NZ_JABBYG020000003.1 coordinate 536,384, forward strand.
CACCTCTTTGGCGCCTGCTTGCAAATTACGTGCGCGTGAGTAGTAGCCGAGCCCTTCCCAGCTTTTGAGCACTTCCGTCTCCGGCGCTTCCGCAAGCGCTTTGACCGTCGGGAACTTGCTCATGAAGTTATTGTAAAAAGGAATGACCGTATCCACCCTCGTCTGCTGCAGCATAATTTCCGATACCCAGACCCGGTAAGGATCTTGGTTCATCCGCCATGGCAAGTCGCGCTTTATAAGCCGATACCAAGTCAGCAGTTCCGTACTAAAAAACAATTTTATAGCTTCCTGTTCCACTAGTTGTAGTCCTCCTCAGATGCGACGGCGGTTTCCAAACGATTGCCAATGCTATGCTTGACGATTTTGCGATAATGAATCGGCGTCAGGCCCATATATCTTTTGAACAGCCTTGATAAGTAATGATTTTGCATGCCAACCTTCTTGGCTATGGTTGCGACGGGAAAGTCCGTTTCCATCAACAGCTGCTTCGCAAGCTCGATTCGGCGATTCGTCACATACTGAATCGGCGAGCAGCCCATGAAGTTTTTGAAGGAGGTAATGAAATAATTGGGATGCAGAAAGGCGACCTTCGCGAGATCCTCGATTTGAATGTTCACATGCAGGTTCGCTTCGATATAAGCGAGCACCTCATTCCATTTTACCTCAAAGTTAGGATCTTGGAGCGTTTGTGCCTGAATATGGCCTTCATCTAGATAAAAAGAAAACATCTCTAAAAAAATCGCTTTTAAACGCAGCTCTCTCGTAATCGTCGGATGATATTGATAAGTATACATTTTGGCAAAGAGATCGTTCATCATCTGCCTGTCCCGCACATATACGAACGGCGGCAAATGGATCGAATTAATAAATTCGATATCGCCAAGCTCTAAGCGAAAATGGCACCAATAGCAGCCATACGGCTCGTCGCCTTCCGTACCGAATGATTGCACCGTGCCAGCAGGCAAAAAATAAAGGGTTCCCGGCTCAAGAATATACCGCTCATTTTGGATCTCCAGCCACGCTTTACCCTTGTCCGGGTAACATAACCGATAAAAATCAGGCTCCGTTTTTTGCACCTTCCAGCCTGGCAGGTTCTCCGAATAGGCGGTCATGATGACTTCAGCTTGGATTTTATTCAATTGATTTTGCAATATACTTTCAATTGTCGGTTTCATAAATTCTCCTATAGGTAAAACTGCGATATAATAATAGACATCACCAATTGATATAAACACAAAACTACCTATTCTATTATACGAACTAACGATTCAAATTCATATGGCATTCATGTAAATACCCAAAACAAACCCGAAATATCCAAATTATTGAAAATATGTATGAGGTGCTGAATATGACCGTTAAAAAAATCATGATGACTTTTATTGCTTCCTCTGGGCTCCTGCTCGCTTTGGCAGGCTGCGGCGGCGGAGGTGAAGACACTCAGAAGGGCAGCGCATTGGACGGGCCGGACGAAGTCGTATCGGTTTATAAGGCTAACTGTGTGAGCTGCCACGGTACAGGGCTTCAAGGCAGAGTCGGGCCTGCTACGAATCTCCAGAAGGTCGGCTCACGTATGAGCGCTGCTGATATTGCGGAGCAAATCGAGCAGGGAGACGGCTCAATGCCTTCCTTCAAGGATCGGCTGACTGCAGAAGAAATTGCCGGGCTGTCCGACTGGTTGGCTGGCAAAAAATGATTGCAAGCTATACGCTTTATATTTTTGTATATTTAGGTAGCAAAAAAAGGATGCCGGAGCGGAATTGAAATTCGCAGGGCATCCTTTTTTATGATGGGCTAATAGCCTATATGGTGACCGTTAATTTTGGGAGATTTCATGAGATGAAGTGCAGATTGGCCGGCGTACGTCCAATGGGTTTCACCCATTTGGGGATGTGTCGGAAACAGATCGCCCTGCACCAGCACCAGATCACCGCCCCAATCGTCCGAATACAAGCCGTCATATTCGACCCATTGTCCCGTTTTAAACCGACGCTTCGTCTTCCGCTGCCGTGGCTCCTTCATTGCCGCCAACCCCTCTCGACTCGCTAACTTGGTATATTACATTCCAAGTATAGTCAAAAGGTTACTGTTATATCCGTTCCGCAACAGCAAAAGCAGAAGCAAGCTTGCGTTCATGCGTAATCGTAACATGAATACAGACAGCTTCAGGGCGCAAGCCTAGGCGCTCCCAAGCCGCTTCAGACAAGCTGCACTCAGGCTTGCCGCAGCTTCCACGCAATATTTCGATGTCCGTAAACCCGATAACCTTTCCGATTCCGCAGCCAAAGGCTTTCACGACTGCTTCCTTCGCCGCGAATCGCCCAGCCGTAAATTGATGGAGACGCTCGCCCGAATACTGGACTGCCAGCGCCAGCTCGCCCGGCGACAGCACTCGCCCTAGAAATCGTTTGCGCGTCGGCCCTTCCAATACTTTTGCTATTCGGGCAATATCCGATAAATCATGTCCGATGCCGATGATCATGCTAACACCTGCCTTTTCCCTGATGGTGAGATTAGCAGATGCTTAAGCTGAAGTCAAGCCTGGCGGCAAGCAGCCTAACCTTTTACCATTCCGTTTATTCCTCTGCCTGCTGACCGCCTATTGCACGTTCATAATGAAAGCTATTTCCAAGCTTGTCTTTAACGTCTACCGTCATCAAGCTTCGCTCCTTATCGTCGATGAACTCACCCGTTGCCCGGTAGGTGTATTTGGTAAAGCCGGGAAATTCAAAAAGCTCTGCTTCGAGAGGCTGCAGCTTGAGTGGAATTGATTTCTTATCCGCACTCCCAGCAGCAGGATCAGCACCTACTGGCTTGATATCAGCGCTGGCCGATACAGGCGCCCCCAGTCCTTCAGGCAGCCAAACATCAAGCCTGACGGCTTGCTCCTCCGTCTTGTCATCAGCTGAAATACGCAAGCTCATATGCGCCTTCTCGCCCATCACATGCCAATAAATCGGCTCGGACAGCTTCTGCACGGCACCCTCCGCAGGCGGCGAAGTCGACGATAACCAGCCTGCCAGCACGAACAGAGTGACTGCGAGCAGCACTTCCATTCGAATGCCAAGCAGCAGCCCTCTTGCGGCACTCGGCTTATTCGCAATTTTCGGCATGAATACGAGCTTATGAAGCGCGGCTATGACTAATACGAGCAGCATGAAGAAGGCTTTGGCAAGGATCAGCGTACCATAAGCGGTCGAGAGCAGCTGCCCCCATGCTGAAAGCCTTGCTGCCGAGAGCCATATGCCGCTAAGCAAGATCAGCGCCATACTCGGCAGCGCCCAAAGCGAGAAGCGTACAGCCGCTTTGTTCAAGCGGTCTATGGCATCCTGATTGAAGGTCAAAGAAAACAAGCCTGCGAGTCCGCCAAACCAAATCGCTGCGGCACCCATATGAACGGCGTGGGAGCCTATTGCCATAGCTGCATCATTCAGCGCCGCATACGCATGACCAGTCAAAGGAAATGTGATGATTAACGCTGCAGCTGCTGCAAATTTGAGCGGATTTGCCCATTTCCGCTCTCGAACAGGAGCGAATGCTAGCAGCAGAACAAATAGCGCAAGTATAGGTCTTAGCGCAGCAACCTTCCCAATCATCGTCCCGTTAGCCAGCTCATAAATAGATACGCCGCCGAATTGATCCGCTAACATGGAAAGGCGGCTAAAGCCGGAAATGATCCAGAGGCTTGCTGCCACGCCTATAAGCAGCCGCTCCGCCCGCAGCGAGAAACCAAAGGGAGCCTCATTCTCAGCATCCCGCCAAATGAAAGTCCGGAAAAACAACATGCCTGCCAGCATTACGCCTGCTAAAATATCAAGCACGCGCAGCGCGATCATAAGCTTCTGTCCTCCTGAATGCTCGTGCTCGCCTTCCTCGGCATGGCTGCTCATTTCATGTTCACCGTGACTCGCATGATCGCTTTCTTCTTCAACCGATATGGCTTGCTGCGACGAGCCAGCCGTATCCGGTAAACCGGAGCCATCATTTGCCGATTCAGTAGTCTCTGAACCGTCAATCTCTTCGGAAGCTTCATTTGCGCTTCCGGAATCCTCGACTCCGGCTTCAGCACCTGGATCCGTATCCATGGCTGTTTCCTTGCCGCTATCCACAGCAGCAGTCGGAATTGGCGCAGCACTCGTTGAAGGAGAAGGAGCAATAGAAGGCTTCGGTGTCGCAGCTGCCGCCTTTGTCGTATCGCTTGGCTTCTTCGTCTGGGACGGTTTCGCCGACGGCGTTGCCGATGGCTTGTTAGATGGTTTCACTTCAGTTCCGGAGCCGCTTCCTGCGCTCCCTGCGGGATTACCGTCGAGCGATACTGTATCATCCGGCACCGCCGCCTCTAACTTAGTCCCTACGGCGAAATCGAAAGAGCCATCGGTCATATGGGAGTCCAGCGACAATACCTGCCAGCTAACCTCATATACGCCCTTCTCCAGCTTCGGAATCGTATAGACAAGCGTAAGATCATCTTCACCGCTCAGCCTGCCAGCGATCAAGTCACCGTTATCTTCCCGTTGAAGCGTTATGCTGCTTAGCTTCTGATCGATTTTTTCTGTGAATGTAATTCGAATGGCAGGCGGAGACTCCGTCAGCTCCGCATCCTGATAAGGCGTCGACTGCGCAATATAGGCATGCGCCGATACTAAGCTCGGCATGCATGCCCACATCATAATAAGTATAGCTATACTATTTATTAGCTTTTTCATAAGCAACCTTATTTCGTGTAGATCGCAACAGCTGCTTGATTGCCGCCAACTGCCGGGAAATATTCAACAGCTGCGCCTGCCGCTTCTGCTGCCGCGCGAAGTGTGACTAAGCCTGTGCCTTTGTAGGCTCCGTCAACATATTGTTTGACGAAGGAAGCATCTACTTTTGCCGTTCCTTGCGCAATCGTCAAGCTATTCACTGCCGTCACATTTCCATTTACATAAATATGCGGCTTAGCAGTCGTTACGGAGCCGGGAAGCTTTGCCGACTTATTTTGAACCGTGAACGTCATGGTCGCTTCATAATTCGTTGTGCTGTACTCGCCTTCTTTGGCTTCCTTCGTGCTTGGCTTAGCGCGAACCAAGTAATAATCAGCAGCGCCAGTCGTGAACGAAATCAGTCCTTTTGCATCGGTTTTCAGTTCGGTTGCTTCCGAATTGCTGCGGCGAATGATATCTACGGCTGTATCCGCCAGCGGCTCGCCTTTTAGAAGCAACTGGATCGACACCTTCTCATCTGGCGTTACAGCAGCAGGATTGAACGTTGGGACTAGCTCTGCGCGATCAGGACTTACTTGCTTCGAGAAGCCTGTCAGCGCCTTGACGCGATCCAGCACGGGAATATCGCCTACTGCTACAAACGATTTTGCGCTGCGAAGCGTACGGCTGGCAGCCTCTTTGCCCTTGAAGACGCTGTCTGCTTCTGTAGATATGATGTAAGCGCCCGGTATGCTCGATTTAAAGGTTGCTATAAAGTAATTGTTAAGTGCTGGCGTCGTTTCAGTTGCCGGCTCGCCTGTGTAGAAGCGTGTGCCCGTAATGTCGGATTTCACGCCTGCAGGCGTAGTGACGTAAACTTTTGAGGCGCTGCCCCACTGTCCTTCGAGCCGGTAGCTTTTGTGCTCGTTAGAGTGATTGCCATACATGAGCTCAACATAAGATACCTGGCCCTGCGCTACGATCGGAGCGCTCGTCTGTGACCATCCATCATGCGCGAATACTGGTGCTGCTGCGCTTAGTGTCATTACGGCAGCCAGCGCTGCCCCTACGATTTTTTTCCGAAATGTCATGCAAAATACCCCCATCGACTTGGATTAACTGTCCAAATTGTATCAATGGGGGGCTTGCCGCACATGACTCATAAGAGCTATTGAGCTGTGAACGATATGTGAAATGAGCCTCGAGTTAGCGTATATATTCGGAAAAATCAATCGGACTTTCATTAACCTTTTTCTCAGTGCCGCCGTAATCGTTAACGCTTAGCTGAAGCACGCTTCCATCAAAGGATGCATATCGGACGCTGAGCTTCTCATCTGCCGACCAAGCAGGGGCACGGAGCCTTGCTTCATCCGCAAAAGCCTCAAAGCTGTTGATGCCCCTTTGCTGCGCCTCCTGTACACGAATTGCTTCAAGGATGACACCGTTTCGAGAGCCTTCGCTTGTGACGATATAACGATCAGGCAACCGCTCAACCTCGAAAGGCTGCATCAAATAGACGGCCAAATATACATGATTCATCTGACCGAGCAAAACGCCTGGCTCCTGCAGCCAATCCGCATTCGGCAATACTCCGACGATTTGATGCGCTGCGCCTGCTGGAAGCGGATAAAGTGCGGCGATCGTGTTTCTGTGAAGCAACACTTCCGTATGCTCAGTTTGATGCCTTGGATCACCACTTGCATTCGGCTCTGCTGGATGGAAAAAGTAAGCTTGGTTCACACCGTAATGCTGATCCAGCAGCGGGAACGTAATATCCCAGCGGTGCTGCTCATTGTCAAACTCCGCATGCCGCTCCCACATGCCGCCAGCTGCAAAATCCGAGGTAATATAGGCGTAGCTGTGAAGATGTTTTGTACCCTCATCGGCAAGCTTTGTGATCACCTTCTTCACCTCGACAGGCTCACTGCGATGAAGTGCCGTTCGGCGTACCGACTCGGGTGCCTCGTAATATAGAAACCCGGCATACTCCGTCCGAGGCATTTTCGCAGGCAGCTCAAAATCCCCGAATTGCACATAATCGTGAAGCACATTGCCATCGAGCGGGATATCATGCTTCTGGCCGCGGCAATGGGCGCCGACCCAGGCCCCCTTCAGGTAAAACGCCGCTCTCTCGTTCCAGAGATAATCGAGCATGTCGCTGAGCTCTTTTTTGATCGCTGGATCGTTAATTTGCTGCCATGCGCATGTGAAGGCCTGCACCCAATGCCAAAACCACGGCAGGCTCCCGTATTCGGACATTCCATTCTTGCGGACATGAGCCAAAGTAAGCAGGAGATTGCTGCGCCCGTCCTCTAGCAGCTCAGCATCATCGAATAATTGACCGAAGATCAGCTTGGCCGCTGTATATTTGGCATCGTGATGGCCGAATACATTTTTTTTCAGGTAGAACCCGCTTTGGTATATGTGGACGAGCGCCGAGTCAAAAGCATCCGCAACATTTTCGTCTAAATGAGTGCTGTACCGTTCTGCAAAAAAGGCCATCAGGCTCCCCATGAGCTCCACAGGCAATACGTTCGGCTTTGCAAGCCGCGGCTCCTGACCTAAGTTTAACGGCCAATGCCCATAGGCAGCGCTCTCCGTATCCTGGTCTTGTAGGCGGAGCACCTCTAGCAGAATTGTTTCTGCCATATGTTTAGCAGCTTTCGCCTCAAAGGGCAGCTGCTCTGGAATATCGACTGCAGCCGCAAATAAATAAGAGGCATAATAGAAGTTATCGCGTATATCGTGATGAAACCATAAACCGCTGCTTAGAAGCGGCTGGCTCTGAGCTTGTATCGCTATTTTTCGTATGATCTCGATTTGTCTGGCTGTGAAGGACATTTTAATAGTCTCCTTGGTTTTCCCAGATTTTCTTACTATCATATAATAATTTTAATGGTTTCGGAAAGCGCTTCATTGTCATCTATCTGAAATAATGATAGTTTTGAGAGAATGGAACGCTCTCGATACAAGCAGAGCAGCATATTCGATTAAGGAGCTGAAAGTATTGCACAACGGATACACATCAATTACCTCTTTATCTAGCGCAGCCAACTTTATTTGGAAAGCAGATAAGAAAACGACGCTAACCTTTCGCACGTACATACGGCCGCGAGAGTATGGCCATCTCCAATTCAAGCTCTGGCACAGCAATATCGTCGATTCTACGTGGGCAGACGGCACCGAGTCGAAAGCGAATGATCCAGGCGGCCGCTGGCGGATCGAATCCTGCTATGTGGCAGACGGCGGAGAGCAGCCGGATGGCCATATCGTTAAGGGAACAGGGCGTGCCGTGACGTTTGCCGGCTCGTCCTCAAAGGACGTGCAGCAGGGCGAACAGTTTTGGAGCGACCCCGTTGCGATCGAAATACCCGATAATCATTTTCTGGCATTCAGCTGGGCGCTTACGACAGATGGCACAGATGAAGGAATACCTTTTAATACCGAGACCCTGCTCGCAAGCGCGTATGAAGCAGAAGGCGATCTTGCCGGGCAGGCATCGGGAGAAGGTTATGCACCTGCGGGCAATCGCCAGATATTGCCCTCTCTGCTCGCTTATGAGAAAGCAGTGGAGAAGCGTATCGTCTTTCTTGGCGATTCTATCACGCAAGGCGTACGCACCGAGCAGGATGGCTACACCTTCTGGGCAGCGAAGATTGCTGCAGGCCTAGGGCCGGACATTGGCGTATGGAACATTGGCAGCGGGTGGGCACGCGCATACGATTTGGTAAACGACAGCGCTTGGCTGTCCAAAGCCAAACAAGGCGACGAGGTCGTAGTTTGCCTCGGGGTCAACGATATTGGTACAGCCAATCGAAGCGCCGAGCAATTGATTGCTGATTTAACCTCCATTATCGAGCAGCTTCATGGAAGCAAGCCGGGCCTCGCGATTTGGCTGTGCACGCTGCCTGCTTTCAACTTCTCGGGTGAGCAGGAAAACGTCTGGCGTACGGTCAACGAGTGGATTCGAAAGCGTGATGCAAATGGTGCAGCTGCTGTGGCTGGCGTATTCGACATCGCTGCCGTACTCGGACAAGCTGAGCCTAGCGGCCAGCTGCTCCGGCCCGAATTCATGAGTCCTTATGACGATCCTCATCCAAATGGAACAGCCGGCGCTGCGGTTGCCGAGGCGTTTCTCTCATGGTATAGAAAATAGTCAAAAAAACAGCCGAGGAAGCAAGACCTCTCGCTTCCTCGGCTGCTGTTTCATTTCATCAAGCTGCGTTTGCTGAAATACCCATCAATCAGCAGCGATAGGATAATTCCTGCGCTGTACCTCGCCAAATCAACAGCCAGAAACCCGCTGCCGAGCACCAATGCTCCAATAAAAGTGCTTCGAATCGAGCGAATCCATTGTGCCTGATACAGCTGACTAAACTCGATGCCAAAACAAAATATAAGGCTAATCAGCGCAGCCCATAGCAAGCTCTTTTGCACCCCTACCGCTCGAACCCCAAAATAGATCATGCTCGCCCAAAGCGCATCGCCCGCATGCTCCGCAGCAAATACAGGCAACGCTTCAGCAAATCTCCTAGAGCTAAAGCCAAGAATCATTGTAACGATTACGGCAATGAAGTACGGTAATCTCGCTTTCAATGCATGCACACCTTCTTATTCGATTTGCAAAAACATGCTGATTTGGCTATGTATCGTAGTCCAATTGACCATGCCTTTATCAAACTGGATGCTATCGATCGGCAGCTCCTTCAAAATCGCCAATTCATATGCCTTACGCTGCTCAAGCACATCAAGCAGCCCTTCTACTCCGTTTAAGCCTTTGCTTAGCCCATAGCCTTGCTCGGTGTAGTACCAAGTAATAAATTCCAACCATTCAGCCGGCCGTTCCGCAATGATCTGAGGGAATATTTCCTTGAAATTATGCTGATACAAATAAATGAGCAATGGATTAAGCGGCTTGATGAGGCTGTGCAGCTCATGAATATAGGCAGCGATTGCAGGTTCAGGCTCATTTTCGCGTGCAAGCATGACCGTCAAAGGATTTTGCAAAAAGCAGCATTCCAAAATGTACACTTCATCCCCCATCGCTGCCCGCTCCACAAATGAGCTCCATTTGCCTTTTACAAGTTGTTGATGCTGCGCAAGCGGCAGGCTGTACACATCATTAGCGCCAAAAGCCTCTCCATGAAAACGGTCCGATTGCTTCATCAGCTTGCCGTAATATACGATAAATCCGTCTGCTTGCGCTTCCGAATGCCGTTCGATGAGCTGTTGTTGTTCCGCATGCTTGTGCAAGAGCGCCTTGTATTGTCCCTCTGTCAAGAAGGCCGCACAGTCATAATCAGCCGGATGCTCCAAATCGCCTTCCAAAAATAAGCGGTTAGCGATATTTTGTTTATCCAATAATTGTTTCACATAGCGTGCCGTGCTTGTTTTCCCTGAACCGGGCAAGCCTTCAACTAGAATTAGCTTTGTGTCTTTCATACAAAACAGCCCCTTCCATTAGTAAGACATTCTAGCCTCCCCCTTATTCTCCTGCCATTGCGGCAAAGGCAAAGCATAGGTTTAGGTATTGACATAGGCGCAATCTCAGCTACGTCGCACCTGCTGCGTATAAAGAAAAGACTGCCCCATGCCGATTGCTCGGTCTAACGGGACAGTCTTCGTATCGGGAACAAAAGCAGCTAAAAGCTTAAATACCCGGAATCGGGGAGCGCTTGTGCTCGGTTTTCAAATATTGTTTTTCAAGCTTCTCTCGAGCTTCGGCGTTGATGTCCTTGCCCTCAAGATAGTCGCTATTGTCGCCATAGGTGATGCCCAGCTCGCCCTCATCGGTTTGCCCATCCCATAAGCCAGCGGTTGGCGCTTTGTCCAGCACGCTTTGCGGAACGCCGATATAGGAGGCTAGCTGGCGAACCTGACGTTTGTTGAGCGTGCTGAGCGGAGTAATATCCACTGCACCATCGCCCCACTTCGTGTAGAAGCCGGTAATCGCCTCAGACGCGTGATCCGTACCTACGACAAGCAGATTCAAATCAAAAGCAAGCGCGTACTGTACGACCATACGCGTTCTTGCCTTCACATTGCCTTTGCCGCCGCGGCTCAAATGGCGAGGAATGCCAAGCGACTTGAAGCTATGCTCCACTTCGATCGCAATCTCGTCCACCGCTTCCGCGATATTCGTCTCTGCGCGATGCTTGAGCTGGAACGCTTCTGCAACCGCGTAGCTGTCGGCAATATCCGATTGCTCGCCGTAAGGTTGGAAAACGCCAAGCGTCATATATTCGCGGCCGGATTCCGCGCTAAGCTCATCCGTTGCACGCTTGCATAAGCCAGTTGCGACTGCGCTGTCAATCCCTCCGCTAATGGCAATGAGCAGCCCCGTCGTACCTGATTGCTTCACATATTGCTTTAAGAAATCAACCCGCTTGCGAATCTCAGCTTCTGGATCGATGCTTGGCTTTACGCCAAGTCTTTCAATAATTTCTTGTTGTAAGCTCATAGGTACCGTCCCACTTAGCGGCAAAACCGATCGAAAGCGTCAGACAGATCGGCTGCAATGTCGGATGCGGAACGATTTTCAATCTGGTGGCGCTCGATAAAGTGAACAAGCTCTCCATCCTTCAGCAATGCGATGGAAGGGGAGGATGGCGGGTAAGGCGCAAAATATTCACGAGCTTTTGCAGTCGCTTCTTTATCCTGTCCTGCAAATACAGTATATAAATGATCAGGAGTAATATCATGCTGAAGCGCCTCAGCAACGCCTGGACGGCATTGGCCTGCTGCACAGCCGCAAACCGAATTAATAACGACAAGTGCCGTACCCTTTGCGTTAGGCAATTTTTCTTCTACTTCTTCAGGTGTGCGAAGCTCCTGAATACCAATGCGAGTAAGATCGTCCCGCATAGGCTGCACCATATCTAACATGTATCGTTCGAATGACATCGACATCGAAACACACTCCTTTAATTACTTTATTTTAGCTACTATTATACCGTCCGTAGTTAAAATAAAGCAACCGGAGCGCGAACACTCCGGTTGTTCTTTTTCATGTTGAATCAGAAGAGTCGCTCGGGTCATCAAGGCCGTATGCTGCATTTTTGTCAGGATGCGCAAATAAGCCTTCCTTCGGCGGGAGCCCCTTCTCAAAAATATCCCGGTTCTCTGCCGTCAGAAAACCTATATCTTTAAATGGATGCACCCATTCATCGCCCGCCATTATAGCCGGATCGGTATCCTCGCTCCACTGTGACAGCGGCGAGTCTGGCGACTCATATGCATGGTCGCCGATCACAATGCCATACTGATTCACAAAAGGCGCGCGGCTTCCGCGCCCTTCCCGAAATTGGGGCAAAAATTCGATCTCATACGGATCCAGCGCCGGATCATCAACATGCTTATTGCTCTCATGCTTATCTGGAGTCACATGATCACCTCCGTACTAAATCGACGGACGGTTAGGTCCATCCAGCTTTTTGTCAAAACCAGCGGACTCTGGCGACTTGCTTTTATCTGCCGCGTTTTTTGCAGCCTGCTGCGCTTGCTCAGCCGAACGGTTTTTATCTTCATTTTGCTGTGACATTGCCAACGCCTCCTCCCATCATACTCATAACCTATAATGCGGGTTATCGTTCAAGGGTAGTATGCGCCAATCGTTCCTTCCTTATAAATCCTGAGAGAGACGAACCATATCGACTACCTGAATCCCGTTCTCAAAAATCGGTTCCGAATAATGCCTAATAAAAAAATCCCGGTCAATGCCCGTCATTCTAAATCCGCATTTCTGATAAAGGGCAAGCTGGGACATCCCGGAATTCCCGGTCCCAATTTCGATCGTTTTATAGCCTTGAAGCGCTGCATTCTGAATCGCATGCTTGACCAGCTGTTTCCCTATTCCCTTTCCTTGCTCGGGCTCAGCAACTGCAATATTCACGATTTCAACCGTGTCCGGCCTTGTTGGCAGGAGAACATACTCACCAACAATTTCGTTATCCACAACGGCGACGAAGCATTCACCGCGCTTTAAATATTGCGAAACGAGCAAAACGGAAGGATCCGCGAGCAGCAGAAGCTCCATCGGAGGCTGCTCAGTGTCTGACAGCTTGCGTATATCCACCTTCAACACTCCTTTTTATTCTATTTCTCTATGCAAAAGAACCGTAAATGAACAAACATTCATTTACAGCCCCATTCTCGATACGCTGCTTTAACTCGCCTTCTCTTCTTGCAGGAAGAAGGTTACGACAAACGCCGTTCCTTCGCCTTCCTTGGATTCCACGTCGATCCGCCCGTTATGGCGCTCAGCGATGCTGAGGCAAAGCGGCAGTCCCAAACCAGTGCCCTGCGTCTTCGTAGAGAAAAACGGCTCGAACAAATGCTTCATCTGTTCAGGCGAAATTCCGACGCCTTGATCAGCAATTCGTAATTCTACTTTTCTTTCAAAATAGCTGGTTGTAATAAATAATAAACCCTTGTCGCTCATCGCTTCCATGCCGTTGCGGGCTAGGTTTAGAAACAGCTGCTTAATTTCCCTGTTGTTCATCATAATAAGCGGCAAATCCTCACATAGCTCCACTTCAATCGTCTGGCCGCGCAAATTCGCATCCGCATTGAGCAGCGGAATGAGATCGTTAATAATATCATGCAAGGATGCAGGCTCCATCGTAAGCGCCCTATTCTGTGCCAGCGATAAAAAATCGCTAATAATCATATTGGCGCGGTCAAGCTCTTCAATGACGATTCGAAAATATTCCTGCTGATTATTTGGACTGCGTTCCTGAATGAGCTGGACGAAGCCGCGGATAACCGCCATCGGATTGCGGATTTCATGCGTGATGCTTGCTGCCATTTGACCGACTAGACTCAGGCGCTCCATCCGGCCAATCTCATCCTTCAGATGGCTTAGCTCCGTAATATCCTGTGCTAAAAGCGCCGCTCCAGCATTTTGATCCGTTATAGACGTTCGGAGCGAGATCGTAGTTAACAGCATGATTTTATCGCCAGCAGCGAACGGAACAAGCGAGGACTTCTTGCCATTAAGCGCTTGATTGAGCAGCTTGACGCAAGCATCTCCGTATCCGCTCTGGAAGATGTGAGGAAAAGCAATACCCAGCATCTGTCTTGCATCTTTAAATTCTAAGCGCAAGCTAAACATCATAGCTGCCATCTCATTGGAATGTGTAATTAGTCCTTCACGATCCACGACGATGACGCCAAAAGACGTCTCGTCTATAAATTGCTGCAGCTTCTCCACTTCATTTCGATAATTAGCCGATACCCGCTTTACCTCATCATAGAGCAGCTTCTTTTCCTTGACGCTCTCGATCATGAAGATGGACAGCCAGATCGCCGTCAAAGAAGCGGATACAGAAAGAAACAGTACTATAACCAAACCAAACGACCATGATGCCTCGCTGATTGAAATATAGCCGGTAATCGTAATGATGAAATAAATCATTAATACGGACATCAGAAGAATGCCCTTATACTCCTTGAGAAGTGCTGAAGCTCGTTCAAAAGGACGGATCGAAAACAGCATGAGCGGTACAAAGCCTACAGTGAACAAAATGAAGCTGACTATTTCCCATATGCTGTCCAGCATCGGAATTCTCATGGCTATATAGATGAAGGTAAGCACCGCTAATGTTGGCAAACCTCCATAGAGTGAGCCTAGCAAATAAGGTATTAACCGAAAATCAACATCGTAGCCATACACATTTGTAGCTGTAAGCATACAAAGTATCATTGAAGCGCTACAAAAAATGCCCATAAACAGAGGCATGCCCTTTCTGCCCTGCTCTTTATCATGCCAAAGTTGGAAGGCGAAAACAGGCAATAAGGATAAAATGAATTGTAACAGCAATTCCTTTAACACAGCCGATCGGTTCCCCCTACTCGCGCTCCGAATGCATGCCCCTTATTTAGTTATTTATCTATTACCTAGTATACGAATCTATTAATCCGATTAAAACATAAAAGGCATCTATTTACAATTGCTCTTCCAGCCAATTTAACATTTCTAAAATAGCTTTCTCTCCTTCGATATCATTGTGAAGCTCATGCAATCCGCCATCCCAACGTCTAAAATGGCACTGCTTGCCAAGCGTTTCAGCTAATTGGCTGCTGGCATTAAATGAAGTCACACGATCAGCAGTTCCATGAAGAAGCAGCAAAGGAACCTGAAGATTTGTTGCATTAGCAAGCGCCCACTCTCCGCCAGCGCCAACTTCAGTAAAGGTATTGAGCGTAATTTTTGTATGGCATAATGGATCCTCTAAGATTGGCGCTGCCTCGTCGTAGCCGGGGCGGAATAAATCGGCTATATGGAGGCCTGTCGATTGCTGCATCGTCGGAAAAACGGATGCGAGCCTGCGTCCAAACCACTCTACCGCCGGATGAGGCTTGAACGCCAGTCGGAGCCATGGACTTGTCAGAATAAGTCCTTGAATCGGCGGATGAAGCAGCAGCGCGCAGTTAAGCGCCACATTGCCCCCCATGCTATGGCCGTATAAGAAAATAGGCAAGCCAGGATGCCGCTCGCCTGCGGCTTCAATCATGAGAGCAGCATCGCTCGCTGCTGCGCCAATCGAAGGCAAATGCCCCCGCTTGCCAGTTGAGCGGCCGTGTCCGTGCTGATCAATCGCAATAACCGCAATACCTGCAGCCGTAAAGTGAGCCGCCACATGCTTATAACGGTCGCCATGCTCTCCCATTCCGTGCACAAGACAAACGACAGCTTTTATTTCCTGCGCGTCTGGCTTCCATTCCCTTAGAAATAATGTGGAGCCCGTTGCGCCAGTTAATTGCCATTCATCACGCAGCATTATAACGCCGCCTTTCTTTTGTGGTATTATATATACACTAATAATATAGCAGGTGGAAATTGATGCAATATGATGTAATCGTAATTGGCGGAGGCTCAGCCGGGCTAATGGCCGGTATAGCCGCGAGCATGGACGGCGCTAAGGTGCTGCTTCTCGACAAAGGCGATAAATTAGGCCGAAAGCTCGGCATCTCAGGCGGCGGCCGATGCAATGTAACGAATAATAAAGATTTGGACGAGCTGATCAAGCATATTCCCGGCAATGGACGTTTTCTGCACAGCACCTTTTCCAATTTCAACAACAAGGATATTATCGCATTTTTCGAAAATCTCGGAATTGCCCTTAAGGAAGAGGACAACGGGCGCATGTTCCCTGTGTCGGACAAGGCTAAGACTGTCGTGGATACGCTTGTTAATCAGGTACGAAAGCAAGGCGTCAAAATCGTATTGAACGCTCCAGTCGATCATATCATGTATGCCGAAGGAAAAGTGACGGGCGTACGCATCAAATCCGGCGAAACGTTCCTCAGCAGGAGCGTCATCGTTGCCTCTGGCGGCAAATCAGTGCCACAGACCGGCTCGACTGGCGACGGCTACGCTTGGGCGGAAAAAGCCGGTCATTCGATTACGGAGCTGTTCCCGACCGAGGTTCCGCTCACCTCGAATGAGCCTTTTATTACAAGCAAGGAGCTGCAGGGCTTGTCGCTGCGCAACGTGGCGCTGTCGGTATGGAGTCCTAAAGGGAAGCAAATCATTGAGCATTATGGCGATATGCTCTTTACGCACTTTGGCATTTCAGGTCCAATCGTGCTGCGGTGCAGCCAGTTCGTGGTCAAAGCCTTAAAGCAGTTTAACACAGGCAATATCGAGGTAGCGATCGACCTTATGCCAGAAAAAAGCAAGGAAGAGGTCTATAAGGAAACGCTGCGGCTCACCGAGCTCGAATCCAAAAAAACGATCAAAAACGTGCTTAAAAGCTATCTGCCCGAAAAAATGATTCCGATTCTGCTTCAGAAGGCCGGCTTGCAAGATAGCCTTACTTACGACAATATTCCGAAGCAGGATTGGATAGCTCTGTCCCAGCTAATTAAACATTTTCCGATAAGGGTTTACGGCTCCCTTTCTATAGAAGATGCATTCGTAACGGGCGGAGGCATCAATTTGAAAGAGATCGATCCAAAGACGATGCAGTCGAAGCTGATGGCTGGGCTATTTTTCTGCGGAGAGATTTTGGACATTCATGGCTATACGGGAGGCTACAACATAACCGCCGCGTTCTCGACCGGCTATACGGCAGGCTTAAACGCCGCGCTCCGATAAATGCAGCAAAAGGCTGTATCCATCGTCCCAAGGACCTTGGATACAGCCTTTTTTATTTTATTTTATTTATGTAAAGACCGTTAAATTCGTACATCTCCCGAGAAATGGCCATACGTACCGGGATCAGGCAAAAACTCCTCGTTAAAATCCGCATCATCGTCACGATTATGCAGCTCCTCGGAAAATTCAGTATCTCCGTAGGATGAAGCCCAATCCTCATTCACTAGATGAGCTGGAATGGCGATAGCATCAAGCGAATATGCACTGCCCGTTACGGCATCAGCATCGATTTGGGCTTGCTCGACGAGCAGCCCGCCATGCGCTTGCGCGATCTCAAGCGCAGATGTTAGGTCGCTTCCCTCCAAATGCACATGCATGCGGCTTCCTTCATGAAGAACGGTCTCGTAGCCGAGCTCCCGCAGCGTCTCACAAGCGAGTGACGCGCTATCTTCATCATTAAAATCAAATAATAAGGCTGAGTTAGCAGACAATTGTTTTCCTCCTTTTTCGTTTTGATTAGCATGTCCAAACTCTGCAAAATCATGTTAAAAAATGAGTGATAAATTACAAGTCATTCTTTTTTCACAAAAAGTGATGTAAAAATGTTAGGTTTTATGACATAATCATTACATACAGTTTGGTATACGCTAATTGATGGGGAGGTGTCATCGATGAACCATTTATTTTATTTGCTTTCAGATCCTATGCTTATCGTCGAGTTCGACGAATCCCGCTGGTCTATTCGCGATGTCAATCAAGCGTTTGCTGATTTCTCTGGCTTTAAAAAATCGGATCTCATCCTGCTCGACCCATCCACAGTGATCTCGACGAGGGAGGCTGGGCTCTCCTTCAAGGAAGCCATACATCAGCTCTCTGACGAGGATACCTTCTCTCCTCGGATCGAATGCAAGCTTGTTACTAAAACCTCGACTCCAGCGGACGTCCGCCTATCTTGCCGGAAGCTGCAGCTTGGGGATCGTACGGCCTTTGTCATCATTTGCAAGGATTTGCGCGAAGCCAAGTGGATAGACCACTATATTATGCACCATAAAATCATGGTCTCATCCATCGTAAATGAACGTTATTTCATTATGAACTTAAAGCATTATTATGCGCCTGTGCAGCAGCCTTCCTCCTTGTATATAAACAAATCGATATTCGATCTCGTTGCAGATCACGAGCAGAGCAAAATTAAACAGGTATTCGAATATGCCAAAAACAATCGGACAGCCGAATCCATCGACTTTCAGCTTAAGTTTGATGATCGGTATTACAGCGCCGATGCCATTATCCAGCCTTTTTACAATGGCAACCGCAGCTTCAAAAACTTTGTTCTCATCCTGACAAACTTGCATGTGAACAATCAGGAGGAGGACCCGTCGTACAAGCTACGGCTGCTTATGCTGAGCAAAAACGTTTCCGTTACCTCTCTCGCGCAATCTACACTTATCTCGCTTACGACCATTTCGAAAATTCGCAACGGAAAAATTAAAAAACCCCAGCGTTTAACGGCGGAATTGATTGCCGGAGAGCTCGGTGTCAGGCCTGAAACGATATGGAGCAGCTTTAAGCGGTAAATATCTGCTCCTCTCCTCTTTCTAAAGAGCGTCCGTATCATGCTTAATTTATAGTAATTTACGATAGATAACTCAGACTGCGTAAACAGCTGGCGCCCCCCTTGCAACGACCGCAAAGCTCTTGCCATGCAAGCGGTTTTGATTATGGTCATATCCTCGCCTTCGGAAGATTAGCCACGTAATCCTTAAACAGCACTCCGTTAAATAATTGATTGTGCTTTTTGAACTTTTTGTCAAAAAAAAGACGGTCATCCTCCGCAGAGCATGACCGTCCCTTCAACTATTCCATATGGTTAGCCGCGATATGGCGCGAGCGCCTCATTTAAACCGCGCGTTTGCTCATATACCTGCTGATATGCCTTGAAGATGCCTGCATAAGCAGCAACCGCATCAGGCTGCGGAGAATACGATTCCGCGTGCTTCACGAATTTATCCGCACATGATTCCAAGCTGTCAAACCAGCCGCAGCCGTAAGCAGCCAGCATTGCAGCGCCTAAGCCTGGTCCCTGCTCATTCTCAAGCGCTACGACCTTCGCGTCAAAAATATCGGCTTGCATTTGGAGCCATGCCGGATTTTGCGCGCCTCCGCCGATAGATATGACGGTATCGACTGTTTTGCCGGCCCGTCTGAACATATCGACAGACTCGTTGAGCGAGAAGGTAATACCCTCCATAACCGCACGCGCAAAGTGAATGCGCTCATGCGAGCCGTCAACGCCGATAAAGCTTGCGCGAATAACGGAATCCGCATGCGGCGTTCGTTCGCCAACGAGGTAAGGCGTGAACAGCAGTCCGCCCGCTCCCGGCTTCACAGCGCCTACTCCTTCAAGCAATTGGTCAAAGGATTCGTTTGGCGCGAACGTTTTCTTAAACCAGCTAAGGCTGTAGCCAGCGGCTAATGTAACGCCCATCGCATAGAAGGAATCCTCTTTGCCGTGGTTAAAGAAATGCACCTTGCCTGCAAAATCCTTTGATTTATCATTCTCATAGGATAGAATAACGCCCGATGTACCGATGCTGCAAAGCGTCAAGCCTTCCGACAGAATGCCCGAGCCAATCGCTCCGCATGCATTGTCAGCACCGCCCGCGAACACTTTAGTTGCTTCCGTCAGCCCTGCGGACTCTGCAAACTTCGGCAGCAGGGTTCCAACAAGTCCATGAGACTCAATAAGCGGCGGGCAGAAGCTAGCTGGAAGACCAAAGGCATCAAGCACCTCGCTGCTCCACGCTTTGCCAGCCACGTCTAGAAGGAGGGTGCCCGCTGCATCGGAGTAATCCATATGAAGCTCGCCTGTCAACCGGTAGCGGAGATAATCCTTCGGCAGAAGGAACAGCTTTGCCTTCGCAAAAGCTTCGGGCTCATTCTCACGAACCCATAGTATCTTCGGCAGCGTAAAGCCCTCCAAAGCCGGATTGCGAGTGATGCTAAGCAGCTTGTCGCCAAGCGTGCGCTCGATTTCACGGCATTGCTGCGTCGTACGCGTATCATTCCAGAGTATCGCATTGCGAACGGGATTGCCTTCTTCGTCCAGCAGCACAAGGCCGTGCATTTGACCGGAGAAGCTGATGCCTTCAATTGCGCTCGCATCGATACCAGCATGAGAAGTCAGCTCTTTCAGCGCTTCAACCGTTCCATTAACCCAATCATCCGCACGCTGCTCGCTCCAACCCGAACGCTCATGGAGCAGCGGGTAGCTGCGGGATGCTTCCGCAGCAACGGTGCCATTTCGGTCAACTAGCAGCACTTTGACTGCGCTCGTTCCTAAATCTATCCCAATAACGTAGCTCATTTGGCTGTAATCCTCCCGGCCTTAAACGCTGAAAATAACTTCGCTCAGTACGAGGCGAATCCGCTCTTGACGACCTGACTCGTTTTTGATCGGATTGTTTTGAAGCGCATATTGCTCAAGCGATGCAAGCGTCGCTTTGCCGGACACGACTTCTGCGCCGATACCTTCTTTGAAGCTGCGGTAACGGTTATCGACGATATTGTCGAGAATTTTCTCTTCTGTCAATTTCGCCGCAGCTTTAAGACCCCATGCGAAGCTGTCCATACCTGCAATATGAGCTAGGAACAGATCCTCCGCTTCGAATGAGCCGCGACGAACTTTCGCGTCGAAGTTAATGCCGCCGCGGCCGATGCCGCCAGCTTTCAATACTTCAAACATCGTAAGCGTAGTCGAGTAAAGATCAGTAGGGAATTCATCAGTATCCCAGCCGAGCAATAGATCGCCTTGGTTCGCGTCAAGCGATCCGAGCATGCCGTTGATAGCCGCCGTGCGAATTTCGTGCTCGAACGTGTGGCCTGCAAGCGTAGCATGGTTCGCTTCAAGGTTCAGCTTGAAGTGATCTTTTAAGCCGTATTTTTGCAAGAATGAGATCGTTGTAGCTGCATCAAAGTCATATTGGTGTTTCGTAGGCTCTTTCGGTTTCGGCTCGATCAAGAATTGTGCGTCAAAGCCGATTTCCTTCGCATAAGCAATTGCCATGTGGTACAAGCGGGCAAGGTTATCAAGCTCAAAGCCCATATCTGTGTTAAGCAGCGTTTCGTAGCCTTCACGACCGCCCCAGAATACGTAGTTTTCTGCGCCAAGCTCTTTACCTACTTCAAGCCCTTTTTTAAGCTGTGCGCCTGCATAGGCATAGACATCAGCGTTGACAGCCGTTCCAGCGCCATGCACATAACGCGGGTTCGAGAACATGTTAACCGTGTTCCAAAGCAGCTTTTTGCCTGAGGACTTCATGTTGTCCTTCAATAGCGCTACGATTACGTCGAGGTTTTTGTTCGTTTCTTGAAGCGTTTCGCCTTCCGGCGCAATGTCCACATCATGGAATGCGTAGAAAGGAATGTTCAGTTTATTCATAAATTCAAAGTTAGCTTCAACGCGCGCTTTCGCACGGTCAAGGCCGCTATATTGATCCCAGCCGCGAACCATAGTAGGTGCGCCGAACGGGTCTGTACCATTTGCGTTAAACGTATGCCAATAAGCTACCGCGAAGCGAAGGTGCTCTTCCATCGTTTTGCCTAAAATCACTTGGTTAGGATCGTAATGTTTGAATGCCAGCGGATTATCCGAGCCCTTACCTTCAAACTGGATGGTGTTGATATTTTTGAAATAGCTCATAGAAAACTAAATCCTCCTTCACGGAATTCGATATTTTTGTTAGTGCTTACATTTAGAATAACACGCTTCAACTTAGTTTGTCTATTAAACAAACTAAGTTTTTGTGTTACACTAGCAATAACTTATTCCCAGCTCATAAAACGCTTTTTGAGTATGCTCCTCAAGCAAGCTCCATATTCGACATTTCGTGCTACAATGATAAATATTGTGACTTGGACGGAGGCTTTCAGTATGAAATTAAAACCAACAGGAGATTTAGCGCTCATCAAAAAAATAAATACGGCTATCGTACTTGAATCCGTTCTGAAGCATGCGCCGCTCTCGCGAGCGCAAATATCCGAGCGGACCGGCCTTAATAAGGCGACGGTGTCCAGTCTCGTTCAAGATTTGATCGACAACCATCTTGTTCTGGAAAACGGGCCGGGACTATCGAGCGGCGGACGCAAGCCTGTCATGCTGTTATTCAATGGAACCGCAGGTTATGCTGTCGGCATTGATCTCGGCGTTAACTATATTCGTGGCATGCTAGTCGACTTGGAAGGCAATGTGATTACAGAGCATCAGAGCAAGCTGAAGCAGCAGGATGCCAACCATGTCATTGGGCAGCTAGAGTCATGCATCGAGCTTCTTATCCATGAAGCGCCCGAGAGCCCTTATGGCGTTGTCGGCATCGGCGTTGGCGTACCAGGCATAGTCGACGATAACGGAACGATTCTGTTTGCTCCAAATTTAAAGTGGCATCAGGTGGAGCTGCAGTCGCAGCTTGAAGAACGCTTCAAGCTGCCGGTAACGATAGACAATGAAGCAAATGCAGGAGCTCAGGGCGAACAGAAATACGGCGCAGGGCGCGGCATACCGAACCAAATCTACGTCAGCGTCGGAATCGGGATTGGAACGGGAATTATTTTGAGCAAGGAGCTGTACAAGGGAGCTTCCGGATTCTCCGGCGAGCTTGGCCATCTCTCGATTGAGTATGACGGCAAGCCGTGCAGCTGCGGCAATCGCGGCTGCTGGGAGCTGTACGCTTCCGAGAATGCTTTGCTTGAGCGCGCAGCATCGCTGGGCTTCGAAAATTTGGAGGAGCTGCTTATCGCTGCGGCTGCTGGAGATGAGCGAGTTATCGAGCTGATACGCTCGATTGGCGACTATTTGGGCGCGGGCATTGCGAATATCGTCAACGTGTTTAATCCGAATGTCGTTATCATCGGCAACCGCATGAGCCGAGCTGCCGAATGGCTGGGACCAGCCGTACAAGCAGCTGTCGATCAGCGAACGCTTCCTTATCACCGTGAGCGAATGCGCATTCTTTTCGCAGAGCTTCAAGATCAATCCGCTGTCCGTGGGGCTGCGTATTACGCCATCAGCAGGTTTTTCACAAAAATTAAAAGCTAAATATGAAGCAGGAGCTGCTCCGATGACTTGAGACAAATCGGGCAGCTCCTGCTTATTTATTGAACACGATGAACGCCAACGGTATTCAGCGTACTCCCTTCAATCGACACTTCAGCAATTGACTCCTTGATGGTTCCATTCGAGTAGTAAGCTGTAAATACAAACTGTAATTTTCCTTGCTCGAGCTCTGCAAAAGCATGATCCCATAGCTCGCCGCTCCAGCTCGTTTGCGCAGCATTGCTTTTATCTAGCGCTGCTAAATAGCTCGACATCTTAACTTGGACCCGCTCCGCCTTCGTCGCCGTCCCTGTCATCGTCGTATCCGCCTTTAGCACAAACTTCTCGCCAGCCCAAAAAACCGAATAGCCGCGCGGAGAATCAGGTTTGCCTGTCTTTTCTAAATTATAGTCAATCCGTCGCTCATCCCATTGGACCGTATGCTTCACAAAGCCTGCAACATGAAGCGGCAGCACCTGTACCAGCTTGGTTATACTGACCGGATCGGCAATCCCGTCGCTTACCGTAATTTTCATACTCCAGGATCCAACCGTTGTCAGTTTTAGAGAAGGGCCTTTAGCCGGATAGGCTGGACCATTCACCGTGTAGGAATAGCTGCTTTGGGCCCCAAAAGGACTCGTCAGCTCATAAGCAATCGAAAGCGTATTACCGTCCGGATCAGCCGCATTCGAAGAGAACGTGGTCAAATCTCCCTCGTACACCGGCTTCGGCGACCAGTCAAAATCTGCGGCAGGCGGACGGTTGGTGACAAAATGAATATACGCGAAATGTCCTTCATTGCCAGCTTCATCATAATCAAGAACGGTAAGACGATATTGTTGTCCGGCATCTAAACCCGTTACCCGGTAGGATAGACGGTCAAGCGCTAGCGGGATGCTGTACTCTTTTGTCCCATCATTATTTAGATCAATATTGGCGACACTGCCATCTGCATTAACCTTTTGTAAGTAGAAGGTTCGAGTTGCATGCCCGGAGGATGGAGCTGCATCGCTAAAAGCATTGAATTGCACCGTTACTGCGGTCGGTTCAACGAGCAGCTGTTCATCTACATCTGCCGGTTTAACCGTATCTACAAAGAAGAAACCATTACGGGAGTAAGGCCCCCAAATGTAGCTGTCATTTGCTCTTGCTCGCCAGTAGTGCAGCCCTTCCGCAAGTGCTGTCGTTGTAAAGCTAGTCGCAGCCGTGGCCGCGTTTGTGTTCACCACAGAGGTGCCGCTCGATGCTCGAAACACCTCGTAATCTATCGCTGTAATCGGATGATTCTCAGGATCAACTACAAATGTGCGCAGCTGTGGTCGGTTCGAATTGATATAGATCGGATCGTCTCCATCTGGCGCATGATATGAGAGCAAATATGTCGTAGGAGGCGCGTCTAACATAAAGTATCTTACATTACTTAAATTCGACCACACGCCTGCAGAGTACACTTGACCTTGTACTTTAACCAAGCGACCAGGCGTGATGGTTTCGGTTAGCATTGGGTAACTGAGCGCATTACCCTCATGCTCGATGGACAAAGCTGTCTCATTATTGTCTACATACGTCATGGATAGACGATAGCTCTCTTGCGGATCTCCCTCTGCATCAAAGTAAGACCATGTAATCGTTGGCTCTTTGAGCAGAACGGTTGGAGCTGCTGCCGTTACGCCTGTAGGGTACGAAATGGTCATGACAGGCTTGGTTTGGTTTATAGGAGGTAAACTGTCTTTTAAGACGATGTACTCCCCCCAATATGACCATGCTCCATGTATGTCTCTTACTTGCTCTTGTACGATCAGCTCCACACCTGGACGGTTGTAATATTCACGTTTACCAGTTGTCCATGTGTTTTCATCGGCCCAGCGTGTGCGGAAGAGCTTGTCCGACAAAACATGAGAGATGTCAGGATCATAAGAACTATCATACGTTTCATAATCAAGCGATTCGCCTTCTGCAAATACTTTTCCTGTAAAGCGGACGTCAGGCTGCGCTATCGGTCTACGATGGGCATAAATAATCTTTTTAACCGGCTTTGACCATTTGCGATAGGAGGCTAATCCAGGTTCATCCTGTCCACGGAATGTAATCTCGTACAAGCCTGCTCGATCTAAAGCACTGATGGTGCTTGGGAAAGATTGACCATTATACGCACTTAGAGCATCGGGATTCTCGAAAAAGTTTGGATTATGGCTATAGCTCCACTCTTCCGCACCCATTACATCTTTATCGATATCATTGAAGATTTTCTCATACATGAGAGGTTCGTTTACAAGGACTGTTTCATACGTTTGTTCGGTGTACGTATCGCCGTAATTTGTTATTTTCAAATTAGAGAAGGTCGCGTTTGACTGTCCGAGTGCCATAAAGCCGGCCGATCCTTTTACATAAGTACCATCAGCAACCTCAAGCCGTTTAGCGTAATTCACATAAACGCGCTGTATGCCGTTTATTGATTCTACTTTGATCGGGTACGTATTGAATGCTGAACGTACTAATGGTGTTGACTGTAAAAGAGTTTTGGCTCCATTCACTACACGATATAAAGAAAGCGTATTATTCACCCATTCTACCGTAAACATATTTCTTTCATTTTGAATTTGGAATCCAGTACCGATTGTCTTATCATTTTTTATGTCATTCACACTTACATTGAACTCTAGCGCATAGTTTTTCTTTACTGCATTTTGGTCGTAGAATAAACCGCCCCACTCGTCACTGGAAATGCTTATTGTATTAGGGTCAATAGGACTTACTCCACTTTTACCTGATGCAGAAACGAAAGGCGCTACAATGTTAGAGCCATCGGTCGTATGAAAAACATAAATAGATCCATCGGGTAAAATAGGAGAATCTTCTTCAAAGCTACCGTATTGTCCCCCAACAAGATGACCTTCACTTATCGTTACATTTTTAGTTATATTGAATATGCTATAAATCGAATGAGGATTATCAGTCCCACTAGGAACGTATTGTCTGTTTATTGAAAATAAGTCGCCATTCGGCAATTGGGATACTCTTACCGCATTTTTAAAAGCAGTAGGAGCAAAAGGACTCGAAATTTGCGTTCCGTCCTTTTGAAAAACGAGAGCGTCAGCTCTGTTTCCTGTTATAAGTACTTGATCGTTTTTCATAACAAGCAACCGATTTGGCATATCATCGTCCCTCACCATATTGCTATAGGACTGTCCTGACGATCTAATTAAAGATAAGTCATAACTGTTATAAGTCTTCATCTCTAAAACATTACGGTAATCCGTGTTTCTTACATAAGTAAATACGTATAAGTACTGTCCATCATTTGACATAGATACAGGAGAAGTTTTAGGACTAGAACCACTGTAGGCAGTAGTCGTGCTAGTAAGTCCTGTATTAAGTCTAGTACCGTTAGATGTAATTTTAGTCAAGGTCCGTCCTGAAATATAAACCGTACCGTCCTCTGAAAAAGTTGCTTGGTAGCGGTTATAATCATATACCCCGTATCTGAACGGGACTACGTTTCCGCTCGTCGCCCATATCAATTGTCTACTCTCTAGTGAAAACTTGTAATACTTCGTTTCTACTAGGCGATTGGTCATATCGATAAACTCAACGCCAATAATAACGCTTTTTAAATCTGGAGTCAGTTCGTATAGAACAGGTTTATAAGTTCTACCGTCAGAATCTATAGGGAAACTGTCTTCTTGGACGACAGCTCCTTGCGGATTTATGATTCTCGTCCTGACTAGATTATTCTCAAACCAAACGATATGAACCCTTTCATCCTTTTTAATTTCTACAATACTGTTATAGTACATCCCTGGAGTAGGCTCTATAAAGTTAAAAGTAGATAGAACTTGTCCTGTTTTTGAATCATGTTGGTTATACGTGTACAAATCAGTTTGCGTATTAAGCCCTCTAGCGTAAGAATAGATTCGCTTACCATCAAACACAATGGGAGTTATATAGTTTCTTCCAGAACCTCCTCCAAATAGTCCCCAATTCGTTCTTGCTACCAGATCAGAAGCGTAAGACGTAATGTTTCGAGAGTTATTTCCCGCACCTGTATTAGGATATTTTATATTAAAGTTTGCTTGAACAGCATTCTTTGTCCGAATGTTAGAGTCGGCAAGCCATGCTATTTTATCTGCATCTCCTCCTATATATGGATTCTTTAGTACCCATGACCGCAGGATCGATTGCGGAGCAAATGAAGTAATGGGCGGTGAACTATCCTCACCTTGACCCGGCTGCTCCGTGATACCGAATGCATTAAAATTGACTTCGGGTGCATAGTTCAAAATGTCCGACTTCGCTAAATTCGAACTACCTTTCTTGCCGTAATCCTCCTTAACTGTCGCACGGTATTGTCTTTGGCCAACAGACGTATACGTAACGGTATGTGTTGTTTTATAGGCTCCATTGTAAAGGGCCGTCCAAGGCTCTTCCTCAAAATTTCCGTTGCCGTTCGAATCATATCGCTCCTCAAGCAGCAAGTGATTGATGGTATCTCCGTCTGGACTTTCCCCTTCAACATAGAGCATGAATGCGTTATTTCGATAGGATTCTTCTGGAGCCGTGATCTGAACGGTTGGCGGCATATCGGGAACAACACTCAACGGCAGGGATGCCCAATCACTAAAACGGCCTGTCGTGTCGTAAACCTTTCCTTCCAGTATGTAATCCCCTAATGCAAGATTATTCACCGTAGGGAAGCCGGAAACATAACTAGATCCAGCTAGAGGCTTGTATCTTTTTTCCGATCTACTATGATCAATCGTTTCACCACGAAATTCGAGTGGCGTGTAAGAATCATTAAGATGATACGGAACTGGAAATGGGCGACCTTCAATGATACGAGTCACCCCTGAGACAATGGCTACAGGCTTTGGATCAATTACCGTTAGTCTAGCCGATGTACTCATTGATCCTCGGTCATTGGTTCCTATAAATTTGGCGGAATACTCGCCCACCGTGTTATAGGTTACATCTGCATACTCAAGTTTGCTCTTATTCGGAAGGACTGCTTCAAGATCTGGCGAAAAGTCCCACTCAAAGGTATCGTATCCGCTGGATGTATTTAGTAATGACGATTTTTCACCCGCAATAATGGTATCCGGTACAAATCGTATAGCTAAATCCATCGGATTAGGGATTGGTGAAGGGGGAGAGGTTGGCGTTGCTATAGGCGTACTGCTGGGAGTTGGCGTTGCGCTTGGTTTCGGCGTTGCTGGAGCGTTTGACACATTTACGACTAATCTCGCCCATTCTGACACTTTGTTTTTACTGTTGGTCACGCGTAGTTCAACGAGGTATTTGCCTAAATTATAAAAGTCCTTTGTTACAGGTTTTTTGTTGATGGTGTTCCCGTTTGGTGTCTTGTATTTCCACTCGTAAAGTGTGATAGGTTCTTTGCCGGGCGAATAGGACAGCTTATCGTCCAACTTAGGATCGATCGATGGTTTGATCGTAATTTCGGGCTCGGTTCGATGATCGCCCTGTAGGTGACTTATGATTGCGTTTGGAACTGTTCGTTCGTTTTTCTTGTTAAAAGCGATTTTGAAATCTTTTGTGTTGTTCGTTTCATTTGATTCAGCAACAGCTTCCCCGAAATCCGTTTTAGCTGTGAAGGTCTTAATTCCGCTTGTGGTTGAGGATACATTTACTGTTACCGTTTTAACCTGACCAGGAGGCACGTTTGATATAACTTCTGATTTAATGTTGGTTCCCACAATGCCTACAGTAAAAGCGCCGCTGCTTTCAGTACCTTTGTTTTCTGTCGTTATTTTGATCGGTACAGAATCGCCCACCCACGCATCTGCTGGACTAATTAGGGTTTTAATTAGTAGGTCGGTCTGTTTTTTTATTATTAAAGGTTCCAATGGTGGAATATAAAACATCTCATACCACCATGAGCCGTCAGGCTGCCATATATTCCACATTTGAACCACGCCGGGACTAAAATCTGTAGGCATCTGTTGAATAATTACATATTCTTTAAGGGTTTCTCCTGTCCATCCCTTATTAGTTCTTTTGTTATAACTTTCAATAAAGGTAGCGGATTCTCTGTAAGGATCAACAATCGATTCTAACCATTTACGTGCATCGGGATGAGAAGTTAACATTGGTGTTGGAGTGATTTGCTTACTTTCTCCCACCGTTGTATTCCATGGTGTTTTAACCCAATTCTTTGCGACATTTAGGGTAGCTCTTGAATCGCTTCTGAACTTCCAGTTACGATAAAGATTCCCATTTATATCCCAACCAAGATAACGCCAATGTCCATCATCAAATAAATTTCCGGACACCTGCAAGGGAGAACCATAAACTACTAATTTACTGCCCATTTCACAACTATTAGAAAGGAAATTACCATTTAAGATTTTTTTTCCTTTGTCAGTTGTTATTGAGGTTGGTAAGTTATACTGCTCAATAAGAGTTTGAGAGTCTGTATCATAAGACGATGGTACGGGGCAATCTTTTTTGCCGTCCGCAAAAGCAGTAGATGGTATTGATGTTTGCATTAATATAAAAGCTATTATCAATAATGCAATTTGTTTTAGTGACATATTCAAGGAGTTCACTCTCCGATCCGCACCATAACCGTTTTATTATCACTTCCCTTATAAACTTTAAATGTCCTATTATCATATTTTGTTTCGAATACGCTGTTAGCATTACTTGAATCTAAACCATTGACCTTAATATAGCTTGAATAAGCTTTTTCATAAGATTTTGGATAATAGTACTTTAGTAATTCTTTAACAACGCTCTGATTTTCTGCGCTTGATTCAGAAATGATAATAGAAGTCTTTTTTAATTCAATTACGTATTCGATCGCAAGAGTATTGTCAAAAAAATTGTCTGATCCTTTAGCGTTTATTAATAAAATGCCACCACTACCATTAGTAGTCGTCCCTTTGAAACTCGGTAGAGATTGAATCATCGTATTCAGTTCTTCTCTTGTTTTCGGATAAGCTACCGGCTTCCCATTCTTCGCAGTCAACGTATTCGCAATCATCACCACAGCCTCCGCCCGGGTAGCATTCTTTTCCCCGCCCATCGTTCCATCCGGATAGCCCTTCATAATTTCCAGCTTCTTAGCCACCGCCAAATAACCCGACTTCACGCCCTCCAAATCCTTGCCAAGCGCACGGATCGTCATGCGGGCAATCTCTTCACGCGTAATCGGTAGATTAGGCTCAAATGTATTCTCCTTATAATCGCCAACCTTAATAATCGATTGCTTCAATCCAGCAGCGATATAAGAACGAAACCAGCCAGCATCATCCGTAAATGGCGTATCAGTATCTTCTGCTTTGATTTTCAATGCGGCAACAAGCGACTTTAAAAATTCTGCCCGCGTTATGTTAGCATCTGGTTTAAAGGTTTTGGCATCATAACCATTGATCCAGCCCTGAGCAACTGCTGTATCAATCTCTTTTTTCGCCCAATGGGTCTTCGTATCGGTAAAAACCGCCGCAGCCGCAGCTGCTGCCTGCACGCCCATCAGCATTGCCACCAATAATGTTATCGTTACTACTAGTCGACCTATTTTTTGCATATTCAACCACTCCCGTTTATATTGTGAACAACCTTTAAAATACACATTTTTTTACAGCACAACTTACCAATTCTTTCCGCCTATCCTGTTTTCCTTCTTTTGTCCTCCCTTTCATCACCAGCTTTTGTCATTTTTCGACAACGTCGCTTCTTTCTCCCTCAGCAGGCCCCTCTCCCAGAGACACTACCGGTGCAGCACAAAAAAAGCACGCCCCGCCCTCAACCGAGGGTGTAAGCGTGCTTCGCTATACGTCATATTCATTAAAATAGATGTTACTTCACGCGACAGAATCTGTCAATATCCTCCAATAGGCTAATTGGTGGATTGAGCGACAAGCGGCTTATGCTTGAACAATGGGATCAACAGCAGCATGCCCAAGAACATAATCGAGCCTGCGACGACATAAATGCCGACTAACGGGAACACCAGCTTGAGCTGTCCGGCAGCGAGCGTCATAATGACCATCATTCCCATAAACATCGGGGTAAGTACACCGTTCACTCGGCCTGTATAGGACTCCTCTGACCACTGCAAAATCATCGTGCTAATACCGATTTGAATCATCGGGAAGCCTAGTCCGCTAATAAATTGCAGCACCAGCGTAATGGGAACGCTTGTCGATAAGCCAGTGCCGATCATGCACAGCGAGCTTATGACAAGGCCAAGTGCAAGCAGCTTTTGCGGCGCAATCTTTTTAGCTACAACCATAACCGCTCCGCCTCCTACTAGCATCGCAATTCCGTTGACCATCAGCATATATTGCAAAAATTCTTTCGGCTGACCCAGCCGCTCAAGCACGATAAATAAGCCAAGCGTTTGAGCAATGCCGACCGCCGTCCCAGCCAGCGCGAACGTTCCGCCCAGCGCCTTCAATACCGGACTGCGCCAAACATAGTCGAAGCCAGCTTTTAGCTCCTGCCAAAATTGTCGTTTTGAAGCTACTTCCGTTTTATCTACCTCACGGTCGCGAGGAATACGGAACAAGACGACAGCCGATAATAGAAAAGCTACGCCCATAACGCCGATCGAAATTTCAATGCCGAATTTTTGATACGACATTACGCCGAGCGACGGCCCAAGGACCATAAAGATCGCCATAAGTGATTGGAACATCGCCATTGCAGATTGCAGCTGCTCCGCCGGAACATGTTGTTTAAACAGCTTCATGGCCGATGGCTGCGAGAACTGGGATAATATCGCTGACACGAATGTAGCAAAATAAACCATATGCCATGATCCGTATAGAAGCGTAATCAGCACGATAAATACGGATAAGGCGGATAAGAAATCACACCAAATCATCGTTAAACGCGGTTTCCACCGATCAGCAAACGTTCCGCCTATAAACGAGAATACGAATATCGGCAAAAACTCCACAAACCCCATCAAACTAATGGCGAACGGATCTTCGTTCGTCTTATCTGTTACATACATCAAAATCGCAAAGTTGCGTACCCAAATCCCGATTTGCAGCAATACATTTGACAGCAAAATCGTTTGAAAAAACTTGTTGCGGAACAAGCTATCTCCCGCTCCTGATACTTCTTTACCAGACATTCTAACCAACACTCTCCCTCATCAAAAAATGTTTCTTTAGCCGTTGCCTTTATCGGCAAGGCCATGGTAGCCTTTTTCCCCGAAGGGCCGCAGCTTCTCTACCCACTGCTCCTTCAAATCTCCCACTTCCCGATTATATTGACGAACCAAATCAACGGGCTGACGGCCTACTGGGTCCAAAACGTCTTTATAATCATAACGAATCTTTTGATCAAGTTTAACGGTCTCTAGTATGAGAAAAGAAAAATTTTCGCCGCCAAATTGTTTCCATTCCTTCTGAAGCTCACGATTCGGATGTGTATCCATATTAAGAATAAATTGCTCTTTTCCCCATAGCGCGTCTAAATTGGTCGAGCCTCCAACATATATTTTGCCATTGGCATTATTTTTTATTTGGAAAACACCCATCATCCGTTCGCGTTCCTGATAATCCGCTGTCAATTGCTTGCGCTTTGCCTTATCCATTTTCGGTCCACTCTCCCGTAATTCCTCTAGCTTCTGCTCTTCCTTCGCTGCCTTCTTCTTCCCGGCTTTCGCTTTCTTGCCCGCCAAGGCTGCCTTCGGTGCCGCTTGCTCCTGCTGCTCTCCTATTTCTTGCTGCTCTCCGCCTGCGCCCTTGATCCAATAAGTGCTGCCATCGTCCTTGCGGTCCAAGTAACCATATTCAATCAAGTAGCGGCGAAGCGTCACGTAATCCTCTTCCCAGAAGGCGCTGAGCCGCGCATTCACTTCCTTCTCCGTATAACGGACCCCTCTCTCGAAATAAGAAGCAATATGGCGCAGCAGCGCGACTTTGCGCTTCTCCTTGCGCGGAAATGATTCCAGCGGTCCATCCGGTCCATTCGGCAAATATTGCTTCAATAGCTCGGCATATTCCTCCTCGGTAATTGCATACCGCTCATCTACCTGCCTCGCCGTACGATGCACAGGCACGAAGCGCGGCGCCGCGACGGCGCCTTCCTCCATCATTTCCATAATGGCGAGCAGCAGCTTCGCCTGCTTCGCCTTCTCCTTCAGCACGAAGCGATGGTTTCGAATCGTTGAGGCGCTGCCCGCCCCCGTACGGCCCATCATCTCGGTATCAGACAAATGATCGGCAAACCCGCGGATGAGCTCTTTTTGCAAATCGGTTAAACCCGTTTGTTTCTTGTCCAGCTCAAGCAAATAATCAAGCATGGAGCCATGCTCCTGCTCCACATGAAGCGCTGCATATTTGCGTGCCTCGTACCAGCGTCCAGCTTGTGCATCATGAAAAATTTCGCCATCCTCGAAGCGGTCACCGCAAATGAGGCAATAATAAGCCCCTTCCGCTTCCTCAAACACATACCCCTGCTTCAGCTCTTCTATTGTCGATACCCAAAACCGTTCCTCTTGGTCCATTTATGCAAACACCTCTTAATTATGTTTAGTTATTTTATAGACATTATATAATTTTGTTTGGTTTTTTTCAATACCTTCGTTTGAATATAAAAAACAGCCGCCTTAAGGATCACTCCTTCAAGCAGCTGTTATTCATTTCGATCTACATTATGGAGTTTCTTTTCTGTCCTTAGGCAGCATAATCGCTAACAGCCCTATCAGCGGCAAAGCGCTGCAGGCTAACATAATAAAGCTGAGCGAGCGCGAATCCGCCAAATAGCCGAGAACTACTGCGCCAAGTCCGCCCATACCGAAAGCAAGTCCCGTGATAAGGCCCGAAGCGGTGCCAACCTTGCCAGGCATAAGCTCCTGCGCATATACGACGCTGACCGAAAAGCCGGATTGCAAAATAAAGCCCAGCACGACGATTAACGGATACACCCATGCCAGCGGCAAATGCGGAAGGAGCAGCGCGAACGGCGCTGCGCCAAGAATCGAGATCAGCATCATTTTTTTGCGTCCGATCCGATCCGCCAGTATGCCCCCTAAGAAAGTCCCTGCCACGCCGGCTGCCAAAAATAAAAACAGAGGAACCTGCGCCTGCTTAATCGTCAAGTGATACGTCTCTACCACGTAAAACTGATAAAAGTTTCCGATAGCGGCAGCATACCATGAACGGGCAAAAACGATCGCAAACAAGATAGCGAGCGCAAACGCAACGACCTTGGGCGCAAGAGCCGCCTTCACTTTGCCCGCAGCCTTTCGCTGCTGCATTTTCCCAGCATGTACGGCTAGCTGCGTCTTATACCAAGGAACTACCTTCATTAAAATAATAATGGCGGTAGCAGCGAGCAAAGTGCCCCAAATCGCACCCTTCTGCCCAAATGGCAAAAAGATCAGCATTGTCATCAGGGGTCCAAGCATATGGCCGAAGTTGCCGCCAACCTGATAGATCGATTGGGAGAACGCTCGCCGGTTGCCTGCAGCCAAATGCACGACGCGCGAGCCCTCCGGATGAAATACCGCCGAGCCGAGTCCTACGAACACGACAGCAAGCAGCACCATGTAGAAATTCGGGGCAAAAGCCAGGCCTATCATCCCCAGCATGCTGGAGAACATCCCGACCGGGAGCATCCAAGGCGCAGGCCTTTTGTCCGAAATCAAGCCGACTACGGGCTGCATGACCGATGAGGTCATATTGAGCGTAAAAGCGATCCAGCCGATCTGCGCCAAACTAAGATTCAGCGATTGTTCCAGAACCGGAAACAACGCAGACACGACCGATTGCATCATGTCATTCATGAGATGCACCGAACTGATGCATATTAATATGGCATATACGGTAGCTGATTTTATTGCCGTTTTATTTGTGCCTGTCGTCGCAAGTGGCGCTGACATAATAATAGGACCTGCCTTTCCTAATGAAACAACTTATTTCCGTTGCCCTGTCGAAGTGATGGCTTATGATTTTGAAAATTTAATACATACCGGACTTCTTAATTGTAAGGAAGAATCGGTTTTCGTCAGCAGACCGCTCTCCTCATCAACATTAAATACGGCAACATTGCCCGTCTTCTGATGTGCGACTAGCAAATGGCCGCCATCCGGCGAAATCGCAAAATTGCGCGGCGAGTCGCCTCCGCAATCGATATGCTGGATCAGCGTGAGCTCCCCGCTGCCTTGATCAACCGCAAATGCGGCAATGCTGTTATGCCCGCGGTTGGTGCTGTACAAATAACGACCCGACACGCCCAAATGAATGTCCGCAGCATCGTTATAGCCATCAAAGCCAGACGGCAGCGCAGAAATCGTTTGGCCTGCCTTTATGACGCCGCACTCTTTATCAACCTTAAGCAGCGTAATGGTGGAGTCCAGCTCATTCATTACATAACCTGCCTGCAATGCCGGGTGGAAAATCAGATGACGCGGTCCAGCGCCGCGATGAACCTTGCTGATCCCATGGTGGGTAAGCGAGCGCCGCTCATTGTCATAACGATAAATAACGACAGCATCGATCCCTAAATCAACCGCGCATACGAAGGGAGAACCTTCAAGCGGCACGATGCAATGCGCGTGCGGAGCATCCTGTCTTGCTGCGTTTGGCCCAAGCTCGCCGGTATGCTGCTGAATGGACGCAGCACTCTCCAGCTCGCCGCTTGCCGCGATCGGCAATAAGGCAACGTTACCGCCCGTATAATTGGCAGCGAACAGCGCTTTTCCTTCCTCATCCGTGCTTATATAGCAAGGGTGAGCGCCATGCGTTAGAAAGCGGTTGCCCGTTATGCTCAGCAAGCCCGTAGCTTCATCAATCTCGAATGCGGCAACCGATCCGCCGCTATCATCGCCCGTTGCTTCTGTCTCGCTTGCCGCATACAAACGATCTCCGCCAGGATGCAGCGTTATGTATGAAGCATTCTCCAGGCCGCTAACACGCTGCAAGACGTCCAGCTCGCCTGTCTTGCTATTGAACCTGCATACGTGAATTGTTGGCTCTTCCGCGGTTCCATACGACCCGATATAAAGGATCCCGCTTGATGTCGGTTGTCCATTTTGATTACTCATTTGCACCCAACCTCTCTGTCTTTTTGGCATTACAGTGACCATAGCACATGCCGCTTCAGCAAACAATGTCTTTTTTTTATAAAAGACTTCACAAATCTTATTGTAACATGTTACAATGTAAGCGCTAACAATCAGTGGTTCACATTTCTAAAGGGGGAAATTGAGATGATGAATGAAGTACTGAGCGAACGGAATGTCTATGAGGATTTCGAGCTTGAATCGGATGTGCTTTACTTCAAGCTTGGCATGCAAGGGCTCGTAAGCTTCCATGGCAGAAACTATAATATAAAGAAGAGAATGACTGCCGAGCAGATTGACCAGTTAACTCACCAGAGCAGCTTCTATCCGGTGAATTCCAATTGCTACATTAATATCGGCAAAATCAAGACGATCGAAGGCGGCACTATCCACTTCGATTCCGAGATCGCCGATTCGAAGCAGGTATCGGTGAACCGCCGCAAGCAATTTGTCATTCAGCAGCTGTTCTCGCAGCGCGCTTCGAGCAACGATTTGCGCATTATGCTGTAGCACACAAACAACCGCCATATTCCCGCATCTTGGGAAATATGGCGGTTGTTTGTTTGTCCGCGTCCTGCTATTCTTAGTTTGAATAAATATTTTATGCCAATGCTGCGACGAATACGTTTTTTCTTCAAAAACATTTTTAGGAGGATTTTCATGTCTACGCAAGGACAAGCATTCGAGCAATTATTTCATGACGAGCAAGCCGTTTGGCTGCAATGGGGCGCTTATGAAGCGGCCGTATTGCCGGCAGTTGGAGCAAATCTCATCGCATTTCGCGATAAAGAAAACAACTATACCTTTTTGCGTGAGCCTTCATTAGAGGAAATGGACAGCTTCAGAGCAAACCCGGGCATTCATGGCATTCCTGTTCTGTTCCCTCCTAACCGCTATGAGGATGGCACCTTTACTTGGAACGGCAGAACCTATACCTTTCCTGTCAACGAAGCGAAAACCGGCAACCACCTGCACGGCTTTTTCCATACCGCTGCATGGAGCGTAGAGGATTTTGGCACAAACAAAACGGAAAGCTACGTGTCGCTCAAAATTTCCATCGATGAAAATCACCCGATTTATACGTATTTGCCTCATCGCTTCACCTTGAAGCTTCGCTATTCGTTGAACGACACGGGACTTCTGCAGCATGTATCGGTACATAATGAAGGAACGGATGCGATGCCTTGCCTGCTCGCTTTCCACACGGCAATCAATGCGCCGTTCGATCCAGGCAGCACAGCCGATGATTATCGCTTCACCCTAACGACCGGCAAGCGCTGGGAGCTTAATGAGCGTATGCTTCCGACTGGCAACTACCAACCGCTTTCAGCGAAAGAAGAAGAAATGAAGACGACAGGCATCTCGCCTTTCTGGGAGTCGATGGACAACCATTACACAACTGAGCCGCAAAGCGGCCGCAACACGATGGAGCTTACCGATACACGCAGCGGCGTAACGCTCGTTTACGATGTCGGAACAGCCTACAAGCAGTGGATGATCTGGAACAACAACGCAACGCCGGGCTTCTTCTGTCCGGAGCCGCAGCTAAATCTTGTCAATGCGCCTAACGTCAACCTGCCAGCCGAGCAAATCGGGCTTGTGTCGCTCGAGCCGGGCGGCATATGGGAAGAAACGAGCCGCTTATACGTTAGAAAATAGGAAATGCTGAAAGGATAGCAGCGAATTCGCTGCTGTCCTTTTTTTTCGATGTTATATAATCAGAGCCAAATACAGGACAAGAGTGACTATTGTCGAAAAAGACTGTAAAATATAAGCATCAGCCCCTCTGATGTCGAAAACTGAAGGGAGAATATGATGCGACAGCCATTATGCAAATCACTCGTGCTTTTATGCTTCTTATCCTTTATTCTCATCGCTATTCCGCAGCCTGCCGCGCACGCCGGCTTCTTTGATCGAATCAACGACATTTACAATACACCTAAGAAAATAGAAGAGCTTGAGCAAAAATATATCGAAGCGCAGGAAGCTATTGCAGGTCATCAGCAGCAGCTTGAGGAGTCTGCTAGAGTTGCAGCTGAATATGCCCAAAAGCAGAAAGAACTGCTGGAGCAAAATGAACAGCTAATCGCGCAAAATGCGAGCATGCAGGCAGAGATGGAGCGGATGAAGCAGGAACGTTCATCCTTGGTCAGCAAGCTGATCAATACCGTCATTATTATTGTTGCCGTATTCATTGCTTATATCGTAGCGATACGCGTCTGGCGGTATGTAGCATGGCGCAAGCATCGCAGCACCCGCGGAAGGGGAATTAGCGGATGAACATAACCGTCCCCGCCCAAACCGGACATGTGCAGGTCAGCCTTGAAGGTGCGGACAAGCTCCATGTGCTCCATCCAAAATCTATAATTGCTTATCAAGGCGAGCCTAACAATCGGGAGGATCGCTTTATGGATTTTGCCGGGATGTATCGCAAAAAACGTTGGATTCGCTCTCTCCTATCCGGCCCCTCCGAGTTCATTATCGGATTGCCTGCCGGCTGCTCGCTTGAAACGATAAAGATCGAAGAGAAAAGCGATTTGCTGTTCGATTTTCGCCATGTCATCTTTTTCTCAGACGGCATGCAGCTGAAATCCGTCATTCAGAAGCTCAAAAACGCGTGGATCACGAAAGAATTTGTCCGTATGCGCTTCTCCGGTCCAGGCATGCTCGGCATCATAACAGCCGGGGACGTCAGGTCGATTCAGCTGCAGCCGGACTGCCCTCTTTACGTGGAGACGGGAGCGCTTGTTGCATACCCAGAGCATGCCTCCATACAGCTCTCTGTCTATGGCAATAAGCTCGCAAGCCAGCATATGAATGTGCAGTGGGAAATTCGCGGCAGCGGCCCCGTGCTTATTCAAACGGGCTCTCGCGATGCCGAGCTGGAGGAACAGCTGCAAAACGGCGGATTTATCAAAAGAATTTTGCGCGAGGTGCTGCCATTTGGAGGCATCTACATCAAATAAAGAGAGGCCAGCCGACCGTCAACTGACGGTAGACCAGCCTCTTTTTTTAGTTAGATGCCTTGCAGCGAAAAGCGATGCGTATACACTTGGTTCGCATATAAAATATATTCCTTCTCCGGACGCTGACCCCAGCTATCATTTCCGCCAACGCCTGTCTGCTTATGGTTGACGCGAACGACCGTTTTGTCGCTAATCGGCAGCAGATGAATATGATCATGCGCCTCCAGCTCGGACGGCGTATAAGGCAATACGTTCAGCTCAAAGTGCGGAGCGCCCTTCAGCACGAGCCCTTCGCCCTGCGCATTCGTCACCGCTGCATGGCGAACATCCATTTTGTTGCCGCATTCCTGCGGTCTAATATAGGAAACCATTTGATCTTGAACCTTGCCGGCATATCGCCCAAGCTTTCCGCCGGTTTGGCGATCCCAATACGTCTCGTCCGGCCCCTTGCCGTACCAGCTGACTTGATCGTATTGCACCGGCATTTGGAATAGGATGCCTACCTCAGGAATTTCCGGCAAGCCCGCGCCTGGCTGCAGCTCCTCATAGACGTTAACCTCTCCATCGCCGCTTACGATATAAATAATGGAAAGCAAGGAAGTGGCGGTAGTTGGCAAACTATATTGCGCGCGAACGGTTACACTGCTCGCCTCAATCTCCCAGGTCAACGCACGCAAAACGCGTTCTGCTCCCGCTTCCCGCCATGTCGCACAGCGCACATGCTGCTGATTGCCACGATCATTATCCGTGTATGCACGCCAGAAGTTCGGCGCGAGCCCTTGCAATAACCGTTCTGTGCCAAGCCAAGTATAGGAAGCAAGGCTGCCGTTAGTCAGGTCAAATTGAGCCGTGAAGCTATCTCCGCTTACTTGCAGCTTTCTTGCCAATTCTTCAACGTTAATTTCAGGCTTAGCCGCCGCGCGGCCGATGAATGGCGCAACAAGTGCAGGCAGCACAAATTGCTCAAATGCCATTTCATGCCCCGCTTCAGCCCATAGCGTCTTATCCTTCAGTAGAAGCTGTACCGTTAGAACAGCCTCCTGACGTGTGCTTGAAAGCTCAGGCAGCGTATAAGGTATGTTCAGCGCTTCCTCTGTTTCCGGCGCCGCTGCCGCCTCCACCGTGCCTGATTGTACCGCAATGCCATCTACCGCAACCTGCCAGGCAAGCGTAAAACGATCTAATGCGCTGAATAAATGACGGTTCGTCACCTTCACTTCTCCGGTCTTCAAATCTACCGCTTCAAACTTCGCGTTCTGATAAACCTTCTTCACCTCTTGAAGCTTAGGCGACACCGTGCGGTCTGCAAAAATAATGCCATTTCCGCAAAAGTTGCCGTCATGCGGCGATTCGCCGAAGTCTCCGCCGTACATCATTTTCGAGGTGCCGTCAGCGTCCTTTATCCGAATCGCTTGATCGATCCAATCCCAGATGAAGCCGCCTTGCAGAATTGGATACTTCTCGAAAACCTCCCAATATACATGCAGGCCTCCGCATGAATTGCCCATTGCATGGCTGTATTCGCAAAGAATAAACGGCTTTTGCGGATTTTGGCGGGCATACTGCTCCACGCCCTGCGGGCTCGTATACATATGGCTTTCGATGTCTGATGCAGCGTCCGATTCGCGGTAGTGGAAGATGCCCTCATAATGCACGATACGCGACGGATCTGCTTCGCGCAAAAACTGATGCATTTTTATAAAATTGTCGCCGCCAAACGATTCGTTGCCAAGCGACCAGATGACGATTGATGAATGATTCTTGTCCCGCTGGAACATCGAATTGCAGCGATCGAGCACCGCGCCTGTCCATTCCGGCCGGCTGCCCGGCACCGTTTCGCCAAGCTCCTTCTGTCCGTAGGACCACGCGCCATGCGTCTCCAAATTCGTTTCATCGATAACGTATAGACCGTACTCGTCACACAGCTTGTACCAAAGCGGATGATTTGGATAATGCGAGGTGCGGACGGCATTGATGTTATATTGCTTCATCAGTTCAACATCCTTGCGCATATCCACTTCGCTGATCGCCCTTCCCGTGTCGCAGGAGAACTCATGGCGATTAACCCCTTTGAACATGATGCGCCTGCCGTTAATTTGCATCAAGCCATCCTTGATCTCGAATTTGCGGAAGCCAACCTTGCAGCTAATCGCTTCCAGCAGCTTACCATCCTCCGCCTTTAAGCTTAGGATCAGCGTATACAAATTCGGCTCTTCGGCGCTCCATTTATGCGGGTTTTGCACAGCTCCGCGCAGCTGAACGGCTGTCATTCCCTCACCTTCGATCCGCGTCTGGATCGCAAGCGGCGTTTCGAACACAGCAGCTCGATTCGCGTCGTACAAGGCCGCTTCCACCGTCATGTCGCCCAGCGGTTTAACGAAATAGTTCAGCAGCTTCGCATCTATGATCAGCTCCGCATCGCGGTACTGCTCATCAAGCTCTGTTTGGACGAAAAAGTCGTAAATATGCGCCTCAGGAGTCGTGTACAAATAGACATCCCGAAATATCCCGCTCATACGCCAAAAATCCTGATCCTCGAGCCAGCTTGCATCGCTCCAGCGATAGACTTCTACAGCCAGCTTGTTCTCGCCAGGGACGAGGTAAGGTGTCAGATCAAACTCGGAAGGCGTAAACGTATCTTGGCTGAAGCCGACAAGTTCGCCGTTCAGCCATACATAAAAAGCTGATTCTACGCCTTGAAAGCTGATAAATACGGGATTTCCTTCCCAATTCGCAGGCACTGTAAAGGTGCGGGCGTATGAGCCAACCGGATTGTACGCTGTCGGTGCAAAAGGCGGCTTAATGTCCTCATTGCCATCCCAAGGATATTTTACATTCGTATACTGCGGGTAATCATAGCCTTGCAGCTGCCAATGCGCAGGCACCGCAATGCTGTCCCACTCGCTATGGTCAAAATCCGTTTCATAGAAGTTTGCAATACGGGATTCCGCATTCGCTGCAAAAGCAAACTTCCACTTTCCATTCAGCGATAAATAATTGGAAGACTTGTTATGGCTGCCCTCCCATGCCTCCTCGACGGTATCGAAGGCCATAAGCGAAGAATGCGCTTCCATACGATTCAATTGATAGATCTCGGGGTTATTGTTCCACTCCGGATAGCCGTTGGCCGGCGGTGTGTAGATTAATTTTTTTCTCATAAACGCAAGCACCTCATCACTATAAAATTCATTATATTCACATTATAGTGCATTGCGAATGCTAGTTTAATTACACAATTTTAATATGATGTATAAAGATATGAATATATTAGTGGCGACTGACAGATTTCGTTCAGCCGCAGGCACCCAATATTTACCGCTAAATATAAAGCGCTTACGCTATTAAAATGGTAAAGGTGGACACATTTTCTACATAGAGAGGACGAAACTGCATGAATAAGAGAATGAGACAGCTTGTTTGCAGCACTGCTTTGATAGCCCTCTTAACCGTTACACCTGGAATTGGCTCAGCCGCATCCTACACCGTACAAAAGAACGATACGCTATGGTTGATCGGCACGAAGTACAGTACGAGCGCTGAACAAATTAAAAAATTGAACGGACTTCACTCAAATTCTTTAGTAATTGGCCAAAAGCTCATCGTGCCTGACCCGCGAGAATTTACGGCCGCTAGCGTTCTTCCGAACGATTTGATGTGGAAGATCGCGCAGCGGCACAATGTTCCCCTTGATAAGCTGCTTGCGGCCAACCCGAAGATGAACCCGAACAACATTTGGGCGGGGCTCAGCATTCGAATTCCCAAAAAGCCAGCCCAATACTTGAATGGTGTATTCCCGCTCGCGAAAGGAACCTATACGCCATTCTCGAACAGCTATGCCGACGCTCGCTTTTGGTCGGGTGATGGGCCTGAGGTGCGCTCCCATGAAGGCGTTGACATCATGGCTGCCAAAGGAACAGCTGTTTACAGCGCCATGGCCGGTACGATTGTGAAAGCGGGCTGGAATGACCTAGGCGGCTGGCGGGTTACGATACGTGTCGATGACAATACCGAATTTTATTACGCGCACTTATCCAAATATGCAGCTGGCATCAAGGAAGGCACCAAAGTAAAGGCTGGCCAACTAATAGGTTATGTAGGCAGCAGCGGCTACGGCCCCGTAGGAACGGAGGGCAAATTCGTTACCCACCTTCACTTTGGCATCTACAAACGGACGCCGGCTTATCAAGCCATTGATCCATACCTCTACCTCAAATGGTGGGCATTGTAGCACCATTCTTCTCTTTAGCAAGGCTGGTGGAGGAACGAGCCGGAATAGTCGTAGACTGATGCCCAGATAGGCTTGATGGGAGAGCGTCTATAGTAATAAGCCTAGTTTCTAGACTTATTTCTGCAAAAGCAGCTCGTTTGGCGAAAATAGGTCTAGTTTCTAGATCTATTTCTCGCAGACTGATGCCCAACTAGGCTTGATGGGAGAGCGCGCACCGTAATAGGTCTAGTTTCTAGACTTATTTCTGCAAAAGCAGCTCTTTTGGTGAAAATAGATCTAGTTTTTAGATCTATTTTTCGCAGACTGATGCCCAGGTAGGCTTGATGGGTGTGCGTGCATGGTAATAAGTCTAGTTTCTAGACTAATTTCTGCAAAAGCAGCTCGTTTGGCGAAAACAGATCTAGTTTTTAGATCTAATTCTCGCAGACTGATGCCCAGGTAGGCTTGATGGGTGTGCGTGCATGGTAATAAGTCTAGTTTCTAGACTTATTTCTGCAAAAACAGCTCGTTTGGTGAAAATAGATCTAGTTTCTAGATCTATTTCTCGCAGACTGATGCCCAGATGGGCTTTATGGGTGGAAGCGAGCAGGAATAGGTCTATTTTCTAGACTTATTTCTGCTGAAGCAGCTC
This sequence comes from Paenibacillus sp. PL91, assembly GCF_012935325.2. Taxonomy (GTDB): domain Bacteria; phylum Bacillota; class Bacilli; order Paenibacillales; family Paenibacillaceae; genus Pristimantibacillus. The sequence goes on from NZ_JABBYG020000003.1 coordinate 580,124, forward strand.
GTTTAGCGAAAATAGATCTAGTTTTTAGATCTATTTCTCGTAGACTGATGCCCCGGTAGGCTTGATGGGTGTGCGTGCATGGTAATAAGTCTAGTTTCTAGACTTATTTCTGCAAAAGCAGCTCGTTTGGCGAAAATAGATCTAGTTTCTAGATCTATTTCTCGCAGAATGATGCCCAGCTAGGCTTGATGGGAGTTTACGCACCGCAATAAGTCTAGTTTCTAGACTTATTTCTGCAAAAGCAGCTCGTTTGGTGAAAATAGATCTAGTTTCTAGATCTATTTCTCTCAGTCTGATGCCCAGGTAGGCTTGATGGGTGTGCGTGCATGGTAATAGGTCTAGTTTCTAGACTTATTTCTGCAAAAGCAGCTCGTTTGGCGAAAATAGATCTAGTTTTTAGATCTATTCCATATTCCCCTTAGACTGATGTCCAGATAGGCTTGATGGGTGTTAGCGCAGTGCAATATTATGGCGAGCACACGTTAGCGTCAGGCCTCACTAGCTTCACTGAATATAAAGAAAAGGGCAGTCCTCCAAGGACAGCCCTTTTCTTTATTACAGCTGCAGCTGCTTCAGGTTATAGAATTCGCCTTTGCAAGCCATCAGCTCATCGAAGGTGCCGACTTCGACGATGCGTCCGTTCTTCATCACGACGATGCGATCGGCATCACGAATCGTAGAGAGGCGATGAGCGACAATAAATGTCGTGCGCCCCTTTATCAGCTCCTGCATCGCCTTTTGGACGTGGAATTCCGACTCGTTATCCAGAGCGGAGGTCGCTTCATCCAAAATAATGATGCTCGGCTCGCGGACGAGCGCCCGTGCGATCGCGATGCGCTGGCGCTGCCCGCCGGACAGCTTGCCGCCATGCTCCCCAACCATCGTATCCAGCCCACCCTCCAGCTGGCCGATAAATTCAGATAGGTTAGCCATCTCTACGACGCGACTCACCTGCTCATCGGTAATATCGCGAAGGCCGTACGTAATGTTGTCGCGAATCGTTCCCGAGAACAAAATATTCGTTTGCGGCACAACCGCCAAATGCTTGCGGTAGCTGCGAAGATCGATTTCGGCCAAATCGATGCCGTCCATCAGCACCTTGCCGCCGGTCGGCTGCAGGAAGCCGATCACGAGATTAAGCACCGTTGATTTGCCCGCGCCCGAAGCACCTACTAAAGCGATGCATTCGCCTGCCGCGACATCAAGCGTAACGTCCTCGAGCACATGATGCTCGCTCCCTGGATACGAGAGCTCAACGCCCTTGAAGGAGAACTCGCCGCGCACGTCCGCCAGCTTTCGTTTGCCGCTATTATTTTCAATATCGGTCGACACCAATATTTCTTTGATCGAATGAATCGATTCGAGTCCCTTTGCGATTTGCGGATAAATGTTAATCAGGCCGGTGACCGAAGCCAAGATCATCGCGAAGAAGCCTTGGTACATCACAACATCGCCAACTTGGATCTCTCCGTTATACGCTAGATAAGCCGTAAAAATTAAGCAAAGCACCTGAAAGATTTGAAACGTAACCCAGTTCGTCGAGCCAAAATACGCCTCTACCAGATCAAGCCGATAGCCCTTGCCTTGGATGTTGCGAAGCGTCGAGTCGATCCTTTCAATCTCCACCTTCTCCAGCCCATGCGCGCGCGTGATCGGAATCATCTCAACCATCTCCGACACGCGTGAGGACATCTGCTCGATCTCCTTGCGGAATTCCTTATTCGACTTCCGGATCTTGCGGCGGAAAATCGTAACGATCGAAATCGACATCGGTATCGTCAGCACAAAAAACAACGATACGATCCAGCTGCTGTTTAGCGTAATAACAAACGATACGATAATGTTCACGACTGCCGGAGCAAGCGCGATCATGAACTGCTTCGACATCATCTCGACCGCTTCTACGTCGCGCAGCACCTTCGATTGCAGCTTGCCCGCCGGCAGCTCGCGGTGCTGATTGATAGACAGCTGCTGAAGCTTGCGCACAAGCGCGCTCCGCAGTCCCGCTTCGACGTATCTTACCGCTCGGCTAAGAAACGATATGTAAGCGGCGTGTGTCGGAATATTTTGCAAAATAACGACCAAAATGATAACGAAATTAATCCAAATGCCGCTTAATGGATATTTGGCCGGGTTTGTCGCGATGTTAATAATGTTCGCGGTTACAATCGGCAGCACGTAAATAGGCGCGCTCTTGATCAATAGAAACAATAACGAAATGAATAGGTTTCCGAAATTGCCTTTGTATAACGACAACAAAAACTTAAACGGCCCAGCGTTCTCCTCTAAAGCCGCATTTTCGAACGTGCTGGCGAGACCCTTCGAAGCACCGATCTGTGAATGTATAACCCTCTCTGCCATTTCCCTCTCCATCCCTCTGTAGCTCAACTTGCTGCTAGACCGCTCGCTTTGCGGCTTACTACCGCACCAATCTTACGCTCATTTTAGGAGCATGTAAATGTGCAATCTTGCACTGATTCTATCCGATTTTGCTGCCGGCTTAACGGCGCTTGCCCTTGTAATCCTTAGGCGTCTCCCCCACCATTTTTTTAAACAGCTTATTGAAATAAACCGGATCGCTGTAGCCGACCAGCTGCGAAATTTCGTAGTTTTTCAAATTTGGATGATCGGTCAAAAACTGCTTTGCCTTCTCGATGCGGATGTCGATCAAGTAGTCTGTCAGCGTCATGCCCGTTTCCTGCTTAAACAATCGGCTCAAATAATTAGCGCTCATCCCTACCGATTCCGCCATTCTTTCCATTTCGAAGTTTTTGCCGTACTCCTCCTCCAAAATCGCCTTCATTTGCTCGATAACATGATGCTCTTTTTCCTTCGTAATGGTTTCCTGCGACAGGTCAGTTACACCCGATGCCGCTGATGCAGACTCCTGCTCGCTGCGCTCCAGCTTGATCTTAACCAGCAGGTCGTATAAATTCGCCTTGTCGATCGGCTTAAGCAAATAATCGCGCACGCCCTGGCGCAGCGCCTTCCTCGCGTATTCGAACTCGCTAAAGCCGCTCAGCACGATGGTCGCAATCGTTCTGCCGCGCAAATGCTCAATGAGCTTCAGCCCATCCATCATCGGCATTTTTATATCGGTAATAAGCACATCCAGCTCGCCTTCTCCCAGCTTCGAAATATGCGACCACGCATCCATCCCGTTGCTGTACGAGCCGATGACTTTAATGTCCAAATCCATTTTCGTTAATATCTTTTCAAGTCCTAGCCGTATGAACTCCTCGTCATCTGCTATCATGATGTTCATTCCTGCTCGCTCCTTCCGCATGTCCCTCCTAGTTTGCGCTAAAATCGGCACCTCTGCAACGTAAAACAAGCGGGCGGCTTATTTCACCGCACCGCTTGTCACACCCGCGAAAATGTACTTTTGCAAGAAAATATAAAGAATGGCAGTTGGAATCATAATAATGAGAATCGCTGAAGATATCATTTGCCAATCGCCGCTATTGACTCCGAAGAAGCGCATAAGCGACGTAGATACAACGACATGCTCGGCCCTCGGCAAATAGAGCAGCGGGATAAACATATCATTATAGATACTGATCGTTTTCAAAATAACGATAGTTGCCGTCGCTGGCGCCAGCAGCGGGAAAATGATGGAGCGGAAAATTCGGATAAGCGAAGCTCCCTCCAGCATGGCGCTTTCATCCAGCTCGTTTGGAATATTCCGAATGAATTGCAGATAGATGTAGATTTGCAAAATATCCGCGCCTACATAAATGAGCACAGGACCCATCAAATTGTTCGTCAAGCCAAGCGCCTGAATCGTTTTGTAGTTGACGACCTGCGTAGTAATGGCCGGGATGATCGTCGCAAACAAGAACAAGCCGACAATCGGTCCCTTAAATTTGAAATCAAACCGACCTACCGCGTAACAAAACGCCGATCCGATCAAAATATTCAAAATAAGCGTTATCGCTATAATGAACAAGGTATTGCCAAACGCGTTCATCATATCGGCTTGCTTGAACGCTTGACCGAAGTTTTTGAAATACAGGAAGCTGTCAGGCATCGAGATAGTTGATTTGCCATGAAACTCATCCTTCGTCTTGAAGGCATTCACAACGATAATATACGGCGGGAACAATATCGCAAATGCGGCCAATATGAGGCTGATATATTTGATCGTGTCCCAAAGCTTATTGGATTTATTCATCGATCATTCCCCCTTTCCTTTCAACAAGAAGCGTTGAATCGACAATACGATAACAACAAAGAGCAACAAGACTACGCTCATCGCGGAAGCTAAGCCATAATTGTTAAACTGGAAGGCTGTCTCAACGATTTTCATAACAAAGGTTTCGCTCGCTCCGGCAGGTCCGCCCTTGGTGAGAATATAAGGGAGATCAAACACCTCTAATGCGCCGGTAACGGTTAGGAACAGATTAAGCTCGATAATTTTGTAAATGTTCGGCAGCGTGATGCTGATGAACTTTTGCCAGCCATTCGCTCCGTCAATCGAAGCCGCTTCATAAATATCGTTCGGAATGGACTGAAGCGCAGCCAAATAAATAACCATGTTAAAGCCCATAAAACGCCAGAAGCCGATGGAAGCCAACGTATAGTTGACGAATGACCCGTTCCCAAGCCAGCTCGTTTGGGACAAAGCGTCAAAGCCGAGCTGTCCAAGCAAGTAATTCAACGAACCATTTGTTGTATCGAACACGTAACCGAATAAGTATGCTACAGCAACGCCATTAAGGATGTACGGTAAGAAGAGCAGCAGGCGAAAAAAGTTTTTCCCTCTCAGCTTGCTGTTCAGCACGACAGCGAAATAAATCGCGGCAATATTTTGTACAATTCCTACAGCGAAATAGGCAAAGTTATGTTTAAAGACACCGAATATAGCCGGATTTTCAAATACCTCTTTGTAATTTGACCAGCCGATCCAAGGTTTATTTGGACTTAGTCCGTCCCAGCTAGTAAAACTTAAATGGATAAGCTCAAGCGCCGGATAATAGGCGAATGTCAGCAGCAGCAGCAGCGGCAATGCGACAAATCCAAAGATTACGTAATTCTTTTGCGTTTTAAAAGGCAGCCTGCTAAACATGGAGACAACCCATCCTTCCTGCGTCTTTCTAATCGGAAGATGCAGGATGGGAAACCTGCTTACGGTCACCCATCCGGCATGCTACCTTTACAAACCTAGATCTTTTTTCGCTTTCGCCCAAGCCGTATTCACTTTATCGAATACCTTCTGAGGATCTTTGGACAATACGAATTCTTGAACGACAGCAGCTTGGTCAAGCTGTGCTTTGTTTTGAATTTCTGTCGCAGCATCTACCGGTGCTGCAGGCTCGAAAAATTTAGGGCTGAAGCTGTTAAACTCAGCAAGCTGTGGCAGCTTCGATTCTTTGTCCTTCAAGGTTGGGATGAAGCCTGCGAAATCGTCATAGCCGGATTCCTCGATCATCCATTGAACGAATGCCTTACCCGCTTCAACGTTTCCGTTTTTGTTAACCGCGTAGAAGAAATCCGGGTTAAGCGGTGCTTTTGCCTCGCCGGAGTTGTCCGAAGGGAATGGGAAGAAGCCTACGTCCTCGGCTGGTGCGCCGTTCTCAATCACTTGGTTGATAACCCAGTTGCCAAGCAGATACATGCCGAATTTACCCGATGCGATGTCTTTTTTCGATTGCTCCCAGTTCGTAGAGTTCACGTCTGTTTCCAGGAAGCCTTTTGTATACAATTCACGAAGGATGCTCCATGATTTGCCGTAAGCGTTGTCCAGCGTGTAAGGCGTATCGGATTCTGCCCGTTTGTTCTGGTGATCAGATGCTCCGCCGATAAGCGTCGGAATATCGTATACCCAAGTATCAAGCGGCCATTTGTCTTTAAAGTTCGAAGCTAGCGGGACGATACCTGCGTCTTTTAGCTTTTGTGAAGCAGCAAGAAACTCATCGTACGTTTTCGGAAGCGCCGTAATGCCCGCTTTCTCGAACGCTTTTTTGTTGTAGACGATACCGACTGTCGAGCCGCCAGAAGATATGCCATACATTTTGCCTTCCTGCGCTTTCAAATCCTTGAAATGAATGTCGCCGGAGAATGCGATGTCATCAAGCGGAGCAAAATAATTAGAAAGCTCTGCATTTGGAATAGTCGGCGTGAACACGACATCCGGGAAATCGCCGGAAGCGATGCGAATTTTCAACGTTTTATCATAATCCGTAATCGCCTCGAATTTAAGGTCTACGCCAGGATATTTCTCTTCGAAGCGCTTCTCGTAATCCACGTATTGCTTGTCGATCATGTCCGTACGGTTCGTCAAGAATACAACCTCGCCTGTTACTTTGGACGCTTCCTCCGTCCCGCCGTTTTCCGGCTTGTTCGTTGCAGCGTCGTTAGCAGGCTTGTTAGTTGCCGTATTGGCGTTCGAATTCGTATTGTTACCACCACAAGCAGCTAACGATGTTAGCATAACCACAGAAACAAGCGCTAACGAAATAACTTTTTTCATTTTTTAAATCCCCCTCAGCTCGTATTGATTCCGCTTACATTTGAATAATACCGCATAAATAACGGTTCTAAAATGGTTTAAAATATTATTTATAGTCTTCAAATGACATTTGTTGAAAACGTTATCTTCCGCTTTTCAGCTCGTTTTAATGACTAATAAAGCTATTATTCCCGTTATTAAATGAAGCTGAATTTTGAAATGGCGTAGGGTTGAAGAAAGGTATTGCAATCAAAGCAAGAATCTTGTTTACTAGTTATATAACAAATTTATTTATTAGCAATAACAAAAATATCAAAACAAAGCGAGGCGACTCAAATGACGAGCAAAGCAGCCTATATAGGCGGAATGACATGGGGCTGGACAGGCGTGCGCGGCACATGGACTGGAGCTTTGGCAGATCGCTCCATGGAGCTAATGACCGAGCGTTTAAGCGTGAATTGGACGGCTATAGCACTTGGCGCCCTTCAGGATCATGCGCAATCGACTGAAATTAAATTTCGGGAAGCGCCTACTGTCACCGATGATGAGGTGCGCCATGCCATTCTCAAAGCGAAGGAGCTTGGTCTTCAGGTATGCTTGAAGCCCGTTGTTAATTGCGCCGACGGCACTTGGCGCGCGCATATCAATTTCTTCGATCTCGATGTTCCCTGCGAGCCTAAATGGTCTGATTGGTTCGCTTCCTATACCGAATTCATTTTGCACTACGCGAGAATCGCTGAGGAAACCGGCTGCGAAATGCTGTGCGTAGGCTGCGAGATGGTTCAAACCGATCGGCGCGAAAACGAGTGGCGCCAGCTCATCGCCGCGGTACGCGAGGTGTATTCCGGCATCGTGACCTATAACTGCGATAAATACCAAGAGAGCCAAATCAAATGGTGGGATGCTGTGGACGTTATTTCCTCCAGCGGTTATTACCCGATCGATGCTTGGGAAGAGCAGCTGGACCGGATCGAGAAGGTTGTAGCCAAATTCGATAAGCCTTTCTTCTTCATGGAAGCAGGCTGCCCAAGCCGTGAAGGCTCGCAGCATATTCCAAATGACTGGGGGCTTCAAGGCGCACCGAGCGAGGAAGTACAGCGCCGTTTCTATGAAGCCATGTTCGCTTCCTCTGATAAGCGCGATTGGGTCCTCGGCTTCATGCTGTGGGATTGGCCGGCTTGTCTTTATGAAGAAAGCGAGGCTGCTTCCAATGACGATTATTGCATGTATGGGAAGCAGGCCGAGCAAACGGTTCGAGACTACTATGCTGCCAAAATATCGGAATCCATCAAGGAGGGCTCTGCCAAATGAGCGACAGCAACCAGCAATGGCTAGCCAGCATCAAGCATGAGCTTGAATCGAACATTCTCGGCTTCTGGATGGCGCATACGCTTGATGAGACAAATGGCGGCTTCTATGGCTTTATAAGCAGAGACCTTACCGTTAATCCTGAGGCAGGCAAAAGCCTAGTGCTTAATACGCGCATTTTATGGACTTTCGCCTCTGCTTACCGGATAACCGGAAACGATACTTATTTACAAATCGCCGAGCGGGCCTATCGTTATGTGAACGAGCATTTTACGGACCCGGAATACGGCGGCTTATATTGGATGGTAGATGCATCGGGCAAGCCATCTGAAACGAAAAAGCAAGTATACGGCCAAGCGTTCGCGATCTACGCTTACTCCGAGTATTACCGTGCAACAGGCAATGAAGCTGCCCTTCAGCAAGCGATTGGCCTGTTTCATACGCTGGAGAAATACAGCTATGATCAGCAATACAAGGGCTATTTCGAAGCGCTGACCCGCGAGTGGCTGGAAACTGACGACAACAGTTTGAGCGAGAAGGATTTGAACGAGAAAAAGTCGATGAACACTCACCTTCACGTCATGGAGGGCTATACGAACCTTTACCGCGTATGGAAATCAGATGAGCTTCACGACAAGCTGAAGGAATTAATTGAAATTACGATTAAGCACATTATTAACGGAGACAACGCGCACTTTATTCTTTTCTTCGACGAGCAGTGGAATGGCAAATCGGAGCATATCTCCTACGGGCATGACATCGAGGGCAGCTGGCTGCTGGTTGAGGCTGCCGAGGTGCTAGGAGACGAGGAGCTGCTGGCCTCCGCCAAAGCCATCGCCATTCGTATGGCGGAAGCGACGCTAAACGAAGGCGTGGACGAAGACGGCGGTTTGCTTAACGAGGCAGGCCCAGAGGGCTTCATTGATACGGATAAAGACTGGTGGCCGCAAGCAGAGGCTGTCGTTGGCTTCTATAACGCCTACCAAATGACCGGCGAGGACAAATATCGCGAGGCTGCCGTACGGTCTTGGCAGTTTATTGAGAGCTGCATGGTAGACAAAGAGCATGGCGAGTGGCATTGGAGCGTCAAACGTGATGGCACGCCTAGCGAAAATATCGAAAAGGTCAGTCCTTGGAAATGTCCTTACCATAACGGCCGCGCCTGCTACGAAATGATCGAGCGACTGAGCAGCAAATCAACTTCACACTAATGGAGGTTTAACCAATGAGTAAGTTTAATGAACGAAAGCAATTGCTGACTAAGCGCTACGAGGCGCTTGTGCAGCGCAAGAACGAGCCGGAAGCGCTTGGCAACGGTATTTTCGACCGTTACGTACATCCTGTTCTAACAGCAGCGCACGCTCCGCTCGCATGGAAATATGATTTTAACCCGGAGACAAATCCTTACTTCATGGAGCGGCTTGGCGTACACTGCGTTTTTAATCCCGGCGCGATATGGTTAAACGGCAAGTACCACCTTGTCGCGCGCGTCGAAGGCAACGATCGCAAATCATTTTTCGCGATCGCGGAAAGCGACAGTCCTGTGGATGGCTTCCGCTTCTGGGAGCGCCCGATCCTGCTGCCGGAAACGAGCGATCCCGATATTAACGTCTACGATATGCGCCTCGTCCAGCATGAGGACGGCTGGATTTACGGCCTATTTTGCACCGAGCGGAAAGATCCTTCCGCGCCAAAGGGAGACCTCTCAAGCGCCGTCGCACAATGCGGCATCGTTAGAACGAAGGATTTGTTGCAGTGGGAACGTCTTGCCGATCTGAAGACCGCCTCCAATCAGCAGCGTAACGTCGTGCTCCACCCTGAATTCATCGATGGCAAATATGCCTTCTACACGCGTCCGCAGGACGGCTTCATCGACACCGGCTCAGGCGGCGGCATCGGCTGGGGTCTCTCCGATACGATCGAGAACGCAGTCGTTGAACGTGAAGTCATTATAGACGAACGCCATTACCATACGATCAAGGAAGTAAAAAACGGCCAAGGACCCGCTCCAATCAAGACGGATAAAGGGTGGATCCATATTGCCCACGGCGTTCGCAACACGGCAGCAGGCCTGCGCTATGTGTTGTACGCGTTCCTCTCCGATCTGCAGGAGCCTAACAAGGTTACGCATCGCCCAGGCGGTCATTTGCTCGCGCCAGAGGGCATCGAGCGCGTCGGCGACGTATCCAATGTCGCCTTCTGCAATGGCGTGATCGCACAGGATAACGGTGAAGTATACATTTACTATGCTTCATCGGATACACGCTGCCATGTCGCCGCAACTACCGTCGATCAGTTGCTCGACTATTGCCTTAACACGCCGGAAGATCCGCTCCGCTCGTACGCTTGCGTAGAGCAGCGCATCGCTTTGATCGATCGTAATTTGCAGCTGCAAGCCTAGAATGAAAAAAAAGGGAGTGCGCGCATAAAGTCTCGACAGACTTTATGCGGCACTCCCTTTTCCTTCGCCAAGCAGCTTCATCGTGATAATGCCGGCAAGCAAGCACCACACTGGAGCGGAAATGCCAAGAAAAGCGACATTGGCTACAGCAATCGTGAATGTGAATGCCGTCGAATAACGGTATGCAGCCTCCGCGAAAGCTGACTGAAGGCTTTGTAGGAATACGCCCATTAACGAGAAGCCAGTTAAGAGCAGGATGAATGATAGCGGTAGAATGTTGATGAAGGCGATCACCTTCCAAGCGAATAATCCGAACATCGCTACCAATACACCAGACACGACAGCCGCATAATACCGCTTCTCCTTTGGACCTGCCTCCTCGCTGCTGCATAGCATGCTCATCATTCCGCCTACGTTCACGGCATGGCCGCCCAAAAATCCGACAGCCGAGGTAGCTAGGCCAGTAACCGTCAACGTTTTGACAGCCGAGGGCTCATAGCCGTTTTTGCGAAGTGCTGCCAAAGCGACGAACAAATCATTGCTAAGGACGAGCATCGCGAGCGGAAGCGCCAAGGACACCAGCCCGCTCAACGAAAAAGCAGGATGCACCACATGAGGCAGAGCAAACGGAAGCTGCTGCATCGCAGGAAAATCATAGCTGATCCAAAGAGCCAGCATCCCCATGCAGACGACGCCTAAAACCGGCGGCAAGCCTTTAAAAATGCGAGGAAATAAGAAAAAACCGAACAAAGCCATGAAGCCGACAAACGGCGCATCCTTGACGGCAGGCACGATTTTGACGATATGGTTGAACATCAAACCCGCAAGCATGGCGTCCATTAGCGGCTTGGGGAGCACCTCCAGCAGCTTGTCAGATAAGCCCGAAAGGCCAAATACCGCGATAATAACTCCCGATACGATGCTTGCCCCCGCGAGCTCTTGCACCGAAAACTGAGTGGCGGATGTGCTAAGAAAAGCAACAGCCGTAATCGAATGCGCGCCGCCGAACGGAATTTTATACAGGAAGGATAGAGCCACGTTCAGCAGCCCGCCAAAAAAATAAACGGCGAACAGCCACGCGATCAGCTCCGTTGTCGTAAAGCCCGCTCTCTCCGCGCTGCTCACGATCAGCACCGCTCCGCCCGTACACGCAAGCAAGGCAGATAAAATACCGGTAAATACATTTTGCCGATTGAGCTTTGTATGTAAAATCATCATTGGCTCGCTTCCTATCTTTCGATTGTGCAGCCTTATAGCTGTTTAGGTGCTTTAGTATAAATAGATTGGTCTCTTTTGTACCCATCCATTCCATGCCCTTTTCCACCCTCCAATTCATCCCGCCTCTTTTTTTCTACGTTCTCACAATAAAAAAAGGGTATTTGCCTCAGCAGCAAACACCCTTCTCCCAATTTCACGCAAACACTATTGTGCCGCCGGAATACGAACGGATACCCGATCAACATGAATGGTAGAGTTGTCATCATACCAAACACGGAACTGATAGCCATGCCCTGCCACAAAATCAGCGTCGATTACAAAGTCCTGATAGCTGTCGGCCGCTGCAAAATCGGTACGCAAAATCGCTCTCTCGCCAACGACCTTATTGCCCGTTCCGTCATAAATATCCAGATTCAACACCCGATTCGAGTCGCCTGCATTCGCGTCGATCTTCATCCGGAAGCTGACCTTATGGCTGCCGGAAGGAAGGTCGGATACGCCTGGTCCGTGCAGCATATGGCCTGCGCCGTGGTCGGCTGCATTTGCAGTCCAGCTATCCCCGTCAGCAGCACCTGTATTATGGCCAAATGCGCTTTCGGCTTCGAATATGCGGTTATCGTACGTATCCGATACCAAGATCGGCAGCTCGGCCTCCAGCCCGTTATAGGCTGCTTTGACGATCGCTTCTCCGCTGCCAAGCACTGTCAGCACGCCATCCTCGCTTATCCGAACGGCTTCGCTGCCGCTAGCGAGCGACCATACGGCATCCGCTGTTAAATTGACGTCAGGCTTCCCAGCTTGAGCCGCTTTCCCCCATGCTTGAAGCTGCTTCTCGCCGGAATCAACGCCAAAGGACAAGGCTTGCACGTCGCCTCCTCCGAACTTAAAGTAAATGCCATTCGTCTCGGATGCGACCTGCTCAGGCATATCGAGTCGCACATGATCCACCTTGATATCCGCAGCATCATTGAAATAAACTCTAAATTCATAAGTGCTGCCAAGCGAGAAAGGAATGTCGATTAGCGTAAAATCCTCGTAAGCGTTGGCGGCTGCAAAATCACTTCTCTTTAGTTCCTTGGAAGCGACGACCTGATCAAGGCTTGGGCTGTAAACATCGAGCAGCGCGACCTGGTCGTCGGCTCCCGAGACGCTGCCAATCATCGCCTTGAAGGTTATGTCATGGATACCGCTCGGAATGTTTGCCACATACGGTCCGTACAGCATATGGCCAGCGCCATGCTGCTCCATCTGTGCCAGCCAGCCGTCTCCGTCGAGCTTCCCTGTATTATGGCCAAAATCGTTCTCCGCTTCATAGATTCGCTGCGCTAGGTTGCTTTCCATTATGACCGATACGCTGTCAATCTTGACACTCGCATTGCCATCGTACCAAACGCGGAATTCATAGGAATGGCCTAGAACAAAATCAGCCTCCATAACGAGATTTTGATAAGCGCCTGCCTTTTGGAATTGTGATCGCAGAACCGCTTTCTCCGCAACTGCGCGATTATCGGTGGCATCATAAATATCAAGATTCAATACCCGATTGTTGTCGGCATCGCGGTTGTCGATCATCGCTTTAACCTTCACCTGATGATGGCCTGCCGGAATATCCGCAGCGCCTGGTCCAAACAGCATATGCCCCGCTGCATGCTCCGCTGCGTTAGCCGACCAGCCGTCCCCATCCTGCTTGCCCGTCTGATGACCAAAGTCCGTCTCCGCCTGATACACTTTATTCGGCACATCATTGCTGATCTGCGGCACCTGCTCCTTGATAAGCTCCACCATCTCAACCGGCGTAACGACTCTAACATCGTCGCCCAGCTGATCGATGACCGCCTTCACGTCGTCCATCGACTTGGACCAAGCATGGACGAGTACGAGCGAGTAGCCTGCTGCGCTCTTCGGATTGCGAGGCGCGGCATTGATATGATTGACAACGGAAGCGTTATCGCTGCCTGCATTGCCTTCCCACAGCATCTCTCTCGGCGTTACAATCGGTTTGCCGTTAGCCCATTTAAGCGCGCCGTTAAGCGCCTTATGATTGCTGTATTCCAAATAGATGACGCCATCCACATTCGGCTGCGCCGTATATTTGTCCCAAAGCTCAGCATTGTTGAAGGCATTGAAGTCAATGACCTCAACGAGCCCCAAATCCATTTTGCCCATATATTCGTTAAGACTGTTTAAATGCTGATCAAGCTCCGCTGCCGGATACCGGCTCGGATACATGTAGCCGCCGCCTGACGGCCCCACTACAAACGCATCCCCCTCGGACGCATCCGTGTAATACCGTTCTGCGACGGTAGGAGCCAGATCCATCATGCTTGGCGATATTGCCCAGCCCATATCGAAGCTGCCGCGATTCGCATTGCCGAACCAAGGCTTGCCCTTCTCGCCCAAGTCATTCAGCATCCACTGGATATTGTCGCCATCGGACATGACGAACGACACATAATGGACATTGTCCTCCACCGCAGGCATCACAGAAGCTTTCTGCTCGAGCTTCTGAAGCTCAAAACCGCTGAGCACCGATAAGTTAAACGCGTGATCAGCCGGCAGCGTGAACACGCCCGCATCCGAGCTTGTCCTAATAAATTGATCTTCTCCACCCGACGCATCTCCCCAACCGAGCACGACCGAGTCCGGATCCGCATCAGCCATTACCGTTTTGCGAAATTCGCTGTTGCCGTCATAAAACGTAAAGGCTCCCGTCATCGCCGCATAATCTCTAAGCTTCGCTCCCATTTCCTCCTTCTGTTCAATGAAGAGACCATGCTCCAGCTGACTCCAATAATTGGACTTCACCCAAGCTTCGTCCTTGCCGGACAAATCTAGCACGTTCTTGTAGCCTTTGGCCTTCGCCACGTCACTCTGCTCCACCAGCACGGACTGCTTAATATGAGCGAGCGAGGAAGCGGCATTAATGGAGCTGTCGCCCTTTTTCCAAACCAGATAGCCGTCAAAATACTTTTTGTAATTTTTCAGCAGCTTCCACGGGTCGTCATACGTCTTCGTCTTAACGCCGTAATGGTCCTTTAGGTCCTGAAGCCATTGCCCGTAGTTTCCTGATTCCGGCAAAATATAAATTTGCTCCGACGTTTGATTGGCGATCAGTCCTTGGAGAGTGGCGATCATTACGCTTTCTGATTCAGACATGTCGGCTAGCTTGATCACGTTCAGCTTCTTGGCCCGGTAAGCCGCTTTTTCATAATAAGTGCCCTTCGTGCCAGAATCCGGGCGCGGTTTGGCCGTAACTGGGGTTAGACCTGAAAGCAGGGAGCCTAGCAGGCAAATCGATAATGCCAAAGATAGGATGCTTTTTCGCATAATTGCCCTCCTTCGAATCGGTTTAGATAATAGAAATGCCGGCATCATCAGCTGCCGGCATTTCTTGAAGCAATCGTATTACCACTCTACGCTAACCGTAATTCCTTCCGGTACGCCTGGAAAGCGAACCAGTACCGTGCCCGACTCCGCATCATACTGGAAGGAAGCCGCCTGCTCGCCAGCCGTGATGCTGCTAGGCTCGCTAGGTACCCGAAGACGCGTACTGACGGTTATATCCTGTGGCGACTCTGACACAAAGGATAGCCCGTTCTCAGCCATCCGTTCATCGCGAATGCGCGACGAGCTAATGAGAATGCTGGCTTCCCCCTCCGCAGCATTGGAGTAGTTCAAATCAAACAGCAAGCTGTCATCGCCGGATTTGATTTCCACAGCATGCTTTACCGGCAGGCTCGCTTCAAACAAATCAATGAACAAACCTTCTAATAAGACCGATTTCTCCACTTCCAGTTCATCCAGCACATGAGTGATGACATAAGGCCCGCGTCTCATATGCAGCGCGATGCTTTCCTTGTAATCAACCGTTTCCCCGCGGATTTCGAGCGACCGCTTGACTGCGCTTCTGACAAGCTCCGCGCCATCGTCGGTTCGGGACAGCACTGCCGGGTTTTTCCTATAGAATAGGACAGCCCCATCGCCTACCGTATGCTCTCCTTCTTCCGGATTGCGGCTAAGTCCAAGCGATTCGAATAAATGCTCTTCAGGTCGGTCGTAGGTCCGGCGGCTGTTGTCGCGGTTCCACCATTCCGATACGGAATGGAACGGGTCCGAGCCATCCCCGACATAGATCAGAGTGCCACCTTCCCTCACCCATTGCCCAATCGCTTGATGGATACCCGGATGCTCCGGCTTCATAAATTCGTAGCTGAGCAGCAGCACCCGGTAGCCGTCCAAATAACCTGGAAAGGTCAATATATTGTCGAGCTGCACCGGTCTAAGCGGAATGCCGGCCTTGACTAGCGGCAGCGCCAAGCCGTAAAAGGAAGACCAGTCGAGAAGCTCCTTCTGCTCGGCATCCAGCTCTTCCGCTGATGAAGTGCCGTCATATTTAGCAGCCTCGCCTAATTGCTCTCCGTCACGGACGACGTCGCCCCGCTGATACATGGCAGAGTTGGACAGGCAAAGGCCTACTCCTGAGGTGTAGACTTCTTCTCCGAGAACCTCCTCATGCTTATGCATGTCGCGCAGCACATTCATGATGGTCAGAAGCACTGTTGCGTAGTCGCCGGGAATCGTTTCCTTCCCTTGCCCGTCCTCGGTCGGATAGCTGCCCTCGAATACACGGCGCGGCCAAGGGCATACCTCGTACTGCTTCACCTCAGGATGCAAAAGGGAGGCAACGACGGTAGAACGGTAGTTTTTGCGATAGTCGCTCCAGCTGTATCTAGGGTTATCTTCAATAGGATCGTGAAGAAACCACATTTCGCGTCCAGTCCCCCTCGTAAGCTCCTGCATGATCCCATATTCCAAATATGCCGTCTCGAAGGTCCGCTCTCGGCGAAGACCCTTATATACATTGGGCGTGCGAGCCGTCCCCGTCCAGATTTGGGCGATGAAGCCATCGCAGCCTGGCATCGAGACGAGCAGCGCCTCAGGGCTAATGATTCGCCACTGCGTATAATTGATCAAGCTGTGGGTTGGGACATAGAAACGTACTGTCCTGCCATAGGTTACAAGCGAATACTCCTTCATTTGGCTGCAAAGCCGGTCGAGCGCCCGGTAATACATAGCCGCCTTCAGCTTCGAAGCCCGGTACTGGGCATCAGGCGAGGAGTGGGGAGGAATCCAGTCCTCCCCGTAATAATTA
Organism: Paenibacillus sp. PL91; assembly: GCF_012935325.2. Lineage (GTDB taxonomy): Bacteria > Bacillota > Bacilli > Paenibacillales > Paenibacillaceae > Pristimantibacillus. Next base: position 596,654 of record NZ_JABBYG020000003.1, read on the forward strand.
AGCCACTCCCGCTTGAATGCGTCTGAATACCCGGAGGCCGCCCAAAATTCAGGCTCCTCCAAATGAATCGCTTCCACGCCGCAATCTATCGCAAGCTTGATATGAGATGCCAAATATTCAGCGAATGCGATCGTCGGCACCATATACGGAACATCCTTGCCATGCAGCAGATGATTGCCGCTGCGGTCCTTCTGAGCCTCGTCCCAGTGCTCTCGTCCGTCGAAGCGCCCGTACAAGTAGTCCTGATACTCACCCCAGGATACGCCCGTCATCAGATGGATTGTATAACCAGCCTTCTTCCAGCCCTCTATCCGCTGCGGCAGATCCTTCGAAATGCCATACACCATAACAAAATCAGTTCGCAAATCATACTTCGGCCCATATGGCCTCGATTCCTGAAAGCCGGTCCATTCGGGCCGCTCTTGCGATTTCCTCGTCAAATGGTGAAGCCTCCTTTAGTTCGGCATTCCAAACAACACGACTTCTTTGCCCTTCAGGTTTTCGTTCGTATGCTGGATCGCTTCTTGATAACCCGTCTTGTTCATCTGTCCGCGCAGATCATTAATGATCTTAAGCGCCGCTTCGTCCGATTTGGCAAAAATCGCTTCCTTCCATACGTCGCCAATTTTGTCCATGGACGGCTTGAGCATTTCCCATTGCGTTGACTTCATCATGACATCGCCCGGGTTGTAAGCCGAAATAACGCTAATGCCGTTAGGACGGAGAATTTTGCGCGCATTTTCCATTGCAGCAAGGCGGGCCTGATCTGCCCAAATGTCTCCGCCGCCGACAGAATTAATGCGGTCTTGGCCGGAGAGGCTTTCTAAACCGATGCCCATTCCTTCATTTTTCTTCATCTTGCCCGTTGTGTCTGCTGTAAATTTATCAAACCATTCTTTCTTCGCTACCGGCTTGCCGTTTTCCATATCCCAGTGCACGCCCTGTACGCCGTATCTCACAAGAAGGAAACCTTCATCGGAAGCGAGATAATCAAGCAGGCGAAGCGCTGCGTCTACGTTTTTCGATTTTTTCGGAATAACCGTTACGTTGTTCCCTTGAATGGAGAGGTCGGCTGGACGGTCGGCTGCAGCGCCGGCCCGCTCCAAAGGACCAACAGGTATATAATCACTGCCTGGATGCGCTTTCACGTAGTCCTTGGAAGCATCAAGAATAGCTGGATAGTGAGCGGCCAGCACAGCGATGCGGCCCTGCTTAATTTTTTCGTTCGCAATCGGGTCTGTTTGCGTGAACGCTTCCGGATCTAATAGACCTTCAGCTAGCATTTTACGGTAATAAAGGGTGTAATCTTCATAAGCTTTCGAGAAGAAGGTGTGCTCAAGCGTGCCTTCGCCCTTATCGATATAGTCGGAGCCGTAGAACATCGAATTGCCGATACCGACAGCCCAGCCGTTATGGAAGCCGCCAAGAGGGATAACCGGCATGCCGCTCTCCTTTAGATCGGCGTCCTTGATTTTTTTCAGGAAGCTGTAAAGATCGTCTTTCGTTTTCACTGATTGCGGATCAACGCCAACCTTCTCTGCAATATCCTTCCTCACATAGAAGCCGTAAAGCCAATCCATCGCATCCTCAGGCGTAGCCGGATGATTCTGGTAAAGCAAATACTGCTTGCCGCCGTAGGCATCAAAGGCTTTCTCATAAAGCGCAGGAGGAACGTTCTCCTTCGCAACCGCTTTGGCGAGGTTCGGATACTTATCAAGCTTATCCGACAGATCGACCAGCTGATCTTCCTTCGCGGCTTTGATAATGCCGTCTAATTCCCCGCCCCAAGCTGGACCCGTATAAATATCAGGCAAATCCTGCGTTGCAAAGATGGTGTTTACTTTCTCGACCTCGCTGCCTTTTGTATATTCCCATTCAATCGTAATCCCGGTTTTTTCTTTAATAACCGCTTCGATTGCTGTCGTATCTACATCACCGCCGGTGGAGCCATTCCAGTTGTGAAGGACTTTGAGCGTCACTGGTTTCTGTTCATTGCCGCTGTTCGTCGTGCCGGCATTTTCTGAAGGCGTATTCACATTGCCGCCGCCGTTGTTGTTATTGCTGCACCCAAACAGTGTCGTAACTGCCATCAGGGCAACCGCAAGCCATACCGTCGTGCGTTTTCCTTTTTTGTTCTTCATAAAAACCCTCCCATAAACTTTTTATGAAATATGATAAAGTCCCGATTGCGGACGATTACCCTTTGACGGAGCCAATCATAACGCCCTTGACGAAGTAACGCTGCAAAAACGGGTAAATGCATAGAATCGGAAAAACCGTAATGACAAGCAGCGCCATTCGAAGCGATTCCGGCGTCGCACCCGCCATATTGACATTGACGGTCTGTCCGCCCTGCTGCGCAGCCCTCTGCATGGAGGAAGAAAGCGCTTCCGCTTCGGACAGCATTTCTTGCAGCAGCGTCTGAACGGGAATCAGATCCTTATTGGACACGTAATAGGCGCCGGTGAACCAATCGTTCCAGTGGGAAACGCCGATGAACAAAGCGATTGTGGCGAGAACCGGTCCCGAAAGCGGTAAAATGATTTTCATGAAAATTTGAAAATCGCCGTACCCGTCTATGCGGGCCGATTCCTCCAATTCCTCCGGGATGCCCTGCAGGAACGTACGAAGAATGACGATATGCATGAAATTGAACAGCATCGGAATGACATAGACCCAGAAGCTGTTAATGAGATGCAGCTTTTGCAAGGTGATGAAGTATGGGATGAAGCCTGCGCTGAAAATCGTCGGTAAAAAAATGTAGTACGTAAAAAAGGTTCTTCCCGGCAGCGTTTTTTTGGATAGCGCATAGGCCATCAGCGTACAAAGCCCCACATGCAATACCGTGCCGATTACCGTACGCAGCAGCGTAATTTTGTAGGCCTGCCAAATGCGGGCGTTTTCGAACACCTCCGCGTAGTTGTGCAGCGTAAATTTGCGGGGGAAGAAATACAGCGCGCCCATCATAGAGTCTTTTCCATCGTTGAGCGAATAGACCAAAATATAAATGAACGGATAAATCATCGACAAGCCGAACAGTGTCAAAAAGATATAATTGAAGAAACTAAAAAATGAAAATTGGCGCTTCACCATATCAAACCACTCCTTAGAACAGGGATACGTCGCTCACTTTACGGGCAATTCGGTTGACTGTGACAATAAGAATGAGCGCAATGATGCTCTGGAATAATCCGACTGCGGCTGCATAACTGAGCCTGCCTTCACCGATACCGGAGCTGATGACATGCACGTCGAGAACGCTGCCTATTGCCGCGGTAGCCGGGCCATTCAGCAGGAGCAGCTGCTCATAGCCGGCGCTCATTAGGCTGCCGACCGAGAGAATGAACAAAATAACAGCGATATTGCGGATACCCGGGAGCGTAACATGCCACATTTGGCGAAAACGCCCGGCTCCGTCGATCTTGGCCGCTTCGTAGAGCTGCTGGTCAATGCCAGCGATAGCAGCCATATAAATGATAGAGTTCCATCCGATGTTTTTCCAAATATCCGAGCCTACAATAATTTGATAGAACCATGATGTATTGTTCAGAAATTGGATCGGCTCCATGCCGAAGGAGCCAAGCAGATCGTTGAGCGGTCCGCCGTAAGGCGTCAAAAGCCGCTGCATCAGCGTCACAACAACGATCCAGGAAACGAAGTACGGCAAATACGAAAGCGTTTGCACAGTTTTCTTGAATTTAACGTTACGAACCTCATTAAGCAGGATAGCCAGTATAATAGGCATCGTAAATCCGATTAGAAGCTTCATAAGACTGATGACAATCGTATTGCGGATCAATTCAAATGACTGATAGTAGCTAAAAAATTGCTGGAAGTACTTCAACCCTGCCCAGGGGCTTCCAGTGAAGCCCCCGGAGAACATGAAATCACGAAACGCAACCTGTACGCCATAGAGCGGTACGTAGGAGAACAGGAAAAACCAGATGATACCGGGCAGCATGAACAAATAAAATAGCTTATGGCGCCATATCCGCTTCCAAAGTATATTTTCTGTCATTAATTCTGCCTCCTTGCCAATCGAATGGTTTTGATTTCAAACGGAGTAAAGGAAAGCTGGTACGCGCCGTCCTCCGCTTGGAGTTTATCGCTAGGCGTCTCCATCAAATCGGCAAGCCATGCTTCCGATCGATTCAAATCGATGCTGATTTTTGTCTTCAAGCGGGTACCGGCCGTTTCGTATAAACGGACAATCAGGTCTTCGCTGTCTTCTGCCTGCTTCACCGCTTCTACCATAACGTTTGGATGATCAACGCTTATAAACGATTTAGCTTCAGGCAGCTCGGATGCCGCGTCTCCCGCGTTCACGCGAACCGATCGCAAAGGCACGTTCAGCTCGTAGCCGCGTTTATAAACCTCCGCCTGTACATGGTCTCCATTGTGCGGGTACAACGAGTAGGTGAACTCATGCTCCGCACGGTCAGCCTCAGGATCCGGATAAGAAGTGCTGCGCAATAAATTCAGATCCATCACGTTTTGTGAAACCCGATGTCCGTATTTGCTGTCATTAAGCAGCGCTACGCCGTAATCCGGCTCCGATAGATCGATCCATTGATGCGCGCAGATTTCATCCTTCGCATAATCCCACAGCGTATTGCGATGCGTTTGCCGCTTTAAGTAGCCGAACTGGATTTCACAGCTTACGTTGTCTGACCGTACAGCAACCGGGAACGACGTGCGCAGCATTTTCGCAGATTCCTGCCAATCGACCTTTGTTCTAAAATCGATGCGGCGGCTGCCATGCGTCAGGATAACCTCTTGAGTCAAAGTAGACTCCCCGAACCGATAGACGAGCGTAAGCCCTGTCGTTGGTCCGTCTTGGAAGACTGCCGACTCGACTGGCTGCAGAGGCACTCCGCCCGTTTGCCGATAATCTTGTTTGAAATCCCAAGCATCGCCCTCGTCATGATACAAGCTCAGCTCATTGGCCTTTTGCCCCTGTGGAATAACTTCCCTGCCGTGCTCCTTATCCATAATGGATACGATCGTGAAGTCCTCAGCGAACGTAATCGCGAGCAAATCATTTTCCAAAATCCGGTCGATTGCCGAAGCTCTCATATTAGGAAAAGCAGGAGAAGCTCCTTCGGTTTCCGGTGTTGCGACGGTTTCCGCTTCAGCTGCTGCCGTCTCGGCCATCGCCAACGCTTGCTCATCGGCATTCGCCAAGGCGTAACCCATCGCAGGAACACGGACGCGCATCCAGCTGCCATTCTTCTGAACCCATTCCTCCCGCTCCCATGACAAGGAGTTAAAGAATACGTCGGAGTTGCTGCCTGCAGGAAGTGCTTCCGCAGCGGCGCCGTATGCCTCCTCGATTAATTGCTCTACTCTTTCGAGCAGCGCCGCGTAACGCTCCAGCGATTCGTCGTATACGCGCTTGATCGAAGATCCCGGTAAAATGTCATGGAACTGGTAGAGGAGCACTTCTTTCCAGATAAGCTCCAGCTCCTCTGCCGGATAGGCTTTGCCCTTCGTCAGCCCTGCAAGAATAGCCGCATATTCGAGCTCGCGCAGCGCTTTTTCCAGCTTCCGGTTATAGCGCTTGTTTCTCCCTTGACTCGTCAGCGTTCCTTGATGCTTCTCCAGATAAAGCTCGCCGGACCAAGACTGATAACGCTCCGAATCTTTAGCCAGCTTCTCGAAAAATTTCGCTGAAGGCTCTTGAACAACCGGGCTGAGTCCCTGCAAATTTTCCTCCCGCATCAGCCGTTCTAGGTGCTCCTCGCCTGGACCTCCTCCGCCGTCGCCGATACCGAACAGCATCAAAGCATTTTCCGATACGTTTTTGTCCAAATAGTCATTTTCCGCCTTGACGATCGAACGGGGCGCTGCCGGACTGTTATACGTATCCTCGGGCGGCATATGCGTAAGTACGCGCGAGCCATCGATGCCTTCCCAGTGGAAGGTGTGGTGAGGATGGCGATTGTAGATGCTCCACGACAGCTTTTGCGTCATCATATAGTCAACGCCCGACTTCTTCAAAATCTGCGGCAGGCTCGCAGTATAACCGAATACATCCGGCATCCAAAGCGACTTCATCTCCTGCCCGAACTCCGCTTGGAAATACCGTTTTCCGTATAAAATTTGCCGAACCAGCGATTCTCCGCTTGGCACATTCGTGTCCGATTCAACCCACATCGCGCCTTGCAGCTCCCAGCGCCCTTCCTGCACGCGCTCTTTGATGCTCGCGTATAGCTTCGGATAATGCGTCTTCATCCAGTCGTATAGCTGCGGCTGGCTTGCGCCGAATATATAATCGGGATAACGCTCCATCATCCGCAGTACGGTAGAAAAGGTTCGAGCCCCTTTACGAATCGTTTCACGAATCGGCCAAAGCCAAGCCAAATCCATATGCGCATGGCCGACGGCGCTAATCGTTAGCGACGGATCGCCGCCTCGCTTCGCCAGCTGCTCTTGCAGCATTCGCGACACCCGTGCGACTCGTTCCTCGGTTAACGCAATTAACAGGTTCGAAGCATCATACAGCACCTGCAAAATACGTTCTCTTCGCGCCGACCCTTCAGGCATTTGTTCCGCCGTCTCAAGCAATACTTCCGCGTCATAATACACTTGACGGATGTCCTCGCGGCAGATGGCGATCTGGGCTTCCTTCAACGTTCCGCTGCGGAAGCGGCCGAACAGGTCATTGCAGCCCGCGTCTCCCCACAAATCGATCGTTTCGTCCCCTGTCGAGCTTTCGCTGATATGGACGACCCGCTTGCCGGGAAGCCCTAGAGAATAATCGAACTCCGAATTGATATTCGTAAGTCCCTGCTTTGGCGTTCCCTCTTCATCGACGAGACAAAGCTCTCCGTTCACATCAATAAGCAGCACGACCTTTAAGCCCTTCGCTTCCTCCGTCACCTTCCCGCTAAAATGGAACCATGCGCAATCCCAAAGGTTCCCCCAGCGGTCGCCTGGAGCAAGCTCGATTTTTTGGCCTGACTCCCTCGCCTCGTAAGGAACCGGCTCCTGTGTTACCCAAGCCGTTGCTTTCAGCTCCGAGACTGGCTTGTATATTTGGTCCTTCAATCGCTCCAGCACTGATCTCAGATGCTCGGTTTTCACTTTATCATAAGGCATTTGCAGGTCTCCTTTTTCATCCGGTTATATCGTTCATATCGTTGTTCTTCTCCACAGGCTTATCGCCATAAATTCGAAAGCGGCTTCACGTTTATTTAGTCGCATCCTTCAGCCTCTTCTTCGAAAACCGGTCTCCTCGTTCCTTGCCTTCCTAACAACCATCTTATACATAATATAATATACACATTTAATATATTCAATATATAAATAAAAAAATCTTTTCCCACTTGGGAAAAGATTTTTTTTATCACTGCTATGCTTTTGATTATTTGACGGGGATACGGCCAGTCGTTTGTTTGATTACAAGCTCTGGCTGGATTAGGGTTTTGGTGTATTTGCCGCTGCGCTCCGCTCCGTCTTCAACGATGCCGAGCAGCGTTTGAGCGGCGCGGTAGCCCATATCATACTCAAACTGCTTAATATGCGTAAAAATGCCAAGCTCTTCAACGATTGACGTCGGATCATCGAAGCTAATAATCGATAGATCATCCGGCACTTGGAGTCCGGCTTGCCGCGCCATTTGGTAAATTTGAACGCCTAGTCTTCCGTTGAGCGTAATATAAGCCGTTGCCATTCGATTGCGAATGTAGCGAAACAGCGGATGCTTCTCCGCATCCTTCAGGCTGCCCACCTGGAAGCCGGTAATCATATGGGCAGGATTGATGAGCGCTCCTTTGTTTTTCAGCGCGTTCATATAGCCGTCGATCCGCTCCTGCACCGTTATCGTCTGCAAGGGGGAGTCGGAGCAAATGGCGATTTCCCGGTGACCAAGCTCCCACAAATAATCGACGGCAAGGCTTGTGCCGAGCCTTCCATCCGCCGCGATATAATTGGTCTCTACGCCCGGCAGAAAGCGGTCGATCAGCACAAACGGATAGCCGCTGAACTTCATGCTTATGATTTCCTCGTTATAGTTTTCCTCATCTACCGGGAAGACGAGCAAGCCCTCTGCTCCCATTTCCTTGAGCGTTTTGAAAGCTTCTTTCTCTTTCTCAATCTCTCCATCGGACAGCAGAATGACACAGCGGTAGCCTTTCTCTCGCAGCGCTATCTGCACGCCCTGGATCAAACGAATGGCGAAATAATCATACACGGATGGCATGACGAGACCAATAATGCGCGTCCTGTTCTGTGTGATAGTCCGCTCTAGGCTAATTGCCGGCGCTGCTGGCGCCGCCTCCTCCGATTCATCCATCTCTGCCAGCTCCTCGTCGCTGACGAAGCTGCCTTTGCCCGGCACACGCGTAATCACTCTATCGTTTGCTAATCCGACCATCGCGTTAACAACTGTAATTTTACTGACGTTAAAGAGCTTCATCAGCTCTTTCTCAGTCGGTATGCGGTCCCCCGCCTTCAAGCCCTCCGATGCAATCAGCTCGCGGATATAATCCTGAACCTTCTGATAGAGCGGCGTTCGGACTGTTGAATTCATGTGCTATCACCAAACTTCATATTGATATTTGTAATATATATTATATGGTTAACCCCTATTAAGCAATACTAATGCCCTTGTCGAAAATGGTTTATTTCCAGTGGTGAAAATAGCGAAATAACATGAATGGCGCACTATTTTACAATAAGGCTGCTCCCATCCTTTCGATTATTTTGTCGCTTATTATTATATATATTATACATATTATCATTTCATTCTTAAATCATATATATAAATAAAAAACTCCGTTGAGGATAAGTCTGAAAGGTTGGTTGAGGGTGGCATTAAGGCTTAAGTTGAAAGGTTGGTTGACACTCCAGTTAAGGCGGGATTTGGTAGGAACTTTAGCTGAGGCAGCTGTGACTTCGGATGCGAATTCTGCTGAAACTTCAGCTGTGAACTCAGCTGAGACTTCAGATGTGAATTCAGTTGAGGCTTCAGCTGTGACTTCAATTGAGACTTCAGTTGAGGCTTCAGCTGTGACTTCAACTGTGACTTCAGCTGTGACTTCAATTGAGACTTCAGTTGAGGCTTCAGCTGTGACTTCAACTGTGACTTCAACTGAGACTTCAGTTGAGACTTCAACTGAGACTTCAGTTGAGACTTCAGTTGAGACTTCAGTTGAGACTTCAGTTGAGACTTCAGTTGAGACTTCAGTTGAGACTTCAGCTGAGACTTCAGCTGAGACTTCAGCTGAGACTTCAGTTGTGAAGCTGTGACTTCAGCTGTGAAGCTGTGAATTCAGTTGAGGCTTCAGTTAAGGTTTATCAAGCAAGGCTTGCGTGTAGATTTCGGTAGAAGCTTCGATTTTCAGCCTCTTGAAACGCAATTAACTGGAAAAACTCCCGCTAATTCAAACGATTTGTTGTTAGAATCTGTATTAGAAGGATTTTCTCCCGTTAATTTCCTGCTTTTTGCCCAATTGGAGTAAATGCGGTCGGATTAACGGGAGTTATTCCATTTAAATGGACTTTCTCCGCCTCAAATAGCAAATTAGATGGAGTAATTCCTGTTAATTGTACCAGCAGCAACGGTTTAGCAAGCCGGCTTTATTAGCAGCCTTCTAACTTCTAACATGCAAAACGAGCCTAAGAAGCGATTCAAAAGGCTCGTTTCATAATCTTCTTGATTCATAAAAGATGAGCTTTACAGCACGCTCCCTACGACCAGCTCAATCTTATTCCCTTACATTTCTTGCTATCCTTTTAGTGCCTGCTCTTGCTATCCTTCTACTGCCTGCTCTTGCTATCCTTCTACTGCCTGCTTATCGGGATGTTCAACTGCCAGGAAACGCCGTACTTGTCCTGTACCCAACCAAATAATTCACTCATCGGCGGCAGCGGAGATAATGGCATAAGGGCTATGCCGCCTTCCTTTAGCCGACCAAATACAAGGTTGATCTCCTCTTCATTGTCGCAGCTTACAAATAGCGACATTGCGGGAGTAAAAGGGTGATCCAGCTTGTTGCTGTTATCGATCGCCATAAAGGATTGGCCTTTAAGGGTGAATGCGGCATGCATAACCGTTCCATCTTCCTGATGGTAGACATGGTTGATTTCGGATTGATCAAATATGGACGTGTAGAAATTTATCGCTTCCTCCGCCTTGCCGTTAAACATGAGGAAGGTTGTAATCTTTTGGCTTTTCACTTTGCATCAGCTCCTAATGGATATCGTCACCTATCATTCTTGCCCATTTCACTTAATCAAGACTTCACGCCAGCAGTCGATTCCCGGTAGAGCAGCTCCCCTGCAACAAGCAGCTTCTCCATTGGCTCCTGCTTGCTTGCGATTCTGCTGATTAGCTGTTCCACCGCGCGCTTGCCGAGCGATTCCTTCGGTACATGCACCGTCGTTAGAGCAGGAGTCATACGGTACGAATCGTCGATGTTATCAAAGCCTGTGACCGATACCTCCTCCGGCACCGAAATGCCCAGCTCCTGCAGCGCGTGAACCGCGCCGATTGCAATCATATCGTTCGCGCACAGCAGCGCGGTCGGAAGGGTCTTCGCCTTCAGCCGCTTAACCGCCCATTGCTTGATCGGCTCTTGGAACTGCTCATGCTCGAAACCCTCGACAGGCAAAATGCAGTCATCGCTAACGCTCAAGCGCGGCACGCTGCCTGCCTGCTCCTCTATCGCGCTGCGGAAGCCTAAGAAACGGTCCTTAAAGCTTCGCGAATAGTTGATATCGCCGACAAAGCATAGCTGCGCGTGCCCCTTGCCGATTAGATGCTTCGTTAGACGATACATCGATTCATAATTGTTCGTAAACACCGTATCGCTCGGGATAAGCATGTCCTCATGATCGACCAGCACCATCGGCAGGCCGATTCGATGCACCTCAAGCAGCAGCGGCGTCGATATTTCGCCAACGCCAATGAGGCCAAGTATGCCGTTCGGATTTAAAAAATGCAGAAAATGATCGACGCTCTGCTCCGAGACGATGACCATGCCAAAGCCATCTTCCTCCAAGCGCGATGCGATACCGTCCAAAATCCGTCCCCAATAAAGCGATTCCTTCGTTTGAAAACGGATATTCGGCATAAGCACGAGCACGGATTGCTTGCCCGCGGCAGGCACCTTCGGAAGCTGCTCCAGCTTCATCGTCTTGACATAAGCGTTCTTTTGCGAAAAATAGCCTAGCTGTGAGGCCGCTTGTATCACCCGCTCCTGTGTCGACTCGCTGACGCCGCCCTTGCCGGAGAGCGCCTTCGAAACGACAAACTTTGAAACGCCCAAATAGTCGGCAATTTGCTGCATCGTGACTTTCTTTGACATAGGAGTACTCCACCTTAGCTTTCGGTAATAGTTCTTGCTTTCTTCCAGCGTTCATTATATTGATTGAAGACGACCTGCAAATCCGGCGCAGCGATCCATTCTTGAATGTAATCGCCTGACCAGAACGCGATTTGCGCTGTATTTGCGATTTCGAGAAATTGATCGTTCGGGACGCGGCGCTCCAGAAACTCGCTGTTGAACGATAAAAACTGCTTGAACTGCGGCAGGGATGGCTGCTTATTTTCGATGACCGGCAAAAAACCCGAATCATCCACATAGCCGGATTCGGTTACAAAAAACTCCACCCAATCCTCGGCCAGCTGCTTGTTGCCGCTGAATTTGCTTACGCCGACAAACCAATCCGGACTCAGCGGCGCGTAGCGCTTCTCGCTGTTATCGTAAGGAAACGGGAAAAATCCGATATCCTCCGATTTCGCCCCTGCCGTAATGACCTGATTAATGACCCAGTTGCCCATTAAATACATCCCCGCTCTGCCGCCCGCAAGCTCCGTTTTTGACGTTTCCCACTGATTGGAGAGAAGCTGCTTCTCGACATAGCCCCGATCAATCAGCGTTTTGACGATGGAAATCGCTTGTCCCCACGCATTGTCAATAGTCCACGGCTCATCCGTATTGACCATATCATTTAAATAGTCGGCATTTCCGGTCATATAGCTGACTAAATCCTCGCCCCACGTCATAAGCGGCCACTGGGCGCCGTAGTTCAAATAAATCGGCACGATGCCTGCTTTCTTCAATTGCTCGCATGCCGCATAGAACTGCTCCAGCGTTGTCGGAATTTCGTTTATGCCAGCCCTTTTGAACGCTTCCTTATTATAGACAATGCCTGTCGTTGAGGCACCTGTCGCAATGCCAAAGCGCTCTCCCGCATGCGCTTTAAAATCTGCAAAATGAATATGCTCGAACAAGCTGTCGCTTAGCGGCTCAAAATAATCGGGCAAATCTTCATTTTTAATATTGTTTGGGAGCAGCAGCACGTCGCCCAAATTGCGGGTGGATAAACGAAGCATAATATCGCTGGCATAGTTCGTTATGCCTTCGAATTTCACCGTCACGCCCGGATGAAGCTCAGCGAAATGATCGGCATATTTTTGAAAGACGCCATTCTCAATGAGATCGACCCGGTTCGTCAGTACATTCAGAGTTACATCGCCGTCGAGCTGCTCCCCTTTGTTAATGGGCTCGGCTTCCGCATCATGGTTGACCGGAGACTTCTGACAGCCCGCAAAGCATATGCCGCACAACAGAACAACAAGCACGAGCATACATGTGTATTTGTTCATTCTGCGTCTCTCCCTAATTCTAATGGAAGCTGTAAAATGACCTCAGTGCCAAGGCCACGAACGCTTGCTACCTTCAGCCCATACGCATTTCCGTAGTGGAGCTTGATGCGTTCATTTACATTTTTTAAGCCGATTCCGCCAGATTTGCGCCTTACCATTTCCTCAACGCCCGCAAGCGAACGGTTTAAACGATCGAGCGTCTCCTCATCCATACCGAGCCCATCATCTTTGATGCGGAGCCATAACCCGTGAGCAGAGCGCTCGCTGCTCATTTCAATTCGCATCGACGGCTTGTGATCATCCATCCCATGGTAAATCGCATTTTCGACAATCGGCTGCAGCACGAGCTTAATGATGGGATAGTTCCGCAGATCATCCGGAATGGTTGTCTCCAGCTTGAAGCGATTCGGATAACGGTAATTCAGCATCTCCACGTAATTGCGCATATGCAGAACCTCGTTCTCAAGCGTCACTTCCTCATGCAAATCGCTTATGCTGTAACGCAGCAGCTTGCCAAGTATCGCAATCATATCCGCCGCGATCTGATCATCGTTCAGCTCCGCCGCCATTCGAATCGACTCCAGCGTGTTATACATAAAATGCGGATTGATTTGGCTTTGCAGCGCATGCAGCTCCGCTTCCTTCTTCTTCGTTTCCATTAAATAAATGTCTTGAATGAGATGGTCGATTCGAACGATCATCCGGTTGAACTGATTGCCAAGCTGCCCAACCTCGTCCCGATATTTCACTTGGAACTGAACGTTGAAATCGCCTTCCTGCACATTTTTCATCAAGCGCATCATTTTGCGGAGCGGATTCGTCAAAGCAAACGAGAAGACAACCGATATAAATAGCGCAACGATAATCGTAATGATCGTCGCGATCCAGGTCACATTGCGAATGACGACGGCATCCTTCGTTAGCTCGCTGACCGGAATCGAGGTCATGACCTTCCATTTCGTATTGGGCGAGGTCGTATAAATATAGAGCCGGTTCAAGCCGTCGCGCTCAAAATAAAAGCTCCCCTTTGTCCCCGTTGCTTGCGCGACAGCTCTGTCATTCATAATATTGGTCGCCATTCGCTGCTTGTCGCTATCGTAAACGACGTTTCCAAGCTCATCAATGATGACCGATTCACCGTTTGTCACCTTATCGAGCTCGCTCATTTGATCTTCGATCACGCTAATATTCGCATCCACCGCAATCATGCCAATCGGCTTTAGCGATTTATCGATTACCTTGCGGACGACCGTAAACGCATATCTAACGCTTTGCAAATTGCTCGTATATTTTTGCGTACTGAAGAGCATCGCCTCGCCGCCCGAGGTTTGTACGCGCTCCCGCCATTTTTCATAGCTTTCCTTCACGTTAAGACGAACCCCGCCGCCGCCAGTCGAATAGTATCCGTTGCCGAACTGATCGAATATATAAACCGAGTTGGCGCCGCGTTTGATCGTGTTGATAAAAGCAATATTGCCCTCAATTCCGCGCTGGATCGAGAGCAGCAAATCAAAATCGTCAGGCACCTGATTGTTGTCGCCAGATGCCGTCTGACGCTGCTCGTAATAGCTGTTCGAGCGAATCAAATTTTGTTTTATATCGTTCTGGTAAGCCGGAATCGAGGATATGCGAACCATATCCTCGATGTAATCATCTACCCGTATCATCATATTTTCCAGCATTTTAGTCGAATAAACGATCGTCTTCTCCTCAATCGAGCGGGAGTAATTGCTATAGGAGATGTAGCCAATGAACGACAACGGCAGCGTGATCAGCAGCAAAAAGACGATAAACAGCTTTCCTTCCATTCGCATGCCGCCAAAAGCCGCCCATATGCGCCACAATCGTTTTTTTAACCCCATTCTCTTAATCCCCTATTCCTAAATGGCCGGCATGACGTTTCCGCCGTTAACAGGAATGTAGGCGCCTGTAATGAAGCTGGCCAAATCCGATGCCAAAAAAGCGACCGTATTCGCGATCTCTTGATCCGTCCCCCTGCGCTTAAGCGGAACGTTTTGGGAATAGCCGCTGTTCTCCTCCGTGCCGCTCGCACGATCGCGATCGCTAATGGTCCACCCCGGCGCAACCTGGTTGACGGTAATTTGATGCTCCCCAGCTTCCTTGGCTAATACGCGATAGACTCCGTCCATGCCGCGCTTGCCAGCCGTATAAGCGGATTGTCCCGCAAAATTTTGCATCGCGCACTCCGTATTAATGCCGATAACTCTTCCGCAGCCCCGTTCAATCATCGCGGGAACGAATGCTTTTGCCAAATACACGCTTTGCAGCACGCAGGATTCAAACTGACTTACATAATCGGCTATTGGCTGCTCAAGTATACTTGTCCACTTATACTGAATGACCGCGTTGGCAACGACGATATCGACATGGCCGAGCTCTTCTGACACTTTCGCTTTCATTTCATTGATGTGCTGCTCGTTTGTAACATCCGCTTGCACGATCATGGCACGTCTTCCGAGAGCCGTAATTTCCTGCTGAAGCTCTTTCGCCTTGGCTTCGTTATTATTGTAGTGAAGCACGATGTTAGCGCCGCAGCCTGCGAGCGTACGAGCCATTACTCGCCCTAAATCGCCTGTTGCTCCTGTTATGAGTGCCGTTTTATTCGAAAGATCAATTTGCATTGTTCTACTCACCCTTCTATTTGTATCAATTTTGTTATATTATTTATTATTAATTATGCTACCAAAATGTCAACTGTTTTATAAAGCGCATTCAAAAAAATAATTGTAATATTGGCACAAGTGAATGACACAACGAATTAATTTATAATTTGGTTATCTTCTTCGGCTTATAAATCAGCTATTTCCTGCTTTATTCCTTGTGATTTCGACTATTTTCATGTATATTACAGTCTATACACACAACCTAATTATTCACATATGTATTAATAATAACTCTCACTCGGAGGTTATCCATTGAAAATCGATCTATCAGAGCAAAGCCTGCCTATATTTGAAGCCATATCAAGCAATGTACGAATCCAAATGATCCATTTGCTTTCCAAAAAATCGATGAACATTCGCGAGCTCGCCGAAGCATTAGGGCTAAGCAGCGCGATTATGACTATGCATGTCAAGAAGCTGGAGAAAGCAGGCATTATCCGCTCCGAGATGACGCCAGGCAAAGGCGGCGCCGCCCAGAAGGTGTGCTCCCTTAGCATGGATGGACTTGAAATCGCTTTTCCGCGCAAGGACGTCGTTCACCGCGAATCCAGACGGACCGAAGTTTCCATCGGCCATTACACCGATCTGAACATCGTTCCTACTTGCGGCATTTGTACGACGGAGAAAGTCATCGGTATATTTGACGATCCGCGCTACTTTCTTGATCCAGACCGTGTCAACGCCAAAATATTATGGTTCTCGCAAGGCTATATCGAATACAAAATTCCGAACTTCCTATTAAGCAGCGAAAATCCGGAGGAGCTCGAAATATCGATGGAAATTTCGTCGGAGGCCCCACTCACCAATATGAACTGGCCATCGGACCTAACGTTCTTCTTCAACGGCGTAAATGTCGGCATGTGGACGAGTCCTGCCGATTACGGCGGCAAAGGCAAGCTCAATCCCCCTTGGTGGTTTGACGATGTCAACCAATTCGGCTTGCTGAAGCGGCTTATTATTAAGAAAGACGGCACCTATATGGACGGTCTTAAGCTCTCCGACGTAAGTCTGGACCAGATCGATATTAGCAACAGCCACTGGACGTTCCGTATCGCGATTCTTGAGGACGCCGAGCATATCGGCGGCGTTACGTTATTTGGTTCAGGCTTCGGCAACTACAATCAGGATCTTATCTTTAAGCTTTATTATGCGAAGCTGGCTCAAGAGGAGCGGACGCTGGCATAGCTGTACATTCAAACAGGAGAAGCTCCCATATAGGGAGCTTTTTTTTGTAATAGAGCGATTGGATAAGCCAATACAAAAGATCTATCAAATCTGAGAAAAAAAGGGTTGAATCCCCAGCAAAACAGTGCTACTATCTTAAACATATAATTCCACTGGGAATAATATGTTAAATGCTGATACCCCTATATTCCAACCGGACAGCCGGAGAGATCGCTTGTTGCGACAGCTCCGGCTGTTTTTTATGTTCCGTTAGGCTATGGAGCTGCAGCTTGAAGCGGCGGCATCACACGAAAGGAGGCAAGGACGATGTCCATTAATCGGCTCGAGCAAGACGAGGGAAGCACCTTTCCCGGCAGAACCTACGCTGAAGCCGTACTTGCGCCTGCATATGATCAAGCGAAGCAGGAACTGCTTCAGCCGATGATTGCCGTGCATAAAGCCCATCTGATTATGCTCTTTGAACAAGGATTGCTCACGAGGGATGAAGCCCACCGAATCGCTAACGCTCTATTAACGATAGATCTAGAGCAGCTGCGCAGAGGAAAATATAATGGCCAGTTTGAGGATTTGTTTTTTGAGGTCGAGCACAAGCTGCTGGAGCTTTCCGGCGAAGCGTCAGGCAGTCTGCATCTTGCCCGCAGCCGCAACGATATGGGGATTTCCATATACCGGATCACACTGCGTGGAAAGCTGCTTAGAGCGATCGGATCTGCGCTTGAGCTGCATGCGAGCTTGCTTGCGCTAGCCAAGAAGCATACGGATACGATCATGATCGCGCATACGCATACCCAGCAAGCGCAGCCGACGACGCTCGCCCACTACATTGCGGCGGTAACAGACTCGCTGGCGAGAGATATCCGCAGGCTGCAAGCCGCCTACGGAAATTGCAATCTAAGCAGCATGGGTGCTGCTGCTTTGACGACATCGGGGTTTGCCATCAGCCGGGAGCGTGTAGCATGGCTGCTAGCATTTGACGGCTTAATCGATAACGCCTATGACGCTGTGAGCGGCGCAGACTACGCTGGCGAAATCGCCTCAGCCGTTCAGCTCGCGGCCATCAATCTCGGTCGGTTCACGCAAGAATTGCTGCTATGGTGCACACAGGAATTTGCCGTTGCGCAAGTTGCCGATCCCTATGTTCAAATAAGCTCCATCATGCCACAAAAAAGAAATCCGGTTTCCCTCGAGCATATTCGCTCCCTCCTATCGAGCATTGCGGGCAATGCGCAGACCGTGCTGACGATGATTCACAATACGCCGTTTGGCGATATTGTCGACACCGAGGACGACATGCAGCCCTACGCATGGAAGAGCCTGGATACGCTCGAAGCTGTCTATCGGCTGTTATCCAAAGTCATCTCCACCTTGCACATTAAGGAGGACGTGCTGCAAAAGCGTGCCGCCGATAGCTTCGCAACTGTTACGGAGCTAGCTGACACGCTCGTCAGAGAGGAAGGCTTATCCTTTCGCAAAGCGCATTCGGTCGTAAGCAAGCTCGTGACGATTGCTGCTCAGCGGGGCGATCACTTGAGCGATTTGAGCCTTCACGCTCTTAATGAAGCAGCGGTCCAGACGATTGGAATACCGCTTAGGCTAAGTGAGCAGCAGCTGAAGCAAGCGCTTGACCCGAACCATTTTGTGCACATACGAACGCTGCGCGGCGGACCTAGCCCAACTGAAATGAATCGTTCACTAGACGCTCAACAAAAACGGCTGCTCGGCCTAAATCTTTGGCTTAAGGAGAGGGCCGCCAAACTTGAAGCTGCCGCTGCGGAGCTCAATTTGATTTTGTCTGGTTGGCTTAGCAAGGAATCATGAATGGAGAATGGAGTGTGAGGGTCTATGTTTCGAAACCCATTTAAAGTGTTTGATATTCACGGGCATCTTCCCTACCGGCTGCTGCTTGGCGGCATTAATAGGCATGAGCTGATTTCACGCTACGGCGCTGAGCGAAGCGAGAGGATGCGGCTAACCTGGGATTTCCCCGAAGCGGTGCCAGCCGGCAATAACCATGAGAATGAGACGACCCCGTTAATCGATCGTTGGGTTGAGGAGCTCGATAAATACGGGATAGGCGGCCTCAACTTTCTTACTGCGCTGGACAATGACAATATGGCTGATCAGCTTGCCAGACATCCCGATCGATTCACCGGCTTCGCGTATCATTCCATTGAAGAAGCAGGCGCGGAGGAGGAGCTGCGCAGAGCAGTCAACGAGCTTGGGCTAAAAGGCTATAAGCTGTTCGGGCCGCTAACGTCCATTCCCTTTGATGATCCATCTCTTACTCCCATATGGACCTTTCTCGCAGAGAAACGGCTGCCCGTACTCATTCACTTTGGTTTGCTCGGTCATGCTGGAGGCATTGCACATCATCCGAACATAAGTCCCTTAGCGATCTTTAATACCGCTCGCAGCTTCCCCGATATTCCGTTCATTATTCCTCATTTCGGGGCGGGGTATTTTCAAGAGCTCCTTCATCTGTGCTGGAGCTGCCCAAATGTCTATGTCGATACATCCGGCTCCAATCAATGGATGCGCTGGATGCCCTACGAGCTAACTTTGGAATCCGTGCTTCGCAAAACCTATGAGCTTATCGGGCCGGAGCGGATCATATTCGGGACGGATGCAAGCGGATTTCCGAGAGGTTACCCTTATCGGTATTTGCAGGATCAGGTTCGCGCTTGCCGTGAGCTGCGATTCAACGAGACGGATATTGAGAACATATTTGGCAATAACGCAAGGAGGCTGCTTGGGCTTACGCTGCCCCAGAGCAAGATCACGCAGCAGTCCGGCAGAACCGAGCAAGCCTAATCGTTTATATACAAAGAGGAGTGGGTAGGTATGAAAAGCCGAAAATGGATGACGTTATTGACAGGATTGCTCATTATTACTATTGCCTTAGCCGGCTGCGGCAGTGGAAATCAGAGCAGCAGCAATGAACCGACAAACGCCGTAAAGGAAAATAATACGGACAGCTCGAGTTCACCTGAAGCGCAGGCTGCGGATAAAAAAGTAACGATTGAGTATTGGCAATATGAGTTTCCGGCCAAGGTCGAGCTCATTAACGAGCTCATTAAGGAATTTCAAGCGGCGCATCCGAACATTACGGTCAAGCAAACCAATTTCCCCTATGACCAATACAATCAGAAGGTTGCAACGCTAGTTCCCGCAGGCAAAGGCCCTGATATTATCAACCTCTATTATGGCTGGCTGCCGAAGTACGTTTCCTCTGGTTATTTGCAGCCGCTGCCTGAGGACGTTTTCGGGGCAGCCGAAATTGAAAGCAATTTCTATCCGCTGGTGAGCGCAGCCAAAATCGACGGCTCTTATTACGCCATCCCTACCGCCGTACGCACCCTTGCTCTTTTCTACAATAAAGATCTGCTGTCCAAAGCCCAAATTACAGAGCTGCCGACAACTTGGGAGCAGCTGGTCGACGTATCCAAGAAGCTGACGGAGACCGACGCCAAAGGGCAGTTTGTTGTTGAAGGCTTCGCATGGGAGCCAGGCGCGCAGCTGCACCATTGGTATCGCGACGGTCTGCTGCATCAAGCGGGAGGGCAAGATTTGAGCGATGATCGCCGGCAGGTTTTATGGGCACAGACGCCGGCAGGCTTAGAGGCGTTCCAGTATTTGATCGATTTTGCGGTTAAGCATAAGGTCGGCATTAATGGCTTTTACGAGAACGACAGCAACGCCTTTATGACCGGCCATGCAGCAATCAACGTTGACGGCTCCTTCCGGCTTGGCGCGTTGAAGAAGGATTTCCCTGATTTGAACTACGGTGTAGCCCCGCTTCCGTCATACAAAAGCAAGTCCGCGCCGTCCTCCTTCTGGGCGAATGCGATTCCCAAAAACGTAGAGGGCGACAAGCTGAAGGCTGCTTCCGCGTTTTTGAAGTTTCTGACCAGCAAGGAGGTCCAAGAGCGATGGGTCGAACAAATCGGCGAGCTGCCTGCGCAGAAAGCAGTTGCGACGCAGGACAAATACGTTAACGACGAAAAGCTCGGCCCTTTCATTTCCCAATTGGACGACAGCCGGGCCCATTTCTTCATTGACGAAACGCTGGAAAGGACGCTGTTCGTTGATGCGACAAATGAAGTGCTGCTGAACAACGTGCCCGTAGAAAAAGCCTTTCAAGATCTTGTTGCCAAAACGCAAAAGCTTTATGACGATTACTGGGCGTCGGTCGATAAGAAATAGCCAGCCGCCTTGGCAGGAGCGCTCAGCCTTGTGCGGGCGCTCCGTTTCTAATTGAGAGGGAGGCGAAATTCATTATGCTTGCGCATGCTCTACGTTTAACCGCACGCAAAAGCCGCGAGCTGCTTCGCATACGGCTTAGTTACCGAACGCAGCGTTATTTGTTTATCTATATCGTCCTCGGTGTTCCCCTGCTGTATTTTTTGAGCACGCGATTGCTGCCGATTCTGTATGCCTTCAACGTGAGCGTGCGCGAATGGGATTTATTGTCGGCCGAAAAGCCATACGTCGGACTTGCTAACTTCAGCGCGTTGTTCAAGGACGAAATCTTCCTGCGGTCGATCGGCAATACGTTCAAGTTCGTTCTGCTCGGCGTGCCCGGTCAATTGCTCGTCGGCCTGTTCGTCGCTCTTCTTCTGCATAACGTGCAGCGCCTTCGCGGACTGTTCCGAACGGTATACTTCATCCCCTACGTGACGAGCATCATCGCAGTCAGCTGGGTATTTCGCTGGATTCTTATGCGCAATGGCTGGTTAAATGAAACGCTATTAAACCTAGGCTTGGAGCCGCAATTATTTTTGCAATCGCCCCGCCAAGCGCTGTTTCTCATCACTCTAACAATGATTTGGCAAAGCATCGGCTTTCAAATGCTGATCTTCATGACCGGCTTGGAGGCTATTCCGCGGATGTACTATGAGGCAGCTTCTATCGACGGCGCCGGAGCTTGGCGGAAATTCCGTCATATTACGCTGTCGCTGCTTAACCCTGTTATCGTATTTTCTGCCGTCATCGGCGTTATTTCCTATCTGCAGTCGTTCGGGCAGGTGCTGAGCATGACGAACGGAGGGCCGTTAAACGCTACGACCACCATGGTGCTTCACATCTACAATTTGGCGTTTCAGCAGTTTAAGATGGGGAGCGCTGCGGCAGCAACCGTCGTGTTGTTCATTGTCATTTTGGCGCTTACGTTGCTGCAATTAAAAGTGTTAAATAAAAAAGTGGAATATTGACGGGAGGCCAAATGCGTGAGTTCACCCAAGGTATACAGAATGCGCGGCAAGTCGCCCGCAGCGAGGCTGAGCACTTTCATCATCTACCTGCTGCTTGCCGTTGGCGCCTTAATGATGCTGTTTCCGTTTTTATGGATGGTCGCCACCTCCTTTAAGCTTCCCCAGGATGTTTATAATCTGCGGCTCATTCCTGAGACGATTACGTTCGACAACTATAACGCTATTTTCGAAAAGGCTCCCTTTGGCGCTTGGATCAAAAATACGCTGGTCATTTCCCTCATCGCTACAAGCACTGTTCTGATCTTTGATACGGGGGCAGGCTACGTACTCGCCAAATTTTCGTTTGCCGGCAAGCAGCTTATCTTCTTGCTCATTATCAGCACATTAATGGTGCCAACGGAAATGCTTATCATTCCTTGGTATTTAATTGCGAACGATTTGGGCTGGTCCGATACGTATTGGGGAGTGCTGTTTCCCGGCATTATAACCGCCTTCGGCATCTTTCTGATGCGGCAATTTATGGACGCCATTCCCTCGGATTTGCTGGATGCGGCGCGAATCGATGGATTAAACGAATGGCGTATTTTGCTGCTCATCGCTATTCCGCTAGTTAAGCCAGCTATCATTACGTTGATCATCCTTACTTTTATCGGGAACTGGAACCAGTTTATTTGGCCGCTCATCGTGCTGCAAACGGAGTCGAAATTCACGCTGCCCGTCGGCATCGTCTATTTCTCCAGCGAGCTGAAGGATACGAGCAATTGGATACTCATCATGGCAGGGACGACGATTTCCATCGCGCCGCTAATTATTTTATTTCTTATCTTTCAGAAGCAAATCATTCGAGGTATCGCACTCAGCGGGATGAAATAACGAATATGGTGATATGTATGAGCAATCAAACCGCCTGATGATTCTGACATAAGGTATGAATGCTGAGGATACCGGGACTAAATAGTAGATGAGAAAAAGAGGAGAAGGGAGCATTAAAGCCCCTTCTCCTCTTGGTGTACCGTGCAAAGCAGCTATCAATAGAGCTTTTTCAAAGCATTCGTATCATAGTCGAGCAGCTCATTCGTGCGATGATCGCGTATTTTGGCTGCCCATTCAGGATCAGCCAGCAGCGCCCTGCCTACGGCAACCAGATCAAACTCCCCATTTTCCAGCCGTTCGATCAATCCCGCAAGAGAAGCCGGCTGCGCTGCATCTCCGCTGCTGCTTCTAAATTCATTGTCGAGACCTACAGAACCTACCGTTATCGTCGGTTTGCCAGTCAGCTTTTTCGTCCATCCTGCCAAATTCAAATCGGAGCCTTCAAACTCCGGCTCCCAATAACGCCGTGTCGAGCTATGAAAAACATCGACCCCCGCTTCTGCGAGCGGCGTCAAAAATTGCGAAAGCTGTTCAGGCGTCTCAGTCAGCTTTGCCGCATAATTGCCTGCTTTCCACTGGGAAAATCTAAGCACGATCGGAAAATCATCCCCTACAGCCCGGCGGCAAGCCTCTACAACCTCAACGGCAAAACGAGTTCGGGAGGCGACATCTCCGCCATATCGGTCGGTACGCCTATTCGTTTTGTCCCAGAAAAACTGATCGATTAAATAACCATGCGCACCATGCAGCTCGATACCGTCAAACCCGATGCTAGCTGCGTCTGCCGCAGCCTGCGCGTAAGCGGCAATGACATCCGCGATTTCATTTTCAGTTAGCGGCTCCGTTATTTTCTCGCCGGAAAGATTCAGCCCCGAGGGCCCGATCGGCAAAGCTTCCGGATTAGGGTGATCACCGATTTTACGCGTTAACCCAATATGCCAAAGCTGCGGAATGATTTTACCTCCGGCCCCATGTACGGCGCTTACGACGTTAGACCATTGATTTAAAGCTTCCTCACCGTGAAAATTCGGCCAATTGGGGCTAGCTGCTGCAGCGGGATGATTAATCAGCGTCCCTTCGGTGACGATAAGTCCGACTCCGTTCTCCGCGCGGCGGCGATAATAAGCGGCAACCTCCTCTCCAGGCACGCCGTTCGGGGAATATCCTCTAGTCATCGGTGCCATCACAATTCGATTAGCAACCTCTAGATTCTTTGATTTAAAAGGCTTAAACAACGCTTCAACCGATACTTCGTTTTTGGCAGTAGACATTTGGATTCCTCCCATGTATTTGGTGTGGATACTGTTTTTCCTTCAACAATTCCATATTACCATTAATTACCGTGTAATCCCAGTACTTTAATTGTAATTTATATTCATGATAAGGAACTGCCTCTGTATGAGGCTAATCGTATTTTTTCCTCCAATCCATTTGCTGCCGATCGTGGATTTGAGCCGAACATGAAGCAGCTTATTTCGTCTAAATGCTGTTGCACAGTATGAATAGGAAACTGAACAGGAAAAACTCCATCTATTTTTCCGATCAGTAGGCTGACTGACCATTTAGCTGGAAAACCGGCTAGGCCCCCTAATTCCGGAGTCTGGGCCCCCATAAATCAGGTTTTCATAGAATAGCTTGATTTTCCGTCTGAT
>NZ_JABBYG020000030.1 GCF_012935325.2 Paenibacillus sp. PL91
TTCATTGGACATCTGACGATTACGCTAACGGGGAACGATAGTTCAATAAAAACACGGAAGCAGCCGACCACAATGATTGGCTGCTTCATTACGCTAACGGGCAGTATAGAGCAACTTATCAAGGAATTTTCCCGCCATATATATGGTAAAATCTGCATATAGGAGGGGGGTCCATGAGAAAAGCTCAAATTACGGGTTTTCTTCTGTTTTTAATGATTACTTTAGTGTCTTGTGACCAAAATAAACCATCTTTTGAGCAAAATCTTAATTTACATTTTAGCAAGCCTGAAGGTCAGGGCTGCTCAATTTATAAGAAGATTGAAGATAAAGAAACAGTAAATTTGGTATTGGGTATTTTTAAAAATGCATCCTGGGAAAACGCAAAAGTATCAATGTCACGGCAACCTGATTATAAAATTCTAACTGTCAATATAGAACCAACAGTTTCCTATGAACCAGTAACTTATGCTCTGTTTGGCTATCACCAAACAAAGAAACTTTAGAAGTTTTAGCGTGAGCTACAGACCCTTTCGATACTTTATTGCTCGTACATCTTAGCAGACTGGGATTCGTTTTCTTCATTAGAAACGTCTCCTTTCAGCTGTGTATAATGTAGTCCCAGATCATACGCATGTGACAGTAACTTATCCAAATTCCCCTGATTAGCATCAAGGGTGTCATACAAGATCTCAACCTTGGTATTTAATATTCCAGCGTAATTAGCCATTCCTACGTTGAGGTGATGTGCGAGCATCTTGTCATAGTTCCTTTTCTCAAAATGTCCTAATGAAGCGCCTGCGAGACCAAGCCACAATACCTGCCTATGATGAAGCTTGCTGGATCCGTATGCAAAGCCATTGTTCCATACACGGTCGATATACCCCTTTAGCATGGCTGGCATACTGTACCACCAAATCGGGAAAATATAGGCCAGTGCATCGTGCTTCTTCATTCTATTGATTTCCGTCATCACTTCGGGTGAATAGCTTTTATGATCATCTGACCAGTTCGGCTCGTCTTCTTCCCACAAGACAGGGTCAAACCCGCTTCGATGTAAGTCCAGCACCTCGGTCTCATGTCCAGCATCATGAAGACCTTGTACGAACCGGTCGGCAATTGCAAAGGTTAAAGAATTTGTTCTTGGGTGGGTCACAACGGTTAATACTTTCATCTTGGAATCCCCTACTTTCCTTATTTTAATGAGAGCTGATCGTTCAAGAATGGTCAAATATTCGTACACCGAACTGCTCGAAACGTGCGATAGCCTCATCCACTGACACCAACGTCTCAGGCAGATACACCCCACCCGCTGCGGCGGGCTTGCCGTCCAAACCAAGAATACGCTCAATCGAGACCAGCACGCCGAGGGCGGTAAGGTGCGCTTGACCCTTCGGATCGGATACTACCGTTCGGCGCTTGCCCGGTTGGCCTGATTTAAGAATGCCCTCAATCTCGATGTAAAGATCCTGGGAGGCCTGACCTCCAGCACGAGTCCCAATGGATTCCCCCTGTATAAAATCAAACCGAACGTTTGGTGCGCCAGTGGAAGCTGCTAAGCTGGGTACATCGAGCAATCCCATCGGAAGTCCCTCCAAAGTGCTTCCATCGGTAATCTGGACATGTCTCGGGTGTTTAATCGCGTCGATCCAGATCCATTTCCCGACTTTTCGAACGAGTGCGCGGTCAATGAAGCTATCTGAATCGCCAACCGTCATTGGCCCCATCTCTTCACAATCATCGTAGAGACCCGCCAGTTCTATCGAATCAATCTGGCTGAAGGATTCAGCGGTTTTTAAGGCAACGAGCGTCATGACCCCGGATTGCGAATGACCTAGCGGGACAATCGGACGCTTCGGAGGAGTCCTCAGCGCAGCAAAGGTAAAAGGTGCAACTTCGTCGGCAAGCTTTGTTATGCCGATATGGGCAATTCCCTTCTCCAATGCGAGTTGAATCAAGTTGTCGGCAGGATCCTGCAAGGCAGCGACGATGAGATCGATCTCCCCCAGATTGTCTAATCCATTGAGATTCTCCAAGTCCAAGTAGGCTGTATTGGCATTTCCCAGTTCTTTAGCGAGCGCGGAACCACGATCCGGATTACGTCCTGCAAGCACGATTTTTACATCCTTGTTGATTCTACGGACATGCTGAGCGATGGCGCTGCCGACAATACCGTATCCACCGGCGATTAATAGGCGTTGTGTCATTTTGTACCCCTCCACTTTATTAGTTTCAATACTGGTTTATAGAGATTATGTCGCATATAATGGCAATAAGGAAGAACGCACTTTTTTGTACCATTAACACCAAAAAGTTATATAGGTACCAAAAAGTACCTATTTTCAAGTTGAAAACCACGTTAATCGACAGTAGGAGTGATCCCATGGAAGCACGACCAAAGCATACGTACAACATCCCGGCTGAAGCCACGCTCGATGTCATCGGAGGCAAATGGAAAACGCTGATTCTATGTCACTTGTCATATGGACCCAAACGAACGAGTGAACTTAAGAAAGCAATGCCGGGCATTACTCAAAAAATGTTAACACAGCAACTTAGAGAATTAGAGGACGACGAAATTATCTTAAGAACAGTCTATAATCAAGTACCACCGAAAGTGGTCTATGAATTGACTGAAATAGGAGAGTCGCTCAAAGCGATCTTAGATCAGCTGTGCGAGTGGGGAGAAAAATTCATTCAGGGGCAATTTCACCGCACTAATTAATTGAGCATGTTGTTGATACTCCTTTTGTGTGACAGATTGATTCCAAGAAGAGAACTTTATTTTCCTTGAACATCCGTACTCCTGTAACCTTATCCGACGAGAGGAATGTCAGAAGCCGTGTTGAAATGTGTTGAAAGAAAATATAGACGTAGACTGCGTTCCAGAACAATGGCCCAGAAAAATGTACCTCCTATCCACACCTTTTTTTTGGGAAACTCAATCCTGAGCAATGGGGCAAAGGACTATATAAGCATCTAGACCATCATTTAATGCAGTTTGGTGTGTAGTCATTAACTTGAGTACAAAGGTCTGCCATGATGGCAACCCTTTATTGCGCTAACGGAGAACGATAGTTCAATAAATAAGGAGCAGTTTGCTACGGCAGCTGCTCCTTTCTTCGTTAAACTAACGGGCAGTTATGTGGAAGAAGAAATGTGTTAATTTTTTGTGATAAAGTTAGGATATACACTGTTTAAATTTAGGGCGATAACATGAAGAAACCAGTTCTAATTATATTGATTTTTACATTAAGTTTTATGTTAACAGGATGTAATTTCATCGAAGAACAGAAAGCGGAAGGTATTATCAAAGATTATTATCAAGCTATTATAGATGAAGATTATGAAAAAGCGTTTGAACAGTTACAGCTATATGATTATGATGCTGAGACTGGAGATGGTCATTTTACTGAAGGAACTACATTATCTCATGAAGAAGCTAAGGCGTTCTATTTAAAGAAAATAAATGTCTTGAAGGAACAAAATTATAAATTAAAGGGTTTTGAAATTATAGAAGTTGAGTAATACCCCCTTTCTCTTCTTAACTGACATGTAACTATAGCTTAACAATCAACAGGACGAGGCTGCCGACATGGAACGGCAGCCTCGTTGAGCTAACGGGCAGATGTTTAAAAGGCAACGGAAATATTCCGTTGCCTGAAATTGCTCTACTCGATGATTTCAACACTTAGACTGGGGTGAATTTTCTGGAATTCTGCTATACGATTCAATAATTGAGTTTTATCAAAGCTGGATGCAATAATATCTTGATTCGGTCTAAAGGTAACGCTGGTACCTGTCTCCTTTGTTACCCCGATTACTATTAGTTCAGATTGCTGGATTCCATGTTTGAAATCTTGACGAAACACTTTTCCTTCACGGCGATTTCCTTTTTTCACTTTTGTTGTACGTTTTAAAAACTTTGGAAAGTTAACGGCATCATCGATTGTTAGCTGTTTCGGGAAAAATCTAGCAATATCATATCGAATTTCTGCTTTTTCATCTAAAAATCCAAGGAGTTACGATTTAAAGACTTAAACGGAGGCAATTAATGCATCCCATATAATCTCTAAGTCTTTTTCTGCTGTACGCCAGTTGCTAAAAGCAGCACGTATTGCAGGAACACCATTGTATATAGTTGGCGTCATGAAAACTTTTCCTTTTTGATTTAAAATTGCAAGGAATTGCTTAATCATTTCAGTTGTTATTACTTCTTTATCTAAAGTAAAGCAAACGACGTTTAATCTTACTGGAGATAAAAGTTTAAAGTGACTACTATTATTTATTTTATTTCCAAGTTGCTTAGCTAACTCTACATTTTGTTCGATAAGATTTTGATATCCTCTTTTTCCATATGCCTTCAGCGTAAACCATGCTGGCAATGCACGAAATCGTCGAGAATTTTCAGGTGTAAGATCAAAAAAATCTGGATTTTCAATAGAACCTCCAAGATAAGCTGCGTTATTTTGAAATACTTCTACTTGAAGTTGCTTATGACGAGTAAATTGCATGGCAGAGTCGTAGGGAACATTAAGCCATTTATGTGCATCAATCGTAATAGAGTCGGCATAATCCATTCCTTTTACTAATTCTCTATGAATAGGGGAACAAGCAGCAAAACCACCAAAGTCAGCATCAACATGTAACCAAAAGCGATAATGCTTTTTAAGCTGCCCAATAGCAACTAAATCATCGAAGTCTACCGTATTAACAGTTCCAGCATTTGCAACAACAATGCATGGTGCACTTTTATTTTGTACAAGAAATTCAGTTAATCTTTCGATATCGATCGCTTCACGATTTTCCTGACAAGGTATTAGATGGATAGTTTTTCTACCTATGCCTAGCATAGAAGTTGCTTTAAAAATGCTTGAGTGAGGTGCGCCACTCAAAA
Organism: Paenibacillus sp. PL91; assembly: GCF_012935325.2. Classification (GTDB taxonomy): domain Bacteria; phylum Bacillota; class Bacilli; order Paenibacillales; family Paenibacillaceae; genus Pristimantibacillus. The sequence goes on from NZ_JABBYG020000030.1 coordinate 4,895, forward strand.
TTTTGATTTGTGGAATATCGTACAAGCCTTAAGTTCAAATAGAATGCATACACATCTAGAAAAATTACGTATTGCCCTTTAAATAAGAAGAGATAGAACAATTGCACCGTTAGATAAATATGCACCTAAAGGCGTTACGTGGATAATACCTAAGGGAGGACTAAACATTTGGGTGTCTTTGCCTAGTAGTAGAAATACAGATGAACTACTTTTAAAAGCACAACAGTCCAATATTTTATTTTTGCCTAGTTCAGCATGTTATCCAGGTGAACCACAGTATAACCATATGAGAATTAGTTACTCCTATCTAGAGGATCAGTAACTTGAAGAAGGCATTATTGAGCTCTGTCGAATTATGGAATTATATTTTCATGAAATGAAACCCAATTAATCATTCAGGCTGTGGCGTTAAATCAATACTTTCTCACTACCGATACACAGCACTCCACATGAGTTTTTGTATATTACAACTTATTATTGTATAAAGAATGAATAGAGATATAAGATGTATGACACTAAATACAAAACCTTTTAAAACAAGAACTTGCATTGAAATATAGACATATGTATAAAATAGGATATTTGGTACAGATGTACTGCTGAGCGTTAAGCTAACTGGCAGGATAGTGTAATCACTGCGCGAACACTTCAGATAGGGGTCCCGCGAACGAAACGCGAAAAACGTACGCTAAGGAATCCGGCTAATGTGCAAAGTAATACGGGAATCAACTTTTAGGGTAATGCCGTCGAAGCTATTATATTGATGCATCCGAGCAAAACAAAATTGAGAGCAAGTCCGGTGAGACCAAGCGAAGGTTCGGGCTTGGTCGTATTCAAGCACGCCTTGCGAAGACCAGCCAAACCGTAATTGTTCAACTGGAATTTGGAGCGCAACCTCCTGATTCATTTTTGCTTCATTTTAGTATGGTTTCAAATCTACCAATATAAACGCAGGGTGTGTTGAATTGATCATTAAGTAAGGCCTTATATATCACATCACCGATTTAGCGGCGGGTGCATTCGGTAACCTTCTGCCTCTTCATGAGGCAGATTTTTTTTTCGCTTATTTGGGCCACGGCGGTTATAGACAATTAGTTCGAGTTCATGTATAGTTGTATACATGAGTAACCAACCGTTCAACATCGCAATCGTTCTTAGAGAAAAGAGGTCCTTGATGAAACCGACATTGGATGAATCCCAACCAATCTTTCAACAGATTGCCCAAATGATCATGGACGAGATTGTGGGGGGCGAATTGAACGAAGAGGAACAAATTCCTTCCGAAAATGAATTGTCGCGCTTCTATAACATCAATCGGGCGACAGTACGCAAGGGTCTCCAGGCTTTGGTGGATGCAGGGATTATTTATAAACAGCGAGGGATAGGCATGTTTGTAGAGAGTGGAGCGAAGCTGCAATTGTTGAAGGAACGTCAGCGTCACTATCGCGAACAATTCGTCCTTCCCTTGTTGGAAGAAGCGAAGAGAATCGGATTAAGCAAGGAATCGGTCGTTCAGTTGATTCTGGAGGAGGAGTAATGATGATAGACGTAAACGAAGTGGCGTATTCGTACGATAACGTTCCCGTTCTCGATAAAGTATCGTTCGAGGAGAAGGAGCCGGTGATCGCTGGGCTGTGGGGGCGCAACGGGGCCGGCAAAACAACGCTGATGAGACTACTGGCCGGTCATCAACGGCCTCACGGCGGAACGGTTCAAGTTATGGGCTCGGCACCTTACGGTAACCCGGCGGCAGTTCGGCATGTTTGCTACATGCAGGAGAATCATCCGTTCAGCACGATCTGGACGGTACAGGATGCGCTTCGTTTCGGTCGATATTTCAATGCCAACTGGGATCAAGCTACGGCAGACCGTCTGGTCGAAACTTTCAAATTGGACCGCAAGAAGAAAGTACGCATACTGTCCAAAGGGATGAAGTCTGCGCTTCAGTTTATTATCGGGTTATCTAGCCACGCCGACGTAACGATACTCGATGAGCCGACGAACGGCCTGGATGCCGGGATGCGGAGAAAGCTATATGAGGCATTAAGGGAAAGCCATGAGGAATCGCCTCGTCTCATTCTGATTTCGACACATCATATTGAAGAAGTCCAAACGCTCTGTGAATCGTTGATCGTTATGCACAAGGGCAAGTTGCTGCATAATCAACCGATCGACGAGTTCCGCGAGCAAGGCATATGGTTGGCTGGGGAACGGAACGCGGTGACAAGCGTTATTGACGGTCATAAAGTGCTGGAACAAAGCGCGATAGGATCAAAAATCAGGGTGATGCTCGACGCCCCATATTCGAAGCAATGGAAAGAGCAAGCGCATGCCTATGGACTTTCCATTGAGAAAGCGGACTTGCAAAATTATTTGCTGAATATAACGGAAGATGCGGAGGTAAACGTATGAACGCACAGAGCGCGGTATTCCGATTGTTATACGAGGATGTGAGCTGGTACTTTGCCAAACTTATGCTGCTGTTCATTACCGTTCCGTTGACGATCGTATGGATCATCGTCGGCTTGGTCTTTGACCTCGATCGGGAAACGATAGCCGCGATATCCGGGCCAGCGTACTTCTTTATCGCCGGTTTCGGACTCTTAGGATTCAAGTCCCTCTTTTCAATATCGATCGGAATGGGAAGCACGCGCGAGCACTTCCTTAAAGCTTACTACGGCGTGGGAATAGGGGGCGTTATTTTCAGCGTCTTGTGTCTGAACATCTGCCAATACGCGTTAGTCACGCTCTATCAATGGAATTCGGTAGAAGCCGGCATTCTGCATGCTGCAAGGTTGTTTCTGGAAGAGTACCATTTCTTCGGCTATTTGTGGATCGATCTGATGGTGGGCATGGCATGCTTCGGTCTTACTTTTTTCGGCTATGCCATCGTGTATCGGGTAGGATTTATCCGCAGCGTCATTATGCTCATGATCGTAACGGTCGCAGGCATATTTCTTTATTATGGTGGCACTATTTCCGCCTTGTTCGACTGGATTTCGAATTTCAAGATGAGTGCGATGGCGACCGCTTCATGCGTCGGGGCGGTGAGTCTGGCCGCGTTATTCGCCACGTATCCGATGCTGCGCCATGCGCCATTGCATCCGATGCCGAGAAAAGGATAACGAATAAATGGTTGGACCGCTATCTACAACTTAGCGTCCGGATCGGGTGTACGAGCGGCATTCGACCGGACCGAAGTTGAAGCGGATTCGAGAAGAAATGGGCAGAAACATGGAAGTGGCATCAGCCGGATTTCGGCATCATCCATTACGCTAATGGGGAACGTTAGTTCAATAACATCAGGACGAGGCTGCCGGCATAGTACGGCAGCCTCGTTGAGCTAACGGGCAGTTATCTTTAGTGAGAGCAAATGGTACAATAAGTGAAGAAGGACATAATAATTCAAAGCTAATTAGGTTGGTTAGCAACCAACGGTGATTGATTTAATATGAAACGAAGGCAGCGTAAAAAACAGCATTTAAAGCATTTAGCGGATATTGTTTACGAAGTAAGTGTATCTTCAATGTGGAGGGCTAGACTCTTCCAGACTCATCTAGGTAAGAAAATCATCATTGATATAACATCAGTAAATGGACTCAATGATTATTTCGTAAAACAACTTAGAAGGAAGAACTTAAAATATTTTGTTTCAGTTGTACCTCATTCTGAAGCCAAAGGATGGGAAGATTTGGATTCAAGTCTAATTTATTTAAAGTTCGATTCAGTTGAGTTTCTGGATTTAGCTTCTTATTCAGCGAACAACCCTCTAGTTTACTGAGACGACAGATTAAGCTAGCGGGTAACTATAGCTTAACATTCACAAAGACGAGGCTGCTGGCATAACGGCAGCCTCGTTTAGCTAACGGGCAGTATAACGCAGCAAATATACATAAATAAAGGTATTAACACATAGTGCGCGAATATAAGCTGAATTCCAGAATGGAGAACAGTTTATCATTCAATAAGTAACAGAATTAGTCCATGGTTAGGTCATGATCCATCTCCAGGAATCACTTACTATAATAACTATATTAGAGTGTGGGCGGATGACCCCGAATCAGCTAAGAAAAAGACTCTTCAATTTATAGATTTCACATATAAGGAGATTATTGAAAGTTTAGAGAATACAAGAAATGACCTAGTTGGTTTTATAGACAATCCACTGTTTCTATGGATTTATAAAAGAGATGAAGAACTTGCCGGAAAAATGAAACAGAAGATGTACCAGTGGTTCATAAAGGAATAAGCTGAAAACAACGGTAGCCTCGTTGAACTAACGGAGAACGATAGTTGAATGACACACATGGATTAGCAGGCCCTGCAGTGGCCTGTAAGACTAGGGAGGTGGTAACGTGTCGAACTTGGACAAGGAGAAAAAGGATCTGGAAAGAGCGGAAACAGTGTTTGTAACAACCGAGCCCATAACGACGAATGTTTACAAGGTCAGCCCGGAACAGAAAGAGAAGCTCGATCGTCTGGCAGAGGAGAGGATCAAAAAGGCACGTGAGGAGGCAATACCGAAGATCCGTGAGCAGTACGAGCTGCGGGTTAAGGAGATCCGGCAGCAACAGCAGTCGAAGGCCGACGGCGAAGGAAGGACACCTCCGTCAAAGAAATGAATAAACAAAGTAATTAATAAAACGGGCTATTATTTTCTATATCTTGTCATTGAACTAACGGGAACTATAGTGTCTCAGAACATTTAAGAAAATGGTGAATTCAATAAGCATTCATCATTTTGAAGTACTAGTAAGTCGGTTTATGAACAAGGAGTTTGGAATTGAAGAACTACAGAGCAGGCTATATACCGCTTTGATACCGGACAAGTTTTATAAAGAATTTTCAAATGAAATAAGTGAGTTAATTAATGAATTAGAACTTATTTTATATACTCAGTTAGAGTCTGACCATTTTCATTTAGCAAGCAAATTACTGGAAGCCTTTATTGATTTTTTAAAGAAATACGATTGAACTAACGGGGAACGATAGTACAACGACGCCAGGCTGCCGGACGAACTGCAGCCTGTTTAGCTAAATTATTTGGATAAAGGAGAGGTTATTTAAAACGATCGTAGCAGATGAAATCTTTCAGAAACTAGGTATGCAAAGAGACGAATTTATTCGCCTCATGAATGGAAAGAGAAAGAATACAGCTATGCAGACGCTCGAGATCGAGTAAATGGAGCTGGCGCCCGACCGAGTAGTAATGACGATGCCGGTCGGCCCCAAAACTCATCAGCCAGGATCGCGCAAGAAACTTGAAGGAAACGGAATGTAGGAGAGCAGCAGAATGATGCTGCCAGGGCATAAAGTGGCTTTGAATGTATGGGATCGCGAACGGCATAAACGGATGCTAATCCATCTTGATGAGCAAGAGTGGGAAGACGTTTCTCGAGCCGTTGCTCAATCGATGAAGCAGCGCGAGCCGATCAAGCTTAAGATGTATCATGAATTTGAGGAACTCGAGATTATCGGTATCGTAGATAGAGTGAACCAGTTAAAGTGCCAGTTCATGGTCGATGGTGAATGGTTCCTGATCAAAGATTTCGAAGGTGCCCAGCTTGAGAATTGATCGTAAAAAATTAATTGAGCATCTTGAAGAGAACGCTGAACAGCTGCGGTTGAGAAGAGGTATTTCTACTTCACTACAGTTTCTATTGCAGTACCAGGATACCGATATCCGCAGGATTTAACGTCAGAAACACTTCCACTATGTGGGCTAAACTCGACAACGTCAATTGTACCGTAGATGTTCTTAATTTGTTGAAAAGCCCTTGTAAGCTGCATTTTGTTTGTTATATCAGCAGCAAACCCTTTAGCTTCAATACCCAATTTACTTAACTCCACAGCATATTGATCCAACTTCTCTTGTGTTCTTGAAACCATAGCAATACGGAATCCGTGCCCTCCAAAAGTTTTGGCCAATGAAAAACCAAGACCAGGTCCAGCGCCAATTACAGCAATAGTCTTCAAATACTTTCCTCCTCTTCTCTTAATTAACAATAAGCTAAATGTCGGCTATTCAACTCGTTTAGTCAGCCTTAGCTTAAGGCCCTATTCATGTATTGATGTCTTTAGCACGTTCTTGCGTACATTTCTCACCCTACTTTCGGCAGTTCAGCCAAAAATGGGGTGAGAATGGATCGTCAGCGCATTCAGTAAATCAGGGCGATCAACTTACCGTGTGCGCGACAACCTTCACGACGCAACGCTTATCAATTCCTCGCTTTTCGCCCAAAGCTGCTTATCTTTGTTAGAGCGCATACGACCTTACGCCGTCGGCAAACAGGTTGGTCGTGTCATCGATCGGCGCGACCGCGCAATCTTTGAGATAGTGTCCGTCGATTTCGTCTTTGTTAGCTACTACTACGGCCCAGACCGACGTTGCGGCTGCCTGCGGGATTTCTTTCAGCTCTGCTGGCGGAAGACCCGCTTCGGCGCGAGCTTTGCCAACAGTCTCGAAAAGACCCTGCAAGTCTTCCTGCTAGAGATGGCGCGGGAGATCAGTGAAACTATTTCCGGGCATCTCAGCAGCCAACCTGGACGACCTGACTACCTGCGGGTCGTGATGTGGGGCTTCACTCACGCCAAGATGATCCGTCGCGCCCTGGCGAGATTGGCGATCAGCTCAGCACGAGTCTGGTGCGCGTGCGCAGCCCAAGCTGGCTGGCCGGGACCGCTGCGCCATGACTCGCTGAGCGGACTGTTGTCGACAGTATCGAAACCGAACTGGTCGTACAGCCGCGTCACGAGTTCCGTGGCCTCAGGAAAGTTGCTCGAGACCGACAACGCATGGCGGTCGGGGGCGCCAGCTGGTCTGCTCGAAATGAAGAGGCGGGACGCTTGGATGTGGGTGAAGGCCTTCGCCACCTTCGAGGTAGGAAGGTGCTTCTGCCGTAGCTCATGAACTGTCTTCTCACCAGAGTCGATCACGGGGAAATGGCCATCGCGCCAAGGCATGTAGTTGTTCGTGTCGAGCACGATCTTGCCCGCGAGCTGCTCCACAGGCATGTCGTTGACCAGCTTGAGGGGGACGGCCACGACGACGAAGTCACCAGCCTCGGCAGCGCCGGCCGCAGTCGCGGCGCGCGCTGACGGGCCGAGCTCGTCAATGAGGTCCTTCAACGTCTCGGGTCCTCGTGAATTGGCAATGACGACCTCATACCCGTTCGCGATCGCCGCACGCGCGATCTGGCTGCCGACCTCGCCCGCGCCAATGATGCCGACTACTGTCATGAGTACGTACCTTTCGCGCCTACCATTTCCTCGCTTTTCGCCCAAAGCCGCTCGGCTTTGTTAGCGTCGAGCGCATACGACCTCACGCCGTCGGCAAACGGGTTAGGCGTGTCATCAATCGGCGCGACCGCACAATCTTCGAGATAGCGTCCGCCGATTTCTTCTTTGTCAGCCACGACTGCGGCCCAGACCGAAGTTGCGGCTGCCTGCGCGATTTCTTTGAACTCCGCTGGCGGAAGACCTGCTTCGGCGCGAGCTTTGCCAACGGTCTCGAAAAGACCCTGCAAGTCTTCCTGCGAGAAATGGCGCGGGAGATCGGTAAGACTATTCCCGGGCATCACCGAGGCAGCTCGGATGCCACGATTGCGATACCGCTTATCTAATTCCACTGCGAAGAGAGTAGTGGCCGTTTTCGATCGGCCATAGGCGACAAATGGGTCGTATGCCTGTTGCTCGAAATTCGGATCGTCCAGGTCAACATCGGCGGCGCGATGAGCTTGGGACGATAGCACCACCAAGCGCCCGTTATCGACGAGTAGCGGCTCGATCCGATTAATCAAAGCGAAATGACCAAGATAATTCGTCCCGAACTGGACTTCGAAGCCGTCGGCCGTCCGACCGAACGGGGTTGCCATGATGCCAGCGTTGGCGATGACGGCATCGAACCGCTGACCGTCGGCAAACAGCTTATCCGCGCATGCGCGAACGCTTTGCAAGGATGCGAGATCGAGATCGATCAACTCTAGGTTGCCGCCTCCTCGCGCCGCGGCGTCAAGGACCGATGCAGTGGACGCCTCGGCTTTTGCTAGATCCCTGACCGTGCCGACGACGCTGGCGCCGTGAGAGACCAGTGAGCGGGTGGTTTCGAGGCCAATGCCCGATGATACACCCGTAATGAGAAGACGCTTTCCTTTGAGATCAATGCCGGAAAGCACCTGATCGGCAGTTGACTTTGCACTGAATTTTCTAGTCATATATTTTCTCCTTTAAATGCGTATTTTTTAATTTAGAAGCTTTGCTCTTTATCGGCCAGGTCTTTGACATACCGATGCTGAGCGCTCAGCTGCATCAGATCGGCAGGTTCAAAGATCACAATACAGTCCTTGGTCGGTTGACTGCGATCACGATTAGCGCACGTCAGAAAGCTAGGAAGGTGCCCATGCATGGGCACCTGCTCCGGACGGCCTTAGTTTCCGATACCACCGGCCATATTGATGGTCTCACCGGTGATGTAGCCCCCATGTGGTCCAGCGAGGAAGCAGACGGCTTCTGCCACCTCTTCAAGGGTTGCAAAGCGACGGATCGCATGCATGTCCAAGATGGTTTCAAGGGGTGGAAGATGATCAGCCACATCCTTGTTCATGTCCGTAGGCATGACGCCCGGCTGCACGACATTTACAGTGATATTACGGGGACCGAGGTCGCGCGCGATGCCCCTCGCATATCCTGCGAGCGCTGCCTTTGTTCCGGCGTAGTCGGCGACTCCTCTAAAGGGTACGTAATCGCCGAGCCGAGAGCCGATAAAAATAATGCGACCTCCGTCCGCTAGTTTGGGCGCCGCCGCGCGGGTATTGGCGATCGATCCCATGACATTGACTTGCCACTGACGATTGTATTTTTCTTCGTCGAAGCCGGGATCATCTACCATTTGGCCCTGGATCGCGATGCCGGCGTTGTTCACGAGGATGTCGAGCTTGCCGAATTCGGCAATCACCGAGTTAATTAGGGGCTTGGCGGAAGAAAGGTCCGCTTGGTCGCTTTTGATTGCCAATGCACGAACCCCCTTGGCCTTCAGCTTCTCTACGACAGCCTCCGCCTTTTCGGCCGAAGCTGCGTAGCTGATCGCAACATCTGCTCCGTGATCGGCAAACGCTTCCGCCGTAGCGGCGCCAAGGCCGCGTGAGCCGCCCGTAATGAGGACGACCTTGCCCTTCAATGATTTCTGCATGAAAAAACCTCCTATAATGATTTCAGATGAAAATAACATCTTTGTACGTCGCTGGACGCCCTCGCCCTGGTGATCGGCGAAATATCATAACGATCATTACGTTAATTTATATTATACATTTTGTCGCTCGCTGTCAATATATCATAACGATCATTACGTTAAGTTGTTTTATACATTTTATCGCGCACTGTCAATGGGTCAATTGCAGGGACGTCAGGTGGCGTCACGTTAGGATGATGCGTCGCGCTCTGGCAAGATTGGCCATCAGCTCGGGCCGGGTTTGGCGTCTGATGTGTGACACAAGATCCAGACGGCCGAGTATTTCGCCGTCGTGCGCTGCCGCAGGTCCTTGTCCGATGGACTGGCAGCGATCTGTAACGTGTGTTACGATAACGTATAGTATGAAAATTGGACATGAACCTTTTTAATATCGGCCGTTACAAAAAAAGCGAGGTGATCTGACTGATGGGACGTAAGCGCGAATTCGATGTGGATCAAGCACTGGACGCGGCGCTTTGCGTGTTTTGGAGTAAAGGCTACGAGGGCGTGTCGTACACCGACCTGACGCAGGCCACGGGTGTCGAACGACCCGCGCTCTATTCGGCATTTGGCAACAAGGAAGCGTTGTTCCGCCGAGTTCTGGCGCGCTATTATGAGCAGTACCTGGATTTCATCCCGGTGGCGCTGGAGCTGCCGACCTCGCGGGAGGTGGCCGCACACATCCTCCTTAGGGCGGCCGAATTAAATACTCGTTACCCGGATCGCAAAGGGTGTCTAGGCGTCCACGGCGCCTTGGCTGGTACGGACGAAACCGAACCTATTCGGCGTGCCTTGATCGATGCGCGTGCAGACGGAGAAGCGTCGCTGCGCAATCGCTTCGAACGGGCAAAGCAAGAGGGAGATCTGCCGGAGACTACTAACTGTGCTGCGTTAGCTGTATTCGTGCTGACGGTGCTCCACGGTATGGCTGTTCAAGCCAAGGCCGGCTTCAGTCGCGACATGTTAGAGGCTGTTGTTGAGCAAGCGCTCTCGACCTGGCCTGCCGGCAGTTCCACACTTTCTGGAAAGTCATCCTAATCCTTGGTTCAGAAGAATATGAAACAACAAACCGGCAGCAGATCAGAGATCCGCTGCTGGTTTGTTGTTGAAGTAAAGGGTAGGATAGTTCCAATGGCCCCTATCATTAATTCGCACTACATGTTCCGGAAACATCATTTTGCTGCTCTCAATCAATGGCTTCATATATCCCAAAATTGATCAGCTCGAATTGAAGGATCTATTTCCCAACCAGCCTCAATCATGGTCATGACAAGTAGGGGTGAACATTATAGCGCTCGGGATCAAGTCCCACGGGCAGTTGCGTTCAACCCGGCTACTCTAATCCTCGAAGCTAATGCAAAAAGGATCAACCAGAAAGAAATGGTTGATCTCATAATACGAACGGGCAGTATAGCGTAATGATTTTCCTCATTAAGGGAAGAATATCCCAAAAACATTGAGGTGGAATAGTGATAAGTAAATTGTCCATAATGTTGGTTCTCTGCCTTCTGGTAAGTGCCTCCACTGCTTTTGCTGATTCATCTCCTACTGATGCACCCTCAAAAGGTTACGTTGAAGCAATTATGTGTTTTAAAGTATCTTCTGTTATCGACGGATACGGAACGAAGAAGAAACCGTTTAATGATAAATCTTTTAGACCTATACCTAATGCGCGTCTAATTATAATTGATTACAAGGGAAATATTGTTGCAAATGGTTTAACAGATAGTAAAGGGCAGTGGAGCATCAAAATAAATACTCCGATCGATCCGCGTTTTCCAACTAAGAATATGGGGCTAGTGACTGTGATTACGGTGGCAGATGGGTTTAATGAATTTATTAATTTCAATGTCCCAGTAAACGAGCATGGAAATAGAAAAGGTAAGGTAGCAATTACACTTAGACCGATTAAACCTGACGCTCGGAATGAACCGTCATTCGATGCTGGGTTTCATCGGTTTACGGTATTTGAAATGTTAGATTACTATGCGAAGCAAATTGGACTTGTAAAACAGAAACAGATTCAAGGAGCAGAAGGCTTCGGTGAGGTGGATATGCCATGGAGTGCAACATCGAAAAAGAGCACCGTTAAAAAGGAACAATAGTTTAGCTGGAGTAAATACTTTTGCTCTATATTCAAAGAGGCACGACACGTTAAGCTAACGGGACACGATAGTTCAATAAAGACACGGAGGCAGCCGACCACAATGATCGGCTGCCTTTTCCACGCTAACGGGCAGCATAGTTTAATCTAGAGTGAAAACAGGCGAGCCCGCGCGGTTCAGCCCCCATAGGCTTGCCATACATTTTCGTTAGCCATATGCACTGGTATTTTTTATAAATGATAGGTTAGTATTTCTTGCTGAAAGGGTGGCGACCCGTTTGGCTTTCTCCGTAGATACACTCTTTACCTACCATGAGTAAGCATAGTAAGTTGTTGAATCAATTCCTTCCGTGAGTCAATAGATATTCCTTCAAATATTTTTTCTGCAGCTTGTTCCATTATAATTCGTGCTTTTTCTATGATCGGAAATGCTTCATCCGTCAATTTCACAAGCGTTGCCCGGCGATCAGTTGGATCTGCCGTCCGCACAAGTAAATTTTGTCCTTCTAACGTATCTACATATTGTGTCACGACCCGAGCTTCAACCCCCAGATTTTTTGCTAAATCACTCATACGAATGCTTCCATATTGTGAAACATCCAAGAGGACTCGCAAACGTGATCCAGTTAGGTATGATGGCAATCCCAACGTTGATAACAGCCTCTCGAACTCACGTTGAACTTGGTGAGTGGTCTTAATTAGGGTTTGTAATACAAAAGCAGCTGAAGCAGGATTAGCTGGAAAAGGAAATTCTGAATTGCTCATACCTATTCTCCTTGACAATTATTAATTTACTGATCATAATCACTATATACCTATCAATAATTGATATGATCATTTTAATTAAGATCTGTATCTCTAGTGTACCCTAATCAGAAAAAGGTGGCAAACAAATCTGTCGGTAAGGAGAGAATGAGATGAATCGATTTTTTTTATGCATGTCAGAAGAATTAATTGTTTTGGATGAACTGAAAACGAAGTACAAACTCAAGTCTTACTCAGAAGTTTTAAATCCTGTATGTATTGCAATCGATCCATTCATGCACAACCGCCTCTATTGTGGAACCGATGGACATGGCTTATGGATGAGTGATGACAGTGGAGACAGTTGGAAAAGGAGTGGAGAAGAGATTCCGGAATCAATCTTTACCTCGGTTTTTGTTAGCAGGACCAGAAAAATCGGAGATTATGGAACGGTCTACGCAGGAACCGATCGGAGTGCTTTATTTTACTCAAGCGATGCCGGACAAAGTTGGAGCGAATGGGAAGCGATCAAGGCTTTACCTTCTTATTCGAGTTGGTCTTTTCCGCCAAATCCCCAAACCCATAATGTTCGTATGATTGCAGAAGATCCGTCCAATGGGCATATATACGCTTCCATCGAGGCAGGGGCAGTGATTAGAACTCAAAACGGAGGCGAACACTGGCTGGATACAAAAGAAGGAGACCCTATAGACGCCCATACACTATTAACTCATTCAAAGTCACCTAATCGAATCTATGCGGCGTGTAGTGACGGTGTAGATCAACCAGGCAAGAGTGTGTTAGTGAGTCGCGATGGCGGCGATACGTGGGTACCTTTTAGCGATGGATTAGAACATCGTTATATGCTTAGTATGGTGGTCAGTAGAGATGACCCGGACATGATGCTCGTTTCTGCTTCTGCCGGAGCGAGAAATGCTTATGACTCTTCCGTTGCTGAATCTTATATTTATCGTAAAGAAGAAGATCAGCTATGGAAAAGAGTTGAACAGGGCTTGCCCGTGGCGAAAGGAACAATGATTTCCAACTTAGCAGTTGATCCACACGATTTGAATACTTTCTACGCTTTGAATAATCGAGGGCTTTATCGATCTACGGATAGAGGAAAAACTTGGTCTGCATTGCCTATCGATTGGAACAAGGAGCATTTACAACATGCACCTCAAAGAAGACATCGCAGCGCTTTGTTAGTTATCGGTCGGAAAGGAGAATAATTATGAATCGATTAAATGGAAAAGTGGCACTAGTTACTGGAGGGAGCAGGGGGATCGGTCGAGGGATCGCATTGCGACTAGCAAGAGAAGGTGCATTAGTTGCCGTTCACTATGGAAGTCAACAGGATGCCGCAGAAGATGCGGTGAAGTCCATAAAAGCGAATGGAGGTGAAGCATTTTCAATTGGTGCGAATCTCAACACAGCCGCCGGTGTCAATCAGCTCATCCAATTACTTGATAAGGAACTAATGCTTCGAACCGGTGAAATCCACTTTGACATACTGGTCAATAATGCTGGTATCGGAATACCGGAATCTTTTGAAGAAACGACGGAAACCGCTTTTGATGAGATCTTTGCGGTGAACGTCAAAGCACCATTCTTTATAGTTCAAAAGTCGCTTTCTCGCTTGCGCAATGAAGGGCGTATCGTCAATATTTCTTCGGGTGTTACAAGGGTTGCTTATCCACCCATTATGGCTTACAACTTGACCAAAGGAGCAATCAATACCTTCACGCTACATCTTGCAAAACTACTAGGTCCTCGAGGAATCACAGTAAATGCAGTTTTACCCGGCATGGTTAGAACCGACATGAATGCGGACCTTCTTGATTCTCCTGAAGCACAAAAACTACCCGCTGACATGGTCGCTCTTGGCCGAATGGGTGAACCCTCCGATATTGCCGATGTTGTTGCGTTCCTTGCATCCCAAGACGGCCGTTTCGTCACAGCTCAAATACTTGATGTTACGGGAGGATCCCATTTATAGCCATTGAACTAACGGAGAACGTTTGTTGAATAACACACATTAATGAGCAGGCGCTGCGGTGGCATGCTCATTTTATTAAGCTAACGGGTAGAATTGAATGAGATAAAAAAAGTAATAAACGAATTTGGGTTACCTCAAATGTGGAATTTCGATGGTAATAAAGGACCAGAACGATATATAAAAGTACAAATTTGGGATGCAAACCCTTATGTAATTGGAAAGTTACTAATCAATTGTTCAACTAACGGATAACGATAGAGGGCTGCCAAATGGCAGTCCTTCGCTACGATAAATGATTAATAAGGCCTGAAAAATTCCTATTGTCAAAAATTCTCCTATGGTGTAATTTGGAATTATTCTTCCAGAAAGCGAGTGATTATCGTGAGAACCATTAAATCAGTTGGCGACGCAGTTATTTTCGAGGTGCGGAAGGGATAGTTGCTTGCGCCGATCTCTTCCGTGCAAAAACCAAACCACGGAGGGAAAGCATATATGTCTTTTAGTAATTACGGTGAACTCTGTACGGAGGTCTATGACCTAACCAAAAAAATTGGGCAATCACTCAGCGGAGATGTTGAGTATTATCACGAAAAACTTAAACATTGCAAGGGACGTATTCTGGAGGCCATGGTTGGCTCAGGACGCGTGATCATTCCTCTTCTTGAATCTGGCCTGATCGTAGACGGAGTGGACTATTCCACGCAAATGTTGGCTTCTTGCCGCAGCCGATGTGATGAACGCGGATTAACTACCAACTTATATGAAGCAAACTTGCAGGAACTTTCTTTGCCGCATAAGTATGAGGCAATCATCATTCCTGGGGGTTCGTTTCTGTTAATCGAACAACGAGAAGAATCACTTCGAGTTCTAAAGCGGTTGTATGAACACTTGGAACCAGGCGGACAGTTGTTACTTGACCTGTTTTTGCCAGACAACAATGATAACAGTTCCGAATTAGGGCGATGGGGCGGAACGGCAACATATCACTTGCCTAATGGTGACATCATCACGATGGAAGGCAAGTGTGTGGAAGCTGATTTATTTTTCAATCAATACCGAGTGAGCTACTTGAAATACGAAAAGTGGCGTAACGGGGCATTGGTCCAAACGGAATTGCAGCGATTTGCATTGCGCTGGTACGGTGTCGAGGAATTCAAGTACATCCTTGAAAGTGTTGGTTTTTCCAATGTCATTGTTTGTGCAGATTTTGAGGATGGAAAAATACCAACAAGCGGCAATCAGAAATTCGTTTATCAAGCCACTAAATAATAAATCACATAAGCCCCCGTACTTTACTGTGCGTGGGGCTTGTTACGCTAACGGGCAGTATTGTTCAATAAAAAGAGCAAACGGATAATATAAATATAGTTATTTATTCCAACAAAACACAACAAGCAACTGTTACAATATAAATGATGTACTAGACCTTGAAGGAAGGAGAAAAGTGTTATGATAATTGAAGCTGAGAAAGTTATTGCACTATTCCTTCATTGAGCCGATCATTGAATTACGAATACATAAACCAATATCTGAGAGGCTTTCAGGTATACAACATACTCGAGATGGGTTACGCTCAGAAATGGTTTTTCTTCGAGGTTTAGATCGAAAAAACATACTGAAAGTTCAGAGACCTGTTGTAAATCAAGTAGGTGAATTGGTTACTGAATATATTTCTGATCAATTTGGTACCAGTTTTGCAGCTCTCCCAGAATGGGGTCGAAGGCTCGACTCTTACCTTAAATGAAGACAACATAGATCAAATTATCTATAGATTAGGGGAAAACCTCGCCAGTTTACATGGATTTTCACAAACTTTAAAGCCAATGGAGTTACATAGACCAGTCTACAACGCCAAAAGAATTGAAGAAGCGTTAACAGAACTTCGACAAGGTACAAAGAATGCTGTCCTCAATCAGGAGGATTATGATGATTTGAAGGTGTTTTTAGCGGGCATTAACCCTGATTGGAGGATCAGTCCGTTACTCCGTGCTCGATAAGTATCTTCTTAACGACATCGCTGCCCGTCGCTTGATCAGGCAGTTTCGCTCCAGCCTCGATAAGGCTTTCTGTTACCGCCGCGTAATCTCCAGAAGGATCTTGGATATGCAAAGACCCCCAGATACAGCTATTCAATGGCGTTCCGCCAAACTCGTTTGTTGCGTGTACAGATGCGCCTTGTGCAAGCAGCAATTTAACGATTTCGTAATTCCCTCGACTAGCGGATGAATGAAGTGCTGTCGATGATTGGGGGGTGCGTCGTGCATCAACATTGAATCCAACCTCCAACATTGTGCGGACCGCATCAAGTCGGTTATCTCCCGCCGCATCAACAATCAAACTTTCATCCATTGGCTGCAGGGAGGTAACAATTTTCGGATGTTCAGATGTTATGGATTGGAGGATTGCCGTATCAGCTTGTAAACAAGCAAGCAAAAATTTGTGCTCGGTAGAACTATATCTCAGCATCATTTCGATTACTTCACAACGATTCAATTTTTGAGCGTGAAATAACGGCCGAGCAGATGCACCAATTTTATACTCGTAAATATGTCCGCCGTCTGAATCGCCAGATGTAAAGTTTCCTTTACCAACTTGAGCATTAAGAGCATTCGGATCAGTCTCTAAAATACGGTAAACCATCTCAATATCGTCCAGTATACATGCTATAAAGATATCCGTTTCAGCGCCTCGCTCAATGAGATACCTGCATTTTTCAGGTGCATCCACAGCCCATTGAGCGGGTGTGCTACCGTGATCAATATCACGCATATCGATCTCCGCACCGTGAGTAAGGAGAAAATCGATGATCTTGTGTTCTATAGCAAAGTGCAGGGGAGCTTGACCGTCAGGACCGCGTTGATTAACGACAGAAGGATCCTCTTCCACCATCTTTGATAGCATCTCCATCATTCCTAATGCAGCTGCTGCATGGGAATCGACATGAGCACCGCGGTCAATAAGATAACGTGAAAGATCATAATGGTCATGATGCAATACTCCAAATCCTCCAGCCCACCACTGACTTTTAGCATTAATGTCCGCACCATACTCAAGCAATACATCGACCATCTCACGATTTCCTTTTGAAGCTGCTATAACAATAGCCGGACTATCAAAAGCAAAGCATGGTACATCTATCAGAGATGACAGCCATGAATGAGATTTAAAAAGACGCGCTACAGTCTCTACATTGTCATTGTTAATAGCTTGTGTTACCTGTTCTATGACTTCTTTGTCTTGTTCATTCATTGCAACGAGAAAATCCCAACTCTTTTCGTCCATAGCAATTACCCTCCTCCACAACAAACTGTTTCAATTGCTGCCGAATCTCTGTTTGTACTATTCGTCAACGGATTCTGTACTCCTTTAAAATCGATCTCTGTTGGCGAGCCTTCAACCCGTATTTTTAACATTCGGGATCTCAGCTCCTTTGTTGCCCCAATTCGGTGGGTATTATGGATTAATTCATAGGGATCTGCGTCAAGGGAATATAATATTTCATTTGCCGTTGTTAATTGAAGTAACGGGCAGTTTAACGCAACTTTTTGACTGCTGGTGAAGTCAATAAAGGTGTTATGAAATAGAAATCATTAGAGTAGGTGGATAATTTGCAACTTCGATTACTCATCTTGATATTCACTTTTACAATGGTCTTCTTTTTTTCAAATGAACAAGATGCTAAAGCTTTGTCATGCGTTGAGGTGGGAAGTCCCCAAGAAGCTTTAGAGAGATTTGATGGAGCTGTTTTCGGTGAAGTTAAGCAAATTAAGGTGGACTTGAAGCAAGAAGGGTTTACAGGAACAAAGGAGAAAACCAGGTATATATTAATGGAAGCGGAGCGAAGTTGGAAAACGGAGGTAGACTCTCAAATAATTGTCGCAGCTGATTACACTTGGGGTTATGAATTTAAAGAAGGCAATGAATACTTAATTTACATTAGCGAATCGGATGGCGAATTAAGCAGTAGCCCGTGCAGTCAAACAATCGAAATGGATAACCTTAACCAAGCAACTGAACTATTCGGTGAAGGATTACGCCCTAAAAATCAAGTAAACATAGAACACAAGATGTGGTTTATGTTTGAACAAGATATTGATGTGTACATTGTTTTAGTTGCATTAGTGTTCGTAGTTATCACTATTCGTTTCATGAGAATAAGAAAGAAAAAAAGTTAAGGGTACGAACGTATCAAGTCTGAGTAACGAATTACAACTTAGTGGTGGAACCGGTCCATCGCTTTTTCTGCACTCCGCTCGGCCGCTCAACTATCGGGCCAGACGGTACTGGTTGGATTTTCGTTGAAAGAAAAAGCGAAATCATCTAAGATTTTTATTGATGAGCTTTTTTATAAATTAGATGATGTATCAACAGGAAGAATAATCACTTTTTCATCTCCACTTAACAACGGACAGTTCATATTTGGTTTAGATGACGATAATGTTCCTGATTTGCTTAAGGAAATGACTAATATTGAACGGATTCATGAGCACATTAAATTCCTACACTGGTATACCCCTGAGTCTATAGTTGAACATATATGCAAAGAATTAGTTGGAATTGAAAATAAGTACTTATCCTTGCTTTTTCAACCTTTGGAAATAGAATATTGGGATAATGCTGCGTTAGTCTTATCAAGAATAGAGCACTAGCTTAATAAAAGCAGCGGCAGTCTAAGACTTTTTTCTTCAAGTCCTAGAGCGCCGCTGCTTCATTTTTGCGTAAAGATAACGAAATGATCTATATCGCGAGTACCATCTACACGATATTCTCCGTTCGCGCCATATTTATTGCTTCTTCGCGGTTGTTGACTCCGAGCTTCGAGTAGAGAATCGAGCAGTAATTGCGGATCGTTCCCTCCGATAAAAATAACTTGGCGGCGATCGACTTGTAGCGCAGTCCGCCCGACAGATGCTCTAGAATCTCCATCTCGCGTTTCGTAAGACCGTACGGATAGTTTTCCAGACTTGAGCCGATCTTTTCCAACTGCTCACGTTGACGCTTCATCTCTTCGAAAACTCGCGTCGCAACCGATTGGTCGATCCAGGTTCCTCCGTTATAAATAAGTTTTAAGGCTTCTTTCATCTCCCGCGGATGAATCGACTTCAGCATGTATCCTTCCGCCCCGCGCTCTAATGCAGTTGCTGCCTGTAAGGAATCCTCGAACGTTGTCATGAACACAACCTTCATATGAGGCCATCGTTGTTTTACCTCAAGTAAAGTTTCAAGCCCGCCCATTCCCTGCATACGAATTTCCATTAGCACAATATCCGGTTGGGATCGCTCACAATGTTCTAATGCTTCTCGCCCGTCCCCTGCCGTACCAACGACGATAAAATCAGCATGCTGATCCAAAATTTGCTTCAAACTGTCGGCTATGATCAACTGATCATCAACGATCAACAGGCGGATCGCGTCATGTACAGGCTCGGTCTGCAATGGAATATGACATATGACGAAAGTTCCTTGTCCCGAACCGGAATGCATCGACAGTGTGCCGTGAAATTGTTCTAGCCGTTCCTTCATCCCATCCAGCCCAAATCCGAATTGGATTTCTTCCATTCCGATGCCATTATCTTCGATCTGTAACCGGAGCTGCTGACTATCGAAATGCAGTTGAACAGATATCACGCTCGCCTGGCCGTGCCGAACTGCGTTGGTTAGAGATTCCTGAAGGCAGCGATGTAGACAAAAGTTTATTTTTTGCATCACGAGCGTCTCACTGCCGATAACACGGAATTTGACCGTTGTACCTGTCGACTTCATGAACTCTTCGGTTAACTGCCGCAACGACTCACTTAACGAATGGCTGAACGGAGCATGAGAGAGCTGGTGCAGATGTTTTCGGATATCAACCAAACTGTGCTGGGCGATACCGACAAGCGAATCGATCCTCTCGATCTGCGAATTCGGTACGGTCGATCGCAGAGATTCGACACCGATGATGAGCGAGGTAAGCGAATGGCCAATCGTGTCATGCAGCTCATGTGACAGCCGGCTGCGCTCCTCTAGCAGCGTAAGTTCCTCAATCCGCTTAATGTGCTGCTCCAGCAACTGCTTCTGCTCTTGAATAATTCGGGCTTGCTGATGGGACTGAATTAAGATATTGAACGCAAAGCCGATAGCAAAACCTAGGCTACAGCTAAAGATAAATTCAAACGGGAGAAGATCAGCGATCCAACCGTTCAATACCGGGAATACGATCCCGCAGAGGATCCCTGTCCACACATAAGTTGTTCGACTGCTCGCCAGGCCGATCGTTATCACGAGCAAAACAAAAGACCATAGCAGTTCCGGAGCTGCGTAGGCTAAATAAAGATAATAAAAGCCCGCTGCCATGACTTCGACAGGAAGATACCAAGCTTCTTTTCTATAGCGGACGATGAATGGAACGAGGTAAACGACGAGAGCGAAAGAAAGTACTATCCAAAGCGACCCAGCGATCAAGGACGGATCGACAAAACCAGCGCTTGCGATAATGACCAGCCAAATTGTTCGTATGGCTACAAGTATCCAATCATACCATAACCATTTTTTCATGATAGAGAACACGAATTATGCACACCTGCTTGTATTTTTTTGATCATCGATTTCCGATTGATTCAGACCCTATCATGCAACATTACATCTTGACTCGTCAAGCGAATGAGGGGGAATGGTTGGGAACCTGGCTGCAGCAAGCACGTCACATGAGATATTGACGATTTGTCATACGGCTGATGTGACAGATTTAAGTGCGATGTCATCAAAAGTTTGGCGGTTTCATCAATAGCTGATTTAACAATTTCGAGGGTAAGGTGAAGGAGTGAACCAACACAACATACTAACAGTATAGGAGCGATGCATTATGAAATTATTCACCCTGCACAGAGGAGTTGCACTTACGTTAACAGCGATATTGGCGGTTACACCGATATTCCCGGCTTATGGAACGCTGCACGCCACGGGTCACACGGCAACCTATCAAGCGATCGATAAAGCTGCCAATAGCGACAATATTCCAGGCGTTGTCGTTACCGTGAAGAAAGGAGATGCGAGCTGGTCCTACGCTTCCGGTGAAGGGAATATCGAAAGAAACCATAAAGTGGACGCCGACTCCGCATTCCGAATCGGAAGTACAACGAAGACGTTTGTCGCTGCGGTTGTCTTGCAGCTTGCCGGTGAGAAGAAGCTGTCCCTTGATGATACGGTGGAGAAATGGCTGCCGGGGCTCGTACAGGGTAATGGGCACGACGGCAATAAGATAAAGATTCGTCAATTGTTGAATCAAACAAGCGGACTTCCAGACTACTTGACGCCAGAGTTTAGAACGAAATTACTCACGAATCCAGACGGAAATTATACAGCCGAACAGTTAGTCGCCATCGGCTTGGGGCTAAAGCCGGTAACGGGGTGGGCATACTCGAACACAAATTACGCGATTACGGGTCTCATTATCCAGAAAGCTACCGGGGAAAACTATGCGGAGCAGATTAAGAAACGAATTATTGAACCGCTTCATTTGAATGAAACGTTCCTCCCAGGCAACTCGATGGATATTCCGAAAAAAAATGCCCGCGGCTACTTGGACGTGGGAAATAAATTAGTAGATATTACGCTGCTTAACCCATCGTTTGCTAATGCCGGCGGGGATATCATCTCGACAGGGGAAGACCTGACGACGTTTTTCCGTGCCTTATTGGGCGGCAAGCTGTTGACACCGGAGATGAAGAAGGAGATGATGACCAGCACAGCCGATTCTCCATTTGGGCAGTATGGACTTGGCATCTATCAAACAAAGCTGCCTAACGGCACCAACGTATGGGGACATGGCGGCGGTATTCCCGGATTTACCAACTTTGCGGGCGGAACGGAAGATGGTCAACATGTCATCTCGATCAATATCAATGTACTGGGAGATGCGGTTAAACATATTAACACTATTATAGCATCGGAGTTCGCAAGAGAACCCAAAAAAGAACTCACGGAAAAGGAAAAGAAAAGCAAACATCGGGAAGATGTCAAACGCGTCATGGATGAAGTGGTAACAAGCAAACGCGTCCCAAGTGTCGTGGCTGGCGGGCTGCAGGATGGGGAACGCTGGTCCTACGCTACAGGTACAGCCAGTTACGAAGTACCAAGCCGAGTAGAACCGGATTTTTTATTCCGTATTGGAAGCATCACGAAGACGTTCACCGCTTCCGTTGTATTGCAGTTGGCTGAGGAGAAACAATTGAGTCTGGATGATTCGGTCGAAAAATGGCTGCCAGGCGTCGTAAAGGGGAACGGGTATGACGGCAACAACGTTAAGATTCGTCAGTTATTGAACCATACAAGCGGGCTTGCGAGCTATACGGATGAGAATATGCGGGATATTATCTTGCCTCAAAATCCTTTCCGTTACTATTCCGTCGACGATCTTATCGGCTTGGCACTTGCAAAACCGCCTGTATATGCACCAGGGAAGGGCTGGAACTATTCCAACGTCAATACGATACTCGCCGGCAAAATTATTCAGAAGGTAACCGGGGATACGTATGCGGAACAGATCAGGAAACGGTTCATCGAACCGCTCGGGCTGACGGAGACATTCGTCATGGAGAATAGTTCTCATATTCCGGGGAAGCATGCCACAGGATATAATATGGACAGATCGGGCCATTTGTATGATTTGACCGAAATGAATCAATCCTGGGCAAATGCAGCCGGAGATATGGTATCAAACGTCAAAGATTTGACCACCTTCTTCAGTGCGCTGTTAGGCGGAAAGCTACTAAATCAAGAGATGATGGACCAGATGCTCACAACAATAGATTCACCTTTGGGCAAAGTCGGACTAGGGATTTTTGAAGGGAAAACGCCGGACGGGCAATCCTATTGGGGGCATGCCGGCGGTACTTTCGGATTTGAGACGAGAGCCTTCGGACCTCTAGGTGGGAAGCATATTTTGGTATCGGCGATCAACTCGGTAGGACCGGACGCCACAGATGCTCATACTAAAATACTCAACAAGGAGTTTGGCCGTTAAGTTTAATGCCGACATCGCGCTGATGATTTTGAATTTGCTTAATCGTATAAACGAATAACGATTACCTGTTCATTTAGGGGCTGCCCATTAAGTAGAATCATCTACTTAGGGGACAGCCCCTTCATTTTGCTTTGTTAGTGCGAATAGTGTTTACCAGCTATTGGTGAATCCATTCGCAATACTAGAAAGTTATAATGATAGCTAAGCTACTAAGAAAAAAGGAGCATTTTTGTGAAAAGCATTCAAAACCGCTTAATAATCATGCTGCTTCTTTTTATTATTGTTCCGTATTTTCTATCCGTGCTGTTGATCTATTGGCAGACGAAAGAGAATGTGGAGCGGCATGAGCTTGAGAACAGCAGCGAACAAATGCAGCAGGCGTCCGAAGAGCTAGAGCAATATTTGGATGACATCGTTAATCTGCCGTATATATTATATCGAAATCCAGACTTATTCAGAGTTTTTGAGCAGGGCTTTGATAGGTCCCACTATTTCAACCAGCTTGAAATGTATAAAGGCATGACAACCTTTTATCTGATGAGGAGCGAGATTCGGCAGGTCCGGTTCTACATCGACGAAGGAAAAAGCACGTTTACCGTCTATAATACGTTGTTAAGCTCCCGGAAGCTTAAGCCGGATTTTATGAAGCAGGCTTCGATTCAGAAGCTCGTAAACTCTGAAATGAACTATTTGGTCGAACCGCCTCATCGGATTGAGAATTACAACAATACATCGAACTTGCCCCAATCGGATAAAACGGTTGTGTTGACGGTTCATCACAAAATCATGGATACACTATCGAATGAATTTCTTGGTGTCATCACGATCGACATTGATTTGAGCAAAATCGCTCGCATAACGGATCATTTTCTTCAAAAAAATAAAGAAACCGTATTGCTTTCCGATTCGAGTGGCCAAGTCATCTATGCAAGCGATGAAGGTTTGATAGGCAAGGCCGTTCCGTCCGGATTACAGAAGAAAATAAATGTGTCGGCCGAAGGCGCACATTCTCCAGATGGCGATATCGTTTTTTCCAGAACGCTGCATGAGCCGATAAAGGATTGGCATTTTGTTAAGATCACCTCAAGCAAATTTTTATTTGAAAATGTGAGGAAAACCGCCTACACGAATATTATCGTTGGTGTCATTGTGGTCGTCCTTGGCTTGTTAATGATCGCTATTATTTCATATAAGATTACGCGCCCCATCAAGCTGCTTAGCCGAAAAGTGCTAAGCATTGAAGGCGGGAATCTGAATGCCCCGTTTGACGATAAGCGGGAGGACGAAATCGGCAGTTTGGAAAGGCATATCAAGGAAATGATGAATCGGATCAACCGTCACATTGACCGGGAGTACAAGCTTGAGATCGAGAATAGGAAGAATCAGCACAGGGCGCTAAAGTCCCAGATCAACCCGCATTTTCTATTTAACTCCCTGCAATCTATTGCTGCGGTAGCCCTATTCTCAGAATCTCCAAAAGTTTATAAACTGATTACCTCCTTGTCCAAAATGATGCGCTACTCCATTCGTGTGGATCAAAAGGCGACGGTCCGGAGTGAAGCGGATTATGTAAAAGCGTATTTTAACCTGCAAGAGGAACGTTTTCAAACCGATTTTAGTTATTCCATCGATTTACCGAAGGCGATTCTTGCTTTTCCGGTTCCGAGTATGATTTTGCAGCCGCTCGTTGAAAACTTCTTTAAACACTGTTATGACGAGGGCTGCGAGCATGCCACATTGCGAATTTACGGTGAAATACGAGGTGATTATATGAATCTGGTCGTGGAAAATAACGGAACCAGCATGACGGTTGATGAGCTGACTTCATTAAAAAACAAAATCTACGCGCCGGTGAACGAAGGAAGCTATTCGCTTGAGCATATAGGCTTAAAAAACATTCATGATCGTTTGGTTCTTCATTATGATCAGACAGCGGGAATTGAACTGGATACGATGCAGGGACAAGGGTTCTCCGTGCGGTTGGTAATTCCACTCTACTTTAAGGAGGACTGACGCTATGAAAGCTCTTATTGTGGATGATGAGTCCAATGTTAGAAAAATTATTCGTTTTTTGGGACAGTGGGAAGAACACGGGATTACCGAGGTTTTGGAAGCCAAAAATGGTGTAGAGGCTAAAGCTTTGATTGAACGGGAATGTCCGGAAATCATTATGACAGATGTGAAAATGCCCAAAAATAGCGGGATTGAGTTGATCGAATGGTTGGATGCGAATGCCTACCCGGGAAAAGTGATTATGATTTCAGGGTTCGACGACTATGCTTTCATGCGTACAGCGTTCAAGCACGGATGCTTTGATTATTTGATGAAACCGATCGAAGAAGAATTGCTGAATGAAACTTTGGCGGGAGCGGTACAAGCCTGGGAAAAAGGTGAGGAAGAACGCCGCCATTCGGAATCGGGATTCTATGAAGAGGTTAAGACGTATCGCTTAAATAGGGAAGTAACCTCTGCCAGCAAGGGTGAGCTTTTTGATTCCGAAGAAATTGCCATGTCTTTGCCGCAAGCGGATGCTTACGATCTTACGATGATGTATTTCTACCAGACCCATCACTCAGGTCCCTATCTTCAGCTTTTGTCCGATGAACTGGTTTCACGGGAGTGGGGAAATGCCTATGCCCTTCAGAACGACCCTAATGTCTGTGTGATCCTTTCTGTTCATGGCCAGTTCTTTCCGATCGAGGAATGGATTACCCAGCGCTTTGATATTCCCGTTCGTCTCGTTAGCGGCCCTTCACTCGAATCGTTGGAAGAGCTCCCTCAAGCTTTTCAAGCTGCACAACAGGCAATGGCCGAACAAAAGTTCAGAGCCATCCATCGTTTGGCGGATTTGGATGATGCGAGGCGCATGCATGACATTGTCGCTTTTGTAGATGAGCATTATATGGAAGAGTTGAGTCTGGATAAATTATCGACTCGGTTCTTCTTAAGCCGTGAACATATCTCGCGCCGATTCAAGCAGGAAATGGGGATGACCCTGTCCAGCTACGTCATTCAATTGCGAATTAATCAAGCTAAACGGTGGTTAAGCGAAACGGATGAGAAGATGTACTCGATTGCGCTAAAGCTCGGGTACCAGGATGAGAATTATTTCTCGAGGCTGTTTAAGAAAAATGTCGGCATGACGCCGCTGGAATATCGGAATGATGAAGACAATCAGCGAATAACGAATGTCGAGCAGCTACATTAATGTTGTTAATCGAAAGGGGGGAAATCATGAAAATCAAGGTTTTCCAATGGATGTTAGCCGTGCTGCTGACGTTATCGCTTGCTGCTTGCGGGGCGGACAAGCATGTGGTCAAGGAAAAGGATATAGTATCTGCGGATCAGACCATCACTTTGGAGGTGCTAAATCCTAAAGTGGAAATTTCCACGCAGTTCGAGCAAATGGCAAGGGAATACGAGAAAGAAAATCCGAACGTCAAACTGAATGTGTTGACCTTTGGCGGCGGAGCAAACTACCTTGTCGAATTGAAAGCGAGATTTGCGGCAAACAAAGGCCCTGATATTTTTCCTAACGGCGGCTATGAAGAAGCGGTTATGTGGAAAAGGTACCTGGAGGATTTGTCCGATCAACCATGGGTGAAAAATACCTATGATGCGGCGCTTGAGCCGATGAGGCTGGATGGGAAAATATACGGGATGCCTATCAACTTTGAAGGCTATGGCTTTATTTATAATAAGGATTTATTCGCCAAGGCTGGAATCGATACGCCGCCAAAAACGTTTACCGGATTAAAAGCAGCCGTGGAAAAACTGCATTCCGCAGGAATTACCCCGTTTGCAGTCGGCTATTCGGATAGCTGGTTCTTCGTTCTGCTGCTCAATATTGCTTTTGCCCAACAGGATGATCCGGACGCTTTTATTCATGGATTAAAAGAAGGGACGGAAACCATCGTAGGCAACAAAAAGTTCGAAGATGTCATTCGGATGCTGGATTTGACGGTTCAATACGGCAATAAAGATTATCTGACGACAGACTATAATACGGAAGTTGAGTTGTTTGCAACTGGGAAAGCGGCCATCCTGAAGCAAGGAAACTGGGTACAATCCAAGATTGATCAAATCACACCGAATATGAACATCGGTTTTTTACCCATGCCGATTAATGATGATGCCGGAAACGATGCCCTGCCGATAGGCGTATCCAATAACTGGGCCGTAAATAAAGCATCTTCGCCAGAGAAAAAGAAGGAAGCTAAGAAATTTTTAAACTGGATGGTTTCTTCGGAACAAGGAAAGACGTTTATGAAAGAACAATTCCAGTTTATTTCAGCTTTTAAAAATATAGAAACGGAACGATCAGGAGCGCTCGTGAATGATCTTATTCGTTACAACGATGAGAATAAAACGTTGTCCTGGAATTGGTTTAAATTTCCTACGAGAGTAAGAGAGGAGCTTGGTTATGTCATGCAAGCTTATGTAGGCGACCAGTTTAGCCGCGATCAGCTGCTTCAGAAGCTCCAAAAGCTGTGGGAACAGTCGGAGAAGCCATAACTGGATCAATATAAACCCATAGATACATCAATATACAACATGTCCGCAGCGATGCGTCTTCATTAAAATAAAGGGAGCACAGAACAAGGGGGGAGAGCGGTAGAACATGGTCAGAGGTTTCGATCTGATCTTGAGGAAACCAAATACAAATTATTGAGGAGTTAGATTATGAATTTCAAAAGAATGATGAAACAAGCAACAGCAGTAACGTTCACGGCCGTATTACTGGCAGGAGGCGGAACGCAAGCATTTGCAAAAGAAATAAACAGCAGCGACTTTAATGAAAGCTATGGTTTTTCCCATATCACACGCGCTGATATGTTGAAATTACCTGAGCAACAGAACAATGAAAAATTCAAAGTGCCCGCGTTCGATGCTTCAACCATCAAGAACATTCCTTCCGCAGTCAAGTACGATGAGAATGGGAACAAAATCGAAATGGATGTTTGGGATACTTGGCCGCTGCAAAATGCGGATGGAACCGTCGCAAACTATAACGGCTACCAAATCGTATTTGGTTTGGCGGGAGACCCAAAACGAGGATCGGACACGTTTATTTATTTGTTCTATAAGAAAGCTGGAGATACATCCCTTAGCAGCTGGAAGAATGCCGGCCGGGTATTTAAGGATAGTGACAAATTCGTGCCGAATGATGCGATTCTAAACAATCAAGCCGAGGAATGGTCGGGTTCCGCAACAATGACTTCCGACGGCAAAGTTCGCTTGTTCTATACCAATCGTCACCCTTGGGATCCGGCTCGTGGATTTTACGGGAAACAAACCTTAACAACGGCTCAAATCAATGTGTCTCAGCCAGAAGGCGATACGCTGAACGTGGATGGCGTGGAAGATTTCAAATCGATCTATGACGGCAACGACGGCAAGCTTTATCAAACCGTTGATACCACCGGTTTCAGTAAGGGCGATTATAACGATAATCATACCTTAAGAGATCCTCACTATGTGGAGGAGAACGGCCGTAAATACCTTGTTTTTGAAGCGAATACCGGTTCGGAAACGGGTTACCAAGGAGAAGAATCCTTATTTAATAAAGCATACTATGGCGGAAACAAGGCGTTCTTCCAAGCGGAGAAAAACAAGCTGCTGCAAAGCCCGAACAAACCCTATGCGGAAATTGCGAATGGCGCACTCGGTATCATTGAATTAAACGACGATTATACGTTCAAAAAAGAAATGAAGCCGCTGATCGCATCCAATACCGTAACCGATGAGATTGAACGCGCAAACGTATTTGAGCTGAATGGCAAATGGTATTTGTTCACAAGCTCAAGAGGAGCGAAGATGTACATTGATGGAATCGATAAAGAAGACATTTACATGTTTGGTTACGTTTCAAATGATTTGAACGGTCCGTACAAACCATTGAACGACACAGGGCTTGTCCTTCATCAGGATCTTAATCCTTATGATATTACTTGGAGTTACGCTCACTTTGCGATTCCGCAAGTCGAAGGCAATAATGTGGTCATCACGAGCTACATGACGAATAGAGGTTACTTTGAAGATCATCATTCCACTTTTGCGCCAAGCTTCTTGATGAACATTAAAGGCTCCAAGACTTCCGTCGTGCCAAACAAGATCCTGGAACAAGGGCAATTAACGATTAACAAATAACCGGTCCCTTAACTAACAAAGATAGAAAATGCCAATTTGAAATTGGCGTTTTCTTTTTTTTATTGAAATAGGGATTAGCAGCATAAAAAGCGAGGTGTCGACTTGAACGAAAATAAGACAAAAGCGATAGGAATCGTTGTTGTATTCATCATAGGTATTAGCTGTTTGATCATGATAGTCTCAGCGGTATATCACATAGGTAAGAACAAGAAGGAGGAAACGATCGATTTGCAAAATAAACCGTCCTATCGGGCTGCCTATCATTTCACTGTACCCGACAAGTGGAAAAACGACCCGCAGAGACCAATTTTTTTGGATGGAAAATATCATTATTATTATCTCTATAATCGTGATTATCCAGATGGAAACGGCACGGAATGGCGGCATGCCACATCAACGGATTTGATGCATTGGACGGATGAAGGGGTGGCCATTCCCAAATATACAAACCCAAACGGAGATCCATGGTCGGGATCCGTCGTTGTGGACGATAAAAATACGGCAGGCTTCGGAAAAGGGGCTCTTGTCGCGATTGTAACCCAGCCCTCTGCGGAAGGTGGGAAGCAGGAACAATATTTATGGTACAGTACGGACAAAGGTCAAACGTTTAAATCCTACCGCGACGATCCGATTATGCCCAATCCGGGCACAGCCAATTTTCGAGATCCTAAAGTGATCTGGGACGACGAAGCGCATAAATGGGTGATGGCCATGGCGGAAGGAACGAAAATAGGATTTTACGAGTCTGACAATCTAAAAGATTGGCGCTATACGAGCGGTTTCTTCACGGAAAATATCGGCATTGTGGAATGCCCCGATCTTTATATGCTGCGGGCGGATGACGGCAGCTTGAAATGGATTCTGGGTGCCAGCGCAAATGGCAAATCGATTGAAAAACCAAACACCTACGCTTATTGGACGGGCAGCTTTAACGGAAAGGAGTTCGCCACGGATCATAATGAACCGCAGTGGTTGGATTACGGCTTTGATTGGTATGGGGCCGTAACGTTCGAAGACGGAAAGGACAGCGATAAATACAATGATCGTTATGCTTTGGCCTGGATGAACAATTGGGATTACCCTCACAATACGCCAACGCTGAAAGAAGGCTTTAATGGAACGGATTCCATTGTTCGTCAGATTCAATTACAAGATGCAGGGGATGGTGCGTATCATCTGGTTTCACAGCCAATCGAAGCTTTGGACCAATGGACAAGCAAGGCGGATTCCTTTCAACAAATGAAAGTAAACGGCTCTGCAACACTTCCGGTAACAGGCGATACGTACCAGCTTGACGCCGATATCTCTTGGACGGAGAGCAAGAATATCGGATTAAGGCTTCGTGAATCTACAGATAAAACCCGCCATGTAGATGTCGGTGTTTTTGTAGATGGCCAATATTATTACGTCAATCGAGCTTTTACAGAGCAGCCTGATACGAGTAGAAGATATCTTGAAAGCAGAGCGCCATTTGATGTGAAAAAGAAAAAGGTACACGTAAAGGTCCTGATAGATAAAACAAGCATCGAAGTTTTTATTGATGATGGTAAAATCGTTTTCTCCAATGAAATTTTCCCGGAAATGGACGATAAAGAAATTAGCCTTTTTTCAGAAGGCGGTACCGCGATTTTTGATAATGTTGTAATCAAGCACTTCAACAAAGATTAGTTAAGCAGATATAATCGTGCTCCCCGCCCATCAAAAACCCTTCTAACGCATGCAAATGTTTCCATAGATTGACTTATGAGGAATAATAGGGGGTGGGTCGGGCATGAGAATTGTTTATTATGCTGCGAGGATATTGAGAAAGAAGAAATAATTTGATACGCTTTGGGAGCCGCTCCCTTTCTTTTGGAACAAGCAATAGGTTTTCCCGAAACGGGGTCACAGGAACGAAAGGTATTGGAATCAATAGGCGCCAAATATGGTAAGACACCATATCAAGTAGCGATAAACAGGGTGTTAAGGCAGGAAGGATTAGTTACTATTCCTAAGGCCTCGAACAAGGAACACATTGTAGATAATTTAAACGCCCTAGGCTGGGAACTGGATGAAAATGATCTTGATGAGATTGAGATTAACTTCCCAAGCGGGCAAATAGGATTAAGCTAACGGGATACGTTAATTCAATACATACAGATTAAAACCTCTCATTAGATGCAAACCTAGATTTATTAGGTATAATGGGAGGTTTTATATTTCAAGTTTCAAAAAGATAGCTGAATGATATTACATAAGCTGGGTAATTATTAGGCTTGGGAGGTTTTTGAATGCAAGAGATAAGCCGGAAAAACGTGATTTATCTCCTATCTGGTCCGCTAGGAGTTGGGAAATCAACAGCTTCGAGAGAACTTGCTCGAAATGTTGAGCAATGCGTTCTAATTGAGGGTGACAATATACTTCATATGTTTAAGGGAGAATCGCAACTTTCATGGGAGGAACGTCTTTGTCTGACGTGGAAGAATATTCTTGCTTTAACGAGAAATTTTATTCAACATAATTTAAATGTAATTATAGATTTTGTAGTAGAGGATGAACTTGACTGGTTTTGTAAACAGATATCGGATTTAAATGTAAGAGTAAAATATGTCGTACTTCGAGCAGATAAGGAAAAAATAGTCGAACGTCTAACGATAAGGGGAGATATCGATTCCTTAGAACGCTCTCTGTTTTTACTGAACAAAATGGAAATGTCCTCATCAAATAACTCATATATTTACGACACTACGTTAAAAAAACCAGCCGAGATTGTAGAAGAAATCATCAATGACCCTCGTTTTAATGTTAGTGTTGAAGCCAGTTCTTAAGCTAACGGAGAACGATAGCTTAATAAAACAGCGGCGGTCTAGGATTTTATTTTGTCCATGGCTGCCGCTGTTTCTATTTTTGATACGACTATAATATTTATTTTACAATATCTGACGGTTTAATAACTCAAATAGCTGCTTGGGATAGACACTTTCAGTCTAACCCTGTATTTTAACAATTCAGCTGTACGCCAGTTGCTCGATACGATGTAAAACGTTTTCCTCGCAATGCCCCCCGTGATAACAGATAACGGTTTGGATGTCATAAGAAAGGAATTTTTTTAGCGATGATTTTGCCAAATCCGCATCTACGCAGTTGTCGGGTTCCACAAAACACCCGTTATCGATCATCATGGCGTCTCCGGCAATAAGAAGCTTGTGCTGCTTCAGATAGAGGCTGATATGTCCGGGTGTATGGCCCGGCGTATGAATGACTTCGATCCCGCCAAAGAGAGGGAGTTCCTCTCTGTCAGTTACTATTTGATCCACTTTGGCCGTCGGCGGATGTTCCAATAAACGAAGGATTGCATCCCGTCTTTCCGAAGGCAGTTCGGCGGGGAGCGCGGCGCGAAACTGGTCGATGAATGCCGGGGTAATCTTCAGATGCGGCTTCTCCCCCTGAATATAAGGTTTTTCATCTTCGGTGGAGAGTACGTCGATTTTATGGGGAAAAGCGTTCAGAATCTCCGTCAACCCTCCGATATGGTCCAAATCATGGTGGGTTAAAATGATTTTTTTGAGCTTGTAAAAGGGGATTCCCGCTTGAGCCATAGCTTCTTGAAATACGGGCAATCGGAATGGAATTCCGACGTCAATCAAGACGGCCTCCCGATTGTCCCAAATCAGTACGGGATGCAGTACTTCCCGCTTGCCTCGGAAATTCGTTTCGATGTCAATCGTCTTTAAGTTTACTGTCGTTTTCATCTTCATCATCTCCTTTGCTCTAAGCTTACGCTTGATCATGCATAACGTCTAATTTATTATAATAATAAATACTATGAATTTAACTAATGAATTGGAGATGACAAAAATGGAGCTGACTCAGCTCGATTATTTTCTTACTGTCGTTCGGTTTCAACATGTGACGAAGGCGTCTGAAGTGTTGGCGATTACGCAACCGGCCTTAAGCCATTCCATATCCAAATTGGAGGAAGAATTGGGGGTGCCGCTGTTCGAGCGAAGAGGCCGGAATATCCAGGTTAGCCGTTATGGGCGAATGTTTGCCGAATCGGTGGAACGCGCGTTGTCCGAGCTGGAGAGGGGAAAGCAAGCGCTTGAAGAACAAGCTAATCCCGATTCCGGGGTCATCCGTGTCGCCTATCTGAATATACTTGGCGCGGAGCTCGTACCTAAGCTTATTCGCGGGTATCATCAACGGAACCCGAAGATCCGGTTCGAATTGGTGCAGGGGAATCATACGTTCATCAGCAGGTATATGGAAAGCAGCGAATGCGACCTTATGATTTCATCCGCAAAGCTGGAATCGGACGATTATGAATGGTTACCGATGGTGAAGGCACCCTTGTATGTCGTGGTTTCTCCTACTCATCGACTTGCGCAGCGGGAAACAATCGAATTCATGGAATTGACCGGCGAACCGTTTATCGAAGTGAAACATTACTGCGGGCTTAAGTCGACACTGGAAAGCTGCTTCAGCCGGGTCGGCTTTGCTCCGGCCGTTGCATACGAAGCGGAGGACTTGATGACAGTGGCGGGTTTTGTAGTTGCCGGACTCGGGTTATCGATCCTTCCCAAAACGAGCGGATTAATGCTCGACGGTTTGGTGTGGTTGCCCATCAAAGACGAAGGGAGCATCTGCGAAATCGGCCTCGTTAAGAAACGGGATAAATTTCTCGCGCCGGCGGCGAAACGTTTTTCGGAGTATGTGACGGCAACTTTTCCCTGAATTTCAAACAATAGGTGAGACGCGACCGCTTGCGTAGTTCTGCGGGAATGCGGAATCTTGAACCTAGCAAAGCTGAAGGAATTTTACGATCCAAATCTCATACGGCACAAATGGCCATCTTATGCATCCTAGATACGTTGCCTGGAAAGGCAAGGGATAAGACGAATAAAAAGCAGCGCGCAATTAATTATCCTTAGTTCTATCCGAAGGGGTAAGCTAAAGGGAAACGTTAGTTCAATGAAGGACTCTATACAAACGATGAAGGAGCTGCCGCGGCAACTCCTTTTACATTTTCACAAAATATAATATTTGAAGCATATGTCCAAACTTTATAAGCTTCTAGCATCCGGAATTTGACGGTAAATCCGTATTACGTCTATATTTTTTCTCAAACTTTTCATCTTTCATTAGAGGTATTTTGAATTCGACTTCTAGCCTGGTCATCAATCTAGCATATTGATAATCCTTCTGATCTTGCTGTATATCCTTTAGAAGCAAAACTTTTGAAAACTCTTTTCTAACCTCGATTAATAAATCGCTCACTTAACTTCCACTCCTTCACAAAATAAGGAATTTAGTTGTCCTTAACGATCCTCGATCAGTACGGAGATTGCTCATTGCTCATCGTTCCAAGACATTGCAATGGGAACTTCCTTTGCCCCAAGAGGTTGGTTAGGCATATTAATTGGAAGGTTTGTGAAACCAGTTTTTATAATGACAAGCCACTTGCCCGTAACATGTCCACTATCCCGACCATTTTAATTGTAGAAGAAAAAGAATTTGAAACCGAAAAAGGAAAACTAAAACAAAAAATTATAACATTCCAGAACAATGGTCTAGAAAAATGCACGTCCCATCCACATCCTTTTTTTGGGAATCTCACTCCTGAGCAATGGGGAAAAGGACTATATAAGCATCTAGACCATCATTTAATACAGTTTGGTGTGTAGTCATTAACTTGCGTACAA
The DNA here is from genome assembly GCF_012935325.2 of Paenibacillus sp. PL91. Taxonomy (GTDB): domain Bacteria; phylum Bacillota; class Bacilli; order Paenibacillales; family Paenibacillaceae; genus Pristimantibacillus. The sequence continues at coordinate 39,803 of NZ_JABBYG020000030.1, forward strand.
AGGTCTGCCATGATGGCAACACTTTGTTGCGCTAACGGGAAACGATAGTTGAATGCAACACGGCAGCAGCCGGTCTTATGGATCGGTTGCTTTTTTCATTCAACACCAATTATTCAAGCTAAAAAACAATAAAAAAAATAATTACTTCCTTTGTCGATTTCACTATTGTTCACTCGTCGTGTTCATAGAAGGATAATTTCAAGTGGAAAGGTTGTTGAACTTTATGGGAGCACAAATTCACTCTTATTTGATGTCGGAGGATGCAAGAGATCAGGCGGATTTTTACGTCGAGTCACTGGGTGGCGAAATTCAGTCTCTCACCACATTCGGCGAGATGCCGGGGACACCCGAGGCGATGAAGGATAAAGTCATGCATTTGGCTTTGACAGTGGCGGGAACGAATACGTTAATGATTTCCGATTCTTTCGCACCGGTTTCGTATAACCGCAGCATCATTCTTGCTTTAAACTATGACGATGAGTCAGAAGCCAGAACGGCTTATGCCAATCTAAGCGAGGGCGGCGAAAGCAAGTATCCTCTCGCTCTTCAGCCATGGGGTGCTTATTATGGGGAAGTCGTAGATAAATTTGGTGTCACGTGGATGATTACCAAACAGTAAGCTGCCGGTCACAAGGTGGAATTTCATTATTTTGAGGGCCGAGCAACGAAAACTATAGTTGAGGGGCTTGATTTCGCGGCAACTCCAACTCTTTTCCTACCATTTAGTGGTTATTCAACAGACGCGATAAAAGAAGTAAGTATGCGTCATTTGTGTTTCTATAGTTTTGTAATCAAACAATAGGGAGTCAGTTAAAAGGAGAGATGGACGATGACAAGAACAAATTCTAAAGGCCAACAATGGACGGCAAGAGTGATGAGTGGAATAGCCATTTTGTTTATGCTGCTTGACAGTATCATGAAATTATTTAAACCTGCATTTGTTGTTGATTCTGCCGCATCACTTGGCTTCCAGGAACATCATATTTATTTAATGGGCATACTCGGACTTCTTTCTACTATTCTTTATGCATTACCTCGTACAACGATCTTAGGTGCAGTGGTGTTGACCGGTTATTTTGGAGGCGTGATTGCGACACAGGTTCGTCTAGACGCCCCACTTTTTTCTACGATCCTGTTTCCTGTTTATCTTGCTGTGTTGGTTTGGGGAGGCCTTTGGCTGAGGAATGAGCAAGTACGCAAATTCTTTTCTTTGCAAAAATAGATGAGAGACTTTTAGTGAAACCAAGTCGGAGCGAAACATTCGCCTTAACAGATTTATTGAAATATTAAGCAAGGTCATTTAACTAACGGGTAACGATAGCTCAATAAGCTTGAAGAGACGGCAGCCGGTGGAGTGGCTGCCGTCTTCTCAACTAACGGGCGGTTATCCGTAACTGGTTTCCTAAATCATGGATTATTAGGTCTTCCCCATAGATAATTCCCTAACTTCTCCTCACTTAAACTCTCCCCGATCCCCCGTCTTTGCAGATAGCGCATCCCATACACTCATTAGCTGCGTTATGGCAGCATCAATTGCCTCAAGCGGAATACCGTCCCTGGCTTGTGATGAAATCCCTCGAAGAAAGGTGTCAAACAAGGTAACCAGCATGGGGATATTCGTAGAACCGGGCAACTCACCATTTGCAATGGCCCGTTCTATACAATCTTTCTGCCAACCGCGTACCTTTGCTCGTTCCTTGGAGAGCAACACTCGGATGTGCTCTAGCTCAGGAGAACAGGTTACAGCAGACAAAACCAACAGACAACCTAGAGGGTGGGACCTATCTGTCTGCATCCGTGCCGATCGCCGTAATCCCTGCTCGATGGCTGCTTTCGGTGTCAAACTTTGATCCCTGAAATTTTCCGATACCTGTCCATATGTAGAGATATACTGATCCACCGCTTCGCTGAACAGCGCTTCCTTGGATTTGAACGCCGCGTAAAAACTAGCTGCTGATATATCTCCCATCGAAGCGCGCAGCTGAGCAAGTGAAGTGGATTCAAAGCCATGTTCCCAGAACAGAAGCATCGCGGCAATAACTGCCTCGTCACGATTAAATGCGCGGGGGCGTCCCGTTCGTGGCATAAGATGACCTCCTTTAATACTTATATACTAATCGATCCAGAAGTCCTTGACAAGTGAGTATCGTTAGCTTAACATGTGGAATGATCGATCCATAATTAAACTCATCTCAAGGAGGAAACTAATTTGTCTCAATTTTCATCATCCACCAGTGTGATCCAATCGGCCAACATCCCTGCCAGGCTTCCCTGGCTTGCCCTGCTGGCGCTAGCGATGACAGGGTTTATCTGTATTCTTACAGAAACAATTCCAGCTGGGTTGCTGCCGTTAATCGGAGAAGGGCTACATATTACGAAAGCGATGGCCGGGCAGCTCGTAACCCTTTATGCCATTGGCTCGCTTGTGGCGGCGATTCCATTCGTCATGTTTACCGGAGGGGTGCGACGGCGTCCGCTGCTGCTTGCCATTATTGCGGGATTTTTAGTCTTCAACACGATTACCGCCTTGTCGACCAGCTATGCTCTGACGCTTGCCGCGCGATTTCTCGCCGGTGTTGCTGCCGGCGCTGCTTGGGGGATGATCGCCGGTTACGCGAGACGCATGGTTCCTGAGGCCCTACGGGGGCGCGCTCTTGCTGTCTCAATGGTAGGAACACCGATTGCGCTAACCTTTGGGGTGCCGGCCGGAACTTTGCTCGGCGACCTGGTCGGTTGGCGCGCGGTATTTGGGCTCATATCTCTTTTGGCTCTTGTGTTAATCGTTTGGGTGCTATGGAAGGTGCCGGATTATCCCGGACAGCCGGCAGGGCAGAGAATGACAGTGGGTCAGGTGTTTGTTATGCCGGGCATCCGTCCGATTCTAATGGTTGTGCTAACCTGGATGCTGGCACACAATATTTTATATACGTATATTGCGCCGTTTCTTGAGCGTTCGGGACTTGCAGAGCGCGTCGATCTTGTTTTGCTGGTCTTTGGAGTAGCCGCTCTTCTCTCCATCTGGATTGTCGGCCTGCTAATAGACCGCAAGCTGCGCCTGATGGTATTGCTCAGTCTGTTCGGTTTTGCGCTGGTGTCCGTTGCACTGTGGGCTGGCGGTACATCGGCGTCGGTCGTTTATGCGGCAGTTGTGATATGGGGGCTTACCTTCGGCGGTGCCGCCACGATATTGCAAACCGCGCTGGCGGATGCTAGCAGTGAAGAAGGCGTTGATATCGTGATGCCCATTAATACGACGGTATGGAACCTGGCCATAGCCGGCGGAGGCGTTGCGGGTGGAATTTTGTTGGAACTGGGTGACGTGAAGGCTTTCCCGGGAGTGCTGTTGATTCTCCTGCTTATGGCGCTGATTATAGCGTGGAGTGCGAAGAGACACGGCTTCCCCCGAAAACAATAAACATCGCTAGGTTCCTGATTCGTGAAATATGGTCATGCGGTGTGTATAACGAATCGGCTTTCGCCTGAATGACAAAAGCCGACGGGGTATTTGCATAATAAAACATCGGCAGTCTTGGATATTGTTTTTCAGTCCAGGGCTGCCGTTGTTTCTTTTTTGGATGTCAGTCTAAAACCTATTTCACGAAAGCTAACTATGTTGTAATTCTAATACTGTGTAGAATAGCAGCTCGGACTAAAACTTTATTTTCTGCGTACAACTGACGATTTGCCATTAAGCTAACGGGCAGGATAGTTTAAGATCATTCGCTGAGAGCTGTATCACAATTACCGTGAAAAAAAGCATAGGAAAACATGGAGACCGGGTACGCAGACCGGAAATAACCGCCCTCTTCATTCGCTTAGCATGTCGAGGGCGGTCAATGTTTTATATGGTTTATAGGGGCGGCCGGATAATTATTTCGTTTACACTGGCATCGTCTGGTTCGTTAATGGCGTATGCAATCGCTCTGACGGCATTGTACGGGGATATCGACTCTGATTAACATAGTTGTTGCACACCTTTGAACCATACGGATTTGATCGACAAGGTATCCGAGATGTTGGTTGTCGGATCACCGTTTACTAGTATAAGGTCAGCGCGCGCACTTTCGGCAATACGGCCGCGATCGATAAGACCAAAGCAACGGGCCGGTTTCGCGGTAGCCGACTGAAGCGCTTCTATCGGAGTGAACCCGGCCTTAACCAGCAATTGCATTTCATGATGGACGCTGGCTCCATGAGCAAGGCCGCCAAGATTCGGAACGGGAACCGGAGCGACATCCGTCCCTACCAGAATATCAACTCCGGCACGGTGAAGGTCCATCACATTCTTAAAGCTGTTCTCCATATTGCCTTGCGGAAACGTATTGAAGCTTGAGTTCAAAATATCGATCCAATCCGGACTTAATTTGGAATGAACACGCGGATCATTCGCCAATTCCGATGCCGGATTTCCAATAATAGATGAATTCAAAACCAAGCACGGTGTAACAAAAGCGCCTGAACCCGCTATGGATTTCACTAACTCGGACGTATACTCGGGTCTGTCGATAAACAAATGGCCCAAACCGTCGACTCCAAAATCGATGGCTTCTTGCGATGAAAGAGCCGTCAAGACGTGGGCGATGACCAGCTTATCGAACTTGTGGGCTTCTGTCACGGCTGTTTTTAGAATCTCGTCGCTTAGTACAGGCAGGCCAGGTGCACCCATGACCGTTCCTTCTTCAATCATGATCTTAATATAGTCGGCTCCATTCTCCACTTGGGTATGCACATGTTTAATCGCTTCTTCCACCGTCGTCACTTGCGGTATTTCTTCGTGATCGTGAGCGTATGCGGCCAACATCGCTTCCCGGTCTTCCTCCGATAACTTCTCTAGTTCCTTTAATACGAATTCCGGTATTTCATCTCCATCCGGCAGTAATTCATCTGGGTGTCCGCCCGGAGCGGTGATCGCTGTGCCAGCAGAACGGACGTCTGCTACGTCATTCACATTTTTCAACTGAATCTCGCGCCCTCTTTTAGTAAAATCGCCGTTCATTTCGAGTTCTGTTGTAACGCCGAATTTTAAGGCATCTCGTAATCCGCCGATTGAGGTGTGGACATGTGCATCAATCAGACCAGGCATTAGAGTCGCATTTTCTCCATCGATAATCGTTGCATCGGCCGGAAGGTCTCCGCCCACTGAAATAATGGACTCCCCTTTAATGACAACATGTCTGGGCGCAATAATTTGATCTCCATCAAAGATACGTACATTTGTAATCGCCGTAACTTGTTCTAACGCAGCATTTTGAGTTACCTTCTCCATTTGAATTCCTCCCAAGTGTTTGTTGTCCAACAATTCGGAGTATAACTGTTAGTCATCTAACTGTCAATAAACTAATATTTATTTGACAAGCCTATAGGATCACTGTATAGTTTAGTTGCTTACAGTTAGATTTCTAACAATCACAGGGGGGACGATCATGCAATCCCGAAAGGATACGCCTTATCTGGATTTGTTTCAGATTATCGGTCTTAAGTTAAAGAAAAGAGCGGACGAGAGTATAAAAGAGCTGGGGTTAAACGCTCAACAAGGAAAAGTAATCGATTATATTTACGAGAACCAAAATAATCATATTATTCAAAAGGACCTTGCAGATCGGTTTCATCTACGTGGGGCCAGCATTACAAGCATGCTTCAAGGTCTAGAGCAAAAAGGGTTCATCGAGCGCAAAATCCCGGCCAATAATGAACGGCAAAAAAATATATATGTATTGCCAAAAGCGATTGAACTGATTGAAGACTTTCAAGACTCATTCCAAAAGGTGGAGGAAGAAATCGTTCATGTCCTTACCGAGGAGGAGAAGCAAATCTTAAAGGAAATGTTGATCAAAATTAATGAACGCTTATAATGGAGGAAAAAATCTACCCAACGGCTGTCAAAGAAATACCGAAACGGCACGGGATAAGTTAATTACAGGAAATCAAAAAAATCATTGAACAAACGGGGAACGATAGCTGAATAACAACACCGCGGCAGCCTGCCAAATACGATCGGCTGCCTTTTTGTTGCGCTAACGGGCAGAATTGTTTAATGTTGATTATGGTTTTTATGGTAAAATCAGTACGGAAAGGGGAAGGAATATGGAGCAAAAAACTAAAGTTAATATTAAATATATCAATAGTTTTGAACATATTACTAATCGCATTTGTAGTACTAAACGGAATTTGGCTTGGTATCACAACTGGAGGACAATTAGGAAATCTCTCAAAAAATGATAAGGAAACTCTGAATAACTTGTATTATAAGTTAAATTAATTTCCTAATGATGAAATATATAAATTTGCAACTTATTCCCTTACAGGAGTATAAACAAAGAAAGATTGAGTAGGATCAGACAACAGCATGAGGCTGCCGCGGAATTGATTGGCAGCCTTGCTGCAGCGTTACACTATGGGTTCCGGCACTCCCGATATTCGAACTCGTCGATTTTGCCCGACGTTAGGAGATAATATATGGTCGCTTCTTTATGATATGAAGTTTGTCTCGATATGCGGTTGTTGCGCTGCAGAATATCAGAGTAGCGGGCCGGATAATCATAGTGCACAAGATGATTTGCCGCCGTAACGTCGAGACTGGTATTGACGGAATCCGTAATAAGCAGAACGGTGGATTCCGGAATTTTATTAAATCTGTCAATCATCTCATTGACCTCATGGATGGAAAGCTGTGTCGTAATAATAAAAACGCCCTTGATGTCCTCGTCCGCAGAAAGCTCGTCTAATAACAGGGCGGTGACGGCATTCGATTTGGAGATGACGACCGCCTTTTCCCTTCTGTCACTCACATCTCGGATGATGGACCTCAGCATGTTCATTTTTTGCGGATTCTGGTTGCACATAAGCGCCATTTGCTCTTTAATCGCCATGAGCTGTTTTTTTTCATGAATGGAGGAGGCCCGGCTATTTCGCTCGGAAGCCGTAAAGTAATTATTCAAAAGCTTCAAGTATTCGGTTTCATATTCGGGCTCCAAGGATACGACGATCTGTTTTTCAGTAATGTTCATGATATCAGTCATCCTTCCTGCTCTCTTATTCTTTGAATAATAGCAACGTAACTTATGATACGGTTCTCTCGACGAAACGGCAAGCTTCATAAAATGGAATTTTACAACGCGACGGCACTGGCTAATGAAAAATATACATCATTGGTGTACTTGCTGAACACATGGTACGCCCGGTTATGTGCGGGACCGGAACGCAAGCGTTTTATATGGCAGGGCTGCGTATGATCCAGGAGATACGCAAGACCGGTGTGACTGTCTCCTCATTCCGCGCATCGAACAGACACTACGCTATGCAGTACAGTATGAGGACGAAAGTACCCGGCTCCATTACAACACGACCGCATAAGAGAAGGCTTTCGGATACTTCGGTACATTGAAGGAAACACGTTATGATAGGCATTCATTGAGCTAACGGGACACGATAGTTGAATAACGCACATTGTTAAGCAGGCGCTACGGTAGCCTGCTTTTTGCATTAAACTAACGGACAGTTTACTGCAATAAATCATTTGAAAAAAAGCAGGCACTGTGCTATCGTATTATCCATCATAAAATGCGATGAAGAGAAAAAAATATGAAGGCTCTTATGTCCAGAGAGCAAAGGAAACGCTGAAACCTTTGCCATAATCCCTTTGTATGATGTCATCTCGGAGCTTTTGATCGAAAGTTGAATCGAGATTTGGTTCGATGAGTAGGCTCAAACGGAATGGCACACGTTATCG
>NZ_JABBYG020000031.1 GCF_012935325.2 Paenibacillus sp. PL91
AAGGCCCGTTGGTCAAGTGGTTAAGACACCTCCCTTTCACGGAGGTAACAGGGGTTCGAGTCCCCTACGGGTCACCAACAAATCTTCAAAAAAAGATTGACACAGAATAATGGCCTATGATAAGATATAAAGGTCGCTCAACATGGAGGCTTAGCTCAGCTGGGAGAGCATCTGCCTTACAAGCAGAGGGTCGGCGGTTCGATCCCGTCAGCCTCCACCATATAATTAATAACGACGCGGGGTGGAGCAGCCCGGTAGCTCGTCGGGCTCATAACCCGAAGGCCGCAGGTTCAAATCCTGCCCCCGCAACCAAACCAAGGTTTCACCTTCGGATTTATCCGAGCTTACATATGGAGCTGTGGTGTAGTGGCCCAACATGCCTGCCTGTCACGCAGGAGACCGCGGGTTCGAATCCCGTCAGCTCCGCCACTTAAACAACATCAGGCTCGGTAGCTCAGTCGGTAGAGCAGAGGACTGAAAATCCTCGTGTCGGCGGTTCGATTCCGTCCCGAGCCACCATTAGATGTACATGCTTGACAAGTGAATATGCCGTTGTAGCTCAACTGGTAGAGCAACTGACTTGTAATCAGTAGGTTGGGGGTTCAAGTCCTCTCGACGGCACCACATGGAGGATTAGTGAAGTGGCTAAACACGGCAGACTGTAAATCTGCTCTCTCTGAGTTCGGTGGTTCGAATCCATCATCCTCCACCAGTTTACCTTAGGGGCATAGTTTAAAGGTAGAACAAAGGTCTCCAAAACCTTTGGTGTGGGTTCAATTCCTGCTGCCCCTGCCAATTGAATATTTTTGAACGTGGCGGTCGTGGCGAAGTGGTTAACGCATCGGTTTGTGGATCCGACATTCGGGGGTTCAATTCCCCTCGATCGCCCCATTAATTCAAAAATAAGTAATGCATATTTTGTTGGGGATTAGCCAAGCGGTAAGGCAACGGACTTTGACTCCGTCATTCTCAGGTTCGATCCCTGAATCCCCAGCCATTTATATGCGGAAGTGGCTCAGCGGTAGAGCATCGCCTTGCCAAGGCGAGGGTCGCGGGTTCGATTCCCGTCTTCCGCTCCAATTATTTGGCGCCATAGCCAAGTGGTAAGGCAGAGCTCTGCAAAAGCTCTACCCCCAGTTCGAGTCTGGGTGGCGCCTCCACAGATTTTTCAAAGAAAGAAACAAAATATGTGCCCTTAGCTCAGCTGGATAGAGCGTTTGACTACGAATCAAAAGGTCAGGAGTTCGAATCTCTTAGGGCACGCCATATTTACCTAAATGCCGATGTGGCGGAATGGCAGACGCGCGCGACTCAAAATCGTGAGGGAAACCGTGGAGGTTCGAGTCCTCTCATCGGCACCATAATTACTTACATAAACTCTTGAGATCCAATGGATCTTAAGAGTTTTTTTTGTATTTTCCTCTTTTAATTTATTTTCAAACGCCTCTTTACAATCGCTTTTTCCTAGTGTACTATTTAACTAATACACAAGGACACTGGAGGCAAACGATGAAAGCATCTAATAAGTTAAATGAAGCATCGGCCGTTCTCTCGTTAAAGAATGTAACTAAGCGAATCGCAGGCAAAACAATCGTAGACCGGATGTCATTTGATATTCATAAAGGCGAGATTGTTGGTTTGCTTGGCCCGAATGGAGCAGGGAAAACAACGACGATCCGAATGATTGTTGGTCTTATTCAAATGTCGGAGGGGGATGTGATCATCCAGGGACATAGTGTCCGCAACGACTTCACAAAAGCAATCCGCCATATCGGTGCAATTATTGAAAATCCGGAGTTCTATCCGTATATGACCGGCTACGATAATCTCAAGCAGTATCAGCGGATGTCAGACGGTATTACAGATGAGCGGATAAAGGATGTCGTCGAGCTTGTTGGTTTGGAGGCTGCCATGAATAAGAAGGTGAAGGCATATTCTCTTGGCATGAGACAACGACTGGGTATTGCGCAAGCGCTTCTTGATCGTCCTTCACTACTCATTCTGGATGAACCGACGAACGGTCTTGATCCAGCCGGTATTCGAGAGATGAGACAGTATTTGAAGCAAATTGCTGACAAAGAAGGGATATCCATTCTTGTTTCCAGCCATCTGCTATCGGAGATGGAGCTGACTTGCAGCCGTGTGGTCGTTATCCAGGAAGGGAAGTATGTGACTCATCGTTCCTTAAACGATACAGCTGAGGCAGCGCAGCAAGTCACGGTTGCTATCCGAGTGGATGATCTGGAACGCGCTCGAAAGCTTGCAGCGGCGGTTAAAGGGGTCGAGGTCGCGCCACATTCGCCAGATGGGAATGAGCTTCTGCTCGTTTTAGATAACGAGCTTATTCCCGATGTAGTAGCCAAACTAGGAAGTGAGCAAATAAAGATTTATAGAATTACCGAAACGAAGCTCTCGCTAGAGGATGAGTTTTTGAAATGGACGGGAGGTAGTCGCATTGCTTAAATTCAACAAACTAGTACTGAACGAGTGGTTGAAAATGTCAAAGAAGCGCAGCTTCTTTATCGCCTACGCGGTTATGCTGATTACAATTGCCGGCTTCACGTATTTAATCAAGGAATTATCCAATGAGCAATTGCCTTCAATGCTTGAATTTGCAGCATCGATTATGTCAACGAATGGAGTCGGACAGATCGTAACGTTTGTAGCGATCATATTTACAGCTGGAATCGTTGCGAAGGAGCATCAATTAGGAACGGTCAAATTTCTGCTAATCAGAGCGCATAGGAGAAGCACCATTTTAGCCTCAAAATATGTGGCTGCCATCCTGTTCGTTTTCTCTCTCATTATTTTTACAATAGCAGCAGCTCTTGCAGCAAGCGGAATAGCGTTTGGCTTTGATGCAGCAGCAGGTGAAGTGACATGGCTGGACGTTGCTAAGTCGATGCTCTTCCAAACTATTTATACGGTGATTTATGTTACTTTAACATTTATGTTCGGCATCTTAACGCGTTCCTCAGGTGCAACTATTGGAATCGGGATGACAGCTGTTTTACTGGAGGGCTTGCTCAGAATGCTGTTATCAAGCTATGACTTCTCTAAGTATCTCCTGTTTATGAACGCGGATTTGTCACTCTTTAAAGGAAGTGAATCTTCGGGAGGAATAGCGTTTCCTAGTATCGTTTGTGCTGCGTATGTAGCTTTGTTTCTAGCGGTAAGCTTTATAACTTTCAAAAAACGGGATATTGCCTAACAATCGATTTTTTTGTTAAGTGCAGCAGAAGGGAGAAGGACAAATTGTGAGCATTGAATTCGACAATAATTTGCCGATCTACTTGCAAATCATGAATTACATCAAAAAAGAAATTGTCATCGGGAAGCTTAAGGCAGGGGATAAAATACCGGCTGTACGGGAGCTAGCGTTAGAGCTGCAAATTAATCCGAATACGATTCAACGAACCTTTCAGGAGCTTGAACGCGAACAAATCGTAGAAACGAAGCGCGGGCTTGGGCGATATGTGACGAGCGAGGAGACGAAGATTATGGAGATCAAAAAAGAGATGGCTGGCGATTTGCTCGGTCGTTTCATACAGGGGATGCAGGAGCTTGGTTTTGCAAGCAATGATATTGTGACGATCGTTGCACAAGCAGTAGAAGAAAAGGAAACTGAATAGGAGTGAAGAAACTGTGGAAAGCGTATTGCAATTAACGGATGTGTCGAAATCTTATGCTGGAAAAAATGCTTTAAATCATGTTTCGCTTACAGTTGCACCCGGCAAAATCATTGGTTTGCTAGGCAGCAACGGCAGCGGTAAGAGCACACTGATGAAAATTGCGGCTGGTCTTGTTCATCCTGCTTCAGGAACTGTACATGTGGGCGGGCAGCTAGTCGGCAAGGAGACAAGGGCGTATACCTCTTTTATGCCGGATCAGCCGCTTACGGAAAGTTGGATGCGTGTGGAGCATGCGATCGACTTTTATAAAGATTTTTATGCCGACTTTGATCTGGCGAAAGCAAATGAAATGCTAGCTTTTATGAAGCTAAACAAAAAGGATCGCGTCAGCGCCCTATCCAAGGGAATGAATGAACGGCTGCAGCTGACCCTTACGTTATCCCGAAAAGCGAAGCTATATTTGCTTGATGAGCCTATTGGCGGGGTAGATCCTGTTGCAAGAGCTAAGATTTTGGATGCAATCGTTAACTACTATAACGAGGAGAGCAGTCTGCTCGTATCGACCCATCTAGTTCGCGATATTGAACGGATTTTCGATGAAGTTATTTTTATACGCGAGGGGAAGATAGTGCTGCAGGACGAAGTGGAAAATATTCGGCTCGCGCACGGGAAAAGTGTGGATGAGATGTTCAAGGAGGTGTTCGGAGAATGATCAAGCTGTTGAAATATGATTGGAAGCGGAACAGCGATGGAATTCTCAGTACGCTTGCCATATTGGCTGTCCTTGAAGCTGCGCTAACGATTACTGGATTAACGCAAAATTGGAATGAATCGGTGGTTATACCGTTCAGCATATTCGGCTACGTGCTTGCCCTGTCGCTGTTGTTCATTCACTGCTGCCGAACGTTTGATCAAAATTTAAAGTCATACAGCCGCAGGCTCCTGCCTATTCATCCGATTAACGGGGTAGGCTCAACCATTTTGCTAAGCTGGATTTGCGTGATTTTGATCGCTGTAATTGCTGCTATTCATATTCCGATTTATTTCGCTTTTTCGGATATAGATACCAGCTTTATAAAAGAGAATGTTCAATTTGAAAAAGGATCGATACTTTGGATTATTTTAGGCTCCGCATGGACGTTTACATCTTTGCTTATTTCTATTCTTGCTTCCATTACGGTTGCACGCAGCTTTAGGTTCAAGCGATCTGCTTGGATTGGAATTCTGTTTTTCTTCGGGGCGCAAAGCATTATCGCTTGGATTTCAGATGTAATATTTAATTATGGCCAGGATTCCTTGGGCTTTGTCGAAATTAATAGTACGCAAACGGGGAATGCGATGTCCTTCCAATCCTCATTTAATCTAAACACATTTACAGGACCGTTTCTGTTAGAGCTGGTATTTACGGCTGGTTTCTTATATTTGATGTTATATTTATTAAACAAAAAAGTTGAGATTTAATGCTGCAAACAGAAAAGGCGCGTGAGGGTACATATTACCCTCAAGCGTCTTTTTTGCCGTGTTAGGGTTTGCCGCGCAATTTAAGGATGGCCCTCAACGCTTCTGCACAGATGAATAGCTCGATTTATATGATTTTAAGAAAGCGCTTTAAATGATAGTATTAGAGAGGATACATTTTATGATAGGGGGAAAGCGGAGCGTGAGGTTCGGTAAATCGATAAGAACTCGTCTTATTATCGGATTTATGGCAGTGATGCTGCCGGTTGTCATTTACATGCTAATCAACAACAGCTATTCGCGCGATATCGTTCGAGAGAAGGTATCGGAAACCTATCGAAACACGCTTGATATTTATGTCGGTCAGACGGATCATAACCTCGAGCAAATCAACGACTATCTTTATAAAATGTCCGTGCTTGATTCGGATGTTGGACTGCTCATGTCCTTCCCGATGGACAGCGACGGCTACACCTTAACGAAAATACGGATCGATTCCAAGCTGAACCGTGACGTCGGCGTCTATAATCTGATCGATGCCGTGTTTCTATATCACAAAAACGATATCATTTTTGGAACCGACAGCGTATATAACGACACGAAAAAAATAATCAAATCACACATGGATACGATGACAACGGAAGAAAATTTGCTTCAAAATGATCAGCAAACGTGGGAGGTTAGAGCCGACGAGCGGATGCCGGGCAAATTTTTTCTAATTAACTTCATTAAAGTATCAGAGGGGCTGTATGTCGGCGCCATGATCAAAGTACAGGACATTAACAAAATGCTGTCCATACAATGGAGCGACGGGGATATCGGACATAACGGCATTTACTTGCGGAATGGGGATCGCCTTGTACAATCGTTAACGGAGAACACCGCGCCCTTTGAGCTGAGCTCTAAAATATCGAACAAGCCTTACGAGTCGCTGACGGATCGGGGAACAGGCGCAGCCTACCTCGTGATGAATCGGATGAGCGATATGGTCAATATTGCTTACCGGGTCGTTATTCCAGAGGAAACACTGCTTCGCAACCTGTTGTTTTTCAGAAATGCAACGCTGTTTGCCCCGATCGGATTTTTGGCCATCCTGCTTATTTACTTATTTTTTATGCGCAACATGCTGTTTAAACCGCTGCATGAGCTCATTTTGGCGATGAAGAAAATATCGCTAGGCATGCTGGACGTAAGGCTGCGAAAAAACAAGACGCTAGAATTTGAATTTCTCGGCAACACATTCAACGTCATGGCAGAGCAAATTAAGACGCTGAAAATCGATGTGTACGAGGAGCAGCTTCGGGTGAAGCAGGGGGAGCTGAAGCAGCTTCAAGCGCAAATCAACCCGCATTTTTATATGAATAGCTTGAATATCATTTATAACTTGGCTGCCCTGAACGATACGGAATCGGTCAAAAAGATGTCGCTGCATCTTGCGGATTACTTCCGCTTTATTATGAAAGCTAATCGGGATACCATTACGCTCAAAGAAGAGCTGATGCATATCGAGAACTACATGACGATTCAAAAAATCCGTTTCCCCGACAAGTTGCAATGTACGTTCGAGGGGATGGATGACATCATGAATTATCCGATAGCAGCATTGACTGTACAGCCGTTTGTCGAAAATTCGATCATTCATGGATTCAAAAACAGGAGACAGCAGTTCCAAATTAAAATTGCGGCGGAAATAGAAGATGACAATGGATTCACGCTTACGATCAGTGACAATGGCGTCGGCTTTAGCTCTGAGGTGCTGGAGAAGCTGCATAATAAGGAGCCGCTGCAGCAGGAAGAAACGAGCAGCCTAGGCATTATGAACGTTATTCATCGTCTGCAGCTGCTTTATGGTGAGCGGACGTCGATTACATTTTGCAATCAAGCGGAGGGCTCAGGCGCGATAGTTGTTATCGTATTTCCTAAGCGAGTGGAAGGGGTAAAGGCGGTTGTATAATTTATTAGTCGTTGATGATGAAGAAATTGCGATTCGCGGCATCGTAGAAGGAATTGATTGGTCGACCCTGCCTATTGCCAACATCTATACAGCCATTGATGCAGAGGAAGCGCAGTCCTTGCTGACTGCACATACGATCCATATTATGCTGTCAGACATCGATATGCCGAATCAAAGCGGCATTGACCTGCTGGAGTGGACGAATGAGCATTCGCCTTCCACTGTGACAATCTTCCTTACCGGGCATGCTGATTTTAAGTATGCGCAGCAGGCGGTACAGCTTGATTGCTTCGATTATTTGCTTAAGCCTATCGACCACAACGCATTGAAAGCATGCGTGAAGGAGGCGCTGGACAAGGCTCGCGATCTGGAGCAGCTTGCAAATATTCGCGGGACTTACAGCTTGTTTTATGAGCAGTGGAGTAAGCAGCGTCCGATTCTAATCGAGCGCTTCTGGCAGGATATCATCCATTATAGGCTTTCTGCTGCGCCGCAGCAGCTTGATTCCGCGCTGCAAAACTATGCTTTGCCGCTTCAAGCGGGCAGCATAATTCGCGTCGTCCTCATAAGCATCGAGCAGTGGCGAGAGGAATGGTCGGCCCGCGACGAAGAGATTATGACCTATGGCGTTAAAAACGCGGCCGAGGAGCTTGTGCTTCAGAGCGATCCGGGGCTTATTGTTCAGGATGGAAGCGGTATATTATATGCGCTATTGTATAACTCGCCTGATGGAGATGAGCCATCCATTGCCGTACTTAACGAGCGCTGCAAAACGTTTATTAATCAGTGCAAAAGCATGCTTCATTGCCATCTTTCCTGCTATATCGGAGAGAACGTCGAGGTAAAGCAGCTCCGCGCCTCCGTGCAGACGCTGCTATCCCTGGAGCGCAGCAACGTTAGCAGTACATGCGCCATCATTATGGAGCGAGACATTAAGCAGAAGCAAGCACACAGCATCCCGCAGCAAGCTCCCTTCTCCGATTGGGCGCTGCTGCTCGAATCAGGCAAGCGGACGGAATTAGCGCTGCGGATCGATGAGTGCTTCGACCAGATGCAGCAAAGCAGTGTTGATTACACGCATATGGCTTCGTTTTATTACGGCTTTATGAATATGCTGATCCAATGGTTAAATAAAAAATCAGTGCAATTGACCGATGTTTTCTCGAATAGGGAATGGGAGGTTGGCGAGAATGTCCTGAAATCGTTAGCCCGAATGCGGATTTGGGCACAGCAATTATGCGCTCAGGTAACGGAATACGCCAATCAGAACGGAAAGGACGTATCGCAGGTTGTAGATAAGGTTCAGCGCTATATGGAGGAGCATCTTGGCGAAGAATTCAGCCGCGAGCAGGCTGCTGAGTCGGTTTATTTGAATCCTGCTTATCTATCTCGACTGTTCCGCAGGGAAACCGGCAGTTCGTTAACGGATTACTTGGTAAGATTAAGAATAGCGAAGGCGCGCAGCTTGCTGGAGCAGACGAATAACCGGGTCAGCGACGTCGCACTTCATGTAGGCTATGCTAATTTCTCGCATTTCTCCAAGCTATTTAAGAAGATGACCGGCATGACGCCGCAGGAGTATCGCAAAAAGTACCAGGATGTATGAGTAAGAAGTCACTGCACCGTTAATATGGTCACGGCGCCGACAGATGTCGGCGTCTTTTTTTTATACAATTTAATCAAGAGAAATGACTCAAAGCCTTAGAAAGAGGAGGAGGAAGACGATGGCGGATCAGACGTCGAAAGCTGCGGCAACGGCCTATATTCCACAAATCAAAGCTAGGAAGACATCGCATTTACTCATATTCCGCAAATACTGGATGTTTTATGTGATGATGCTCCCGGCCATCGTTCTGCTTGTATTCAACAACTATATTCCGATGTTCGGCATCATTATCGCGTTTAAAAGCATTAACTACGCGGATGGCATACTCGGAAGCGCCTGGAGCGGGTTAACGAACTTCGAGTATTTGTTCAAGACCTCCGATGCGTGGATTATTACGCGAAACACACTGCTGTACAACTCCGGTTTCATTATACTCAATCTGATCATTCCGCTGGCGTTTGCGCTAATGCTTAATGAGATTCGCAATCGCTTCGTCGCCAAGCTCCATCAAACGGTTATGTTTCTTCCTTATTTTCTATCCATGGTCGTAATCAGCTATCTCGTCTTCGGCTTCATGAGCGATGAGCACGGCTACTTGAACAGCTCGCTGCTACCGGCACTAGGGCTTGAGAAGGTGAGCTGGTATTTTACCCAGGAGGTATGGCCTTACGTCCTGCCGATCGTGAATACGTGGAAGAGCATGGGTTACTTTACCGTCATTTATATGGCTGCCATCATCGGCATTGACGATGAGTATTACGAGGCTGCAACGATCGACGGGGCGAGCAAGTGGAAGCAAATGACCCGCATTACGATCCCGCTCATTATGCCGGTCATTACGATTATGACGCTGCTTCAGATCGGCAAAATATTTAATGCGGATTTTGGCCTGTTCTTCCAAGTGCCGAGAGAATCGGGCGTGCTGTTCCCCGTTACGAACGTAATCGATACTTACGTCTATCGAACGTTTCTGACTGTAGGCGACATTGGCTTATCATCCGCAGCGGGTCTGCTTCAGTCAGTTGTCGGCTTTACGCTGGTTTTTCTGTCGAACTGGGTTGTGCGCCGCATCAACAAGGATAACGCACTGTTTTAGCAGATGTTTCATTAAGCTTTTTTCTATGAAAATATTATGGAGGTGAACCTATGGAAGCAGTCGAGAAAATGTCGTCCGGGTCCAATCCAAAAAACCAATTGTCGATTCCGGCTTCTCTAGGCATCAATGTTTTCTTCATTGTTTATTCGCTGCTCTGCATCATACCGCTCGTGCTGATCGTGATGGTCTCGATTTCGGATGAGGCGACGGTCGTTCGGGAGGGCTATCAATTCATCCCTTCTAAGCTTGATCTTGCGGCCTATCAGTTTTTGTTCAAGGATGCGACCCAAATTATTCGGTCCTACAGCATCTCGATCCTCGTCACCATCGTTGGCACAACGCTCAGTTTAATTATTATGGCGCTGTATGCGTATCCGATCTCAAGAGGGGACTTCCCGCATGCCAAGTTTTTTACCTTCTTCGTTTTCTTTACGATGCTGTTCTCAGGCGGACTCGTGCCATGGTACTTGGTGTATGTACGCGTTCTTGATTTAAAGGATACGCTGCTTGCCCTCATTATGCCGCTTCTCGTCGCAGCCTTCTTCGTGCTCATCATTCGGACGTTCTTTCAGACGACGATTCCGGCAGCTGTGCTGGAGTCCGCTAAGATTGACGGTGCGGGAGAGCTCACTATTTTCGCCAAAATCGTCCTTCCCTTATCGCTTCCGGTGCTGGCGACGGTCGCACTCTTCCAGACGCTCACCTATTGGAATGACTGGTTTCTCAGCTTGGTGTTCATTACGAAGGATGGGAATATTACTGTGCAATATTTGATGTATAAGACGATGCTGAACATTCAATTTCTTGCGAATAACAGCACGGCGGCAGCGGCTATTACGGCAGCGGGCGGAACGTTCAAATTTCCGAGCGAGACGGTCCGTATGGCGATGGTTGTCGTCGGCATCGGCCCTATTATTTTCGCTTACCCGTTCTTTCAAAAGTATTTTGTCAAAGGTCTAACCGTAGGCGCTGTGAAGGGATGATTGTCCGTTGCCAAAATGGCTGTAGCCGGCATTGCCGGTTTAGCATACAACTTAATTCTTAAGGGAGGTCCACCCGCTATGAAGCAAGTTAAACAAAAAACATCGATGCTTCTCCTGATGATGCTGACCATCGTACTCGTCGTGTCGGCATGCTCAGGAAACAACAGTAAAACCAATAACAACGCAGAGCCTACGAAGGATACCGCTGCCGAGACGGACAAACCAGCGAGTACAGAAGAGGAGCCGCCTGCATCCGAACTGAAGCCTTACAAAATATCGCTCGTCTATCCAGGCACCCCTCAGACGGATGAGAAAAAGGTGGAAGAGGCGCTTAATAAGCTGCTGACCGAAAAAATTAACGCAACAATCGATCTAATGCCAATAGACTGGGGCGCATGGGATGATAAAATCAATCTCATGATTGCTTCCCGCGAAGAAGTTGACATTATATTTACCGCACAGTGGAACGGCCATGCCAACAACGTTTCCAAGGGCGCATTCCTCGAGCTTGGCGACTTGATCGACCAATATGGCAAGGGCATCGTCGAATCCCTTGACCCTGCTTTCCTCGAAGGCGCTAAGATCAATGGCAAAAACTACGGCGTTCCAACGAATAAGGAGCTTGCAGCCGCAGGAGGCATCGTATATCGCAAAGACGTTACCGACGAGCTTGGCATCGATATGAGCAATGTGAAAACACCTCAGGATCTAGATGCGGTCTACGCCGCCGTAAAAGCAAAAAGACCGGATTTGACACCGCTTTACACAACGGCAGGAGCCTTTAACTCACATTTCTTCGCCAATTATGACTTTCTCGGCGATTCGACGATTCCGGGAGCTATCCTGAAAGATCAGGACGGCACGACCGTGACGCCAATGGAGAAAATCGACCGCTACAAGGAATATTTGAACCTCACTCGCGATTATTTCAAAAAAGGCTACATCAACGCAGATGCCGCGACAACGCAGGTCGCTTCCGCAGATGCTTGGAAGGCAGGC
The DNA here is from genome assembly GCF_012935325.2 of Paenibacillus sp. PL91. Taxonomy (GTDB): domain Bacteria; phylum Bacillota; class Bacilli; order Paenibacillales; family Paenibacillaceae; genus Pristimantibacillus. The sequence goes on from NZ_JABBYG020000031.1 coordinate 11,729, forward strand.
ACCGTATTCTCCACAGTCGAGCCGATGAAGCCGGGCAAGGACGCAGAAATTGCAAGCGCTGCAGGGCTGACAGGCAAGCTTGCCCAAATAATAATGACGGAAAAAACGGTCGCGACGTCTGAAACGGCTGGTTCAATGCTCGGCATCTCTTCTACCTCAAAGGACCCTGCCCGCGCTATGATGCTGATCAATCTGCTGCATACAGATAAAGAAATCAACAATTTGCTGAACTTCGGCATCGAAGGCGACCACTACACACGCAGCGGTGAAATCATTACCGCAACAGGTAACACAGCGAACTATAACCCTGGCTCCGCTTGGATGTTCGGCAGCCAATTCCTTAACTATGTTTGGGATACGGAGGACCCAGATAAGTGGGCCAAATTCAAAGAATTCAACCAAAACGCAAAAGTTTCTCCTGCGCTTGGCTTCGTATTTAACAGCGAGCCAGTGAAGGCTGAAGTAGGAGCGCTCGCAAACGTTATTCGTCAGTATCAAAGAGCGCTTGAAACCGGCTCCGTCGACGTTGATAAAATTTTAGCCGAGTATGAGGCAAAGCTGAAGGATGCTGGCGTTGACAAGGTCGTAGCCGAAAAGCAAAAGCAATTCGACGAATTTCTGGCAAGCAAATAAGCGTTTAGCGAAGCATAGTGGCAAATAATGAAAACCCGCGTCCAGCAAAGGCGCGGGTTTTTCTTGCTTGCATTTTTGGGACTAATATTTACAATTAAACTATTGAACGTAATTTAATCATCCCATTAGGGGGCAATTCGACAATGACCCGAACGACGAGCCTTTTGATTCGTGCAAGGATGCTCCTATGGGCTAGCTTATTTCTAATAAGCGCCTGCTCTAATCAGATTGGCGAGAATAGCCCGCTCAGCAGCGACAATGAAAGCGCTTCATCCGAAGTAATGAAAAGCAGCGGATCACAGCAGAACCGAACATTGGAGCCATACACATTAAAATTTGTATATATTGGATCGCCGCAGAAGGATGAGGAAGAAGTCGAGGCGGCGATGAATACGTATTTAATAGATAAAATCAACGCAAAAATTGATCTCATGCCGATTGATTGGGGGCCTTGGGACGACAAAATCAACCTGATGGTCGCATCGCGCGAGAAGATTGATCTATTATTTACAGCTCAGTGGAACAAGCATGCGGTAAATGTGTCTAAAGGGGCATTTTTAGAAATCGATGAGCTGCTGGAGCAGTATGGACAAGGCATTTTGCAATCGCTAGACCCGATATTTCTAGCCGGTGCCAAAATCGATGGGAAAAACTATGCGGTTCCGACGAACAAGGAGTTAGCTGCGCAAGGCGGGATCGTCTACCGCTCGGATATTGCCGAGGAGCTAGGCATTGACATGTCCAAGATGAAAAAAATGGAGGATTTGGACGCGGTGTATCAAATTATTCTTGATAAAAAGCCGGGTATGACGCCTCTCTATATGAAGATGGGCGAGACATTTAACTCGCACTACGTCGGTAATTTTGATGCGCTTGGCGATACTTCGATTCCCGGCATTATCCTTAAGGATGGGGAAAGCACAAAGGTCGTGCCGGCCTACGAGGTTGACCGCTATGTGGATACGCTGCGCATTACGCGGCAGTTTTTTCAAAAGGGATACATTAATAAAGATGCGGCAACAAATCAGACGATGAACAACGACGCTTTAAAATCTGGAGACGTCTTCTCCATTACTTCCGCATTGAAGCCCGGAAAGGATGAGGAGCTGGCTATTCAGACTGGCCTTATCGGCAAGCTGGCCCAGCTGCCATTAAATGAAAAGACGATTGCAACGTCTGAGACGGCAGGCTCTATGCTGGCGATCTCCTCTACCTCACAGGACCCTGCGCGCGCCATGATGTTTATCAATTTGCTCCATACGGACTCATACTTGAACAATCTGCTGAATTACGGCATAGAAGGCAAGCATTATACGAAGGTTAACGAAAATATGATCATGCCGACCGAGCATACACAGCTTTATAATCCAGGGTCCAATTGGATGTTCGGCAATCAGTTTCTGAACTATGTATGGGACTCTGAAGATCCTGACAAATGGAATCATTTCAAAGAATTCAATCAAAACGCAAAGCTCTCTCCTGGTCTTGGCTTCGTATTTGACGGTGATGCGGTTAGAGCTGAGGTGGCTGCTGTCGTCAATGTAAACAGGCAATATCAAACCGCTCTGGAAACCGGATCTGTCGATATCGATAAAGTGTTGCCGGAGTACACAGAGAGGCTTCGAGCGGCCGGCATCGAGAAGATTGTTGCAGAGAAGCAAGCGCAATTCGATCAATTCCTGGCTAACAAATAAAAGTATGGTTTATATAAAGTGCCGGGCAATCGATAGCTGCGATGCCGGTACTTTTGGTTCGGTGAGCGAGATAGATCATTTTGGCTTGATACATGGAAAAGTGCGGATTTGGCAGCGATATAGAGCCAAAAGCCGAATTTTTCCCCTGAAGGCGGGCGGCTGACTCGACCTAAGTCCAGTTCGAAAACCGCCGAAGGTCCGTTTTATAAAGGCGTAAATTGCTCTAAACTAAGTACATAAGCAAGAGCAACACACACACGGCAATAAACGAACTGAAAAAAAGAAAAGTTGAAAGGAGATGAAACGGGATGAATGGAAAAAGCGCGTTAGGCGTACTGCTCGTGATCGTCGGGGTTATCGCGGTACTTAATTTTGTGGGTATCCACTTCGGTGCCATATTCGGATTCTTGCTCCCGTTCATACTAATCGGACTGGGTATCGTCGGTTGGATGAACAGCAAGAAATGGATTGGCGGCATACTTATCGTAATCGGCGGTATGATGGTTCTCGGCAAGCTCGGCGGCGTCGTTTTGCTGCTTCTGGCAATCGGCTTGATCGTAGCTGGTGTGAGCCTCTTCAAGAAAGATAAACGCAGAGCTTACTAAGCGCTGCGAGAGATAAAAGAAAGCAAGGTTTAACGAAGCAGAGTATGCATCGCAAAACGTTAAGGAGGACATGGAATGAGTATTATGAAGCGAGTGCGCGACATTACGGTTGCTACACTTAATGAACGTCTTGAGAAATCAGAAGATCCGGTTCGGATGATTGATCAGTTTCTCTGGTCTACCAGAGAAGATATTATTCAAGCAGAGAAGCTGTACCAGCAATATGCGGGTCATAGCAATCACTTAAAGGCACAATGGCTGCAAGCTGAGGAGCAGAAGGAACGGCGCGAGAATCAAGCGTTGACGGCTCTAAAGGCTGGCGAGGAGCAGCTCGCAAGAATCGCCCTTCACGAGAAAGCAAGCTGTGAAGAACGCTCTGTTCAATACCGTGAGCTATTCGAGCAAAGCAGGCAAAATACGCTGGACCTAGAAGAACAGCTTCGCGAGATGCGCAGCGAGTATCAATCGGTATACGATAAACGCGAATATTATGCGGCTCGGATGGAATCGCTAAGACTTCAACAGCGGATGAACAGTCGCTATACCAGCGGTTTTGGCGAGCAAGGCATTCAGTCCGGCTCTGTATTCAGAAGGCTGGAGGATCGCATTAGCGGCATGGAGCACGAAGCGAAAAGCTTGCGCGACATTCGCAGAATGGGACAAGAATTCGTAACGGAAGCGGGCAACACCGTACAATCCGTTATAGAACGTGAGCTTGAGCAGTTGAAGCGAAAGCTTGAGAAAGAGGGCTGGTCGTCTTGAAGAAACTTTATCGTTCCTCACGCGACAAAAAAATATTAGGTCTTTGCGGCGGATTAGCGGAGATGTTGAACGTTGATGCAACACTGCTGCGGATCTTGTTAATAATTGTAACCATCATTACAGGTGGAGGAGTAATCCTGATTTATCTTTTGGCTGGCTTGGTTGTGCCGAAAGAACCGCCGATCTACTCGAACTTTGGTCCAAATGCCGGGTTCGGCAACGGTTATGGCGGCGGCTATAATCCAGGATTTGGCCAACAAGCGAATTCGCAATTTGGCGGTCCATACAAAAATCCGCCACAAGCACCAGGCTCTTGGAATACGCAAGGACCGGCACCACAGCCAGCGGCATCGACACAGTTCGATAGCATGATGGATGATTTGGAGAAAAAAGCACTTCGTCGTGAAATTGAAGAATTGAAAGCCAAAATTGCTAAATACGAGAAGGGAGATTTTTAATATGGGAATTTTCAAACGCATGAAGGATATGACTAAGGCATCGGTAAATGAGGCATTGGACAAAATTGAAGATCCAATTATTATGTTGAATCAATACCTGCGTGACATGGAGTCCGAAATTCATCAAGCTGAGGTTACAGTAGCTAAACAAATGGCAAACGAGCGCCGCATGAAGCAGCGCCTTGAGGAAACTGTACGCAGCGCGGCTGATCGTGAATCGAAAGCAGAAGCGGCTCTAAGAGCCGGCCAAGAGGAGCTTGCTCGCAAGCTGCTGGAAGAAAAGCTTTATTTTGACCAAAAAGTGACCGAGTACGTTGATCTGCATGCACAGTCGAAGGCACAAGCAGAGGAATTGCTGCAGCAATTGCACACGATGAAGGATGAGTTCTACCAACTGCGCAACAAGCGCAATGAGCTTGCTTCCCGTGCACAAGTAGCTAAAGCTCAAAAACAAATGGCGCAATTGACTGCGAACCACACGATCGACAGCGGTTCTGCATCACGCGGCTTCTACCGTATGGAAGAGAAAATTATGCAGCTGGAAGCTGAAGCGGACGTTCTACGCACGCCTTACTCATACAGCGGTGCAACAAACAGCTTTAATGCAGCAGATGCTGAGAAACAACTTAAAGTGGATGAGCAGCTGCAAGCGCTCAAGAACAAGCTTAATCCGACTGCTTCTTTAACAAAAGCACCTTCTGAAGAATAGGATCAAGGCACCCGAAAGAAGCGGACCGTATAACGGTCTGCTCTTTCATGCGTTTGCATGAATAATGACATAAGCAGGCATTAAGAGTTAAAATAGTACATAGAAGGAAGTGAGCCGTATGGAACAAGGCAATAAGGGCGACCAGCCGAATCATGCGGCCCGCAGGCGCAATGCTACGGAAACGATATTGTGGCTGCTTATAATTATCAGCTTGGTTGTTATTGTGCTGCAGGGGATCGGTTACGTGGAGCTGTTCACGCTTCAAGGCAAATGGGCGGTAATAGGTCTAACCATCGTGGGAGCAGGCTTGGCAGCTGCCGCATTGAACGGGTATTTGCAAAACTCGAGGCTGAAGGAATCGTTAAAACGGCTGACTGAGCAGCAGGTGAAACGTAGATTTACCGTTACGCTAAGCAACGGCGAGAAGACGGAAAATGAAATTTCCGAGCAGGAGCAGGTCGACCCGAATTGGACCGAAAAGGTCAAATTTACGGCCGTGATCGAAGAGCGCCAGCGCCTTGCGCGCGAGCTGCATGACGCAGTGAGCCAGCAGCTGTTCGCGATCTCCATGACGGCAACGGCCGTCAGTCGGACAATTGAGCGAGACTGGGAGCGGGCACGGCGCCAAGTACAGCTCATAGAAGAAATGGCTGCCGTTGCGCAATCGGAAATGCGCGCACTGCTGCTTCATCTTCGGCCCGTCCACTTGGACGGAAAAAGCTTGGGACAGGCACTTACTGTTCTAGTGGATGAGCTGAAGCAGAAAGTACCGATGACGATATCGCTTGAAGTGGATGAGACGATTGTGCTTCCGCCAAATGCCGAGGACCATTTGTTCCGAATCGCGCAGGAGGCTTTATCGAATACGCTAAGGCATTCCAAAGCGGACAGAATGGAAATCAAGCTGATTCGCTCGGGCAATCAAGTGCATATGAGTCTTCTTGACAGCGGCATCGGGTTTGATCTTGAGTCGAAAAAGCAGACGTCTTATGGGCTGCTTACGATGGAGGAGCGGGTGCTTGAGCTAGGCGGATCGCTGCAGATGATCTCGAAGCCAGGTGAAGGAACCGTGATTCATATTTGGGTTCCGGCAGATGGACAGCGAGACACGAAGTCATAAGCATGAAGTTTGAAATCAATTAAGGATAAAAGAGGGACGGTGTTAGGTGTGGAGGCAATTGAGCAATTGAGTCAGCCGATAAAGGTGCTGCTTGTCGATGATCACGAGATGGTGAGGATCGGGCTTGCGGCAGTGCTGGATACCGAGGATGGAATCGAGGTTGTCGGTGAAGCCAGCAACGGCATGGACGGCATTCGATTAGCACAGGCGTACAGACCTGACGTTGTATTGATGGATTTGGTGATGGATGGCATGGATGGCGTAGAAACGACAGCCAAACTGCTTGAGCTGTACCCGGAATGTAAAGTTATCGTATTAACGAGCTATTTGGATGACAGCAAGCTGTATCCGGTCATTGAAGCGGGAGCGTTCAGCTATTTGCTGAAAACATCGCGTGCTACGGAAATCGCCGATGCGATACGAGCCGCAGCGCGAGGACAATCCGTGCTTGAATCACAAGTCGCGGCTAAAATGATGAACCGCTTCCGCCAGCCGAAGCAGCAGGAGCAAGCTCCGCTGCATGATGATCTGACCGATCGCGAGATGGATGTGCTCAAGCGAGTAGCGCAGGGGCTGTCCAATCAGGAAATCGCAGATGAGCTGTTCATAGGCGTAAAAACGGTAAAATTCCATATTACGAACATTTTTAACAAGTTGGATGTCGATGACCGTACTCAAGCAGCTATTTATGCACATAAGCAAGGAATTGCAGAATAAAGGATATCTATCATAACGACTAGCTTTGATGCTGCTTGAAGAATACCATTATGAATTGGAAAAGCTCATCGATCTGATCAATAGCGATTGTTTGGACGGAAGAAGAGGCAAGGGAGCTTGCTTCAGGCCAAAGTGCGGCAGCAATCGGATTTTTTGTTGATAGTAAGAGCTCATGATCTGCTTCCGTACGGATCATAACGACTTTTGGATAGGCTGCATCCTTGAAGCCTTCAATGAGTATGGCATCCGCTTCGGGCATTTGCGCAATGAGCTGCTCAAGCGATTCAGAGTAAGCCTTCATGATCGCTGTGCGCTGTGAGGATGTAATAGCTGTTATATCTGCTCCGGCTGCTTGGTGCTTCCATGTATCGGTGCCGGGCTTATCGATTTGAAAATCATGCGCATCGCGCTTAATGGTTCCAACTTTATAGCCCGCTTGTTTAAAGCGTTCCGTTAGCCGGCAGACCAATGTGGTTTTGCCGGTGTTTTTGTATCCAACGACTTGGATAATAACCGGTTTGTTTGCTGATGATGGCATGATGGCGTCTCCTTTGCGGCGTTCATTGACGTTGATTGCCAATAGTTTAACATACATTGTAAAATGGATGCTGAATAAGCTGCTGGATGAAAAACCTAGCGGCGATAGGAGCGGGTGATGGGATGGAGAAGGGCAGCGGTGTCGGGAAGACGGGCGAAAACAGACTGGACGCTGACAGGGGAGCGGAAGGGACGGAGAAGGACGACCGAACCGGACGGAATGAAGGCGGGATCGGGAGCGGAGCAGAAGGGACGGAGAAGGACGACCGAATCGGACGGAATGAAGGCGTGATCGGAAGCGGTGCGGAAGGGACGAAGAAGGACGACCGAATCGGACGGAATGAAGGCGGGATCGGGAGCGGAGCGGAAGTGCTGGAGCGGGACGGCCGATTTAATCGGAAGGCCGTGAAGGTTGGAGAAGCGCAGCAGCGTGTCCTTGCTGCTGCGGAGAGGCTACAGCTCGGCAGCGAGCTTGTGCCGCTGCGGGCTAGCGGCGGCCGCAGGCTTGCGCAGACGATAGTGGCGTCAAGCGATTGGCCGCCCTTCGCGCGCTCGGGCCTAGACGGCTATGCCGTGCGCGCAGCAGATATCGCGTCAGCGTCGCCGGAGCAGCCGGCGACGCTGCGCATCGTTGACTCGGTCGCGGCGGGCGGGCTCGCCCTGGCGGCCGTGCAGCAGGGCACTGCCGTGCGCATCATGACAGGCGCGGCTGTGCCCGAAGGGGCAGACGCGGTCGTGATGCTCGAGCAGACCGCGGAAGCCATGCTGGCCGATGGCTCGCCGGCGGTGCTGATCAAGCACGCCGGCTTGGCCGGCCAGCACATCGCGCCCCGGGGCGAGGAATTCCGCCGCGGGAGCGTGCTTGCAGAGCCCGGCACGCTTGTGCGGCCGGGCCATGTTGCGCTGCTCGGCACCTTCGGCTATGCCGAGGTGGCGGTGCAAAGGCGGCCGCGGGTAGCGGTGTTCGCGACGGGCAGCGAATTGCTGCCCGTGGAGGCGTCGCTTGCGCCCGGACGAATCCGCGACAGCAACAGCTTTATGGTTGCGGCTATGTTGGAGCAGAGCGGCGCAGAGCCGATTCTGTGCGGCTCGCTGCCCGATAAGCTTCACGCGGTTGAAGCCGCTCTCGCAAGCGTATGTGAACGCGCAGATCTGATCGTCACGACCGGCGGCGTCTCGGTAGGAGACTTTGATGTGATGTCAGAGCTTTTCCGAGCTCTGAAAAATGACCGTTTGGCAGGCGAAAGACATAAACCTGCAAGTGAACTCTTCGACTCGACGGCTTCCCTATCAAACGACACGCCAAATGAAATCCTTTTTGACCGAGTAGCGATGAGACCGGGCAGCCCAACATCCGCTGCTGTCGTAGGTGGAATGCTTCTGTTCGCTTTATCAGGCAATCCGGGAGCTTGTTTTGTTGGCTTTGAATTATTCGTGCGGCCAGCGATGCTGCGAATGCAAGGCGTAGAAGCGGCACTGCCTAGACGAGTGAGAGCACAACTGCTAACGGCGGTAGACAAGCCTAGTCCGCATGATCGCTTTGTCCGCACTCGTCTGATCAATCATTCGGATGGTCGATTGCTTGCAGACCCGCTTGCCTTCACCAAATCGAGCATGATGGCCTCCATTGCAGATGCTGAAGGATTAGCTGTCATTCCCTCTGGCTCAAAGGGTGCTGAAGCGGGAGAGATGATTGACGTTATCCTCATTCCCTAACACGAGATTTGCAATTGCTAGTTGGGAAATATGATTTTATTTGGCAGGATATACATGCGATTGGGCCGAATATAACACTAACGCAGCATTCACTCAACTTGAAAAGCAACGACTGTTGCTACTCCAAAGCTTTTTATTAACTTGAAATTATAAATAACGATTTAAAATCAATCCGACGTAAGGAAGCGGCCAGTAGGATTGCGTAGACCCGTAATAAGCGGCATATGGCAGGGTGGCGCCAAATTGCGGCTGAAGAAGATCGATGGGCTTCTGCTGCTCAGCGTATGTGAGTGCATGCTTCAAGTCACTCAGCATCCCGCCTGAACCGAGCAATAGCCGTTTCATTCGCTTGGCCTCATCGGAAGCTAGTGTCTTCTGCCAACCGAAATAAGCTTCATCGGCCTGTCGTGTGCTTTCCCGCAGACCAAGCTCCCTAGCTGCGGGAGTGCGCAAGGCCATTTCGATGCTATCCCAAACCTCGGGCTTTAAATCGTTGGCATGCTGCTTGTAATGCGATTCCAAATGTTGGACTATTTTCGCGAGGCTGTTTAGGCTATCGGCAATGGGGCTGCCGTTATTTAACTGGCGGCTAAGCTGCCATGTTAGTTGATCGATGCTGTTTTGGGCTTGCTTAGTCATGCGCAACCAGTCTGATGCGCTGTTTGCAGCTCGCTGGTAGATGCGTTGCCATTCATTTTCCTGCTCGAGAGGCTGCTGTGGCTCGCCATCGCGATAGGGGTAATAAGCATATGGACTTAAGGCTTGTACCGGCGTGAACGCATTTATTCGTTCAATGCTCCGAGTAGAGCGTATGTATGTGACCAAAATAAATCTCCTTTCCGGCTTTGAGGATGAGTACAGCGAGAGCATACTACATGGTGGTCAAAAAGACTGGCGAAAGCTGTCAGCGATCGCATCAAATAATCAAAACAAGCGGCTGCCTGCGCTCAGCTAGCCGCTTCGCTCGAATTACAGCAGCAGAAATAGGAATGCGATTAGCGCTAAATCAAGAGCCAACGCTCCGCCCCAAGGATAATAAGGCTGCGGTCCATAGTAATAGGGATCATAAGGATAGGATTGCGTCTGCGCGGCGGACTGTCCAGATGATTTATGAGCGCCTTCTGTTTTACCTTTAACACCTTTTTTCTTTTTTGAAACCTGTGGCAGTGCTTGTGTCACGCTCGCTTCTGTGCCTCCTGCACCTGCGTTAAGCTGCACTTTACCGCCCCCACAGGAGCTAAGTATGCCTACATGACGAGTGCCGTCATTCATAACCACGCAAACCGGATATCCGCAAAACTGATTAACGACTTCCTCATTCAGCGGAAAAATACGTTCCATTCGCTTGAAACACCTCCAGAAAAGTACGAAGATCAATCCTGCAACCAGTGTATTCACCTACAGGCAAACGTGTATGGATGTTTACCCAATCGGAAGATGACAGGAGCGAAAAATCATGTACATTCCGGCAAAACCGACCCCCAAAAAGCATCGGCTGTCTGCAAAACAGCGTGCGAAGCAAACGAAGGCTGGCATCATGCTTGCCCTGCTCGTCCTATTGGTAAGCGCGTCATGGGCGATGTGGCAAGCGGACCGGGCACCAAGGGAGAAAACCTCTGCGGAACAAATTCTTCAGCATGATTTGCAGTCGCTTTGGGAGTGGAGCGACGGTCAGCTTAGAAGCGGCTCAGAAGGAGCGGTCTGGAGCATCAGATGGAATGTGACGGGTAAAGCAGGCTCGATGAAGGAGCTTGTACAGAAGCTTTTTGTAGATGAGAAAGGGAATGCGAGCAGTAGAGTTGAGCATAATGAAGGAAAAACGGTCACGGGCGCCTTTTCAGCATTCGGAGGCAATCTATCTATTAGTCTCGTCAAGGCTGACAGCCGCAGCGAGGAGCTTATGGTTTTGCTTGATACAAGCGGTTCACAACCGATGGAACAACAATTGCTGCTTCAAGCGACGGCTGACATTTCGGAGCGGCTTGCGCTTCTCTCTCCCGCATTTACAAGCAGTATGAAGGTTCAAGGACATGCGCTGCATGAGCAGACGATCCCGCGGATAACGAGGCTAACAGACGCAAGGTCGGTGGACCGTTATGAGGATGGTGGAACGATCAGCGAAACCTTTTATACCCGTATGCTTCGCTCTGCAATTGCTGTCGAAAACGGGAAATCTGCGAATTTTCAAGTCGCTTTGCATAAGGATACAAATTCCAATAATACCGAATTAACGATCGGAATACCTGTCATTACAGGAGAATACAGCGTTTTCAAGGCGGAAAGCCCATAGGGATGCGATCCGAATTAGAATAAGTAACGTATCTTATCAGTATTTTTTATGACATGTTGAATAGCGAATTAAAGAACTATATGCTAAACTACATATCATGTGAAACTGTATAAAAATACATATGGAAAGAATGAGGCAAATGACATATACGAATAATCTAGATTCCGTCTCCGCAGAAGGCGCAGTTTATTATCTGTTCGGAGCAACGGGCGATTTGGCTCGGCGCAAGCTGTTCCCAGCCCTGTTCAGTTTATATAAAGAAGGTAAGCTATCCGAAAACTTTGCCGTGGTGGGTCTAGCGAGACGCCCGCGGACAAATGAGCAATTCCGTGCGGACTTGTATGAATCCATCGTAGAATTTTGTCGTTACAAAGCGGACGATGCCGAGCTTTGGAATCGTTTTGCAGAGCATTTCGTCTACATGTCGCTTGATATCAACGATGTGGAAGGCTTCCGCGAGCTTAGCAAATTGTCCGCGCAGCTGGATGTGAAGTTTAACATCCCAGGCAATCGCCTATTCTATTTGGCCCTTGCGCCATCGCTTTTTGGCCCGGTTTCCTTCAACCTTCGCGACGGCGGCTTGCTGGAGTCAAGCGGCTGGCACCGCGTCGTAATCGAGAAGCCTTTCGGTTACGATCTGCCATCTGCACAGAAGCTGAATGAGCAAATTAATCAAGTTTTCAGAGAAGAAGAGATTTATCGCATCGACCATTACCTTGGCAAAGAAATGGTTCAAAATATTCAAGTTATTCGTTTTGCTAATGCATTTTTTGAGCCATTGTGGAATAATAACCATATTGCGAACGTTCAAATTACGCTATCCGAAACCGTTGGCGTAGAGGATCGCGGTGGCTATTATGACAAATCGGGAGCGCTTCGCGACATGGGCCAAAACCACATGCTGCAAATGCTTACGATGATTGCCATGGAGCCGCCTAGCCGCCTGCACGGCGAAGATATTCGCGATGAGAAGGTTAAGGTGCTTCGCTCGCTGCGCAACTATCGCTCGAGTGAAGAAGTGCGCTCGAACGTTGTCCGCGGTCAATATAGCGAAGGCAGCCATCACGGCAAGGAGCTTCCCGGCTATCGCCAAGAGGATTCAGTTGGCGAGGATTCCACAACGGAAACCTATTTTGCTGCTAAAGTATTTGTCGATAATTTCCGCTGGGCAGGCGTGCCTTTCTATATTAGAACAGGCAAGCGTCTTCCGGTAAAAACGACTGAAATCGTAATCGAATTCAAATCGATGCCGCAAAATGTATTGTTCGCTCAGCGTCATGATTTGGCGCCGAATCTGCTCGTCATTCGCGTAAACCCGCTTGAGGGCATATATATTAAAGTAAACGCAAAAACGCCGGGCGAGAACAATTCGGTACAACCGGTAGCGATGGAGTTTTGCCAAAGCTGCCAAATTGGCTTGAATACGCCGGAAGCGTACGAGCGTCTCATTCATGATGCAGCACGCGGCGATTCAACATACTTTACGCGTTGGGACGAGGTTTCTCAAGCCTGGGCTTTCGTGGATCGCATCGCGCAGGCTTGGCGCGAAGAGAAAAGTGATTTGAAGCTATATCCAGCTGGATCTTGGGGTCCAGACGCAGCGAATCAGCTGCTTGGAGAAGATGGCTTTCATTGGTGGCCGGTTAACGGCCAAGAGGAAGATAACGTCATTTGGGTGTCGAACAGCGGAAAATAACCGCTGCCGTATACCTTACGTAATGAAGGGAAGGCAAGCATGAGCCAATCGTTAAGCGAAGAAATTAGACAGGAAGTAGATAAACGCCGCACGTTCGCGATTATATCTCACCCTGATGCAGGGAAAACAACCCTCACTGAGAAGCTCCTCCTATTCGGAGGAGCCATTCGGCTTGCAGGGTCAGTCAAGGCGCGCAAAGCGAGCCGTCACGCCACATCCGACTGGATGGAAATTGAGAAGCAGCGGGGAATCTCGGTAACGTCCAGCGTTATGCAGTTCGATTATTTGGGTCACCGCGTCAACATTCTCGATACGCCTGGTCACCAAGATTTCAGTGAGGACACTTACCGTACGCTTACCGCAGCCGACAGCGCCGTCATGCTTATCGACGTCGCCAAAGGTGTGGAGGCACAGACGATCAAGCTGTTCCAGGTTTGCCGCAAGCGCGGCATTCCTATCTTTACATTCATCAACAAGCTGGACCGCGAAGGGCAAAGCCCATTCGAATTAATGGAGGAGCTGGAGCGGGTGCTTGGCATTCGCGCAGTGCCTATGAACTGGCCGATCGGCATGGGGCGCGAGCTTTGCGGCGTTTATGACCGGATGAAAACGCAGGTTGAGCTGTTCCAAGGCAATGACCATTCAACGATTGAAGTTCGTCCCGTGAGCGACTATAACGATCCGGTGATCCGTGAGATGGCAGGCGATTATTTGACCGATCAGCTTATCGGAGATCTGGAGCTGCTTGACGTCGCAGGCGACCAATTCGACTTCGAGAAGGTGCAAGCCGGCGAGCTGACGCCTCTCTTCTTCGGAAGCGCGGTGAACAACTTCGGCGTGCAGACGTTTCTTGAGAACTTCCTGCAGCTGGCTCCTAAGCCGACTCCGCGCAATAGCACGACGGGCCAAGTTGAACCGACGAATGAGAAATTCACCGGTTATGTGTTCAAAATTCAAGCCAATATGAATCCGGCGCATCGCGACCGTATTGCTTTCCTCCGTATTTGCTCCGGCAAATTCGAGAGAGGCATGAGCGTTCGTCATGTTCGTAACGGCAAAGATATCAAGCTGGCGCAGCCGCAGCAATTTCTAGCGCAGGACCGCGACATTGTGGATACGGCTTATCCAGGGGACATTATCGGATTGTTTGATCCAGGCATTTTCCGAATCGGCGATTCCTTGTCCCAGGGCGGAGAAGTCGTGTTCGATGAGCTGCCAACGTTCTCGCCGGAAATTTTCGCTAAAGTGACCGTCAAAAACGCACTGAAGCATAAGCAATACCAGAAGGGCATCGATCAGCTTACAGAGGAAGGCACCATTCAGGTGTTTCATTCCACGGGCAACTTCGACGAGACGATTCTCGGCGTTGTCGGTCATTTGCAATTCGAGGTATTCGAGCATCGGATGAAGGCGGAGTACGGCGTAGATATTCAGCTGCATCGCATGCAGTTCCAATTTGCGCGTTGGATCGTGGACGATAACATCGACCCAAGCAAATTCCGTATCAACACAACGCTCGTGAAAGACAAGAAGGGCAATTACGTCGTCTTGTTTGAGAACGAATATGCGATGCGTACGGCAATTGACAAAAACCCGACATCTAAGTTTCTGGAAACCGCGCCTTAAGGATAAGGATATAGGAAAGAAGAACGCATCCTCAGCCAATGGCGCAGCAGCGCTTGCAGCTGGGGATGCTTTTGTTTCCAATGGCATGATTTACAGTGCTAAAACAAATCTTTACCCGTATAATAAATGGATAAAAAATGATAGGTGGCTAGTCATTCATGAAAACAATCATGTTCACCGGGGGAGGCTCAGCCGGACACGTTACCGTTAATTTGGCCTTGATCCCGCGATTTTTGGAAGAGGGCTGGTCAGTCCAATATATAGGATCGGAAAACGGTATCGAGCGGCAGCTTATCGCTACGATTCCGCAGGTCAAATATTTTCCGATATCGACCGGCAAGCTGAGAAGGTACATGGACATTCAGAACGTCAAGGACCCTTTTAAGGTGGTAAAAGGTCTTTATCAGGCTTATCGAATCATTAAGAGAAATAAACCGAATGTCATTTTCTCCAAAGGCGGCTTTGTATCGGTTCCGGTCGTAATCGGCGCGTGGTTAAATAAGGTTCCGCTGCTTATTCATGAATCGGATTTAACGCCAGGGCTCGCCAATCGGCTGTCGATTCCGTTTGCTACCGGCGTGTGCACAACCTTTCCCGAGACGGGAAGCATGCTAAAGGCTGACAAGAGCCGGCATGTAGGAGCGGTCATACGCGAGGAAGTGAAGCAGGGCAATGCCGATCGCGGCAGAGCTTTCTGCGGATTTACGAGGAGCAAGCCGGTTATTCTGATCATGGGCGGAAGTTTGGGCGCGCGTAAAATCAACCAGGCCGTAAGGCAATCGTTAACCGCGCTTACAAAGCAATTCCAAGTCGTACACCTATGCGGCAAAAATCAAGTTGATCCCGCTATCGATATGCCTGGCTACAAGCAATTCGAATATGTGAATGAGCAATTGCCGGATGTAATTGCGATGACGGATCTTGTCATTTCCCGTGCAGGCTCTAACTCCATTTTTGAGTTTCTGTCCCTGAGGAAGCCGATGCTGCTCATTCCTCTTACGAAGGAGCAGAGCAGGGGCGACCAAATTTTAAATGCGCAATCTTTTGAAAAATCAGGTTATGCCGACGTTTTGTATGAAGAGAAGCTGACAGCGACCACGTTGACGGAGAATGTTGAACGTCTGTACGACAATCGCAAGGCGTTTATCGATAGAATGAACATGAGTGAGGAAGCGAATGCTTTAGCAGCCGTTTTCGAGTGGATTAATGAGATTGCCAAGCGGTAATCTAACTTATAAGCGAATAGAATGCCATAATAAGGCGATCCCGAGCGCGGCTTCAAGCGTTCTGGATCGTTTTTTTATTTGCTTACATGTTTCTGGAAAAAACGATCAATAAGTTTATTGACGATGAAACGTTTTCATGACATAATGTACGCGTGTACATTAATTGAATTTCAACTTAGCATACGAACTAGCCACTCGGGAGGAAAACGATTATTAGCAGGAAAGAAGTAGCGAAGCTGGCAGGCGTCTCGGAGGCGACTGTATCCAGAGTGTTGAACAATGTTGGCCCTATGAAAGAGGATACGCGCGAGCGGGTGCTGCAGGCTGCTGCTGAGCTCGGGTACGTCCCGAATGCGCTCGCGCAGCAATTTGCCAGGAGGAAGAGCGGGAATATCGGCGTTGTGCTTCCGTTCGTGCCGAAGGTTCACTTATTTTCCACTTACTATTTCTCGGAAATTTTAAGCGGAATCGGCGAGACGGCAAAGCAATGCGGCTATGACCTGCTGCTAATCTTCCGGGAGCCGGATGGGGCGAGGGATTACGCAAAGCTTTTTCGGACGCAAAAGATCGATGCTTGTATCGTGTTGGGCTCCCAAGACGTACCCGAAGAACGAGCAGCGCTGGCGGAGCTGAAGGCAGGATGCTTTCCCTTCTGTCTTGTGAACCAGCGGTATGACGAGGAGCCGTACAGAACCGTTGATGCCGATCATGTAGCGGGCAGTAAAGCAGCTGTGAAGCATTTGATCGAGCAAGGCAGCCGCAGCATTGCGTTCGTAAACGGCCCGAAGCAGTATTCTAATAGTGCCGATAGGCTGGAAGGCTATAAGGAAGCACTGGAGGAGGCAGCTATTGCGTATGTGCCGGAGCGTGTCTATGTTGGCAACTACAGCCGCAAGAGCGGCTATGAGCTTGCGGGGCAGCTGGCGGAGCAGATTCGATCCGGCAGCATCGATGCGGTATTTGGCGCCAATGATCGGATGGCTATCGGGCTAATGCAGGGCTTGCGGGAGCATGAGCTAGAGGCAGGCCGGCATTACGCACTAGTCGGGTATGACGATTCAGACGGCTCGCGTATCATTAGTCCGCGTCTGTCGACGGTGTCCGTTCCTTTTTATGAAATGGGCAAGCTTGCAGCCGCAAGGCTGCTTGATCCGAAGCAAAGCAGCGAAGAAGCGGAAGCGGGATGTGATGTGCTTCCTGTCAGCTTGATTCAAAGGGAAACCTCTCACATCAAAAATAATTAAACAATAATTCGCATTGCAGAATGATAATCCTAACGCGAAACGCTAGCTTAAAGCCAGCTTGTGGCGCTAGCCGTTTACGCATACCGAGAGGCGGGTTTCAATGGATAAAGTAAGAGTTGGTATGGTCGGCTATAAATTTATGGGCAAAGCGCACAGCAATGCTTATCGCGCGCTTCCGATGTTTTTTCCAAATTCGATAAAACCGGAGATGACGGCAATTTGCGGCCGTGATCCAGAAGGACTTGAGCAAGCACGGACGCAGTTCGGCTGGGAGAGCTCGGAAACCGATTGGAAGGAGCTCGTTAAGCGCGATGACATCGACTTGATCGATATTAATGCGCCAAGCGACGCACATAAGGCAATTGCGCTCGCCGCGGCAGCTGCAGGAAAGCATCTGTTCTGTGAGAAGCCGCTGGCGCTGACGCTTGAGGATTCGCGCGAAATGCTTGAAGCGGCGGAGAAGGCTGGCGTGAAGCATATGGTTGGCTTTAACTACCGCTTCGCACCTGCCATTCAGCTAGCGAAGAACCTGGTTTCGGATGGACGTATCGGTGAAATATATCATTTCCGCGCCGTTTTCCTTCAAGATTGGATCATTGATCCGAGCTTCCCGCTCGTGTGGCGCCTTCAGAAGGAAATTGCAGGCTCAGGCTCCCATGGCGACTTAGGGGCACATTTGATTGATATGGCACGCTTCCTTGTTGGTGAATTTGACGAAGTTATTGGTATGAACGAGACGTTCATTAAGGAGCGGCCGATCGCTTCTGCCATGACAGGCCTAAGCGCCAAAGGGAGCGAAGACGGTCCTCGCGGCCCGGTTACAGTTGATGATGCGACATTGTTCATGACTCGTTTTGCGAATGGGGCGCTCGGCAGCTTCGAGGCTACTCGCTTCGCGGCTGGCCATCGCTGCACGAACGCTTTTGAAATTAACGGCAGCAAGGGGAGCATCAAGTTTGATTTTGAGCGGATGAATGAGCTTCAGGTTTATTTTGCCGATGATGCCGAGGATGTTCAGGGCTTCCGCCGCGTGCTTGCTACTGATCCAGCGCATGCTTACATGGATGCCTGGTGGCCTGCGGGACATACAATCGGCTACGAGCATACGTTCACGCACGAGGTGCATGAGCTGATGCAAGCGTTCGCCGAGGATCGCCAGCCGGTGCCAAACTTTGTAGACGGCGTGAAATGCCAAGAGGTGCTCGAGGCGGTTGATCGCTCCATTGCGGAGCGCCGCTGGGTTGCTATAAGCGAATTATCATAAGTTAAGTAAAAGTAATGAATCGAGATGAGCATGGGAGAGGCAGGGAGCGTTAATGAAAAAAGCTTTGATCGTATGGGGCGGCTGGGATGGGCATCAGCCTAAGGAAGTAGCTGAAATATTCCGCGAGGTGCTCGCTGCGGATGACTTTGAAGTTGAGGTGTCTGATACGCTTGAGGCGTTTGCGGACGCGGAGAAGCTGCTAGGTCTCGATCTAATCGTTCCGGTATGGACGATGGCTCGTATCGAGCAGCAGCTCGTTAATAACGTATCAGCGGCTGTTCAAAGCGGTGTAGGCCTCGCTGGCTGCCACGGCGGCATGTGCGATGCGTTTCGCGAGAACGTGGACTGGCAGTTTATGACCGGAGGCCAATGGGTTGCGCATCCGGGCAATGACGGCGTTGAATATACGGTAAATATAAATAATTCATCAAGTCCGCTTACGGAGGGCATCGACGATTTTGTCGTTAGCTCCGAGCAATATTATTTGCATGTGGACCCTGCAGTCGAAGTGCTCGCCACTACTCGTTTTCCGCTAACGCCGGGCCCTCACTCGCTCAATAAGGCGGTGGATATGCCGGTCGTATGGACGAAGCGCTGGGGAGTAGGACGTGTTTATTATAACTCGCTTGGGCATCAAGCGAATATTATGGATATTCCAACCGTTAAGGAGCTTATGAGACGCGGTTTTCTATGGTGCGCGGAAGGCAAGGCTAAAGCATTGGCGGCGGGTACTGGAGCTTCGACATATAGCGGAATGGCAGATAATCAGCTTTAATAGGCAATGATAAAATTTATAAGATATGGGACGAGGGATGGGCGAAAATGGACAAAATTAAAGCAGGCATTATTGGAACGGGTAATATTAGCGGCATTTATTTTGAAAATGGCAATCGCTTCGATGCGCTTCAGGTAGTCGCTTGCGCGGATTTGGACGTTGAACGGGCGAGAGCGAAGGGCGAGGAGTTTGGCGTTCGCGGCTGTTCGGTGGAGGAGCTTCTGGCTGATCCGGATATTCAAATGATTATTAATCTGACCATTCCTCAGGCGCATGCATCGGTTTGCTTGCAGGCACTAGAGGCAGGCAAGCATGTATATGTAGAGAAGCCCTTTGCCGTAACCCGTGAAGAAGCGCAGCAAGTACTCGAGCTTGCAGCTAGAAAAGGGCTTTATGTCGGAAGCGCGCCGGATACGTTCCTTGGCGGCGGCATTCAGACGAGCATCAAGCTGCTGGAGGATGGCTGGATTGGCACTCCTATCGGCGCAACAGCGTTCATGGTTGGCGGCGGACACGAATCCTGGCATCCGGCTCCCGAATTCTATTACCAAAAGGGCGGCGGCCCGATGTTTGATATGGGCCCTTATTATTTAACCGCGCTAGTTGCGCTGCTTGGGCCAATTACCCGCGTAACCGGCTCGGCACGCATCTCCTATCCGGAGAGAACGATAACAAGCAAGCCGAAATACGGACAGCAAGTAAAGGTAGAAGTGCCGACTCATATCGCAGGCGTAATGGATTTTGCATCCGGCCCGATCGGAACGCTGCTGACAAGCTTTGACGTGAAGGGCGGCTCTACGCTGCCACGTATCGAAGTATACGGCAGTGCAGGCACGCTGCTCGTTCCAGACCCGAACGGCTTCGGCGGCCAAATCAAAATTTGGCGGGCAGGCTCGAACGAATGGTCGGATATTCCGCTTGCTTATGGCTTTACAGAAAATGCTCGCGGCGTTGGCGCTGCCGATATGGCCAAAGCGATTCAAACCGGACGCAAGCACCGCGCGAACGGCGAGCTTGCCTATCATGTGCTTGAAGCGATGCATGGCTTCCATGACGCTTCGGAGCAAGGCGTACATTATGTGATGAAGAGCACCTGTGAGCGTCCGGCGCCGCTGCCGCTTGGCTTGCAGCCGTATTGTTTAGATTAAAGGATTTTGTGGGGCTGGCTTGGAAGGTCTATAATGGCCATTCGAGTCAGCCTCATCTTTTTATGGTCGTAAGAGTAGAACATAGATCTAGCAAGTAGATCTATTTTTATCGAATGAACCCGATATACGGAATAAGTCTAGAAAATAGACGTAAGGAAGTTCATTCCTCCCCGAAGTGGCATCGTAAGGAGCATCCCGGCAAAAATAGATCTACAAAATAGATCTATTTTCCTCAAATCAGAACAATTCGTAGAAATAAGTCTAGAAAGTAGACCTAAGCTAATTCATCCTCTGTATCATATCTCCGTAAAAGACAGAATGCCCTCCACTACTAAAAAGAAAGCATTTTCGAATAAGGCTTCAGTTGATAAAAACAGTATGGTAACATGCGGCTGCAAAAAAAAAGCAGAGCGGGGTCCGCTCCGCTCTGCTTTCATTTACATTATGCTTTAATCCAAGCCTCTACTTTATCTGCATTTTGCTCAACCCATGCTTTGGCTGCTGCTTCAGGCGATTCGCCTTCTTGAATTTTAATCATGACAGCTGCCATATCGTCTGGCGTCCAGTTGAACTGATCAAGGAAGGTGAATGCTTCCGGCTGATCTTCCTTAAGGCCTTTACGCGCAATCGTGTGAATTTGCTCGTCTCCGCCGTATACATTTTTAGGATCCGCCAAATATTTGAGATCCATCTTGGCGAACATCCAGTGCGGGGTCCAGCCTGTAACCACAATCGGCTCCTTGTTCGCATAAGCCTTCTCAAGCTGCTGCGTCATCGCTGCGGAGGAGCTTTCGAGCAGCTTCCATTTATCACGCAGCTTATATTCATCCATTACTTTCTCTGTCGACATCATAAGACCAGCACCCGGCTCAATGCCGATAATCGTATGGTCTACCGTTTCGCCAACCACATCGGTCAGCTCCTCAATGCTGTTAACGTCCATATATTGCGGAACGACCAGACCGATTTTGGTTCCTTCTAGGTTTGGTCCAAGATCCTCATATTTGCCGTTATATTTCGAAACGTAAGATGCATGCGTCGTTGGCAGCCAAGCTGCTACCATAGCATCCGCGCTGCCATCGGAAATACCGGCCCACATTGGACCCGCATCTACCTGCATCAGCTCAACGTCGTAGTTAAGCTTTTGCTCAAGCACTTCTTTAACGACATAGGTGCTTGCAATTTCGGAATCCCAAGCGACATAGGCAAGCGTCACTTTTTTGTTGCTGTTTCCGCTTGAAGCGGAACACCCTGCTACCAGTGCAAATGCCATAACAGCTGCTGCAATAATACTCATTTTTTTGAATTTCAAAAAATCACTCCTTAAAGTTTGCGCAGCAAGCGAGCTGTGAATCCGTAAACTCACACTGTTGCTGCGTGTTTTATTTATTAAAACAATTTAGGTCGTTTTGCTTTTGCGAATGACCTGCTGCGTCAAGCGATCCAAAATGATCGCTAATATGACGATGGCAAGGCCCGCCTCAAAGCCTACACCGGTATTACCCTGCGTAACCGCGCGATAGACGTAAGCACCCACGCCTTGTGCTCCGATCATGGAGGCGATTACGACCATCGAGAGTGAAAGCATGATCGTCTGATTGATCCCAGCCATAATGGTCGGCATAGCGATGGGAAGCTGAAGCTTAAACAGCTTCTGCGTTGGCGTTGAGCCAAAGGCATCGGCAGCTTCCACTAATTCTTCCGGCACTTGGCGTATGCCGAGATTCGTTAAACGAATCGTTGGCGGAATCGCGAAAATGATCGATGAGATGACGCCTGGAACGACCCCAAGTGAGAAGAAGGTTACAGCTGGCAGCAAGTAAACGAAGGCTGGCATCGTCTGCATGAAATCGAGCACCGGCGTAACGATTTTTTGAATGGTGGCGTTGCGAGCGCACAGTATGCCTACTGGAACGCCGATCAACACCGATATGAAGGCGGCTGTCAAAACGAGCGCAAGCGTCTGCATCGTTTGGCTCCATAAGCCGAGATTTTCGATAATGAGCAGCCCAACAAGTGTAAATAATGCCATTTTCCACTTGCCAATATACCAAGCTACAAGAGTGAATATAATAATAAGGACTAGTGCTGGAAACCAGTTGAGCGCAGTATCCAGCCCGTTTACGGTTTCCCCAACTACGGTACGGATTAGTTGAAAAAATGGATCCAAGTGAGCTTCAAGCCATGACTCGAACCATTCGATCCAATCGGCTAGCGGAATTTTAGGCAGATTCATTGCGATCACCAGCCTCTAATACGGAATTTCCGGCTAATGCGGCCAGAACTGCACCTTTGATGACGATGCCCTTCAGGCGTCCTTTATCATCAATAATGGATACGGGAAATTTCGAATTGCTCATTAATTCAAACAATTCATTAAGCAGCGTGTCCGGGTGGGCGGAAGGTGCTTCGCGCTCCATTGCTTCCTCAAGCCTCAAGCCGTTTTTAATTGCGTTTGCTGCGTCCTCAGCCGTAATAACGCCTAGCAGCTGCATGCCTTTATCAACGACGTAGAGACTCGATACGCCGCGGTCTCTCATAAATTGCAAAGCTACGCGCGGGCCCTTCTCGATCGTGATCGTCTCGGGTTTAACCATAACATGCGATGCTGTAAATACTTTGGAGAGATCGACATCCTCGACGAAGCGCTCCACATATTTGTTGGCGGGCTGCATCAGTATTTCCTCTGGCGACCCGATTTGAACGATGCTGCCGTCCTTCATTAAAGCGATTTGATCGCCGATTCGGAGCGCCTCGTTCAAGTCATGCGTAATGAATACGATCGTTTTTTTCATTTTGGATTGGAGCTCGAGCAGTTCGTCCTGCATATCCTTCCGAATAAGCGGATCGAGCGCGCTGAACGCTTCGTCCATGAGCAGAACGTCGGGATCGTTGGCAAGCCCTCTTGCAAGCCCGACACGCTGCTGCATGCCGCCGCTTAATTGGTCAGGATAGCTGTTCTCCCAGCCCTTCAAGCCAACAAGCTCCAGCGAATTCATCGCCATTTCTCTGCGTTTCTTCTTGTCGATGCCCTGCACCTCTAGCCCGTATTCAATATTTTGAATGACGGTACGATGCGGAAACAGCGCGAATTTTTGGAAAACCATGCCTACATTTTTTCTTCTAAACTGCCTCAGCTGCTCTGGAGACATGCGAAGCACATCCGTTCCATTAAACAGCACTTGGCCGAGTGTAGGCTCGATTAATCGGTTTAGCAGACGCACAAGTGTTGACTTGCCGCTGCCGGACAAGCCCATAATAACAAAAATTTGTCCTGCTTCAATCGAGAAACTAGCTTGGTTGACCCCAACCGTAAGCTTCGTTTCTGCAAAAATCTTATCTTTAGACCATCCTTTATCCAGCAGCGGGATCGCCTTTTTCGGATCGGCTCCGAAAATTTTGGTTAGCCTCTTGGCTTCTATAATCGCCATGTTGTGCCCCCTTGTGGAATATTTCGACTTCCATAAGTTTAGTTGGTTATCATTGTAAAGGTCAAAAGGCGTGAGTCTCCGTATACTTTGTACAGTTATAACTTTACGTACTTTACATACGGTATACTCCTGATAACTCCCTTTTTCAACCCAAAAGCTTTCTTTACATATGGACAACCATTTGATTACAATAATTGATGTAGGAATGATAGGGGGAAGACACTCCTCGGGAGGAACGACATGAAAGAACTTGCAGCATTATCAGAAGAGCAGCTCACAAAGCTGCAAAATACGCGTCGCCGTGTGATTGAATCAATTGGAGAAAACATGGATTTGTACGGCATCACGTTATCGATTGGTCATTTATACGGGAATATGTACTTTAATCGTGAGCCGGTTACGCTGGATGAGATGAGTCAGACGATGGGCATGAGCAAGACGTCGATGAGTACGGGTATGCGTACGCTGCATGATTTGAAGATGATAAATAAAGTATGGGGCAAGGGCTCTAGAAAAGATTTGTATGAGGTCGAACCGAACTGGCATCAAAATTTCACCGATTTCTTCTCTATTAAATGGAGGAAGGCTGCCGAGCAGAACATGAGCGCGTTAAAACGTTCCATGAAGGAAATCGATGCTTTGAAGCAGCAGTATGAAGGCGATCAAGCTTTTCTTGAGGTGCTCGAAAATGATACGCAGAAGATTGACGAGGCATTAAAGTACTATAGATGGCTGGATCGTTTAATCGATTCCTTTGAGAGCGGGGAAATCTATAACTTTATCCCGCAAGAAGAATAAACAATAGGGAACTATTTACAATTGTTTGCTTCGTAGGCTATACTGTGACTATCAAATACCGAAGGGAGTGAGCAAAATACGATGATGAACGTCAACCGGAATACAGTCGTTAAACATTCATTTCGTTGCCCCTCACTCCTAAGGTCGGAAATCCGATGACAGCGGGATAAAATGAGGTTTAGGCGCAATGTGCCTAGACCTTTATTTTGTTTTGCTGCAAAGCCGCGGGAGCGCTCTTTCCTGCGGCTTTTTTTGCTGTTCTGAGCAAAGTGCAGGGGCAACCGTTTTAGCCAAAAAAAACGGAGGTTTTGCCTAATGATGAAGTTGAGCACAATGAGAACCGTATTGGATACGGTAGACAGCGGCTGGAGATGCCCGCTTGCGGATCGGATTTTGGAGCGCTGGGGATATGATGAGGGAACGGTGTTTTTCTGGCGGGCCAGCGCTAATTTTGTATTTATTTTTCGGCGGGAGGGCCGTCAATTTTACCTTCGCTTTAATGAGACCTCGGAAAGGCAGCTGAACTTGATTCAATCGGAGCTTGAAGTGGTTCGCTATCTAGGCAAGAAGCCGCTCAGGACGGCGCAGCCGATCATGTCGCTGAATGGGCAATATATCGAGACGGTTGAAAGTGAGCTAGGAACCTATCATGCCGTCGTATTCGAAGCGATGCCCGGCGAGCATCTTGAGCTTGAGGAGCTGGATGAGAAGCAGTTCTATGATTGGGGAAGCGCATTAGGACGGCTGCATGGGCACATGAAGGAGGCACCTGAGATGCTGACAGCCTGCCGTCCAAGCTGGAATGAGCTGTTAGAGCAGGCTCGGAATGAACTGCCTGAACAGGAGAGAGCGGCTAAGCTGGAGCTGGAGCGCTGCACATTGCTCGCCGAGCGGCTGCCTAAGGATAAGAGCAATTATGGACTGATCCATTATGATTTTGAGCTGGACAATCATCGGTGGAAGGATGGAGAAATCGGAATCCTTGATTTTGACGACAGCTGTGTGCATTGGTATGCGGCTGATATCGCATACGCGCTTGGGGATCTAGCGGAGGATGGAATTGATTTGAACGATAGTCGCGTGGCGGCATTCATTAACGGATACAAGCAGGAGACAGAGCTGGATGAGGTGCTGCTGGAAGAGCTGAGGCTTTTTGAGCGGATCGACGAGCTTATCGGTTTTGTAAAGCTGCTGCGCTCGGTCGGAGAGCTTTCGCCTTCCGATGTGGGGGAGAGGCTGGATAGCTTAAGGACGAAGCTGATCGGTATGATTGATGCAAGCAGACAGGCGTTTGAGGCAAGTGCGGGAGGATGATTTTGAGGAGCGGATTATGGTAAGCTTACTACTATAACTAAAGGGTAAGGGGACGACATAATCGATGAATGATCGTTTGAGTGCTGGCTTGAAGCCCATAATCGTTACGAATGGAAAGGTCGTATTGCCGGATCAAATGGTGGAGGCTGCAGTAGCGGTAGTTGATGGACGAGTTGATGCCATTCTTACAAGCGAAGCGGCTGTTCATCATTGGATTCAACAGCATGCTGACTATATATTAATTGATGCGGACCAGAATTACGTGCTGCCAGGTCTAATCGACATTCATTGCGATGCGATCGAGAAGGAAATACAGCCTAGGCCGAATACGCTATTTCCGCTAGATATGGCATTGCTGGAGTTCGAGCGGAAGCTGCCGTTGCACGGTATTACAACGATGTATCACTCCTTATCGCTTGGCGTTGGGTTAAGCTTGCGCGGCGATCATCTGCTCACCGGAATGGTTGAGCATATCAACAGCTATCGAAGCAAGCGATCCATTATTCGCAACCGGATTCATCTTCGATTCGAGGTATCGCATTTGGCTGGCATGCCCATCGTCGAGCGTTACTTAAATGAAAATGCGATTGACTACTTGTCCTTTATGGACCATTCGCCAGGGCAGGGACAATACCGCGAGCCTGGCTCATTCGAGCGTTACGTGATGAAAAACCAAGGTGTAGGCGTGGAAGAGGTTCGAGCCATAGTTGAGGATTTGGTTAAGCGAAGGCAGCTTGTTAATGGCGAGCATTTGCTGGAGCTCAGCAAGCTAGCCGCACAGCGCGGCATTGCGATTGCGTCGCATGATGACGATTCGATTCAGAAGGTTGAAGAGTCGGCTGGCTACGGCGTTTCCGTTTGTGAATTTCCGATTAATTTGGAGACCGCTAAGCATGCTGCAGAGCGTGGTCTAAGGGTTTGCGTAGGAGCGCCGAATGTCGTCAGAGGAGCTTCGCATGATAAAAACCTGCGGGCAGTCGATGCGATTAGCGTGGGCGCTGCCGACATTTTATGCTCGGATTATCATCCTTCCTCGATGCTGGCGGCCGTATTTAAGCTAGCTGATGAAGGGATTGCTGCTTTGCCGGACGCGGTACGGATGGCATCGCTGCATCCAGCGCAGGCGTTAGGCGCTGGCAGCGAGCTGGGTTCCATTGAGCTCGGCAAAGCAGCTGATCTTATTATTGTGGATCGTTATGATGGCCTTCCTTGGGTAACGAATACAATCGTCGGAGGCCAAGTCGTTTATACATCTGCTGTTCGTTATTGAGACGGATTGGCGTTTTCAGCATGATGAAGATGCTTGTACAGGGAGTCAACCATTTGATTGTGCTCCTGCTCTGAGGATTGCTGCCAAATCATCTCGAACAGAACACCAAGCCCAGGCAATGTACGCTCATCGGCGCCAATGGAATCTTCAATGACTTCGGAGAGCTCCTGTGCTGAATTGTCCTGGACACGTCTTACGATCGCTTGACGCAAATCAATAACTTCCATGCTAAATAACCTCCTGCGGCATTCGGATTTACTTATTTACTATGTCCATCGCTTGCTGCTTTCATCCGAATGTGCAAGCTATGGTATACTGATGAGACGACTACAGCAATCATCCTGTAAGGAGGATTTTGTAAAGATGGCGAAGAAACAATACGCGGTAATTGGAATGGGGCGTTTTGGCTCCAGCGTTGCAAAAGCATTGACCGAGATGGGCTTTGAGGTGCTCGCAATCGACTCAAACGAGCAGCGCATCCAAGAGGTTGTCAATACGGTTACACATGCAGTCTCTGCGGATTCCACAGATGAGGATGCGCTTCGGGCGCTTGGCATACGAAATTTTGACGTCGTTGTCGTAGCGATCGGACAAGACATTCAATCCAGCATTTTGACGACGCTCATTCTGAAGGATTTAGGCGTCAAGACGCTGATCGTCAAAGCGCAAAACGAGCTGCATGGCAAGGTTGTACACAAAATCGGTGCCGATAAGGTGATTTTCCCTGAGCGGGATATGGGCTTGCGCGTCGCGCATCATCTTGTATCGCCCAACATTCTAGACTACATCGAGATTTCGGACGACTACAGTATCATTGAAATTAAAGCGCCCAGTCGCATGATCGGACAAAGCTTGAAGCAGCTTGATATAAGAGCAAAGCATAAATGCAACGTTATGGCTATCAAAACGGGTTCTACGATGAACATTGCTCCTTATGCGGATGATTTAATCGGCAAGGATGATATCCTTGTTATCGTGGGCAAAAACTCAGATTTGTCAAATTTAGAAATCGCTTATTCGGAAGGTTAAATCTAACTATGAATGAACATTTTGATCCACTGGTTTCTTCCCTGCAAAATGAAAAGGTTAAGCAGTGGGCGTCGCTGCTCGACAAAAAATACCGTGATCGAAGCGGCCAATTTCTAATCGAAGGCGTTCATCTTGTGCTGGAAGCATTGAAGGGAAATGCTAAAGTGACAACGATCGTCTACGATACAGAACGCGGCATTCCAGCGGAGTTGATGAAGGAGCGGGAAACAAACGATTCGTCCGCAACGCTCGGATTGGAATGGATACAAGGGTCACGGGCGGTTATGTCAAAATGCACGGGGACGGACACGCCTCCTCCCGTTTTTGCCATTTTGTCGAAACCTTCACCAGATAAAGCAGCTTTATTTCATAAAAATAGCCTCGTCGTCGTACTGGACGGCGTACGCGATCCAGGCAATGCAGGCACGATCATTCGCAGCGCCGATGCCGTTGGAGCGGATGCCGTTATATTAGGCAAAGGCTGCGTCGATCTCTACAATCCGAAGACTGTTAGGTCGACGATGGGCTCCTTGTTTCATTTGCCGATCATTGAAGCGGATTTAAAGGTGCTGCTCCCCGAGGCAAAAGCAAAAGGCATTAAGCTGATCGGAACGAGCCTGCAGGCAAAGCATACTTGCTACGGCTACGACTGGACGCACTCGACTTGGCTGCTTATGGGCAATGAATCCGAAGGATTGTCGCCAGCGGTAAGCGAGCTCGTTGACGAGTCAGTCATCATTCCGATGGTCGGTCAAGCGGAGTCGCTTAATGTAGCGATGGCGGCGACGGTGCTGCTATATGAGTGCTTGAGGCAGAGGGATTTTAACTAATTACGAATGCTTGTTTGTTATGTAGTTATAATTTATTTTGGCACATTAAAGTCAGTCCTGGTAGTCAAGAAAACCTTGATTTATCGGGACTTTTTTGTCCTTACTATTGTGAGAATGTTATTAGGCAGTCTAATCGATATTGAATCTGGGAAAAGCAAACCTTCAATTGAAACAGTTATTTCCATACAGAAGGTGTTTGTTGGGTTTTCTGAAAATTTGAAAGAAATAAGGGAGATACTAAATATAGGTTAAGCTTAGAACAAGTCCACAAAGAAGTGGGCTTGTTTCTTTTCAGTACGCTAAGTTTGATTATTCTAGTAAAAGTGGACAAAACTGAAAGCCGATAGATTGCTATCGGCTCTTCTCAGATTTACAACCATTACAGCAGGCTTACTGCAGGAAGCGTGATCAGCAATGCGGCTGCAGGTCCTGAGTTTACTCCAAGGGAAAGAAAAGATTGTATGATCGGAATCTCGGCTGCTGTCGGAATAACGACAAGCGTCCCGATGATTGCAAAAAGAATGATGGCGATGATGCCTGCATTCATCCAAGTAGGGAACATATTGTTTTGTAAGGCTCCAAGAATGAAAACGGAAATGACGTATGCCGGAATGACTTGAAGAAGCATTTTCACAAAACTATTTATCCACCGTACCCATATAGAATGATGTTCTTTTGAAGGGGAATTCGGTGGAGATGAAACCAAATCGTTTACTCTGCTCGGCTTTGCAAATCGATTTGCTACGAGGCTAATTCCGAATGTAACAAGGAGACAGAAAACGACGCGTAAAACGGTAAATTTCCATGATAGTAAAACACTGGCAGCAGAAAAACAGATGAACTAGTTGCTTCCATTGTAACGGCAACAAATACGGATGATGCAATGATCAAGATTAAACAGATTGTAAATGAAATTTTGAATTCTGAGACTATTCCCAAGTAGAGCATGGGAGCTGCCGCGGCAGCTCCTTTTTTACATCTTCACAATATAACGGATTTAATACAGTTGTTTGGTGTGATCTATCTGGCTGCCGTTTTAATGACCAATCGCATAGTGCAATTGAACAACTCCGCTGCCGAGTGATTTGAAGTTCAACAATTCCACTTCCTTGTACTGGTACTTCTCCGTGTCAATCAATAGATTGAGTCCCTTCCCTTCTAGTACCGGTGCGACATTGAATATGAGCTCGTCAACAAGACCTTGACCTAGAAAAGCATTATGAAGGTCCGCGCCCCCCGAGATGAGAGCGGTTTGATGGCCTTTATTCTGCAGGTATCTCAAGGCTTCGAGCGGAGAGGCGGCAACCGTCACGCCTGGGATTTCTTTCACGCTTGCCGAAACGACGACGATATCCATGCTGGCAAAAGCACCTCCGCCGCCGCTTGCCTGCATCCCTTCAAACGTACGTCTTCCGACAATGAAATTACCAGCTACGTGAGCATGTGCCGCAAAATCGTCTAGCGCTTCCTTTTTTGGGGGGTGATTCGGGCTTGATTGCGCGTAATTTCCATTACCTGTTAGTGTTGCCCATAGAATTGTTTTCATTGGATAGCCTCCTAGTAGTGGATGGAGATTGGTTTAATAATTTAATGAATTGCCAAAACAACCGGTGATTATAGTTCAGCCTAGCTTCTTTGATTGCAATGATGTCCGTTCAAGGACTCTGCGGACGGATGCGATCACCCGGTCCGGCCGATCTTCCTGCACGTAGTGGGAGGCATCATCTAACGACTCTGTTTCGTTCAATTTCAAATAACCCTGCCATTTAACGATCTCTTCGGGTGGAAAGCCCGCGCTATCCTTCATCCCCCACAGAATCTGTGCTGGCACATTAGATAGAACCGGCAGTTTCGCCTCGATTTCCGCGAGCCACGGACGCGCCTTTCGGATCTGCCTTGGGAATACCCATGTTGGTTTACGAGATTTTGGGGTAGGGAATGGATCGGTGTAGGCTTTTCTCAAGATATCCGTGATTTTCTCGGATTGGTAGATCCCATGCGGGACAATTTTCTTGGCGAAGAAGTTTCGCCTTGTCTGCAGCCAATATCCGAAGGGCCATCCGCCCATGGCAAACGAAAATAGCTTCATCGCAGGGAGAGTAGTAGGCCATGCCCAGGTATTCATCACGACAATTCCGCGCAGGTTCTGACGGTGACTGACGGCGTAGTTGAATCCGATCGGACCTCCCCAATCTTGGACTACCAGTACGAAGTCCTTGAGATCCAGTCGCCGAATGAATTCGGTGACAGCCTCAGAATGCTCCTTCGGCGTATAGCTATAATCGGTAGGAGCTTGTGACATTCCGAGTCCCGGGTAATCCAATGCAATCAGACGGCATTCGCCGCTCAATTCTTTAATGACGTTCCGGTAAAGATACGACCAGGTGGGGTTTCCGTGCAGGAGAAGAATGACAGGCCCCTGCCCCTCGTCAACGTAATGAATCATGCCATCGCGATAAGGCATCCAGTGGTCCTTGAACGGATACTCCGATGCATCTACATCAAAGGGTCTTTGCATTTATGCCTCCAATCTGCTACTTGTTTCAAGCTTAAATCGTAAATGGTAATCTGAATACTCAGATTATTGATGTGATTCTAAGTCCTGTTAATTTCGATGAGCGTCTCGGTTGCACGTGCCACTCAGGGGTTGATATCGATATGAAGTGGAATTTTGTGTTCCGGCTCTTCAATAAGACTACAATACTGTGGTATATTTGAAAAGTAGTTACAATAAAGTGCAATAGTTTCATAAAATGAACTATGGAGGAAACGCCATTGTTGGATCGCTCTTGTATCGAAGCCATTGATCCTTTGCTGGAAATCTTGGATGGTAAGTGGACCCTTCCTCTTCTGTTAGAGTTGTTTGTCGGCACCAAGCGATTTGGAGATCTGCGGCGAAGTTTACACCCGATTAGCCCGAAGACGTTAACGGATCGACTGAGGGTTCTGGAGGAAAAGGGGATTATAACGCGCACGCAGTACCCCGGTGTGCCCCTGCACGTCGAATATGAGCTAACTGAGCGAGGGTGGAATCTGCAGCCTATTTTTGCGGCTATGTGGGCATGGGTTCAGGAAAATGGCTTAAGTTCCGAGCGTGGGGCGGAAGAGATGGCATAGACGTGAATGTAACAGAAGCACGGGAGCGCATGCGGTTGGGAGCGGAACTAATGATTGGCACAATTAGATACTTAAGAAAGTTGCATATGCTCACTCAAGTTTTTTGCTAAATAACGCAATAAAAGGCCACCTTCTTGTGAAGGTGGCCTTTTAATTAACACTTGATGAATTAACTATCCTAACGTACACGTAAAACCCCACTTTGTCCATTCGTGACGCGAGTGCCATTCGCCGAATGAGGCTAAGGATACCGATAGTTTAAACTCCTCAGTACCATTCAGTTTTCTTACGAATACTCGCTTATTCGCAGGGTTTCGCCCAGTTGGTAAGGAACGTTGCGGATGTAGGTGCATGGGGATTTGGTGACGCCAACGGCATTAAGAAGGTCATTTTTGCCAATCGGACCATGAACCCTGCCAAGGTTTCCATACCGGGGTGGGATCTCAAAACAAATTGGGTATATGGGGGCTCTGATCCTTTGCCCGCGTTTCTAACGAACCCGAATGCGAGTTGGTTGGACGCGCCACAAGTTAATCCATTACCTGAGACACCTGCTTCCGTTTTCTCTGGAGAGATCCAATTAAAGCCTTACTCGATGACGATTGTGGACATTACAAATGTTGCTGCACCAGTCACGACCGCTACCATGTCTCCGGCACAACCAGATGGGCAAAACGGTTGGTACGTAAATCCGGTAACGGTAACATTGACCGCCAATGATCATGTATTGAGTATGGAGAAGACGGAGTATAGTCTGGATAACGGGACTAGGTGGCATCCTTATACGGCACCCGTGACGTTTGATCAGAGCGGCAATTATGACATTAAGTATCGATCGACCGATAAAGCGGGGAATGTTGAACCTGACAACCTTGTTAGTTTTAAAATAAATATGGCAGCCGCAGTCGTTAAGCTGCAAGACAGCAGGGGGAATCCGATAAGCGGTGGAATCGTTAAATACTACGATGGCGGATGGAAGGATTTTGGGGTAACCGACGCTTTTGGATTGATTAGCAAGGACTTGCCTGATAAAGTATACACATTTAGCATGACATACGAAGGAACATACTTGGAAATAACACAGAATCCAGGGGCTAGTCCTACCGTTATGTTTCAGACGGTGAACACGACGGTACAGCTGAAGGACAGCTCGGGGAACCCGCTCGACGGAGGAACGGTGAAATATTACGC
>NZ_JABBYG020000032.1 GCF_012935325.2 Paenibacillus sp. PL91
AACGTACAAAACGGATGCGGTGCCCAAGACTACTTGGCTTCAATCGATCAGAATGCTTAGCTAGGTATTCCTTAAGCTGATTCAGAGTTATTTCAGAAATATCTAAATCTCCGAAATTCGTAACCAGCATATTAAGCTGCAGGGCATAAGCTTTTAATGTGTTTGGACTAAACCCTTGGATTCGCTTGTCCGCCTCATAATGACGCCAAAGTTCGCTTAAATTCATAATAAAACCTCCTATTAGAGCAATTAATTCTAGTTTGCTTCTAATAGAAGGTTTTAGACCGATTGTTTCCCGTTAGCTTAATGATTAATCTAACGTTTTAATTTCAAGCGGAGTGCTAGGTCTAGTATTGCAGTAAAAACAGTCCTCTTTTTCGCAATTTGGGGTAACCCATACATTACAATGCGCACAGAAGGTAGCATCATACCTATCATAGTAGTAAAGCCCGTTGTTACATGTATCACAATATTTATTTGGTTCGGGGGCCCCGCCGATACAAAAGTAATCATCAATAATGATTTGCCTTTCATTCCTCACAATCTTTATTTTCAAACTGCACCTCCGACAAATAAATCTTAACCTAAATATTACCACGTATTGGAACTATCCTGCCCGTTATCTTAATACAATGAGCAGGCCGCCGCAGCGCCTGCTCATTAATGTTTGTTATTCAACTATCGTATCCCGTTAGTTCAATGGAACATACAATGATCTGTTAAGTTTTTTTTCTTTTTCAAGTATTGTCTGTTCATATGTTGCAATTTTATCATCCATACGTCCCAGTACTTTCTTCATCTCTTCCAATTTAATCATGAGTTGTTTACGCTGCTCGAATAGCAGTTCTTTTCTCTCTTCGATGGTTTCATCACCCTGTTGATAAAGACTAACATATTCAATCAACAATTCAACTGGAAGACCTGTTCCTCGCATACATTTTACATGTTCAACCCATCTGCAATCTTCCTCCGTATAATTCCTGATTCCACTCTTATTACGATTCACACGCGGAATAAGTCCGATGCGTTCATAATAGCGGAGTGTATCCTGTGAAAGATTAAATTTTTCGCTTACTTTTGCGATTGTCATCATTGAGGGCACCTGCTATTACTCATTACTGATGACCAACTATACGATGAGGTACATACGGTTCTTCCAACGATACAATTTCTTCAGGTGTCAGGCTAATCGAAAGAGCAGCTACCGCATCCTCGAGATGCAATATTTTCGTAGCGCCGATAATGGGAGCTGTGACGGGTTCTTTTTGCAGCAACCAGGCAATTGCGATTTGGGCACGTGTAACGCCATGTTTTTCTGCGATAGCCGCGACCTGATCGATGATCAATCGATCGGTATCTGCAGTCGCATCATATTTCTGTTTAGCAATTTGATCGCTTTCGGAACGATTTGTTTTTTCCTGCGGATCTCTTGTCAATCTTCCTCCCGCAAGCGGGCTATATGGAATCACACCTATTTTTTCATCCTTACAAAGCGGAAGCATCTCTCTTTCTTCTTCACGGTAGATGAGGTTGTAATGGTTCTGCATCGACACAAACCTGGTCCATCCATTTTTCCCAGCTACGTGCAGGGCCTTCGAAAACTGCCATGCGTACATAGCTGAAGCACCTATGTATCTTGCCTTCCCTGCCTTCACTACATCATGCAAGGCTTCCATTGTCTCTTCGATTGGTGTATCGTAATCCCAACGGTGTATCTGGTACAGATCCACATAATCTGTTCCCAAACGCTTTAGGCTTTTATCAATCTCACTCATAATTGCCTTTCGAGACAGTCCGGCGCCATTGGGACCTTCATGCATGCGGCCATTAACTTTTGTCGCGAGGACAATTTCATCTCGTTTGGCATAATCCTTGAGTGCGTTTCCAAGAATCTCCTCACTTGTTCCATCAGCATATACGTTCGCCGTATCAAAAAAATTGATTCCAAGCTCCAGTGCTTTTTTAATAATTGGACGGCTGCCCTCTTCATCAAGTACCCATTGATGAAACGAACGCTCTGCTATACCAAAACCCATGCAGCCAAGACAAAGGCGGGACACATCCAAACCGGTATTCCCCAGTTTCACATATTCCATTTGATTGATTCCTCGCTTTCTAACAGTTACATTGTTTCCTTTAAATTTAGTTTACTTCTTGGAGTTAACTCCAAGTCAAGCTATCATGCCAGTTTGTTGAGCGAAGGGCTGCCACGTGGCAGCCCTTCGTCATTTGAACTATCGTTCCCCGTTAGCTGAATCAATTTTTGGTCTCATGGAAAGCAAAATTTAACGACGGAGACTTTATATAATGGTTTACAAAGAGGGCTTGTTTGGTGCCATATGATAAGCCTCTGTTGCTTTTAGCTAGTGATGGCTAAAATTAAGTTTGTCTTGAAACCTTTTCATAGTACATGATACTAATCGTGGGGTATTACAATTGTTCAACCAACGGTGATTGCCCGTAATGTTCACTCAATAGTAGCTCCAGCAGTTTTGTAGCTGTATTTTCAGGAGTCTGAAGTAATCCGTCCTGCGCCATCTTGATAAATTGGTCGACATACGGGAAATTTTCCTTACTTGTGGAACGTATTTCGGCTTGCATATGAGTATCAATCATTCCGGGATATACGGACGCAATTTTAACGGAATTGAGTGCATGTTGCTGTTCAAGATGAACGCTTTTAGAGAACGAATCAATTCCAGCTTTTGCGGTGCTGTAACAACTCTGGGCGGGTAGCAAAAACTTAGCAGAACCAGAGGACACATTCATAACCCTTTTGTCCACGGCTAGCTCCTTTGTCATCTCGATAAAGCGTGAAGTAAGTATCATTGGAGCAAGCAAGTTAATCGTTACATTCTGGATAATTAGCTCCGTATCACATTGTTCAATAGGCATGACGGGAGACAGCATCCCTGCATTGTTGATCAAATAGATGGCCTCCAGATCTTCCTCCAGTTTAATGGAACCTACAATTTTTTTCATTAAATGGTCAATGCCGGTTAGCTCGTTCAAGTCGTAAGTGTAATAACTCAGCTTGGCTCCCCGTGTGGCACCTAATTCTTCCAGCTTGTCATTTACACTTCTAGAAATACAATATACGCTATTTTCAGACATGAGCAATTGCTCCGCTAGGGCTTCTCCAATGCCCCTCGAAGTGCCTGTAATTATATATGCCTTCATCGTAGTTCCTCCATTACAATTAAAATGAATTGGTTTGCTTGTCAAGATAAAGAAAGCTGTTAACGGCTTCTTTCCATATGGAAGGATAGTCTAGTTCGAACTTAAGCATCATGCATCTTGACAACTGATCAATTGTAAGGGCTAGTAAGGTTGCTTTATCTTCTACGTGATCTGATGGGACAATACCCCACTCCGCTCCCAACGACACCAGTTGGCGGAATCCGTTAATAAAATCACTCTGAATGTTCATAATTCTCTGTCTGTACTGTTCGTCGCGCTCTGCAAGTGTCATAAATTCGTTTAATACACGAAGAGAGGCACGATGGTTCGAATCTTGCTTAGGCAGCATGTTTAACCCGCCTTGGAACAGAAATTCTACATAATTGTCTTTCGTGGCAAGATGGATTTGAAAATAGGTAGAAAATTGATGCTCCTTGAACATATGATCAAAGGTTGCGCTAATCAATTCCTCTTTTGTTGCAAAATGATAGTAGATGGACGATTTGGTCATCTCTGCTTTTTTTGCAATCATCCCTAAGCTGACTTTCTCTAAGCCATGCTCGGCAAACAGCTCAAAAGACATTTCGATAAGATGTGTTGATGTAATTTCTTTTTTTTTAATAAGACATCTCCTCCATTCCAAGCCTATAAGAAGCATTATACTTGCAGAAACCAATGTAGGTCAATAATTTAACGAACGGTCGTTAAAAAATATTGTTTGCACTTACTATCAGAACTTATATAAAGACATATCTTTTTTCGGATGATAAGGGAAAGGGGGGGGGGCTATTTTTGCCTTTTTTCAAGAAAGTATCATAGGATAGAAACGGTTTCCAACACATATTGGAACTAACCTGCCCGTTAGCGTAATGAAGCAGCCGATCATTGTGGTCGGCTGCTTCCATGTTTTTATTGAACTATCGTTCCCCGTTAGCTTAACAAAAGAAGTGCCTTAACATGAATAAGAAATCAAAAACCCGACCTCACGAGGTCGGGTTTTTCATGGTATTGGTGGAGGCGAGGGGATTTGAACCCCTGTCCGAAGATCACGCCACACAGGCTTCTACGGGTGTAGTCACAGTTTTGATGTCACCCAGGAGGACGCCCCGTAACCGGCTTCTTCCAAGGTCAGCCTGATTGTCTTCTTCAGCTCACCGCAGGCGGAGATGAGACAGCGTATTCCACTACTTGTTAGCCCCTATTCCAGTCACATGGACGATGCTGGGTAGAAGCACGCACACAGTTTCTTAGGCTGCGAAAGCGTAGTTTGTTTGTTGTTTGCCGTTTAATAGGCTTTAGCGTTGATGAAGCAGACGACTCCCTGCTACCCGCAACCCGCGCTCGTACAATCCCCGTCGAATCCATAAACGCCCCCAATTTTGCATAAACAATTAGCTGCTGATCAACACCCTTAAGAGTGACGCTCTGCACTAATGTTTAGCTCGATTGAAGCTTTAGGATTAAGGATCAGCAACCGTCAAATTTAACATCTGGTTGGCTGTCCGATTGTTTAGCACGAATGCACTTGCTTTATTTGTATTGCCTTTGCTACTGCTTTAGTATAACACGAATGGATAGCTTCTGTGCACAAATGTTATTGGCAGCATTGGGTGCTATCTTCCATGGCAATATTTCAGCTTAACGTGCAACCTTCTGCTTCTCGCGTAGGACACGCTGGATATCGCGCTGAGCATCACGCTTAGCAGCCGTATCACGCTTATCATATTGCTTCTTACCTTTACCAAGTCCAATCAACAGCTTCGCATATCCATTGCGCACATAAATCTTCAAGGGCACAATTGCATAGCCTTCTTGCTTGGACAAGCCAAACAGCTTATGAATTTGAGCTTTGTGCATCAACAGCTTACGAGCACGTGTTGGATCAGTAGGATTATGAATATTCCCTTGCTCGAACGGACTGATATGCATGTTGTGTATGAACATTTCTCCGTTACGAATCGTCGCAAACGCATCGCTTATGTTTGCTCGACCATTGCGCAGCGATTTAATTTCAGTACCCAGCAGCACCATGCCTGCTTCGAACGTTTCCTCAATGAAATAGTCATGGGAAGCCTTCTTGTTCTGGGCGAGCTGCTTGCCGTCACTTTTCTTACCCATGCTAGTCACCTCGAATTTATTAAGCTAAAATATTTGTTCACATATACTGGTGTTCATTGTAACAACTTCTGAAGCGGAAATCAAGGCTGTAGCTGCTGCGTGCC
The DNA here is from genome assembly GCF_012935325.2 of Paenibacillus sp. PL91. GTDB lineage: Bacteria > Bacillota > Bacilli > Paenibacillales > Paenibacillaceae > Pristimantibacillus. Next base: position 5,403 of record NZ_JABBYG020000032.1, read on the forward strand.
TCACTAGATGTACCAGACAGGAACGGAATGATCCTTCCCCTGTATAATAGCTCAGACCGCTAATCAAATGAGCGATTAGCGATTACTCAAGCAACTTAAAGGACATGCTATAACTAAATAATGGCACAAACTAATTAAGAAACAAAAAAAACCGCCCTCAACCCAGAAGGTCAAAGGCGGTTTTATCAACGTTCTTAAGCTACTACAGCTTTACAACGTTTTCTGCTTGTGGTCCACGGTTGCCTTGAACAACGTTAAATTCTACGCGTTGTCCTTCTTCAAGAGTTTTGAAGCCTTCGCCAGTGATTGCGGAGAAGTGTACGAATACATCGTTGCCGCCTTCAACTTCGATAAAGCCGAAACCTTTTTCTGCGTTAAACCATTTAACTGTACCTTGTTGCATGTGTAAAAACCTCCAAAAAAATAATATTAATATGCGCCTGGTTTGTCTTTAAACAAAAAATTCACACATTGGAAAGGGTTTCATGACTATAATGACACCCTTTTCAATATGTGAATTCAGGTTCATATTATCGATTGATTTGAGTGTACTATACCCAGAATTAAAAAGCAAGTGACGAGCTTAAATATCTTTTCCCTTATCATCCAGAACTCGGCGACTTCCAATTATTCCATAGAACGGAAGTCGCCGACCCCTATTTATTTACGTTTTTTGCGTACAAAAGCCGCTGTAGCGTTCCCGCCTCCGCTTTTCTTTTTCCGCTTGCTCTTGCCTTGACCGCCGCTTTCACTGGCTTCTACGCTTGGCGATTCCGCCTTCCGGTCGCCGCCGCTAAACACACCGCTCGGCGCCGCATTCTTCCGCCTCGCGCCACCATCCTCGCTCCGCCGCTTCTCGGCTCCACGTCCATTGCCGCCTTGCCCGCCGCCTCCGCGGATGGGCAAGCCCCACATATCCGTGCGCGCACCGCGTCCGCTTCCGCGCGGCTGCTCACTGCCTTGGCCCGGCGACATATTCGCCTCTTGCCCCGGCCCACGCTCCGCCGGCGAAGCCCCGCCGTCGTTCACGTCAGCGCCGGCTCCGCCTGCGCCGCCCCGGCCGCGCCGCTTGCTTCCGCCGCGCCCGCTGTCAGGAGCATCGAGCCGCCAAGGGTTCGCCTGCTCGACAATGCCGACCACGCTGCGGTCTACGCCGCCGCCAAATCCACCTCGGCCGCCTCCGCTTTTGCCGCCCCGGCCCTTTCCGCCGCGACTGCCTCCGCTTGCTGCTCCTTGGCTATTCCCACCACGGTCCTTGCCTCCCGCACCTGCAGTACGCTCTCCTTTTCCGCCGCGTCCTCCTGTGGCTGCTCCGCCTTTTCCGCGTTCGCCGCCACGAGAATCACCACGATCGCTTGGGCCCCCGCGTCTCTTGCCTCCGCGATCATTGCTGCCAAAGCCAGCTCCGGGTACGCCTTTAAAGCCGCTGCGCGGCTTCATATCCACAAGCTCAAAGTCAATCGTATGCTCCGTCATGCTGACACGAGTCACGCGGATTTTCACTTCATCGCCAATCCGATACACTTTAGAGGTACGCTCGCCGACCAAGATCATATGCTGCTCGTGGAAGTTATAGTAATCATCCGACATGTCGCTTAAGCGAATCAAGCCTTCAACCGAGTTCTCCAGCTCGATGAACATGCCGAAGCTCGTTACGCTGCTAATGATGCCTTCGAATTCCTCGCCAACCTTATCGAGCATGAATTCGCATTTTTTCAGCTGCTCCGTATCGCGCTCCGCATCAACCGCCACCCGCTCACGCTCCGATGAATGCGTGGCGATTTCCGGCATACGCGCTGTTAACGCCTCATGACGAGCTTCCTTAAGCATTCCTCCGCCATCCAGCACCTCGCGGATCACGCGGTGGATAACTAAATCGGGATAACGACGGATCGGCGACGTAAAGTGCGAATAGAACTCAGCCGCTAGGCCGAAATGCCCTAAACTCTCCGCATCGTATTTAGCCTGCTTCATCGAACGAAGCATAACGGTTGAAATAACGGTCGCTTCCTTCGTGCCGCGTATTTCCTCAAGCAGCGTCTGTAGCGCCTTCGGATGAACCGAATTGCCCTTGCCCTTTACCGTATAGCCGAAGTTAGCCGCAAACTGTACGAAATTAAGCAGCTTCTCCTGATTCGGGTCTTCATGGATACGGTAAAGAAAAGGTACGCGCAGCCAGTGAAAATGCTCGGCAACCGTCTCATTCGCCACAAGCATAAATTCCTCGATAATTTGCTCCGCCACCGAGCGCTCGCGTTTTATGATATCAATTGCCTTGCCGTTCTCGTCAACGATAACCTTCGATTCCTGAAAGTCGAAGTCAATCGCGCCGCGCTTCATGCGCTTGCCTCGCAAACGCATCGCGAGATCTTCCATGAGCCCAAACATGCCGAGCAGATCTGCATAACGCTCTTTAAGCTCGGTTTGCGGCTCCTCTTCCGTTGCCGTCAAAATTTTCTTCACATTCGTATAGGTCATTCGCTCTTTCGTACGAATCACGCTCGTAAACACATCATGTCGTACACGTCTTAGCGTATCCGCATCAAATTCCATCTCGCAAGAGAGCGTTAGGCGATCGACCTGCGGATTGAGCGAGCAGATGCCATTCGACAAACGATGCGGCAGCATCGGTATTACACGGTCAACCAAATAAACGCTGCAGCCTCTTCTGTATGCTTCTTGGTCGAGCTCGGAATTTTCCTTAACGTAGTAGCCGACGTCCGCGATATGTACGCCGAGCAAATAATTGCCGTTCTCCAGACGCTTCACATGAACCGCATCATCCAGATCCTTGGCATCCTCGCCGTCAATCGTTACGATAACCTCGCCCCGAAGGTCACGTCTGCCCTGCTGCACAATCTCTTCATCCGTAATCGAATCCGGCGCTGCTTCAGCTTCAGCCATTACTTCATCCGGAAAGCCCTCTGGCAGCTGATGCTTGCGAATAATCGACAGGATATCGACACCAGGGTCATTCTTATGTCCCAAAATTTCGACAATTTCCCCTTCAGCCGCATTACGGCCCTCTGGATACGAAACAATTTTAACGACTACCTTCTGGCCGGATACCGCACCTTGGTAGCCACCCTTTGGAATAAAAATATCACGGTTAATCCGTTTGTCATCCGGCACGACAAAGGCATATACATCATGGTCCTCGAACGTTCCGACGATTTGCGTAACGGCGCGCTCCACAATTCGGACGACCTCGCCCTCCATGCGTCCGCCATGCTCGCTTCTGGTAGTGACGCGAACGAGAATAATATCGCCATTCATCGCGCTCTTCAGATCATTGGCATGCAGATAAACGTCGCCATGCTCCTTCTCATCCGGAATTAAAAAGCCGAAGCCCTTCGCATGTGATTGCAGCTTGCCGCGAAGCAGGTTCATTCGTTCCGGCACACCGTAATGATCATTAGGCGTACGAATGATCTTGCCCTCATCCTCCAGCTTATTCAACAGTTTAAGGAACTCCTTAAACTCCGCTGCACCTTCAATACCAAAATGCTTTTCCAGCTCTTGGTATGTCATCGGCTTATAAGCCGTTTCTCTCATAAAATCAAGCAGTTGCTGCTCGTAGTTGGCCATTATTGTTTTTTCTCCTCATAAACCTGTGATCGTACACGATTGTCTTTTGCAACAGGTTGATAGATTATCATATACCATGTAGTATACACGAAATGTCAGTCGCGCATCCGCGATTATGATGAAAATACAAAAAAAGCGAGGATTATCCTCGCTTTCTGCGTGTGTGTATCGATTATTGTTTTACGAAGTAAGAGACAACAAGCGCCAATATGAAGAAGCCGATTGCTAAAACAACTGTTAAACGCTGCAAGAACAAATCCAAACCGCGCGCTTTCTGTTTGCCGAACAGGTGCTCAGCGCCGCCCGTAATTGCTCCGGACAAGCCTGCACTCTTACCTTTTTGCAACAAAACAACAGCAATCAGGCCGACAGAAAATATAACGAGCACGATCTTCAATAAGATTTCCATTTATTCCACCTCCAGCATAGGAGCTCCGTAAAAACACGTAGTCTGAGTGTACCATAGCTGGGCACTAATTACAATAGGACGACCTGTACATACCAATAATTATGCAAACCCGAATGACTTTAAATATTGATAGTTATTTGCTGCGCTCTTCAGCGAGCTCACATTGAACTGCTCTTGCTCCACAATCAGGAATGCTACTCCCGCTGGCTCGAATTCTTCCATAAGCCGATCAAAACCAACCTCGCCCTTGCCAATTTCCGCATCCTTGCGGCCTTTGAAAAAGTCCTTCATATGCACCAAGGGGACGCGGCCTTTATATTTTTTTAAATAATCAGCTGGCTTATAGCCAGCCATATGCATCCAGCCCAAATTGAATTGCACCTTCATAAGATCAGGCGATACCCGTGCCAGTATATGATCGATTATAGGCATTTTATCAACCAGCTTAAACTCAAAATCATGCGTATGGTAAACATACTGCATGCCCGAGGCCTTTACTTGCTCGCCGCACTTCGTAAAAACATCGACCAGATGCAGCACATCATCCATCGACGGCTTCTCTGGAAGTGGTGCCCACGGTGTAACGACATAAGGGATGCCAATTTCCTTCGCAAATTCGATCTGACCCGCAAAATCGGATTCCATATGCTTTGAATCGCTATAGTTAAGAGGCACATGGGCAGAGCATGCGATAAGACCGAGCTCGCCCATCTTACTCTTCACCTCAATAGCCGGCGTTTTAAAATAGCCTACAAACTCCACAGCCTTATAACCAAGCTCTGCCACTTTTTCAAGCGTCCCCAAAAAATCAATCTCCGTCTGATCTCTAAGCGAGTACATCGAAATGCCTATTACCGGTTTCGCCACGCAAGACACCGCCTAATCGCTTTTAATGCTTTGCTTTCTGTTAATGTCCGACGAGCGGCAGCGATCTATCCCTGTAAAAAAAAGAAGGGTGTGCCCTAATGGGACACACCCTTCTCGATAAGCCGCTAAAAGCGCCTTATTTGAAGTTTTTCAAGTTGTAGAACGCTTTTTTGCCTGCGTATTGAGCAGTTGAACCAAGTTGGTCTTCAATGCGAAGCAATTGGTTGTATTTCGCAACGCGGTCCGTACGGGACGGTGCGCCTGTTTTGATTTGACCAGCGTTTGTAGCTACTGCGATGTCAGCAATTGTGCTGTCTTCGCTCTCGCCTGAACGGTGAGAGATAACTGCTGTGTAACCAGCGCGCTTAGCCATTTCGATTGCGTCAAACGTTTCAGTAAGCGTACCGATTTGGTTAACTTTAACCAGGATCGAGTTGCCTACACCTTTGTCGATACCATCGGATAGACGCTCTGTGTTCGTTACGAACAGATCGTCACCAACGAGTTGTACTTTGCCGCCAAGCTTCTCAGTAAGCAATTTCCAACCATCCCAATCGTCTTCGGAACAGCCGTCTTCGATTGTAAGGATTGGGTATTTGTCAGCCCATGAAGCAAGAAGGTCAACGAACTCAGCAGGTGTGAACGATTTGCCTTCGCCTGCAAGCACGTATTTGCCGTCTTTGAAAAATTCAGTTGAAGCAACGTCCATACCGAGGAATACGTCAACGCCTGGCTTGTAGCCTGCGCGCTCGATAGCGGAGATGATTGTTGTGATTGCTTCTTCGTTGGAACCAAGGTTAGGAGCAAAGCCGCCTTCGTCGCCTACAGCTGTGTTAAGGTTTTTGTCATGCAATACAGCTTTTAGGTTGTGGAAGATTTCAGCGCCGATACGAAGCGCTTCTTTGAAGCTTTCAGCACCGACAGGAAGAACCATAAATTCTTGAACGTCGATGTTGTTGTCAGCGTGCTCGCCGCCGTTGATGATGTTCATCATTGGAACTGGAAGCGTCTTAGCGTTGAATCCGCCTAGGTAAGTATAAAGAGGTACATCAAGCGCGTCAGCAGCTGCGCGAGCTACTGCCATCGATACAGCTAGAATCGCGTTAGCGCCAAGCTTAGCTTTGTTAGGTGTACCGTCAAGCTCGATCATTTTGCGGTCGATTGCTACTTGATCAAGAGCATCTAGGCCGATGATCTCAGGAGCGATTTCGGTGTTAACATTTTCAACTGCTTTCAAAACGCCTTTACCAAGGTAACGGGATTTGTCGCCGTCACGAAGCTCAACAGCCTCGTAAGCGCCAGTGGAAGCGCCGGATGGAACGATTGCACGGCCTTTGCCGCCCGACTCAAGAGAAACTTCTACTTCAACAGTTGGATTCCCGCGGGAATCAAGCACTTCGCGTGCGTATACATCAACGATAATTGACATGAGAGAAAACACTCCTTTAAAAGTTTTTATTTGTTAATAAGAGTAACGCCAGTCATTTCTTCCGGTTTAGCCAGCTCAAGCAAATCAAGAAGCGTCGGCGCGATATCAGCAAGGATGCCGCCTTCGCGAAGCGTTTCTCCTGCTTTCGTTACGATAAGCGGAACCGGATTCGTCGTATGTGCCGTAAACGGACGGCCATTCTCATCGAATACCATGTCAGCATTGCCATGGTCAGCTGTGATGATGCAAACGCCGCCTTTGGCGAGCACTGCTTCAACGACTTTGCCAAGGCACTCATCCGTCGCTTCAACCGCTTTGATCGTTGGCTCCAGCATACCGGAGTGCCCAACCATATCCGGGTTAGCGAAGTTTAGAATGATTGCATCATGCTTGTCTGATTCAATCTCGCGAACGGTCGACTCGGCAAGCTCATACGCGCTCATTTCCGGCTTCAGATCATAAGTTGCGACCTTAGGGGAATTGATAAGCACGCGAGTTTCGCCAGGAAGCTCATGATCGCGTCCGCCGCTAAAGAAAAACGTTACATGCGGATACTTCTCGGTTTCTGCTGTACGCAGCTGTGTCTTATTGTTTTGCACGAGCACTTCGCCAAGCGTATTATCAAGGTTCTTTGGTGAATACGCCACGAATCCGCCAACGGTTTCACTGAATAGCGTCAAGCAGACGAAATACAGATTAACCGGATGGTTCTCGCCACGGTCAAAACCGCGGAAATCCTCATTCGTGAACACTTGCGACAATTGAATCGCACGGTCAGGACGGAAGTTGAAGAAAATAACGGCATCCTCGGATTCAACAAGACCTACTGGCTTGTTTGCTCCGTCAACAATAACCGTTGGCATAACGAATTCATCATAAACCGATTTCTCGTAGGATTCAACTACTGCTTGAATCGGATCGAAATATTGAGGGCCTTCGCCGTATACCATAGCGCGGTAGGACTTCTCTGTACGCTCCCAGCGCTTGTCGCGGTCCATCGCATAGTAACGTCCTTGTACCGTTGCAATGCGGCCTACGCCAACCTCTTCAATTTTCGCCTGTAGACGCTCTAGGTAACCTTTCGCACTGTCCGGAGACACGTCGCGGCCGTCTAGGAAAGCATGAATGTACACTTCCTTGAGCTCTTCCTTCTTCGCTAGGTCAAGCAAAGCGAACAAATGCTCGATGTGGCTGTGCACGCCGCCGTCTGACAGCAGGCCGTACAGGTGAAGCTTCTTGCTATTTGTTTTCACATGGCGAACGGCGCCGAGAATTGTTTCATTTTCGTAAAATTCGCCATCACGAATCGACTTGCTGATACGAGTCAAATCCTGATACACGATGCGTCCTGCGCCGATGTTTAGGTGGCCAACCTCAGAGTTGCCCATTTGACCTTCCGGCAGGCCAACAGCCTCGCCAGATGCCGTCAGTGTCGTATGCGGATATGTTGACCAGTAACGGTCATAGTTTGGTTTGTTTGCTTGTGCGACCGCATTGCCTGTCACATCATCGCGTAAACCGAAGCCATCAAGAATAATAAGCGCTACAGGTTTCGGAGCAGCCATCTTACTTGGCCCCCCGGGCCAGTGCGATATACGAAGCTGGCTCTAGGCTAGCGCCGCCGACAAGCGCGCCGTCGATATCTTTTTGGCCCAAGTACTCAGCCACATTGTTTGGCTTAACACTGCCGCCGTATTGAATGCGCACAGCATCAGCAGTAGCTTGATCATATAGATCTGCAACCACGCCGCGGATATAACCGATAACATCCTGTGCATCCTCGGAAGTTGACGATTTGCCTGTACCGATTGCCCAGATTGGCTCATATGCGATAACAACATCAGCCGCTTGTGCTGCAGATACGCCTTGGAAAGCCGCTTCCGTTTGCACTTTGCATACGTCCTTCGTTTGTCCTGCTTCACGCTCTTCAAGCTTCTCGCCTACGCAGACGATTGGCAGAAGGCCGTTTTTGAAGGAAGCGTGGACTTTCTTGTTCACGATCTCATCCGACTCCGCAAAATAAGCGCGACGCTCGGAATGGCCGATAATGACGTATTTTACGCCAAGATCCTTCAGCATAACGCCGCTGATTTCTCCTGTGAATGCGCCGTTGTCTTCGAAGTGAACGTTTTGAGCTCCAATCGCGATCGAAGTTCCTTTTGCTGCTTCAACAAGCGCCGGAAGCGTCGTGTATGGCGCGCAAATAACGCTCTCTACGCCGTCAACCTCAGCCTTGCCTTTAATTTCGGAGAAAAATGTAACAGCCTCGGATACCGTTTTGAACATTTTCCAGTTACCAGCAATAATTGGTGTTCTAGTGCTCATGCGTAATCCTCCTCATTCTTTGTATAGGGATAAAGCTATTATTTATCGTTAAGAGCTACAACGCCTGGAAGCACTTTGCCTTCCATAAACTCTAGGGAAGCGCCGCCGCCTGTCGAGATGAAATCCATTTTGTCTGCAAGGCCAAACTTCTCAGCTGCTGCAGCGGAATCGCCGCCGCCGATTACGGTGTAGCCAGCTGTTTCCGCGCATGCGCGGGCAACCGCTTGTGTACCGTGTGAGAATGGCTCGATTTCGAATACGCCCATTGGTCCGTTCCATACAACCAATTTGGAGTTTTTGATGACATCCGCATAAAGCTCACGTGTTTTCGGTCCGATGTCGATGCCTTCCCATTCAGCCGGGATGCTGTCAACGTCAACGATTTGCGTGTTCGCATTAGCGCTGAAATCGTCCGTAACTACGATATCAACCGGGATCAAGAAGTTTTTGCCGAGCTTCTTCGCTTTTTCCATGAACTCAAGCGCCAAATCAAGCTTGCTGTTGTCAACGAGCGATTTGCCGATTTCATGTCCTTGTGCTTTGAAGAACGTATAAGACAAGCCGCCGCCGATGATTACGTTGTCCGCAATTTCAAGCATTTTATCGATAACCGCGATTTTGTCTTTTACTTTGGAACCGCCAACGATTGCCGTGAAAGGACGCTCAGGGTTATTAAGCGCTTTGCCTAGTACCTCAAGCTCTCTTTCCATAAGCAGGCCAGATACAGCCGGAAGAATGTGCGCAATGCCTTCAGTCGAAGCGTGAGCGCGGTGAGCAGCGCCAAATGCGTCGTTTACGAACAAATCAGCAAGCTTAGCGAATGCTTTTGCCAGTTCCGGATCGTTCTTCTCTTCGCCCTCGTAGAAACGCACGTTTTCAAGCAAAAGCACATCTCCGTTGTTAAGTGCTGCAACTTGTGCTTCTACCGCTTCGCCGATTGCTTCGTTTGCTTTCGTTACTTGCTTGCCAAGCAGCTCGGACAAGCGTACTGCGGAAGCTGTGTGACGAAGCTCTTCTACTACTTGACCATTCGGACGGCCAAGGTGGCTTGCAAGAATGACTTTAGCGCCTTTTTCAATAAGGAAGTTAATCGTAGGAAGCGTCTCGCGAATCCGTTTGTCATCCGTAATTTTACCATCCTCAAGCGGCACGTTGAAATCAACGCGAACAAATACCCGTTTACCAGCTAGCTCTGCTACATCACGTACACTTTTCTTATTCATCAATGAAACCTCCCGAATCTGTGTTATGGAAAGGTATAGATATAGGACCACAAAAAAAAGAAGGGCGTTCCTTCAAAGAAGAAACGCCCCCATGATTCACGACTCCTAGAAGCCGCAAATCAAAGACCTTGTGCTCCGCATGCGCGAAAGCAACGGTCCGTCCGCCTTCTTTGCTTACAGACCTTTGCTAGCAATGTAAGCAGCAAGATCAACTACGCGGTTCGAGTAGCCCCACTCGTTGTCGTACCAAGAAATAACTTTAACCATGTTGCCTTCAACAACCATAGTCGAAAGACCATCGATTGTGGAAGAAGCAGGATCAGTGTTGTAGTCGCTTGATACAAGCGGCAATTCGTTGTAGTTCATGATGCCTTTAAGAGCGCCTTCTGAAGCTTCTTTGAATGCAGCGTTAACTTCTTCAACCGTTACGTTAACTTTAAGCTCAGCAACAAGGTCAGTTACGGAAACGTTAGGCGTAGGAACACGCATAGCCATACCGTTCAATTTACCTTTAAGCTCTGGAAGAACGAGTGAAACAGCTTTCGCTGCGCCAGTTGAAGAAGGAATGATGTTTTCTGCAGCAGCACGAGCGCGGCGCAGGTCTTTATGAGGAACGTCAAGAACGGATTGGTCATTTGTGTATGAGTGAATAGTTGTCATCATACCTTTAACGATTCCGAATTTGTCGTTCAATACTTTTGCGAAAGGAGCAAGACAGTTAGTTGTACATGAAGCGTTGGAAACAATGGTGTGTGCCGCAGGGTCGTATTTATCTTCGTTAACGCCGATAACTACTGTAATATCTTCGTTCGTTGCTGGAGCGGAAATGATAACTTTTTTAGCGCCGCCTTGCAAGTGAAGCTCAGCTTTTTCTTTAGCTGTGAAAATACCAGTTGATTCAACTACGATTTCAACGCCAACGGATCCCCAAGGAAGGTCTGCAGGGTTACGCTCTGCGAAAACTTTGATTTCGCGTCCGTTAACGATAAGCGCGCCTTCTTTTGCTTCAACAGTACCGTCAAGTTGACCGTGTGTTGTGTCATATTTCAGAAGATGTGCCAGTGTTGCAGTATCCGTAAGATCGTTTACTGCTACGATTTGAACATCAGGATTGTTCAGTGCTGCGCGGAATACGTTACGGCCGATGCGACCAAAACCATTAATACCAACTTTAACCATTTTTGTTTCCTCCTAAGCGTTTTTAAAAGATTAATAAAATATATTTCAAGATGTTTTGCTGGTTTGCGAGCATAGCACCTTGCAAATCATCATGATTCCACTGGCTTGCTTGCTGCTTAATCCTTCTCTTGCTCGATTAAAGCTATTATTTCCAATGCTGCCGCTTCATCTGTAACGAGTACATCGTTGTGTCCAAAGCGCATAATCGCCGCTATTGCCTCGCCTTTGCTCTTGCCGCCGGCTACGCCAATAACAACTTCAGTGTTCACAATATCCTCGAGCCGTAACCCCACTGTCTGCATTTTGTGCACGACAGCGCCTTTGCGGTCAAAATAAAACCCGAACGACTCTGCAAGTACATCTTCAGCCTCCATAGCATCGATGATCTCGCGGTCAAGCCGCCTGCGCCTTGCCATGACCATAGCATCTCCGATTCCATGTACAACGATGCGAGCACTGCGGATGACATCGACGATTTCCTTAATATTAGGCTCCTGCATGATGGACGCGAACGCTTCCTCGCCCAAATGATCAGGAACGTGTAGAAGCCTGTATTGCGCTCCTGTACGCTTTGCCATCATAGAAGCAATCGTATTGGCCTGATAGTCCAAGCTCTCTCCAAGGCCGCCTCTAGCCGGTACAAACCAGTTCGTTTTTAGCTGCGAGGAGCTTACCAATTGATTCGCTACTTGCGCGATCGTCGTTCCGCCTGTTACCGCCACAACGTCATGTGGCTGCATAACCTTGTTAAGCACCTGGCTTCCTGCACGACCAAGCTCTCGCTTCGTCTGAGCGGACGTCTCGGAATCGCCGGCTACAATGACGACCTGCGTCAATCCGTAATGATGTCGTATCGTTTCCTCGAGCTCGGATAATCCGAACATCGTCTTGTAGAAAGGCTCAAGCTGTTCTAATAAAAGCTTTCCTGAATCGCTAATCCGCATGCCCCCCGAATGAATCTCGAGCAGTCCCTGCGATTTCAGAAAATCGGTCTCCGCACGAAGCATGCGCTCCGTCATTGATAATGTCGACGCCAACGTTCGACGTCCGATTAAATCCGACAGCATCACCTGATGCAGGATCGAATACCGTTTCTTCATGACGTCGAGCAGATCAGGCACAAGCTGCTGCTGCAGTTCAACGATCTGACGCATCTCTCATCCTTCACTCCATCGGCCTCTAGCGTATTCGGTTCAAACACGTTGGACTTATAATGTCCCGCGGTATCATTTCAAGTCCCACCTTTAGTTTATCGGAAATATACGATGGAAGCAATAGCGGTTTTCCTTTTGAAAACGGTTACCGACACATTTTTCACAAATTTAATTTTTGAACGCCCCTTGCTTTAATATCTGTAATATCATATAATCATTTTTGCGACTATTTTACGCATATGCGCCCGTGGTCCAATGGATATGACGCAGCCCTCCGAAGGCTGAGATCTAGGTTCGATTCCTTGCGGGCGCGCCATTACAACTAATCAGCCATTCAGGCTTGCAACTCCTATAATGATACAGACTAACCGTTCCTATACACTGGAACGGTTTTTTTATTGGATGGACAGAGTTGTTTGACTATCTTTGACTTTTGACATTTCATCCGTTATTATGAGAATACGATTTAACCATTCATTGTTTTTGAGGAGGGGGCTTACGTTGGATATGAATTTCGTTCCTATGGTTATTGAGCAAAACAATCGAGGTGAGCGTGCGTATGATATTTACTCTCGCCTATTGAAGGACCGTATTATTTTTCTAGGTTCAGGTGTAAATGACGTGGTGGCCAACTCCATCATCGCTCAATTGCTATTCCTGGCAGCTGACGACCCTGAAAAGGACATTTCTCTTTATATTAACAGCCCGGGCGGCTCGATTACGGCAGGCATGGCTATCTACGATACGATGCAGTACATTAAACCGGACGTGTCCACTATTTGTGTCGGCATGGCCGCTTCCATGGGCGCCTTCCTGCTTACAGCAGGCGCGATCGGCAAACGTTATGCGCTTCCGAATAGCGAAGTGATGATTCACCAGCCGCTTGGCGGCGCAGAGGGTCAAGCTAGCGATATCGCCATTCGCGCGAAACGCATCATCGGCATGCGCGACAAGCTGAACGGCATCTTGGCAGAGCGCAGCGGACAGTCGCTTGAGCGTATCGAGAAGGATACGGATCGCGACTACTTCATGAGCGCGGCTGAAGCCAAAGAGTACGGCTTGGTCGACAAAGTAATCGAGAAGCTGGCCTAATTGTAAATTAGCAACGCGAATAAACAAAAGAGCAGGTCGGAGGAAACTCCGTACCTGCTCTTTTTGCTTTTGTATCACAATCTTTACCCTTTTATACAAAAAAAAGAGCTGTCGCCGCAAGCTCATAAGAAACGAACCTGCGTGACTTCTCCCTTTTTCTTATTGGTTTTCCAACTCTTCTTTGCTTACCAAAGCGACTAAAGCGTTTACAGCCTGTTCTGCATCCGAACCTTCTGCACTAATGGATACCTCAGTGCCTGAACTGATTGCTAAGCTCATAATTCCCATTATGGATTTCGCATTCACTTTTTTGTCGTCTTTCTCTACAAATACTTCGGAGGAAAATTTGTTCGCTTCTTGTACGAATAATGCTGCAGGTCTTGCATGTAGTCCCGTCTTAAGACGAACAACAACCGGAAGCCTTGTCATGGAAACCATACCCCCTATATTTTACTCAATCATTAGCATGCGGCAAAAGCGTTAACGGCTCGATTTGCCGTCTTCTGGCTGTAAAAGCTCGTTTCCGGTCAAAGATAAGTATAGTTTGGCTTTCTTATCTTTTTTAAATTAAGTCATTTTAAATTATTATATCATTATACCAGCTGATGCACTAGGATAAAAGCTCAGACCCCACGGATTTTTTCCGCAAGTTCGTCAATTTTGCGTAAACGGTGGTTCACGCCTGACTTGCTGACCTTTCCTCCAAGCATTTCGCCAACCTCTGTCAGATTCATATCCGGATGCTGCAGCCTAATTTCGGCTACCTCTTTCAATTTATCAGGCAGGCTATCCAAGCCGACCTCACGCTGCAGCAGCTTAATGTTCTCAATCTGACGAACAGCTGCTCCAATCGTTTTGTTCAGATTGGCGGTCTCGCAATTGACGATTCGGTTTACCGAGTTTCGCATATCGCGCATGATTCGGACATCCTCAAACTTGAATAAAGCTTGATGCGCGCCAATAATATTGAGGAGCTCGATTATTTTTTCGCCCTCTTTGATGTAGAAGATAAAACCCTTTTTACGTTCAATGCATCTAGCGTTTAGATCAAATTTGTTCGCGAGGTCAACGAGCGCCTCGCAGTGCTCCTGATACATCGACGCAATCTCCAGATGATAAGATGAGCCTTCCGGATTGTTAACGGAACCGCCCGCAAGGAACGCGCCGCGCAAATAAGAACGCTTGCAGCATGGCTTGCGAATGATTTCCTTGTCGATGCCAAGATTGAACATAAAGCCTTCGGATACAATTTTGAGCTCGCTCAATATTTCCTGTACGCCTGCTGGTATACGGACAATATAGACATTATTTTTTTTGAGCCTCATCTTCTTGCGGACTAGCAGCTCAACATGCAGCTCATAATGCTTTTTGAGCAGGGAATAAATTCTTCTGGCGATAGCGGCATTTTCCGTTGAGATGTCCAATACGACTTTGCGGCTAGATACGCTAACCGAACCATTCATCCGTATGAGTGCAGATAGCTCCGCTCTCTCACAACAGCTGTCCGCTTCAATTAATGTCAGCTCTTTCTTTGTTTGTGCCGCAAACGACATTGTGTATCACCTCTTTCGTAACATCCAATTCTCTACCAGCTTATATATATGATGGCTTAAACGTTCAGCATCATGCCTTAAAAAAGTACGAAATAAAACAAGTCGATCCGCAATGACCTCATAACCCTTTTGCGTAACCGCATCCAGATCCAAATGAACGGCTTTCGCGCCCTTCTCAGCATACTTGCTTTCGATTTGCGGCGGAATTTCGCCGTCATTCACAATGACATAATCAAATAAATGATGGCCGATATGAGCATGGATCGCATCCAAATGATCGCCAACCGAGTAATTGTCAGTCTCACCGGGCTGGGTCATCACATTGCAGACAAATAACTTAACGGCCTCTGATTCCACAATCGCATTCGCAAGCTTAGGAACGAGCAAATTGGGAATGATACTCGTATACAGGCTGCCAGGCCCGATCAAAATAGCGTCTGCCTGCTCGATGGCCTCCACTGCTTCTTGCAGCGGCTCCACGTCGGCAGGCTCCAGAAATACTCGCTTGATTACCTTGCCCGCCTTCGGTATCATCGATTCCCCGGTAACAAAGGAACCATCGGCCATTTCCGCTTTAAGCACAATCGCTCGCCCCGCTGCGGGAAGCACTCTCCCTCGAACGGCGAGGACACGGCTTAGCTCGCGAATGCCGGTGACGAAGTCACCGGAAATATCAGTCATCGCTGCAAGCATGAGGTTGCCGAGACTATGTCCCGCAAGCCCTGGCACCGTTTTGAAACGATACTGCAGCACCTCGGTGAGCAATGGTTCTGCATCAGCCAGTGCCATAAGCACGTTTCGAATATCGCCAGGAGGAGGAATCTGCAGCTCATTGCGCAAAATGCCTGAGCTGCCTCCATCGTCGGCAACCGTCACGATAGCCGTAATATCGAGCGGCTTTTCCTTCAGCCCTCGCAGCATGACAGAGAGTCCGGTACCGCCGCCAATAACGACGATCTTCGGACGTCTCAAAATTTTGTGTCTACTCTGCATCCTCTCACCCCGTCAATGCTTGTCACGTTCGGCATCGCGATGGCTGACACGCACACGTTCCGTATCACTGCTGCCGAGCATGCGTCCCAGATATTCAGCAATAGCAACGGAACGATGCTTGCCACCCGTACAGCCAATGCCGATAACAACCTGACTTTTCCCTTCTTTGCGATACAGCGGAATAAGGAACTGCAGCATGTCTAGCAGTTTTGTAAGAAACTGCTGAGTTTCGGGCCATTTCATGACGTAATCGTAAACATCGGGGTTTTGGCCGGTATTCGGGCGCAGATGCTCGACATAATGCGGATTAGGCAAAAAGCGGACGTCGTAGATGAGGTCAGCATCAATCGGAATGCCGTATTTGAAGCCGAAGGAGGTTACGTTTATCGACAGGCTGTTTTGCTCCAAATTCGTGAAGTGAGAAATAATCCGTTCCTTCAAGTGAGCTGGCTTCAAAATACTCGTATCGATAACCTGTGATGCCCAGCCCTTCAAATCCTCAAGCAGGCGGCGTTCATTGCGAATGCCTTCAAGCGGCATGCCGTCAGGAGCCAGCGGATGGCGGCGACGGCTCTCTTTGTAGCGCTGAACAAGCACTGCATCGGTTGCATCCAAAAATAATATTTCGCAGCTAAGCGTATAATGCTCTTTGATGTAAGCTAGCGATTCGGACAGCGCCGTAAAAAATTCTCGTCCGCGCAAGTCAATTACGAGCGCTACGTTTCCGATTTTACCGTTCGACTGCTCTATCAGCTCTGCGAATTTAGGTATAAGAACAGGTGGCAAATTATCTACGCAGAAGAAACCGAGATCCTCCAGGCTTTGGACAGCAATGGTCTTGCCCGCGCCAGACATCCCGGTTATAATGACAAGCTTTGCTACTGCTGCTGTCGTTTCCATGAATAAACCTCCCAAAAGGTTTGCGAATGCAAACCTACTTCGTAAGGATATGCTTAGACTTTGCGAACGCAAAGTCACTTCGTAAGGATATGCCTAAGGTTTGCGAATGCAAAGTCACTTCTTAAAGATACAACTAACCTCTTAGAATAAGACCTGCCGCGCCAACAACACCAGCATTGTTGCCAAGCGTTGCGGCAACGATTTTTACGTTCTCTTTAGCTTGATCCTGCGTGTGCTTTTCAAATACTTCGCGAATTTGATCGAACAGGAAATCTCCTGCTTTCGATACGCCGCCGCCAATAATGAAATATTGCGGGTTAAGCACGATCGCGATCATCGCCATCGATTTACCCAAATAATAAGCTGCGCGATTAACGATACGTGTCGCTACTTCATCTCCAGCTTTCGCTGCATCAAGAACGTCCTTCGCCATAATATCCTCTACCTGCGAGAGCGATGTACGGTCGCCGCGTTCCACAGCATCCTTCGCCATGCGGATAATGCCCGTTGCCGAGGAAACGGTTTCCAAGCAGCCCATCTTCCCGCAGCCGCATTGAATCGCTTCTAGATCAGGCACGATTGCCATATGGCCAAGCTCGCCTGCCATGCCCATGTAACCCTCAACGATTTTACCTTCTATAATAATACCGCCGCCTACGCCTGTTCCGAGCGTGTAGCATACGCAGTGCCCAATGCCTTTACCCGCTCCGCCCCAAGCTTCGCCTAATGCGGCAACATTTGCATCATTATTAACTTTAACCGTTTTGTCCAGCTCTTGCTCCAAGTAAGCCTTCAAATTGACATTTTCAATTTTCAAGTTTGGCGCAAATTTCACAATTCCGTTTGGAATGTCCAGGAAGCCTGCAATACCGACGCCTACCCCGTCAACCCGCTCCCAATCATAGTCTGATTCGGCTACGATTTGCCGCACGTATTTTGCAATATTTTGAAGGATAGTGTCCGTTCCTTTACTCGCCTCCGTCGGCCCTTCATACGTATGAAGCAATTGTCCATCCGCATTGCAAATGCCCACTTTAATAGCAGTTCCGCCGACATCGACTCCAACGTAAATCTTTTCAGACATCACTAGTCCACCTCATCAATATGTTAATCTTCTCTGTAACACTATAAGCGACCTTCATCCTCTGGTCAAGATAGCGTAATGCTTGTAAATCAAGCGCTCTCGGCTATTGAAAAGGCTATACCGTCAAGCGTATCGCTCTGCTGGTATAGCCCCTTCTTTATCCTATGAAGCAGGTCCGCTAATAATTAAAGCGATTTGCTCCAATCATGAGTAATTGCGCCTTCAAGGAATCTTTCGCAATCCAGAGCAGCCATACAGCCGCTTCCCGCTGCTGTGATCGCTTGACGGTATTTGCTGTCTTGCACGTCGCCGCATGCGAATACGCCTGGTACGTTCGTTTCGGAAGTGCCCGGTTTCACCACAATGTAACCGTGATCGTCAGTATCGATTTGTCCGGCAAGGAACTTCGTATTCGGCGTGTGACCGATTGCGATAAAGATACCGTCCGTTTCAATAACGTCCTCTTCTCCTGTCGCATTGTCACGAACCTTAAGTCCAGTAACGCCCATGCCGCTTGCTACAACCTCGACCGGCGTGCGGTTCAGGCTCCAGCTGATTTTCTCGTTATCGCGAGCGCGATCCTGCATGATCTTGGATGCGCGAAGCTCATCCCGGCGATTAACGAGTTCAACGTTCGAGGCAAAGCGTGTAAGGAAGCTCGCTTCCTCCATCGCAGAGTCTCCGCCGCCAACAACGATGATCTTTTTGCCGCGGAAGAAGAATCCATCACAAGTCGCGCATGTGCTGACGCCGCGTCCTACATTTTCTTTCTCGCCTGGGATGCCAAGATATCTAGCCGATGCCCCCGTAGAGATGATAATGCTCTCCCCAACCAGTTCGCCGTGGCCTTCCACTTGAAGCTTGAAAGGACGTTCGGACATATCCACGCTGTTCACCCAGCCGGTAATAAATTTAGCGCCAAAGCGCTCCGCTTGCTTACGCATGTTCTCCATAAGCTCTGGACCCATAATGCCTTCAGGAAAACCAGGAAAGTTCTCGACTTCTGTCGTTGTCGTCAGCTGTCCGCCTGGCTCAGGACCTTCGATAATAAGCGGGCTCATGTTGGCGCGAGCCAAGTAAATAGCCGCTGTAAGACCGGCAGGGCCGGTACCGATAATAATGGATTTGTACATAACCTTCACCTCGTAAAAGTTTATTCGTCCTGCAATTCCTGAGTAGCGAATACAGAGCTGATTGATTTCATCTTCTCTTTGATGCCGCAAACCTCGTCAATCATCTTGACGTTCTTGCTGACCGTAGCAATCGACGTGCCATAGCGCACCGAAACCTCGTGATAAGAAATGGCTCTGCGGTGCATCTTTGCCGTCAAATATTCTAAAGCCGCGGCCCAGCCCTCCGGCTTAGTCAGCTTCGGAACGTCAGGGTACACCCGCGACAAGAACTCCACCCACAAAGTCATCAGATCATGCTGCTGAACCAAATCATATTGCTTGCTCATTCGGCCAAGAGCTGTCTCGACTACAGCTTGCCATTTATCTTCCCATACAGGCAGTCTTGAAGGTACGCGATTCGGCTCGATGACCGTTTCTTTCCCTTCGAGCACTACACGCAAGGGCTCTTGAACACCCATCGTGCGAAGGACGAAAATAGCTATGCGCTTTAAATAATCATCCTCATCCCGCTCCAGCAGGAACGTCTGAAGCACATCCTTCACTTCGCTGTCGGCAATCATGCCGAGTGCTTGAATGACCTGCAGCTTCGTATGCTGGTCACCGTGGCGCAATGCCCAGAAAAACGATGAGCGTACCAGCGGATCGCGCTTGAGATGATCGGGAATGCCGTCCGAGGACTTCTCCCATAGCTTGAACTGCTCCTCAAAGGGCAGATGGTAGTGATAGCTGATGGACGCCGTTTGCTCTCCACTGCGGACAAGCTCCAGCTGCTCCATATAATAATGAGGAATGCCCGATGTCGGATCGAGCTTGATCGTTTGCTTCCACAGCCGCTCGGCTTCCTGCAAACGCCCAATATTGCAGGCGGCGACAGCCGCATAATGGTACAGGCTAGGATCCGAAGTCTGCTCCGAGTCTTTCAGCAGCCTGGTGAAGTGCTTATGAGCAGCTCCATGCTCTCCTAAGATGCCCATAGTGGTTGCCAGTTTAAACACATGCTCCTGATGAAACGGCACCGTCTTCGTAAGCAGCTCAACAAGCGGCTGCAAGCTTTGCTCATCATTCTTATGCTGATAGAAAATAGCAAGGTTGCAAAGCGCATGCAGATTGCCGGATTCGATCTCCAGCACCTCATGAATCGTATCCATGGCTTTATCGAACATGCCCATGTAGTAATAGGCTAACGCCAAATTGTTGCGCGCAGCGAGAAATTCCGGCTGGCCTTCGATTATTTTTTCCAAAATGCGAACGGCCTCGGTGAATTTGCCTTCCTCGAGTAGCGTCCGGGCTAGGTCATGCTCAACCATGCCTTCACGCGATTTAATGTTCGTCAGGCGCGTAGGGCGCTCCAGCTCAAAATGCAGCAGATCCATCATATCTTCCGCTTCATCAAGAAATTGCCCTTCGGAATCCTCTTCCAAATATTTGATAAGCGAGCCCTCGGCCGCTTCATATTGCTCCATATTGGCAAAATTGTTCGCCATATAGAAATGGCACTCCGTCATGGTTGGATCGAGTTCATCCACAATCCAGCCTAAAATACGATTCGACTCTTCATAATTGCCAAGCTCAGAAAGAATGCCGGCCATATTGCAATGGTTTACCGGGTTTTCCGGCTCGTATTCTACGGCGCGACGAAAATATTTAAGTGCCTTGTCATAATGGAATCGATCTAGTGACCGAACCGCACGTTCGAAAAAAAACGTAGCGTCCCATTGAACCGGTATGACTTTCGTCTGTTGATCTACGGCAACTCGTTTCTTCTCTTTCACTGGCAAGGCACCTCCCGTTACTTCCGATTTTCTACGATTATACCATAGCCATACCCATCAGAACACGAAAGAAATGTGGGAAAATCGCGGATGGCAGAAGCGCCACCCGCGATTTTCGCGGCATAACTATTCATTTCGCATGTGGAGCAATCAAGCTGAATACTTAAACGCCGTTGCTTTTGAACAAGGTACTGATGGAGCCGCCTTCCAAAATAATGCGTGTTGCTTCAGCAAGAAGCGGCGCAACGGAAAGCACTTTGAATCGTTCCGGCGTCGATTCAGGCAAGCTGATCGAGTCGGTAACAATGACCTCTTTAATATGGGGATGATCCAAACGCTCAATGGCCGAGCCGGAGAATAACGGGTGCGTAGCGCATACGTATACATCCTCTGCACCGCGCTCCTTCAGGCTTTCAACAACGTTGACAATCGTAGATCCCGTGTCGATCAGATCCTCGATAATAATCGGAGTCTGGCCTTCGACATCCCCGATTACGTGTGTAATAACCGATTGATTGTGCGCTGGACGCTTCTTGATCATGATCGCAAACGATGTATCCAAGTAGTTCGCTAGTTTCTCTGCAGTTGATGCGCGGCCTGCATCCGGCGATACAACAACCGGGTTCTTGATGTTTTTGGACTTCAAATAATCGCTGATAAGATCTAGCGCAGTCATATGATCGACTGGAATGTTGAAAAAGCCTTGAATAGCTGGAGCATGTAGGTCGATTGTGATAACGCGGTTCGCTCCAACTGTCGTGAGCACATCCGCCAGCATTTTCGCTGAAATCGGCTCCCGAGGTGCTGCTTTGCGCTCCTGACGCGCATAGCCGTAATACGGCATGATGATGTTGACCGTTCTTGCGGAAGCACGCTTCGCCGCATCAATCATAACAAGCAATTCGACAAAATGCTCGTTGATCGGATGCGAGAATGATTGCACGAGGAAAACGTCGCAATTCCGAATCGTTTCTTCGTAATGCACGTAAATCTCACCGCTTTTGAAACGGGACATCTTGATCGCGCCTAGCGTCAGACCAAGCTCCGCACTAATTTTCTGAGCCAATACCGGATTAGACGAACCCGAAAAAATACGCACCTTGTCGCTTAACATGATACCCTCCTGAGCGTTAAAACCAATTAATTTTACGGAACAAGTACTCGTCCTTGTCGGATCATTCGACAAAGCTTGTTTGATCATCTATATTATACATGGAATTTACGATATTTCAAAAATCAATCATCACTAATTTTCGACAATTAAATGTCGCTAGCTGCGTATATCCGACTTCTTTGAGCACAGCGTACGCTTGATCCAGGTATTGGCCCAGCCTCTCAGGCTGATGAGCGTCCGATCCTACCGTCAGCGGAATGCCCAATTCCCGTGCATATTCAAGCATTCTGCGGCTCGGAAACATCTCTGCTGCAGGCGTCCGGAGTCCGGATGCATTAAGCTCGATCGCAAGCCCGTTCCGCTTAACCGCCTCAAGTGCAGCATTTTCCAAATGAATGACGTCGCCCTCTGGCTGATAGCCAAAACGCTTGATCACGTCAATATGCCCGATGTAATCATAGAAGCCGCTCGCAGCCGCTTTGCCAACCGCATCGTAGTACTGCTCATACACCGCCATGCGATCACGGCCTTCCCAGCCGCCTGTTTGGCGGAAATCGGTAATATCCCATTCGCCTAGAAAATGAACGGAGCCGATCACATAATCCCAAGGGTAAGCATTCACGATCGATCCGATCTGCTCCTCGCAGCCCTCGATATAATCGCCTTCAAGACCAACTCGGATGTCGATTTGGCCTTTATACTTTTCTTTGAGATTAAGGCATTCTTCCACATAACGCGGAAGCTCATCCATCGGCATCGCCATTTCGGGATAGTAAGTTGCTGGATCAACATGCAGCAGCGGCATATGATCGGAGAGGCCAAGCTGCACGAGTCCGATCTCTATCCCCTTCTTAACGTATTCCTCTAGCTCGCCGACGGCATGGCCGCAGCGGGCATGGTGGGTATGATAGTCGATAAACATTGTGCATACCGGCCTTTCTTTATTGATTTATAGGCAAATTTTTGTAGACAAGTATTATGGATAAATATTTAAAGACAAATATTTAAAGACAAATACTTAAAGAGAACTATTTAAAGAGGAATATAATTATCTCATTTTGTTAGTCGTTGGCTTGCCGTGACGGCTGCTAATTTCGCTAATGACATCATCAAAAGGCAGTCCGCGCTCGCGAAGCAGTACCATCAGGTGGAAAATCAGATCGCCAACCTCGCTGCGAAGCTCGTCGTTATCTTGATTTTTCGCTGCGATAATGACCTCCGACGCCTCTTCGCCGACCTTCTTCAAAATTTTGTCTACCCCTTTGTCGAACAGGTATGTCGTGTAAGAGCCCTCAGGGCGCTCTGCGTACCGCTCGGCAATGACGCTCTCTAGCTGGCCCAGCATACCGAAGCGGTCGCTAGATGCCCCCGCAGCCTCTGAGGATGCTTCTGTATTACCGCTTACCTCAACCGAATTGAAGAAGCAGCTATAACGTCCTGTATGGCAAGCCGGTCCCTTCTGCTCTACCTTAACAAGCAGCGTGTCGCCGTCACAGTCGTAGGCCATCGAGACGATGCGCTGCGTATGGCCGCTAGTGGCTCCTTTGTTCCAAAGCTCATTGCGCGAACGGCTCCAAAACCAGGTTACGCCGGATTCCACAGAAAGCTGCAGCGACTCCTTGTTCATATAAGCCATCATCAGCACTTCTTTACTCTGCGCGTCCTGCACAATCGCAGGCACCAGCCCTGCGTCGTCCCATTTGATTTTTGAGCTAAGCTCGCTCTGGTTGTTTTCCGTCATCGTACCTCTACTCCCTTCAACCGCAAATCATCCTTCACTTCACGGATCGTCATTTCTTTATAGTGAAAAATCGTAGCCGCCAGCGCTGCATCTGCGTGAGCCTGCTGGAACACATCGTTAAAGTGCTCGACTCTTCCCGCTCCGCCAGAAGCGATAACCGGTATGCCTAGCGAATCCGATACCGCCTGCGTCAGCTTGATATCAAAGCCATCCTTCGTTCCGTCCGCATCCATGCTCGTCAGCAAAATCTCGCCCGCGCCTAGACGCTCTACTTCACGCGCCCATTCCAGCACCTTGATTCCTGTTGTTTTGCGTCCGCCGTGCGTGTATACCTCCCACTCGCCCCACTCCGCATTGAACTTGGCGTCAATTGCTACGACGATGCATTGCGAGCCAAATTTGCGTGAGCCTTCTTTGACGAGGGTTGGGTTCAATACAGCCGCTGTGTTGATGGCGATCTTGTCCGCGCCAGCGCGAAGCAGCCGCTTCATGTCATCGACATGGGAAATGCCGCCGCCCACCGTAAAGGGTATCGTAATTTCTCCAGCCGTCCGCTTAACGACCTCAATCATCGTTGCGCGTCCCTCGACGGAAGCCGAAATGTCCAAAAATACGAGCTCATCGGCACCCTCTTGGTCATAGGTAGCCGCCAGCTCGACGGGATCGCCCGCATCGCGAAGGTTCACGAAGTTAACGCCCTTCACAACGCGGCCATCCTTCACGTCAAGACACGGAATGATACGTTTCGCCAGCATGTTGCCCTCTCCTTTATGCCCGTTAAACGGGCCTGATCTATATGTCTGCCATTATTGAATAGGTTGATACAGCTATAAGCGCTTTAGCCTTGGGTTCTTGTAAGCGCAAGAAAATTGCCCAGCAGCTGCATGCCGAGCTCACCGCTCTTCTCTGGATGGAACTGCATGCCGTATACATTGCCGCGACCGACAATAGCTGTCACCTGCTGGTAATAGTCCGTCGTCGCAAGCAGGTCAGAAGCAAGCTCTGGCTTCGCGTGGAACGAATGAACGAAATAGACATGCCCCTCAGTCAAACCGCTAAATAGCGGCGACTGCTCCTGCAGGAACGAAAGCTTGTTCCAACCCATATGCGGAATTTTATAGTCGCCGGAGAATCGGTGCACCTTGCCCGGAAGCAAGTTCAAGCCCTCGTTCCTGCCGTACTCTTCACTTTCGCTAAAAAGCAGCTGCATGCCAAGGCAAATGCCCAGCATCGGCTTGCCGGAGGCTGCATACGCTTTGGCTACCTCATCAAGCTTCGTGTCACGCAGGTTTTGCATCGCATCCCCAAAGGCACCGACGCCCGGAAGGATAGCACCGCCTGCTGCAGCGATCGTTTCCGGATTGTCCGTAATAACAGCCTCATAGCCAAGACGTTCAACCGCCTTGCTTACGCTATGCAGATTGCCCATGCCGTAATCGATGATCGCGATCATACTACAGCACTCCTTTCGTAGAAGGCACTCCTTGTACGCGAGGATCAATGCTCGTTGCTTCGTCAAGCGCGCGTCCAAGCGCCTTGAACACCGCTTCAATCATGTGATGCGTGTTTTGGCCATAGTGCACGATGACGTGAAGCGTAATGCGCGATTCAAGCGCCAGCTTCCACAGAAACTCATGAACAAGCTCCGTCGAGAAGCTGCCTACCTGAGCCGAAGGGTACTCTGCACGGTATTCAAAATGCGGACGGTTGCTGACGTCGATAATGACCTGAGCAAGCGCCTCATCCATCGGAACAAATACGCTGGCGTAACGCTTAATGCCGCGTTTGTCGCCAAGTGCTTCGCGAAGCGTTTGGCCGATGCAAATGCCGATGTCCTCGACCGTGTGGTGATCGTCGATGTCGATGTCGCCGCGCGCTTCCACTTCAAGATTGAACTGGCCATGCTTCGTAAACAAATCAAGCATATGGTTAAGGAAAGGCACATCCGTATCAATTTTTGTCTCGCCTGTTCCGTCGACTGCAAATGTAAGCTTAATATCCGTCTCGTTCGTCTTGCGTGCCACCGATGCCTCGCGTACCCGATTTTCCGACACTTTCATTCCTTCTTTCTTTCTTTGATGTGTTAGTTTTATTTGCTGTGTTGCTGTTCTGCAAAATAATTATCTGATTAGTTGAAGCTCGGTTGGAGCTCCTTATGCTACATTGCTGTTTGTGCAACGTAAGCTCATGTTTAGCTGCGTTTCCGAATGCAGTTTGTGCAACAGAATGCCCCATTTCAGTCTAAATCCTGCACTACCGGTGACTTCTGCTGCCTATCTGCAACGTAGCTTCCCAAATGAGGCTTCATGTCAGGTTTCTGTTGTACTTTCTGCAACGTAGCCTGCTCAGAAGCTTCCGTTGAATATCATAGTGAGAAAGTGTCCGTACATGGCTGGCATATAGACCATAAAGTGATTACTTTCACATTAGCACTGCACCACTATGTTACATAAATGTATATAACAGTCCCAAACATCGCTCAGCAAAAGAGTTTTATTCCCGTTCCTTCTGCAGACGAATTTCAATCGCGCGAGCGTGGCCTTCAAGTCCCTCGTGGCGAGCAAGCGTCATGATTTTGTCGCCATTAGCAAGCAGAGCTTCCTTGCTGTAATAGATCAGGCTCGATTTCTTTAGAAAATCGTCGACATTGACCGGCGAAGAGAAGCGTGCTGTGCCATTTGTCGGGATGATGTGATTCGGTCCTGCAAAATAATCACCTACAGGCTCCGAGCTGTAAGGCCCGAGGAAAATAGCGCCGGCGTTCTGAATGTAGCCGAGCAGACGCATCGGATCCACCGTCAGCACCTCAAGGTGCTCAGGTGCTAGCTGATTAACGACGTCGATTCCCGCTTCAAGCGAATCGACGAGCAGCACTGCCCCGTAGCTGTCAATGGAGCTGCGGGCGATGTCTTGTCGCGGCAGCGTGGACAGCTGGCGCTCCACCTCCGCTGCAACCGCCTCCGCAAGCTGCTGCGACGGCGTAACCAATATCGCCGACGCCATTTCATCGTGCTCTGCCTGCGACAATAGATCCGCGGCTACGTACGCGGGATCAGCTGAATCGTCAGCAAGCACGACGATTTCACTTGGCCCGGCGATACTGTCGATATCGACGGCACCGAATACGGCGCGCTTCGCCAGCGCCACGTAAATGTTGCCCGGTCCGCAAATTTTGTCGACCGGAGCAATGCTGGCCGTGCCGTACGCAAGCGCGGCAATGGCCTGAGCTCCGCCGACCCGGTACATCTCCTTGACGCCCGCTTCCGCAGCGGCAACGAGAATATACGGGTCGATTCCAGCAGTGCCGCCAGTTGCAGGCGGCGTCACCATGACGATCTCCGGCACGCCGGCTACCTGTGCCGGAATGACATTCATCAGCACGGACGACGGATAAGCCGCCTTGCCCCCGGGCACGTATACGCCGACCCGCTTCAGCGGCCGCATAATTTGCCCGAGCAGCGTTCCGTCCTGCTGCAGGTCCATCCACGAGGTCCGCATTTGCTTCTCGTGGAATTTCCGAACATTCACGGCCGCTTCGCGAATCGCCGTGAGGAAGTCGGCGTCGACAAGCGCATACGCCGCCTGAATTTCCTCCTGCGTCACGCGCAGCGACGCTGCGTCCAGCTTAACGCGGTCATGCTGCTCCGTGTACCTCAGCAGCGCCGCGTCCCCCTCGGCCTTTACGTCTGCGACGATCCTTAAGGCCGCTTCATTTTGCTCCGGCGTTCCATACTCCACCTCGCGCTTTAATCCAAACTGCTCCGCTCGCATAATGCGCATATCATCCGCTCCTTCCAAATACTCGCCTTACTCATCTATGTGATCTTACCAGTATCCCAGTATCATCCCAGTCAAGCTCTATCCTTGAATGTTTCGATCACTTGCTCTAAGCTCAACTATGAATTGGATCGTCTCAAACACTCGCTCTAAGCTCGACTCCACGTTCGATTATCTTATCACTCGCTCTATCTCGACTACCCATTCGATCATTCTCATCAATCACTCTAAGCTCAAAGACTCTACATTTGATCGTCCAATCACTCGAACTAAGCTCGATTTGAACTTCGCCCCTTAAACCCGCCCAGCCAACGTAACTTGTAGTCGGTCACACAAACTCTGAATCGCCTCGTTCTTCATCCGGTAGCTTACCCGATTGGCAATCAAGCGGCTCGTAATGCCGAAGATTGACTCCATCTCCACAAGCCCGTTCTCGCGCAGCGTTTGGCCCGTTTCCACCATATCGACGATACGATCCGCCAGTCCGATCATCGGCGCAAGCTCGATCGAGCCATTCAGCTTAATCACCTCAACCTGTTGACCTAGCTCGCGGAAATAAGCGGAAGCTACATTCGGGTACTTGGTCGCGACGCGAGGATTAATAGTCGGCTTCCAATCCGGCATGCCGATAACCGACATGCGGCATTTGGCTATGCCAAGATCAAGCAGCTCATAGACATCCTTATTTTCCTCCATGAGCACGTCTTTGCCGACGATGCCGATATCCGCCACGCCGTATTCTACATAGGTCGGCACGTCGACCGGCTTCGCCATAATAAACTCCATGCCTACCTCGGGCAGCTCAATGATCAGCTTGCGCGTATCATCAAAATCACTCGGAATCGGCAATCCCGCCTCGCGGAACAGCTTCGATGCCACCTTATAAATGCGACCCTTCGGCATCGCCACTTTCAATATGTCCTTTGTCTCTCCGCTCATGTGGCGCTGCCTCCTTTAATTCCGTTTCCGCTAAACGTCAGCAAAGCCGTATAATTCACGCCTTTATGCGCGAATGAGCTCTGCTCCTTCGATTTCAATCCTTCTATAAGAGCGCCGGTCTTCTCATCGAACCGCTCCGTAACAACGCTAACCCCCTGTGCGCGCAGCTCCTGCGCTTTGACAAGCGCTCCTCCGCGTCCCGCAGCATCATAGACAACTAGCGTACGCTCCGTTTCAATCTCCGCTTGATCGCCAAGCAGCTCCAAAATACGCGTCGTCTTCAGTGCAAATCCCGTTGCAGGCGCCGGTCTGCCGAACTGAGCCAGCAGGTTGTCATAACGACCGCCGCTCACAACCGGGAATCCAAGATCAGCCGCGTACCCTTCGAAGGTCATGCCTGTATAGTAAGAGAAGTCTCCAATCATCGTCAGGTCAATGAGCACATGCTCGCATACGCCATATGCCTTCAGTACATCCCAAATTTCGCATAGATGGCGAATCGATGAGCGTGCGTTATCATCCACACTTAGCTGCAATGCCTGATCGCAGATCTCTTGACCGCCGCGCAAACGCAAAATCCCTTCAAGCTCCTGCTGCACCGATTCATCGATAGACAGCTCGCGCAGCTGCTGGCGGTAGCCGACAAAATCACGTCCGAGCAGGCAGCTCTTAAGCTGCTCTTGCGCTTCCACCTGGCCTGGAAGAGCTTCTTCCATTAAGCCGTTCAGAAAGCCTACATGCCCAATCGCTATTTTGAAGCGCTCGACGCCTGCTGCTTTTAATGATGCGATTGCAAGCGCAACGACCTCCGCATCCGCTTCAGCCGAAGAGTCGCCGACGAGCTCGACTCCCGTTTGGAAAAACTCCGCCTCGCGGCCTGCTTCTTCCTCAATAGCGCGGAACACGTTCGAATGGTAAGATAAGCGCTGCGGGAAGTCAGCTTGCTTCAATAACGATGATACAACGCGAGCGATTGGCGCCGTCATATCGGAGCGCAGCACCAGCGTCGTCCCCCGATTGTTGAGCAGCTTGAACAGCTTCTGATCCGACGTGGAGCTTGCAACGCCCACCGTATCGTAGTATTCCATCGTTGGTGTAATAATTTGCTCGTAGCCCCAGCCCTGCATGCAAGCCAGCACCTGACGTTCTATGTGTCGCAGCTTCGCTACCGCGCCTGGCAAATAATCTTTTACGCCTGTCGGCTTCTCAAAAACTTTTGGTTTTGACATATATGATCACCTTCATTTACTTTAGTGGTTTAAAGCGATACCATGTTACCATGCTAACAAATTAAAGAGTTTAATCGTAATATTAGCATGAAAAGCTTAAATTCGTCAAGCTGAACACGGCCCTTTGCGCGCCAAAAAGAAACCCCGCCCAGCTGCGAAACGAACGCGTTTGGACGAGGCTTTTTTAACAGCTATTCGTTTAAAAAGTTCCTTACGCTCTCATCCATCTCGCCCTTCGCAGCTGTTTCGCTCCGCTTGATCTCCCGTATCGGATTGCCTCCTACAAATGTATAAGCAGGCACATCCTTATGAACGATTGAGCCAGCGGCTATTACCGCATGATCACCAATATTAACGCCGGGCAATATCGTCGTGTTTGCGCCGATCATGACATGAGAGCCAATGTCCACGTTGCCGAGCCGATATTCCTTGATCAAATATTCATGGGTTAGAATTGTTGTATTATATCCAATAATCGTATTATTGCCGACCGTAATTCGTTCGGGAAAGAAGACGTCGACCATCACCATTAACGCAAAAGCGGTATGCTCTCCGACCTTCATTCCGAGCACTCGGCGGTAAATCCAATTTTTGAGCGGAAGAACCGGACAGTAACGCGCCAGCTGGATAAAAATAAAATTCCGGACCGACTTCCATCGGCTTACCGTCGAATATACCTGCCACAGCGCATTTGGTCCTTCCACTGGATATCGATCAACTTTGCGCAAGCGTCTCCCGCTCCAATCCTACAAATGAATAAAGATCGCGCATATCTTGAATGACATGATGCGCTCCAGCATCCTTGAGCTTCAACTCGCCTTTAAGCGACCAAGCTACGCCTACCGCAATGGCACCGGCCGCAATCGCCGATTCGATATCCACCGTGCTGTCGCCCACCATGATTGTCGTTGCCGGATCTGCTCCAAGCAGCCCAATTGCTTTGCTCACAGGCTCGGCATGAGGTTTAGGATTGACGACATCGTCAATTGTGACGATTGCATCCACGTAATCAAACAATCCCGTGTATTTCAAACCACGTTCTGTTGTCAGACGCATTTTGGTCGTAACGACGCCGATTTGAATGCCATGCTCATGAAGCCTTTCGATAACCTCGTTGACGTAATCGAATGCTTTTACATACTCGTCATGCAAGCGCAAATTAACTTCGCGATACGCCGCAACAAGATGCGTGACATCCTCTAGCCCTGAGAATAGCTTCATTTGGTCCGTAAGAGGCTGGCCCATGCTTGGGATGATATGCTCCCTGCCGAAGCCCTCCGGCGTCACGCCCTGCAAAGATTCTATGAACGAGCGAATGATGAGCTCATTGGTGTCGATAATCGTGCCGTCCAAGTCGAACAGCATCGTTTTGATTTTGCCCGTCATCGTAAAACCTCCTTGAATTACTCTTGTCGTTTGCCGGCTTCTTCCTCTTTGATCGTAGCCGCATCTTCCAATTTAGCTGCTGCATCTGAGCCGCCGTTTCTCTCCGGCTTCGTTGTTACAATTGGATCAAGGTAACGTGCTGATGCAAGGCCTGTCTTACGGCGTACAATAATGAGCACGATAGCTCCAAGAATGAACAGCAAAGCCAGTACTTGCGAGATTCTAATATTGCCGTATGCAGGATCTAAATAACCTTGCTTAAACAGAACTTCCATTGGCGTCCATAGCCCATTGATGAATGAAGCAAGCCAAGATGGTCCCATAAATGCCAAGCTGTCCGTACGCAGCGCTTCAATGAAGAAACGGCCAATGGAATACCAGATAAAGTAGCTGGCCATCAGCTCACCCGCACGTAAAAACTTTTGGCGGCGCAGCACGAGCAATATGATAATCCCGACTAAGCTCCATATCGATTCATACAAAAATGCAGGATGGCGGTATACGCCTTGCACGAGCATTTGATCAACGATAAAAGATGGCAAATGCAGCGTATCGCGCAGGAATGACTCGCTAACCTCTCCGCCGTAAGCTTCCTGGTTCATAAAATTGCCCCAGCGTCCGATCATTTGGCCCGCAAGCAGTCCGGGTACACAAATGTCCACCAGACGCCAGAAGTTATAGCCTTTGTAGCGGAAGTAGAAGAATCCGCAAATAAAGGCTCCAATAATCGCGCCATAAATCGCGATGCCGCCATTCCATATTTTGAACACGTCAATAAAGTTACCTTTATAATCTTCCCATTTGAAGGCAACATAATAAATTCGCGCACCAATGATGGCAGAAGGAACGCCTAACAGCAGCAAGTCCATAAATAAATCCGGCTTAATGCCGAATCGCTTTCCTTCCTGCACAGCAAACAGCAGCCCCACTAACGCAGCCGTTCCCAAAATAATGCCATACCAATGCACTTCAATCGATCCTAACGTGAAGGCAATTGGATTTAGTATCAATGTCTTCATTCTTTTATATCCCCTTTAGGTTCAATCGTATTCGTCCATATCATCGGCAATCGTTTCCGTCAGCTTATTCGTAAATTGCAGCGCCGCATTGTAGCCCATCCGCTTCAAACGGAAGTTCATCGCCGCAACCTCGATAATGACTGCTAAGTTACGACCTGGACGTACAGGCACGGTAACGAGCGGAATATCCGTGTCGATAATGCGCGTTGTTTCTTCATCCAGACCGAGGCGGTCATACTGCTTGTCCTGCTGCCAATTTTCCAGCTTGATAACTAGTCCAATCCGCTTCTGCGTACGTACCGCGCCCGCACCGAACAGCGTCATCACGTTAATGATCCCGAGACCTCTAATTTCAAGCAGGTGACGAATGAGCTCCGGCGCGCTGCCGTGCAGCTGTGCGTCTGAGGTTTGCATGATCTCGACCGCATCATCGGCCACAAGCCGGTGTCCGCGTTTGACAAGCTCTAGCGCCGTTTCGCTCTTGCCTATGCCGCTGCCGCCAGTAATGAGCATGCCTACGCCGTAAACATCAACGAGAACGCCATGAATCGTCGCCGTTGGCGCCAGCTTTCTCTCCAGGAAGTCAGTAATTCTGCTGGATAAAATGGTCGTTGCCACGTTGCTTCGCAGCAGCGGGATTTGCATCTGGCCCGATTGCTCGATGAGCTCCTGAGGCGCTTCAAGTCCCCGGGTCAAAATAATGCATGGCGT
This sequence comes from Paenibacillus sp. PL91, assembly GCF_012935325.2. Taxonomy (GTDB): domain Bacteria; phylum Bacillota; class Bacilli; order Paenibacillales; family Paenibacillaceae; genus Pristimantibacillus. Next base: position 38,020 of record NZ_JABBYG020000032.1, read on the forward strand.
GTCCTCGTTGCATAGACGCACCATTCGATCCTTGCGTTCCTCGCTGTCTAGCATATTCAAGAACGATATTTCCGTTCGGCCAAGCAGCTGCACCCGCTCGCTTGGATGGTAATGGAAATAACCGGCCATTTCAAGGCCTGGCCGATACAAATCATCTACCGTGATGGCACGCTTCATTCCGTCCTCGCCAGCTATAATTTCGAGCTGAAATTGTTTGACGAGCTCAGATACTTTCACTTTTTTCGGCATCGTAGGGCCTCCCTCATATGACAACTGTTTGTGTGTGTATGTATGTTATTTTCCAATGTCTTCATCGTAAAGGAAAAAGACGCTGAACGCAACGTTTCCTCCGCTGCTCAGCGCCTTACGATTACTTAATGGGTATGCTTATTGGCTTCAATACATAGCCGATAAACTGCTCGATGTCAAAAGTTAGCGGCTGCTTGAAGTCCGCTTTCGGAATCCGAAAGACGTGGGTGACTTTATCCTCATCAGAGTTCCATTCCACTCCCCGGCTATCCGAGATCGGATACGTGGCACCAGAAGCATCCTTAAAAATGCCCTCATGCGCAAATAGATTATAGCTAGCCTTCTTGTCGATCTCATTTAGTCCCAGCAAATCAAGCTTGATTTCATAGCCTTCCGCTTTTTCCTCCTTGCTGACTAACTGTAGCCTGTTATCAGGCGACGATATCGTCTCCATCTTATCCGTATCAATCGTTAAGCTTAAATTATGTTCCGATAAGAACACTCCTTCAGCCACTAAAGTCAGCTTTTTCGGCCGCTCGAAATAGCTGCTCTTGAAATGACGCGTTAATGAGGAGTTGAGTTCGCCATAACCCGAATCCGTTTCATAGCGTCTGCCTTTCTCATCAACTAGAGCTACATTGATAAAGTCATTGGCGCGCAAATTATTGTTCGGATCAGCCTCGAAGGATAGTGAAATTTGAAGAGGTGTTATGATCGCATCCTTCACTGTGAATCGTTGTCCGCCAACCTCAAATGGCTGCTCGATAGAGATGTCCTCCCGCATCCCTGCGAACCGTTCATGCTCAATCGGAAACTCAACCCTCAGCCACTGATCACCCAACAATAAGCTGAATTGCAGGCTCTCAGGCATTGGAACATTATCTCCCAATAAAACATCCAAATAATCATGTACTGGTACGCTATCGCCCTCGGCATCATCACTTGGAAAATGCGATGAACCTATAGAAGCCATCAAATCGGCGCAATCGCTCGTTTTTAATTCGAAATCTAGAAAACCTGTATTGTTGTTTATGCCAGGCCCTTCAGCCGTATACAAAATGACTAATCGTTGGTCGTCAGCCAAAATATCTTCTACCGTGAATTTGTAGCCATTTTTCTCGTCAGAGAGATTTACGGGCTGAAAAAACTTATTTTCAACAGCCGACAGCAACGACTTGTCGCCTTGAATGAAATCGACATATCCGGTAAACCCCGGTATATCCTTCAACATACCTGCAAAAGCAGGAGATACGCGCACGAACGCGGTGAGCAGCAAAAATATACTTAATGCGGAAACGATCATAGTCAGACTCATTCTCTTCCTTTTTCCGCGTACCACTCGTTTTCGCCCCTGCTCAAGCCCTCTTCGAATCGCATCATCAAGCAGCTGATCAGGTAGCTTCTCAAGCTCCATCTCTACATGTTCCTTGTCACTCCGCAGCCTTTGACTGGCTATCTCGTAGTCCGGTTCCTTTTCCGCGTTCATCCCATATCTCCTCCTTCATTTCTGTCATATCTGCCCTTAAGCATTTTAAGCCTTTGTTCAGCCAAGTTCGGATCGTCCCATCCGGCTTCTCCAGCAGCTCAGCTATTTCCGTAATCGTCATGTCCCGATAATACTTTAATGTGATGACCATCCGATAGTTAGCTGGAAGCAGCTTCACCCGTGCAGCCATATCCAGCCGTGCCGCCGCATCCACATCGTCTGCTTTCATTCCGTTGCCATACTGCTGTGCTATAGCCTCAGTCGGACGCTCCCGCGTCTGTTTCTTCCGAGCATCCATACATACACGTATTAAAGTTCGAATTGACCATGTCGTAAAAAATCGCGGTTCTCTTACATCTCGCCGTTTCGTCCACATCCGACATACCGTCTCTTGGAGCGCTTCCAGCGCATCCGTTTCATTCCGCATATAGGAATAGGCAATGCCATACATTTGGTGCTTATCCAGCTCAACGCGCTGCAAAAAAGCTTCCTCATCGCCTTTAATGGCCGCCTTAGCCAGCTCCTCTTTATTCATACTCCTACCCCCTGTGACGAGCCTGCACTTTCTTCTTCAGCTTTCCTTTCTCTATTAGACGGACGTGGCGTACAAACGGTTTTCGTTAATACACAAAAAAAAGGAACGATCGGATAATCCGATCGTTCCTCTTTCATTCTATTTATTAAGCTTCGAAAATGTTAAGTTCAGTTGCTTTATCGAACAAATGTACTTTGTTCATGTCAAGCGCAAGCTTAACGCTTGTGCCATCACGTAGACCGGAGCGGCCATCAACACGAGCGATAACTGTGTCAGTGCCGATACCGTTCAGGTATAGATACATTTCGTGACCAAGGTTCTCAGCAACCTCAACATTCGCGTTCACGATTGTTTGTGGGGAAGCTTCCAAGAATACTGGCTCTTCGTGAAGATCCTCTGGACGAATGCCTAGAATCACTTCTTTGCCGATATAACCTTTCGTGCGAAGCACTGCTGCTTTGCCTTCTGGAACAACAACATCAACGCCGCTAGCTTTGAAGCGAAGCGCGCCGCCTTGCTCTGCAAGGGAACCGCTGATAAAGTTCATCGAAGGAGCGCCGATAAAGCCAGCTACGAAGATATTAACAGGGTGGTTGTACAGCTCTTCAGGAGAAGCTGTTTGCTGAATGAAACCGTCTTTCATAACAACGATACGGTCACCCATTGTCATTGCTTCGATTTGGTCATGCGTTACGTAGATTGTAGTTGTTTCAAGACGTTTAGTAAGCTTGCTGATTTCCGCGCGCATTTGTCCACGAAGTTTCGCGTCCAAGTTGGAAAGCGGCTCATCCATCAAGAATACTTGCGGCTCACGAACGATTGCGCGTCCTAGAGCGACACGTTGACGTTGACCACCGGAAAGTGCTTTTGGTTTACGGTCAAGCAAATGCTCGATATCTAGAATTTTAGCAGCTTCACGAACACGTTTGTCGATGTCTGCTTTTTTGAATTTACGAAGTTTAAGGCCGAAAGCCATGTTTTGGTAAACGTTCATGTGCGGGTACAACGCGTAGGATTGGAATACCATCGCGATGTCGCGGTCTTTAGGAGCTACGTCGTTCACAAGGCGGTCGCCGATGAACAATTTGCCTTCGGAAATTTCTTCAAGGCCTGCAATCATACGAAGAGTTGTCGATTTACCGCAACCAGATGGTCCGACCAATACGAGAAACTCTTTGTCTTTAATATCTAAGTTAACGTCAGTAACCGATGCTTTGTCAGTACCCGGGTATTTTTTGTAAATGCCTTCTAAACGTACGCCTGCCATGATAATTTTCCCCCTAAAAAGAAATTTCGATATGCCTATATCTTATCCCACTAGGGAAGCTGTGACTATGCACATACTTTACAAAAAAACTAATTTCTTTTCGTAACTTTGTACAATAGCAATATAATTTTGACTAATACGGCATCCCGGAATTGGCGAACATCCAGCCCAGTCTCCTGTTTAAGCTTGTCCAAACGATATAATAGCGTATTGCGATGAATGTATAATTTCTTTGCTGTTTCACTTACATTACAATCCAGCATAAAAAAAGTGTCTAGCGTACTCAGCATTTCCGACTCTACGAACAAATCGGCTCTTTTTAACGATTGCTCCAAATATTTAGAACGCTGCACCTCGGGTATTGCGTTTAGTAGACGCTCCAGCTGAAGCATCCATGGCAAATGAATACTCGTTCCGACATGAAACTTGCGGCCGAGATTAACCGTTTCCCTTAGCAGCATGGTCGTCTCGACCATCCCCTTAGCCGGTGATGTGGGATGAGCGACAGCCAGATGGCATTCCCCGATCCACTCACTGGCAAGCATTTCGTGGAGCCCGAGCCCAATCGAAGCTAAGCTGTCCTCCAGCGTCTCTTCCTCCTGCTCGTCGAAAGCATCCGAATCCTCGTCCTTCAATAACGACATCGAACCCCATATGAGCCACTCCTGGCCTTTAAGCGGAATAAGAAGTACATCGTCAGACATAAATGAACGAAGCAGCTTCTCCAGCTCGGTATACGTGGCTTGCTTCGTGCCTGACTGTTCAGTGACGAGCAAGAATGGAATCATTTCATTGAACAAACGGCTGCCAACGGTCAAATGATCCGGTAATGAAAAGGCAGGCTCATTCGACTCCAGCTGCTTCTGTATCCAATCGCCTAGCTTAAGTGCTTGTCTCTCTGTTTCAGAAAGCGACGCTGTCTTTTTCTCGGCCAAAGCTCCGCTATTAAGCTGGAGCGTCCAGCTGATCAATTCTTTTTCGGTTGCTTGCAGCGACTGGCTCTCGATTTCTAATAGTTCAATCTCATATTCAGTAGAAGAGATGACGATCCATGTTTTCCCATTGCTTTCAACGCGCTGTCCTTCATTGGATGAAGAAAGCGCTTCATCGCCTAGCCATACCACGGAAGCATTGCTTACTAAATCGCTCCACTCTGCTATCGATTTCGAAACAGCATGTACCGGACAATTCAAAATGTGCTGCAGAGGCTTTAACCAATCTGTCGTGCTCATTTCTCTATCTCCAATCTCCACAAGCGTTAGCGGCTGAGTGCATCCTCTTACAGGACACGCAATTACGTTTAGCAGCTCCATAAAAGCAGGGATAATGTTTAAAAAGCTTATTCCTACTTCTATGTAGAATAACGCTTTTTTTCGTCATTGTACCATAAGAGCCAGCCTAATTCAGCCTAATGCGAGTAAAAGAATGATTGACAGCAGCGCAAACAGCGTCGCAATCAAGTAAAGAAATGATACCGTTTGTACCTGACTTAGCCCCCATTTCATTAAAATATGATGCGTGTGCAGCTTGTCTGCCCGGTGCAAACCCTTGCCGCTTATGAGCCTGCGCAGCATCACATAAGTGGTATCGAATATGGGCAATCCAAGCGCCAGCATCGGAACTAGCAGCGTGATAAACGTCGCTCTCTTAAACGTTCCATCAACTGCAATGACTGCTAACGTATAGCCCAGAAAAGTCGCCCCGGCATCGCCCATAAAGATACGTGCGGGATAAAAATTGTGCACTAAAAACCCGAAGCATGCACCTGCAACAATAACCGCTAGAATAGCTGTGTTTGGCTGCCCTGTTATGAGAGCCACGGTTAATAGCGTAAGTGCAGACAACGTGCAGACACCGGACGCGAGTCCATCAACACCGTCTATAAAATTGATCATATTGATCAAGCCAAAAACCCACAGCGTCGTTGTCAGCCATGAGAACCAATCAGGAAACGAAATAAACAGATCTGTAAACGGATTAGCGATACCCGCAATCTCGATATGGAATAAGGTCGGGATTGAGGCTGCCCCCATATAGAGTATCACTCGCGGCCATACGGGAAAGTCCCGCCCCTTCGCCTTTGCGCCATCATCAAGAAGCCCAACGATAACAAGTACTGTACCCCCTGTAACGATCGTCCAAGTGAGCGGTGTAAAGCCAATAAAAGTAAACATCGCAATGATGCAGCTGGCAAAAATAGCCGCTCCTCCCATCAGAGGAATCGGCTTATTATGTATCTTCCTTTGAGTGGGTTGATCCACAAAACCATGGCGCAGTGCAAGCTTCCGAAGCGGTGGTACGCTTGCAAATACAATCGCAAAGCTAATCAATGCCGCTAAACCGTATATCATTGCAACTACCCCTTTTTTTATTTATTACCGTATGTATACATTGTTCCCTTATATCGATAAAATACAAGAAACAATTCATACCTGTTTGACCGTAATGGATCATTCATGGTACGATTTATTCAAAGTACACTTATCGGATTAATGATATATTAATCTGCCACTATTTGATTGCGAAAGAGGAGTGCTGCACATGCCTAATATCGTTATTATTTCCGGTAGTCCGAATGCTTCGTCACGCTTGAATGGGATCACGCAGTACGTTGAACAGCAATTAATCGAGAATAAGCTTTCGGTCAATCTTATTACGGTCGTGTCATTGCCGGCCGAAGATCTTATTCATGCGCGTTTTGGCAGCCCAGCTATAATTGAGGCTAATAAATTAGTCGAGGAGGCTGATGCAGTCATCATCGCAAGCCCTGTCTATAAGGCTTCCTATACGGGCGTATTGAAAACATACCTGGATCTGCTTCCACAAAAGGGTCTTGACGGGAAAATTATTGCTCCTTTATTTATTGGCGGAACCATTGCTCATCTTCTCTCCATTGACTACTCCCTTAAGCCGGTATTAGCCTCGATGGGCGCTAAGTTATACGTTAGCGGCGTTTACGCAATTGACTCGCAAATTAACCGTACCCAAGAACCTAATGAAGCTCCTGTATTTGAGTTAAATGAAGAGCTGACTCTGCGTTTAACGGAAACGGTAAATGAGTTGGTTCGCGAGCTTTCTCTTCGAAGCAAATAACGATTATTAAACAAATAAAGGTGTACGCTGGAAGCAACGGATTGCTTTCAAGCGTACACCCTTCCTATTAGTATAGAAAAATCAAAAAAACCGAAGATCCTAAGATCCCCGGTTACGAGTTAAATGTTAGAAAAAATGGTGAGTCATGTAGGATTCGAACCTACGACACCCTGATTAAAAGTCAGGTGCTCTACCAACTGAGCTAAT
>NZ_JABBYG020000033.1 GCF_012935325.2 Paenibacillus sp. PL91
GGAAGTGGCTCAGCGGTAGAGCATCGCCTTGCCAAGGCGAGGGTCGCGGGTTCGATTCCCGTCTTCCGCTCCAATTAACACATCCAAAACACCTTGCATTGCGAGGTGTTTTTTTGTTATGTATAAGAGAATACGGTTGATGAGGGAGGTTGCCATGCGTAAATTAGTATTTTTTGTAGGAGGAGCTGGAGCGGGCAAGACGACGCTCGCGAAGGCAGTAGCGAAGAGGAGAGGCGTGGCCATTCTCGATATGGATACGGTGCTGCGACCGGCTGCAGTAGCGCTCATGACGCAAGCTGGTCTTGATCCGAGCGACCGGGACTCTATCGCCTACAAAACGCTTTGCCGCGATTTAGGCTACCGGATTACGATGGATGCTGCGCTTGAGAACATCGCTATCGGCGGGGATATATTTGTAATTGGGCCGTTTACGAAGGAAACGGAAACCCCGCATTGGATCGAGCAGGAGCTCGCTGCAATCGGGGCCTCGTTATTAGATGTTGATGTAAAGGTTGTATTCGTCTATCTGCAGAATGATAAGCTCCATTACGAACGAATCGTTCAGAGAGGCTCAGCATTAGATCAATTCAAGCTGGACAACTGGACCGACTTTAGCCACTCGTTAGCAAGAAGAGAGCTGAAATGGAATCTTCCAGCGTCTTCCGTTCTTTATTTTGACAACTCAAATGGACTAGATGAGCAATCGCTGGCAGAGCTGGAGCGGTTCGTATACGATGGCTCCTCCTAGCCTGCTGATGGTTAAGGCTTGCGTGCAGCAAGCTCATCGTAGAGCTCTTTTGTTTTAGCGGCGTCCTTTTCATTAAATATAACGTATAGATCGTCCAGCTGGACGAAAATGTACGGCGGTGAGTTTTTGAATACATATAGCTTGGCAGCTCCGAGCTTCTCTAATGAGAAGTTGCCTCTGGCATAATCGGCCGTTGCCGTGCCATTTGTTCGGAAGCCGCTAGGGAGCTCGTTCTCAAGCGCCAGCCCCTTCACAGCGCTCAGATCAAAGCTGTAATTGTACAGCGGGTATTCAATCGAAACGTTGCCGCTCTCTTCAATCGTGAACGCTGGGGACGTATGGTCGGACTGCACAACAAACGCTGTCAGCGGAATGATGATAACAAGGGCAAGCACAATCCCGCCGTATTGAATCCATTTGCCGCCACGGGTGGCCATGTTGACCGTTGTCCCGATGCCGATACGTTTCGGCACCATGACCGCTTTATCATCCGGGTTAAAATAGGTGGAGCCGTTGATCCAATATGCATCATCATCGCTTAGAATAGCCTCGCCATCGGTCTCAGCCAGACTCACCTCTAAAGCACGCACCTTATTATGTACGAAGAAAATGCTGCCGAGCGGAACCAGCGACACCATGATGATGCCAATGATCCATTGCGTAAAGCTAATGGAGCTTCCCTGCGTCAAAATCGTATAAGCGACAAAAGCGTTGATGCTCTCAAAAATAGCGAGGCTAGGCCATAAAATGGACCAGTAGCGCCTTGCTGCGCTGTTGATAGCGGCATTAATATCCTGATTTTCGCTATACTCTTTTGTTTTCATATTGCCGAAAGCAGCGTATATGGCGTATAAAATAACGGTCATCGCAAGTGATGCGAACCCGGTCAATTTTAAGAGCGGATCTGATTTAATAAAGGACAGAAGGATGGGGACGACGGATAAAAGAGCGGGAATCATGAACCAATAGGGGGAAGCAAGCGTTGATTTTTTTAAAAGCGATACTTTGGTGTCGATGCGGATCATCCGTTTTTCTCCGACAAACCATTGCTTTTCGCGTTTGAGGGCAGCAGCTTTGTGATGGATCTTGTTAAAGGGAAGCTTCGACGAATAAAGAAAAGCGGCAAACCAAAGAAACATGTAGCTAAGGGCTAATGAGAAATATTCGCCAAGCAGGAAGAATGGCGTCAAGGTAATCAACGCGATGAGCCCGTATATGGTGTACGCTTTTTTGTATTCGGACTGAAGCTGCTTAATTGCAGCATCCTCAAGAGCATCCGAAGGAAGCGAAACGCCGAATAAAATATGGTTGCTCGGCTGTGCTTGCTTCAGAAATATCACCATAATGAGGATATAAGCGATTGCGGCTGGTATGATCAAAAAAAGATTGTTCATGAAAACACTCCTATTCTGGCAGGGGATGATGTTTGCTGGCTGCGTCAGTAAAGATGTTTGAGCAAATTTGCATAAATTCCTCTTGCCCGACGCCCTTCAGGCTGGCCTCCGATATGACAAGCTTTAATTCACGCTCAAGCTTCTGGATGAAGTCGGCTTGCTTGCCCCATACTGTGGACACTTTGGCGCCATGTCTTCTGTCAATGGATATGAACCCCTCGTTTTTCAAAATGGCATAGGCTTTGTTCACCGTCATAGCATTAACGCCCAAATCATCGGCGAGCTGCCTTACCGTTGGCAATTTCTCGCCGTACTCCAGACCGCCTACACCAATTCCGATGACGATTTGGTTGCGGAGCTGGACGTAGATCGGTATTCCGCTGTTGTAATCAAGCTTCATAATCATCGGATCACCCCTTCTAACAAAGTATTAATTGTATTAGAAATAGTAATACAAATCATGCGGGTTGTCAAAAATCCATACGAGTTTGCTTGGACAGGCATACCCTAAAATAGCTATAATAAGCAGTAGCGGATTTTCTTTTCCAATTATTAATAGCCTAAATCTTTCATCTAATAAATGACCTCAAGGAGAGACTTTAATGACGACTACCATTCGATTTGGCATTATCGGAACGAACTGGATTACAGAGCAATTTATCGATGCGGCAAGCGAGGTTGAAGGCTTTAAGCTTTCGGCCGTCTATTCGCGCTCATCAGAAACGGCTGAAGCCTTTGCAGCAAAGCATGGCATTGCTGATTCCTATACGGACCTGGAGGAGATGGCGGCTAGCGGACAGATCGATGCGGTCTATATTGCGAGCCCTAACTCGTTCCACGCTAGACATGCGATTGCTTGCATGAATCATGGGATACATGTGCTCTGCGAGAAGCCAATCGCTTCGAACGCGCATGAGTTGCGCCAAATGGTTGCCGCAGCCAAAGAAAACGGCGTACTGCTGATGGAGGCGCTGAAGTCGACGCTGCTTCCGAGCTTCAAGGCGGTGCAGGACAATCTACATAAACTGGGAGAGGTACGGCGCTATTTTGCAAACTACTGCCAATACTCTTCGAGATACGATGCTTATAAGGCAGGTACGGTGCTTAACGCCTTTAATCCGGTGTTCTCGAATGGAGCGCTAATGGATCTTGGCATTTACTGCATCTATCCGCTTGTGGCATTATTCGGCAAGCCAGACGCGATTAAAGCAACGGGCGTTATGCTGGAATCCGGCGTTGACGGCGAAGGCAGCATCGTGCTGCAATATGCAAGCATGGATGCGGTTATTATGTATTCGAAAATTACCCACTCCTCGCTGCCTTCCGAAATCCAAGGGGAAAGCGGAAGCATCGTCATTGATAAAATCAGCGAGCCCGGGAAAATTGGAATCCAGTACCGCAATGGATCGGCAGAGGACCTTTCGCAGCAGACAAACAGCAAATCGATGTATTACGAAGCGAAGGAATTTATCGAGCTGATTAAAGCCGGACGTACAGAGTCCACCGTAAATACTTTTGAAAATTCGCTTACGACGCTGGAAATTATGGATGAGGCGCGAAAGCAAATTGGACTTGTATACCCAGCGGATGCAGCGGCATTCCAATAAAGACACCTATGAGAAACGAAGCGGCGCGCAGCTGCTTCGTTTTTTTTTCGCTGCGAGCCAAGACCATTTACCTATTTATTGTAAAAGACATTGACAACGGTTTTTAATAATGTCATTATGATAATATCAAATCGAAACAACATTCGAATCGGGAGAGAAAAAAGATGGCTGAACATGAAGCGAATTATTCCGCAAGCCATTACCGCACGCCAGACGGCGCTCCTTCAGATATTGTGATCTTTACGATCGTATCAACGGAGAAGCAGTCGGCCAAGAAGGCTTTGCCTACGAGGGAATTGCAGGTACTGCTGATACAACGTAACATTTGGCCGTTTGAAGGCAAATGGGCGCTGCCGGGCGGCTTCACGAAGGAGAACGAGACGGTATACGATTGCGCGAGGCGTGAGCTGCAGGAGGAGACGGCAGTTGAGGATGTTCATATCGAATATTTTAACGTATACAGCGCGCCCGGCCGTGATCCGCGGGGCTGGATCATATCCCATGCGTTTCTGGCGCTCGTTAATGAGCGGGTTCTTGCGAACAGAGCAGCGGCAGTCGATGCCTCGGATGTGCAATTGTTTACAGTAGAGGAAGCCCTCAAGATGGATCTGGCTTTTGACCATAAGCAAATTTTGACCGACGCGCTGCAAGGGATTCGCAAGAAGATGCTCACGACGACAATTGCGAAGGAGTTTTTGCCAGAGGAATTTACGCTTAGCGAGCTGTACCAGGTCATTCAGACGGTCGTTCCAGACTTTGAGGAGCCGAACTTTATTCGCAAGCTGACGTCGACGAAGAGCCGCAGCACGATCATCGAGGAAGCGACGGACGGGGACGGCATGGCGAAGCAGTCGAAGCAGTATTCGCAGCGAGCGGCTCAGCTGTACCGTTTTACGAAGGAAGAACCAAGGTTGTCTATCTATAGCTAGATGCTGATGAGGAGAGTGGCGGCATGTTGAAGTTTAATGGAGTGGAGCTTGGTTTAAAGCAGTTCCCAAACGGCGAGACGCTTGTGAACGGAGATGAGATTTTAACGCATATGGCGGATTTCAATACGATCATCTGGAAGTATGAGGATGACGGCGATCTCATTAAGCTTATGTTCGTTAAGAGCTACCTCGATGATCGGAGAGTCAAAAGCACGCTGACGATTTATTATTTGCCGTACAGCCGGATGGATCGAGTGGAAGGTACGTCCGCATTTACGTTAAAATATACGGCCGGCTTCATCAATAGCTTGAATTTTGAATCCGTGACGATTATCGAGCCGCATTCGGATGTATCGCTCGCGCTGATCGACCGAAGCATCGGAAAGTATCCGACGATCCAGCTGCTGGAGCAGGTTGCTGCCGAGGTAGGCTTTGATCCTGAGAAGGACTACTTATTTTTCCCAGACGCAGGCGCGCAGAAGCGGTACAGCAAGGTTCAGGGATATAAGCAGCTGGTAGGCTTTAAAGCGAGAGACTTCCAGACGGGACAGATCAAGAGCCTTGATGTAGTCGGGAATGTAGACGGTGCAGGCTTTAAAGCGATCATCGTCGATGACCTTTGCTCTTATGGCGGTACGTTTATGCTTAGCGCGGAGAAGCTGAAGGAAATCGGAGCCACACATATTTATTTGCTGGTAGGGCATTGTGAAAATTCGATATACAAAGGAAAAATATTGGATTCGGCTCTCATCGATAAGGTGTATACGACCGATACGATACTAGGCAAGGCAGAGCATCATAAAATTCACGTATTCGAAATGGGAGGCCTATAAGATGACTCAAACATTCGTTTATCCAGCTACGCTGTTGTGTGATTTTTACAAGGTGAGCCACAAAAATCAGTATCCAAAAGGAACGGAGCTCGTCTACTCGACCTGGACCGCACGTACGAGCCGTTTGGACGCTATTAACGAGGTTGTTGCGTTTGGTTTCCAATCGTTTATTAAACAATATTTGATCGAATATTTTAACGAGCATTTCTTTGCTAGAACGAAAGATGAAGTCGCAGCGGAGTACAAACGTGTTATTCAGTATGCGCTTGGGGTTGCGGAGCCTGATGCCTCGCACATTGAGGAGCTGCATGATCTGGGCTATTTACCGGTGAAGATCAAAGCGATCAAAGAAGGCGCCCTCGTTCCGATAAGAGTGCCGATGCTGACGATCGAGAATACGAAGCCGGAATTTTTCTGGCTTACGAATTATTTGGAGACGTTGATGTCGTGCCAGCTATGGATGCCGGCTACGAGCGCTACGCTGGCTTTTGAATATCGCAAAATCTTAGAGGCCTACGCGCTCAAAACAAATGGTGATACGTCGGGCGTGCCGTTCCAAGGACATGACTTCTCGATGCGGGGAATGGGCGCACTGGAATCGGCGCTTGGCAGCAGCGCGGGACATTTGATCTCGTTTACGGGAACGGACACGATACCGGCTATTTTATATATGGAAAATTACTATAACGCAAATATCGAGAAGGAATTGGTCGGCACTTCGATTCCTGCAACGGAGCACAGCGTCATGTGCGCGCATGGCCGAGACGAAATGGCTTCGTACCGTTATTTAATTAAAGAGGTGTATCCAAGCGGCTTCGTATCGATCGTATCGGATACTTGGGATTTGTGGAGCGTACTGGATATCGTTATCCGCGGCTTGAAGGAAGACATTATGAGCAGGGACGGCAAGGTGGTCATACGGCCAGACAGCGGCGATCCGGTTAAGATCATTTGCGGCGACCCGGACGGAGGGAGCGAGTTCGAGCGTAAAGGCGTTATTGAAATACTGTGGGATATTTTTGGCGGGACGGTTACGGAGAAGGGCTACAAGCAGCTCGACAGCCACATTGGCGCAATATACGGCGATGCGATTACGATTTCGCGCTGCCGCGAAATTTGCGAGAGGCTGGAGCGCAAAGGCTTCGCTTCGACGAATATGGTGTATGGCATCGGCTCGTTTACGTACCAATACAATACCCGTGATACGTTCGGCTTCGCTTTAAAATCGACCTTTACGATTGTGAATGGCGAGGAGCGCAAAATTTATAAAGATCCAAAAACCGATAACGGCGTGAAAAAATCGCAAACAGGTTTAGTGCTCGTGACGGAGCAGGATGGTAAGCTTAGCTTTATGGATAATCTAAGTGCTGCGCAATACGAGGCGCGTGCGGATGAAGATCAGCTTGAAGTGGTGTTTGCGGATGGGAAGCTGGTTCGGGATCATACACTAGCAGAGGTACGTTCGAACTTATTAGGTCAATTATAAAATATTCGTGTGATTGCGTCGCGCGGAACGATTGATGCCTTATTGGAAAATTTCTAAAAAGGTTGACAGATGCTGGGTGACGAGCGTATTATGATGTAAATCAAATGAAAGGAGGCCGATGAACATGTACGAACAAAATTCAGCATTTAACGCAGCATTATATAGCAAGTCCATTTCATCGGCCTCAGCGGGGCCTGTGACTGTTTTCTAAAATTTTGCATGCTGAAGGCTAGCAAGGTTTAGGAAACAAAGGCGCTAGCAAAGCCATGGACATTTTTAAGGTCCATGGCTTTTTTGTGTTCATTTGAATATAAGGAGTTTTTACCGTTATGAAAGAAACGTATTACCAGCGTGTTCAACTGCCCTCGGGACAGGTGCATGTTTATGCAGGACCGGAGCTATTCGCGTCCTTGGATTATAAAGTGTTTGAAATGGCGAACAACAATTTGCAAATTCCGAATCAAGTCTATATGAGCTATACGCCGGACGTTCATGTTGGTGTGGGCACCTGCATCGGTACAACTGCCGTATGGAACGCGAGCGACGGCTTCGTGTCTCCCTCGATCGTAGGCAGCGATATTGGCTGCGGGATGCGTGTACAGCTTACGAATCTCCATAAGGATGATTTGAAGGAGGTTAAGCTGCGCCGAAAGCTGGTTAGAGCGATTGAAAAGTATTTGCCAGTGGAGGAGCATGCAAGAGGGCATTTCTCAGATATTAGGCTGGAGCATATCGTGAAGAAGGGTCTGCATGGCTTGCCGAAAAAATATATTCCCGATGCCTACACGCCGCGTAAAGCAACCTCCTTGACACACGTGGAGAGCAGCCGATTTTATTTTGACGAAGAGGTGCTGGATAAATTCCCGGAAGTTATATGGCATCGCGCGCATCGCCAGCTTGGCACGCTTGGGGGAGGCAATCATTTTGTTGAGATTCAAGCGATAGAAATTGCCGAGGAAAATCGGGAAATCGCGGAAGCGTGGGGATTATACGACGGCCAGGTCGTCATTATGATTCATTCCGGCTCACGGGCTTGGGGCGGAGCGGTCAGTCAATACTGTGGAACGGATATGGCCAAAATGATGCGTCAAGAAGGAATCGGCACCGCTGATCCTAAACTGCTTTATGCGCCGTTGTCCCACCCGCTGGGGCAAACCTATGTCAATCTCATGTACTCCGCGCTCAACTATGCTGTCGTGAACCGTCATTTGATCGCTTATGCAGTCCGCGAGGCGGGCAAGGATGTGTTCGGCTCGAAATTCGAGCTAAGGACGTTGTATGATCTCATGCACAACTATGCGTGGGAGGAAGAGCAGGAGGGGCATGCGTACTTTGTTCATCGCAAAGGTGCGACAAGAGCGCTCCCGGCGGGGCATCCGGATAATCCGGAGCCTTACCGCGGCACGGGACATCCTGCGCTCATACCCGGCTCGATGGGAACGGCCTCGTACATCATGGTCGGCAGCCCGGAAGGGAAGGCCAATCATTATTCCATCTGTCATGGGGCTGGGCGCATTCGCTCACGCAACGCGACGAAGCAGCTGGTGTCCGTAGAAGAGGTAGCCGCTGCGATGCGTGTAGGGACCGATGATGAAATTGTCGTGAATCAGCGCTCTATGGAATCGCTGGTCGATGAATCGCCGCAGGCGTACAAGGATGTCGATCAAATTATTGAGAGCGTCGTAAGCGCCGGGCTTGCGCAGGTTGTTGCGAAGTGCAAGCCGCTTGCCGCTGTAAAAGGAACTTAACAAAAAGGTATTGAGGGGGTCCGAGGAGAATGCTAAACAATCAACTAGAAAATCATCCATTAAATGGGAACGAGATAATCAACTCTTATTGCTTTAAAAACGAATATCATTTCTTTTCTCATCGGACCCATTTGTATGGCAGTTGAAGGGAGACGTGTGCGGGCTTTACGTTAGCCGCATCGCGATCTACTCATCATCCCAAACCATGGACGATTATGTCCATGGTCTTTTTAATTTAAAGCTTAAGAAGGGAGCAATTTGAATGACTAATATACGAGCTGATATTTTCGAGGAGCTTGACCGGATCGAGCGCGAAGAGCAGGTGCGCATTCTTTATGCCTGCGAATCGGGAAGCCGGGCGTGGGGATTTCCGTCAAAGGACAGCGATTATGACGTTCGATTCCTCTACGTCAGGCCAGTGGAATGGTACTTATCGATTTTTGACAAACGGGATGTCATTGAGCGGCCCATCAGCAATTTGCTCGATATTAACGGCTGGGATTTGCGCAAGGCGCTAAATCTGTTCCGCAAATCGAATCCGCCGCTTTTGGAATGGCTGCAATCGCCGATTCCTTACTACACGAAATACACGGTGGCAGAACAAATTCGCAGCATTTCTCCGTTAGCCTTTTCGCCAAAATCATGTATGTATCATTATCTCAATATGGCAAAGGGCAACTATAGAGAGTATCTGCAGGGCGAGCAAGTAAAAATTAAAAAATACTTTTACGTGCTGAGACCGATTTTAGCATGCGAATGGATTGAAACCTACCATACGATGCCCCCGATCGAGTTTGATCGTTTGGTAGAGGTTCTTATACCTGAGGGAAGCGAGCTGCACGCGACGATTGAGCAATTGCTGCGGCGGAAGAAGGCGGGGGAGGAGTTGGATTTAGAGCCAAGGCTGCATCCAATCAATGATTATTTGGAGAATCGTATCGCCTATTTCGAACGAACGGCTATGGCGCTTGCGGATGGCAAGGCGGCGCGTGATGAGCAGCTTGATGACCTGTTCCGCAGCGCTTTAAATGAGGTATGGGGTTAAGGGTTTAATTTATAGTTTCCTGTATTCGACCTCCCTACAAGGGAGGTTTTTTTACATATTTCGACTTATTTTCTGAAATTACATATGGTATATATCGGAATTGTATGAAATAATCATGTAAGTAAAAAGTCCTAGTAAAGAGCAAAGTTGTCGAAAGACAATGACGCAAAGCCAACAGGCCTAAAGGTATTTTCCAAAGGTGGCTGGGTTGCCAAAGGGATGAGAGATACTATACTTATATCCTCTTCCTCAAACTACAGGTTACCGCATAAGCTATGAAGAGGGAAGGATTTTACGGAATGGAAAAAAATATTAAGCTTTTTAACGGCAACGTCAATAGTTTTGACCTTGTTCAGCAAATTGCTAATTTAGGATACTGGGAATTCGATCATGTTCGGCAACAAGCGTCATGGTCGAATCAGATGTTTGATATATATGGGATGAGCACAGGTTTACCGGTGAAGCAGGACAAATTTTTTGAGCTTATCCATGCCGAGGATCGCGAGCGAGTGGAGCGGCAGTTCTATGAATCGGTAGAATTAAAAAAAGAGATTTTTAGCGAGTACCGCATTATTCGCCCTAGTGGGGAAATAAGATATGTAGTCGAGCATATTTCATTTATTCTCGGCGAGGACAAGGAAGTAACGAAAACAGTTGGCACGATTCAGGACGTCACGGAAAATAAATTGTTGAAGCAGCGATTAATTGTGGAAGAGCTGCATTACAAAGCGATATTTGAAAATAATCCGGATGCGGTCTTTTCATTTGACGTTAACGGCCATTTTTTGTCATGCAATTCTGCACTGGAGCAAATGTTTGGTTATGCGAGAGACGAAATTATGCAAGGCAGCTTTCACCACCTAGTGGATAAGAAGAGCTTGGAGGGTACGATTCATTTTTTTGAGGAAACGGTCAGAACTCTGACGTCTCAGAACTATAATACGAGGTGGATTACGAAGAGCGGGCAAAAGATCGATGTCAATGTGACCAACATTCCGATGATCATCAATAATGAGATTGTCGGAATATATGGCATAGCAAAGGATATTACGCAGGAAAAGAAGATAGAGCAATCGCTTACGGAAACGGAATTAAAATTCAGCAGCATTATTGAACAGTCTCTCGTTGGCATTTTTGTCGCACAGCGGAAAACCTTTGTTTATACGAATAAGCAGCTTGATAAAATGCTTGGATACGAATCGCTAATTGGAATGGAAGTTGAAAAAACGCTGCATATCGAGGATCGTGATTCGATCGTCAGTCAGGTCATGCAGCTGAAGGAAGGAGAGATGCTTCCTAATTTTTTTCATCGGGCTATCAAACGGGATGGAACGATCATTCATTGCGAGGTGCATGTCAATCAAGTTTCCCATATGGGGGAGAAAGCCTTCATCGGCACCGTCTTAGATATTACGGAGAGAAATAAGGCGCAGGAATTAAATGAGTATTTGGCTTACCACGATTACTTAACGGCGATGCCCAACCGGAGGAAGTTCGAGGAGCAGCTTGAAACACAGCTTAAAATAAGCGAATTTTTTGGACAAAGGCTTGCGGTTCTGCTTATTGATTTGGATCGGTTCAAATATGTAAATGATACACTCGGGCATCCTATTGGCGATTCGCTGCTGAAGAAAATTGCCATCAGGCTGAAAAGCAATTTTAGCGAGTCGCAAGTCGCTTACCGAATTGGCGGAGACGAATTTTCGATCATAATCCCAAATGTGCAGCAGCAGAGCGATGTGACGGATGTTGCGGATCATATTATTAAGCTCGTTAAAGAGCAATTTATTATCGATGGCTTTGAGCTGAACGTAACAGCAAGCATCGGGATCAGTCAATCACCGGACGACGGAAGCACGGTGGAATCTTTGATGAAAAATGCGGATGCTGCCCTCTATCATGCCAAATCCAAAGGACGAGACCAGTCCCAATACTACTCCTCATCGTTAAATGTAAAAACCTTTAAATTGTTCTCACTGAGCAACGATCTGCGAAAAGCGATGGAAAAAGGGGAGTTCTTTTTAGATTATATGCCCCGTGTCCATGCGCAGACGATGGAGATTGTTGGCGTTGAAGCCCTGCTGCGATGGAACCATCCGGATTGGGGCTTGGTGTCTCCGGCGGAATTTATTCCGATCGCGGAAGAGACAGGGCTTATCGTACCGATAGGCGAATGGGTGCTGCGCGAAGCATGCTTGCAAAGCAAGCGCTGGCAGGGCATGAGCCTGCCTCCAATTACGATGTCGGTTAATTTCTCGGTTCAGCAGCTGCTGAAGCAAAATATATTGGAGACGATTGATCAAATTGTCTCAGAGACAGGCCTGTCTCCAGATCGATTGGAGATCGAAATAACAGAGAGCTCCTTCATTAGCAATGAGAAAGTCGTAACAGAGCTGCTGCTCGAGCTGAGGAAGAGAAGGATTAAAGTATCGCTTGATGATTTTGGCACAGGATACTCCTCTCTCTACTTATTAAAGCGTTTAGCGCTGGACACGATAAAAATCGATCGATCCTTTGTTGAGGAAATGATGACGGAGCCGAGCAATAAGAGCATCATCGAGTGTATTATTCGGCTTGCCGGAGAGCTAAAGATGCAAGTGGTTGCAGAGGGTGTAGAGACCAAGGAGCAGTTCAGCTATTTGCGGGAGCAGCGCTGCGATGAGATCCAAGGTTATTATTTTAGCCGTCCTGTGGAGCCGGACAGCATCGTACAGCTGCTCCGCAAAAAAACGTTTATGGGGCCGATCTCGCCCAGAAGCAGCGTGGAGCCGGTCCGAAATCGCAGGCAATACTTTCGAATTGAGCTTAAGCACTGCCTAATAGCCGAGATGACGATTACGATGTTTAAGGGCAGAAGCGTTCGGCTGGGCAGTACAGAGGTGCTGATTAGAAATATCGGCCCTGGCGGTCTCCGCTTTATGGTTGGCGTTAAGCTGCCCGTTAACAGCGATATACTCTTGATGTTCAAAACCCAGATTGTTAATCAAATGTACGTGCTATATGGGTTTATAGTCTGGTACAATGAACTGGACAATGATATTTATGAATACGGCGTACAATTTCAAATGAAAGAGAAGGAGCATGAAGAGCTCGTCAATGCGCTTAATTTGCTTGCTATTAAGCAGCGCGACGGCGTTTTGCCCCAAACACAAGTATACGTGGGCGACCCTATACTCCGAATAAAGGAATTGAAAAAGCTTAATTAATAAATGAAATACGTTGTTAGCGGATAAGGATCGGAGGAGAAGTGCATGAACGATATCGTAAACAAATTTTGCGTCAAAACATTTGGTTCCTCGAACCTGGTAACGGAGATCGGCAAGGTAACGAAGGTAGCCAGCAGAACGATTCATGTTGATTGGGGCATGAAGAAGTACGTCTACCAAAACAAGGATTTCAGATGGATCCCGCTTACGAAAGAGGAAGTGGAGAAAAAATATCCGAAATCGAAATTTACCGAGGATTCGCTGAAGCGGGCATTGGCATTTGGTCTGGAGATCAAGGGCGTAAAGCCAGTTTCTGAACAAGGATAGATAGGACAAAAGCATTTTGCATTCGGTTAAAACCGAGCGTGAAATGCTTTTTTTATTGCATATTGCGGTTTTGTCGGATTGCTCTTTGGGTAAAAGGAAATAGTAGTTATGAAGAAAGGGGATGTGCGCTTTGAAGCTAACGCCGGAACAGCGAATTCAATTGCACGGCTTCAATAACTTAACGAAGTCGCTCAGCTTTAATATGTATGACGTGTGCTATACGCGAACGAGAGAAGAACGGGAAGCGTATATTGCCTATATTGACGAGCAATACAATTCGGATAGGCTGACGAAAATTTTAAACACGGTATCAGAGATTATCGGTGCGCATGTGCTTAACATTGCCAAGCAGGACTATGAGCCGCAGGGCGCTAGTGTAACCTTGCTCGTATCCGAAGGTCCTATAGTTGGAGGGCCAAATGAATCGTTTGAGGAATCTCCTGGCCCGCTGCCTGATTCAGTTGTCATGCATTTGGATAAAAGCCATATAACGGTTCATACGTATCCGGAGTATCATCCGAATGAAGGAATCAGCACCTTTCGGGCTGACATCGATGTGTCTACCTGCGGCGAGATCTCGCCTCTGAAAGCGCTGAATTACTTAATACATTCTTTTGATACCGATATTATGACGCTTGATTACCGTGTACGCGGCTTTACGCGCGATATTAACGGCCATAAGCTGTTTATTGATCATGACATTAATTCGATTCAAAATTACATACCGAAGGAAGAATGCCTTTTGTATGACATGATCGACGTTAATATTTATCAAGAGAATGTGTTTCATACCAAGTGTAAGCTGAAGCAATTTGATTTGAACAATTATTTGTTCGGCTACACGAAGGACTCGCTGTCAACCAAGGAACAAGAGGAAATAACGAGAAGACTGAAGACCGAAATGGACGAAATCTTTTATGGAAAAAATATAAGGAGCTGATTTTCTTATGCCAAATTCCGCGTCCCAAAAACCAATTAACCCGCCCCAGCACCAAAATCGCCAGCCGGGCATTGAATCTGAAATGAACCCGCTGCCAGTCTATGAGTCTGACTCATATAGAGCGGCAGGGAAGCTAAAGGGCAAGACTGCTATTATTACCGGAGGAGACAGCGGTATCGGACGCGCAGTTTCCATTGCCTACGCGAAGGAAGGCGCCGATATTGCCATCGTTTATTTGAACGAGCATGAGGATGCGAAGAAGACGAAGGAAATTGCCGAGAAAGCAGGAGCCAAATGCTTGCTCATTTCCGGCGACGTCGGCGATGAGGCGTTTTGCAAAAGCGTGATTGAACAGACGATAAGCGAGTTCGGCAAGCTTGATATTCTGGTAAATAATGCAGCCGAGCAGCATGTTCAGCAGAAGCTCGAGGATATTACATCCGACCAGCTTATATCGACATTTCGAACGAATGTATTCAGCATGTTCTATCTTACAATCGTCGCATTGCCACATTTGAAGTCATCCAGCGCGATTATCAACACGGCTTCGATCACTGCTTACCGCGGCAATCCGTTGTTAATCGATTATTCGGCTACCAAAGGCGCCATCGTCTCGTTTACTCGAGCGCTCTCGGTAAATTTGGCACAGCAGGGCATTCGGGTAAATGGCGTCGCCCCCGGACCGATCTGGACGCCGCTTATTCCTGCAACGTTCGATGAGCAGTCCGTGGCGACGTTTGGCTCAGATACGCCAATGAAGCGCCCGGGCCAGCCTCATGAGCTAGCCGCTGCGTACGTCTACTTGGCTTGCGATGATTCCAGCTTTATGTCCGGCCAAATGCTGCATATCAATGGCGGAGAAGTCGTAAACGGATAATTTTTAATTATAGGAAGCCATGCTGCTTCGCGTAATTTCCCCAGTGCGGCTGTCTGCCGTCAACATCCACGATGTTGAACTCATCGGACAGCTGCCAGCTTGGGAATACTTGTCCTGATTTCTCTAAAAGGCCCTTGCTTGCTGCAAGCGCTGCGATTCCGCGGCCGACGAAATACGGCGTTTCCGATTGGCTGAAATGCTCGGCATCTGGCTTGCCGCCTTGCACCGCATCAAACCAGTTGTCCTCCGTCACGCCAAAATGGTCCAGCATCTCCTCCGAGCGAAGAAAGCCGGGCGTTACCGCAATAGCGCAAACCTCAAACGGCTTCAGGTCGGCTGCCATAGCTGTGGCAAGATGGATCGGTGATATTTTGGCTAAACTATAAAATAAGCTTCCGCGATAGCGGTAATCGATCCCATCAGTTACTTCAATGATGAGACCCTTCCTCCTCTTTACCATCAGTGGCGTCCCGTAATGACTCGTGATAAGATGCGCCTTCACCGCGCGCTCCTGCATTAACAGCCCCTTGCTGAGCGAATGCTCCCAAAACGGCTTTCCCCATTCCGTCAATTTCTCTCCGCCCCAAATGTTATTGACTAGCACATCAAGTTGGCCGTTCTGTTCCATGTTGATTCGTTCGAATAACGCTTGTACTTCCGCTTCTACCGTGTGATCAACCTTGACCGGAATGCCTACACCACCGCGTGCTGTGACAAGCTCTGCTGTTTCTTCTATAGTTTCCGCCCTGTTCAGGTCAGAGGCTTGGCCGCGAATGCTTCTTCCTGTGCAATATACCGTCGCTCCCGCTTCCCCAAGGCTTGCTGCGATACCTCGGCCTGCTCCGCGTGTGGCCCCCGCAACGACCGCTATTTTCCCTTGTAATGGTTTCACCCGAATCTCTCCATTCTTCGTTCTGTAGGTTACTCTTTGTCAGTTTAGCAAACGATATACGACAGCTACTGTCATATATTCATGCTATGATGAAATAAAGAGCTTGAAAGGCTAAGGAGGCTGGTGGCATGAGAGCGGGACGGCTGATCGCTATCGTATTGCTGATGCAGAACAATGGAAAAATGACGTCCAAGGCACTGGCGGAAAAGCTGGAGGTGTCCGAGCGAACGATTATTCGGGACATGGAATCGCTAAGCGAGGCGGGCGTTCCGGTTTATGCGGAGAGGGGGCTGCACGGCGGCTGGGTTTTGTCCGAGGGTTATCGGACGAATCTGACCGGGATGCATACCGATGAGCTTGTATCTGTGCTCATCGCCAGCCACTCTGCTTTGCTTGGCGATCTAGGTATTGCCGGGCAGTATGATGCCGCCGTGCAGAAGCTGCTCGCGGCTTCTCCTGCGGATGTGAGCAGGGGCGCGGCACTCGCCAGGCAAAAGATTCATATCGATGGAGCGGGATGGCATCAGATGCAGGAGTCGATGCCGTACTTGTCCGCTGCGCAGGAAGCCGTGTGGGAGGAGCGTCTATTGCGGCTGCGCTACCAGCGGGAGGATGGCGATGTTGAGCGAATCGTTCATCCGTTAGGTCTCGTTGCCAAGCGCAGCGTATGGTACTTGGTCGCTGAGGTGAATGGAGAAATGCGGACTTACCGCATCTCGCGGCTTTTGGGGGCCGATGTGCTGGAGGAGAGGTTTGAGCGGCCGTCTGATTTCGATTTGGCGAGCTACTGGGAGCAGTCAATGGGCGAGTTCAAGCAGCGGCTGCCGCAATATCCCGCGACAGTAAGGCTGCTCGAAACGGTACTAGCTCGCATGTCCAAGGAGCGATATGTGAAAGTAATCGAGAGCAGGCCATCCGAGCAGCAGGGCTGGCTAACGGCAGAGGTTGAATTTCAAACGCTATCGTCCGCGTGCGAAATTATTCTGAGCTATGGCTCGCGCATAGCAGCGATTGAGCCTGATGAGCTGCGAGCAAAAGTTATGGAGGAGGCAAAAGCGATTAATACGCTCTACGGGATAGAGTAGATCATGGTATAGGCATAGATAATCAGAGGACTAGCCCGTCTGCCTCTCCAGCACATGCTGCTTGCGGAATTCACCTGGCGCAAGCCCGGTTACCTTCTTAAACATTCGATTGAACGATGTAATATTATGGTATCCGACCTGGCGGCTTACATCATTAATATTTAATGTCGTGCTCGTCAGCAGTTCCTTCGCCTTCGCGACTCTAAGGCTGTTCAGATGCTCGCTGAAATTGATAGCTGTTTTTTCTTTAATGTATGCGGATAGATAGGCGCTCGACATGTTCAGCTTATCGGCCAAATAATCAAGCGACAGCTCCTCAGCGAATCGTGTCTCGATGATCTCCATCACCCGTACGATAATAGGGTCGGCGGCAACGTCTGATCTTTTCTCCTTCACCAGCTCCCCTGATGCCTCCAAAAGCCGGTAAAGCACCTCTTTGTATTCTGCAAGCGTACAGCAGGAAGCAAGCCGGTAGTGAATGGGCTTGATTGACCATGACTGGCTGGCATCGATGCGCTGCTGCTCCAGCAGAGACACCACCATAGCATATACATGCTCGGCGAATGCTTGGTATTGGAGCGCTGCTGCTCCTCGGCTGTACATTTCATCCAGCATATAGGCAAGGAGTCTGTATCCTTCTTCCCCATGCCCGGCTTGAAGGACAGCTGCAAGCTCCTGCTCCTGCATAGCCGTTAAGCGAACCATATCCGGTATTTCGCGGAACGCTTTAATAAGCTGTGTTTCTTCCAAGAGGCAGGCTTGTTTGGAAAGCGACTGTACCTGCTCGTATGCATAGTTGAACTGGGAAGGATGCTCGAAGCGAGAGCTGACCGCAACGGTCACCAGACAGTAATGCTTGTTAAGATCAAGCATTTCCTTAAGCTCCCCCAGCATTTCCGCGATTTCCTGCTTGCGGCTGCCTTTTACTACTGTCAAAATATAATTTTTCTCCATTTGAAACGTATGGGAGTCCGGACAATGCCGAGTGGCAATTAGACGGATATGCTCACGAATGGCAAGTGATGCATGCTCCGGCCTGATGTTTAGTTCGCCCAGCACTGGACTGCGAAAACGAAGCTCGTACAGCACTACCGTATAGCTTTCATTCGTGGACAAAAATTCTTCCCACTCCACAATATCCTCGTTTATATTTTTTAACTGGCTAATATAACCGAAGCTCGTTAAGATGGAACGCTGCTTGGTCATTTTCGCCTGAACTTCCTCGCGCTCCTTGAGCAGCTCTTGGATGCTGCGGTCAATAAACGTGAATTCTTTAATGTGACTTTGCACGGTATCCATCGTATCCGCACGACGATTCGTGACAGCAGCGATAAGCTGTTTGACGGGACGCTCCAGCTTTTTGCTGAAGAGAATGGATGCGCCTAAGCCAATCAGCAGCATGAGAGCTGCTAAAGCAGCGGCAAGCAAGTTCCACTTGCGAAGCTGCGACGTGATTTCAATGGCGGGAACAGCGGATATGTAAGTAAGCCCCCTTGAATCGGCAGCTCTAAACCAGTACTTCCCATCCCTCAGCATATGGTTTTGCCCCTTGCTGAATGCCGGTATAGCGGTAAGCGCCGAGTTCCCTTTTGCAGGGTACAAAAAACGTCCATCGTCGTCGATGATGGCAAGCGACTGACTGGGCGAATCACCGAAAAACGCATGCTGGGCCTTATCCATGTCAAGCAGCGCAATGATTTGATAGTGATCGCCAGGCAGCTTGAATACAAGCGGCAGCAGCGTGCTGCCCGTAGGCAATTCGATTGATTGTTTATAAGTCGTTGCAGGCAAAAGCGTGAGCGAGCTCGCCGTCAGCAGCTGTTCTTGCCAGAATGGATATGGATACATGCTGCTTGCATACGCTCTCTCGAACATATCCTCCGCGCTGCTGCTTCCTTCTTGATCGACCGCAAACGCATTGCCCCCGAAATGAACGATAAGGCTCTCCAAATAAAACAGCGGGTCATTGGCCTCGTGCCGAAGTGCTGCTGATATTTTGCTGGCGGTTAAGTAGTCGGTATTGGCTTCTCCGAACACGCGGATTTGTCGGTTGAAGCTCTGTACCTCTTTGCTCTTATATCTATTGTAGAGAAGCGTCTCCAGCCTAGCGAAGTGGTTGGCGTAGCGCTCTGCGGTATGCTCCAGCAGCATCCGATTGGATGCGATGATTTCTTGTTCCAGCTTTGATTTAAAGAAAGTAAAGCTGAGTCCGTTAAACAGCGAAAACAAAACTATGATACAAATAAAGCAAAGCAAGCTCGTAACAAAGAGTGAGCGTGACGGCAAATAGCGACGGAGTGTCAAAGCGTTAAGCTCCTTTCAACATGGGGTCAAGGCGATGGTGTATGGGACAGCCTCTCTTTATGTTACTGCATGCATGCGGGTAGGGGTATGGCGGTAATTTTGATTTTTTGTAAAGACAGGTCGTTACAGCTATGGTTTAGTTCCTGATTATACTGAAATTTCCATTGTTAATGCGGTTTCTAAAGAAAGGGCAACAATCGAAAGAAACGATGATACACAAAAATAAACGCTCCGTTATAAGATCGGACTGCAGTATGATCCAAGCTTAACGGGGAGTGAGACGAGAGGGAGCTACTTGCAGGTGAGTAAGCCTATTAGATATGTATTTGTGATGTGGATCTTGGCATTGACTGCGATTGCAGGGTGTGGAGGCGAGAAAGCATTAACGCCGATCAGCCAGTCGATGCAGAATCAAGACAAGCTGCAAGGAAGCGGCAAGGCTGGGATGCCAATCGTAACAAAACCGATAACGCTCACCTTTTTCACCGGAAAGTCTCCGAACAATGGCGAGCCCTTCGAAGAGACTCTCGTTTGGAAGAGCTATGCGAAGCTTACGAATGTGAATGTGCGATTTGACCTTGTCCCCTTCAAGGTGTTGGCTGATAAGCGGGCTTTGGCGCTAGCAGGCGAGGTGTTGCCGGATGCCTTCTATTCGGCACGCCTTACATCGGAGGAGCTGGCGAAGTATGGGGAACAGGGGGTGCTTATACCACTTGATGCCTTAATTGAGGAATATGCACCGAACTTCAAAGCGCTGCTGGACAAGTATCCGATTCTGCGCAAAGGGCTTACGATGCCGAATGGCCATATCTATTCGTTCCCGTCCTTCTATGATCCGGACTATTTGTCGATGCAGATCGGAACGCCGCTATGGGTGAACAAGGAATGGCTGGAGCGGCTAGGCATGGCTGAACCCAAGACTACGGAGCAATTTCGAGCCTATTTGCTGGCAGTAAAAGCTGCGGATTTGAACGGCAACGGGATTCATGACGAAGTGCCTTATAGCGGCGTAGGCATTGGTACGTTGATCAATCAGCTGAAAGGAGCTTGGGGACTCGGCAATCGGGGGCTTGGGCATAAGCTGGTTGATGTTGATCCTGTAACCGGGCAGCTGAGGTTCATCAAGTCGCAGCCAGCCTATAAGGAGCTGCTGCAGTATATTCATGGCTTAAAGGCAGACGGGCTGCTGGACAAGGAAATTTTCTCCATAAAAGAAAGCGCATTGAACGCCAAAGGTCAGAACGGTGTGCTAGGAGCTGCGATTGTCCCGAATCCGGCAACCGTTATGGGAAGAGATGAATTTGTAGGTCTCGGTGCGCTTCAAGGACCGCATGGCGATCATCTCTATACGCAAATAAAGGTGCCGCTTGTCCATCAAGGGGCGTTCGCCATAACGAGCGCCAATCGTTACCCGGAAGCTACGGTACGCTGGATGGACTATTTTTTTGGCGAGGAAGGCGCGACTTTTTTCTTCATGGGAGAGAAGGGCGTAACCTACACCGAGAAGCCGGACGGCACGCTGGAATATGTGGATTCGATTACACATCATTCGGAAGGCTTAACGCAGGATCAGGCGCTAGTGCCTTATGTTACTTGGCTCGGGGGCAGCTATCCGGGCTTTGTGCAGCAGTCGTATTTCAAGGGCTCGGAATCCTTGCCGGAAGCGCAGGCAGCAGCGGAGAAAGCAAGGCCGGACGCGATTAAGGAAGTATGGGGGAAATTCCATTTTACAGAGGACGAGGCTTTATTTATGTCTACCATAGGTGCAGATATTGAAACCTATGTTAGCGATATGGAATTAAAATTTGTGAATGGAAATGTCGCGTTCACGGCATGGAATCGCTATACGTCTACCTTAGAGACAATGGGGCTGGGTGAGTATATGCGAATCTATGAGCAGGCGTATAAGAGGTATGTCCAGCAATAAACAGGGAAGCAGCAGATAAGGTGGAGTCAAGCAGGCTCCGCTAACTTTCCTGCGCCCGAATTCGGGCTGAAACTACTTGAGGAGCGTGTTATCCAAGTGAAAGCAATGCCAAGACGGATAAAAAAATGGCTATCGGCAGTGACGCTAACGACGATGCTATTCGGATCGCTAGCGCAGCCAAGCTTTGCGGAAGAAGCATTGACACAGGCGCAGACTATAGAAGCTGAGAAGGGTCCTGCCCTGATGATTACAGAGCTGGTGCCTGATTCGAAAAATGTGAGCGGCGCAGATGCTTATGAGTTTATCGAGCTGTATAACAATACAGATCAGCCTATCCATTTTAAGGACTATAACCTGATCTATCACTATTTTGATTCTTCCAATGTCGAGCAGAACATTCCTTGGACGTTGTCAACGGATAAAGAAGTCATTATACCTTCGCATAAGCCGGTTGTATTTTGGGTGAAGGGCAAAACGATACATGAGCTAAATCCGGCTCTTGCCGTAAGCCAATTCAATGCGAATTATGGCACCTCCTTGGTGGAGGATGTAAATGTGTTCGAGATGAAAACGGACGGCGGCATGAGCAACAGCGCGCCTCGCGACTTGATCATCAAGGATAAAGCAGACAACGTTATATCAATCGCTTCCTATCAAAACGATGATCAAACGAAAGAAAATAAAGGCATCTTCTACTCCTATCCTACGGATGGAAGCGTCAATATGGTCATGATGGCAAGAGCAGGCGAAATGGCGGCAACGCCAGGCATCATCGATCCTGCGCAGGTTCCGGGGGAGCCTCATTTGCCGCCGGTTATTTCGCATACGGCAGTAACGAATGCAACGTATGAGAATGACTTGACGGTATCCGCGCAAATCTCGCCCTCATCCGGAGTTACGGTAACCGCTAGCGTTTACTATAAGAACAGCTCGGATGCTGCTTTTACGCAGCAAGCGATGACAAGCGAGAATGGCAGCTTCCAAGCGGTCATTCCAAAAGAAAAGCTGACCGAGTCGCAGTTAAGTTACTATATCGAGGCATCGGATGGCGTTGAGATATCCAGAACCTCTGTTTACCAAGTAACGGTCAAAACGAACGTTTTTGATTACAGCAAAGTTCCGCCTCTTCTTATTACGGAGCTGCTGCCCGATAGCACGAACGTGCCGGACAGCGGCGGAAGTGACGCATTTGAATTTATAGAGATTTATAACAATACAGACAAAACGATTGATTTCAAAACATATAGTCTTGCCTATCGTTACCCGGATAAAGGCCCAAGCGCCGATATACCGTGGTCGCTCGAAACGGCAGATGCCGCCCTTATCCCATCGCGCCAAGCGATTGTCATATGGGTAAAGAACAAATTCAACGGCAGCTATACGGCAGATGATTTCAACACCTTGTTCGGAACAGCGCTCGTGCCGAATAAGACACTGTTCCCAACACAAACGTATGACGGTATGGCTAATGGATCAGCTAGAGATTTGGTCATAAAGGATGGAAGCGGCGTCGATATCGCCATCGCATCCTACCAAAACGATGAGCAAACCGTGGCCGACAAAGGTATTTTTTATGCATATCCGATTGATGGAAGCAAGCAGATGCGGATGATGGATCAGCCAGGCAAGCTCACTGCAACGCCGGGCACGAACGCTTCGGATCAGCTTCCCGCTGAAACGGTGAAATTGCCGGAGACTGTCGATGCTGCGCCAGTTGTCGCATCGGTAAGCCACGCTAAGATGGAAGGCGGCATCCAAGTATCCGCTGCCATAACGGACGAGAAGCCGGAGGCGCTTCAGGCGACTATTTATTACAAGTCGGTTTCGCAGCAGCTATTCACGGCGGCTCCGCTGGAAAATTCGGCTGGCAGCTATAAAGCACTTATTCCTGCCTCAGCCATTACGGAAGCTACGATGCTTTATTACATTGAAGCTAGCGACGGTGTTCACAAAGCAACGACCGCCGAGTATCCGGTAACAGTAAATACGGAAAAGTTTGACTCGCAGAAGGCTCCGGCGCTGCTATTGACCGAGCTTGTGCCTGACTCGACGAATATTGGCGGAGGAGACGGCTATGAATTCGCAGAGGTATACAATAACACCGATGCGCCAATTCATCTGAAGGATTACAAAATCCGTTACCGTTATACCGATTCCGGCCCATCTGCAGATGTGATTTGGCCAACTTCCAATGAAGATATCATTATCCCGGCAAGAGAGACGGCCGTATTCTGGGTCATTAATAGCTACAATACTGCTGCAACTGAGGCTAACTTTAACGCCAATTATGGCGGAACGCAGCTTGTGGAAGGCGTAAATCTATTTAGGCTCTTCAGCGATGGCATGGCGAATGGCGGAAAGCGCGCGATAGTTATTTCAACGAACAGCGGCATTGAAGTGACGGCTGCTTATTACGATAACGACGAAGAAACAAAAGCGGACAAAGGCATCTTTTATAAATATCCGGCAGACGGCACTACGACAATGATCAAATACAGTCCTGGCCGCACCGCTGCTACACCAGGAAGTATCGTTGCAGGACAAGCACCGGCTGAGGCGGTCCATATTGTGGCGGATCATATCCCGCCTACGATTGCAGATTTAACGGCGGCTGCTGAGGTCGACCAATCCAAGTCGCTTGAAATCATTGGTGATGCGCAGGACGAGCAAGCCGTGAAGACCCTCCTTCTGCATTATAAGTCCGATATTCAAACGGATTACACGAAACGGTATTTGACCATAAGCTATGATGACAGCTTGTATCACCATAAGCTGTTCTCGCCAGAGCTGATTGGCCGCAAATTTATCGAGTATTATTTTGAGATATCCGACGGCACGAATACGGTAACGACCAATCCGAAGCGGGTAGCTATTCTTGGCGGGGCGGATCGTTCAGACCTGCGGCTCAACGTATCGAACGAGGATATCCTTGCCGGCACCAAAATACTGCGGGGAACGGCTGAGGCAGCAGCAGCCGACGAGCTTGCGCTATCGATCGATGGCAAAGCATTAACAACGGACACTTACAATGCCGTGGAACGTGATGCCTACTTCGCCTTCGAGGTGCAGGGCGCGGATTATTATTTCAAAAACGCAGTTGTCCAAAACAATGAAATCTTGCACACCTTCCTGGATCCTATTCCAGCTTGGTCTACACTTTCCGTGCCGATTTCCGCGGATCGTCTAAAGCTGGGCGAGAATGTATTGTCGATTTACGCGGGCTCCAAATCAGGCCCGTTCGATGATCGCCCCGATGAGAATAAGGATGATTTCGAGGTGCGGAACGTTCGCCTCGTGCTTGCAGACGGCACTGAGCTTTATGATCCTGCCTTCGCGAGCAAGACCGCTTCTATCAAAATGGGCGACAGCGCGGGCAAGCATGAATTTGTTGATTTTAAATTTGCGATTCCAAATGCGAAGCTGAATGCGAAAGCTTACAAATGGAATACGCAAGAAACAGCGGATGGCGAGCATAGGATAACGTTGAGCCATCAAACATCGGGAACGATTAGCCGCAAGGTAAAGGTTGATAATACGGCTCCTGCGATTAAGCCTTCTATAACAGAAGGGAAGGACTATCGCGGTGCATTCGTTATTGACGCAGATATTACCGATGCGATTGCAGGGGTAAAAGAAAAGAAGGCAACGCTTGATGGCAAAATAATCGAGCTGCCTTACATGACTTCTTCGGCAAAGCTTGCGCAAGGAGCGCACACGTTTGAAGTAACGGCTGCGGATAAGGTCGGGAATACCGCTTCTGCAAAGGTGAATTTTACGGTTCCGGACGAAAATCCGCTTGCGCCAGAGCTCGTTTCGCCGCAGCAGAATGCAGCGGATCTGGGTAACGCAGTCAAGCTGTCTGTCAACGTGAAGGATCCGCTCGATGACAGTATGAAGGTTCTGTTCTTCCAAGGCTTCAAATATGATGCGAACGCAAAAGCAGGCTTCAAAGCTTATCGCAACGCAGCGGATGTTGAGCCGCCGAAGGAGATGGCGCCTGCCGGTGAGAAAGCTTTTGCAGCAGAAGATTATAAGGCAATTAGTGAGATCGACGGACAATATCTGATCGACGACTCGGTAGAGCAATTCCCGTATCAGCGCTTTGAGATCACACTGGATCAGTCGGTCATGGATACGGATCTGGTTGAGATTAGCTGGAAGGGGAAATCGCTTGAAGGCCGCAAAGTCAGCTTGTATGTATGGAGTGCTGCTGCGAAGAAGTGGGACATGCTCGATACGATCGTTGCGGGCAACGAGGATTTTGAGCTTAGTGCTGAGGTGGCTGCCGGTCAATATAGAGTTGGAAGCAGCATTCAAGTCATGGTGCAGGACCAAGTTGCAGAGTCTGATGATCCTTATGATTTCTCATTCGTATGGATGTCAGATACACAATATTATTCGGAAACTTATTTCCAATACTACCGTGACAACGTAGCTTGGATTCGGGAGCATTTGGCTGATAATAAAATCAAATACGTAATCCACACCGGTGATATCGTTGATGAATCGGACAAGGAATATCAGTGGATTGAAGCAGATAAAAATATGAAGGTGCTTGATGACGCAAAAATTCCTTACGGGGTTTTAGCCGGCAATCATGACGTCGATCATCAGAAGGGCTCTTACCTAGACTACTGGAAATGGTTCGGCGAGGATCGCTTCAAGGATCAGCCGACTTTCGGCGGGTCATATAAGAACAACATGGGGCATTATGATTTGGTATCGGCAGGCGGGAATGATTTCATCATCGTTTATATGGGCTGGGGCCTCGGCGATGAAGAGATCGACTGGATGGATAAGATCGTGAAGCAATACCCGAACCGCAAAGCAATATTGGCTTTCCATGAATATTTGCTAGTCTCGGGCAACCGGGCGCCAATTGCAGATAAGGTGTATGAACGGGTTGTTCTCCCTAACAAAAACGTTTTCGCTACGCTATCGGGCCACTATCACGATGCAGAGCTGAAGTCGGATGCGATTGATGATAACGGCGACGGTGTTGCCGACCGTACAGTGTATCAAATGCTTGCTGATTATCAAGGCGCGGAGGATGGCGGTCTTGGCTATATAAGATTGATGCAATTTGATATGAAAAATAACAAGCTTCATATGAAGACCTATTCGCCAACGCTTGATGATTACAATTACTACGATCCTAAAGAATTCCCCGGCAAGGATGAATTCTCGCTTGATCTGGATCTAGGCGCAGCAAACAAACGTGTGGCAACGGACTATTTTGGCGTCCGCGTTTATACGGGCAAGCAAATAGGAGAAACGGTAAACGCCGAAAGCGGTACGGAGGCTTCGACATTATGGAGCGATTTAAGCCCCAATACCGAATATGAATGGTATGCGGTAGCCGAGGATGAGCATAGCGGTTTAGGCCGCTCGGACATTTGGCGCTTTTCTACAGGCGCATCAAATCCAGATCCAGGCGTGCCAACACCGACACCGACACCGACGCCAGATCCAGGCGAGCCAACACCGACGCCAACACCGAATCCAGGCGAGCCGACGCCGACACCGACACCGACGCCAACGCCAGATCCAGGCGAGCCAACACCGACGCCAACACCGAATCCAGGCGAGCCGACGCCGACGCCAACGCCTACACCAGGCGGAGGGTTACAAGCGGTAATTGAGCTTGAGGCGATCAAGGATGGCAGCTACAAGTTAGACAAAGAAGCTGTACAGAAAGCGATTAGCGGCGCGGCTGCAAACGCGGTTATTGAAGTGAGACTCGCCGCAGCAGCTGCTGGAACTAGCTTACTTGAGCTTAGCGGAGAGGGCGTTCGAGCTCTGCAGCAAAGCGCGCATCCTATTCGTATCGCAGCTGGAACAATAACGCTGGACATGCCAGTCGGAGCGCTCCCAGAAGTGGCCGTACAAGCGAGCAGCATACAGCTGATCATGAGCGTCAAAGCGGCGGATGAGACGACTTCGGCGATCGCAGCGGCTGTAGAACAAAACAAGAGCTTTGCTTCAACAGGGATTGTCTATACGCTGGAGCTGAAGATCGTAAATAGCAGCGGAGCAGTTGAAACCGTTCATGGCTTTAATCAGCCGATTAAGGTAACACGTACGCTCTCCTTGGAGGAGCTAAAGACATTTGATGTCGATTATGCCGGTGTGTATTACTTGAACGGCAGCACATCAGAATATGTGCCAAGCCATTTTGAAGACAATAAAGTAGCCTTTGTAACGAATCATTTCTCCAGCTATGCGATTCTTGAGTATCGCAAAACGTTTACGGATGTAACGGGACATTGGGCAGAGCCATTCATCTCGAAATTAACAGCCAAACATGCGATTAATGGAGTTGATACGAATCATTATGCGCCGAACAAAGCGATAACGCGTGCAGACTTTGCGGTTATAGCAGTGAAGGCGCTAGGCTTCTTCGATGTGAAAGCTGGAACAAACGCGTTCAACGATGTTCCCGCCAGCAAATATTATGCGGCGTATGTCGATAAAGCTTCAGAGCTGGGACTGGTAACGGGCGATCAAGGAAAATTTAGACCGGATGCTGCGATTACACGTGAAGAAGCGGCGGCAATCTTAATGAGAGTTTATGCGTATGTGAACTCTACCAGCGCACCAGCTCTTGAAGGCAAAAGCTTCGACGATATTTCGTTGGCATCGAATTGGGCACGTGAGTCCATTGAAGCAGCGAAAACGCTCGGGCTTGTTAACGGCAAGGGAGGCAATCGTTTTGAGTCAAAATCGAATGTAACGCGTGCCGAAATTGCCAAAATGATATGGACGGTTATGGAATAGTAAAATAATTAATACCCTTAACAAAGATCGTTCTCCGGCAAGTCTGGGGGACGATCTTTATTTATGCATTTGTTTAAGCCGCTCTGCTTTGCGTCATTTGACTATGGGCTTCCTAATTCGATACAATTTAGGTTATGCAAGCATTTAAACACAGTACAAAATCGTTATCATGGAAGGAGAATACAAATCATGAATTTTGAACAACATTTAGATAAGTATGCGGAACTAATTGTAAAAATCGGCGTGAACGTACAGCAAGGACAAGAGGTATTCGTAACAGGGGCTGTCGATAATGCGGCGCTCGTTCGCCTTGTAGCAAGCAAAGCCTATGCGGCAGGCGCGAGCAATGTACATGTCGATTGGACCGATGATTCGTTGTCCCGATTAAAGTATGAGAAAGCGGCGGATGAGGTTTTCACGCGGTTCCCTGAATGGGAGACGGGCAAGCGTAACTCGTTCGTAGAGCGCGGGGCAGCTTTTATCTCTATCGTGTCCTCAAGCCCCGATTTGCTGAAAGGGATCGATTCGGGCCGTATCTCGAGCTTCCAGAAGGCTTCGGGCCAAGGGTTAAAAGAATTCCGCAGAGCGATTCAATCCGACAAAGTAAGCTGGACAGTCGTTGCGGCCGCCAGCAAGCAATGGGCAACGAAGGTATTCCCTCAAGCAGGGGAAGAGGAAGCCGTTGAGCTGCTATGGAAGGCGATCTTCGATTCCGTCAGGTTGCATGCGGAAGATCCGGTTAAAGCATGGGAAGAGCATAACGAAAACCTACATAGCAAAGGCGAGACGCTGAACAAGAACCGTTTCCACAAATTGCATTACACAGCTCCGGGCACGGATCTTACGATTGAATTGCCTGAGACGCATATCTGGGTCGCGGCGGGCAGCACGAATGTAAACAACGTTCCCTTCATGGCGAACATGCCTACAGAGGAAGTATTTACTGTACCGCTGAAAACAGGCGTAAACGGCTACGTTTCAAGCACGAAGCCGCTAAGCTATGGCGGCAACATTATCGATCGTTTCAAGCTGACGTTCGAGAATGGCCGGATCGTGAAGGTAGAGGCAGAGGAAGGGCAAGAGATTTTGCAGAAGCTGGTCGATATCGACGAAGGCTCGCATTACCTTGGGGAGGTCGCGCTCGTACCGCATGAGTCGCCGATTTCGCAGTCTAACATTTTGTTCTACAACACGCTGTTTGACGAGAATGCATCGAACCACCTTGCGATAGGCAGCGGCTATGCCTTCAACATTGAGGGCGGCAAAACGATGTCACCGGAAGAGCTTGAGGCGCACGGCGTCAACGCAAGCATTACGCATAACGATTTCATGATCGGCTCCGCAGAGATGGACATCGACGGGATTACGAAGGACGGAACAAGTGTACCGATTTTCCGTAAAGGGAATTGGGCGATTTAGTTTTTAGTCCACAGGTTCCGCATAAAAGGTTATCTGGAAGAGGCGAAAGCATCTACCAGATAGCCTTTATTGTTGTTTTCTGGGACTTGTTACATAAATCCGGTAACTTTCCAGCTCGCTATATGACATCTGTCATGCTTTCGTATTGACGTTTATGACTGTGATCACCTTACACTTTTCTTTACAATAAAGTTAGAATACTGCGTTAGACGTCCGGGATACTCTCCAAGCGTCATATAGAGGAGGAAGAATGCGATGACAGAGCCGAAATTAGCTCACCTAAAGAAAGAAGTTGCCCCATTTGAGAAAACAGATTTAAAGTCGAGCATCAGACAGCTTATTAACACCTTAGTGCCACTCGTACTGCTCTGGTTTGCCGCTTACTATAGTCTCTCGATATCGTACTGGCTTACTGTTCCTTTGGTGCTGCTTACTTCTGGCTTCGTGATTCGGACGTTCATCATCTTCCATGACTGCTGCCACGGCTCGTTCTTCAAAAGCAAAAAGGCAAATGACATAATTGGTACCATTACAGGCGTTTTGACGCTTGTTCCTTATAGACAGTGGAAAAATTCACATTCCATTCATCACGCAACGAGCAGTAATCTCGATAAACGCGGCACTGGCGATTTGTGGATTCTTACCATAGAAGAATATGCAGCAGCTCCTTTGATGCGCCGCATCGCTTATCGGATGTATCGTCATCCGCTCGTTATGTTTGGGCTTGGTCCGATT
Organism: Paenibacillus sp. PL91; assembly: GCF_012935325.2. Lineage (GTDB taxonomy): Bacteria > Bacillota > Bacilli > Paenibacillales > Paenibacillaceae > Pristimantibacillus. The sequence continues at coordinate 30,280 of NZ_JABBYG020000033.1, forward strand.
GGCGTATTTTTAATTCAATATCGTTTTAACGTAAAAGGCGCGAGACGCAAGGAAAAAATGAATACTTATTTAACGAATGCTTTGATCGTAGGCTTGTACGCTTCGCTTATATGGGCAATCGGCTGGCAAGCATTCCTGCTTGTGCAAGGTCCTGTGTTCTTTGTATCGGGTCTGCTCGGCATCTGGTTGTTCTATGTACAGCACCAATTCGAGGATTCTTATTTTGAAAATGAAGACGAATGGAGCTATGTAAAGGCTGCCGTTGACGGAAGCTCTTACTACAAGCTGCCTAAGGTGCTGCAATGGATTACAGGCAACATCGGCTTCCACCATGTCCATCATTTGAGCCCGAAAGTGCCGAATTATTACTTGGAAAAAGCGCATAATGCAACGCCGCCGCTCCACAGAGCGACGACGATTACGATTAGCGAAAGCTTGGAATCGCTCCAATTCCGCTTATGGGATGAAACCGACAAAAAGTTTGTCAGCTTCAAAGGAATCAAGCACCGTCTTCGGAAAATGGAATCCGCTTCAGAGAAGCTCAAAGCAACGCAGCCAAGCTTGAAGTTTAAGTAAATAGAGACATGACTCACAGAAGCCAGGCCGTTATAGGCTGGCTTCTGGCGTTTATGGCGCTTACCAGGAAAATAAATACTTGTACAAACGTATATGATAAAATGATTAGAACGACAAACGTAAACATTGCATGGCATAGAAAAAGGGTGGAAGACCATGAACAAGTGGTATCAGATTTTTCATAAACAAACAGGCCTCAGCCCATACGTTTGGGTAGTTTTCTGTATTCTGCCTTTTTATTTTATTTTTCGGTCTTCCTCGCCCTATGAGGTCGTATCCGGCATAATTATGATCATCCTGTTCTTTATTTGTTATCGGTTGTCCTTCGTTTCCAAAGGATGGCTCGTATACTTCTGGACGAGTGTGCAAATCGTCATATCGATTGCGATGACGATGTTGTTCAGCTACGTCTATTTTTCGATTTTTTTGGCGTTCTTTATCGGAAACATTCAGAATCGAGCCGGTTTCTTCACCCTGTACACGATTCATATCGTAAGTACGTTCGTTACGGTCAACTATGGCTTTGCTACTCAAAATTCGTTGTTTTTCACCCAGTTTCCCTTCATTCTCATAAGCTTGATCGTCGTGATTCTGCTTCCGTTCAATACGTACAGCCGAAATAAGCAGGGGCAGCTCGAGGGCCAGCTTGAGGATGCGAATAAGCGAATATCGGAGCTGGTTAAGCTTGAGGAAAGGCAGCGGATCGCACGGGATCTGCATGATACGCTCGGACAGAAGCTTTCGCTGATCGGACTAAAGAGCGATCTGGCGGGGAAGCTAATGGTCAAAAATCCGACACAGGCGCAGGCTGAAATTAATGACGTACGCCAGACGGCGAGAATGGCATTAAAGGAAGTGCGGGAAATGGTGACGCAGATGCGCGGCACGAGGCTTGAGGACGAAATGTTTCGGGTAAAGCAGATTTTGAAGGCGGCTGAAATTGAGTTCGAGCTCGAAGGCGATTTAAAGCTTGGCCAAACGAATCTATTGACTGAAAATGTACTCAGCATGTGCTTGAAGGAAGCAGTCACGAATGTCGTGAAGCATAGCGGAGCCTCCATGTGCACGGTGAAAATTGACTCGTCGCGCACCGATTTTCTGCTTAAGGTGAAGGATAATGGCGTCGGCATCCCCGATTCGGCTAGAAATTGCGGCGGACATGGCCTTCAAGGCATGAGGGAGCGGCTTGAATTTGTAAACGGGAGCTTGGATATCGTGAATGATGACGGGGCGACCCTCGTGATCAAAGTGCCGAATGTGATCAAACAAAACTAACGCTTAGCGAACGAAGGGATTGAGGGTTATGATTCGAATCGTCATTGCTGAGGATCAACGCATGTTATTGGGCGCCCTCGCTTCGCTGCTTGATCTTGAAGAGGACATGAAGGTCGTCGGAAGAGCGAGCAATGGAGAAGACGCCATAAGTTTAGTGCATCAGCATAAGCCAGACATTTGCATTATGGATATTGAGATGCCGGCTAAGACGGGGCTCGATGCTGCCGAGGAGCTGAAGGGGCAGGGCTGCAAGGTCATTATTTTGACGACATTTGCTAGGTCGGGTTACTTTGAACGAGCGCTCAAAGCAGGCGTGAGCGGCTACTTGCTGAAGGACAGCCCAAGTGAGGAGCTTGCCAATTCGATTCGGAGCGTCATGGCGGGAAGGCGGATCTTCGCCTCTGAACTGGTCGATGAGGCATACGGCCAGGAGAATCCGTTAACGGAGCGGGAGAAGGAAGTGCTTGTACTTGTTGCAGACGGGAAAAATACGAAGGAAATAGCGAGCGAGCTATTCATTACGACAGGAACGGTTCGCAACTATATATCTGTCATTCTCGATAAGCTTGACGTCAGCAACCGCATTGAAGCGATTACTCGTTTCAAGGAAAAGGGCTGGTTCAAATGAAAGTCCATCACTTTGAAGCGGTTTTGGTGAAACCGGCGGTTGTTGGGGCGTGGACATATGTGAAGGTACCATTTGACGTAGAGGAGCATTATGGCTCTAAATCGCAGGTCGCGGTAAAAGGGACGGTAAATGGTATTGCCTACAAAGGGTCGCTAATGCCTCATGGCAACGGGATGCATTATATGGTCGTTAACCAAGCGTTAAGAGATGCAGCAAAGGCAGAGGCAGGCAGCGAAGTTAGTGTTACAATGGAACGCGACGAGGATGAACGCAGGATATCGTTGCCGGACGATTTTGCCCATCAGCTAGCGGCTAATGAGGCGGCAGGAGCTTTTTTTCAAAATCTCGCCTACTCTTATCAGAAAGAATACGTCAGCTGGATTGAAGCGGCGAAGAAGGCTGAAACGAGAATAGACCGGATCAGCAAAGCGATTCAGAGATTATCTGGCGGGCAAAAGCTGAAATCATAATACGCCATCGAGACGGCATTGACGCTCTCTAGGGCGTATTTTTGTTATTTTGAGTGATCGATACGACTTAAGGAAAGAGTACTAAGGAAGGGAGTTAATGGGATGAGCTATAATAATTTGACACTTCATACCGACAAATATCAAATCAATATGATGTACGCGCATTGGCTGCAAGGAACGATGAATGAGAAAGCGGTATTTGAAACTTATTTCCGCAAGCTTCCATTCGGCAACGGCTTTGCCGTATTTGCGGGATTAGAGAGAATCGCGGACTATATCCGCTCGCTCCATTTTGGCGATGAGGAAATTGCCTATTTGCGTACCCAGGAGGAGAATTACAAGGAAGAGTTTCTGGACGCGCTGCGCGAGTTTTGTTTTACGGGCAATATTTATTCGGTGGAGGAAGGAACGCTTGTTTTTCCCGGCGAGCCGCTGCTTTGCGTGGAGGCACGCATATTTGAAGCGCAGCTTGTAGAGACCGCGATCCTTAACGTCATGAACTATCAGACGCTGATCGCGACGAAGGCTGCACGTATTAAGCAGGTTGCGCCGGATGATGTGCTGCTTGAGTTCGGGACGAGGCGCGCGCAAGAGGCTGACGCTGCCATATGGGGGGCTAGGGCCACTTATATTGCCGGCTTCCATGCGACTTCCAATATGCGAGCGGGCATGCTCTTTGGCATTCCTGCCAAAGGAACGCATGCTCATTCTTGGATACAGGGACATGACACGGAGGAAGAGGCTTTCCGCGCCTATGCAGAATCGCTGCCTGACTATGTGACGCTGCTGATCGATACCTATAATACGCTCAAAAGCGGGGTTCCGAACGCAATAAAAATTGCCCATGAATTAGAGAAGCAAGGAAAACGGATGAATGCGATCCGTTTGGATAGCGGCGACCTCGCGTATCTATCGCAAATGGCGCGAAAGATGCTGGATGAAGCGGGGTTGTCCTACGTGCAAATCGTTGCTTCCAATGACTTGGATGAGGGGATTATCGCTAATCTCAAATCACAGGGCGCAAAGATTGATGTATGGGGCGTTGGGACGAAGCTGATTACCGCTACGGATCAGCCGTCGCTCGGCGGCGTGTACAAGCTGGTCGCGCGTGAGAAGGCTGGCAGCTACGAGCCGGTTATTAAAATTTCGGCTAACCCGGAGAAGGTATCGACTCCAGGCTTCAAGGAGCTGTACCGCATTGTAAATACGCAAACCGGAAAAGCAGAGGCGGATTATATTACGCTTAAAGGGGAGCAGCATCTTGAAAGGGGCGAGCGAATTAAGCTTTTTGACCCCATTCATCCTTATATTCACAAATTCATTGAGCATTATAAAGCAGTTCCGTTATTAAAACCTATCTTTGTTCAGGGGGAATTGGTGTACAAGCTGCCAAGCCTCGAGCAAATCCGCAGCTACCACCAGGGACAGTTTGAGTTGTTTTGGCCGCAATATTTGAGGAAGCTGAACGCTGAAGCGTATCGCGTCAATTTAAGCGAAGCATTATGGGAACTGAAGAGGGATTTGATTCAGCGGCATCAGATGTAGAAAATCGCCTGTTCCAAATGGGACAAGTCAAGAAGCTCATATTTTTATGACGCTTGGGCCGTTTCAAGCTTCGCCAGTGAAGGAGCATATACACGAGGCCTTTAGGCTAATTCGTGAAGCAGGGGATTCCAGGGTACACACCTTCTTGTTCGATCCAAGCCAATGCGGAGCGGGATGGGATGGGTGAAACGGGGCATCCGAATAATTACCCATGCGCTTATGGCGGAGCAACTAGTCGGCGGAATAAACGAAAAACCGGTTGGTAAAACCGGCAATCGCTAAGGGACTGTTCCAAATAGTCCTGTTGGGAATTTTGTCGTCCCACTTTAAAACACGAATGATCAGAAAGCTAAGCCTCCAACTCCACTTCCGAAGCGGGTTTGGAGGCTTTTAATTTTGGTATATTTTATTTCAATAATATCTTATTGTGTAAATCTCTTTGTCTTACATGACTCTAGCTTTGCAAGTAATCCATAAATAATTGCAGGCGCGGCGCAATGGAGCCGGGTACAAGCTCATGACCGAAGTAGCGATAGACGGCGATGTCTTTCTCGCAGGCTAAATGATTATAGACGGCAAAAACGGTAGATGGAGGCGTAATATCGTCTATGAGGCCGATCGTCAGCCATGAGTAGCAGCGAATGCGCGGCGCTAAATTCATAATGTCGAAATAGCTCAACGTTTCCTTCGCGTTGGTCTCGATCGCTGGGCTGCCCGAATGGCGGCGGAAGTAGTCATTCAACTCGCTGTATGGCCCGCGCGGCGTTACGTCGATTGCGCGCTCAAAATCCGATAAGTAAGGGTGATCTGCAACCGCAAGCTTAGGAACGTCCGATAGCGCAGCTGCTGCGAGCGTAATCGCTCCGCCTTGGCTGCCGCCTGTTACCGCGATTCGGCTAGCGTCAACCTCCGGCATAGCCGCTAGTACATCAATGGCGCGCACCGCATCCATATAGACAGCACGGTAATAATATTCCTCTTTGTTTTGGATGCCCTTGGCCATCCAGCCCGCAACATGCCCGTTAGATGAAATGACATTATCCTGGCTCTCTCCGTGCTGGCCGCGGCAGAACATTTTGAGAACGGCATAGCCTTTCAAGGCAAGATTAACCGTATCATGTACATCGCCGTCAACACACCAATTGTAGCCGTGATAGGAGACGATGCCCGGCAGTGGCTCTTTCTGGTCTGGCAAAGCGAGAAGCGCTTCGATTTTCGCGTCATTAAAGCCTTGGTAGAAGACGCGGTAAACCTTTATGCCCTTCACCGGATAGCTCAGTTCAGTGCGCTCGTATGCAAGCGGTACTTTGGCTAATTCGGACAGCGTCGCAGTCCAAAAATCTTCAAAGTCATCTCGACGCGTCAAAGCCGGCTTATATTCACGTAATTGATCAAGGGGCAAATCATAGGGCTGTGCCATTTTGCTAACCGCCTTTTTATTGGAATGTTGTTGCAGATGGTAAATACTACCTTCGGCGCGTCCAGCCAAAAACTTTGACATGAACAAGCAGCCTGGTTACCCAGTGGGTAATGATATAGAGGACGATAAAGACGATGACGAGCGGTCTGAATAAGAACCAAAGCACGATCCAGCTTAGAAAAACTTGCCATGGCTTCATTTTCTTAATGAGGTTGCCAGGCATAAGCATGATGCGATAGAACGTATAGTTTTTTTGCAGCCCCTTAAGAAATTCCTGGCGAATTTGCTTGTTGTCGGGATCGAGCCTGATCGCATTTTTGAGCATGAGCAAATAATCGTCATAATCACTCCGCTGTTCGGCGGACCAAGCCAAATATAAATAGACCAAATCCGATTCTACCTCTAAACGCAAAGCGACGTTCGACAAACGTTTAGATTCGGAGTTATTTTTCAGCAGAGCTTCCGTGTAGCTTAAATTAGCCAAATAGAGCGGATTTTCAGGGGAAATTTCGAGCCCCTTTAACAGGTAATCTCTGCTCTCATTGAATTTTGCTTTCTTATTGCTTATATTAGCACGCAAGAAAAAATAATGAGGCTCATAGGGATCGATTCGCTGCGCTTCGTCTATGGCTTCTAATGCGTCCTTCCAATGTTCCATTTCGTAATACGTATTGGCGCGAACGAACCAGGCAAGCTCGTTTTCCGGGTCGCGCTGCAGCGCCTCGCCGGACCAGTGAATGGCCTGATCATAGTTCTCCATACGGAGGCACACATGGCCAAGCAGCGCATAAGCATCCGGATCGTATGGCGTTTCCCGAATAAGCTGGAGCGCTTCCTCGGAAGCCTCTTTATATTTATTCCACTGCATCAGCTGTTGAATGCGATCATGTCGCTGGCTGCTTATAGCTCTCTCTATCATAGAAATGCCTACCTCGCAATTAGTCGATTATTTTAAACTATTTTTTTTCATATAATCGAGCACGATTTGATAGTCTTGGTTGACATCACTGAACGTTGCATAGTTTTTGGCAGTGGCAAACCAGTCAAGCGTTGTCGCTTTCCGCTGCTTGGACGCTTTCTTCAAATCATCCTGCAAGATCGGCTCAATAACACCGGATTCAAGTGTTCTCTCCAATGCGCCTTCAACGGCATCCTTCACGATTTGCTCCAGATCAGCGCCTGAGAAATGCTTCGTTTCCTTCGCGATTTTGCTCAAATCGAGCGAGGAGAGCGGCTTGCCTGAAAGCTTCAGCTGCAGTATCGTTTCCCGTTCATTTTCTTCCGGCGGCGGTACAAAAATCATATGGTTAAACCGGCCGGGTCTGCGCAGCGCCGAATCGAGGTACCAAGGCGTGTTCGTCGCGCCAATGACAAATACTTGATCGTTAAATGTCCGAAGCCCGTCAAGCTCCATCAAAAGCTGATTGACGAGGATGCGGTCATGATGCTGACGCATTTGGTTGCGGCTGCCGCCCATTGCGTCGAGCTCGTCGATAAAGATGACACAGGGCTTATTTTCACGCGCTTTCTCGAAAATATCATGCAAATTGTTCTCGCTCTGCCCAACGTACATGCCAAGGATGGCCTGCAGCTCGATATGCATGAAGTTCGCATCTATTTCACCGGCAACTGCTCTAGCAAGAAAGGTTTTGCCGCAGCCGGGAGGACCGTAGAGCAGCAGGCTTCCTCCCGCTTCCTTGCCATAGGCCGCAAACAGCTCAGGCTGCTTCAGCGGCAAAATAAAGTTCATGCGAATTTTTTTCTTCACATCTTCAAGTCCACCCACATCGGCGAAAGTCTCATCCGGTTTCTCGGACTCAACTAAATCTTTTCCATTCGCATCAAAATGAAGCACCTTCAGCTTATTGCGACGGCGATCTGCGAGCTCATCACGGTCGTTATGATCAGACATCGTCATCATCCTTTAATAAATAATTTGCTCTTAGTGTAACAAATTTTTGACGATCATTGGTAGATACTGTACAGAAATAAAAGAACCGGACATTATTCCGCAAGGAGAGGAATAAGCGGCTTGTAGTCAATCGGGGTAGACATGACGATCATCGTCGTGGAATCGCCGTATTTGCCGCATGCGTTGATGAATGCCTCCAGCGACTGCATGGATTCGGTTACGACCTTCAGCAAATAGTTGTATTGCCCGCTTATCCGGTGGCACTCCACTAAATCGTCGGCCTGCTTGCAAAATTTAACAAGTCCTTCGCAATCTTTAGTATGGAAGAGCAGAAAGGCAGTCATCGTTTTATTGATCTTTTGTGCGGGGACAACGGCGCGGTATTGGCTGATGATTTCTTTTTCTTCCAGTCTTCGAACCCGTTCCGTGACGGCAGGCTGAGAGAGCCCGACTAATTTTCCTAATTCCGTCAGTGAAATCCTCCCTTGCTCCTGCATGATGGCAATGATTTTTTGGTCAAGCTGGTCCATTTAAACATCTCCTTTAAAAACATAAGTAAGGGCATTATTTTATGATGAAAATAAAGATGAATTGAGGATAAGTCCGTTGTTTTTCCATTCAACACTTGAAAATTATCATATAAAATGAAGATACATTTTGTAAAGGTTTATGAGAGGAGAGAGACGATATGAGTTTGCTGTTTACGCCATTTACCATTCGTAATGTGGAGCTCAAAAATCGCATCATGATGTCCCCTATGGGAACGCTGGCCGCTGGCGAGGATGGAAAAGTGACAGAGTGGCATAAGCTGCATTATGGTGCTAGAGCGCTTGGGCAGGTAGCATTGATCATGCTGGAGGTAAGCGCGGTGATGGAGCAGGGGAGGGACAGCGGATCGCTTGGCATTTGGAGCGACGACCACATTCCCAAGCTGAAGGAATTGACGGAGCTATTGCACGCACAGGGATCAAAGGCTGGCATCCAGCTTTGGCTGGCCGGACGTAAAACGAATAGGCAGGGAATGGCGGTATCCGCCTCGGAAATCGCAGATAGAGAAAGAGTGGCAAGAGTGCTCACATTGGAAGAAATTCAGGATGTGATATATGCCTTTAAGGCAGCAGCCATACGAGCGGCAGCCGCTGGATTCGATGTTATTGAGCTTCATGCCGCGCATGGCTATTTGCTTAACGATTTTCTCTCGCCATATACGAACAAGAGGGAAGATCAGTACGGCGGCACAAGGGAAAAAAGATTTCGACTGCTGCAGGAGGTCATTACGGAAATCCGCGGCGTCTGGAACGGCCCCTTGTTTGTGCGTGTGTCGGCTGAAGAATACGGTCCTGAGGGGAATCGGGTAGAAGACTATGTGTATTATGCATCGCGGATGAAGGAGCTGGGCGTTGATTTGATTGATGTCAGCAGCGGAGGCGTGTATCCGGACAAACCAAAGGTTTATCCTGGATATCAGGTACCCTATTCGGAGCAGATCCGGCGCGGCTCAGGTCTACCAACTGCGGCAGTCGGGCTGATCACATCAGGCTTGCAAGCCGAAGAAATTTTGCAAAACGGGCGTGCAGATCTGATCGCGGTTGGCAGGGAGCTGCTCCGGAACCCCTTTTGGCCAAGGGTAGCTGCTGAGCAGCTCGGCATTAATATAGATGAGCCTGCCCCTTATCGCGGCCATTGGTTTGATTACAGGCATGCCGTTTCGGAGTAAGGAATCGTTCCTCCCATGGAAATAACAAAAGATCGCTCACGAGCTACCCTTTTTAGGATAGACGCGGCGATCTTTTGTTCGATGGGCGGGCTATGAATGGGTGGTTATTCGGTAATCTGCATTGGCTGTACTTGCCGGCCATCCGGATATATGGCGCTATCCTTCGGCTTAGCCGGGTAAGCGAGCGACCCGCTTTCCTTTAAGCTCGACAGATTGTTTGCTTTGAGCATATGATCGGACAGCGTATACAGGGTATCTCCCGCATAGAGGATGCGCCGTACGGCTTTATTGTAATCGTAGCCGTATTGCCCGCTTTTTGCGAGATCCTCGGCTGTCAGATGCGTAATTCGGCTGCGCAGCGTAAAGCCCTTCTTCAAGTCAATGCCATACACATAGGCTCCTTGATAAGTGAACTCCCCGTAAGCGAGAGAGTCGGCGGACTTAATCGTTTCTTTGTTCTTAATTTCCAGCAGCTCAACCGGAAAAGCGAGAAGCCCTTTTTCCTTGGAGAAGAGAAGCGCCTTGTGATCCTGCAGCAGCTCGGAATTCGTACCGCGATCACCGATGGTTTCTTTGAATTTTTCCTTCGGATGACTAACGTCGGAGACGTCGAACAGGGCTATTTTCATCCCTTGGTAAAAGGCCATCGTCTCGTTCGCGCCCATTCCCTTCGACGGAATTTCAACCGTTTCTTTGCCGAAGCCGATAAGATGGTTCTCGTCATAAGGATGCAGATAGTCGCTGTAGCCGGGAATTTTCAGCTGTCCTAGAACAGCGGGCTTAACCGGATTGTTTAGGTCGATCGCAAACAGAGGATCAACGTTGCGGAAGGTAACCATGTAAGCGCGGCCGCCCATGAAGCGGACGGAGTAAATGCGCTCGCCTGGCGCTAAGCCTTCCAGCTTTCCGACCGTGTTAAGCTTCTCATCCAGCACATAAAGATTATTGGTTGAGCCGTCTTTGCCGCTTGCCCACATATCGCCCTTCGTCAAAGCGATCCGGAAGTAGCCCTCGTGCTCATCCATGGAGAATTGGTTTAAAATCGTGCCGGGAACCGAGCCTTCACCGATATAGACGATTCGTCCTTGATCTAGACGGAATTTATGAATCTGCGTCTCCTGCTTATAGGCGTCTCCTTCGGCTGTATATTTGGAGATCGCAACGTACAAGTGCTTTTCAGAGGCGTAAATGGTCTGGCTTGAGCCGAGATATGCGGATAATTGCAAAGGCTGGTCAGCGGCATCAAGATCGATAGCGCCAACGAGCAGCATATTCGCATCAGGCGATTCAGGGAAATAGCGAATCGAATCAAGAGGCAGCGATTTCAGCTCGCTGGATTCCGCCGAATCGCTATACAGAGGCTGAAAGGAGGCAGGGAGCTGATCTTTTGCAGTATTGCCGCCGTCCTTGCCAGTATCATATAACGGATACGAATAGTTGTTTTTGTTCGTTACGACATACAAGGCGCTGCCGATTTTGCGTGAGGAGCTGTAGCTGCCCTCTTGCTCGGTCTCGCGCACAAGCTTAGGCTGCCCCGCCTCATTTAGCTCGTAAATAAACGTCTTCACCGTTGAGAGCATCGGTACGGGCATCCATATACCTCGCTTTGCATCGGAAGGGGCATCGTCAGCAAGTCCGCTCTCTCTGCTAGCCGCACCGCCGGTTACAGGTTGGTCTCCGCCAGCGGCAGGATAAGGCAGTCTGACTTGACGCTGTCCAATGACGACTAAACGTTTGTCATCAACATATAGCTCCTGCGGGTTGAAGCCATCCTTTGCCGTATAGTCGAGGGTTGCCGCAAGCTTCGGCCTCGCGGAATCTGCAATGTCCGAAATGAGCACGCGCGAGCCGCTAAGCTGGTAAATGAAACGGCCATCCGTTTTGGCCCAGTCTGCCTCATCTACTCCGCCAACCTGTACATTCGTTTGCGAATAGTCGCTGCTGTTTTTTGATTCATCCGAGGCGGGAGCGGCGATTTCAGCGCTTTCTTCCCTGATGCTTCCATCTGCCACAACGCCTGATTTGTTAACGATCCGATTTTGAGCGCTCATCGTTTCCATGAGCTCGCGCAGCTTCTCTTCCGAGCCAACCGTCGGCAGCTCTATCGGATCGTCAATCGATATGATGCGCTTCGAAGCATCCCACGTTACGACCGTGCCCAGCGACTCGGAAATCGCACGAAGCGGAACCATCGTAACGTCAAAATGAAGACGTGCGGGTGCTTCTAATCGAATGCTTTTTCCGTTTGCGGTCATAACGGCGGAGCCGATCGTAAGGGAAGCGGTGCGGTCATTACGCTTCAACGTTATGATCTGCTTGCCGTCCGTTCCAGTTTCATAGCTGACTTCCGCTCCTAACGCTTCCGAAATTTCTCGCAAAGGGACAACGGTATTGCCATTCTCGATAAAAGCGTCGGTAGATAAAGCTGTACCACGCACGACAAGATGAATATCAGCTTCCGCGGAAACCAGCTTCTTGAACGGTCCCCCGGCAGCGGGTGCAAACAGCAGTAATACTGCCAGCATCAACGCAGCAGCCGCTTTACTTCGCATCCTTAATCCTCCCTTTCAGTATCCTAATGTTGTTTTTTCTAATATGGTTTAATTATCCTCATAAACGCAAGGTTTGCAGGAATAGTTGCGTGAATTGGACGGCTTTAACGAAAAATTATAACTTGTCCGGAAGCGGAGGCTTTGTGCCGCTAGCTCAGACACCACACTATTACATCGCGCCCCCACCAACCAGCCTCAAAAAGGGGGGCATCGGAAAAATAGATCTAGAAACTAGATCTATTTCCGACAAACTAACCAATTTTGCAAAAATAGATCTAGAAATTAGATCTATTCCATCGCGCCCCCACCAACCAGCCTCAAAAAGGGGGGCATCGGAAAAATAGATCTAGAAACTAGATCTATTTCCATCAAACTAACCAATTTTGCAAAAATAGATCTAGAAACTAGATCTATTCCATCGCGCCCCCACCAACCAGCCTCAAAAAGGGGGGCATCGGAAAAATAGATCTAGAAACTAGATC
>NZ_JABBYG020000034.1 GCF_012935325.2 Paenibacillus sp. PL91
AGTTGAGTTTCTGGATTTAGCTTCTTATTCAGCGAACAACCCTCTTGTTTACTGAGACGATAGATTAAGCTAACGGGAGACGTTAGTTCAATGAAACAGCGACAGTCTAGGACTTTATTTTTTGTCCTTGGCTGTCGCTGTTTCAATTTCTGAGGTCAGTCTAAAACTTATTTTATAAAGTCTGACGATATTACAATTGAGAATCAGCATGGAATAAAGACACCCAGTCTAATACTTTATTTTCTACCGACAGTCGAGAGATTATGAAAAGAAACAGCATGATTATTACACCTTGATTCAACCGTTTGTCTCCTACCCTGTCAGGGGAATGGATGATAAATTGTAAAAGAGAAATGAAAGCGCAATCATTTGAAAGGAGGTAACGGAATGAATAAAGAAACCATTCTTCGAATGGAAGGAGTCTCCAAATCGTTCCCTGGAGTACATGCTCTTCAGAACGTAAATTTCGATCTCAGAGAAGGAGAAGTACATTGCTTGCTGGGTGAGAACGGTGCTGGCAAATCTACTCTCATCAAGATACTGAGCGGCGCTTGTTCGATGGACAGCGGTAAAATTTATATGAACGGAACTCTTGCGGATATTCGCAATTCGCTTGATGCTCGCAAGTTAGGGATAAGCACCATCTATCAGGAGATGAGTCTGATCCCTGCGATGACGGTTGCGGAGAATCTGTTTTTCGGGGAAGAACTGACGAATAGAGTTTCGATTCTCAATAGAGCCAAAATGGAGAAGCGAACGACAGAAGTTCTGAAAAAACTTCGTGTCGGTATTCATCCCAAAGCTATCGTCCGGGAGTTGAGCACGGCTCAGCAGCAGATGGTCGAGATAGCCCGTTCCCTAATCAAACAGCGAAAAATTATTATAATGGATGAGCCCACCTCCTCCATTTCAGAAAAAGACGCAAGGGAACTGTTCAGAATTATTCGCGAGCTGAGAAGCCAAGGGGTGTCTGTCATCTATATTTCTCATCGATTGCATGAATTCGAGGAAATAGTGGATCGGGTCACAATTCTAAGAGATGGAAAGTATGTGGATTCGGTTTGGATGAAAGATGTAACCAACGTGAATCAGCTCATAAGCAAAATGGTAGGCAGGGAGCTGTCGCATGTCGCTAAAGCACCCGATCGAACGAAGGATGAGACGGTGCTCAGAGTCGAAGGAGTCCGTTACAAAAAAGTGATAAAGGACGCTGGATTTCATCTCAACAAGGGAGAAATTCTCGGCTTTGCCGGATTAGTCGGTTCGGGCAGGACGGAACTAATGAAATTGATTTTCGGATCCAATCGTCTGGAAGAGGGCACGATCGAGGTTCGAGGGAAGCCGGTCAGAATCAATAGCCCCAAGGATGCTGTCAGACTGGGGATTGGGTATTTGAGCGAAGACCGCAAGAATGAGGGATTGATTCTGAACATGAGTATTGAGAGAAACATCTCATTGGCCAGGCTGGAGACGGTTTCCCACTCTTTAATCCTCTCTTCGCGCAAGGAGCGTCGACAAGCGGAAGATTACATCCAGCGATTGCGAGTCGCGACCAGTTCGAGACTTAAAAAAGTGAAATTGCTGAGCGGCGGCAATCAGCAGAAAGTGGTGATCGCCAAATGGTTGGTTACCGACTGCGATATTCTCATTTTCGACGAACCGACAAGAGGAATCGATGTGGGGGCCAGAGCGGAGATCTATAAGTGGATTGAAATGTTGGCTGAACAAGGGAAAAGCATCATAGTCGTCTCATCGGATTTGCCGGAAATATTCAGAATCAGCAACCGAGTTATCGTTATGAGCGACGGGAAAATAACCGGCGAACTTCGGAATGATGACGATTTGACTCAAGAGAAAATAATGAAGTTGATGGTAGGGGGGTAGAGACGATGCTGCTGCGAAGAGTATCGGATCAGCTTGGAATCGGATTGGCTATTATTTTGTTGTTCGTCTCGTTAACCTTCTTGAATCCGTATTTCCTTGATTTCAATAATCTGATGAACGTTTTACTCCAAGTATCCATTTCCTCGATATTAGCTGTTGGAATGACATTTGTCATCATAGCGGCCGGCATCGATTTGTCGGTAGGCCCTTTAACGGCATTCAGCAGCGTTATTTTAGGAATGGCATTGCATCAAAGCTATGGTGTAGCTTTACCTTTGCTTCTATGCGTCCTTATTGGTGCAATTTTGGGATTAGTAAACGGAATCGTCATAGCAAAGCTGAAAGTTCCTGCCTTTATCGCGACGTTGGGAATGATGAGCATCGTCAGAGGATTGGCGCTGTATATCACTAACGGGCAATCGATCCATATGCTCCCCGAAAGCTTTATTGCGGTCAGCTCGGGCAACATCGGCGGGATTCCACTCCCTGTTGTTTACGCTGTCGCAGTTGCTATAATCGGAGCATTCGTGCTGAACTACACCAAATTCGGAAGGTATGTGTATGCCATCGGCGGGAACAAGGAGGCGGCGCGCCTCTCTGGCATTCGCACATCGCTCATAGAAGTTTGCGTATACATCATTTCCGGCATCACGTGCGGAATCGGAGCCATAATACTAGCTGGCCGCCTAAATGCAGGACAGCCGATTGCCGGCGTTGGCTACGAACTGGACGCCATTGCGGCTGTCATTATCGGAGGTACCAGTTTGTCGGGTGGAGAAGGAAAAATAAGCGGGACGATAATGGGAGCGGTCTTGATCGGGATGCTAAGAAACGGTTTGAACCTCATGAATGTATCGCCTTTTTTGCAGCAAATCATTATTGGTGCCGTTATCATCGGCGCAGTCTTCTACGACCAGTACCGCCGCAGCAAGAGAGACAACTTAATCGCTTTATAGCAAATAAGTTTACCTAAACATGCGGGTATTACTCGGTCGTCGGGCCCACGACTGATTAATATAATCATTGAATAATCTGAGAGGGGAACATCTATGTCAAGGAAAAGAAGCATATTCTTCACTTTATTATGCCTAACTGCAATGGCTATACTGATTTCTGCATGCAGTTCGGGCAATTCCAATTCCGGTTCGTCCGCGCCGTCGGAGAAATCAGAGACAAAGTCTCCGGGCAATAGCGACAACAATTATCGGATTGGACTGGTTATGAAGACACTAAGCAATCCCTTCTTCATCACGATGGAGAAAGGAGCGCGCAAAGCAGAAGCGGAATTCGGAATCAAGCTGGACGCGCAAGCCGGCCAGGAAGAGACCTCCATTGAACAGCAGATCGCTATAATTGAAGATATGATCTCTAAGAAGATGGACGCCATCGTAGTGGCACCTGGCGGCTCCAAAGAAATCGTGCCAGTGCTTAAGAAAGCTCAGGAAGCCGGCGTTATGCTCATCAACATCGACAATCGAATCGACAAGGCTGCAGCAGACAAGGCTGGGTTAAATCCTATTCCATACGTCGGTGCGAGTAACATGGACGGCGGTTATCTTGCCGGAAAGTATTTGGCCGAGAAGTTGGGTGGCAAAGGGAAAGTCGCTATTATTGAGGGAATCCAGGGCGTAGATAACGCGGAACAGCGTAAAGCGGGCGCGTTGAAAGCTTTCAAGGAGTTCAGTGGCATTGAAGTAGTGGCTTCGCAGTCCGCCAACTGGAAAACAGAAGAAGGATTAAACGTCATGGCAAACATTTTACAAAGCAACCCTGAATTAACAGGAGTGTTCTGCGCGAACGATATGATGGCGCTCGGAGCGGTACAGGCCATCGAATCGGCCGGCAAAACAGGTATAGTTTTGGTGGCGGCATATGATGCGCTGGAGGAAGCGAAACAATATATCAAAGATGGAAAAATGATTTCAACTATTGATCAGAAACCTGACGATGTGGGCTATTACGGGGTCAAATTCGCCATCGATGCCCTTAACGGAAAAGAAGTGCCAGCTGAACATATGGTAGATTTAGTCAACATAACGAAAGATATTGTGAACTAGGCAAACGTAATCGTATCGTATTGTCTTAATTACACTGGAAAGGTTGATGAAAATGAAATCATTAAAATGGCTTATGATGCTTACGTTGGCTTTAACGCTCATTCCGTGGGGATTTCTGCAAGAGTCGAATGCCGCGACTTCTGCAACCCCTGCCTCGATTAAAGAGAAAGAAAAAGTAATCATCGATGCGGATATGGGGGAATTGAACGATGATTCGATTACTATGTTCATGTTGGCGAACGCGGAAAATGTGAATGTGCTGGGCGTCACCATCGTTGCCGGAAATACGTGGGCAGAAGAAGGCACTGCGTATACGCTGCGTCAGTTGGAACTTATAAAGCGAACCGATATTCCTGTCATCGTGGGAGCAGGAGAACCGCTTATGGGAAGCAGGCAAACGCAACTGGATGCCGAACAGAAAATTTGGGGGAACTCCGAGTATCTGGGTTCTTATGCGAGACAGCGTCCCAAATCCTACTTGAAACTGGCAGCCGCTCCTTATGGAGGTTATCCGACAACGAAACCGCTCAGCGATACGACTGCGGTCGATTTCATCATACAACAAGTTAAAAAGTACCCGAATCAGGTTACGCTGTTCGCGATCGGCCCGGCTACCAATATCGCATTGGCAGTCAAGAAGAATCCCGAGATCGTCCCTTTGGTTAAACAAATCATCTACATGGGCGGAGCCATCGACATACCCGGCAACACTTCACCGGCAGCGGAATTTAACTGGTGGTTCGATCCGGAATCCATCAAAATTACTCTAAGAACGCCGTTTAAGCGTCAGATCGTTGTCCCCAATGATGTTGCCGAAAGAGTATATTACAACAAGTCCGTCTACGACAGAATAGTAAAAATGCCGGAAACACCGATCGTAAAGATGTTCAAGGATTTGCAAAGTGAGAGATTCGCTAAGAATCCCAAAGCCGAAATCTTCGTGTGGGATGCGATCACTGCCGCTATTTTCTTGGATCCTAAAATTGCAACGAAAGTGGAATCCCGATACATCGATATCGATGACACTTATGGCCCTAACTACGGCAAATCGATAGGCTATCATGAGTCAAGAAACAGAGATTTTAATAAACCTGAAAACTTCCCAAGCGGTACACAGAAGGTTGAAATTGTCTTCGACATCGACCGCGAAGCTTTCTGGAATTTGTATGTCAAATTAATGACGAAGAAATAAAGTGTCCTCTGAAAATGGCCGTCGCAGGACGGCCATTTTCGCATAAGAAACACCAACGTTGATGAAGTCAGGAGATCGTAAATGGTATTTTGACGCCTGCGGCTTCTCTTCAATTCTGATGCCTAAATTCGTTCGGTGAAACACCGAATTGCTTCTGGAAAACCTTTGCGAAATACTTCGGATCGATAAAGCCGACCTGTTCGCAAATTTCGTATATTTTTAATCCCGGACGCTTGAGTAATTCGCAAGCCTTCTCCATTCGCACGCGAGTCAGATAAGAGTTGAACAACTGTCCGCTTTCATTTTTGAAGAGTTGACCAAAATAGTGAGGCGTCAAATGAACCGTCTGGGCGACATCGGAGAGCGACAACGGATGATGCAAGTTATCATCAATATATTTCATGGCTTTGCGGACGATTTCCTCATGGTAAGTTAGAGAAACTTCGGAAGATTCGACATCGCTGCGGTCAGTGGAGCCTGTCTTAAGATGACGCAATTCCAGAAGACGATCGATTGTATCGAACAATTCATCGGTATCGATGGGCTTCAGAATATAGCCTTTAGCCCCATATCTCAAAGCCTCTTTCGCATAGATGAAATCTTCATATCCGCTGATCAGGACGACCTGGGTGCCTGGCATTTCTTCGTAAATGTATTGCAGCAACTGCAATCCGTTCATATCCGGCATGCGGATATCGGAGAGTACGAGTTCGATCGGCTCTGTCTTCAGATAACGAATTGCATCGTGTCCATTATGGGCGATAGCGACAACTTCAATGTTCCGCTCGTCCCATTCTTCCATCGTGCTTAAACTGTCCGCGATGAGCCATTCGTCATCGACTATCAGCAATTTCGTTTTCTTCATGGCTTTTCCTTTCTGGGAAGCTTTAAAGTGACAGTCACACCCTGTCCTGGATCACTTTCGACATGTATGCCGTAATTCGTCCCGAAATACAGCCTGATGCGTGATTGTACATTAAATAAGCCTACCCGGCCATAATCCTTCGCAAGCTGAATCGCCCGAAGCTCGAGATCTTCATTTAATTGCTCTACGGCCGATACCGTCATGCCTTTACCGTTGTCGCTGATGCGAATGTATACATTGTCGTCTTTAAGCCATCCTCTCAATTCAACGTTTCCAGAGCTCTGTTTCCGATCGAGTCCATGGATGAAAGTATTCTCGATGATAGGCTGCAATATCCATTTGATTGTATACAGGTTTAGGATTTGAGGGTCGAGTTGAATGTCGTACCGAAAGCGCTCCTTCATTCGAAATTTGTGAAGCTCAAGATAATGCCTCACGCTAGTGACCTCTTTATCTATCGGAATCATATCGTCGAAGGTGCCGATGCT
The DNA here is from genome assembly GCF_012935325.2 of Paenibacillus sp. PL91. Taxonomy (GTDB): domain Bacteria; phylum Bacillota; class Bacilli; order Paenibacillales; family Paenibacillaceae; genus Pristimantibacillus. The sequence continues at coordinate 6,487 of NZ_JABBYG020000034.1, forward strand.
TAAACGTAGCAATCTGCCCAACTGAATGATCATATGGCTGATCTCTTTCTGCTTTGTTTTGCGGGCCAGCGAATTAATGGATTCGAGCGTGTTATACAGGAAGTGCGGATTTATTTGTGACTGCATTGCAGTTATTTCGGCACGGTGCTTCTGATTCTGCTCCTCGTATACTTGTTGAACCAAATCCTGCAAGCGGCGCACCATCAAATTAAATCCATGGCCGAGAGCACCGATCTCATCCCGGGCGATGCCTGTATAGTGGACATTAAAATCGCCATGGCCAACTTTCATAATCAGATTCCGCAGCTTCAGAATAGGCTTGGAAATGCGGCGTGACAATAAGAGTGATACGAATACGCAAACGACTATGCTTACAATCATAATAGTGAGCGTTATTCTGCGAATGCCATAAATCGGTTTGTAAAGTTCGCTTTTTAGGAAGTAAGCGGTAAAGTTCCAACCGGTCATTCTATCATAACGCTGTATGAGAAAGTAGTTGGTTTCGAGTCTCTCGAAATCTTGGGCTGAAAAAACGCCTGCAGGATAAGGGTACAAAATTTCACCGGTCTTATCTGTAACAATAACCCCGGAAGCGTAATCGTCGTAAATATCACCTAATAGAAAAATGTTTTTAAGCAAATCCCGCAATACATCGATCTTGAAATCTATGATCAGCGCTCCACGGGGTTTGAATCCGGAATCTCCTATGAAGCGTATAAATGAAAATACTAGTTGATCGGACTCCAAAACGCTGTAGGAGCGGTCATGCATCCGGGATATCTGATAATTGTCAGTTATGATTTCATCGATAGAAAGCCATGGAAGCTCGCTTCGAGATGTGATTCCGGTACGCAAGTTATAGCCGTTCGCATAGAGGAAACCGCTTTCGCTAATCAATGTCATTCCGATATTTTCCGGACGGATAGACTGGGTCCCTGACAGTAGCTGGGCCATATCGGCAGTATACGCCTTTCTCGTTTCAGCGTCCGACGATTCCAAATAAGCGAGAACATTTGGATCCTTAGCAATAATATCTCCCATGCGGCGTGTATCGGAAATAAAGAAATATAGCGTTTTTATTTTTTGCTCGAGGATGTTGTTCGTCTCCCTCTTTAGCTTCTCGTTTAACGATTGTTCAGAACTTGTCAAAGTGAACCAGCTCGCAAGCATAAGCGGCAAGGTTGAAAGAAGCAGAAAGGAGAGTAACAGTTTGGCAAAAATCGAATTTCGGAAAAACACTCTCGGCACCCCCTCGTCAAAGCATAACATGCAAATAAGTAGCTCTATCATCTTAGCAAAACGATTCTCGGTCGATCAACTCAAAAATAGTGTCAGTAATTACACCATAAAACCACTTTTATTCTCCTTTTTCCGTGCGAGGTTGCATGATATATTGGGAATGATACGCAAATGAACAGCGACAAGGGGGAAGACAATGAGACTAAAACAATGGTTCCCGCTCGTCGTGGCTGTCCTATGCCTTTGGTTGCCGATCGGATGCGCTGGCTACGACTTATCCCGATCTGCAGCCCGGAATTCCGCCGGAGCGGAATCTTCAAAAAACCACCCGGCTTCAGAAAGCATCAAAGTATTGCATTATGTAAGCGGCAAACTGGGCGACAAGGGTTTTTTCGATTCAGCCGAAAGGGGAATTAAAAAAGCTCAATTTGTATACGGTTTTGAGACGTTAACTATAGAAGCTGATCCGAAACCTGCAGTCAGGAAATCGGAACTGGATAAACTGGCCGCCTCGGAAACGTACGACGTTATAGTCGTCAGCGGGATGATGGAGGACGTCAAGGAATTGTCCGGCCGGTATCCGAAACAGCGATTTATTTATTATGATGGGTCCATTGGGGGAAGACCGAATGTATACACGATGCGTTTTTCTCAGAGCGAGGGTTCGTTTCTTGCAGGCGCTTTCGCCGCAATGGTAACGACAAGTTCTTCTATTAAAGGGACAAATCCGGATAAGAGAATCGGATTCATCGGGGGAATGGTTGGTGAAACCATTAACGATTTTAAATACGGTTACGAGCAAGGGGCCTTATATATAGATCCGGACATCCAGGTGATTGCCTCCTATGTAGGTGATTTTGTGAATAAAGGCAAGGCGAAGGAATTAGCTGCCATGCAGTATACGTCCCAAAAGGTCGATATTATTTACAATGTTGCCGGACTGGCGGGGATAGGGGGGTTGAAGGCAGGGCATGAGGCTGGAAAATATACAATCGGAGTAGACAATAATCAAAACTCGCTTTACCCTGGCAGCGTACTTACGTCTATGCTCAAAAATGTGGACGAGTCCGTTTTCAGAGCATTAAGCAAATTTCGAGGAGGCTCCCTTCCCTTCGGCGGAACGGAAGTTTTAAGCATTAAGGAAGGGGGAGTAGGAATCGCCAGGGATGAACTGTATGAGAAATATGTGCCGGAACAAATCAAAGAAGAGATGAAAGCTATCGAGTTCAAGATCGCAAACGGCGAAATCAAAGTGAAGTCGATTCTAGCTGAATGAAGAGGGCAATAAGGCCACCGGACAGGGCACATTTGTTTTATTGAAATTTCTGAGCTTTCAAACAAAAAAATGAAAAGGAAGTAATGTTTCAAAGGAACTGGCTGAGCTTGAAATCCCGCTTCGAGATGACGAAGTCAGACGACAGGTACAGAATTGGAAGATAACTGAGGGAATTCTGGTTACCGACAAGTTTCGGAATATCCTTCGTACATTTTACTCCGTAGATCCACTTTTCATTGCAGCTATGTTTAACGCTATTTTAAACCCTACCGGCACTATTGATCGGAGAACATCTGAAGATGCTGCCGCGTTCAACCTTGTGATGGGGATGATTGACTTTGGTGAGATCATTCTGTATTGGATAGAGGTATAAGGATAGATTCCTATGTCGAACTGTTTGCAAATACTCGGAAACAGAATTACATTTTTAGCAGCATTTTAAGGAAAGACTGCACTTTTATAGGCGGTCTTTCCTTGGTTTATGTGAAGGCTGAAGTATTTAACCTCAAGGGCAATTCTCGCTTAGGTTGGACTTAAGCCGATTTTCGTGTAGAAAAAATCGAAATTACCTCCTCGATCAATAGCGTTGCCGGTCATCATGCAGACAGCGGCTTCTCCGACAAAAGTGGAGGCGAAATCGCGAATGGCAGGATTGCGATAGCCGAGTCGCAGCATCCAAACGTTAAGAATCACCCCCGCAATAATAATAGTCGAATTTTACCCAACGCTAATGGGTTAATCTTTACGGTAAGGCTATTATCCGGGCTGGAGCCAGCCTCCGCGATCGCTATGAAGTCGGTTCCCGGTTCAGGGAGCTTGTAGTGGATCTTCGCTTCCGGGGCGCGCCCGAAACCGTTGGCAGCAATCGCTTCAGTTAATGCGGACATAGCGATAGATAAAGCCGCTCCCCAGACAGGACCGATGTTCTAAGTCACAATAGTAATAGTAATAAAGAAGGAGAACTGTTCTTAGATGCAGTATCTAAGGATCTCGTTTTATTGCATAATGCCGGTGTGTCGAATATTGCAGTGCCGTGCAACACAGCGCATTGTTTCTACAATGTTGCAAAAAGCTTAGGAGCCTGAGCTTCTTTTGTTCGCCTCCCTGCAGTGCCGGACGGTCGAATTCATTTGGCTCATATCGGAAAATCAACCATCTTCTTATGGCTCTGAGCTCGAATAAATGTTGTGTGTGAAGGGAATCCTAAGGAATGGTTAAGCAAATGCAAAAGTTGCCGGAAATGATTGAAGTAAAACTGAACGGCTCGCCTGATCTTGTTATGAAAACTTATATCGTGCAAAAACGAACCGAATTGACCTGCCTATATTTGTCGACGTTAGTTAATAAAAAGTTAGTTGATGAACTGGTCATCTCCGGAATTTTAACTCCATATCAAACGCTGGAGGATAAGCAAGAACCTATGGATTGGTTATTGTCAGCGTTTAAACAAGCGGAAATCAAGAAAGTGAATGGGCTTGAATCCTGCATGAAAGAATTGCTAGAGGGGCAATGTCTTGTCGTTCCACCGGGACTGGATGCAGTGTCCATAGATGTGCGTCAACAAGAGCAGCGAAGCGTAACCGAACCCGATACGGAGGCTGTAGTCAGAGATCCGCGTGAAGGTTTTGTAGAGGATTGGCCGCGCAATATCTCACTAATTCGTAAACGCTTAAAGAGCGAGAAATTGGTAATCGAGATGATGACGATCGGTTTGCCAAGGCCAAAAATACAGAAACCGTTCTTTTTTGGTTAATCCCAACAGGGACGGCAACTTGGAGTGAAAGAGAACTCATTGGTTATGATAAAGATGGAAATAATGGATGGTCTGTAACATGGGAGTTCGGCAATCGGAACTTTCATGACCACATTCATGTTCAGGCGCTGGGAAGCGATAGCTCGTCACAATCAAATAATACTATCAATATAATTACAAAAGAACTATAAAGGCATCACGCTAACGGGACACTTTAGCTCAATACACAACTTAGATGAAGCTGCCGCGGCGATCGGCAGCTTCATTGCGTTAACGGGCTTTATTTTTCAATAGCTCTTGTTTTTATGCTCGAGATAATGGTAACATTTTATGGGAACATGTGTTTGTTTTTGTGTTTTCAACGGATAGGGGGAATAGGCGTGGTTGAAATCATTGAAAAAGAGCAATTTTCGGTTATTGGAAAATTAGGAAAGGGGTTTGCTAATGAAGCTCCCCAATGGATACCATCATTATGGAAAGAAGCAAATAGTAACTTTATTGAGATAAGCAATCTCGCCATCCATCATCATGTGCAAACGGCTCCCGTTTGTTTCGTTAAGAAGCCGATGTGTATATGATCCAATTGACGAACCGCCAGGCGAGGCAATTTCTGCTATTGAAGCACGGGTTGTTGGGCGAATATCATTTTACCGGAAAGCAGGGAGTATTGGATTTTGTGCGGCAGGTCGGCTGTATTCAATACGATCCCATCGATGTTTGCGGAAAAAACGCCGAACTGGTGTTGCAGTCGCGAATCAAAGGATTTACCAAGAACATGCTCGCCGAGCTGCTGTATCAAGATAGAATCCTTGTCGATTATCCCGACAAGAATTTGGCCATTATCCCTGTCGAGGACTGGCCGTATTTTGAGCGGTACAGGCAGGCCGCCCGACAACATGCCAAGCGCTATCCCGAAATGGAAGCGTTGATAGAGCAAGTACGAGCTCAAATCCAAAATCACGGTTCGCTAAGTTCGGGTGATCTAAAATTGGATGGAAATTTCGCTTGGCGATCAGCCATCCACTGGAGCAGCGGAAACAATTCATCCCGGTCGGTGCTGGAGCAGATGTACTCGACAGGCGAGTTGATTATACATCACAAAAAAGGAACGCGTAAATATTACGATATCGCCGGGAAGTACATACAGCCAAATCTGCTGAATGCGGCGGAGCCGCTGGAGGGCGAGCTTGAGCATCACAAGTGGCGGGTACTGCGTCGAATCGGCGCTGTTGGTCTTTTATGGAATCGCGCATCCGATGCCTGGCTGAACATATGGGGATTGAAAGCGGAGCAGCGCAACGAGGTTTTCCGCCAACTGTTGCACGAAGCTCGCATTGTTGCTGTTGCCGTGGAACAAATGAAGGATATACTTTATTGCCGCGCGGAGGACTTGCCGCTTATTGAAGCCGTTCTGCAAAATCCAGCGCCGAAATGGCGCTGCGAGCTGATTGCCCCACTAGATAATTTCATATGGGACAGAAAACTGATCAACGAATTATTTGGATTCGATTACACCTGGGAGATATACACGCCTGCAATCAAACGGAAATTCGGCTATTATGTGTTGCCTCTAATATACGGAGAAAGCTTCATCGGACGAGCCGAGGTAATCGCGGAGCGAAAAGCCGGGACGCTCGTTGTTAAAAACATCTGGTACGAGAACGACATAAAGCCAACAAAGCAATTGCGAACAGCCTTGAACAATTGTTTTCAAAATTTCGCCTTATTCAACGGATGCGAGACGATTTCGACAGAGTCTATGAACTGATATTTCCAGTTCCCCGGTAACATTTGCCGAAAAGTTTCCGCGTACGAAACAGGTAAGCCGACGCGTCCGATAGCGCCGTTGTATGTATACATGAGTTTCAAATGGGGGGTTCAAGCGCGGCGGGCTAAACTAACGGGCAGATTACGTTAATGGATCTTCATTTTATTTAGTTGCATGCACAAACCCAAGTCACTAAACGGAAATTACTTCAATGGGGTGATTTGTAGTGAATGTTAAAAGCTATATCGGGTTATTGCTAGCAGTCATCATTTTCTCCGTACTTATACAGCCAGTTTACGCTAAACCACACGAAGAACCATTGGAACGGCTTGTACTTACTTTGTTAGCTCCAAATATACAGGAACAGATTAATCGATATTATGAAGATAAACTAACAGTGTCACCTACTTTTTCGCCTTTTCTAGGAGGGATTGAATTAAATGTTGAATATCATCCTTCGCATATTGATGTTAATGTTACAGTGATTCCGTATGTGGGACCTCATTTAGATGTAGGGATGGACTCGATGAAGTTTCGTGTAGATAATACAGGAGCTGTAATGGTTCTAGAATACATACACATTAGGGACTATGAGTTGCTTCCAAACTGGCAACACATTCTTCATTGAGCTAACGGGTACGATAGTTGAATAACACACATGATGAGCAGGCGCTGCGGTGGCCTGCTCATTTTATTAAGCTAACTGGCAGTTTAATTCAACAATCCTTTGGGAAAATTTGTTGGATGGTACATAGCTCAATATGCTAACATGGGCATGTAACCATAATCTGGGGGGAGAACAATGAGTAGTGATCTATATGAGATTCTTGAAGAGCGTATATCTAACTGGGGACTTAGTAATGAGGAGATAATCACGATCTACATAGTTGGATCAAGAGCAAGACTGGACAAGCCGTTTGACGAATATTCCGATTTAGATCTAGTCATCTTTTCAACTAATCCAGATTACTATCTTCAAAATGACGAATGGTTACTACAAATCGGTACGGTCTGGACAAACTTTATGTTTCGAACCGTTGATGGGGATCCTGAGAAACTCGTTCTCTTTGATCAAGGTTTGCAAGTTGACTTTTTATTTCGTCATATTTCGGATTTGGAACGTTCAATTAATCTAGACCAGATTCCCCAAGGCTTTCATCGTGGTGTCAAGATTCTACTTGATAAGACGGGAAAGGGACACAAGCTAGTACCTCAAACCATAATTGCCCCTGGGAATAATCCCATTTCACAAGAGGCTTTTTTGCAGGTTGTTAGCATGTTTTGTTTTGCCAGTCTGTACGTGGCAAAGCAAATTTTGCGTAATGAATTTTGGGTAGTCAACCAAAGAGATAAAGACTGTAAACAGTTACTGCTGCAAATGATAGAATGGCATGCAAAAGCCTCACATGGAGCGGCATTTGATACATGGCATGCAGGAAGGTTTATCAAAGAATGGGCTGATAAAGATGTAATAGACGATTTGAAGCTTTCTTTTGGGGGATACGATCAAAAGAGCAGTTGGAAAGCATTAACCTTATCGTTTGAGTTATTCTGTCGATTATCTTCTGAAGTCGCAAACACGTATAATTATACTTTTCCAGCCAACTTATTTTCCAATATCAGAACTTGGGTTGAGGAACACCAAGTGGGTGTGAGATTAAGCTAACGGGTAACGTTAGTTCAATAAAAACACGGAAGCAGCCGACTACAATGATCGGCTGCTTCATTACGCTAACGGGCAGGATAGCTTAATACACACGAATAATCGGCAGCCAGTATAAGGGATGCCTTTTCTTATAGCTTCTCAAAACAAGCTAATTAGATTATTATTAAATTAGATAAATATCTAAAGGGGTTGATTTTAATTGATATCCGTTCTTCCTGAGAGATGGCAATCCAGAAATCTCGTGTTCCGAAGATTATTAGAAAACGAAATAACCGAGATGCAGCACCTATATTCAGGTAGTCAGTATATTAGCGAGTGGGACGGCAGTGAGCTCAATGCTAGTCAAATCGAACATTGGTATTATACCGGGGATTTGCCTCCAGGAGGTGTTAAAGAGAATTATTGTTTGTTTGCTGTAAGACTCATGGATAGCAACGAATTAATAGGGATATTAAGTGTTTACCATGGGTATCCAAAAATTAATTCAGCCTATATCGTATTTCTGTATATTTGCAAAGATAAACAGGGACAAGGATTTGGAAAAGAATCAGAAATTCAATTGAGTGACGAATTAAAAAAACTAGGATATAAGGAAATAAGGGCGAATGTTGCAGTTAAAAACTGGCCTGCAATTAGGTTTTGGATAAACGCAGGGTTTAACGGAGTAAGTGGCATTTACGGAGACAAGGTACATGCAGCAAACACATTTGCAAACTTGGAATTATTCAAGATATTATAACTCGTTAAGCTAACGGGAACAATAGTTGAACAAAAATGGAGCAGTTTGCTGCGGCAGCTGCTCCTTTCTTCGGTTAAGCTAACGGGCAGGATAGTTGAATAGAATCTCGAAGTATATAGAATTGATCCACTGCGTGAACAGGAAAGAGGTGAGATACAGGATGAAAGAATCTTGGGAACGAACAAGTAAAAATATACACATCAATTATGAGACTATAAGTACTATGATTAGCCAAGTGTTCAGAGGCAAACGGCTCATAAAAGCTGAAAGAACGGAAACAGGACTTAGTAGTGGTACCTATAAAATTCAGATTGAGGGATCAGCTACTCCTTTCCTTTTAAGGATTTCTGCTGGTGGTTTAGACGTAGCATCAAAAGAAAAAGCAATTGCTGAGAGATTGAGCGGCGTCGTGCCTGTAGCAGATTACATCTATCTTGATACAAGCCGAAATTTAATAGAATATGACTGGGCTTTACTGGAATGGAAAGAGGGAGTATTGCTGCGGGATATTATGCAAAGAGGAGAAAAACGACAGATTGCAAAAGCTGCGGAATCTGTTGGCGATATATTAGCTCGTATACACAGCCATACTTTTGACTGCCCAGGCTTTTTAGCAGGGGACCTTACCATCGCCAATCCGTTTAACATGGGGGAGGATGAATTTTACTCTTTTATTTCAGGAAGCCTAGATGGTGCTGCAACCGGTCATTGGCTCGGAGCGGAAGCTACGGAAATGGTTCGATCATTCTGTGTGTCTCACCGTTTGTTATTAACTGAAATTCATGAACAGTCAGTCCTCGTTCATTCGGACTTCAATGGTCTAAATATACTGATGCTTGATAGTCCAAACGGTATTGAAGTGTCAGCGGTATTGGACTGGGAGTTTTCTTTTTCAGGAAGACGTTATGTTGATATTGGAAATATGCTTCGGTATGAACACGAAAATTCCTTATTCGAACGTCATTTTATAAAAGCTTACCAGGATTCTGGAGGATTTTTGAATGAGAATTGGGTCCAGTTATCTAAACTAGAAGATTTAATTGCTTTGTGCGATTTATTGAATCGTTCGACTCTGGAAATGCCTAACCGGATCTCCGATTTAAGACAACTAATAATTCAGACGGTACAATAAGCAAATTAAACTAACGGGGAACGATAGTTCAATAAAGACACCGAGGCAGCCGATCACAATGCTCGGCTGCCTTTTCCACACTAGGGCAGTTTAGTTCCAATACGTGTTAAAATTAACGGAGTTGATGAATTTCAGGTGAACTTCGTTAATGATAAGGCCAATAAGAAAATTACTTAGTTGCTGCTCTTGGAGCATTTGAAGGAAAATTTCATGTCTTAGTAGTGAGAATGTAGTGAGACAATATTCTGTATTAAAGGGGAGGCGCCCCCCCTCGCCCCTCTGGACGAAAAATAGAAAGCCCGATCGAATGAGATCAGGTTTTTTGTATTAGCTTTATGGATAACAGCTCTTGAATGAAGTGTTAAGAAGCAATATCACTATAAATCAAACAAACTTCCTACTCGTCTTCTTCCCATCACAGCTAAACACGATCTTCTTATCCTCAACAAACGTTTCCAAATGCACGTTTTTCCCCCAAAGCTGAACAACATGAGGCAGCGTGCGCTCTACATATTTGAGATCAAGCTCCATACCCTCGTATTCATGGATAAGATACAGTTCACCTACACGGTTGAAATCCCCATCCTTAACCATTAAGCTAGGAAACCCACCGTTTACTTTGGAATAGACGAGCTGATCACGGATGTTCTCCCAAGACTTATCGGTAATTTTCCACTCCGGCCCTTTTTTCTCGAAAATGTAGAGATCCAGATCATTGACCAAATCCTTCGTCAGGTAGTTGCGGAGGAAGGAGATGTCGGAATCGAGCTCACGCACCTCGAACATTTTTTCTCTGCCTTTGCCAGGCACACGTCCAAAGCGTGCCTGTTCCTCTTTGGTAGGGTTATCGAAACGCTTTTCGATATCCTCAAATATTTTCAAGCCTAAATAGTAAGGGTTCAAACTATGACGAGATGGTTGCACGACAGAGGAGTTCAGCTTGGCGAATTCAATCGTCTCATCGCTAGTGAGATCAAGCTCACGAATGATACGCTGATGCCAATAGGAAGCCCAGCCCTCATTCATGATCTTTGTTTCGATTTGCGGCCAGAAGTAGAGCATCTCATCGCGCAGCATAGAAAGGATATCCCGCTGCCAATCCTGCAGTGTAGGCGAGTATTCCTCAATGAACCACACGACATCCTTTTCAGGCCGAGGAGGGAAACGTTTGGCATCAGCAGCTTGTGATTGAGCGGCAGATGCAGCGGCAGCCGTCCGATCGGGATCAAGATTCCATAAATCATCATAAGAGGACGCTGGAATATTCCATTCAGAGCGCTCGCTGTCCTTTTGCACCATTTCAATGTATCGCTTCTTATCCAACTGATAGGGCTTAATGAGCGTAGGGTCAACATGCTCTTGAATCGCGAGAATCGCATCGATGAACTTCTCAACGGCGTCAGTACCATAATCCATTTCATATTGATGAATACGATCAGCTGTAGCAGACATACTTTCCACCATATTGCGATTGGTCACGCCGAAGCGAGCATTGTTTTTGAAAAAATCGCAATGTGCTAGAACGTGAGCAACAATAAGCTTGTTCTGAATTAAGGAATTGCCTTCAAGAAGAAAAGCGTAACAAGGGTTTGAATTAATAACGAGCTCATAGATCTTACTTAAGCCAAAATCATATTGGAGCTTCATTTTATTGAAGGTTTTTCCAAAACTCCAGTGACTGAACCTTGTAGGCATGCCATAAGCGCCAAATGTATAAATGATTTCAGCTGGACATATTTCATAGCGCATTTGATAAAAATCCAAACCGAAACCAGTAGCGATTTCAGTAATTTCATCAATGGAACGTTCTAATGCGCGTATTTCATCGGATTTCATATGAATACCTCCAGAGTTTTCATATTAATGATGTTTTGTTTTGCCAAAGCTCCAATGACTGAAGCGGGTCGGCATGCCATAAGCGCCAAACGTATAAATGATATCCGCAGGGCAAATCTCGTATCGCATTTGGTAAAAGTCGAGCCCAAAGCCTTGCGCGATTTCCGTTATTTCATCGATGGACCGCTCCAGCGCGCGAATCTCATCCTGGTTCATTCGTCATCCCTCCGCATTCGGAAAATACGATTCATACCATGTGTATGAAGGAGTGGCCAAGGTTATGACAGCAATAAAAAATGATTCTAAAAAGCTATGAGCAAAGGTAAATCGGGAAGAATGTCGAATATTTGTAGAATAAAGTCGTATTGTGACAGAAAAACTTCGATTTCTGTAAGAAAGGAACTTCAGCGTGATCCAATTCTTACTTTTGCCCGTCATCCATGGCTTGCTTTATATTATTGCGGCTTGCTTGTTATTCATCGTCGTTTCGCCTAAGTTTTTGTTTGAAAACAACCGGCGCAAGCTGTTATTCGTATTCATTCTTATCCTTTTGAGCTTTATTTATCTCGGACTCGATCAGCAAAATCCCGTTGTCTATGCGCTGCATCTTACTCCGATCTCGATAGCGCTGGCAGCGCTGTTTGAGGGAGTCATTCCTGGCATTGCGACATGGGCGGCATTTGTCTTTTGCGGCATCGTTATTGTAGGTACGGACTGGCTTCCCACCATATTGGCATGCTCGATACATTTAGCGCTTGGCTTGTTGCTGCACTATCGCCTAGAGGACGCCTCACTGCGCCGCATGTCCTTATTGTCGGCAGCACTCGTCGCCGTACATTTAAGTGTCTATCTTACTGTTCTATGGCTGGAAGGCATGATATTCCCTTTGAAGATGACCTTTACAATCGTACTCATAACGCTAGCTTCCTCTCAGGTCACTAGTTACATCTATTTCTATGTCAAGGACCAAGAGAGATTCCAGAGAGAGTTGTATTATCAGAAAAGTATCAATTAATCGGTCAACTGGCCGCATCCATTTCTCATGAAATACGCAACCCGCTTACAACGACAAGAGGCTTTCTGCAGCTGATGAGCAAAGAAAATCTGAGCAAAGAAGCCTTCGAGCGGTATCGAACCTATGCTTTTGAAGGAATAGACCATGCCAATAGCATCATTACCGATTATTTGAATTTCTCTAAACCGAATATGGAGGAGCCAAAGCTGCTTAACGTAAAAGAAGAGGTGGATGGAATCGTTCCGTGGCTTCAGCCGTTTTCGGTCCTATCTAACATTTCGGTAGAAATCCATCACATGATGGTTGAACCGATGTATATTATGGGAGAGCCGAAGAAATTTCAACAATGCTTGCTTAATGTCATGAAAAATGCGATCGAATCCATGACTAACGGAGGCGTATTATCGGTACATACTCGGCTTGAACAGGGGCAAGTCCAAATTTTGATTCGAGATACGGGAATGGGGATGAGCAGCACGCAGGTGAGAAGGCTGGGCAATCCTTATTTTACAACGAAGGAGAGCGGTACTGGGCTTGGGCTAATGGTCGTTATAAGCTTAGTTAAAGCGATGAATGGCAAAATCTATTTCAGAAGCAAGCCGAATGAGGGAACGATTTGCGAAATGCATTTTGAACTCGCGTTGGAACGTTAAAGAACCCTTGAAGGGCCGCCGCTTGGAGTATTACTTCCGAGCCGGGAGAGGCTTTTCAAAGGTTTTTTCATTTTGCTTAATGCCATACATTGCAAGATCAGCGTCGCTAATCAGATTTTTTAGGCTGGTGCCTGTGCCATGAGTGGCGCTAATGCCGATGCTTGCGGAAATATGTATCGTCTTCCCGTTGATGATGAAAGGCTCTTTGATAGACTCTTTAATTTTTCCCGCGACAATATCTATATCATGGTTATCAACCAAATGCTGAAAGCAAATTAAGAACTCATCTCCGCCATACCTCACGAGGATGTCGGTTTTTCGTACGCTTTGCTTAAGCCTTGCTGCAATTTGGAGCAGAAGCAGGTCGCCAAAGTCATGGCCAAAAGAATCGTTGACCTCCTTAAAGTCATCGATGTCAATGAATATTACGCTAAACTGCTTGTCCGAGCAACTCTGATACAAATCGGATAAATATCTTCGATTATATAAACCAGTTAGACTATCTGTAACACTCGCGTTTTCTAAATCCAAAATGTAGCCCAAAAAAACGGCCATAGATTCAAGGAAGCCAAGCTGCCTTTCATCTAGTAGAAGCGGCTTGCTATGTATGGCGCAGATTGCACCATACAGCTGCTGATCAGCTGTTTTTACAGGAATGCCAACAAAAGAGAGTGCGCCAAGCTGCTTGGCAAACGGAAGAGAGGCAGTACGCTGATCATCTAGGATGTTAGGAATACTAAGCAAGTGAGCGGATTGCTTCAGAACGAGGCTGCTATAGCATTTTAGCAAGGGAAGTAAGGGGTTGTCTTGAATGGTATTTTCATGACGGTCGAATGCTCGAATGATTCTGCTTCCCGTATCATCAATTTCCATAACTATTAATGTATCTGCTTGCAGAAAGTGCTTCAAGTTGTCAATAATATGATCGGCCGCATCTTCTAGTGAGCGTGTAGGACTGCTCATGATCTCAACTCCTGCCGTATGGTTGAAACATCGGATTTCCTTATAGTTCCATAGTAGTCTAAAAAGAGGACTAACTCAAGGAACAAATGAAAATTATTAGGATATTTGAACTATTTTTTCTGTTAGATTCCTTCTTATGTGACTTAAAAATAGTACTTTTCACATTCATAGAAAGTGAATTAATGTAATCATTACTTCAACGCACCAAAATTAATACTTGAATTAATCTATTCCTTATAGTTAAATGATAATAAGAGAGTTTATTAATGATTAAATTATTAATTAATTATTTTATTAATTTTAAGATGAGGTGGATGAGTATGGCAGACAAAGCATCAATGATCGTGGATAAGGATTTTCAAATCGGGGAAGTTGATAAACGCATTTACGGTTCTTTTATCGAGCATCTGGGACGTGCCGTATACGGCGGTATATATGAAGCGGATCATCCGGAAGCAGACGAGCAGGGCTTTCGTTCTGACGTACTTGAGCTCGTAAAAGGCATTGATGTGCCTATTGTAAGGTATCCGGGAGGCAATTTTGTATCCGGTTACAACTGGGAGGATGGCGTCGGTCCTGTTGATAAGCGCCCAAAAAGGCTTGAGCTGGCTTGGAGAACGATAGAACCGAACTGGATCGGCTTCAATGAATTTATGGACTGGTGCAAAAAGGCGAATATGGAAGCGATGATGGCTGTTAACCTTGGTACACGCGGCATCGATGATGCGCGCAACCTGATCGAATATTCGAATCATAAATCCGGCTCCTATTGGAGCGATCTTCGGATCGAGCACGGCTACAAAGACCCGCATAATATTAAAACATGGTGTCTGGGCAATGAAATGGACGGACCATGGCAAATTGGCCACAAAACGTCGGTGGAATACGGGCGGCTGGCTAATGAAACGGGGAAAGCGATGCGTTGGGTTGATCCAACCATTGAACTGGTAGCGAGCGGAAGCTCTCACATCGGAATGCCGACATTCCCGGAATGGGAATCGACGGTTCTCGATTTAGCTTATGACACCGTTGATTATGTCTCCATTCATCAATATTATGGAAATCCACATAATGACACAAAGAACTTCCTAGCGCAATCGATGAGCATGGACTCCTACATTAATACCGTTATTTCAACCTGTGATTTCGTGCAAGCGAAAAAACGCGGCAAGAAAAAGATCAACCTCTCCTTCGATGAGTGGAACGTATGGTTCCATTCGCATGCGCAGGATAAAGAGCTTGAGCCTTGGCAAATCGCCCCTCCACAGCTTGAAGACGTGTATACTCATGAGGATGCGCTTGTAGTCGGATGCATGCTGATCAGTATGCTGAAGCGTGCCGATCGTGTGAAAATGGCTTGTATCGCGCAACTGGTCAACGTTATAGCGCCAATCATGACACAAAACGGCGGACCTGCTTGGAAGCAGACGATCTACTATCCATACATGCATGCAAGCATTTTCGGACGTGGCACCGTATTGGTGCCGCTTGTTAAATCGCCGAAATACGATTCGAAGGATTTTACCGATGTCCCTTACTTGGAGACGGTAGCCGTTCATAACGAAGAGAAAGAGGAAGTGACGATCTTTGCGGTTAACCGGAACATCGACGAAGCGCTGCCTTTCGAAATCGATCTCCGCAGCTTCGGCGCCTTCCAGGTTATCGAGCATATCGTGCTTGAGCATCAGGATCTGAAAATGACGAATACGGCAGAAACGCCGAATCGTGTAGCGCCGCATGCGTCTGGAAGCGCCGTAATTTCAGACGGCGGCAAAATTCAAGCGACGCTTGGCAAAGCCTCGTGGAACGTTATTCGAATCAAGCTATAAGAGAAACCGTCAGGGTATCACGAAGCCGCATTTGCGGCTTTTGGGATGCCCTTCTATTATTATAGAATAGAGATAGGGGGAGATACCGATGATACATGCCAATACGGATGAGGCTTGGCTGCCATTATATGAAGCATTGGCGAGCCCAGTAAGGCTATCCATTATTAATCAACTAGCCACGAACATGATGAATGTGAAGGAGCTGGCAGAGGCGATCGGTCTTAGCAGCGCCATTGTAACCATGCATATACGCAAGTTGGAAAAAGCGGGTATCGTTCAGACGAAGATGGTTCGCAAGGACGGTGGAACCCACAAGATTTGCTCGCTAGCGGAGCGTTCGATTGCAATCGAGCTTCCGCATCCTGCTCAGGATGTGAAGAAGGTGCATGATGTCAGCGTGCCTGTAGGCCATTTTACGCAGTTTGAAGTTTATCCGACCTGTGGCATCGCTACAGTGGACAAGCTGATCGGGCAATTTGATGATCCGCGCTTCTTCCTGGAGCCAGAGCGAATGAACGCCGGTATTTTATGGTTTGGGAAAGGCTACGTCGAGTACAAGGTGCCGAACTATTTGTTGTCGGGACAGCGTCCCGTAGCGCTGGAAATCACGCTCGAGCTTGGCTCGGAAGCGCCTGGCGTAAATGAGAACTGGCCATCCGATATTAACTTTTCGCTGAATGGGATGGATATCGGCATGTGGACGAGCCCTGGCGACTATGGCGAGGTGCGGGGACGATTCTCGCCAGCTTGGTGGGCAGATCGAGTCAACCAATACGGGCTGCTGAAGGTCATTCGCATTCAAGAGGATGGCACGCTGATCGACGGTCAACATATGTCATCGATCGGAATCGGTGAGATTGGGCTTGACCGGAACTTCTGGACGTTTCGCATTGGCGTAAGGGACGATGCCGTTCACGTCGGAGGCTTGACGCTATATGGCAAAGGCTTCGGCAATTACAATCATGACATCATGTTCCGGGTGTTTTATGAGGATGCGCGCGGTGTCTAAGGCAGCATTGCTGTCTTGGACAAGCGCGACAGTCCTTATTAATTCTTCGATTTCGAATTTCCTCTTCCCTATCTGAATTGTTAGATTGTGTATGCCATTTTCGTTACAAGAAGATATAATGAGTATAATAGCTAGATTAAGCCATTTTTACTCGGAGGAACAAAGATGCTGACCATGTTCACCTTTCTCAAAAAATACCGTTTTGCCGCCTATGTCGCTCTGCTTCTCATGCTAACCGAGCTGATGGTAGAGCTGCTGCAGCCGTATATTATTTCCAAAATTATCGATGATGGAATCGGGAAAGACAATTTAACTGTTGTGCTCAAGTGGGGCGGCTTCTTAATAGGCTGCTCGATCGTAGCGTTTGCAGCCGGCATTTTCAGCTCCTTTTACGCCTCACATGTCAGCCAAAGCTTTGGCTTTGATTTGAGAGAGCGGCTATACGACAAAGTGCAATCGTTCTCATTTTCCAATTTTAACCGTTTTCCGGAATCCTCGCTTATAACGAGACTTACTAACGACGTCACACAGCTGCAAAATACAGTGTTTATGGGGCTGCGAATCATGCTTCGCGCTCCGCTGCTCGTAATCGGAAGCATCGTGATGGCGTTTATCGTACAGCCGAGGCTGGCGCTTTGGCTTGCAATCGCTATTCCATTTCTAGGGATATTTCTAATCTGGGTGCTTAAGAAAGGTGAGCGATTGTTTCGCTCTGTGCAGCAGCAGCTGGATCAAGTGAATGGTGTCATGCAGCAAAATTTGATCGGGATGCGTATCATTCGTGCGTTTGTCCGTATGCGGCATGAGTCGGGGCGTTTTGCCCGTTCGAGCGAGCAGCTGATGGACCGCACCGTTGAGGCGCTTCGCTTGACGGAGGCTACGATGCCAATCGTTTTGCTTGTCTTGAATGCAAGCGTAATGGCGGTGCTTTGGTTTGGCCGCATTGAGCTTGATACAAACAAAGCAACTGTAGGTGAAATAATTGCCATCGTCAATTATGCGACCAGAACGACTGGAGCTATGTCCATTATGTCCATGATTGTAGTCAACTTCTCAAGGGCGCGCGCTTCGGCGCAAAGAATTGAAGAGGTTATTTTAACCGATATCGACTTAACGGACGCAACGGACAGCGATGAAAAGGCAAAGCTCCATAGCGGCAGCGTGTCTTTTGAAAAGGTTTCTTTTCGATATCCCGATTCTGATGAGCACGTATTGCAAGAAATATCTTTTACGGCGAAGCCAGGCGAGACGATTGCCATTATGGGAGCGACAGGCTCTGGAAAATCCTCGCTTATTCAGCTTATTCCGCGGTTATATGATGTACAAGCGGGCGAAATTTGCGTAGATGGGATAGATAATCGGATGTTGAAGCTGGGACAGCTGCGCAAGCAGATTGGCTATGTTCCTCAAGAAATTATGCTGTTCACCGGCACCGTGGAGGAAAATATCCGCTGGGGCAAAGAGGATGCCACGCTCGAAGAAATTATCGAAGCTGCCAAGCTGGCGCAAATTCATGACACGATTATGAAGCTGCCGGAGCAGTATGATACCATCGTTGGGCAAAAAGGAGTCAATCTGTCTGGCGGACAGAAGCAGCGGCTGACCATTGCGAGGGCCCTCGTAAGAAAGCCGGTCATTTTGCTGCTTGATGACAGCACGAGCGCCTTGGATGTTCAGACGGAGGCCGCCTTGCTTCAGGCGCTGAAGCAGATGAAGTGCACGACCTTTCTTGTCACGCAAAAAATAAGCTCCACCGTGTCGGCTGACTCGATTCTGCTGCTCGACGAGGGGCAATTGCTTGCGCAAGGCAAGCATGAACAGCTGACTAGAGAATCGGGCTTATATCAAAAAATTTACGAATCGCAGTTCGGGAAGGAAGGTGTATCCCGTGCTTAGTTCATTAAAGGAGCCTTTCCAATATCGCAGACCCGAATCTGCTGCCGCGGCGGCAGTAGAAGGACAGACTGCAGGGGGCAAAGGCAAACGAAAGCCTAGAGCCAAAAACACGTCACAAACGCTGAAGCAAATGTGGAGCTACCTGATTGCCTACAAAGGCAGATTAGCTGCTGTCATCGTCATGGTTATGCTAAGCTCAGCCTTTTCGCTTCTTGGCCCTTATTTGGCAGGAACGGCGATTGATCATTTTTTGGTGAATAGGGACAGCGGGTTTGTTGTCTTTCTGATCGGGATGGCTGTCGTCTATGCGCTTCATTCTGTCACAATGTGGCTGCAAAGCATTTGGATGATCGCGATTTCGCAGAAAACGGTATATCTTATGCGGGTTCAATTGTTTGAGCATTTGCACCGGCTGCCGATTCCTTATTTCAGCAAGCGTCAGCACGGGGAACTGATGAGCCGGGTAACGAACGACATTGAAAATGTAAGCTCATCTTTAAATAGCTCAGTCATTCAAGTGTTTTCAAGCGTGCTTCTGCTCATTGGCACCGTTAGCGTCATGCTGTCGCTCAGCCCGCTTTTGACTTTGCTTACCTTTCTCGTTGTTCCACTGATGCTTATGGGCATGAAATGGATAACGAAGCAAACGGGCCGGCTATTCAAAGCACAGCAGCGCAATCTTGGCGATTTGAATGGATATATAGAAGAGACGTTGTCCGGCCAGCGCATCGTGAAGGCTTTTTCTCAGGAGCAGACCGTTATTGCCGCGTTCAAAGAGCGCAACGAGCGCATCCGCTTATCAGGCTTCTGGGCGCAGACGATATCGGGGTTTATTCCGAAGCTGATGAACGCGCTAAACAACTTAAGCTTTGCCATTATTGCCGGGATCGGCGCGATCTTTGTGCTGAATGATGCCATTACGGTCGGGGTTATCGTTATTTTCGCAGAGTATTCGAGACAGTTTACGCGCCCGCTTAATGACCTGGCGAATCAATGGAATACGCTGCTATCGGCGGTAGCCGGAGCGGAGCGGGTGTTCGACGTGCTGGGCGAGGAAGAGGAGCGCAAGGATGAAGGCACTGCTGGCGAGCTCGCTGAAGTTAAAGGCGCAGTCGTATTCGACCATGTTACGTTCGCTTATGAGGGACGTACAGCTACGATTAACGATGTAAGCTTCAGCGTGTCTCCTGGTGAGACGATTGCGCTGGTTGGCCCGACGGGAGCGGGCAAGACGACGCTTATTCAACTGCTTTGCCGATTCTATGATCCAAGCTCAGGCAGCATCTTGATCGACGGGCATGACAGCCGGGAGGTTAAACGGGAAAATCTACGCTCGCATATGGCATTCGTGATGCAGGACCCCTTTCTGTTCGAGGGGACAATCCGCGATAATATTCGTTATGGCAAGCTAGATGCGTCGGATACAGAGGTAGAGCAGGCGGCGAGGCTTGCGAATGCGCATACTTTTATTATGCGTCTTAAGGATGGGTACCATGCTATTCTCAAGCCGGACGGCAGCGGCATAAGCCAAGGACAGAAGCAATTGCTTGCTATCGCAAGAGCTATTCTTGCTAATCCTTCCATTCTTGTGCTGGACGAGGCAACCAGCAGCATTGATACCGTCACTGAAATTAAAATTCAGGAAGCGCTGCAGCGGCTTATGCAGGGTAGGACCAGCTTCGTTATTGCCCATCGGCTGAATACCATTCAGCAAGCGGATCAAATTGTCGTGCTGCAGGATGGCGCGATCATTGAGAAAGGGTCCCATGCGAAGCTGCTGGAGCAGAAGGGCTTCTATAGCTCGCTCGTCAATGGCCAGATGAATAATGGATTGCTGGTCGAATAAACGACAATTTTCATCAGCAGCTGAATATTGCAACTATTTTTAAGTAGTTGGAGTATTAGTAGATATAAACAAGGAGGTGGGAAGTATGACTATAGCCCAGTGCGCAAGCTGTGGACACAACAACGATATCGATTCGTCATTGCTCATGGCAGCAGATTGCTCCTCTTGCGGCAAAAAGCTGATTGAAGAAGCTGTTCCCTACGAAGTTTCCCATAAGGAGCTAGAAGCATCCTTGCATTTAAATAAAGACAAAGCGCCAGAGGAAGTCGACATCAATCAGTGGGTCGGAAAAATCGGAGACTACGAGAAGCAAACGAAGTATGTAGAGGAGGGCTTCTGGGCGAAAGTGAAGCGGCATGCCGCAAAGGTTCCTTTCGCTAAGGAAGTCGTCACGCTTTATTATTGCTCGGCAGATCCGAAGACACCGATCGCAACTAAGGTTACGGCAATCGGCGCGCTAGCCTATTGGATATTGCCGATTGATTTTATTCCTGACTTTTTGCCGGTAGCTGGCTTTGTCGACGATGCGACAGCTGTCTGGGTTGCCTACAAGGCGATCAGCGGGCATATTACGGAAGAGCACCGCGAGAAGGCGGAGCAGTTTTTTATTTTGAACAAGAACGTTAAGCTGATCAATCCACAGCCCTAATGAAAGCAGTAAGAAGGACGCCTTTTGAGGGCGTCCTTCTTGTTTTTTTGCAGGAACGGGATTATTAGAACAAGCTCCAATCAAACTCACGGGACAACGATTCAAGGAGTGCGACTCCAGCTATGCTGTTTCCTTTGCGATTCAGGGACGGACCAACTAAACCGATGCCATAACGGCCGGGCACTAGCGTTAAAATACCGCCGGATACGCCGCTTTTAGCGGGCAAGCCTACTTGAATGGCAAACTCGCCGGAGGCGTTATACATGCCGCAAGTAATCATAAACGTTTTGGCGATTTGCACATAGCGGCGGGGAATCAGCTGTTCACCGGTTAGCGGATTTTTGCCGTTATGCGCAAGCACCAATGCCATTTGAGCCAAATCGGCGCAGGTCACGCTTATGGAGCAATGGCGGAAATAAACGTCGAGCACGTCCTCCACAGCTCCCTCCAACACACCGTTGTCTTTTAGAAAATAAGCCATGGAACGATTGAGGTTAGCCGTATCGGATTCGGAGCGGTAAACGTCCAGATCATAGCTCAGCGAGTCATTATTAGAAAGAAGGCGAAGGAAATCCAACACACGACAGGATTTTTCGGTAGAGCTGGCACCTGCAATTAAGGAAGAGATGGCAATTGCGCCGGCATTGATAAGCGGGTTAAAAGGAATGCCCGGCTGGACAAGCTCTAGCTTCAGCATCGAGTTGAAGTTGTCGCCAGTCGGCTCCATGCCCACTTTGTCAAAGACAGCTTCTTCGCCAATGTCCATAAGCGCTAGAATGAGCGTGAACACTTTGGATATACTTTGCATGGTAAATGATATCTCAGTATCTCCAGCTGAAACAGAATGTCCGGATGCATCGATAATATGAATGCCTAATGCGCCTATAGGTGATTTGGATAGCTCGGGAATGTAAGAGGCTACTTTTCCGTAACTGCATTGCTGCCGACTTGATTCAACCCAATGCGGCAGAAGCGCATGAATACGATCGATTTCGGTTAATGACATAGTGATGCTCCCTCCGCAGAAATGTATTTATTGTCTATGTATTTATTCTATAATAGCGATGACGCTCTTTTACAGCAGAATGTCATTTTTAATTTAAACTAATCTACGTTATTTTACGGTAAAAAACGGATAAATCATTCTTCTTTAATTTTTTTTAAATAAATGCTTGACCAATTGAATGGGGGCATGATATATTCTAATTCCGGCCGAGAGAAACACGCGGACGACAAGCGAAACACAAGAGAGAATAGATTGCTCTTTGAAAACTGAACAACGAGTAATAACTGCCTCGCAAATCCTTCGGGATAGCGAAAAAAGCGATAAAAAGTAATGAGCATTTCAAACACCAATTTGGAGAGTTTGATCCTGGCTCAGGACGAACGC
>NZ_JABBYG020000035.1 GCF_012935325.2 Paenibacillus sp. PL91
GAAGACGATTTCAACCTGGATGGGGCCGGTCAAGTAAGTCGGTTCGGAAATGTATACGAAGAATGGCCGTTCCCGGGTGGTGGCCATTTTTACACAAAACTCTGTCTGTCCAACGAAGTGATTAGGACATCGCTATTGCACCACGGCCCCCTCCTGAACGTATGAAAATGATTAAAAACCACCCATGACGCATGTGCGTCATGGGTAGTTTTTAATCGCAATCGTATCTGCCGGATTTCTCCTTTACCTGACGATTTTTAATCTTTCTTGTCCGCAACCAACCGTGAGAGGCCAGATGCTCCACATACTCAGCAGATCTATTAAGCAAAACTGCCCGTTAGCTTAATGAAGCATCGTCAGTCTAATACTTTATTTTCTCAGTCTACAACTTTATTTTCCTAGTCTAACACTTTATTTTTCAGTCTAGAACTTTATTTTCTTCTGACACTGCATAAATAGCTTTGTTATACGCTGCATCCTTCCTACGCCTCAAGGTCTTCATAATAATCCCCCTCCTCTCGGTAGTTAGATTCATTTACTGTATCAGCAAGAAAACGATCAACATTTAACTTATAATGTGTACGGTCAAACCTCCAATACACCCTCTCCCCCATTAAAATAATTCAGGAAAGCAGGCACGAAGGAACTCCGTTCCTAAGATATGATATGAAGAGTGTTGTGATGGAGAGTAGGGTAGAAGGCAGCGCAGATACGTGAGATGCAATTGGACAAGAAAGTCGCTACGGCTCAGAATCTTGATTACTGGGTATGAAGTCATCTGGTAACGTGGCGTCTAACCGACAGCCCCTATTTGAAGTTTAAGTTAGGCGGTGGATCGCATACTTATAATCAATGCTTACAACATTTTAATAATGACTTGTACTAAACCTCAATTCTAGCTTTGGTGACGATTTATCCTGTCTTCATACTTCGCAATAACATCAGCCGGCGCTTTCTTCTTTATGTGGCTAGGAATATGTAGGAAGCAATAAACCATTTTTTCACGATTGAGTGAAGGTATTAAGCCAAGAAAATCCCATTCATCACGTGACAACTGCTTTCCGCATCCAGAGAAAATACAGTTGTGCGCAACCATACCTCGTGACTGAAGCCCGGGATCGTAGCTGCCACATCCTGGAGCGGATTCGAGCAAGTATCGGAGAGCTGGATTACTACCCCAATCTTTCGTTTCCTTATAAAAAGGGGCTAGATCCTTCCAACCGATTTGCCAAGTATCAAGTGCTTCACGTACCGCTTCTGCGAAGGCCTGGTCAACTTTATTGGATACGGATTTTCTTTTACCATTTTGATCCGTCTCAATTTCCGAGAAACCAATGCCGTCACGGTAATGCTCCCCGATAGTCACACGAGCGACGACCTTCACAAATCCATGTGGAATGTTGATCTCTACCTCTTTTATTTCTCGGCTCCACTGGCTGCCTGTCGCAGCTTCAACGCGATCGGTATAAACCTGGTTAGGGATATAAGCACGGCCATTGTCTCCCCGCTTTTGAACGGTACCCGAGGGAAATGGGGCTTTGATAAGCGCTACAGCTTTTGCATAATCAAATGGTTCCACAAAAAGGCTCCTCTCTTAGCTCAGATTCATCTTTCCGTATTTATTTATGTAGGTTTCGAATCGGTTATAAACCTGCTGCGCACGCTTTACACGATCGGGCAGCTCGCGCATCAACCCTTTGAAATAATCCATTCCAGCATCCGTGATTTGATAAAATCGGTTGTAACGATTATCTCCCTCCCATTTCCGGGTAACGTGGCCCTGCTCTGCGAGTGTTTTAAGCCTCTGACTAAGATAGCCGTCATTCACGCCTACTGATCCACCTAGAGCCAGAATGATACGTTGTTCAAGCTCCTTAGCGTAGAGTTGACCGCCTTGCAACTCCGATAACACGATAAAATCAATGACCTGTTGAACCTTAACGACATAACCGAGCGATTCTTGCTTTTCAATCGGATTTTCATTGCGAGCCATGAAGCATCACCCTTTCCGTTATCATGTGGAATCCGTGGACCCGTCTATTTTGCGAAGCTGACTAAATAGTGGCGAATAATAGTAAGTCTTGCCATCATCCTGCAGCACCTCAACTAGTGCTCGATCGATCTCACAACGAGACATATCAGTCTTAATACTGCTACTAGGTGTCTCAGGAGGCAGGAATGGTCGAAAATCGATTTGGGGCGGTATACGCACAATGAACGTACCGCGCATTTCCTTATTTACTCCTCCGGGCTCGGATGGCCACATGACCTGATCGCCTTTATCAAATTTCATCACTTAGCCCACCGTTCTTTAAGGTTTTCATCAATCTTATAAACATTCTCCGAATGCGTATCAACAGGGAGGGGGAGTTAATCAAGCGTATTCCCGCTTCGAGCTGGTTAATCCAAGCAGCGACGTATAAACAAGGAACAATGCAAACTACCGTTAAATCTCCTGAACATCCGTATTAGCCAATCATTATACCATTATTCATCCAAACGTGTATTCCCCTATAATTTCATTATACCACACATACACTTTCGATCAATATACTTGTAAACACTTATATCACTACTATCCGTCGTCACTTTACTTTTCTTCTTATCTATCCCCTTTCGGCCGGGTTTTCTACTCTTCTGTATCTAGAATCGTACCTAGTAGCAGACCTCAACTCTTCTACTCCCTTCTCTCTTATCCTTTAGCTTTTTTCTTTTTAAGTTGCATATATCATCTCTGCAACTTAATACGTACCTAGTATCTCATTCCGCCCGCCGGGGGGCCGCCGCGCGCTTCGCGCAAAACCAAAACATGGCCGAAACGGAAAAAAACATTCTTCACAGGTGAAGTCAACACAAACATTCCTCGGACCGCCAACAAAAGTGGCAGATCTGACCTGACGACGAACTTATCTAGGTATGTGGATAGCTGCAGGGATAATTTACGGGACTTAAGTGAGGATCAGGGGGAGCGGGAAAGAACTAGGAACGTATCGGGGCCAGAGTTAGAATATATACGAAAGGAACGGCAGACAATCGGACGGGAAAAGATGAGCGGAGAAAGGAATGTGGCAGATATCGGCGCCAAGCCGCGTACTCCCGTGCTGGCGCTACCTATACGTGTAAACAAGTATATTGATCGCAAATATTCAGTTGCGTCCTGTGAAGATTGAGTTAGTGTCAAAAGAAAATAAAGTACTAGACTGGTGACTTTATACCACGCGTCTTTTCGAATTGTTATACCGCCAGACTTCATAAAATTAGTTTTAGACTGACCTTAGAAATTGGAACAGCGACAGCCAAGGACGAGAAAATAAAGTCCTAGACTGTCGCTGTTTCATTGAATTAACGTTCCCCGTTAGTTTAACAATATTTCTCCTTCAAAATCTCAATATATTTAGAATCAATTCCAGTAATATTGGATACTGTTCCAATTTCAATTCCTTGTTTTAAGGCATTTCGGGCAATTCTCAAGTTATGTTTCATTTTCAACACCCTATCTTTGAATAAAATATCGTCAAAATCTAAATATTCATCAGCAATTTCTCCGTCTAAATTAAATTCAATATCGTAAGTGCCGATGTTTTCTTCTAAATAAAAAATATTTACCGAACAAAATATTACTGCTTCTTCAACATTAAAAGTATATTTAAGGTAAATTGACCGTTCATGTACACTAATAAAATCCTCATATAACTTTCCATGAAATGTGTCGTGGTAATCGTCTTTCTCTTCTTCACGCCATTTTCTAAAACAACTCCAAAAGCCTTCGATAGTCCTTTTTATTGCATTATGGCTAGTTTCCCATTCAAGCAAGGGTACCGTTTCTTGCCATTACAGAAGCGATGCTGTTGACGATAAATTTCGTGTCCAGCAGCACGTCGGATGCCGAGCATAACAGGTTAATCCCCTATCTCAATCATGTCCACGCAATGGTTATTAGTAATAACATTTAAATTCTGCTCATAATACCAACAAAATCAGCAGCTGGTTACTTACCAGCTGCTGACAATCTTTAAACTTCCGCTTTATCGGTTACGATCAAATTCTGTTCCAGCATTCCAGATCTACGACGCATAGATAAGGAGTAAATAGCCGGGATTAGTCCAATTGCAACCCCGATGCCTCCAAACCAACCGGCTGCTGTCAAAGAGACGTTTTCAACGATGACGCCCCCGAGTACAGCTCCTACGGCCATACCCAACTGCACAATAGAAACATTCAAACTCAGGATGATCCCTGAAGCCTGTGGAGCCATACCCATCAAATAAACTTGTTGTACCGGTCCCATCGACCAAGCGGAAAATGACCATAACATCAGCAAAGGCAATACGATCATAGTCGAATGCGCGAATGCTGCCAGTAAAAATAAGATACCTGCGTGTAAGAGTAATCCTCCAATCATCGTGCGAGGGATCCCCCATTTATCTACACCGAAACCGCCAACTTGGGAGCCTAAGAGACTCGCCAGTCCAAAGGCAAACAGTCCAATGCTTATCATCCGCTCGCTCATACCCGTAACGTCTAAAAGAAACGGCGTTACATAAGTGTACAGAATGGTGTATCCTAAAATCCAGAAAAAACTGATGGACAGCGCGACCGTGATTCGTGGACTTTTTAACAAAGCGAATTGTTCCCGCATAGGAACGACAGCCTCTCCCTCCGACTTCGGTATCGTCAGCAAAAGGATCAACATCGCGATCAAGCTAAGTAATCCGATCCCCGTGAAGATGATTTTCCAATCATACGAGCCTGCAATGATCCTTCCAAGTGGAACCCCGAGAATAAGCGCGAGATTAAAGCCCAAGAGGACCTTCGCAATAGCGCCACCTTGTTTTCCGGCTTGTGAGATTTTGGCTGCAACCGTCAGGGCAACTACCATAAATACCCCTGTGCTTAGCGCCAATAGAACTCTTGCTACGATCAGAATCCCGTAGCCTGTAGCTGTGACAGTGATCACATTCCCTATGAAAAATAATGCCAGGGATAATAGCATAAGCTTCCTTCGTTCCATTTTTGCCGTTAGCGCAATAAGGATTGGAGTGCCGATGGCATATGCAAGCGAGTAGACCGTAATCAGTTGTCCAGCC
The DNA here is from genome assembly GCF_012935325.2 of Paenibacillus sp. PL91. GTDB lineage: Bacteria > Bacillota > Bacilli > Paenibacillales > Paenibacillaceae > Pristimantibacillus. Next base: position 5,088 of record NZ_JABBYG020000035.1, read on the forward strand.
GCTGCTAATGATACTCCAGTATCACTTGCAAGCATATCCAAAATACCGGCAATTACGAATTCCGATGTTCCGACTATAAAGCTAATAATGGCCAGGGTATAAATCCTCAATGAAGTTTTCAAACTGTTCTCTCCTCTTTGTTTTATAATTCTAAATCTGTAGAACTCATGGTTAAAAAAATAAACTTCTTTTTAATCGTTGCGATCAGACGTCTGACGGGCGAGCTCCTTACGGACAATCGGTGCCACTTTGGTGCCAAGAAGCTCAATGGTCCGAAGTAAGTCGCGATGTGGCAATGTACTAAAATCGTTGTACATCATGAATCGAGTTAAACCTAGATTCTTTTTCAGCAGTACGATCTTCTCTGCAACATATTCGGGGTCGCCAACGTAAAGTGCGCCTCGAAGGCTGCTGGTTGCATCGTACGTGTCGCGTGTGTACCGTTGCCAGCCACGTTCCTGTCCAATCTGATTCATTTGGGCCGCCATGACCGGAAAATACCGATCTGCTGCTTTTTGTGTCGTATCCGAAAGAAACCCATGCGAATGTGTAGCAATCGACAACTTATTCGGATCGTGACCTGCTCTCACGGCGGCTTCCTTATAAAGCTGCACCAAGGGGGCGAATTTCTCTGGCATTCCACCCAGAATAGAAAAGACAATCGGAAGTCCCAGTGTACCGGCCCGAACAGCTGAATCCGGACTGCCACCTGTGCCGATCCAGACAGGTAGAGGCTCCTGTTGTGAACGAGGATAAATGCCCATATTTTTAATCGCCGGTCGATGACCGCCGGGCCAACTCACCTTTTCGGAAGCGCGAATTTTCAATAGCAGTTCCAGCTTTTCTTCGAACAATTCCTCGTAATTGTTCAGGTCGTAACCGAATAACGGAAACGATTCGATGAATGAACCCCGTCCGGCCATAATCTCTGCTCTCCCATTCGACAGACCGTCCAGCGTTGCGAAGTCCTGATAAACTCGCACCGGGTCATCCGAAGATAGCACCGTCACTGCGCTTGAGAGCCGGATCCGCTTCGTCGTTGCGGCTGCAGATGCCAGAATGACAGCTGGTGCTGAGCTTGTGTAGTCGCTTCGATGATGCTCACCAATGGCATAGACGTCAAGGCCGACTTGATCCGCCAATTGAATTTCTTCGGTCGCTTGGCGCAGCCTTTCGGCGTGCGAGACGCCTCCATTTCCTGGACTTGCATGAAGAAAAGTGCTAATTCCAATTTCCATTGTATTGTTCGTTTGACTGTTCATATCCATTCTCTCCTTCTTATTTTCAAACGAGGATGATTAGAAAATATCGTTCTAAATTCCATCACATCGTTATTATATTTCTAAAACTATAGAATTGATTTGCAAAAAAACTACCCCAATAAATAGGGCGCAAATTTTACAGCCATTTCTCGATTAACATTATAGTGAATAAAAGATCCATTCTTTTTAAAATCAATTAAGCCAGAATCCGTCAATTGCTTCAGATGATGCGATAGTGTGGAACCTGCAACCGATTCAAGCTTTTCACCGATGGCGGTAAAACATAAATTACTCTCTTTCACAAGCAGTAAAGCAATTTTAAGTCGGGTAGGTTCCCCCAAGGCTTTATATAATTTAACCGCTTGGCTCATATCTTCTTGAGTTTCTCCCAATATGATCACCTTCCCAAACATTTTCTATAGTTCTATAACTGTCGAATTCAATATTATCATCATACCCTTCAAAAGTAAAGGGGGCAGTCATCTATTTATTATCGAACATCAGGCTTGACCAGATTGTTTATCGATATTCCTTTGTAGCCTTTCTCATTGCCTTGAAGAGTACTGCATATACGCGACGTTTCCTTAGCAACCTTTCTCCTCTCGAAAAGTAGTGTAACAATTTGAGAACGCTCGGTAAAGAAAATTTTTTCTGATCATTCTCATAGCGACCGATCGGAAAATCCAACCTATAGAAGATTAGAGTGCCCTGAATCTACTCCTTTATCCTAACGGTTGATCGGCAATTTGATCGCTAAGTTCGAACTCACCTTACATGCAAAGGTTTGACATTGTATAAGCATTTCATTTAAAAAGCTTGCGGCGCGAGATGCCGGATGTCTCACTAACCTGCCCATTAATAACTCGTGCATTCCCGGGGATCACGGGATTGTATAGAAGTTCTTGTCCTAATACGGCTTTGTATAGAAGCTCTTGTCTTGAGCAAACGACAAGAACTTCTATACAAAAAATAAAAAAGCCGCAGTTTATGCAATTTCCGTTGTATAGATGTTCTTGTCGTCCGACAGAACTTGATAACATAAATGACAAGAACTTGATAACATCTCACGATCAATACTCAGCCGGTTATATAAATGAAAACAGCAGCTGATCTAAATGATCGCTGCTGTTTTTTTATTAAGCTATCATTTCCCGTTAGTTGAATCCCATTACGTGAGCAACTTTTGACGCTTACCATACGGGTGAACGTCTATGTCGCCTCTTGGCACCGTTAATACATTCGCCGTACGTACGATTCAGCCGTAGAGGCGCAGCCTCCGATCACCTATCGGACTCTCGTATAGGAACGTATTTGATCTGCAAGCTGCTCGAGTTCGGCCATCGCCGCTGGCGAGGGGCTCTCGAGCTGGGCGGCCGTTGGGCTCCGTAAAAAATACCGCAGCATGGACACAAGCAGCCCTTCCGGCAGAGTCTGCAGCGCAACAAATGTGCGAGGGACCGGAGGCGTCGGTAAGGCAGTCAGGTTCTGCCGCATGAGGCGAATCATGTCGCGGACTGCGCTTGGCTTGGCGGCCAGCGCTACCGGGCCACCCGCCGCGTTCACCGCTTGCAAGAGTGGCACCTCGAACGCGGCGTGCGTCTTTAGCCAGGCATCAATGTGTGGCTCGGCCTTGGCATTGATCCCGGCGGTGCGGAACTCCCGTACTATCCGTTCAAGCCGCGGGGTGGTACGGCCGTCGGCTTCGCCGATTGGCGTAGGTAACATACGAGTCATGATGCTGGTCGCACGGTAGCGGACCACGTCGCCGTCCATCGTGCCGGCAGCCGTGGGGAAGCCTAGCAATACCCGCGCGTCGCCGATCACCTTACCCAGCGGAGCCGAGCCCGCCGCCCAGTTGAGCATAAACAGCACGTCAGCTTCGAGACCAGCGAGTGACTCCAGTACCGCATCCACCTGATGGGTGCGAACGAATACGAGAACCAGGTCATACCCGCCCACAGGGTACTCGACCACCGGCACCGGTACGCTCCTAACGGCCGGCCTGTCTCCCTCGGCAAGTTGCACCCCGTGCCGGCGCAGGGCAGCCAGGCGCTTGCCCCGGGCGAGAAGCGAGACGTCGTGCCCGGCCTCATATAGGCGGGCGGAGTAGAGGCTGCCGAGAACTCCGGCGCCGTAGACTAGCAGTTTCATATAATAACCCTCTTTCGTACGTTCATTTCAGTCATGCGTTCGTTTTGCCTTGACTATAAGACATCGTGTTGTATGATAAATCATACGACTTTGTTTCATATTCAACAACCAACACATTCATTTCGTTTGTCGGATGATATTTTGCTTGAGAAAGGGGCAAAGGATGAAAAAGCAGCCTGAAATAACGGGAAAGACAAGGCAATCATTTATCAACGTTTTTTGTGAACTTTATTGCCAAAAACCGATAGAGAAAATCACAGTAAAGGAAATTTCAAATAAGTCCGGATATAACCGAAGTACCTTTTATCAGTATTTTACCGATGTTTATGATTTGCTTACCTTCATCGAAAATGAAATATTGGATTATATCCGTGAAAAATTGAAAAAAACTGAGCAAGATGAAACAAAACCACAAGATTTGCTCCTACTTTTTGAGGAAAAAGGGGCATATCTAAATGCTTTATTAGGTGATTACGGTAGTATTCGTTTTATAGGAAAGTTGAAAAATGAATTTTTTTCGCATGAGCAGACATTTTGTTTTCCTAAAGATAGTTCAGTAACACCTTATTTATTAGAATTTCACATTTCAACCTCGTTTTCACTACTTCATCTTTGGCAGCGCAGGCAAAAAGATCTGCCCCCTGATCAATTAATTAGTTTAATCGAGATGCTATTTACTTCGGGAATATCATCTGTTATAAAAAACGGTTAATGTGAAAAGCCTCTGAATCAGAGACTCTATATGTGGAATTCATTCAAACTAAACTGCCCGTTCGTTTTATGAGGTCAGCCAGTTTTTTCTGGTTGACCTCTTTTGTTTTGAGAGATTTAGTAAACGGTAGCCGGGGTCGAACGCAACTGCCCGTGGGACCGTGATCCCGTGAACTAAACTGTTCACCCCCTACTTGTAGAAACATGTTTGAGGCTGGTTGAGACAACGATCTCGAATAACAAGCGAAGCTATGACACTGCAAGAAGGACTAGGGGCTGCCGGCAAATACGATCATTGGAAGGTGATATAAGATGAATCCAGTAGTTGGGCTGGATATTGCTAAGGGGGAAAGTCAAGGTCAAGCCTTCTTAGACAAGGGAAAACCTTATGGTAAAAGCTTTACTGTCCATCATACCCGTGAGGGATTGGGAGCCTTTCTTCACTTATTGAAAGATATTCAATCCATGACAGGACAGCTGCCGATGGTCATTCTGGAAGCGACAGGTCATTATCATACCCCTGTTACACAGTTCCTGGACGAATACAACTACCTTTACATCATTGTAAATCCACTTCTGTCTTATGAAGCGAAAAAGTCTTCAAGCTTAAGGAAAGTGAAGACGGATGCCTTTGATGCTTATGCTTTATGCGAATTCTTTTATAAAGAGGATTTCGAACCTCATAAGAAAAGAGGTGTTCAATTATTAAACCTTCGCAACCTTACAAGACAGCATGAATCGGTAACGGGTCAGTTTGTTCAGATCAAACTTCAATTCCAAGCAGCATTAGATCAAGTGTTTCCGGAGTTTAAGGGTGTATTCGGGGATTTGTATGCTGTGGTGTCTTTACAAACATTGTTGGAATTCCCGACGTCCGAAGCCGTACTGAGCGCCGGTGAGCCTCAATTAACTGAGAGGATTTCCATTTTATGTACAAGTCGTTCTGAAAAATGGGCTAAGGAAAAGGCTCAAGAACTTATGGCAGCTGCAACCCGAAATCCGTTTCGTAAAGCACCGTATCAAAGCCATTTGTTTAGCATGAGTATGTACATTAACATGTTACTTCATTACAAAGAGCATCTAACAGCCCTCGTAAAGGAAATAGATGCCTTCGCAAATGAAGTTGAAGAATATGAGATTATCCAATCGATTCCCGGTATTGGAGAGAAAATCGCTGCAACGATTATTTCCGAAATCGGTGAGATCCATCGGTTTAATCACCCTAAGAAGCTCGTAGCTTTCGCTGGTGTAGATCCAAGCGTGCATATCTCCGGTAAATTTACTGCAACCATTAATCGGATCACAAAACGAGGTTCCAGCAGGCTGAGGCGCGCTTTATATATGGCCGTACTCTGTGGGCTAAGGCGTACTGGCAGTAAAAAGCTCAAAGCCTTTTACGACAAGAAAATGTCCGAGGGAAAACCTCATAAATTAGTGATGACCGCCTGTGTAAACAAGTTGCTCCATTGGATATTTGCCATGCTTAAAAGGAAAGAAATTTTCCTCGAATTAACTTAGTTGATAAATAAACGAGATATATGAAATACCTTCCATCACAATAAGGAGGGTTATTTGGGATGCTCGTTTTCCAGTATAACATCAATCAATCGTTCGTTAATTAGAAAAATCTTGACAAGATATTAGCTGGTTTAGCTTAATAAAATGAGCAGGCCACCGTAGCACCTGCTCATCCATGTGTGTTACTATTGTTCCCCCGTTTAAAAAAGCTACCTACATCTTGTCCTTGTTAAAATAATGTCGTCGGAAATTGTTTATATGGCCAAAATAATACGGTGAGACTCTTAAAATTCGTTTCATGTTAAAGTCCTTTTTATACCAAAGTGATTTGAGCACTTTATTCTGTTTGTACAGCTTTTTAATTTCATCAGATAATGCCGGTTCAGTTACATATTTTTGCAATACGACTTTCGGTACATTTGTCCAAAGGGCTGTTTTGTCACTGTATACGCAGTTTTCGTCTTTGCCTTAGACAACATTATCTATCAGCGCAGCTACCATGTTAAGTCCTGCTGCCCTGACAAAAAAACTGCTTCTGCCTAGTCGCGGGTTAATTTCGAACATCATATATTTGCCTGTTCTGCAGTCATATTTCATATCGATATTTCAAAGACGGTCTCAAACGGATTCGCCGCGCAAGGAGCGTCTGCGCTCATGCAGCACCAGAAGGAGGGTCATCCCCATCATCACACCCAGGACGGTGCCCGCTTCCGTTGCCAACACTTGTGCAATTGGGTACTCCGGGGCGGACTGGGCATCGGGGCGAGTTGAGGACAAGCGGTTAAAGAGATTGTAGGAGAAAAGCATTCCCGACGAGATCCACACTACTGCCATAGGGGGAAGGAATCTCTGCGAGCCGCGGCGGAAAGCAAGCACCAGCAAACCCCACGCCCCTGCAAGAGCCCACACACCGGTGCTCAACGTCAGTAGGCGCCACCATATATCGCGGTCATTCAGCATGACAGGATCGATACCAAGAGTGCCGCCCGTCGCCCAGAATATCTTGATAATGGCTAGCAAGATGCAACCGCCTGCAACAAACTGGGCCAGAGTAATCTGAAGTTTTCGTGTTTCTCCCGGCAGCTTCCCGCAGTCGTTCGGACCGCCAAGTGCCTCAGGCCATCGCGCCTTGGCATACCCTGCCAGAGCGATAGGCAGGCAAATACCGACCCCGACCAACGAGACCATGACGAAGATCTGCTCGTAGACCCAGAATTCATTTGCGGTACCTGCCTCCATATCCCGTTTAATGGCTGCCGGACCGAGAAATGGGGCTAGAAGCAGCATAGGTGCGAGAAGACCAGTCCCCACCCACACAGGAAGAATCACTAGCCACGAGGGTAACCTTAAACCCCATGGCCTGCTGAACGCCATCGCTAACAAAACGCAGGCCGCAGCGAGAATCATGGTTACTGCGTTTGCAGTGCGCCAACTGGCGTCGCCCATTTGATCGGTCGGCATGAAGAGTCCAAAGGTCCAGGCAATCTTAATAAACAGGTAGGGTGATACCGCTATTGCCGTGCCATATCCCCAAATTTTTCGCGTTCTCATCCATCGAGAGCTTTTATCCTCCGTCGGTACTATCATCTTATCTTTCCTTCCTTCTTATATTTACGTTAAAAAACCAGATACAGTTCTCTTAACCTTTTACGTATCCAACATTTGGGAAGTTGCGCTAAACTGCTCGTTAGCTCAACGAGGCTGCCGATTTTATCCGGTAGCCTCGTCCTGATGCTAATTAAGCTATATTGTCCCATTAGCATATTACGATCACTGGCAGTGATAGGACCCCCAGTTAATTCTTTAAACCTTCCTACTGGATTGTGGCGATTGACCTCCGAACTCTTTATTCTTCAATCTTATGCCCATTATGATGAAAACGACATAGATTAGGATGGCAATCGAATCAATTAACGTATCCGTAAGTGCCGATACATCATAATATGCCGTTACACCAAGAATGACTATCAGACGAACGAGCAGAAGTGACACGATTATCCATGCAGCAGACCGGATCTTCGATCGCTCGCTTTGAAATGATAGGATAATGAATAAAATGCCGAAGATCAGATTCTCCGCGGTGATAATGTGCCAGACATACCTAAATATTATCCGTGTATTCATGGCTATATCATTCACCAAGAGCATCGGCAGTACCGTGAATTGCCCGTTCCATGCGTGCGTAACGGCAAACAGTATTGCAAGAACGCCAGCAATCAGATAATAAAAATTCTTAATTTTCATGTCCATCACAATCCTCCTTAGTAATTCCAGGATCCTTCTTGTGTAAATCTCGATAAATCTCCCGAACGAACGCCGCCAGCCGCTGGTCACTTTCATGATTAAAGTCCCTTAGTGTTTCAACTGCTACGTCTAGCAATTGACAGACCTTTTCAAGATGTGCAATTTTCTTGCGCGTTTCAGCTTTTTTTGAATCAAGGAATTCAGCGACCTCCTGGTAATAAGCAGGATCTACACTCTGCATTCTGTGGAACTGAAACTTCCCTTTGATTTCTTCTAGAGAAAAGTCCGCATACTGCATGATTTGAATATTCATCAAATCGATGAGGTCCTCCCTAGAATAACTGCGGTAAGAATTGTGTTTCCGGGACGGTGATACGAGTCCAATTCGGTCATAGTACCGAAGCGTATCCTTCGGGATACCGAGTATCCGTGAAACCTCTTTTATAGAATATTGTTTTTCCATACATTAAAAATAACATTGGAGTAAACTCCAATGTCAATACGTTTTCACTATTTTTTTACGCGGTATTCTAACAATCCTTACAACTAAACTGCCCGTTAGCGTAATGAAGCTACCGATCATGCCGGCAGCTTCATCATAACTGTTTATTGAGCTATCGTTTCCCGTTAGCTTAATGACGGATAATTTGTTTATGATATTTATCAGCACTATATCGAGTACAACTATAAAGACTTGATACCCGATGGATGGTTTCCAATAGGAAGCGATGATGGTGATATGCTCTTCATCTATTCAAAAGATTATAAGGATTACCAAACTAAAATTTAACAGTTTGTTCGACACTTAATTTAGTTCAAGGATGCTGCTTGCCGGGCGGGCGTTATTCCTCAACCCCCAGAAATCATATCCCGATGTCGTATAGTTTAAATACAGCTGCAGCTAAAACAATTACATAAGGGTGGTAATCGGAATGAATCAAAAACGAATAACGGAACCAAAAAGAAATACTTTCTTTGCAAAGAGCGCTTTAATTAGCATGCTTGTATTCTGCGTTGGGACAGGCAGTGCGTTTGCTTCCGGAGAGGCGGCGGATCCGATATCCACTCCTACGATAACAACGAATGTATCGGCTGAGGCGGCCGTCTCGGTAAACAAAGAGAAAACTCCTAACCTTTTGCCGGGGGATTTCTTCTATTTTATTAAAGTCGTCTATGAAAATATCAGACTATCGATCACAGCTGACGATTTGAAGGAGGCCGGATTGCTCGCTGAATTCGCTCAGGAGCGTCTTTCCGAAGCGACTGCTTTGTATACTAAGGGAGAAACGGAAAAGTCGGAACAAGTCCTCCAGAAGTCTTTTGAAAACCAGCAGCTTGCAATAGAATTAGTAGCTACTGAAGCGGAAGAGGAGAATGAGGATAAGGATCTAAAACAGGCAGTAGAGGTTAAATCCGATCTGCAGCATAATATTTTATCTCTAACCGCCGCGCTGGAAAAGGTGAAGAACCCTCAAGCCCAGAAATCGCTCTTAAAAAATATTATAAAGTCTTTCAGTCATTTAGAGAAAAAGCTTGCCAAACTCGAAAATAAGGCTCAAGAAGAGCAAACTTCCGAGCCATTGGCTGAGCAAGCGGTAGTTCCTGCTGACGCAAATAAGAATACCGTTGTTTCCAGTGACGCCATTGCAGCCTCTTCAGTTAAAACGGAGACGGAGCAAAAAACGGTTTTGAAAAAGAAAACGAAACCGGAAAAGGAAGCAAAGACTAAGGAAACAAAGTCTAATGAAGCAAAGACCAACAAGGAAGCTAGGTTTGAAAAGGAAGCTAAAAATGAAAAGCAAGAAATGTTCATTAAGCAGAAGAAAGAACATGAAAATAACCATAATGAAAAAAATCATAATAACAAGTAAGCCAGAACACCAAGACTTGGATGTGTCCGCTTAATAATACATATCACACGAACCGAGGGGTGAATGCTCCTGAGTTCAAATACGGTGCTATGTGAAGCGCATCTGACGTTTGGAATCTTGTCTAAATATAAAAAAGATCAGCTAAACCTTGAAATGACCAAGGTTAAAGCTGATCTTTTTGGCCTTTATAAGTGCTGGCATTCTTGAAGATTCATCGAATTCGGTATAAATCTTTGGTCTCACGTTAGTATTTAAATCGGTGAACTCCAAAACGTTAAGATGGCTACAGCTTACTTAGCCATTTTCGTCGGGAAAGACAGGCTGTCAATCCGTAGATCCGGCGCATTAAACACGACATATAGATCATGATTTCCCGTCAGTTTCGTGCTGCTCAGATTAATTGTAACATCTGTATATCCGAGTTCCATAACCGATGCACCGGCATTGGCAATGGTATGGGAGTGCTGTCCTGTTACGGGAACATTACAAACCCGATTACCGGTTATGATAAAGATCGAATTAATGAGTATTCGGTTTGAAAAAAGACCGCTTTGCTCCGGTAATGCATTGCCCCAATTTTCGATCGATTTTCCATTAAAGTGTCCCTTGAAATACAGAGTGAAATCTTCTTTACGATTCGCTAAGACCAAGGTCTCGTAACCGCCGTTCCGTTCGCTATCCAACTCCCATATTTTCATTGAGATCTCCTCACATCAAAGCAATTTTTTGTTCTTAATATATTTCGAAAGGATAGGATACTTTAAAGTCTTTTCAGAAACTTTCTTAGCTACTAAGATTTATTGGTACATGTTACTGTAGTGCTCAACTTCCGCGAGCTACCACGTTAACCTGCCCGTTAGTTTAATAAAGAAAAGGAGCAGTTGCCAAAGCAGGCTACCCCTTGTCTGTTCAACTATCGTTCCCAGTTAGCGTAATGATTAACTGTGATACGGTTCAGCATATCATCTATAGAGCGAAATCGAATTGCACTCCGTCTTTTCCGTGACGTTGCATTCCCACACATCCAACACATACCCACTTAACGCAATCGGCCAGTCTTCCAACGTTATTTTCACGGTCTAATACTTTATTGTCTAGCACTTTATATTTAATCGAACATTAACCATTGCCAATCAACCCGAATAACAACAGACGGTTCATCTCAGCCATCTTTTCTTTATAGTTTCCTGATTTTGCCCAAGATAATTGAATGGTTCCAATCGCGTTTAACAATTCAAGAACAGTCTCCAGAGAAACGGAAGAGTGAATAGCTCCTTCCTCTTTCGCAAGTTCAATAAGCTCTTGAAGCATTTGAATTCTAATTTTATTCGTATTTTCACTATATAGACTCGATAACACATGGTCCTCTACGGCGCCAGGCGAACCAAGCAATTGATAGTCCTGATCGGCGCAAATATCCATGATTTGAATGATTTTATCCTTGAAATCGATGTCTTGGTTCATGATCTCTTCGGCCATTTGAAGGGTATTTTGCATCAAAACGTTCGCGCATTCCTTGACAATCCCTTCTTTGCTTTCGAAATAGTTATATAGCGATACAGATGATACGCCGGACTCAGCAGCAATATCCTTTATGCTGACTTGAACGAATCCTTTTTCTTTAAAAAGCTTTAATGCCGCATGAACAACTGCTGTCTTCTTTTTCTGAGTCCTTATTTCGAATTTATTCATTAAACATTCCTCCATCCCGCATAAATCAATGTAGCACATTTTGAAAGGTTTTTAAATTTAATGGATTTAAATTAAAAAACATTGACGAAACATTCTGATCGAAGATAAAATCAATTTGAAAGATTTTTAATATCACTGGTACATATTTAAAAACATTTTATTTGCGTAACAACCAAAATGGAGGAATATTATGAGAATACTGGTCTATGGAGCAGGTGTATTGGGAAGTTATTTAGCTCACGAATTAGTTCACAATGGAAACGAAGTCACAATGTTAGCCAGAGGGCGGCGCGCGGATGAGTTACAGCAGAACGGTAATGTGATCCGTCATTATTTACAGCTCCGTACAACGGTCGATAAAGTAAACGTGATTCGTGAATTACAGCCGGAGGATGTGTATGATCTTATCTTCGTAGTGATGAAATATCCAGATTTCGAGGCAGTCTTTCCTGCCCTTGCAGCGAATAAAAGTAAACACATAGTTATTATGGGTAATAATGCAAGTCCCATTGAAATGCGGCATTATTTGCAATCCAATAGCCCTGTAGAGAAAAAGGTTGCCTTTGCTTTTCAGACGCTTGCCGGATGGAGAGAGAACGGTCGGGTAAACTGCTTGCGCGGCCCAAAGGTGACCTTGGCTTTCGGTAGCTTAGGGGAGCAACTAGATTGGCAATCGGTCATTGACCAAGCTTTAAAGAACACAAGGTATAATACGATCACCTTTACAAATATGGATGAATGGCTGAAAAGCCACTTCATTATGATTTTGCCTTTGAATCGCATTGCCGTCTCGTATAATGGGAACCTGCGCAAAGCTGCCAAAGACAAAAGGCTGCTTAACTACGTCATTGACGCAATAGATGAAGGCCATCAAGTGTTGATAAAAAACGGTTACACAATTACGCCTGCGAATCAATATCAATTAGTCCGAAAATATCGCAAGCTGTTTTTTATCGTGCTGAAGATTATATTAGCAACCCCCATCGGCAGAACCACGCTAAGTGGCAAGGCAGTTTCTTCCAATGAAATGGATATGTTGTACCAGGCTTTTTCCGATTTAAAGAATAGAGCGAACATGGCCACACCAAGTTGGGACAAGCTTTACAATTACATCCCTTTGCAATAATGGAAATAATCTTGTCTCTAATCGATAATGGATGTAGCACTTGTCCTTTTCCCAGAACAAGAGCTACATTCATTACTAGAAATCCGCTTGTTCTAAGTCAGATGTGGGGTGACCATTGAATTCAGCAGACCGTAATTCTACTCGAATATAATGACCCACTAGCGGGAGCCGAAGTCCATGTTGCTCATACTTCCATTGATTTATCAGGGTCGAGGGGATAACAAATCTCTTTAGCATCCCTACTCAATAACGAACCTATAAGCCCCCCCTTCACGATACTCTAAATTTCGTCGTCACTTATGGTACGGCTCAGCGCGATTAATCTTAAACAATCCTGCCCTTTACTTTAATGGTGGCGGAGCTCTTGGGCGAGAATTCGCTGCTAACATACTAAAAAAATCGGCGATAAAGTTCTCTTCTACGCTCTCCACGAAGTTGAGCATAAATTTGTGTGGTCGATGCTTTTTCATGCCCCAGTATGCCTTGAATAAAATCTAACGGTGCCCCGTTATCCAACAGCTGGCATGCATAAGTATGACGAAATCGATGAGGGTACATGTTTGCCTCAACCGCTCCACGAGCTGCAAGCCTCTTTATAGCCCATCTGAGCGTTGGAATGGCCATACGTTTTACGGGATTTGTATCCGTTACAAATAAGGCTTTACACGAATCCTGACGGCTGGCTAAATACTTCTTCAACCATACTTTACACTCAGTGGTGAAATAAATTTCTCTCTGCTTTGAACCTTTCCCATTTACAATGGCTGAGCAGTTTTCCCAATTCAGATCCTCAATGTTTATCTTCTCGACCTCTCCAATACGGCAGCCTGTGCTGTAGAGGAACTCGAGTAGCGCCTTTTCCCTTGATGTTTGACAAGATATCTTGAGATGTATTACATCTTCCTCTATCAAAAACTTAGGAATTCGCTTATCCATTTTGGGCTCACGTAGTTTGAGTGAAGGGTTTATAGGTAGATATGTTTCTTCATATGCAAAGCGGAACAGGGAACGAACAAAACGAATTCTGTGTCCTAGACTGCTTGGCTTCAATCGATCGGACTGCTTAGCTAGGTATTCCTTAAGCAGAATTAAAGTTATTTCAGAGATTTCTAAATCCCCGAGTTCCGTAACCAGCATCTTAAGCTGTAGGGAATAGGCTTTCAATGTATTTGGACTAAACCCTTGGATTCGCTTATCCGTTTCATATTGATGCCATAGTTCGCTTAAAATCATAATAAAACCTCCTATTAGAGCAATTAATACTAGTTTGCTTCTAATAGAAGGTTTTAGACCTTATTGATTAAATTAGCGTTCCTACGTTAGCTTAGAACGTGTGGATTACTCAACTGTGCTCCTCAATCAATGAGACTTCCCTTCCTTAATCTTGAAAACTCCGTCGCATAATACACCATGGCGATGGCCGGTAAGGCGATTCCGATCAGCAGTGCCGCCTTCCAGCCCCCCATTGCGTAAGCCCATCCTCCTGCCGCTGAGCCGATAGCGCCCCCTAAAAAGAAAATGGCCATATACAAACCGTTAATCCTACTTCGAAATTCCGCTCCTAAAGAGAAAATCACCCGCTGCCCGAGAACCATGTTGGCGGAAACCCCCATGTCAAGTAAAATCGCCGCAACTACGAGGATAGGGACTGCGAATGCAGAACTTGATAGAACCAGCAAGGGAAGCAGCCCGGAAAAGATGACGATGGCCAATGCCCATCCCGTAGCCGGGCGAACCCATCCACGGTCTGCCATACGGCCCGCAATTGGCGCCACAATTGCCCCCATTACCCCGACTAATGCGAACAGAGCGACCTCCTTCTGAGTGAAATGGAACCGCGGACTTGTCAATACCAGCGGAACTGTAGTCCAAAACAAACTGAACGTTCCGAATACACAAGCATGATAAATTGCCCTCCGGCGCAATGCCGGTGTCGCCTTCAGCAGATGCAGCATGGAGTGCAGCAGCGCCGGGTAAGCTGTAGCGGTCGAAGGCTTCCTTGAGGGTAGTGCCTTTGCCAATACAAGAGCCAGCGCAAAAATCAATGCTGCGGAGATGAAATATATGGCGCGCCAGCCCATATACTCCGACACCAAGCTTGAAATGGGACGTGCGAGCATAATCCCCAGAAGTAGCCCACTCATGACGTTGCCCACATTGCGACCGCGCACGGCTTCAGGAGAAAGATGAGCCGCATATGGCACAAGGATTTGAGCTGCTACGGAACCTACTCCGATCACGAGTGAAGCGGTGAGGAACAGGATGGCGCTTTTGATTACAGCGGCAATTGTCAAAACGGCGGCTGTAAGGAGCAATGATGAAAGGATCAACTTACGATTTTCCAGGATGTCTGCCAACGGAACGATAAATAACAAGCCGATCCCGTAGCCGACTTGAGTCAACGTAACGATGAGTGCGGCAGCCCCGGAGGAGAGCCCGATGGTCGAACCGATCGAGCCTATCAATGGTTGAGCATAATAAAGATTTGCCGCTATGATACCGCAAGCGGCTGCCAGGATAATAATCAGCGATGGTGAAACCGATTTTTCCGTTGGAGTGGAAGCTAAATGCATAGAAAGTCCCCTTTGCTCACCAGATTTTTTTCCGGAACAGTCGTTCCGGAATGTGCAAAAAAAAATGTTTTATAGAATTTCCATCACCATGTCTATCATCTGCTGCATCTTGCTGCGGTCCCCCTGCACCTTCGCAACGATATTTATACTATGATTCAGGTTTGAGAGCAGATAAGATAATGTCTTGATATCTTTCTCAGGCATGATTTCTCCCGTCTCCTGACCTTTGCGCAGCAGTTCGTAGAAGGATTTCTCCAACTCGTCAAACCGCTCCCTGATCAACTCATTCAGTTGCTCATCTGGCGAATCCATGCCGACTGCTGCATTAGTAATGAGACAGCCCTTCGGCGACTCGCCGCCCAAGGCGGAATCGATGTGTATCTCGAAGTACTGCCGGATTCCCGATT
The DNA here is from genome assembly GCF_012935325.2 of Paenibacillus sp. PL91. Taxonomy (GTDB): domain Bacteria; phylum Bacillota; class Bacilli; order Paenibacillales; family Paenibacillaceae; genus Pristimantibacillus. The sequence goes on from NZ_JABBYG020000035.1 coordinate 20,643, forward strand.
TTGCGGATGTCGCATTGACGAGGATGTCCCGTTTGGCTTGCTTCCACTTCTTGTACCAGTTGATCGCCTCGATATAAAGCGTTTGTTTGTCTCCGAACGTTTCGTACAGACTTGATCTGCTAAGATCCATAGCTTCCAGCAAATCAGGAATGCTTGCCGCTTCGTAGCCCTTCTTCCAAAAAACGAGCATCGCTTTATGAAGCACTGTTTCTTTATCAAACTCTTTGTAGCGTCCCATAGGTTCTCCCTCCGTTTCTGTAGGTACAGTATACACTTTTCCGGAACGATAGGTCCAATATTATCTGCAGATATGAAAGTTAGCTCAGGCTCGGATAAGATGGATTACAGATTTTTAAGTGAAATTAGTGGACCTCGATCACCACTTTCTAAAGAATAGCATTTGCTAGGTATTAGAGTAATCTGCCCTTTAGTTCAACAAAAGACCGGCAGCGGATCTCTGATCTACTGCCGGTCTTTGTTTTAAACTAATGTTCTCCGTTAGTTTAACGTGCTATCTTCTATTTCTTTTTATGTATCGGCTACTTCTTCTATGTTGACGAAATGCTGAATTAGAGAAAATCATGAATCACGATGCTCTCCTGAATTTCTATTTGATGATCGGAGAATGGAGATTAATCATACTGATAACGATTCTCAGGTCAACTATATGATCTATGCGGGGCTAAGGTGTCGCTGATCACTTACCCTTCAACAATCGACGCGTTCATGCAAACAAACCCCCGAATAGGTTCGGAGGTCTGAAAAGTCGGTAAATCACAAGGCTCCAGCATCTTTTGCTGTATAAAACGAGGGGTAGATTGGACGATAGTTTAACTCATTCCTAATGCGAGTTGTATCCACGATCATGTCCCATGGATTGAAAGGCTGCTGTGCGGCTTCTGCCTCTAACCGGTCGGACTGATGATGAAGTTGAAACAGCTCTGCTACAGTAATCGGGGAATCATCGGCGACGTTATAGATGCGGCCGTCTATACCGGGAGTGGAAGCAGCAAGCAGCAATGCCTGGCTTACATCCGCATGATGGGTCATATGAAGACGTTTAGCGGGTTGCCATTTACTCATCATCGGCAGGAATTCGGTAACATGAGGATCACTTTCTCCATAGACAAAAGCAAGCCGTACGATACGAAGTCCAAGTCCCTTCTCACGATGAAGCTGGAGTAAAGCTTCTTCAGCTTTTTTTTTGCTCTGAGGATAAGGGGATACAGGTTGCAAAGGGTCATTCTCTCGGCTCGGTCCGCTGGTATTTCCATTGCCATACACGAGATTCGTACTGGCAAACACAAACCTTGGAACATCCGCCTTCAAGGCAGCTTCCGCTAAAGAGATGCTTGCATCGATGTTTGACTTTCGCGCAGTTGCTTCATCTACACCGCGAAATTGCGCCGCCAGATGTACAACGACATCTATACCTCTCAGCGCGTAAGCAAGACTTTCCGGCTGAAAAAGATCACCTTCAATAACATTGACACCTTGCTGCTCTAGCATACCCGCCTTCGTCGCGTTCCGCACCAACACGCTAACGTTATGACCGCGCTGCAGTAAGCGTGGTACGAAGCGGCTTCCTACTTTTCCAGTTGCTCCAGTTAAAAAAATATTCATATTCGCGTACCTCCTATGATTTGTTGATGCTATACTTACAGTATTACAGATACTGGAATCATTTGCCTTCCTGCGCTTATCGTAGGTTTGGCAGTGTCAGGATAAGGGGAATCGTATATGGGAGAGATTTCTTCCAGCTTATCGCTGGGCGAATTTTTGCGGGCACGCCGAGAACGTCTTTCTCCGGAGGAAGTGGGGTTACCATCATATGGGCGGCGTCGAACGCCTGGACTGCGGCGTGAAGAAGTGGCCCAGCTTGCTCATATGGGTACTTCATGGTATACCTCCTTAGAGCAGGACAGAGAGGTAAACCCCTCGGCTCAGGTGATTGATAGCTTAGCCGAAGCGCTAAAATTATCAGTCGATGAGCGGCGTCATCTACATATACTGGCAAGGGCAGCAGAAGCGAACGAAGCGGAACCTGCTCAAGAGGTAAGCGTTGGTTTGGAGCGAATGTTACGGGCTCTAGAACCGAATCCTGCTTTCATTTTGGGACGAAGCTGGGATATGCTGATGTGGAATCGGGCAGCGGAAATTGTGTTTCGCCTGCCGGCGTTTGCTATGGAATCAGAGCAGCGACCTAACTGGCTGCGAAGGTTTTTGACAGATTCGTCTCTTCAGACTAATAATTCAGATTGGGAAGCCAAAGCGCAGGTCATGGTTGCACGTTTTCGTGCAGATTACGCGCACTTCCCGCAAGACGAGAGGTTTTGGGAACTGACAGAGGAGTTTATACAAAACAGCGAGTTGTTCCGTTCTTATTGGCCGCTTCATGACGTTCAAATAGCTGCTGACTGTCACAAACGATGGATGGACCCTTCCATTGGCGAGATGGAGTTTGAGCATGTAACCTTAGAGACTCCCCATAACCCTTATATGAAAATGATGATTTATACGGCTTCGTCGGATACCGCCGAGCGACTAAAACATTTACTGAAAACTTAAACCAAAGAGACTACCGAAGTGATATGCTCCCCGAATAGTAGACAGGTGAAATAATAAAAACCTGCTGCTAATGAGGGGAGCATTTTCATGTCTAATTCATTATCGTGCAGAAGAGAAACTCGCCATTATCAAAGAAATCGAATGTGGTGAACTTAGCATCATGGCCGCTGCGTACAAATATGGGATATCAAAAACAACCTTGGTTAAGTGGCGACACAGATATGAAGTCTATGGCATCGAAGGGTTAGAGGTTCAAAAGAGCAACCGCACCTATTCTGCTGAACTGAAGCTTCAAGCGGTGAAAGATTACCTGGATAGGGAGTTATCTCAATACCAGATCATTGACAAATACAAGATTGCAAGCAGGACACAGCTTTCCGACTGGGTGAAGAAGTATAATAGTCATAGCAGCTTAAATGCCTACAACGAGGGAGCAAAGGCTATGACGAAGAGACGTTCTACAACATGGCAGGAACGGCTGGAAATTGTTCAATACTGTCTAATACATAACCAGGACTACGGGAAGACAGCGGAGCAGCATCAGGTCTCTTACCAACAGATTTACCAGTGGGTAAAGAAATACCAGAACGGCGGGCAGGATGCCCTACAGGATGGCCGAGGACGAAAAAAGACAGATGAGGAGTTAACCGACGCAGATCGTCAGCAGCTTGCGATGAAGAAGCTTGAGGTTGAAAATGAGCGTCTAAGAGCAGAGATTGCATTTTTAAAAAAGTTAGAGGAACTCGAAAGAAGGCGACGCTAAGTTTGATCCGACAGGAGAATATCTATCTTGCTATTCAAGCCCTCCAGCAGGGAACCAACGCCAGCATAAAGGTGCTGTGTGAAGTAGCAGAAATTCCACGTTCCAGCTATTACAAATGGTTACAACGTATGCCTAGTGCTCGTGAGCTGGCAAACCAGCAACTCACAGAAGCGATGATCACTTTGCACGAGAAGGTTGGTGGCATCTACGGATACCGTCGACTAACCCTCCATTTATGCCGACAAACGCAGCAACAGATTAACCACAAACGCATCCAGCGTCTTATGAGACTCAAGGGAATTCATCGGTGATTCGCAGAAAGCGAAAGAAATATGTGCCGTCATCTCCTCAGCATGTAGCAGAGAACCTGTTAAACCGTAAGTTCCACGCCGAAACACCAAATGAGAAATGGCTAACGGATGTCACGGAATTCAAATATGGACATGGGCAAAAGGCGTATTTAAGTGCCATTTTAGACCTGCATGATAATACAATTGTCTCCTACATACTGGGGAAATCCAATAACAATAGTCTCGTGTTTCAAACCTTAAAATTGGCGATGCAAACGGTCCCGAACAGCACACCTATGCTTCATAGTGACCGTGGTTTTCAGTATACCTCGCTAAGCTTCAAGAAGCTCCTGGAAGGCAAGATCGTACAGAGCATGTCTCGAGTTGGCAGATGCATTGATAACGGCCCCATGGAATCCTTCTGGGGAACTCTTAAATGCGAGAAGTATTATTTGCGTCGTACATACCCAACCTTCGAAGAACTTCAAAAGGACATCGATGCGTACATTTATTTTTACAATAACGAGCGTTTGCAGGCAAAACTAAACGGCCTCAGTCCAATAGAATTCAGGACCAAGGCCGCTTAACCGATTTTTATTATTTATATTGTCTACTTGACGGGGTACAGTTCAAAGCGCCAACTTCAGTAGTCTCTTTCTTTATAACGGTTTCGGAAAAAATTGGTGTCACGCCGAATCCTTAATTGAAGTAATCTGCCCGTTAGCGTAATGCTGCCGACTTTTTGCTCGTTCAAACTCTTTATGTTAAAAACTCTTTAGCCGATAAATTTTCATAATCCCAATTCATGGCCTCTATTGCAGTCGCGCCTGAATAATTCGTTCCGCAATTTTTTTCATAGTTGTAGACCAATCAATCGTGCCGTCAAAGGGTAACCCGTGTACCCATCATAGCGAAAACCTCCAAATGAAAAAGACCGTATAGAAACTAATTCTACACGGCCCTTCAAAAATCCTATTTATTGGATAGATTGTCAACAGTCACGTTTCCGCGGACTTATTACGAACTGGGATATAAGATCAATGATTCATATAATGGGCATATAATTGCTCGAAGGTTGTAAAACGTTCGACTTCTCTGCCGACCTTACCATATTCGACTACATATTCATCCATCATTTCAAGGAACTTCTCTTTCATTACTGGTAAATCACTTGCATCGAAGTACTGCATGAGATCAAATTTCTTGGTTCCTATCTCCGCAGCCATTTCATCAAGATATCCTTGTGCTCCAAAGGCCGAAAGAAAGGCATAGGAGGCATCGTTCATTTTAACACTGTTCAAGATTTTATTGCGGCAGTTGCACCACAATTCTTCGTAAGTTCCCCTCAGATTATCAAAAGTCGGAGCAGGTTTAACAATGAAGTTATCACACATCTTGCTATGTAACCTCGTAACGCTATTCAACATATTAAAAGATGCAATTCGGATATCTTCAATGGTATGAGCTTCGATGACTGACATGTATAAGGATTCGAGATCATCCGGAACATAGCGATACGAGCTTATTTCTTCCAAATATCGCTTGATTCCTCGTTTGATGCACTTGTTATTCATGCTGACCAAGGCATTGACCAGATTGTACAGAACGCCGGCAGATGCATGTCGCACTGAACCGATATCTTCACCCAGCATCGTATCGCTGTATGCTTGCTTACCCAGATCGATCCATTTTTTTGCTCGATTAAGACACGCTTCTCCTATCGGCTCCGCAAGCGCATCAAGAGCTTTTTGCCTGAAGTCGTTCAATTTCTCCAAATCCTCAGGCTTTGCATAATAGAGAATTTCGAGCTCGGTTAGGCTCGATACGTTGGGACTCTCCAAGGTGGATTGCGCGTGTATTCTTGTATCCCATGGCGTGCAATAGATGTCATATCCAACGTCATCTAAGATGAAGCAATCGGATATTCCCCATCCCCTTTCTGTATTATTAATGATAATTAAATCAAGATCGCTCTTCTCGTGAAAGTCCCCGGTGCTAAACGAACCAGTAAGCCCAATAATTGCGATATCGTCTAGAAAATCTCTTCTTACGCGTTCGATCACCATGTTGATCAGCTGTTCATTTTTGTCCAGCAACTTCTTCTTTATGATTTCGTTCATTCGTTACACCCCTTCGTATGAGCCGGCCGTCCTTCATCATAACAACCTCAACTAGAGTCTATCGATTTAGAGGTGCGGTTGCTATGTACAAGTTGATTTAATTCATCTTTGCACAAAATCCGCTAAACCGTCGATATGACGATTTAGCGGATTTCATTAGTTCTTTTTATAAATAATTTTCTTTATGCTTTCGCAGGACAAGAAATACCGATCCGCCAACTCCCTTATGCTGACTCCATTGCGGAATAGGGATTTAATCTCGGCGTTTCGAGCAGAGACCATACTCTTGCTGCGTGTTTTCTCGCCCCATTTTAAGTGTGCCTCTTTGGGTTTTGGGATATAAACCAATTCGCCCTGAACGTATTCTTGAATAATACGAAGCAATTCTTCCGGAAAAATAAACTCGGCTTTTGAATATTTCACGTGCCTCACTCCTTATTTAATAAATCAATAAGGTGCAAAGCCAGTTAGAAGAATATTACTATTCGTCGTTGGCAATGTGATTGTTCCTAAACTCTATGCAAAGCATTGCCATATCCTTCACTGGCTTTGCATAGAGCCATGCATGTAAGAATCCTACCCCGATTGTTTTCAATAGCCTCACCTCCATAGAAAATAGATGCCTGCTATCTGCTATTATATCAGAGCTTGTTGTTCAAGTGTTTTTGAACCATGTCTTTTATGACTGACACGGTGTTCGCTTATTTTGAAGTCCCAGTCGAAGCACTTTCAATTGCTCCCTGCGAGAGAGGTGCTTGAACCGAGGTCCTGCTTCAAGAACCGCCGGATGAATCGCCCAGCTGTTTGCCGGGGTCCGTTCCCGCTTGATGTACGGTGCCTCATATGGCAAATTCGGCTTGCGAATACTGTGGATCAACAGGAGCTCTGGCTCATTGAGGATTCATGTATGCACTAGAAGACTGATACCTATGAAGACGGCTGGATCATTAAGAAATTATCATACAAAACGAATTTCTACTCTGATTTTTCACCGAAGAGTTAAACTATCCTGCCCGTTCGTATTATGAGGTCACCAGATCTTTCTGGTGGACCTCATTTTTGTGTGGTCGTAAGATAGCGGTAGCCGGGGATCGAACGTTTCTGCCCGTGAGACTTGAATCTCGAGAGCTATTCCGTTCATCCCCCCTACTTGTTAAACCATGATTAGGCTAGTTGGGGCATGACCCCGAATCACATGCGATAATGTGGACGACAAGAAGGTTAGGGGCTTCCGGCGAATATATAACAAGGAGTGGTTACATGAATCCTGTCATCGGACTGGATGTTTCCAAAGGAGAAAGTCATGCACAAGCATTCACTGACCGAGGAATACCGCACGGAAAGATCTTTCAGTTTGAGCATAATCTTGAGGGACTGGCGTCTTTCTTGAATTTTGTGCAGGACCTCGAATGCGCTACTGGACTACGTCCAGCAGTAGTGTTAGAAGCAACTGGACACTACCATAGCCCTGTCATTCAGTTTCTAGATGAACATCAATACCTGTATATTGTCATTAATCCGTTAATTTCACACCAGGCCAAAAAAACCAGCTTACGCAAAGTGAAAACGGATATCGCGGACGCCTATCAACTAGGGGAGTTGTTCTACAAGGAAGAATTAGAACCGTACAAAAAACGAGGGCAATTTATGATGAATCTACGCTATCTGACAAGGCAGCATGATTCTCTAACCGATATGTATGTGCAAGCGAAGCTGCAATTTCAGGCTGTTCTTGATCAAGTCTTTCCGGAATACCGTGGCGTGTTTGGAGACCTGTACTCGAAGGTATCCCTTCGTTTTCTGGCTCTTCACCCTACCTCTTCCGCAGTGCTGACTAAGTCTCTAAATGACATCACAGCGACGATCCAGTCTCTTACTGGGCGGTCGAATTCCGCATGGGCGCCTGATCGCGCGCTGAAACTAACAGCTGCCGCGGAGCGAAACCCTTTCAAAGAAACTGCTTTTTCAAGCCATCTCATCTCGTTGGAACTGCTCATTAATCTGCTTCTACAGTACCAAGAGCACCTAGCAAACCTCGACCAGTCCATAGATGCTCTGGCTGCAGAATTACATGAGTATGAGTTGATCCAATCGATACCCGGCATTGGCACCAGAATTGCTGCAACAATACTGGCAGAAGTCGGAGAAATCGATCGATTTGATCATGCAAAGAAGCTCGTTGCATTTGCCGGTGTCGACCCAAGCATCTTCTCTTCCGGCAAGTTTACAGCAACCCGAAATAGGATTACCAAACGCGGTTCCAGAAGACTTCGAACAACCTTATATCTGGCCGTACGATGCGGTCTGCGCAGCTCACGCAACCAAAAACTCCGAGCCTTTTACGATAAAAAGCGTGCCGAGGGCAAGCCGTTTAAAGTAGCTGTTATTGCCTGTGTAAATAAGCTAATTCACTGGATTTTCGCGATGCTTACCCATAAAGAAGCATTTCGTCTGACCTAAGCAGGAAACACTATCCTGTTTAGGAAAGCCTCCCCATCCACTTATGGATGGTTATTTGGCATGCTCTTTTTTCAGTATAACATCATGGGCTTTATCCATTAAGTTTTAAATATTGACAAGCTATTAGCTAGAATGGTTCAACAATTGAGATGAACGGTATGGTCCTATGCTGATATATCCATAAACGTTGATATATAAGCATTTATAGGCAT
>NZ_JABBYG020000036.1 GCF_012935325.2 Paenibacillus sp. PL91
ATGGGAGGTGCGACAGACATTTGCTAATAAGAGCGCGTATGAATTTTGGAAGCAGGTAATTACACAATACAAAGAAACCAATTTTTATGATGAGCAGCTTATACAAGATGAAAAGTGGAATGGTCCTGTCTTTGTATTTGATTCAATAAAAGCTGAACTAATGGGGAACGATAGCTGAATAAAGAAAGATACCGCGGCAGTCGATCAAACGTTCGGCTGCCTTTTCCACGCTGACGGGCAGGATTGCGCAACAATGTGCATGAGTTAAAGTGTCCCTTATAGGGAATTCTTTCCAAGTAAAGGGGACTACGCTTGGACAGAAAGTACCACCTCGGGCTATGATAATGGCCTGTTGCCTCCATTACCATGCAAGGGCTCATCCCAGCAGCTGATTCCACTGCTCTAACATAATTAAGAAAAGACGATAATCCCTCTAGATCATGATTAAATCTAAAGATCTTCCTATGAGGTACTCCACGGTCTAAAAAAGCTTGTGCATGGCTCTCTCCTTTGGACACATCCAAACCAATGACTGGATTCATGACATCACTCCTGTAGTATTTTCACCGGCAACCCCTAACCTTCTTGTCTTCCACACTATCGTATGTGTTACGGGATCAAGTCCCAACCAGCCTAACCATGGTTGAACAAGTAGGGGGGATGAACAGAATAGCTCTCGGGATCTAAGTCCCACGGGCAGAAACGTTCGATCCCCGGCTACCACTATCTTACGACCATACAAAAAAGAGATCGACCAGAAAGATCTGGTGACCTCATAATACGAACGGGCAGGATAGTTTAGTCTCCATATGGAATATGTTGTGTTGGGGGAGGGGTTAAATGATTACTCTAAGGCAAATGTCAGTAGCTTTTCTCATTCATGACGATGAGTTGTTGATGATGGAGAAACCAAAAAACGCAAGTTTTGTTTCAGGTATGGTTGTACCTATTGGAGGGCACCTAGAGCAACATGAAATTAATAATCCGACTGAAGCATGTTTGAGGGAAGTTGAGGAAGAAACAGGGCTGACAACCGACGACCTTACAGGATTGGAACTTAGATACATAATCTTACGGATTAAAGAAACAGAAATAAGAATTCAATATGTATATTTTTCAAATGCAAAGCACATAGCTGTACGCGAGAGTGATGAAGGTAAGCTCTTATGGGTTAATATAGGCTTAGTTGATAAATTAAATGTAACTGCCACAACGAAATACATAATCGAGCATTATTCTAAGAATAAACATTCATCCGATATTTATGTGGGTACGATGAAATCAGTTGAAAGTGAGCCCGAAATAACCTGGGCATTACTAGAAGACTGGGAAAATTTCAAGGTCGCATTAAGCTAACGGGTAACTATAGCTTAACAAGAGTTAGTCCATCTGTCTTTCCGTTCGGGAGAATAGAAATAAGGACGATATTCCATTCAAGAAACGAATGGGAAATCGTCTTTTTTTGCAATCTCTATATTAAGCAGTTTTCAGGGCTTATTCTTTAACTGCGCTGCGTTTTGGGAGAAACGAGAAACGAGAATAGCACGACTACCAGGGAAGCTGCAATAAATATTGCTGAACCCATTATGGCTACAGAAGTAGCGTGAGCAAAGTTCTGCTTTAAAGGCAATGCTGCTGATCGGTTAGCTGCTTCAAAGACAGTAATAAGAACTGCTATACCCAACGAACTTCCTGTTTGATGGGCAACATTGATAAGACCAGAAGCAGCACCTGAATCACGTGAATCTACACCAGATAGTCCAATCGTTGTAAATGGAAGAAAGACCATTCCGGCGGCGATACCCATGACTGTTAACGGTAGAAAAATTTGCGGAAAAAATTGAGAATCTGTTGAGATTTGGCTCAGCCAGCTTGTACCCATTATTGCAATTATCAGTCCGACGACCAGCACCTTTAAATTTCCAAACCACGATATCAGCCATGGCATAAGATACATCATCCCAAATTGAACAGCTGTGAAAGGCAGAAATGCTAGCCCGGATTCAAAGGAAGTGAAACCAAGCACGTTCTGCAAAAATTGTGGTACGAAGAAAAATATAGAAAAATTGCCGCATACAACTAAGAATCTTCCGAGATAGGCACCCGATCGCTGGCGGCTAGCAAACAGACGCAGCGGTGTAATCGGTTGTTTCGCACGAGCCTCGATAAACACGAATGCCACTAACAATACAACTCCAATGATAAGTGAAAGTATTGTCTCCAATTTTCCCCATCCATTAGCTGCTGCCTGAACAAAACCATATACCAGTGCGGTTATTCCAAAAACGGAAGTCAATGCTCCCATTAAATCAAAATGCCCCGTGTTTTTCTCCGTTTCCGGCAAATAACGTGGAACCATGAAGAGCAGAGCAATTCCAATAGGGACGTTGAGAAACATTCCTACCCGCCAAGAAATTAGATCGGTCAGGATTCCGCCAAGAATGAGGCCGATACTGCCGCCTGCTCCTGCAACAGCACTGTATAACGCGATTGCTTTGGTGCGTTCCTTCGGTTCGACAAAGGTCACCGATAATAATGCGAGTGTGGAGGGGGTTGCAATCGCTGCAGCAAGGCCTTGCAACGCACGGGTAATGAACAAAAATTCAGCTGATTGTGCTATACCAACCAATATAGAGGCCAATGTAAACAAAGCAATCCCAACGCTAAACATTCTCCTTCGCCCCCATATATCCCCCGCCCGTGCACCAAGCAGCATGAGTCCGCCAAAAGCTAAAATATAGGCATTTTGCACCCAGCTTAAATGGGCTGTAGAGAGATTAAGGGTGCGGCCAATCTCAGGCAAAGCCGTTACCATGATGGAAGCATCGAATACAATCATAAGCTGGCATGCAATGATAATGGTTAACATGATTTGTTTAGACTTACTGATAATAATCATCCTTTCAACTGATGTTTAAGTTGTCGATAAGGATCATAGCATACAAATTTTCGAAAGTAAACATTTTATATCTATTTTGTCTATTTTGTTCTTATTGTGTTTTTATTGATGAATTACGTATAATGAGAAGAAGAGTTTGCAGGAGGTTATCCAATGAATATGATTCTTGAGAGCCAGCAGGATAAAGCAAGATATAAATTACTGAAAAAATTAATTTCATCTGTCATGAAGGATGGTTTCCAGCATTTGCGGATGGATGACATTGCCAAGAACATGGTCGTAAGTAGAGCTACCATGTACAAGTACTTTTCTTCAAAAGAAGAGGTGATTGAAGGAGTTGTAAGCATCTTTATAGATTATTTGGAAAAGATGGAAGAACGGACGAAGGAAGACGACGAAAAATGGTTCGGAGTCTGGTTTCAAAAATTATTTGAACAGTCAGTTAATCTTGTTGGCAAGATTACAGATGTTTTTTTAAAGGATCTTCAAGCGGTTTATCCCGATTTATACGATAATTTGAAAAGTACTTTGAATAAACGTGAAAAAATGACCTTAGAATTTTACCAGGACGGAAAAGAAAAAGGCATTTTTAATATGATAAATGAAAAATTTATTTTGCTTCAAGACGATATTTTGCTCAGAGAAATTATTGATATTAAGTACTTGCTCTATAACCAAATGTCCATTGAACAAGTTCTCTATGACTACTATCAGTTTAAAAAAATTCAGTTATTCAAAGCGGAAAAGCTGTCTATTGTTGACGATTTAAGTATTAAGCCGATCATAGAACATCTAGTGGAGAAATTTAACCGAACGCTGTAATACAAACAGAATATGGTCGAATTTTTTGGTACGGTCATTCCGATGAACTGATTCAATATTTGTTTGAAAACTCACCCCTATGGCGTAGGCGGGTAAAGAACGAGAGAATATAATGAACCTCATGTCATTACGCTAACGGGATACGATAGTTCAATAAAAACACGGAAGCAGCCGACCACAATGATCGGCTGCTTCATTACGCTAACGTGCAGGATAACTCAGTAATATCTTGAATTGTAAAGATATCAATATAATGCAGGGAATGATCTTAACATGGAGCAGTTAGATTTTCTAGATACACCATGGGAAACAGTAACTGAAGATATGGCTAATTCTTTTCAGAAGGAATTAATTAATGAATTGGGAGAGGCTCACATACTTTATAAGAAATCAGCAACTGCCTTGGCACATCGTATTGATAATGATGATGTTATCTTTTGGATCAATGAATTAGAAAAATATGCGATTGTCCATTTGACATGGTCCAAATACAATTCCTCAGGTTACCCTAGGACAGAGTTTTTTTCTCTGGAGGTTCTTAGGGTTCACTGCAAAACGGCATCGGATTTTTATTAAACTAACGGGAACTATAGCTCAATAAACTCACGTATAGACAACCGATCTGAAATGAAAGGTGATGCACAGTTATGGAATAATTATCATTCGATGGAGTGAAAATGGATGCACTCAGAATATATAGATCGAATAGTAAATTTGATCTTCAGTCAATTTGCGAATGAAGCAACAATATTGCAGCTTGTTGTCACAGAAGGATTAATAAATAATATACTCCCTGGGGAGTACCGTATTGAAACCATTTCTAGTGTTCTATATAACCCCCAGGATCCAATGTTCACCGTTATGCATGAAAACAAAAGAAATATGGGACAAATATCTTTCTGGGAACATAATCAGATCTTAGTTGAGGTTCTTAGATTTAATGAGGATCAATTATTGATGCGTCAGTCCTCAATATCTTCAACAGAAGAAATTGACGAGATAGTTTATGAATACTTTGCTAAGCTTAAAAGCTAGGAAATTTGCATTTTTTACGAAATGGCTTTGAGCTGATGGGAAACGATAGTTCAACCCTAGACCAATCATGTTTTTCTGAACAAGGAGGTCGATTATGGAAGCAATACGTTCAGTCAAAGCGCTCATTACATGGGAGAAGGATCCAAGCAAGTATCCCAGTAATATTTGGCTGCAGGATCTAATCGTGAACTACGGAGATCTTGAGGGTAAACAGTTTACCGGGGAAACTTGGACCGTTCCCGTTAGAATTACAGGTCTGATTGAAGGTACATGGGAAACATATGCGGATATACGATTTCTAGTCGATGAGGCGCCTTGGCAAGATCTAGTCAGTGGGTACACCTTTAGATTATGGGCTGGAAGAGAGGTTGCTACGGTCAAGGTTCTATAGTTGAATAAGAGGTTACGCTAACGCGGAACTTAGGCTGCCGAGAACGGCAGCCTCGTTGAGCTAACGGGCAGTTTACGTTAATTCGTCATTCGAAAGGAACTAGATAAAAAAGAAAGAAAAGAAAATTTTATGCTTAAAAGTCGTAGTTGCGGCTTCTTTTTGTTTTAATGATATACGTTCTTGTCAAAATCTATTCACAAGAACATATATCGTTAGCCGATTGAGGACGAGAACATATACGACTACACGAAGGATGCCACAACTGAATTTGTGGCACGCTGCAGATGTGATATGGCGCCCACGTTTAGATTGGTCGGATCGCGGCGACAACAGACGCCTACGCCTGAGAGATACGCTACGGCAAGTTTTGACCGTTTCGTATAAGCTTGATACAATGGACTAAGCTATGTTTCTATATAGATTGGGGGGGCTGAATTTGCAACTTGAAAAGGACCTTTTAGATACATGGTTATCCTTGTCACAGATCTATTCAAATATAACTGACAAGCTGGAACAGGCTTTAATGCAGGAATATGATTTATCTTTAAAGGAGTTTTATGTATTGAGTTTTATATCTAAATCTGAAGATAAAGAGCTACGATTACAGCAAGTTCAAGAGATGGTGGGTTTAAGTCAAAGTGCAACCTCAAGGCTTGTAGTAAGAATGGAAGCCAAAGACTGTGGTGCACTTGAGAGACATATATGTGAGGATGACCGACGAGGTATTTATACTCAAATTACGGAACTAGGAGAAATTAAATATCTGCATGCACTACAAACCTTCAATCGGGTTATAGAGTCTGAACTTGAAAAAGAAGGCTTAAAGTCTAAATTCCAAGCCATTGTCCGAGATATGTTCTAAAGGTTTTTTTTGATTTTTATTGAATGGCAGTTATTTTGAAAGGCGGTCCCAGATTGTAGGAGTGCCTTTTATTACCTTCATTTATCATTGGTGTTTTCGAATTTACTCAGCGAAATTTATATATATGTTGCACATGCATAATTTTTCGAAGATATGTTCTTGGTGAATGATAGCCAGTTGGTATGATAAAGTTAATATAATTGTCAGCTAGCTTACACCATGAGCATTTTCTGAATTTGAATTCTAAATCAATTGTTTTTGTATTACGGCTTGACAGCACATTTTTTTTGTCGTTAAATTATATGCATGCGCAAGTATATATTTGAGGTGATGTGCTACTATTACTTTAAACAAAAGAGGAGTTTTAAACATGTTAATTGCGCCGGCTACATGCTGTTCTCCATGTGGGATAATTTAGAAGAGTGGGAGAAGATGATCGATCTTAACATTAAAGGTACGTTGTATGGAATCGCAGCCGTATTGCCTTACATGAAAAAACAAAAACAAGGGCAAATTGTTAATGTTGGATCAATTGCAGGCCATGCAGTAGGAGAAGGCCATGGCGTCTATAGTGCAACGAAGTATGCCATGCGCGCTATAACGGAAAGTCTGCGTAAAGAAATGTCTGTTAAGCACAATATTCAAGCTGTATTGGTATCCCCTGGGGTAATCGCAACGAACTGGCAGAGTACAGTAACGGATCAGGATGTCAAAACGGTATTGGGGGATTTGGAAAAAGTCGCTATTGACGTGAAATACGTGGCTGAAACTATTGGTTTTGTTGTGAACAAACCGGCCAATGTCATGATCAATGACATCATTGTTGCCCCTACTGCCCAAGCATGGTGATATTCAAGTTGACGGGAGTAGTGATTATATGAAGGTTTTGGTAGTTGGATCCAATGGACAAGTTGGACAGCGCCTCATCCAACTTTTGAATGAAAACAATGATCACACAGTCCGTGCTATGGTTCGGAAACAAGAACAAGCCGAAGTCTACGAAAAACAGGGTATTGAAGCCGTTCTTGCAGACTTGGAGGGGACTGTAGACTCCATTGCAGAAGCCGCCAAGGGTTGCGATGTAATAGTGTTTGCAGCTGGCTCTGGTGGAAAAACAGGATATGATAAAACGTTGTTGATTGATCTTGATGGTGCCGGAAAAACAATTGAAGCGGCCGAAAAAGCAGGTATTGACCGTTTTATTATGGTCAGTGCAATTCAAGCCAATAACCGGGAGAACTGGCACGATAATATACTCCCTTACTATGCAGCGAAGCATTATGCAGATAGAGTACTGGAAAGCAGCGTCTTGAACTATACGATCATAAGACCTGGGATACTACTGAATGAAGCCGGTACAGGGAAAGTAGCTGCTGCGGAGAACATAGCCTACGGCAGTATCCCGCGTGACGATGTAGCCCTTGCCATTGTGGCGTCTTTAAATGAGAAGAACACCTATAGGCGGGCATTTGATCTGATATCTGGCGAAGATTCAGTTGCCGATGCATTGAAAAAAATCTGACTATACGATCATTTTTGCGTAATGAAGAAGGTGTATTGGCCGTGTTTTGGGTTATGCTCTTGTTTGTAGTGATTGGTTTGTTCGTGTTCGTAAGGCAGCTCTGGCCATTGCCATACCTTAAGCATGTAACTTATCAACATTTTTTGGAACAGAAAAATAACTTGAAGGCAATTAAAGTTATTGACATTAGAGATGCTAATGAGTTCCGGAATGAGTCTACGAACGATACGATAAATATTTCTTTAGGACGTCTGCAATATGTATGGCACAAGCATCTTTATCCTGAAGAGAATGTGTTCATCTTATCGAATGGCAAATTTTTTAAACCCAGGAAAGCCTCTCGAATATTACGAAAGCAAGGGTTTAAATTTCTTTATGTTATCCAAACGGATTGCCATTAAGTTGTATTGAATAATTGATTGACAAGATCAATTAACATGAATGCATGCACATGCAAACAATATTTCGGAGGAGAAATGAACAATGAGCAGAACAACAATGAAAGAATATGAAGCAATCGTCAATGCAATGAAAGGCTACATCGAAGGTAATCTTGCCGGCAAGGGTGAAGTGATGAAATCCACTTTCCATAAAGATGCCATTATGTATGGATACACGAATGACGGAAAACTCAGCGAGGGTTCTATTCAAAAGCTGTATGATCTGATTGACACGTTGGGACCAGCAAAAGATCTTCAATACAGAATGGATATTCTCGATGTTGCGGTTACGGTCGCTGTAGTGCGTATTATTTTGGAGGGTCCAGGAGTGGAATATGCCGATTACCACACTCTTCTTAAAGTAGACGGTGAATGGAAGGTAATCTCAAAAGTATTCCATCAATATTGATTTCCGGAAACAATAATAATAAAATAGTTCGAATTACGTCGCAAAAGCAGCTATGATCTTAGCTATTTTACTAAAGAATCGAATTTGGCGCATTTTTCACACCTAAATCAGAGAGGAGTCTTTCTCACATGAAAGATCTATATAATCCCTATACAATTAAATCATTGGAATTGAAGAATCGCGTTGTTATGTCGCCAATGTGCCAATACTCAGTTCAAAATAAGGATGGAATTGCCACGGATTGGCATTATATGCACTACGTTAGCCGTGCGGTAGGCGGAGCTGGCTTAATTATGATTGAAATGACAGATGTAGCGCCGGATGGCCGTATTTCAGACTTTGATCTGGGCTTGTGGTCTGATGAACAGATTCCTGCTCTCAAGCGGATTGTAGATGCTTGTCACAGTTACGGCGCTAAAGTGGGGATCCAGATCGCCCATGCCGGACGTAAAGCGGAAGATGCTGAAGTTCCTGTAGCACCTTCTGCCATTGCTTTTGATGAAAATTCAAAGAAGCCTCGAGCGCTTACAACGGAAGAGGTTAAAGGACTTGTCGAGAACTTCCGCGCAGCTGTAGCTCGTGCTGTCAAAGCTGGATTCGATACCATTGAAATTCATGGTGCACATGGCTATTTGATTCATCAATTTCATTCCCCTCTTACGAACAAACGGGAAGATGAATATGGAAAAGACCTTACCCTTTTTGGCCGGGAGATTATTCAAGCAGCAAAGGGTGAAATGCCCGAAGACATGCCGCTCTTGATGCGTATTTCCGCCAAAGAATACGTGGAAGGTGGATATGGCATTCAGGAAAGCATTTCTTTTGCTAAGGAATATCAAAATGCGGGAATAGACATGTTTGATATTTCATCCGGTGGCGAGGGACCTATAGCTGCATGGGGCAGACCAGGAACTCACGCAGCGTATCAAGTCCCCTTGGCAAAAGCTATCAAAGAAGCTCTGGATATTCCAGTGATGGCCGTTGGTAGACTCGATGATCCAATTTTGGCGAATGCCGTTATCGGAAATGAACAGGCCGATTTGGTTGCTGTGGGTAGAGGGATGCTTAGAAATCCTTATTGGGCACTGGAAGCCGCGTCAAAACTAAGAAAAGAAACTGTAATTCCTAAGCAGTATACTACAGGATTCTAAGAGTTACTGTATGCTATGTTGGTCATCGAGATTGAGAATGAAGGAGAAGCTTTGACAGCTCAAATGTTGATCAGTATATTGCTTCAGCTGTAATCAAGAGGCCATTAAAACATAAACGATGAAAAAGCTCCTGAAATTCAGGAGCTTTTTCATCACAAACAGGGAGATAATTGATTTAATAATTTTGTATAGTAGTTAAGAGCTCATAAAGGTATATGACACGTTATACAAAACAATGTCGGAAGACAAGAACTTGATCCCATTCCCGATAGAGAAATGATGCAGTACTATGTAGTCCATTCTAATACAAAAGTACTGCCGTAGTATTCATGAGTAAATTGTGATTAGAGAAAATAAAGCATTAGATAAAGATGCGTCATTAAGCTAACGGGCAGGTTAACGCAACAAACTAATGTAAACACAATCAACTTTATCGCTCTGTACTATGGTAATATATGTGCATCTCATTAAGTTCGGAGTGATTTCTGATGTTTGAAATTAAATATGAAATTTTTGAAGATGATATCCTTGAGCTTCGCGCAATTGACCTCCAGATTCATGAGGGTCCGTTAATTCGAACTGATAGAGAACTATTTATTAATGCCATAAAAGAAGAAATTATCAACGAGACAATACACTGGGGAGATTTTGAAAAAGAACTTATTTCAAAAACCAAGGAATTTATAAAAACATTACAAGAGCTAAATAAAAATATTATTACTTCAAATTGTTTTACCAAGATTAGATTATTTGCTCTAGAGCGTTAAACTAACGGAGAACGATAGTGCAATAACAACAGGCTGCAGTTCAATTCGGCAGCCTGTTCATCTAACGGGCAGGACAGCACAATGATTTCGCGAATACTTAAAAGAATAATTATTGTGAGCAGCATTCTTATATTGTTGCAGGTGAATTAGGAGGGAAAATGCTGAGAATACTGGTCACCGGAATGTCCGGAACTGGAAAGTCGACAGCCTTGGAGAAACTTGGTGAACGAGGTAACCGCGTTGTGGATACCGACAGCGACGTATGGAGCCATTGGGTACATTTTCCAGACGGCTCCACCGACTGGGTCTGGCGTGAAGAGGCAATTATTGAACTTCTGACCAATCACCAGGAAGGTAAACTCTTCGTTGCTGGTTGCAAGTCAAATCAGGGAAAGTTCTACCCATTCTTCGATCATGTGGTTTTGCTTAGCGCACCTGCCGATGTAATACTCGCGCGGATAGCCGACCGGGAGAACAACAACTACGGGAAAAACCCCGAAGAGCGAGAGCTTATCTTATGTCATCTCGCTGAAGTCGAACCCCTATTAAGGGCCACAGCAACTACTGAGGTTGACGCTTCTAGACCATTAGACGAGGTCGTTCTGCAACTCGAATTACTGGATTAAGTCGAGGCTGAGTAAAATGCTATTCAACTAAACGGGGGACGATAGTTGAACAATCAAGGAGTAGTTTGCTGCGGCAGCTGCTCCCTTTCTTTGTTAAGCTAACGGGCAGGATAGTTTAATGATTGGGGCTATAAGGCTGTACTAGATAGAACAATGTATAGTGTACTGTTGAGCTATGGGAGACCATAACAAAACCACCTTTTCGAAGGTGGTTTTGTTATGGTCAAATACTAGTATCAAAATTTAACATAGCCTAGATTTTAAATATTGCACCCACATCCCGTGCAGCTCAGCTTCCGATACTTGAAATGCGCCTTGAAAATCAGTGGCATCGCGTATGAATTTGTTGAGCGCATCTAAACTGTATGAATGGATGAGATATTCTACGATCAAGTGCGAGAATCCATATCCCCCTATCTTCTCGAAATCCCAGGTATCATTAGTTAATGTTTGAAAGCTAGGGACAGCGTTATTTTGAATCGCTTCGGAGGTGCTATACTGGATATATTCTTGTGACATTTGTTTGGCTTCATGCCCGCCGAGCCCGTGTGTAAGCCATTTCGGTGCCAACGGATTGATATCCTTCACTAACCACATCGTAAACAAGCTTATAGTGTGCCGTAGTACCGATTGATACGTATGTTCAGGGCCTGGGTTGAGTGGGGATACGATTTTAATTTTATTGTCTTCATAGGTTCCCATAAACCAATTGGGCGCATCCGGCTCGTTTATTGCTTGATGAAAAGTGGGCAGATCCGGATAGATCTCAATAGCGATTTTCTGAGAAGGTCGATGACGATAGGTTGTAATAATTCGATCTACATTGCTTTTCAACTCTTCAAATAAGTCATGGTATACCTTGTTCATACCATCATTCTTGGAGGGAGCCTCGCGTTTATCCACAATTGATATCAATTCTTTAATAGACATGATTGTAATGTCACCCCATTCTTTTAATTCTTTTTTTAGTTTGTTTAAGGCACGATAGAGTCTGTTCTTGACTGCGCTTTCAGGCATCCCGATGATTTTGGATATTTCCAATAGAGTGCAATCGACGAAAAAACGCAATGATATGATTTGCTGATCTAATTCATTCAATCGGGCTAATGCAGCACTAATATCAAGACGGATATCGACATCTCTAGCAATATCGAGGGATATCGATTGGGACTGAAAATCGATTACTTCGTGCACCATTTCTTTATTTCGTGATCTCGTACGATACTCGTTTTTCACAATATTTTGCGCGATTTTGAATAGCCAAGTAAATATACTGGAGTTACACTTAAACAAGTGAAAGTTTTCCATTGCTTTTAAAAAAGCTTGTTGCGTTAAGTCATCGGCAGTTGCCGAATTTGTCTTTACTGCAATATAATTTCGAATTCTATCTCGATATTGATTATAAATGGCTTCGAAATGCTGGATGTGCTCCTGCTCCTCCGGAAGAACAGGGATTTTCTTTTTGTCTTGAGCTCGTGACACCAGTAGTACCTCCTCCTGAACTTACAATTCATTAGACACCGAAGGGAGGTAAAAAGCCACATCATTTTAAAATAATTTTACTCGACGCCATTCCACTTTTTTTAACCCCCGAAAAAGCAAAGCGTAAAGGCAATCCAGCTATGTGGTATTAAGTGAGGATTACCAATGGAGAAAGAGATTCAGGAGCTTAAAAAACGTATTGGCTTTCTGGAAAAGCAAGTTCAGAACAAACAACTTCAGTCATCTAATATATTGAGGTTGAGCTTAACTTTTATAATAGTACTCGTGACTTTGCTCATCTTGATTGGAATCTTTCAATTTATAACCCCCCAACCAATTGAACTAACGGGACACGATAATTCAATAAAACAGCGGCAGCCAGGGACTTTATCTTCACGTCTGATATGCTCCCCTTACGGTAGACAGGTGAAATAATAAAACCTGCAACTGCAAGGGGAGCTTTTCATGTCTAGAGGAAAATATAGTGCGTTGGAGAAACTCACCATTCTCGAAGAAGTAACAAGTGCACAAATTGGGTTTATGGCTGCAGCGAAGAAATATGAGATTAATAAAACGACTCTGATGAAATGGCAGCGTCGTTACAAGCTCTCTGGTTATGAAGGGCTGGAGAGTCGTACACGTAACCGAAGCTATACGGCTGAACTCAAGCTTCAGGCAGTGAAAGATTACCTCCACGCTCAAGCTACTACAAGTGGCTAAATCGCAACCCAATTCCCGTGAACAGGAGAACGCGGCGTTGACGCATGTCATAATGACCATATATGAGAAAGTAGAGCGTATCTTTGGATATCAATCAATTAACGCTGCACATGCGCAACCAAACGAAAAAAACAATTAATCATAAGCGCGTATACCGCCTGATGAAGGTACAGGGAATCCAATCCGTTATCCGGAGGAAGAGAAAGAGATATGCAAACGCCACTCCGCAGCAGGTGGCGGAAAATGTGCTAAACCGCGAATTCCATGCCGATGCACCAAATGAAAAGTGGCTTACCGATGTAACGGAATTCAAGTACGGTCTTGGCCAAAAGGCGTATTTAAGCGCTATTTTGGACCTTCATGATAAATCCATCGTCTCCTATGTGTTAGGGCCTTCCAATAACAACCTACTTGTATTCCAGACGTTGAAACTGGCCTTGCAAGCAGCTCCAGGAAGCAGTCCCATGCTTCATAGCGATCGAGGCTACCAATACACCTCTTTGGTCTTCAAAAAGCTCCTGAACGAAAACAAATTGTCTCAGAGCATGTCTCGAGTTGGACGATGCATCGATAATGGTCCAATGGAATCTTTCTGGGGGACCCTAAAATGCGAGAAGTACTATTTACAAACGTACCATACCTTTGAGGAGCTCGAGTGGGACATCGAGGCCTATATCCACTTTTATAACAACGAACGATTATAAGCGAAATTAAATGGCCTCAGCCCGATGCAATACAGGACTGAGGCCGCTTAATTGATTTTATTTTTTGTACTGTCTACTTGACGGGGTGCAGTTCAGTCTAATGCTTTATTTTCCTTGAACATTTAGTCCTCATTATTATAATCCTTAGTAACTGCTCATTTACATCATGCATCCCAAGATTCAACACTGGTTTCATGTTTTTTTACTGTTTTTATAAAGTTTAAACTGCTAATTTGGTAAAATTAGTCCTTTATTTGCAATGAACTCAGAATCAAAGTCATTTTGCTTAACCCTGGGCTCTTCTGTTCTACCATTCGGCCACTGATCCGTCCTTATGTCTCCAAATCGGATTTCTCCACCGATGTGGGGATTCCGACGCCATTCTACGGACGTACTCCTCATTAACTGAATACCAAGTCCCGGGCCCTGTGGAATCTTCACATACCCATCCTCGTAGGAGAATACGCTAGGGTCCGTTACATAATCCAGTAGATCATTCCCTTGGTTATAATGAATCCCGAGGCTCTGTTCCTGGATGATTGCATTGTGAGCCGTAGCGTCAACTTGCAGACAGGCAGCAAGTGCAATAGGGCCTAGAGGGCAATGGGGGGCTACTGCAACATCATAAGCCTCCGCCATCGCGAAGATTTTCTTACACTCTGTAATGCCTCCTGCATGCGATAAATCTGGTTGAATTATATCCACGTAGCCATCTTCCAGTAATGATTTGAAATCCCAGCGTGAGAACATTCTTTCACCCGTCGCAATCGGTGTGCTAGTATGATTAGCAATATCTCGGAGTGCCTCATTATTTTCTGGAAGCACGGGTTCTTCTATAAACATCAGCCTATAAGGCTCTAATGCTTTGGCAAGTACCTTCGCCATTGGTTTATGAATACGACCGTGAAAATCTACACCGATGCCAAAGTCCGAACCGGTCGCAGTACGGATCGCTGCTATCCGTTCCACGACCTGATCCACCTTTTGATAGCTATCAATATATTGCATCTCTTCTGTAGCGTTCATCTTAATCGCTGTAATGCCTTCCTGTTGCTTTTCCAAAGCCGCTTTTCCAACATCACTCGGTCGATCCCCACCGATCCAGGAATAGACACGCATCGAATCCCGGCATGCCCCGCCAAGCAGCTGATAGATTGGAGCATCAAAATATTTTCCTTTAATATCCCACAACGCCTGATCAATCCCGGCGATCGCACTCATCAGTATTGATCCGCCACGGTACATCACTTGCCAATGATCTTCAATGCGAAGCGGATCTTTCCCGATTAACAGATCCATGAGCTCATCTACAGCCGCTTGCACCGTATGAGCTTTGCCTTCAATTACTCGTCAAATTACTGGAAGCAAGACTGCTCATTGAACCCAAACTGGCTGCCTTAAGTGCAGAGCATGCTACGCGCTCCCAAGTAAAGCAACTTCGTGCGCTGGCTGACTCTATGGTTAACCAGATGGAAGAAGGGGGCCCATTTTTAGATACCGATCTTTCCTTCCATTCTCTCATTGCAGAATCAGCACAACATCCTGTCCTATTACGAATGCTGGAGTCAATCTATCCACTTCTCTCCGAAGGTCGCAAGCAGACAAACACCTTGCCTCATATGCGTACCAAAGCATCCAATTATCACATCTTAATTGCGATCGCCATTGAGGAACGACACAGTGAGCAGGCAAGTCAACTCATGCATAGTCATATCTACGACATGATTGAAGCATTAAAGAAGTAACACTTGCCTTCAGATTCAAATCCTACTGCTATTTTCACAATAGCAGTATTGCCGTTCCCCGTTGTTCCCATCTTTCCTTATTACTTCCAGAATGAGAAAAGTCAGAGCGGAATTGCTATTGTAACCTGTTTTTTTTACGAATGGTACCAATAATCCACAATAATAAAGGAATTCCTATGAGATTTATAGGAAATATCACATCATGCCAAAAAGACTTCGCGAAACTCATAGTGTCGATAGTGTTTCGCGGCAGCAGTGAAATTACAAAAACAATAGGTGCTATCAACCAAATTGTATGTTTCCATTTCTTTATGTGGAATAATTGTGCGGTACCATAACTGGTTATGAATAAATAAAGGGATAGTTTAATAAAAATACCGATGATCCAAAGTAAGACAACCAAAACATCAACGTTCTGGATAAATTCCATTACAGAAAAATATGTCACAACGGAATAAAGGGGATAAATAAATTTAGACGGTAAATTCGGACCAAAGACCATAATCACTATCAATGTCATTGCCAAAACGGCGACTGAAGCGACAGTAACCCCTAATAAGGAAGAGATCATAGCTCGCTTTGGTTTAGACATAAAGGCTATTAACATGACTACCATAAAGGATTCTGCCAGGAAGGAGGCAGGTGTTAAGCTCCCTTTAACAAGGGGCAAAAATCCTGTGTTGGAATAAACCGGAAGTATTCTAAGCCAGTCCCAATCCTTCACGCTAAAAATAATGATGAGAATAATACCTACCATGCTGATAGGACCGATGATTTCGCTGCAACGACTGATACTTCTAAGACCTCCGGTATAGGTGACATATCCGATAGCACCTAACATAATAAGAATAATAATCCATAGTGGCGTCGAACTAAATAAGGAAATATAGACAAAATCCGCATATTCCCTTAAAATGACTCCAGTTACGGAAACCCACATTAAAAAGTAAGGAACTAGTATGATTCTTCCTAGCCACTTTCCGATAATCAGCTGACTGTATTGAATAAAGGTTTGCTCAGGGTAAAGGAGGCTTAATTTAACTGCAACATATGTAGTGAATAAGCATATCAGTGTTGCGAGGATCATTGAAATCCAAGCGTCTTGTTTGGCGAGAAAAACGGCGGGCGAGAGGGTAAAAATTGCCGTCATCCCAAATTCCATTGTGAAAATCAGCCAAAATAGCTGATATCCGGAGATTTTCATTTTTTAATCTCACTTTCCTCTAATTGGAGCGGTGGCCCGATTAAGCCAATATGTTTTAAACTTACATTTACATTGACCGTGACTTCTATGTCTGGAAAAATAGTATCCCACTGTCCTTTTAATTTGTTCCATTCCATTGGATGCTGACGATTCAAGGTTTGATTGAATCCAAATACATCGGTGCCAAATTGTTTTTGAACTTTAGTGACCATTTCAAGAACACGCTCGCTAGTTTTCTCGTTGATCTTATTCTGAACAAGTTTCAAATTTTTCTGCACGCTAAGGTCCAAATTCGTATTGTTCTCTCCTACATGTCCCACTCCAGTTAGTTCTATCTCCATCTTCACCTTTTTTTTTGGTGATATGCTGCTCTTTAGTTTGCTTCCAAACTTTGTAACAATGATACCAACATCCCCATCTGCTTCAGGAATATTTTCCGCTAAGTCAAAGTAAGATATTCCTTTGAGAATCCACTGCCGATAAGCACCTTCAACAAAATTTAAATAACCAACTAATTTATACTCGTGGTTAAAAATTGCACGACCATAAAATCGGATCGTTTTTTGTGGAGAGGCACCCTGTACGATGTCTACTACAGGCAAAGTCGGGCTGCTTCCTTCGGCACTTGAGGCCATCATAAAGTCGAGATATGATGTGCCCGTAGTACCTCCAACCGCTTTATGTATTTTGAGTGATGCGACGGAAGGAATTTTCTCCAGAGGGAAGGGCACTTGCAAAGCTTCCAAGCCTGTATTTCCCTTGACCACCCAAATGTCCAGTCGTATTCGATTTCCCGGATCTCGAGAAAACGCATCCAGCATATCTTTAATTCCATGTTTAGCCAGATCCTCTCCAATGTAATAATTGCGTCGATGACCGCGTGTTATGATTCGAGAAAGCTTTTGTCGCGCTTTTTGAATGGATTCAAGAGTACTTTTACCGCTACCCGTCTCAATAAAGTACGGTTTATCACCGGCTCCTCCTTTTGAGCTTTGTTCTGACCTGGAGGGAATAATAAATTGAGCGGCAGTTAAATACGTCCCATCCTTCTTAATATCAGCCGACGCGGCAAGGTCAAATGCTCTGTCCGTAAGTTCTTCACGATCCCAACAACCTGTCGTTAAAGCGATACAGAGTATCAAAAAAATGAAGGCTGTCGGGCGATATTTCATTATGCTTCGTCTCCTTGGTTCCCGCCTGGTTGTTGACCTTTGGGAATTCGTAATTTATTTCGGGTAGAACCGGATAACGGTATCGTATTCATACTCCACCTTGGCGCGCGGATTAAAACATCCTTTAATTCCGATTTTGTCAGTGGAGCTATTGGACTTAAATAGGGGACTCCAAATGACTCAAGATTCGTAAGGTGAACGAGAAGGATTAAAGAAGCCATAGTAACTCCGTATAATCCGAACATCCCTGAACAAATGAGCATTGGAAAACGGAGCATTCGAAATGCCATTCCCATACTGTATCTTGGGCTGATGAGAGAAGCGATTCCTGTGAGGGAAACAACGATGACCATCGGAGCCGATACGATCCCTGCTTGTACGGCGGATTGGCCAATAACTAGAGCCCCAACGATACTGACTGCTGAACCAGCCGGCCTCGGCATCCGTATTCCCGCCTCGCGTAGGCCCTCAAATAAAAATTCCATCAAAATTGCTTCAATGACCGCCGGAAAGGGAACCCCTTCACGAGCAGAAGTAATGCTGAGCAAAAAATTAGTGGGTAACAATTGTGGATGAAACGTCGTGATTGCCACATAAATAGAAGGTAAGAATAGTGAAGTTATAATCAATATCATTCGCAACCAACGAATAAGGGTAGCGTATAAAAATCGCTCATAATAATCATCAGCCGACTGAAATGCGCTCCATAAGGAACAGGGGACGATCAGTACAAAAGGTGTGCCATCGATGAAAACCGCTACTTTTCTCTCTGCAAGGCTTGAGGCAACAATATCCGGGCGTTCGGTGTTCTGCACTTGTGGGAATAATGTGAACGGGTGATCTTCTATGAACTCCTCAATATAATTGCCGCCAAGAACGGTATCAATTTGAATTTGACTGATTCGTTTTCGAACTTCTTCGATGATCGAATCTTTTGCGATGCCTTCAATGTAGGCGATGACAATAGTGGTTTTCGAAAGATTGCCGACGGTCATGGACTCCATTTTAAGTTTAGTGCTTTGAATTTTCCTGCGAACTAGGCTTGTATTCACAGATATGTTTTCTGTAAAGCCCTCTCTTGGACCCCGAAGAGTAGTCTCACCTGAGGGCTCTTCAACAGCTCGCTGCTCGAAGCCTTTCAATTCAGCGATAACTGCATTGTTTACTCCATCCGGTAGAATAACTACATTAGCGGATAAAATACTTTGTACAACATCACCCATTGTCTCCGTTGTTTTTGTTTTTGCGATGGAAACCAGCTGTTGTTCTAACATCAAATCTACTGCGTTTAACTCCCCCATTCCGGGACGAGGAGTTTCTAACATCCAAGGTTTAAGCAAAATGTTATCTAATGCCTTGGTATCCACCAAACCATCCAAATAAACCAATAAAACATTGATTTGTCCGAAAATCTGTATACGCCGAAAGACAATATCATAACAATTTTCAAAAAGATTTCTGATAATGAGTTCATTCTGCTCTAAAGATTTGCTTATCGGGTCATTTAGTTCTTTTTCAGGAGATGTAAGGTTAGAACTTGAATTTTGTGCAGTAGCCATGGCATTCCATCTCCTTTAGAACGTTTACGACAAAAATCAACTGGTGATTATTAGTAATATTTTTATCATTTCTCAATCAACTTTGGACTATGCATATTTTGGAAGGAAGAGTTTGGCATCCCACCAACTCCCAACTGCTACCGACCTATTACTCCGGATCCCTAATGAGTATGTGTAGTTATTGCCATTAAGATACGCAGTTTTGTGCTAATATAGTAATTATTGGGAAATGCAAGCCCTGAATAAAGACATTTATGACCTATACAACAAGAGATGCTGATGAATCCTGGATTTCTCTAATCCAAAAAAATGTTGAAGTCTTGGGTAGACAAATTGTTGATATCGGTTGCGGCGGAGGCATTTACACAAAATCCTTTTTAAGTATGGATGCATCAGACGTTACAGGCGTAGACTTTTCTGAGGAAATGTTAAAAGGTGCTTCACAGAACTGTGTGGATTGCGATAACGTTTTGTTTGTGCTGGGTGATGCTTATGATACGAAGCTTCCTGATAGTAAATACGATCTTATTTTGGAGAGAGCTTTAATTCACCATCTAGTTGACTTGAATAGGTGTTTCAAGGAAGCACATCGCATTTTGAAGAACAACGGTGTTTTAATAGTTCAAGATAGGACACCAAAAGATTGCTTAATGCCAGGAAACGAAAGCCATCTTAGAGGTTACTTTTTTGAGAAGTATCCTAAGTTAGTTGATAAAGAAATAAATTGCCGACATGAATCTTTTAACGTACGAAATGCACTCGAATCGAATGGATTTAGACTGCTTAGTGAAAATCAGATATGGGAAACTAGACATAAATACAATGACATTGAATCATTACACCAAGACCTTCAAGAAAGAACAGGTCGTTCAATTTTGCACGAGTTAACGGATATTGAACTTAATGAACTAGTATTTTACATTGAAAGTAAAGTGGGCGGAACCCATCTTCCGATAATTGAAAAAAACTCTTGGACGGTGTGGTTTGCTATCAGAATAAGTTAACCTCCCTCGGTACGATATAGTTTTCTCACGAATGCTCGCTTATTCGCAGGATCTCGCCCGGTTGGTAAAGGATGAAAGACAAGAAGGGGAACTCCGCGTTAGACTTCGGCATCATGAAGGCGTACTTGAATAGAGGGGGAGTAATGCTACCCCAGATAATTCCATTGACTGCACGCATTCTCCACGCCGCCCTTGGAGGCTTTCACTCCCATGTCTCAACGGGTCGGTGCCCTTTGGTTTAATGCATCCGGTACTCCGTGCTTTCTTTGAAATCCTGCGAATAAGCCAATCTACGTGCAACGAAACGGGTTGTATGGTTAGGCTTCAACTACTTGCAAGAGCGGTAACGTTTTATGTGGTATGTAGGCTTTACCGCTGCGAGCCATCCCGACTAATATTCTGGCCAATTTACCGCATAGTTTCATAATGGACCTCATTTTCTTCATCTTCTTGACCTGTACATTGTATGCGTGCATTGCTTGATACTCCGAATTATTCATGACCAAACTCATAGTGGTCATGAAGAGGAAGCGCCGTAGGCGGGATCGTCCGCGTTTACTAATCTTCATTTGCCCGGTCCATTTGCCATAACTCGCTTCTGCGAGGTTGAATCCGGCATGGAGCAGCAAAGCATTTCCGTGAACAAATCCGCTTAAATCCCCAGCCTCACCCAAAATACCAGCTAATGAAATGACACTAATCCCCTTAATCGCGAGGATGGATTTTGCAAAGGGAATGCGTTCTAATACGGTTGAAATCTCCTTCTCCACAACCTCCAGTTGTCCGCAAGCAAGGTCATACTCGGCGAGCAATTGTTTCACTGAGATCCTACAGAATGGTTGGCCATCTCGATGAGTGCTTTTGCTTTTCCAGCACCGCAGTGCCGTTTCATGATGGTTTTCCATCCCTGAATTAGGTTCTGGGGCTGCAGCTTACTGAGCTCCGCTGGAGTAGGGAAGAGGCGAAGCGTTGCCAGGGAACCGATACATGTGATGTCCTTGAATACGTGACGTAGTTCAGGGAAAACAACGTCAACCCAGCGGTGGATCTGGTTTTTGGCACTAACAAGTCGTTTGACGACGAAGTCTCGGTTAGAGAGAAGCACACGTAGATCCTCGAAGGCTTCGGGAGTCGTACGTGTTAGCGAGTAGTAACCGTTCTTGACCATGTCGGCGATAACGAGTGCATCCTTCCGGTCACTCTTTGAGGGCGTATTGTCGCGATTCTCTTTGTTCTTTTTCACGAAATGCGGATTCACTAAAACGACTTCAAAATGGTGTTCTGTGAGCCACTGAGATATGTTGAGCCAGTAGTGCCCGGTTGGTTCCATCCCGACGATGGCTGCGCTCAAACTATGGGTGGTTTGCAGCTTTTGAATCCATAGCAAAAGATAGTGAAACCCTTCCTCGTCATTAGAAAAGGATAGGTAGTCTCCGATGATGATGCCATGGAAATTTACAGCGCGCGCTACATGCATCTGCTGGGCGATGTCGATCCCGACAACTAAATGCTGAGCAGTAATTTTTTCAATGAGTTGATTTTGTCTCGCTTGCGATTTAAACTTCATAGTAGAGCGTCCTCCTGGATGATGGGATTTAAAGGGCTATGACCCGTTGCGTACTCCCATCGTACCGAGGCGCTCGTTTTTATGCAAAGCGGAAATTTAACGCTCTACAGGAATGCTAACGGGCAGGATAGTTTAATTCACTTCGCGAATACCTCAAATATGGAAGCTTCGCTAAGTCGAGGCGCTCGTTTTATTTCAAACTCCGAAATAATCGCTATACAGGAATGCTAACGGGCAAATTATGATAGATCAATCACAACAGCCTGCCGGTAATATCCGACAGACTGTTGTGACGACGATCACCCGTGTGAGTGTTTTCCACCTGACTCCGATTAGCGTAGCGACTTGAATGCAGCGCGGAGTTCTGCAGTGAAAAGCTCAGGCTGTTCCCAGGCCGCGAAGTGTCCACCCTTGGGAAGCCTGTTGTAGTGGATAAGATTCGGGTATGCCTTCTTTGACCAACTCTTTGGTGCTTCATAGAGCTCATCCGGAAAGACGCTTACGGCAACCGGGAGGGTTACGCCTTTGACGTCGAAGAAGGAGATCTTGCTTTCCTGTCTCTCCCAATAGAGACGAGACGCAGAAATCGCTGTGTTCGTCAACCAGTAGAGCGTGATGTTGTCGAGCACATCGTCTCTAGAAAGTCCTCCGGGTTGTCCGGCAAAGGCTTTTGAGATCAGGTCCAGGCTCTTCGCGTCATGGTCAATCATAAAGGCTGCCAAACCGACAGGCGAATCCGCCAGTCCGGTCAGCGTCTGCGGACGCGTCCCCATCAAGAAGGCGTAACCGCTGTGTTTGTAGAAGAAGTCCAGCTGTTTGACCGCGCGTTTCTCTTCGGCTGAGAGACCGGAGGGCAGCGGATTGCCGGACTGGATCGCCTTATCAATATTGGGCGGAATCACGCCAGGCATGTTGGTGTGAATGCCGACCAGTCCCGGAGGCTTCTGTACAGCCATCAAATCCGTGACAACCGCACCCCAGTCGCCGCCTTGCGCCACATACTTCTTGTATCCAAGGCGCTTCATCAGCTCTATCCAGGCACGTGCGATGCGGACGGGGTCCCAACCTGTCGTAGTCGGCTTGCCTGAAAACCCGTAGCCGGGCAGTGACGGAATCACAAGATGGAAAGCGTCCGATACCTTCCCGCCATATGCCGTGGGATTGGTTAGCGGCCCGATAATCTTCATCAACTCGATGATCGAGCCGGGCCATCCGTGTGTGACAATAAGCGGCAAAGCATCTTTATGCTTCGATCGAATATGAATGAAATGAATGTCCAGACCATCGATCTCGGTGATGAAATGCGGCAGGGCGTTTAACTTCGCCTCGATCTTGCGCCAATCGTAATCTGTCGCCCAATAGCGCGCGAGTTCCTGAATCGTCGCGAGCTGCACGCCTTGCGATTGATCCGAGACCGTTTCCTTCTCAGGCCATTTTGTCGCGAGTATGCGCCTGCGCAATTCGGTAAGTTCCGCTTCCGGAACATTCACATGAAACGGACCCCGAATGGCGTTCTTGTCTGTAGGTTGTTGTATGGTACTTGTTTGTGCCATTTTAATCTCCTTTTGATTAGTTTTGGATTTTTTGAATATGTGAGTGACCGAGCCATCTAGAGTAGCGGTGTGAACCCCACGCGGAGTTCTTAGCCGCAAAGTGTCCACCTTTGTCAGGCTTGTTGTAGTGGATAAAATTCGGTTACGCCTTTGCGTAAGGCCTCCGGGGTGTCCGGCAAAGGGCTGAGATTAGCTCCGGACTACGCGCGTCATGGTGGAATAAAAAAAGTGTTGGACAGCTATGGTTACAAGCTCTAAATGAAAGAATATCTTGAACAGCCTATTGACACCATATTCAAGCTTCGGGCCATTCGTACCACGGTTCGCCTGTGGCATTTCGGAGAAGCAGATTCGGTTCTTCGCTAAACTACCATGAAAATTAACTTCGGGTACTTGGAAAAAAGACAATGCTGAAGAAGACGCAGATCATTCACTTTTTAAAAAGGTGCAGCGCCTAGAATATTGGTGATCCGTAGATCAGGAGACTTCTGAAATCGTAACGGTATAGCCTAAGGTTTCAAGTCTTCGAACCGAATTCCGTACAATAGCTCCTTGTTTTTGCTTATCAAAATAATCTTCGCCTAAGTCTACGTACATTTCTTTTCTTGCCTTTGCTAGTAGATCCTAGCGTATTTTCATCTGGGAAGTTCACGGCGACCACAAATCGCATTACGAACCGCGGCTCCAAGCAACTAAGACATAGCCTGTATCTTGCGGTCTTATGCGGGCTGAAAAATTCCCGGAACATAAAGCTGGACGAAATTATTAGTTTATTAGGTAAGCCTGAGCAGAAGATAGATGAACCTGTTCTTCAGTATGTTTATTACTTGGGGGGAGCTGGTTTAGGGGTCGATGACAGTTTACTTAAACTGCAGCAATTCGATCAATATGGAAAACTAGAGAGTCATGAGGTAACCCATGATTAGCAGCTCAATTTGGCTTCGCTAAGCTAACGGGGAACGTTAGTTGAACAAATAAGGGGCAGTTTGCTTGAACTGTAACCCGAAAGACGGGCACTTTTTCTAAAGTGTCTATCTTTCGGGTTACAGTTCACTAAGTGGCAGTCCGTTATGCATCCGAAGTATCGTCTGAAACACTCCTATAGAGGCAACCCATATCGTTTATTATAG
>NZ_JABBYG020000037.1 GCF_012935325.2 Paenibacillus sp. PL91
GGCTTAGCTCAGCTGGGAGAGCATCTGCCTTACAAGCAGAGGGTCGGCGGTTCGATCCCGTCAGCCTCCACCATATTCTTTTATTCAGAAGCCTTGTTCAATTGAACAAGGTTTTTTTTTGTTTTAATCGGTATTTAATAATCAAGATTACTCTGTTTAGTACGTACGAATAACGTTAATTTTGCTTAGAAACCCTCTTAGAATAAAACGTCAATCCACGCTCCGATTTACACGTATTTTTCCATTTCCCAATCTTTCCGGAAGATGACCATTTTTCATAACATCCACCTCCTTGCTTAATCTCTTTAATGATTAACACCCGAAACAAATATGAAATTGAAGTTTTGGATTAACGATGTTAATCATAAATCTCCTTCGTTATAAACTAAACGTTAATGATATCATTAATAAATTTAGTAATTGACAGCAACAACAATCAATTGATAAAATTCACTTTAACATGAATTAATAAATAAATATATAAACATTACACAAAATTTTGAGAAAAGCTATTTTGTGACTCATGGAGGAATGAAATGAATCATCCGAGAAAACCGCCTGAGCAGCGACTGTTTGACCCGAGCAGCTTTGAGGATGAAACGACTTGGAGAACATTGAATACGCATGATCCTGGCATATTCAAAGACAAGGGCTGCTATTATACATTTTCAACTGATGCGATGTATCGGGAGAAGGGTCGGCCGCCTTTTCGCGGAGGCGTACAAGTCAGGCGATCGAAGGACCTCATTGATTGGGAGTGGGTTGGACATGCATTGGATGGCGTCCCTGAGCCAGCGAAGGCATGGACCGGGGCTGATGGGCTTTGGGCACCTGATGTTATAAAACTTCAAGACGCCTATTTGCTTTATTACTGCGCTTCTCGGTTCGGAACACGCCAATCGTTCATTGGAGTAGCGACTGCTGCTTGCCTAGAAGGACCATGGACGGATTTAAGCGAGGTAATCAAGACGGCTGAGGGAGACGACCTTAAGGTCAATGCGATTGATCCTAACGTCGTTTTTGATAAAGAAGGACGCTTATGGATGACCTATGGTTCTTTTTTCGGAGGAATCTATATCGCTGAGCTGAGTCCGAGCACCGGCAAATTGCTTCATAGCGGAATCGGAACTCTGCTTGCCCGCAGAGAGCGCAAGGTGAGGGAGGGGGCGGTAGAGGGTCCTTATATCGTCTATCATCCGCAATTCGATTATTATTATTTATTTGTCTCTTATGATTCACTGTTTACGAATTATAACGTCCGTGCAGCGCGTTCCAGAACGATTACCGGACCATACATCGATTATTCCGGCCATGTGATGACGGATACGGAGACGGCTGACCCGTCACAAATCGGTCTGAAATTGATGGGGGGATATCGCTTCAGCGATGCTCCTGGTTGGTTGGCACCTGGGCATAACTCGGTGTTAGAGGATAACGGAGCCTACTATATGGTGCACCACGCTCGGGAAGAAGTAAATAAGCACTGCTTCCATCTCCATGTGAGGCCTATTGTCTGGACGGAGGACAGCTGGCCGGTCGTTTCTCCAGAGCGGTACTCGGGAGAGCCGCTGCGGATAATATCGGCAAACGAAATAGCGGGTGAGTGGGAATGGATCATACATGATCCAAGGGCAGACGCAATAGTGGATGCAAAGTCGCTCTCCCTTCGACCAGACGGCAGTATAGACACGGATACAGGCTCAATCAATCATGGTTGGCGCGTCGTCTATCAAGAAGTCGTCGAGCTTCAACTTTCTAGTCACAATTTTGGCTGGGAATCACAAGAGGAGCTATGGACCTGCAGAGGGATGGTTCTACCCGCATGGGACTGGGAAAGAGAGCGAACAACGCTCGTATTCACAGGCTTAACAGACACAGGTATCGCAGTATGGGGCAAACAGATCAGACAGCTAGATGCAAAATAACCAGACAATCATAAAAGGGGTTTTGATGACATGATAAGCAAACAAGCAGCAGCGCAACTATTTACGAATCCGGTAATTCCGCAACGAGCCGATCCTTGGGTATACAAGCACACGGACGGATACTATTATTTTACCGCGTCGGTACCGGAGTACGATCGTCTCGAAGTTAGAAGAGCGAAAACGATTCAAGAGCTGGGCTCGGCGGAGCCCGTAGTCGTATGGCGAAAATACGAGACAGGTCCTATGAGCGCAAATATTTGGGCGCCTGAGATCCATTTTATCGGGGGGAAATGGTACATCTATTTTGCAGCAGCGAGAACTTCGGAAACAGTAGACGGATTATTTGATCACCGCATGTTTGTTATCGAGAATGACTCGGCTAATCCGCTAGAGGGTAATTGGACGGAAAAGGGGCAAATTAAAGCCAATTGGGAGTCTTTTGCTTTGGATGCAACGTCATTTGAGCATAAAGGCGTTCAATATTTGGTATGGGCCCAGAAGGATCCGGCGATTAAAGGAAACTCTAATTTATATATTGCGGCTATGAGCAATCCATGGACGATTAGCGGCAAGCAGGTCATGATTGCGACTCCGGAATACGATTGGGAAAAAATCGGCTTTCTCGTCAACGAAGGTGCGGCTGTACTGAAGCGAAATGGAAAAATTTTCATCAGCTTCTCCGCAAGCGCTACCGATTATAATTATTGCATGGGTTTGCTTTCTGCAGCAGATACGAGCGATCTGCTCGATCCGGCTTCCTGGAGCAAAACGGCAGAACCTGTATTCCAAACGAGTGAAGTGACGGGCCAGTATGGGCCAGGGCACAACAGCTTTACAGTGAGCCCGGACGGCAAGCAGGACATTATCGTATATCATGCTCGTAATTACAAAGAAATCGTGGGCGACCCGCTTTATGATCCAAATCGCCATACTCGCGCGCAAGTATTTGGCTGGAATGAGGATGGCACGCCTAACTTTGGCATCCCGGTCGCAGATGGAGCTGGGGTAGCGGAATAGTCGGATCACCTAATTCGCTTATTTGTTAATGACATAAAGTTTATAAACAGATTTATATAGCTTTCGAATAGAAAAAGCTGGTTAAGCTATTTTTACGATGAAATAAGACGATCAGACTGGCCTGTTGTAACTTTTCGACATGTATTGACAATGAAAGCGCTTTGCATTAATATGAGTTTAACAAAAGTATTAATTATTTAACAAATATGCTTACTTGATGTATTTGACATTAATTAATGACTGTTTGTGAACGCAGTACATTTAGGAGGGGTTAAGTTGGCAAAGAAAAAAGGTTTACTTTCCGTATTTGCAATCATGATGTCATTAGCCGTAGTACTATCCGCATGCGGAGGTAAAGACGATTCAGGCAACGCCGTCAACACGGGCACAGGCGAAAAAACAGAATCCAAACAAATTTCGTTTATGTTTAGAGGCGGTCCTGAAGAGCAAAAAGCTTATGAAGCAACTGTCAAAAAATTCGAGACGGACAACCCTGGCGTTAAAGTTAAAATCATTACAACAACTGGCGATCAATATGCAACGAAATTAAAAGCTGCCATTACAGGCAAAAGCGTTCCAGACGTCTTCTACTTTGACCCGGGCGATCTGAGAGCGTATGCAAACGGCGGCGTACTTAAGGATATCACGGAATACGTATCCGACGTAAAATTCGATAACATTTGGAAATACGGTGTGGATAGCTACCGGTACGACGGTGAAACAGTAGGACAAGGCAATATCTACGGTTTGCCAAAAGATGTTGGTCCTTTCGCGCTTGGCTACAACAAGGCCATGTTCGAGGCGGCAGGCATTCCATTGCCGGACAAGGACAAGCCCTACACGTGGGACGAGTTCATTAAAGTAAATCAGCAGCTGACAAAGGATAACAACGGCGACGGCAAAATCGACCAATACGGCACAGGCTTCAACGTAAACTGGGCTTTGCAAGCTTTCGTATGGAGCAACGGCGCTGACTGGCTCGATGAGACAAACACAAAAGTAACGATCGACGATCCGAAGTTCGCGGAAGCGCTGCAATATTTTGCCGACATGCAAAACGTCTACAAAATTACGCCTTCCATTGAAGATGCAGCAACACTGGACACTTACCAACGCTGGATGAAGGGCGAGCTTGCTTTCTTCCCAGTAGGTCCTTGGGATCTAGCAACGTATGAGACATTGCCTTTCGATTATGATCTAATTCCTTACCCTGCGGGCTCCACTGGCAAATCGGCATCCTTCGTTGGATCGCTTGGCATCGGTGTTTCCAACAACTCGAAGAGCCCTGAGCTTGCTGCCAAGCTTGTCACTTACTTAACAGCTTCGCCTGAAGGCCAGCAGCAGCTGGTTGATGCGAAGGTTCAAATTCCTAACCTGATTGACATGGCTGAGACTTGGGCTGCTAATTCAGAGACAAAGCCAGCTAACAAAAAAGAATTCCTTGATATCGTTCAAGAATATGGAAAACCAATGCCGAACACATTGACTTACAATGCAGAATGGTACCAACTATTCTTCACAGATATCCAGCCGGTGCTTGATGGTAAAGTAACGGCAGCAGATTATGTGAAAGCAGAACAACCCAAAATGCAAAGCTTGCTGGATAAAGCGATCGAACAGGAAGCCAAATCAAAGAAATAATAATAGCTAATCATTTTTAACCCGCAAGCCGTGATGTTAGTTCTCTCGGAGGACTAGCATCACTCTTATGCCGGGTGAATCAGGGGTGGAAGATGAAAACCAAGTCGAATCTCTATCGCAAAGAAAGCTACTACGGGTATTTATTTGTACTTGCTCCCGTTCTTGGATTTCTCTTGTTTACTTTGTATCCGCTTTTATATTCGCTTTACGGATCCTTTACCGACTGGGACGGCCTCGGCCGGATGGATTTTATCGGCTTTGCCAACTTTAAAGAAATATTTATGGATGAGCAATTCCATAAGGCTAGCTTCAATACATTGTTCATGATGATCGGCATACCAATTGAGATTGTATTAGCTTTGCTGCTAGCTCTTGGGCTTAATCGGAAAATGTTCGGTACAACAACCTTTCGTGTTGTTTACTACATACCGGTCATCTCCTCGCTTGCGGCGATTTCGATTTTGTGGCAATGGGCTTATAACGGCGACTATGGTTTAGTGAATCAGTTTCTTGCCCTATTCGGCATTGAAGGACCCAACTGGTTGACTGATAAATATACGGTGAAACCAGCACTCATTATTATGATGGTATGGAAAAACCTCGGTTACTCGATGCTTCTCTATTTGGCTGCGCTGCAAAGCGTACCCAAAGACTATTATGAAGCAGCGCAGCTTGACGGGGCAAACGCTTTTCAAATCTTCAAGCACATTACGTTCCCTATGGTTAAACCGGTTACCTTCTTTATCGTCGTAACGAAAGTGATCGGCGGCGCGCAAATTTTCACGGAAATCAACATTATGACATCAACGGGCGGTCCGGAATACAGCTCTGCCTCGGTCGTATTCTATGTTTGGCAGAAGGCATTCGGCAACCTGCAAATGGGCTATGCTTCCGCCATGGCGATGCTGCTCGGCCTATTCATCTTCGTCATTACGCTTGTTCAATTCAAGATGAATGAAAGATCGTCGAAAGACCTGGAATAACGACATCAGAGGGAAGGAGTGAGCCTAACAATGCTATCGGCCAAAAAGTTTAAAATTTCGGATGTACTCATTTTTATACTTATCAGCATAGGCGCTGTTTTCATGGTTGCACCGCTCATATGGACGGTCTCGACTTCGTTCAAGACGAAGGCGGAAGTATTCGCATTGCCGCCCGTATGGATACCGGAGAAATTTGACTTCATTAAATACATGGAGATTTGGGAAAAAGGACCGCTGCTCAGCGGTATTCAGAACAGCTTGCTGATTACGCTGTGCGTCACGATTATCGGGACGTTTACTTCGAGCTTAGCGGCATACTCGTTTGCGAAGCTGCGTTTTGCGCATAAGAATAAACTGTTCATGCTGCTGCTGTCCTCCTTAATGATTCCTTATCCGGCGATCATGATTCCGCAATTCATCATGTTCTCCGAGTTTGGCTGGGTAGATACGTTAAAGCCTCTTATTGTACCGGGCTTGTTCGGAAATATTATGATGATCTTCTTCCTGCGTCAATATTTGACCAGCGTGCCTGGCGCGATTATTGAAGCGGCGAAGATCGACGGAGCTTCTTACTTCGGCATTTTCACGAGAATTGTATTCCCGTTAATCCGGCCTGCGGTAGCTGCTCAAGTTATTCTGTGGTTTATGGGCATCTGGAACGATTATTTGGCGCCGATCATTTATTTGAATTCGCCAGAGAAGCAAACGCTTCAGCTTGTTATCGCGAATTTTAACGCTACCTATGCGATTCAAACGGATTATCCGCTCATTATGGCGGCTTCATTCGTTGCTTTGCTTCCAATGCTTATCATTTTCCTTGTGTTCCAAAAACAAATTATCGAGTCTGTCGCTATTTCTGGCGTTAAGGGTTAGCAGGGTAGGGACAGGGCAGGGCAAGGCAAGGCAAGAACAGAGCCACGGAGCTTATGATCCGTGGCTCTGTTCTTTTTTAATTTAATCCTTTGTGAAAGAAAAAATGGTTGCCATTGAAATTGCTTTAGAACTAAACTATAATAGTTAAGCTGTAAAGTAATAATAAAGGGTGTGGGAGTACTACATGAATCAAGAAGAGCTTAAGAAGGTGCGTTTCTGGCCTGTAATGATTGCTATTTTTATCGGTTCTTTTTTATGCGTATTGGCGTCAGCTACGATCAACTTGGCGCTCGAAATTTTGAAGGATCATTTTGACACTTCGCTGGGCTCCGTTCAGTGGACGTTAACCGGCTTTATGCTGGCGATGGGCACGACAGCGCCAATTGCCGGTTATTTGGGCGAGCGGTTCAGCTATAGAAGACTATACCTGTTCTCATTAATTGGATTTACGCTTGCATCGGTATTATGCGCCTCCGCGTGGAGCGAAGGCTCGCTAATCTTGTTTCGCGTCTTGCAGGGCGCATTCAGCGGCTTGATTATTCCGGCTACGATGTCAATCATCTATCAGATTATTCCGCGGGAGAGGCAAGCGATGGCCGTCGCGTTCTGGGGCTTGTCTGCCATGCTGGCGCCAGCCTTCGGCCCAACGATTAGCGGCTGGGTGCTGGAGAACATGAATTGGCATTGGCTGTTCCTCATGAACATTCCAATAGGGCTTATTGCGATCGGGTTTGTATATGCCTATATTCCTTATTACCGGATGAACGTTCCGAAGTCATTTGACGGACTGGGCTTTCTGACCGTTATTGTAAGCAGCTCTTCCTTGCTGCTTGCACTCGGCCAAGGCCACACCTGGGGCTGGGGCTCTTGGAAGATCGTCTCCCTGTTCGTGGTTGGCGCCGTTGCCCTCGTCCTATTCGTATGGCGGGAGCTGACGGCCGAAACGCCGTTGCTCAATTTAAAGGTGTTTAAAAATGGCCGCTTCACGTTAAACGCGATTATCTCAAATATTATTACAATCAGCTTGTATTCGGGCACCCTGCTGACACCGATATTTCTTCAAAGAATCCAGCATGTGTCTGCAATGGATACGGGCATGATCCTGCTGCCGGCTTCCCTAGCGATGGCTCTGCTTATGCCTGTTGTCGGCAAGCTGTATGGCATTATCGGACCGCGCTGGCTTATGTCTGGCGGGATTTTGCTGCTGACGATCGGAACGCTTGCGTTAAGCTGGTTAAGTATTGACGTATCGCATGCTTATGTCATTTGGTGGATGATCGTGCGGAACATCGGAATTGCGCTTGTCGTTATGCCTTCGAGCAACGCGGCAATGGAGCAAATCCCAGCTGAGCTCTCCGGGCATGCATCCGCAATAACGAACTGGACGAGGAATGTATTCGGATCATTCGCTATTGCTATTTTCACAACCATGCTCGCATCAAGGTCCATTACCCACGCTACTGACTTTATGAAGGCGGGCGATGTCGACGAGCTTCATATTTCCATGATGTCTTTCACGATGAGCGTGAACGATGTGTACGTCGTTGCAACGGTGGTAGCTGCTGTCGCGCTGCCGCTCAGCCTGTTCGTCGGCAAGGCGAAGCGGACCGATGGAACGAAGAAGAAGGCGGGCAAAGAAAAAGAAATAACCGGCCAAATGGCTGCTTCGGTTTCCTCCAAATCATAATAGAAGCGCTGCAAGAGAGTGAGCTATCTCTAAGCAGCGCTTTTTTTGTTAAAATTGTTCTTTATTAAGAACTTCATTGGTGCTATATTAGACGTGTTAGTGCCGTATATTATACATTTGCGGGGGTCAAGAATGAGGAAGAACACCAATATGTTAAACAAAGATACGATACCCTATTTGCTTCAAAAAAGAGCTGCCGAATGCCCTCATGATGCTGCATACAGCTTTCCGGCCGACTCTTCGCATCATACATGGCTGTCCATTTGGGAAGAGTCCCGTCTTGTGGCCAAGGGCTTCTTGCAGCTTGGCATTAAGAAAGGCGATACGATCGCGCTGCTTATGGCAGGCAGGGTAGAGCTGGTCATTTCGATGTTTGCCGCAGCTTGTGTAGGTGCCATCATTGTTCCGCTCAATACATACTCGAAGAAATCGGAGCTGCAGCATTATTTGAAGGACTCCCGTTCGGCAGTTCTCATTATGGGTACTGAGGGACAGCATATTCATTACC
This sequence comes from Paenibacillus sp. PL91, assembly GCF_012935325.2. Taxonomy (GTDB): domain Bacteria; phylum Bacillota; class Bacilli; order Paenibacillales; family Paenibacillaceae; genus Pristimantibacillus. The sequence continues at coordinate 8,635 of NZ_JABBYG020000037.1, forward strand.
TAGCGATGATGCAGGAAATCATTATGGACAGCAATAAGGAGGAAATGGATGGCGACTGGCTCCCGAAGCATATTTTTGTGCTGGATGAAGCAAGTAAGCTGACTGCTCCCTTTCAGTCATTTACGCAGCTTGGTGCGCTTGGCGCAGCGGTGGATGAGAGTGATTTTTTAACAGCATGCAAAGTCATTGTCCCTAAGGACCCCCTGATTCTTCTATACACTTCAGGTACGCTCGGCATGCCAAAGGGTGTGCTTCGTTCTACAGCCTCCTTTCTATTATCCGCTAATGTTGGCGAGCAGCCAGCAAGAAGCACTGCGCTGCTCATGAAGCTAAGCGATAGAATCACCCGTTATTTTTCGATTATGAATCTGCTGCCCTTATATCATTTAGGCGGTTTTGCTACTTTATTTACAGGCTTAAAAGCCTGCAACATTCGGATAGTCATGCTCAGCCATTACAATCCCGTGAACGCCCTCTCCGCTATTGAGACGGAAAGGTGCAGGGTGCTTATCGGCACGCCGTTTATGATCCAGCAAATGCTGTCTTCGCCGAAGAGGAATGAGTTCGATTTGAAGTCGCTGCTCGGAGTAGCTTTTACTTCCGCTGCGGTGAACAATACGATTTTGCAAAAGATTATGAAAAACTTGGATCTCTACTTTTTTATGGTGAGCTACGGCTCCTCGGAGGCTGGTGCGGTTGCGAATGGAACATGCTTTATCGACCGCAGGAACAACCTGTTATTACGTCTGCTTTATCAGTTATTGAAGCATACGAGCCTGTTAAGCGGAATGATCCCTTATAAGGAGTTTGAAAAAGGCACCTACAGCATCGGCGGAAAGGTCGATAAGGTCGTAGAGGTGAAAATCGTAAATCCGGAAACCGGGGAGACGATGGCGCCTCATGAGCAGGGTGAAATCGCGATTCGCAGCCACCGAGTCATGCGCTATACGAATGAGCTACAAGGCAGAGCAAGCATTACCGCAGACGGATGGTACAATTCCGGAGACTTAGGCTTTTTGGATGACAGAAGAAATTTAACGATCACCGGAAGAATGCATAGGATGATAACGCGCGGCGGCGAGAAAATATCTCCGATTGAAATTGAAAATGTGCTGCTGAGGCATAAGGATGTCGAGGAAGCGCTTGTGATTGGCGTGCCGGATGAGCTATATGGGGAACAGATATGTGCCTGCATCGTAGCGAAGCAGGGGGTTAATCTAACCTCTGACAGGCTGAAAAATGATTTGGGACCGTATTTGTCGGCATTCAAGCTGCCGCGTTATTTTGTGTTTCTTCCTGAGTTTCCGCTCTCGCCGACAGGGAAGATTTCCATTGCGGATATGAAGTCGCTCGTCATTAATGGGGTAGGAGAGACTCGGAAACATGCGTAAATATTATCCGGGAATAACGCTTTTTAAGCTGGGAGGCTCTTTGCTCGTTCTGGCAGCTCATGTGATGCTGTTACGCTATATGACGTTTCTTCCAGGACAAGCGCTCGTTCAGTTTGCTTCACTCGCGACGAGGGTAGTCGTGCCCTGCTTCTATGTCATAGCGGGTTTTCTAGCGTATAAGAGCTGGAGCAATGCAGCTAGCTCACGCTCGTATATTCAAAAGTATATAAAGCGCTTGCTCATCATCTATTGCTTCTTTTGCTGTATCTTTGTTGCGGAGAACATCGTGCCTAAATTGATTAGTGACGGTCTTTCGGCTGGCAATCTCTTTGTACAGGCTAAAATACTCGTTATTGCGGTGTTCCTGAACGGTCCGTTCATTCAATTTTGGTTTATTCCGCCGCTTATTTTTGGTCTTCTCGCCGCCTACTGGTTATTTGAGAAGCAGCATGCCCGTCTTGCAGTCATATTGGCGCTCACAGCATTTGTTGCCATTCAATTCGTTTCTGGCAGCTTGATGAAGGTTTTCGGCGTAACCGCTGCAAGCTTCTCGTTCATCGATCCCGACTATATGGGGTATTTGAATTTATTTGCGACGAGGTATATTGGTTTTGGCTTTACGTTCGTTGTTGCTGGCGTTTTTCTTGCTAAGCATGAAGCGCAGTTTATGAAAATTAGAGTTAAGCCTTTTCTTTTTTCAGCCTTACTCTTTACCGTCATCGAGACATTTCTGCTGCTACAATTAAGTGAATGGACGACGGATTATAAGCTTGCCCTCAGCATGCTTCCGAATACGCTGCTTATTTTTTACGGCATCCTTCGTATTAAGAGTCCTGCGATCCAGTCTTATCATAAAAGGATAAACCTGTTCAGTATCGTAACGTTTTTTGGCCATGTTTTGTTTATGCGAATAAATCTGCTGCTGATGGGCTGGAATACTGCAAGCATGAGCGTCGGACAGCATTTTATTTTCTTGTTCCTCACACTCATTGAATGTATGGCGGTTACGGCATTCTTTGGCTTAGGCTCCAAGACGCTGGCTGCGAAGCAGGCGAGAAATTTGCCGTTGTAGCACAAAAAAATCCTGACCGCATGAGGTCAGGATTTTGTGTCTATTTTTATAGACAGCTTAATTGTGTCCGTCAGCTGCATGTTCAGCCTCATCATCATCATCTTCTTCCGGGGATTCCTCCAGGCGGAAATCATCCGTTTTCGCGCCGTCCTCCCAGATTTCGACGAATAGAGCATCGCAATGCTCAAAATCAGCTGAGCGCAGCGACAGCGCTTTTTCCTCATCAGAGCCTACATACACATTTTCCAAACCGTCTTCGTTAAACGATTGTATGACATAAATTTTCATAGCGCAAAGCCTCCTGCATGTTAATCTTGTAGCAGTATACCACAAAATGCCGGAGGAAAAGCAGATGTTATCAATCGATATTTTCTTTGCGTATAAGTATGTTAGAATGATTTCAATATCAGTTTCATTAAGCAGGCTGTGCTGATATATGGGAGGGATATAAATGCAGCTTATTAATCAAGAAAAGGTACAGCTGAGAATAGATAGCTTGAAGGATCAAGATCTATATATTCATCTGGAAATGACAACGGGAGCTTATGCTGCCCATCTCGATAGCTCCAAGCATCCGGCCGCTAACTTCATTACGAATGCTGTCATTCGTTATTCGCATGGATCGATTGCAGGAAGCGGGCCTTATCGGGTCGGCTTGAAAATGATACAAGGCTGGATTTACTCAGAGGGGCTCACCCACTGGGAAGAGACGGAGCAGGAGAGGCTGATTCTGGCAGGGCATGATGGACAAGGAAAGCTGATCGTATCGCTGCAGCTCAGCAGGGTGCCCTTCTGATGAGAGAGGAGAGGAGAAGTTCTGTGGGACAAAACATTTTAGTTGTATTTCCGCATCCCGATGATGAGGCTTTTACCGTATCGGGCACGCTGGCTAAACATATACAAGACGGAGCGCATGTCACTTTCGCTTGCTTGACGCTTGGGGAAATGGGCCGGAACATGGGGATTCCGCCATTCGCCAATCGGGTGACGCTGCCTGCCATTCGAAAGCTCGAGCTGGAGGAGTCCTGCCGCGCTATCGGCATACAGGATCTGAGAATGCTGGGCTTTCATGATAAAATGATTGAATTCGAGGACCAAGGCCGGCTGGACGGGGCAATAGATGCAATCTTGAAGGAGCTGCGTCCGTCGATCGTGTATACCTTTTATCCAGGCTACAGCGTTCATCCCGATCATGAAGCATGCGGAGCAGCTGTCGTTCGAACCATTAGCAAGCTCCCAAAGGAAGAGAGGCCGGTTGTTTATTGCTCGGCTTTTGCCAAGAACCATCAGGAGGCGATCGGCATGCCTCAAGTTGCAAATGATGTGAAACACTTTTTGAAGCAAAAAATGGCGTCTATTGAGGCTCATCGTTCACAGTTCCAAGCGGCTGAGCTGGTAGGCAGCAAAAAGCTGACGGATGAGGAAATTGGGGAGCGCTTTGGAACAGAGCGCTTCTGGATCTACCCATTTGAGTAATCTGGCCATACGCAAGTGGCTCTAAGGATTTTTCCTTAGAGCTTTTTTTGTGCTTATGCTAAAAAATGAACCGAACTATAGCAGCAGTTGCGATGCCTACAAGGACGGTAAGCAATAAACTTTTCGACTTTAGTGCGGTCAGAAGTGTCGGGATAATGATGATAAGGGTATGCCAATCGATTGAAACCGCTGAATCGCTCTTGACTAGAACGCCTTGCACGATCAGTGCGGTAAGCAAACAGACCGGGATATAATTTAGAAATTTAAGCAATGGCTGAGGCATGTTCATGTTTCGGATAAGGACAAACGGTGCGATGCGGGGGACAAACGTCACCAAAGCACAGCCTAAAATAACGAGAAGCAACGATAGATCGATCCTCATTTCTCCGTCACCGCCCCAATAGCTGCACCGATGATCGTTGCGAGCAGAACAGCCATATAAATAGATAGAAAGAAGGACAGTACGTATACAGCTATAATCGTATAGACAATAAGGGACAAGTAATGCTTCAGCTTAGAGCCTGGCAATGCGGCAAGCTGCAGGACGAGCAGTGCCACGAACATGGCAGTCAAAGCAAAATCCAGTCCGAATGCCGTAGGATTTTCAATCCAGCTGCCCAGCCATGCGCCTGCCATGCAGGAGATGATCCATACTACATATGCGGTTACATTTAGGCCGTTCATCCAGCGGTCGTTAATGGGCAAGCGGCTTGACGTTCTGAGCGAAGCGACGCCAAACGATTCATCGGTCAGAAGCGCTCCAATTCCTACGTTTTTGAGCAGGGAGTAGCGCGTGAAGTATGGGGCCAGCGCCGCGCTCATTAAGAAATGGCGCAGATTCACGATGAAAGTGGTGGCAATAATAGCGGAAGGCGGGCTCATGGCCATTAACATCGCGCAAATGATGAACTGCGAAGCACCGGCATAAACGAGTGCCGACAACAGCCCGATTTCCAGTACGCTAAGCTTGGCGGATGCTCCAACGATCCCCGCTGCGAGTCCAATGCCAATGTAGCCAAGAAGCGTCGGTATGCAATCTCTAACTCCTTGCATGAATGTAAGTGCTGATTGTTCTTCGTGTGTTTCCAAAATCATAATCTCCTTGTCTAATTCTTAGCTGTGTATGAATGAATAATAATAAAAAACCATGCGGCTGTCGAGTTGGATTCGAGAGCCGCATGGTTTGAATATAAAGGATAAGTGCAATTAAGCTTGCTGCGAGATAGACAAGCCAAGCCCCTCGGCAACACGTTGTCCGTAGTCGGGGTCGGCTTTGTAGAAGTGGCTGATTTGACGAAGCTTAATTTCGTCCTTCTCTACCGGCTTCATCGCGCCTACAATCGTTTCGATTAAACGGGCGCGTTCCTCTTCGCTCATTAGACGATAGAGGTCGCCTGCCTGCGTATAATGGTCGTGATGGTCGTAGCCTACGCTGTCTGCCTGGCCCGATACCTCAAACGGAGCAGGTTTATTCGTGGCTGATTCCGTAGGACCGCCATAGCTGTTAGGCTCGTAATAGATCGATGCTCCTCCATTGCCGTCCGCACGCATTTGGCCGTCGCGCTGGTGATTGTTCACCGGGGCGGTTGGCCGATTGATCGGCAGCTGATTGTGGTTGGCGCCAACGCGGTAGCGATGGGCATCGGAGTATGCGAAAAGGCGGCCTTGCAGCATTTTGTCAGGTGAAGCTTCAATGCCGGGAACGAAAGAGCCAGGAGAGAAGGTTGCTTGCTCAACCTCGGCAAAGTAGTTTTCAGGGTTGCGATCGAGCACCATGCGGCCAACCTCGATTAACGGATAATCCTTCTGGGACCATACCTTCGTTACGTCAAACGGATCGAAACGATATGTATTCGCGTCCTCGATCGGCATGATCTGTACATAAAGCTTCCACGCCGGGAAATCGCCGCTTGCAATCGCATTAAACAAATCCTCGGTATGATAATCAGGATTCTCACCGGCAATCTTGGCAGCAACCTCATTGGTGATGGTTTTGATGCCTTGCTCGGTTTTGAAATGATATTTGACCCAAACTGCTTGCCCCTCGTCGTTCACCCATTTGAAGGTATGACTGCCGAAGCCGTGCATATGTCTTAATGTAGCGGGGATACCGCGATCAGACATGAGGATCGTGACCTGATGAAGCGATTCCGGCGATAAGGACCAGAAATCCCAAATGGCGTTCGGGTTTTTCAAGTGAGTTTGCGGATGACGCTTCTGTGTATGAATGAAGTCGGGAAATTTAATCGCATCGCGAATAAAGAAGACCGGTGTATTGTTTCCTACTAAATCATAATTGCCTTCCTCGGTATAGAACTTTACGGCGAAGCCGCGCGGATCACGGACCGTATCGGCAGAGCCAAGCTCGCCGGCAACGGTCGAGAAGCGGATGAACATCGGCGTGCGCTTTCCTACCTCGGACAAAAAGCTTGCTTTAGTAAACGACGTAACATCATGCGTAACTTGGAAGTAGCCATGGGCACCTGCGCCTTTAGCGTGAACGACGCGCTCAGGAACACGTTCTCGGTTGAAGTGAGCTAGCTTTTCTAGAAGGTGAACATCCTGAATTAATGTAGGACCACGAGAGCCTGCTGTCATCGAGTTCTGGTTGTCTCCAACTGGAGCACCCCAACTAGTCGTAAGCTTGTTTTTGTCAGTACTCATAATAGAATCACCTCATTGAATTTGTGTGTCTGTGCCTCATTTTATATGTTACCGCTTTCCATAGGAAAATCAATATCAATTTATAATGATTATAAATAAAATTTTTCGTCAAAATGTGAGATTGGCTGTCGTTTGAATAGGGGAAATGGGTAACCGTGGAGAATAACCAGACCGACTGGAAGTCGTAAATGGAAGAGCTGGAGCTAGAGCTTCTAAAAAGGTGATTTTTGTGATTCATGAACGTTATTCCTCATAGCGTCCCAGCGCTTTCGTAGCCGACTCCAGCATGCGGCTGCGAAGCTGCTTATTATTAATAATGTTTACCCGTTTTCCGAGAAAGCGGGTTTTCGAGAGCACATATTCGCTTTCGCCGCTAGAGAAGAAGAGACGAATCGTATACGCATTGGTATCCGCCTCATAGCTCACTTCTTTCTCAAAGCATGAGAAAGCATACAAAATACGCGACAGCTCTCCATTGTATTCAGGCATCACGCGTATATCAGCGCTTATGCTTCGTTTCTCCTGCAAAGCATAGACCTTCGCTCGCAGCTGCTCGTAATAATCCGCTCCGCACGCTTGCTCACCTATCGCAATGATCTTATCCAGCTTTGTGCTCATTAGCATCCGGTTTTTCGCATGATACCAAAGGAGGTACCATTCCCTTTTAACCATGGAATATTCGAGCTTGTAGGGAAAACATTCCTGCTCGATATGCGTACGTTCATTATTGATGCTGTAGCTAAGGCGCAGCATGCTCTTATTTGTAATGGCCTGCCTTAACGGTCGAACGTTCGGATGGTATGCATGCTTTTCTTTACTGGCTGCCTTATGCTGCAGCTCGCCCGTATCCAGAGCAAGGTCTTGCTCTAGCATAAGCTGCAGCTTTTGTAGTGTTTCTGGAGAAAAGGCTTCGGCTGCAGCAGGATGACGCAGCATGGCCTTTAACCAGCCGCGCTCATGGGCCGTTACCATAAACGTTCCCGAATCCTCAAGCTTAGATAAAATTTGATAATTAAATATTTTCTCAAACAGATTCATAGTACGCCTTGATCTCCTTCCACTCTGCAATCATTTCCTGCCGCAGCCTCGCAGGCGCCAGCACCTCGCAGCTTGACCCGAAGCTTCGAATCCATGGCTTAATCTCGACTGTGCCGTTTACTTCGATTTCATAGATAAAGCTATCATCCGATTCTTCCACGATGTTGCCCCATTGTCCTTGAAGCAGCACGCGCTCCCTAACGAAATTGTTGATTCCGTGTCCCGGATGAAAGAAGCGCACGCGAACCGTGACAGGCCTGCCCGTATCGATCAGCCAGCTATGCTTGGTACGCTGCTCGAGTTCCGTCTTCTTGGCCTCGTAAAGCTCTTCGGCAACGACATCCCCTTCAGCGATTTGCGTTAATCCTTCCAAGCGATATTTTTTTATGCCATGCCTGGCGTGGTTGCCTAGCAAATACCAACGGCCATATTGATGGTCGTAGACGACCTTAAGCGGCAGCGTCGTCTCTTGCATGCCCTCGGTATCGCGTTCGAATAACGGATTTGTGTTTTTGGCGGCATAGCTCGTTTCTTTTTTTGGCGAGAAATACAGAAAGCTGATCAATCGCCGATTGCGGATTGCGCCTAGCAGCGTGAAGAGATGGGCTTCATCCAGAATCCGAGAGTAATAGTGATACTTATATAAGAAAGGCTCGATCTGGCCATAGTCAGCCTGTCTGCGGGCAATATGCTTTTTTAAGCCGTCGCGCAGCAAATAGCCTTGGACGGATGGAACCTGCGTGTTCGCCATAATGTCTACAAAATCATATAGATCGAGCAGCTCATCATGAGAGAGCTCACGGACAAAATCATTATAGATGCGATAGCGGAAGGGGCGGGCACCCGGCTCCTTCTTAATCACGCCAACCTGCTCCAAATATTTGAGGTCGCCGCGTATCGTCTTCTCGTCGGGAAGCGATAACTCCGCCGGCATGCTGCCGCAGCACAAATCAAGCAGCTCCATAGCCGTTAACGGCTTTTCGTGCATAGCTGCGAGCAGCAGTGAAATGCGCTGGCTTTCGGTTTCCTTAAGAGACTTCGCTCGAAATAGAAACAGCAGCATCGGATCGGATGAATCGAGATAGCTGTAGCGGATCGTCTCGGCAAACTCTTTGCCCTGCTCCTCGGGCAGCTGCTGATGGACGGCGCTCACGATTTCTTTGAGCCGCTTTATCGTTTTATCAAACGTATGGATAGAAATGCCAAGCCGGTCTGCGTATTGCTGACGGTTATAGGCCCCGCTGGTCAAGACGAGCATACGCAAAAACTGAATCTCCTTATCAAAGCTTTCTCTTGCCATTTCTGAATTCCCCCGATCGTAAGCAACACTCTCCATCTATCTTAACAGGAAGCTGAAGGTTTTGAGCAAAAAGGAAAATTTTCCTTTGTCGTAATACTTTCGCCATGTTCGCAGGTCTCCAAATAAGAGAAGATAGAACTCGTAAGAAGGAAGTACGGATGATTGAAAAAAGCAACGGGCACAGGAGGTTTGACAATGTTGATGCAGCATAAGAGACATGGCGGCAATCATCATGAAATGGAGCTTGAGCATGGTAAGCTTCACTTATTCGCTAACGAAGAGGTATTCCAATCCTTTGAAAATAAAGTATTTGATATGGCTAACAACAATTTGCAAATTCCAAGGAATCGATATATGAGCTACACCCCAGATGCGCATGTTGGCATAGGAACGTGCATTGGCACGACGGCGGTATGGAGCATGAGAGACGGCTGTGTATCTCCATCAATCGTCGGCTCGGATATCGGCTGCGGCATGCGTGTTCATTCGACCTCGCTGCATAAGCGCGATATTCAAGATAAGGACATTCGAAGAGCGCTGATCGCGGCTATCGAAAAATACGTGCCGACGAACGAGCGCACGAATTCGAATTACGACGATATCGACGTGATGAGCGTCGTGCAGCATGGCTTGAAGGGACTTCCCGAGAAGTATGTTCCGAATGAGCAGTGGCTGACCCATGTGGAGCAATCCCATTTTGCGTATGACCACACTTATTTGAAGCAGCTTCCGCCCAAAACGATGAAGTATGCACGCGGGCAATTAGGAACGCTCGGAAGCGGGAACCACTTCATTGAAATTCAATATTTGGAGATCAATGAGGAATATGCACAATTGGCGGCAAAATGGGGCTTGTTCGACGGGCAGGTTGTGGTGATGATCCACTCCGGCTCGCGTTCCTGGGGCGGCATGATCGGCCGGGAGCATAATAAGGTGATCAAGGAAGCGATGAACCAGTGGGGCGTTAGCAATCCCGACCCAAGCTTAATTTATGCTCCCATTGCGAGTCAGGAAGGGCAAACTTATCTGAATCTGATGTATTCTGCGCTCAACTTTGCGGTAAGCAACCGGCATATGATCGCGTTCGGTGTACGTGAAGCTTTCCGAGAAGTATTCGGAGCAGATCTGAAAATGCCCGTGCTTTACGATCTGATGCATAATTACGCGCTCAAGGAGTTTCATCGCAATGAGCCGATGCTCGTTCATCGCAAAGGAGCGACGCGTGCGCTTCCGCCGGGCCACTTCTTAAATACGCCGGTGTATAAGGAGACGGGGCATCCGGCGCTTATACCCGGCTCAATGGGAACCTCTTCCTATATTATGGTGGGGAAGAACGAAGGCTTGAAAAACTTCTATTCCATCTGCCATGGAGCGGGCCGTGCAAGATCCCGCAGAGCAACGAAGGAGCTCGTGACGGTCGACCAGTTCGAGCAATCGCTGAAGATCGGCACGGAGGAGGAAATCCTCGTCAACCACCGTTCACTAGAGACGATTCTCGATGAATGCCCGCAGGCCTACAAGGATGTAGACCAGATTATCGACAGCGTCGTTGGCGCATCATTAGCTGCCGTGGTGGCCAAATGTAAGCCGATGGCCGCCATCAAGGGGATCTAATCCATTACTTTCGCTATTAAAGATAACTTCAATAATAGATGAGGTTCATGTACGAATGGCGTACCTTGGCAGGGACCTTCCTAATGTCCCGCAGTGCTCGCGCACGCTGTGCGCTTGTATGCTGTATGACCATATCGGCTGAATCTCCCAATTAATAAGGGTTCGAATCCCTTGGTTATCGCCTAACCCGCGATAACTCTCTGGTAGAGCTTGTAGAACTCCCTTCCAAGGAGACCGTATTTGAGAAAAAATCGGCCTTTAACAGGAGCTCTCAGAGCGAGCTTATGTTCGTTCACTACAGCGAAGCCTATGCAATCGGTGGATACCGACTGGAGCCGGCTGCCTCTTATGACTGAATAGGAAATAGCTCGATATCGGGTGGATTGCGCATTCGAATTCGGCTAGTGATAACGAAGCCATAAAGCAGCTCTACTCCCTTCTTAAGCCTGATTCCGGCCTAGCCGCAGGAGAGCTCCTGTTATGAAGGCCAACACAAATGCAAAGAGGTGTTTAACGATGTTCAAAAAAGTAATAATTAAAAACGACGAGCGCGGTTTGCTTTTCAAAAAAGGCAGTTATATCAAGCATTTGCAGCCGGGCGTATACCGCCACAGCTCGTTTTCAGACGATAGCGTTATTTTGCAAAATGTAGCGAAACGATTTGCCGTTCCGAACAAGGAGCTAAATCTGTTTCTTCAGGATGCTCAGCTTTTAGAGGAACTGACAATTGCGGACGTACAGGATTATGAGTATGTGCTGCATTTTGAGGATGGCAAGTTCAGTTCGCTTCTGACCTCAGGATTGTATGCCTTCTGGAATGTTATGAAAAAACATACGTTTATTCGTGTTGATATACGTAATCCTGAAATATCGGCAGAAGTTGACCGTTCGCTGCTGGCGAAGCTGCAAGGTTATATACAGGTGTTCGAGGTGGCAAGCCACGAATCCGGCCTGCTTTTCTACAATAATGTATTGCAGCGGGAGCTTCGTCCGGGCAGGTACTTTTTCTGGAAGGGACCTACTAGCGTGCAGGTAAAGACGGTCGATTTGCGCCAGCTGCAGCTGGATATGACCGGACAAGAGATTATGACGGAGGACAAGGTGACGCTGCGGCTTAACTTTGTGTGCCAATATAAAGTGATCGATCCGCTGAAGGCGATCCAGATCAAGTCGTTCGAGGAGCAGGTGTATATTTTGCTTCAGCTTATTTTGCGAGAGTATGTAGGTACGCTGAAGCTGGACGATCTGCTGCGCATGAAGCAAGAAATCGCGACGTTCGTCCTCTCGCGCTTGAACGAGCAGAAGGAGCATTACGGCGTGCAGTTCGCATCGGCGGGCCTTAAGGATATTATTTTGCCAGGCGACATCAAGGATATTCTGAATACGGTGCTGCTTGCGGAGAAGAAGGCACAGGCCAACCTTATTACTAGGCGCGAGGAGACGGCCTCGACCCGCAGCTTGCTGAACACCGCGAAGCTGATGGACGAGAACGGCACGCTGTACCGCTTGAAGGAGCTTGAATTTCTCGAAAAAATTTGCGAGAAGATCGGCACGATCTCCCTTACCGGCGGTGGCAATCTGCTAGAGCAGCTTAACTCGCTCCTAAGTGTGAAGACGATAGATAAAATAGGATAGCGCTAGCTTAAGGAGCTGGTCTCGAAGGTCTGGAATGGCCTTTAGAGGCAGCTCTTTCTTTTATTGGTGGAGGAATCGTTGAGCTGTCGGGCCGACCAATCGCAGTTGATGCAGCCGAACACACGAAAGTCAGAAATAGATCTAGAAAGTAGATCTATTCCACACAAACTAGCCTCTTTCACAGAAATAAGTCTAGAAAATAGACCTATTGTATCGCGTGCCCTACAAAATGAGCTTTTAAAACCCAGAAAATCGAAAATAGATCTAGAAAGTAGATCTATTCCACACAAACTAGCCTCTTTCACAGAAATAAGTCTAGAAAATAGACCTATTGCATCGCGTGCCCTACAAAATGAGCTTCAATACCCCGATTTTTTTGTGAATAGGGATATTCCAAAAGTAAGCTGCGAGCTTTGGAAGAGTCCTTTTTATTCATGTCTGTATCCATCATTAACAGGGCAAATTTACAATTTATGAGGAGAAAATTAAATTATTTTGTTTGATTCCATCTTCAATTTTTGTTATCGTTGAACCTACATGTTTTTTGGGAATGCTTTTATAATAAGAAGAAAAGCTTAAAATTTATTTACGATTTAGGAGATTAATATGACTACAAAGCTAGATAAGGCAATGGAAAAATTTTGGCCGCAGCTTACTTATCCACTAACTTATGCGGATGCGCTAGGCACATTATCGAAGCAGCAATTGACTAGTATTCGTACGAATTTGCAAATAAGCAACCTAAGCTCGCTGAATAAGCAGGGGCTTGTTGAGAAGCTGTCTGAACTGATTCCTGAGAATATTAACATAGCAACTCGCTGCTTTGACCATAATAGATGGAAGCTCGTTCAGAAAATCGTAAAAAACGATGGCATTTGGGACAAGCCGCTGCTCGAACTCCAACAATATGAATATTTCCGCGAGCGCGGAATTCTATTTCCATCGACAGTAGATGGCAAACAGGTAGTTTTGATGCCTTCCGAGCTGGTCGCATTTCTTAAAGAGGGCAATCTAATTGAGGAGCAATCGAACGTCAATCGAAATACGGAATGGGTTCGGATGACGCAAGGCTTGCTGTATTATTACGGCGTGCTCTCACTAAATGAGCTGAGAGAGTTTGTTAGTACGGAGGCGGATGGTCAGCTTGCAGTCTCTGATTTTATGAGCTTTTTAATCGAGGCATCTGCCTATTATGATCAGATTGTGATAGACAACGGTGACAATAATTTCGTTTACGATTACCGCGCAGCAGATCCGCAAGCCATTATGAAGGAGCGGGCGCTCAGACATGATCTCGATTTTTGCCCATTTACGAAGCAGCAGCTCGTAAAAGCAGGGGAGCCTGACTATGTTGAGCGGAGCAGCCAGTATATGAATTTGGTACGCTACGTCCTTGATCGCTATGAGATTGATCGCGAAGAGGCAGATCTTATGGCAGAGGAATGTGTCGACGCAACTAAAAACGGTGCTTCCCTAGCTTCCGTTATCGAGATTGCGAAACGATTTATCGATATTCCGAATATGCAGACCCTGACAGCTATAACGAATCTGATTGTGCCTTTAATGAACAGCACAAAGCAGTGGGCGATCAAGGGACATTCCCCAGAGGAGCTGGCTGCCAAACGGGCAAGCGTCAGCATGTTGCTGAATGGCGCCCCTACAAAAACCGTTCAAGCAGATGTGATTGATATCCAGTCGAAGAAAAAAATCGGCCGTAATGATCCGTGTCTTTGTGGCAGCGGTAAAAAGCATAAGAAATGCTGCGGTTAGCAGCCGTTAGCAGACACTAATCAATCGATCTGGGAGGCGTACTGCGTGAGACAAAATCAGCAAGGGCTTTATTTAAGAAGCGTTAAGCTGCTTAGGGAGTCAGTACCCTCCTTCGATGCCTATCCCTTTCATCTAAATGCGATACAAAACTTAGATGAGCTGGAATTCCATCCGAAAGTAACGTACATCGTTGGCGAAAATGGCATGGGAAAGTCTACGCTAATGGAAGCGATCGCGATAGGGCTTGGATTTAATCCGGAAGGCGGAACGATTAATTTCAACTTTTCAACGGAAGCTACGCATTCCGAGCTTCATCAGCATTTGAGGCTTGCTCGCAGCGTACATAAACCGAGGGACGGATTCTTTTTTCGCGCGGAGAGCTATTATAATTTAGCTACAAATATCGATCAAATGGATCGCGAGGGCGGCCGCGGCGGTCGCATTATTGATTCGTATGGCGGAAAGTCGCTTCATCAGCAATCGCATGGCGAATCATTTTTTGCAACGTTCCTCCATCGTTTTAGAGGAAACGGACTCTATATGATGGATGAGCCGGAGGCGGCTCTTTCTCCTTTTCGCCAAATGGCCATGCTCTCTCGTATCCATCAGCTTGTGGGGCAGCGCTCGCAGTTTATTATCGCTACGCATTCTCCGATTTTGATGGCGTATCCGGATGCTGTCATTTATAATTTGACTTCGGACGGCATAGAGCGCACACCATTAGAGGAGACAGATCACTTTTTGCTGATGAAGCAGTTCGTTAATAACCGAGAAAGAATGCTGCACGAGCTATTTCAAGAAGAGGATTAGAACAAAGGAGCTGTTAGGGATGTCATTAGAGATTGAACGCAAGTTTTTGCTGCCGCAATTTCCTGGCGCATTAATAGAAGAAGCGGAGCTTAAGGTACTCTCTGAGCAAAGAATTGAGCAAACCTACTTGGCTATGGATGAGAATCAAGAGCTGCGCGTTCGGCGTCTGGTGGATATGGCGAGCGGCGAGGTTTCTTATACGCATACCTTCAAGCTAGGAATCGGTCTCTCCCGTGAGGAAATCGAATACTCGATATCGGAGAGCATCTACGAGCAGGTCATTAAGGCTTTTGGATTCGTGCCACTGACAAAGAACCGAATAACCGCTGAATGGAACGGTCGCATCATCGAAATGGATACCTACGATCAAATCGAGCTTTCTGTGCTTGAGGTCGAGTTTGACTCGGAAGAAGCAGCCAATTTGTTTCTGGCTCCGGAATGGTTTGGCAAGGACATTAGCTCTGAGAGACAATACAGCAACAAAAAAGTATGGCGTGAGCTGCAAGGAAAAACAGCGTTATAAGCAAGGTTCAAACGTGTAATTGCGATTATTTGAAAAAAGTTTAAATAAACGCTTGACCTGCTAGGCTCAAACATGGTATATTCTAATTCCGGCCGAGAGAAACACGCGGACGACAAGCGAAACACAAGAGAGAATAGATTGCTCTTTGAAAAC
>NZ_JABBYG020000038.1 GCF_012935325.2 Paenibacillus sp. PL91
AAAGGGAAAGTAATCGTCATTGACCCCGGTCACGGCGGAGAAGATCCCGGAATGATCGGAATGAAATATGAAACGATGGAGAAAGAGCTTAATTTGAGCACTTCCTTCTACCTCGAGGATGAGCTTTGCAACCGCGGAGCTCGCGTCCTCATGACAAGAACGAAGGAAGAGGAGAGGCCCAATCTTTCCAATAGGGTGAAAATAAGCGAATCCGCTGGTGCGGACGCTTTCGTCAGCATTCATTATAATTCTTCGGAGAAAAATACGTCTGGCATACTTACCTTCTATTATTCGGAAACGAAAGATCGGCCATTGGCCCGCGCGATAGAAAACAGACTTGCGGACAGCATCGGCTTGAAGAGCAATGGGATTTCTTTCGGAAATCTTCACGTTTTGAGGGAAAATGATACGCTATCTACACTCGTAGAGCTCGGTTTCTTGTCCAACGCCAAGGATGAATCCATCGTCCGCGGCTCCGACTACCAGAAGAAAGCAGCCAGAGCAATTGCGAAAGGGCTGGAGGATTACTTCAGCAAGTAACTACATTCTTGATCGCAGAAGTGCAGACCGTCAGCTTTGGGCGGTCTGTTTTTTTATAAGGGTCCCGCCAACAAAACGTGGATTTCGTAGGTTAAGGGATGCGCGGTTTGTCAAATTAAAAGTGACGAATGTTCAAAAGTGAAATTGTTCTTCATTATGCTAACGAAGAAGGATAGTTCAATATCCAACTAAAACTAGGCTGCCGATAGCTTTATGTTCCGTTGTCATTTTAATATTCGACACTTTTGTTGGCAGATGTTAGGGGTTGGCACTTGGTAACACGTTTGTTGGTACTCCCTTTATATAACGGCCTTGTTTCGGATATAAATCCAAGATGTACCGTCTCTATTCGTAATAGCTGCGCGCTATAATGGATAGAGAGGTGATTTTATGTTTATTGAACCGATGTTGCTTGAAAAACGAGAATCCCCATTCGACGATGGCCGTTACATTTTTGAACCGAAGATCGACGGCCATCGTTTGATTCTTTCCTTCATTGACGGTCAAGTTCATCTATATACGCGCCATAAAACGGAAGTAACGCAGCAGTACCCGGAGTTACATCACGTGCCCGTTGAGCCAGGATGTCATGTCATCCTTGACGGTGAGGTGGCACGTATGGACGATAGCGGGTGGATCAATTTCGAAGAGGTCATGGAACGTTTTAAGCTGACGAAAGCGGTGAAAATACGCGATGCCGCATTAACGAAACCAGTCCATTATTACGTGTTCGACGTCTTGTATTATAATGGGATCGATATGCGTAATCGGCCGCTCACGGAACGGAAAGCGCTGCTCTTGCAGATCTTAACCGCGAACGCGTTCTATTCACCTGTATTATCCGTTGAAGGGACCGGGATTGCGTTATTCGATACGATTAAAGAGCGCCATTTAGAGGGAATCGTTGCAAAGCGGAAGAATAGCGTATATGTGAGTCGACGTAGTGATAAGTGGATGAAGATTATCAATTACCAATACGCTGATGTTCATATCGCGGGATATCGGAAAGATACATTCGGATGGCTCGCGCATGTGAATGGAAGGCCAGCAGGAACTATCGAATTAGCGGTGCCGAGCACGCATAAGAAGGCTTTTTATGGCGTCGCAAAAACGATTGTAACCGGGGAGGACCGGAATTACGTGTACGTGCAGCCACGAATTAAAGCGCGCGTTCGATTTCGGAACTATTATAAGAGCGGATTAATGCGATCGCTGGAATTTGTTGAGTTTATCTTTTGATTTTGACCGGATAAACGAATGTACAGGAATTCTGGATATAACGCTCGCCTTTAATGATGAAAATGTCTTCTGTTATCTCTTCGGGATTTACGTTCTTTTTTACTTCGTCGATTACGCCACTTCCGATTAGCTCATCTTCTAGGAATACGAAAATGGGTTTACGCTCGTCGTGGTCATGAATAAATGGATGGATGATGTTAAGATACGGAGCCCCTTATATCGTTTCATTGCCATCATCACCTCGTCGATATAATTCACAAATGCACGGAATTTCCTTCGTGATCTTTCTTTTACCAACTAGAAAATGAAAGCTGCATGCCATTTTTTGACCACCTGAACACAGTCCTTTTTAAAGTCTGTTCTTTGGGCCCAAAAGCATGACCATGCTTTAATAGTTAATCTCCCGGTTTACCGGCCCTAAATCTCAAGCGACCCCGGAAAGGTCATTTAACCTGTACATACAGCTGTACATATGTATAGCTGTATGTATTGTCACTTGGGATTTTTTTACGGGACTCGCAAGGAAGAAAAAGACCTCTGAGGTATTGCTTAAATATGATGGTTTTCTTCGTTCCTTTGTCTCTCCGTAACATTCATATTTTATGGAGCAGAGGGGAACCATGATCACTCTGTATCGCTTCATTTCATCATCGTTCCAAAAACAGTTTAGGTTAACAAAAAAGTTCAAAATTTCTCCAAAAATTGAGGTATAAAAATCAAATCATTCCACAAAATAACTTCACATCTAACTAGGGAGTGAACATACATGAGCAGAAAAAGTTTAGTCGTTCCACAGGCACAAGCAGCACTTGACCAAATGAAATATGAGGTAGCACAACAGTTTGGAATTCAATGGTCTCCAGATGGTTACAATGGGAATTTGACTACTCGTGATGCAGGTACTATTGGTGGAAACATCACAAGAACATTAATTCAAATTGCTGAACAATCTCTTGGCTCAGGTGCAAGAAGATTCTAAATAGGGGTCCCGCCAAACGTTTCGTACACTAAGGGATGCATGGCAAATAAAGGTTCCGTGGAAAAGATCCTCGGGACCTTTTTCTGTGTTCAGATTTAGTTCAGAGAGCTATCATTGATAGGAAACGCTGAACGCATGTGGTTAGCTGAAAAGCGGATTCTAGCAACGGGTTATAGTGAAATTCGCTTGCTATTACGAAAACCGGATTCCCTTGTAGAATAAAGGATCCGGTTTTTTCATGCAATGCATTGCTTAGCATACGATATTTTCCTGTTCGTGTGGTGACCCCACTATACGAGCCATTCATCAATTCGCGAGCTAATCCCTCTAGTCGGGTCGCATGGGAATCTGCTGCGTCCGTATCCATCGCATACCTCCATGATTCTGTCATGTTGAAGAAGCTTCGTAGAGCGACCTCCCGATGGGCTTTTTGAGGCTATGACCTCGTATGCAACCTCATCGTACCGAGGTTCTTATTATTTTTGCAAAGACCAAATTATTTTTAAATATTCCTTGACGAGAATATTCCTTATCAGGTATATTGGATCTATAAACAACGAACCACGACAATAACGAACAGTTAAGGAGGTATCCGCACAATGCTATGAATACTACGATCCTAAGTGCGCTCGCCGAGACGAACCGGTTGCAAATTGTCGAGCTGCTCTGCAGCGGACCGCTTACCGTCGGTGAGATTGCAGATTGGCTGCAGATCCGTCAGCCCCAGGCATCTAAGCATCTGAAGGTGCTTCTAGAGGCAGGTCTGGTGGAGGTGATCGCTGAGGCGAATCGCCGGATCTACAAGCTGAGGCTCGAGCCCTTCAAGGAATTGAACACATGGCTTGAGGGCTACCGCGACATCTGGCAGGACCGGCTCGACAATCTCAATCAATACGTGCAAGAGCTATTCAAAAAAGAAAATAAACAGGAGGAGTAATTTATGACACAAGGACCAGCTATGAGTAATACACAAACTTCTATACAAGGTCGGGAGCTCCGGGTTCAGCGTATGTTTCAAGCGCCTCGCGAGCTTGTCTTTCAGGCCTGGACGGACCCGAAGCATCTGCCGAACTGGTGGGGGCCAAACGGCTTCACGATTACCATGCAGGAGTTCGAGCTAACGCCAGGCGGCACATGGCGGTATATCATGCACGGCCCCGATGGGACGGATTACGACAATGTCATTCGATACTTAGATATCGCTGCGCCGGAGCGACTGGTCTATCATCACGGCGATACGCAGAATGAACAGATGTTCCATGTAACAGTCACCTTCGTTGACAAGGGGGCAGCCACGGAGTTGATGATGACCAGCCTGTTCCCAACCGCAGAGGAGTTGGAGATGGCTGTACAACAATACGGAGCTGTGGAGGGTGCCAATCAGACGCTGAATCGTCTGGAGTCTGCGCTTTCCGAGCTGAACCGATAAGGAGGAAGAGCGAGATTATGCGTAAACTCATTGTTACCTACTGGATTTGCACCGGATTAGTGGCCCTGCTTATGGGGTTAGGTTCCTTGCCTAACATTCTTTCATCGGCCGATTCTATTGCCCTTTTTCAACAGCTGGGTTATCCTGCTTATCTTCTCCCCTTCCTCGGGGTGGCGAAGCTGCTGGGCGTTATTGCGATTATCTTGCCTGGGTTTCCTAGAATCAAGGAATGGGCATATGCCGGACTTACCTTCGACCTCGCTGGTGCCACGTTTTCCTTCATTGCCATCGGGACAGCCGCTGAAGGAATCTTCATGATCCTCGGGTTCCTGGTGATTGCAGGTTCCTACGTAACGTACCACAAAATTAGAAAAGTCAAGATGGCTTAGGAGGACAGTCTCGGAGAATAAAGAAACCTGTAGCTGTAGTAAAGACCAGGAGCATCGAGTTGGGTAATTAATTAAAACAAGGGAGTGGAAAAATCAATGATTAGTAAAGTTGGTCAAATTATGTTGTATGTCAATAACCAAGATGAAGCGCGGGATTTTTGGACAGAAAAAGTTGGATTTCATGTCATTTCCGAAGAAAATAATGGGCAAGGCATGAGATGGATTGAAATTGCTCCTACAAAAGGAGCAGAAACAAGCATCATTCTCCATAATAAGGAATTCGTTGCTAAAATGTCACCTGGATTAAATCTCGGTACACCTTCCTTAATGTTTTTTTCGGAAAATCTCGATCAATTACACGGGGACTTATCCAATAAAAATATCAAAGTCGGGGAAATTGTAACTATTCCTTCCGGAAGAGTATTTAACTTCGCGGATAATGAAGAAAACTACTTTGCCGTAATGGAAAAAAAATGAATGGTCCTATAATTCAATAAAACAGCGGTAGTCTAATGTAGTGTAATGTTTATGATAAAATAATAAGCCCATCACCTTTGGATTTGGCTTTTATTGAAAAAACTAAAACAACAAAATAAGGCTTTTCAAGAAGCGGCAAGTAGTAAAGAAAATGTGTACCAGGAAAATAAAGTTGTAGACTGACGTTGTTGATTCTACGCGGTTTTCAAATTCTAGAATCGTCAGCCTATCATAAATAAGTTTTAGACTAATAACGCATGTCACGCATCGAGCGTAACTGTCCAAAGGAAATAAAGTATTAGACTGGCAAGCAAACTGCAACTTCGCTGGTCGGCTGCGCCGCCGGCTAACCAATCGCGCTGAACCAGCGCTTGTGGAAGAACAAAGGAGCACGAACCGCAGCTTCGCCTTGCAGCTGGCCGTCGACGTGAGAGTCTATAACTTTATTTTCTTCGGACACTTCTCGGGTCGCTTTAGCTTTTAGTGTGCTTTTTCGATTATATATTAATCGTACGCCCCTCCACTTTTCCTTTTGTCGGATGGGGATCTCCCGGTGGTGTCAATACACCAATATGAAACCCATTTTTGTCGTATACCTCCACTTCTCCGTGAAGTGGGTCTTTGTGATAATAGCGACGTTTCTTTTTGTCTGCGTAAATCCACTCCTTTTTCCAACGATGCTTTGTTCGATTCAAATCTAACAATTTCACAATCGGATAGTCCTTAAAAAGGACTTCTCTCCAATTCCGTTCATATTCTTCCATAAAAATAAGCGCTCCTTTTCGAGTGAAATGAAAAGAGCGCAGGAGATAATCTCCTGCGCTCGTCCGCCAAAATAACGGGAACAAAAAAAAGCCCCACGTGGCAGCCGTGGCCGTCACTTGGGGCTTTTACTTACAGTGTGAGAGAAAAAAATCACACCATCATGTTCTTATTAAATTGAAGGGTTCTTTCATCAACAAAATGAAAACGCTTAAATATGTGGCAACAAAAAAGGGCTCTAGCAGCAGTCAATAATGACCGCCACTAGAGCCCTTTTAATTGTCGTCAGGCTAATCCTGTATATACTAGAAGACAGGCTATCCTATATAAATTAGAAAATACCTATACCTGGATATGCTTCTGAAACTTTATACATTGAACTACTAATAAAGTAGGCAACCTTTAAAATAGAGTCAACCTAACAATTAGTCATGGCAAATGGAATAATATTTGTTCCCCAGCATGAAATGAAAATAACAACCGTTTTAGTCTTTTTCAAAATTTCTACCTAAAAATTTCAATATGTTTTTCTCCCCCCTGGTTTTATTCTTGTGTACATTTTGTTGTGTGGATCCGGAAATAAAGGCACTCTGAGCTTCCGTTACCGGATTTTTGCCATAACATTGCTCGATCGCCTCACGTTGTCGTTCGCTTTTCAATGCAGCCTTATGTAAACGCGTCTGAACAACAAGGCCGAAAAACAGTCGTTTGTGCTCTAGACTTAGTTTTATTTCTTGTTTATTTGTAGCAGCAGCCATTCGTTGTAAACTTTCACGCAGTTGCTCTGGATCTCGTTGTTCATCCGTATTTTGCGAAATCAAATGTTCCCTTAGCGCATCAATCCGGTTTTTATCCTTATTTCCATTTACGAATTTATTTCTCCGCCAATCCCTACGAATCCGACTAATGACATTAATCCGAATGTAGCGATAAAATCCCTTCTCCAGATCCACACGGGGAATAAACTCCATTGCAATGTACCGATACATTTCATCTTCTTTATCCGCTCGCGGAACATCCGCGACATCATTCCAGTAGGAACCAAGAGCCGATCGAACCATGTTGCGAAATTGAATTTTAAACTGACCATAGTCGGCCGATGTTACCGAATTTTCACGGATAGCCGTTGCTATCCTCATAATTTCTTTCACTTCTAAATTCTTTAAATGTGCCGTCTCCGTTTTCTTATCTGGAAAGTCTTCAGGCTCAACAATGAGCTTTGTTGTATAAATGTCATATCCCTTACGGAGTTGGCCATGTTTTTTCCGTACAAGAGAAAGCGCGCTTTGTTCGTCTACTGCTTGTACTTCCTCTCGTACTTCCGTACCATCAAGTTGAAAACCGCGAACCTGAAACTTTTCCATATTGCTCCCACTTTCTATTTGCACGTCCTTTCATTTTCGTACGATTCATTCAAAAAATCCAGAACCACAAGTAGATTTTTATAAATTAAAGCTCCGGTTATGCAGAAAATAAAGTCAAATATGGTCGCTAAAGAAATGTGATTTTATGGTAAGATGTTTTTAGTATTTTAATAGGGGGATATACATGTGAAAAAGGTTTTATCAAAGAAGTGGCTACTTATGCTACTGACGGTCGGAATGGCGGTTTCTATTTCTGCTTGTGGTACTGAGGAGGAAGAGCCAGTAGGCACCGAAGTAGTAGTCAAAGAAGAAGTCAAAGCAGAAGAACCTGATAAAGCAGAAGGGTATACAGCGGATAACGCTTATACTTGGTTGAAAGAGTCGGGACTGGTTGCAAGTGAGGCTGAAGATGTAACAGAAGAATATAAAGCTGCTGAAGGTCTGGTGAAAGGGTTAAAGACAGATGAGGTAGATATCATGGAATTTGAGAAAGATGAACATGCTCTAAAATATCATAATCCTGATCTAAATAGCTACGCGGTTAAAAATATCAATATTCTGATTAAAAAAGGACAAGATAACGCAGAAAATTTTCTGAAGGTTTTAGAAGAAGGTAAAGCATTAACGGTACAAACTGCGTATGCTTCCGACGAGCAAAAGAAAGTAGCTGAATTGATGGATAGCGGTGCTGATTTCTTACCTGTAGTGGAAGCGTACTTTGCTTTACCGAAAGGCGGCCAGAGAACAACAACATGGGCTAGCTTTATGCATGGGAAAATTGTTACTTGGTCTGGAATCATAGCAGATACAGAAACGATCGGGGACAGCTTGGTTGTGTATGCTGGCGAAAATTATAATGGTGAAGATTGGACAACCATTAGTACGGAAAAGAAAGACATGATGCCGTACACCTTTATTGTTGAATTGAAAGATGAAGCCCTGAAAAAAGGATTGAAAAATGGAGATAAAGTGAAGTTAACAGCATCGCTTGATTCCCGTGGTGATAAAGAATTGCAATATAACTGGAAGCTGTATGAAGGCGAAGTTGTGAAGTAAGTGAGAGGATTTATTCCTCTCTTTTTTGTCTTCACTACATATTATCTGGCTATGATTATAGTTGTTGTGCCATACTACACTACTATCGGGAGTGAAATATATCGTATAGTAATTTCTGTTTTTTAGATATAATAAGCATAAGAAAATGTACGACAACATACACCAGGAAGGTGATGGGATATGACAAAAGCAGATGAGTTTAAAGCTCAAGGTGACAGTGAAATAATCATTCAGGTAGGCGATGGTGAGGTATGGGCTATCGATGAGAGTGGCTCGCTAGTTGTTATTGGAAAAATAGAGCGTATTGAGTTATCCATCGAAGAACCAGAAGAAACGCCAGGTGTATATCGTGTTGAGTATGTAATGATATACGATGATAATGATGAAAAATTGCATGATGACCAAGATGTGGTGGATAATACCGAATATCACGCTCACCATGAGTTGGTAGATGCGCTTGCTATCAAGTATGGAGTTTCAAAGGATATAATAGATGTTGTATAATCCTCAATTTTAAAAATCAGTAGATGTTCACTGTTTTAGAGATCTATTCTCTAATGCAGTGGGCTTTTTATTTTTAGAAGCAAATATTGAAAAGCATTTTGGATCCCTCAGTAGACCAACTGTCAGCAAAAAATAAAGTATTAGACTGGATGGCTATATTCCATACGGCTTTTCGAACTTTTGTACCGTCAGACGCTGTAAAATAAGTTTTAGACTGAGGTCTAGGAATTAAACAGCGACAGCCAAGGAAAAGAAAATAAAGTCCTAGACTGTCGCTTTATTATTGAACTAATGTGTCCCGTTAGTTTAATGAAAATGAGTAATAAGGATGCGCTGCAGCCTGCTTCCTTATAGTAAGAACCCTATATCCTAAGTATCTAGTCATCCAATATTTGAGTGGATTCAGTCTTAAATTAGGTGATGCCTACAAACCATCGATCTAATTCGTATCATCTTTCCTGCAGTCAACGTAGCTTTGATGCTACAAGACCTACTATCGTCGTCAGGAATCGGATAATGATCTTGTCATCCCGCGTTGAAAACAACCTTACCCCATAAAATAAAAGTGCCGCGATTTACACGGCAATTAATGATCTAATGTTCTTGTATTCTGACAGCTAGAGTGGAACGGAAGATATCAGACAAACGAGTCTTGAAGCTGATTCGGTCCTACTTGAACTCAATGTAAATTTCCCCCTTCAATTTATCCTTTGTGGCACACTGGATAGTGTAAGTTAAACAGAAAAAAAGAAACCACATGGAGTTGGGAACACTCGCATGTGGCCAGTCTTTGTATCTAACTAATCCATCTTTTTGTATTCTCTCGGAACAAGTGTAGTTATATCTTTTTCCCACCAGAACTCATCTTCTAAATAGATCTCATTCGCCCAAAATTCGGGGGTTTCATGAAATAGCATACTATTCTCATCAGTAAAATCATTGCCACACCAAAAGTTATTAATTCTTCCAACAGCTTCTTCATTCGAAACTTTGTAGCTTTTCATCATAAAAGCAGCAATTGCAATGACGTAGTCCTGAGAGTCTTGATTAGTTTTAAAAGTAAACTTGTTTTCCAACATACATCATTCCTCCCTCATTTTTTTCCATAGTATCTTGTTCCCACCGGAATAGCGGAAGAAATTATCAAGAGATCATACATCTTGAGCTTGATCGGCTCGACATCAAATTAGTCATAATAAAGAACTAGCTCCCAGATCGTGTTGGGCTGCTACAATTATGTGTTATTCAGCTAACGTACCCGTTAGTTGAATAATTTATCTCAATTTAGATAAAACCTCGCCAATATTACTCCACTCATATATAAGAAGATTCAATTCATTACCGGCAATTGTTATCTTATCCGCTTTAAATAAATTAGCACCGTAATATTCGTAGAAATAACGGGTTTTATTATCTTCTAATACTTCAACAAAAACCCTATTGTAACCGAGTTCTTCAAATTGAAGAAAAAGTTGTTTAAAAAGTTGCTTCCCCACACCTTTTCCTTGATATTCTTCAAGCAAATATATAGATGTTAAATCACCAGAATTATCGATATTATTACTTTCTCTTTTTCCGCAATCTGCAAATCCTACGATTTCTCCCTCATTATTTAATGCGACAAATATATAATTCCCCTTTTTAGAGATATTACGATTCCACAAGTCCTTTCGTTGGTCATAAGACAGGTTCTTTAAAAACTCATCTGATATAATGTTTTTATAAGTAGACTTCCAACTATCAACGTGAACCTTTGCAATACCCTTTGCATCATCTAAAATAGCTTTTCTAATGTACATTGAATCTCCCCCTCCTTCGGAAAGTAAAGCTCAAAGCATTTGTTCCATCTTATAACAAAATTTCCTTCGCTTGTATAAACTAACCTGCCCGTTAGCTTAATGAAGTGGCGGCAGTCTAATACTTTATTTTCTCAGTCTACAACTTTATTTTCCGAGTCTAACACTTTATTTTTCAGTCTAATACTTTATTTTCTTTGAACAAAATGCGTAAGCCTATGGATTTTGCTAGTATAGATATACGCGGTTTCGTACGCTAAGCGATACGCGGCAAAGCATCGGTAAAAAAAGGTTCCTTGGGAAAGCATCCTCAGGACCTTTTTTTGTGTTCAGGTGAAGTATTAGCTAACACAGATCGGAAATACCGATTGAAGTATGAAATTAACAAAAGGAACAAAGTGTTAAATTGGTGAAAACGCATGTGGATAGCTGAAAAGCAGCTTCTAGCAATGCGTTTTTTGTTTATTTTCGGTTCATTAAATACTTGTACTTAACATTTTGATTCTATTGTATAATTTAGTTTATCATTTCGAGTGGGAGGAGTGTTACCCCTGCGACCATCTCAAGGTGCAAATACCGTTCAACCAATCCGTGACCTGGAGAAGATCCGTCAGATAAAAGAACTGCTTATACATCGATCTTACCGGGATTATTTTTTATTTATTATGGGGATTAATTCAGGCCTTAGAATCAGCGACATTTTGCCGCTGCGTGTGTGGGATGTGAAGTCGGCCACGCATCTCAAGGTACGGGAGAAAAAGACCGGAAAGATACGGCGCATTTTGATGACAGATGCGCTAAAAAACGAAATCCAAAAATATTGCCGTACACTAGGGGATTCGGATTATTTGTTTCCTTCACGGAATGGGGATAAGCCGCTTAGCCGCGTACAAGCTTGGAACATTATTAATGCTGCTGGGCGGGATGCCGGCATTCAGGACTCGATAGGGACACATAGCATGAGAAAGACTTTTGGGTATCACTTTTATCAAAAGTATAAGGATCTGGCTCTACTTCAACAGATTTTCGGACATTCGTCTCAATCCGTGACCATGCGCTATATTGGGATCACCGATGACATGATTAATCAGGCCATGCAGAACTTTTCGTTGTAACAATAAGTAATGTTTAAAAGATTTTAAAATAAGGCCGATAAACATGTGGTACATATTTATTATCATTATGTCACGTTTAGATTAGCCGCGGGGAGCCGTATCATAAATAGAGCAGGGGAAAATTGGTTGCTTAAGTAAGTTATCTCCTGACAGATATTGTTTCAGGCTTGTATTGATAATGAGATGTTTAAAACTCTAGTATCAAAGAAGCAGGCCTGATATTTTTTAGTGCGGGGTTGCCTAGCTTCCTATTAAGGCAACTACCAGATAGGAGAACCGACCGATGAAATCTGAAGCAGAAACACGAAAAGAGCTAATTGATGAAAAACTTTATGCTGCTGGCTGGGATGTTAACAATCTTACACAGGTCACAAAAGAGTTTGATATTTCTGTGCCTCTAGCAGAGGGTGTAGCAGAAGCGCGAACGCCTTATGAAGGTCATCAATATAGTGATTATGTTCTTCTGGGGAGAGATAGGAAACCGCTGGCCGTTGTTGAAGCTAAGAAGACTTCCAAAGACGCTGCGATCGGTAGGGAACAGGCTAAACAGTATTGTTACAACATTCAGAAACAATATGGCGGTAAACTCCCATTCTGTTTTTATACGAATGGTCTCGAGATTCATTTCTGGGACTTGGAGAATTACCCACCCAGAAAAGTAGTTGGGTTTCCAAGTCGAGATGATTTAGAGCGATTCCAATATATTCGAGAACATAGAAAACCACTTGCTGATGAGCTAATAAACACTGAAATTGCAGGAAGAGATTATCAGATTCGTGCGATTCGTGCGGTGATGGAAGGGATAGAGAAGAAACAACGAAATTTTCTTCTGGTGATGGCAACGGGAACCGGGAAAACAAGAACCTGTATTGCCCTTGTGGATGCTCTAATGCGTGCAGGCCATGCTGAACGGGTGTTATTTCTGGTGGATAGAATAGCATTACGAGAGCAGGGACTAGTTGCTTTCAAGGAACACTTGCCCAATGAACCCCGTTGGCCTAAGGTCGGTGAGAAGCTAATTACGAAAGATCGCCGTATCTATATTTCAACCTATCCTACAATGCTCAATATTATAAGGGAAGAAGTCAATAACCTCTCACCGCACTTCTTCGATTTGATTGTGATTGATGAAAGTCATCGCTCCATATATAACACATACGGAGAAGTGCTCGATTATTTCAAGGCGATCAGTCTTGGATTAACGGCTACTCCAACAGATATCATTGACCATAATACGTTCAAGCTATTTAACTGTGATGATGGTCTTCCAACCTTTGCTTACACGTATGAGGAGGCAGTTAGTCACATCCCGCCTTATTTGTGTAATTTTCAAGTGATGAAGATACATACCAAGTTTCAGGATGAAGGTATTAGCAAACGGACGATCTCCTTGGAAGACCAAAAGCGATTAATCCTTGAAGGTAAAGAGGTTGAAGAGATCAATTTCGAAGGCACTGAGCTGGAGAAGACGGTTATCAATAAAGGAACCAATGCACTTATTGTGAAAGAGTTCATGGAAGAATCAATCAAGGATACAAACGGTGTATTGCCTGGGAAAACGATATTCTTCTGTTCTTCCAAGTCTCATGCCCGGCGGATCGAGCAAATATTTGACTCGCTTTACCCGGAATACGCAGGGGAATTAGCTAAGGTGCTTGTCTCGGATGATCCACGTGTTTATGGAAAGGGCGGTCTTCTGGATCAGTTCACCAATAACGATATGCCTCGCATTGCTCTTAGTGTGGATATGCTTGATACAGGAATTGATATTAGAGAACTGGTTAACCTTGTTTTCGCAAAGCCAGTTTATTCTTACACCAAGTTCTGGCAGATGATTGGTCGGGGCACTCGACTATTAGAATCACATAAAATAAAGCCCTGGTGTACCGAAAAAGACCGGTTCCTTATACTGGATTGCTGGGACAACTTTGAATATTTCAAGCTCAATCCTAAAGGCAAAGAAACGACAGTTCAAATTCCACTCCCTGTACGTTTTGTCGGTATCAGGCTAGATAAGATTGAAAAAGCACTCGATTTGCACAACTATGACATTGCTGAGAAAGAGATTAATAAGCTTCGACAACAAATTCAGGAACTCCCGAGAAACTCGGTGGTTATTCAGGAGTCAGCCACAGACTTATACAAGATAGAAGACAATAATTTTTGGACAAAATTAACGCATGACAAGATTGAATTCTTACGTGCAACAATAAAACCACTATTTAGAACAGTTTCACAAACGGATTTCAAGGCTATGCGATTCCAGAAAGACCTACTTGAAGCATCGTTAGCGAAGTTGGCTAATGAACAAGAGAAATTCGAGACATTAAAGGATAACATCGTCGAATTGATTGGCGAACTTCCGCTATCGGTTAATATTGTTGCCAGGGAAGAGGCCATTATTAAGCTAGCTCAAACAAATCATTACTGGGCAAAGGCAACAGACGAAACATTCGATGAAATTGCTGTAAGGCTATCTGCTCTTATGAAATATCGTGATAATGATACTAAACCTCTTGGACTTTCTCAGTATGATTTTATCGATTCTCTAAAAACAAAAGAAATGGTGGAATTCGGTCCCGAACATTCAGCAGTCAGTGTCTCTAAGTACCGTGAAATGGTGGAGAAGTTCATTATGGAGCTTACTGAGAGTAACCCCATTCTTCAGAAGATCAAAGAAGGAATTGTGATTTCTGAGGAGGAGGCTCAGGAGCTTGCCACACTATTGCATGATGAGCATCCGCATATCACCGAAGATTTACTTAAGAATGTTTATAAAAACCGTAAGGCAAAGTTCATTCAGTTCATAAGACATATTATGGGGCTTGAACCATTAGAAAGCTTTCCTGAAACAGTCACCAGGGCATTCGAACAATTCATCTATAACCATACGAATCTAAGCTCCCGACAACTAGATTTCTTAAATCTACTTAAAGAATTTATCTTAGAGAAAGAGACCGTGCAGAAACGGGATTTAATTGAGTCGCCCTTTACTGTATTGCACCCACAAGGAATCCGTGGCTTATTTACCGCGGCGGAAATCAACGAGATTATAGAATTTACAAAAAAGGTGGCAGCATAAAATGTTACAAAATAACTCAGTACTTAAAATTAAAATTGAGCAACTGTGGAATAAATTTTGGAGCGGCGGTATATCCAATCCTCTTACAGCCATTGAACAAATTACTTATCTGCTTTTTATGAAACGACTGGATGATCTTGATCTGAAACGGATTTCTGATGCCGAATTTACGGGTGAAGAGTATATCTCCAAATTTGCTGGAGAATTTACGCTCCCCGGTACTAAACAGAAGATGGATAAGCAGACTCTTCGCTGGAGCCACTTCAAACGAATGTCGGCTGAAGAAATGCTTGATCATGTACAGTTGAAGGTATTCCCTTTTTTGAAAATGTTGAATGGTGATGAATCACCATTCACACATCACATGAAGAATGCGGTCTTTATTATCCCTAAGCCAGCTTTGCTAGTAGAAGCAATGTCAACCATTGAAGAAATATTTGCAGAGATTGAGAAAGATGCTAACGAGGGTGGCCAAGCTTTTCAGGATATCCAAGGGGATGTTTATGAGATGCTCCTTTCCGAAATTGCCTCAGCTGGTAAGAACGGACAGTTCAGAACACCTCGACATATCATTAAGTTAATTGTCGAAATGGTTGATCCACAACTGGGGAACCGGATTGCCGACCCTGCCTGTGGAACTGGTGGTTTTCTTCTGGGGGCTTATCAGTATATGGTGACCCAACTTGATAAGAATAAGAAGAATCTTCTGCCTGACGAAGATGGATTTATTCGCAATTCTGTGAGCGGACTCTTGACAAAAGAAGTGAGTGATATTCTGAATGACTGCTTATATGGCTATGATATAGATGTCACCATGGTGCGGTTGGGGCTAATGAACTTGATGATGCATGGTGTGGACACCCCTCACATTGATTATAAAGATACTTTGAGTAAAGGCTTTACCGAGTATAGCCAATATCAGATTATTATGGCCAATCCGCCATTTACCGGTAGTATTGATAAAGGAGATATCAACGAATCACTCAAATTAGGAACCACCAAAACGGAACTCTTATTTGTAGAAAATATTTATAATCTACTTAAAATGGGTGGAACAGCGGGCGTGATTGTTCCGCAGGGTGTTTTGTTTAGCAGTGGTAATGCCTTTGTAGAAGCGAGAAAAATACTTGTTGAAGAATGTGAACTTAAAGCAGTTATCACCATGCCTAGCGGAGTATTTAAGCCCTACGCAGGAGTAAGTACTGCCATTTTGATTTTCACTAAAGGAAGTGTGACCGAGAATGTCTGGTTTTACGATATGCGAAGCGATGGTTACAGCCTTGACGACAAGCGGACAAAACTTGAGGGGTATGGCGACCTACAAGATATCTTAATGCAATATAAGGAACGGGATCAGCGGAAAGAAAGTGACCGGAAAGAGAAGTTTTTCTTTGTTTCCAAAGAAGAGATTGTTAAAGAGAAATATGATCTTTCTATTAGTAAGTACAAAGAAGATGTATTTGAAGAGGATGTGTATGAAAAACCGGCAGTGATTCTTGCCAAGCTTAAGGATATGGAGAATGAAATTAATAAGGAGTTGTCTGAACTTGAGGAGATGTTGGGATGAAATATGAACTCCTTGGTGATATTGTTGAAGTTTCTAAAGGTAAGAAACACAACCCTGTAGAACATCCCAGCTTAAATTCTAAGAGAATAATAGGAATTAATGACCTTAGAAATGACAATGTTATTGTCTTAACAGATGACAATAATGGTGTTGAAGCCTACGAAAAAGATATTCTTATTGCTTGGGATGGAGCAAACGCAGGTACTATAGGTTACGGGAAGAAAGGATATATCGGTAGCACAATATCGAGATTGCGTATTAAAAATACAAAGAAGTATTCTGAAACATTCATTGGGAAGCTGCTTCAATCAAAATTTAACTATTTAAGATCAACAGCTACGGGTGCAACAATTCCACATATAAATCGTGCTGCGTTAGACAGTATTAAAATTCCTCAATTCGATTTGTCCGATCAAATCCGCATTGCTACCATTCTTACTCGGGCGGAAGTGCTTATAGCCAAACGTAAAGAGAGCATCAAGGCGTTGGATGAACTCATAAAGAGTACTTTTCTGGAGATGTTTGGGGACCTTGTAAGGAATGAGAAGGGTTGGGAGAATACTAAGTTAGGAAATATTTCAGATATTCAAGGTGGTTTGCAAGTTACAACCAAACGTGCTATAAATCCAATTGAATTACCCTATTTACGTGTAGCTAATGTTTATAGGGATTTGCTTGATCTTCGAGAAGTAAAAACAATAAAAGTAACGGAAGCAGAGGCAAAAAGGGTTTGTCTAAAAAAAGGTGATATCCTTGTCGTTGAAGGACATGGAAACCCAAAGGAGATTGGCCGTTCAGCTGTTTGGGACGGTTCAATTAATAATTGTTTACATCAGAATCATCTTATTCGAGTTAGAGTTGATACTAATTATGTTTTACCTGTTTTTATAAGTAACTATATTAATTCCTCAAGTGGAAGAAAGCAGATGTTTAAAGCGGGAAAGACCACTTCAGGATTAAATACAATTAGCTCAAAAAATGTAAAGGATACTTTGGTATTGCTTCCCCCCCTACCACTTCAAAATCAATTTACCGCTATTGTTGAAAAGGTGGGGGATTTGAAAGCAAGGTATACTCTGAGTCTCACCGAACTAGAAAACCTTTATGGTTCTCTAAGTCAACGAGCTTTTAAGGGAGAATTGGATTTAAGTAAGGTTCCGGTGGTTTACGAAACTGAAGTAGAAGTAGGAGAAGTAGTTGAAATGACAGGGAGGATGAACATGGAGTTAAAAACCAAACCAGAATTTACTGATAAAGATTTAGTAGTGTTAATAAAAAAATACTCTGGAAAGATATTCAGCTTTGATGAACTCTGGAAAGAAATTGAAACGTTAACAGATAAAAAAGCACCTTCAAGAAATGACATCCAGAATCGAATCATAATGTTGCTAGAATCGGACCAGATAAATTTTCAACAAGTATTTGATATTCTTACATCTCAGGATAACATACAATACAGTGAGAAACAGATAGCATTCAGGAGTAATTATGAAAATTAAACGTATAAAAATAATTACTCAATTCAGGGGCTTACCTGCTGGGTATGAGGTATTATTTAATAATGAACAATCAAAAAATATAACGGGTATTACCCCAATTTGTTTTGTTGGACTTAATGGTTCAGGTAAATCCAATGTATTGGAGGTAATAGCAGAAATATTTTATTATTTAGAGAACTATCATAAAGCATCAAAAGATAAGCTGAGGACATTCAAAACTGGTTTTGGGTTTGAAATTGAATACGAATTACCAAGAATATATGTAATGTCTGCTCGCATTTCATGGGATGAGTTAAAATCAAATTTAGATAAATCAAAGATTGATCCCATTATCAGGATTTCGAAACAAGTGAATCAATTTCCTGAAATATCAGCTCTGGTCAATGATAAAGGTTTTACTTTAAAAAACACTAACAATAACAATGATCGCATTCATGGGCTTTTACCTGCGCGTATTATTGCATATTCATCTGGGATGAATGAGTTATTGAGTAATCCATTTATAAAAATGGACTTTAACTACTTCGATGATCTAAAAGCTAAAACAGGAATCGATTCTTTAGACATGAATCGTATGTTCTTCTTAAACTATGACTCTAACAAATTTATAGTTGTCAGCAATTTTTTGTTTGATGCAGATGACTATGACATGACTTCATTTACAAAAGGCCAAAAAGCTACTGACTTTGGAGGTATAGATTTAAGCATTTTAAAAAAGGAACTATGCATCAAAAATTTGCAATCTTTTGTAATAAATATAAAGCTGAAAAAAAGTTTACATGAAAATGATTATTTACATTCAGAGCTTAATATCGCATTAGACAATCTAAAAAAATGCGCTACTTTCATAAATGAATCTACAAGAGAAACAAGAAATGATGCACTTCTTGAAATTGAGCTTGTATATTGGGTTAATAAATCGACAAAAGAAGCATTCCGTCACTATTTTAAAACAGCATATGATCTGTTTAGAGTATTTTACTTTTTTCAATTGCTTAATACTGAACTAATAAGTCAAGACACAAGAAAAGCTGTTGCTACTGCTAAAGCAGAATCATATGAAAATCTTTCTGATGAATTACCGAAGCATGAAGCTGGAAATCTAATTTTTAGAATATCAAGCATTACTTTTTGTAAACAGAATAATTCGCGTTTACATTATCGAAAGCTCTCAGATGGAGAGCATCAATTATTCCAGGTTTTTGGCAGTCTACTGCTAATGGACACAACAGGCTCTATGTTCCTTTTCGATGAACCCGATACTCATTTCAACCCTGATTGGCGTTCTAAGTTTGTCAGTATTATAAATAAATCAATAGACAAAGAACGTGATCAAGAAATAATAATTACCACACATTCACCATATATCGTTTCAGACTGCAAAAAAGAGAATGTCTTCGTTTTCCAGAGAAATCCTGATGGAACCTTATGTCATCCGAAGTCACCAGATATAAACACCTTCGGTACATCTATCAATATTCTTTCAGCTGCTGTTTTTGGCAAGGAGGATACTATATCTGAGTATTCAAAACAAAAGATCGATGAAATACGTGAAATGCCTTTAGAGACTTTAGAGAATATTCAGGCAGCAAAAGAAACATCCAGAGTTCTGGGGGAATCTGTTGAAAAAGTCTTATTATTCAAAGACCTTATTTCAAAAGAAAGTGAGCTCAAGAAATGATAAGGGCATATAAATATATTGACACAGTTCACTCTAAACTTCATGAGTATGTTATTTCTTTTTTTCTAAAAATTGAAACTGAAACAAATGGGTTTAAAGATGAATTGTTTGAACCTGAATTTCTTCCAATTGTAAATCGTCATCAGAAAATACTTAAGAATAGATTTAAGACAATATATGATCATGTCTCTAGTTTGGAAGCAACTGATCGCCAATTATTTTGTCAAAGAGTCATTGAAAGTAATCAAATTGAAAAGATTTGTCGCGGAGAATATAGACCACAAGCTTTTATCGGCAAGTCAACAGGAATTGATGTGACTCTAAAAGAATTGTTTCTTGATTTATATAACCAAGTACTTGATGGTGCCCCATTTCAAGAAAACGCCAATACAAAGCTGAGAGATCATTTTAATCAGTTTTGTGATATAAATGTAGATATTACTCTTTGTCCAATTTGTGGAATAGGAGAATTGAAAAAATCTCAGGATGAAACTCGAGATCAATACGATCATTACTTGCCGAAATCATTGTACCCGTTTTCTTCAATAAATTTTTATAATCTGGTTTTATGCTGTAAGGAATGCAACTCATTCGAGGCAAAAGGTGATAAGGATACTATTGCAGTTTCGACTGGAAAACTTTTTTTTCCATATGACGATAATCATAAAGGCATTTCATTAGCTGTGAATGTTAAACATGACAATCCTGATATTGAAAAAATAGATTGGGAACTGATTTTTAACATTCCTGACAATAAAAATGATGAAATTGAATCGTGGAAAACAATTTACTCAATTGAGAGTCGTTACCAAGGTTATGTGAGAGCGCGAGTAATGAAATGGTATAAATACTACTTTGGCTTTATTAGAAATTCAAAATTGGCTCATCTTGATATTTCTGACAGAAAACAATCATTTATGGTATCTCTTGAACTAAACGAGAGCCTTGGTTTGAATTTTATTAGTAAACCAACATTAGAAGGATTGCTTTCGGGTTCAAATATTGTACAAGCTGAAATTGAGGCAATGGAATATGTATAAGCAAAGATCCCTTTCAGCTATACAGTATCACGTAGGAAAAGAGAGATGGGCTCCTATTGTAGAAAGCACAAGGGAAGGTTCTTTTGGGTTTTGGCACCTGATCAGGTACACTTAAATTGAACCACAGACATTGTGAACCGTATCATAAGCAAAAGTCTGCCGCGGCGCACATTATTGTATCATCTAAATTTTATATAGAAACCCAGCATCATTTTATGAATGATGTTGGGTTTCTTTTACATGCTGTCATGATTTAACGAAATGCAAGTTTATCTTGATGCATAAGGTTTCTATTGTTTAAATAACGATCGTTTTTTAGACTTTGTAAACATCAGCTTAAAATGCCCCAAAATGACCATTGTATAAGTCTATTAAACCGTCTATTATTCAAGGTGTATTAAATATATAATTAGAAGGTTTAATAGACAGAAGGGGATTTTAAATTGGCCAAAATTGGTTATGCTCGTGTTTCGACTGCCGATCAGTCCATGGATTTACAAATCGATTCATTAAAGGCATCCGGATGTGAACGTATTTTCGAGGAAAAGGTATCCGGGAAGAAAAGTGACAGACCGGAGTTAGCTCGTTGCTTGGAGTACTTGCGTTCTGGGGATACATTAGTCATTTGGAAATTGGATCGCCTTGGTCGGACGACTAAACAGTTAATCGAGCTTTCGCATGATCTTAAGGAAAGAGGAATCAGTCTACATATCATCACTCTTGGAGTAGATACCAGTAAGCCGGCAGGCAAGCTTTTTTTTGCTATTATGGCTGGCTTGGCTGAAATGGAGGCAGAGACGATTCGAGAGAGAACCCAGGCCGGCTTACAAGCCGCTCGGGCTCGAGGTAGAAAAGGAGGAAGACCGCCATTGGATAAGAGCAAAATTGAAATGGCGTTAATTTTGTATGACAGTCGGAAATATACCATAAAAGAAATAACTGATCAGACGGGTGTATCCAAAGCAAAGCTATATCAAGTTCTTAAAGTCAGGTAATGAATAGTTCATGAACCAAAGAAAAAGTTTTAGACAGGTATGTCATTATGCTAACGGGGAACGTTAGTTGAATATACCTCCCTTAACAAAGCCTTTATTGTAAGAAACAGAAGGTAAGGAGAGGTGTGAGGAGTGGCCGATATGCAGGCGATGGGAACGACGATCAAAAATATGTATACTGAACTCTTAGTACGGCACGGATTTCCAGTTCCCCCGGTTGGATTGGAGTCGGAACGGCTGCACCTTCTGTGAGTAACGAGGCTTGAAATGGTATCGGCGGTTCAATAACCTGTGTTTCCTCTGTTATTTTAACAGGAGTTCTAATCAACGTTACGCCTAACGTACTTGCAATGGTGTTGGCTTTGCTTTCGGCATTTTGAATGGCAGTCGACAGAGCTTGGTTATAGTATATTTCGAGATTTGGTACTGTGAATCGTATGCTTGAGACGAAGTTGGCTCCGCTATTAACAGCCGTATCGACAACAAGTCCCGTCTGCTCAACTCTATCTATCGTGATCTGAAGCAGATGCGTCACCCGGTAGCCTCTTAAAATTTGAGTTCCATCCTCATAGTTGTACTGTATTTCGATTCTGTAAGTGACCGTCTGAATTTGTTCTCTCGGAATGTTTAAGCTTAACAGGGCGTTAATTACATTTGTTACGGCAGAGGCATTTTCACTTTGGGCGGTGGCGAGACTCGGGCTTTCCGTTATTACGCCTAGAACAATAATGGCTCTTTTCGGAGCCGTTGAAACCTTTCCTTCCCCCGTAACCGTAATCAAACGGTTATAGTGAGATAAGGGAGCAGCCGTCATAGCGGGTGAAGTCAACGGATGAGAATAATACATAAGCGCATCAACCTTTCCCGTTCATTGTATATATGTATTTATGACCTGTCGCGATGATTCCATCCCTTTTGAAGTTTCAATGTGTGACTTCAGCTAATGGGTACGATAGTTGAACGAAACAAGGAGCAGTTTGCCGTGGCAGCTGCTCCTGTTTTTTAATAAGCTATTCCTTGTCCCATATGAATACATTGATTGCATATAAACATGTGCGGATCATTATATTTCGAAGGAATTCACCCACTCGTTTAGATAAACCTCTGCGATACAAACCCATGTGCATAATCATTGTAACATATCAAATCGCGTGAAACTGAGGGGCGAGACGATCCGGAGTTAGATTGGAGTATTTCATGCTAATATGAACAAGAACGAACGGACTGCCGCGGCTAAGTGGCAGTCCGTTATGCATCCGAAGTATCGTCTGAAACACTCCTATAGAGGCAACCCATATCGTTTATTATAG
>NZ_JABBYG020000039.1 GCF_012935325.2 Paenibacillus sp. PL91
CGATTGGTTGCTGACTGGAGTTTTGTCTAAATAGCAAATAATAATCTCAAACAAGAAAAAATCATTCAACTAACGGGAAACTATAGCTCAATAAACATTAAGACAAGGCTGCCGTTTGAAATGGCAGCCTCTGTTAAGTTCGTGAGAAAATTGTAGTTTTGAAATTGGAAAGGTGGCATCAATTATGCAGAAGCTTAAGCTTGGGTTGTGCTTACTGGTCGTTGCCTTATTTTTAACAGGTTGCGTCCCAAACAAAACTGATGTTCTTGAAAAGTTAGTTTCAAAAGAAGAAAATAAACTCCATATGCAGATTTTCTCGGATTCACCTGACTGGGATTTTGAAGTAAATAAAGTACATAATTCTGAACCAACTCTTCATAAATATATTCAACAAGCAACCATTCATACAGAGGACGATAAGTTGAAGTGGTTAAAGATATTAGGGCTAGAAGAGAAACGCCAAGTTATCCTTATTTTTGATACTGAAAAAATGGTTTATCACACAAATGACCCAGAACAACTGAGGGAATTTGCGAAAACTCTGGATAAGTAATGGTTAAGCTAACGGGCAGTTAGTTGCAACGACGATGTTATACTTGGATTAGTAATTAAGTTCACCATAGCTGCAGCCGTGCTTCCAGTATCTTAGTCATCTGTTCGACCATCTCTTCTGGCGTATACGGCATGGATTCGACGATCCACCACTCAATCAAACCCGTAACGGAAATGGATAAGAATTGCGCCATCACATCTCGATGGATACCCGTTTCCAGATTCATGTAGTTCACCACCACGGTAATATTTCCCTTAATGAACTGTGTCATACGATGTCTGAAAGTTGGAATGCCTTTGTTGGTCATCAACACGCGGTAGATCGATGCATGCTCCTTCAGATACGTGAACGCACGAATCAGCAGCTCCCGGGATAGTTCAGTGGCTACTCCTTCCTCCTGTAAACAGCTGTCAACAAGCATCATCAGATACGTTTCCACGCTCTGTTCCAGCAGGTCATATTTGTCTGTGAAATGCAAATAGATTGTTCCGCGGTTGACATTGGCCCGATCCGCAATCCCTTGAATGGTGATCTTCTCAAAATCCTGCTCCTCCAACAACTCGATGAACGCTTGCATAATCATTTGTCTTGATCGCTCGATGCGTCGATCCATGTTTTTTCCCTCTTTCTTGAACATATCCAGCTTTCGTTGTTCATTTCTCAACAAAAGCAGTTACGATTAGCCATTGCGCTTGCTTTAGTTCCAATGATACCTTGATTGTAGTACACAGGTGTTATATATTCAACATCTGTTAATTGCATGGGGAGGGGACTATATTGAACATACTTGTGTACGGTGCAGGTGTGCAGGGAAGCTATCTGGCACATGTTCTGGTAAAGGGTGGTCATGACGTGACTGTGTTGGCAAGAGGAAAGCGAGCGGAGGAACTGGAAAAGGAGGGACTGGTCATTCGGCATTACCTTCAGCGCAAGACAACTGTCGATCGGGTTCGTGTAATTCGTAGACTCGAGTCAGGTGACGCGTATGACTTGATCTTCGTCATGATGAAATATTCAGACTTCGGGGCTGTGCTACCGATCCTCGCAGAAAACGTTAGCCGTCATATTGTAATGGTAGGCAATAATATGGATACCTACGCCATGCAGGACTATTTGAGTAAACATGGACAGTCGCCCAAACAGGTCGCTTTTGGATTCCAAGCTACCGCAGGTACACGTACCGACGGACGAGTCATTTGCATCCGTGGCGGCCACGGGCAGATGGTCATCGGGGGAACAGCCCCATTCCGTTCCGCTCCCTGCTGGAGCAAGCATTCAAACGAACCAAGTACAAGCTCAACTATCATGATCAGATCGATGCCTGGCTAAAAAATCACATGGTGTTAGTCGTGCCCATGAACATGGTCATTCTGTTCCATGGCTTCCAAATGAAACAGGTTGTTCGTGACGACAAGAGATTGCGTCAGTTGGTGGCGGCGATGGGGGAGGGCTTTCACGTACTGGATTCATTGGGTTACCCGCTGACCCCGGTGGGTCAAGCATCTTGGATTATCAGGTATCCACGCTTAGTTCGCTGGGCCCTAAAGCTTTTCTTCTTGCTCCCGATTAGTCGGTTGATTGATGGGACGGATGTGGAGCTTAATGCGTTGAATTACACATTCGCCGAGTTGAGGACCAGGTCGGATGTGCCTACGCCGAACTGGGATGCTTTGGAGGCGGAGCGGATTATCCAATCGTAGTATGCTGCCCCGCCATTGGAGGAGGAATCGAATAGATATAAGAAGTTAATTAGAAAAAATTCGTGATGCTCAAAGAAAAGAACTAAGTATACCGATTCAAAGTCAGTCCCTAAAAACACGATTGAACTAACGAAGAACGATAGTTGAACCGAACAAAGGACTAGTTTTTCATATATGGAGATTGGACGGTAATAGTAAAAATGAAGAGGATGAATATCTTAGAAACAAAACCTGCAAGTCGCTCTGATTTTGAATCAATTGAGGAGGGTCAGAAAAACACAAAATTTGCTGATCTGATCATAGATGGAAAATCACTATATAAAATGCTGATAAAGTACAATATGGTTCCTTCTCTAGGCTGGATGAGTAATGAATGGCAAAGAGAAGTGATTGAATATTTTTTACTTAGAAAACCACATGAAACAATGTGGTACAGGTATCCCCTCATGGTATGCTCGTGGTGTGGTGATGAAGGATGTGGATTTATTTCCGTAAAAATTGATAAAGAGAATAATGTTGTTACTTGGAAGGACTTTTACCTTGAGCCTGAAATGAAAAAAATTAATATCGGGCCCTTTTATTTTAAGTGGGATAGCTATAAAAAAGTAATTAATAGTACCTTTGGAGTTGCAGGCATTCAATAATAAGATTTGCGCCACTGACCATTAAGCTAACGGGTAACGTTAGTTCAATGAAACAGCGACAGTCTAGGACTTTATTTTCTCGTCCTTGGCTGTCGCTGTTTCAATTTCTGAGGTCAGTCTAAAACTTATTTTATGAAGTCTGAAGTTATTACAATCGAGAATCCGCGTGGAATAAAGACACCCAGTCTAATACTTTATTTTCTACCGACATGCAGAACTTAAAAAACGTGGCCAATCACCTAAAGAAGCTCTTCAAGCATTTCATCGATATTACCATCCTCTCCGTGGTATACCTATGGGGAAGCTACCTAGAGACTGGGCCACCTTGATTAACCATTCGAACCATTCGCGCATAAACAAGGGCAGGTACATATTATACACATGTATAATATGTACCTGCCTTTAATTTTGAAGTATTTTATTTAATTTTCACTTAATAACATAGGCTTAGATTTCCACTCTTTTTTAATTGACGAAGCAAAAGAGTTATATTAATATTGTCTTATTACATTGTAATCCAATTATCTTTGTCGCTGAATTTCGACAAAGAAGGTGCAAGCCGGAAAACCCGGTATATATTAGTGCTTTTTTAGCTATGGAGACGCATGACACCTTTGGTGTCTTTTTGTGTTTTCATGGCTTTTTTTATGCCCAAAATAAGAAGTTATTTATTTGCGTCTTCAAATCTGACTCAGTTACGACAAGGTGAATATATCATTCAACCTTTTAACGGAGAAGGTGGCCTATTATTATCGCCTGACGGGGCATTCGTGCTTAACCGGCAGCAGACAAACGATAATAGTGAATTCCTATTTTCCTTCATGGAAGGAGGGGAAGCAGCCATATCGGTTAACGTGATGGATTGGAAAAAAAACGAAGTGCAGAAGATTTTGTCTGCCGGTACTGCCTTCTGATATTCTCCCGCTTCACGAATATGATGAGGTGCATGTGAACATATCCAGAGGAGCAGATAGCGTGGCAACCATACTGGTAGACATTCACGGCTATCACATTCCAAAGGAAAAGATCAAGATGGTTCATATGTGCGTCGATGGATATCCAAACGACAAGTCAAAGAGACAATTGTTCGACTGGCCGCAAACCGACGAGTATCTGCAGTATCTCAGCAAAGTTTCCCACGTTGCTTGGGAAAATGCAGAACATCGCTCATTTAGTAATCGTATATTCGAAGTTTCTTTCTGACTTCGAAATTAATAATCGTGTTGCACTCGAAAGATGCAAAGAGCCGGGATTATTCTCCTGGTATGCATACGACTACGGAACCCATCTCTATCACGATATGATCGAAGTGGCGGAATTTCAACGCGAATAGCTTCAAGGTCAGACGGTGCTTGAGAACAAAAAGCAAATCTCCGATGATCGACTTTATGTTCTAAATGTATTTACTGGCGATCTACGTCTCTAAGACTCTCTCTCTGTTGTACGAATTCAAAAAAGAAAAGAATCTCATTAATCATCTGCAGAAAGCAGCAGGATGAGCAACGGACACCTTGAGGGGGATGGAAGCGGTAAGGCATATTATTTGCCGGCATCGCTTCGATTCTCCAACTAGGTGCCCGTTTAGTCCGGAACCTACTATTTATAAGAAAACAAGGAGGTTATATTCATGATAAATCAAAATGAAAATGATGAATTGCAGTTCCAAGTGATGATCGAGGGAGACGACGTGGAAAACGACTTCATTGCCTATATTCCTGCACTACGACTCGGTACACGTGGCGAAACACTAGAAGAGGTCCGGGAAAATGCAAAGGATTTGCTTATGTTGGAACTGGAAGCACGCATTCGTGACGGAAGAGAAATCCTAAAGGATAACAA
The DNA here is from genome assembly GCF_012935325.2 of Paenibacillus sp. PL91. Taxonomy (GTDB): domain Bacteria; phylum Bacillota; class Bacilli; order Paenibacillales; family Paenibacillaceae; genus Pristimantibacillus. The sequence continues at coordinate 4,737 of NZ_JABBYG020000039.1, forward strand.
CGCCAAAATGGAAATGATCCATATTTCTCTGCCTGTTAAAATGTAATCCCAATTATATCCGAAACCTCCGCCCCTGGTGAATGGGGCTTTTTTATTTCTCTCGTAAAAGTCAAGAGAATCAGATTATGAAGTGGCAACTGTTGAAAGAAAATTTCAATTAGAGGTATAAGTCAAGAGCCTGTTGAATTATGGGAGTTTACAATGGCATGAGGAGGAATAATGTGGAACGTTCTGGATGCTACATCAGGAGACTGGCTGGTAGAAGAGACGGATCGATCGCTAAGCGATACCATAACTGCGCTGACTTCTATACCGACAACGACCGCGCTTCAAGCTTTGCTTGAAGCGCTTCGGCTTTATAACATTGGGACTTATTGCAGTGTAACTCCACTAGATTCGGACACCTCGTTCGAAGTGTATTGCAGACGATATACAGAAGGAGCGATTCCCTCTATTTTTTTGAAGGTGCGAATGAAGGAATTCCGATTATTGAAACCGACAGATGCCCAAATATGTTGGATAGTCATGTTGGAACCCGCTAGCAGCTCCTTCGCTTTCTGTATGCGTACCTCTTGAAGGTATTGATGAAATGGCTTGCCGAGCTCATTCTTCAGCAGGCGGGACATATAATTCGCTGAAGTATGGAATTTGTCAGCCAAAAACTCCAGATGAAGATCCTCTTGATAATTGGCGTCAATAAAAGGTTTAAATGTAAGAGACTCTAGCTTATCTTCTTGGAGTTCGATCGTGTCCATGATTTTATTGAAATAGCCTAGAATGAATTCGGTCATGCTGTCCACTGATATGGAATGCTCAGACAGAATGATACGAATATACTCTCGATAAGTAGCCTCAGGCAAGGTCTTGTCCTTATGCTTCAATACTTGTGATCCAATCACAAACAGATGCATATGCAGCTCTTTAATGGAGAAGTCATTGAGCCCTACAGCAACGTGGCTATGAATAACCATTTTGAGCATTTCGAGCAGTTCTTCTCTTTTAACAGAAGCTAATAGATTGAAAATTTTTCTGTCATCATTATGGTTGAGCAGAATCGTGACCGATTCCTCGTCTTCCTTCTGATAGTAGTGAATCCGCTTGTTATCGAAAGGCGACAGACGCCATAAAGCTTTCATAGCATCTAGGTACGACTGCTGGAGTCCGTCAAACCCCTCATGGATATTCCCCACACCTACGAATAAATCGTACAAGTTTCCGTTATGACGGAGAAGATTGAACAAGTGATCGAAGTATGTTGTAAACCCTTGAAGCTCTGCATCTTGCGGAAGATTGACAATGAGACAGAAAACATTGGATTCGATCTCCACCATATAGCTCTGATCCTCTGTTGGAATCGTGGATTTCAATAGATTCGCAATTTTGCTGTGTATAATATTCTGTTCCGAAGTGGTGTAATCCATATGAAAGTCTTTCGTGAATTTGATTCTAATGAGTGCTGCTGCGAAGCCGTTGTGCGTGAACGTGATCCCACATTTCTCGAAGAAAACGTTCATGTCTCGCTCATTAGGAATTCGGTTGAATCGAAGTAATTGGAGAATCCATTGTTCAAAGGCGATAGGAGATATTGTTGTCAAACTATCGCTCAGCGTGTGCATATTTTCCATTATTCTGTGTATCTCGAGGTCTAGCCATTTGTATTCATCAGTTGCCGGTTGAGGAGATGGTGAAATTTTGACAATGAGAGAATGTAGTGGAGCATACAGCTTCTTACTGAACAAGAAGGACAGAAAGATAGAAAGTACGAAGGCTATTAAGGAAAATAATATTCCCCAATATTTGATTTGCTTCATGCTCTCGTGAATGTCTGAATAAGGGACTAGGGCTATCATGTTTAAGTTTTTGAAGATAAAATGAGTGCTTATTTGAATGGCAAGCATGTCTTGCTGACCCACTGTTGTTCTTAGGACGGGGATATCCCTAGTTTGAAAATGCTTGGTGAAATAGTAAAACTCTTCTTGAGGAACGTCCATTTCAGTTGAAGCCATAACCAACTCATTGTCGTCAATGATGAATAGCTGACTATTGGGAGTTAGCTTATAGCTTTGTAGTAACTCAATAATCCGATCAACCTTCAGATTGATGACATATAGATCATTGGATCTATATTCTGCGATGGCCGTTTGCACGATAGGAAGTATATACGCGCCGTTCTGAGAAAGGGATCTTGAAGGAGGCAGAATTTGAAACGTCCGGCTCTGCGCCCCATAATTTCTCCAATAGGATTCGGAATATAATTCAAGGACATTTTTTCGTCCAAAAAAATCTTTGGTGGAATAGGTACCATTATCGCTGATTATGAGATCACTATTCTTTTTAAAAATGTACACACTATCGACGTAATCACTCATTTGGCGAATCCGACTAAGGGAGCGGACCGTCTGGGACACCATCGCGTATTTATCAAGACTGTCTACATTGAAGTTGGAAGAAAACAGCTGCATGGCATCGGCATCCAAAGAAAGAAGATAGTTGGAGTTATATATCCCTGTGAATATATTATTCAGATTGGTAGCGATATTGGTAAGAGAGTTATTATAGCTGTGTTCCAGTTCGGTTTCGAAATACCATAGATTAACTCGATAAGTAATCAGGTTTATACATTGAATCAATAAAGCTACCACAAGGAAGAAGAAGAAAAAGCGATAAAGCAAGCTTCTGAAGCCGCCTTTTATGAACGAGAGTACTCTTCTCAGCAACACACAACTCTCCCTCCAACAAAACCTCATAGTAAGTTAATATTATGGTCGGAACAGGTAGCTATGTCAATATAATGATAGATAGTATAACGCAAAAAGGTTATAAATGATACATTCATCAGTATTGTCCTAAGAAAAAACCTGATAAAGGTAAGGTTTTATTACATGACAAGCAAAGTGTATGTTTCGAAGTCCTCTCCATTATTGTTAAATCAGGTTGTAGCCAGACAACAACAAAAGGGGGGAGCGAATTGGAACACCTACTTACTAATGAGAAGGAAAGCGAAAGCACGGCGACAAAAAAGGTGAAAGGATTGATGCAGACAAGTATAGTGAAATACTTTAGAAAAAATATTCATTACTACATTCTATTGTTTATTCCTATCGTGTACTTTGCTATCTTTCGTTACGGTCCTATTGTAGGGAATGTACTTGCTTTTCGCAAATATGTTTACGGCGGGTCCATCTATGGTGAAGGGTGGGTTGGACTTAAATACTTCAACATGTTTCTTAGCGATCCTAATTTCTGGTTAGCTTTTCGTAACACTTGGCAGCTCAGCATCTATCATCTAATTATTACCGTTCCAGTATCAATTTTGTTTGCCCTTCTGGTTAATGAAATTAGATCGGGGAAGCTGAGAAATGTAGTTCAGACGATCTCTTATTTCCCTAATTTTATTTCAATTGTTGTAGTAGTCGGTATGATGAAAGAGCTGCTTTCTCCAACTACTGGAATCATCAACAAGATCATCGGGATGGTTGGCATTGATCCCATCTTCTTCATGAATGAACCAGGATGGTTCCGTATGCTGTATATTTCTTCGGAGGTTTGGCAGTATACTGGCTGGAATTCGATCATATTTCTGGCTGCTATTGCTTCCATCGATCCACAGCTATATGAAGCAGCAGAAGTGGATGGTGCAGGAAGGTTGAAGCAAATTATTCATGTCACCATACCGCAAATTATGCCTACGATCGCGGTCATGTACATTTTATCACTCGGACAACTAATGAATGTAGCCTTTGAAAAAGTGTTGCTCATGTATACGCCGAGCAATTCGCAGGTTAGTGATGTTATTGAAACGTTCGTATATCGGATGGGACTTGGCAACAGCAATTACAGCTATGCGACAGCAATCGGTTTGTTCAGCGGAATGCTCGGACTTGTGATTGTCATTATAGCTAACTACCTGTCCAAGAAGGTAACTCGCTATTCTCTGTACTAATCTGACAGGAGAGGAGTACATGCATGCACTATAGAAAAACATTCGAATATGGTGTGTTTAAGGTCATTAACGTTTTATTCATGACTGTGGTCATCGGTGGTATTCTGTTTCCGTTTCTACATCTACTGGCTGTATCATTTAGTGATTCCGCTTCGAATGTGGCCGGGAAGGTACACATTATTCCGGTAGGCTTGAATCTGGATTCCTACAAACTTATCTTACAGCATCCGAGCATTGCGTACGGCTTCTGGAATGCGATTGTACAGACGTCGGTGGGGACCGCCATAAGCCTATGCTTAATGACCATATGTGCGTATCCGTTGTCCAAGCAAATAAAGGGTAGAAAAGTGTTTATCTGGCTCATTATGGTGACCATGTTTTTCAATGGAGGCTTAATACCGACCTATATGCTAGTGAAAGGGTTAGGATTAATCGATACGTTATGGGCCATTGTGCTGCCATTCGCGATCTTACCTTATTACTTGATGATTATGATTAATTTCTTTCAGTCCTTCCCGCACAATATTGAAGAGTCAGCACTTATTGACGGCTTGAATCCCATTCAAATTTTGTTCTATATCGTCATTCCTTTATCTAAGGCAATCTTTGCTGCAATGGGTTTGTTTATGGTCGTCATTTATTGGAACAACTGGTTTAACTCCTTGATTTATTTGAACAGTCCCGATAAGTACCCGATTATGTTGATCGTCCGAAACATTCTGAACGGTGCTGATATGGCGGACAGTAGCGGTTTGGATCAAAGTGCTATAAGTCATATTTCGATGGCTTCATTGAAATCAGCTTCTATTATAGCGACTACGCTGCCAATATTTTTTATCACTCCATTTGTGCAAAAGCATTTTGCCAAAGGGGTTATGCTTGGAGCTATTAAAGGATAATGCTGAGGAGGTTATATAGATATGAATAAGATCTGGATAGGAAGTCATTGGATGAGGGCAACAACTGTTTTGCTGCTGACCATTGTGCTTGCGGCATGCTCGGATAGCAGCAACCAATCGGGCAGCGGTAATGTAGTGCAAGAGGGGAACGGACCAACCACGATTTCTATGCTGTATAAAGAAAGCGGGTCACCCTTTAATAAGGACTGGCCTGTATATAAAGAATTGCTGAATAGAACGAATGTGAAGCTGGACTTGCAGATTGTACCCGGATCGGATTATCAGAGCAAAGTAAAGGTTGTGCTTAGCTCGGATAAAATTCCTGATCTGGTCACTAACGTCGAACAGTCCAACGTGCTCGAGCTTGGAGACACAGGCGTACTGCTTCCGATCAGTGATTACCTAGATAAGCTGCCGAATCTTAAGAATAGAATTGCTGAATTCAAGCTGGATGAGGAATTGGAGAATTGGGAGTCAGAGGACGGTAAGCTGTATATGCTTCCATTTATGATCGAGTCGGCGAGCTATAATCGGTCACCGTTAATTCGAGCCGATCTTTTGGAGAAATACGGTCTTAAGGCGCCTACGAATACGGAAGAATTATACAATGTTCTTAAGAAAATGAAAGAAGCTGAGCCAAGCAGCTATCCGTTCTTTAATACGAATGCGGAGGATTTGCGCTCTATGTTCGGTGCGGCCTGGGGGATTGAGCCGAACTATAATGGTTTTATTTTTAACAAGGAAACTTCTGAATATGAGTATGTGTATACAAGCGAGAACTATAAGAAGTATGTCACCTACTTGAACCGTCTGATCAAGGAAGGTCTAGCAGATCCGGAATTTCTAACTTCCAATTATGATCAGCTTGCTCAGAAAATTTCTACGGGAAGCAGCATGTTCTATTACTACTGGAATGGCGAGCATATTGATTCTATTAACCTACTAGGCAAGAAAAATACCGGATCAGAATTTAATATTACAATGCTTCCGCCTATCGCAGGTCCAGCTGGACAGAAGGCTCTCGCGAGCAATCGAATCGGTTACGGAACGGTTATTCCGGCGAGTGCTGCAAAGAAGCCATATTTCGAACAACTGCTAAAATTCGTCGACTTCCTCTACAGCGATGATGGCAACACTCTTCTCACGTGGGGGATTGAAGGGGATTCGTATGTGGAGAAGGATGGTCAGAAGGAGTTTACGGATAAAATCAAAAACTCGGACAATATCAATAAAGCGATGTGGGATATCGGTTCGGCGAACGGATCTTTCGCCATGATATGGCCGTTCAAGTGGTTTGCAACCGTGCTTGGCAGCAAGGATTTCGAGACCTTTACGGAAGAAGGAAATGCTAAGGGCTGGTTCATACCCGTTACGAAAGTTCCGAAGCTTAACTCGGAGCAAAGGGAAGAAGAAAACCTTCTTAAGGCAGGGATCAATGATTATTTTTCAAAAATGCAGGAGCAGTTCATTTATGGAAAGGTTTCTATTGATGAGGAATGGGACAAGTACGTCAAAGAGATTAACGCTAAGGGTGTAGACAAGATGTTGAAGCTCTACAATGATTCACTTAAATAGTTGAACAGGAGAGATATGTAATGACTATAATGAACGGTTCACTGCTCATGCCAATTAATGAGACTGGCAGACGGATAGCGATTCTGCAAGCCAGTCTTACTGATCAAGGTATTGCTGCATTAGTTGCCTACTCTAATGGTGTAGGAGATAGCGCGGGTACAATCCGATATTTGACAAGCTGGATGCCGCAAAACTCGGAGGCTATTCTCGTCGTGCCGGCTGTCGGTGCACCAGTGTTGATATCGAATGATAAGAATAGAGCAAGGGCCTTTCTGATGCGGTTTGGGGATGATGGTCAGGTCGTTAAGTCGACTGATCTGATTGGGACCTTAAGAGAATGGCTCGCTTCGAAGATCCCGCCAGGTAATGTGATCGCACAATCAGGGGAATTCGATCTCTCATTAGCACGGAATGCTGATTTTCGATCTCTGCTTGCACCTTACGAGCTCGTGAACGGCAACGTTATCGTGAGCAAGCAGCGTTTGGAACGGACGTCCTATGAGGTCTATAAGCATCAGAAAGCGACGGAGATCGCGGACAAGCTTGTCGCGCACGCCATGAGTATCGCCTCTATGAAAGGAGTGACTGGGGCGGACATTATGACGGAGCTCGAATTTCTCGGTCGAAGACTGGGCGCAGATTCTGCTGGCTGCTGGCTGGCTATCGGCGAACGTCCTGCAGAGACATACTTCGAGCTATTCGAGCTGGTGACGCCGCTTGGTCCGGATTCACGTCTTCAGATTGGAGCTACCGTGTGCCTTGATGGTTATTACTCTCAAGTGCTTCGCATCGGTATGTTCGCAGAGCCCTCCTCACAACTTCAAGCTGCAGCGGATGCGCTCATTGCGATGCAGGATGCGGCACTCGAGCAGATGAAGCCTGGAGCTCCGGTCCATGGAATCAGTGACGTGCTTGAATCTATGATCGATACGTATTGTCCATATACTCGGAAGACAGACCCATTCCGGTTTCAAGCTTGTCATGCCATGAGCAATAGCTACAGCGATCCTGGTACGTCACCATTCCTCTATGCGGATCGCGATAAATCGCTTGATATGAATTCGCCAGCAGTGATGGAGAACCATATCTATGAGGTTCATCCGAACTTCTCACTGCCCGATCTGGGACATGTGTGTGCGGGTGATGTAGCAGTTGTTGGCAGTGACGGAGCGACGTGGATGTCGAAGTTCCCTCGGGGAATCTTCCGGATTAGTTAAATACAGGGGAAGCATTCAGCAATAGAAAGGTGGTTATATAGATGCGGATTGGAATCGACGGTAGAAAAATACCTGAAGCGAAGCTGAGAGGACCCTTGGGTACTCTGGAATATGCTAAAAGCCTTGGCATGGAAGGTGTTTTCTTCCGCACCATACTCGATGTAAGTCCAGAGCTGGATAAATCTCTAATCAAGGAAGTCAAACAGCTTGCCGATGAGCTCGGCCTCTATCTAGAGGCGGGCTTAGGGAAAGTAAATCCTTATGCTATTCCCGAGACACCAGAGGTGCGGGCAATCGGTGAGGGGGATACCCTGCTCGGTTACCAGCGTATGATGGAGGTTTGTGCGGAATTTGACATTAGAGAGCTGTGGGTTTCTACCGCTGGCGCGAAGCCATATCGGGGTAGATTCACTACAGATCGCTTCAGAACGGATGTATCCTGGGAGGATCAGCTACAGGCTACACGTCGCTTTATGTTGAAGCTCAGGCCTATCGCTCTAGATCTTGGTGTTCATCTAAACTTAGAAACACATGAGGAAATTACAACCTTCGAGATTATTCGGCTCATCGAAGCGGTCGGAGAAGATGTTGTAGGGATCGTCTTTGATACAGCTAACGTTCTGATGCGGGGTGAGCATCCGATTATGGCGGCTAAGCGTATTGCTCCTTATGTGCGTCAGACTCACCTGAAGGATGCATATGTTGAACTCACTGATGGTGGTGCCTATTATGGGTCGCGAAAGTGCGGAGACGGTCTCATTGATTTCTCAGCCATTCTTCATGAACTGAATAAATATAGTCCTCATCTTAATCTTACGTTCGAGAATGATACGCCGCGATCAGGCATGGTGCCGGGCAGGCCTCATCTCATTGAACTCTACAGCCCAGATTGGATGAAGGGACATCCTGATCTCACACGAGAAGAGCTCGCGGCTTATTTTGAACTTGCACATGATTACACGGAGCGCATTCGGGCAGGTGAGGTCAGGACCTGGCAGCAGATGAACGCAGAGACTTTCGAGAAAGCCGAGGCACTTGCGTGGATAGAATCGTCAAGGCAGCACATTGAAGGAATCTGTCTTGAGCTTGGTATTCCAATGGAAGATAAGGTCGATGAATCAGATGTAGTGTAATCAGTAAGATAAGGAGGAGGCTCTATTCTATGGAGCTTAGGCAACCGATACATGTTCTCGTCATTGGCGCTCATCCAGATGAGAAGGATATGTACGCAGGTAGCGATTGCGGCCATTATGAGTAAAGTTGTCAAGAGCTGGCGGAACGCAGTAATAACGAGGCACAAGCAGCTGCGAGCTGTATCGGCACTCCTTAAAGTTTCTATAACTACACCATAAGCATCCCGAGTTATGAGTTCCGCCGTAGCGGGACCATGAAGGGATGCTTTTTTTATTCAAATTTCTGTAATTAGGTTTTATGCGTTAGTTTTATGTAAGAAATATTGACGCATTGAGGGTAACTTGTACCAAAATCCATGGAATCTGAACCGAATCATTGAATCGGAGACTATATTGTGACCCCAACATGACGTTATCATAACGTTATGAAGGGGGTGAAACCAAAATGGTGTTTCGAGAAATTGTAAGAAATCGCGTCTTGTATTCGTTGGCGGTCCCGGGCTTGCTGGTGCTTATTATTTTCTTTTATTTACCGATGTTCGGTCATGTGATCGCGTTCAAAAATTACAATTACTTTGACGGGATTTGGGGGAGCCCTTGGACGGGGCTCGATAATTTCAAGTTTTTTTTCGGTGGAAGCGACTGGCTGCGCGTTACGTTCAATACTCTGTTTCTTAATGCATTGTTCATTTCGTTCGGTCTAATCATCTCAGTTATACTGGCCATTTTTCTTAATGAGATTAGGCAGGTCGTCTTCAAGAGAGTCGCGCAATCGATGGCGTTTCTTCCGTTCTTCGTTTCTTGGATGGTCGTAAGTATGATGCTGTTCTCACTGCTTAACACCTCGGACGGCTTAATAAACCGTTCGTTGAAAGAGCTAGGCTTGGATTCCGTATCCTGGTACAGTATGCCTCACTATTGGCCGGCCATATTAACGATCATTAGCGTATGGAAGACGGCAGGCTACCAGGCTGTTATTTATTTGGCTGCGATTACAGGCATTTCCCCGGAGTATTATGAGAGCGCCCAAATGGACGGAGCAACGAGACTGCAGCGCATTAGGCATATTACGCTACCGCTTCTGCGCCCGACGATTATCGTGCTTACATTGCTCGCAATCGGACGTATCTTTTACGGCGATTTCGGTATGATTTTCGGACTCGTCGGAGACAATGGCGTCCTATATGAGACGACGGACGTCATCGATACGTATGCGTACCGCGCTTTACGTCAGCTGGGTAATTTCGGCATGTCTTCGTCTATCGGACTTTATCAGTCCGTGCTGGGGCTGGTAACGATCTGCGTATTCAACCTTATCGTAAGGAAGATCGACAAGGAATCAAGCATCTTCTAGAAAGGAAGGAGGACTAATTACAATGCTAAATGCCATCAAACAAATAGGCGCCTCTGACAAATTAGTCATTACCGCTGTATATGTGACGGTTACGTCGTTCGCGTTATTTTCTTTTATTCCATTTTGGCTCGTTATTGTGAACTCGTTCGCTTCCGAAAGCGTACTCGGTCTGCACGGCTTTAGCCTCCTGCCGAGCAAATGGTCTCTCGCTGCTTACCGGTATTTGCTAACGGGCAATCAAATATATTATAGCTACGGTGTGACGTTATTCGTGACGATCGTAGGTACTGTGCTAGCTGTACTCATTACCGCGATGTTCGCATACGTGCTGGCCCATCCGAAAATCAAGTTCAAAAATCAGTTGGCGTTTTTTACTTATTTTACGATTCTGTTCGGTACGGGGCTTGTCGGCTTCTATATTGTGATCTCGATGTGGTTGGGGCTCAAGGACAGCATATGGTCCATGATCCTGCCATCGCTTATTAATCCATTCTACACGTTCATCTTAGTCTCATTCTTCCGTACGCTGCCCTTCGAAATCTACGAATCGGCAGTCATAGACGGAGCGGGGGATTATCGAATTTTCTTCCGCATCATATGGCCGATTTCGGTGCCAGCGATCGCGACGATCAGTTTGTTTTATGCGATTTTCTATTGGAACGATTGGTGGCTTGCATTGCTGTTTGTCGACAATTACAAGCTGCAGCCGCTTCAGCTCATGATTAGGCAGCTCATTTCCAATCTCAATATCTTGTCATACATTCAAGGTAGTCCCGGCTCTTACGGAGGAGGATTGCCGAATCAAGGCGTACGGCTCGCAACTGTTTGCTTGACGATCGGTCCGATCGTATTCCTGTACCCATACATTCAGAAGTACTTCGTAAAAGGATTAACGATTGGTTCGGTGAAGGGTTAATAGTTGATGGGATAAACCCAGTGGAGGTTAACGATATGACACAATGGCTCAAACTAAGTGCTGCACTTCTCATAATCGCTTTGCTCGTTACGGCTTGCTCTCGTAATACCGGGGAAGAGCCCGGTAACGGAGATAATGGACAGAAGGCTTTTTCAGATCCCGTGACCCTGAAGATCGTCATGCCAGGCGATCGTCCTGCCGATATGGATAAGGTTATCGCGGAAATCGAGAATAAAATTAAGGGTACCCTCAATGTAAAGCTCGACGTCATCTTCTCCTCATGGTCGGACATTCATCAGAAAACGCAGATTATGCTTACGAGCGGCGAGCCGGTCGACCTGATGTTTGAAGCACCCTGGATGCATTTAGACAGCATGGCGTCAGCAGGTTATTATGAGCCGCTAGAGGAATTGCTAAACGAATATGGCAAAAATATATTGGCGGCACGCCCGCAGCAAATGTGGGACGCAAACAAAATCAACGGCCAAGTGCTCGCGATTCCGCTCGGAAATTCCTTCTACAAACCGACGACCTATTATATTCGCAAGGACTTAAGAGAAAAGCTCGATTTGCCGCATATGCAATCATATGATGATATTATCTCGTTCGCTAGAAAGGTACAGCAGCAGTTCCCCGTCATCACACCAATTACGCCGCAAACACAAATTCCGATGTCCGAGGTGCATTTCCGATTAGCGCAAGGAACAGATGTTATGATGACGCCGATGTTGACTGATTTCATCCTCTATAGGTCGCCGAATTCGCCGATCATCCGCAATATGCTGGACGACCCTAGCCCGGTTATTTGGAGTGCGATCGAGAACGCACGCAAGCTTTATCAGGACAAAATTATTAATCCAGACGTGATGGCGATCAAGGACCCCGATAACTGGGTGACAACTCATCCTACAGCAGTTTACTTAGCGACGGATTTTGGCTTAAAAGCCGATCTAGCAAAGAAACTGCTCTCTAACTTGCCGGGTTCGGAGCTTGAATCATATACACTATTCGATCCGACACCGGGTAAAAATTCGTCGACGTTCAAGCAGTGGAATTTCATGACCGTTCCGAAATCGAGCAAGCACAAAAAAGAAGCGATCCAATTTCTTGACTGGGCAAACGCTTCTCAAGAAAATTATGATCTACTCGCGTATGGAATCAAGGGTGTAAACTGGGAAGATGCAGGGGATAAGCAGTATAGGATGCTGACGCCGGACAAATACCCATGGTTCCCGTACGACTGGATTTGGAATCCGAAATTCGACCGCCTCGACGCCAGCCAAGAGCCCTCCGCTATCGAGCTAAATCGGTTTATTATGAACGCGGACAACTTTACGGTCGATGTACTGACAGGCTTTAACTTCGATACAAGTGCCGTTCAGAACGAGCTGTCCCAATTTTACGCGTTGGAAAATCAGTATTTGCTGCCGATCTACAACGGCGCGGTTGATCTGGATACGTATTGGAAGGAATTTGCCGAGAAGGTCGGTCCTGCGCTCAAAAAAATTCAGGAAGAAGGGCAAAAACAAATCGACGATTTCCTGAACAAGTAACGTCATAGAGGAACAGAGGGAGAGGGGAGGATCACATGCGTAAATATATCCAAGCTGAGGCTTATTTGCACGTCTTTCTTATATTGGTTATTTTGTTCAGCATGACCGTTATTCCCTTCTCCTTCTATCTATCGAACCAGTATTCCAAGTATGCTTCGCAGGAGCTTGAGCGAAATGACCGTTATAAGCTGGAGCAAACGAAAGAAAATCTCATCTTTACGTTCGACCGCCTTAAGCGGGTAACGCTGAGCCTATACGAAGAGCCGGAAATCAGGACATGGGTACAATTGCGGGAAGAAGATCCGTTCGTGCTCAACGGTATGGTGCAATTACTGAAGAAAAGACTCGTTAATGAGCCTTTCATCGAATCCGTTGTTGTGTACAATGCCAACCTGGGACGCGTATTTGATTACGAGACGGGGATGATTCCGGCGTATGAAATGCTGATTGATGGCATGGAAGAGCTCGTGCAAGGAGACTCGCCGAACTATTTCCGCATTACAAAGCTGCTGTTCCAGGGCCACGAAGGTCTTGCCATCTTGCTGCCGTTTGGACTTGAGAAAGACCGTCCGAAGAGCTTCCTGGTTATTCGGTTGAACAGCGATGCCATTCAGAAGTCAATGCTGCAGCTAAACAAGGATAGCGGCGTATTCATTCATGTGGCAAATGGCAATGGTGAGTCCATTATTGGCCAATCCGACGCGGGCCTGCTCCATCAGCTGCGTGAGCAGGGCAAGAAACAGCGCAAAGAAACATTCAGAACAAGCGTCCAAGACAGCCAGTGGATCGTCTCCTATGATCTGGCAGGCGTTGAAGACTGGACGATATATTACTCGGCAAGAATGGACGACTGGTTCCGCAATGTAGAATCTTTCAAGCACAAAATTTTGTATTCGTTTCTAGGGTTATTGCTATCATTAATCGCGATCTTGTTTTGGAATGCGAGAAGCTATCATCGTCCCGTCAGCCAGTTGGCGAGGCAAATATCCAGCATGGTCGAAATGGCCACGGATAGCGGCTGGAGAAGAAGGCTGCTGCCGAAGAACGAGGTTCATCAGATTCAGCAAGGCTTCGGGATTCTCTCGGAGAGGATTGAGCAGTTGAATCAGTCGGTTCAGGACGGACGGCTTAGGCAGAAGGAAGATGACCTGCGCGAGTGGGTCAATGAGGGCAAGCTGGAAGGACCGGCCCGCAAGCGGCTTCAGGAAGCCAGCACGATTCTGGATTACACCAGTATCGTTATCGCTGTATGCAGAATCGATTCCTATATGGCGTTATCCGAGAAATACGATTTCTCCTCCCGCAAAACGCTTAAGGGCACGATTGTCAATATCGCCTGCGAGACCGTTGCACACAAGGCATGGAAGGTAGAAAGCATTGATTTTGGAGGCAATCATATCGTCTTTATTATCGGAGTCAGTGCCGAAGAAGAAAGGAAGGAGCTGATTCACTGCTTCGAAGAAATTAATGACTGTGTGCACAAGTGGCTGAAGCTAAATCTGACCGTTGGATTAAGTGAGTTCCAGCAGCCGGACTGTGACATGAAAGCTGTCTACGACAAGGTTTTCCAGCTCGCAACGCTTAGCTTTATCGATGGAAAAGGCCGAATTTACCAAGAATCGGATTACGAAGACGAAGCGAGAAGCTCGATACAATTACCGGACGATGCAATTCCGCCGGGACTCATTGACTCCATTCGGCTAGGACAGACCGATAAGGCGAAGCGTCTGCTGGACGAATCGGGTAACAGACTGCGCCAAATGTCTTATGACGAATGTAAGCTGCAACTGACATTCCTGATCTATCACTTGTACAAAGCGTTCGGAAAAGTAATGAATTCCTCCGGTATGAACGGCATCCGCTCGGAGCTGGACCGATTCAACACGCTGGACGAAGCGATGGATAAGCTGAAGGAAGATACCGAGGTTATTATAGGCAATTTGTATGAGCGCCGCGCGGGTGACAGAAGAGACGAGCGAGTGGAGGAAATGCTTCAATATTTGAAGCTTAACATTAACAATCCGATGTTAACGATCGATGAAATAGCTAATCACGTATCACTATCCATCAATTATGCCCGCACGCTATTCAAAGAGCGGACCGGAATTACGGTTGCGGGTTATATCCTGAATGAGCGCATTCAGCTCGTCAAATATTTGCTCGTCCAAACGGATAAGACGATTGCCGAGATCGCTGCACAGTCTGGGTTCCAATCAAGAAGCACATTTTTCACCGTGTTCAAAAAAGAAGTGGGCGTTACGCCGAGCGATTACCGTTCGAATCTGAAGGGAGCTATCATGAATGAGTGAATCGTTAAATGTGATTGTTATATTCGCGCATCCAGACGAGGGTGAGAAGTATGCCGGGGGCACGTCAGCTCTGCTTGCCAGGCGCGGCCATCGGGTGAAGTTTCTGTCACTTACTAACGGAGACGGAGGGCATTTTCAATTATCGAGAGAGGAGCTTGTTCTTCGTAGAGCGGAGGAGGCTATGAAAGCGCAAGCTGCCTTAGGAATTGCTGATTACGAAATTCTCGACAACCGGGATGGATCACTGCTGCCAACGCTTGAGCTGCGCAATGCCATTATTAAACGGATTAGGGAGTGGGAGACGGATGTCGTCATTACGTTCCATCCGGAAGGCTGCACCCATGCGGACAACCGGTATACGGGCAAGGCGGTAAGCGATGCCGCCGCGTTCGTAGCGTTTGTTCCGAATGTCGTGCCGGATACGAGATACTTACGCAAATCGCCGCTTTATTTGCTTATGCCGGACTATTCCATGAAGAAGAAATACAGCGCGGATATTGTCGTCGGAATCGACGAAGCGCTAGAGAGCAAGCTGCTTGGCTGCGGCGCGCATGAGTCGCAGTTTTTCGAATATCAGCCTTGGACGAAAGGAAGGCTTGATGAGGTGCCCGCGGTCTGGGAGGATAGACGGGAGTGGCTGCTGCGAGACATAACGGATTTTCTACACGTTTCGGAAGAGATGAAACCATCGCTCGTGGAATTGTACGGGGAGTTGAAGGCGGGCCGCTTTCAGTATGCTGAACCGTTCGAGCTCGCTTCCTACAACTCGGGAGGGACAGTGGAGCGGGTTCGCGTGTTTATTGAAAAGTTGACGGAAGAGGTGATCGTGTGAAGGGCGTCCTTAGAGTTATTGTCATCGCCGCTCATCCGGATGAGCCCGAAATTTATGCTGGTGGCACGACGGCATTGTTGACCGAAAGAGGTCATCAGGTGAAATATCTCTCCTTGACCAACGGGGATGCTGGACACTATGAGATGTCTGGCGAAGCGCTTGCCAAGCGAAGAGCTGCCGAAGCGATGGAAGCAGCTAAGCACTTAGGCGTTGCGGAGTATGAGATCCTCGACAACCATGACGGGCTGCTTCTTCCAACTTTGGAACTAAGGGAAGCAGTCATTCGGAGAATTCGTTCCTGGAAGTCGGATATCGTCATTGCCTTTCATCCGGAAGGGGGCACGCATACAGACAATCGATATGCGGGACGGGTCGTGGCCGATTCTTCCGCATTCGTAGCCAAAGTGCCGAATATTGTTCCTGATACGCCTTGCTTGGATGAGCCTCCGCTGTTTCTGCTGATGCCGGATTACTCCATGCGCTCATCATATAAAGCGGATATCGTCATCGATATCGGCCCAGTACTGGAGAAGAAGCTACTAGCATGTCACTCCCATGCTACTCAGTTCTATGAGTTCGCCCCGTTCGAGCAGGGGATGACGAAACCGGTGCCGCATGATTGGGAAGGGAAGCGACTGTTTATATTGGAAGGGTGGTCGACGTTCTTCCGGGTATCGGACGAAATGCTTCCGACGCTGGAGCGTGATTACGGAATTGAAGAGGCTGGAAACGTCAGATTCGCAGAGGCGTTCGAATATGCGGATTATAACGCGGGTGGGCTTGCGGTGCAGCGATTGGAGCTACTTTCGAGGCTGCGCGGCTAAAACGTATAAAGACCACTGGAGGAGTTGAAGTGCCTCCCCTAAAGTAGACCTTGGAAAAACCCATATGGGAAACTGATGATAATTGTGACAGCTCAAATCCAGAAAGCTGATCTTAACACGCAAACGATTAAGATTGAATCACTAACAAGTAACGAATCTCTCAATCTCCCGCTTCAATCGATTATTAATACAGATCAACCAATAAAGTGGTTCTACTGAAAAATATGTATTAATAGAATATAGTAATTGAAGCGTTGTAAGGCGCGACAACACTCAATCGAAGAGGGGCCTACTTTCAAAGTAGGCCCTCTTTCGTTATGATCGGCACCATGATGACAATCCTTCGGTCCTCTGTCTATTGCGTCCGGGACAAGAGTTCCATTACACCGGGACTTGTCGAATCGGCAATGATCCTCTCACAGCTGCGGCAAATCCTACGTTAACTACGGTTGCCCTCGCGATCCGCACCGCCGATCTTATTTTGCAACAACGACAAGATTAAGTTAAATTAATCGATAAACCGTCAGGTTGAAATTCCCTGACGGTTTTTTTTATTTATTTTTGCGGTAGAAAGATGTGGGAGAACAGATCCTTAAAGACAAGGTTAATTATCCAACACCATCAAGTCAGCGCTCTTATCCAAAAAGTCACGTTCCAATGGTATATTCATTACTTCCGAGCTTCCGGAATTGATCCGGTGTGATCCCTTGAGACTCTCAAAATTTGCGGATAAAATATGAACTCTGTGAAAAACCGATCCATTCCGCAACATGTTTCATGGTCCAAATTGTTGAAGTCAACAGCTGTTTGGCTTGAACGATCCGGCATCGAAAATTCAGAGAACATTAATGCAACGTTAGTGAAATAAGATACAAAGTAACTTCTGAATATCGATGACTGGCAACGATTTTGTTGAACAGCGATAAAGAGCTGTCCCTCAAGGTATTCAGCCTTTTGAGACAGCCCTTCGCAAAGATGCAAACCGCTGATTTTATAAAGTTAGAATATCTACTCCCAGTGCTGGCAACGTCATCTTCTGCTCCGATCTCTCGCTCGTCAACAAGCTGCGATAGGGAACATCAAGCGTAACCTCTCGTTGCTCGTTCGTCAAATTGATCAGGAACAGGAAGCTTTCCTCACCCTTCGTTCGAATCGACAGCTCGACACCTTCCGGCAGCTGGAGCTTGGGCGCCAAGTCCTTTTCCTTCAATATGCCTTCGAACAGCTGATAGAAATACGATGGCTCCGGCCAAGTGCCGACATAATACACTTTACCTTCACCAAGCTTATTGACAGTAACCGCCGGCACACCCTCGTAAAAGTCGTTGTCATACCAGGCAATCGGTTCTG
>NZ_JABBYG020000004.1 GCF_012935325.2 Paenibacillus sp. PL91
TCTAGAAACTAGATCTATTCTCGTCAAACTAGCTCGATTCACAGAAATAGGTCTAGAAAGTAGACCTATTATAGGCGGGCAACCCGCAAACTGGGCAGAAAAGTGCTCCGCCAGCGGAAATAGATCTAGAAACTAGATCTATTCTCGTCAAACTAGCTCGATTCACAGAAATAGGTCTAGAAAGTAGACCTATTATAGGCGTGCAACCCGCGAACTGACCTCCTGAGCACTCCGCCAGCGGAAATAGATCTAGAAACTAGATCTATTCTCATCAAACTAGCTCGATTCACAGAAATAGGTCTAGAAAGTAGACCTATCGCATGCGCGCAACCCGTCAAATGAGCAGCAGGACAGTCTTTTCAATCTTTTCAAGGTAGGAGTGGGAATTTGAATAGAGGCAGCCCTTAGCTTGGGCTGATCATTGAACAGCTCTCGCTTATGTACTCTTGCCCATTTTGGAAAGCGCTTTCCAAGCGGGAGGCGAAATTCGCAAATTTTGACCAATAGAAGCTAATTTTTGACTGCAAAAGAAAATATCGCCTCATATTTGCCAATGACTGGATGCGGTAACATGAATGGTAGCAAGAGGAAGAAAATACGCCATGAGAGGTGAGTGAGGGTGGGAAGCATTACGTTTAGCCATGTATATAAGCACTACAAAGGGGAGTCGCGTCCGGCGGTCAACGATTTCCACCTTTCCATTGAGGAGGGGGAATTCCTGGTGCTCGTCGGACCATCCGGCTGCGGCAAATCAACAACGCTGCGAATGCTGGCCGGTCTTGAGGAAATCACCGAAGGGGATCTGTACATCGATGATAAGTTCGTCAATTACGTCTCGCCAAAGGACCGGGATATCGCGATGGTATTCCAGAACTACGCTTTATACCCCAATCTAACCGTCTATGAAAATATCGCGCTCGGGCTGAAGCTTCGCAAGACAGCCAAGCACGATATCGAGCTTAGAGTAAACCGCGTTGCGAAAATATTGGAAATCTCGCATTTGCTGGAGCGCAAGCCGAGCCAGCTCTCGGGCGGGCAGAAGCAGCGGGTTGCTCTCGGCAGGGCCATCGCGCGTGAGCCGCAGGTGTTTCTCATGGATGAGCCGCTGTCGAATCTTGATGCGAAGCTGCGTGCCCAGACGCGGGCAGAAATTATTAAGCTGCAAAGCGACCTGAAGCGGACGATGGTATACGTTACGCATGATCAAGTGGAAGCGATGACGATGGGGACAAGAATTGTCGTCATGAAGGACGGTGTCATCCAGCAGGTTGCGCCGCCAAGGCAGCTCTACGATGAACCGGCTAATTTGTTTGTCGCTGGATTTATCGGCTCGCCTCAGATGAATTTTGTAGAGGGCAGCCTGATTTTGGAGGACGGACGATACTATTTCCTCAATAAACGCATGAAGCTGCTAGTTCCAGAGCGATATTATGAGCATTTTGCCATTAAAGGCGGATCGCTGCGCAACTGCGTGCTGGGCGTGCGGCCGGAGCATGTAAGGCTGAAGCGTGAGACGGCGGGGGATTTGGAGGAAGGCTTCGTTCGGTGCGACGTCCTGATGACGGAAGTGACGGGAGCCGATTCGTACGTTTACGTGAAGGCAGGAGATCACACGGTTATTGGCAGAACGGAGCCGGAGACGGTGTATGTCAAGGAGGAGAAGCTCGTTATGGGCTTCAACATGAGCAAGGTGCATTTCTTTGATCAACAAACGGGCGTATCCTTGGCGGCCGGAGGAGAGGAAGGATGAAGAGGATGAGGATGCTCGGCATCGGTCTTCGTCTTCTAATAGCCGTGGCGCTTATATTCGGAGCCATCCGCTGGATAACGGCTAGCGAGCCGATCCTTCACGCGACCTCCGTGAGCACCGAGCAGCTGCTTGGCTTCGAGAGCAAAGCAGAGGAGCTGCCTTACGCCAAGCTGATGCTTCAATATCCGGAAGCTGCCGAGACCGCTGAAAGCCTAAAACCTATCGCAATTACGCCAACTGATTACACGGCAGCTGCTGAGGAAGCAGAATTGAAAGCCGGAAGCGAGCAAGGCGAAGCGGCGCTGAGCTGGGAAAATGAGCAGGGCTGGGTAGAGTGGGCGTTTGAAGCGGAGCAGGCGGGCTGGTATGAGCTTCACTTTAACTACAAACCGCTTGAGGCAGGCAACGCCTCCGTCGTCCGCGGCGTGCAGATCGACGGCCGATATCCGTTCGTGGAATCGGAACGCATCGAGCTGGAGCGGCTGTGGAAGGATTCCAAATACCCGTATGACCGCAATGAAATCGGACAACAGATTCGTCCCGCTCAAGCGGAGCTTGCAGGCTGGAACGATAAGGCAGCAGCGATCTACTCAGCATCATCCGAGCCTGTGCTTTACCGCTTGGAGAAGGGGCAGCATACGCTGAGGCTTGTTGGGGTAAGGGAGTCAGTCGCAGTCCGCGAGATTGCCTTCAAACCGAGGGAGGCGATACCGAGCTACGAAAATTACAAGCGCTTACATCCAGAACCGGAAGCACAGCCTGGCTGGTACAGCATCATTGAGGCGGAGCAGTTCAAGCGAAAGTCCAGCCTCGCCATCCAAACCGATTTTTGGTCGGAGCCTTACATTTCGCCAGATCCGAAAGGTCGGATCACATACAATGTGCTGGGCGGCCAGCGATGGCGCTTGCCAGGCGAGTGGGTCGAATGGGAGCTCGACGTGCCGGAGAACGGCTGGTATGAAATCGATCTAAAAACGTTCCAAAACTATCGGAACGGCTTTGAGGCTTACCGAACGATCTCCATTGACGGGAAAATACCGTTTCAAGAGCTGCTCCATTACGGCATCCCGACCGAAAAGGAATTTCTAATTGGAACGCTTGCGGACAACGAGAAAACGTCATTTCAGTTTTATTTGGAAAAAGGAGCTCACACGCTACGGATGACCGCCGATTCGTCGATGGTTCAGCCGGTCTATCTGGCCTTAAAGGATACGCTGGATCAGCTGGCTGCATTCGACCGACATATCCGGCTGTTAACGGGCAATTACAGCAAATCGGGCTTCGATGCGAACATCGATTCGACGCGGACATGGGATATGAAGAAGCTGGAGCCCGATGTGGAGCTGAAGATGGCAGGTTTCATCACCCGTTTAACCGAGATTCGCAATTATATTAACGGACTGAACAAGAAGGATTCCGACTTATCGGAAGCGATTAAGGGCTCGGTTGCGATCTTGGAGAAAATGCACGGGGACGTAGATGAAATTCCGAATAAAATCAACGATTTCGCAACCATTCAGAACAATATCGGAACGTGGATGGCGACGCTGACGCAGCAGCCGCTGCTGATGGATTATATTGTGGTGCGGACGCCGGGTACGGAAACGAATCTGAAGGTGGCAAGCACGCTGTCGAGAGTGCCCTATTCCATCGCCGATTTCGGCCGCACCTTCTATATGGACTACGACACGCGCAAGCATAATCGCAAGGAGGCATTAACGATCTGGGTTCAGCGAGGGCGCGATTACGTCGAGCTGCTGCGCGAGATGGTCGATCAGGATTTTACGCCACGGACGGGAATCGAAGTCAACATCAATCTGATGACGAATCCCAACATGCTCATACTTGGAAATGCAGCAGGGGATGTGCCGGACATCGCGCTTGGGGTAGGAGAATCTACGCCAGCCGACTATGCGATGAGGGATGCTGTGCAGGATCTTACCGATTTCCCGGGCTTCGAAGACGTCTTTGACCGGTTTATTCCCGGCGTCGGGCGTTCGCTCAGCTACGATGGAGGCATCTACGGGCTGCCGGAGGTGCAGAACTTCCAGATGCTGTTCTATCGGACGGACATTTTGGAGAGCTTGAACTTAAAGGCCCCGGACACTTGGGATGACGTGTTCGACATGCTGCCGACGCTTCAGGAGAACGGCATGACGATGAACTATCCGAAGAGCGACTTCTCCACCCTGTTTTTCCAAAATGGGGCTGAGGCCTATTCGCCGGACGGCTTGAAGGCGAATCTGTCGAGCGAGGCCGGTCAGCAAGCGTTCAATCGCTGGACCGAGCTGTACCGGAAATACAATCTTCCTATTGATATTCCGGCTTTCTTCCAGCATTTCCGCGACGGGGATATCCCGATCGGAGTGGCGGATTTTAATACGTACGTCCAGCTTCTTGTTGCAGCGCCCGAAATAACCGGCCATTGGAAAATCATGCCATTGCCAGGCATTAAGCAGGCGAGCGGCGAGGTAGCCAGATGGTCGCCGCAGGGCATTTCCGCAGCGATGATCATGAAGAAGAGCGAGCGCAAGGATGACGCTTGGACGTTTCTGGAGTGGTGGACCTCTGAAGAGGTGCAGTCGCAGTACGCGAAGGATATTGAATCCTTTTACGGGATCGAATTCAGATGGAATACTGCAAACGTGGATGCAATGAAGGCGCTGACCTGGCCGAGCGAAGACCTGAAGGCGCTTCAGGAGCAAGCTCGCTGGGCGAAGAACATGCCTTATGTACCGGGTTATTACTTCCTGACGAGGGAGATGGAGTTCGCATGGAACCGCACCGTGCTCGAAGGCATTCCGGCGCAGGAATCGCTTGAGCAGGCCCAGCTTTCCCTGCAGCGGGAAATGAACCGGAGACAGAACAATTTTGGCATTATGCGTGACGACGATCTTCAGATTCCACAAATTACACAACCTTACGAATGGGAGGAACCGCAGAGATGAATACGCAGCTTTCTCCCAGCATAGCCAAGCCTAAGCCAAAATCAGCCCTCCGATTAAAATGGAATCGATTTTGGCGGGAAATGAGGCGCGACGCATTCTGCTATTTGTTTCTTGCCCCATTCCTGATTTGCTTCCTGCTGTTCATCGTCATTCCGGTCGTGATGGCCGGGACGCTTGGCTTTACGTCGTACGATGGCTTTGGCTCGCTTCATTTTATCGGGGTAGACAACTACATCAGCCTGTTCACGCAGGACATTATCTTTTTGACCAAAGCGATTCCGAATACGTTTTTGTTCGCGCTAATCGTTGGTCCCGGCGGGTATATTCTGGCGTTTCTATTCGCTTGGCTTATTCATCAGCTGCCGATCCGCATTCGCGATTATTACACGCTGGCGTTTTATGCGCCGTCGATGGCAGGCGGCGTAGCCTTGTCGGTCGTCTGGATCGCAACGTTCAGCGGCGACCGCGTCGGCTACTTCAACAACTTCCTGCTGAAGATGGGCTGGATCGACAGTCCGGTCATCTGGCTGCAGGACCCTAAATATTTGCTCAACATTATGATCATCGTATCGCTTTGGGTCAGCTTCAGCGTCGGCTTTCTCGCGATGCTAGCGGGGCTGCAGACGGTGAACCGAGAGCTTTACGAGGCGGGGCGCATCGACGGGATTTCGAGCCGGCTGCAGGAGGTTTTCTACATCACGATCCCTTCGATGAAGCCGCAAATGCTGTTCAGCGCCGTCATGTCGATCGTCGGGACGTTGAAGGCAGGCGGAATTTCCACCCAATTAACGGGGATGGCAATAACTCCTTCCTATTCGGGGCATTTGATCATCAACCATATCGACGATTACGCTTTTATCCGCTTTGAGCTCGGCTACGCATCGGCTGTCTCGGTCATGCTGCTGCTTATCAGCTATTTCGCCATGCGATTTGCCTACCGGCTGTTCGGATCAAAGGAGGAGCTGTAAAACTATGATTCGAAAACTTCGCAAAGTGACCTCGTTTCAGGTCATCCTTATCACTGTTTTTACCGCGCTTGCCGCGTTCATGTCGCTGCCGATCATCTTTATTTTGAACCATGCGTTCAAGCCGCAAAATGAGCTGTTTCTCTTCCCGCCGCGGTTTTTGGTGCAAAATCCGACGCTGCGCAATTTTGAATCGCTTATCCTGCATGCATCGAATGCGACGGTACCGTTCACGCGCTATCTTTTCAACAGCATAATCGTTGCAGGGCTCACGCTCGGTACTGTCATTATCGTCAGCACGATGGCGGGGTATGTGCTCGCGAAATACCAGTTTCATTTTAAGCAGCTCATCTTGGCGTTGATTACGTTATCGTTGATGTTCGCGCCGGAGACGGTTGGCATACCCAGATACTTGATCATCAGCGGCCTCGGCATCAACAACACGTATTTAGGCCATATTTTGCCCGCGCTGGCTTCGCCGATCGCCGTATTCATGCTGGTTGGCTTTATCTCGCAAATTCCAGGCGAGCTGCTTGAGGCGGCGAAGATCGACGGGGCAAGCCATTTTGGCATCTTTACGAAAATGGTGCTGCCGCTATCGGTTCCCGCCATCGCGACGATATCGATCTTTACTTTCCAGGGCGTGTGGGGGGACGTGGAAACCTCCACGCTGTTCATGCAGGAGGAAACGATGAGGACGCTGGCCTTCTATGTCAATAGTTTATTGAGCGGCCTTCAGAACAGCGTTTCGGGCCAAAACGTAGCCGCCGCTGCCGGTTTGCTCATGTTCGTGCCCAACCTCATTATTTTTCTGCTCTTCCAGCGGAGAGTGCTGGAGACGATGGTTCATTCCGGAATTAAGTAATTCAAACCAGCAAAGGAAGTCGTGACGATGAAGAGATTTCTAATATTCCTGCTTCTTGCGGCGACCTCCATGCTTGTCGCACCAGAGGCGATATACGCGGAGCTTCCCTACCGGACGACCTATTATGACAGCAACCAATCGAGCTGGCTGCGCATTCAGCCGATCTATACGCCGGCAGAAACGAAGGGCGCGCGCTTTATCGAGCCGGTCGACCTGCAGGTGGGCGAAGACGATAAGGTGTATGTAGCTGACAAAGGGTCAAGCAGAGTGATCGTGCTGGATAATGACGGAGCGCTTCTGCTAACGATTGGCGAGGAAGAGGGAGCCGGCATGCTTAGCGCGCCCGAGGGCTTGTTCGTCACTCCGGAGGGAATCGTTTATGTTGCAGATTCGGGCAATCAGCGCATTGCCGTGTTCGGTGCAGACGGCTCGTTCTTAAGGGAATACAAGAAGCCGGAGTCGACCTTTCTGGAGGGGGAGCATTTTGTCCCTGTCAAGCTTGTCGTTGACCGGCGCGGCGTCATGTACGTCAGCCTGAACTCCTCCTACCAAGGTCTGCTTCGGATGAATGAAGCTGGACAATTTATGGGCTTCTTCGGCGCCAACAAAGCGCAGCAAACGGTGCTTAACTGGCTGAAAAAGCTCATTCTCAACAAGGAGCAATTATCCAAGGAACTGGCCAGCCTGCCTCGGCCGATTACGAATGTCGCTATCGACGATGACGGTTTTATTTTTACGGCAACGGCTGCTGGATTCGGGCAGGGCGCTATAAGGAAGCTGAATGCCGGCGGCGTAGATGCGTTCAAAAACAAAACGCTCGTTAACGGCCACGGCATCGTCGACGTAGCAAGCGATTCGAAAGGGTTCTTGTACAACATCGATATGTTTTCGGGCGGCATTAACATTTATGACCAAAATGGAGAAGCGCTGTTTGAATTTGGCTTCATCGACAACGAAACGCAGCAGTACGGCGTACTCGGCTTCCCGACGAGCATCGGCGTGGATTCCAAATATGGCGTCTGGATTTCCGACAGCCGGACGGGAACGATTCACAAATTTGTCCGCACCGAATTCGGAAGCGACGTCATGAATGCGCTCGCTCTTTATTTGGAAGGCAAATATGAGCAGAGCAAGCCCTACTGGGATAGCGTTTATGCCCGCAATGACATGTACAACGGAACCTTTCAAGGGCTGGGCAAGGTGTATTTGCATGAAAATAACTACGAGGATGCCTTGTCTTTCCTGAAGACAGCCTTTGATACGAAAGGCTACTCCAAGGCTTATTGGCAAATCAGGCTCGACTTTCTGCAGCAGCATTTCGTATGGCTTGCAGTTTCCATTGCAGCTTTTCTGCTATTGCTCAAATATGGCACGCGTGCGATCCGAAAACGGTTCGAGCGCAGGCCATTGCCAGAAAAATGGCAGCGTCCGCTTGGCGATTTGCGGAACCTATGGTTCGTCATGCTTCATCCTTATCATGGCTTTTACCGGCTCAAGGAAGCGCGGGTTGCGCCTTGGATTATTATTCTGATCCTCACGGCGACGGTAGCAGTGAAGATCGGAACGATTTATTACACCGGCTTTTTGTTCCATCCCGTGGAGCTGTCGCAAATCAACCTGTTTGGCAGCTTAGGCTTATTCATAGTTCCGTGGATCACCTGGATCATTGCGAATTATCTCGTATGCAGCGTGAAGGACGGAGAAGGGAAATTCAGAGAGGTCATCCAAGGCAGCACGTATGCGCTTGCGCCGTACCTATTTTTCTCCATTCCGACCTTGCTGCTCTCTAATATCGTGACGCTTGACGAGCGGGTAATCATTGATTCGCTGAACACGATCATGTTTCTGTGGATGGGCGTCATGCTGATCGTCATGACGCAGGTCATTCATAATTTCGATTTTGTGGAGACGCTCAAAAATATCGCCATTACGGTGTTTACGATCGGCACGATTTGGCTGTTTGCTTTTCTCATTTTTGGTTTGTCCTACAATTTATACGACTTCTTCTATCAGCTTTACAAGGAGGTGACCTTCTATGGTTGAGCTCATCAAGCGTACTTCCCTTCGAGTAAAGCTCACAGCAATCGCAATGGGCGTGATCATTGTCATTATTCTCGCTGTCTTCCTGCAAGGTGATGAGCTAACGCCGGCAAAGGCACTAGAGAAGGCGGGAATTGAGGAGCCGATAGCCAGCCGTGCCCCGCTCTATGAAGGAGAAGCGTGGAAGCCGCAAGCTGGCGCCGATGGCTTCGCGGAGGCGCTCGCTAGCGACGACTTTGCGCTCTCCATTCATCCTGCCAGCACGCAGATCGCATTGGTGGATAAGCGGACTGGCTACAGATGGAGCAGCAATCCGACCGAAGCGCAGCTGAGCAGCGAGACGGTGAAGGGTGTACTGCTCGCCAATCTGAAATCGCCCTTTGTCCTGACTTATGTAAGGACGCAGGGGAAGGATCAGACGATCAGGGAAGTGCTGAACGCAAATGATCCTAAAATGCAGTCGACGCTGATCAAGACGGCGAATGGTCTTCAAGTATCGTATGTTTTTCCCGAGCGGCAGCTTGGCTTCACTATTCAATACGAGCTTACGCCGAAGGGGCTGAAGGTACGAATTCCGACGGATGGCATAAAGGAGGACGGCGAATACGCGATCTTTACGGTGGATCTGCTGCCTTACTTTGGAGCCGCCACTTCGGAGGAAGACGGCTATATATTCGTCCCTGACGGCCCTGGCGGCTTGATCCGTTTTGACACCGAACGCGCAGGCGTCTCAAGAGGTTACATCCATCAAGTATACGGGATGGAGTTGACCAATTCGGGCAATTGGAGCCGTTCCGGGGAAAGACGGGAAAATATCGCATACCCCGTGTTCGGCATGAAGCGCGGCAGCCATGCGTTTATGGCGGTTCTTACAGAGGGCGGCGCTTCGGCGAATATTGCGGCTATGCCGCCAGGCCTGAAATCGGGGCTGTACAATGTGTTCTCCAATCAGATTTACCGCGAGGAATATTTGTACAGAATGAGCCGGCTGGCTGCGCCTCTCAAGGCGGTGCAAAAGCAGCGCTTGGACACGGATAGAGAGGTGGAATATCGCTTCCTGAACGGAGAGGATGCCGGTTATGTCGGGATGGCAAAGGCCTACCATGATTATATGGCGGAGACAGGCAGGCTGAAGGAGCCGCTGAAGCCGGTGGAGCATATCCCGCTTTATCTCAAAATTATGGGTGGCAACTATACGGAGGCTTTTAACAAAATCAAATATATTGCCGCTACTACATTCCCACAGGCGACCAAAATCGTGAACAGCCTCATGGAGCAGGGCGTTGCTAATTTAAAGGTCATTTATTACGGCTGGCAAAATCAAGGCGACTATGACCTGTATGACCGATTCCCGATAGAGGAATCGCTTGGCGGCGAAGCCGCCGCGAAGGACTTTGTATCCGCAATGAGCAAGGAAAGCATTGACGTGCTGTTCGAGGATGACTTCGTGTGGATCGATTCGGAAAATTCGAATCTATCGGGCAAGTCAAACGGCATTCGCGGCATTGACGAGACGGTATTCATCGATGAGGGCTGGTTCATCAGCAAGCCGGCACGAACCGTCGCGATGGCTTATCAAACGATTGAAAAGCTGAAGGAAATCGGTGTATCGGGCATTTTGTACAACTGGCTTGGCGAGATGGTATTCCATGATTATGATCCGTCAGGCATCGCGACCCGTTCGGATACCATTGCGGTTTATGACGGACTGCTTGCTTACACAAGGCAGACGCTTGGCTCGGCTGGCGTATACCGCGGCAATGACTATGCGGCCCAGCAGACCGATTATATTGCCGGCTTGCCTTACGAATCCAGCTACGATTTTATGGTCGACGAGACCGTTCCCTTTTACCCGATTGCGCTGCATGGTTACGTATCCTACTCCTTTGGAGATGGAAATCTTCGCAATGACGTGGAAGCCGAATTTCTGAAAGCCATTGAATACGGCGCTGTTCCTTCCTTCTTCCTGACGCATGATGATTCTAGGAAGCTTAAGTATACGTCTGCGGGTTTTCTATTCAGCAGCCAATACGAGAAGTGGATGGAGCGGATTCAGAAGGAATATCAAGCGTTTGACTCGCTATCATCCTTGTTCGCTCAAAGGATCGTGAATCACGAGAAGCTGTCGGAAAATCGGTTCGCCACCGTTTATGAGGATGGCACGCGCGTAATCGTCGATTACGGCAGCAAGTCGTTCACTGTAGAGAAAGGAGAGGGCGCCTAATGCAAGCGAAGGAAAGAGGCCGTGCAGAGCGTCTATATCTCCGCAAACGATACGGGATGGGCCTGCTGTTCATGCTGCCTTGGATAATCGGCTTTGCGATGTTCGTGCTGATCCCGATTAGCTGGTCGTTATTTATGTCCTTTAACAAGGTCCAAGTAGCGGTCGGGGGATTCAAATATGAATGGATTGGATTCCGCAACTACCGTGACGCCTTCTTGAAGGACAATGTTTTTCCGATTGAGCTGATCACCTATATCCAGGAAATGCTGCTGATGGTTCCGATCATTGTCATTTTCGCTTTGCTGATCGCTTTGATGCTGAATCAGAAGTTCCCGGGGAGGTTCATTTACCGCGCGTTGTTCTTTCTGCCGGTCATTTTCGCAACGGGGCAGGTGCTCTCGGAGCTGTTCCTGCAGGGGGCGGGGGATATTCCGTTCCTTGAGCAGTACAATTTGCTCCCGTTAGTAGAGGAGTACGTAGGCAAGCAGTTTGCAGAGACGGTTATGGCCGTGCTTGGCAAAGCGATTCTGATTTTGTGGTATTCGGGCGTGCAGATATTGATCTTTATCGCCGGCTTCCAGACGATTTCGCCGACGATATACGAAGCCGTCCGCATTGACGGCGCTTCGCCATGGGACAGCTTTTGGAAAATTACGCTGCCGGCCTGCGTGCCGTTTATCAGCCTGAATGTGCTTTACACGATCATCGATCTGTTCACATTCCCGCTGAATCCGGTGCTAAAGCATATCAAGGACAATATGTTTAAGGTCGATACCGGTTACGGCTATGCCAGCGCGCTCGCTTGGATTTATTTTGGGCTCATATTCGCGCTGATCGCCCTCGTATTATGGCTGTTCAACCGAAGCCTCAAGACAAGGAGGGTACATTCATGATAACCGCGATGAAGGCTGAGCTAGAGAGGGCGGGCCGCAGTATCAGAGGCGTATTTTGGAGCCGCAGGGCGCAAAAAACAAAAATGCTCGTCATGGGGCGAAGCGTGTCCGACGGCCTGCT
Source organism: Paenibacillus sp. PL91 (assembly GCF_012935325.2). Taxonomy (GTDB): domain Bacteria; phylum Bacillota; class Bacilli; order Paenibacillales; family Paenibacillaceae; genus Pristimantibacillus. Next base: position 11,807 of record NZ_JABBYG020000004.1, read on the forward strand.
TGCAAAGCTCGTCCTCTATTTGCTGCTCTCGATTGTCGCTTATCTCTATTTGCAGCCCATTCTTTATATGGTCAGCACGATGTTCAAAAATATGAGCGATCTGCTCGATCCGACCGTGAAGTGGATTCCGCGCGAGATCACTTGGGAAAATGTTTCAAAAGCGCTGAAGGGCTTGCAATATCCGGAAGCGCTTAGAAACACAGCTCTGATAGCGGTGACATGCTCGCTCGTGCAGGTCGTCATATGCGCAATGACCGGCTATGCGCTCGCTAGGCTTGCGCTGCCTTTCAAGGGACTCTTTACGGCGCTCATTATTTTGACCTTTTTGATTCCGCCGCAGGTTATCATCATTCCGCTTTACGTCATTTTTAGCAAGCTCGGGCTGCTGAATTCGATATTTGTGTTTCTCATTCCTGCTATTTTCGGGCAGGGGCTTAAGGGAGCGCTGTTCATCCTTATTTTCCGGCAGTTTTTTAAGGCACAGCCGCCAAGCTTGGAGGAGGCCGCGAAGCTGGACGGAGCGTCCACTGCTAGGCTGTTCTTTGGAATTATGCTTCCGCTTGCCCGCTCGGCGTGCTTAGTCGTATTCCTGTTCTCGTTTATCTGGTACTGGAACATGTATTACGAGCCATCGATGTTTCTGACGAAAGGCTTTACGCCGCTGTCCATAAGGCTGGATATGCTCGAGGAGGTGCTGAACCCGTCCCTGCTCGGCAATACCCGCACGATTGTGAATCCGATTACGGAAAGCACGAAAATGGCTGCAGCATTCCTCATTATCCTCCCGCCGATCATCGTGTTTATGTTTTTGCAGCGCTGGTTCGTAAGCGGCATCGAGAGAACGGGAATCGTCGAGTAGCCCGCAAGTGGTTGATGAATGAGTGAAGGGCGCTTATCGGGGAGGTGATGTTCGGGCAAGGGTGTCGGGCTTATACAGCAAGGCGAACAACGAACATTGAGGGGAAGGTACGGAGCTAGCTTTTTTTTGCAGAAGGCCAATAGAGACTTACGTAGTTAGTGAGTTTTGCTCCACAAAACTTTAGGAGGTTAAAACAGTGAAGAACAAACGCGGATTCACATGGATGTTGACTATCGTTTTGATGTTTTCTGTCATTCTATCGGCTTGCTCCGGCAACAACGGCGGCAGCAACGCCCCGAGCAATACAGGCGAGGCGACCGATCCTCCAGCCGCAACCGAAAACCAGCCGGCTGAGGGTGAAAAGCATGATCCGGTTACGCTCAAGCTTATTTCTTGGTCGGATTCCTACACGGAATTATACAAAAAATTTAACGAGAAATATCCGTGGATTACCATTGAGCAGGTGCCGGTCAATAGCCAGCCGATCATGGAAATTATCGCTACCTTGGAAGCAGCCGGAACGCCTGCCGACTTGACATGGATCGACAGTGACTTGATTTCGTTTGACCAAGCCGGCCTAGTGGAAGATTTGACTCCATATATTGATAAGGACCCGACTTTCCAAGACGTTCAGCTTCCTGAAGGGTTTTTCGATACGATGACGTACAAAGACAAAAAGCTTGCCGTTCCTTTTGTAGACGTTCCCATGTGGATATTGGTGAACAAGGATCTGCTCTCTAAGCATGGCGTCGAAATGCCTCCGAATGATTGGACCTATGACGATTTTCGCGAAATTGCGAAAAAAATTACAGATCCGGAAGCAGGCGAGTACGGCTTGACGACGCAGCCGGAATTCCAAATGCGCGTGCTTAGCACAAAGGCAATCGCCGATGGGCATGCGGCCAACATTCATTATATGAATGAGGATTTGACGCAAAGCTTGCTGAATACCCCTGATGTCATGAACGATGTAAGATGGCTTGCTGATTTCGTCTGGAAAGACGGCTCGATGCAAAGCAACGCCAAAGCAGCGGAGCAGGGCGATGTAACGAGAGAGTTCATCAACGGCAAAACGGGCTTTGCAATCGGCGGAGACTGGGTGCTGCCTGGCCTCAAAAAGGATGCGAAATTTGAATGGGATGTTCTGCCTTTCCCTCGCGGTAAAGTAAGCCAGCCTGGCTACAGCATTTATGGCCCGCTTTCCTTGCTTAGCGGCTCGAAGCATAAGGAAGAAGCGTTCCTTTGGATCAGCTTCCAATTCTCGAAGGAAGCGCAAAAGTGGAAAATCGATCAAGGCGCGAACGCTTCCGTTATTGATCCGGAATTGACAGCTTACTATGACCAAACCCCAATGTGGGAAGGCAAGAATAAGGAAGCGGTCAAAATTGCGAAGGAAAACGCTAAAATTCAGCCAGGCGTAACGGTGCCGGCATGGTCCGAATACAACTGGAACAATATTTTGAACGAAATTATATTTGACGGGGCTGATATAAATAGGCTCATTCCGGAAACGGAAAAATGGAATAAACGGACGCTAGAGGTACGTGAGTCATTGAAATAAGCGTACTGCTGCCCCATAAGCTCGTTGCGAAAACACCCTTATGCTGCTTTTTAAGCAGCATAAGGGTGTTTTTTGATGCGATTTAATATTGCAGATCATTTGGATGATCCGGCTTGGCTTACTATAGTATAAAAAAACAAATAGAACCTTTGTCATATGGACTGGAATTTGATACAATTCACAAGTCAACATCTTACAATTTCATAGATTAGCTAGTATGGTGCTGCAATTTTATTGCAGCTTAATAGGGAAGTTCGGTTAAAGTCCGACGCGGTCCCGCCACTGTATCGCAGAGCTGACTATCATTAATCCACTGTTCGGATTGGACGGGAAGGAGATAGCTGAAGCTATGAAGCGAAGCCAGGAGACCTGCCATATAAGCGCTCTATATTTTCTCACGAGGATGGGAGGGAGATGTTATTCGTGCTGCGTCAATAGGGGTATCCCTATGCCATGCACCGAATGTAACAGCCCAAACATCTTTCCAGAAAGCGGAAAGATGTTTTTTTGTTGTCAAAAAAGGAACAAGAGGGAGAGAAAACATTGCTAACTTTTAAGAAATTCATGAAAAAAAGCTTGCCCGCCATTATTAGTTTTCTATTAATATTTACTTTATTTGCGCCGCAGGCCAGTCATGCGGCAGATCATTCCGCGAATGCTTCATTAAATGGAATGATCGACAAAACGGTTGATTTTTATAAAAAACAAAATCAGCCCTTGGAATCATGGTGGGAAATCGTAGCGCTATGGGGTGCAGGGCAAGACCTTGAGGATGGCAGCTGGAAGCTTCCTAGCTGGAAGACTTTAGAGCCGACAGGCGACGAAGCGTTAGAGCCTAATGCTAGCGGAACCGAGCATATCCGATATATTTATTCCTTGCTCGCGATGGGAGAAGATCCCGCCCACGCATGGCAAACGGATCGTAACCTGTATGCCGAGCTTGCTGCGCAGCAAAATCTGAATACTGGAGCATTTGCAGGAACTTTAAACAAGCATATGTGGGCGATGCATGCGCTCGACACAGGTGCGAAGCTCGGCAGTGACGTAGGAACTTGGGATACAGCAGCAAAGAAGAAGGCAGTAGACTATTTGCTTAGCAAGCAGCTGCCAGACGGCGGCTTTGCATTTTTCGGAAGCACTTCCGAGCCTGATATGACGGGGATGGGGATGCTTGCGCTCGGTAATTACCAGAGCGATAGCGCTGTTCAACAAGCTATTGCAAAAATAAAAGCTTATTTAAAAACAAAGCAGTTAAACCAAGAAAATGTCATGTATGGAGACAACTCGAACAGCATGTCCGCTGTCGTATCCGGATTGACTGCAATTGGCGAAGATGTATTGTCTGATACTTGGGCTGCCAACGGCAAAACCGTCCTTGATACCTATTCATTGTTTCAGCTTGCAGATGGTTCATTAAAGTGGATTGAAAGCAATACGTCTGGAAATTTAATGGCAACTGAACAAGGCCTTATTGCGCTAACCGATATTAAATACCAGAAAACCGTATGGCAACGCTTTGGCGATGAAATCAAACAGCCCGTTCCTGTTTATGTTACCGCTAAGCTTCAAGTAGATGGTCTAACCGGTTCTGTCTATGGTGAACAAGCAGTAATGGTTAAGAGTGCCGGGAAGCCAGCAACTGCGTTAGATGCACTTCAGCAAGGACTGGATCAAGCCAATCCGAAGATCAGCTACAAAATAGTAGATAGCAGCTTCGGGCCTTATGTATCAGCTATTGACGGGCGAGCAGCCGGCAGCCTGGGCGGATGGGATGGCTGGATGTATGAGGTGAACGGGATAGCTCCACTGGTTGGAGCAGGCGCATATGAGCTCAAGGAAAATGATAAGGTTCGTTTCTATTACAGCACCTATCCCGCTCTTTCAACAGAATCGAAGATTGCAAATGGTGCTTTGAATCCAACGATTAATGTGAAGCTTGTTGGAGATGAATACACCAGCCAGGCTGGAATCAGCAGCAATTGGACAATTGACACAGGCAATACAGAGCTTAAGGTTAACTCATTTGTTCGTGATGGAAGCCAAATCATCATTTCGTTTACAGGAACGGCAAAAGGCGGCGCTATTACGATTAAAGCGCTGGGGGCCGCGCTTGTCGGCGGCTACGATAGTGAGTCATTCAATGTTGCGGTACCTCGCGTTGTCAGTGAAACAACGGATCAGGCGATTGCCATCAATAAGAATGAGACAGAGGTAGTCATTGGAGCAGCAGGCGAGGGTCAAGTCACTAACAATGTGACTCTTAACTTTGAAACGACGGCATTGCCAAAAGTAACGGCAACTCGCGGAAACACCGTGCTTGAGATTCCAGCTTCTACGGTAGTGACTACGACAACTTGGGACAAGGCGATAGAGCTTCCCAAAAATTTAAACACAGCTGAAAGCGGTCTGTCTAACAAGCTGGATTCGGCTTTGTCGGCAGGCAATAAGAAAGTAGAATCTATCGCGGTACGGATCAAAACGGGCGGTGCCGAAAAAATTCAATTTAACCAGCATGTTGCGATAACCATTAAGGGACAAGGCGACAAGGAAGCTGGCTTCATTGATCAAGCAGGCGTATTCACGCCTATCAACAAATATTCGGATTCATCCGTACGTACGGATGAGGTATATGCTTATAATCAAAATGGCGATTTAGTCATTCAAACAAAGCATTTCACTGAATTTTTGGCCTTCAAGACAACTTCAACCTCCTTGCCTGGCGGCACAGGCCCAGCGCCTGTCGCCGATAAGGTAACGTTATCCGTTGAGAAGCGTTCGATAAATGAAGGGGATTTTGTTGCTCCTGCTGCTATGACTATACAGGCAGGTGATACGGCGTTTACCGTACTCAAACGTACGCTTGATGATAAAGGCATGGCTCTTGAATTCTCAGGCTCGGGAGCGAGCATTTATGTAAAAGCGATTGGCGGGCTTAAGGAATTGGATGACGCTCATGGAAGCGGCAGCGGCTGGATGTATTCCGTTAACGGAACTTTCCCTAAAGTGAGCGCGGGTATATACACGCTCAAAAATGGGGATGTTGTTCGCTGGCAGTATACGAAGGATCTCGGCAAAGATATTGGGGCACCTATCGATTCAGATCAAACAGGCGGCCAGAAGCCGGGCGAAAAGCCTGACGAGAAGCCGGAACCATCTACTGTTCCAAAATATACAGATGAAGCAAAAATTTCGAGCTGGGCGCTTGATGCGGTAACAAAAGCAACTGCTCTTGGCTTTATGCAAGGAACAAGTACAGCAAATCCGACATTCGAGCCTAAGCGTCAGCTGACTCGCGCTGAATTTGCAGCTCTAATGGTCAAGTATTCAGGTGCTGAGCCGCTGCTCGCTGATTCCGGGTTTAAGGATGTCAGCAGCCAAAATTGGTATTACGGGTATGTAGCGGCAGCAAAAGAAAAAGGGTTGATGTCAGGCGTAACTGACACAGCGTTTGCACCTAACGAGCCGATTACAAGGCAGGAAATGGCTGCTGTTATCGTTAGGCTGAAGGGCTTGACTGCTTCCAATGCGCCGCAGGCTGCGATCAAAGATCGTAGTGCCTTATCGGCGTGGGCCGTTCCTTATGTGAACGTAGCTTATCAGAATGGTCTGATGACGGGCGATAACGGATTATTTCATCCACAAGCTCTTGTTACAAGAGAGATGGCTGCCGTTACGCTCATTCGACTGCATGAATTGAAATCATAATCAGACAATAAGCTGTCTCATGGGCTAAACTTTAGCCGTGGGACAGCTGTTTTCTTGGAAGGGGAGTGTTTTTAAGATGGAGGCTAAATCCGTTTCGTCTAAATGGTTCATGCATTTGCTCTGCAGCGCATTAATTGCTTCCGTTATTTGCTCGGCTCTATTACCCATGCAGCATGCGGCTGCGGCGGAGAACCTAGACGTCAGCAGCGAAATAAAGGCTGCCGCCGAGCAAATGCTGAAGAGCGGCTCAATCAGCGATTGGGAGGCGATCGCTTTGTTTCGCTCCGGTCATCAAGTGCCAGCAAGCTATTTGAACCAGTTGACTGCTTATTTGAAAGAGAATAATGGCGAGTTCCGAAAGGTAACCGATTTTGAACGATTCGCTCTTGCTATTCGAGCAGCAGGTCAGGATGCTGCAGCCTTCGCCGGCTACAATCTCATTCAAAGCATTTATAATCATGCAAGAATGACGAGTCAGGGCACGAATGGGCCCATATTTGCATTGATCGCATTGGATAGCGGCGGCTATGAGGTACCGGCAAATGCGTTATGGTCGCGAGAGAAGCTAGTTGATTGGCTTGTGAAACAGCAAAACGCCAGCGGTGCATTTCCGCTTTCAGAAAAAGGCGAAGACAATTTGGATATTACCGCTATGGCGATTACTGCTCTTTCTTCCTATAAAGAGCAAGCAAGCGTCAAGAAGGCAATCGACAAGTCTGTAAAATGGTTGTCGGCCCAGCAGCAGGAAAACGGCGGCTATACAGCCTTTGGCGAATCAAACAGCGAGAGCGTCGCGCAAGTTATAATTGCAGTGGCTTCCGCAGGCATGAGCCCGCTGGATGCCAGCTTTGTGAAAAAGAACGGCAACCTGCTCACGAATTTACTCAGCTTCCGTCAAGCAGATGGCGGCTTTGCGCACATGGTTGGTCAGCCTGCCAATGAAATGGCGACAGAGCAAGCGTTGATGGCGCTGGTCTCTTATGACCGATTCATGAAGCAGAAGCCATCCCTATTCAACATTTCTGCTGACACCTCAGTCTCCGACGTGAAGCAAAGCTTCGTCGATAACAGCCTCATTTCAACCTGGGCTTATGATGCCGTGTACCGGGTATTCGATGCGAAAGTTATGGTAGGGGTTAGCGGCTCAGAGCTGCGCTTCGATCCCAAAAAGCAGATGACAAGAGCAGAATTCGCAACGCTGCTTATTAACCTGCTTGATGAAGAACCATCCAATAATGCTTCTAAATTGTTCAAGGATGTTTGGCCGGGCGCCTGGCATTACGGAGCGATTATGCGTGCGAAGGAGATTGGCTTCATCCAAGGGATTACGGTGGATACGTTTAAGCCGAATGAGGCTGTATCCAGGCAGGACATGGCGATCATGATCGCCAAAGCGTTCAAGCTCAAAGGCCGTACCGAGCCATTGCCCTTCCAGGATGCGAATGCCATTCATGAAGGCGCAAAGGCTTATGTCAATGCCGTTTATCATAACGGATTGATGCAAGGCGCGGATGGGAGATTTCTTCCAAAAGCACCGGTGACCAGAGAGATGGCCGCTGCAGTAGCGGATAAGCTGCTTCAGCTGCCTGCGGCGTAAATTCATAAAGCGGAACAAGAAAGCGAGCTGCTCTCTTGCTCCGCTTTTTTATATAAATTCACAGTTGCTGGGAATCATATTTTAATAGCGAACATTTTTTAATTATTTGTTCTTTATAAAGAATGAATAGAATGTTATATTTAAGAGGTGAAGGGGTGGGAAATCTTTCACTGCATCTGATTTATTTCGACAGAAACTAGGAGGTCAAAGTGAATATTTTAAAGCTAGTGTTGGTATTTTTGCTTGGCATGCAGGTATCGCTGCTGTCTAAGGACAGCGTGCAAGCGGCGAATGCTGCTGCATCAGATTCAAAGGAGTATTACTTGATTGAGCTCGCACGCTTTGGCATTTATAAGGATGGAACGCATCCGGTCGAGACGACAAAGGGAATTAATAACGCGCTGCAATGGGCAGCACAAAATGGGAAAACGACAACCTCGCTCCCGCCCGGAAAATATTTGATCGATAAAAATAGCCGCATTAATATGGTTAGCAATATGATATTCGATCTGCCCATGGATGCCGTTCTAAAGAAGGAAACAAACGGCAAAGAGAGCTACCAGCTTATGTATTTGGGCTATGAGACCCAAAATGTAACGTTGAGGGGCGGAACGTATATCGGGGATAAAGAAACGCATGATTTTTCCAAAAAAGATCATAAGCACAGCGCGGGAACACATGAAAGCGGATATGGCATTATTACGCAAGGCGCAACGAACGTGACGATTGATGGCGTTAAAGCCATTAATTTTACAGGTGACGGCCTTGCTCTCGGCGGTTATGGAACGATGATAAAGGATTTGTATGAAGGGCAGTTTATAAACGGCGATTTTGACGATAAGGGAAAAAATATTTCTAATCCCAAGAAGATTAGAACGAAGGAGCCTTTAACGTTCTCACACGCTATTTTCAAAACAGAAAATTCATTTGAATTGTCCAATACAATTAAGCTGCCTAGGGCATTTGATATCTTCTTCTATAAAGCGAACGGTTCATTTATTACGAAGAAGGCTAATGTGAAGGCAAGAGATATTATTCAAATTCCAGAAGGAGCTGCCAAGTTCCATCTTGTTTTCGATCAGGCAACCAAGAAAGCTGCTTACGTGGAATTCTGGTTCCGAAAGGTGACAAGCAACGTCGTTGTTCAAAATTCGGAATTTGCCTATAACCGAAGACAGGGCATAACGGTTGGCGGCGCGAATCAGGTGCTGATTACGAATAATACGCTGCACGACATAAAGGGAACGATGCCTCAGGCGGGCATTGATCTTGAGGGCGGCTTTGGCGAGAATGGGCATCGCAATAGCAACATTACGATTAAGAGCAATAAATTTTACAATAACGCTTCTTACGATGTCATTCTTTATGACGGTAACGACGCTATTGTAGAGGACAATCACCTTGCGTCAAAAGGTGCGATCGGCCTCGCGATTTCCGATCCGTTTAAAGGAGCGTTAGTCAAAAACAACCATTTTGACGGCTCGCGGATTATAGCTGCACATGATGCGACGTTTATCGATAACAAGATGAATGACTCCTACACGACATTTGACGGGCCTAATATCAAAATAGACGGTCTAACATTAACGGATTCCATGTTTGCTATAAGCGCTAAGGTTGCATTTGGCGTCAGCGCATCCAATATTACGATAAACAACAACAATAAGAGCGATTCAGGCTTATCCGTATGGGGGAAGCCGGTTCATCTTAAGGACATTACCATTAACGGCCAAGGCAAGCTTAGAGTCGTGTCGGGCGGAGCTGCAGAAGGCTCGATTTTTGACAATTTAAAGGTAATCGGCTATAACACGACCAATGGCTTATCGCTGCCTCCCGGTACATACAACAATTGCGTGTTCGAAGGCGCAGAAGGCACCGGTAAATACGGCTCGATCAACATTTCGCTCGGAAGCAAATATGTATTTGACCAATGTTCTTTTAAATCTCCGTCAAATCTCAGCACCTACTTGCTCGGCGAACATCCAAAGCTTGATCTTACGATCAAAAATTCAACGTTCGAGCTGCTAGGCAATACGCAGGCGATAAGTATCCAAGCGGCCAAAAACGTGCTATTGGAAAATAATACGATTACGGCAAATAAAATTACGTCCGATAAAACGGAGATTATTCGAATCAATGATCTATGGAAGCGCAATGAGCGGCATGATGTCCTTAAAGCCGTAGTAAGAGGCAATACAATTACAACGAATAGGGCTGCGATCGGCATTGCAACGTTGTATGCTGGTACTGGTGCACCGGCGTATACGATTGAGAACAACACCCTGTACACGTCAAAGCTGCTCGTCAAAAGCAATGATACTGTAAAGAACAATACGTTAAAATAGTAGAGTATTCATGGAAGAAGCCCTGACGAATGTTCGTCAGGGCTTCTTTTGTTGTGATTATGATGACGAATACGTGTTGCCATTCTCATCGATATAAACTGACTTTACGATGGTACGGCGGTATTTGAAGCCTTCATCGGTTTCGCCTTCAACCTCTGCGGTAACGGTATAAACACCGCTGCCTTCCGAGGCAGGAATGACCAACTCATCCGTGGCGGACAGAGACTCCTGCTGCTTTACGCGCTTGGATTGATTTTGCTTGCGTTGATAGTTGCCAGACTTATCGTTCTTACCGTTAACGAAATCAACCTTGTATCGGACAGTTGTCTTCTCATCCTTCAGGCCGTCAACGTCAAGCTTCAGCTTCTTGTTATCCCGAACTTTGTTAAGCTTTGCAGCTCTCTTGCCATTTGTATCATAGGAGATCGTTAGCAGATAAGCGCTGGATCCGTTGCTAGCTGCTGACGCTGTCCATTCGCCAACTGCCGGTCTTGCAATCGTTGCCGTATGATGCCAAGCTCCGTTTAGCACGCCATCATCAGCAATTGAAGATACACTTACGTTTTGGCTTGCGCCATCAGGACCGATAATGTCCAGGCTATCGAGTTTTTTGTTGCCGATCCAGTCAATCGTGACGGAGGCTACATTATTTTCGACTGTGAAGGCCTCAGATGCTGCTCCGCCAAATTGGCCGCCGCGAATGAAGGTTTGGTTCTGCTGCTCTCGTCTTGGAGCCAGCGTCTGAACGGACTGCTCCTTCCCAGCAGCAACTTCATCAAAACGATAGGAGGATTTCGCTGATTGCAGCACCAGATAGGGCTTAATCAATGCAAACATATTAGCGCCTGTCTTCACGCTTGTATGATTCCACTTTCCGATTTTGACCATTCTCCCGTTCGGCAGATGAGCGCTGCTAACCGTCACGACGCCGTCATTATCACCATAGTTGGACAAAAATAATCCGCCAAACAGTTGCGCGATGCTGCCGGATTCATAATCATTGCCGGCAAAGGTGAAAAATTTGTTTTTACCCACATTCGCATGGTTATTCGTAACGGATCGGAAATATTGCATGTAGGAGGTTTGCATGGAGTAAGTACCCGGATTTTGATATCCGATCAAGGTGGAGAGCCAGCTAGCCCAGCTGCTGTACGCTAAATCCGCCAGCTGTGAGCCGTTATGCGGACTGCCTAGCGTAATGACATTGGAAACGTATGGATAAGCATTGTAGTGAACGAGTGCGGTTTGGGTATCAATGCCGCCTTTACTGTGTGCGACAATAACGAGCTTTTTGCCAAAATGATTGCTGATCTCCTTGATTTTCGCTGCCAGAAGCTCGCCATTTGACCACATGTTTTGGGAGGTGCCGGTAATATCATGCAGGTTAATAAATGCGGTTTGGTAGCCATTATTGTAAGCATACTGGTACATATCATTGTCCTGATACCAAGTGGAAGCACTTCCGTTGAGGCCGTGAACGAACAGGATGACCGGATTGTACGGATTGATCGTAGCAGGATCGGTTCCTTTGCTCCATGCTCCGGCAACGCTGCCGACGTTCGGATTCGTAAATCCGGCAGCTTGAGCCGGGGCAATCCCTATACTTAATGCGAGAATGAGCGTGAACAACAGTGAAGACCACTTCTTCAATTTCATTATTCTCCTCCTTATAGTTGAACTTCATTGCTATCATAGACATGAATAGTTTGGGTAAAATTAACTCTGTTTGGATATATTGTTAATTTTACTTAACTATTCACTTGAAAGCCGATGCACTCTCTATGAAACGAAAACTTCCATAATTGGTAATAATATAAGTTTTATAGAAATAAAAGTCAACAAAAAGCGTTGAAATGATAGAATCACGGTTATGGTCTGTAAGCACTTTTTTTTTCGGATCGCGCCGATTCGACGCGGGGGTAGGGGCATAAGCTATAATAAGGAAGAGGAAATTAGGCGCATGCCTCCGCAGTCCATGCTTTGCTTACAAACATGAAGAATAGGATGAATGAACATGCTTCAACTTTTTGGCAAAAGTATCCGGGACTTTCGCGATACGTATAAGAAACATCTGCTGTTTGAATATTTGTTTATGCTGCTGACGAGCTTTGTCATCATCCCGATTATTTCGTTTATTTTTAACCGGATTCTTCGCGTTGTAGGCTCTGGTTCCGTATTGAATGGCGAGGTATACAAAATTGGGCTTAGCTATACGGGGGTAGCGGGGCTAATCGCCATTTGTTTGGTGGCAATGCTGGTGCTGTTCCTCGAATTTGGCGTCGTCATTACGATTGCGCAGCAGCATTATTTTGGCAAGGACGTCTTGATCGCAGATGCGCTGGTCACGACGCTGAGGCAAACGCCTAAGCTATTCGGATTTGGTATTATTCAGCTCCTGTTCTTTCTGCTGTTTCTTGTGCCGTTTATCGATTCGCCGCTGTCTTCATCCTTGTTTGCCCAGTTTAATGTACCGATCTTTTTCAATAGCCGTATCCTTAGCTTGTCTTATATCATGTTGGCTGTATACGGATTGTTATTTTTGGCAGGGGTATATGTCGTATTGCGTTGGATTTTTGTTTTGCATTTCATTATGATCGAAGACAAGTCGATTCGCATGGCAATTAGAAGCAGTTTGTTGTTAACGAAGGGCAAACGCTTGTCGATCTTTATACAGTTATTCTTGCTGAATGCGGTAGTGTTCTCGCTTGGTTTTATGACGATATCGGCGGTCGCATATTTGCCGTCGTGGCTGGACATCAATGTGCTCAAAGCGATATCGGACCATTATTCCTTAACGTTATCGACGGTGCTAACGTATATGTTTACGCTGATGCTCGTGCCGATAAATATTATTTTTTTGACGAGGCAGTTTTATCATTTCAACCGCAAGAAAGGCTCTTTGCCGAGAGATCAGCTGCGGGTATACAAAAGCCGCATAGCGGGTCCGATTGAGAAGCGACTCTTGTTATTTCTAAAAGGAAGAACTCGCAAACATGTGTTATATTCTTCGGTACTGGCTGCGTATTTGGCATTGGCGTTATTCGTCAGCTATGCGGCTAATGACAATTTGGTGTATGTGAAATGGAATGTGCTGCTCTCTGCCCACCGCGGCGATACGCAAGCCGCACCGGAAAACTCGATTCGCGCCGTTCGCAGCTCGGTAGAGCAGGGCATCGATGCCGTCGAAATCGACGTTCAGCTAACGAAAGACGGCATTGTCGTACTGCATCATGATTTTAATTTGCAGCGGATGACAGGCGTGCCGAAGCGAGTGAACGAGATGACCTATGATGAGCTTGCGAAGCTAAGCCTTGGCAGAGGCGGAAATGAAGTAGAGGAAATCGACCGGATTCCGATGTTTGCCGAGGTGCTTGCCGAAGTGCGGGGGAAGGCGAAGCTTATTGTTGATCTTAAGCCGTACGGCCCGGGCGAGGAGCTGGCTAATCAGGTTGTTTCCCTGATTGAACAGTTCGATATGGTGCAGGATGTCTATATTCAGTCATTCGATCGTATGACGCTGCAGCAAATTAGGAAGTTGAACCCTGACATTAAGATCGGACAAATTCTTTATTTTGCAATTGGCGATCTCTCGCTGCTCGATGTTGATTTCTACACGATCGAGCAAGTGATGCTGACGGAGCAGCTCGTTGAGCGTGCGCATAAAAAAGGCCGTGAGGTGTGGGTGTGGACGGTCAATAGCGAGCGCAATTTGAAAGAGGTGCTCAAATTCGAAATCGATGGCATCATTACCGATTATCCTACACGCGCGCACAATATGGTTGAGCTTAATTTATAGCAGCGTGTTGCAAAGGGGCGGATAAGCATGACTCAAATCGAAAAATACAAAGCGTTCATCCTGTCGCTCCCGTCAGGAAACCTGTCCAAGGAGCAGCTGTTCGTGAAGGAGCTGCTCCTTCACGAGCATCAGGATATGTCTATTTACTACGTGCCTTATGAGTATGTGAACGAGCAGGCTAAGGTGATGATCATTGGCATTACGCCGGGCTTTACCCAGATGGAGCTTGCGATTCGAAGCGCGCGCGAGGATCTGCTGAGCGGAGTGCCCATCGATCAAATCGATCGGCGGGCGAAGAAGCTCGCCAGCTTCGCGGGCTCGATGAGGAAGAATCTGATCGACATGCTGGATCAAATCGAGCTGCCTGCTGCCATTGGGCTTGCAAGCTGCGCAGCCTTGTTTGAAGAGCATAGAGATCTGCTTCATACGACCTCCGCCATCCGCTATCCCGTGTTCGTGCATGGCAAAAACTATACGGGCCATAGCCCGCCTATATTAAAATCGGACGTGCTGTACCGCTATGCGGAAGGCATTCTGCTTCCGGAATTGCTGGCGGTGAAGGATTCGCTGATCATTCCGCTTGGGAAGTCGGTATCAGAGGTGGTACAAGCCTTTGTGGATAAAGGCTTGATCAGCAAGGCGCGTTGCTTGTTCGAAATGCCGCATCCTTCGGGAGCGAATGGCCACCGAAAAAAACAATTTGAGCTAAGCAAGTCCGCTATGCAGCAGCAGGTCTGGAAATGGTTCAGCCGCTAAAGGCTGCGACAGAGAGGAGTGAAATGTGATGCACAGCAAAAAGGTTCGGTTTATTACTGCTTTTGCCTTCCTTGCCTGTCTCCTTTGGCTATTTGGATTAGGCTGGACAGTTAAAGATTACTTGCTCGGAGCCAAACCCGCGGCATCCTTACCGTCCGCAACGGAGCAGCCGCTCATTCCATCCGACGAGCTGAAAATCGTCGCCCTGGGGGATTCGTTAACGAGAGGCACCGGTGATATTGAGGGTAAAGGTTACGTTGGTTATGTCAGCGACCAGTTGAAGCAGGACGGCATGGAAATCTCCTTAATTAATTTAGGTATTAAAGGACTGGTTTCGTCGCAGCTGGCGGAGCAAATGAAGGAGACGGAGATCAAGCGTCAAATCGGACAAGCCGATGTTATTATGATGACGATTGGCGGCAATGACTTATTCCTTGGCGGACAGACGCTTTCGGATCTTTCCGAGGCCAGCATCAAGGGGCTGGAGGAGGCGTATCTCATTAACCTAAAAACGATTATATCGGGCATTCGTGCATTGAATAAGGAGGCGGCCATTTACTTACTAGGTCTTTACAATCCGTTCAGTGAGCTGCAAAACGGAGAGCTGATGTCGAGCGTCGTAAGGGATTGGAACGCCAAAACGGCGGAGACGCTGGCGCAGTTTAGCCAGGCTGTATTCATTCCAACCTATGATTTGTTTCAGCAAAATACGAGCAGCTATTTGTTTACGGACCATTTTCACCCGAATGAAAAAGGGTACCGGTTGATGGCTGAGCGGGCAGCCGCATTGATTGCAGGAGCAGGAGGACAACGATGAGCGACGTCACATTATCGGTTCAAGGACTTCGAAAGGTGATCGGCAAGCGCACGATTATAAAGGATTTAAGCTTTGAGCTAAAGCGAGGCGAGGTTTTTGGCTTTCTGGGGCCTAATGGGGCAGGAAAGACGACCACGATCCGAATGCTGGTTGGGCTGATTAAGCCGACTTCAGGTACGATACATATTTGCGGACTGGACATATCGAAGCATTTTACAAGGGCAATGAGGCATTTGGGCTGTATCGTCGAAAATCCAGAGCTGTATCCGTTCTTAAGCGGAATGGAAAATCTTCGCCATTTTGCCGTTATGATTAACGGCATTTCGCAGGAGAGGATCGATGAGGTCGTCCGTTTGGTCGGCATGCAGGATCGAATGAACGATAAAGTGAGCACCTATTCGCTAGGCATGCGGCAGCGGCTCGGCATTGCGCAGGCGCTGCTCGGCAAGCCGGATGTCCTGATTTTGGATGAGCCGACGAATGGACTCGATCCGTCCGGAATTCGGGAAATGCGCGCTTTTATTCGGTTTTTGGCGGAGGAAGAGGGATTAACGGTGCTCGTATCCAGTCATTTGCTGCATGAAATTCAGCTAATGTGCGATCGGGTTGCGATTATTTCCAAAGGAGAAATCATCCGAGTAGATTCCGTAAACAGCCTATTGGCCAGCGAAGAGAGGCTGGTGTGGCGGCTGATGCCCCATGCGTTAGGCAAAGAGGTTTTAAGTGAGCTTACTACGATCATAAGCGAGACGGGGGAAAACGTAACGACAGCCTACGTCGACCACGCGGTAGGGGAGTGGAACCGCAAGCTCGTGGAAGCGGGAGTGAGCGTGCTGGAGATGAATCGGAGGCTGCCCGCGCTTGAAGATTTATTCCTTGAGCTGACAGGAGGCGAAACGATTGATTAATCTCGTTCAAAATGAAATGACGAAGCTAATTGGCAAACGCCGATTTATCATTATATCGATTATTATCGTCGTCCTGCTCTCCATGTTCTCGTATGCGCAGGTGAAACAGTCCGAGTCGACAAGGGAGCGATTGGGCACGGTCGATTGGCGCGCCGAGCTGCAGCAGCAAATCGTCGATATGCAAAACAGGCTGAGCAGCGCAGGGCAATGGCGCGAGCAAATTCAGATTCAGATCAAGCAATCGCAATACTATTTGGATCATGACGTCAATCCTTCCGAGCCCGGTGCGCCAACCTTTATAAGAGGGTTCGTTCAAAATTCAGCAGAGCTGTTTCTGCCGCTTTTGGTCATGATTATCGCTGTTGATCTTGTCTCATCGGAGCGGAGCATGGGAACGATCAAGCTGCTGCTGACAAGGCCGGTGAGCCGCTTTAACATTTTGCTCAGCAAATATATCGCCCTTATTTTATCCGTTTCAATCGTTATTTTTCTGTTCGGCTCGCTTTCCTATGTTATCTCGGCGATTATGTTCGGCAACGCGGGCTGGTCGGCACCTGTATTAACGGGCTTTTCCACGCATGGAGGCGAGCTCGACATTTCGGGCGTCCGCCTCGTATCGCAGTGGCAGTATATCATTCAGCAATTCGGGCTCGCATGGTTTATTTCGCTGGTCGTAGGGACGTTATCCTTCATGCTGTCCATCCTGATGAGAAGCAGCGCTGCGGGCATGGGAACGATGCTTGCCTGCCTGATCGCGGGAGCGATTTTAAGCAATATGGTATCTTCATGGGATTCGGCTAAATATTTGTTTCTGGTCAACCTTGGCTTGATGGACTACATCAGCGGAACGGCTCCGCCAATCGAAGGAATGACGCTGGGATTCTCGCTTGCCGTGCTTGCAGCATGGATGGTCGGCTCGCTGCTCGTCTCGTTTACGGTGTTTATGAGGAAGGACATTTATTAATTGGCGCGAGGCTCGAACGACTTGTCTTAAAATCAATCCCTCTGCATATGCATGTAGTAGAAGAGGAGCGTGATGGCTATGGACAAGACCGTGCGAAGATATTACCAGCAAAAGCAAAAGCAAAAAGAGATAGAGCAGGAGTTATCCGAGCTGCGCAGTGAGATTATGGCTTATTTTACAGAGCAGGGCGTAAATGAATTGGAGACCTTGAGCCATAAGGTGAAAATTGTCGTGCAGGAGCGTAAGGAGTACGACGACACCAAGCTATTCGAGGCGCTGCCGGACCCGGAGCTGTGGCGGCTGTTATCGAAGCCCGATGCATCCAAAATTACGAGCCTGGTCAAGCTGAATGTCATTTCGGAGGATAAGCTGAGGGATACCTTCTCCACGAAGACGGTAAAGCTGCTTCAGGTGGACAAAAAGTAAGCAGGAACAGAGCTTCTATGCGCAGTGGTGGATTTTGCGCGTAGAAGCTCTATTTGTTGGGCGAGGGATGTACGGGCAATGGTGTAGAGAGATGAAGAAGGCCAACCGGCACTGCTGGTTGGCCTTTTGCTGTTCCCGCAGTAAAAAACGACAACTGAGCCAAAGTTTTTCCATACCGCAGTCTATATATGAAATCTATACTGAAGTGGAATCGTTAGCAGAAGGAGGAACGGAACGCATGCGGTATGCAAACGGTAAGGTGAGTGAGATTCAAATTGCTTATATCGGCGGCGGGTCGATGTATTGGGCGAAAAACTTAATCGCGGATCTGGCGCTGGAGGAGCAGCTGTCGGGTACGATTCGATTATATGATTTGGATTTTAGCAAAGCGAAAAATAACGAGAAGCTTGGGAACTCGGTATCTTCTTATGAGGAGACGAAGTCTAAGTGGAAGTACAAAGCGTACGAGACGCTGAAGGAAGCTTTGACTGGAGCGGATTTTGTTTTCATCTCGATTCTTCCCGGCACTTTCGCAGAAATGGCAGTCGACGTCCATGAGCCGGAGAAATATGGCATCTATCAGCCTGTCGGCGATACGACGGGGCCGGGCGGGCTGATCCGGGCGCTGAGGACGATACCGATGTATGTGGAATTCGCGGAGGCGATCGAGCGCCATGCGCCGAATGCTTGGGTATTCAACTACACGAATCCGATGACGCTTTGTACGCGAACGCTGTTTGAGGTGTTTCCCAAAATTAAGGCGTTTGGCTGCTGCCATGAAATATTCGGCACGCAAGGCCTGCTGATCCGGATGCTGCAAAATATGGAAGGCATAGAAGGCGTACAGCGCGATGATATTCATGTCAACGTGCTAGGAATTAACCATTTTACATGGATCGATAAAGCGACCTACCGAAATGTTGATCTGTTCCCCTTATATAGACAGTTTGCCGACAAGTATTACGAGGAAGGCTTCGAGACGAGCAAAAACGGTTGGCGGACGAATACCTATACCGCTGCGAACCGTGTGAAGTTTGATTTGTTCCGCAGGTACGGTCTTATCGCTGCTGCTGGCGACCGACATCTCGTAGAGTTTATGCCGCCGTGGTACGTGAAGGATAAGGAGACCATTGCTTCGTGGATGTTCGGTCTCACTACAGTGTCTAGCCGTGTCGAGAAAAACGAAGCTGCCGCCGCGTTCTACGCGAGGCTGATCAGCGGCGAGGAGAAGCTGCCGCTTAAGGCATCCGGCGAAGAAGAGGTTCGCCAGCTAAAGGGGCTGCTTGGCCTGCAGCCTTTCGTGACCAACGTTAATTTGCCGAACGTCGGTCAAATGAAGGGCATTCCGCTTGGGGCGGTCGTGGAGACGAATGCCGCATTCGCAGGCAACAGCCTGCGTCCCGTACAGGCCGGTGAGCTGCCTGTGGAAGTGAACGCACTTGTGCTGCGCCATGTGATGAATCAAGAGACCATTCTGAAAGCAGCGCTTAACCGTGACAAGAGCTTGGCATTCCATGCCTTCGTCAACGACCCGCTCGTGGCGATTGACGTCAATGAAGCGGAGGCGTTGTTCGATACGATGATGAAACAAACCAAATCTTATTTGCCGGGGTGGAATCTATGACAACCTATTATGCCGCCGATGATCGTTACGAGACTATGACCTATAACCGATGTGGCAATAGCGGATTGAAGCTGCCCGCCATCTCGCTTGGACTGTGGCATAATTTTGGCGGAATCGATGCGCTGGAGAACGGAAGGCGAATTTTACACCGTGCTTTTGATCTCGGCATTACACACTTTGATCTCGCGAACAATTACGGTCCGCCTCCAGGCTCGGCGGAGGAGACGTTCGGCCGCATTTGGAAGCGCGACTTCGCTGGCTATCGGGACGAGATGATCGTCGCCACGAAGGCTGGATATACGATGTGGCCCGGCCCGTATGGCGAGCGCGGTTCTAGAAAAAGCATGCTTGCGAGTTTGGATCAGAGCCTATTGCGCATGAATATGGAATACGTCGATATTTTTTACTCGCATCGATTTGACGCGGAAACGCCGCTAGAAGAAACGATGGGTGCACTGGATCAGGCGGTTCGCCAAGGGAAAGCGCTGTATGTCGGCATATCCAATTATGGGCCAGAGCAGACCAAGCAGGCAGCAGCGATACTTCGGCGACTAGGCACGCCCTGCCTTATTCATCAGTCGCATTATTCGATGTATGAGCGCAGATTGGAGCAAGGCTTGCAAGAAGCGCTGGAGCAGGAGGGCATGGGAACGATTGCTTATAGTCCGCTTGCAAGGGGGCTGCTGACCGATCGGTACTTAAAGGAAATTCCCGCAGATTCACGGGCGGCAGGCGCGAGCACCTTCTTGAAGCGAGAGGACATAACGGAGGAAAAGCTGTCGAAGTCACGAGAGCTGAACAAGATGGCTGAGGAGCGCGGGCAGTCGCTCGCCCAGATGGCGGTTGCGTGGGTGCTGCGGCAGGGCCGCGTCGCATCGGCGTTGATCGGAGTCAGCAAGGCAGAGCAGATCGACGACATCGTAAGCTCGCTAAGCCAGCTTGACTTCAGCAGCGAAGAACTGAACCAAATCGAGCGAATTCTGGGAGGTCGGGCACAATGATCCGTGCAAAGCTAAGCGAGCTGACAAAGAAGGATCATGCAGCTGGGCACTTTCTTGGTGACTTGCTGCCTGGCGATTATTTGACATCGGGCGGGCTTTCGTTTGCAGGGCGCGGCGACCGCAGCCATACGAATGATGGCCCGGACGGCAGAGACTATCATGTTCATCGCGACCGGGAAGCTTTTATTATTTTGCAAGGAACAGGAACGATGGAAATTGATGGCCAGCATCATCCTGTTGCTGCCGGCGATATCATTATCGTCGAGCCAGGGGAGGATCATCATCTTTGCTCAAGCGAGGAGGACCCGATCGTTACGGTCTGGTGCCACGCCGGAGAGAACCGCCATCACAATCAATCCTAGGAGGAATGCGGCTTGATTACGGTATCGACCAAAAAACATCAATTTATGCTCGTGTGCGAAGGCGAGGAAAATGCGGATAACGGTTTCCAAATCTCCTTAATTTCGGAGAATAAAGGAGAAGGCATTGAGCTGATTCGGCTCATCATGAAGGCAGAGCGGGAGCTGAATCCGCCAGCTTTGACGCTGCGCTGGCATCATCCGGCTGAAGATGTTCAGGTAAGCTGGCACCCTGCCCAGGATCGGAACAAGAGCTTCAAGGCGGATTGGATGCGCAACCTGCGCGCTAATGCCGCGACCTCTGCGCCTGTATATGCGCTCTTCAATATCAATGGCACCAACAGGCTGACTTTTGCCTTTTCTGATGCCCTGCATACGACCCTCTATGCAGGGGGCATTCGCGAGGAGACCGCGGAATTCCAGTGCAGCGTACAGCTGTTTAAGGAGCCCACTGCGCCGCTTCAATACTACGAGGCAGCGCTGCTCGTGGACACAAGAGATATACCTTATTACGAGAGTCTGAAGGAAGTGCAGCGCTGGTGGAGCGAGATGCCGGCCTTCATGCCTGCCACTGTGCCGGATACGGCGAAACGTCCCATGTATTCGACTTGGTACAGCATGCATCAGAACGTAACGGCGGAGAGTGTCGAAGCGGAATGCGAGACCGCCCGTTCGCTCGGAATGGATGCCGTTATCGTGGACGATGGCTGGCAGACCGAGGACAATCGCAGAGGGTATGCCTATACGGGCGACTGGGAGCCTTGTGCTAGCAAGTTTCCAGATATGGCTGGACATGTCCGTGCGATTCATTCGCTCGGCATGAAGTTCGTCCTTTGGTATGCCGTGCCTTACGTTGGCAAGCATAGCAAGGCGTGGGATCGCTTCAAGGACAAGCTTGTCCGCTATAACGAGAACAGCAATGCCGGCGTGCTTGACCCTCGGTATCCCGAGGTGAGGGAGTATATTATCAACACCTATGAGAATGCCGTAAGGGACTGGGACTTGGACGGCTTTAAGCTCGATTTCATCGATGCCTTCTATTCCCCCGAATTGCAGCAGCCATCAACAGCGGAAGGCCGCGATTGCGAGTCTATACCGGCAGCAGTCGACCGGCTGCTGACCGATTCTTTGAGCCGGCTGAGGGCGATGAAGCCGGACATTATGGTTGAGTTTCGCCAGCCCTATGTCGGTCCAGCCATGCGCAAATACGGCAATATGTTCCGCGCCTCCGACTGCCCGTACGACGGCATTCAGAACCGTGTCCGCACGCTGGACATCCGGCTTCTATGCGGCGATACCGCGGCTCATGCCGATATGGTGATGT
Organism: Paenibacillus sp. PL91; assembly: GCF_012935325.2. Classification (GTDB taxonomy): domain Bacteria; phylum Bacillota; class Bacilli; order Paenibacillales; family Paenibacillaceae; genus Pristimantibacillus. Next base: position 33,849 of record NZ_JABBYG020000004.1, read on the forward strand.
GGCATCCCGAGGAGCCTGTGGAGAGCGCGGCGCTGCAGCTGATCAATCTGCTGTTCTCCGTGCCGCAAATCTCGATGACGCTGAAGTCGCTGCCAGACGAGCATCGCTGGATGCTTAAATACTGGCTCGAATTTTGGACGGAGCATCGGGATGTTCTGCTGGATGGGAATCTGGCGCCTGCGAGCCCAGAGCTTCTCTATCCCGTTGTGCAGGCAGCCAAAGGAGGCAAAACGATCATTGCCACCTATTACGATGCGATGATCACGCTAGCAAGGGCGCAGGAAGCTGGAGCGTCACAGGAGTGGATCATCGTGAACGGCAGATTGAAGGAAGGGGTTTTCGCGGAGGTGGCGGATTCGCTTGGGAGCGCGAAAGTCATCATTAAAAATTGCTGCGGCAATGTCGTAAGCAAGCAGCTTATTCAGCTTGGGGCGGGGCTTCACAAGCTGTCTATTCCGCCGTCAGGCACTGCTGCAATTCGAATCGAATCGTCGTAAAAAAACACAGGCTGTCTCTAAGTTACGCCATGGCTGCCTGACTATTTCACAGCTATGATGATAGGGACAACAAACAATCGAACGAGGAAAGGGGAGGAGAGCATGGCTGGCAAGCTCGAAAGCTCCAACAGCATCACGTATCAATTCGCAACGCCTGATCAAAAATGGAAGTTTATGCGCAAGCATTGGCCGCTGTATGTGCTGTCGATTCCTGGCATCATTTTTTTTCTATTATTCCGATATGTTCCAATGTTCGGATCGGTCATTGCATTCCAAGACTACAATATCTTTAAAGGCATCAAGGGCAGTGATTGGGTAGGTCTCTACCACTTTAGGCGAATGTTCGAATATGCGGAATTTTTGCCGATATTAAAAAATACGATTCTCATCGGCGTATACGATCTATGCTTCGCGTTCCCGGTGCCGATCATTCTGGCGCTGCTGCTGAACGAGCTGCGTATCATGGCCTACAAGCGGATCGTGCAGACGGTCGTTTATATGCCGCACTTTCTATCATGGGTCATCGTCGGAGGGATTGTGGTCGGCGTACTGTCCCCGTCTACAGGAATCGTTAATCATCTTCTGTCGCTGTTTGGCATCGACTCGATCTACTTTCTAGGGGAGAATTCCTATATCCGGACGATCTTAATTGGATCGGGCATCTGGAAGGACAGCGGCTGGGGGACGATCATCTATCTTGCCGCAATCGCAGGCATCAATCCCGATTTGTATGAGGCGGCACAGATGGACGGCGCAACCCGCGTGCGGCAGGTCACCTCGATTACGGTTCCGTGTATTTTGCCAACGATCGTTATTTTGTTTTTGCTGCAAATCGGCAATTTCCTGGACTTCGGCTTCGAGCGCGTGTTTGTGTTTTTGAATCCGCTGAACAGCGAGAATGGAGAGATCATCGATACGTATGTGTACCGAGCGGGTCTCGTCGACCGACAATACAGCTATACGACCGCTATCGGCTTGTTCAAGTCAGTCGTCGGCCTCGCGCTCATCATGCTTGGCAATAAATTCAGCAAGAAAGTAACCGGTGATGGGCTGTACTAATGCTATTGGAGAAACGAGGTGGAATTCGCTATGATCATGACAAAAGGTCAAAAAATATTCAACGCATTCAATATTGCCTTTCTCGGCATCATCGGCCTAAGCATGGTGCTGCCGCTCATTCATATCGTTGCGCAATCGCTTAGCGACGCGGTCGCCATCAACGCGGGAAAGGTCAGCTTCTGGCCGATAGGCTTCACGTTTAGCAGCTACAAGCTTATCCTGCAGGATCCGTCCATTTGGGCCGGCTTCCGGAATAGCGTCATTATTACCGTGTTCGGTACGCTAATTAATTTGATGATGACGGCGATGCTTGCTTACCCGCTGTCGCGCCCGGAATATCTATATCGTAAGTTTGTGCTTATCCTTGTATTGTTCACGCTCGTCTTCAGTGCGCCGCTTATTCCAAACTATCTACTGGTGAAGCAGCTGGGCTTGCTCGATACGCTGTGGGCATTGATGCTTCCGATGGCGATCAGCGCGTTCAATCTGTTTATTATGCGCTCGTTTTTCATGAATCTTCCGAACGAGCTTATTGATTCGGCGAAGATCGATGGCTGTGGAGAGTTTCGGACTTTTTGGAAAATCGTACTGCCGCTCTCTAAGCCGGCAATGGCGACGATGGGAATCATTTACGCGGTCGCGCATTGGAATCGTTATGCGGATGCGGTGTTCTATATTAGCGATCGGCGCTGGATACCGCTGCAGGTGCGTTTAAGGGAAATCGTCTTCACCGATCAATTAGGACAATCGGACGTTACCTCTGAGCTGCTGCTCATGGTATCGCCGGAGGGCATTAAGATGGCCGTTATCGTGGTCGCGACGCTTCCTATTATGATGGTCTATCCGTTTCTGCAGAAGCATTTTATCCAAGGCATGCTGGTCGGCTCCATCAAATCGTAAAGGTTTGCTCGTTTCCTGGGTTTATTCAGGCCACCATAGAAAAATACAAGGAGGCTTAAATTACGACATACAGAATGGCGGTAATTGTTTCTATAATTGCTCCATACAACACGAAAGCGCTTGCAAATAATAATTATGGGAGAGCGGGGTTATGGTATGAAAAAATGGTTGGGCATGGGACTTTCAATGGTTCTGGCAACAAGCCTGGTGGCTGGCTGCTCGGGGAACAAGCCAGCTGAGCAGAAGCCTGCAAACGAGCAAACGGATAACGGAGAGAAGCAGCAGACGGATGAGGGCAAGAAAACGCCAACGAAATTTTCGTATTTGCTGCCAACGACGGTGAGCTCTGGCTATCACACCCGGGTGCCGGATCTAAACAAGGACAAGTGGGTACTGAAGTTGGAGGAGCTAGCGAATGTAGATCTGGACATCAAGGTTATGGAGGACGCGAAGTTTGGCGTCATGTTCGCGAGCAATGATATTCCAGATGTCGTGGGCAGCATCGGCGGTCCGGGCAGCAAGTCGATGTCGGGCTCCGTGGAGAGCGGAATCTTCATGCCGCTGGACGATCTTCTTAAGGAGCACGCGCCGGATCTGATGAAGCTTGTGCCACAGTCCGCTTGGGACACCGTTTCCTACGATGGAAAAATCTATGGCATACCTGAGTTTCTGAAGAGCCCGTCGCGCCGGGCCACTTACATCCGTACCGATCTGCTGGAGAAGACCGGCCTGAAGGCGCCAACGACAGTCGAGGAATTTCTGGACGTGCTGCGCGCCTTCAAGAAGCTTGGCGTCGAGACGCCTTATCAGATGCGCGAAAACTTCAAGTACGCAGATATTATTCTAGGCGCTTATGACGTTCTGCCGTACAAGGACCAATTCGAGCTTGTCGACGGTCAGGTGGTGCCGAAGTTTTTTGACTCGGAGAACATGCAGAAGGCACTCCAAGCCTACAAGACGATGTATGAGGAAGGTCTTATTGCGAAGGAGTTTGCGACGATCTCATCAACCGACTTCACGAAGAGCCTGGATGCGGGCAAGCCGGCCATGTGGTCGCAGAACGCATCGGGCATGCCAGGTTACCGAACAACAGTAGGGCGTGCCGTGCCGGAAGCGAAAATTGATATTATCCCTTCACCGAAGGGTCCTGAAGGCAAGGGCGGTTATTTCCTCTATTCGCCAGTCGTGCGTACGTTCTACATCAACAAAAATGTAGAGGAAGCAAGAGCAATCGAGATCGTGAAGTTCTTTAACTGGATGGTATCGCCTCAAGCGGAGGAGTTTTTCACCTTTGGGATTGAGGGAGACACTTATACGAAGGATGCAGCCGGACTTGTGACTTACAAGTTCCCGGACAGCAAGGAACTTCAAGAGGAAGAGAGCTGGAGAAGCGGTACGATGTGGGCCGTGCACGATGCCACATACAATAAGCTGAGACTGGCGCTTAATGAAGATGGCAAAGCAACGCTTGCTGCGTTCGACAACGTATTGTCACAGGAAGGGTTACCGGGCATCGGGTTCTATCCGGAGCTGAGCAGCTTCAGCAAGTATCCCGATCTTGCCGCACCGCAGCCTGATGTTGGGCCGAAGCTGATCATCGACCACATGGTCAAAATGATCTATGGCAAGGAGCCAATCTCCGACTGGCCGAAGGTAATCGAGGAATATAAGGCGAAGGGCGGCGACGAGATTATTAAAGAAGCGACGGAGCGCTGGAACAACAAGCAGGGCGCCGTTATGATTGATAGAGAATAATAGGCTAGCGGCTATAAGCAGCATTGGCTGAACCAAAGAGCCAAATTGTATAATAGCTATTGAAAAAGCCTCCAACTCCACTGTGAAAGTGGAGCTGGAGGCTTCGTTTTTGTGTCAGAAACGTCTGATGGCAGCTCGAAGCATGCATTTGCTCTTACAGCCTACAAATCAAGTGTTAGTGAGTTGTAAGTGCACATTTGCGCTCTCAGCATGGTTTTTAGTCCTATGAGAAACCTCTAAAGGCAATTACCAACCGATTCAGAAAAGCTTGGGCTTGACATACTATTGGTTGTTTTTTTATGCTCATGTAACAATAAAAATCATAAAAAAACACAAGTGTCCTAAAAAATACCCTTTCGCCAAAAGTATTTATGCGTCATGATAATGATAGTGCAATCATTTCTTACTTCCATTAAAGCAAAGCATAAGCGTAAATAATTTGTAATATTAAACGATTTGATAGACGGACAAACAAGGGGGAACGATCGATGCATGTCCTCATCGTAGACGACGAGCCCGTCATTCGCAAAGGAATTTCGAAGATGACGGAGCAATATGTACCGGCCTTCGCTAAAGTAACGACCGCCGAGAACGGGCAAGCCGCGCTCGAGCGAATTCGGGCGTCGGAGCCCGATATCGTGCTGACAGATATTCGAATGCCGAAGCTGGACGGACTGGAGCTTTGCCGCATACTTCATGAACAATATCCGCATATCAAAACAGTAGTCATATCCGGCTACAACGACTTCAGCTATGCGCAGAAATGCGTGGATTACGGCGTAAAGCATTATTTGTTGAAACCGATTACAAAAACAGATGTGCATGAGGTGCTCGCCAAATTGGTCAAGAAGCAGTCGGCTGGGTATATTGCGCCATCCCGCTATATGGAATGGGTGGATCTCATGGAGCAGCATATATGGTCGCTCCAGACAGACGAGCTGGACGAGCTGAGCGAACGCTGGCGGGAGTACTGCCTGTCCGCAAACTTATCGCTCGCGAGATTGAAGGAGCTGCTCGGCGATTGCTGCGACATGCTTCTGAAGCGGTTCCAGGCTCGGAACTTTGTTCCGAAGCCGAATCTGAGCTTCCTGCAAGCAGGCACCGTGAAGGATGCGCTTGATGCCTTTGAAGCGGAGCTTCGAAGTATACGGGACGGACTGGCATCGGTACGTAGCGGAAATTTTCGCGATCCGATGGAAGAGGCAAAAGCGTATATCGACAATAAGCTGTCGCAGGAGATTACGCTTGATCAGGTAGCGGCGATGGTTGGGCTTACGCCGACATATTTCAGCTCGTTGTTTAAGAAAATGACGAATGAGACGTTCGTCAAATACCGGATCAACAGAAGGATCGACCGCTCCAAGGAGCTGCTGGCCGTACCGCATTTGCGTATCGTCGACATCGCGTCAGAGGTTGGTTATGACGACTATCCACATTTTACAAAAACGTTCAAGAAGCTTGTCGGCGTCACGCCTTCCGAATACCGGGCAGCTATGGGGATCAAATGAGATGAGATTCCGCAGCCTGTATGCGAAGCTGTTTTTCTACTTTCTTGTTGTGATCGGACTGACCTTAAGCGGTGTAGGCATCTCTTATACGACCTCCTCCCGCGAGCTCGACGAAATGGCCGAGAAGCAAATGGAGCAAATAGCAAGCAACGCAGTCCATCATACCGATCTGTATTTAAAGGATTACGAGCGCTCGATGGTCTCCTTGCTGACGTTCCGCTATGTCATGGAATTCATGGATTTGCCTGCCGATCGGGAGGAGTACGATTTTTATTATTACCGCAAGACGATACGCGAGGTGGGAGCGGATCCGCTGTTCATCCGCAATCCGAAGATTGCGTCTATTTCCTTGATTAGCGACAAAGGAAACGCCGTCTACTATTTTAACGAAGCAAGCGAACAGTCGTTCACCCCCGAGGAAATCATCAAGCAGCGGGATTATTACATGAGCAATACAAGCCCGCAGGGCCAACTGAGTATTTTAAAAAGCAGTATTTTGACCGGTCAAGAAAATCAGATGGTCACGCTCGTCCGCCGCATACGCGGGTACAGCTCACCGGAATTGAAAGGGCTGCTTGCGATTGAGCTTCGATCGGCCGACCTCTCCGCCCTTTGGAAGGGTGTAGATCTAGGCAAATATGGTTACCTGTTCATTACGGATGCGAAAGGGAAGATCATCTACCACCCAGAGAAGAACAAGGAAGGAACGTTATTGCCGGATGTCGTAAACAAAAAGCTCGAGCAAGCAGGCGATAATTCCTTCTTCGATGGAACCGAGGGCAGGAAACGAATGTACAAGGCGAGGACATCGGACTATTCGGGCTGGAAGCTGATCGTTTCCATGCCGGTAGATGAGGTGAGAAAGCCCGTTACCAACATTCGAAATTCAACGCTTACTGTCGGTTTATTTACGCTATTGCTCGCTATTTTTCTAGCATACCGATTCGGAAAATCGATTACTAAGCCGATTCAGGCGCTGAAATCGGGGATGCGGGAAACAGAGAAGGGCAATTGGGTGCCTATCCCGCTGCCAAAGCATCGCGATGAGATCGCAGAGCTGATGCTGCGCTACAATCACATGGTTAAGCGGTTGTCTGACGCGGTGGACAAGGTGGTCCAGGTCGAGCTGAGCAATCAGGAAATTCAAATGGAGCGCCAACGCGCCGAATTCCAGTCGCTTCAGCTGCAGATTAATCCGCACTTTATGTACAACACGCTTGAGACGATCATCTGCTATGCAGCCGTGCAGGATTCCGAGGATATAGCCGAAATTGTGCAAGCGCTCGCCTATATGCTGCGCTATTCGGTTCAGACCAATCTGGAAGAGATTACAGTTGCAAACGAGCTGAAGCATGTCTTGTATTATATGAAGGTCATGCAGCACCGGATCGGCCGCGAGTTCGAGATCGATGTCGCATTAAAGCCGGAGTATTTGCTGCATGCGATGGTTCGTCTGACGCTTCAGCCGCTTGTGGAAAATGTTTTTCAGCATGCTTTTCCCGAAGGAGTGGAGGAGTATCATTTCATTCGCATCGATTGCGGTGAGGAGAATGATGTCTTTTGGGTTAGTATCGAGGATAACGGCTGCGGCATGAAGAGCGACCGCTTGGTTGAGCTGCGGCATAAGCTGGGAGCAAACCGACTCGCTGACGGCGAGGAGCAGGATGACGCTGGCCATAAGAGCGGCATAGGCGTTTTAAACGTGCATCGGCGCATCCAGATGGTTTTTGGCGATAGGTTCGGTCTTCGCATCGATAGCGAGGAGCAGCAAGGCACAAAAATTACGATGCTTATGCCGAAGGGGCGTCAAATAAAAAGGAAATAAGACGCTCATGCAGCAAAAACGCCTCTGCCGCGACAATCGTCATTGAAGACGGTAAGCGGTCAGAGGCGTTTTTTGTTTGTTCGAGGCGGTTGAAAAGGCTGTGTTTCCTTGTGTCTAATGTGGAGTTTCTTACGATTTCAAGAGAAACGTATCCAGTCAGCATAGGAAAACACATTTCGATGTGAAGAAATGACATGTCAATGTGAACGAAGCGGGGGTATTATGAAGGCGTTTCAATAAACGGTGAGAGGTGGGAAATGAAACATGAATAGAGTGAGGAAATTCAGCTTGAGCCTGGCGGTACTGCTTTTGTTCGCGGAAATAGTGCCGTTCGGAAATCATCCGGCTACGGACGCAGCGGCTAATGACGGCATCACAGAGCAAGCCGCGCCTTCTGATCTGAAACGTATTTATTTTGTGGATGAAGAGGGCAAGGAGTATGGAACGAATGGTGAAATTAGACTGAATAAGGGCGATCTCAAGAGCTTGTCGCTGAAGGGCCGGATAGAATCCGACGAGGAAGTGGATCTAAGCAGCATCACAAAAACGTACACAACCTCGACTTCTGACGTATCGATTGATTCAGCGGGAGTCTTGACGGCAAATCAAGTAGGAGCCTCACTTATTTATGCAGAAGTGAAAACAGGGAGTGCCCATTTAAAGACAAATGATCTATGGGTAGATGTCGACGATCCGAACGAGTTCTCGGCGGAGGAATATGTTTTTTCCAACGTATCGGTTACGCATTCAAGGATGGTTGCAAAAATTGGCCACCCCGCTTTAATCGAGCCCGGAGATTTTTATCCGGAGGTAGCGCTGCTCTCCAACATAAATGGACGCGTGAGCGGAGAGCTGATTTTGGACGGTGCGTCGGTTGTAGGCCAAATCCCTGCGACGTCGCTTCAAAAAGGGGATACGACAAAGCTATCGCTTCCTGGCAAGGCGAGCAAGCAGGGCGTATACGAGCTTCGTTTGACCATTGAGCGCGAAGGTGCGGGGCCTGTTTATGACTCTTACTATTTCACAGCCTGGAATCAGAAGGACATCTCAAAAGGAGAGAGCGAGATTGCTTTCCTAGGCAAGAAAAACAAGATGGTCTATGTCAGTGACTATAAAGGCAATAAAATTATGGACTTCTCGAACGCCGGCTACAAAGGCGGCGGAGTGAAGCTTCCCGATATTCCGGTGCAAGAGGTTGTCGAGCCTGGTGATGGAGACGATACGGCGCGCATTCAAGCCGCAATCGACCGCGTGGAGCAGCTTCCTGCAAATGAGCAAGGCTTCCGCGGCGCGGTGCTTCTAAAACGAGGAAAGTTTGAAGTAAGCGGCACGCTCTACATACGAGCAGGAGGAATCGTTCTGCGCGGCGAAGGCGACGACGAGAGAGGGACGGTCATTCACGGAACCGGCACGACCAAGCGAAATCTGCTTATGATCGGCGCCTCAACCGGTCCAAAAATCGAGTCGGCAACGCGTGCGGATATCGCCGACCTGTACGTGCCGTCCAGCGCGAGAACCTTTCGGGTAACGGATGCTTCCACCTATCGTGTAGGGGATCAGATCATCGTCCGCCGTGCTGGAAATGACCGCTGGATTCACGAAATCGGCATGGATTATATCTATAACCGTCCGGGCGGAGGAGCGACCCAATGGTCCGCATTCAACCTCGACTTCGATAGAGTCATTACTGCAATCGAAGGAAATGAGGTTACTGTCGATGCGCCGATCTCAAACGCGATCGACCGCAAGTGGGGCGGCGGCGCCATTTATAAATATTCCGATGCTGAACGCATCGAGCAGGTCGGCGTCGAGCATATTCGCGTAGACAGCGATTTTGACAAGAGTATCATTGAAACGGTCATGGACAATGAAACGACTGCTCCCTATTACGCTGACGAAAACCATGCCGAGCGGTTTGTCGTGTTTGGCGGCGTCAAGAACGGTTGGGTTCGAAATGTAACGGGCTACCATTTGTCCTATTCGCTTGTCCAAGTGAGCCGCAATGCAAAGTGGATTACGATACAAGATAGCAAAATGTACGATATGGTCAGCATCGTAACGGGCGGCAGACGGTACGCTTTTCACTTCATGGGGCAGCTGAATTTGGCGCAGCGCATTTATACGGAGACAGCACGGCACGCATTTGTTGTAGACAGCCGCGTTATGGGTCCAAATGTCTTCTTGGACAGCGAATCAACCAAGGATTACAACACGAGCGAGCCGCATCACCGCTGGTCGGTCGGCGGGCTTTTTGACAGCGTGAAAGGTTTGATCTCCATTCGGGATCGGGCATGGCTTGGCAGCGGGCACGGGTGGTCTGGTGCAAATTATGTCACTTGGAACACGGAAGGCGAGCTGACGAGCCAGCAGCCGCCAACGGCGCAGAACTATGCAATCGGCCATATTGGACCGAAGGTTCCGGGTCTGGTGCCTTCCACTTATGATCCTCGCCCTCGGGCAGATGCCTATTGGGATAACGAAGGAAAGCATGTTAAGGTCGACAGCCTTTATAAACAGCAGTTGGAAGAGCGGCTCGGCAAGCAAGCGGTGAAAAACATTAAGTAGAGGTGAAGAGCATGAGACGAAGATTAAAATTGACAATGATTACGGCATTAATCGCCTTAGCTTCAACGGGATGCGCAAGCAACAGCACGACAGGCAATAAGCCTGCCAATGGCGAGAGTGCTCCGGAGGGAGGCAAAACTTCATTCTCGATGTCCATGGCGACCAGCGGCAACAAGCATGCGGAACGTTCGGCTGACGTAAACACGGAGAAATGGGTACTCAAGCTGGAGGAGCTGACGAATACGGATCTGGATATTAAGATGATCCCTCTTAAGGACTTTGCCAGCAAAATGTCGCTGCTATTTGCTTCGAACGACATTCCTGACGTCGTTCAGAACGTGGGAGGGGCTACATCCAAAGGAATGTCCGGCTCTGTAGAATCAGGCATATTCATGCCGCTCGACGACTTGTTGAAGGAGCACGCTCCTAACTTAATGAAGGCGGTTCCAGCGGAAGCCTGGCAGGAAACCAGCTACGACGGCAAGATCTACGGCATTCCAGCTTGGCTGTCGAATCCGTCGCGCCGCGCGCTGTTCATCCGTACCGACCTGCTTGAGAAGACGGGGCTGCCGGCACCGAAGACGGTCGACGAATTTTTGGACGTCATGCGGGCGATGAAAAAAAATGGCGTGGAGTTCCCGTACCAGATGAGGGAGAACTTTAAATACGCCGATACGGTTATGGGAGCCTTCGACGTGCTGCCTTCGCAGTTCGAGCTGCAAAATGGAGAGGTCGTTCCGAAGTTTTTTGACGTGGAGAACATGTCAAAAGCGCTGGAGACTTACAAAACGATGTACGATGAAGGTTTGATTCCGAAGGACTTCGCCTCGCTGACTTCAAGCGACTATAGCAAAAACAACGAAAGCGGAAGGTCAGGAATGTGGTCCGCTAATGCACAGCTGCTGCCGGAGGTTCGCGGCAAGCTGAAAAACGCGGTGCCTGATGCGAAGCTGGATATTATCGCTTCGCCGCGCGGTCCCGAGAACGTCGGCGGACATCTGCTCTACTCGAGCATTAACACTTCGTACTATATCAACAGCAAAGTACCGAAGGAGAAGGCAATCAGCATTATCAAATTTTTCGAATGGATGCTGACGCCGGAGGCTGAAACGTATTTCTCATTCGGCATAGAGGGAGATACCTATACGAAGGAGAGCGACGGCAAAATCAAGTTCACGCCGCCAACAGCGCCCGAAGCGATGGATGAGGACCGGTTCCGCAGCATGTTCTGGTTCGTTCACGACATGATTTACAACAAGGCGAGGGAGGAGATGACGGAGGACGGGCGCGACATGATGAACTTCCTGGATACGGTTGTGTCGAAGGAAGGGCTTGGAACGGTTCGTTTCTCTCCTGCACTGGAAACATTCTCGAAATACCCGGATGCATCCCCGCTCGGCGATGACGTCGGACCGAAGCTGATCATCGAGCACATGGTGAAAATGATCTACGGCAAGGAGCCGATCTCCGACTGGCCAAAGGTCATTGAGGAATATAAGAAAAAAGGCGGTCTCGAAATTATTAAGGATGCGACGGAGCGCTACAACAACGGAGAAGGCGTCATTGTCACGGAAAATCGGAAATAGAGGACGCTAAACCTTTACAATCGGAGGAAAACCATGACGATCGTATATGACGAGGCTGCGCAGACGTTCCATCTGCAAAGCCGATCATCGAGTTATATCATGCAGCTTATAAAGTCCAAATACCTCGCACACGTTCACTGGGGAGGCAAGGTTCGGGGCACAAGCCCCGGACAGCTTCTTGCGATTCGGCGCAGATGCTCCTTCTCTCCGTCGACCGATCCAAGCGACCTGACACTGTCGCTCGATACGCTTCCGCAGGAGCTTCCCGGCTTCGGAGGCAGCGATTTCCGTGTTCCCGCGTATCAAGTGCAGCTTGAGAACGGCACAACAGTCAGCGAGCTGGTCTATGAAACGCATCGCATCTATGCCGGCAAGCCCGCGCTGGATAGCCTTCCTTCAACCTATGCGATGGAGGCAGGCGAGGCAGAAAGCCTAGAAATCGTCCTCTGCGACTCTCTTATCGGGCTGAAGGCAGTTCTGACCTACACGATTTTCCGAGAGCTGGATGCTGTAGCCCGTTCCGTTCGCTATGTTAACGAAAGCGGCCGCAAGATGAAGCTGCTGCGCGCGCTCAGCATGGGTATCGACTTCCCGCACGATGACTTCGATATGCTTCAGCTGTCAGGAACATGGGCGAGAGAGCGCCATATCGAGCGTCGCCCGCTCGTATCAGGCGGGTCGGTCATCGAGAGCAGGAGGGGAGCGAGCAGCCACTCTTTGAATCCTTTCCTTGCGCTTCTCTCGAAGGGCGCGAACGAGGAGCAAGGCGAGGCATTCGGCTTTAGCCTCGTATACAGCGGCAGCTTCACGGCGCAGGTGGAGGTCGATCCGTATCATACGACTCGCGTCGTTATGGGGATTAATCCGTTTGACTTCTGCTGGCTACTAGAGCCGGGAGAGTCGTTCCAAACACCGGAGACGGTGCTTGTCTATTCGTCTGAAGGGCTCGGCGGCATGTCCCGGACTTACCATAAGCTGTATAGGACCCGCCTATGCCGCGGCGCTTACCGCGACCGTTCGCGCCCGATCCTGCTCAACAACTGGGAGGCAACGTACTTTGACTTTGACGCGGACAAGATCGAGCAGATCGCTCAGGAGGGCAAGGAGCTCGGCGCGGAACTGTTCGTGCTTGACGATGGCTGGTTCGGCAAGCGGGATAACGATAAGAGCTCGCTGGGCGACTGGTTTGTTGATCAGCGCAAGCTGCCAAACGGCCTGCCGGAGCTAGTCGAGCGGGTGAGCAGGCTGGGCTTGCAGTTTGGAATATGGTTCGAGCCTGAGATGGTATCGCCGGAGAGTGAGCTGTACCGAACGCATCCAGACTGGTGCTTGCATGTGCCTGACCGCCGTAGAACGGAGGCGCGGCAGCAGTTAGTGCTCGACTATTCCCGCCAGGATGTTCGGGATTATATGGTTGCGGCGATAACGAATATTCTGCAAAGCTGCCCGATCACTTACGTGAAGTGGGATATGAATCGCAATATGACGGAAGTCGGTTCGGCGCTGCTTCCTCCTGAGCGGCAGCGGGAGACTGCGCATCGCTGCATTCTCGGCTTATATGAGGTGTTGGAGCGTCTCACCACGGCCTTCCCGTATGTGCTGTTCGAGAGCTGCTCCGGCGGCGGCGGGCGCTTTGACCCCGGCATGCTCTACTATATGCCGCAGACCTGGACAAGCGACAACACCGACGCTGTCGAGCGGCTCAAAATTCAATACGGTACGAGCATCGTCTACCCTATCAGCGCGATGGGCGCACATGTATCTGCCGTTCCTAACCATCAGGTGCATCGGACTACGCCAATCGAGATGCGCGGGCATGTCGCTATGTCCGGCAACTTCGGCTATGAGCTGAATCCGGCCTTGCTGACTGAGGCGGAGAAAGCGATAGTGAAGCAGCAAATCAGCTTATATAAGGATATGCGTTATCTCATCCAGAGCGGTGAATTTTACCGATTGCGCAGTCCGTTCCAAGGAAACGATACGGCGTGGATGTTCGTGATGGAGGATGGCTCTGAAGCGCTGGTCGCTTATTACCAAGTGCTCTCTGAGCCAAATGCGCCGCTGAAGAAGCTTCGATTGAACGGCCTGAACCCCGATCAAGACTATCTTGTATACGATGCAGATCGGCCTGAGGACGGCGAGGAGCTGTTCGGCGGCGACGAACTGATGAGGGTCGGATTAAAGCTGCCTGTCTGGAAGGGCGATTTCCGCAGTAGGCTTTACCGATTAAGAAGGGTCAATAGCTAAAGCAGATAGAAGGAGATGTTCACATGAGCTCGATTGGGAATGGCGGTACTAAAGCACAATTCATAAATCGCGTATTGGAGCTGCCGGTATTCGATACGCATACCCATTTGGTAGGCGACCGTTTGGGCGCTCGCGATTTTTGGGAAATCGCGCATTACTTCTGGCTGTTCCGGGAGCTGCAGGCGGGCGGTTATCCAGCAGATGCCGATAAGCTGCCGGAAGAAGAGCGTATCGCTGCTTTTCTAGACGCTTACAAGGAAACGAGAAGCACGCTGATGAACTGGGCCTTTACTTCGATTATGCGAGAGCTATACGGCATCGAGATTAAGGATGCCGCATCCATTAGAGAAGCGATTGCCGCGGTTAAGCGCTCCAGTGGAGGCGAGGGCTTGGCGCAGCAGACTGCTGACCGACTGAACGTACGCAGGTTCGTCGTGAATCATCCGGAGCATGCGGCCTTCGATGGGATGCGCGAGCATGCGGTGCTTATTCCACGAATAGACGGGGCACTCGGCCAATGGGGAGATCGCGTGGCTCGCTCCGATGATCCATCGAGTGAGTTTCTGGTCGTGCAGTCTGAAATTAGTCATTTGCTGGGCGCTTACGGAGACGCCGGTTTGCCCGGCGTTATGACGACGCTGCCAGCTTATGGAGCTAGCGCTCATATTCGCCGAACGATTGGCCATGGTAGCAGCCGCGACGAAATTATGATGGAGCTCCTGCATGCGGTATGCGCAGCGGCTGAGCATAACGGCCTGCTCGTTCAGCTCTTTCTAGGCGTAGAGCGCTCGTGGTGCGGAACTGCCGTTCCCGTAAACGATACGGAAAGAATTTTAAAGCTGACAGCCTTATTTGAGAAATATAGCTGCCCATTTGAGCTGGTGCTCGCATCGGAGCTCAATAATCTAGATGCGGTGCAGGCAGCATGGAATTTCCCGAATGTGCATATCGGCGGCATGTGGTGGTTCAACTTTCGCGCAAGCACCTACCGAGACAGCATGCAATATAGGCTCGAGGCACTGCCCGCAAGCAAGAGCTCTCTCATCGTATCCGATGCTCGCTGCATGGAATGGAGCTTTGGCAAAATTTTGCTCGTGAAAAAGCTGGCCGCCGAATTCCTTTGGGAGCGGTTGGAGTCGGGATGGATCGATTACGATACCGCGCTGCATACCGCGGAGCAATGGCTGTACGGGAGCGCGGCCAAGCGCTATGCCTTGAATGAAAAAAGACAAATTCTGAAAGGATGAGACGCCATGAAGGCAAACAGCTTTGCAGGAACTATGCTGCCGGCTCCACGAAGCGGCGGCTTTAAGATAGAAGGCTACTGGGTCTGGTGCGGCTCCGTCGTTCAAGGCGACGATGGCCGGTTCCATATGTTCGCCTCCAGATGGCCAAAGAGTTTGCCTATGCATCCGGGCTGGCTTGTTGCATCAGAGATTGTGAGGGCTGTATCCGATACGCCCGAGGGGCCTTAT
Organism: Paenibacillus sp. PL91; assembly: GCF_012935325.2. Lineage (GTDB taxonomy): Bacteria > Bacillota > Bacilli > Paenibacillales > Paenibacillaceae > Pristimantibacillus. Next base: position 49,266 of record NZ_JABBYG020000004.1, read on the forward strand.
GCTTTTCAAGAAATTGTGCTTCCGGCAAGAGGAGCGGAATATTGGGATGGGCGCAGCACGCATAACCCGCATATCGTCAAGCATAATGGCGTCTATCTTCTCTATTATATGGGCACGACGCATCCTTTGTCGGAGCCCGCTTCTGGCGACGGGTACGGACTTGAGGATCCGCGCTGCATCGTTGCCCGCTCGAATAAACGGGTTGGGCTTGCGGTTGCAGACAGCGTATTCGGCCCTTGGAGAAGGAGTGACACTCCGCTTCTTCCGACCCGTCCCGGGCGCTTCGACAGCTACTTGACGTCGAACCCGGCCCCATGCGTGCGGGAGGACGGCTCTGTGCTGCTCATCTACAAGGCGCGGCGTTATGAGGGAAATGAATTCGGCCAAATGACGATAGGTGTCGCCGAAGCGAAGCACTGGAGCGGTCCTTACAGCGTCAAGTCGGAGAAGCCCGTATTCCCGCCCGAGCAATTCCATATCGAGGACCCGTTCATCTGGCAAACGAGTGACGGGTTCTCGCTAATTGCCAAAGATATGGACGGTACGTTAGGCGGAGAGAAGCATGGGGGCATTCAGGCATTCTCCAAGGACGGCATTCATTGGGAGCTGTCCGATCAACCGAAAGCCTATTCGCGCACCGTTCGCTGGGATGACGGAACGGTACAGACGATGGGAAGCATGGAGCGGCCGTTTCTGTTGTTTCAGAACGGGAAGCCGACACACTTATTTACTGCGGCAGCGGATGGACCGGGAGGCTTTCGGCAAGCCTCGCATACATGGAATATGGTCATTCCGCTAGAGGAATCGGGAGGAGAATGAGCAATGAAGGCAATATTGGTTGGTCTCGGCAGTGCAGGCTTTAGCTGGTACAAAAGATTAAGAGACAGGGGGCTGCTCGCAGCTGTCGTTGAAGCGGACCCCGCCATGAAGGCTAAGCTGGAAGGGGCGCCTTATCCGTTCTATACCTCTTTGGAGGAGGCGCTTGCGTGCGAGGAGGCTGACTTCCTCGTCAATGTGACTTCGCCGGCGGCGCATACGCGGGTGAACCATGCTGCATTCGACAAGGGACTTCCCGTCCTCTGCGAGAAGCCGATCTCGTTCGATTATTCGGAATCGGTAGAGATCGTGGCAAGAGCTGCGAAGGAGAATATTCCGTTCATGGTCGCAGAGAATTACCGGCGTTTTCCTTATGTCCGCAAAATGAAGCAGCTTCTGGACGAGGGAATCATCGGTACAATCTCGACGATTGACATTCAGTTCCGCCGCTATCATCAGGTTCAGCGCAAGTATGCTGTACGTATTTTGGATGATATAGGCGTACATCACTTCGATATGCTGCGTTATTTGACGGGACTGGAGGGAAAGGCCATCCAGGCGAGATTATATAATCCGATTGGCAGCTGGGAAGAGGAAGGCGCGCTAATTAATGCAAATGCGATCATTGAGATGGAGGGCGGATTAATAGCGGGTTACACGGCAACGATCGCCTCGAGAGGCCCGGAGACGTTATGGGGCGGTGATTGGCAAATCGAGGGAACAAACGGCGCGCTGGTGCTGACCGGCAAAGAAATTCGGGTTTACAAAGAGGGCGGGATACAGTTGATTTCCGACTTCGCCGATGTAGGCGAAACGGATATTTTGACTGAGTTTCTATCCTCGCTTGAGACAGGACGTGAAGCAGAAACAAGCGGCAACGATTATCTGCTTACGCAGGCGCTCGTTCATTATGCTAATCTATCCGGCGAAACGGGACACAGGATGCCAATCGAATTGCCGGATTTGGGGAGGGCCAAATAATGACGGCTTTGACATGGACGGAGGCTGCGCCTGGAGTATGGCGCGCCACTATAGGAAATTCACAGGCACTTACCCCCTTATCCTTGATCGGAGCAGAGCCGAAGCTGGAAGCGCTCGGACAGATGGCGAAGGCCGCTCCGCCCTTTGAATGGGAAGAGGTTCGAATCGAGGAGTCAGCAAGCGGACGCCGCACGCTCGCGCTGCCGCTGGCAGCGAATGAGAAGCTTTATGGAACTGGGCTTCAGTTCATGCGAATGAATCAGCGTGGGCGGACCCGTTATCTTCGCGTGAACAGCGATCCGAAGCAGGATACTGGGGAGACGCACGCACCGGTTCCTTTTTATGTCAGCGACCGCGGCTACGGTGTTCTTATAGATACGGCACGCGCGGTTACGATGCATCTTGGCTCGGCTGTTCGCTTGGACGCGATGAGCAAGGAGGATGCGAAGGACCGCAATCGCGACGCGAGCTGGCGGGCAACGCTGCCATCATCGCGAGCGGAGATCCGCTTGCCGGAGGAAGGAGCGGACATCTATGTTTTCTGCGGTCCAGCGCTTCGCGATGCTGTTAGCCGCTACAATCTCTTCTGCGGCGGCGGTGCTTTGCCGCCTAAGTGGGGGCTTGGCTTCTGGCATCGCGTGCCAACCTTATTCAGCGAGAAGGAGGCGCTGGCAGAAGCGATGGAATTTCGCAGACGGGATTATCCTTGCGACGTAATCGGTTTGGAGCCGGGCTGGCACAGCCGCAGCTACCCGGTTACGTATGAGTGGGATGAGGAACGCTTTCCGGCTCCTGAGCGCTTCGTTCGCGAGCTGGCGGATAACGGCTTCCGCGTCAACCTATGGGAGCATCCTTATGTATCGCCAGAGAGCGAGTTATACCGAGCGCTTAAGCCGCTATCGGGCGATTATGCCGTTTGGGGAGGACTCGCCCCCGATTACGCGCTGCCGGAAGCCCGCGAGCTGTATGCGCAGCAGCATAAAGAGAAGCATGTCGCGATTGGCGTGTCAGGCTACAAGCTGGACGAATGCGACGGCAGCGAGCTGACAAACAATTCTTGGATGTTCCCGGAGCACGCCAGCTTCCCGTCGGGGTTGGACGGTGAGCAGATGCGGCAGCTGTACGGCTTGATGTTTCAGAAAATGACAAGCGACCTGTACCGCGCAGACAACCAGAGAACCTATGGCTTGGTGCGCGCATCCAATGCAGCAGCCTCTTCGCTGCCTTATGTTCTTTATTCGGATCTGTATGATCACAAGCAATTTATTAGAGCGCTTTGTAATTCTTCCTTCAGCGGGCTGCTCTGGTCGCCGGAGGTGCGCCGAGCGCGCAGCGCCGAGGACTGGGTAAGAAGAATGCAGACCGTCTGCTTCTCGCCGCTGGCGATGCTGAACGCTTGGGGCGACGGGACGAAGCCTTGGTCATTTCCCGAGGTTGAACCGATCATTCGCCGCTATATCAAGCTGCGGATGCGCCTGCAGCCTTATTTATATACGGCTTTTGCCAGCTACCGGGAAAAAGGGATACCTCCTTTTCAAGCGATGCCGTTCGTCGTAACGCCAGAGGAGATCAATCGCGCCGAGGAGCAGCGGATGGAGGCGGAGAAGCTGAATACGACGGATGGCGCATATGGAAAGCGGACTATTCCGCAGTGGGACGATCAATATATGATCGGGGATTCCCTGCTCGTCGCTCCTCTCGTGGAAGGTGAGAGCGAGCGTGAGGTGCTCCTGCCCTCCGGCTCATGGATCGGGTTTGAGACTGGTGAGCAATACAAGGGGGGCGGCGTAATAAGGGTCCGCGCTGAGCTTGCGACGATACCGATTTTTGTACGCGACGGCGCGGTCATTCCGATGATGGCATCGCTGCCGCATGCGCTCCGTCCCGGCGAGCAGGCTCCGCTTGAATTTGTGCATTTTGGTTCTGAAGCTGGATCATGCTTGCTGTATGACGATGATGGGGTAAGCTTGGATCATGAAAAAGGCGCATGCGGCTGGTGGAAGGCAGATGTAACGAAGACGGAGGATGGCGGGTTTCAAGGCGCACTGTCGGGCGAAACGGAGCTTCCGGACTCTTATTCCGGCGTGATGTGGCGCTTTGCCACGATGGGGCTGGGCCTTCATGACGAATAGACGGGACAACTAAGAAAGGGGGATAGCAAAGATGAAGCAAAGGCTATGGTACGAAGCGCCGGCAGGCAAATGGGAGGAAGCGCTGCCTATCGGCAATGGGCGGCTTGGCGGCATGGTTTTTGGCGGCGTAGCGAAGGAGATCGTGCAGTTGAACGAGGATTCGCTTTGGTACGGCGGCTCGATTCGAGGAAATAACCCCGAAGCGCGGACTAACCTGCCGGAAATTCGGAAGCTGCTGCAGCAGGGCAAGCAGAGCGAAGCGGAGCATTTGGCGCGGATGGCACTCATGTCCAGCCCCAAATATCTGCATCCTTATCAGCCTCTAGGCGAAATGCTGCTGTGGATGCAGGGGCATGAAGACGCCGCGGGGTATGAGCGGGAGCTTGATCTGGAAGATGCGGTCACCAGGGTTCGGTATGAACGAAATCACGTTACTTACGAAAGAGAGTACTTCAGCAGCGCAGCCGATCAGATTCTTGCTGTCCGATTGACAGCTGATAGGCCCGGTGCATTAACGATCGGCGTCAATCTGATGCGCCGTCCCTTCGATGAAGGGACGGCGGCGGCAGGTGAGCAGACGATTCTGATGCGCGGGCAATGCGGTCCCGGCGGCGTGCAATATGCCGCAGCGGTGCAAGCGGTGGCGGAGGGAGGAGCCGTACGGGTCATCGGGGATTTCCTATCGATTGAAGGGGCGGACGCGGTTACGCTGCTGCTCGCAGCGAATACCTCATTCCGGCATCCCGATCCGCAGCAGGCATGTCTTGATCAACTGCAGGCTGCGAGCCTGCTGCCCTATGCAAAGCTGCGTGAGCGGCATGTGAGCGATTACTCTGCTTATTATCAAAGGGTCGAGCTTGAGCTTCGCGGCTCAGGGGATCAGGCACAAGAAGAAGCAGAGCAAGCTGAGAAGCTGGCTACAGATGCTCGTTTGCGCAGACTGGCTGAGGGTGCGAATGATGCAGCGCTCTTTGCTTTGTATTATCAATTTGGCCGCTATCTTCTTTTGTCCTGCTCGCGTCCGGGAACGCTTGCTGCCAATTTGCAAGGAATCTGGAACGCAAGCTTTACACCGCCGTGGGAATCCAAATATACGATTAATATCAATACACAGATGAATTATTGGCCTGCGGAGGCCGGCGGTTTGCCGGAATGCCATGAGCCGCTGTTCGATCTGGCGGAGAGCATGCTCTCCGCGGGCAGGATTACGGCTCGCGAGCTATACGGCTGCCAAGGCTATGTCGCTCATCATAATACGAATTTGTGGGGCGATACGCATGTCGAAGGCATGCTTGTCTCATCCTCCATATGGCCGATGGGAGCAGCTTGGTTATCCCTTCATCTATGGGAGCATTACAGGTATGGGCTGGACGAGGAGTTTCTGAAGCGGCGCGCATATCCGCTACTGAAGGAAGCGTCCTTGTTTTATCTTGGCTATATGACAGAGGACGATGCTGGCAGGCTAATTACGGGACCGTCGCTCTCGCCGGAGAACCGCTTTGTTCGTCCAAACGGCGAAACAGGCACGCTTTGCATGGGGCCATCGATGGACAGCCAGATTGTTTATGCGCTATGGAGCTCTTGCGTAGAAGCGCTTCGTATATTGGGCATTGAGGTTGCGTTTCGCAGCGAGCTGGAGCAGGCGCTAGCCAAGCTGCCCCAGCCTGAGATCGGCAAGCATGGACAAATCATGGAATGGCTGGAGGACTACGATGAAGCGGATATCGGACATCGGCATATTTCGCAGCTGTTCGCGCTGCATCCTGGTGAGCAGATTCATGTACGGAGGACGCCGAAGCTGGCCGAGGCAGCAAGGCGGACGATTGAGCGCCGATTGGCTCACGGAGGCGGCCATACCGGATGGAGCCGGGCTTGGATCGTAAATTTTTGGGCAAGGCTCGAGGATGGTGACGAAGCTTATTCCCATCTCCGTCAGCTATTGACTCATTCGACCTATCCCAATCTATTCGATGCACATCCGCCGTTCCAGATTGACGGCAACTTCGGGGGCACGGCCGGCATAGCCGAGCTGCTTCTGCAATCGCATGCTGGGGAGCTTGCTCTGCTGCCGGCGCTGCCTTTGGCTTGGAGCAGCGGCAAGGCGACGGGGCTGCGGGCAAGGGGAGCGTTGACCGTCGATCTCGAATGGGAGGACGGCTTGCTCAAGGAAGCACGTTTTACAACAAAGAAGAGCGGAGAATGCTGCCTAAGATGCGGAACGTCTTCCATCGTTGTTTTTGATGGCGATAAACGGGTAGGCGAGAGCTCAGGCGGCTCCGATATCGTAATGCTTCAGTTGGAAGCGGGCAAGACATATCGAGTCGTTAGACAAACGGTTAAGCAAGGAAGAGTACTCGAATGACAGAGCTCGTTTTTTAAAGGAAGAGAAATTGACCTTATGGTGGGAGAAGGTTCAGAACAAGGCGGAACGGACGATAAGCGAATTCGGCGATAAGTCGCCTCATGTCGCGGCTGCAGATAGCTTCGTATAAACGTGGATCTTACAATAGCCCTTGATAAGCAAAGGGCTATTGTTAGTTCTGATTGATTTACATGATCATACGGGGGTTACTTTATCACAGGGATATACCGAGCTCCGCAGCCGTGGTTCGGATGTAACCCGCTGCTTGCTCGTACTGTTCGTTGGTGGATAGATGCTCGATGATCAATGGAATATCCGGGTGCAGCTTGTTAAGCTCCGTTAGAAATGCCCGGTAATCGAGTACGCCAAGGCCGGGTATGACTTCATCCATGTGCACGGTTAAGTGGCCTCGCAGCAAAATATCTTTGGCGTGGCAATTACGAATATACGGCCCCAGCTTAGCAAAAAAATCCTTTATCATCTCCCCATTCCGGTAATAGATCCGAGGGCTGGAGACGATATTAACGGGATCAAAATGAACGCCAAAGCCTTTCCGGTCGATTGCTTTGATCAGTGCAACATAAGTATCTGCCGAATCAGGGAATACCCAGGGCATCATTTCTAACGCAAATACGGTACGCTCAGGCTTTACTGCATCGATAATTTCGCGTGTCGTCTCTACGATCAGCTCGAAGGTCACATCGCTGAAGTTTTCCGCATCAGGACCGTCCCATTGCTCGCCGCGGGAGCCTGCAATATTTACGCAGCAATTGGCTGCTATCCGTTCAGCAAGTTCCAATCGTTTGATACAGTAAGCGATGGCAGTTTTCCTTGTTTGCCCGTCCCGGCTGATGGGATTGCTCCACGCACCGACCTCGGAAATGAGAATATCATGCTTATTAGCCGCCTTCATGTAATCATCGAGCTGGCTTATATCATCATCTCCGTTAATCGGACAGGTCGTCGCGCGGAAGGCTGCTTGGTTTAGTGCATGTGCCCAGCTTTCCGGATTTTTGTCTTCTAGAAATACCTGACCTCCAAGCCGCATTATAATCCCTTCCTTTGTCTACTGGGTATTTGGATAGCAGAAATAATGATGTTGTGAGAAGTATATCATGAACACGTGTTTATACAAGTCCTGACTTTAGGTCGATGCAGCAGCTTCAGCATATTTTTAATTTTTATTCGTGTGAAATGGATTGACAGCGTTTTTATGCATTGTGTATGATAAGCTCATAAACACGTGTTCACGTTTGAAATTGAACAACATGTAAGCAAGAGAGCTGTTAAAAGGGGAATAATCGTTCGTTCATTCGGAAACGACCAACACCGTAAAGGATTATTTTCCTCAATTGAAAGGCTAATAGCCGAAGTCAGGCATCGCTTGCTTAATCGCAGCCTAATGAGTCGGGAATCATGTCGAGATGGTTAAAAATTTCAGCAAATAATAAACACGCGTTCATGATTGATGTCGTTATTCCTTGAATTACATATGTTTTTTTGCCGAAAAATGAACACGTGTTCACATCATTTGGCGAGGAGGGGATTCACATGTAGTTTTCTTTGATATTTAGGATGGAAATGGCCAATGCGAAGGCTTTCAGCTTACTGACTATTACTTTTACCTAAGGGGGATTTTCCGTGAAAAAAGGATGGACGACATTAGTTGGCATCATGCTTTCCCTTATGCTCGTAATAACGGCCTGCTCAGGCCCCGGCGGCTCTAATCCAAATAAAACGCCGGAAAACAACAATTCCGATAACAACGGTGATGCGACTGCGGATAACGGGGGAGAACTGAATTATTGGTATCCTTGGGGCGGCGATTCGGAGAAGTGGGATAAATGGCGGATAGGCGAGTTTGAAAAAACCGGCTATAAGATTAATGCCACTTATGTGCCGCCGGATGGCGGTCTGACGAACGGTAAGCTCGTATCCGCGATTTCCGGTAAAAACCCGCCGGATGTCGTTATCAGCTCCGAATATGCGAGCGCTTACTCGCTGGCAGCGCAAGGCGCGCTAGAGCCTCTTGACGAATATCTTGCAGCGCTGAACTTTCAAGAATCCGATGTGCTTTCCTCTTTTCTGCCGCTGATGAAATATAAGGACCAGACCTATCTATATCCCCAAGACTCCAATGTCAACCTGCTTTATTACAATGTGGCCATGTTCAGGGAAGCCGGCCTAGATCCGGATAATCCGCCGAAAACGATCGAGGAGCTTGATGCAGCAGCAGAGAAGCTTACGAAAATAAGCGATAGCGGCTTTGATCGACTGGGATTCATTCCTTGGATCGATGCCGGCGATGACTCCTTTCTGTGGGGCTGGGTATTCGGCGCTAATTATGTTGACGAGGATACAGGCGCGATTAAGCTGAATGATGACCATCTGGTCAATATGTACAATTGGATGAACAAGTACGCCCAAAAGTACAATCCGGAAAAAATCAAATCGTTCACGTCCGGCTTTGGCGGCGCCTTCTCCCCGGATCACCCGTTCTTTACAGGTAAAGTCGCCATGACCGTAAACGGCAACTGGTTCGCAAATGCGCTAAGCATTTATGCGCCGGATACGGAGTACCGCGTTGCTGCTATACCATATCCGACTGGCGGCCGAGAGAAAGCGACTACGTTTGGAACTAACGTATTCATGATCCCGAAAGGGGCCAAAAATCCGCAGAATGCGATGAAATTTATTATGTTTGCCGGCCAACCGGAAATTCTCGCGGACAACATTAACACTTGGCGCTCCATCTCTATCTATACGAAGCCAAGCGATGCTATCAAGTGGGATAAAGAGAACGACCAGGTTTATAAAATCGTACGAGAAGTCGCTGCCTCGCCAAGCTCCGGACATCCTGCGCTGACACCGGTAGCGAAGGAAATGTCCAATGAATTGATTCTGCTTCGCGACAGCGTCATTTATAACAACAAAGACCCGAAACCGCTCCTGGAGAGCGCGGAGAAAAAGATCCAAGCGGCATTGGATAAAAAGAAATAAGTGCTTTGCAGCCTTATGCTCCCGGACCGGGCACCTTGTTCGGGAGCAAAGCTGCACATGCCCGGCGGCTTTAATCCAATAAATACGCACAAGGTGGTGAAAGTACGTGAGAAGTTCTGTCCCAGCCCTGAAGCCAACACCTGCGGTGCATGCGAAGCGCAGATCCAAGAAGCTGATGGAACGATTGGAGCTCGCTGCGGTATATGTCATTTTGAGCATAACGGCGCTCGCTTTTATACTACCATTTCTTTGGCTGTTGTCCGGTTCACTCAAGAGCAGCTCGGAGCTGTTTGCGAATCCTCCGATTTGGATTCCAAGCAAGCCGCAGTGGTCCAACTTCACGACGGCTTTCGGTGAATTTCCGTTTCTGCTGTATTTGCGAAATACGCTGACTATTGCAGGATTTGGCATCGTGGGTGCCGTTTTATCGAACACGTTGATTGCCTATGGTTTCTCGCGTGTGGAATGGAAGGGACGGGATGGCGTATTCGTCCTAGTACTCGCAACGATGATGCTGCCGTTTCAGGTTACGATGATCCCGTTATTCATCATGTTCCAGAAGCTTGGCTGGATCGGAACGTTTCTCCCTCTCATTGTTCCTGTGTTTTTTGGAAATCCGTTTTTTATTTTTCTGCTGCGCCAATTTCTCATCGGCATTCCAAAGGAACTGTCTCAATCCGCGAAGGTAGATGGGGCTAGCGAGTTTCGGATTTATTGGCAAATGATTTTGCCGTTGTCTTTGCCAGTCGTTACTACGGTTATGATCTTCTCCTTCATTGGCTCATGGGGAGATTTCATCGGACCGCTGGTGTTCTTGAGCGACAATAAGCTTTATACGCTATCGCTAGGAATCCAGCAGATCATGTCCGTTAATGATCCGCGCTGGCCGCTGCTAATGGCGATAGGCATCAGCATGACGGTGCCGATACTGATTATCTTCTTTGTCCTCCAAAAGTATTTCATACAAGGGATCGCTTTTTCGGGAATCAAAGGCTAGGGGTGAACAGTGATGAATATGACCAGAAAAAATGTGCTGAACGGATTGCTCTTTATTTCTCCTTGGATTGTCGGATTCCTATGCTTCACTGCGTATCCCCTTATCAGCTCGTTTTATTATTCGCTGACCGACTACGATATCATCAATCAGCCCGTGTTTGTCGGATTAGAGAACTATAAGACGCTGTTTACCGGTGATGACCTGTTTTATAAAGTGCTGAAAAACACGCTGTATATGGTTTTTGTCGGCATAAGCGTCATTACGCTCTGTACAATATTTATCTCGATCCTGCTCAATAACAAAAAGATAAAAGGCATGGCTTTCTTTCGGGTTGTCTTCTTCCTGCCGACCTTGGTTCCATTCGTCATTCTGTCGATTCTGTGGGTATGGGTGCTGCAGCCCGATTCGGGTGTTGTCAATACGATACTCGGCTGGGTTGGCATTGAAGGCCCCGGCTGGTTCTCGAGTCCGGCATGGGCCAAGCCGTCTTTTATCCTAATGGGATTATGGGGAGCTGGCGGCTCGATTATTATTTACCTTGCAGGCTTGCAGGGCATACCGGAATCGCTTTATGAAGCGGCTTCGATTGACGGTGCGAATTCGATGCAGAAGGTTTTTTCAGTCACCTTGCCTATGCTGCGACCGGTCATTCTTTTTAACGTCATCACAGGCATAATCGGCACATTTCAATCGTTTGCGGAGACGTTCATCATTACGCAGGGCGGACCGAATGGATCAACCATGTTCTATTCCCTGTATTTGTACCAGAATGCGTTCCAATACGCCAAAATGGGCTATGCGTCGGCGATGGCATGGGTGCTGCTGCTTATCGCGCTTACCTTCACGCTGATTCTATTCAAAGTTTCGAGCCGCTGGGGAAATAACGACTAGACCAATAGCGCTACAATTCGAAGGGATGTGCAGTTGTATGAACCACGTGGAGAATGCAAATCTGACGAAAATCGGGCTCATCGTTGATAACATAGAAGAAGCGGCGGAACGTTACTGTGCTTTATTCAACCTGCCAATGCCGGAAATTCAGGTGCCAACGCTGGATGATCCGCCGTCTGATCAAACCGATGACTCTTATACTTGGTACCGTGGAAAACGCCGAGATACGCGGACGAAATTTGCCAATTTGCAGATGGGTCCGGTAACCATTGAGCTGTTGGAGCCGCTTGACGAGCCAAGTCCATGGAGCGAATTTAAACAGAAGCATGGGCAGGGCGTACATTTTATCACCTTTACAGTAAAAGGCTTCGAGCAGCATATCGACTTTTTAGAGCAGCAAGGGCTTCCGCTTATTCATAAGGGAGAGTACGGTTCAGGGCGCTACAGTTATTTTGACTCGGAACAAGTGCTTGGCGTTACCTTGGGGATTCAGGAGCTCGGCCCGAAACGAAGCATTTAAAGAATTACAACTAATGTGAACAGAAGGAGCGCTCATATGATTAAAGGAATTGCGCATAACGCGATACGTGTGACGGACATGGAAAAGTCTCTGCATTTTTACTGCAATATTGCGGGGTTAACCAAAGCATTTGAGATTCATGATGATAACGATAAGCCTTGGATTGTTTATTTAAAGGTGTCGGACGGACAGTTTTTGGAATTATTTTATGATGGAGTCAAAGTGCCGGAAAATAGATATGCGCCTGATCTTATTGGGTATCATCACTTCTGCTTTGAAACGGATAATATCGAGGAGCTTGCCAAGCATTTTCATGCGAACGGGCTTATGAAAGGCGACCAGCCGGGGCATGGCAAGGACTTGAACTATAATTGCTGGATTCATGATCCCGATGGCAACGCAGTGGAGTTCGTTCAGATCCATCCGGATTCACCGCATGCCAGAAGCAGCTTGAGGAAGGGGGTATAACAATGTTGAAAGGCAATGCCCACGTGGCGTTTGTTGTATCGGATATGGAGAGATCGCTGCAGTTTTATTGCGACGTATTGGGCTTTGAAAAAGCTTTTGACCTCGATGATGATGAAGGCAATCCGTGGATCAATTATTTGATGGTAGCAGACGGCCAATTCATTGAACTGTTCTATGGCGGCAAGCGCAATTATGTTCACCATCCGAAAAATGCCGGCTCGGCGCATATTTGCTTTGAGGTCGACGATATATATGAAATGGCTAATCACCTCAAGACGCATGGCGTCAAGCTGGACATTGAACCGAAGCGGGGCAAAGACAACAATTACCAATGCTGGACAAAGGACCCTGACGGCTTCCCGATCGAATTCATGCAGCTGCATCCACGCTCACTACAAAGAAACAGTTAAAGGCTAGTAGTGGAATGGATGCTCAATTAGGCATGGGGAAGGAACGGTTAAGAAGCAGTTAAATTCTCTCCTGCGCTCAGCGTACATGCACTTCTAGGCAGCTACCCACATACAATAAAGAACAGACTTCAATGTTCGCCCGGATCGGAAAAGCCGAAGGGGATTCCGAGCTGAGGTAATACAACGTGGGGGTGTACGGTACAATGCCTGGATTGTTCTCAGCGATAGCGCTATTCATTAAGCAGCTTTCATTGCTCGTCTCTTATGTCAAAAACAATGCTTTTCCCCAGCCTCTTCAAGAGGAGGAGGAAACCAAACACCTGCAGCTGATGGCCGAAGGCAATCAGCGTTCCCGTAACCTGCTCATTGAGCACAATCTCCGCTTAGTCGCTCACATAGTGAAAAAATTCGACAATACTGGGGAGGATCTCGAGGATTTGATCTCGATCGGGACGATTGGATTGATCAAGGCGATCGAGAGCTTTCAAACCGGTAAAGGAACGAAGCTCGCTACATTTGCAGCTCGTTGTATCGAGAATGAAATACTTATGCATCTCCGGTCTTTGAAGAAGACTCGGAAGGACGTTTCTTTGCATGATCCGATCGGCACGGACAAGGAAGGCAACGAGATTACGTTGATTGATATCCTCGGCACTGAGGCGGATGATATCGTCGATAAGGTGCAGCTAAAGATTGAGAAGAGCAAAATATATAAGAATTTGGATATACTCGATGACCGCGAGAAGGAAGTCGTTATCGGCCGCTTTGGGCTGGAGCATGGCGGGGATGAGCGGACGCAGCGGGAGATTGCGAAGGAATTGGGGATTAGCCGGAGCTATGTGTCGCGGATTGAGAAAAGGGCGCTTATGAAGCTTTATCATGAGTTTTATAAAGCGAAGAGATAGAATAGGGAATGTTACAGGGCTGCTCCAGTAGGAGCGGCCTTTTGTTATGAGAAGTACTCCTCATAAATGGAGTTGGGACGTGCGCTCAATTACATTTATTGCCACAGAGTAATGCTATTGCATGTATACAAGAAGAAAGCCATTACTATCAAGATAAGCCGAAACTAACCGCCTATTTAGAAAATAATGACTCTCAAAACAACACGTACAAGTTATACATTCCATTATCACGTTTTCTATACTGCAAGTCAGACTGCACCTTAGCTAGCTCTATTGAAGGCCGCCATGGGCAGTAGTCCGCATGGTTTTAATCTTTAATAAGAATGGGCTCAAGACCGCGTACGCGATTGGCGCTACAGGCGAAAAGTCGCTGTTCGCCAATGTGATCCTGAAAAAAGGCGTCGTGCGATACTAGTGCTCGCTGGCTATATAAAAGGCCCAATCTCGAAAGATTGAGCCTCTTTGAATAGCCGTTTTGCTTTAGCCTTTTACCCCGCCAACGACCATCCCTTTGACAAAATACTTCTGTAGAAACGGATAGACCATAATAATCGGCACACTGGCTACGATCGTCATCGTTGCGCGAACCGATGTTGGCGTAACCATCGTTACATTGCCCTGCGCATTAGCAAAGGCATCAGCCGCCGAGCCGCCTGAACTTGTCGTAGCACTTGATGTGGACAACACCTTCATCAGTTCATACTGCAAGGTACTTAGATCAGGCCGGGAAGAGTTGTACAAGAATACGTCAAACCAGGAGTTCCACTGGGATACCGCTACGAACAGAGACACCGTAGCAAGAGCCGGAACGGTAAGCGGAAGCACTATGCGCGTAAATGTAGTAAAGTCTCCGGCGCCATCGATTTTAGCCGATTCCATGATGCCTTCCGGCAAACCTTCAATGAAGGAACGGATAACAATCATATTGAAAACGCCGATAATGCCCGGGATAATGTATACCCAGAAGTTGTTTAACAATCCAAGCTCTTTGGTCAGCAGGTAGCTCGGAATCAAGCCACCGCTGAAATACATCGTAAAAATGAAGGTAATAGCTACAAATTTCTTCAATGCATATTCAGGGCGGCTGATCGTATAAGCCAGCATCGCCGTACAAAACACGGAGACGATCGTGCCGATGATCGTCCGCGCAGCGGAGATGAAGGTCGCATAAAACACATTGGACTCGCTAAACACATATTCAAAATTTCTCAGAGTCCATTCGCGTGGCCAAATATAAACGCTGCCTCGAATCGAATCATTCGCATCGTTAAACGACAAAGCAAACATATTCAAGAAGGGGTACAGGGTCAAAATGACCAGGATAATCATAAAAATAATGTTACAAACATCGAAAATTTTATCGCCCATCGAAGAGTTTCGAGCTGATTTGGCTTGTTCCACAGCCTTAGCCTCCTTTCATTTAGTACAATCTGCTTTCGCCCATCCGTTTGGCGAGGTTGTTGGCGGCGATGAGGAAGATGAAGCTGACCACGGTTTTAAACATTCCGGCTGCGGTCGCCAAGCCAAAGTTATTCATTTGCATGCCGTATTTCAAGACGAATATATCCAGATTTTCCGAAAATTCAACATTGATACCATTGCCAAGCAAGTATTGCGCTTCGAACCCGGACTCCAGAATATGACCCAGATTCATAATCAGCAAAATGATTATGACCGTCTTCATGCCTGGAAGCGTAACATGCCACATCCGTTGAAGGCGTGAGGCGCCATCCATTTCTGCTGCTTCATACTGTGTAGGGTCAATCGTCGTGATGGCGGCCAAGTAAATGATGGTGTTCCAGCCGACATTCTTCCATACTTCCGTTACTCCGAGAATCCCCCAGAAATATTCGCCTATCCCCAACCACAAAATAGGATGATCGATGAGCTGCATTCGGAGCAGCAACACATTGACTATACCTTCGGGCGCCAGTGCTGTTTGCACGATATTTGCAGCTACTACCCATGAAATAAAATGCGGCAAGTAGCTGATCGTCTGCACCGCCCGCTTAAAGTAGACCTTACGCAGTTCATTCAGCAGCAGTGCCAGCCCGATGGCCGTTGCAAACCCAAGCACCAGATTGATAGAGCTCATAACGAGCGTATTGCGCAGGACTAGATAAAACTGTTGTTCCTGGAACAAAGACCTGAAGTTATCCAATCCGATCCAGGTCTGATCAAAAAGATCCCTTGCCAATCTGAATTTTTGAAAAGCAATCGTCCATCCCCAGAGCGGAACATACTTAAATATGATGACCCAGACGAGAAATGGCAAAGACATCAGCATCAGCATTTTTTGATTAGACAATGTTTTGAATAAGGTGCTCAGGCGCGAATCTTTAGAAGTCGATCTTGCCATCTGTACTGCATGTTTCTCCACCCGATCTGTCTCCCTTCCGTCTAAAACTGTATCTCTCTAACAAGTGTAGAAGGGAAAAGTGAAGTGACTTCACCTTTCCCGGTTCATTATTATGATTCAGAAGCTGCCGCCTACCAATTTCCTGCGACACGCTCCTTCACCTTAGTGGTAATGAATTTCTCGAAACCGGCAGCACCCAGCTTGTTGAACTCTGCAATATACTCATTCCAAGTGGATTCGAAGGCTGCTTCGGAAGCAAACACCATTTTTGGATAGTATTTCTGCTGGAGATCTCCTGCTTTCTGATTGAAGATCTGTTCAGGAGAGCCTTGTTCTTTCTCGATGCTCCAGGCAGGGTACCAGGGGCGCTCAACCGGTTCGGAATAGAAACCGGAGAAGGTCTTCAGACCGTAGGCTTTTAGCAAGGCTAGATCACCCTCCGTGTAATTGACCGCCGCTACTTCCGGCTGACTGGTGGGCACATGAGCGTTGCCGTCCTCGTACACCGAGTTGTTGCCGTAACGCGGCCACTCATAATCGAAATACGCCCAGCCATACTTGCGTTTGAATTCATTGTCGTTGCGGTTGGCTAATTGCTCCTCGTTCATGACGAAACGGCCTTCTTCATTTACCGAATAGGTGACATCTTTCTCACCCCATTGAATGAGCTTCTGATTTTCTTCTGTCAGCATGTTATCCCAATATTTAATGATGCGTACCGGATCCTCAGCGCTCACGGTAATTCCGAGCCCGCGGTTGTTGACGAAGGAGGGAGGATCGATATAGGCATCCGTGATGCTTTCGTCAAAGACAATGGGAAGCGCCACATAACGAAGGTCGTCATTGCCCGCCGCTTTCAGATTGTTGGTCGCATCTCCAATCTGCCAGGAGTAGTTGGCATATCCCAGCACGCGGCCGGACGTAAGCTTAGCGAGGTACTGGTCTTTGTTAGCGGTAAAGGTCTCCGGATCAAGCAAGCTTTTCCGGTTCATCTCGTTTAATGAGGCAAGCCAGCGTTTCTCATATTCGGTGCCCATATAAAGCTTGGCTTCATGGGTCTCCATGTCAACCAGGACGTTGCCGTCGTTCGGATATCCGGCAAGATGCATCGGCTGATTGGTTATGGTGAAAAACTCACCAGGGGTGCCGGCGAACGTAAGGAAGCCAATCGTGCCTTTTCCGTCCACAGAAGGGTATTTGGCTTGATACTGC
The DNA here is from genome assembly GCF_012935325.2 of Paenibacillus sp. PL91. Classification (GTDB taxonomy): domain Bacteria; phylum Bacillota; class Bacilli; order Paenibacillales; family Paenibacillaceae; genus Pristimantibacillus. The sequence continues at coordinate 66,319 of NZ_JABBYG020000004.1, forward strand.
TCGATAAGATCAAAATATTGATCAAGCGTTTTCACTTCCGGATATCCGAATTCTTTCAGCACGCGGCGCTGCATCCAAAAAGTACTTGACGCGTCCGGCTCCATCAAATAGCCGTTAACATTGGCAGTGAAAGGAAGAATATAGATGTTGCCGTCCTCATGCGTAATCTTGTCCATATAGTCGCCGTAGACACGCTTGATGTTAGGACCGTACTTCTCGATCAGATCGTTGAGCGGGATGAACGCGCCTGCATCCAAGAGCTTAGAAAGCTCGCCTACCGGAGAGATCACATCGGGATAATCGCCGCCGGCAATCATGACACCGGACTTTGTGCTAGCGTCCCCTACAACATACTCCATCTTCCAATCGACACCTGTCTGATCCTGGAGAATTTTGCCGATGGTCGTGTTGCTGGCAATTACGTCTTTATTCGTACCGAAGGCGAAGTAATCGTATCTTACCGGGTCTGTACTGACCTCTCCGTTCGTTCCGCCTGCTTCTGTGTTGCTTCCTGCTGGATTATTATTTGAGCAGCCAGCAAGGAGGATTGTCGCAGCCGTTAGAACGGACAGGCTGTATTGCAGCCATTTTTTCTTGCGCATTGCTGTATCCCCTTTCTCTATCAAAGTATTGTAAGCACTTTCAGTATAGAAGATAGTGTTTCTGATTGTTATATAGCAAACCTTAGATCGGTCTTTGAATAATTAAGAACTTGTTGCGAGGGATCATTTTTTTTTGTCCAGCGGTAGACGCAGCATGATCCGTGATCCCACTCCCGGATCACTGTCAATCGTGAAGGTGAACGAATCACCATAGCATATTTTCAGGCGAGTAATGACATTTTTCATTCCGATGGAATCGCCCATGATAGCTTCCTCATGGAGGTAATGATGAAGCTCCCGTATCTTCTCCTGATCCATGCCCACCCCATTGTCCGCAATGAGGAAGACAATCTGACCATGTTCTTGCGCGATTTGAATCGTAATATACCCAATGCCCGGCACATTCTCGATGCCATGAATGCTTGCATTTTCAACAAACGGCAAAAAGGTCATCTTTGGAATTTCAATATCCAGAAGGGATTGATCCACTTCGATATGATACTCCAGTTTACTGTCAAAACGGTACTTCTGAATTTCCAGAAAGCTTTCCATCAACTCAAGCTCCTCGCGAATCGTAACGAAGCTCCGTTTCCAAATAATCGATTTACGAAAGATTCTTGCCATGTTCTGAATCGTCTTGGCCGTCTGTATCTCACCCTTCATCTGACTTCGCATTCGGATCGTCTCCAGCGCATTGAATAAAAAGTGAGGGTTGATCTGACTGTGTAGCGCATGTAGTTGGGCTTGTCTTTGGCTCAGCTCCAGCTCTTTCTTCTGTATCTCCGTTTCATACACATCATTGATCAGGTTCTCGATCCGCTCGCTCATGCGGTTGAACTCCACTGCAAGCTCGCCAACCTCGTCCCTTTCCCGATGATAAGGAATACGTTCGAAGTTTTTGCCTTTTACGGACTTCATGTGTTTTAGGATTTTTTGAATGCGTGTATGGATCGAGCGGGAAACAATCACGATCACGATCGTAGGCACAAGGAAATTAATCCCTGCAAACCAAAGGATAAACTGCCCTGATTGTCTGACATCATACAAAATTTTCTCTTCATCCAAGACCCCGTATACCGTCCAGTCTCCCAAATAGCGATTATTATGATATTGGTTGCTGATGACGATTGACTTATCCGGCATGGGTATATCATCGAGGCTTAGTGTCCGCCCTGTTGTGATCTGATCACTTGGTTGACCGCTGGACAGACGGCCGTAACGAGCTTGATAAGACGGATCCAGAAAGTAAAAATCCCCCTTAAAGCTGGATAAATCAAGGATTTGAGAAATATAATTCATATTCAAGTCGATTTTCATAACATGCTCATACGTCTCGGTCCGGCGATCGGATAGCTTTTGAATAACGCTGATACTGTCGGACGTCACATACAAATAGGGATACGTGTTATTGAAATTTTTGATTTGATGATACCAATCGGTGTTCCGCATCTCGTCCTCGAGTCTGATGATATGGCTCGAGGCCAGTATCGTCGGATTGTCACTCATAATGACAACGGAGCTAATGGTTTTGTATTCCTTGTCGGCTCGATTGAACAGATTCGAAATGGCATTCAGCGACTCCACATAGTGGTCATGAGACGCATGGACGATGTTTAAATGGTAGTTGAGCTGCTTGTTAATAGAATACAGATAGGAAATACCTGCTGCATCTTCAATGACTGCCCCTAATTCGGCTTTCAATAGATTTATCGATTGTTCCGCATCTGCCGTTTTCTGATTTTTTATGTTAATGGTTGTCACATGATAGAACATCACGTTAGTCAGTACGATCGGTACGAACACGCATGCAATATAGATGAAGACCAGCTTGTTTCGGAGCTTCAAATGATGAAAACGAAAGTTGAGCACGAGGGGGAGCCTCCTTATTTTTTACCGATCATCTTATTGCGATAATCCGTTGGCGTCATGCTCTCCAGCTTTTCAAACTGGGCAGCAAAATAATCGGCATTTTGAAAGCCTACCAATTCCGCGATTTCGTACATGCGTTTTTTAGATTGCCGCAGCAGCCGCTTCGCCTCTTCGATGCGAAGCGACAGCACATACTCATTGAAATAGACGCCGTAATTTTTGCGAAACAACTGTCCGAGGTAGACCGGATTCATATGAAATTCGGCAGCAATCCCTTTCAGATAGATGTTTTCTTTGTAGTGGCTGTCGATATATTTTTTCACCTTTTCAATACTGCCCTCGTTCTTTTCGCCTCGCTTTTCCGCGATATATTTAGCCGCTTCTTCTATAAATTGCAAGAAAACATACCTTAGCTGCTTCAAATTGCGGTATTTCATCTGCCAATTGAGCAACTCGTCCAACCATTGCAGATCTTTTTCGTTTCCTTCCAGCTGCCGGATGATATTGATGATAGCAATCATAATTCGCCTTATTGTATTCGTAACTGCACCTGAAGCGAAATGCCGCTCCTGAAAGGCAATAAAAATGGCATCAATAGCGGAGTTATAACCTTCCTTTCGATCCGCTTCAATCTCATAAATGAGCTTGCTGTGCAGGTCTTCATCCACATCAAAATAATATAAGGGCAGCTCCAGCAGGTCCGATGCCATAAAGATGCTGTTAAAGCCGGCGGCAAAACGATAATTCAAGCATTCCGCGGCACTGATTCCGGAATGAGCGATCTGTTTTAAATGGCTTGCCGTATGGCCTATAAACAAAGCTATCGTCGTTGCAAGCTCCGTTTCCAGCATATCAAGCAGCTTGGCGTAGTTCGTCCGCTCTGCCTCGCTTTGCTCGTCCAGCCATAACTTAGGCACAATAAAGCCATATTGATTGTACGCGCGTACATGAATGAGCAGAGGTTGCCCCTCATGATGAAAATATTGCTGGAGCGATGTTTGCAGTGCGGGAAGATAGTCGATTACCCCTTGAGGCAGCCTATCCTGTATTTCTGCAATGATATACGTATAGGAAGAGGAGAGTGGAAGCTCCAACGCATGGGCAATCCGCGCCATCACCTGCTCGCTTGGTTCGGTCTGCAGCAAGCTTTCGATGACGGTTTCGATAAGAGGCTTTTCTCTCGTTATCGATAAGAGCTGCTTTTGATTCAGCGTATTGGCTATTTTTTTTAAGGTAGATGTAAACTCCTGTTCATCAACCGGCTTCAGGATATAATCCGACACATTGTAACGGAAGGCTTGCTGAGCATAAGAGAAATCGGGGTACCCGCTTAAGATAATAAACAGCGGTTGATGCTCGCCCTCCGCTTTCACCTTCTGGATTAGCTCCAGACCGTCTAGCACGGGCATGCGTATATCCACAATGACTAGGTCCGGGGTCAGTTGTTCGATAAGGTCCAGTGCTAGCTCCCCGTTTTCCGCTTCGCCACAGATTTCAAATTGCAGCGACGACCAATCCATCAGACTTATTAACCCCTTGCGCACAAAAATTTCGTCATCCACGATCAGCACCTTGTAAATGATTTTTCCTCCTCCGAGAAATCTACTAAGACATTTATTTCGGTCAGTTTGGGAATGAAGCTCTCCCTTGCAGGCGTTTGAAAGCCGAAGGCGACATCCCCTTGTATTTCTTGAATTGCTTTGAGAAGTAGCTTAGATGCTGAAAGCCGTTCTCAAGCGCCGCTTCCAGCATGCTGCATGAGCCGGATTGGATCATGAGTGCGGCGCTGTTAACTCGGAGCAGATTAATATATTCCAGCGGCCTCATGTCCGTCAGCTCCTTGAATAGCCGGCACAGATGGGACGGCGAAATAGAGCCGATGGACGCCAGATCGTCAAGCGTGAGCGGAGACTTGTAGTTTTCGTCGATGTACTCCAGCACTTGAAGCAGGTTCTTCCATTTGTGCGTGTTTAACGGATTGGCGCGTTCGTATAGCTGCTTTGGAATCAAATGTGAGTAGAGGGCCGCGAGAAGCATATAAAGCCGTCCCTTGACGCCAAGCTGAAATCCGCCGTGTTCGTTTCGGTATTCCGCGAGCAGATCCTCGATTCGGTCGATCCCTAGCTGATCCAGCACTCGCCGTCGCGTCAACAGGGAAGGGAACATAAGTTCTCCACGAAGAAGCGGATTCAAGAACTTCTCCTGACAGAAATCGGGATGCAGGGCGGATAGCCACGACAGCTTGAATACGATAGCGGTATAGGAGCATCCGGATGCGGAATCACTATAGCCGCTGTGGGGCTCTCCCGAATTGACGATCAGACAATCGCCAGCCTGCACGGGGATCTCCACATGGCTCACGGAGAATACGGCCTGTCCCACTCGGATATAGATCAACTCGATTTCCTCGTGCCAATGCAACGGAAGGATAGACTGATTTCCCGAAAGGTAATCTACGTTGTAGACGGCGAACGGAAAGTCAGAGGATCCGTGCGTTACTTTTTCCAGGAGACGGTATTCCAGCAAAGATATTCACCCCCTATCAATATTGAGTTAATTATAAGCAAAATTGAGTTATAAGTTAATTTATATAATCAATATCATTATAATTGAAGGGAATTGCATAGCGCGAAGGAATGGAATGCCAATCGTGAATTACAAGCAGCTGCCGGAGGCTCTGCTGATCTAGACGGACGAAGGATGCTGTTAAGCGGGGAGAAGAAGAAAGCTGGTCTTTTACCAATGGTCTGAAGAGACGGGCTGGTTGCTGGCGGTCGTGATCTCGAAGAAGGAGCTGTTCGAATCTATGAGGCAGTTCACTGTAACGGCCGCTGCGCTTACCTTGGCGATACTCTTCTTCACTCTACTGTTCTCTTATTATACTGCGCAAAAAATAACGAGGCCGATTGCCAGATTGCATTCCTCCATAAAAAAATCGATCTGAACGGCACGGTTCAACCGAAGCGCCATGTCGACAGCGGTATAAACGAAATCGAGGCGCTGAATCTTGCCTTCCAGAACATGCAAGCGAAATTGCAAAGCTCCGTCGATAAGCTGTTGTATTCGCAATCCCAGGAGATCAGCGCAGTCAGTATTAATTGGCAGGTTGTTTGTTCAGTATGGAAAGTTTATACTGTTTGGCAGTTAAGCAGGTGTAAACAGGAAGGGGAAGGAAATATGATGAGTCCGATTAACCATGATTCACTAAGACGTGCCGTTCCGCCAGGGTATGACCAGTACAGGGAAGATATTGCCCGCGGCAAAATAGAAACGGTTGAATATTTCTCTATGACGGTGGGATGCAAGCGCAAAACGATGATTTACATCCCTCCAGGTTATTCTGATGGTCAAAGGGGTTATAACGTTCTTTATTTATTGCACGGTATCGGCGGGGACGAGGCGGAATGGTACAATCATGCGGGGCCGCAAGTGATTCTTGATAATTTGTATGCAGACTGCAAGCTTGCGCCCATGATTGTGGTCCTACCTAACGGCCGTGCAATGCAGAACGACCGGGCGGAGGGGAATTTATTCGACGCGGATAAATTAAAGGCGTTCGAGAATTTCGAATCCGATTTGCTTCATGATCTCATCCCTTATGTGGAATCGAACTATACGGTTCTGACGGGGAGAGAGAACCGTGCTCTGGCCGGTTTATCGATGGGAGGAGGACAATCGCTCAATATCGGATTAGGCAATCTAGATCAATTTGCTTGGATTGGGGTTTTTTCCTCCGCACCTAACACGAAGGAACCCGTATTGCTTGTCCCGAATCCCGAAGAAGCGGCGGCTAAGCTCAGAATGCTCTGGCTGTCATGCGGGCTTCTGGACAATCTTAAGCATGTCAGTGACCGGACACATGCCTATTTGGAGAGGAACAATGTGCCCCATATTTGGTACGAGGAGAGCGGCGGCCACGATTGGCCGGTTTGGAAAAACGATTTATACCATTTTTCCCAACTTATTTTTAGATAACGTGCAGCGGCTGCTGCAAAAGTCTGATCTAATCTAAAGCAAGAACACAAGATGAATGGAATCAATTAAGGCAGCCGACGAGTTTGGCTGCTTTTTTTTGTAAAAAGTAAAGATTCGATAACATTATCAATAATTGCATCTTGATTTTTACGTGAATAATCAGGGAGAATAATAATTATTCATGAATATTTCGTTGCCGAGAAATGGGGTTGTCATCGTGCGGAAGCGAATTGGGAGCAAGGCTGCAATAATGCTTGCCGTATCAATGTTAGTGCAGACACTGGCGGCATGCGAGGACCAGCGTCCAACTGATGAGCTGGATAAGAGGGGTGCGGAAGAAGCGATCTATTCGGACCCAGGCCTAGCCAAATATAATCCTCCGATAGAGATTTCGCTCGTACGGAATGTAAATGAAGATTTCACCGACTTGATCAGCAATTTTCCGGGAGAGACTCTCGAGGATAATCGTTGGGACCGGCTCTACGAGGATGTGCTGGGCATTCGGGTAAAGTACGAATGGACTGCCAAAGATGATCTCTATCATCAGAAATTAGGCTCGGCGTTGGCATCGGGCAACATTCCCGATATCGTAAGAGTGAATGCACAGCAACTTCGGCAGTTGGCCAACGAAGGATTAATTCAGAATTTGAGCGACGTGTATGAACACTATGCGGCACCGTTCACCAAGGACGTACTGAGCCAGGAAGGAACTGGACCGTTCGAAGCGGCAACTATAGACGGAAAGCTGATGGCCATTCCGGAAACATCGGCATCGATCGAAGGCGCCCAATTTTTGTGGATACGAACCGATTGGCTGGATCGGCTTAATCTTAAGCCTCCGAAGACGATAAATGACCTGCTCGCTATTTCGAAAGCGTTTACAGAAAACGATCCCGACGGGAACGGCAAGGATGACACGTATGGGCTGGCGCTGACGCAATATTTGTGGGATCCCGTCATGGGTGCGTTAGACTTTATGGCGGGCTACGGAGCTTATCCGAATATTTGGCTCGAGGATGATACCGGCAAACTCGTGAATGGAGCTGTACAGCCTGAAGTGAAGCAGGCGCTCGCGGTGCTTCAGCGAATGTACCGCGACGGACAGATCGATCCGGAATTCGCTCTGAAGGACGGCCGCAAAGAAAAGGCGCTGATCGCTGAAGGGAAAATCGGCATCATGTACGGCGAACAATGGGGGTCCTTCGTTGTTCAATCGAGCTATGAGAAAGACTCAGATGCGGATTGGCAGCCGTACCCGATTGTGTCGGCCACAGGTGAGCTGTCCAAGGTGCCGCTCCGATTTGCGACTACGCAATTTTTGGCCGTCAAGAAGGGCGTTCAGCATCCGGAAGCGATCGTAAAGATGATCAATTTGCATCTGGAGAAAAATTGGGGCGTTACGGCCGAATACGAAACGTACTATAGTACCCCATATCCGGCGTGGCAGCTCTCGCCCGTTACTCCCGCCCCTTTGCGCAAAAATTACGAGGCATTTCTCCAATTAGAGGAGTTCCGGATCACGGAAGACGAAGCCGTGCTCCATGATGAAGCCAAAGCGATTCAAAAAAACATCGATGCCTATCGGACTAGAAACGACATTACGGGATGGGGCTGGGAACGTACCTATGGCCCGAAGGGGGCGTACTCAATATTTAGAAAATACGAAAAAAACAATCAACTGTTATTCGAGAGCTTCGTAGGCGTTCCGACGGAAGCGATCATCGAGAAGCAATCGATTTTGGACGAGTTGAAAAACAAAACGTTCATGAACATTATTCTCGGAAGACCTATCGAGGAATTTGACCGTTTCGTCGAGGAATGGCATCGACTGGGTGGGACGGAAATGACGAGCGAGGTCAACGATTGGCATGCGGAGAAGGGCCGAAAGACGCAGTAAGCGTGAGCTTCGATCGCGATCCTCACGTATTCGCTCCATGGACAAAGCTCTTTCGAGGGGTTGTGTAAGATTGCTTAAAATACCGGTCAATTCCATGCGCCACGCCTTGTTTCTTAGGCTTGTCATCATGCATCTCGTAGTGATTTTGCCTATCATTATTCTTGGCGTTTATTTGTATAACTGGAGCTACACCAACGCGAGCCAGGACATTTCGAGGAACACCTTGGCGCAGCTCTCATCGTATTTGGAAGACATGAACCGCGAGGTAGAATGGCTGGAGGTCCAGCAGTTCGATATGCTGCAGGAGGGAGAGCTTACGAAGGTCGCGGTAACATGGGATATGATGGACAGCGTCGAGAAGAAGGAAAGCATGGATTATTTGATTCATCGGCTCACTTCCATTAGGAACAGCAGCGCTTATATGAAGGATATATACGTTCATATCCCCTCGATTGGCAAAACGCTATCGTTCGGCAATGCTGTTCACGATCTTGAACAAGGAAGGTATGACCAAATTCGGGCTTTGTCGGAAAGAAGCGGGGCAAAACGTCTGATCAGACAGGGCGATTCGCTTCATCTTAGCGCTTCCAAGTACGGTGGGAAGAAGGGAGAAGAGCCGCTTTACATCGTTCAGATCGAGCTTGATACGGCGAAGCTGAAGGAATCGCTAAACCAGCTGAGCGTTTATCCCGAGAGCGGCTCATTCCTTATCGCTGAAGATGCGGATTTCACCCTGCTCGGCAGCGATAAATCACCCCATATTCTGAACGAATATTTGCAAACGCTGCAGCTTTCGGAAGAACGTACGATGCAATTAAAAGCAGATGGACGAACCTACCATATCGACAAAGCGAAATCGTCTGAATTGGGCCTTGCGGTCGTGACTTATTTGCCGGAGGAAACGGTGAAGAGGCCTCTTAACAAGTTCAATAAGTGGGCATGGCTCTTCACGGCAACCTCGATTCTTGCGATCGTCGTCTACTCGCTCTCGACTTACCGGCTCGTTCATCGGCCGCTGCTGCTGCTTGTTCAGAGCTTCCGCAGAATGGAAGGCGGGACGCTGGATATCCAGATTGAACACGAGAATAAAGATGAATTCGGTTATTTGTACGATCGATTCAATCAGATGCTGAACAAACTGCAGTTGCTGATTGACCAGGATTTCAAGCAGAAGCTCATGATGCAGAAGGCTGAGCTGAAGCAGCTGCAGTCCCAGATTAACCCTCACTTTCTATATAACAGCTTCTTCATACTCAATTCGCTTGCCAAGACGGGCGATACGGAGCGTATCGAGCTGTTCACCAATATGCTCGGCGAATATTTTAGGTTCATTACGCGCAACGGGGAAGATAACGTCTACTTATCCGAAGAAATCAAGCATGCCAGGATGTATACCGAGATCCAGAAGCTTCGGTTCTCAAGACGCATCAGTGTGCAATTCGACGAACTTCCGAAGGAAATGGAGCGTATTCGCGTACCAAGGCTTATTGTTCAACCGATCATCGAGAATGCATACGAGCATAGTCTCGAGAAAATGTCGGAGGAGGGTTTTCTTCGCGTCTCGTTCGAGAGGGATGAGTCGGATTGGTTGATCGTCGTCGAGGACAACGGAAGTCAGATTGACGACGCTGCCATTCAAACGTTAAACGACCAAACGACGAACAACGGCGAAGCGCATGAAATGACAGGCATCATTAATATTCATCGCCGGATTATGCTGACGTACGGAGAAGGCAGCGGTTTATTTTTATCCAGAAGCAAGTTGAATGGCTTGCGAGTCGAAATACGGATAAATCCAAAGGAGGCGGATGGAGATGCACCGATTGTTGATCGTCGATGACGAGGAAATTATTACAGACGGCCTCTATGAAGTGTTAAGCAATCTCATGCCGGATCAATTGGACGTATGCAAAGCTTATTCGGCCAAGGAAGCGTTGAATTGGATGGCACGAACGCGCATCGATATCGTCTTGACCGATATCGCAATGCCGGGTAAGAACGGTTTGGAATTGTCTGAAGAAATTTTGATGTATTGGCCGAGGTGCAAAGTTATTTTTCTTACCGGCCATAGCGAATTTGATTATGCCTACAGAGCTTTCCAGCTGCCGGACGTCCGTTATTTGCTCAAGACGGAAGGCTATGCGAAAGTGACGGAGGCTATACGGGGCGCATTGCTCGACATTCAGCGCAGCAATCTCGAGAGCATGCTGCTGGAGCAATCACGCGAGCAGAAGTATGCCTATGAATTTATGGCGCAAGGGGATTACATGAGGCAGCTGCTGCAAGAGAGCGCCGCTCTCTGCGCAGAGCAAGGACGAGTCATCGAGGAATTTGGCCATCTGAATATTGGTTTGAATCCGATGAATCCCGTAATGCTGGTGCTTGCTCGTCTATCGTACCCAACTGGGATGACGTATACGGAGAGAAACAAGCTCCTTGTTTCAGCGAGAACGGTATGGGATTCCTATCTGATGGATCACGCCGATAGTATTGGCATCGTTGATAGGCATGACGACCTGATGTGGTTTATTCAGCCGTCCAGAGAGGCAAGCGGGAAACAAAGCGGAGACTTTATCCGCTATATGGAGGGAGTGCTCGAGCTTGTCCAGGAAGCGTGCCTGACGTCTCTCGGATTAGAGATTACGTTGACAATAAGCGGTGCAAGCTGCGATTGGATGGCAGTCACGCAGCAATATGAAAGGCTGCGCCAGCTGCAGCAGTTGAAGATCGGCGACGGCATTTCCATGATTTTGCGGGATCGCGACGAGAACATGGACGGCTTCGGCGGTAAAGAAGCATTCGTACCGAGCCGCAAGGCGGAGATCATGGCAGCGCATTTGGAAGCGGGCCGAGCGGACGAGTTCCATGCGGATTGGGATCAGTTTTCGAGGGCTGCGCTGCAATATAACGAGCATGCGCAGCGATCGATTGAAGCGTACTATTCCGTTGCCCTGATGCTTTATTCTTGCTTGAACCGTCTGGGACTCCAAAATCGCCTCGACGATCACGGGAAGCTGATGCGACTCGATTGTCATGCTTCTATGAAGGATGGATTTGCCTATTTGAAGCAAACGGCGGAAGCGATCTTCCGCTACAAGCAGAGCGACGAGCGGGATAGAACCTCGCAAGTGATCGACCGGATCAGCCAGTATATCGACGAGCATCTTAGCGAAGATTTATCCTTAGTACGACTGGCTGAAATTCATTACTTCAATCCTTCCTATCTATCGCGCTTCTTCAAACAGGAACGAGGCATTAATCTATCCGAATATATCGACACTTGCCGAGCCAGAAGGGCGAAAAAACTTCTGCGTGACAACGATCTGAAGGTCAGGGAGGTCGCCGTGTCGGTCGGGTATGAAGCGGCCCATTCGTTTACACGTTTCTTCAAGAAGGTAACAGGCATGACGCCCCAGGAGTACCGCGATTCTCTTAGCGTCATCTAACATATTAATAAAGCGAAAGTATAAGCACGATACTTATACTTTCGCTTTTTTTTATTGTATTCTGCTCAGCCGCATAGATGCAAAAACTGGAATTGTGGGGGTGAATACACAGAATTTGACAGATCGTGAACATACCGTGGAGACGATAAATTAATGTAACAGAGAGGGGGAGCGATTATGAGCATCGCAATACGGAGAAAAAACATGTTGTCCGATGAAGAAAGCGGCGATCGTCTCCCTCGAGTTAGCAAGGGAGACGATCGCCGCTTCTGTTTATTATCGCGCAGTCGATTAATAAATGCGGTAATTGCCGCTTAATGCCAGCAGGCTGAAGAAGTACAGGCAATTGTCGTAATAACGCCGAACGCCGGTACGCAAGGGGGTGTTCCAGAACAAATGGACAAAATGAGCGGCCTCCGGACCGTCCGCGGAAAGCGATGCCATCGCATTCGTCGCCAGAAGCCCGACCGGATGCAGCGAAGGTTCTTCGAATGCCTTCCCGTCGATCGTGTAACGGCGATAATCGGATACGTCGATATCGCGGAAGAACGCTTGGATACGATTCGACTGTTCGACTTGCCACGGATCCTTGCGGAACCATTCATAATCAAGACCGATGTTCGCCGCAACGCGGTAAGCGTCACTGAAGAAATGCCGGTAGTCGCCGTGCGGCTGGGGTACGGCAGGCGTCCCGTCATAGTTCGCGTATTCGGGCGAGAGTCCCGTTACGGGATGGCAGGCGGTTTGCAAATAAGCGCGGCTTGCCGAGGCGGCTTCCCTCCAGAAGCGTCTATCCTGCTCGTCCGCATGAAGCGCGAACAAGTCGTAGAAATGCGGCAGATGATAAGAAGGGTCGCTGAACGGCGATTCCGGTATGAACTTAATCAGCTTGGTAGCAGGATCCCACATCGGATCGCCTTCGCCGTTCTCTCCTTGATGCACGCATGCGCGCAAAATCGTCCTCGCTTGGTCGGAATAGTCGAACGGCTCCGGCCCGTCACCCCAGCGATTCGAGGCGAAGATCAGAGCCATGGCGAAAAACTCTTCCCCGTCCGGTGCCGGCCCCTGGGAGATGCGGGTACCGTCAGGCTTGCAGTGCCAAGCGAAATAGTGCTGGTAGCGGCCTTCCTTATGCTGCATGAACGTCTTCGCATAATTCCAGAGACGGTCGAATTCTCCCTTCTTGTTCATTTGCACGGCCATCATCATGCCGTAGGACATGCCTTCGGATCGAACGTCCGAATTGCCTGTATCTAGGAGATAACCTTTATCGTCACCCAAAGGATAATAGATTCGCAAGTCAGCGTGGCCATAAAACAATTCGTCCCATGCCTGCTCGAGTCTGGCGTGTATTTCCTGTTCGGAATATCCGAGCTCCTTGAACAGATTCCTGTACTTGGCTGTGTGGAAAGCTCCTTTTTTCACTTCAGACACGGTCGTAACCTCCATTGTCAATCATTTATGCCCATCATAGCATGTTCGTTAGTTAAGAAATTAAAGCGTTTACTTTGAAAACTATAGCGTTTCCGATTTTTCGAAGAGAGAGGGTTACCTGCATGCATAGCGTAATCATTGTCGACGACGAAATATATTTTGGCAAAGGCTTTATAGGATTGGGAAGGAAACGGCTATCAAGTGATAGGCGAGGCTGACAACGGAGAGGACGGCGATGATCCGGGGTAAAAATTCCGATTTGGTCATTCGGATGCCCGTTCTGGACGGTCTTTCCTTAATTCAGGCGGCAGATGAGGAGATGCTCGATACGGAATTTGTCATTGGGAATCCGCAGGTGCCGCAGCGGAGGATTGGATGGAGCATGAGACGGCATTTGGATCTCGAACTTTCACGTACACGCTGATCGAGCTGAGCAATGTTCACCCATGGAGCGATAAGAAACAGCCATCGAAGGAAGAGCGGCGGGCAAGTATTCGGGATTCGGTGCGGCAGCTGGTCGGGCAACGAAGACGATCATCGCTTCCGTGCCGGTTATCATTGTATATCCGGTCTTGCAAAAGTACTTTGTCAAGGCATGATAGTCGGCGGCGTCAAAGGCTGAGTGTATAGTCCAACTGCAAATGACGCTGAGCTCAAGCACCCCAGATGGGTGCCTGAGCTGTTGCTGCGCACTGAAACCTAGAACTTGACGGGTAATGACTAAGAGATAGGCAGGTTGTTCCTGGCTCTGGTTGACCTTACTATGTTCAGTAATAGGGAAAGAGGTGAGCCTGCTGACATATAGAAGGCGTATCGGGTTCGTCGCAGCGCTGGCCGCGGCTGCCGCGGCCATTTTTCTCATCTACCAATCGCAGGATGGCCTGAACGAATCAAAACCCAAGCCGACACCTGTTGCGTTGTCGGCTTATCTGAAGGAAGGGACGGTAGAGTTAAGCAAGAAGAAGGATACGACCTATGAAGTGAAATTATTGATGGACGACTTCCCAGATGGGGCAGAAGTTGTTCAAATTCGCGCGCTGCTGAACATTCCAGCCGCATTCGAGGTTGATGCAATCGTTCCGAACCCGAGCAACATACCGGTGGCAGCCGTCGCGTTCCAGCCTGTAAAGGGTGGTATGGAACTTCGAATCGGCAATGACGACGGCTCGGTAATTTCATTTGCCAACCTGGATGGCAGCAAAGAGCTGGCAACAATTACATTAAAACAAAAACGGGAGTTGATTGTGAGAATGAAAGAAGAGTTGAAAGTAAGCAGCCTGGAAATCGTGGAATCCGATCATAAAAGCAAGGCGTATGACGTTAGCGGAGCATCCTCCGCGATGAGCTATGAACCGCCCGCAAGCGCGATCGGCAAGCTTCCTCAGAACGGAAATCCGATCGTTTCGCATAAATTTGGCGCCGATCCTTACGCGATCGTCTACAATGACCGCGTCTATATCTACAGCACATACGACGTGCTGGAGTACGACGAGGCCGGCGAAGTGAAGGATAACACATACGGGTCAATCAACCGGCTGTCTATCGTTTCCTCCTCGGATTTGATGAACTGGACGGACCATGGCTTCATCGTAGTGGCTGGTCGAGAAGGCGAAGCGAAGTGGGCGACGCAATCCTGGGCGCCGGCAGCGGCTCATAAGGTGATTGACGGCAAGGACAAGTTCTTCCTGTACTTTGCAAATAACGCCAGCGGCATTGGCGTGCTAACGAGCGACAGCCCGACCGGACCTTGGATCGATCCAATCGGCAAGCCGCTTATTTCAAGATCGGCGCCGGCTGCAGAGGGCGTGACCTGGCTGTTCGATCCTGCTGTATTGGTCGATGACGACGGCAAGGCCTATATTTATTTCGGCGGAGGCGTTCCTGAGGGCAAGGATGAGAAGCCGGATACGGCGCGCGTTATGCAGCTTGGCGAAGATATGATCAGCGTTATCGGGGAAGCGGCCGTTATTCCAGCGCCGTTCATGTTCGAGGATGCCGGCATCAATAAAGTTGGCGGCACTTATTATTATACGTATTGCTCGAACTTCTACGGGGGTGCTCGTCCGGAGGGAAGTCCGCCGGCTGGCGAAATCGCCTACATGACGAGCGATCATCCGATGGGCCCGTGGGCGTACCAAGGAACGATTCTCAAAAATCCCGGCCACTTCTTCGGCGTTGGCGGCAATAATCACCATGCGATGTTCCAGTTCCATAGCGAGTGGTATATCGCCTATCATGCACAAACGTTGTCCAAGGCGATGGGCGTTCCGAAAGGCTATCGTTCGACGCATCTGAACAAAGTAAGCTTCAGCGAGGACGGTGCAATTCAAGAAATCGAAGCCGACTTAAAGGGCGTTCCGCAGCTGAATAAGCTTAATCCATTCGTTCGCGTGGAGGCGGAGACGCTTGCATGGAGCGCGGGCATAGATGCGCTGCCGCTGCAGATGGACGATAGAGGAACGGCAGTCGTAGAGGTTGCCATTGCAGGTATCCATAACGGCGATTGGACGGCGGTATCTTCAGTGGACTTTGGCGAGGGAGCTTCCACGTTCTCTGCGTCAGTAGCAGGAGGAAGCGACGATGCCGTCATCGAGCTTCGGCTAGACAGTCCGGATGGTGACCTGATTGGCTCGCTTGCCGTGCCGAAGGCATACGGCTCTGGAAGTTGGACTGAAGTGAAAACGGCGGTCGCAGGCGCCGAAGGCGTTCACGATCTGTACTTCGTGTTCAAAGGCAAGGACGATACGGAACTGTTCACATTCAATGCCTGGCAGTTCGGCAAATAAAGCAGCATATGTGATTTGAGCAGCGCCAGTCGGGTTATCCGGCTGGCGCTGTTCGTTTCATTTCATGAAGTCCCGATCACGCCTCTGTGCAAGAGCTTATTTGATCTTACCCCACCAACCTATCTTTTATAGGGTGAACGAACAAGAAACGAACAGGTACTTCTCCAGAAATGAAAACGTTAAAATGAATAGTGATCAATAATGAAATCTAGAAAAAACGAGGAGGTTAGCGATGTCGGCGAAGATAGGGTTACCGAGTGAAGCAAGTGGCGAGTCGATACTGAAGGCGATCAGCCTTAAGCGGACATTCGGCAAAGGCAATGCCGCCGTCACCGCGTTATCGGACGTCCATTTGGATATAAGAGCCGGATCGATGGTGGCGCTCAAAGGCAGATCCGGCTCAGGCAAGACGACATTGCTGAATATGCTTAGCGCGCTTGATGAGCCCACGGAAGGACAGGTGTTCTTTCAAGGTAGAGAAATTACGCGCATGCCTGGCAAGGAGAGAAGCGCTATAAGACGCAAGGAAATCGGCCTCGTATTTCAGTCTTTCGGGCTCATTCCGCTCATGAATGCATACGAGAACGTTGAATTCGGTCTGCGCGTTGCAGGTACGCCGTTCAAGGGCAATCGGGAGGCGGCTGAACGGGCTCTGGAGCAGGTTGGGATGAAGGAGAGAATGAAGCATCGCCCGGCCGAGCTTTCCGGCGGCGAGCAGCAGCGCGTGGCGATCGCACGAGCAATTGCTCATGAACCCGTGCTGCTTATTGCGGACGAGCCGACGGCCGAGCTAGATAGCAGGATGGGCATTCAAGTGATGCGGGTATTCCGAGAACTCGTCAATCGTTCCGGCATGACTGTCGTTCTAACGACGCATGACCCGGACATCATGGAGCTAGTCGATCATGTCATTTCATTGGAGGATGGAACAATTGTACCGCATACGAACATCGAATAACGGAAGCGGACGGACGTTAACGGCAACGCGACGAGCTGCAATCGCGATAACCGCGATGCTGGCGCTGTCCGGATGCGGACTGCTCCCTGCCGAGCAGCAAGCATTGCAGCCTCCGCTCGTACAGCCCGCGCAAGAGCAGCTGGATATCGTGGAAGCAAGCCGTGGATCCATTCAGACGTATCTCAAAGGCACGGCTCATTTCGTCTCCTCGAGCGCGGAGAACTTGTCATTCAAGGAGTCGGGAGGCCGGCTCAAATCGATAAAAGTGACGATCGGTCAAGTAGTGAAGGCTGGCGATCTGCTCGTGGAGCAGGAAACGGGAGATCTTGAGCTTCAGGTTAGTCTGCAACGTCTTAACGTGGAACGGGCGCAGCTGATGTATAAGGAAGCTATTGTCTCTGAAGCAACGCCGACTGATCAGCGTCTGCGTGAAATCGATCTTGAACGCGAAATAATATCGCTGCAGTCGATGGAGTCGCGCCTCGCAAAATCCCGGCTGTATGCATCGATTTCGGGGACGGTAACCTTCGTGGAAACGCTGAATGCGGGTGATTTTGTAAATGCTTATCATTCCATCGTTTCGATTGCGGATACGTCTCGCATACAGCTTACGTATGTCGCGGGTGACATGAAGGAAGTACTACCGGTCGAAGCGGGCATGCCCGTCAATCTGAAGTACAAGGGCAAGTCTTACACGGGCAATGTGCTGCAATCGCCTTCCAATGTACCGATCGGATCGGACGGCGCCAAGGCCGAGCGAAATGCGGTAACGATCTACATGAGCATGGACAATGCACCGGCCGGCATCCATATTGGCGACAGCGCCGAACTTACGATCGAGCTTCAGAAGCGCGAAAACGTCATCGTTCTGCCTCGCTCGGCAATTCGTTCTTATATGGGACGTTATTACGTGCAGGTAGCGGAAGGCGAGCGTCGCAAAGAGGTCGACGTCGAGGTAGGTCTGATGACGCCGACTGAAGCCGAAATCGCCAAAGGGCTCGAGGAAGGCCAGCAGGTTATTCTGAACAACTAACAAACAACGAAGACCAGTTACAAATAAGTACCTGGCGCTAGGATGGGGTGTACGTATGGCCTTATGGACGATGATCCTCCGCAAGATGGCAAATAACAAGTGGCTGCAGCTGAATTTATGGATCGGCCTCACTGTATGCGTGGCCTTGTTCAGCTCCATGCCGCTTTACTCGGATGCCATCCTGCAGCGGACGCTGCAAAAGGAACTGCAATCGGTGCAGCTGCAGGAAGGGGTGCATCCGGGATATATTCGCATCGGTACGACCGTATCCTCGTCGGCGATGGACGACAAGACGATCGAGGCTATCAAGCGTGCCGACCGATTCGTGCAAACGATACCGGGCAGGACAGGACTTGAAGCTTTATCCTTCTACCAGAAGCGTTTCACGCAACGCATGAAGGTGTACGGAGCTGACGCTACGGATCAGGAGAAGCAGTCGCAGAAGGCAGCGGGAAGCATCAAGTCGCTCTCCGGCCTTGAGAAACGCGTGCGTTTGATCGATGGCGCAATGCCTGCCGTTCGCGCTGACGGCATTTACGAGGCGCTCGTTACGCAGAAGTTTCTGATCGCGACGAAGCGCGATATTGGGGACGAACTGATCGCGGAAGCGCCGGACAAAACGAAGTTTCGCGTCATCCCAGTGGGGATTATGGAGACGAATCCAACGGCAGATCCTTATTTGCCTTTTCTTACTTCGGAGGATAGCGACGGCTTCATTATTCCTTTCGATCAGTTTGAGAGCGATTTCATACTTGGGGACAAGACGAAGCTGGCGAGCTTGGAGTGGCGCTTAGCATTGAAATACGAGGGATTAACAATCGATAATATCGATGCATTCGTGCAGGCCGACAAGGATATTAGACGATACTTCCGCGGCCGTATCGGCGTCGACGAGGTCAACATTCCTGCCGTATCAACGGTTAATGCCTATCAGGGCAAGCAAGAGAAGCTTGATGTTATGATGCTATCTCTCTATTCACCGGTTATGCTCATGCTTGCCTTCTATCTCTATATGGCCGCCAATCTCATTATTGAGCGGCAGAAGACGGAAATTTCCGTCCTGCGCAGCCGCGGGGCAAGCCGTTTGCAAATCATGACGGCATATACGTTCGAAAGCTTGTTTCTTGGCGTGAGCGCACTTGCCGTCGGTCCGATTCTCGGTATTTGGTTCACGAAAGTGCTAGGCGCCTCGAACGGCTTTCTGGAGTTCGTCGATCGATCGGCGCTTGAGGTCAGTCTGACCAGCACCGCTTACTTGGTGTCTTCGGTGGCGGTGGCTGCCGCTTTGGCTTTGATTCTGATTCCGGCTTTCATGGCGACTCGAGTCAGCATCGTTAGTCATAAGCAGCAAAATGCCCGCCACAACAAGCTGTCGTTCTGGCATAAGACGGGCCTTGACTTTATCCTTGTCGGCATTGCCGTATATCTGCTCTACAATTTCAACAAGCGCCAGGAGGACTTACAGCGGCTAGGGCTCGATTCGGACGCCTTCCAGCTCGATCCGATGCTGTTCCTCATGCCTTCGCTATTCGCGCTCGGGGGCGGTTTGCTGCTGCTGAGGGTATATCCATGGTTCATTCGTCTTGTCTATTTGGCAGGGCGCCGTTGGTGGTCGCCGGCGCTGTACAACACACTAGTTCAGATCAGCCGGTCTTCTGGTCAATACCAGACGATTAAGCTGTTCCTAATCATGACCGTCGCAACGGGACTCTTCAGCGCGAATGCAGCCCGTACCATTAACGACAACTTGGAGAGTAAGATTCAGTACAATATCGGAGCCGATATGACCATTATGACCCGCTGGGAAAGCGATGCGCGTCCATCGACCTACGTAACGTCCGCTCCGCAAACGCAGGCCGAGATAACTGCGTCCAGCTCGAACCGGGTTCAATACACCGAGCCGCCGTTCCAGCCGTTCGAAGAGCTGGAAGGCATTGAAGCGAGCGCAAAAGTGTTCAAGAAAGAGAAAGCGCGATTCGTAACGCCAACCAGCGGAGCAAGCGGGGCGACTACTCTCATCGGCATCGACACGATGGACTTCGGCCGGACAGCGTGGATGAAGGACGGACTGCTCGAACATCCCATTAACGGATACCTTAATCTGCTCGCGCCCAATACGAAAGCGGTTCTAATCTCTCGCTCGATTGCGGAGAAGGCAAAGGCGAAGCCAGGCGATACGATTGCACTGTCCTGGGATGGACTCGACCATGCTCAATTCGTCGTTTATGGCATTATCGACTACTGGCCTAGCTGGAATCCGCTTCCGACCGGCAATAACGGTAACGAGAAATCTGTTCCACCTAACTTAATCGTCGGCCATCTTGCTACGATTCAGAAAAGGCTTGCCGTAGAGCCTTACGAGGTGTGGCTGAAGCTGAAGGACGGCGTCGCAAGCCAAACCGTCTACGACCAGCTGGCGGAGAAGAAGCTAAGGATCATCACCCTTCAAGACGCTACGCAAGAGCTAATTCAATCGAAAAACGATCCGTTCAGACTTGCGATCAACGGCGTTATGACGCTCGGTTTCGCCATCTCGATGCTGATCAGCTTCTTCGGCTTCCTGCTATTTTGGGTGCTCACGCTGTCGGGCAGAACGCTTCAATACGGTGTGCTGCGGGCAATGGGCATTCCATTTGGACAAATTATCGGCATGCTCGTCAGCGAGCAAGTGCTGACGTCCGGAGCGGCGGTCCTTCTAGGCGTCATCATCGGTAATACGATAAGCAAGCTATTCGTGCCGTTATTCGAGATGTCATTTGCGACGAAGGATCAAGTGCCTCCTTTTGAGATGATTCAACAGCTTAGCGACTATCTGCAGCTATACAGCATTGTCGGCATTACGCTGACAATAGGCCTGCTTATCCTTGGTTACCGCTTATCGAGAATCCGGATTGCGCAAGCACTCAAGCTTGGAGAGGAGTAAAGGATGATTAAAAGCGAAGGACTCGTCAAAATTTACAAAATGGCAGATCTTGAGGTGTTCGCCTTGCAAGGTCTTGATCTGCAGGTCGAGGACGGAGAGCTGATGGCGATTATCGGCAATTCCGGCAGCGGCAAGTCGACGCTCCTGAATATGCTGGGAGGACTGGATAAGCCTTCTGCCGGCAAGCTGTTCATAGATGGCAAAGACTTACTGAAGTTCGGCGAGAAGGAGCTGGTGGCCTACAAGCGCGATACGGTAGGCTTCGTATGGCAGAATAATGCGCGCAACCTTATTCCTTACTTAACCGCGCTGGCTAATGTAGAGCTTCCGATGCTGCTGCGCGGAAATCGCAGGCGGGCGCGGGCAATGGAGCTACTGGAGGCGGTGGGGCTTGGCCATCGGATGAAGAATAGGCTGAGCGAGCTGTCCGGCGGCGAACAGCAGCGGGTAGCGATCGCGATAGCGTTGGCCAACGATCCGAAACTGCTGCTCGCCGATGAGCCGACGGGCTCTCTCGATACGAACACATCCAATCAAGTGCTCGATTTGTTCCGAACGCTCAACCGTTCAATCGGGATCACGATCGTAATCGTAACGCATGATCCGGCGCTGGCCCGCAAGGTAGACCGGGTCGTCCAGATTCGTGACGGCAAGACGTCGGCGGAAATGATCCGCAAGGTGTCGTATGCCGATGAACTGGCCATGTTAGACGCCGAGAGCGACATGCTTGAAGCGGAGAGCCACACGGAATATGCCGTGTTAGACAAAGCAGGACGGCTGCAAATTCCTTCCGGCTTCCTTGATGTGGACGGTTTCAAGGACAGCAACAAGGTACGCGTGGAAATGGAGGACGGCCGTATCGTTCTCTATCCCCAGTCAGCGAAGCAGACAGGCTAACCAAGCGCCATGCCACTCCCCGCAAGAGGAGTTTGATATGGATATCTAATTGGAGAGAGGTGTTGTTCGCAAGATGAAACGTTTAAAAAAGTTGATGGTATTGGGACTAGCCGCAGCGCTGATGTTAAGTGCTGGGACGATAAGTTCGATCACGTCCCGAACGTTAGTACATGCGGAAGCTGCAGTTTCAAGTGAAGCGGAGGCGAGTAATGAACCTTCATCAGAGCTTGAGCGTATCGCAACGGACTTTGAGGACGGAACGGTACAAGGCTGGCAGCCGCGCGGTGGCAGTGTCATTTTGTCGGCATCGGCTGACGCGGCTTATTCGGGCGAGTACGGGCTTAAAGTGGAAGGAAGAACGCAAGGCTGGAACGGCCCTACGTTTAACGCGACGTCGTTTATGCAAGTCGGCAAGACATATGGCATAACGGCATGGGTTCGTCTTCCGGCGGGCTCGAGTACCTCTTCCGTCTCCATGCTCGTCGAGCGGACGACGGACGGTACGCCATATTACGAATCTGTCACGTCCAAAACGGCAACGGACAGCGGCTGGGTAAAGCTGTCGGGCGAATATACGCTCAAGAATCCCGTTTCCAGTGCCGGCGTTTACTTTGAATCGTTCGACAATCCGACGTTATCCTTCTATGTTGATGAATTTATAATTGAACGCATACCCGATCCGATTCCGATCGAAATCGAGCAGGATATACCGAGCTTGAAGGATGTGTTCGCTGACGATTTTCTCCTTGGTTCGGCCTTGCTCGTTCACGAGATAGCAGATACGGAGGGACCGGACGCCGAACTGCTCAAGAAACATTTCAACAGTCTCACCGCAGGCAATGAGATGAAATGGGATGCGACCGAGCCGGTCGAAGGGCAATATACTTTCGCCAATGCGGACAAAATCGTAGACTTTGGGGAGGAAAATGGCATTGCGGTACGCGGACATACGCTGATTTGGCATTCTCAGACACCGAACTGGGTGTTCTACGACGACAATGGCAATCTGGCCAGCAAGGAATTGCTTTTCGCGCGCATGAAGAGCCATATCGACGAAGTTGTCGGCCGCTACAAAGGGAAAGTCTATGCCTGGGACGTCGTGAACGAGGTCATAGAGCCCGGTGACCGTAAGCCGAACGGCCTGCGCAACAGCTTATGGTATCAAATCGCAGGCGAGGAGTACATCGAGAAAGCGTTCGAATACGCCCATGCAGCGGATCCCGATGCCGTTTTGTACATCAATGATTACAACACGCATTTTACCGATAAAAGGCAATTTATGTACGACCTGATCAAGCGCCTCCAAGACAAGGGCATTCCGGTGCAAGGAGTCGGCCATCAGACGCATATCGGCATCGCGAGCCCTTCCATTCAGGAGCTCGACGACATGCTAGCGGCCTTCCGTGACCTCGGTATCGAGCAGCAAGTTACCGAGCTGGATATGAGCGTTTATACGAATGACGCGGAATCATACGAGTCGTTCCCACTAGAATTGCAAATCAACCAAGCGAAACGTTACCAAGCGATCTTCGACGTGTTCAAGAAGCATGCGGATCAGCTTACGGCCGTAATCTTCTGGGGCAAGGACGATCTGAATACTTGGCTGCGAACTTTCCCGGTCGATCGGAACAACTGGCCGCTGCTATTTGATGAGCGTCTTCAAGCGAAGTATGCGTACTGGGCGCTTGTTGACCCAACCCAGCTGCCGGTCGAAATACAGAAGACATCCGCGGTTGCTGGCACCGTGTTGGTGGACGGCAAACTGGATAATTCATGGATGGCAGCAAGGCCGATTACGATTCAATCAGAGGGCAGCACGGCAGCTTCCTACCGGACGCAATGGGCATCAGGAAAACTGCATGTTTGGGTCGATGTGTTGGACTCGACGGTCAACGGAAATGATTCCGTTGATGTATTCATTGACGAAAATAACGGCAAGACCGCATCCTACGAGGCGGACGATAAGAAGTATACGTTCCGCATGAGCGGCGCGAATCCGCATAGTCCAGTCGTATACAAGGCGGTCAAAACGGCGACCGGCTATGTTATCGAAGCGTCGATTCCACTCGCCGGCGCAGCTCTTGGCCAAACGATCGGTTTTGATGTACGGATTAATAATCGCTCCGGAAGCGACACCTCGTTGACGTCGTGGAACGATATTCAACATAAGCAAGATACCGATACGTCGGGCTTCGGCGAACTGGAGCTAATCGAAGGTCCTCGTCATGCGAAGGCTGTACGCGGAACGCCGGTCATTGACGGGGACATCGACGGGATTTGGAAGTACGCGTCCGCCTTTACGACGGACCGGTGGGTGCAAGGAACTTCCGGTTCGACGGCGAAGGTCAGAACCCTCTGGGATGGCAACCGGTTGTATATCTTGGCAGAGGTGACGGATTCGAACCTTACGAAGCGAAGCGCGAACGTATGGGAGCAGGATTCGGTAGAAATATTCCTCGACCAGAACAATGCAAGAAGCGATTCTTATGATGCGGACGACGGACAGTACCGGATCAACTTCGACAATGAACAATCCGTTAGCCCGGGTTCATCCAGCGGTAGACTCGTATCCGCAGCGAAGCGAACGGGTGCGGGGTATACCGTAGAAGCTTCCATCGCCTGGACGGGTACGCCGCCGCAAGCCGGTATCCTGGTCGGCTTCGACGTTCAGGTCAATAATGACCAGGACGACGATGGTGTCCGCGACAGCATTGCGATCTGGAATGATACGACAGGAATGACGTGGCAGAACTTGTCCGGGATCGGACTGCTTGAGCTTACGAAATAATCCAAGAGCCGATTGCTTATCACGGATAAGCATCGGCTCTTTCTATGGAAACCAAAAAAGCCACGATGCATCGTCATTCTGACGATTACCGGGGCTTTCTTTATAGTTGTCGGCAGCAATCGTGTAAGCGGTTACGCAGTAATGGAAAACATTTTACGGTATTCGTTAGCGCTCAAGCCTGTATATGCTTTGAATTTTTTGTAGAACCAATCCATTTCCGTATAGCCGATCTCATTCGCGATTTCATACACTTTCATGTCCGTATTTTCAAGCAGCAGCTTAGCCTTCTCCATGCGCTGTTGCAGCAAATATTCATTGAAGGTCATATTTTCCTGGAACTTGAACTTTTGACCCAAATAAGAGCAATTGAAATGAAGGTTGTTGGAAATTTCCTTCAAGGTGATGTTCTGATGCAGCGCCTCATCCACATATTCCTTAACCTTCTCGATGATATTCGGTTGAGGCTGGGCTTCCTTTTCCGTCGGCACCCATGATAGCGCTTTATTTTTTTTGATTGCGCAATCGAGCTCACCTTTGACGGCCAGCAGGCTTGACGTTAGCTCGACAGAAGAAACGGGGTCCGGCAAATAATCGCTTACTTGGTAATAGAGAGCCTTTCGGGCAAGCTGGAAATCGTTTCCTCCGCCTATCAGGACAATCGGTACGCGGCTCTTCTGGCGAATGTAATCGCATAGATACAAGCCGTCGATATGAGAGCCGTTCATGCCGATCAGGATAAGCGAAAATTGGTTTCGGACAAGAAAATCGATTGCGTCCGCAAAGCTGTTCGCATAAGCGTCCAATTCAAATTCGATCCGATTCCATTCCGGCATACGTTGCAACATCTCCATCGACGATGTGGAGTCAAAGTCGACAAGCAGCACTTTATACACGATGGTTTCCTCCTAATTGAATTTGCGGAACTTAGGGGTTTCCCTAATGGGAGAATGACTACGTTTTAATTATGTGAATTGGACGTAAACGAAACAACGTGCTTTTCTTTGCATCTCACACATGTTTTTACTTCTTGCTCAAAAAACATCTTTTGGTGAAATAAATTGATTTCCAATCTAGAATTTGACAGGTGATAGACCTGTTTTCCCACAGGTTGTTGAATGCATTATGAAAGCGCTACACTTTTCGGTGTAGTTCAATATGTAAAGGGGGATTCGCAATGAAGATTCGCAAATTAATGGTTCTGCTATGCGCTTTTGTTCTCGTACTTTCAGCATGCAGCGGCGGTTCGGGCAACGGTAACAGCACGAACAACGGGTCAAACCAAGCTACGAACAACAACGGCTCTGGCAACACGGGTAACACGGCCACGGCTGCGCCGGAGGGCGAAGGAGAAGAAGATATCAGCTCGCCCGAGATGGATTTCGACATGGGCGGCAGAACGGTCAAAGTCGTATCCTGGTGGGATATGACGATTCCGGAAGACAACCCCGACAATATTCAACGCAAGAAAAATCTGGATGAATTGATGAAGAAGCATAACTTCAAAATCGAATATGTTGCGATCGACTTTGGCGAATACCAACAAAAAGTAACGGCTTCCTTGCTGGCCGGCGAGCCGATCGGCGATATCGTCCGTTTGGGAAGAAACTATATGATTCCGACATTGGTCAAGCAAGACTTGCTCTGGCCGGTCGACGAGTATACGAAAAACACGAAAGTGTTCAACCAGAAGACTACGAGTGAATACTTCACTTACGAGGGCAAGGGCTATGCGTTCACGGAAGACCAAAGCAATCTAGTTCAAGGCATTTTCTACAACCGTACGCTCTTGAATCAGCTTGGAATCAAAGCGCTGCAAGATTACGTGAATGAAGACAACTGGAATTGGGATACATTCGTTCAAGTAGCGAAAGAAGCCAATAAAGATACGAACAACGATGGCAAGCTGGATACATGGGGTCTTGCTAACTCCCAAGTTGTCGAGCATGCGATGTATTCGAACAGCGCTCACCTGACGAAAGGCGACAAGCAAAACCTGGATGATCCAGCAACGCAAGAAACATTGAATTTCTTATCGAAACTCGCGACGGAGCAAGTGTACAGACCGACTGAGGGCGGAGACTGGACGGAGCCTGGACAATTTTTCCGTCAAGGAAATACCCTCATGTATGCCGGCGCCATTTTCGAATTGAACGGCTTTAAGACGGATATGCCGGATGCGGACATCGGCTTCGTACCGTTCCCTAAAGGGCCTAGCGCAACCGAATATCATTCCGGCGAAGCCGCTTACCAAGCGCTTACGATTCCGAAGGCAGTCGAGCATCCGGAACAATTGCTCTACATTTGGGAAAAAATCAACGATATTGACTCCGAATACGACTATCCGGGTCAAGCGTCCTTTGAAAGCAATTTTTCGAACGAGGATGACATTAACAACGCCAAGATGGTGGGACCTGGCATGATCATATTCGACCATGGTACGTACGGCGATGCCTTGAAATTCTGGGACTTCGTCGGTGAGATCAACAGCGGGGTATCGGTATCAACGGTTGTCGAGAAGTATAAACCGGTGTTCCAAGCGGCAATTGATGCGGTGTACGGTTCTTAACGTGTTATAACGTGTGAGCGACAGTCCCTATTTAGAATCCTTTCTAATGGGGACTGTTGTTGAATTTAACTTCTTGCTGCAGGAGGGAGAAAAGTTGAACTTCAGAAAGAAGAACTACTTCGCGATTATACTCATTCTCGCCGTATTGGCAACGTCTATATTGGCTTTCTACCCTTCGGATTCGAAGGATAGCGGACGCGCCATGGCCATGGCGGATTTCGCCGCCGTTACGGCATTGGCAGGAAAAGACAGCTATGATGCGTATTTGAGAGCCCACTCGAATGCTGGGCGGCCGGACGAGATCATCCGAATTGAGGGCGAGAGCTTCTCGGAAACGACCGGTGAAGGATTCGACATATCTGACCATCTGGAAGGGTTGGACGGAAAGGCCGTTGTTACGCCGGATACCGGCTCCATTAGGTGGGATGTCCAGGTGAAACAAGCGGGTCTGTACAATATGAGGATTCATTATTTGCCGATCGAGGGCAAGAGCTCTGCGATCGAAAGGCAATTTGCTATTAACGACAAAGTCCCTTTTAAAGGGGCGGATATTTTATTGTTCGACCGGGTTTGGGGAAATCGACAGGATGAAATCGAGCGGGACGATCGCGGCAATGAAATCAGACCAAGGCAGGTAGAAAAACCGGCATGGCAAATCGGGATATTCACCGATCGCAACGGTTATTATGACGAGCCTTACTCCTTTTACTTCGAGAGCGGGCAGCAATCGTTTTCCTTGAGGGCCTTAAGGGAACCGATGGCGATTGATTATATTGAGCTGTACCAGGACCAAGCATTGGTGACGTATGAGGATATGAAGAAACAGTATGACGCCGAAGGAATCAAGGCGACATCGGATCAGTACATCGAAATTCAAGCCGAGGATGCCGTTGCCAAGTCATCGCCTACGTTGTATCCGCTGGCAGACCGATCGAGTCCGACGGTTGTTCCTTACAACGTGTCAAAGCTTCGAATCAATACGATCGGCGGAACGAACTGGAAGCTTCCCGGACAGTGGATCGAGTGGGAGTTCGAGGCTCCCGAAGACGGCTTATATCAAATCGCGCTGAAGCAAAAACAGGATACGCTGCGCGGCATATACGCCACTCGGAGCCTGACGATCGACGGCGAGACGCCTTTCCTGGAAATGAAGCGCCTTCGCTTTAATTTCAACATGGATTGGGCGATGAACGTGCTGGGAGAAGAAGAAGAGCCTTATTTGTTCCACTTGTCCAAAGGGACACATCGCATTCGAATGGAAGTTTCGCTCGGCGACATCGCGCCGCTTATTCGAACGATCGAATCGAGCGTGCTGCAGCTTAACGAGATGTATCGGAAAATATTGATGATTACATCAAATACGCCCGACCCGTTCCGCGATTACCAATTGGAGAAGCGGATACCGGATATGGTTAAGACGTTCGAAGAGCAAGCCATGATCATACAGAACGTGGCGGATTATTTAGAACAATCAACAGGTGAGCGGAGCGATAAAGTAGCCGTTCTTCATACGATGGTCGGCCAATTGAAGGAAATGGTCAAAAATCCGGAGACGGTCGGCAATCGATTAACGGCATTCAAAACGAATGTCGGGGGCTTGGGCACATGGATACTTACGGTCCGCGAGCAGCCGATAAAGCTGGATTATCTCATTGTGTCCTCACCAGACAAGAAGCTTCCGAGAGCGGAAGCGACAATCTTCGAGGAAGTTAAGCATGAGCTTGGCGCATACTTTGCTTCTTATTCCGAGGACTATGACAGCATCGGGAATACGGGCGGAGACCAGGATCGCAATATAACGGTTTGGATTACGACGGGGCGGGATCAAGCGCAGGTGCTTAAGAGCTTGATCGACGATTCCTTCACGCCGGATTCGAATATCGCGGTAGATTTGAGGCTCGTACCGGGGAACATCTTGCTTCCGGCAACGTTGGCCGACGAGGGTCCCGACGTCGCGATGCAGATCGGCGAGGACGTTCCCGTGAACTACGCGATGCGGGATGCGGCGACAGACTTGACGCAGTTTGGGGACTTCGACGAAGTAGCCTCCCGTTTCCATGACAGCGGACTTACGCCCTACAAGTACGATCAAGGCGTCTATGCGCTACCGGAGCAGCAGTCGTTCCCGATGCTGTTCTACCGGAAGGATATTCTTGAGGAGCTCGGACTCGATCCGCCTAAGACATGGCAGGATATTTATAACATGATTTCGGTCCTCCAGAAGCATAACATGGAGTTTTGGCTGACGATCGAGGCAACGAACGCAAGTCTTGTACCGAATGCGACATTCTCTATGCTGCTTTATCAGAACAGCGGCGAATTCTATCGCGACGGCGACAAGAAGAGCGCTCTTGATACGGATCTATCCATGGAAATGTTCAAGAAGTGGACGCAATTTTATACCAACTACAAATTCCCGGTACTGGCGGACTTTCCGAACCGATTCCGTACGGGCGAGATGCCTATCGGCATTGCGGACTACACAACGTATAACATGCTGACGGTGCTTGCGCCTGAGATCAAAGGTTTGTGGGATTTCATGCTCGTGCCTGGTACGGAGCAGGATAACGGAACCGTTAATCATGCGGTAGCCAGCCATACCACGGGCGTTATGATGATGGAGAATGCCGACAACAAGGAAGCGGCATGGGAATTTATGAAATGGTGGACCAGCAAGGATACGCAAATTGCTTACGGCCGAGAAATGGAAGGTTTAATGGGCGAAGCCGCCCGTTATCCAACGGCTAACGTAGAAGCGCTTGCGGAATTGCCTTGGCCAGTCAAGGATTACAACAATCTGTCCAGTCAGTGGGAGTGGGTTGAGGGTATTCCTCAAGTGCCGGGCGGTTACTTTACGGGCCGACATCTGGATAATGCCTTCCGCAGAGTCGTCAACGCGAACGAGAATCCTCGGGAAGCACTTAACGATTACGTGCTCTATATTAACGACGAAATCGAGATCAAGCGGAAAGAATTCAATTTACCGTAATCGTTTGGGGGTGGAATTCATTGCAAGCCGAAACAACCAGTCAAGCCGTACCTAATCTTATCCATCCGAAGAAAAAATCGAAGCTGGCCCATATATGGACGGAACTGAAGAAAAACAAGCATTATTACCTTCTGATGAGTCCGTATATGCTTATTTTCTTTACCTTTACGGTCATTCCCGTCGTATTCTCGCTCATTCTTAGCTTTTTTTACTTCAATATGCTCGAATTTCCGCGGTTTGTCGGATGGCAGAACTATTCCAGGTTATTTCTGAACGACGACATCTTCATGATTGCATTGAAGAACACGTTCATCTTCGCAATCATTACCGGTCCGGTCAGCTACATCGCCTGCTTTTTCTTCGCATGGATCATTAACGAGCTGTCGCCGAAGATACGGGCGGTCATGACTTTGATCTTCTATGCGCCGGCGATTTCCGGCAACGTATTCTTTATTTGGCTAATCGTATTTTCTGGCGACCGCTACGGCTATTTGAACGGATTCTTGATTAAATTCGGGTTTATTCTGGAACCGATCCAATGGCTGACTAATGAAAAATACATTCTTATGATCGTCATGATCGTACAGCTGTGGCTCAGCTTAGGCACAAGCTTCCTTGCCTTTATAGCCGGCCTGCAAACGGTTGATCGGACGCTGATCGAAGCTGGCGTCGTGGACGGAATCAAAAACCGTTGGCAGGAGCTATGGTTCATCACGCTGCCTTCCATGAGGCCGCAGCTGTTGTTCGGCGCCGTGATGCAAATTACGGGATCGCTGGCGGTAGCCGATATTACGATCGCGCTCGCTGGCTTCCCGAGCGTCAACTACGCGGCGCATACGATCGTTACCCACCTGATGGACTACGGCACGATTCGTTTCGAGATGGGTTACGCCTCGGCGATTGCGACAGTGCTGTTCGGTATTATGATCGGGACTAACAAATTGACGCAAAAATTGCTCAGAAAGGTAGGTGAGTAACGTTGGTCGTTAAAATGATGACCGCATTTCGGACGACGAAGCGGCTGAACCGTTCGTTTACGGTCAGCTTCATATTGTTCGCGTTTCTCGCCGTGTTCGGAGCGTTCATGGTGCTGCCACTGCTTTATGCGGTGAACAACGCCTTCAAGCCGCTGGATGAGTTGTTTATTTTCCCGCCGCAATTCTTCGTGAACAATCCGACGCTCGATAACTTCTATGACCTGGTTGCTTTGATGGGCAATTCATGGGTACCGTTGACGCGTTACATTGCCAATACGCTGCTCATTACTCTCATCGGAACCGTGGGACATATATTGCTGGCTTCTGCCGCGGCTTACCCACTAGCGAAATATCAGTTCCTTGGATCGAAGACGCTATTCTCGATCGTTGTCCTGTCGCTGATGTTCTCGGGGCATGTTACGGCAATTCCAAACTATATGGTGATGTCTTGGCTGGGCTGGATCAATACGCATGCGTCGATTATCGTTCCATCGCTTGCTTTTCCGCTAGGCCTGTTCTTGATGAAGCAATTCATGGAGCAGCTTCCGACAGCTTTGCTGGAAGCCGCCAAGATTGACGGAGCGAGTGAATACCGGATCTATTGGAGCATCGTGATGCCGAACGTGAAGCCTGCTTGGCTAACCCTTATGATTTTGCAGTTTCCAATGCTATGGGGAACCGATGGGGGTAGTTTCATCTACAGCGAGAACCTGAAGACGCTCCATTACGCGCTGGGACAGATCACGCTGGGCGGAATAGCGCGCGCGGGCGTTGGGGCGGCCGTCGCGCTCATATTAATGGTCGTTCCGATCACGCTCTTCGTCATCTCGCAGAGCAGCGTCATTCAGACGATGGCGACTTCCGGGATGAAAGAGTAGAAGGGAGACTTGCACGATGCTGAAGAGAAAAACAAAACTAAGAGCTTATCTCCTTACGGCCATATGCTGCGTATTCGGCATAAGCGCGGGAGGATCGCTTGCTTATGCCGCGGATGGCGATTCTTACAACTATTCTGTCTGGGGAGAGACAGTCGTATCTCCTTCCGCCTATGAAGCGACGACTCTAATGACCGGCACTATGCTCGGTGTAGGCGCGTTTAAAGACCCAAGCGATCTGCACGTCACGGCGGACAATGAAATCTATGTGCTCGATTCGGGCAATAACCGGATCGTCGTGTTGGACGACGATTATCGTGAGACGGCGATCATCGACTCCTTCGAGCATGACGGAGCGACCGATACGTTTCTGAATCCGCAAGGTATCTTCGTAACCGAGCAGAAGCATGTTCTTATCGCCGATACGGGAAACAAGCGGGTCGTTCATCTCGATGAAAAAGGCCGGTTGGCGCAAATCGTAGAGAAGCCTGCATCCGAGCTGCTGCCGGGGAGCTTCGAGTTTCAACCAGTCCGCGTCGTCATGGATAAAGCGCAGCGCATTTATGTCATGGCGATCGGCGTGTTCGACGGGCTGATGGAATTTAGCGCGGAAGGTGCGTTCACT
The DNA here is from genome assembly GCF_012935325.2 of Paenibacillus sp. PL91. GTDB lineage: Bacteria > Bacillota > Bacilli > Paenibacillales > Paenibacillaceae > Pristimantibacillus. The sequence continues at coordinate 98,959 of NZ_JABBYG020000004.1, forward strand.
TCTTATATCGGCGCGAACCGTGTCTGGGTCGATCCGGTGGAGCTGTTCTGGAAGCGGCTGTCGACGGAGGCGCAGCGCAGCCAAATGGTCATGTTCACGCCAACGGAGTTTACCAATATGGACATTAACGACGAAGGCTTCATTTACGCGACAAGCGGCGATTCGGGGGACACCATTCGTAAGCTGAACGCCCAAGGCAACGATATTTTGCGAAGAACCGGATTTTACAAACCACAGGGCGATATACGCTTCGCGAGCGATCTGGGACCTTCCAGACTCATTGACGTCGACATTACGGACAGTGAAATCTACTCGGTCCTCGATTCGAAGAGAGGCCGGATATTCACGTATAATGGCGACGGGCAATTCATGTATGTGTTCGGAGGCATGGGCAACCGTATCGGGGAGTTCAACACGCCGGTCGCCATTGAACGGGTAGGGGACGATTTCCTCGTTCTGGACAAGGCGTTCGGCGAAATGACTTTGTTCCGAACGACGGAATACGGCCGGACGCTGAATGAAGCCGTCAGGAGCTATTACCGGGGCGAGGAAGAAAAGGCGCTTCAACTCTACGAACAGACGATTAATAGGAACGCGAATCTGGATTTCGCTTATTCCGGTATCGGCAAGGCGATTCTAAGGCAGGGCGAATACGACGATGCGATGCGTTACTTCAAGCAAAGCTTGGATCAACCCAACTATTCAAAGGCGTTCCTCCTTTACCGCAAGGAAGTGCTGAGAGCAAACTTCAGCACGATTATGACGGTTGTCATCGGATTAGCTGCCGTCGTCCTGATCGTAAGGGTTTACCGGAAAAAGCTGGCTAGAAAGAGGGGCGTTTCGTTTGAATAAAGAGCTTATTAAATTTCCCTTTTATGTAATGATGCATCCCTTCAACGGTTATTGGGAGCTGAAATACGAACAAAACAAGAAGCTGAACTTGATCTTGTCGTTCGGGATTCTGCTGATGCTTATTATGACTAACGTTCTAAGCAGCCAGTACAGCGGGTTTCTAGTCAACATCTACAATCCTGAATACATGAACAGCTTAATGGAGATCACTTATGTTCTCGTACCGGTCTTATTCTGGTGCGTGGCGAACTGGTCGCTTACGACGCTGATGGACGGCGAAGGGAAGTTCGTGGACATATTCACGTCCACCTGCTTCGCGCTGCTGCCGCTGGTTATTGTCAACTTTCCTTGGATTTGGCTAAGCAACGTCATTTCCATGCAAGAGACGACGTTCTATTATTTCTGCAACAGCTTTGCCGTTCTATGGTCGATGTATCTGCTGTTCGTCGGAAATATGACCGTTCATCAATTCACGCCAAGCAAGACCATCGTAACGATCATTCTCTCGCTGGTTGCCATCGGTTTCATGGCGTTTCTCTGCTTATTGTTTTTTAGTCTTATTCAACAAATTGTTACCTTCATCACGATCATTTACCAAGAAATCACCTTGAGGAATTAGGAAGGAGGAACGTAAGATGCATAGGGCCAGAAATGCCATCTTGTCCGCGTTTCTCGCAACCGGACTGCTGGTCGCCGGCTGTTCCAGCGCGGATACCGCGAACCTACCGGAAGATGCGCAGCAGCTAGAGGCTGCATTCGTGCAAGGAAAGGCGCTTAACGCTTCGTTTACGGATGCGCGCATCGCCGGAATGAAGGGGATCGCCGAAAATGAGTTGCTTCGGTTGTTCATCAACGAGGAGACGGGCGCCATTGCCGTACTTAACAAAAGCGGCGGCGAAATATGGCACAGCAATCCACTTGAAGCCGAGACTGATCCTATAGCGACGGGGGTGAACAAGGGCTTGTTGTCCTCACAGTTGAAGATCGACTACTATAACAGCTTCGGACAGGTCAACTCGGTCAATACGTTCCTGGACAGCGTCGCATACAAACAGGTTAATTATGAATCGATTGATAGCGGAGTCAAAGTAACCTATAAATTCGGTAAAGCCGAGAGATCTGCAGCGGATTTGCCTCTCATGTTAAGCGTTGCCCGTTTCGAGGAGTTGTCAGGCAAGCTGGATAAGGCAGGTCAACGCGCCTTGCGTATTGGGTATACCGAAAATGAAGATAAAGCGGCCTACGTTCGGAATGACCAAGCGCTGAACGGTCTTCAGCTCGATCGCGCGTTCAAAGCATTCGAGGATGCCGGCTATACGCAAGAGGATCTGGAGAAGGATATGGCCGAGCTCAATTTTACGCAAGATTCGCCTGCGCCGAGAATTTTCCTCGCTTCCATCGAGTATAAGCTCGATGGGGACAGTCTTGTTGTCAAGTTGCCGTCTCAGGAAATCCAATCTCCAAGCGAGTATCCGGTCAGCAGCGTCTCTATGCTGAGCTATTTCGGCGCTGCCGGAAGCGAGGAGAAAGGCTCGATATTCGTTCCGGACGGCTCGGGCGCGCTCATCTCGTTCAATAACGGCAAGACGAAGTACCCTGCCTACCAGCAAGCGGTATATGGGAGCGACCAGGCGATGGAGAGGGTCGAGAACGCCGTTAACGAACAAACCGTCAGGCTGCCGATCTTTGGAATGATCAGGGACGGTAACGCATTCCTTGGCATTATCGAAGAGGGAGCGGCTGCAGCGACAATCAATGCGGATATCAGCGGCAAATTGAACAGCTACAACTATGTTTATCCGACCTTCAACGTGACGAACAAAGGGGAGCTTACGCTTCAGGCGAACGGATCGGAGCGGACGCTGCCGAAGTTCCAGGAGCATCCGATGAAAAGCGATTATACGGTGCGTTACGCCTTCCTTACCGGCAAGTCTGCAACGTATCAAGGCATGGCCGAGTATTACCGTCAATATTTGGAGAGCCATGGCGGATTGCCAGAGTCGAAGGCGGAAAGCGGGGAAGAAGATCTTCCGTTCTACGTTCAGGTAGTGGGAAGCATTGCGAAGCAGAAGCATTTCGTCGGCGTCCCGTACAAGACGCTTGAGCCGCTTACCACTTTCAAGCAATCGCAGCAAATGATCAGCGAAATGAAGGAGCGCGGCATCGCAAATATTAAGCTTCGGTATGCCGGTTGGTTCAATGGCGGACTCCATCACCAAGTGCCGGATGACATATCGGTAGACGGGGCGATTGGCGGCACCAAAGGCTTGCGCAGCTTGGCGTCGTTCGCGAAGGAGCAGGGCGTAGACCTCTATCCTGACGTCGCTATTCTTACCGCGCATACGGGCAAGGGGTTCAACGAGAAGGAGGAGGCTTCGCGTTCTCTGCGCGGCGTGCCTTCGTCATTTTATCCGCTTGACCTGGCGATGGGCCGACGCGACCGTACCGAGTCGCCGTCCTATGTCGTATCACCGAAGCGTGTAGGAACTTACGTGGATGCTATTCTAAAGGATATGAAAGGCTTCAATATGAGCGGTATCTCGCTTCGCGATATGGCCGACCAGTTGAACAGCGATTTTCGCAAAAACAATCAAATCGACCGTACCGAGTCTGAGGATATTTCTATACAGGCGTTGAACGACATTCGTGAAGCAAACATGAATATTTTGGCGGATGGCGGAAATGCTTACGTACTCCCTTACTTGTCGGATATTACGAATGCACCTTTAACGAACAGCCGCTATAAGCTCGAGGATCAAGAGATTCCATTCTTCCAAATGGTTATACGCGGGAAAATCGATTACACGGGCTCGCCGTATAATTTGACCAGCTATACGAACGTGAGGCAATACATTCTGAAATGCCTCGAGTACGGCTCCGGCGTATACTTCGAATGGATCCATGAGCCGAATTACAAGGTCAAGGATACGGCATTCAGCAATCTGTATGCTGTCAATTACGAGCAGTGGCTGGAGCAGGCTGCACATATTTACGATGAAGTGAACGGCGTGCTGAAGAAGGTACAGAATGAGCGCATCTCCTCACACGTGAAGCTTGGCGAAGGTTTGTTCAAAACCGTCTACGAAAGCGGGACGTACGTCATCGTGAACTACGGCGCTACGAATGCAACCGTGAATGGGCTGACGATAGAGGCCGAGGGCTATGTTACGGGTGGTGAGCAACCTTGAAATCGATAACGAAACTTGTGTTTAGATCAAGAACGTACAACGAGCAGAAGGCGTTGTGGGGCTTTCTCTACGTGCTGCCCTGGCTGCTTGGTTTTCTGTTTTTCTTTCTAATTCCTTTATTGACTTCGCTGCAATACAGCTTAAGCTCGATCAAGGCCAATGCGAACGGGATGACAATCAAATACATCGGCTTCGCGAACTATATTGAGGCACTCATGGTAAATACGAGTTTTAACCGAGCGTTGACGGAGTCGGTCATTAATATGGTCGTTAACGTACCGCTCATCGTTATATTCAGCTTGTTTCTAGCGGTGCTGTTGAATCAGAAGTTCGTCGGGAGAGCTCTGGCAAGATCGATCTTCTTTCTTCCGGTTATTCTTGCTTCCGGCGTCATTGCGACTTTGGAGGCGTCGAGTCTGGTGCAGGCGATCAATGAACAAAATGCGAACGGGGGCGTATTCTCGAGCGGCACGATAGAGCTTGCGAACATTATGGTCAGATCCGGCGTCAATGAGGATATTGTCATGTACTTGATGGATGCAGTCGAAAGAATCTATCAGATCGTCAGTCAATCCGGCGTGCAAATTCTTATTTTCCTAGCCGGCATTCAGACCATCTCGCCGCAGTTGTACGAAGCGTCCAAAATCGAAGGCGCAACCGGATATGAGGCATTCTGGAAAATCACACTCCCGATGGTCAGTCCGCTCATACTCGTAAACGTCATTTATACGATTATCGACTCTTTCTCCAGAAACAATATGACGACGCTAATCAAAGAAACAGGATTTACAACCTTTAACTTTGGGCTTAGCTCGGCGATGGCTTGGATTTACTTCCTGGTCATCATGCTAATCCTATTAGTCAGTACGTACTTCATATCCAAACGGGTCTTCTACCAGGAATAGAAGGAGAGTGAGAACGTTGATATTGGCCCGATTGTTATCGTTGGAAAGTTGGAAGCGAGGGCTGTGGACGATCGTTCGGCTCGTGCTGATCATCGGATTGTCGTTTGTTATCTTATATCCGATTATCCAAAAAATTTCGACGGCGATCAAGGACAAGGCGGACCTGTATTCGCCGATCGTCGTGTTCATTCCCGAGCACTATACGTTCGACAATTTCAAGCAAGCGATCTCCATTATGGATTATTGGGAAACGCTGGTGAATACGTTTCTGCTATCAAGCATGACGACGGTCATGACCGCAGCATCTTGCGCGTTCGCAGGTTATGCGTTCGCCAGGTTGAAGTTCAAAGGAAGTAATCTGCTGTTCGCGGGCGTAATACTAACCATACTGGTTCCGCCTACGACCATCTTAATTCCGATCTATATGAACTTAAAGGACTTTACGCTTCTGGGATTGGTCCCGTTGTTGACGGGCGGAAAGTCATTGAATCTGCTTGATTCATATTGGCCGTTCATTCTGACCTCCATTACGGCCAATTCGTTAAAGGCGGGGCTATACATCTTTATTTTCCGGCAGTTTTTCAGAGGCATTCCGAAAGAGGTCGAGGAAGCGGCTTACATCGACGGAGCAGGCATCGGCTCGACGTTCCTTCGCATCATGCTTCCGAATGCGATTCCATCCATCGTTACGGTGCTGCTCTTCTCATTCGTGTGGCAGTGGAACGACAGCTTCTTCACGACGACCTATTTGACGTCGAGCAAGGTTATGTCCACGCAGTTGTCGTCACTTCCTTACAACTTGCAAATATTGCTTGAAGGCGGCGCAACGACCAACAAAGACCCGTTCTTCATGAGCATGGTGCAGGATACCGGTATTTTGCTCGCGATTCTGCCGCTCGTTATTCTTTATTTGTTCGTTCAAAGGTACTTCGTCGAAAGTATCGAGCGTACCGGAATCGTCGGTTAAGGGAAGGACGCATGTATAGCGCCTTACGGGGGCCGGCCACTTCGGCCGGCTGCCCGCAAGGCGCTTGTTGCTGCTTAGAGGATTGGTGTGGCAAAAAAAGATTTCGAATGGAAGGCGGGCAAACGAAATGATTCGAAAAGGCAACAAGCTAATATACAGCATAATAGCAGCTGTCACATTAATTGCGGTCGTTGCTGTGCTTATTTTCAATAAGCATCAAGCGGAAACCGTGAATGAAGCGGCTGTGCTTCAGAAGGAAGCACCTGCGGGCAGCGTGAATACCGAGGATGGCCAGCCTTCAAGCACTCTTGAAGCGAGTGCGACTCCGGTTCCATCATTGAAGCCAACTCCGATGCCGGAACCATCTGTCGAGCAGGATATTCCGTCGATTGCAGAGGTGTTCGCCGATTACTTCCCGATCGGAGCGGCCATCGAGCCGTCCCAGACCGAGGGGCTGAAGGCGGATTTGCTCAAGAAACATGTGAACTGGCTCGTAGCGGAAAACGTGATGAAGCCCGATGCGATCCAACCATCGGAAGGAAACTTCAATTGGGCCAATGCCGACCGAATGGTTGCGTTCGCGAAGGAAAACGGCATGGAGGTGAGATTCCATACGCTTGTCTGGCATAGCCAGGTGGGTGCCTGGTTCTTTAAAGACGCCGAGGGCAAGCCGATGGTCGATGAGACTGATTCGACTAAGCGCGAAGCGAATAAGAAGCTGCTTTTGCAGCGACTCGAAAAGCATGTCCGTACGATCGTCGAACGATACAAGGACGATATCCAATCATGGGACGTCGTCAATGAAGTAATAGAACCAGCCGATCCGGACGGGATGCGGGCTAGCGAATGGTATAAGATAACCGATACAGACTTTATCGAGACGGCGTTCCGAGCGGCACGCGAAGCGGGCGGAGCCGAGGCGAAACTGTACATTAATGATTACGGTACAGACAATCCGGCCAAGCGAGACCGATTATATGAGCTTGTGAAGGAAATGCTGGACAAAGGCGTGCCGATCGATGGTGTCGGACATCAGACGCATATCGACCTATTCGGGCCGACGGTGAATTCCATCATCGATTCGATGAAGAAGTTCGCCGGGCTTGGACTGGACAATCTCGTAACTGAGCTGGATATGAGTCTCTACGCATGGAACGATCGGAGAGATATCGGCAGCGATATCCCTGAAGACCTCCTACTGAAGCAGGCGGACCGATATCGCGAGCTGTTCGAGGCGTTCAGGGTGAACAAGGATATACTCGGAGGGGTCGTATTCTGGGGCATCGCGGATGATCACACGTGGTTGAACAGCTTCCCGGTGACGCGTACCAACGCGCCGTTCCTGTTCGACAAGCAGCTTCACGCGAAGCCGGCATTCTGGGCCGTCGTCGATCCTTCTGGGCAAGTACGACCATAAAAGCATGAAAAGTATCGCCTATAATTTGCGGGGGAACCCCTATTGATAGACGGGTTGTTCCCCAAGCGCATGCAGGCTAGACTGGTTGGATGATGGACTAATCCAGAACTACAAAGGGGAGCTAGCGATGAACAAAACGACAATAACGAACCCGGTCATCTGGGCGGACGTTCCGGATCCGAGCGTGATCCGTGTAGGATCGACCTTCTATATGGTCAGTACAAGCATGCATTCGATGCCGGGCTGCCCGATTATGAAGTCCGAAAATCTGCAGGATTGGGAGCTTGTTAATTACGTATACGAGACGTTCGAAGATAATGACGCGCACAATTTGCTTGACGGTAAAGGCATTTACGGCAAGGGATCTTGGGCTGCCAGCTTACGCTATCGCGACGGCATCTTTTATGTGTGTTTCTCGAGTCTGGATATGAATCAGTTCTACGTGTATACGACCGAGGATATCGAGAACGGGAAGTGGGAACGCAACGTTATTCAAGGACTTCACCATGATCCGAGCATGCTGTTCGACGATGATGGCCGTGTGTTCGTCTTCCACGGCAATGGCGATATTCGGATTACGGAGCTGTCAGAGAATGCAACTGCACTGAAGCCGGACGGTATCAATCAGTTGCTGCTCGAGACGGAACGAGACGGGATCATGCTTCGTGCCGAGGGTTGCCATGCCTACAAAATCAATGGTTATTATTATTTGTTCTTCATCGATTGGCCGAATGCAGGTAACATGCGCCGCAGACAGCTATGCTATCGTTCACGTGATCTGCTCGGTCTATACGAGCACAAGCTAGTACTCGATGATCAAATGGATTATCGCAACAATGGCATCGCGCAAGGCGGCATTATCGATACGCCAGATGGGGATTGGTATACGGTACTGTTCCAGGATCACGGAGCCGTCGGCCGCATTCCATGCGTTCTGCCCGTCGTTTGGGAGAACGACTGGCCAGTCCTGGGGCAACACGGCAAAGCGCTGAAGACGTTCGAAGTGAAGCTGCCCAACTCAGAGCCAAAGCCGCTTGTCATCAGTGATGAGTTCGATTACGGGGAGAACCGTCTAGCGCTTAACTGGCAATGGAATCATAATCCGGACAATGGTAAATGGTCAGTAACGGAGCGACCGGGCTGCTTGCGCCTAACGACGGGACATGCCACGAATAGCGTAGAATTTGCCCGCAATACGTTAACGCAGCGTACAGTAGGTCCGGCATGTGTCGGTACAACTGTTATGGACATCAAGGCTATGAATCCGGGCGACCGTGCAGGATTGGTGGCGCTGCAATATGCTTTCGGCTCGGTCGGTATTCAGGTCGACGACAACGGCGACCGTTACGTAGCAATGTGCGTCAATGGCAGAGTGGACGGCGGTCAAGGCGAAATCACGGTTGATCGCGTAAAGTATGAGGGCGACCAAATCTATTTGCAAATGGAGTGCCAGTACGATAATGGCGATCGCGAGGATATTGCCTGCTTCCGCTATTCCTCGGACGGAGTGAATTGGCATGTGATCGGCGATCCGCTTCGTATGCAATACAGGCTCGAGCACTTTATGGGCTACCGAATCGGGCTGTACAATTACGCCACGAAGCAAGCTGGCGGTTTCGTCGATTTCGATTACTTCCGCTATGCTAGACTTATTTAACTATTTTCGCAACGATAAGGAGAGTGCGCTTGCATGAATTATAACAATCCGGTTATAAGCGGGTTTCATCCGGACCCAAGCGTCTGCCGCTTTGGCGATGATTATTATCTCGTAACGAGTTCCTTCGAATATTTTCCGGGTGTTCCGCTGTTCCACAGCAAGGATCTTGTGAATTGGACGCAGCTTGGCCACGTCCTGACAAGGCCCGAGCAGCTTGATCTAAGCCGCGCGCCAAGCTCTGGCGGCATATTCGCGCCTACGATCCGCGAGCATAACGGAACATTCTATATGGTGACGACGAACGTTACCGCCGGCGGCAACTTCTTCGTGCATACGAACGATCCGCGCGGGGAATGGTCGAACCCGATATTCGTCGATCATCCCGGCATCGATCCCGACTTGTTCTTCGATGAGGATGGAACATTGTTTTTCACATCTTCCGCTCACGGGGATCATGGGCCTGGCATCTATCAAAGCAAGATTGATCCAAAAACCGGAAAAAGGCTGACTGATCCTGCTTTCCTCTGGACGGGAACGGGAGGCCAGTACCCGGAAGCACCGCATATTTATCGTTACGGCAACTGGTACTATTTGATGATTGCCGAAGGCGGCACCGAGTACGGCCATATGGAAACGATCGCTAGAAGCGAACGTCCGAACGGGCCTTTCGTAAGCTGTCCGCACAATCCGATCTTGACCCATCGCAGCCAGTCGAAGACTATTCATGCAACGGGACACGCAGACCTCGTTCAAACGCCGGACGGCGACTGGTGGGCTGTATTTCTTGGCATCAGGCCGCATGGCTATCCGAATAAACACCATCTCGGCAGAGAGACTTTTCTTGCTCCCGTCACATGGACGGAAGAAGGCTGGCCGATCATTGGCGATAATGGAACCGTCAGCGAGACGATGCCGGCAGGCAATCTTCCGCTGGAGCCTGTCAAAGCTGTTCCCGTTCGGGACGGCTTCGAGGAGGAGGCTCTTGCGCCGTATTGGAATTTTATGCGTTCGCCCAACTCGGATAATTGGTCGCTTAGGGAGAAGGACAGCTGTCTAACGCTACGTGGCAACGAGACGACGTTGAATGAAATCGGAGCGCCTGCATTTCTAGCGAGAAGACAGCAGCATTTCGATTGCAGCGTGTCTACGCATATGGAATTTGCACCTCAGCGTGACGGAGAGGAAGCGGGCATTACCGTTTATATGAACGAGCGCTTCCATTATGAGATTGCTGTGACTCGTATCGCCGGTGTGTGCAAAGTAATTTTCCGTAGAAAGCTCGGCAGCTTGTGGAAGATCGAGAACGAGGCGCCGTGGGCGTTCGATTCTATCGTGCTTCATGTGAGCGCGAATCGCGACCAGTATGCTTTCGGATTCTCTGATGGCAACGGAGAGCCATTCTGGTTCGGCCGTGGAGAGACCTCCCTTCTTGCAACGGAAGTGGCTGGCGGATTCACTGGCGTGCTCTTCGCATTGTATGCGACCGGCAACGGAGCCAAATCGGAGTCGCTTGCCCATTTTGACTGGTTCGATTATGAATCAAAGTAACAAATTATCCTTTTCTTGAGCAATACAAACAATAAAAGCTTCTCCCAAGTTGCCGGGAAAAAGTTTTTATTCTACTAAGTCGGAAACCAACTCAGGCGCCTTTCTTCACCTAATTTGGGTCTAACCGATATGTTCCGGACAGGTATAACTGTCGTATCTGTTTCAGTCGTCGCTGCTGTCTGGAGTCCATGGCTTCTGCTGGCAATCTTTCTTGTGGCCCTGCCGACGGCCTTATCAAAATGGAATGAAACTATTGAAATATAACCTGGGAAAAATAAATTGCCTATCAACTACTTAAGCACTATTTGGCGGGCTTCGTTGGCTTGTATCAAGTCTAAACCTATAATTCAACAGGTTGTTTGAGAGTAAAGCAAAGTCTAAAGTCAACCTATACAAGAAGAGGAGGCGATCGGAGAAATGGACAATTCCCGATATGAAGGATCTTTAAAACTTCATAAAGCGTTTAGTCAGCAGTTTTTAATTGGTGCGGCTGTAAATGTGAAGACGCTGGTTACACAACGCGAGTTGTTGGCTTATCATTTCAATAGTTTAACGGCTGAGAATGAGATGAAGTTCGAGCGTTTGCATCCTGCAGAACACCAGTATACTTTCGAGGATGCAGATCGCCTAATGAATTTCGCGAAAGTAAACGGAATGCAGGTTAGAGGGCATACGCTCGTCTGGCATAATCAAACGCCTGCTTGGGTGTTCGAGAATGAAACTGGAGGTCTAGTTGAACGCGATACGCTGTTGAAGCGAATGAAAGCTCACATCAATACAGTGGTTGGGCGTTATAAGGGTCAAATTTATGCATGGGATGTCGTGAATGAAGCCGTGTCTGATAGTAGCGAAGAACAACTGCGTTCGTCCAAATGGCTCGACATCGTCGGGGAGGAATTTATTTCCAAGGCGTTCGAATATGCGCATGAGGCCGATCCGAAAGCGCTGTTGTTTTATAACGATTATAACGAGTCCGTACCTGAGAAGAGGGAAAAAATTTATGGACTGGTAAAATCTCTGAAGGAGAAGGGCGTGCCAATTCATGGTATCGGACTTCAAGCGCATTGGAATCTATCCCATCCGTCACTGCACGATATCCGAACGGCAATTGAACGTTACGCTTCGCTTGGGCTGAAACTGCATATCACGGAGATGGACGTGTCGGTTTTCGAGTTCGAAGATAAACGAACCGATCTGATATCGCCTACTTCCGAGATGATGAGTCTTCAGGAGGAAAGGTATTCCCAGTTTTTCCAGCTGTTCTGCGAATATAGCAATGTGCTGACGAGCGTAACGTTCTGGGGGGCCGCGGACGATTATACGTGGTTGGACAACTTCCCGGTCAGAGGGCGCAAAAATTGGCCGTTGCTGTTCGACAAGGAACAGCTGCCGAAAGGATCATACTACAAGTTGGTCAGCAGGTAGCAGAAGCGTCTAAAAGAAATGCCGGATTAGCCGGGGTACTCGTTTTAGGATTAAAAAAAACTCAAAATAGAATAAAATCATAGCTAACACATTTGGGGATGACAAGGATCGCTTTTTCAATACTTCTTGTATCGATAATATGGAAAGCGTTCAACCTGAGGAAAGCTTGTAATAGAAACGGAAACATGGTGAGTTGAAGAGGTTAACAATCCTGCTCTACCTAGCTATAGTGCTGGTATCAGAGGGACTAACGATGGCAACGGCAAAACAGAAATAATAGAATGTTCCATAGTGCAAGAAGGAGAGCGCCTGCTTATTTTGCAATTATTCTTCGAACTTGCTCAACGGTTAAGTATTTATTAATGATACGGGTAGTAATTTGATATTTTCCCCTTTAAGTAGACACTCAAAAAAACCGTCAAGTTATTATGACGGTAGGAGTGAAACCTGGAGGGGATATTTTTTATGGCTAAAAAGGGACAGCATTTCGAACCTAAACTGAAGAATTTATATTAGAGGCGGTTAGAGCATATCTTGAGGGTTGTTCAAGCTACAAAAGGATGGCTGAACGGTTAGATATCCGTAATTGTTCGCAACTAAAAGTGTGGGTAAAGAAATGGCAAAATGGGAGCTTATTCGATGAGTTTAAAAAACGGGATTAGCCCATTGAAGGGGCGCCCTCGCACGACTTTTAGCAGTGTCGAGGAAGAGCGGGACTACCTGAAAGCAGGTGGACTAGTCCAGCTATTACAAATGGCGAACCACACAACCGAAGCGTGACGCGAGACAACAACGGGATCATGAGGTCAAAGAGCATATGATGGCCATCCATGTTAAGAACCATGAGTTCGGCTATTCTCGCATGATGAACGCTTTATGGGAAGCAGGCTTCAACAGTGTACTTCGCGGGCAAAATTAGTTACGAGTGACTATTTTACGAAGCCGAAGCCCAGAATCGTAAATCGCTTGCTCTCATGTTCTGCCGCCATTCTGATTTCCACTGTATGCTCTCTCGATTGCCGCTCCCGATACAAAATGAGGGCGTGGCAACGCGTCCACTTGACGGTTTGGGACTCCGCCACCTTCACAAGCTTTCCGTCAACCCAAATATCGGCGTTTCCGAAATCGTTGCTTCCGGAATTTTTATAAATGAGTAGCAGGCTTTTGCAGTGAAGCGTCATGGTGAAGCTGTCTCTGCCGGATTCGGATGTATGCATCCAGTTGTCGGGGAATTGAGGTGTGCCGTATGGATGGTCGTCCATCTCCGCGAACTGGAGTTCGGTATCGGATGCGTAGAAACTGCCTTCCATAATCTTTGCTACACTAGGGCCATTGTTCCTATCCAGCAAACGAACGTCGGCGAAATCGTTGCCGAACATCGGCGGCTTGTTGAGGATGATATCCTCTTGATTCGGTGCGCAACGATCGGTCTCCGCGAATAGCCAACGCAAGCAGTCGGCCATGATGCGATGTCCCGCGTTGGTCGGATGATAGATGTCGCTAAAAAATTGCGGCTTGGAAATGACGTTGCCTTCGTCCTTTGACTTTGGAAATTGTTTCGTCACCGCATCCTTCACGCTTACCATGGGAAGCCCATAATGCCGGCCGACGGGAGAAAGCCGTTCCTGCAGATTCCAATCGTTTTCGAACACGCTGAACAGCAGAATGACAGCGGGTACATTGGCGGCGGCTAGGGCTTTCAGTACGAGACTTTCGTAGCAAATCCCTTTCGTCTCGTCGTCGGCGTCATTGACGGCAAACTCCACGACGACGATGTCCGGCTGAACCGCTCCGTTTCTCAGGACATCTCGCTCATAGCGAATCATGCCCAGTTCGGAAGGCGTGCCGCCTACACCCGCTTTGATAAAGTGGATCTGATTGCCGCCGTCCTTACCAAACATCTCTTTGAAGGCGGTATATGTCCGGTAAGCGTAGCTGGACGTATGGAGCGGATCTGCTCCCGCTCCATGAGTGATGGAGCCGCCAATGAAAGCAAGCGTAACGTTATCGCCTCTTTTGGCCTTTTCAATGGCGGCTTTCAATCGCTTATTGTTGCCTTTGTCGAGCAGCGATTTGGCGATCATCTCGTGATAAGCCTCCGAGTAAATATCAACGAGCTCCTCTGTAGCGTCTAAGGGTAGACCGTCTGTCATCGTTATTCCCCTCTCTTAGGTTCGATTAGCCTATCTTAGTACAAACCGACCGAACAGAAAACCCGTCAAAGCATGGTTGAAGGTTCGGAAAATCGTAAATAGCTTTATCAATAAAGTGCTGGCAGCAAATTTCAACCATTATCAAATTGATTTTACATCGGGTTGTGTCCACAACGTCAAAAAATTCGACAATACTGGGGAGGATCTTGAGGATTTGATCTCGATCGGGACGATTGGACTGATCAAGGCGATCGAGAGCTTTCAAACCGGTAAAGGAACGAAGCTCGCTACATTTGCTGCTCGTTGTATCGAGAATGAAATACTTATGCATCTCCTGTCTTTGAAGAAGACCCGGAAGGACGTTTCTTTGCATAATCCGATCGGCACGGACAAGGAAGGCAATGAGAAAATAAACATAGAAGATCTAAATAAGCTAACGGGCAGTTTTGTTGAAAGAGCACGATGTACAAGCAGGACTTGTGAAACCTCTGGATAAATTTAGGTTGATAATATTTCATTGAGAGATTGGGGTGTTTATATGGAACTAATGTATGATGAATTTCATACAAAAATCAATAATAAATTTGAGGTGTCATGTCTTTCAGTTCCCTGCTTATTGACAATATTATGTTTAGTAGCTAAACTAAATTTATGAATAAAAATAATCAACCTTCGTCTGACAAAGTAAACAGTGGAAGTCGTAATCTTGGCCGATTGATTATGCAATTGCGACGGCTCGAGCGCCATCCGAAAAGTTTTGGTAAAGCAGGTTTATTAACACCAAGTGAAATTCACACGATTGAAGCAATCGGCTGCGAGGGCGGCATTCTTATGAGTGAGCTCGCTGTCCGCCTTAGTGTTACTAAAGGTGCTGTCACGCAGATTGTTGTGCGCCTGGAAGCAAAAGGGCTGGTGACACGTTCGACACATCCGCATGATTCGAGGGCAATCGTAATTTCACTTACCGAAATAGGAAGGGAGGCTTTTAAGGCTCACGAAGATGTTCATGATAAATTTTACGATCAACTTCGAACTCAGTTAAGTAAACAAGAGATAGAAATATTCGAGAAGTGCATTGATAAATTGATCGAATCATTAGGGGGATAATTTTTTTTGGTCATTTAGTTTAGTAACTATACTATATAAATTTGTTGGTGATTATATATGAATTCATCCGCACTTCAGGCGCAAGTTATTACAAATAAACATCGATTTTTCATGATGACTGCCATATGCATGGGGGCATTTATTCTCATTTTACTGCTGGTATCGTGAACGTTTCACTCCCCCATTTCATGAAAATATTTCAAACAAACCTGGGAACCGTTCAATGGATTACAACGGGATACTTGCTTGTCATTGCCTCCTTGCTTCCGTTAATGGGGAAACTTGGAGACCGCTTTGGACATCGTCATATCCACAATCTTGGATACTTGTTTTTTACCTTAAGCTCTTTGCTTGTTGCCTTTTCGCCGAACGTATACACGCTGTTGATTCTTCGAATGGTGCAGGCCATAGGGGCCGCTATGTTCCAAGCTACAAATATTGCGTTAATCACTTATCATTTTCCAAAAGAACAAAGAGGCCAGGCGCTTGGAATTATGAGCTCCGCCGTAGCTATTGGCGGGATGACTGGACCGATTGCCGGGGGAATTATAGCGGAGTGGCTCAGTTGGCAATGGTTGTTTTTGATTCATGTCCCTGTTGTTTTAGTTGCTACATGGCTGGCTTTTCGCTATATTCCGTCTAGCCGACAGGAGAGAATGTCCTGTTCTATTGATAGTCTTGGAGCAATTTTATTTATGATCGTGATCAGCACACTCATTTATGGTATATCGAGCGGCAATACTCGAGGCTGGCTTTATTCTGAAATCATTTCCGTATTTACTGTTGGTTTCATTTCTTTGGCCATTCTCCTGTTCTGGGAGTTACGTCAAAATACCCCCTTTTTACCAATAAAGGCATTTCGTATTCCGGCTGTGACATACGGTTTGATCATTAGCTGCGCTTCTTTTGTTCTTGCAAATACAGTGTTGGTGGTTATGCCATTTTATTTATCCGGCAAGGCTGGATATGCTCCTGCAGCTGTCGGATATATCATGACCTCTTATCCTATGTTGTTAGCATGTACGAGTCTGGTTGCGGGACATTTGTCCGATCGTTTCGGTTCAGGTTTTTTAATGATCACTGGGTTATGCGGCATGGGAGCAGGGCTTGTCATTCTCGCCTTTTTTCTCGGTCAATTATCGGTTGTTGGGCTTATTGCTGTACTTGCCTTGATTGGAATGGGTATGGGGCTCATCGCTTCTCCAAATAACAGCTTCATTATGAGGCATGTGCCTTTGGAGTATGCCGGGTCGATAGGAGGAATGATCGCATTAACACGAAATACCGGCATGGTTTTAGGGGCGGCTCTGGGACTTGGGATTATGAATACTGGACAGATTCCTTCATTAAACGCTTTTCAGTTCGTATTCGTAATTAACATTGCCATTTGTATAGTCTGCGTTGTGGCAATGGGATATAGAGTTCGTTTAGAACGCCGGCGAGATAGGGAATCTGTTGAAAAGTAATGGATGATACACAGGAATGAACGATAATATCGTAGTGGTTGGCGGATATGGTCAAGTGGGGAAGGTTGTTTGTAACAGTCTGGGAAAACTTGTTTCCAAGGAAGGTTTATGCTGCCGGAAGGAGTTTTGAGAAAGCCAAGCAATTTGCTTCAACTACCCATGGAAAGGTTCTGCCTCTACAAATGAATGCATATGAAAAACAGTCTGTTAACTTCTTAGAAAAAGCAGCTCTTGTTGTCATGAGCCTGGACCAAGAAAAACACGACGGTAGCCATGTAATAGGGGGATTCGCTCCAGCCAATTCTAATTGGCTGGAGCTTCCCTTTATTGTTAATCATTCGCCCTCACACAATAAAGGGATATTTTCACAACTGTGATCTATGATAAATAGAAGATTTAACAAAATATTTGTCGGATATATATAGGGTATACCCGTATGGTATAATAAAAAGAAGGAGGCGGATGTAAATGAGCGACCAAACAGATCTAGTAGAACCAACCTCTCATGAAGCTTCTTCATGTTGCGGAGCGGAGGAGACGGGGAGAAAGAGCCATCACTCGGAAAAGGAAAAAAATAATTTGGTTTCACGTCTTAATCGGATAGAAGGTCAAATTCGCGGCGTTAAAGGAATGATCGAAAAGGATACGTATTGTGACGATGTGTTGAATCAAATTGCTTCCGTTCAATCTGCATTGAACAGTGTGGGGAAACTTTTGCTTGAGCATCATATGAGAAGCTGTGTCATCGAACGTCTGCAGGATGGGGATACTGAAGTACTAACGGAACTGATGACTACGATGAACAAGTTAATCAAATAAAAGAACACAAGTGAGTTATAAGTAAGTCTATAGATTGTGCTAATAATAACTAAGAGAGCATTTAGATTGTAAATGCTCTCTTAGTTATGTAGAGGTATCAAATTGATGAGTCTGATGATTTTGCTAATAGAGACTGGTAATGGCCTTCACGTATCCTGAATGACTTTTGCTAATACTTCGGTTGTCCTGTAACTTTCCTCCAAACTGTTTTCGACACCGCCGATTTCAATTAATGCACTATTGCCAGTGAGCGACTGATCGCCGAGAAATGGTCTTGTCATTAACGGATAAAGGTTCACGAACCATTCGACAGATACGTGAGCAATCAATAAAGTTTTATCAGAGTGTTTTAAAGGATCTAACAGCAAATGATCAAATGATTATTATTGAAGGCATCAAAACATTTACAGATGCGCTAATAAGATACAAGGGAGATTGGGCAGCAGAAATGCTGCTTTTTTTATATAGTATACGGGGGTATCGTAAAATTTTGTTGACTAAATATAGGGTGGAGGGGTATACTATGTTTATAAAGAGGTTGGCAATGATTGTTATACAAAACACCCCAGCGACTTAGAAATGAAATTATTGAATGATTGTTACGATGTAACAACTAATCATAAAAAGGAGAAGATGAACAATGACAAATATAACCTTGCAAGTAGAGGGTATGAGCTGCCAGCACTGTGTGAATTCAATTGAGGGAGCATTGAAAGTTATCGGGGCAATTGGAAAAGTAGATCTTACGAATAATACAGTGGACGTATCGTTTGACGAGAATCAAGTTGCCTTTGAAGCTGTAAAAGAAGCGATTGAAGAGCAAGGCTACGATGTTGTGTGAAAAACGAAATAAGGAGAGAATGGCTGATGGAAGCTACTGCAACTAATGATAGCAAGCAGGTGACTTTTCAAATTACTGGAATGACTTGCGCCGCATGCGCAAATCGAATTGAAAAAGGATTAAATAAACTAGAAGGTGTTTCCTCCGCCAATGTAAACTTTGCTCTTGAGAAAGCAAGCGTTACTTATGACTCGAAAGTTGTAGGCATTAACAAACTGGAGGATAGCATTAGTAAATTGGGTTATGGTACGGCAAAGGAAGCCGTTGATTTCCAAATTGAAGGCATGACATGCGCGGCATGCGCGAACCGGATTGAAAAAGGGCTTAACAAGCTGCCAGGAGTAACGAATGCAACAGTCAATTTTGCTATGGAAACCGCACGGGTTGAATATTCCCCAGGTGAGATCTCCATAGCCGATATGCAGAATAAGGTGCGGCAGTTAGGTTATAAAGCAAATACGAAACAAGAGAACGAAAATAAGGGTGACCATCGCGAGAAAGAAATCCGGCATCAAAAACGCATTTTGCTTCTATCTGCTATTCTCTCGCTCCCTCTCTTATGGAGCATGGTAGGGCATTTCTCGTTCACTTCATGGATCTATACACCGGATATATTCATGAACCCATGGTTTCAGCTTATCTTGGCCACACCTGTTCAGTTTTATGTTGGAAGACAATTTTATATAGGTGCTTATAAGGCGCTGCGCAACGGCAGTGCAAATATGGATGTGCTTGTATCGCTTGGGACATCGGCTGCGTATTTCTATAGCTTGTATCTTACGATCGAATGGTTCTTAAACGGCGCCTCTGCTCATCATGGGCCATCCTTGTATTATGAGACGAGCGCTGTACTTATAACGCTCGTTATTATGGGAAAATTGTTTGAATCGCTCGCTAAAGGGCGGACGTCAGAAGCCATTAAATCTTTGATGGGATTGCAAGCAAAAACAGCCTTGGTGGTGCGCGAAGGTCAAGAGCTTACCATTCCGGTTGATGAAGTTCTTGTTGGAGATGTCGTACTAGTGAAGCCGGGCGAGAAAATTCCGGTAGACGGGGAGGTTGTGGAAGGAACCTCATCGGTAGATGAGTCCATGCTAACCGGCGAGAGTATTCCAGTCGAGAAAAGATTCGGAGACGCCGTCATCGGCGCGACGATCAATAAAAACGGAATGCTCCGAATTAAGGCAATGAAAGTAGGCAAGGAAACGGCGCTTGCTCAAATTATTAAAGTCGTAGAAGAAGCCCAGGGATCAAAAGCGCCTATTCAAAGGGTGGCGGACGTCATTTCGGGCATATTTGTCCCAATTGTCGTGGGCATTGCAATCGTTGCTTTCTTGGTCTGGTACTTCTTTGTTACCCCTGGCGATTTTGCGGAAGCATTGGAGAAAGCCATTGCGATCCTGGTTATTGCTTGCCCATGCGCGCTTGGTCTGGCAACTCCGACCTCCATTATGGCAGGATCAGGGCGTGCAGCCGAGCTAGGCGTTTTGTTCAAAGGCGGCGAGCATCTGGAACAGACGCATAAGATTAACGCCATCATTTTAGATAAAACAGGTACAGTCACCAAAGGGAAACCGGAATTGACAGATGTGCTGACGGATAACGAAGAAATGGAGTTTCTTAGACTTGTCGGCGCGGCGGAGAAAAACTCGGAGCATCCGCTGGCGGAAGCGATTGTAGCGGGCATTCAGGAGAGAGGCGTCACGCTCCCGGGTACGGAAGCGTTCGAAGCCATCCCGGGATTCGGCATTAAAGCAGTCGTGGAAGGCAAGGAAGTGCTGATCGGTACGCGCCGGTTAATGGAAAAATTCGATGTGGATGCGAAGCCTGCTTATGATATGATGTCCCGCCTTGAAGAAACAGGCAAGACTGCCATGCTTGTCGCGATAGATAATCGTTATACAGGAATCGTTGCCGTAGCGGATACGGTGAAAGAAACGTCGAAGGCCGCGATCAGCCGGCTGAAGGAAATGGGCATACAGGTTATTATGATCACTGGCGACAACGAACGCACGGCAAAAGCCATTGCTGCCCAGGTTGGAATCGAACACGTGCTTGCGGAAGTTCTTCCGGAAGGCAAAGCGGAGGAAGTGAAGAAGCTGCAGGCCAGCGGTAAAAAAGTGGCAATGGTAGGGGACGGCATAAACGACGCGCCTGCTCTGGCTACGGCAGATGTTGGGATGGCGATCGGCACGGGCACTGACGTGGCGATGGAAGCGGCAGATGTGACGCTGATGCGCGGCGATCTTTCGAGCATTCCGGATGCGATTTATATGAGCCGCAAGACGATGAATAACATTAAGCAAAATTTGTTCTGGGCGCTTGGCTATAATACGCTTGGTATTCCTATTGCCGCGATTGGTCTATTGGCTCCATGGGTCGCAGGCGCCGCAATGGCGTTAAGTTCCGTTTCCGTCGTCCTAAATGCCCTTCGCTTGCAGCGAGTCAAAGTACGTCATTAAAACTTATTTAATAGAGGAATGGAGAATCCGAATGATGAAAAAGAAGTTGACCCTCCTTATTTCAATCGTCCTTACTCTTAGTTTGTTGGCAGCTTGCGGCAATACTTCAGGTGGGAATAATCAAGCTGTCGGGCATGAAGGCCACGGCGGGCAGAATACGACTGACAATATGGAGAGCAATAACAACGGTCATAGCGGGCATGGCGATGACGCACAGACTGAAAGCGCCAATCTTAAAGCTTCCTTTACCTTTGTTTCCGGCGGTGCAAAAGCTAAGGAAGATACGGAATTAGCGATTCAGATTACCGACGATGACGGAAACCCGGTTAACGACTATAAAGTCAATCATGAGAAGTTGCTTCATTTGATCATTGTTAATCATGATTTGTCGTTCTTTAATCATATCCATCCAGAATTTCAGGGAGACGGCAAGTTTACTGTAGAAACTTCTTTTCCCTCGGGCGGGGAATATAAGGTATTTGCAGATTTTATCCCTGCTGGCGGAGCCAATTTGACGCTTAGCGAATGGGTAGAAGTAGAAGGCAAGGAAGGGGAGCATGCCGATATTGCACCCGACTCGAACCTGATCAAAGAAGTAGGCGGAAAAGAAATAGAGCTTTCTTTGAGTGGTATGAAGTCGAAAGAAGAAATAACGCTCTCTTTTACGATTCGCGATTCCGAAACGAAAGAAGAAATTAGGAACCTGGAGCCTTATCTTGGTGCAGTAGGTCATGTCGTTATACTGTCGGCTGATGCGGAAAGTTATCTCCATGTTCATCCGCTTGATGAAAAAGCCACTGGGCCTCTTGCAGAATTTGCAACCACTTTCCCTCAAAGCGGCACATATAAGATATGGGGACAATTTCAGCATAATGGGGAAGTCATAACCGTCCCGTTCGTGGTTGATATCAAGTAAATCCAATTAATCGATAAGGGAGGGTACTGGACTTGGGAGTGAAAACGAAGATTGCTGTTGCCCCCGAAATTCAAGTTGGCGGTAGTTTGTTTTCTCCGGAGCAACTTGCCAAAATCGGTACTATTTTAGGTGCCGATGCCCAAATTGAAGTGACTCCTTTTAAGCAACTTTATGTAGAGGTTTCGCTCGATAGGCGCGATGCCATTATAGAGGAATTCAAGCTTGTCGGTCTTGAAGTTTACCCGTCAGGTTCTACAACCAAAAGTTTGATTGCCTGCAATTTTTGCAAAGGAGCGGAAGAGGCGGGGCTAGATACAGCACGAAAATTAAATCTTGCCATTGCAGGCATTGAAACGCCCACTCCGCTTAAGATTGGCTATGCCGGATGTGCGCTGGGAACTAGCGAACCACTACTAAAAGACATTGGTGTTGTAAAAATGCGGAATACGTTTGATATTTACGTCGGCGGAGAGCCTAAAGGATTAAAAACGTCTATAGCCAAACTACTACTTACGGGGTTAACAGAAGATAGGCTGGTGCCGATTATAAAAGCTCTTATTGATTTCTATAAGGAAAATGCAAAAGGAAAAGAAAAATTTAGCAAATTTATCGATCGAATAACACTTGATCAGTTAAAGCAAATTGCTGGATAATCGGAAGTATTTGAAGGAGCGATAACCTTGGCGGAACAATTACGAATCTATACGATACCGACATGCAGTGATTGTACCTATGCGAAACGATATTTTAATGAGAATCAGATTCCCTTTACCGAATACAATTGCGAAGACAACGAAGCTTATGCAAGAGAGGTGTGGGATTTAACAGGGAAACAAATTGCCCCGACTATTGTCATTAACGAGAAAGTATTTGTTGGATTTGCTGAAAATCTAAAAGAAATAAGCGAATTGCTGGTTTAAGAATAGGATTGAATAACAAGCTCACTTCGAAGTGGGCTTGTTTCTATTGGCATGCCTTTTTAGTTTTAATTTTCGGTTCGACGAAATCTGCAGAGACGCGGGCCGGGTAACGATAGTTGAACAAACAATGAGCGGTTTGCTGCTACGGCGGTTGCTCCCTTTCTTAATCAAGCTAATTGGCAGATTTCGCTAACTGGAGTTGAATGTTGTTATTCCGCTCTCAATATTATATAATGAGTAAAAATTCATTCATCAAAAAGGAGCGAATTGTTTGCCGCGTAGCAAGGAACAGTTTGAAGAAATGCGCAATGCCACTAGGGAAAAAATCCATTCAGCTGCGATGCAGTTATTTGTTCATCAAGGTTTCGGCTCGACGAATGTTCAAGATATCGCGAATACAGCTGGCATTAGTATTGGGCTGATGTATCGTCATTACAAAACGAAGGATCAGTTATTTAACGAATTGGTTGCCTACGCGGTTGAAGGATTGAAACGTAATATTATTTTCTTTGAATCCGATCAATCCCCTAAAAAGTTAATGGCACAGTTTGTCGACGAAGTCTACACTGACATGATCAATGGGGAGGAACTAGCCCATCTACTGATCCTTATTAATCAGTCGCTATTAGCTGGAGCTGCCACCGCCTCAAAACATTATGAAGAGATCCTCCAGGTAAATGCCAGGCTGCTTGATTCTACGGCACAGCTCATTCGCAAGGGTCAGCAGCTTGGGGAATTTTGCTCGGGTGATGCGCAGGAAATGGCTGCCCTTTTTTATGCATCGATTCAGGGTTTGGCTCAGATGAAAGCATTACTAAAGAGCAACTTTACCATGCCCTCACCATCTATCCTCACCGCATTTCTATTGAAGGAAAGGAAGTGACCATGTCATGATTAACGTGGTTAGAGCCGATCAAGCTGAATTTGATGTGAGGCGAGGAATATCTGAAATATTCGCAGAGGGATTCACACAGTGGCTTGGGTTTTTCTCTAAGGATCCGAAAAGGATTGCTGCAGCGTTCGCCCATATATTCGTTTTGGACCAATTTTATGTGGCTTTATACAAGGGGCAAGTGGTCGGAATGGCTGCTTGTACGGATGGAACTTCACTTTCGGTTAAACTGGATAAAAAGGAACTTCGCAAACATTTAGGCTTTTATAGAGGCACTATGGCCGGTATTTTCTTGAAAAAAGAATTTGAAGCTACCTTCGTTCATCCTTCATCTGGTGTAGGCTCCATTGAATTTGTAGGGACGGCCACCGAATTGAGGGGGCAAGGCGTTGCTTCGCAACTGATTCGTCATATCCTTGAGCATACACCATATGAGGTTTATTTGATTGAAGAAGTCGCCGATACCAATATTCCAGCCATGAAACTCTATTATAAATTAGGTTTTGAAGAATACAAACGCAGGCAAATACCAATTAAACGGGCAAAGAAAATCGGGATCAATTACGTTGTATCATTGAGATATTCGAAATAATGCGGATTAGAAAAGTTATTACGTTGACCAACGAATTCTAGACTTCTAAAATGAAGGATACTCTTTAAGCTATCGGGTAACGATAGTGTAATGATACAGGCTGTCGATCGATAGTTGACATTATCCCCTTTAAGTAGACAGTGCCAAGAAAGCGCACTACAGTTTACTTGGAGGGGATTTTTGTATGGGAGAATTTTCATAAACATTGTAACGAATCGTCCATAGACAAGTCTTTATACTTCTCCTAATCGGAAAAGCAAAAGCGGTTTGTGGCTCATGATACAACTGAAGCAGCAAGTGAGAACAGTATCGAAGAATCGTTGCTTGATAAGGCATTCATTCACGTTGCAGCATGAAGACGGCCAGACCGAAAGCCAGCGCAGTGTAGCCGCAAAGCACAGCAAAGCCAGTCCATGGTGTCAACGGATAATATCCCATCTGCGGTACATAGGCGCCGATTACCTGTGGGTACTCCGTTAAGCTCTGCTGGATCGCGAACCCAGCAGCTGGGGTGAGTTTTAATAGCCACCGTGATACGCCCAGGTGCAGGACGTTGGCAAGGATATAGGGGAGGACGACTGCCGTAATACTGGCAATCACCGCCACGACCCTACGCCGGAATAAGGCAGCGAGGGCGAGTGAAAAAATAGCAACTACGGCGAGGAATGCAGCGGTACCAAGTATTACACGCAACTCGGTAAACAGAGTTACAGGAAGTACATGAATTCCGTTTGAGAGCAGGATTGGCGTGCAAAGTGAAACTGCAACTATGGCGGCAGCCAGCCCGGCAACAAACGTGACGGTACCCATCACAATAGCCTTCGCTGCCAGCACCCGTTCTTGCCGTGTACTCGCAGGTTGAGCGTTGCGAGTCAAGCCTCGTCGATTTTCGGTGGTGACAAACAGCACCGCCACAATAATCACTGCTATCAGCCCGAATAACACACCAATAAGGGAGTGCTCAATACGCCAGTTACCATCAGTTCCAGTTTGCGGCGCGATGTCACCAACTCCCGTCACTGTGAACCGACTACCTGACTCCTCCACCCCGCCTGGGTGATGCGGCGTTTTCCCATCGGGTTCCATGTCGACGCCCACATCGTCGCGGCTCCATGGGCCATGTAGGTTGACCCGGTCGAAGACGGCAGTGACCTCACTAAAGCGGACCGCATACCTGGCACCTTCGAACCTGAGGTCACCGGGGGAAGCAGCAAACATTCCGATCCGCACTGTGTCCGGCAGAACCATCTGAACCGTGTCGATCTTGATCCACTGCTTGCCATCAAAGGATTCGTAGCCGATCAGCGTGTTCCCCTCGCGGGTGAGCCGCAGCCAGCGGGGAGAGTTTTCCGAAACGCCACCCGGCCGACTAGCCGTGTCGTGGGTGAAGTTGTGCTGCATGCGCACACCATGCTCGGCGGTGACCATCACCGCCACATACGGCGTACCCTGGCGAATACCGTCCTTGATCATGACACCGGCCTTCGCCCATGGTACCATCCCTGGCACGGGCTTGGGGCCAGGCCCGATCGTGCCGCGAGGTGAAGGGTCCTTGATCCGGCCCGTCATCGAGGTCAGACGGACCGTGATACTGCCGTCTCCCGTCAGCGGCTTATGCACAAAGTAGAACTTATCGGTCACCGCTTCGCCATCCGGCCCCACCAGAATAGGGGAAGAGCCACCTCCGTTCGAACTGCAATAATCCAGTCACAGCTGCGCTTTGGTAGACGAACATACGGATAGGAAGCGAAATGATCCCTTTTTAATCTATCGTCCAAAAAATTTTTTTCAGTGTGAAAAATAATAGGCTCTTCGATTGTATTACTAATGTAAGGGCGACATCAGGTAATCATGTGAAAGTCTGGTTAATCCGAACAACGAATAACATGCTTGAATCTTAAACCAAAAACTCTACGAGGTGAAAGAAATGAAAACAAAATTCAAAATGATTACTCTTTCCGCTGTTACCGCATTATCATTAACCTTTGTAGGTCAAAGCTATGCAGCTACCAACCCTTTCTCGGATATAACGAATATCGCGGCAAAGGATAAAATTGTTGCCTTACAAGAACAAGGCTTAGTCCATGGTATTTCGGACGACTTATTTGCCCCGAATGACACCATCACAGCGGCACAAGGTATTCAGCTTATTGTTAATGCCGCGAATCTGAATCTAGATCTAGTAAGATTCCTTGTAGAACCTAAAGCTGCGGATTATTTCAAAAACGCAGACAACGATGCTTGGTATGCGAATGCCTTAATTACGGCAAGCGTTAATGGAGTCGTACTGCCAGCCGATCTGGATCTTAACAAGAAATGGACGCGTGAAGAGTTTACTCACCAGCTTATCAGCACGATTGAAACGCACAGCAATCTTCCAAAGATTAATCTTGTTCCCGCCCAGATTAACGATAGCACGGATCTAACCATTGATTATGATGGATCCATCCAGCGCGCGCTTGCTTATAACGTAGTGAAACTAGATGAACAAGGGAACTTCCATCCTAAAGCCGAAATCTCTCGCGCTGAGGCAGCGGAACAAATCTACAATGTACTCGAATACATTAAGGCACATCCTGCACCATCGCCACAACCAGATCTAGAATCAGAAACAAACTCAAAAAGATCACCTTCGTCAACAAGTCCACAAATACCAGGAACAAAATAAGGTCTACAAAGCGGGGACGAATTTCGTCCCCAAACGTCGGACGCCATCCGATTAGAACCTAAGGCGAGCTGTGAAAACCCAGACAGGACAATGCTTCAGCTGAATTAATCGGATTGCTTCGGATATCCGTTCCGTCGCTGGCTGCGATGCGGTCAGGTATTACTTTGCATCGGGTTGTGTCCACATCGTGGATAAGGTGCAGCTCAAGATTGAGAAGAGCAAATTAAGAATCTGGATATTCTCGATGACCGCGAGAAGGAAGTTGTGATCGGCCGCTTCGGGCTGGAGCATGGCGGGGATGAGCGGACGCAGCGGGAGATTGCGAAGGAGCTTGGGACTTCGCGGAGCTTATGTTTCTAGGATAGAAAAGAGAGCGCTTATGAAGCTTTATCATGAGTTTTACAAGACGAAGCGATAGATAGATTTCGATCCAGACTGTTCTTTTAGAGCAGTCTATTTCTGTTTTTGATCGCTAATGCTGATTCTATCTTTTTAGGCCACGATCTGTGATATACCCTGATATACTTCAAATAAAAAATTGCTGATAATAAATTCTGAGTTGCTTGGAGGGAAGTTATGAATCACATACAGGATCTTCAAAAGCTGATAAAGCTAACGGGAGATCGCGCTAAGTTTAGAAGCCAAGGCTAATGGTACCTATGTCGTCTATAAAACAAAAGATGGGCAGTTTGTGAAAGAATATAGCAATGGGAAAAGCGAACAAATTGAAAAACAGGAAAATGATCATGAGTGAACATTGTGGCTTTACAAGAGTGTCGGAAAAGTGCAATCAAGTAGTCGTCATATTGTTAGTTCACTAACAAGTATTGTGATAAAATGAGGAAAGATCCGGATTTTGATAGGTATAAGGGGGGCGAAGATGGACGCAGACCGATCGGTCGCGCTGGAGCTCAGAACGCTAAGGAATATGTTGAAGAGACAGGTTGACGGGTTTATTCATCAGAAATACGCGGATCAAATGACCGGCATGCATGGTTGGGTTCTGAAGTATTTTGTTGATAACCAGGATAAAGAGATCTTCCAGCGTGATTTCGAGAACGAGTTCTCGATCCGCCGTTCGACGGCGAGTAAGATTTTGCAATTGATGGAGAAAAACAGCCTCATAACGAGACAGCCGGTTTCCTACGATGCGCGATTGAAAAGGATTATTCTTACGCCTAAGGCCATCGAGTACTATGAAACCATTATCGAGAAGTACGTTGCATTGGAGTGTGAGTTGAGGAAGGGTTTATCGCGAGAGGAGATGGATATGTTTTTTTCCGTGCTGGATAAAATCAAAAAAAATTTGGAGTAGCAGTCGTCGTAGTTGTTGGGACGGCTTTAATTAAAATCATATTGTTAGTAAACGTGCAGTTCTATAGCTAACAACAGGGAGAAGGAGCGTTCGGTAGATGCTTAAGATTTTGAAGTATTTTAATCCGAAAAATGTTTGGTTTATTCTCGTCAGCACCGCATTTATCGTATTCCAGGTATGGCTCGACCTGAAGCTTCCCGACTATTTGGCCGAAATTACGAGGCTGGTGCAGACCGAAGGCAGTTCCTTGAGCGAGGTTTGGGAGCCGGGCGCCTACATGATGTTATGCGCGATTGGGAGCTTAATCGCTTCCTTCATCGTCGTCTATTTGGTCTCGCAGAGCGCCGCGTCGCTCGCCAAGAGGCTTAGGAGTATGCTCTTCGACAAGGTTGAATCGTTCTCAATGGCCGAGATGAACCAATTCTCGACGGCGAGCCTCATTACGCGCTCCACGAACGATATTACACAAGTACAGATGATTGTGGCGATGGGACTGCAAGTCATGATCAAGGCGCCTATTTTAGCAGGTTGGGCGATCGTGAAGATATCCGGCAAGAGTTGGCAGTGGTCGCTTTCGTCCGGTGTATCGGTTGCGCTGCTTCTTCTCATGATCGCGATCGTCATTTTGTTCGCAATGCCGAAGTTCAGAATGATTCAGGGACTAACGGATCAATTGAACCGGGTAACGAGGGAAGGGTTAAATGGTCTGCGAGTCATTCGTGCCTATAATGCGGGACCGAGCCAAGAAGCGAAGTTCGATCACGCGAATCGGGAGTTAACCGATGCGAATCTGTTCACGAGCCGATTAATGGCGTTGATGATGCCGGTCATGAGTCTTATCATGAGCGGATTAAGCTTGGCAATCTATTGGATCGGCGCCTATCTGATCAATGGGGCGGATACGCCGGCAAGGCTAGGCTTGTTTAGCGACATGGTCATCTTCTCCTCCTATGCCATGCAGATCGTCATGGCCTTCATGATGCTATCGATGGTTTTCTTCATGCTGCCGCGGGCGTCGGTCTCTGCCAAGCGCGTTATGGAAGTAATAAATACGGAACCAAGCATCAAGGATGGCAGCTCGAAATCCACTTACGCCGCAAAGGCAGGAGAGATTGAATTCCGGAATGTCAGCTTCAAGTATGCGGATTCGGATGAATATGTTCTTAGAAACATCAGCTTCGTTGCGCGCAGGGGCGAGACGGTTGCATTCATCGGCTCGACGGGCAGCGGCAAGAGTACGATGATGAACTTAATTCCGAGATTTTACGATGTGACGGACGGAGAGGTGCTTGTTGGGGGCATGAACGTGAAGGAGTACGCGCTGCGGGATCTGCATAACAAGCTCGGCTACGTTCCTCAGAAAGCCGTATTGTTCAGCGGAACCGTGACGTCCAACGTCGCCTATGGCGATAACGGGCGTGTGGCAGGGTCGGCGGACGATGTGAAGAAAGCAATAGCAATCGCCAAGGGCCAAGAGTTCGTCGAGAAGCTGGATGGCGGGTATGAGGGCAGCATCTCGCAAGGCGGCTCGAACTTGTCCGGCGGGCAGAAGCAGCGGTTATCCATCGCTAGGGCTGTATACCGTAAGCCTGACATTTACATTTTCGACGATTCATTCTCTGCGCTTGATTACAAGACTGACCGTCAGCTGCGATCCATGCTGAATCAAGAAACAGCCGGCGCTACCAATCTGATTGTGGGGCAGCGAATCGGAACGATCAAGGATGCCGATCTCATACTCGTTCTAGACGAAGGCAAAATCGTAGGAAGAGGCACGCATCAAGAGCTGCTGCAGACCTGCGAGGTATATCGTCAGATCGCGAACTCTCAGTTATCGAAGGAGGAGCTTGAAATTGGCTAATCAACAGGTCGCAACCAAGAAAAGCATTGATTTCAAAGGCACAATGGGCAAGCTTGTCGCGTATTGCAGGCCGTACGTTCCTCTTATTGTCGTGGCCCTTCTGCTGTCCGTCGTAGGCACGATATTTACGATTATCGGGCCAAGCAAGCTGGAAGACATGACGGATCACATTACCGAGGGGTTAATGGGCGAAATCGACATGGACGCGATTTGGAGCATCGGTATACTGCTTGCCGTCCTATACGGATTAAGCGTTGTCTTCTCGTTTTTCCAAGGCTATATTATGGCTACGGTAACGCAGAAGGTATCGAGAAGCTTGCGTACGCGCATCTCGCAGAAGATCAACAAGCTTCCGTTGAAGTATTTCGATTCCACCAGCAACGGCGACGTGCTGAGCCGTGTCACGAACGATATCGATACGATCGGACAAACGATGAATCAGAGCGTCGGGATGCTTGTGACTTCCGTCACGATGCTGGTCGGCTCGTTGGTAATGATGCTCTTTACCAACGTATGGATGACGTTGACGGCGATCATTTCGACGTTTCTAGGATTTGCTTTCATGACCGTGATGATCAAAAAATCGCAAACGCATTTCGTCCACCAGCAGGCGAACCTGGGTGCAATGAATGGCCATGTCGAGGAAATATACTCGGGCTACGATGTTGTTAAGGTCTATAATGGAGAGCGGAAGGCGAAGGAAACCTTTAACGAAATTAACGATAAATTATATGAAAGCTCATGGAAGTCGCAATTTTTATCCGGATTGACGATGCCGCTCATGATGTTTGTCGGAAACTTCGGCTATGTAGCGGTCTGTATTGTCGGCGGAGCATTAGCTATGAACGATCAAATTTCGTTCGGTGTCATTGTCGCCTTTATGCTCTATGTCCGGCTGTTCACGCAGCCACTGGGGCAAATCGCGCAGGCCGCGACAAGTCTACAATCGACTGCAGCCGCAGCCGCACGCGTTTTTGAATTTTTGGAAGAGAAAGAGCTCGAGGACGAGAACCATAAATCGAAGGTGCTTAAGGACGTAGAGGGGCAGGTAGAGTTCCGGAACGTTACTTTCGGGTATGATCCGAATAAGCTTATCATTCACAATTTCTCGGCCCGCGCTTTGCCCGGCCAGAAGATTGCCATCGTTGGACCGACGGGGGCGGGGAAGACGACGATCGTCAATTTGCTGATGCGATTCTATGAGCTGAACGGCGGAGAGATTATTATCGATGGCGTTCCGATTCAGGAGCTCCAAAGGGAAAACGTACATGAGCTGTTCTGCATGGTGCTTCAGGATACGTGGTTATTCGAGGGGACGATCAAAGAAAATATCGTCTTCAATAAGCAAGGCGTTACCGATGTCGAAGTGAAGGACGTCTGCAAGGCCGTCGGCATTGACCATTTTATCCGGACCTTAACGCATGGCTACGAAACGGTTTTGAACGAGCAAGTGAATCTTTCCGCAGGGCAGAAGCAGCTGATTACGATTGCGAGAGCGCTCATTGCAAACGCCCCGCTGCTCATCCTCGACGAGGCGACGAGCTCCGTCGATACGAGAACGGAGCTTCTCATTCAGGAAGCGATGGACCGGCTGATGGCGGGACGAACCTCGTTTGTTATCGCGCACAGACTATCCACGATCAAAAATGCCGACATCATCCTCGTCATGAAGGACGGTGATATTATCGAGAGCGGCAATCACCGGGAGCTGCTTGCGGCGAACGGCTTCTATGCCGAATTGTACAACAGCCAGTTTGAGACTGCGGAAGCAGCTCTGTAAAAAAGACATATGCTCAAAAAAATGAAAGAGACGGCTGCTGGTTATGATATGCTCCCCTTACGGTCGTAGTTATGAAATAGCTTTGTTTATGTCTTAAATGATTACTAAGCATTCGAAACATCTGGAGTGTTGCTCACTGTTGGTCAGAAAAGATTAATAGCTGAGATGTATTGGCGGAAATAGTAAAGAGGGGCGGAGAACCCCTCTTTTTGTTTTTAGAAATGTCATCGTACAATGATGTTTTTTAAACGAAAAAAACCAGATTACTTCCCTGCTATTTTCGAAACTATTTAGATTCAAATAAAAATATATTAAATGATCTCTACGTTCAATCTCTCTTTTGAATCCTAATTTCCTCAATAACATTGTTTTTGTCAAACAGCCCCCACCGACAGCCCGAATCCTCTAGATGAAATCTGATAATTTCCTCAGCTTCTTTTACAGCCTTACATGGTTCAATATCCATAAATCTTGTAATTTCCTCATCTGAGAAATGTTTAAATACTATTTTGGAATCTTGTAGTGTTAAAAGCCTAAGATTTAGTCTTTCTGTTTCTAATGAAGGAAATTCGACTTTTTGACCTTGCCTTAAGATTGTGGACAGCAAGAAAGCCTCATTACAACCTTTAGTCTAATCATTTAAATACAGCTTTCTTAGCCACAGCGATGAATTGTTATGAAAAATAAGTGAATTCATCAAAAAAATACAATAAATTTATCTATTTCATGAAATGGTTTTCGAAATCCACATCAATATTGTGCAATATAAATCGCTAATCCTCACTATTGTTTCGTCTGAAGGCTTGGTCTATATTAATAACGGATGGATTTGTTAGTAATAGTTGAGGTGCACATGGCTGAGTATAGGAGTGAATAAAACAGATGAAACGAGCGAGTATCCGCTATAGATTAATGGTTCTAATGATATGCCTTGCAACTCTGCCCGTGTTGACTGTTACCTGGATTGCGACAATCAATACGCGAAGTACGGTGGAAAAAGAGATTATTGAAGCGAATCGTTCTCGTATGATGTCTGCGGATCAATACTTGGATGAATTAATCCGCCAAGTAAGCGTTTTATTTTATTCATTACAAGTGAATCAACAATTAAGAGATGGCCTTAATACGATAGACTCGCAGAATGGGGGTCTGCAATTTAGGACGCAACGATATATTCAGGAGACGCTGACCGCAGCGTTCTATGCTAATTCAAAAAAAATAGATGAACTGTCGCTGTATACGCATCAAAGCCAAAAGATGTACTCGGTTAATTATGTGAACAGCGGACTCATATACTCCCTTGATATTGAAAAAAGCGATTGGAGCCGCATGCTGCAAAAGCCGGTCAATATGTATTTCAAACAATCAGGTAACGGTATTTATGCTTACCATAGCATTAATCGATTTAATGACCAACAGTTTCTTGGCGGTCTGTCCGTCCGTATCAATAAGGATGTATGGGAGAAAGTCAGTGAGATATTAAAATCCGAGTCAGAAAGCTCGGTCTTCTTAGTAAACGATGAAGGAGAACTATTATCTGGATCACCTGATCAAAGTGCTAGTGAGATCATCGATCAAGCAGAGCTTGAGAATCTGAAAGGTTCCGAAATGATACTCCGAAAAACCGATCATTACTATCTTTTCACGAAAAGGGTCGACGATGGCGAGCTTAAATTAATTAAAGCATTACCAATCAAGACAATTACGAATAGTGCTCGGAATACCGTTCGGGCCGGGATTTTGACTGGTCTTCTATTTGCCGCTGTTTCTATCCTTTTATCCATCGCCGTATCGCTTCGAATTAGCAGACCGATCGTCAGCCTTGCAAGAACCATGCGAATGGCCCCGATACATCAGTTTGAGCTGACATCTGTACAAAGCAATGATGAAATTGGACTGCTGGAACGCGGCTATAATTCCATGATAAAGCGGATGAAGGAACTCATTGAAAACGAGTATCAGAAAGAAATTGAAGTGAAGAATGCGCAACTAATGGCATTACAGGCACAAATTAATCCTCATTTTTTAAATAACACACTGAACTTAATAGGGGGAATGGCTCTTACTAAAGGAGCTCCTGAAATTTATAAAATCACTAAAGGCATTGGTGACTTACTTCGCTATTCAATTAGTTCCGGCTCTGACTCAGCAACTCTCTATGAAGAGTTGAAGCATATTCGGAACTACCTTTTTATTCAAGAACAACGTTTTTTAGGTCGGTGCAGCATTATTATTGCTAACGATGGATCGGGAGAAAACCTCAGACTTCCAAGATTTACGCTTCAACCTCTCGTAGAGAACGCATTTGAACATGGCCTTCAGCCGAAAGAAGGAGCTTGGCATGTCGAAATTCGAATCAAAACGATAGGCAAGCATCTTGTTATTATGATCAAAGATGATGGTGTGGGGATCGAACAAGAACGGCTGCGGCTGCTTCGGATGGAGTTAAAAGAAGGGGTTGCTTTGAGAACGGATGCGACCGATCTGTACAAGGAGATACCGCGAATGCAAAAAGGAATAGGGATTCAAAATGTGGATTCGAGATTGAAACTGCATTTTGGGCTAAAAGCAGCCGTACGTGTATTGAGCAGACCTAAGAAAGGAACGGTTATATTACTGAAGTTACCTTTGCAGGAAGGGAGGCATACCGTTGAATAAAGTGTTGATCGTAGACGATGAGCCATGGGCAAGGGAAGTCATAAAGGCGCTGGTTGATTGGGATAGGCTAGGGCTAGCAATAGCAGGGGAAGCGGAGGATGGCAGCCAAGCGCTTCATTTCATTAAGGAGCATAAGCCTCAGATCGTAATTACAGATATGAGAATGCCAGGCTTAGACGGCGTGGAGTTCCTTAAAGCGTTGAACGAGCAATTCCCTTCTATAAAAATTATCGTCATGAGTGGATATGATGATTTCGTTTATTTAAAGCAAGCCATTCGTTCCCGGGCTGTAGAGTATTTGCTAAAGCCTGTCGATGAAACTGAACTGAACGAAGCATTACATAAATGTATTTTTGAATTGGAGAACGAGAAGCAGACGGTACACACGGCATCGAGATCTCCGATCGTTTTTCCAAACGCCCAATCGATGGATCGATATGGGGGATTGCGAAAACGAGTTTTTGGCACGTTGTTTGAACTTAGCAAACCGGCGCTTTTGCAGGCACTTGATAAGTTGGAAGCGCTTTTAGAGGATACGTTTTCGAATGGGATAGACTCGGCTTTGTTGGCAAAAATCGGAGACGATTTTTTACGTATGCTGGCAGAGTTTGTATCCGAAAACGGTACTGATTTTGAAGCAGCGGATTTGGAGTTAGAGAACTCCAAGCGTTATGAAAATGTAAGCGATCTGATGAGAACGGTCGCGAATGCTTACGGAGCGGTAATCGACAAGATGGAGTCGATAAGAAAATCGAAAAATCGGCTAGTTATATTAGAAGTCCAGCATTATATCGACCAGCATTATATGGATCCCATTTCGCTTGAAACGGTGGCGTACCAATTTTATGTGACGAAAGAGCATTTAAGCCGAGCATTCAAATCAACGATAGGAGAGAATTTGACCGAATATATGACTCGCAAACGTATGGAAAAGGCGAAGCAGTTGCTTATGCAATCTGATGTATCGATTAAACAGGCAGCCCAGATGACCGGTTATTCGGAACTTGCCTATTTTCATCGGGTATTTAAAAAGCACTTTGGGGTAACACCAGGAGAAATTCGAAGTGGCAATCGATAAGTAAGCGTTATCAATATTGTGCAATAGATGTTGCTAATTGGCTCTAATGATCCTCCTTCAAACTTACCCTATACTAAGGATGTACTAATCATTTAAGGGGGATAAATCAATGAAGAAAGCGTTTTATCTGGGTCTAGTAAGTGTAATGTTGATGTTGTCAATTACGGCATGCGGCACTAACAACACGCAAAACAGTGGAGAAGCTGCCCAGGCTACCAATGCAGGAGCATCCGGCGTAAACACGGAAGAACCAAAAGGAGAGGCACAGAAAGTCGAACTGAAAGTGCAAATAGGATCACCGCGTTTCAAGGATCAATTTGAAAAATATTTTGAACAGTTTAAAGCCAAAGAACTAGCAGAGAAAAATATCAATGTTACGATCGATCTCGAAATGCCGAATCCAGATCAGGCTAAACAAGTTCTTCAAGCGCGCCTGGCTTCTAATGATGCACCCGACATCTTTGATGTACATGCCAACGATCTCCCAACGTATGAAAAAGCTGGTTATCTGGAAGATCTTACGAGTCAACCGGCAATTGCAACCTTATATGATAGCGTGAAAAATACCGTAACGCTTGACGGCAAGGTTGTGGCCCTTCCACTTGAGAGCTTGGCATGGGGGTACTTGTACAACAAAAAGATCTTTAGTGATGTGGGAATCACGCCTCCACAAACGCTTGATGAAATGAAAGCAGCTGTAGATAAATTGAATGCGGCTAAAATAAAGCCATTCTTGCTTGCTTTCCAAGAGTCATGGGTGCCTCAGCTGATGACAGCTCTTTCCCTTGGTGGAATCATTTCCTCTGAGAATCCGGACTGGATCGAAAAAATGAATAAAGGCGAAGCTTCTTATGCAGATGTTCAAGGGATATTCAATATTATCGACCTCATTAATGCAAACGGAACAGATAAACCTTTTGAAGTAGGCAATGAAGCGGGTTCCACTGAATTTGCGAGCGGAAAAGCTGCGATGTGGATACAAGGACCATGGAATGCAGAAACGCTCCTAAAAGTAAATCCTGATTTTGAGTTTGGCGTAGCTCCACTTCCGGTTAGCAACAATGCCGCTGGAACGATGATCAATTTGTCGACCTCCACAACGCTTGCTGTATCGAAAACCAGCGAGAATAAAGAAGTGGCGCTTGATCTCTTGAATTATATCTTGGATGAGAAAGATTCGTCGGCATTGTTCCAAGAACTGAAGTTCAATCCCGTGTCGAGCGTTCACAAATATGAGGTATTCCCTTGGGTGAATGAAGCTTCCGAATATGTGGCACAAGGTAAAGCATATCAAGATCTCAAACTGCCTAATGGTGTTACAGACGAACAAGCCAAATTGCTGCAAAGCTATTACGTTAAAGAGGTTACCAAGGAGCAATTCATCAGCACGATGGATAAGGCATGGGCAAATGCAGTAAAAGCAGCGCAATAGGTATGACAAACAGGTGACCGGGAGTGACGGATTATGAATTTTACAAAAAAATACAAGCAAACGGTCATCCTTCTCGCCTTCGTTTTTCCGGCATTATTATTCTATGCTGTATTTACCATCGCCCCTACAATCGGGGGCGTGTTGTACAGCTTGACGAACTGGAATGGATTGGATCCCACCTATGACTGGGTGGGATTCTCCAATTATACCGAGGCGCTGAAGGATGCTTATTTCATGAAATCAATATGGTTTACATTGAAATATGTGATCTATATGGTTGTGCTGCAAAATGTCATTGCTTTGCTCTTGGCGGTCTTCGTGGAATCCAGGAAAAAGAGCAAAGTATGGTTCCGAACCATATTTTTTATGCCGAACATGCTCAGCTTGATCATCGGCGGATTCATGTGGGTGTTCATCTTTACGAAAGTGTTACCTTCTTTTGTTGCGTCTACCGGTATCCACTTTCTAGATCAATCCTGGATTGGCGATCCGGCCTATTCCTTCTATTCCATCATCATCCTTTCATTATGGGGCGGGGTAGGCTATCAGATGGTTATCTATATAGCCGCTCTACAAGGTGTACCTGCGCAGTTAAAAGAAGCAGCAGCTATAGATGGAGCCAGTGCAATTCAGATCTTTCGTCATGTTACGCTCCCCATGATATATCCGGCACTAACAATCGGTATTTTCCTAGCGCTTAGCACTTCATTTAAAGTGTTTGACGCCGTATTTGCATTAACCGGAGGAGGGCCGGGAAGGTCAACGCAGGTAATCGCGATTAACATCGTGGAAGAAGCCTTTCGTTTCAACCAGCGTTTCGGATATGCCAGCGCAAAAGCGATTATCCTTTTCTTGATTGTCCTCTTAGTTACACTCGTTCAATTATTAATTATGAAGAGAAGAGAGGTAGAGGCATAATGGCACAGAGGCAATCGAGCAATAGATCGATCGGGCGCGGAGCCGGAAATGCTTTTATTTTTCTCGTATTAATTATTGCTTCTATTTTCACGCTTTTCCCCATTTACATGGCGCTATTAAATTCTTTTAAGCCGGATGGGGAAATGCTGACGAATATCATGTCGCTTCCTACCCGATTAGACTTTGGAAACTATATTGATGCATACCAAAAGATCGATTATCTGAACAGTTTTGGGAATACCATAGTCGTAACGATTATCGGGGTAGCAGGGATCATTCTTTTTGCTTCCATGGCCGGATATAAGATGTCGAGGACACCTGGGAAGTTAAGCAGTTTTCTGTTTGGATTATTTGTCTTATCGTCATTAATCCCGTTTCATTCCATAATCATTTCACTGGTCAAAATCGCTAAGGAACTGAAAGTGCAAGGAACGTCATACGGTCTAGGATTGATTTATATTGGTTTGGGGGTAGCTCTCGCGATATTTCTGTACCATGGATTCGTAAAATCGATTCCTAGGGATTTGGACGAAGCAGCATTGATGGATGGATGCGGTGAATTTCGGCTTTTCTTTTCTATTATCTTGCCATTGCTTCTGCCAATAACGGCAACAGTAGCTATATTAAATGCTCTGTGGATGTGGAACGATTTTCTTTTGCCGCTGCTAATGTTAACCGATTCCGAATATTATACACTTTTAATTTCTACGAACATGCTATTCGGCGAGTATAACAACGACTGGTCGGCTATTCTATCCTCTTTGGTGCTGACGATGCTGCCGATTATTGTCTTGTATCTGCTCCTGCAAAAATATATTTTAAGCGGTATAGCAGAAGGTGCAATTAAAGGTTAATAGGAAAGGATGAGGATTGAGACAATGAGAAATTCCATAGAAGTACAAGGTTTCGTAAAAGCCTCCGGAAAAAAAATCATTAATGGCAACGGCCAAGAAATCCTGTTTCGGGGCGTCGGCTTCGGCAGTTGGATGTTGCCTGAAGGCTATATGTGGCGGTTTCCCAATCAAGGTGACCGTCCTCGCCGAATCGAACGCATGATTAAAGAATTAGTCGGAGAAGAAAAAGCCGCACAGTTTTGGGATATGTATTACGAAAATTATACATCGGAAAAGGATATACAAAAAATAGCGGCTGAAGGATTCAACTCCATTCGTGTACCTATTAACGCTAGATTCCTTATCGAGGATGGAGAACCTTTGCGTCTTATCAATGGACGTATCGAGATCATTGACAGAGTTATTGACTGGTGCCGTGAACACTCGCTTTATGTCATCCTTGATTTACATGGTGCTCCCGGTGGACAAACGGGGACGAATATCGACGACTCTGAACATGATAAGCCGGAACTGTTCATGGATGATAAGAATAAGCGTTTAACGGTTGCATTATGGAAAATGCTCGCGGAACGCTATAAAGATGAATGGATCGTCGCAGGATATGACCTGCTGAATGAGCCTTTACCGGATTGGTTCTCAGTATATAACGATCAAGTTATGCCGCTTTATAAAGAGATCGTGAACGCCATCCGAGAAGTGGATGACAGGCATATGATTATTTTAGAAGGTGCGCACTGGGCTACCGATTGGTCCATTTTCGACGAGAAGATTGACGACAATCTCATGCTTCAATTCCATAAATATTGGAATAACCCGGATACGGAAAGTATTCAGACCTTTTTGGATAAACAGGATGAGTGGAACGTACCGATTTTCATGGGCGAAGGCGGGGAGAACAACTGCGATTGGTTTGCAGGAGTATTTCGCCTATATGAAGATCACGATATATCCTGGAACTTCTGGACATGGAAAAAGATGGACTGTACTAATTCTCCTTGTTCTGTAAATACGCCAAAGGGCTGGCAGTTGCTCATTGACTATTTGGAGGGCGGCATTAAACCGAATGCGGAAACTGCAGAGAGGATCCTGTGGGAATACCTAAACAATATGTTGTTTGAACATTGTGTTTATCGATCAGAAGTCGTTAATGCTTTATTCCGTAGGCCTCCAGTTCGTATTCCTGCAATCTTTTATGGTTACAAAGGCGAGGGTACAGGTTTCGGCATTGGGAAACCATGTGATAAGAAGATTGGTTTTAGAATAAATGACGGAATAGATATCCGATTTGTTAAAGAACAAAGAGAAAAACCTCATTTTCAACATATGAAGGGTGAGGAATGGCAGCCGGATGAGCTTTTATATGTACAACTTGCTCCGAATGACTGGCTTGCTTATGAATTTACTGTTCCTTTATTCAGTTCCACATTGGCGTTCACCTTAGAATTATGTGTTCAAACAGGAGAATTTGGGATAATCGAAGTTACTGTGGATGACGTCCTTATCGGTGTAGCCGATACGTGTGGAGATTCTTGGAACTTAATTAAACTTCACAAACATTTCAGTGCTAATGATGGTCTACATCGGTTAGTATTGAAGGCAAAAGGACAGCCTGTTGCAATTCAATGGCTTCGAATAGTACCCGTTTAAAAAGTAAACTAAGAAGAGGAGGCACTCTTATAGATATCCTCGGTACCGAGGCCGATGATATTATCGATAAGGTGCAGGTGAAGATTGAGAATAGTAAAATCCACAAGAACCTCGACGTACTCGATGACCGGGAGAAGGAAGTTGTGATCGGCCGCTTTGGGCTGGAGCATGGCGGGTTAAGTAACGCTTGAACAGCACAAAAAGAACCCCTTCAATCGGCGAGCCTACGCCAATTGAAGGGGTTCCTTTTGTACTTACGATCTATTGCTGATATAGATTAATTTCTGCAATGGACCACCATTGACCGGCAGTACCCCTTTGGTTGATATTGAAGTATCTTGCATGAACGGTTGCGAACTTGACCCGCTGAACCGGTCCTGTACCGTCACTACTGGCTATAGGTGTCCAATTCACGCCATCGATCGAGACGCTGTATGATTCAGAGGATCCGAATACGGAGCATTTCTCGCCGCCTGCAACCACTCATCGATTGCGACGCTAGGATTATGACTGATCTTTGCTCCGGCAGCCGGAGCGGATTCGATACCAAGTACGTTGGCTTCAGCGACGGACCACCAGTTTGCAGGCGAGCCGGTCTGAGTCACTTTGCAAGAGGTCAGTGGTTGCTATTGTATTGAGACAATGATAGGTTGTGGGACCTGGATCGGCTATAGCACTTACCTCTTTACGCCCCGCCCTGCATCCAACTGCTTCTGTACTTCTTTCCGTACCTCTTCGATGCCTGCTTGCTTTAGCTCCTCGTTAAACTTGGGGAGGATCGTGTCAACATCGACGGTGCCAGTCATGAGGCTTGGATAGTATTTCTTCCAAATCATCTCGATGGTATCGGTTTGGGCGGTCAGCTTGGATAGATCAGGAGTAAAGCCGAGAGCGGTGGACTTGATTGCTTCAGCGTTGTATTTGCGGAATTGATCCCATTTATCGAGGGGTTCTGGGTTATCGCCGCCCATGGTTTTCAGGATAAACCAGTTACCCTGTGTATATTGTACTCCTGCATAGCTTGCTGGAGCATCCGGGATCGGGTCGCCGTGGATGTCTTTGTCGGGAATTAGGGCCGCTTGCCCATGTTCACCCAGCGTGTAATGCACTCCTTCAATACCATAATTAAATAAGTTTCGTATTTCAGGGTCGGTATTGAGTAGATTCAGAAACTTAATACACTCAATGGGATGCTTGGTGTTGGCATTAACAGCCATGATTCCTCCACGGACTGATTCCGTGGTGACGACGCTTGGGGTTACCGGATTTGATACAACCGTGTAGCCGCGATCCTTACTCCAAGTAGTCTCCGAGAGTGGGCCACCACCTGAGGACTTCCAGAACACTTTATCTCCACGCTTAAGTCCGCCAGGCTCCCGCAGCGCGGCGTCCTTGTTAATGAAGCCCTCTTTATAATAACGCCGTAATGTGTCTAATACCTGCCGTGCTTCCTTTGTTTCGAAGATATTCACGACCTTAGGGTTAGGGTCCAGTGATTTCACCATCAGGGGAACTTTATGGTTCACAATATATTCGTAGCCATAGAGAGCGAAGAAATTGTGTGAATCCCGATCTAATTCCATCGGTATGTATGCAGGCTCATCCTGTTGAATCATCCGGAGCAACGGTTCAAGCGATTCCAGCGTGTTGTACTTGGCAATGTCGATATTGTACGTTTTCACTATTGAAGCAGGGTACATCCAATGATCACGGACGGCCAGCTCTTTATTGGTCGGTACACCATAAATGCCTCCATCATTCATTCGTACCCCTTGCCAAAAGGTTGGGTCAATGGTGTCGTACAGATCTTTACCCAGACTCGTAAGATAGTCATCAAGTTTTAGCCATGCGCCGCGCATAGCGGTGGTTGCATAGTTGGGTGCAAAAGCAATGTCGAAAGGGCTTCCTGCGGATATAAGGGTGTTCAGCCGATCTTCATACTCCTGCCAACCTACCTTGATATAGGTGATAGTCACGCCAATTTTACGAGCCATGATTTCATTGATTTTCTCATTTACGAGCTTCAGATCCTTGTCAGGCTCTCCAATCGTGTAATAAATCAGATTTACAGTGTCACCATGATATTTATCATTGTTGTTTTTGCCAGGCTGCCGGGAGCAACCGGTCGTAAACGCTGTGAGTAGCAATATAATAATGATTATAATGAAGATATTTTTGTGTCCATAGCACTTTAGCATCGATATGCTCCTTTCTGCCGAGTTCGTTGTTAACCTTTTCCCCGCAGATCAGAGGGAGATTTTCCGAAAAAGCTTTGAAAGTGTGTATAGAAATAATTGAGATTGTTGTAGCCGACGGAAAGCGCGATACAAGAAATCTTCTCATCCGACG
Source organism: Paenibacillus sp. PL91 (assembly GCF_012935325.2). Taxonomy (GTDB): domain Bacteria; phylum Bacillota; class Bacilli; order Paenibacillales; family Paenibacillaceae; genus Pristimantibacillus. The sequence goes on from NZ_JABBYG020000004.1 coordinate 141,646, forward strand.
ATTGAATTCGTTCTTGTGCGAGGAGCATTCGGTAAGCCATTAGGTATTCTGAAAATTTCATTTCGGATTCTTTTAGAAATAATTGTCCAAGGTAAGTACTGTTCATCTGGAAGCGCTCTGCCACTGATTTTAAGGTGATATTCTGAGTATACTCCGTCTTGATCATCAGCAGAATGCGGTTAACCAGCTTGGATAAGCTGTCATAGCTTACACCGAGCACAGGATCCTTTTTCAAACTCTCGCAACTAATATTACCTATCGTACCACCCAGATCTTCAACAATAATCTTCTCAACAACTTGCTGTAGCTTTGTACGTTCTACAGGCTTGAGTAGATAGTCTTTGACACCACAGCGAATGGCTTCTTGGGCATATTTGAACTCACTATAGCCGCTCATAATAACATATTTCGTAGGGATTTGGAGCTCGTTGAGTCTGCGTATAGTTTCATATCCAAGATTTTTGCCAATGCAGACATCAAAAATAGCGATATCTGGCTGCATGTCTACAACCTTGGACATGGCCACCTCTGTAGATTCGCAGGTTTCGATCCGACTGAAGCCGTATCGTTTCCAGTCCAGGATTCGCTTCATCCCCTCCAAAATCTGAGGTTCGTCATCCAAAATCAGCAGTTTGTACATGTTCAATCACCTCTTTTGAAATCCGTACAGAAATCTTAACTCCAGCTTCCTCATTATTCTCAATCTCTATAGAAAAGCTTTTCCCATAAAAGAATTGAAGCCTTGTGTATACGTTGCGTAAACCAATACTCTCGGAAGAAGTATCATCATTGTTGGACAGTGTGCTTCGCACTGTATTTAAACGCTCCGCATTAATACCACGGCCATTATCCACGAATTCTAATACATAATGCTCTTCAGCTTCCCAGCCATTAACTACATATAGGTTAAACTCATTACTTGCGATAAAGCCATGGATAAAAAAATTTTCAGCCAAAGGCTGCATCCAGAATTTCACGGTAGGGATCGAGAGTAACGTCGGCTCTACATTAACTTGATAATAAAAACGCCCTGGATACTTAAACTCCATAATCTCTAAGTACTTCTGCAGCAATTCCAGCTCACTTGCAATAGAAATTATATTCTCCTTCTTGACAATTTCACGATAGAGCGCCCCTAAGGTAGCAATTGCATCAGCGGTATCCCTGTCCTGGTTAACAAGGGCAGTGGAGCGGATTACCTCTAACGTATTGTAAAGAAAATGAGGGTTAATTTGGTTTTGGAGCGCTTTCATTTCGGTTTCTTGCTGCTTTAGTTTAAGCAAATATTCATTACGGATATGCTTATCTAACTGCTGAATCATATCGTCTAATTCCCTTGCGATCATGCCGTATTCATTTCGACGATAACGGGCAGGGCGATTAAGTGTGAAATTGGCTGTTTTCACGCGTCCAATCGATTGAATAATGCGGTGCAGGAAGCGGGAATCATCCCGCATATTGTACACAATGAGCAGTAGTACACTAATCATGGTCATTAATACGATCAGAAAGATGGTGATTAGCATCCTAGCATGCTGCCGAATCAGCATAGATAAATCAACGATGCTAACGAATTTGAAATTGAATTTGGTGGACGGAAAGGTGATAAAAAATATATGCTTTAAAAACCCCTTCGAAATATATCCATGGCTGCGTCCATTCGCCGCCGCCAGACGGTAAAATTCCTTCAAGTCTTGGTCCTGTCCATTACCGATAAGGTATATCTCACCAGAAGGACTGACTGCAGCAGCCTTTCCGAATCGATAATTTTGTATCGTTTTAAAGATTTGATCACTGCTGACCAAGAAGCGCAGCTCCCCTAATTCCTCAGAGCCAAGTGTTGGATCCGATAGCTTCTTGCGATATACGAATCCTTTTAGAATTGTATCGTGAAAAGCTTCATCTGAATTTGGAAGACCGAACGTGAAGCTTGCAATTCCGTTATCGTTAAAGCGGACGACATTGCCATATTGGTTGGTATGTAGACTAATCTGTGTTATTTCACCTTGCGCCCAGCTGTACAGGTAGGTTTTTATATCCTCTGGGAAGGATACCAGCGGCTGTGAGAATTGGCTGTTTTGAAGACTATTGGTTAAGTAGCCTTCAGCACTGCTGCTTAAAAAGCTGCGAGCATCATCCATCAGACTATGATTGGAGTATATACGCTGCATGTAAGACTCAATTCGGTCGGCATCATACTGCAGCTCATTCTCTACACCAGCGAAAGCATTAGCAGCCTCTAAACGGGCATCACCAACCCATTGATTCAGCAGCATTGAACAGGTCAGAATGCCAAGCGTGAGTCCAATGGTCACGACGAAGATGACATAGGCAATAAACTTGTAACGATAAATTTTGATTTGTAAAAAAGAGCTCATACGACACCTCAATTGCAGTAGCTCGTTAAAAAAAGTAAGCGTTACCATATCACTTTAACATGATTAAGCAAAGCTTCATAGATAGCAAGAAAAAAGCATCCCATACCGAGTGTCTCAATAAGGGATGCTCATTCATTTAATCTTACTTGAAGTAATTATTAATTTGCTCTTGAGCAGCTTTCATAATCGTGTCCATACCAGCGGACTTTAATTCAGCTGCAATCTTCGGAACCATTTTCTCCGGATCGGATGCGCCCGTAATTAGTTCATATTTGTATTTATCCCATACAGACTGGCAATTCGCCACTTCTGTCTGAAGATTGCTGATGTCCAGTGCGAAACCTAGTACAGTGGAAGATGTCGCTGCATCATTCAGCTTTTTAACCTGTTCCCATTGATCTTCAGGAGCGCCTTTTGTAACCGCTAGATTAAAGAATGTACCTTGGGTGTAGGCGGCCAGCGGCCAAGTATCGGATGTGCGCTCGATTACCTTTTCACCATCGACATTTTTGTAGTCTAAGCCTAACTCGCCGAATGCCAGCATATTGCGCAGTTTTGGATCTGTGTTGACCAATTCGAGGTACTTCAATGCTTCCTTCTTATATTTCGAATTCGCTGAAATCGCGTTCAAGGAGCCTTGGATCGTGCTCGTTGTATAAATAGGTCCGAAGTGCTGAACCATATCATACTTTTGAATAGCATCATTGATTTGCCAGCTTACCTCTGCACCTGGAAATGCCTGAGCGGCAAAGAACGGTCTGCCTTTGTCATTCTCTGTTTTAGTCGGAGCATCAGGGTTGATGATGCCATCCTGATACCATTGATGCAGGAGCTTCAGATCGGCCATAATATCAGGCTGCTCGAGAACAGAGACAACCGTGCGTGATCCATCGTCTGCTTTTACGCCAATTGGAGTGAAGCCTAGTGTTAGATCGTCATAATTGTTAAAGAAACCGTTCAAGCCTTCACCTTGGGTCATTGGCAATGGGTAGAAGCTCTTGCCTTCGCCAGACTTTATACTGCGCAGAGGCTTATCAAGGTCCTGCAGTGTTTTGATGTTGTTGATATCGATACTGTACTTTTGCACGTACTTATCATCGTACACCCAATATTGCGTTAGCGCTGAATCCTTATATGTGGGAACGGAATAATACTTGCCGCCAATTTTCGTGCCATCCCATACCTTTTCAGGAATCAGTTTGTATAAGTCTGGTGTTTCACTTTGAACCAGATCAGTGATATCGGCAAAAGCTCCCATAGCGACTTGCTTGCTGTATTTACCGCTGTTTGTGAACATAATGTCGAAGGGTTCGCCAGTATTCACAATCGTGTTGATTTTAGTGTCCCATTCACCCCAGCTGGCTACCTTGATGTCAATTTTCACACCAATTTTCTCAGCTGTGTACGCATTCATGGCATCAATAGCTTTGCTGAAGTTATTAGGTACTTGACCGCCGATGGTCCACCAGATCAAAGTCGGAATATCCTTACTAGGTGCTTCGGTGTCCTTTGGAGTATCTGTAGTTGTCGGAGAACCATTTGTTGCAGATGGAGAGTTCGAGCCGGAGCAGGCAGCTAAGGCAGTCACCAGCAGTGTGAGAATACAAAGCGTAGAGATGAGCTTCCAAGATTTCTTCATTTCATTTCCCCCTTATTGAAGTTGTATCACCGTAAGAGTCGTACAGTGATCTATCATAAACCAAGCTAGCTTGGCTTATTTCGTTGATTATCCTTTGACAGCGCCGATCGTTAGTCCGGATATGAAATATTTCTGGAAGAACGGATAAGCGAAGGCTACAGGCAGAACGATGATAATGGCTACAGCCATGCGGGCAGATTCCTTAGGCATCGTTGCGACAAGCACAGCATAGCTGACGCCCATACTTGCAGCATTCTTGGCAAGTGCATCCACATTGCTCATCAAGCTGTTTAACAGTGCCTGCAGAGAATAGAGGTTCTGGTTGTCGATATATAGCATGGATTGGAACCAGTCATTCCAATAAGAGAAGCAGAGAAACAGTCCAATTGTTGCAATGACCGGCAAGGAGATCGGTAGGATGATTGAGAAAAAGATTCGCAGCTGGCTCGCTCCATCAATTTCAGCAGATTCAATCAGTCCGTCGGGAATCGTACTTTTAAAGAAGGTTTTACAAATGATAACGTTGAACGATGAGACGGCCAGCGGCAGAATAAGTGCCCAGACGCTATCCTTTAGTCCTAATAAATTTGTATTAATGAAGTAGCTGGATACCAGACCGCCATTGAATATCATGGGGATGAATACGACCCAGGTCAGAAAGCCATTCAGCTTGTATGTTGGGCGAGAAAGTACATAGCCCATGGAGGTGGTAAGCAATACACCGAGCACAGTACCAACCGCAGTAACAAGAGCGGATACGCCGAGCGCCCGCAGAATCATCGTTCCCTGCTTGACTACATAGGCGTAAGCCTCTCCTGACAATGCAATCGGCAACAGATGATATCCTGTCTCACGTATGGAGTCCTCACTGGAAAATGAAATGGATAGAACAACAACTACTGGTATGACGCAGAGCAGCGCCAAGATGATAAATATAAGGTTGAAAAAGATGTTTACGACTTTGCTTGTACGGTTAAATTTCTCAAGGCCCGTTTCGTAAGTAGTTCTCGTTGACATTCTCTTACCTCCTTACATCATCGCGCTATCAGGATCAACTTTGCGAACAATCCAATTAGCGGCTAGAATAGTTGCACAGCCCAGAACCGACTGTACGAATGCGGCAGCTGCTGCCATCCCCAATGTAGCGGATTTCAGTTGTTTATACACCATGACGTCGATGGTGGTAGACACGTTGAACAGAGAATTGGAATCTCGCGTGACCTGAAAGAACAAGCCAAAATCGGTGTAGAATATACGCCCAACTGCCAAAATGAACAGCATGACGATAACGAGTTTGAGCATTGGCAATGTAATAAATCTCGTTTGCTGCCAGATAGAAGCGCCATCAATAACAGCTGCCTCATAATAGGTGCTGTCAAGGCTTGTGATGGTTGCCAGATAAATGACCATGCCATAGCCAAGGCCTTTCCAGATATTTAAGAGAATCAGGAAGAATGGCCAGTATGCCGGCTCCATATACCAGTTAACAGGATCGCTGCCCATATTGACGAGCATTTGATTGAGAATCCCTTTATCAAAGCTTAGGAACGCCCAGCCTACAGCAGATACGACAACCCAAGACAGGAAATAGGGGAGGAACATCATCGTCTGATAGACTTTACTTGCTTTGCGGCTGTGGAGTAGTCCGATCATAATGGCGAATAGAACGGGCAGCACAATACCTAGAACGATAAAAATAATGTTGTATCCAATGGTGTTTCGAATAATGATCCAAGCGTCATTCGACTTGAATAAGAACTCAAAGTTTTTGAAGCCTACCCAAGGACTGTTAAACACATTGCTCAAGAAGCCGCCGCTAATTCTGAAGTTTTTGAAGGCAATAATGATCCCGAACATAGGTAAGAAACAAAACAGTATGTACCAAATCGTGGTAGGCAATGCCAAGAGGGTTAGTTCCGTATCCTGCTTGTGCCAACGTATCCGTAAGCGCTTTCGTTTAACTTGTAGTTCAGCTTTAGAGCTCATGTCTGTCACTCCTTCCGGTGTTTTCTCGCTTGTATTACATTTGTTAAGTTCATTGTATAGTAGGAGAATTCGATGCTTCTAGATAACAAACTTGATACCATAGTCAACAAACGTTAGATTCGAAAAATTCAGTTCACAGAACATGTTTATTATTCCACTATTTAACCAGGTGGACTATGAAGTGATCTATTGGATTCGTGCTGGATTGAGCGGGAGATTGCGAAAGAGCTTGGGATCTCGCGGAGTTATTCGTCGCGGATTGAGAAACGGGCGCTTATGAAGCTTTATCATGAGTTTTATAAAGCGAAGAGGTAATACTACAATAAAAAGCAACGAGGGTTACACTGAACTGTGAGCCGTAAGATGGACACTTTGAAAAAAGTATCCTCTTACGGGTCTTTTCTTTTTTATTCAAATAAGAATAATTTTGCGAGGTGAAAGTGTTAAAGTGGAATGCATCTGTTCTTCGCGTTTCGTTTCCAGTGTCGAGCCCCTCGCATTGTATAACTAGATTGAATCGCTTACAATAGTATCGCAAAGGGACTAAGCGATGTGGAAAGTACACATTTATCCTCAAATCGAAGACAAGGGTGTCGATCGGATGAAGCGTTTTATAGCAAAGTTCGGAATTATAACGTTTGAGAGATTAACCTTAAAAAAGAGAATCATTCTAATTTTCGCTGCAAGCACGATCATCCCGTTCCTTTGTACCGCGCTCGTCTCTAATCATGCAATCACCTTAATTTTGAGCAAAAATTTAAATTCCGGTGTTCAAAGCAATTTGCATCAGGTCCAATTATCATTGGAGACGACCATTAGCAATTTGAATCATGTATCGCAGCAATTGGCCTATCCGGGAAGCGTAGGTATGATGCTGGAGCAGTATTTATCCGCTACCCAGCAATACCAGAAAGCCGTCTTAATTGAGGATATTCAAACGGAGTTAAATCTGATTACGTTCACGAATCCATCCACAAATCTAGTGATGTACTATTTTAAGAATGAAGAGAGCTATAGCTACATGTTTCAAAACAATGCGATAAGAGAGGATTTCTCATTAAGCAAGCTGCCTATGCTTGCCTCCTATTACGGCATCACCTATTACGGCCCGCATATTAGCAACAGCTTGTATAATAATGAATTCGTGCTCTCCGCGCTGCGGCGGGTCAATGTGCCTGGCCGTGAAGGTATTTACGTATATATTGAATCAGGCTTTAAACTGACTCAAAGTATTCTTGAGAGCGATCGAATCGGCAAAAACTCGTTTCATCTCATTCTCGATAACGATGGGCGAATCGCCTACAGCGAGGCTGGCAGCATCTTTCCCCAGAACGGCTATTTTTCTCCGGACGGTAAACCGTCTGATCAAGCGGTTGACAGAGATTCCGGTCTGATGAACGGCTATTATTGGTTTAAGGGCACAAGCAATCAGGGATGGAGCGTTGTATCGCTTATTCCGAAAGAGGATTATAACCAGGAGAAAAACCGCTGGATCATGCAGATGATCTATTTGTTTGCCATATTTACGAGTATTGGTCTCCTTCTCGCTTGGCTGCTTTGGAAGATGGTTTATAAGCCCTTGAACCAGTTTAATATGGAGATGAAAAAAGTGATCAGCACACGCATTCAATCTCCAGAGGCTCGCACCACTATCCCTGAATTCAACTATCTACTTAAGCAGTTCCATAATATGAAGAATCAAATTGCGAATTTGTTTCATGAGGTCGAGCAGAAGGAGAAACGAAGAGCTGATCTCGAGGTGGAGAAGCTGCTTTACCAGATAAATCCTCATTTTCTTATGAATACGCTGGATACGGCCCATTGGCTGGCCGTAATGAACGGTCAGAAGGAAATTGACCGCTTGGTGCTGTCCTTGAATAAGCTGCTTCACTATAACCTAGGCAAACTAGGCCAAAAATCTACAATAAGAGAAGAAATCGATTCGCTCAGGCAGTACCTCATTTTGCAGCAAATCCGTTATGACTTTGCTTTCGACGTGCGGATTGAAGTAGAGGACGATGTACTCGATGCAGCGGTGCCCCGCTTTATTTTGCAGCCGCTTGTGGAAAATTCACTGTACCATGGTCTGGATGACGAGGGCTACATTCAGGTAGACGTGAAGCAGAAAGATCATATCGAGATTACAATACAAGATAACGGAGCGGGGATTACGCAAGAGAAGATCGAAGAGCTGATGAGTGAGCAGAAAAATCCGCAGGAGAAGGTCGGTATGGGCATCGGTATGAGCTATGTCAAACGGATGCTTGAGTCCTATTATGAGGGCCATGCGAAGCTGGACATTGTAAGCGAAATTTCTAAAGGCACCACCATACGCCTTACATTACCTTTCAGGGAGGCGAGCCAAAATGATGAACGTGTTGGTCGTGGATGACGATAAACTGGTTAGAAAAGGGCTGATTTCTGCAATGCCATGGCATGATTTTGATTTGCATGTTATTGGTGAAGCCAAAAATGGCGAGAAGGCGCTTGAATTTCTTGCAACTGCAGAGGTCGATTTGCTGCTGACCGATTTGGCGATGCCGATCATGTCCGGGCTTGAATTGATGAGAATCGTACGCAAGAAGTATCCGCATATTTTTATCGTCGTCTTAACCCTTCATCAAGATTTTGAATATATACAGGAGGCCTTGCGCCTTGGGGCGATTGACTATATTGCCAAGGTTCAGCTCGAGGAGGAGAACTTCGAGGAGGTGCTGGGGCGGATTTGCGGACGTATGGCCGAGGAGCAGGCGAAGCTGGAGGCACAGGAGAAAGAGCGAGGCAATGAAGCGCTGCGTTTGGATACAGGGTATGCGATGATTGCAGTCGCGTCCGAGGACAACGAGCGGCAACGGCCAATCGTACCGATTCCGGTCAGTCAAGTGCTAGAACGCGAAATTATGCCCCATTTAAGATTGTGGCTACCGGTTAATGAACAGGATAATGCTGTAGTCGGAAAGGAATTAGCCGAGGCGGCGGAGCGTTCGGAGCTATGCCTTCTAGAGCTGAGCGGCTTGGAGGGACTGGCCATCCCAAAAGTAGAAAGACTGCTTATCGCTTATACTGCCTACGGTTTCTTTTATGACTATCGAGAGGATATCAAGGTTTATTCATTGTCCGTACATCACATAAAGGAGCTGCCGCCTGAGGTGGACAAAGAAGCCCTTTTATCCGTGCGGGAGAAAGGCTTGTCTTTGGAATGGGTTCACAAGCCAGCGCTGTATGAGCAGCTTGTCGGGCAATTGTATGAGCTGCAAATGCCTACTGGCCAGCTTGTGAGTGAATTAAACCAGTGGATCGTAGAGTGGAACCGGATATATCAGCCGGCAGCCTCAAGCAGTCTCGAACCACCGATATTAGCAGACGCTTGGGTACAGATTGAAGCTTGGCTTAGGAAGACACGTCAGCTCCTGCTCGAGGCATTAGGCAGACCTCTTTATTCGACGGAAGTACAGGATTGTATCGTAAAGGCCGTTCAGCTCATTCATTCCGGGCTTGCTGAACGACTGAATGTGATAAACATTTGCCAGCAGGTTAACATGAGCCGGAGCTATTTCAGCCAATGCTTTCGGGACATTATGGGCGCAACCTTCAATGATTATGTCAGACAGCTTCGCGTGGACAAGGCGAAGGAGTATTTGACGAAGACCAATAAGACGATCTTTTGGATCGCCGAGCATACGGGCTACGCAGATGAGAAGTATTTCAGCCGGATTTTTCGCAAGCATACTGGACTGCTTCCAAGCGAGTTTCGGCAGCTTCGCCGCGAAGGTGAACAATCGTCCAAAACTTAGGGAGACAAATGTCCGATAGCCCGCAAAATCGTGGTTTATGCCGCGAAAATGAAAGCATTGCCCCACCTTATTATGAGACCGTACTCTAACCATGAGAACGGTCTCATTATGCTATTGTAAGAGTAAGAAAAACATCAACGCGAAAGAAGGGGTGCAAGATGAACAAAAAAAACCAAGGCAAAGTGCTACTGCTTATGATTATGCTGCTTGTGATCAGCGCTTGCAGCAATGCAAACAATTCCCCCCAAAATACAGGGACGAATGCGCCGAGCAATGCGGAAGCTCCTCAGGACCCGTTTGGCAAATACGCAGAACCGATTAAAATCAGTATCGGCATGGAGATTGATCCCACGGACAAAAGCTTGCCTGCTGGAGATACGCCTCTAGACAATCAATACACGCGCAACATCAAGGAAAACCTGAATATAGAGGTGGAGCACACCTTTACGGCATCAGGTGCTAACATGCCCCAAAAAATTAGTTTGGCTATTGCCAGTAACGACCTGCCGGACGCGATGGTTGTAGGACCAATCGAACTGCGGCAAATGGTTGAGGCTGATCAATTGGCTGATTTGACAGACGTATACAAAAACTATGCGTCCCCTACGATTAAGGAAATTATTGAAGGCACAGGCGGCGCCGCGCTGAAAACGGTTACGTTTGACGGGAAAATTATGGCCATCCCGGGTGTCCAGCTGAAAGCAGACGGCATCCATACGATGTGGATTCGTCAAGATTGGCTGGATAAGCTGGGCCTTGAGCCTCCAAAAACCATAGAGGATTTGGAGAAGGTTGCAAAAGCCTTCGTCGAGCAGGATCCGGATGGGAACGGCAAGGCAGATACCATCGGTATTTCCGGTCCGCAGAGCGGCGACGGCAAGATGTATGCGAACTTCCTGGAATCGAAAAATAATTTGTACGGCTTTGACGCTATTTTCTCCGCCTTCGACGCGTACCCGGGCTTTTGGGTTAATGGAGCTGACGGCAAGCCTGCATATGGCTCTACTCTACCGGAAACAAAAGAGGCGCTTGTTAAGCTGCGCGAAATGTACGCAGCAGGTCTTATCGATCCGGAAATGGCCGTGCGCAAGGAGTCGAAAGAGCCGGTTGTAAGCGGCAAGTCCGGCATGTTCTTTGCACCATGGTGGATGGGTTACGGGCCGGTATCCGATGCCGTCCAGAACGATCCGAAAGCAAACTGGCAGTCCTATGCGCTGCCGCTGAACAAGGACGGCAAGTTCAGACCGCATATCGGTACGCCTTCCAGTGATTTTGTTGTCGTCCGCAAGGGTTATGAGCATCCCGAAGCACCTATGAAAATGTTGAACAATCTATTCAAAAATGAAGCGGAAGCGACCTTTGATCCAAGCAAAGGCGGGCCTGGCTTTTATCCGCTCCGCCTAGTATACGCGCCTTCTGACGAAACGGAATATACAGTTAAAGCGATACGCGAGGTGCTGGCTGGCACAAAAAAACCTGAGGATTACGCAGCCGACGTAAGCTACAAGCTGCTTGCATCCGATTTGAGAGATATTAAGAAAGTAAAGAACGAGCCTTACGATCAAATGGGCATTGAAACATGGAATCCAAGCGCGGATATGGGCATTTGGACACGGGCTTACTCGATAATGGTAGGCGGTACTCCGCTTGTCGATACGAGCATGGAGGATGTTCCGAGTTTAATTTACGAGCAAACGCCATTGATGGAGAGCCGATGGGTGAACCTGAAGAAGATGGAAGATGAAATGTTCTTGAAAATCGTGATGGGGGTTGCTTCCGTAGATACCTTTGATACCTTTGTGGCTGACTGGAAGAAGCAAGGCGGAGATCAAATTACAATGGAAGTAACGGATATCGTTAACCCGTAGTTTAAAAATGGCGGCGCCGACGCAATGTCGGTGCCTTGCCGCTTGAAATTATCGAAGGGAGAGATAGCATGAAAACGAAAGGGTTTGCTAAGCATTATTACCTCATGCTGTTGCCAGGCTATCTTTGGCTACTGATTTTCAGCATCATTCCCATGTTTGGCATTATCATTGCATTCCAGCAGTTCAATCCGGGAAAAGGGATTTTCGGATCAGAAATTATTGGCCTTGAGCACTTTAGATATATGTTCGCGCTTAATGATACACGGGATGTGTTTGTTAATACGCTATACATTGCCGTCATGAAAATAATTGCGAATCTCATTGTGCCGCTTATGTTTGCGTTGATGCTCAACGAGCTGCGTCTAATGATTATGAAACGATGGGTTCAAACGATCGTATATTTGCCGCATTTTTTGTCATGGGTTATTCTCGGCGGGATTGTCCTTGATTTATTTTCTTACAAAGGACCTATCAATCAAATTGCTGGTCTGTTTGGCATGGAGCCGGTCATCTTTTTTGCCAATGCGAGCTTGTTTCCTTATCTGGTAGTAGGCAGCGATGTATGGAAGGAGTTTGGCTTCAATACCATTATTTATTTGGCTGCGTTAACAGGTATCAGTCCTGCATTGTATGAAGCGGCAGGCATAGACGGCGCCTCGCGGTTCCGCAGCTTGTGGCATATTACGCTGCCAGGCATTCGGACTACCGCAGTGCTTTTGACCGTTCTTAGCTTAGGAAATGTGCTGAATGCCGGCTTTGATCAAGTATTCAATCTATATAACCCGCTTGTTTACTCGACGGGGGATATCATTGATACCTGGGTGTACCGGACGGGCTTGCTGAATTTGCAATATGAGCTGGCAACAGCTGTCGGTTTACTAAAATCTTTGGTCGGCTTCATCTTAATTTCCGTGTCCTACTACTTGGCTTACAAGTTCATCAACTACCGCATATTCTAACGAGCACAGGAGGTGACGGGATGGTTCGCGATACAACAATCCGTTCAAAAGCTTTCGATATTTTATTGATCATCATTTTGGCTCTTATTACTCTCACCTGTATTTTGCCATTATGGTATACGCTTGCGCTTTCACTAAGCTCAAATACGGCAGCTGCGGCGGGCAAAGTATGGCTGTGGCCGATTGATTTTAATTTCAATGCGTACAAGCAAATTTTACAAGATAGTCAATTTTTCAACTCCTTCTGGATTTCGGCGAAACGCGTTTTTCTTGGGGCCGGCTTGAATTTAGTTGTGGTGGCCATGATGGCTTATCCGCTCTCCAGAAGCGTGCAGCAATTCAAGGGGCGTAATGTGCTTATGTGGACGCTTATATTCACTATGCTATTTAATGGCGGGCTCATACCGCTATATTTAACGATCAAAGAGCTGGGAATGCTTAACAGCTTATGGTCGATGGTTCTTGTCGGCGGTGCCCACACCATCGTGTTTAATGTCATTCTGACCGTTAACTTTTATCGGAATCTCCCAAAAGAAATGGATGAAGCGGCGCTCGTAGACGGAGCAGGGCCGTGGGATGCGCTAATTAAAATTTATATTCCGCTCGCTGTGCCTGTTCTAGCAACCGTGACCTTGTTCAGCATTGTTTATCACTGGAATGAATTTTTGTACGGGCTGATCTTCATGACACGCGAGGAGTATTATCCGCTGCAAACGTATATTCAGCAGCTTGTCGTTTCCGTCGATCCGTCTACGATGACGGAGGATCAATATAAACGAATGTCTGAGCTGTCTAACCGGACATTGGATGCTGCTAAAATATTTATCGCCATGCTTCCAGTTTTAGTTGTGTATCCGTTTCTGCAGCGGTTTTTCATTCATGGAATTACGTTAGGCTCCGTTAAAGAATAGCTGATAGCAGAGCTGGGACACAGCCATATGCTGCTATATATTATAGAAGGCTGATGGTCTGTTTCCGCAATTTGCGGACGCAATCATCAGTCTTTTATTAATGCAAAACAAACTGTAATGCGTGGTTAATTAACACCGGCAGCATGTACACATGGCTGCTTCTTTTTTTATTTAGGTGTGGGCATACTCTCTCTTTGCCATACCGAAATTACTCAATAAAAGATCTTGCTTCACCTTTTATTACACTACTGTTATATTATAGTGGTGAAATATAACTGTGGGATTGAAAGGATGGTGCTTGTGAAACAGCTTTCCAGCGTGGAATTGGTGTTGCTACAAATCATCGCGGAGTCTAAACAAACGTCTGGGTATGAAATTAATAAGCTGATAGAGCAAAGAGGTTTTAGGGAATGGGCTAAAATTGGCACTACTTCCATCTACGCCGGCTTGCAGAAGCTGAATGAGAAGCGCTTGATTCAATCAGACACCCCAACCGATAAATTAGGTAAAGGTCCGTTGCCAGTCAAATTTACGATAACGGAAATCGGAAAACAAGTGCTGCGCACTGAAATCATCGATTGTTTATCCTCCACACGGGAAAGAGACAACCGCTTCGATCTCGGAATTGCAGCCTTACCTTTAATTCAAAAAGAGGAGGCTGTGGAAGCGTTAAAGAAACGGTATGAATTTTTGCGAGAAGCGTCACTGAATATCAGGGAGAAATATGAAGTTCAAGGAGGAGAGCAGTTGCCGCTGCACGTTTGGGCTTTGTTTTTCCACCCTTTAAATCTCATTGAAACAGAACTGCAATTTATCGCTCAGTTGATAAGCAAGTTGGAAGGAGGAGCGACTCGATGATCATAGAAGATTTTATTCCGTTCGCGGGAGAGCATTGTGAGACGACGGCCATGGGCAACCTCCTTTCACATGCAGGCATTCATTTGTCTGAACCGATTTTGTTCGGGATCGGAGAAGGTTTGGGGTTTATCTACTGGGATATGAAAGGGATGGATTTTCCGTTTATCGGAGGCAGGACTAAACCGGATGAATTGACAGCCCGCATTGCGTCCCGTTTAAACCTGACCCTCACGATGCAGGAAACCGCCTCTGTTAAGAAAGCATGGAGCAATATCAAAGTGAAAATTGATTGCGGTGTTCCCATAGGCCTAAAATTAGATTGCTATCACTTGGATTATTTTACTAACAAAATTCATTTTGCAGCACATTATGTCTCCATGTACGGATACGATGACGAATACGCTTATTTGACCGATACAACCCAGCAGGGTGGCGTAGTCAAAACACGCTTGGAGACATTGGCACTTGCTAGAAATGAAAAGGGATCCATGAGTTCTAAAAATCTCTCCTACACTATCGAAAAAATAAATGAACTCCCCCTGCTGGCTCCCGTCATTCGAGCGTCTATTTCAAGCAACGCCTATCATTATTTGAATCCGCCGATCCGCAATATTGGAATAAAAGGGATCGAAAAAATGAGCGCCGAAATACTCAAGTGGCCTTCCCGAAGCCAGAATATGGCCCATGATTTATGTTTGACAGCATTACTCATGGAAAAAGGGGGGACTGGTGGAGCGTTTTTTCGTAATTTTTACAGAGACTTTCTCAAGGAAAGCATGGAAATATGCGACGATTCAAAAATAGAGCGAGCCTACTTATCATTCAAGGAAATTGCTTTGCTATGGCATGAAGTTTCAACTTGTATAGACAAAGCGGGAAGAACAGGAAATATGGACGATCTAAAACAAGCTTCCGAATTATTGCTGCATATCGCTCGAAAAGAAAAAGAAGCGATGGAACTTTTATTGGAGCTTTAAAGCATATTTCGTTGCGGGGCGCATGTGGAAGTGACTGGGGCATGCCTAAAATTATCGAATAAATGATAAATCGGTGAGTCCGCCATTGCTTAGTAAAACAGTCCGCGTAAATCGCGGGCTTATTTTATATTAAATAAAGTATATAAATATATATTAATATTATTTATAATTTTTAAAGCGCTTACATATGGTTGAGAAAGGAGCAGCCAGGTTGTTGTAGTTTATTTCATGTCGATCTAATAAAAGGAGATGACTTGTAATGAAGAAATGGTTAAGCCTTTTGCTTGTTGCCGCTTTGACGCTAACCTTTCCTGCGGGAGGCTTCGCTTATACAAATCCTATCCAGATGCCGGAATCCTGGCATTGGGACAACGGGGACTTCTACGGGGAGGGTGACCCGTACATTCTGAAATTCAATGGTATTTATTATCTTTATACGAGTACGGTGGACGATAAAGCCGGCGTGAAGGCCTGGTCTTCCGCAGATTTGGTTCATTGGGAATACCGCGGTCTGGTGACAACGGAGCTGGTAACAAAAGCGGCATACGCTCCGGAAGTCATCTATTGGAATGGGCAATTTTACATGTACACCTCACCTGCCGGTCGAGGCCATTATGTATTAAAAAGCGAGAGCCCGCTTGGCCCGTTCACCGTCCAGACGGAAAACAAGGGCATGGGGATCGATGGCCACGTATTCATCGACGATGACGGGAAATGGTACTTCTATAGTACGGGTGCGGGGCGTATCGATGTGCGTCCGATGTCTGATCCTTATACGTTCGGGGCCTTGGCCGATACGGGTGCGGAAATGAATGGTTGGACGGAAGGTCCTACGGTAGTGAAGCGTAATGGAAAATACTTTATGACCTACACAGGAAACCATATCTGGAGCAAAGGCTACAGAGTGAATTATAGCAGCGGTGTAAGTCCGATGACTGGCTTTACACCGGCCTCCTCACAAAATCCGATCCTAATCAATACGGAAGGAAACCATGTCGGACTCGGGCATAACAGCATTGTGCGCGGTCCCGATCTTGATTCCGATTATATGGTCTATCATAACCATGCCAGTCCGGGACGGAATATGAACCTCGACCGGATCGTATGGAACGGTGATAAAATGAGTGTTCTTGGTCCTACGACATCGGGGCAGACGGATCCAGAGATGCCGGATTTCAGCGACCGTTTTCAAAGGGCGGCTCTAGGCGAGGAGTGGAGGGCTGCCAACGGCGGCAACTGGGGGATTCGAAATGCAGAGTCCTTATACCAGGATAGCTTGGGAGATCCGTTGCGTCCATATCTGATTACATCGAAGGAAGAAACGGAGCATCAATATACGGCTGAATTTCACATGAAACAAGTCGAACAAGGAATGAGCGCTAACCCGCTGATTGGCGCCGTGTTCTCCTATAAAGATAAGGATAATTATGGCATTGCGGTATTAAGCCGAAATCATGGCCGGTTGGAGACGTTCTTCCGCGTTAATGGGAGGGATAAAGGCTGGGAAACTTCTCTGCTGCCGGAGGACTATGATCTTACGAAGTGGCATGAGATCCGGGTGGAAAAGGGCGGGTCCGACTACCGAATCTATGTAGATGGCATGCTGAAGCAGACTCGAACGATTGATCGACTCGGCAGCGGTAAGGTTGGCTACACGACAACCGATGCACGGGCGGACTTTGGCTATGTCGCATTTAGCAATGAGGTTGATGGCAGCAGTGCCAACCTAGCATCCAAGCCGATTCCCGGGGAGATCCAGGCTGTTCACTACAACACGGACGAGAAAGATTCAGATGATCGGAGAAATGAATCGGATAAGAAAAATAAACAGGATCAGCATCGCAGAGAGGATATCATCCCAAATCCAGAGGGCGGCTATTACGTGAAATTAGATGGAACCGGTGATTCGCTGCGCTATAACGTAAATGTTACGGAGGCCGGCACCTTCGACCTGGTTATCAGGTATGCGGCGGCTGCCGGCAATGCCCGGTTAAAGCTTGCGCTTGACGATTCTGATTTAATGAAAAACGTGCAAGTGCCGTCAACAGGAGGCGCCGACCAATGGGGCAATCTCCATATTAAAGGGCTTAAGCTTCCGAAAGGACAGCACATACTCAAATTAAAGGCGGATAAAGGTGAATTTAATTACTCTGCACTGAAGTTTCAACGATCTGCTGAAACAAAGTCCATTTTCGATGACTTCAATGATGGAAACGATACAGGGTGGCAAAAATTCGATCAGAGCTGGAAGATCAAGACGGATGAGCCAAGCAGCTTTGACGCCTACAAACCGATCCCGGGTATTGTCGAAGCGCCATATTATAATACCGGCGGGGAAGGCGTTGCCTACCATGATGCAACAGCGGAAAATATCGGCGGGGCACTTCGCGGGGATGCCGTCGATATTCGTACCAACTCCTTCAATGGAATCAATGTCGGTTGGAATCAGACAGGTGAATGGTTGAAGTATAACGTCGATGTCAAAGAAGCAGGCTTCTACAATTTCGAGCTTTCCGCAGCAACGACATTCATAGGAGCTCAGGCTCGGCTATGGTTGGATGAAGAGACAGACCTGACCGGTATTATCGATATACCTAGATCAGGGGATTGGAACGTCTGGCAAACTGCATCGGCGCAGCGCTTTTTCCTGCCCGAGGGCAAACACACGCTCAAGCTGGAAACGGTAAAGGGAGAATTTGATTTTGCGCGATTGAAGTTCACGTCATTCGATATCTATAAGCCGCTGCCCGGAATAATCGAGGCTGTGCATTACAACACTGGCGGTGCGGAGGCCGGGTATCATGACAATACGCAGGAGAATATTGGAGGCAAGTATCGTGCGGATGCCGTTGATATTCGCGACAATCCGGAAGGTGGCTGGCATGTCGGATGGAACCAGACCGGTGAATGGTTGAAATATAACGTAGATGTTGCTGCAACGGGTACCTATAATGTGGGCGCCCGGATTGCGACGGCGCTTGATGGCGGTAAAATCCGATTATGGCTTGATGACATGACCGACTTGACGGGCATTGTCGAGATTCCGAATACCGGCGGATGGGACACCTGGAATGATGTCCGGCTTGGCGACATCATACTTCCTCAAGGCAAGCATACGATCAAGGTTGAGATCGTGGAAGGCGAATATGATTTCTCGAAGCTTACCTTCTTTGCGTTTGATAAGCCCAAGTCCGTTACGGGAAGCGTATATGCTGCAGAATATAAGACAGGGGGAGAAGGAGACGGCTATCATGACCTCACTCCAGTGAATATCGGAAGTGAGTACCGCGATGATGCTGTCGATATTCGAACGCATCCCGAGGGCGGATTCACGACCGGTTGGAATCAGACCGGGGAATGGTTGAAGTATAACGTGCATGTAGACGAAGCGGGCACATATAAGCTTGATCTAAAGGTAGCGACCGCCCTGGAGGGCGGCAAAGCGCGGCTATGGCTTAACGATTCAATAGATCTCACCGGAATAATGGAGATTCCGAATACCGGCGGTTTCGATGCGTGGTCTACCTTGACTAAAGAGGGAATAACCCTTCCCGAAGGCGATCACACCATTAAAGTTGAAATTGTAGAAGGGGAGTTCGATTTCTACAGCTTCAGATTCCATAACGATCCGGCCGATCCCAAGCAAGGCATGTATAAATCCGAAGCGGGAGGATTTGCGAAATCGGTCATTGGTGACGGTGGATGGTCGGACTATACGATTGAGGCGGATATCCAACTAGCCCGCGGTACTTCGGGTCCAGCGAATAGCGGCATCTTGATGCGCGTAAATAATGCTGCGACCGGGAATGATTGGGGTCAAAACAACGCGGAATTCCTGCAAGGCTACTCAGCGTATTTAACTGCGGACGGTGTTCACTTAGCCAAGTTTAATTATAACGTTGAGTACTTGGCCGGATCGGCCCTGAGCGATACTGTCGACACCTGGCAGCATATGAAGGTCGTGGTTAGCGGTGCAAATATTAAGATTTATGTCGGTGACATGAATCAGCCGTTGATAGACTATACCGATCGGAGCAGCACGGCATATACGCACGGCAAGGTGGGGGTTAGAAGCTTCTTTGCGGAAAGTCTTATCGATAACTTTACGGTAAAACCTAACAGCGTGGTGATGAAAGAACATGATGACCAAAATTGAAGCCGGTGGGAGGGCGTTATGATCGGATCGATTAACGGTTAAATCCTCAACCATTACGACAAATCAGCAGGAGGCTTAATTTGAACACAAACGCGAAAATTACGATTGACTGCAGCCGAACGAGCGAGCATACGGTCAACCCTTATTTATTCGGCCATTTCGTTGAAGACATTCGGGATCATATGGAAGCGATGCTCGCGTTTCCGCTTAAGGATATGGATTTCGAAAGCGAAGCCGAGACGAAGAAAGAGATAGCCGGGAGCTGGTACGCCTATACGAACGGGCGGAACACCAAGTACGCATTGGAGGCACCCGCTCCGAAGCATTCGGGGCGGGCCCAGCGCATCCGCCTTCAGAGCGATGACGAAGCCTATGCGGGAATCGCTCAGAAGGTGGCGCTCAAGGGACCTAAGGATTACGCGGTCAAGCTTGTGGCCCGGGCTTCCGTAGAGTTGAAGGTTATCATCGTCGAAGCGGTGGACCGGCGCTCGGAAGAGCTCCTTGGACAAGTCCGGATCGAACTCGGCAGCCACAACTGGCGTGAGTACGAGGCGCAGCTGTCTATTTCCTGCGCATGCGTGGACGCCGAAATCCGAATATATGTTCCGGCCGATCACCCGAGGTGGATCGATCATGTGTCCACCGGTATGCTTTGGATCGACCATGTGTCTGTATTACCGGTAGACAGCATCGTCATGGTGAAGCGCGAAGTAATCGACATGACGCGGGAACTGAACGCGGGGATGATGAGGCTTGCCGGCAACTACATCAGCGCCTACCACTGGGAGCATGGCATAGGCCCGGTTCTTGAGAGACCTGTCATGTACAACGAAGCGTGGGGAGGCTGGACCAGCAAATATTTCGGCACGGACGAATTTATTCGTTTTTGCCGGGAGCTTCAGGTCGAGCCCCTCATCTGCGTAAATGACGGATCGGGTACGCCCGATGAAGCTGCTCAGTGGATTGAATACTGCAATGGCGGCGTCGATACGCCCATGGGAGCGCTGCGTGCAGCAAACGGAAATCCCGAGCCGTACAATGTCCGCTATTGGGAGATCGGCAACGAGGTGTGGGGACAGTGGCAGGTCGGCACTTGCTCCGCGGATCAGTTCGCTAGGCGCACGGTTTCCTTCGCCGAAGCCATGAAGGCGGCCGATCCCTCTATCAAGCTTCTAGCCTGCGGCCACTTCGAGCAGGAGTGGAATAAGACTGTCCTTGATCTGGCCGGCGAGCATTTCGATTACCTTACCCTGCACTTGTATCACGGCTACGGTCCCTTCGGCATGAACCGGAATACGCCGGCGGAGGATCGGTATAAGGCGATCGCATCTTATCCCGAGTTTACCCGTCACCACATCACGCAGACGGCAGAGCATATTCATGCGGACGCGAAGCATAGCCATGTGAAGCTGGCCATTACCGAATACAACACGATGTATTATCCGAACACGATTCGGAAAGGACTGCCGAACGAGCATACATTGGGCGCGGCGGTTGCCAATGCAGCCAACCTGAACGAAATGATACGCTGCAGCGATATCGTTCATATTGGCAGCTTCTCCGATCTGGTGAATGGCTGGCTCGGCGGATGCATCCGCGTAGGTGATTATTATGCCGATCAATATTGCGGCAAGGAGCCCGGCTGGAGCGGATTGCCCCTTACCGTATACGGGACGCCAACTTATGAAGTGATGAAACTTTATGCGAATCGGAATATTCGGCATATTCTCCACGTTGCAGCCGAGTGCGGGAAGTTTGCCGTTCCGTCACTCAGGGAGACGCCTATCATGCTGGACGCACTGCCTGATCTTGATATTGTGGCCGGCACGAATGACGACCGCAGCACCGTCTCCGTATTTATCGTGAACCGCAGCTTGAATGAGGTGAAGGTGGCGCTTGGCCTGCAAGACTTTGAGGCTTCGGAAGAAACGGTTCTTTATGAAATAACGGGAGAATCATACGACGATATCAATTCCGTGTTTGAGCCAGAACGGATTATATGTAAGGTAAGAGTCGTCCCTGCCGAAGAATGGAATCTCGGCTACACGCTACGCCCTACTTCCGTTTATGTACTTGAAATGAAAGAGAAGCACAAGAAATAGGAGGCGCGGCATGACAACGAAGGCATATATCAAAGACTATCCCAGGCCACAATTCGTACGCGACAATTGGCTCTGCTTAAACGGCGAATGGAGCTTCCGCTTCGATGACCGTAACGTGGGGGAGAAAGAGAAGTGGCAGGAGAAATTCGAAGAGACCCACAAAATAAACGTGCCCTTTACGTACGAAACCAAAGCAAGCGGAATCGGAATCGAAGAGTTCCATCCGCAAGTATGGTACAACAAAGCCGTTCACATCCCGAAGGAATCCGAAGGGAAAAGGGTCATTCTTCATTTCCAAGCGGTGGATTACGAAGCCAAAGTGTGGGTGAACGGAACGTTGGCAGGCCGGCACCAGGGAGGCTACGCGGCCTTCTCGTTCGACATTACCCCTTATCTCGTATTCGGGGCCGATAATCAAGTCACGTTGAAGGCGGAAGACAGCAATAGCTGCTTTCAGCCCCGAGGAAAGCAGCGCTGGATGGAAGACAATTTCGAATGCTTCTATGTCCAGACGACCGGGATCTGGCAGACGGTATGGATGGAATACGTGGAGGAACAGCGTCTTGATGCTGTCAAGATCACGCCGGATGTCGACCGTTCTATCGTCCGTTTCGATTACGAAGTGCAAGGGGTGGAGGAAGACGGAGCTGGCGACTTAAGGCTGGAAGCTATCGTTACGTTTAAAGGCAAGCAAGTAAAAAGGGTTAGCCTAGCGATTGACCGCCCTTGCCTCACCGTTGAGGTTGATCTGCTGCATGAGGCGAACGGGCCGTGGAAGAAATGCTTCTGGTCTCCCCAGCATCCGAACTTATATGACGTGGAATTTGTGCTGTATGCGAAGGATCAGGTCGTGGACCGGGTGTTCTCCTATTTCGGCATGCGGAAGATTTCCATCAAGAACGGCGAGGTGCTGCTGAACAATGTGCCGATCTACCAGCGATTGATCCTAGACCAGGGGTATTGGACAGACAGCCATCTGACTCCGCCAAGCGAAGAAGCCCTGATCGAAGATATCGATTACATCCTGACGATGGGCTACAACGGTGTGCGTAAGCATATGAAGATCGAGGACGCGCGCTTTCTCTATTGGTGTGACGTGAAAGGTCTGCTTGTATGGTCCGAGATGGCGGCCACCTTCGAGTTTCATGATAGGGCGGTTGATGCTTTCACGAAGGAATGGCTGGAGATTGTGAGGCAGCAATACAACCATCCAAGCATTATTACATGGGTTCCATTTAACGAATCATGGGGCGTCGCGTCCATTCTACGCGATAAGCGGCAGCAGAAATTCACCGAGGGCATCTATCATCTGACCAAATCAATCGATCCTTACCGTCCGGTCATCACGAACGATGGCTGGGAGCACACTGTATCGGACATTCTAACGCTGCATGACTATGTTGCGTCAGGAGACGGTTTCCTGAAGCGTTATGCCAACAAGGAAGCGATCGTGACCAATGAAACGACTTGCAATCATTGGAAGTACGCATTTGCCGAAGGGTATGCATACCGGGGACAGCCGATCATCATCAGCGAATTCGGCGGCATCGCGTTCCAGTCGGACCAAGGCTGGGGCTACGGCGATCAGGTTGCTTCGGAAGAGGAATTCATTAGCCGATTCCGCGGCATCACCCAAGCGATTAAGAACGTCGAGTATATTAGCGGGTATTGCTATACGCAGCTTACTGACGTCCAGCAGGAAATCAACGGGCTTCTGACGGAGGATCGCAAGCCGAAAATTCCATTGGCTACAATCAAAGCCATTAATTTAGCCTGAATGAACTTATACAGCATAAGAGTGGGGCTGCGCGAGCTGCGCAGTCCTCATCGTTCTTCCAGATATAATGAGGTATAAAAATTGATTATTACTCCATCCATCACCATTCGCCCCTTAATTCTGCTCCTGCCTTGCATGACTTCTTGCCCGCTGTTGTCCATTTACTTAATCTCATAACTTTATAGAGGCATTTTATGATCGTTTAGAGAGGATCTTTTGATTTCCGGTAAAAGCTCGGCGGCTGTCCGTGGTAGCTTTTAAAGGCATGAGTAAATGAGTAAACGTCTGAGTACCCGAGGGAAAGGGCGATATGGGAAATCGGCAGAACGGTCGTTCTCACTATTTTCATAGCATCCTTCATGATCAGATTCGTCAGGTACCGATGTGGCCGGATGCCGACTTTCTGATAAAAGACGTTCGAAAAATGCGAGCGGTGGATCCCGACATGATCAGCAATGTCTGTAACGGTTATGCCTTCCTTATAATACAAATGAATGTAGTCGATGCTTGTAGCAACCCAATCATCGGTTGGTGAGGATGCTTTAATCGGCTTAGATAATCGAACGATCTGATTCAGTAAAGAGTAAAACCGTTGCGTTAAGGAGAAGTCATCTTGTTTCACGAGGTGCTTCCATTCAAATGCAAACTGAAAAAACGACTGCTCAAGATCCTGATTAAAAAAATCTTTGATATAGGGGTGTTTGAGCGTAAGTCCAAGACGGCGGGTGACCAGTGGCATTTGTTTGCCCTCGGCAGCAACCCAAAACATCTTTAGAGCAGGTTCTTCACGGGGAGTAATGTAATATTCATGAATGCTGTGAGGGAATAAAACGAATAGATCACCTCGCGTAAGCGTGGTCTCTTCCTGATTCATACGCAGTGTAACCTGACCTGCAAGAACGAAGTGCAAACTATAATAAGCAATAAAGCGCGGTCCTATATGATAATTTGGCTTTGCCTCGTTATAGCCAATACGGATGGGTATAACGCCGCTATGCTTTTCCAATGCATTGGGGGTATGATACATATGCTCCGCGAATTCATGGGTAAACTCTATCATGCAAACGACCTCTTCCGAAGTTAAAGTTGATGAAAGTCACTATCATTTTAACATCGTCAGGCATAGGTGAATAGTAACCCGTCATTCGAGAAAAAGACCTCAAGCATACAAGCAGTGCCATTGTCCAAATGGTTGCAGCTTGCAGGCTTGAGGCCTCGGTTTGGACGGGTTAAGCGTGACAAACTCTGGGCATTGGCATAGCTTCTTTACCAAGTTCAGCCCATACGTATTTTAGTAGGAGTTCTGATTTTAAACTGGCGAAATCAGGGTTATTCCACAAGTTATGAAGTTCGTTCGGATCCTCTTGCAGGTCAAAAATTTCACCGTATGTCTGGTTGTAATACACCGTAATTTTATATCTTTCATCGACGTACGTTTTTTGATGGATGGTGGTTGCCTCATGCCGGAATTCACAGATGGCATGGTCTCTTGCTTGATCTGAGATCCCGAGCCAGACTTCCTTCTGGTCTACGCCTGTCATTGCATGAGGTATAGGCAGATTCGAGAAAGACAGGAAGGTAGGGGCAAGATCGACGAGTGATTGAAATGCCGAAGAGGTTTTGCCGGCCGCAACGCGCCCCGGGTACCTCACGATGAAAGGCAGTTTCAGCAAATCCTCATAGTGGAAGCCGCCTTTAGCTTGTAAGCCGTGCTGCCCAAAGAAATGGCCATGGTCGGTAGTGAATACGAGTAGGGTACTATCGGCCAAACCGAGCTGGTCTAATTTATCCAGAATCGAACCAATATATTTATCCATCATGCTGACCATGCCATAATACACAGCGACCAGCTTTTTCCTGTCCTCTTCCGTCAGCCTGAATTTGTTGCCGTACTCGTAGAAATGATGGGAGCGGTAACCATGAATGTCAAATCCGCTCTCTCGTAAGTTAGAGAAGTCAGGGGCCTCTTCCTGAGTCATTCGAAAATGCGGCGGATTATTATCGTGTTCACCAGGAACCATGGAGGGGATGGTAAGCTTATCGGGGTCATACATCAAATCCCATGGCTCAGGCACCAGGTATTCCGGATGAGGGTCAAAAAAACTGGACCACAAGAAAAAGCTGTCGTCATTCTGTTTATATTGTTCTAATAAAGCATTGGTACGTTCGGCGATCCAGGTGTTATAGTGGTACTTCTCAGGAATTGGCCATTTGTAAGTCTGGCTTGGATCCATGGTGCCTGTCGGCGGCAAGAAATAATCTCGCCAATTAGCACATCCTTTGTCCTCCATCCATGCAGCATAGTGCTGTCCAACATGCGCTTCATTGGTGTGATTTCGTGCTAACTCGACATGAGAGAAGCCGTAAAAAGAGTCTTTTTTCGTTTTCCAGTAATCCAAATCCTGAAGTATAGGGTACGATTCGAGCGATGGATATTTTTCTGTTGACCGTAAGGGTTGAAAATGTGCCTTACCAACCAACGC
This sequence comes from Paenibacillus sp. PL91, assembly GCF_012935325.2. Classification (GTDB taxonomy): domain Bacteria; phylum Bacillota; class Bacilli; order Paenibacillales; family Paenibacillaceae; genus Pristimantibacillus. Next base: position 167,534 of record NZ_JABBYG020000004.1, read on the forward strand.
AGTTTTATACCCGGCCTGCTGGAAGTCCTCGCCAATGGTATGACGATCCTCAAGCAGTTTCGTTCCAAGCGTCCAAGCTCCATGCTGGCTTGGATACATGCCGGTAATAATGGATGCGCGGCTCGGCGTACAGGTAGGGTTGGGGCAATAAGCCCGGCTGAAAGTTGTTCCTTCATGAACCAGCCGATCCAGATTGGGAGTATGGATCTCATTGTTAAATGCGCCTATCGTATTCCAATGCTGCTGGTCGCTCGTAATCAGTAGAATATTTGGTGTTTTCATAGAATCATCTCCTTCCTGCTTCTCATTATAGACAATATTGGTAGGAAGAAGGATGACATAATGTGTGATCCGTATTTGTTATTTTGTAAGGTGGTTTTTAAAAAATGTTTTTATCATACTGGGATTAAGGTGTAATATTAAAGAGCGATTACAGGTTAGAAACCGCTAATTAATACAGGAATTAGCTTGTGTTAATTCCAAAACGGAATAAAGAAAGTTGCCATTACGAAGACAATTATAGGAAGGCGGTGTTGAGAAGTGGATCGTTCCCAATCTAGTCCTCCCCGGTTAATATCCTTATTTTGGAGCTTTCTGAAGCTTGCGCCTGTTTCTTTTGGCGGCGGTTATGCCACTTTTCCTGCGCTCGAACGCGAGATTGTAGCCAGCAGAAAATGGATGAACGAAGAGGATTTACAAGAAACGCTTTCTCTTGCGGCTGCAGCCCCGGGAGGAGTAGCAATCAATGCCTCTTTCTTGATCGGGTATCGTCTTGGCGGGTTGAAGGGATCGGCCGCAGCAGCAATCGGTGCCATCTTACCAACTTGTCTCGTCGTTATCGCTCTCTTTCTTCTCTATCACAAGTTCAGTGACAACGTAAAGGTAAAAGGTGCGTTAAGAGGTATCGGTTGGGGAATTGTTGCTATGATCCTTTATACCGTTTATAGGCTGGGGAGGGTATCAATTAAGGATACACTTACGTTAACGATTGCGATAATAAGTCTTATTCTCCTCTTCTTGGATACACATCCCATATGGCTTATAGCCGGAGGCGCTGCCGCCGGCGCCGTTGCAACACATGGTAGAAACCGGAGCGTAAAAAACTCGCAGACACGCCAATCCAAGGCTGGCGTCGACAGCTCCTATATGTATTTTATTTAAGTGAATCCATTAGGGGGGTGTAATCATGGTGGAGTTATTTTGGTTCTTTCTGCAAATGGGATTCGTTTCTTTTGGCGGAGGGTATGCGTTGATCCCTTTGATTGAGAAGGAGACGGAACGCCAAGTCTGGATGAGTAATGGCATGCTTGTAGACGCAATCGCTGTAGCAGGAATGTCTCCCGGTCCCATCGCCGTTAATTTGGGTTTGCTTGTCGGCTATCAAACATACGGGGCGACTGGGGCTATGGCGGGCGTGCTAGGCTTGCTGCTCCCTTCCATGCTGATGACTGCCGGAATGGTTTACTTCATCACTCGGGATCATAAAAACTACTTGAAGCGCTGCATGTATGGAGTGCAGCCTATCGTTACGGCTCTAATTCTTTTTGCCGCGTATCAACTTTGTGCGGTCCATTTATCCGCTAGCCTGTCTGCCAGTGAGCTTCTGCCCGCCTTGCTAATAGTAGGGGCATGCCTATACATGTTATTGCGTTTACGAATGCATCCCTTTGCGATTCTATTATTCTCGGGGATTAGCGGGGCGGCATTCTACGCTTAGGTTAATATGTGATGCTCAAGCATATGAAATAAGAGAAGTCCCCGCGTAACGGCTGCATGCTGGTTTGCGGGGACTTCTTCGTCAAGATCAGATTTCATTTGAACCGGTAAAGCCTTGGATAAATTTACGGGGAGATATCGCTTCGATTTGTTTAAAGGCTTTGCTAAATGCATAGACGCTGCCGTAGCCTACCTTCTCCGCGATGGTTGTAATCGACAGCGGCGTATAAATCATAAGATGTTTTGCTTTTTCAATTCGATAGCGCATCTGGAATTGATGCGGCGTGAGACCGTATTTTTGTTTAAACAGCCTGGAGAAATGGAAGACGCTTAGCGTGGCCGTCTTGGAAAGCTCCTCAAGCAGGATCGTTTGGTCAAATCGTTCCATGATGAATGTTGCCGCTGCGTCCAGCGATTTATGATGGACCCGGCTCCGTGACAGCTCGCTAGCTTCTAATCCTTTCATGATCAGATAAATCAGTTTTAAAACCAGTGATTTTTGCAAAATGAAAAAATCCAGATCCCGCCGTTCATAAGCATAAATGAGCTGCTGAAGCGTTTTTAGTATTTCTCCGTGGTTATCAACCCGAATGACATCCGGTATTTGCAGGACGGCTTCCAGAACGTCATCGCGAATCCAGCTTTTTTCTTGCTCGCTGCAATCGGCTAAGCTTTTGTAACTGATGGGCACCTCCTCCAGATTATCTGCGTAAAGCGCGTCGAAGTGAATATGCGGCATCCAGCATTCACCGACGGATTCCAAAAACTCATGCTCCTTGCCGGGCTTGAATAACACAATGTCCCCAGGTAGGAGGTTATGAACGGAATCGTTGATCCTTAGTGTAAGCTCCCCTTTCTCCAAGTAAAGCAGCTCATAATCGAATATAATGCGCGATTTTAATCGCATGCCGGATTCACGATGGTTCCAAGCTCTGCGAACATTGGGCGAGAGCTGCATCATCAATGTTTTCTTAGGATCGGAAAACGCTTCCATTTTATCACTCCAAAATAGCAAGATAGGATAAATAATAACAAGTTGAACTAAAGAAGTTCTCAAAAAACTATGATAACATAAGCGATGTAAACGATAACATGATTTGAATGGCCGAATGATAGAAAGCATCTTCTATTATATTATAGCTCGGTTATTCCATCAACCGATGGTTGTCTTTCTTTATTTGAAGAGCTGTGCTTATCTGGAAAGGAGCATAAAAATCATGAATACATTTAACGGTCTAGAAATGGGAATTGGCAATTTGGCTAGAGTTTCTGACGCACAGTCCCGTTCGATAAGCGCGGAAAATTTTAACGGGGAAAAGGGCAAGGGCGGAATGGCAACAGAAGGAACCGGTGCAAATTGCGCACGGGATCTAGGGATCGGCTGGAAGGTATCTCCTTCGGTGGAGATTGCGGCTGGAGCGACCTTCACCATGGCCGAAATTGACGGTCCCGGAGCGATTCAACATATATGGCTGACATGCTTTCCAACGCATTGGAGAAATATGATCCTTCGCATGTATTGGGACGAAGAGGAGCAGCCTTCCGTCGAAGTGCCGCTTGGCGACTTCTTTTGCAATGGCTGGCAGGAACGATGCGACGTAAATTCGCAGCCAATCGCCGTGAACCCGGCGGGCGGAATGAACAGCTACTGGCTGATGCCGTTCCGGAAGCATGCCAGAATTACCGTTGAGAACAAAGAGCCAGATAAGGTCGTGCTTTATTATCAGGTTGATTACACTTTGACGGCTGTCCCGGATGATATGGCTTATTTCCATGCCCAGTGGAGAAGATCCAATCCCGTGCCGTACGGCGAAGTCCATACGATACTGGACGGCGTAAACGGAAGAGGACAATACATCGGGACGTATCTGGCCTGGCAAGTAAACAATACAGGCTGGTGGGGCGAAGGCGAAATCAAGTTTTACATGGACGGTGACAAGCAATTTCCGACGATATGCGGAACGGGTACCGAGGATTATTTTGGCGGGGCTTGGAACTGGGAGCAGCCGATCGGGAAGTATTCCACCTATTCGACCGCGTATCTCGGGATGCATCAGCTGATCAAGCCGGACGGATTATATCGCAGCCAGCAGCGTTTCGGGATGTATCGGTGGCATATCATGGATCCGATTCGGTTCCAGAGCGATTTAAAAGTAACGATCCAGGATCTCGGCTGGCGTTCAGGAGGAAGGTATTTGCCGCAGCAAAGCGATATTGCCTCAACGGCGTTTTGGTACCAGCTTGAGCCGCATGCTCCTTTTCCTTCCTTACCGACCAACGATGAGCGGGAAGTGATTTGACGGTTGCATGCAACCTGAAAATTCAATACAGCATGAGGTGAAAGCGCTTTGCTTAAAGCAACAATAAAACAAGTCGCTGCCGAAGCGGAGGTATCTACGGCAACCGTATCCCGTGTTCTGAATAGCAGTCTAAAAGTAAGCGATGAAGTGAGGCGCCGCGTCACCGAAGCAATTGCGAAGCTGCACTATGAGCCTAGCGCTATTGCAAGAAGCTTGAAGCAGGATAAAACGTTTATGATCGGCATCATCGTACCCGACATTACAAACCCGTATTTTATGGAAATATCGAAGGGCATCGAGGATACGGTTGGGCAATGCGGATTCCAGCTGATGTTCTGCAGCTCCGATGAAAATAGGGAGAAAGAAGGAAGGCTTCTTCAGCTTCTTGGCGAGAAGCGTGTAGATGCCGTCGTCATTGCGACCGCTGGCGGCAACGGAAGAAAAATCGAGAGTATGTCTCGCTCCGGGCTTCCGGTCGTACTGATCGACCGAAGTTTGGAGGCCAGGGAGGACTTGAAGAGGCTGGATCTGATTGCTGAGAACAATGCGGAAGGTGCTTTTATGCTGACCAAGCGGCTGCTGGAGGACGGGCACACTGCGCTGGGCGTCGTGAACGGGCCATCCTCGGTAAGCACCGGGCGAGAGCGTCATGAAGGCGTGCTGCGAGCGATGCGGGAATGGGGAATCGAACATCCGCTGCATGTGTACAATGGCGATTTCTCCGTCGAAGGAGGGATTCGTGCGGTACGACGGTTATGGCAGGCCGATCAAAAGCCGACGGCGATCGTATCGCTTAACAACCGGATGACCTTCGGCGTCCTGCTCGAGCTTATACGAAGCGGCCTCCATATTCCAAGCGATGTGGCCATAGCCTCCTTTGGCGAGGTTGAAGCAGGACGGCTGCTCAAAAAACCAAGGCTTTATTATATTGATCAGCAGCCGTATGACATGGGGAAGAGGACCGGGGAGCTACTGCTCAGCCGGATGAACAAGCAGGACGACGGCGTCAACCCTCATTTGGAACTATTCAGCCATCAAATCAAATGCATGCTATAAGCATTATCCAATATTAGAGACGATTAACTAGGAGAGGTGACTTCGATGTCAAACTTAAAAGCCGTAAACCGATTGCAGGGCAATTTGCCGAAAATCGGCATCCGTCCCATTATTGACGGAAGGCGAGGCGGAATCCGCGAATCGCTGGAAGAGGTAACGATGGACATGGCGAGAGCGGCGGCAGCCTTCTTATCAGAAAATCTGATGCATAGCTGCGGCGTGCCAGTTGAATGCGTCATTGCAGATACTTGCATCGGAGGAGTGGCCGAAGCGGCCCGCGCAGAGCAAAAGTTTGCTACCGCAGGCGTCGGGCTGACGATTTCGGTTACGCCGTCTTGGTGCTACCCGACAGAAACGATGGATACCGATCCGACGAGGCCAAAAGCGATTTGGGGCTTTAACGGAACCGAAAGACCGGGAGCAGTCTATTTGGCCGCAGCGCTTTCCGCGCACAACCAAAAAGGGCTTCCCGCATTCAGCATCTACGGACGCGACGTGCAGGATATTGGCGACACGACCATAACGCCGGACGTTCAGGAGAAGCTGCTGCAGTTCGCGCGGGCAGGGCTGGCCGTTGCAACAATGCGAGGGAAATCCTATTTATCGATGGGCTCTGTCTCGATGGGCATCGCGGGCTGTATCGTGGATGAGTCATTCTTCCAGAAATATTTAGGCATTCGCAACGAGTATGTCGATATGACGGAGTTTGTAAGACGGATGGAGCTTGGTATTTACGATCGCGAGGAATTTGAGCTGGCTTTGGCGTGGACGAAGCAGAATTGCAAAGAAGGAATCGATGTGAAACCGGAGCATCTGAAACGGACGGCCGAGCAGAAGGAGAACGACTGGGAAACTGTTGTTAAAATGGCGCTGATCGCACGCGATTTGATGATCGGCAATCCGAAGCTCGATGAGCTCGGATACGGTGAAGAGGCGCTCGGGCATAATGCTATCGCAGCAGGCTTTCAGGGGCAGCGGGCTTGGACGGATTACTTCCCAACCGGCGATTTCATGGAAGCGATGCTTTCTTCTTCCTTCGACTGGAATGGGATCCGCGAACCGTTTATGCTGGCGACGGAGAACGATACCCTTAATGGCATTACGATGCTGTTTGGCCATTTACTTACGAATGCTGCACAGATTTTCGCTGATGTTCGCACGTATTGGAGCCCGGATGCGGTCAAGCGCGTGACGGGCCATGAATTGACGGGCAGAGCGGCGAACGGCATCATCCATTTGATTAATTCCGGTCCGGCGGCGCTTGACGGCACTGGTCGCCAAACCCGAAACGGCGAGCCGGTCATGAAGCCATTCTGGGAAATTACGGAGGATGAAGTGAAGAACTGCTTGGATGCTACGGAGTGGTGCCCGGCGGTAGACTTTTTCCGCGGCGGCGGTTACTCAACCGATTTCACGACTTCTGCCGGAATGCCGGTGACGATGGCTCGCATTAACCTGATCGCCGGACTTGGTCCCGTGCTTCAGCTGGCCGAAGGCTATACGGTCGAGCTGCCGGATGAAGTGCACGATGCGCTTGACGAACGCAGCAATCAAACTTGGCCGACTACCTGGTTTGCACCGAACTTGACGGGCGAGGGTTTGTTCAAGGATGTATACACGGTTATGAACAAATGGGGCTCGAATCACGGTGCTGTGAGCTACGGCCACATCGGCGGCGATCTGATTACACTTGCTTCGATGCTTCGTATTCCGGTCTCCATGCATAACGTTCCAGAAGATAGAGTGTTTAGACCCAGCGCATGGGCAGCCTTTGGCGAAATGGAGCCGGTCGGCGCTGATTACCGGGCTTGCCAAAACTTTGGACCGCTTTATAGATAGCAGAAAGGGATGATAATCTATGTGTGCCAAATATGCAATCGGCGTCGATTACGGCACCGAATCGGGAAGGGCAATGCTTGTGGACGTGGCTGACGGCAGGGAAATCGCAGCGCATGTTACGCCCTATCCGCATGGCGTGATGGATGAAAAACTTCCTGACGGAACCTTGCTGGGCCCTGATTGGGCGCTGCAGCATCCGGAAGATTACATGGAAGTGCTCAGACGCTCCGTACCCGAGGTGCTGCGCGAGGCGGGGATTAATCCCGAGGATGTCATCGGAATCGGAATCGACTTTACGGCTTGTACGATGATGCCTCTCGATGAGCAAGGCTTGCCGCTTTGCCTAAAGCCGGAATGGAGCGGCAATCCGCACAGCTGGGTGAAGCTCTGGAAGCATCATGCGGCTCAGCAGGAAGCAAGCCGCTTGAACACGATCGCGGAGGAACGCGGGGAAAATTTTCTTCCTCGTTACGGGGGCAAGCTCTCATCGGAATGGATGATCGCCAAAGTATGGCAAATCTTAAATGAAGCGCCGGAGGTTTACGAGCAAACGAATCTTTTCATGGAAGCGGCGGACTTTGTCGTGATGCAAATGACGGGCAGCCTCGTAAGGAATAGCTGCACGGCAGGATACAAAGCCGTATGGCATAAGGAGCAGGGTTATCCGTCGAACGATTTTTTCGCAGCGCTGGATCCAAGGCTTGAGACGCTGACCGAGACGAAGCTTCGCGGCCAGATCGCCGCTCTGGGCTCAAAAGCGGGCGAGCTGAATGCCGAATTAGCAGAGGCGATGGGCTTATACCCCGGCATAGCGGTTGCGGTAGGCAATGTCGATGCGCATGCGGCTGTGCCTGCGGTAGGCGTCGTAACGCCTGGCAAATTGGTTATGGCGATGGGTACTTCCATCTGTCACCTGCTGCTAAGCGACAAAGAAGTTAACGTTGAAGGTATATGCGGCGTTGTAGAAGACGGCATCGTGGCAGGCTATTACGGCTATGAAGCCGGTCAATCCGCGGTGGGCGATATATTCGCTTGGTATGTGGATGAGGCAGTGCCTGCGTATGTGCGGCATGCCGCGCAGGATGAGGAAATAGGCGTTCATCAATGGCTGGAGCGCAGGGCAGCCGCATACAATCCGGGAGAAACGGGACTGCTCGCTCTGGATTGGTGGAACGGCAACCGTTCGGTGCTCGTCGATGCAGATCTGTCAGGCTTGCTCGTCGGTCTAACGCTGCAGACGAAGCCGGAAGAAATCTACAGGGCGCTGCTCGAATCGACCGCTTTCGGAACGAGACGGATCATTGAAGCGTTCCATCAGAACGGCGTCGAGGTTAATGAGTTATATGCCTGCGGAGGACTGCCGCAGCGAAATCGGCTGCTCATGCAAATTTATGCGGACGTAACCGGCCGAGAAATTAAAATTGCGGATTCAACGCAAACGGCAGCGCTTGGCGCAGCCATGTTCGCGGCGGTAGCAGCGGGAGCCGAGGCCGGTGGTTATGCGACTATCGTCGATGCAGCGGAAAAAATGGCGCGGGTAAGAGAAGAAACATTCAAGCCGATTCCTGAGCATGCTGCCGTATATGAGGAACTTTATCAGGGATACCTCAGGCTGCATGATTATTTCGGCCGGGGCGGAAACGACGTTATGAAGTTGCTGAAGACTATGAAACGCAGCTCCATCTAAGCTTTCAGCGTTTTATCATGCAAAATGTGCAATCGATCTCACAATTCATCGCAGAAAAGGTGGTACATCAATGGAAATCCAACAATCGATTCAATCGCTTAGCCAGATGAGACAGGGAAAACGGAAAAGAGAATCCAGTTATGACCGTACGGGCGGCAACAAAGACTACTATACGATCAATCCAGGTGACAAAACAGACATTTGCCAAATCCAAGGAGCGGGGGCCATTACCCACATTTGGATGACCATGGCGACGGACGGCCCGCAGGAAGAGGCGCTGCTGCCAAGAAAGATCGTGCTTCGCATGTACTGGGACGGGGAGACCGAGCCAAGCGTGGAAGCGCCGATCGGCGATTTCTTCGGACTCGGGCACGGGATAACCAAAAACTACGAGTCGGCTTGTCTCATGATGAGTCCCGAAGACGGCAAAGCGCTCAACAGCTTTTTCCGTATGCCGTATGCAATCGATGCCAGAATTGAAATCGAGAGCGAAGCGGATCATCCGATCAAGTTTTACTTCTATATCGATTATGAAGCTTACGACAAGCTGCCTGAAAACGAGCTGCGCTTCCATGCCCAGTGGAACCGAGAATGCCCTACGGATGGAATTGACGATACGAGCGTAGATAACGCTTACTTCGAATTCGGCGGCAAAAATACGACGGGTGACGGCAACTACGTCATTCTTGAAGCGAAGGGCAAAGGGCATTACGTTGGCGTAAATTTCAATATTCATAACCTGCGGGAAACAAGAGAGTGGAACTGGTACGGCGAAGGTGATGACATGATCTTCATCGACGGAGAGCCGTGGCCGCCGACGCTGCACGGTACGGGGATGGAAGACTATTTCAACACGGCATGGTGTCCGCAGCAGGAAGTATGCACGCCGTATCACGGAATCATCCTTGGCGGAGGACCGAACTGGAGCGGCAAAATATCTACCTACCGATACCATATTCTTGATCCGATTATGTTCGACCAAAGCATTAAAGTGACCATCGAGCACGGGCATAACAATCATCGCAGCGACGATGTTTCTTCGACGGCTTATTGGTATCAATCGGAGCCTCACCAATCGTTCAAGCCGCTGCGGAAGGTAACGGGACGTCTTCCGCTGGCGGACACCAAACCTTTTAATGACCAAAGCCTGAAAGAAATATTCAAGCACGCTAATCCGTAAACGCGCTTCGGCTGCGCCTCTTAAAGGAGATGATGAAGCTGCGTAAAACGATGACGGGCACTTTGCTAATCCTCTGCTTGCTGCTATCGGCCTGCCAAGCCGGCAATGATCAGAACGCGGATCAGATGCTGGACGGAAGCGGGAAAACGTTTCAGTTGCAAAGCGTAACCGGCTTGCAACAGGTTGCGCAATTAACGGGAAAAGATTCGATGAACGGGACAGACCGCTATGCGGTATCGGGCACGGATCTTGGTTCGATGTTTCAAGCAGGCGACAGAAGCTATTTCGTCTTCGGTGATACCTTCGGTGACCGTGAGGACGGTTCGACCGGCGCCGGAGGCAGCTTTTGGCGGTCCAATACGTTGGCTTATTCTACCGATATCGACCCGTCGGACGGCATCATGTTCGACGGTATGATAACGGATGACATCGGACTCGCGAAAGAGCTGCTGCCTTCCAAAAAAATCGATTTCGATGAAATGACGAAAATTCCAACCCACGGCGTATCTGCGAACGACAGCCTGTATTTGTACTACATGTCGGTCAACCATTGGGGAGATCCCGGGCAATGGGATGTCAATTACAGCAGCCTGGCGAAGTCAAGTGACGACGGGGAAAATTGGACGCTTATGGACGAGGTGAAATGGCCGGGAGACAGCCACTTCATTCAGGTTAGTCCTTATAAAGTGCCGAACGGCGAGGACGGTTCGGACATTTACTTTTGGTGTATTCCCTCGGGCCGGTTCGGTGGCGTGAAGCTGATGAAAGTTAACGAGGCCTTGATCGAAGATCTAAACGCGTATGACTATTTTGCCGGTACCGATAATAAGGGCGAGCCAATCTGGAGCAAATCGATCGCCGATGCAGAGCTTGTTGTGGACGATAAGGCAGGAGAGCTGTCCGTGATTTGGAATCCGTATCTCGAAAGCTGGATCATGACCTATCTGAAGGAAGGCCAAGGCGTGGTTATGCGCGAAGGCTTGACGCCTTGGGGACCATGGAGCGAAACGACGCTGCTGGTTTCATCAACGGAATATCCGGGCCTATACGGTCCTTATATGAATCCTCGATATATGGAAGATGAAGGCCGGACCATTTATTTCACTTTATCGCTATGGGAGCCTTATAACGTGTTCTGGTTTAAAGCGACGCTAAATAAATGAAAGCGCTTCAAAAAGTAGTATGCCAGTTGATTCCGGTTTAAACGCTTAGGCGTTTAAATAAACAGTCTTTTTTAAAAAAAGGGAGGATTCACACATGCAGGCTTATCGTGGAAAGGTTTTGACGGGCATTCTAGCGGCGATTCTCATGCTGACCTTCGTATTGTCCGGCTGCGGCAATTCCGGCACAAACGCAGGCAATGAGGGCAATACAGGCAATCAAGGCAATCAAGGCAGCACAAATGAAACGGCGAACAACGGGAAAACGGACGAAAAACCGGCCGAGAAAGTAACGGTTGAATTTTGGGCGAATAAGTTTGAAGACACGACGGATGCCTGGTTCAAGAAATGGACCGATGAGTTCAACAAAACGCATGAGGATATTCAGATTAAGCTGACAATCGTTCCTGGCGACGCGTGGGCGCAGAAGCTGAAAGCGGCGCAAGCAGCAGGTAAAGCGCCGGATATCATGACGAAGAGCTACTCGGGTATTGCTCCGGCTGCCAAGAACGGCGAAATCAAGCCGCTTAACGACTTGATGGATCCGGCTGTGTTCGAGGATTTGTACGATAATGTCAAAGAATTCGTTACGGTTGGCGATCAATACTATGCTTATCCGAAGCTTGTAGAGCCTTCCGCTGTATTGTACTACCGCAAGGACTTGTTCGAAGCGGCTGGACTTGATCCTGCGAAGCCGCCGGTTACATGGGCGGAGCTGATCGAATACGGCAAGAAGCTGACCCAAAAAGGAATTTTTGGCCTTTCCACGGCGCAGACGGCTCCTGATCTAGGATGGTCGAGCTGGGGCTTGCAATACAACGCAACGGGACATCTTCCGATTACGGAAGACTGGTCCAAAGCAGACGTGATGCACGATGGCTATAAAGCACTGCTTAACTACTATAAAACGCTTTATCAAGAAGGCATTATACCGAAGCAGCAGCTTTCCGCTTATGCTGATGCGGCTCCATTCGGTCAAGGCAAGCTGGCAATGACAATAAGCGGTTCTTGGGCGATGGGCTTGTTCCGCAACGATTACAAAAACATGCTGGACAAAATCGGCGTAGCGCCGATGCCTTCCATCGACGGAGACCAAACCAAGCCGACATCGACTCTCGGCGGCTGGACGCTCGTCGTAGACGGGAAATCGAAGAAGCCGGAAGCTGCTGCCAAGTACATTGAGTGGCTGCTGGCAGGAGACCCGGCGATTATGATTGACTTCTTCAAAACAAGCCAATTCTCCAAATTCTCGCCCCGGAAATCGGTAGATGAAGCAATGAATCAAGATCCGGCAGCATCGGCTGACGAATGGCGCAAGCTGATCGCCGAGAAGGTTATTCCGTATGCAAAAGCGGAACCAAACTATCCATGGGATATTAGTATCGCATTCTCAACGGCAATCGAGTCCGCTATGAAGGGTGAAGACGTAGACAAAGCGCTTCAGAAAGCGGAAAAAACGATTAACGATTACATCGCGAAATCGAGCTTGGCGGGTACGAATCCGAAATAACAAGCAGCCGGGGGGAAACGTCCGGGAGCAGACGCTCCCGGATGGCTGATCCCCGTACTTTTACACGACGGTGGTGAATGCGAATGAAGAAGAATAAAACACGGCTCGACAATATGACCGCTTATACCATGCTTATTCCTATCGTGGTGCTGCTGACTATTTTTGTCGTCATCCCGTTTGTTTACGCTCTCTATGTCAGTTTCTACGACTGGAGCTTTTATCAGGAATCCCAGTTTGTCGGCTGGAAAAATTTCAGTAATGTGCTTAGCGATCCGCTGTTTATGAAAGCAATCGTTACCGGCTTGAAATTTGCTTTGTTTGTTGTTCCTGCTCAAATGATTCTCGCGTTTCTGTTCGCGCATGTCATTCGTTCGATGGGTACGAAGCTTTCCGGATTCGTAAAGACATCGATATATATTCCGACCATTATTTCGGGTATTGTCGCGTCGATTATTTTCGTGTTTATTTTCGATTACAATGCGGGTCTTGCCAACGTTATCGTTAATCTGTTCGGCGTGGAAAATCAGGCTTGGCTTGCCGATGTGAAGACGGCGCTCGGAAGCATGGCGCTGCCTGCGATATGGCTTGGTTTCGGGATTACGACGCTGATTATGCTCGCCGGCTTACTTGATATTCCCGAAAGCTATTATGAGGCTGCGAATCTCGAGGGAGCCGGTTCATGGACAAAGATGATCCATATTACGATTCCTTTGCTTAAAAACGTCGTATTGTTCTTGCTAATTACCGGCTTTACGGGTGCCATTCAGCAGTTCGAGCTGTCGCTGGTCATGACAGGCGGGGGACCGCTTGATGAAACGACGACGCCGAATTTGTACATCTTCAACCATTTCCGGAATGACGTCCTTGTCGGCCACTCGATCGCTTCGGCACTTCTTTTGTTTGTTGTGCTTGGCAGCATATCGGCTATCATTTTCAAAGTGCTCAATTCGGAAAAAGCGGTTGACGGTTAAACGAACAGGCGAATGGAGGAGAGAACGCGATGAAATTACAGGAGCAAACCTTAAAAACGATCATGTATGTCATCGGCATCCTGATAGCGATTGTGGCATTGTTTCCGCTCGTATGGATGGTGATCGCCGGCTTCAAGGCCAAAACCGAGGTGCTGTCGTCGCCCTTCCGTTTTTTTCCGGAAAAATGGCTTTTTTCAAATTACAGCGCCATTTTGTCAGATCCGATGTTTCTTAAATCAATGGGTGTTACCTTCACCGGCGCGGTTTTCTTTGCCGCGTTAAGCCTAATTATTAATTCAATGGCGGCTTATGTTTTCGCCAGGCTCGAATTCCGCTTTAAGCGCACATTATGGGTGTTCGTCATTTGTACGATGTTCATACCCGGCATGGCCATCCTCCTTACTTCCTTTATCGTAGTGACCGAGATGAAGATGCTGGACACGATGGCCGTTCTTATTTTGCCTGGCGTGGCCTCCGCAGGGCATATGTTCTTTATCCGCCAGTTTTATTTAAACATTCCGCTGGCGCTCGAGGAAGCTGCGCTTATCGATGGCGCTAACCGGTGGACAATTTTTACAAGCATCTTCTTTCCAATGTCCTATCCGGTATTCGTTATCGTAGGGATCGGTTCCTATCTCGGCTATTGGAACTCCTTCGTATGGCCGACGATGACGATTACGAATCCTGATTTGTTCCAAATCATGCAGTTCTTGAACACATTCCGTTCCGAGCGTTCGACGGAGATGGGGCTGCTAATGGCCGGATCTACGCTTGCGGCGATTCCGACGATCATCTTGTTCCTTATTTTCCAAAAATACATTATTAAAGGCATAAAAATTTCGGGGTTAAAGTAACGGGAGGCGTCTCTACATGGTAGAACTGGCGAATGACCGTATTCGTATCGGCATTAGCGAGACGGACGGAACGATCCAAAGTATTTTGGACAAACGCAGCAGCAAGGAATACGTCGCTTCCGGGGGCGCGGGAGAGCCGTTCCGGCTCGAAACCGACGGCGGAATATCGAGCGCTTTCGTTCAATTTTCGTTTGAGGAGCAGCAGGCAAGCGGGAAGCAAGAGGCGCGCCTGATATGGCGAGTATCGGAGGGCCTAACGGTAAAAGCGGTAATCCGCATTTCGGGCGGAAACGATGAGATTGAATTCCGCTGCGAGGTGATGAATGAAACAAACGAACGCATCGTCAGCATGGAATACCCGATTATCGGCGGTCTTGGCGCCATCACGGAGGGAGGTGAAAATGATTACGCAGCGCACAGCTTTGCGACGGGGTTCAAAGTACGCAATCCTTTGAAGCATTTCGAGAAGGACGGCGGGGGCTTGCGGTTTATGCCTTATCCGGAGAGCTTCTCCGGCGCTTCGATGCAGTTCTTCACCTATTACGGCTTGAACGAGGGCGGTCTCTATTTTGCTGCGCTGGACGGAGAAGGTTATGCCAAATGGCTGAATTTCTACAAGAACGGCAGCGGGCTGCTCGAAGCGTCCTTTATTCACGGCTGCGAGGATATGGGTGCAGGCAAAGGTATTCGCGCCGAATATCCGATCGTCGTGAAGCCGCTCGAAGGACGCGACTGGTACGAGGCTGCCGATCTTTACAAGGCATGGGCGGAGCAGCAAAGCTGGTGTTCAAAGGGTAAGAGTATCGATCGGAAGGAGGCGGACAGCTGCAAGTGGCTGCATGAGACGATGGGAGCCGCCACCTTCGGCATTAACGCCGGCTCCGATCGAACGGAGTGGCTGCGCAAATACCATGAGCATATCCGTACGCCGATGTTCCACATTCTCGGGCCGGACTGGTCGAACGCCCCGCAAACGTTCTACAAGGGCTTCCCTGGCGGGCTTGACGACTGGTTCCCGACACGCTTCAACCGGGAAAATATCGAGACGATGAAAAGCTATGGCGATAAATATGCTCCATTCGAGTTCGATTACCTGTTCCATATGGAAGGAGCCGACGGAGAACGCGGGAAGGAAGCAGCGCAAAAGTTTCCGGAGAAAGAGAAGCTGAAATCAATCGATGCCTACCGTTTCCCGTTTATTTGTCCGGCAGCCGAATATACGCGGCATTTTCATGTAGACCGTGATACGACGCTTCAGCGAAATGATGATGTAGATTCAATCTACTACGACATATCTGCCAATAACATTATGAAAATATGTTTGGACGATTCGCACGGGCATCCGGTTGGTGCCGGCAGGGCGATCAATGAAGCGTACCGGCAAAATTATATCCGGACGAAAGCGGCGATGATTGAAGCGGCCGGGCGCTATGTGCCAATGGGCACGGAGATGATGAACGAGACGTTTTTGGATGTGCTCGATTATTACCAGGCACGCGCGGGCGGACAGCCGGCAGCGCCGCTCGAAGGTTACCCGCTGCGCGATTTGCTCAAAACCGGCGAAGCGGAGCTTATCCCGATGTTCGCTTACGTATACCACGAATACGGTGCCGTGCGTTTGGACGGATGGGGCAAGCTGGTCGAGGAAATCGGCTCGCTTTACTATTTTACGGTTGCGCGTACGTATTTATGGGGCGGGTTGTATGAGCTGAACTATGAATACAGTCCGATGGAAGCGCTGGAAGGGCGTGAAAATGCGCCAGAGGAGCACTACTATCCGTTCGAGCCGAGAGGCTATGCCTTCTCCGCCGATCGCGCCGATTACTTGGCTCAGTTCGCTGATCTGCGCACGGGGGCAGCCAACAAATATTTGGCCTACGGCATGATGCTGCCTCCGCTTCACTTTGAGCGCGGTCGCATTAGCGTGGATTGGTTCCACTACAATCACGGTAAGGAAACAAAGGAATACAACGATGCCGGCGAGTTGGAGGTCGATGCGATCGTCCACTCCGCTTGGCGTTACAAAGAGGAAAGCGTAGGCTTGTTCTTTGCTAACGTAAGCAGCGAAAACCGCCGGGTGAAAGCTGCTGCCGAGCCGACTCGTTACGGGCTTGCGGGCTCTTCGTTCCGGTATGTTCTGCATACAGGCGGGGCTAGCAGGGAAAACACTGTACCTACGCCTCAGGAAGACGGCTCCTTCGAGCTGGATATTCCGGCTAGAAGTGTCGTCCTGCTTGAAATTCATTAATATGCTGCAAAAGCTTAACGTCTTGCAAGGAAAGCATCCGGTCAGGCTGACATGAACCAAAATCATGTGAAGTAGGATGGTGCAAGGAAAATGAGAAGAAAATTGTTATTGTCGTTATTGGTATTCCAAATGGCGTTTTGCTCCCTGCTCATTGCAACGGCAGAGGCGGTCACACCGACGGGCCTTGAGATGATCGCTCGCGTAACAGGGGTAAAGCCGGAAGGAGAGACGATGCCTAATCCGAATCAGACGGATGTGAATTACCAAATTACCGGGACGGATCTGGGTATCGTCTGGGATAAAGGGGACGGACAATATTTCGTCCTCTTCGGCGATACGAACGGCTTTGGTCCTAACGACTGGCGCAGCAATACGCTTGCCATTTCATCCGATACGAATCTGTCCGACGGCTTGTCCTTTGACACGATGATTCAGGATACGCCGGGGCATGCCAAAGAAATTTTACCTTCCAAAAAAATCAATTTCGATGAACAGACTGTTATTCCGACCGCGGGAGTCACCGTGGGCAATCGCCATTATATCCACTATATGTCCGTCAATCATTGGGGGGATGCAGGGGTCTGGTATACCAATTATTCCGGCATCGCTTACTCAGACAACAATGGCGCGACTTGGACGAAGCATGCGACGGCCAGATGGTACAATAATACAACGGCTTGGGATAACAAATTCCAAATGGCGGCTATGGTCAAGGACAGCGGCTTCGTCTACATGTACACGACGCCGAACGGACGTTTCGGAGACGTATATCTGGCCCGCGTGCCCGAGAACAGCCTGCTCGATATTAACGCTTACCGTTACTGGGACGGCAACGGCTGGTCAACGAGCCAATCGTCCGCTAATGCGGTAGCGAACGGCGTAGCCGGAGAGTTGTCCGTCGCTTACAACTCCCATTTCAAACGTTATATTATGACTTACCTGAACGAGCATCGCCAAGCTATCGTCATGCGGGATGCGCCGACTCCTGTCGGGCCATGGAGCGGAGAAAAAACATTGGTTCCGGGCGGCTTCACGGGATTAGGGCAATATAACGCCTTTATGCACCCCTTGTCTAACAACAGCGACACGCTTTATTTCATCATGTCGACATGGTACCCGGATTATAATACGCATCTTATGAAAGCGACGTTGACGGCCGACATGTTCGGCGACAATATCGTGACTGATCCCGGCTTCGAAACGCAGACGCAGACACCTGTCATGGCGCCGTGGCATGTGGTCGGTGAAGGGGGAATCGATCGAGACTTAGGTCAAGCCCGCACGGGAGAGGATAATGGCTACGTTCGAAACGGCACCGGCTGGAATGCGATTAAGCAGCGTGTCGTCGTTCAGCCGTTCACGAACTACACCTTAAAGGGATGGGTCAGAACATCGGGCAATAACAACGACGGGTATTTCGGAGCGCGTGTGCCTAATGACGGCATTGTTCTCGGTGAGGTTCCGTTTGATTCCTACGCGAACTATACCGAGCTAACGGTGCAATTCAACTCCGGGGCGAATCATTTTGTAGAGCTGTACGCGGGCATGTGGGCAAACGGGGAAACTTGGGTTCAGGTAGACGATGTAAGCCTGGTCAGAGAAGCGAACCTTGTCGGGCACGCCGGCTTCGAATCGCAGCCTGCGTCTACGGTCAGTTCTCCCTGGTATTTGAACGGCAACGGAGGCATTGACCGGAATGCGGGATTCGCCCATACGGGCCTCAACAATGCGTTCGCGAGATACGGAACCGGCTGGAACGCGATGAAGCAGGAAGTGTTCGTCGAGAGAAATACGCATTATACGCTGTCTGCGTGGATCCGCACATCTGCAAACAATAACGACGGTTATTTCGGCGCGAGACTAATAAATGGAGGCGCAGTCCTGAATGAGACGCCGTTCGGCAGCTTGCCGGGCTATACGCAGCACACCGTACAGTTTAACTCCGGCAACGCGCACAGCGTGGAAATCTATGCGGGAATGTGGGCGAACAACGGCGACACCTGGATACAAGCCGACACGTTCAGCCTGACCAAAAATTGACGTTAAGAGGTGACAATCATGAAAGCGCTTGTAATTGATAAACCGCAACATGCTACTGTACAGGAGGTTCCTTACCCGTCCCCCGGAAGGGACGAGGTTGTCATTCGCGTGGAGAGGGTCGGCATTTGCGGGACCGACTTTCATATCTTCGAAGGGGAGTTTCTTTCCCCTTATCCGATTATTCCAGGCCATGAGTTCTCGGGGACAATCCATGAATGCGGTGAGGGAGTGGAGGGCTTTCGGATCGGCGAGCGGGTAACCGCCGATCCTTCCCTGTTCTGCGGGCGCTGCGTCTATTGCCTCACGAACCGGGGCAACCAATGTGAGAATTGGGGAGCTCTTGGCAATACCGTAAACGGTAGCATGGCGGAGTTCGTGGCCGTACCGGCGCGCAATGTTATCCGCATACCGGACTCGATGTCCTTTGAAACAGCAGCGTTCATCGAGCCGATCGCCTGCGTGGTGCATGCGATGAATAGGCTTCGGCTAAAAGCCGGTGATTCCGTGCTGCTGCTTGGAGCGGGAGCGATGGGCCAGCAGCTTGTGCAGACTTTATCCCGGTCCGGCGC
Source organism: Paenibacillus sp. PL91 (assembly GCF_012935325.2). Taxonomy (GTDB): domain Bacteria; phylum Bacillota; class Bacilli; order Paenibacillales; family Paenibacillaceae; genus Pristimantibacillus. The sequence continues at coordinate 186,664 of NZ_JABBYG020000004.1, forward strand.
ATCGCGGCTTACGGTCGTCGACGTATCGGAGACCAAGCTTGCGCTCGCAAGGTCGCTTGGCGCTACGGAAACGGTCAACGTGCGGGATAAATCCCGTCTTGCCGGTGTGAAGTTCGACGTCGTCGTTGACGCGACCGGCATTCCGGCCGTTATTGAGGATGCCTTCTCCTATTTGGGCAAGACGGCGACTTATTTGCAGTTCGGCGTGACGCCGAAGGATGCGCAGATCCGCATCAATCCTTTCGATCTTTATCATAAGGATTGGACGATTTTAGGCTCGATGGCTATCAATTATACGTTCCTGCCCGCGTTCGAATGGGTGAAGGAGGGGAGAATCCAGCTGGAGCCTCTCGTGTCTAAAGTTATTTCATTAGAAGAAACAGCCGAATTTCTTGCGAAGCCAAAGGATCCCGAGCTGTTGAAAGTGCAGATCAAGCTTTAAAGGGAAAGGAGCTTTCTATGATGTACACGAAAGAGCAGCTGCATGTCGATAACACGCAGCGCACTTATCCCGGAGAAGCAAAGGAAGCGGCTTTTCTGCTTGGCGGAGTCGGAACAGGCAATATATCGCTTGGCAGCCGGGTGTGGATGCGATATCGGGAAAGACGATTTCGGGAGAAATCACTCTAGAAGGCTACGGGGTATTGGTCATTCAGACAGACAAGGAGGAATCATAAATGAAACGAATCACTTTGAAGGCGATCGGTTCCACCATGCTTGCAACGACGTTTATGCTTACGATAGCAATGCCCTCTTTCGCCGACGGTCTTCCTGCGCCGAAGGATACGGCTGCCTTTGAACTGACGGCAAGCAAAGCGATGAAGATTTCCAGAGTAACTGGCGCGTCGCGCGAGGGAGAAACCGTTCCGAATCCGAATGAGACTCATACGCACTACGCCCTGACGGCAACTGATCTAGGCATCATGTGGGATGCGACTTCGGACAATGGCAGCAAAAAAGTAATGGTCGCATTCGGCGATTCCTATGACGACGGTTGGGGCGGCTTCGGAGGCGGCGGAAACGGCGCGGGCTGGAGAAGCAATTTGCTCGCGATTTCGGAGGATGCCGAGCTCTCGGACGGCCTGACCTTCTCTTCGATGATTATGAATGAGAATAAAGCCGGCTACTCCAAAGAGATCATCAGCTCCGCCCACAATACGTCCGGAAGCGGCGATTTCACCGCGATCCCCACTGCGGGAGTAACGGTCGGTACAAGGCATTATATCCATTATATGCAGATTAAAAATTGGGGAGCAAACGGGCGCTGGAATACGAACTTCTCCGAAATCGCTTATTCCGACGACGAGGGGCAAAATTGGACGAAGTCCGGCGCGAAATGGGGTGCCACGAGCAAATTCGCCCAGGCTGCTTACGTGAAGGACGACGGCTATGTCTATATGTTCGGAACGCCTGCCGGCAGATTCGACAGCGCTTACTTGGCAAGAGCGGCTGACCAAGACATGCTTCTGAAGGAGCAATACGAATATTGGAACGGCACGGGCTGGTCAAAAAATAACGAAGCAGCGGCAGTAGCGGTCGTGGACGCCCCGGTCAGTGAATTATCCGTTGTGTATAATTCCTATTACGATAAGTGGATCATGACTTATTTGAATGAGAATCAGTATGCTATCGTCATGCGGAGTTCATCCAGTTTGACGGAAGGCTGGTCTGACGAGACCGAAATTGTAACAGGTGCGGAATACCCGGGATTGTACGGAGGGTTTATCCATCCTTGGACGAACGACGGCCAGGATTTGTATATGCTGATGTCGGAGTGGGGTCCGTATAATGTGTTCCTGATGCATGCCAAGCTGGACGTTGGTACACCGGATCATAATCTTATTGCAGACCCTTCCTTCGAGAAGCAAGCCTCGGGAACGATTTCCGCCCCGTGGACACTTGAAGAAGGTAAAGGCGGAATAGATCGTGCGACGTTGTCGAGAGCGGGAAGCAACAACGTATGGCTGAGAAATTCGGCCGGCTGGAACGCGATTGCGCAAGTAGTAGACGTCGAAGCGAATACGGAATATCTGCTTACCGGCTTCGTTAAGACCTCACAAAACAATAATGCCGGCTATTTCGGCGTAAGGGATTCCGCAGGCGGCATTTTGAAGGAAACGAAATTCGAACGATTTGATAATTATTCCAAATTATCGGTACGCTTCAATTCCGGCAGCAATACGCAGGTGAAAATATTTACGGGCATGCATACGAACGGCGACACCTGGATTCAGGCTGACGATTATTCGCTGTTGCCTGTAGATACGGCGCCTCCTGTGATTACCCTGCTCGGCGGCGCAGCGGTTGAAGTGCCGCTGGGCGGCGCGTTTACCGATGAGGGCGCTTCGGCTGTCGATAGCAAAGACGGCGATTTATCACACAAAATTGTCGTAGAAGGAAGTGTCGATCAATCAATCATCGGAACCTATCCTTTATCCTATAAAGTGTCGGACTCTGACGGCAATGCAGCCGTCCCTGTCATAAGAACAGTGAAGGTTACAGGCGCTGAATATAGCGTAAGCGGGGTATCCTTCAAGGACGCGGATGGAAAAGTGATCAGGAAGCTTCCGAAAAAAGGCTTTGTTACAGCAAGCGCGAATGTGAGAAACAATACGGGAGCAGCGAAGACCATTACGCTCGTTGCAGCCTTGTATAATAAAAAAGGCGAGGTCGAAAATGTATCCGGTGTAACGAAATCACTTGTCTCGGGCGCAGAGGAGACATTTATCGGAGGCTTTAAAATGCCCGGCAACAATTCCGGGTACATACTAAAGGTATTTATCGCGAATTCGCTGAATGATCTGCAGTCTATTTCCGATGTGGCCATATTGAATTAGGAAAGCTCGCTCCCCATCCGCTGTTTATTGAAAAACGGATGGGGATTTTTATTGATGACAGAAAAAAAACATGCTAATGTGAAATGTGAAATCGATTGCAGAACAGAAGCGGCACAGCATGCATGGAGGAGGGAGGCTTATATGAATAAAAACACGATTTATCAAATCGCAGAGCAGGTCGGGTTGTCGGCTTCAACGGTTTCGAGAGCGCTTTCAGGGAAAGGCTATTGCGGCGTTAGAACAAAAGCGAAAATTATGGAGGCAGCGAAAGCATTAAATTATGCGCCCGATCATGCCGCTAAAATGCTGAAAACCCGAAAAACGAATAAAATCATATTTGCCGTCCCGGATATATGCAATCCCTTTTACTTTGATATGATTAACGGAATCAACCAGGTAGCGGAGGAGCATGGATACCTGCTGATCCTGTTTTATACAAAGCACCGACTGTCGGAAGAGCTGAAAGCGATTCAGAACGTAAAGGAAAGAGTAGCGGACGGTATGATCATGGTTTCCTTCCATTTTTGCGAGGAAAATATTCAGGCGATAAACGAGCTGTCCTCCCCGGTGGTCCTAACCAATCAATACGAATCGCCCGAAGGGGGAGACCGCTTTGATTACGTATACGTAGACACGTTCGAGGGATCGAAGCAGGGAACAGGGCATCTGATCAAGCAAGGAATAGAGAGGATCGGCTTTATAGGCGGGAGCTTGAGCGAGCAAACCGGGCATCAGAGATACAGCGGTTACCGTGAAGCTTTGCTTGAGGGCGGCTTGCCGTATGCGGACGAACTGGTCATGGAGTCCGATTATACGGAAGCCGGCGGTTATGAGTCTGCAAAGCAGCTTCTATTGCTGGACAATCGTCCGCAGGCAATCGTGGCCGCTAACGACTTGATGGCAATCGGCGTGATGCATGCATGCGAGGAGGCGGGGTTGTCGATCCCGCTAGATATGGCTGTTGTAGGAATGGATAATCTCGATATCTCATCACGGGTTCACCCAAAGCTTACTTCCGTTTCCCTTATGCAGGAGGAAATCGGTAAGCAGGCCGCAAGCATTTTAATGAATAGGCTGCACGGAAGGGACATCTCCGAGAGAGCAGTGAAAATTATGCCAAAGCTGGTCGTCAGGCAATCGAGCAAACGGTTCGTTAACGACTCGAATTTATAGAAGCGGAGAGATCACACAAGATGCTGAAGCAGAAGCTGATTAGACATATGAACCTGCAAAAAAAAATAACGCTGCTTCTCGTTTTGTCTATTTTTATTCCGCTTACCTTGTTTGGCTATTTATTTTATCAAAGCTCGAATCAATTCGTTGCTGATCGTACGGACAAGGAAACGAATCAGCTGCTTCATTTGGTCAACCAAAATGTCGATCGGCTGTTGAATGAATATGAAGCACAATTGAAATCAATATATGAAAACGAAAATGTCATTTTGCAGTTAAGCCATATCAATCGGCAAGCAGACGGTGGAGAGGCTCAGCTGTCTGCCGAATCGATTAACCGTTTTTTGAGGAATTTCCTTCGGGGGAAGGATGACCTCGACTCTATATACTTATTTAGCGGCGAAAAGCTGTTTTTTGCTGATTTCAAAGGATCGCAATATTACGAGGAGCAATTCCGCAAGCACCCTCAGTGGCAGCAAGCAGTGCATGATGCCGGCGGAAGAGCGGTATGGATGCCGACTTACGAGCTGCCTGTCAATCGGTATACCTTTGAGCCTTCCCATTATTTCTCGGTTGGGATGCAGGTGAAGAACGTAGCCGATGTCATGCAGACGCTCGGTTCCATCTATATCAACGTAAAAATTACGGCATTGGACCGTTTGGTGGATCAGGTGCGGGTAAGCCCTGGCGGAACTCTGCTCATAGCCGACGGCGAAGGGCATGTCATCTGGCATCGGAATTCCGAAGCGTATCAAGAGACGCTGAAGGAAATCCCTTTTTATGAAGAGCTGCTCACGGGAAAGCAGTCGTTCACAACGGTTAAAATGAACGGGCATCTATATCAGATGAGCTACATTCAATCAGCTTACAATGACTGGTATTATGTATCGCTCATTCCTAATACCGATTTAGCTGAGCAATCCAAGGAGCTTCGGCGATTTTTAATTGTGACCATCTTGGCCTTTGGCGCATCGTTTATATTGCTTGCGTTATGGGTGTCCAGGTTCATTACGAAACCGATTAGGCAGATGGCGGTTGCCATGAAACAAATCCATAAGGAAAATGTCGACTTTCAGCTGCCTGTCGCCTCCGAGGATGAGATCGGTCTTCTGAATGCGGCTTTTAACAGTATGAGAAGAAGGATTAATGAGTTGATCCATGAGGTTCGGGTCGTTTCCGAGAAAGAAAAGGAGGCGGAGGTGCGTGCGCTTCAGGCACAAATTAATCCGCATTTCGTTTATAACTCGCTTGATACGATCAATTGGATGGCGATTGAACGGCAGCAGCATGATATTAGCTCGATGATCGCGGCGCTCAGCGACATTATGCGTTATGCGATCCGCCCGGGTGAGCCATGCATTGCACTCGAAGAAGAAATGAAATGGGCAAAAAATTACGCTTATTTGCAAAAGATGAGATTTGAGGACCGGTTCGATATTATTTTCCAAGTCGATCAGGCGCTGCTTCGGCAGAAGGTCCCGAGGCTGTTTTTGCAGCCGTATTTGGAAAACTCTATTTTACACGGGATGGAAAATATCGAATCGGGCGGCTTGATAACCGTCACTGTTTTGCCGGACCTTAAGACAGGCGGCATCCGGGCTCAACTGGTGGATAACGGGAGCGGAATAAAAGAGGACGAGCTCCAAAACATTATGCTTCGCCGAACGCACGGCATTGGCATTTATAATTTGGACGACCGCCTGAAGCTGGAGTATGGCTCCATGTACGGCGTTACCATGCGGTCGGAATGGGGAAAAGGCACCGTTGTCACGATTATTCTTCCTCGTGATCCAATCGAGCACGAAAACAGCGGACAAGAATGACGGTCACAGGAGGAAACCATGTATAAAGTAATTGTAGTCGATGACGAGCCCAGGGTGCGAAGGGGATTGCAGTCACTCATACCGCAGCTGGAGCCCGATTGGACTGTAGCTGGTTCTGCCAGCAACGGTATTGAGGCGATTGAGCTCGTAAGGAAAGAAATGCCCGATTTGGTCATTACCGATATCCGTATGCCGCTTATGAACGGGCTTGATTTGCTCAGCGCATTGAAGGAATATCCGGTGCATGTCGTTATTTTATCGGGTTACGGCTATTTTGAATACGCGCAAACCGCTGTGAAATTCGGCGCATTCGATTATTTGCTCAAGCCGGTCAAACCGGCAGAAATAAAAAGTGTATTACTGCGGGTGAAGGCGCACAAGCAAGTGCAAGGGCCAGTGGCCACTATATTGCCAAGTCCGGTTAATTACTCGAAATGGTGGAAAGAGTGGCTGTCATCAGAAGCTGGGGAAGCGCAGGAGTATATGGAAAAACTGCGCCAGCAATTACCGAAACAAGTGTCAAGCTATCAGCTCGTGGCTCTTGAGATCGACCGTTACGACGATCTGATTATGGACGATCAATGGGGAGACAGACAGCTTGTTCTGTTTGCGGTCCGCAATGTCGTTCATGAGATGCTGCCGGAGCTTGGGGCCGAAAGCTCAACCTTCTTATTCGCGAACGGACCGCAGCTTTATTATTTGATCACCGATGGCCTATGCACGCTGGAACAATCCAAGCGCTTGATGGAAGAAGTGCGCAAATGGGTAAAAATTTCGATTTCGATTGGCGTCAGCGCAATGCTGGACGATTTCTCTGAGCTGCCGACCGGCTTTCGGCAGGCAAAGGAAGCGCTGCAGAACAAATGGATATACGGCGACGGTATCGTCAGCGCATACGAGGATGTGACCTTGTTGAACCGCCGAGACCTTGGATATCCTACCGAGATTGACGAAGCTATCGTTAGATCGGTTAGGTCAGGTGAGCGTGAGAAAGCGCTGGATGGTGTGGCTGTTTTTGTGGGACGGATAAAGGAAGACAGCATTCCCTTTCGGCAATTCCGCCGTTTCTGCTTACAGCTGTTGTCGTCCGTCTTCCGCGTCGTCTATGAACATAAGCTGAATGAATTGATCCTCAAACAGATCAATCAACCGCAGGATTTATTTCATCGTGATTTTACGGCGGAGGAATTCGTTGGCTTTCTATCGGAGCTGATTAGCCGGGTCATCGAGTCGATGGAATGGAACATTCATCAGAAGCAAAACCGAACGGTCGAGAAGGTGGTTGATTTCATCCGCAAAAATTATGCGAAGGACATATCGCTTGACGATGTAGCTGTTCATGCGCAGATGAGCAGCAATTATCTCAGTACTTTTTTCAAACAGGAAACGGGGGAGACATTTATTGAACATTTAACCCGTCTCCGCGTCGACAAAGCCAAAACGTTGATGATGAACGCTCAACTGCGGCTATATGAAATCGCCCAGATGGTCGGCTATCAAGACGTCAAATATTTTTCCCGGCTGTTCAAGCGTGCAGTGGGTGTGACGCCAGCGGAATACCGTCAGTTTTTTTATCGCAAGGAGGATTGATCGAATGGGGACTCGTATGAAATCCACGCCTCTTTTTCTTTGTGCTCTGGTTGTTTTTCTGCTGGCCTCCTGCGGCAACTATGTCGAGTCCGAAGGACCGACAATCGGCAAGCTGCTCAACGAATCGTCGCCTGTAGATCCGAACAAGAACAAAATCGAGCTTCGTTTATGGTCGTTTCATCAATCCCGCGAATATGATTTCTGGCAATGGCTTGCCAAAGAATACGAAGCTGAGCATGAAAATATTAAGATCAAAGTTGAATTCGTAACCAGCGATGATTATTTCTCGAGAACGCGCTTGCTCTCCTCATTCGCTTCGGGACAGGGGCCGGACATTTTTTTTGTGTCTCCAGCTACGATTGAGCGGTTCGTGAAGGCGGATATCTTATATCCGCTGACGGATTCCTTCACAGCTGAAATGAAAAATGACTTCTATCCATCGGCGCTGGAATCGGTGACGCTTGGCAGTGATATTTATGCGGTGCCTATTGAAACAGAGATGCTCGGACTTTTTTACAATAAGGAAATGTTTCGAAAGAAAGGCATTCAGCCTCCTTCGACGTGGGAAGAGATGAAGGAAGCGGCGCAGGCACTCACCTCGAGCCGTGTGAGCGGATTGACCGTTGAAACCTTTGAAGGGGTCTATTTAAACTTTTCCTGGCTGCCGTTTCTATGGCAGACCGGCAGCGACCTGTTGACGGAAGACGGAAAGGGGTCGGCTTTGCCTGGACAAGCTTCGAAGGAAATGTACTCGTTCTTCAAGGATATGGTTAATCAAGGCTTGTTAAATATGAGACCGTCTCGGCCGGTAACGGATATCGGCATTATCGCAAGCGGTGAGACGGCGATGCAAGTAAGCGGTACGTGGAATATCCGTACGCTCGAGACCGAATTTGCCGATGAGCCGATCGGTGTTGTGCCGCTGCCTGTTCCTAAAGGCGGCAACCCGGTGACGATTGCGGGCGGATGGAAGCTTGCCGCGAGCAAACAAAGTGAACATGCGGAGGAAGCCGCAAAATTTATTATGTGGGCGTTAGCCGGAGATCCCGCAATTCCTCTTAAGTGGGTCAATGAAACCAAATTTGCTTATTCTCCGCGCAAATCAGTCATGCAAGAGGGACTGGAGGACTACCGTCAAGGATTAAGAGCGGTATTTACCGATCAAATATTCGGTACAGAGCGGGAGGAGCCGCAGCTTCCGGAAGAAATAAACCGGATATTTTCCGATTCGTTGCAGCAATTGCTGTTTGGGGACGAGAGCGCTCAGCAAATCCAAGAACAAGCCGACGCACGAATCAAGAAGTACCTGGAGGACGTCAGAAAATAGTCCACCCTGCGTAAATATTTCCCGTTATATGCCCTAGCCCAAGTGGATTACACTTGGGCTATATTCATTGAAAGGGGTTACAAACAAATGGGGAAAAGATGGAAAAGTCTTGGTTTTGCCGTTTTGACGCTGCTGCTCATGCTGCAGGTTGCATGCGGGAATTCGAACAATGGAGGGGAGCCAGGCGGGAATAACACTGCCGATTCAGGACAAACAGCGGACGTCGGCAAAAAGGTCAAGCTGAAATTTTGGGACTTCCATTCAGAGAAAGAAGAGGAGTTCTTCAAAGGCTTGGTCGATGAGTACAACAAGGTTCAAGATAACGTCGTCATTGAGTATTCCACCTTTAACCAAACGGATTACACAACAACGAAGCTTCCGACCGGATTTGCTTCCGGCGAAGGCCCGGACATTTACATGATCAGTCCCGGCGATTTTATGAAATTTTCCAAATCCGGTTTGATGGCTGATTTGTCACTGTACTTCCCTGAAGGCGCCAAGGAGGATTTCCTGCCTGCATCGCTGGATGCGGTAACGGTCGACGGCAAAGTATTGGCTCTGCCGTACGAGCTTGAGCTTCTCGGTCTTTACTATAACGAACAGATGCTGAAGGACGCGGGTGTCGAAGTTCCGAAAACATGGGATGAATTGTACGCCGCATCGAAGAAGCTGACGACAGACAAGGTGGCAGGTTTAATTTTACCGCCTGATAAAGGTCCTTATTTCAACTTCATCTGGTATCCGTTCCTATGGCAGCAAGGCGGCAATGTTTTGAACGAGGACGGAACGGCATCTAAATTCAACACGCCGGAAACGGCAAAAGCGCTTGACTTCTGGGGCCGATTCTTCAAAGAGGGTATTGCCCCGACAAAGCTGCAGCAAGGGCCTTGGGAGATCGATCACCTCGGCAAGAAAACGGCAGCGATGCAAATCGTCGGAACCTGGGCAATCAACCGCGCAGAGGAAGTGTTCGGCGACGTGCCAATTAATGTAGCCCCGCTGCCAATCCCGGAAGGCGGCAAGGCAGCAACGGATGCGGGCGGCTGGAAGTTCGCAGTCAACGGCAAAAGCAAGCATGTAGATGAAGCGGCTAAATTCATTATGTGGGCGTTCGCCGGAGATCCGGAACGCGCGCTTAAATGGTGCACGGAAATTAAATTCGCATACTCGCCGCGTAAATCCGTAGTCGAGAAGGGGAAAGAAGTATACAGCAAAGGAATGCGCAAAGTATTCACGGAGCAAATTTACGATTCCGCCATTCCGGAGCCGCGTTATCCTTCTGAAGTGCTGGATGTTGTCGGTGATGCCATGCAGTACGTGATGTTCGATAAATATGATGGTGCGGGCGCGGCACAGCAAGTAGACGGCAAAATTAACGAAGCGATTCAAGCAGCGAATAAATAATTGATTAACCAAACGAAAAGGAAGCGGGGGGCGGAGAACCGGATTTGCGGTTCTCCACCTGCACCACTCCGATTGAAGGAGGATGTTCAGTGACTCCAAAACGAATAAGTGACAGGACGAGGAATGAGTGGGTCACGGCGTACGCTTTTTTGCTCCCAAATACATTGGGTTTACTTACTTTTGTATTTATCCCGATCGTATACGCCTTTTATGTCAGCTTACACGACTGGAATGCGTTAAGCCCGAAGGTGTTCTCCGGCTTTGCTAACTATAAGGCGCTGCTGCAGGATGATTTATGGTGGAACTCCGTGCTCAAGACGTTGTTGTTCAGCGTGATTTATGTCCCGTCTCTCTATATGCTCTCGCTGATCTCAGCCGTTCTTCTGAACGCATTGAAGGGGAGAATCGTAGGTCCGGTGAGAACGATGTTTCTAATGCCGTTTGCCATTACCTCCATCATATCCGCCATTATCGGCATGTACATGCTCGATCCACGAAACGGCGTCATTAATCATCTGTTAGGGTTCTTAGGCATAGGGCCGCAGCAGTTTCTCGGCTCCACCTCGCAGGCGATGCTTAGCATTGTCGGGGTTATATTATGGATCAACGTCGGCTATAACATGATCATCTTTTTATCCGCCATGAAGGAAATTCCGCGAGATTATTATGAGGCGGCGCAAATCGACGGCGCTACGGGCTGGAAGGCCTTTCGCTTTATTACGTTTCCGCTCCTTACGGAAACGAGCACCTTCATCCTTATCGTGACCATGATCGGCTCCTTTCAGGCATTCGATCAGATCGTCGTCATGACGAAGGGCGGTCCGGCTAATGCAACGGAAGTGAGCGTTCTCTATATTTTTAAGCAGGGCTTTGAGCTCCTTAACATGGGGTATGCTTCCGCACTGGCCTTTGTCCTGTTCCTGATTATCTTCTGCTTGTCCATTATTCAGTTAAAGCTCCTCTCTTTGAGGAAATAGGCGGTGAAGAACTTGAGAATAAACAATCGAATCCTATTGCCGTCTGTCGCGGTTTTATTAGGTCTCGTTATGATTTTTCCGATTTATTTGCTCGTTATCAGCTCATTGCGTTCCGAAACAAACGTATTCGATTTTAATTTATTGCCGACCGGGTTTGAGTTCAGCAACTTCGCAGAAGCTTGGATTGGCTCGGGGCTGCCCCGTTCGATCGTCAATTCCCTAATCGTATCCGGTACCGTTACCGTCATTGCAATGATTTTTCATGCGATGTCGGGCTACGCGCTTGCGCGGTTTCGTTTTCCGGGGAAAGCGATCATGTTCGCTTGGATGTTAAGCACGCTCATGGTACCGTTTGCCGTCATTATGATCCCGCTCTATCTGATTACGAAAAATTTAGGGCTAGCCAACTCGTATGCCGGCCTTATTATCCCATCTATCTTTAACGCTTACGGTATTTTCTTGTTCCGTCAGTTTTATATGGATTTCCCCAAGGAGCTGGAAGAAGCGGGTTATATGGAGGGACTCAGCTTGTCGGGTACCTTCTTCCGGCTGGCGCTTCCGCTGTCTGTTCCGATCATTGTGCCGCTAACGATAGGATTCTTCCTGACGAATTGGAATGCATATATGTGGCCGTTAATTATTACACAGGACGAGAGCCTGTGGGTCGTTCAGCAGCGGCTCGCGCATTTGGTGGGCGGAGGTTATTTTACGCCATGGAACGTCGTGCTTGCGGCTGCCGTCGTTGTGGCCATACCAACCTTCATCCTGTTCTTCGTCGCGCAAAAGTATTTGGTAGAAGGCATTAAGATGAGCGGAATAAAATAGTAACCTGCAAGCAGGAAAGCCATGCGACTGGAGCGATGACGTTCCAGTCGCATGGCTTTTTTGTCAGCTATTTTTCTGGTAAAAGATAGAGAATAATTACATGATCCGAAGGAGGATAGCTGTCAAATCCACTTTGTTTGGGGCGATCTTCACGGGCTGTCCAACGCATGAAAATGCTACGTAATTAAGAAAGGGCAGCGGTTAATCCGGTTGGCGTTCCGAAGAAGACCCCGCACCGTACAGATTCCGGTACGTGTCCGGCGTTATGCCTTCCTTCTGGCGAAACGTAGCTACGAAGTGACTCGCGTCACGGAACCCGACCGCTTCTCCGATGCGGCGCACGGTCCAATCCGGCCGGGAAGGAAGCCATTCCTTCGCCTTGCGGAGCCGCAGTTGGATCAAATAAGCGTATGCCGTCTGGCCGAACAGCTCACGAAATCTTTCGTTCAGCTGCCGTTTGCCGATGCCGAGCTGCGAAGCCATCTCCGCCAATCCGATTCCCGGGTTGGCGAATTCGTTTTCGAGCCAGATCAGCAGGCCTTGAATCCGCTCTAGCCGTTTCGACATGGACGGTCGGTTGTCCGTGCGGGCATCGGTCCGGAGCAGCGTCAGAAACCGGTACAAATCCGCGGAGTAGCGCCATCCCGACGGATCGCTGCCCGATTCGGCTGACGCCAGCAAGCTTTCCAGCTGGTCGGTTATCTGATCATTGCCTGATTCCCATTGAAAGCGTTCGGCGATGCTCCAACCGAGCGATTGCACGAAACTTACGGCCGCGCTTCCTTGAAAGGTGATATAGCCCGTCCGCCACCGGTCGCCTCTGGCCTCATATCGGTGAGGCGTCCCCGGCGCGAGAAGAACGCCTGATCGTTCCGTCATTTTCCAGGTGCGGCCGCTCATCGACAGTTCACCTTCTCCTTCCAGCGTCTGAAGCCAATGGAAATAGGGATAACCGTTTGGCCTTGTCATCGTCTCTTGGTCGGGATTGATTCCAATCGTCTCCAGCTGAAGGGGCAGCAACTCCGCCGGGGAGGTGGGAACTACTCGGTGCATCTTATAAAACCTCCATATTCTTATATGCAAGCTCTTTTATTTTATATTGGATATAGCCATTATAAGCCATAATATAAGGTTATCACATGCAGTTTTATCATATGACGGCGGCGATTACAATCCCGATCAATGGGACTTCGTTATGTGGACGAAGCGCATAAGTTCTACGATGCGTTATACCGTTCGGGAATCGCGGCGGACGTCGTCAGCGTGGAAGCCGATCTTACCAGTTACGAACCTCGTTATTGCGCCCGTTATGCATATGGTGAAGCAGGACTTAGCGGACAAGCTGGAGAAATACGTAGATGCTGGTGGCGCGCTCATCACGACCTTCTTCAGCGGCATCGTCGACGAAAACGAGGCGTCGTTCCTTCAAGATTGGTTGTCGCAGCTGTGTTTCTCCCGCGGGATCAAACCTCTCGTTCACTCCGCGCCGGAAGCCGTGGAAACGACGCTTCGTTCCAAGGACGGCCAAGAGTACTTGTTCGTGCTTAATCACAACGCGGATGCCGTTACGGTCGAAATGGGCGATTGGTCTGGCGTTGACCTGTTGACCGGCCGTACGATGAATGGCAGCAAATCGGAGCTTGCGGGCCGCGATGTATGGATTGTAAAGCTTCATTCGTAGAGTGCCGTTTCCATGTGGAAGCTCATTTAGTTCTTAGAAGCAAACATCCAAATCCCTGCTTCCGGCGGGGGATTTGGACATGTAGATGAGGGGATGAACAAGATGAAAATTAACACAAAAGCAAGCGATTTGAAGCAAGTCATCGGACGTGTGGCGGAGTATACGTTCGACATGGACCTCACATGGGATTGGCCGGGCGGAGTCGCCTACTACGGCGTCAGCCGTGCGTTCGAGGTAACAGGCGAGCAAGCATACCTCGATCGGATGATTGCTTGGGTGGACGAATACATCGAAGCGGGACTGCCAGGCTGGACGGTTAATACGTGCGCTATGGGGCATATGCTGCTCACGTTATACGAGCATACGAAGGACGAGAGGTATGCCGAGCTTATTTTCAGCAAGATCGATTACCTGGAGAATAAAGCACTGCGTTTCGGCGACCGGGTGCTTCAGCATACGGTGTCGGCAAAAAACGATTTCCCGGAACAGTGTTGGGCGGACACGCTGTTCATGGCGGCATATTTCATGCTGCGCGCAGGCATCATGTTTGACAAAAAACATCTCGTCCACGATGCCTTGCATCAATTTTTCTGGCATATCAACTATTTGCAGGACGAAAACGACGGGCTGTGGTACCACGGCTACAACCATATCAAGAAGGATCATATGTCCGGTATTTACTGGGCGCGCGCCAACGCTTGGGCAGCTTATACGATGTCCCGAGCGGCAAAGGTACTGCCGGAAGGCTATCTGTATCCTCCGATGATGCATATATGGAGCTCATTACGCGATCAGCTGGCCGCTATCAAGAAGCTGCAGAAGGAAGACGGTCTTTGGGGCACCGTTCTCGATTATCCGGAAGCCTATGGCGAAGTATCGGCTACGGCGGGCATCGCGGCGGCAATGGTCATGCAAGGCAATCCGCTGCACGCGAAGCACGTGCAGAAGGCGCTTGATGGGGTTCTAGAGAACATCGCTGACAATGGCCGCGTACTGAACGTATCGGGAGGCACTGCCGTCATGAACGACATCGCCGGTTACCTCTGTATCGACAGGAAATGGGCCCAGGGCTGGGGGCAGGGGCTGGCGCTCACATTTTTAGCTGCGGTCATCGAGAATGAGAAATCCTGATTTCGGAAACAGATTGAACTAAAACGGTGTTACACAGTTAAAGGAGGCAAAACCATGTTGTTGGAAGCAAAATCGAAATTGGTCATGATCGGCGATTCCATTACGGATTCTGATCGGGCTAGACCTTACGGGGAAGGGCTCTTTGGGGCTATCGGCAAAGGCTATGTTTCGCTTGTGGATGCGCTGCTGACGGCAGCGTACCCGGAGCGCGGGATACGGGTTGTGAACATGGGAACAAGCGGCAATACGGTTCGTGATCTGAAGGAGCGCTGGCAGACGGACGTGCTGGATTTGAAGCCGGACTGGCTGTCGATCATGATCGGCATTAATGATGTCTGGCGCCAATATGATCTGCCAGCCCAGACCGAGCAACATGTCTATATCGACGAATATGAAGAAACGCTGGAGGCGCTTGTAAAGCGTGCGAGGCCGCAGCTGCAAGGGCTTGTATTAATGACACCGTTCTATATCGAGCCGAATGCGGCAGATCCGATGCGTAGGACGATGGATCAGTACGGCGAGGCCGTAAAGAAGGTGGCGATCAAGTATGATGCTCGGTTTGTCGATACTCAGGCAGCATTTAATCAGGTTCTAGCTCATATTTATCCGGGAACACTCGCCTGGGACCGCGTTCATCCGAACATGGCGGGGCATGCGGTACTCGCACGAGCATTTCTGCAAGCAATCGAATACGACTACAACCGTGGTTTGTAATACGCTCTATCAACCTGGGACTGCCGACGTCGCTATTATCAAGAAGAACAGTCTAACGCCGTCCGATTAGATCCTAAAGCAAGCTGTGAAAACCCAGACAGGACAAGGCGTCAGCGTTTTTATAAGGATTACGGATGGCCGTTCCTTCGCTGGCGGCGATGAGGCCAGTGGCTCGATCTCCCCTAGGGTCCACCAAAACAATAAATTCAAACCACTTCATCCGAAGTGGTTTTTTTATTGCTTGGCGGAGCCCCATAAGAGGACGACGGACCTCGGATTTCAGTACGTGCAGACGGAACAAATGGTTAGGAAAGGCGTCTGAATCTACCGGTAAAAATCCTCGTCGAGTTAGCTTTGTAGCTATTCAATCAAAGATTGGGACATCTCTAGACGGATAAGCGAGCTTATCTCGCACGAATGAAACGAAGCGGTGGAACGAACTTAACGTCCTCGCGTTTTCGAATCAGTAACTGCCTTGTTTGTTCTTTTCTCGGTGAAAAAATAAACCAATGCTAAGAGCGGCAAGAGGATTCCAATGAGAGATGTGAGCTTCCAGCCCCCATGGGTATAAGACCAACCGCCCAAGGATGAGCCGATGGCTCCGCCTACAAAGAAAATAGACATGAATAGTCCGTTTAGGCGTCCTCTCGCCTCACTTCCCAACGAATAAATCGCACGTTGACTAATTACAAGATTACCTGAAACGGCCATGTCGAGTTTAAATGCGGATACAAAGAGAAGAATTAGAGCAAGGGTTGAATAGCTTTGGAACAGATGGATGAGTAAAAAAGAAAAGGCGGCTGCAATCAATGCTAGAAACGTTAACAATTTGTCCCAGCCTTTGTCCGCTAATCTTCCGGCAATCGGTGCAGCAATTGCGCCACCCACACCCACTAGCGCAAACCATGCAATGCCTCTCTGGGACATTCCAAAATTATCAGCCAAATGTAAAGGAACGACAGTCCAAAATAGGCTAAAGGCTCCAAATAAACAAGCTTGATATAGTGCGCGACGTCGTAATGCAGGCGTTTGTCGTAATATAGCGCCTAAAGAGAGAATTAGTTTTCCGTAGCTTACCAAAGGAGACGGCTTACGCTCCGGAAGAACATACGATAGCAGAGCAGTCAATAGAGAGATAACGATTGCAGATAAAACAAATATGGCTCTCCAGCCCCATAGACTGGTTATAAAGCTTGCCAATGGCCGAGCAAACATAATTCCCAGTAAGAGGCCGCTCATCACATTACCGATCACGCGGCCGCGCTGAACTTCAGAAGCTAAATAGGCGGCGAAGGGCACCAGAATTTGAGCTACTACGGATCCAATTCCAATAAATAGAGATGCGATCAAAAACAACGGCGCATTAGGCGCGAATGCGGCAGTTAGCAGTGCGACAATTGCAACTATAAGCATGAAAACCGTGAGACGCCGATTTTCAATGACGTCGCTTAGCGGTACGATGAACAGCAGCCCGACAACATAACCGATTTGAGTCACTGTAACAATTAATCCTGCTGCTGTAGAAGTAAGGCCAATTGCATCGCGGATAGGTCCTACCAGAGTTTGAGCGTAATAAAGATTGGCGGCAATAAGCCCGCACGCGCCTGCCAATAGAAACATCATCCAACTTGATATACGGCTTTCTTGAATAGCTTGTTCTTTTCGCATCATAATTCTCCTTTAAATACTGAACGTTTAGTTTTGTAATTATATTTTAAATAATATACTGAACGTATCGTATTGTAAATAGGCTTTGTTTAGTATTTTATTTTTTGTATACTGAACGTATAGATTTTTTATTGATGGACACGGAATAGATAACAAAGGGGGATTCAAATGCAGGGGAAAAGAGGGCGTCCGCGCAATATTGAAACGCAAAACTCGATCCTTACAGCTTCCTATGATTTATTGTTGGAAATTGGCTTTGGAGCGGTTACGGTCGATAAAATCGCTGATCGTGCCAAGGTCAGCAAAGCTACGATCTATAAATGGTGGCCTAACAAGGCTGCAGTGGTGATGGACGGATTTCTATCCGCTGCGTCTGCAAGACTGCCTGTGCCGGATACAGGTTCGGTATTCCAGGATATTCTGGAACATGCCACGAATATGGCCCGGTTTATGACTAGCCGTGAGGGCTCCATTTTTCTTGAGATCATAGGTGAAGGGCAAGATGATTCTGCTTTGGCGGAAGCCTATCGGATCCGATATATACAGCCTCGTCGTCTGGAGGTTCATGGCATTATGGATCAGGGGATTCGGCGCGGAGAGCTGAAGAAGAATCTCGATATCGCATTATGCACAGATCTCATTTACGGGCCGATTTTCTACCGTTTATTAGTTACGGGGGATATGCTTGACGATAATTATGTAAGGCAGATGGTAACCCTGGTCTTTGCTGGAATCCGCTTATAATATTGTTGTTATACGTTCTATAGTAGAATCAATGGCCACGTCTTTGTTGCGTGGTTATTTTTTATTGCTTCTTGTAAATTTATTGGTTTACATTTGTTTTTTTTGTTTAATGTGACTAATTTCAACAGATTGGCCCATTCCCTACACTGTTGTCATTCATACGATATAAGGCGCGATTTTTTGGATGACAGTGGAATCATTTCTCAAAGGGAGATGGATGAGTGAAATCAAAAACAGAGCTTACCGGGCGAGTTATCTTTAGAGGAGATCGAGGTTATGAAGCGGCACGTAAGAATTGGGATCCCCATACGAACAAATTCCCCAAAGTGTTTGTTTTTGCTCGCACGGCAAGGATTTATAGCTCCCTTTGGTGACAGCCCTTCTGTTGGGATCGGCGGAATCACACTAGGTGGAGGAATCGGTCCGCTCCAACGGTCGATTGGCCTCATCAGCGATAATCTTCTCGGACTTGAAATGGTTGACGCGAAGGGAAGAGTTATTCGTGCAAACAAAAATTGTAACGCTGATCTCCTATGGGCTTCCCGCGGGGGTGGCGGTGGTAACTTTGGAGTATATACGCGATACAAATTTAAAGTGCATCGTGCTCCAGCCGAGGCAACCGTATATCGCATCACCTGGCTATAGAATCAATTCGAAAAGGTATTCAAAGCATGGCAAAAATGGGCTCCTTCCGTCAATCCCAAATTAGGCAGCGAATTATCAATCGGTCCGAAAAAGGGTGGCAATGTGTCAATGGAAGGGCTGTTCCTCGGATCAAAAACGGAGGCTATCCGCCTATTAAAGCCCGTTACGAGCGTCGGAACTCCTACAAACAAAATAATCCGATCTTTACCATACACGGAAGCAGTGAAATTTTTATTACCTCCCGATCCGGTGCTTACTCAAAGGTACAGCAACCAGTTCTCTTCCGGTTTCGCTAGGAAACCTTTCCCGGATAAGGCAATTAAGTCCATGCGTGAATTTTTAGAGAACGTAGAGGGGGATTTCGCGGGATTCTTTTTCCTCAACTGGGGCGGAGCTGTAAGCCGTAAAGCACCTAAATCTACTGCATTCTTCTGGCGTAAAGCAAAATTTTATGTTGAGTGGAACAGCTCATGGATCAAGCAATCCGAAGCCGCTAAAAATATTGCCATCGTTCGGAATACACGCCGGAAAATACAGCCCTTTATCGTGGGGTCCTATATAAACGTTCCAGACCAAGGGATTAAAAATTCCGGGCCGGTTTACTATGGAGCAAACTTTCCTCGATTACGGAGAGTAAAAGCTAAATATGATCCCGGTAATGTGTTTCAAAATCCCCAAAGTATTCCTCCGGCTGGCAGAGGAAAAGTTAATTAACTATTCTACTGGTTAGCCCAAATACAAACTGCCAAAACCCTTGATAATCAACGGTTTTTTTTATGTCCTGAGCAGAAATCGGAGTCATAGGTTTGTAACCTTTGGGGACGGATGGGGGACGAAAAAATGAATTTTTCTGCCCATCTGTCACTTTCATTTTCTTTAGTCAGTGCAGATTATTTTGATTGCGCTTTCAAGAGTTCGCTCTTAATATTAATTTTGATTAAATACTTATTTCATTCATTCTATATTATTAATCACTGGAAGGAGGAGGATCACTTTTGTTCGGGCATTTTCGTAAAATAAGCCTTATTAAGCAAATCGTATATTTGATCCTCATTATGCTTATCATTTTGCTCATTTCATTTATTGTCTCCAACTCGATCGCGAAAAGCACCGTCGAGCAGAAGGTCACGGAATCGGCTACAAAAATTATGCTGCAGGTCGAGGAAACCATAACGAGCTTTTACAAGGATATGGACGGCATTTCGTATTCGCTGCTGTACAGTCCGACGATTCAGTCGTATTTGGGGACGAATGAAATATTATCGCGTATTCTGTTGAACAAGGATATTTCATCGCAATTTTCCAGTACGCTTGCATTGAAGGAGAATATGCGTGGCATCCAAATTTACGATAACGAAGGCAAGATGATCGCGAGTGAAGGAAGAGCAATCGAACCGCTTGCCGTTAGTCAAGTCGAGGATATCGAATATTCCGGAATTATGAAAAATTCATCGGGAGGCCTGTACTATACGATTGCCGTACCGATCTATAATTTGCAGAACAACTATGTGCTAAAGGATTATCGCGGCATGTCGCTGTTCATTATGGACGTCACCAATTTCGATACTATATTGAGCAAGTCCAAGATAACGCCGAATGCCAAGCTGCTGCTGCTTGATCAAACAAAAAAGGTGATCTCGAGTACGAACGTAGAAAATGTCTTATCCGTCTTCGACACCGATACGTGGCGCAAGGACAGCCGTTACATTGTCCAAGAAATTGAGCTGTCATATACCGGCTGGAAGATCGTCAGCGTCATTCCAAGGAACGAGCTGCTGCAGGACCTAGATACGGTGAAGCAGCTTAATGTCGCGACTTACTTTATTATTTTCTCGATCTTCTGTTTGTTTCTGCTTATCTTCTATGGGCGAATCTTGAAGCCGGTCAAGTCGCTGCTCGATTTCATTAAGTCGTATACGAAGAGCGGTGGACAAAGTCGGTTCACGGTCGTTTATCATAACGAGATCGGCGTGCTCGCCGACAACCTGAACAAAATGTTGGATGATATCGATACGCTCAGCAGCGATGTCCAAATTGCCCAAAAGCAGATGTATGAATCGGAAATCGTGAAGAAGCAGATGGAAATTGCAGCTTACCGCAATCAGATTAATCCGCACTTTTTGTACAACACACTGGAATGCATCCGTGCGATGGCATTCTTTTATAAGGCGGATGACATTGCGGATATCTCCTCAGCTTTGTCGAATATGTTCCGCTATTCCGTTAAGGGAGACAATATCGTCACTGTACAAGATGAAATCACTCATCTTAAGGAATATGCGGCCATTATCGACTTTCGGTTCAGAGGGAAAATAAAGGTTGTCATTCATGCAGAAGAAGATTTGCTTGCCGAGCAGATGCTGAAGATGCTGCTTCAACCAATCGTCGAGAACGCAGTTTTTCACGGCCTGGAGAGGAAGATTGAACCTGGAACGGTAACCGTGCATATATGCCGCACAGTCGACAAGCGTGTCCGCTTTTCGATCAGCGATAACGGTCTAGGCATGAGTGAGGACAGATTGAACGGGCTGAAATTTTACTTGCATCAATTCGAAGCGCCGGGCTTCATGACGAATAACGGGGACAAAGGAATCGGTCTCGCTAATGTATATCGAAGAATTAAGCTATTCTACGGCGACCAGGCGGATATGGAAATAGAAAGCGCTATAAATATAGGGACGAAAGTTAGTATCACATTACCGGCGGACAAGCAGCTGATAGAAAAGGAGGACAGACATGTATAACGTATTAATCGTTGACGACGAGCCATGGGTTGCATACGGCATAACGCATGTAATCGATTGGACGAGCCTCGGCTACAACGTCATAGGGGAGGCGCATGACGGGCTATCCGCACTGCAGATTATAAAAGAGAAGAAGCCGGAGCTCATCATTTCCGATATTCGCATGCCTGGACTGGATGGCATTGAACTATTGGAACAGATCAATCTTCTGCAGCTTGAGACTAAGGTCATTCTCATCAGCGGCTATGCCGATTTCGAATATGCGCAGAAGGCACTGCGGCTCGGCGCTTTCGATTATTTGCTTAAGCAAGTTGACAAGATCAAGCTGACGGAATCAGTAGGAAGGTTATCCGAGCTGCTGCAGCAAGAGCGAGAAGCAGCGAAAGGACTAGATCTGTTTCTAGATGAATTGTTCGAGTGGCTGGAGCCGGACAATAGGATGACGATCGGGGCTATTTTGGCGAATAAAGGGGTGGAGACGCCGTTTCCCGATTACCGTTTTCTTAATTGCCTTTATTCTTCGCAATTGCCGGCGGCAAGCTTAGCTAAGGATGGAACATTCGAGCTTGAAGGGGTTATCGCCATCAAAGTCCGTACCGGTCTGCATAAGCAGTCGATTCTGCTTAATTACGACGAGAGTAAATACCCGCTTCATTTTTTGAATTACATGACCGATTATTTGCTCGACGCCCAGTACATCGGTATTAGCAGTCTCGGCCAATTAACTACGCCTGTCGCGAGGCTCTATCAGGAGTCCGATATTGCGGTATGCACTGCTGCGTTGCACCAAGGCGCTCAGATGCTTACGTATAAACCGTTCGAACTATCGCCGCAGATAAGGAAGGGAATGCTGAATCTCGAAGTAAGCATCAAGGAGAAGACGCTCGAACAGATCGTCAGCTTGCTGGATAGGTTATGTGGGACGTGCAAGGAGCAGAATCTGTATATCGACCAGATCGCAATGATCTACAACCAGATCGTATCGATTATTTATAAATATCACGGTGGCTCGAACCGAATCGTGGAAATCGAGCATCTTCATTATGAGCATATTGCCCGTTATTACAGCTCTGCTGAGAGCCTCTTCGATCGGATAAAATCAAGCTTCGATCTTTTGATGGATGAAGAGGTTCATATTCATAACGTGCAGGTCGAAAAAATACTCGAATATATCGATAGCCGGTTTACCGAAGACTTATTGTTTAGCGACATTGCCAAGCATTTCAAGATTAGCATCGGCTACTTGAGCACGCTTATTAAGAAAGAGACAGGTATGACCTATTCGGACTATATTATGAACAAAAGATTATCGATGGCCAAGGAATTGCTTGTCGATGCTTCGTTATCGATCCAAGATATCGTGCAGCGGGTCGGTTACAAAGATTATTTTCATTTCAACAAGCTATTCAAGAAACAATTCGGCATTACGCCCAGTAAATATCGGAAGCTCTGACAGAACCCTACGAAGGGAACACCAAAAATACGAACGGGAAACATATGATGGTCCCAGAACAGCCGTTATGATAAAGGTGTTCGAACAAACAGATTTCTAATTTGGGAGGTCGTTTTCAATCATGAAGGGGAAGTTAGTGCTTATCGCATTAATAGTGGTTTCGTTGCTGTTCGCGGGCTGTAGTTCCAATGGAAGTAATGAAACCGCTAACAATTCAAAAGACGAAAACAAAGGAAGTACGGCAAACGACGGAGGAACTACGGCGCCAAGCAAAGCGGTTTGGTTCTCGACTATCGATTTCTGGAATCCGCCGACTACGTGGAGTACGGATCCAAAGACGGTTCAAGGCGCTATAACGGAGAAAACAGGACTTACATTCGAATTCAACATTCCAGCTCAGGACGGCGATACGAAGCTGAACCTGATGCTCGTATCAGGCAATGACTTTCCGGATGTCATCACCGTGACTAACGACGTAGTCGTGAAGAAGCTGATCGAAGCAGATAAAGTATGGGAGCTGGATGAGTTTCTAAAAAAATACGATCCGGAATCCCATCTGCTTACTGACTTCCCGGCTGACGTGAAGGAGACGATTATTCAGCGTGATGGCGGCTTCTATGCTTATCCTAGCCATATCAACTCCGAGGATGCACGAGCGGTATACCCGCCAACAGGTCAATTCTATTTAGACCTGATCGAATATGGATCGAACTCGGGGATGCTTGTCAATGAGAAGATTCTGACCGAAGCAGGACTTACGCTTGATGATATTAAGACCGAAGCGGGTTTGCTTGCCGCCTTTCAGAAAATCAAGGCTCTTAATTTGAAGGTTGACGGCGCTCCTGTTATCCCGCTGCTCGTGGACGGAAAAGGCTTCCAGGGACCGACGCTTGGCTTCCTGCAGGATACTTTCGGCGCAATGCCGGTCGACAAGGACGGCAATTATCGCGACAAGCTGCTTGCTCCTGAAACGAAGGAGGCGCTTAACTTCCTGTACAAGGCACAAAAGGGAGCTTACTTCGAACCGGGACAAATGACGGTCGATAATGCTTCGGTCAAGGCCGACATTGCATCGAATCGCGTATTTACCTTCATCGGCAATACGGCTGATACATCATTCCAGTTGAACGATTACTGGACCTCCTCCGGTGCGATTTTATCAGATACGGGTACGAAGCCAGTGCTCGGTATGAACAAACGCGCAGGCGGCGGTTGGATGAAGACGTTTATTTCGAAAACAGCCAAGGAACCGGAAAAACTTGCGAAGTGGCTCAGCTTCATGAGCAGCAAGGAAGGCATGCTGCTGCATATTTACGGCTTTGAAGGCATTCATTACACGCTCGACGGAAACGGTCAACTCGTTAAGACGGAGCTAGGCTTAAAAGATGCCGAGCAATACATGACAACGGGCGTTAGCGCG
The DNA here is from genome assembly GCF_012935325.2 of Paenibacillus sp. PL91. GTDB lineage: Bacteria > Bacillota > Bacilli > Paenibacillales > Paenibacillaceae > Pristimantibacillus. The sequence goes on from NZ_JABBYG020000004.1 coordinate 210,820, forward strand.
TTCTGGCCATTCCACCATACGACATTCTCCTACGGCACTCAGCAAGCGCCAACCGAGGAGACGGATAAACAGGCGGTTACGGCGAACCGAGTTCAAGCGGCGTTTGGCAAGTCAGAGGCAACTGAAATTTACAATAACGCAGCATTTAACTTGCCTAGTGATTTGTTCGATCCTAGCAGCAAATTCGCAAATGACGAGCTGCAGATTAAGACGTATAAGGAAGCGCAAATCGCCAAAATCATCATGGCGAAGACCGACGGTGATTTCACCAAGCTTTACGATGAAATGATCGTTCAATTGAAGAAGCTCGGCATCGAGGAGCTTGACAAAGAACGAAATAAATATGTGCAACAGAAAAACGCGGAGTACGGCGTTAATGTAAAGGGAATCAATTCGTAATCGCTGATTAACAGGAATGCGGTGTCAAGGCGCGCCTGCAAGCAAATCGCGCCTTGGCACCGCAAGTAGTAGGATGGAGGAAAAGCGATGTCGCCGCAAAAACAGAAAGGCTTTCGGCTAGGTTATGATTTTCGTACGCAGTTCGAACTCATATTGATGTTATTACCTGCCGTACTGTTTATTTTCTTATTTGATTTTACGCCTTTATTCGGATTGTTGATGGCTTTCAAAAGCTTTGAGCCGATCATGGGCGTCAAAGGAATTTTCACAAGCGAATGGAATGATTTTCAACATTTCATACGCGTCTTTCAGAGCTTCCAATTTTGGCCGATGGTCAGAAATACGCTTGGTATCAACCTCTTAAGCGGTTTGATCGGAATTCCCGTAACGATAATGTTCGCCTTATTGCTTAATGAAATCAAGCATCACAAGTTCAAGTCGCTCGTTCAGACCGTGACGTATCTTCCGCATTTTCTATCTTGGGTTATTTTCGGTGGCTTATTCATTACGCTGCTTAACTCTACGGGTATTGTCAACGTTTTGCTAATGGAGCTTCATCTGATTGACGAGCCGATTCAATTTTTGGCTGATCCCAAATACTTTTGGGGTGTCGCGATCGGAACGGGGCTGCTGAAGGATATTGGCTGGGGAGCCATCCTTTATTTGGCTGCAATGGCGGGTGTAGACCAAAGCTTATACGAAGCTGCCGCAATCGACGGGGCCGGACGCATCAAACGAATGTTGTATATAACAATTCCAGGGATATTGCCGACCCTGATGGTGTTGATCATATTTGCCGTGAGCGGCATGTTGAATAACAATTTTACGCAAATCTTCGTGCTTCAAAACACGCTGAATTTGCCGACGAGCCAAGTTATCGATACGTACGTCTATCAGACAGGCTTGCTGCAATTCCAATTCGCTTCGGCAACGGCAATCGGGTTATTGAAAACGGTGTTTGCGCTGCTGCTGCTCGTTGGTGCGAATGCTTTGTCGAGAAAACTAACAAAAACAGGGTTGTTCTGAGGAGAGAGCTACATGGTTGGAGGAAACACGGCAGGAGAGCGCATTTTCAATCTAACAACCGTCGCGATAATGATCATCCTGATGGTTGTCACGTTATATCCGTTTTGGTTTTCGTTAATAAGCTCATTGAACAGCGGCGCCGACCTGGCGCGAGGTCCCGTCTTTTTGCTGCCGCGCGAATTTACATGGGGCAGCTGGTCGGCAGTGTTGTCTGATCCGGGCATCCTGAAGGCGCTGTGGATTACCGCTTCCCGTACCTTAATCGTAACGATAGTATCTATCTTGTATACGGCGATGTTCGCTTATGCCTTTTCAAGATCGTATCTGAGAGGGAAGAAATTTTACGTCATTATCGGCTTTATGAGCATGTATTTCAGCGGGGGGATTATTCCATCCTTCATGCTGATGAATTGGCTCGGGCTGTACGATCATTATCTCGTCTATATTCTTCCCTCGCTGTTTGGTGGCTTCTGGAACGTTATTATATTCAATGCCAATTACAAGGCACTGCCTGAAGCGCTCTTCGAATCGGCTAAGATGGACGGAGCAAGCGAGTTTCGAATTTTCCTGCAGATCGTTGTACCGCTTTCGAAGCCGGTGCTTGCCGCGTTAGGCGTGTTCACGGCGGTCGGCGTCTGGAACGATTATGGCACGACGCTATACTTCACACAGTCGAGCGATTTGCAGACGTTGCAATATATGATTCTTAGATTGATTCAGTCCAATCGTGCAGTTGAAAATATGATGAGTATGCAAGGTACGAATCTGGCCGTTTCCTCGCTGCTGAACGGTACGCAAGGGCAAGGGCCGGTGACGGCGCAGACGATCGAGCTTGCTGCGATGGTTATTGCATCGATTCCGATGATCATTATGTACCCGTTCGCGCAGAAGTTTTTCGTCAAAGGCGTTCTTGTAGGATCGGTAAAAGGCTAAGCTTATCGGTTAAGATGAGCATCACATTGCGGGAGATCGGTATTTGCGGCGATACTGGGTCGGCGTCAAGTGCACGCTCTTCTTAAATTGTCTCATAAAGTGAACCTCGTTGTCATATCCGCAAAGCTCTGCGATCGTCTTAATATCGTGATCGGAATTTTCTAGTTGATGCAGCGCGTATTCGAGCCGATTGTGAATGATGTCATTAATGACGGACACGCCGAATATTTCCTTGTAGAGCTGTTGAAAATGCGATCGGCTCATATTCATGGTTGCCGCCAGCTCATCAATCGAGTACGAAACCGAAGGCGTATTGTAGATCACGTTACGAAGATTAATAAATTGATCATAATGCTTGCTAATGTGATGGTTGGAATCGATACGGCTGCGCATTTCGCTTAGTTTCATGAGCAGACAACGTGCGGTAGCGTCCATAATCTCGCGCTTGTAGGGGCCGTTATGGACATGCTCGCTTTGGAGCTCGCTTACTTTTCTGGAAATATAAAAAGGATCATGAGCCGTCATGATCGTGTCGAGCGGCAGTTGAAGCTGCTGGCAAAGTCCGTCTATTTCATCGGAATCGAAATGAAACCAATCGTGCACCATTGGCTGCTCGATGACTCTATAGTATTGCTTGCTGCCTTTGCCATACAGTATATAGCTGTTTTGCTCCGTGACGATTAATTTTCCTTGCGATTCGATTTCCATTTTGCTGCGGAACAGCAGAAACAAGTAGTCTCCGGAACCTTCCGGCCGGTCGACGATGAACCCTTCTTCATGTGTGACATTGTAGCCGCATCTCTTGATTTGAATCAATGTTATCCCTCCGTTATTTTCCGGATAATAAATCAGTTAATACCTATCATACATCATTTACGATTGTGCAATAAAGTTGGAAAATAGGGTAGGATAAAGCTTTTATTATGGATTATATTTCAGCTATGAGGATGAGTGGAACTAGTGGCAGCTAACGTGGGGCAGTATGCGGGGTATTTGTTCGCTTATTTCAAGGGCGAGCGATATGAGGATGGGGAGCAAGTATATTTTGCGATTAGTGAAGGCAATAACGCGCTGGCTTGGAGAGAACTGAACGGAGGACAGCCTGTTCTTGTTTCTACGATGGGAGAGAAGGGCGTTCGGGACCCTTATATCGTCCGATCGCCGCTAGGCGATTGTTTCTATTTGGTTGCGACCGATCTGCGGATACACGGCAACGGCGATTGGAAACGAGCAGTCACAGCGGGAAGCCGATCGATCATGATTTGGAACTCATCGAATCTCGTTGATTGGTCAAGGCAGTCGATGGTTGAGCTAGCGCCGGAGGGGGCAGGCTGCACCTGGGCGCCGGAAGTGTTCCGCAAAAGCGGCTCGGACGTGTATTGCTTGTTTTGGGCTTCAATGCTGGACGGTAGTCTTTCGGATGGCGATCGATACCATCGTATGATGGCGGCCGAGACAAAGGATTTTGTAACGTTCAGCAAGCCGATAGTATACATGGATTACGGGTATTCGGTCATCGACACGACGATGATTGAAGCCCAGGGCAGCGTGTATCGGATTAGCAAAGGGCACAACATCATGCAGGAATCAGGCCGTTCTTTCTACGATCCGAGCTTTAAGCTTATAAATGATCGCGTAGAACAGCCCTATTTGAGGCAAGGTGAAGGGCCGATTATTTTCAAGTCAAATACAGAAGACAAGTGGTACGCATTCATCGATGAATACGTGGATCGCGGCTACATTCCACTCGAAACGACGGATTTGAGCTCCGGCATATGGTCGTTGCCCGAGCACTACTCCTTGCCCGCCTCGCCGCGCCATGGCTCAGTTATACCCGTTACCCGGTTGGAATACGATAGATTGCTAGAACGATACGGAGGATGAATTCATGGAGAAGCAGTTGCAGCTGCCGACCTTGATCGGGGAATGGGCTGATCCGTTCCTATTTCAAGACGGAGAAAACTATTATTTATATCCGACGAAGGACAGTGAGGGATGGCTATACGAGAAGTTCCATGTTTTCCGCAGCAAGGATTTGATTCACTGGGAAGGGCCGTTCTTGGCGCTGGACTTGACCGATGTCAGCTGGGCGAAGACTAGAGCATGGGCGCCAGGCATTAACAAGTATAAAGGCAAGTATTATATGTACTTCTCTGCGGAGGCGCAGATCGGCGTTGCCGTATCCGATTCACCGCTTGGGCCGTTCAAGGATTTGCTTGGCAGACCATTAATTGGGAAGAACGAATACGATTGCCAGAGCATCGATGCCGACCTGTTCGTTGACGAAGACGATCAGCCTTACTTGTTGTGGGGTCAAGGAAAGTGCTGGATCGTTCCGCTTGAGGACGACATGATTTCGTTTAAAACGAAGCCGGTTTTGTTGTCCAAGCAGCTGTATGAGCTTCGGGGCCAAGATCCGGATGTGTTCGATATTAGCATATATAACGAAGGGCCGCATATGCAGAAGGTGAACGGGAAATATATGCTGACCTGGAGCAACTACGATACTCGCGATCCGCGATACCAAATCTGCTACGCTACGAGTGGCCATATTTACGGTCCTTATGAATCGCCGGAGGATAACCGCGTTACGCGGCACTCCGACCATTACACCGGAACGGGCCATGCGTCCATGGCGAAGTATGAAGGCGACTGGTATTTAAGTTATCACCGGCTTATCGATCCTTCGAGAACTGTATTGCGCGAAACCTGCATTAGTAAAATCGATTTCAGCGACGGCAAGCCGATCGTTGATGTAAACCGCTGGATATCGGTTGAAGGAGGAGATGCCAAATGAGCGAGACACAAGGAAAGCTTACGATACACACGAAGCAACGCGGTGCTGAACTCGGCGATTTGTTCGGCATTTTCTTCGAGGACTTGAACCATGCGGCAGACGGTGGGCTCTATGCGGAGCTTGTCCGCAACCGTTCCTTCGAGTTCGATCCGATCGACCACCCGGACTTCCATGCGCTGACCGCTTGGGAGAAAGTCGAGAGAGGCGGCGGACAGGCCGAGCTAGCCATCGAGGACGCACAGCCGATGAATGAACGAAATAGGCATTACGCCGTCATTACTATTCAAATGGCTGGCGACGGAGTGGGAATAGCGAATACGGGCTTTAATTCGGGAATTCCGGTTAGGAAGGGGGAAGACTACCGATTCTCCTTCTACGCGAGGCGCGATGAGAGCTTCAGTGAGCCGGTGCGCATTGCGATTGAAAGCAAGGAGGGGGTTGTTCAAGGGGAAGCGGCTGTTGTGGTGGACGCGTCCGAATGGAGAAGATACGAGGCTGTTATATCTGTGGATGAAACCAATTACAGCAGCAGGCTGACGATTACGACAGGCGGATCGGGCAAGCTGTATGTGGACATGGTCTCGTTGTTCCCGGTTCAGACGTTCCTTGGACGTTCGAACGGGCTGCGGGAGGATATTGCTTCGTTGCTGGCTGAGCTGAAGCCGAAGTTCATGCGTTTTCCAGGTGGCTGCCTCGTACATGACGGCTCGCTGAACCCGGATGACCGTAACTCGATGTACCGTTGGAAGAACACAATCGGTCCTGTTGAACAGCGTCCTTCGAGAAGGAATAATTGGCGATATAATCAGACGCTTGGATTAGGGTATTTCGAATACTTCCTGTTCTGCGAGGACATTGGCGCGAAGCCGATTCCAATCTTGCCTGGCGGATATGACCCCCATCATAAGCGGATCGTCCCGATTGTCGAGCTAGGGCCCTGGATCGATGATGCTCTTGATCTGATTGAATTCGCGAACGGCGACCTTTCGACGGAGTGGGGAGCTATCCGCGCCGAGCTTGGACACCCAGAGCCGTTCGGGCTCGAATATATCGGCATTGGCAACGAGGAGGTCGGTGAACCGTTCTTCGAGCGGTACAGCTACTTCCACCAAGCGATCAAGGCGAAGTACCCGACTATGAAAATCATTAATTCCAGCGGCCCGTTCGCGGCCGGTGGTGAATATGAGCGAGGCTGGCAGTCGGCGAGGGAGAATGGCTCGGATCTAGTGGACGAGCATTACTATCAATCTCCGGAGTGGTTTCTTGCCAACTTCGATCGCTATGACGGGTTCAAGGCTGATGAACCAAAGGTGTTTCTGGGAGAATATGCCTCGTGGGGCAACACCTATTATAATGCGCTCACTGAAGCGGCATTCATGATCGGCTTGGAACGTAACGCCCATGCGGTTGGACTTGCTTGCTATGCGCCTATGCTCTGCAACGTCGATTATGTGAATTGGAAGCCCGACCTTATCTGGTTCAACAATCATGAGGTATTCGGAACGGCGAACTATTACGTACAGAAGTTGTTCATGCATCATCAAGGCGATCGTTTGCTTCGCATCGAAGCGAGCGGCTTCGAGAAGCCGCAAGGCAGCAAGGCGAAACCGATAAATGGCGCTATCGAGCTGGGCACGGACGCAAGCAGCGTTATATATTCGGATGTTAGGATCGTGAATAACGATACAAGCGAGGAGCGTACGTTCGCCGGCTGGACGGTTGAGCTGTCGGATACGGAGAAAGCTCGCCTTGAAGGCAGAGCCAAGCGGTCGGAACATCTCTGCGTAACGGATTGGACTAACTATACATTATACATGACGGCTAAGAGAACGGGTGGACCAAGAGGATTAGTGATATCGTTCGGCCATGCGGATGATGATAACCGGTTGTTCTGGGAAATTAGCGGCTGGCAAAATCAAGATTCCATGATTAGCTCCAGGGTCAAAGGTCGCAATTCCTGCTTGACCCAAAGCTTGTTCACCGTCGAGACTGACGTCACCTATGAGCTTGCGCTCGAAGTTTCGGGAAGACAGATTCGCGGCTACATTAATGGTGAGCTCATTCATGATACGGAAGACAAAGTCGCCGTTATCCAGCCGCTTTATTATTCCTCTAGTGCAGATGATGCAACAGGCGACACGATCGTCAAGGTCGTCAATATCCAGGACGTCACCATATCTGCGGACATCGTTTTGGAAGATTTACCTGAGGCAGAGGGCCGCCACGTCGAAAGCTATGAATTATCGGGCTATTCGCTTGAGGACGAGAACAGCTTCGAGAGTCCTCAGAAAATTGTGCCTAATCAGCGCATATTCTCGTTTAAAGGCAACAGCTTTGCCCATGTGTTTCCCGCACACTCCATCACCGTATTCCGAATCAAATAATGAGTACACAAAATTAGACGTTCAAACCTGAAATAATTCAATTATCAGTCATTAGAGGCTGCCGGATGATCGGTAGCCTTGTTCCGTTATCCGGGAGGTATTCCGAATACTAATAAAGGTGTGCTTATAAAGAAAGATATACGCAGCACAAAATAGCATTGTCCCACCAATTTATACCTTGTCACCTTGATAGGTGTTAGCCTTTGTATATAGCCATACATCGGCAAGCTCTCTATACTCCTTTGGGGTCATCTCAATTTCCCGCTTAAACAGGCTGCAAAACTGCGCATCCGTTGAAAAGCCGCATTCCATCGCGATAACCGATATTTGCAAGGGGGTATGCCTTAGCATTGTTTTGGCATGCTCGATCCTACGCTGCAAAATATATTGGCTGGGAGATAACCTGATCTTTTCCTTGAACAAATGACGAAACCGATCATAGCTATAACCGGATTGGTTGGCAAGAGCTTGGAAGTCGATTTTTTGCATATAGTACTCATCAATGAAAGCCTGGGCGAATCGTATAATGTCATGGCGGCTATCTGCTTCTTGGGAGGGATAAGCCCGCAGCACCTCCAAATATAGGCGCGAAATCAAATTATCAAGCAATTGCTTATAGAAGGGAGGCTTATCGCGAAGCTCTTTTGCCATCATTTGCATGAGACCAAGAATAGGCCGTGACGGGGAATCATGGTAGATCCCTTCTTTCAAGGGAGGATAGACGGTGCTGGTAAAGCCCGTAAACATCACCTTCGACTGTTTGCCGTGCCGTTCCTCGTGCGGCGTGCAGGGCGCTATTATCGCATAATCACCTGCCTTGAAACAATGTTCGGCTTTCCCGATTCGGGTTGTCCCCTGACCGCTGTCGTAATAGACCAGCTCATAGCACTGATGGTGATGCAGCGCGATATGCTCATGCTTCGTTCTCGTTTCTTGATAAAAGAAGTCCAATGAGGCGGCCATTCATAGCTCTCCTGTCATCGTAGCCAATTCGTGATATAGAACAACCGTATGATGCTACTGCATGATTTGAATTGTTTGTAAAATGAATTCATTATAGCATGGCTGAAAAGCCAATTCATTATATAGATGGAGGAAGAGTATATGGGACTAGGTTTTCCAATATTATCCGCTGACGAGCTGGTTCGCAAGCTGGAGGCTCCATGCAGTAGAATCAGAATGGTGCTCGATACCGATACATTTAACGAGATTGACGACCAATTTGCGGTCATTTATGCGCTATTGTCACCTGAAAAAATAGAGCTTCAGGCTCTTTATGCAGCACCGTTCCATAATGAGCTCTCGACCGGACCGAAGGACGGGATGGATAAAAGCTATAAGGAAATCATTCGCATTCTTAAGCTAATGAATCGAGAGGATGTCCCAGCCTATCGCGGCTCCGATGCTTATTTGCCTGCCGCTAACTCCCCGATTCGCAGCGAGGCAGCACTGAATTTGGTAGAGCGTGCAATGGCAAGCGAGCTGAATGATCCATTATATGTAGTCGGAATAGGTGCCATCACGAATATTGCGAGTGCCATTCTATTGGAGCCGCGAATCATCGAGCGCATCGTCGTGGTCTGGCTGGGCGGCCACGCGCTGGATTGGCCGGACACTCGCGAGTTTAATCTCGAACAGGATCTCCACGCCTCGAGAACGTTGATGAACTGCGGCGTGCCTCTGGTCCTTATCCCATGCATGGGAGTCGCTTCAAACCTGCGTACGACACTATCGGAGGTAAGAGATTATGTAAAGCCTTCCGGCGCAATTGGTGAGTACCTCTATGAGACGTACAAAAACTGCAAGGATGATCATTTCGCCTATTCCAGAGTAATATGGGATATCTCGGTTATCGCTTGGTTGAATCAGCCAAAGTGGGTTCCTTCGCGGCTTATTCCAAGCCCAATCATTTCGGAAGACTTTCGCTGGAGCACGGATAGCACAAGACATTTGATACGCTGCGCAAGCTATATTGACCGTGACGCGGTATTTCAAGATCTATTCTCCAAGCTTGCGCTAAACAACACTTAAATCGTCGTGAAATCCTTTTTTTCTATATTGCCATTACAAACCAAGATGTTAGGACGTTATTTTGCCTATAATCTTGGTTATTTCTATTTTACTTAAATAGGTTGGCCTGCTGCCGTACCTTGCGATAAGCACCGGGAGCTTCACAAATATTTTTGCGAAAGGTTTTAGAGAAATGATGCAGGTCGGAAAACCCGCAATATTCGGCGATTGTGTGAAGCGGATATTCCGTTTGCTGCAGCAGCTCGCAAGCATGGCGAAGTCTAAGCTGCAGCAAATATTGATGAGGCGGTTGACCGAATTGCTGCTTGAATACTGTCCTGAACCTAGAGGGGGAAAGGTTAGCCCGGCTCGCCATCTCTTCCAAGGTGAGAGATTCGGATAAGTGCATATGAAGATAAGAAGTCATCCACTTTAAGGAAGTGTCAGACGGAGCCGAATTCAAGCTTCGCTCGGCATGATCCTGAAGAAGCATGATGATGAGCTCGGTCGCATAGCTTTGCGCTTCTAAACGGTTTAAGGGGTCGTGCCGGTTCCAGCATTCGACCATTCTAAGCATTGTATCTCTAAAGCGAAAGAGATCACGAGGCTTGAAATTGCTAGGAATATGCAATCCCGACAAGTCGTTGATGCGAGGCTGAAGCAGATGGGCATAAGGCGTTAGATCGGTTTGCCCTGCTTTGGTCGGGAAGCTTTCCTTCCGCTGGGGATGATAGAAAATATCCAAATGTGCAAATGGTGTAATGGTATGCGTCAGCCCTTCGAGCGTGTGCAGCGTACCAGGTTGCAGCAGGCAGAATTCACCTGCTTGGTAATCCGTCGCAACGCCTTCTTCCGTCACACGAAGCGTTCCTTCCTGTATATAGATAAGCAAATAATCAAGAAGCCTTCTTTCATGCATAAACCAAGGCATGCGCACGGCGAAATCGCATTCTCTTATATACGGAAGAACAGGTGAGCTATTCAGCAATTCGGTTAATGTTAGCATAACATTCCTTTCATTTGAAAGACGTCCATAATCTATACTGCCCTATAATCGTTCTTTAGTAAACAGTCATTTTTGACAAAAATACGGTCAGTTCCCACAAAGAATTTACTGCTAAATAGACGCTACAATAGAACTAGCAAGGGTGAAAATTATTGAAGACAAGGAGCGGTTACACATGGAAAACATTAACGCAGCAAAGCTGCCTCAAATCGATCAAGACTACGAGCTGACGAAAAGTCAGATAGCCGATTATGGGAAAAACGGACATATTCTGCTGCGAAACGTAGCAACGGCTGAGGAAATCGCGGCTTACAGGCCCTTTATGAGTGAATTGGTAGAGAAGCTTAACTACCACGACAAACCAATTGAGGAAAGGGATACTTATGGCAAAGCGTTCATTCAAATACCGAACGTATGGCAAAAAAGCGAGGAGGTTGCACGATTCGTTTTAGCCGAACGGTTTGCCAAAATCGCCGCAGACCTCATGGGCGTGGATGCTGTTCGGATCTACCATGACCAAGCTTTGTATAAAGAACCGAGGGGAGGGCACACGCCGTGGCATCAGGATCAAATCTATTGGCCGCTCGATACGGACAAAACGATTACGCTTTGGATGCCGCTCGTTCCCATCTCAGAGGAGGTAGGGTCCATGACCTTTGCATCTGAATCCCATCTTAACGGGTACGTAAGCAGAACGGTCATTTCGGATGAATCACACCGGACGCTGAAAACCTACATCGAAGGAAAAGGATTGACACAAGTGAATTACGGGGCAATGACTGCAGGCGACGCCACCTTCCACGCAGGCTGGACTCTGCACTCTGCTCCAGGGAATCCGACGGACACGATGCGAGAGGTAATCACCGTCATCTACTACGCTGACGGAACTAAGGTTGCGGAGCCGGACAGCAATTCTCGAAAAAACGATATGCAAGCCTGGTTTCCTGGCTGTCAAGCCGGTGATTTGGCAGCCAGTCCGCTCAATCCGGTCGTCTATCGCAAGAGAAACTAAATTCCGGCTTTCTACAGATGAACATTATCCGCACAGGCTGCATAAGGAGAGAAGCACCACACCCATTAGGTTGTGGTGCTTCTCTGTTTATAAAGTGCTTCGTTCATAACCATGGGACATTTTAGAAGCTTTATCCATCCAGAATATATTAAAGCGAGTCGCGATCGATGATTGTGTATGCGACATTTGTGCGAAGAGGAATCTCATTTCCTTTAATATTTCCGATTAATAGCTCGACTGATCTTCTCCCGATTTCGTCTACATTAAAGTCGATCGTGGTGAGCGGAGGATTGACGTAATTCAGAATGTCGATATTGTCGAAACCCATGACTCCGACTTGTTCTGGTACTCTGATTTTCTGTGTTTTTAGATACCGCAGTATATCTAACGCATAGATATCGCTGCTGCAAAGGATCACCGGCTTTTCTTTCGATTCGTGTATCAATCGATTGATAGTCGTTAAATAATCCTTGTCGGTTACGACGTTAAACTGGATGTCGGGTAAAGCCTCACAAGCCTCTAGAAATCCCTTATGTCTTTGTTCTGGACTGTAAATATTTTCTCTACCCTTACTGCGCAATGGGGGGCTGACATAAATAATGTCCCGGTATCCTTTGGAAACGACATGGTTAACAGCGTCTTTCATTGCTTGTTTGTCATCAATCCAGACAAAAGGAAACCTTGCGGATAGTCGATTACCAAAAGATAAAATCGGAATATTCAATCTATTAAGAAATGATTCGAACTTGAGTCCACTATTGATTGGAGATAACGCAATTCCATCAACTCTTCTGTCTAACAGGCTGTTTATATACTCAATTTCAAGATTTTTATCTTTATTGGAAAGTACGAGGTAAATGAAGTAGCCCTGTCTTCTTGCTTCCTCCTCGAACGAGTGGAACAGCTGGGAGAATATTCGGTTATGAATATCAAATAATATGACCCCCAATGTTTTGGTCTGTCCTTTCACAAGGCTTTGAGCTAAAAAGTGGGGACGATACCCAAGATCTTCGGCTACTTTTAATATTTTCTCACGAGTTGCTGCACTGATTCCTGGGCGGTTGTTGAGCGCGCGGTCGACCGTTCCTCGGGTCACTCCACATATCTCCGCGATCTGTTTGCTAGTTACTTGCATGACTCTCAAGGAACCTCCCATCACATATTCTGCTCCAATAATCGTATAACAGAAATGCAAGCAGGTCAATCCGTTCATGTGCACGAAAACAAATTTATCCAGAAATCCTACATAAATAGATTAAAAATAAAACGTTTACAAAATAAAAAACGGCTGATACAATGAAATAGTTCACGTGCACGGTGATCTCGTAATTATTGAAAAAGGCGGTGATGGGCACCTAACTTAAGAGCCTTTTATTCTTGGTGGTGTTTCCATCGGCCTGTTTGATTGAATCAGTAAATTTTTTTTACTCTTTTCCGTTCACGTGAACGGTAATGGGGATACCTCATGAAATTCGAATGCATAAAGGGTGGGTTTTGCTCGTATTTCCGCTGTACGACTGGCGAGGAACCAACATTATAAATTCGAGGATGGTGTTCTATTTGAGAAAAACAATCATGTTGTGCTTGATTTTTGTATTGTGCTTTAGTCTTGCAGCATGTAATTCTTCAAATTCAAATTCCTCTAACGACTCCAAGAATTCAAATGCTTCTAACCCATCAGGCAATGGTGCTTCCAGCGACGAGAAAGCTGAATTAACGCTCGTTTGGAGTAAAAACGAAGCTTCCGATGCGCAGCTCAAAGATGTCCTGACAGAATTCAATAAGTTATACCCTAATATCAAGGTCAAACGGATTGAAGTGGTCAATAGCTCTTGGGGAGATTATTTCAATAAAATCCAAACGATGATTGCTGGGGGCAATCCGCCCGATGTCATTCGTGTAGCGATTGAAGGTATACAGATGTTCGCCAAGCAGGATTTGCTGCTTCCACTGGATGCATATATGGAAAAGGACCCTAACGCGCTTGACAATTATGACGACATCCATCCAATGGTTCAAGCTCCGTTTGTAGTCGACGGCCAGACCTACGGATTCGTCTGGGATTGGAACAACGTGGTCATGCATTTTAATACGGATAAATTGAAAGAGGCAGGACTGGAAGTTCCAGGAAGAGACTGGACCAAAGATGATTTTCTTACTTACGCTCAAAAGCTGACAACAGAGAAGGATGGCAAAAAGTCTTATGGCTTTGCGATCCCTGCCTACTATTTCGGTGCTTCGGCATGGTTGTTTAATAACGAAGCGAGCGTACTGGATGAGGCAATGACGACCAGTAAGCTTGACGATCCGAACGCGATCGAGCTCATGCAATTTTTCCAAGATCTCATTTATAAATACAAGGTATCGCCGGTTCCAAACCCTAAGGATGACCAAATCCAAATGTTGATGAGCGGCCAGGTAGCGATGATGTCTGCCGGTAAATGGCCGTTTGCCTCTTATGATAAAAATGATTTTAAAGCTGTTGACGTACAATTCCTGCCGACCCTCAAAACCAATAAAGTCATATTCGGCTCGGGTGCTTTCCCAGTGCTTAAGTCCACGAAGTATCCAGATGCGGCTTACAAGCTGTCCGCATTTCTAGCTGGTGCCTATTCGCAGAAAACAACACTGTCGAATGCCTCCATCCCTACTAGAAAATCGGTTATGGACGAGGTGCTGCCGAAGACCCCGGCGACCAATTGGCCGATCTATGCCGAAAGTGCGGATATTGCGAAAGCAGTGGAATCACCTGTTCAGTATGCGGAGGTACAAGGTATTTTCGATCGCTATCTATCACTAATCCTATCCAACCAATCAGATGCTGCAACGGCTATGAAGAAAGCTAAAGAGGAGATTGACAAAATATTGAAGTAGTTCCTATCCTTACGGCGGCTGCAGCGGGCTAAAGAGTCCGCTGCGGCAACGTTTCTCTGGAGGAGGTATCGATAAAAAATGACGAAGAAGACAAAAGATATCATCGTAGGTTACCTTTTCTTAGCTCCTGCCATATTGCTGTTTCTCGTGTTCATCGCCGAGCCTGTGGTGGCCTCTATCATTCTTAGCTTCACTGAATACAACATTATTACTCCTTCTAAATTCGTTGGTTTGGACAATATCAAGCAGTTTTTCCAAGATGATAGACTCGGTTTAGTGTACTGGAATACGTTCAAGTACATTTTGATCCTAACGCCTCTCCATGTCATTTTGGGGCTGCTTCTCGCACTTGCCGTACAACGTAAGATGGCGAAGGGATGGAAGTACTTTTACCGGACTGTCTTTTATTTTCCGGTTCTTGCGACTTCCGCAGCGGTTGCCGTGGCCTGGTCATTTATTTTTAATACAGATTTCGGTATATTGAATTATTTTCTTAGCTTGTTTGGTATTGATGCGGTTCCTTGGATGCAGTCTCCGAACTGGGTGTTTTTGGCGGTTGCTCTCTATAGCTTTTGGAAGTTTATCGGAAACGCTTTTCTGTATTATTTTATCGGCCTTCAAAATATTCCGGAAACGCTGTATGAAGCTGCCGAGATTGACGGGGCTGACAAGATTCAGCGGTTTTTCAACATTACGCTTCCAATGCTCTCGCCAATGTTGTTTTTTGTGCTTGTGACGACATTAATCGGTACGACGCAAATATTCGATGAGCCTTATCTAATTACGGGCGGCGGACCTGGTGATGCATCCCGTTCCGTAAATATGTATATTTACGAAATTGCATTCCAACATCATGAAATGGGATATGCATCGACTGTGTCAATTAGTCTTTTCCTAGTCATCTTATTGATTACTGCTTTTCAATTCTCCTTTAGCAAGAAGTGGGTCTCATATGATCAAGAGTAAAGACGTGTTCATAAGGAGGTATCGCGAAGATGAACAGGAAAGTTGAGGCCGCCGGTGTATTTCCCGAAAATCGTATCCGTACTGCGTCACGCAAAGGAGTTGGAGGTTTCATTCTTGACGGCTTTCTTATCGTGCTGTGTTTTCTTATGATTTCTCCTTTTCTGTGGATTGTGTCCACATCCTTGCGGCTGCCAAAGGATTCATTTTCGCTACCGCCGGCTATTTTCCCGACCACATTTAACTTTTCTAATTATATGGAAGTATTTCAGCAGGTACCATTTACAGCGTTCATTGTGAACAGCCTGAAAATTTCCATTGTCATCGTTATCGGTCATATTTTTATTTCCAGTATGGCTGCTTTTGCTTTTTCTCGTATTTCGTTTCCAGGCAGAAACACGATCTTTATGGTTTTTCTCGCTGGGCTGATGATCCCAGGGCAAGTCACGATTATTCCACAGTTCATTCTTATTTCCAAGCTTGGCCTAGTTGATACTCATTGGGCGCTGATATTGCCTGCTTTGATTAATCCGCTAGGTATCTTCCTGATTCGGCAAATGATGATGACGATTTCATCGACTTACGATGAAGCCGCCTACATGGATGGGGCCAGTCGAATGTGGGTCTTCTTGAAAGTTGTTTTACCTATGGTTTTCCCGGCGGTTGCTGTTACGTCGGTTATGACCTTTATTTCCCACTGGAACGATTTTTTTAGACCTTTAATATTTTTGAACACATTTGAGAAAATGACTCTGCCTATCGGAATGACCGTTCTGAATGGCACCTTTGGCTCAGGAAACTTATCCGCTATCCTTGCCGGCGTTGCGCTGTCGCTTATCGTACCTTTAATATTTTATATTTTCGGACAAAAATATCTCGTTGAGGGAATAACAGCCGGTGGTTTGAAAATGTGAGGAGGAAGAAAACGGATGGGCTATTTACAAAAAAAACTGTTCCAAATGGACAAAAACTTCGTTCGCTCATTTCGCCAATGAAGTACGGTTTCATAAAGATCATGATTTATTTCATTATTTAATAATGACTGGGAGGAAAAAGGGATGAACGGTCAAAAACCGAATGATCTATACAAAATGGAGAAGAGCTTTACGTATACCGGAAGTAAAACAAATGAGATTTCTTTTCCGCTTGGCGGAATCGGGTCTGGCTGCATCGGGCTCGCAGGTAACGGTCGCTTGATCGATTGGGAAATATTCAATCGACCGAATAAGAACAGCTATAATGGTTTTTCCTTCTTCGCGATTAAAGCTGAGCATAAAGGTGAAGTTAGAGTGGCGAAAGTACTAAACGGGGATTTGCATCCACAATATTCTGGAAGAGGTAACGAAAAGTTCAGAGGCTTCGGCTTCGGCGTTGAGAGAGAAAGCCTAGCCGGTTTTCCTCATTTTACGTCAACATCATTCAAAGGAGAGTATCCTTTTGGCGAGATTCAATTTATTGACGATCAGGTTCCTTTGGATGTGAAGCTGACCGCCTTCAATCCATTGATTCCTCTTAATGATAAGGACTCGTCCATTCCAGCAGCTATTTTCACCTATGAAGTGGTTAACACCTCACATGAGGAGCTCGATATTAGTCTTGTCGGCAATCTATCAAATCCTTTTACTAAAGATGCATGGAATGACTTTACGGATTTTGGCGATTACAAAGGCATCAAGTTGTCTTCCACTCATTTCAAAGAAGAGGACCGTGAATTCGGTGACCTTACACTAAGCACGGACTCGGAAGAGGTAAGCTATCAGACCTATTGGTATCGCGGAGGTTGGTTTGATAATCTCACCGTGTTCTGGAAAGAGTTCGCTGCGCCAGGAAAGTTTAAAGACCGCAATTATAATTTGATTAGGGAACAAGCAGCAATCGCTACGTATAATCGAAATGACGTTTGCTTGTTAAGCAGTCATAAGAAGCTGGCGCCTGGGGAAAAAGGCGTATTTCGATTTATGATTACATGGAATTTTCCTAACTACGTTAATTTTTGGAACCCTGGTGAATGCCGTGACGGTGAAAAATGTGAGCTGCCTAGCTGGAAAAACTACTATGCCACACTTTTTGAAGATTCAACAAAGTCCGCGGCATACGTATGGAACAATTTTGACCGTTTGTACCGGGATTCGCTCTCGTTTAAAGATACGCTGTTTCATTCAACGCTGCCTGATTATGTGATCGATGCGGTATCCAGCAACATTTCTATTCTGAAATCACCCACTTGCGCAAGGCTTACAGACGGAACGCTGTACGGATTTGAAGGCTGTCACGGACAGGAAGGCTGCTGTGAAGGCACTTGTACACATGTGTGGAACTATGAGCAGGTTACGCCGTTCCTCTTCCCGTCGCTCGCTCGCTCCATGATCAACTCGGAGTATAAAGCGACCATGTATGACAATGGGAAGATGGCATTTCGAATTATGCTGCCCATTGAAAGAACGCTAATGGACACGTCGGACTGTGCTGGACCAGAAAGAGCGGCAGCGGACGGGCAGATGGGTACGATTATTAAAGTTTATCGGGAATGGAAAATATCAGGGGATACGGCGTGGTTGAAGTCCATTTGGCTGAAGGTGAAAAAATCGCTCGAATTTGCCTGGAATCCGACGAATATGGACTGGTGGGATAAAGATTGTGACGGCGTCATGGAAGGGATTCAGCATCATACGCTAGATGTGGAAATTTATGGCCCGAATTCGTATATCAGCGGCTTATACCATGGGGCATTGCTCTGCGCTTCTGAAATGGCGGAGGCGCTTGGCGACGAAGCAGGCAAGAAATATGTGGAGCTGTATGAAAAAGGCCGTAAATGGGTGGGAGAAAATCTATTCAACGGGGAGTATTTCCATCAATTGATAGATCTCCAGGACGAGAGGTTCCCGATTGATCCGGAATTAGAAGAAATCAAATATCAAATCGGGGAAGGCTGCCATATCGACCAGGTACTGGGGCAATGGCATGCTCATATTATAGGGCTTGGTTACATCTTTGATCAGGACAAAGTGAAGAAGGCACTTGAATCAATCTATAAATATAACTTTATCGAAACCATGCGCGATTATCCGAATGCCTGCCGAATATACTCGCTCAATGATGAAAAAGGCTTGCTTATCTCCACTTGGCCGAAAGGGAACAGCCCGAAGGTACCTGTGCCCTATGCGGACGAAACGATGCACGGATTCGAGTATCAGGCTGCCTGCCATATGATCTATGAAGGATTAATCGAAGAGGGATTAAATGCTGTGAAGGCTGTTCGCGACCGTTACGACGGCGAGAGAAGGAATCCTTGGAATGAAATTGAATGCGGCAGCAACTATGCGAGATCCATGGCTTCTTATTCTTTATTGCTCGCTCTCAGCGGTTTTCAATTTGATATGCTCAGAAAGCATATCGGCTTCAACCCGAAAATTAATCAAGAGCAGTTCCAAAGCTTCTGGTCGCTTAATCGTGCTTGGGGGAATTTCATTCATCAGAACGGAGAAATCCAATTGGTAGTTAGCTATGGTTCATTAGAATTAAGCAGCTTCCAAAGTGACTTGTTTGACGGAAAGGAAACGATTGAGGTCTATTTGAACGATAAGCCAGTAGCAGTTGACCGAATGGGGAATGCAATCACATTCGCTTTAGCGGTTCAATTGGAAGCGGGAAGCAGATTGGTCATGTTATTGAAATAGATGCTTTACTCAAGGTTACGTCATTAATGGCAAGCTGAAAGGGTGAAAAATAACATGTATACAAAAGAGGAATTGTACAAGACCACTGCTCAGCGGACTTATCCTGGTGAAGCGAAGGAAGCGGCTTTCTTGCTCGGAGGTATCGGTACAGGAAATATCTCTATCGGCAGCAGGGGCGAATTTCGGGATTGGGAAATCTTTAATCGTCCAGGCAAAGGGAGCATGATGCCCAATACCTATTTCTCCATATGGGCTAAGCAGGAAGGAGCCGAACCGGTAGCCAAGGTGCTGGAATCGAGATTAAATCCGCCGCACAGCATCTCCCATGGGTATCATCCCATAACAGGAGCGGGTCTTCCGCGAATGGAAAAGTCGACTCTCCGCGGGGAATACCCTATCATGTGGGTCGATTTCGAAGACAGGGAATTGCCGATAGAAGTCACCCTAGAAGCCTTTACGCCTTTTATCCCGTTAAACGTAGACGATTCCAGTATTCCCGGAGCCTATTTAACCTATTGGGTGACGAACACTTCCGATCTACCCGTTGATGTTACTATCGCAGGTTCGTTGATGAATCCGGTCGGCGGGGTGAATTTCGACCGTTTCGGCAATTTGGATTTAAAGAATACGGAAGGGAATGTAAACGAGCTTCGTCAAGAAGGCGAATACGCGGGATTATTATTCGGTTCCAGCAAGCTCGCTCCTCAAGATGAGCATTATGGAAACCTGGCCCTAGTAACGACAAATAAAAAGTTGACGCACAAGCGCGCATGGCTTCGCGGAGCCTGGTACGATTTTCTTCAGGAATACTGGGATGACTTCACCGAAGACGGCCTGCTGAACGATCTAGGTTACGAAACGCCATCCGAGAAGAACAAAACCGATACAGGATCGCTTGGCGTGTATGAAACATTGGCTCCCGGCGAGACGAAAGAGTTTGTGTTCATATTGAGTTGGTACTTCCCCAATCGGTTAAATGGGTGGAGCGAGAATGTTTGCGTGAAGGAAGAGGGGAGGCAGCTTACACAGAATTATTATGCCGCCAAATTTGAGAGTTCTTGGGCAGCGGCGTCATATCTCGTGAGTAACCGTGCTCGTTTGGAGCGAGAGACGAAGCTTTTTCATAATGCGCTGTTTTCAAGCACTTTGCCGGAGCACGTTATCGATGCGGTATCGAGCAATATAACCGTACTTAGGAGCACGACTTGTTTTCGATTGATAAATGGCCTTTTTCTTGGTTATGAGGGCTGTTTTGACGAGGCGGGCTGTTGTGATGGAACATGTACACATGTTTGGAACTATGCTCAGACGCTTGCTTTTCTATTTCCGGAGCTGGAGCAGAATATGCGGCAAAATGAGTTTCTGGAGGAAGTACAGGAAGACGGGAAAATGGAATTTCGCTCCTTAAAAATGTTCGATGCCAAATGGATTTGGCACGGACAATCCGCGCCGGCCGCCGCCGACGGGCAAATGGGAACGATAATGCGTGCCTACCGGGAGTGGAAGCTGACGGGTGACGATGCTTTCCTGCGCAAGTTGTGGCCATCAATAAAGAAAACTTTAAACTATGCCCCTATACACTGGGATACGGATGGAGATTTGGTCTTTGATGGTGTCCAGCATAATACTTACGACATTGAATTTTATGGGCCGAATCCCTTGACTGGAATCTTCTTCCTAGGCGCACTCCGTGCGGGACAGGAAATGGCTGCCTATCTTGGTGAAGATGAAGTTGCGCGAAAATATGGAGAGGCATTTGAAGCTAGCTCGAAGCGCCTTGATGAGCTGCTGTGGAATGGAGAGTACTACGTTCAGCGGCTGGAAAATGTCAATGCCTACAAATATCAGCATGGAATTGGCTGCTTATCGGATCAAATGCTTGGTCAGCAGTTAGCCCATCTCTATGGTCTAGGTTATCTTTTACCGAAGGAGAGGGTTAAAAGCGCCATTCATGCCGTCTATAAGCATAATTTCAAAACTGATTTTTCAAATCACGTCAATTGCCAACGCACCTATGCGTTAAATGATGAGAAAGGCCTTCTTCTTTGCTCATGGCCGAGCGGCGGTCGTCCGAAGCTGCCGTTCGTTTACTCCGACGAAGTATGGACGGGAATCGAATACCATGTGGCGACCCATCTCATCTATGAAGGCTTGATTGACGAAGGGTTAACGATCGTAAAAGCAGTGCGCGAACGCCACGACGGTTACCGCCGTAATCCGTGGAATGAAGTGGAATGTGGACATCATTATGCAAGGTCAATGTCAAGCTGGGGACTGCTCATTGCACTAAGCGGTTTTGAATTTGATATGTCCCGCGGCGAAATGAAGTTCGCGCCTGTTATTAATCAAGAGGACTATACCGGTTTTTGGAGTACGGGAAGAGCGTGGGGGACCTACAGTCAGAAACAAAATGCACAAAGCGGGGAATACGATATCGAAGTGAAGGTGCTGTACGGAGAGACTTCGGGCTTAAAGGTACATGCATGCGGTAAAGAATTCATGTTATAAGAAGTCTCCATCTTAGGAGGATTTTGATGGGAAAATCAGAGCTTATTTTGATAAGCGGATTTTTGGGATCCGGGAAGACTACACTGATGCTGTCCGCAGCAGATCTGTTGCGACGGAGAGGCCTTGAAGTGGCATGTATTACAAACGATCAAGGTGAACAACTGGTCGATTCGAAAATGGTGCTGCGCAAGGAATTGCCTCTGCAGCAAATTCAGGGCGGATGCTTTTGCTGCCGCTTCGAAAAACTAGCAGACTCTATCAACGAAATTATTGAACTCCACAGTCCCGACGTGATCATTGCCGAGGCGGTAGGCAGCTGCACGGATTTGACGGCTACAGTTATTAGGCCATTGCAAGCCATGCACGGCGAGTTATTGGAGGTTCGTCCGCTTAGTGTCGTTGTTGACCCGGGTCGTTTGGCGGCAATGATGTCGCAGTCCGCAGCTTTTACGAAAGAAATTGTGTATCTCTTCCAGAAGCAGTTGGAGGATGCTGGATGCATTTTATTGAACAAGACCGATTTGTTGTCCGCAGATGAAATCGATGGATTGAAAAGCGGATTGAGAAGTAACTTCGAGTCGGCACATTTGCTGCAGCTATCCGCGCTTACAGGCAGCGGCCTCTCGGATTGGCTCCATTATATGAAGCACGCAGAATCTGTGATTTTGCCGGTGCTTGATATTGATTATGATATTTATGCGGAAGGCGAAGCGCAGCTTGGCTGGTTAAACGCCAGCATTGCTTTGAATGGACCTATGTTTGATGTAGGAAAAGTTTGCTCCTCCATCATAGAAGGAATGTTGATTTCATTTAGATCGCTGAAAGCAGAGACGGCACATCTAAAGTTGTGGGCACAGGATGCTAAACACAGCTTGAAAATAAGCGCCGTTCATAATCAGGACTCTTATACTGCGGATCATACGACCTCACTGCAATGGCGATCGGATGCCGTGACCATTTGGGTTAATGCGCGCGTAAATATTGGATCTGAACAGCTGAGAGAGATATTTACCGGCACGATGCGTGGATTAAGGGAAACGTCTGCGCTTACTGTATCGGTTGAAAGGATGGATTGTTTTGCTCCTAGCCGCCCGGTCCCATCTTATAGAATGGTTTAAACTGAATAAGACGGTCGCCAATTTGATAACGGGATTATCTATCGCTGTAATTACGACTCTGCTATTCATCACTTTAGGGCTTCTGAAAGGATTCTCTATACAGACCGTGATCGGTTTTATCGTTGTAGCTTGGTTAGCCGTTGAAAATGGCGGAAACGACGTTTCTAAAGGGATTGCTCCTTTACTGGCATCCGGGGCTGCCAATAAGCAGACAGCACTGATCTATGGGGCAGGCGTAACGATAATCGGCGGTATATTATCGATTTTTATTTCCATGAAATTGTTGAAATTGTTTACGACAGGACTAATAGGATCCCATTTTCCGATAACCGGAAATATGGCGCTGATGATAGCTGTCGGAGCAGCGCTTTGGGTAGCGCTTGCAACTCGATTCGCTCTGCCTGTCTCGACTACCCATGCCATAATGGGTTCGATCCTGACAGTCGGGAGCTTATCCTATGGGTTATCGAGCATTTTGTGGGGAAATCTGGTTGAGAAAGTAGTGATGCCATTGTTATTGGGTCCATTGGTCGGCTTAGTCATAGCATGGCTGCTGACCTACGTAGTTAAATACGTTCGTTTGCCGAAGCAAGCAGGAAAAATATTGATCTGGTTGTCCAGCGGAGCGATCTGCTTTGTCCGAAGCTTAAACGATGTGCCGAAAATTGTAAGCATTGCCGTAATGGCTGCTCTCATTGGGATCGATGGCGCTGAAATGAATACGTTATTCTCATTATTCTTGTTGATTACGGTGGCAATGGGCATTGGAAGCCTGGTTAAAGGAGCGGCCGTTACGGAGCTGCTTTCTCAGAAGGTCACGAACCTTGACGATAAAAGCAGTCTATCTTCATTATTAACAACGAGTCTGCTCGTCATGTTCGCGAGTAAACTGGGACTGCCGGTATCGACGACGCATGTATCCTCTTCCGCAATTATCGGCTCAAATCTGCATTCAGGAGTAAAGTCAGTCAACTGGGTCGTCGTACGACACATCGTTTTATCATGGATTGTAACGGTTCCGGGAGCGGGTTTACTGGCCGCAGCCGCATTCATGTTGTATCGTATATTTTAAACAGGAGGCGTATATGCAGGACATTGAATCTATTTTAGAGGAAACGGTTTCGCGTTTACAGAAAATTCCCGGTCTCGAGGCGATTGTCCTAGGAGGTTCACGCGCGAGAGGCACTCATACTCCGGAATCTGATATAGATGTCGGTTTATATTACGCATCTGCCTATCCAATCGACACCGGCGCCCTTGAGGAGGCAGCGGCAGACCTTGACGATTCGAGACAGAAAAATCTCGTTACACGGATCGGCGAGTGGGGGCCTTGGATTAATGGCGGAGGATGGTTGGAAATTAGATCGGTACCTGTTGATTTTCTATACAGGGATCTCGACAAGGTTAGCGCTGTAGTGGATGATTGCTTGCAAGGGAAAATATCGGTACATTATCAGGCTGGTCATCCTCATGCCTTCTGCAGTTCGATCTATATGGGGGAGGCGGCAGTTTGCAAGAGCCTGTGGGATCCCAATGGCCGAATCAAACAGCTGAAAAATCTTACTGAACCTTATCCTGACGCACTGAAGAATGCCATTGTTTCGGCATTTTTGTGGGAGGCGGATTTTTCGCTTGCAAATGCAAGGAAAGGGATAAGCAGGAAAGATGTTTCCTATGTTGCGGGCCATCTCTTCCGAGCTGTCAGTTGCTTGACACAAATACTTTTCGCTATAAACAAAGTCTATCTGTTGAATGAGAAAGGGGCGATTGCTGCATGCGCAGCCTTCCCTAGAAGCCCCGACCGGTTCGAAGCCAGGATTCGCCATAGCTTTACGCTCCTGACAGATGATAAAAAACGTATGGAATCGTCCATCGACGAGGTCGAAGCGCTGGTAAAGGAAACGAAACGCTTGCTCAACTGATCCAAAACTTTTCTGGTCATCAGTATACTTCATCTTAACCAATCGCTAAGGCAGCGCTGTGGTTTTTACATTGCTTGATTGGTTAGTCTTAACATTAAAAATACTAAATAACAAGCTGATGCCGGTATTCAACTGGCGCCAGCTTGTTTGTTTTTCGCTGCTCCTTCAAGTTAAGTTTATCCCCGTCATAGCATGCTATCTTGTTACTTCTTTTGAAGTCATTTCCTACTTCCGGTTCATTTGTATTCTTTATTTCAATCCCATCGTTTTCCAACGTGACGGAACCCGTTATAACCTCGTTTCCTCGATGGCTTCTAAAGATAGTTAATAATATGGGGGTAAATCTATAATTTGTTAAGTAGTAATGTATGCGCTTACTTTCTATAATTTAGTTATGCAATACATAAATTGTATTGCAATTATACTTGAAAGAAAATTTCTTCTCAGGTAGGAAGGACAGTCAGAACTTCATGGAATAGACACAGGATAAGTTATGTACTGCAAAGAGAAACAACCGACAAAAAATGAAAGGGAGTGATTTGTAAAAGGTAATATTCAAGTAGTACGCAGGAAATAGTCGCAAAATTAAAAAAATCAGGAGGTAAAATATGATTAAGTTTAATAAGAAAATCTTGATGTTAGTTATTGCAGCTTCAATGAGTATTACCGGCTTGTTTGCAGCAACCGCAAATGCAGCGACGGACTACTGGCAAAATTGGACCGATGGTGGTGGGACAGTAAATGCTACCAATGGATCTGGTGGAAATTACAGCGTCAACTGGTCAAATACCGGGAATTTTGTTGTCGGTAAAGGCTGGAATACCGGATCACCAACTAGGACAGTAAACTACAATGCCGGCGTTTGGGCGCCGTCCGGCAATGGGTATTTGACTCTCTATGGGTGGACAAGAAACTCACTCATAGAATATTACGTCGTTGATACCTGGGGCACTTACAGACCTACAGGAACGCATAAAGGCACCGTGTCCAGTGATGGTGGCACATATGACATCTATACGACTCAGCGAGTCAACGCACCTTCCATTGACGGCACAAAAACGTTCACCCAGTTCTGGAGTGTCCGTCAGTCGAAGAGAGCGACAGGCAGCAACGCCGCTATCACTTTTAGCAACCACGTTAACGCATGGAAGAGTAAAGGAATGAATCTGGGGAGCAGTTGGTCCTACCAGGTGTTAGCGACAGAGGGATATCAAAGCAGTGGTAGCTCTAACGTAACGGTTTGGTAACAGGTCACCTGCAAGCAGGGCAACGGACAGGCGCCCAACCTTTTCCAGAGTATTGAGAAAGTGTTTTAATCATTTGATATTTGTTAAGTTAAGGCCAGCCGGCCTCACAGCCGGCGGCCTTATATATTTCAAAAAACGCTACAATCTACAACCTACTTGAATATTATGTTTTAGAAGAGGGAAGGGGCCCGGCGGGGACCGCTTTCGAGTAAGCGAGTTTTTGATGTTGGCGGACGCGAATTGTAGGCCGTCACGGCCTAAAATTTTTCCTATCCGTTTAAAGGAGATACATCTATGAGAAAGTTATTAATTTTCCTTTTAATAGCAATAACGGCTGTTGTTAGCGCTTGTTTGCAAGAAAAGCCTGATAAAATGCCTGATGATAACTTTGTATTAGTCAAAGGCGGGTCTTTTATGAACACAAAGTCCAACTATTATGGGAAAAATGTAACATTATCGAATTTTTATATCGGCAAATATGAGGTAACTCAAAAAGAGTGGATCGAGGTAATGGGAAGTAATCCCTCAGAATTCAAAGACGACAATTTGCCGGTAGAAATGGTAAGCTGGTATGACGTTGTGGAGTACTGTAATAATAGAAGCATAAAAGAGGGCTTAACACCGTATTACCATATAGACAAGAATAAAAAAGACCCGAAAAATAAGAGTGAAAACGATAATATAAAATGGACAGTAACGATCAATGCGGGAGCTAATGGTTACCGATTGCCGACAGAAGCGGAGTGGCAATATGCTGCAGGTGGAGGTCAGATGAGCAAGAGTTACACCTACAGCGGAAGCAATCATGCAGATGAAGTAGCATGGTACTGGAAAAACGCTGGAGATAAGTACTTATCAGGAGAATGGAATTGGCCTATGGTAGAAAACAACCATAATAAAACAAAATCTATCGGTGTCAAGAAACCCAACGAGTTAGGACTTTACGATATGTCAGGTAATGTAAGGGAATGGTGCTGGAACGGGTACGGAGACTTGGATAGTAATAGTAGCTCTACCCGGGTTGTGAAGGGCGGCGGTTGGATGGGCGACGTCGATGAGTTATCTTATCTGAGCAATTTCGAGGCGAATGGCTTGGGCCCCGATCAAGGTTTTCGTGTGTGTCGCGATGAGTAAGCGGTCATGACTTGAAAGATGTGCTGCGATACGGGAATGAAAGCGGAAATGTTATTGCTTACGCTTGACGGGAGATTAATATTATCGCTATAACGAAAAGACCGATTAGCTATCAATTGAGCTAACCGGTCTTTTCATTTTCGTCTAACTTTATTTTGAAAGAAAATAAAGAAAAACGCTTGTTCCCGGTCTTTTCGTTTGTTTATGGATAGTGTGTGAAAGATCCGAGCAAGGATTAAAATACAAATGATTACGATGAAAATCCAATCACCGTTATATGGTTTGCTCCATTGAATCCCCTTACAATGAAAAACAGAGGGAGGGAAGCAACATTATGTTAGCAAGACTATACAAATATCGTTGGCAATATGTAATGATTTTTCCGGCCGTTTTGCTTTTGTTTCTGTTTAACTATGTTCCTATGGCGGGCATTCAAATCGCATTCCGCGATTTTCAGATCGGGTCATCCATCTGGGATAGCAATTGGGTCGGTTTGCAAAACTTTTCGTTCTTACAAGAACCGCAGTTTTGGACAGTCGTAAAAAACACGTTGTTCATTTCTGTATTGAAATTTGTATTCGGTTTTCCGGCTCCGATTATTTTAGCTTTAATGATAAATGAATTGGTGCATGCGGGCTTCAAAAGGTTCGTTCAGTCTGTAAGTTATTTGCCCCATTTCTTCTCTTGGATTGTCGTCGCTTATATATTGCAATCGTTTCTGACGCTAGATGGCGGATTGGCTAACGACTTGATCACGAAGATGGGCGGGGAACCGATCTTTTTCCTTGGCTCGGAAGAGTGGTTTCGGCCGATGATTGTGTCTAGCGGTTTGTGGAAAGAGGTAGGCTGGAATACGATTTTGTATCTCGCGGCTATATCAGCTATTGATCCGCAGCTGTATGAAGCAGCCAAGGTGGAAGGCGCAGGGAAGTGGGCGCAAATTCGGCATGTGACGCTGCCGGGCATTATGCCTACTGTATCGATCGTTCTTATCCTTAGCATTCCGAGCTTGATAGCGGTAGGCATGGATCAGATTTATCCGCTCATGAATCCCGCGAACATGCAGGTAGCGGATGTTCTGGATACGTATGTGCTTCGAAGCGGCCTTCAACAGGGTTATTTTGGAATGGCAACTGCAATTGGGCTGCTGTCCTCCGTTATAAGTCTTATTCTAGTCGTCGTTACGAACCAGATATCCAGAAAATTGAATGGCGAGGGGTTATGGTAATTGAAGAAACGTTCATCCGGAGAAAGACTCTCACAAAGCATCCTTGTCATCTTAATGCTCTTGCTATGTCTGTCCGTACTTTATCCGTTCGCCTACATGTTGGCGATCTCGCTGAATGAGGGGACGGATGCGGCGAAGGGCGGGGTCTATTTATGGCCAAGGGCATTTACGCTGATCAATTATGAAATCGTGCTGGGGAATGAAGTCATCCAGCATGCTTATCTGATTACACTCGCACGTACGGTTCTCGGCACGATAGCGGGCCTTCTGGTCACACTGATGGTCGCTTTTGGCTTATCTTATCATCAGGTTCCGTTCCGCAAATCGATTTTGAGCTATATTTTGATCACCATGCTCTTTAGCGGCGGACTTGTTCCTCTCTATATCCAGCTGTATAATCTAGGACTTATTAACAACTTTATGGTCTATATCATACCCGGCATGTTCTCGGCTTGGAATATGTTCGTTATGCTGAAGTTCATCCAGGGTATCCCGGAGGCACTTATTGAGTCTGCAGAGCTTGATGGCGCAGGTCCGTTCCGCATATTGCTGCAGATCATCGTTCCGTTATCGAAGCCGATGCTTGCGGCAATCGGTTTGTTTACCGCCGTCGGCCATTGGAACGATTGGTTCGCCGGAGCGTTCTATGTGACCAAGCAAGATTTGATTCCGGTACAAACATTTCTGCAGCAGTTATTGTCGGCGCAGGATATGTCGGCTATTTTAGGTTCGAACTCGAATCAGGAAGCGCTCGCAAGAGGGTCGCAAATGCAAAACGTGACGCTCATGTCGATCAAAATGGCAACCGTAATGGTAAGCGCCATTCCGATTCTGTGTGTGTATCCATTCCTTCAGAAGTATTTCGTGAAGGGCGTATTGATCGGCTCCGTCAAGGGATAAAAGCCGATTACTAAAGGGTATTGCGATTAATCATATACCATTATTCATGCAATCGAAAAGGGGAGAAAAACAGAATGATGCAGGGCAAACGGTTAAAGAATGGCGGCCTTATGTTGCTTGCCATGGTTTTAGTGTTAACAATCGTCGCAGGCTGCTCCGGTTCGAATTCATCGAACAAGGAAACGAATAACGCCAATGCGGAACAAGGCGGCGGCGAAAGCGCGAAGGGGCCGCAAAAATTCAATCTTTGGCTGGGTTGGTCGGCGACGATTAACAATGACAGTCTCGTCCAAAAATATTGGAAAGAAGAGGAGCCGGGTATCGCGGTTGAGCTTGAAGCAACGCAGGGCGACGCGGTAACGGCGCTTAACTTAAAACTGAACACGGGCGGCTTTGAAGATGCAGCCGTATTCGGCCGCAGCGAAATCGTGAAAGCAGCGATGATCCGCTCCAATAAAGTGCTGTCCGTCGAGCAATATTTTGATATGCCTGATAAATATCCTAATCTTGCGGCGATTCCCAAGGAGTACTTGGATGATATGAAAGATGCCGACGGGCATATATGGTCGATTCCGACATGGTTTGATCAAAACCCTGACAATCCATGGCCGGGCTGGGCTTCCCAATCATGGCTCGTCCGCACGGACGTGTTGGAGAAAGCCGGAATGACCACTCAGGATTTGGCTACTATCGAAGGGGTCGAAGCGTTTCTGAAAAAAGCGGCTGAGCAGAAAGACGAGTCAGGCAAGCCTTTACTTCCGCTTAGCTTCTTAATGGATCCTAACGATACGGCAAGCTGGAATGATGAAAATGCGGTGTTGAGCACGTTTGGCGTAACAACGGGCGGCGGCATTATCCCCGCGGAGAAGAAGGGCGACGAGCTCGTCCTCCTGTATGACGACCCTCAGTATAAAGCGGCTTACCAATGGATGAACAAAATGTATCGTTCCAATCTGGTTGATCCCGAGGTCGTAACCGACAAAAAGGAACGCTACAAGGAGAAAAACAAAGCCGGACGCGTAGCGATGAATGTAGGCAGCTTCTTTAATGTGGATCCTACGCTTTGGGAACAGCTGGACGGACCGACTGAGCCAGGCTGGTTCTATCAAGTCGTACCATTCCCTAAAGTAGAGGGTGTCGAGAAGCTTGGAGCGAACGCCGTCATCAATCCGTATCCAGGATATGATGTCTACATTAGCAAAAATTCCAAAAATCTAGACGCGGTTTTGAAATTCCTCGATTATTCGCTTCAGCCGAAAGCGGAGCAACAACATGTCATTAACGAAGGACCAGTAGGAAAGTACTGGGGATGGATCGACCAGCCGCTGGGTCAATGGAAATACACTGACGCAGAGTATGAAAAAGCCCGTAATTCCGGCGAGCCTGCACAGAAAGCTAAAGTAACGCCGGAGCTGTACATGATATCTTCCTACAATAACGACTGGTATCCGTGGTGGAACTATGGCCAAAGCGATAAAGCCGGAAGCAAAAAAACGGCGGAATTCACGGCAACGGTAGGACAGATGGGCGCCGTGCGCAGCACGGAAACCTATGATTTGGTTAAAGCGAAGGCAGGCGGCTTGTTAGAAAAATACTTGCCTGAGCTTGAGAACATCCGCAAAGAGTATAGAGCGAAGTTCATCATGTCCACAAGCGACGAGCAGTTCGAAGCAACCTGGAAGGCGTTCCGCGATGCGCTCGAGAAACGCGGCCACTGGACTGAGATCAAGCAAGAATGGCAGGAGCAATATGAAGCGTTGGTGAAAGAGCAAGGTTAGCTGTAAAAGATGATGGAGCAACCCCTATAGGGAGGTTGCTCCCTTTTCCATTGTTGCGAATGCCATTACACTATGGAAAGGAGGGATACGATGCCATTTCGCCGCAGTCTCGAACGAATAGTTATCCGGTACACCCGAAAAATGAATTTGCGAGGAAAAATATTAATTCTTTATGGAGCCATTATTTTTGTTCCTACGATTGTTCTTGGAATTGTCGCGGGCTATCTTGCGCTTGAAAGCTTCAGAACCAATTATTTGGTTACAATTAATGAAGCGATGCGCCAAACGGTTCAAAATATAGAATTCCGCAAGCAGAGCTACGATGTGCTCGCCACGCGAACGGCAACGGACGGGGAGCTTATTTCGCGTTTAAGCCGTGATTATTCGAATATGTTCGAGCAGTTGAATACAGTCGAATATGTGGACCGCTCATTCGTATTCACGAGTAAATATTTGCCGGGCATCGACGATTTTCGGATTTATCACACGAATCCGATGCTTGTGCAGGACGGTCGGCTGCTTTGGAAACCGGAGGGACGTATGTTACAGCCGGGATTTCATGAAGCGGATTGGTTCGCCAAAGCGAGCGAAGCTCCGAGCTCGTTAATATGGAACAATGTTAACAAGGATAAGCTTGTGATCTCCCATAAAATTATGAGTCCTGCCGGCAATTTGCAGGGCATCATTTATTTGCTGCTAGACTATAAAACGGTTTTTGGAAACCTGTTTAACCAGCCGTTCAGCGGTTCGGGCGAGTTGTCGATTATAGACGATTACGGCACGATCATCGTCTCCTCCGATCCGCAAAAAATCGGATTAAAGCTTCAAACTACAACGCTAAACAATCACTGGCAAGAAGCGGGCCTATCCGACGGCGTAATGGTTGACGGCAATCTGCTTATGGTAAGGCCGATTGATTCGAATTGGCATGTGGCTGCGCTGATCCAGATGGATCAACTTGAAAGCCAGTCCAAGATGATTCTATACGGCATTATCGCCGTCATTTTCGTTTTTCTGCTTTGCTCCACCTTTTTGATTATGACTGTGCTGAAAAATGTCGTTTGGCGTATTCGCAAGCTTGGCATGCGCATGTACGATGTCAGTCAAGGGGAGTTCGATGTCAGTATCCGTAACACCGATAAAGATGAGCTAGGCGAGCTGGAGATATTATTTAACTCGATGTCTGGCCGATTGGGTATGCTCGTTGAAGACATTACGCATGCGAAGCTCAAGGAACGCGAGCAATCGTTCAAAGCGTTGCAGGCACAAATTAATCCGCATTTTATTTATAATTCGTTAAGCCTGCTAAGATGGCGAGCGCTGGAACTTCAAGACGAAACGCAGCTGCGTACGATCGACGCTCTGACCGCTTTTTACCGGTTGGCGTTGGACAATAAAATAAATGTGACGCAAATTAAGGGCGAGCTTGATCATGTAAGAGCTTATTTGGACATTCAAGAGATGCGCTATCCGGGCAGGGTAAACATCGAGTGGCAAATCGATCAGGAGCTGCTGGAGCTTTATACGATCAAGCTGCTACTCCAGCCAATTGTAGAAAACTGTTATTTGCATGGCAACATTACCGGAAAGAAAGACGCTGTCATCCGAATTTCAGCGCAGCTTGAACAGCATAACGTTCGTTTCGAGGTGTTCGATAACGGCAGAGGCATCCCGAGCGATATGCTGGAACAAATTCGATTAGGGAAGCAGGCGGGGAACGGAAATGGATTCGGCACGGCGAATATTCGCGAGCGGCTCCAGCTCTACTTTGATA
Source organism: Paenibacillus sp. PL91 (assembly GCF_012935325.2). GTDB lineage: Bacteria > Bacillota > Bacilli > Paenibacillales > Paenibacillaceae > Pristimantibacillus. The sequence goes on from NZ_JABBYG020000004.1 coordinate 243,510, forward strand.
ATAAGCATGAATTTACCTTAGACAGCAAAGAAAACGAATGGACGGCGGTTACGATTATTATACCTGCCTGCGTCCATAAGCCACAGATCAGGAAGGTGATGTGATGTTGTTAAAAGCGTTGATCGTAGATGATGAGCCTACCCATATTCAGGGGCTGGTGCGCTATATCAAGTGGATGGACCTTGGCTATGATAGGCCATTCACCGCAGAGTCCGGTCAAGAAGCGCTCGAAATGATGCGGAATGCTCCTATTGATGTGCTTATATCGGATGTATCCATGCCCGTTATGACGGGGATCGAGCTTGTTGCCAAGGGCAAAGCGATCCTTCCGCAGCTTCAAGTGCTTATGATCAGCGGCTACAATGAATTCGAATTCGTGCAGGAAGCGATGAACGTAGGGGCGCAAGCCTATGTTTTAAAGCCGATTAAAGTGGAAGAGGTAGAGAGTAAGCTAACTGGATTTCGGAAGACATTGACGAAGCTGAAGCAAATCGAGGGTCAAGCACTGGAGCTTCAACAGAAAGTGTCCGGCAGCTTGGATATCGTCAGAGAACGGTTCGTGTCGGATGTCATTGGGGAGGCAGGCATCAATGTTGACATGCTGCATTCATGGGGCCGTCTGCTGGAGCTTCCTGCAAGCAACCAAGAAATCGGATTAATCGTCTTCGGTTACGATCATTTCCATTCCTCGGAACAGGATGCGAGAGAGAGGGTTGTGATCGGAACAGGATTTTTGAAAGCGGTTCATGTCGGTTTATCCGATTATCATCAAGTCTATGTCGCAAAAACCGGTGCCGATGAGATTGTCGCTCTGCACATTAATTTAAGTCCTATTGAACGCGCATCGATCGAAAAACAGCTTGCTTTCATTCAAAACGTGATGCAGGAGCAGTACGGCTCAACGGTCACGATTGGCAATAGCAGGTTGTGCACGGCGTGGGAAGAGGTGCCGTCGCTGTATAAGGAAGCAAAATTCATGATGGCGAGATCCCGCTTGATGGAGGGCGGACAAATCCTGCATTACGATCGCTTGGACGAATCGGATTTTCAACAGTTTCGCCTGCGTGAAGAGGTTATTCCCGAAATTATACAGTTGACGGAAGCTGCGGCGGATGTCCGTAAGGTTGTCGACTACGTTAACAATGTGTTCGATATGCTTCTGTCTCAACCATCCATACAATTTACGTATATACAAGCGTTTGGCATGGCGCTGCTCAGCGAACTGGCCCGTAAGCAGAAATGGAACAAAGAGCTGGGCGGGGAAATGAATTTGGAGATGTGGCAAAAGCTTATCGATTGCAGGAGCGAGGCGCAGGTTCGTGAAGTTGTGCTCGATTACGTTCAACGCTATATGGTAATTGAAACAAAAGGCGAAGCGAACCAAAGGCATAATCTGATCGGCAAGGTTAGCGAGTATTTGGAAGCGCATTTCCAAGAACATATCACGGTGAAGCAAATCGCTGAAATTCATCATCTGAATGCGAGTTACTTAAGCGTGTTGTTCAAAAAAGAAATGGGAAAAACGATATCGGACTTTTTGCAGGAAACGCGCATGAACAAAGCAAAAGAGCTGCTTCGCGATCCAAGCATCAAGGTGTACGAGGTGTCTGAGCAGGTCGGGTTTCAAACATCCGCTTATTTTGCCTATTTGTTCAAGAAGACGACGGGCTATACGCCGCAAGAATATAGAGATTACCATTAAGGCAGATTTATGCCAAGAGCTGGAGGCATGTGAAAGAAATGATAATAGAGTCAATAGCGGGAACGTGGAGATTTCACCTGGATGCGTTGAAACAAGGCATCGAGAATCAATATTATAAAGGGCTGATGCTGGATGAAATTCAGTTGCCCGGGACGACCGCCGAGAATAAAAAGGGCGAATTCAACACGGCAAGGGAAGTAGCCCATCTTACCGAGACTTATCCGCTAACCGGATATGCCTGGTACCAGCGGGATATTGAAATTAAGGAAGAATGGGCGGGCAAGCTTATTCGACTGTATATGGAGCGAACAAGAGTAACGCAGGTTTGGATCGGGGAGGATTGGAAAGGAACGCAGGATAGCGTTAGCGCGCCTCATGTCTATGAATTCGGAGCCATTGCACCGGGAACGTATACGCTAACCGTACTGGTCGACAATAGCGGCTTGCCGATAAAGGGCGGGCATATGACATCGCCCGATACGCAAACGAACTGGAACGGGCTGCTTGGCAGAATCGAAATTCAGGCGGTGGAATTGATTCGTTTGGAGCGCATACAGGCTTTTCCTGATGTTTCAAATAAGTCCGTGCGGTTCACTTTTCAAGTGCTTAACGATACTTCGAGCAATGCCGATATTGGCATTTCAATCGAGCTTGCGGATGTTGTGGGTACGGCCCGCTCAGTTTGTAAGTCTGCAGGTAGGACGCTGCGCGTCTCTTCTGCACCGGGCTGCCAAACGGTTGAATGGGAATACGAAATGGGCGAAGATGTGGCCCTATGGGATGAATTCTCTCCTGTTCTTTATTGCATGCAATTAAAATGGGAGGCCTTTGCCGGGCAGGAAGTATATCGGGATGAGCAATCCGTAAGCTTCGGCATGCGTCAATTCGGCACGGAAGGAACGCAGTTTACGAATAACGGCCGAAAAGTTTTTTTGCGGGGAAAACATGATGCCTTGGCGTTTCCGCTAACGGGTTATTCGCCGATGACCGTCCAAGAATGGGTGAAGGTGCTGTCTATCGCCAAATCCTATGGCATTAATCATTACCGGTTCCATACCTGTTGCCCACCGGAAGCGGGATTTATGGCTGCGGACCTGCTCGGCGTTTATTTCGAACCGGAGCTGCCGTATTGGGGAGCTTTCCATGATCCGGAGGATGAGGAGTATGATGAAGCCAAAGCAGACTATTTGCGCAAGGAAGGCTTGCGTATTTTAGAGGCTTACGGCAATCATCCTTCTTTCGCCTTGTTCACGCTTGGCAACGAATTGCATGGAAGCCGCAGAGCGATGTCGGCATTGCTGAAGGAGTATCGCGAGCGAGATAGCCGACGATTATACGCCGAAGGAGCGAACAACTATTTCTGGGCGCCATCCTTCTCGGAAGAGTCCGATTTCTGGGTGACGATGCGAACGGGGCATGGCGGCTCGATCGTGAGAGCTTCGTTCTCACACGCGGATTTGCCGCTCGGACATGTTCAGGCTAGCTACCCGTCAACGCTCACGGATTACAGGCATAATTTGCCGGATATCCAAGTGCCTATCGTAAGCCATGAAATCGGTCAATATCAATCATTCCCGAATTTCGGCGAAATCGAAAAATATGTTGGTGTTTTGCAGGCGCGTAATTTTGAAGTTTTTCGCGAAAGGCTTCAAAATGCGGGAATGCTTGATCAAGCCGAGGATTTCTTCCGGGCATCGGGACAGCTTGCGGTAATATGCTACCGCGAAGAAATAGAAGCGGCTTTGCGTACGCCGGGCTTCGGCGGGTTTCAGCTGCTTGATCTGCAGGATTTTCCTGGCCAAGGGACGGCATTGGTCGGCGTATTGGACGCATTCATGGATTCCAAAGGATTTATCGACCCGGAGCAATGGCGCGAGTTTTGCTCGGACATCGTATTGCTTGCCCGTTTCCCGCGATATACGTACACCGACGATGAGACGTTCGAAGCGCATTTGGAAATGGCGAATCACGGTGCAAACGAGCTTGCGGACGTTCAGCTGGAGTGGTCGCTTAAGCAAGGCGATCTGCTAATCGAGGCTGGTGTGACAGCGGCAACGGATGTCGGCCAAGGCGCTTTGAAGGCTGTGGGAAACCTTCATATCAAGCTGTCTAAAGTGAAAGCGCCCGCCAAGCTGGAGCTGGAGCTGAAATGGAAGGGAAGCGCGATCGCGAACCATTACCCGCTATGGGTATACCCGGCAAAGGTGAATACGGATCCCAATAATGGCGTTCAGGTACGTCGAAGGCTCGATCAAGAGGTACGCGATTTGCTTGAAGATGGTGGACGCGTGCTGTTGATTGCCGACCAGGAGCAGCTATCCTCCCATATCGACGGAGCCTTTGCTTCGGATTTCTGGTGTTATCCCATGTTTAGGTCCATTTGCGAAGGAAACCATGCAGCTCCCGCACCGGGAACGCTAGGCATTTTATGTGATGAGCGGCATCCCGCGCTTCAGGCGTTTCCGACTGAGTTTCATAGCAATTGGCAATGGTGGCCGATTCTGATGAACTCGCACTCACTTATATTGGATGATTGGCCAGCCGCTTTCCGCCCAATCGTACAGGTTATCGACAACTTTGAGCGCAACCATAAGCTGGGCTTGATTGTCGAAGCTAAGGTAGGAAACGGAAGCCTGCTCGTATGCGCAAGCGATCTCATTGGCCAGCAACATAAGCCGGAAGCACGGCAGCTTCTACATAGTCTGCAAAGTTATGCCGCTTCAGCCGAGTTCAAGCCGTCCGAGGAGTTAAGCTTTGAGCAGTTACGAAGCGTATTAGATCCGAATGCGGCGACCGAAAGGCAGTCGCATCGCGGCCAAGCTGTTATTAATCCTTCTTATCCGAACTAATACCTTAGAGGTGCATCTGCCCTCTCACAGAGTCTACGCTCCCACTTCCCGGTTGGCTTGTAAAAAAACCGCTCTCATTGAGCGGTTTTTTATATACAAAATTCTACAAAATCTTGCTTATCGCAATTTATTGTCGGGAAATATCATATCTTGTAAGTGGGTTATTTATTAATAAAACCAACCTTGACTTGGAAATATTCCAATGTTATATTCTCAATAATTCATCAATGACAAACAGTGTTTTATAATGTAAAACAACTAATAGGACCCTGCTCCAAAATGGAGGGAGATTGAATTAACGATCTGTAAGCGTTTACAAATGTTTTGGCCATATCTCCCTAATTGCTTCAACAGCTGAAGAACTTAAAAAGGAGGTTTCCCTACTTGAAACAGAACACAAGCCTCATAGGCTACGGCAGAAAGCTAAAACAGATGCGGCAAGATTATCAATTGTATTTGATTATATTGTTTCCTCTTGCTTGGTTAATGATCTTTCAGTACTTTCCTATGTACGGGCTTCAGCTTGCGTTCAAGGATTTTAGAATCATGGATGGGATCTGGAGCAGCCCATGGGTCGGTTTGGAGCATTTCGAGAAATTTTTTAACTCTTATCAATTCAAGAGAGTCATTACCAATACCCTCATCATCAGCTTTTATGATCTCATCGCAGGTTTTCCGCTTCCCATTCTTTTGGCTTTAGCCTTAAACGCAACGTTAAAAACCCGATTTAAGCAAGTCGTCCAGTTTGTCACTTACATGCCTTTCTTTATATCCACCGTTGTCATGGTCGGGATGATCCTGCAGTTTCTAAACCCTAGAATAGGCATTATTAATATGGGAATGGGTTTGTTTGGAGCCGATCCGATAAACTTTATGGGCGAGCCGGAGTGGTTTAAGTCGGTTTATGTATGGTCGGGAATATGGCAGACAACCGGCTGGGGGACCATTATTTATTTAGCGGCTTTGTCTGCGATCAGCCCGGAAACCCATGAAGCGGCGACAATTGACGGGGCTACCCGTCTACAGCGAATCCGGCATGTTGATTTGCCTGGCATTATGCCGACCATTGTCACTCTTCTCATATTGAATGCCGGCTCGATTATGGGAATTGGCTTCGAAAAAATATTTTTAATGCAAAATCCATTGAATCTTAGCTCTTCTGAAGTCATATCCACTTATGTTTATACGGTGAGTCTAGCTTCCAGCGCCCCGGATTACTCCTATGCAACGGCCATTGGTTTTTTTAACTCGATGGTGAATTTTATATTAATTATCCTTGTTAATCAAATCGCCAAAAAAGCGGGAGATACCAGCCTGTGGTAAAGAGGGGAGCTGTTACATGAAAAGCAAGATTGTGCTTACAAAATCCGATAAAGCCTTTTATTTCTTTAATGATTTGTTTCTGCTGGTCGCACTGCTAATCGTCCTGTATCCGCTTATTTATATTTTCAGTGCTTCTTTTAGCGACAGGCTGTCTGTTATCTCGGGAGATGTGTTTTTATGGCCGGTCCATTTTTCATTGGAAGGCTATCAAGCCGTCTTTAAGGATTCAAGAGTGTTAACCGGTTACGGGAACACGGTATTTTATACGATAGTCGGAACTATCCTCAATGTGATCTTGACGATTTTGGCCGCTTACCCGCTATCCAGAAGAACGATGGTAGGCCGGAATATCATTATGTATTTATTTGCTTTTACGATGCTGTTTAACGGCGGACTAATCCCCAACTATCTGCTGATAAAAGATCTTGGGATGATCGATACGAGATGGGCGATGATCCTGCCTGGAGCACTTTCTGTTTGGAACGTGATCATTGCTCGAACCTTCTATCAATCGACCATAAGTCAGGAGCTTTTTGAAGCCGCTTCCATGGACGGATGCTCGCATTTGCGTTTTATGTGGAGTGTCGTTCTGCCCCTATCGAAAGCCATTACGGCGGTCATGGTGCTGTTCTACGGGGTGTTTCATTGGAATGCTTATTTTAATGCTTTTATCTACTTGAAGAGCGATGAGCTTTACCCGCTGCAAATAGTTCTTAGAGATATTCTTATTCAAAATCAGATCGACCCGGCTTCCATCACGGATACGGAAGATATGACAAGGAAACAAGGGCTGGCGGATCTGCTTAAATACTCGATCATCATCGTCGCAAGCCTGCCGATATGGCTGGTTTATCCGTTCGTGCAAAAATATTTCGTTAAAGGCGTCATGATTGGTTCGATAAAAGGCTGAAAAAGCAGTGGGCAAGGGGCATCAAGCGGCTGGTGTGGCCCGCCATGACAGCCGATTGATATAAAAAATGAGGAGGAAAACAGAAATGAAAAAGTTGGGTGTCAGCCTGCTTATGCTGGTATTAGTTGCTTCTATGCTGTTAAGCGCGTGCAGTGACAATACAGGGGGCAAAGAAAACAACCAAAAAGAAGATCCTGCAAATACCGGCACTGAATCCGGACTTTCCGAGCCTGGCGTGCTTCCCATTACAAAAGAAAAGACGACCATAACGATTACGATTCCGCGGGATCCGACGGTAACCTCGTATGAATACGGCGAAAACGAGCTGACAACATGGCTGGAGGATCAAACGAATGTCCATATCGAATGGAACCTGTATCCTTCCGCGGATTCCATTGAGAAACTGAATCTCGAGCTGTCATCCGGAGGAGATTTGGGTGATCTCATCATGGGCTTTCCCGGAATAGACAATGCGATGCTGGCATCGTACGGCTCGCAAGGCGTATTCCGCGACTTGCGGGATTTGATTGACAAGAATGGAGCCAATATCAAAAAGCTGTTTGAGGATATTCCCGAAATGGAACCGTCTACCACTGCGCCGGACGGAAATATATACGCGCTCAATGCCGTAGGGGAATGCTATAACTGCGACAGAGCGATGCGTTTTTGGGTGAATAAAAAGTTTCTCGAAGCCTTAAACATGCCTGTCCCTACGACGACAGATGAATTATATCGCTATTTGAAAGCGGTCAAAGAAACGGATCTCAACGGCAATGGCAAAAAAGATGAAATTCCGATGGTGGGCTCCACGCAAAGCTGGTTTGCGACGGTTGACGATTTTATTATGAATGCGTTCACTTATCAAGATTCGAATAACCTTTATGTGAAGGATCATAAAATTTCTGCAGCGTATACGACTCCTGAATGGAGGGAAGGGCTGCGATTTCTAAATAAGCTTTATGCCGAAGGCTTGATCGATCCTTCTTCCTTCACGAATGATGAGAACCAAATGAGGCAGTTGGTTGAGCTGAACGACGGAAATACGGTTGGCGCTGTGCCGGGCGGAGGCCAGCACGTATTTGCGGCAAACGATTCTACAAAAATGAATTATGAAATTGTTCTTCCACTTAAGGGGCCGAACGGGTTCCAAAATGCTTATTTCAATCAGTACGGTAAAATCAGCAACCCGATGTTCATGTTGCCCGCAAACGGAAAAAATGCCGATATCGTCATGAAGCTGGTCGACCTGATGTATTCGCATGAGTTTTTCCTGAGAAACCGTTATGGCGTGCAGGGCAAACACTGGGATAAACCAGCAGCCGGCACTGCTGCCGCAAACGGCGGCGAGGCCCAGTATAAGATCTTAGGAAAAGACTTGTGGCAGGAACCGCAGCAGGTTCATTGGCATGGCATAGGCGGCGCATGGCCTCCGTTTGGGTCTGACGCTAGAGAAGCGCTTCCGGAGGGGCAATTCGATTTAGAGTCGGAATTGTACAAAGCGGCGGCAGAATACGACAAATTCGCTGCGCGCATCACGACTCCGAAGTTTTTCTTCGATAATGAAACGGCTAAACGGTGGAACGAATTGAAAACCGAAATCAACAAGATTGTCAGCGAATCGACGGCTGATTTTATCGTTGGTAACCGTAATATCGAGAAGGATTGGGATCAATTTCAAAAAGAGCTGAAAAGTATCGGAGTCGATGAGTTCATTACCATTATGCAAAAAGAATATGACGGGAAATGGAAGTCCTAATCAAAATCCGCAGGTAAAGATCCAGACTTCCGTCATTTGGTATGGCGGAAGTTCTCTAGCTTTTTTTCACAAGAATAGGAGGGTCTATCATGCCGCAGGCTGAAACGATTTCTCGAATCGATTCCATGAGAATTGGATTTACGGGCAGCTTTTACCCTGTTCCCGCAAACGTGGAAGAGGATGATATTGCAGAGTGGCAGCTGCAGAGAGCCATTGAGCTTGGCTGTGCCGTGCTTCAGGTAAGTACGCTTCCAAAGGATCATATGAAGCTGGCCGAGTTTGGACAATTAGCGCAATCAAAGTCGATCGAGCTGGAGTTAAGCGCGCCGGGAGCGTTCAGTCTAGCAGGCCCCTTCTCCGATGAGAGGGGAGCGAATCGGTTTCGCCAAGCCATAGCGTACGCAAAGCAGCTTAAAATGCCTGTCGTACGAACGGCTTATGGCCGCTTGGATGTGGAAACGAGCCGGTTTAATCAATCCTTTTCCATTCGTGAGCATATAGAAGCGCTCGTGCCTGCCCTGCAGGCTGCAGCGAAGATTGCCGAAGATGCAGGTGTGCGGCTTGCTGTAGAAAATCATTGCGACTTTACCGGGCGAGAGCTGGCTCAGCTTCTGGATGCCGTTGATTCGGCTTATGTGGGAGCCGCACTTGATACCGGCAACGGCTATACCGTTTTTAGTGATCCGAATGAGGACATTGAAGCGTTGGCTGCTTATACCTTTACTACACACATCAAGGATATGAAGGTCGTCAAAAGCCAGGCAAAGGGCTGGATTCCGCTAACCGCTTTCGGGTGTGTGCTGGGGGAAGGACATGTAGATATCCCCAAAGCGTTAAGCTTGCTCGCGCAAAAAAGCCCGCGGGCTGACGGGCTGCATTTGATTGTTGAGCCTGGGTGGATGATCTTCGATCCAACGAGGGATACCGCTTCACAAAGCGAGGAATATTTCCGGAAAAGCATTTACTATTTACAAAGCCTGCAACAAAATCGAGGGAGGGCTAAAATATGAAGAAAAAAGTGTTGGTCACTGGGGGAGCGGGACGTTTGGCGCGTTATATGATCGATTATTTGATCGAACAAAACTATCAAGTAACAGCATTTGACCGCGTTGCCCCGGATGCCTCTCGTTTTCCGAAAAACGTATTGTTTGTTAAGGGAGATCTCACGACGCTTGGAGACTGCATGCGTGCCATCCAATTGTCGGAAGCGGAATCGATTATTCATCTTGCCGCGCTCCCCTATGATACAACACTGCATCCATCCCAGCCGAGAATCCAAAACCTGCCTGAAGACGAGTGCATGAAGGTCAATACGATGGGCACGTATTATTTGATGGAAGCTGCACGCAGATTTGGAGTTAAGACAGTGGCCATGGCATCTTCCTATTACACGCTTGGCTTGGGGCAGCGGTTAGGCGGTACTCCGTTTCAAGTGGATTATTTGCCGATCGATGAGGAGCATCCGAACCGTCCGGAAGATACCTATGCGTTGTCCAAAGTGTTGGGAGAAGAAATTTTACATGCCTATACAAGAGCATATGGCATTCGAACAGTAGCGTTTCGCCTGCAAGGGCTTGATTGGCCCGATCAAAGCGAAAATTACAAATACGGGATTTCGATTCCCGCTCGGGAGCACGTAGGCGGACCGGTGGTTACCACGCATCAGTACTTGGATCCAAGAGATGCTGCGCAGGCATTTACTCTTGCAATCGAATCAAATGATCTGGATTTGTTTGAAGTTTTTTATCTGCTGACCGACAGCCGGCACATTGAGGATACAAAGGAGGTTGTCGCAAAGCATTGGCCTGACCTGACAGAAAAGGCTGCTGGCTTGGTAGGAACGGAAGGGTTAATTACTCAGAGAAAACTGCTGAGCAAGCTGAATTACAAGCCTCGATACTCGTGGCGCCAGCAGCAGGCAAATCATGAAATCATAGATCAGGGGATGATGGGATGAATCATTTACGATTTGGGCATACCGCGATTACGTGGCCGAATGAGGCAATCGAGGAAGCTGTATCCGATATCGCTGCCTGCGGTTATTGGGGAACGGAGACATTCGGGTGGGTGCTGGAGGAATGGGAATCTCAGAATAGAAGCTTATTGGCTTTGTTCGAGCAGCATCAGCTTCAGCTGACTTCTTTATACTGTCACCTTGAATTGACGGATTCGTCAAAGCGTCAAGATGCGATTGACAAGGTGATGGAATGGGTTGATCTGTATTTGAAATTCCAAGGGCCGGTCGTCGTGATCGGCGGAACGATGTTGAATCGGGCTTCTTTTGCTATATCAGACCATGCTTCGGCTATCATCTTAACCTTAAATGAGCTTGCGAAGCGCATCACGGATAAGGGGCTGTTATGCTGCTTTCATCCGCACACCGGAACCGCAGTTGAAACGGAAGAAGAAATCCGGCGTGTTCTAGAAGGCGTCGATTCCCGTTATGTCACCTTTGCCCCGGATGTCGGCCAGATCGCCAAGGGAGGCACGGATCCCGTTCGGATTATTCAAGAGTACTATGAGTTGATCCGGATGCTGCATCTGAAGGATTATATAGGAGGCCCGGTTAAGGAAGATGCTGAAGGTCGTCAAGTTGATGCTACCGGTTTTCTTGGTTATACGCCGCTCGGAATGGGATCTGTCGATTTAAGGAGCATTGTTCAATACCTGGAAGATAAAAAATATCCTCATTATGCTTCGGTGGAATTGGATGGCAACCAATGGAGTCCTACCCGAAAAGGTAATCCTCTCATGTCGGCACCTGAAGCGATCCGTACGAGCAAGCAGTATTTGGAACGTCTTGGTTACCGGAATTTTAAAATAACGTAACTTAGCGGAGTAGCATGAAGATTGGCTGGACGAATAAGAAACCCTTTGGTAAAATTATTCATATCGTTCTATATTATAAAACAGAGGATGATTTTACGCCCATGCCGATCATTCAATCATTAGACCGTGCTCTGCGCATTCTTAATTTGTTTGATGACCAAAATAAGGAATTAAAAATTACCGATATCAGCCAACAAATGAATTTACACAAAAGCACCGTTCACTCTTTGCTCAAAACGCTGCAAATGCACGGCTATATCGATCAAGAGGGACATACAGGAAAATATAGACTCGGGATGACGCTTGTCGAGAAGGGACAGCTTCTGCTGCAAGGTCTAGATATTCGAGGCGCAGCCAGACCCCATCTTCAGCAGCTGTCGGACTTGACTGGTCAATCTGTTCACTTAGTTATTATGGATGGTCATGAGGGCGTATATATCGATAAGGTTGAAGGAGCAAAAGCGGCCATTCGCTACTCGCGGATCGGACGCCGGGTTCCGCTTCATAGCAGCGCAGTCGGAAAAGTGCTTGCTGCTTATCGCGCTCCGGGAGAACTGGCCCGGATCCTCGACAATTACGTATTCCAAATCCATACCCCGCAAACCATTGACCGAAAGGATACTTTCTTGGAGGTGCTGAGCGGAGTAAGACAGGACGGGGTGGCTTTTGACCGTGAAGAAAATGAACCCGGCGTTCGCTGCGCAGCGGCCCCCATTTTCGACCATACTGGCCATTGTGCCGCAGCCATGAGTATTTCTACCTTAGTTTCGCATGTCGATGAGACGCAGCTGCAGCATTTTGTTAAGCTGTTGTTGAACGAAACAAAACGGATTTCCGCCAATTTAGGATATCGGTCATAAAAGAGCTTTTGTTTCTAATCAAACGATATGGAATGACATCCATAAGCTCTTTTTTTGTCTATATTACAGAATTGAGTTTTATATTATAAAACTATGAGGTGGGTTAATGCGCATTATTCGTTATCAGGAAGATTCTTTATTTAAATTAGCTGCGCTAACAGACGCTGAAGAAATCTTTTCCTTAGAGGATTCTGATTTTATATCACTGGTACAAAGTGCGGCACTGGACGGCATTAGCGTTTTAGAAAAGGTGAAGCGGATAGTCGATTCATCCCAAGCGCTGAACAAAGAGATTCACCAGCTTGATCTGATCGTTCCGCTGGAAGCCCCAGAGATATGGGCAGCAGGCGTAACTTATATGCGGAGTAAGGAAGCGCGAAATGATGAAGCGGCAAACGAGAACAGGGTGGGACCAACCTATTACGATAAAGTGTATGACGCCGACCGGCCGGAGCTGTTCATGAAATCGACTGCCGCGCGAACGGCCGGACCGGGCAGCGAAGTGTGCCTGCGAAGTGATTCAAGCTGGCAGGTTCCAGAACCGGAGCTCGGATTGGTGCTGGACAGGAACGGGAGTATTCTCGGCTATACGATCGGAAACGATATGAGCTGCCGTGACATCGAAGGCGAGAATCCTCTTTATTTGCCGCAGGCCAAAATTTGGCGTCAATCCTGCTCCATCGGTCCTGCTATTCGGCTAGCCGACACTGTAGAGGACCCGTATAATCTTCAAATATCGTGCCGCATTTATCGCGGCGGAAAGAAGGTCGTTGATGAAACGGCTAATACAGGCCAGCTCAAACGGAGATTTGGAGAACTGGTAGCCTATCTTGCCAAGGATAATATTCTGTTTGACGGTACTGTGCTGCTTACGGGAACCTGTATCGTGCCTCCAGGACAGTTCACACTAGAGCCGGGTGATCGAATCGAGATTGATATTACGGGGATTGGCACATTAACGAATACAGCCGTGCCGGCCTAGAAAAGGAGATGACTTTTATGAAGAATGCCCTTGTTATCGACAATTATATCGGTGGGCAATGGAAGCCGCCGGGTAACCGGGAACGCCTGGAAAGCATGAATCCCGCAAACAAACGGGAGGTAGTCGGGTATGTTGCGAATTCTAACGGCTTTGAGCTCAATGAAGCCGTTTATGCAGCAGAAACGGCTAGGCTGCAGTGGAGGAAGAAGACTGGCGCAGAGCGCGGGCAGCTGCTAGTCAGGACCGCGGAGCTGCTGGAAAGTCGATTAGATGAAATTGGCGAGACGATGTGCAGGGAAATGGGGAAAACCTTTGCCGAGGCTAAGGGAGAGACAGCTCGAGGAGCAGCGATTTTACGCTATTACGCGGGAGAGGGCATGCGCAAAATCGGCGATGTCATTCCATCCAGCGATGCGGACGCGTTTCTATTTACGACACGTGTGCCTCTGGGCGTAGTTGGCGTTATCTCGCCTTGGAATTTTCCCGTGGCGATCCCGATCTGGAAGATAGCCCCGGCACTAATATACGGTAATACGGTAGTCTGGAAGCCGGCCGTTGAAACGGCGGTAACTGCGGCGGCAGTCATGCAGTGCTTTCATGATGCTGGTTTTCCTGAGGGCGCTGTTAACATGATCGTAGGCAGCGGTGCTGTGATCGGGAATGGTATGGCTAATCATCCGGGTATCCATGGCATCACCTTCACAGGCTCTAATGCTGTCGGAAAGCAAGTCGGCCAGGCCGCTTTGGCTCGCGGAGCGAAATATCAATTGGAGATGGGAGGTAAAAACCCGATCATCATCGCGGGCGACGCTGATTTGGATTTAGCCGTAGACGCTGTAATTAGCGGGGGGCTGCGCTCGACGGGGCAGAAGTGCACAGCGACTAGTCGTGTGATTGTCGAAAAGTCCATTTACGACCTCTTCAAAACGAAGCTGCTCGAAAAGGTAGCAACGCTTAAGGTTGGTAACGGCATGGATGCTTCTGTATGGCTCGGGCCATGTGCGAACGAAAAACAGCTGGAAACCGTGCTTAGGTATATTCAAAAAGGAAAGGAAGAAGGAGCCGTTCTTCTATTTGGCGGTACACGGCCTGAGGGCAGTGCTTTGTCTGATGGTTTTTATATCACTCCCGCAGTGTTCGACCGAGTCGAGAGCCGGATGTCTATCGCTCAAGAGGAAATCTTCGGACCCGTGCTTGCTTTAATAGAAGCAAAGGACTTCGAAGATGCAATCTCGTTGGCGAACGATACAGCGTACGGACTTAGCGCTTCCATATACACTAAAAATATCGGGAACGTTTTATCGTTTGTTCAGAATATGGAAGCGGGACTCATTAGGGTCAACGCAGAAACCGCGGGTGTAGAGCTGCAGGCTCCGTTCGGCGGAATGAAGCAGTCCAGCTCTCACTCAAGAGAGCAAGGCCAGGCAGCTATTGAGTTTTTCACTTCTGTCAAAACGGTTTTTATTAAACCGTAACCTAAGCTTTGATAGGAGGAGATGGGATGGACATGGACCCGAGCTTCGAACAGATCATGGGACATAGCGTGGATTCTGATTTCATCATACAAACTCAAGCATCGGGGCCAAAAGGCGCGCTTCCGCTTACACATGATAGGCTTCAAAACGCGCCAAGCGGCGATTTGTTCGGCTGGTCACAAAATGTGGGGATGGGGTGGAGCCCTTCTCGGCTGCTTGGCCGGGAGGTACTTATTTTGGGAACGCAGGGCGGGATCCGCAATGAAGACGGCTCGGCGGCGGCACTCGGCTATCATACCGGCCACTGGGAAATCGGTCTTCTGATGAAGGAAGCGGCAGATGAAATTACTCGAGCGGGAGGCATTCCATTTGCCGGTTACGTAAGCGATCCCTGCGATGGCCGATCGCAAGGCACGTCCGGCATGTTCGACTCATTGCCTTATCGCAATGATGCGGCGATTGTTCTCCGGCGGCTTATCCGCTCGCTGCCCACAAGGTCCGCTGTTCTCGGAGTTGGAACATGCGACAAAGGGCTGCCTGCTATGATGATTGCACTAGCTGCAATGAGAAACCTTCCTGTTGTTATCGTACCCGGAGGTGTAACGCTTCCGCCGATTAATGGAGAAGACGCAGGTAAGATTCAGTCGATTGGAGCACGTTATACGAACGGTGAGATTACGCTGGAGGCAGCGGCCGACTTAGGCTGCCGGGCATGCGCCACGCCCGGCGGCGGATGCCAGTTTCTTGGTACGGCTGGTACCGCACAGGTTGTAGCGGAGGCGATGGGTCTAACTGTCCCGCATGCAGCACTCGCTCCATCGGGCCAGCCGATCTGGTCAGAGATGGCCCGCCAATCGGCAAGAGCGGCTTTATATATGGCGGAGTCCGGCATGACTTCGGCTAGTATCATGACCGATGCAGCCATTCGAAATGCTATGGTCGTTCACGCTGCTTTTGGGGGTTCAACGAATTTACTTTTACATATCCCAGCTATTGCCCATGCGGCAGGCTTATTCGTTCCCACGGCCCAGGACTGGGCAAAAACGAACCGCAGCGTGCCAAGACTTGTAAGCGTTCTGCCAAATGGACCGCTCTATCATCCGACTATACGGGTTTTTCTCGCAGGAGGCGTCCCTGAGGTAATGCTGCATTTGAGAAAGCTCGGATTAATAGATGAGAAAGCGCTTACGGTAACGGGACAGACGATCGGCGGCATGCTGGATTGGTGGGCGGAATCCGAGCGGCGCAGCCGGATGAGACGCTATTTAATGGAGGTTGACGGTGTCGATCCGGATACGGTTATTTACAGTCCGGAAAAAGCCAAAGCTGCAGGCATGACCTCGACCGTGACATTCCCGTCGGGGAACATTGCTCCGGAAGGGTCAGTCATCAAATCGACTGCTATTGATCCCTCGTTGATTGACGCAGCGGGCATTTACAGACATGTCGGAAAAGCAAAGGTGTTCACAACTGAGCGTGACGCGATTCTCGCGATAAAGAATGGAGGTATTGAATCAGGTGATGTTTTGGTTCTAATCGGGCGCGGCCCGATGGGAGCCGGAATGGAGGAAACCTACCAATTAACCTCAGCTCTCAAGCATCTATCCTTCGGTAAGCATGTGGCGCTACTTACTGATGCGCGGTTTTCAGGCGTGTCGACAGGCGCTTGCATTGGTCATATCGGTCCTGAAGCTCTTGCTGGCGGACCAGTCGGAAAGCTTCGCAACGGGGATTGGATTAATGTGCAAATTGATCTTGTCAAGCTCGAAGGGCAAATCCACATGGTCGGGAGCGGCCTAGTGCCTGCTTCACCTGCGGAAGGCGCTTCCGAATTGGCTAATCGCAGCCCCCATCCCGGATTGGCCGAGGATCCGGAACTGCCTGATGATACAAGGCTTTGGGCCGCGCTGCAAGCTGCAAGCGGAGGCACCTGGAAGGGCTGCGTCTACGATGTCGAAAAAATAATACAGGTTCTGAATGCCGGTATGAATACATTGGCAAGTGAAAAAGGTGAGCGATGATGGCATGGTAATCGTTCACTGTGATCATGCATCTTGATTGAGAGAAGAAAATAAGTTTTTTAGAGGCAAGAATAAAGAGACGACCCCCACCCCAGTTTTTTGGGGTGAGGATCGTCTTTTCATTTTCCAAGCAGGCCTCCACAAAATACGTGACCTTTCTGAACGGCAAGCCTATGAATGGGGCAGCTGTTAAAGCCTCTCTCGAACGGGCAATGAAAGATAGCCTTTCAAGTGATTACTTGCGAGATAAATTTGACGTGACGTATTCGCGCATGCGCTAATTGTCAAACGCCTGCTCCAGCGCCGCTATTATTCGCAGGAAGCGTGAAGGCGAACGTCACGCCACCCTGCTCGTTGCGTACATCATACCGGCTGCCGTGCAGGTCGAGAATTTGCTTCACGATGGCGAGCCCGATCCCGGTGCCACCGCTTTCCCGGGCGCGCGCTTTGTCTATACGGTAAAATTGGCCCCATATTCGCGGGAGTTCTTCCTCCGGTATGGCGTCCCCCACATTATGGACGGATAAGCGCCAATCGCCGCCGTCCATGGAAGCGGCAAGCGTGACCGTTCCTCCGTCCGGAGCGTGCCGTACCGCGTTAGTCACCAGATTGGTCAGAACTTGTCCGATTCGGAAGCGGTCTGCCGCAACCTCGACTATACCGTCCCCTTCTTCAGGCAAGGATACGGATATTCGGACATTTCTTTCCGCTCCAAGCGCCTCCGCGCGTTCGGCTGACTCCTTGAGCAGCTCAGAAGCATCGAACGGCTCCCGGTTCAACCGGTATTGACCGGCTTCGAGATGGGATAGGTCCAACATGTCGCCGACAATGGTGGACATTCGCCGCGTCTCGTCCAATATGACTTCAGCGTATCTCTCCCGCTTGGCTCCGGCCCCGATGTTATCCTGCAAGCCTTCCGCATACCCGCCGATCAAGCTGAGAGGCGTTTTGAGCTCATGAGAAACCCCGGCCACGAAATCGCGGCGCATCCGCTCCAGCGCTTTCTCCCTCTCGATATCTTCCCGCAGTTTGTCGTTGGCTTCGTGAAGCTCCGCAAGCGCTCCTTGCAAGTTATCTGCCAGGAAATCAAGAGTCCGCGCCAGCTCGCCGATCTCGTCCTTGCGGCGCCACCGGATGCGGGCGGAGAAATCGAGCGATGCCAGTCTGCCGGCAAGCTCATTCAATGAGCGGAGCGGTCTGGTGAGAATGCCGGACGGTAGCCAATCGGATTAGTACTTATTTGAACGAATAGCTGTAAGCGTCCAGTATCACCTTTTGGCGGGACACACTAAAAACTTAGCATTATCAAGGCTCCAGCCCACTATAACAGATTCTGGAACCAGAGGCTGCGTTGTTCGGTTTTATTGCTTTAAGGCGCTTTGATACATTCAACGCAACCTGATAAGGGTTGCGTTTTTTTGTATATACCCAGCAGGCATGAAGCCATAAATCTAAAATTACTGTACTAAATGGCAATAAGAAAGTATACCAACTGCAATCGTAAGATTCTCTCTTTTAGGCTATTCACATTTATTTTTTATCAGATTTAAGAGAAGCGCTTGCTTCTCCGATAATATAAATTCCTCCTGAGGCCAAAATTCCTCATCTTCGTCTCTGCCGAAGAGACGGATGATCTCCTTCCATACCCCTTTTTCCATTGCTTCCGAAGCCGAAATCATAATCTTCAATGCCAGCACCTCCTGTCATTTCCTTACGTTTAATTACACTTATATATGTGAAAATAAACATAGTCTTATTCATGATACGCATTTCTAAGAGATAGTACTCAGCTGCTTATGCCTAAGTGCAGTTTGTTCTTGCTCGATTTTGAATAGGATATGGAGAAAAGATCGACTTTACAAAATTCCGCATAAAGAGACAAAACAAAAGGCTTGCAAACCTAAATTTTTAGGCAGGAAGTCGGATGATAATTGATAGAACGCGATGTAAAATCGAGGAAGTAAACCGCTCTTGCATTTTTTTTGAAGCATTTTGAAACCGGTTTCATGAAACCGGTTTCAATCGCAGACGGTCCCGTAATCGATGAACGGAAAGCACCAATTCATTTAAAGGGGGAAGATTCTTTGAAAAGGTTCATGTTTAAGAAAAGCACGGCAGCAGCGCTGCTTAGCGTTGTATGCTGCCTCGCTCCGCTTGGAAATCTGTCTTTCGGCGCGGATGCGGACAAGAGCGTCCTGTATGACGCCGTCATTACCGTTGATGCATCGAAAACATTTCAGAAGATCGATAACTTCGGCGCATCCGATGCATGGTCGATGGAACCGATCGGGAAAAACTGGACGGAGGAAAATAAATCCCGTTTAGCCGATATTCTGTTTTCCAGGGAGAAGGGAATTGGCTTGTCCGCGTGGCGTTTTAATATAGGAGCCGGATCTACGGAAACGGACCAAGCGATTATATCGAATCCATGGCGGCGCTCGGAAGCATTCAAATCCACAGAAGACGGCGTTTACGATTGGAGCAAACAAGCTGGGCAGCAATGGTTTTTAAACGCAGCCAAGGAACGGGGCGTCGATTCGCTCATCGGTTTTGTAAACAGCCCGCCGGTATGGATGACGAAGAACGGACACGCCCAGCCGGATTCGACGGTAGGCTCTACGAATTTGAAGGCAGGGTATGAAGAGGAGTTTGCCGCTTACTTGATCGACGTCGTAGAGCACTTTAAAGAGGAAGGAATTCACTTCGACTATTTGAGCCCAATTAATGAACCGACTTGGGATTGGAACAAAGCAGGGCAAGAGGGGAACCGATATAACAACGACGATATGAAACGAGTCATTCTCGAGCTCTACCGTCAATTGCAAGCCAAAGGGCTTGGGACACAAATTAGTGCGCCTGATGGCGTCGAGATTACAGCGTTGCTGGACGATGACGTCTATAAGACGTTCGCGAATAAAGAAAGTTATAGCGGCGGAGCGAACAGTCAGGGTCTTGGCAAATACCGTGAATATATTAAGGATTTGCTGGGCGACCCGGAGCTGAAGGAAGCGGTCGGCAATAAAATTGCATCTCATTCCTATTGGTCCGATTACAGCAATTCCGGCGATGATCGCCTCGGTACACTGAGGGACTTGCTGAGCGCCAATTTGAAAAAATACGACCCGAACGCCAAATACTGGATGAGTGAATATTGTATTCTCGGTTCTTACGGGCCGGGCCGCGACCTTGGCATTGATCCTGCTCTCTATATCGCGAGAACGATTCATTTCGACTTGGCTCGGGCCAATGCATCGGCATGGCAATGGTGGACGGCAGTCTCCAAGGAGGATTATAAGGATGGCTTGATCTATACCGATTACAACAACCCGGGCGACGAACAAACGATACTTTATTCGAAAATGCTATGGGCGCTCGGCAACTACAGCAAATTCATACGTCCCGGCGCCGATCGCATCGCTTTAACGGGGCTGGATGAACAGGCGCGGAGCGGACTGTTCGGTTCCGCTTACCGGCATGAGGGAGAGAAGACCGTTACGGCTGTGTTCGTCAACGACAGCCTAGAAGAAAAACGCGTTAAAATGGCGTTAAGCGGCATCGACAAGCATGAGGCTGTCTTCGCCATGAAATCGTATATCACCTCGGCTGACCGGGATCTGGCCAGAGGGGAGGATATTCCGGTTCAGGCAGACGGTACGTTCGAAACGGTCATTCCTGCCCGTTCCATCGTGACGCTGAACGGAGACCTTGTTAAAGCGAATAAGAAGCCGGATGCCCCGGAGATCGTCAGCGTCAAGCCTCTGAATAAAGGGCTGAAAATCGAATTCAAAGCCCCGAAAGGCGCGTATGAATATGAAGTGAGATACGGTGTAAAGAACAACAGCCGGGAGCTAAAGTTAACGCGGATGACAGAAGATGCATTCATCCTGCAGGGTCTTGAGAACGGCGACGAATATTTTGTCACCGTACGGGCTGGGAACGCTAGCGGCTTCGGCCCGCAATCCAAACGCGCATATGGCATACCGCAGCTGCTTGCACCGACCGGTGTCACGGCTATGGGTACCGATGGCGGGTTTACAGTAAACTACCCTGCTGAGGCTGGCGTTTCTGCATATCGGGTGCGTTACGGCGTGCAGCCGGGGAAGTACGATAAACAATCGATAACCGACGGAGTGCCAAGCGGCACGATTCAAGTTGACGGACTCGTAAACGGTACAGCCTATTACGGGGTTGTAGAAGCGGTTGACGGTCAAGCCGCGAGTCCGTCTTCGGTGGAATTCCAAGTAAAGCCTGATATACCTGCTCCGGGCAAGCTCATCGCTATTTCCGGAAATCAAAAAGCGCGCTTCCAATTTGCTCCTGTAGAAGGCGCTGTTGGCTATTCGGTACAAATGGTGTCCGGCGCAACAAATAACGATTCCATGCAAATCGACACAAACGAAGTAGAACTGGACGGTTTAACGAACGGATCGCCTGTTGCCATTCGCGTGGCGACGATCGGCAAAGGAGGTATAGGGATCGGTTACGCGGATGCAGAGGTAACGCCGAGAGCTGAAGAGGCCCGGTTCGAGGACGATTTCAATCATGGGGATATTTCTCGTTATCAGCAGGATTTAAGTCAGTGGCTGCTCGATGACGGCTTGTTGAAGCATGCCTCAGGCTCAAATGGCCAAGGTGAAATCGGAGTCAAAAATATGCAGGTGATCGACGGAACCATTACGGCGGTTGCCAAGCATGCGACAGCGGAGGCGGATTGGGGAATCTCTTTCCGCGGCAGCAGCTATTCGAAGGGGTACATGTTCGGTTATGAGAACGGGGTACTGTTTATTCGGAGAGATGGACAAAATTTGGAGCCTCCGGTTTCTTTCACGGCAAAACCGGGCGAATATTATAAGCTGGAGGTTCGACTGAACGGGAAACAGATTCAGGGCTATATCGATGGCAAGAGAATCTTCGATCTGACGGATACGATTTACACAAGCGGTCGCGTCGGACTCCACAGCTGGTCCGACGCACAATTCGCCTACTTGAAAGTAGCCAGGGAAACGGATAACCTGACATCGAAGCCTGAAATCTACCAGCTGAAGGAAGGCGATGGGCAAGTCGCACTGCAATACAGGGAAATCGACGGAGCGGAAGCTTATGCCATTCGGTACGCGGAGGTCAGCGGAAACGGATCCGCTCCTACCGAGATTGCCGCTGCTCCTGGCTATATGATCGTGACGGGACTCAAAAACGACACTGCCTATTCGTTTAAGGTAATCGCGATTAGGGACACAGAGGAAGCGGAATCTGCTGCAATGGAAGCGACGCCAAAACAGAGCGCCGGCAATGTAATATACTACGTCGACGCCGGTGACGGGACGCCTAGCCAATTGGAGGAAGGGGAGGCTCTCGGATTGCTTCAGTCACAAGAAGAACAAGAGTATGGCAGTGACTCCGTAACGGGTATGAAATGGGGCTACGAAGCCGATAACGGGCTGACATGGGCACACACTTCTCCGGCCGACGCGTATGAATCGATTCGCCAATACGACGGAAATGAGAATGGCAAAGGGCTGGCTTATCGATTCCAATTGCCAGACGGTACGTATAAGGTGACGGTCGGCTTCTTCGATCCATGGAAGGCGAGCGACCGAGTTATGAATCTAACGATTAATGGCGATATGTTGCTGACCGATTATGTCATCGGTTCGAAACAGGAAGCAAAAGTGTTTGACAATATCGCGGTAAAAGGCGAAGAACTCGTTGTGAAAGTCGTCAAGGCGGATGGGTCTAAGCCAATGGTAAGCTGGATTAAAATCGAAAAATAAAGTCTGGCCTGTGTATCTAGATGTTCCATTGGAACGGAGGGTCACAGGCCTTTAGTTTTAGAATGTTTAGTTATAGTTCCTAAATGACATCTGGTTATGTCCACAACCTCAATGCCTTATGAACATGAATCGATGTCATTTATGAATGGGTTGGACAAGCATGCCCTTGGATGACGATACACTCTCATCGTTGGATAATTGTAGCAGGCAGACCTGCTTCAGCTATGCTATTATTTTGACAGAATGATACGATAGATTTAGGCATCGATTATTCCCCCTCGTATTTCTTAAACCTCGTGATACAGCCCCTGATTCATAGCATGTTCTAGTAGAGAGAAATCAATTTAAGCTAAAGGGAAGTGTCGAGCAGCCAATAAACATAAGGAGAGGTTTCTTTTTTTCGGTCAGATTCTTACGACTCACACCATAGGAGAATCCAAGATGAAAAGCTGGAACGACTACCTGCTGAAGAGTAAAATGTTCATCGTGTTCTCCGCGGTGTCGCTGTTTATCGTCATACTGACATGCATTATTTTTTACTACAAAAATGTAAGCGATATCAAAAGTCAGACTTTGTCGCTATCCGACACGATTACCAGGCAGTTCAGCCGGACCTTCGAGCTTTACATTCAGGATATGGAGAAGCTCTCTGTCTCCATTATTGGCGATCCGATCATTCAGCAAAGTCTGATCGATCATTACCGAATTCAGGAATCTGTCGCGCAGAACGAGATCGAGCTGACGATCAACAACAGGCTGTTCACCCATCTTCAGCCACGGCCACAACTGCAGAGCATCTATATCTTCACGACGGACGCTGCCGCTTACTTCGTATCGAAGGGAGGGGGACCCAAGGTAAGCTTCAATCTGCGGGACGAGAGCTGGTATGAGAAACGGCTGGAGATGCCCGGCATCAAATTTCTGCTTCGGCCCGTCACAACGGAGAAGACGGGCAGCGATGATGAAGCCCAGGTTATTTCCTTTGTGCGGAACATCAACCGTATTCCCTATCGGGATGTTCTGGGGTATATGAAAATTAATATCAACGTTGATGTCGTCAAGGACATGCTCGTCAATTCGGACAGCAACGACGTTGAACGGAACATGAGAGCGTTCATTATAACCGATGAAGGCAACGTCATCTATGACGACAGAAACGAGCTGACGGGCAGCGAAAATCCGGGTATCGATCTTTCGATCTTCCAGGGCAACCGCCAATCCGACGAGGTGATATGGAACGACGTGAGCTATCTCTATACGACGTCGAAGTCCTCATACACAAAATGGAATACGCTGATTCTGATTCCGAACGAATTTCTGCTGTCTAAGCAGAAACGATCCACCTATATTCTCATTCTCGTTGGTATGCTTGCGATGGGGCTGATTGCATTTGTTTCCTATGCGTTGTCCTATCAGATCACGCTTCCTCTACGAAATCTGATGAAGAAGATGGCGCGTGTCGAGCAGGGGGACTTAAGCCAGAGAATGGAGGTGTCCGGCAACAATGAGATCAGCCGTCTAAGCCGTATATACAACAATATGCTGGACAGTATTACCCGGCTGATCAGCGAAGTGTACACATCCAAATTGGCGGAGAATAATGCGCAGCTATCGGCGCTGCAGGCGCAGATCAACCCGCATTTTCTGTACAACACGCTTAATATCATGAAGTCAATCAGTCGGGTTCGAGGCATCGAAGAGGTTGCCGAGATGGCAGAATCGCTGGCGGAGCTGTTCAAATACAGCATGAAAAATCTTCACCATCCCATCCCGCTGCGTGACGAGATGGATCATATCAGCAATTACATGAATATCCAGCAGCACCGGTTCGGCAGCCGCTTCGCGTTCAGTATGGACGTACCGGAGCCGTTGCTGGAAGCATCAGTGCTGAAGCTTACCGTGCAGCCGTTGGTTGAGAACGCTATCGTTCATGGGCTTGGCAAGGTCAAGTCCGGCGGGCGAATCGGCATCGCTGTCAGGCTGCTCGGCGGTGAACTGATTATCGAAGTTTCCGACAACGGCTGCGGTATCGAAGAGGAGCGCATCCACATGCTGCGCAGGAGGTTGGCGAGCATCCAAGCGGCGGACGCTTACGACGAGGATGAGCTGGGTATAGGCCTGTCCAATATCGCTCAGCGGATCAAGCTGTTCCACGGTGACAAATACGGCGTTGAACTAATAAGTGCTACTGGCCGTGGAACGACTGTCAGGCTGACGTTCCCATATGAGCTTTTCGTCAAGGTGAAAGGAGAGTCCGGATTATGAATTTATTTCTGGTGGAAGACGAGCGATGGGCGCTGGCGGAGCTCGAGATCCTCTTCAAACGCTACGAACCGCAGCATCGCGTGCTTGCATTCGAGAACGGGGAAGATGCGCTTGAGGCAGCGAAATCCGTAGTCCCGCATCTATTGCTGACCGACATCACGATGCCGGGCATGGACGGAGTGGAGCTATTGGCTGAAATCGGGCGCAGCCATCCGGAAGCCAAGGGGATCATTCTTAGTGTCCATGACGATTTTGCGTATGCGCAGCGCGGGATGCAAGCTGGCGTGACGGACTACTTGCTGAAGCCTGTCAGGAAAGAGACGCTTTACATGGCGGTAGACCGCATGCTTGCGCGTATCGAAGACGAGTCCCGCAGCCGGAGCGACCGTGCCGAGTGGTCTCTTCTGCAGCGGCTGCTGTCCGTGGACGCGCTGGAGCGCGGGAAGCCAGCGGCAGCCGAGCAGCAGTCCATGTTCATGGCGCTGCTGCTACTGGGTAACTTTGCATCGCCGCTCACTTGGAAGGATGCCGGACTTGACGCATCGGACATTCTCGCGCATTTCGGGAGTGGTTTGAACGGGGAGTCGGATTGTTACTGCGTCACGATCGACAGCCGCCGCAGAATGCTGCTGCTGCCAGCAGGCAATGAGGCATATACGCAACTGCTAAAGACAAGACTTAAATCGCTCATTCAGTATGCGGAGGCCCGCGGCATTCTGCTCCATGTGAGCTTCGGAATGAAGAGTGAGAGCGAGAGTCTAAACCGCAGCTTCGTCCGTCTTAGCAAGCAGCTGGAAGAACATTTGCGGATCGGCGTGCCAACCTGGGCAGCGCCGGATATGAAGCCGGCTGTGCCCGATATCAGTGGAATTTGGGTGAAGGTGCGCGCCCTGCAAGCGCAGATCAAAGCGGGCGATATGGCCAGAGGACGAGACACGGTATCGCGCATTGTTGCGGGCCTTCAGTGCAAAGAGGTCACCCAAAAGCAGCTGACGCAGTTCGCTATCGATCTGTTCTACTCGTTGAAGTTCAATCTGCAATCTGAGTCCAAGGCACTGCTGCAGGAGGAAATGAGCCTGCTGAATGAAGCGATCGACTACGAGCCGATTACAGAATGGCTTACGGCAGCGGTATTCGGGATTGCTGGGAAATGCGAATCAAAGGAGCAGAAGCCGAAAGGGCTCGTACCGGTGGTGATGAACTGGATCCACGCTAATTATCAAGGCGACCTTTCCCTTCAGCAGTTTGCTTTGGAGCATCATGTCAGTCTTGGACATTTATCCCGATTGTTCAAAAGCCAGACCGGCTATAACTTCTCCGACTATGTGATCGGCTACCGGATCGGCAAAGCAAAGGAGCTGCTCGACGACGGCACGTCGCGTCCATCGGAAGTCGGCGGGCTGGTCGGATACGAGGATGCCAAGCATTTCTCTCACTTGTTTAAGAGAATAACGGGCGAAACGCCGACCGCCTACGCAAAACGCAAAATGAACGAATAAGACGAATGCAAGTAGACGATTAGAGGGTTAGAGGGTTATGCACCTTCGAAAACGGATCGTTTCCTCACCCGAGCCATTACTTTTTCCCAAAATGGAAAAATTACCCCCTTAAAATAGCAAATGAGCAGGTATGCATCAAAATCAGAAACTCGTAAACTGAAACTACGAGGGGACCCGGGCCCTTGGAACGGAAGAACGCTCTTGTTGCAAGCGTATTCAATCATGAAGTTGAAACTTACGGAATCAGAGATGCGAAGAGGGGCAACAATGGACGGCTGCCGAAGGGAGCACGATCCATGCCTACAAAGGGAGGCTGCGGAAATGATGAAACGAACGACAAGCAGAACACTTTCATTCGTGACAAGCCTGATTATGATCATGGTGCTGCTCGCCGGCTGCGGCGGCAATAATGCGCCCGCGACGAGCAACAACACCGGCGGCGCAAGCGGTGAAACGAACGCGAAAACCGACGCCACCAGTGAACCTGCAGAGAAAACGACGTTGACCCTGATGGTGGGCAATACGGGCACAACGCTCGAGGCGCTTAAAGCTGTTGGCACGGAAGCAGAGAAAAAGCTGAATATCGCCATTGAGTACGACATCAAACCGGATGGCACGGAAGGCGACAACCTGGTTAAGACGCGCTTAGCAACGGGTGATATGTCCGACCTGCTCGTTTATAACACGGGTTCGCTGCTGAAGGCCGTTAATCCGGTGGAAAATTTCCTTGACGTGACGAATGAGACGTTCATGGCTGACGTGCTTGATTCCTTCAAAACCGTCGTAACCGTCGATGGCAAGGTGTACGGTGCGCCCGTCGGCTCAAGCTCCGCTGGTGCGATTTTGTACAACAAGAAGGTGTACGGCGAGCTGGGATTGACCGTTCCGCAAACGTGGGACGAATTCATGGCCAACAATGAGAAGATTAAAGCTGCGGGCAAGACGGCCGTTCTCGCTTCCTACAAGGATACCTGGACGTCCCAGTTGTTTGTCCTCGGTGATTACTATAACGTACAGGCGCAGGTTCCAAATTTCGCAGACGATTACACGAACAACAAAGCGAAGTATGCGACGATACCAGAGGCACTGCGCAGCTTCGAAAAGACGGAGGAGCCGTTCAAAGCCGGCTACATGAATAAGGACTTCCTGGCCACGACGTATGATGTAGCCTTGAAGATGCTGGCCGAGGGCACAGGCGTACATTATCCAATGCTGACGAGCGCTTTAGATTCCATCTTGCTAAATAGCCCGGACAAGATCAACGACATTGGCGTTTTCCCGATTCCGAGCGACAGCGCAGACGTCAACGGACTGACAGTATGGATGCCTAGCGGCCTGTATATCAACAAGAACAGCAAGAAAATAGAAGCCGCCAAAAAGTTCACGGAATACTTCGTATCTAAGGAGGGCCAAGCGATATTTGCCTCCAAAGTGAAGGCGGCAGGCCCCAATGTCATCAAAGGAATCGAGCTTCCCGACGATGCTTACGAAGGCGTCAAAGAAATGCAGAAATACTTTGATGAGGGCAGGACGGCACCTGCACTTGAGTTCGTATCGCCGGTCAAAGGCCCGAACCTGGAGAACCTCACCGTCGCTGTCGGCAGCGGCATCACTTCCGCGCAGAAGGGCGCCGAGGACTATGACAAAGACATTCTGAAACAGGCGCAGCAATTGAATTTGCCAGGCTGGTAGACCGCCCGCCGTAAGCCGAAATTCTAGTTGGAGACGGGGCTCCGCGCAAAACGCTGCGGGGTCCGTTTTCTCCGGAAAGAAGGAGAGAGCCATGACCAAGCTGACGATTCGAACCTACTCGTATTTGTTTCTTGTGCCCGCATTTCTAATCTACTTCGTTTTCTATTTGCTGCCAACCGTGTTATCGCTGTTCTTCAGCATGACTCGTTGGACCCTCACCGATTGGGATTTCATCGGCTTTGACAATTATGTCACTTTTTTCTCGGAGACGGCGCTCAGCATCGGCTTCCGGAACACGTTAATTTACGCGGTTGTAACCTGTGGTCTCAAGGTCATTCTGGGCCTCTTGCTCGGCGCGTTCCTTACCTCTGCCGCTCTGTTTAAAAACTATCTGCGTTCCGTTATTTTCTTTCCGACACTGCTCAGTACAATTGCGGTCGGGATCGCGTTCTCCATTATGATGCATCCTTCGTCAGGACTGATTAATACAAGTCTGGCCGCGCTTGGCATTACTGGACCAGATTGGCTCGGCAATACGAAGATTGCGCTGCTGTCAGTTGCCCTAGTAGACGTAT
Organism: Paenibacillus sp. PL91; assembly: GCF_012935325.2. Lineage (GTDB taxonomy): Bacteria > Bacillota > Bacilli > Paenibacillales > Paenibacillaceae > Pristimantibacillus. The sequence continues at coordinate 272,019 of NZ_JABBYG020000004.1, forward strand.
GGAAAGGTATCGGCATCGCTACCGTTATCTATATCGCGGGCATTTCGGCGATTCCTGGTGAGTATTACGAAGCGCTCAAAATCGACGGCGGGAGCAGCATGAACGCATTCCGGTACATCACGGTTCCATTAAGCAGACCGGCGATGAATTCGGTCATCATACTGGCATTTATCGGAGGGCTTCGTTCCTTCGACCTGATCTGGGCCATGACTAAGGGGGGGCCGGGTTTCACGACCGACCTGATCGCCTCGATCATATACAAGCAGTATCAGGCTGGCTTCTACGGCCTAGCGACTGCGGGCAACGTCATCCTGTTCATCGGCGTGTCACTGCTGGCGTTTCCCTTGTATAAGTACCTGACGAAAAGCGAGGTGCATTTATGAGCAGGGAAATGAGCAGGATCATGGATAAAAGCGTGGGCAAGGCGCTGAGCCGCGAAAACACCGGGATCAGCAGCAAAGCTAAGAGGGTTATCATAGCGGTGTTCGCGCTGGTGCTCAGCACCGCCATCTTCTGGATTCCGTTCTATTTCGTCATCATCAACTCCTTTAAGAGTCAAGCAGAATCCGCGCTCATGAATATGTCGTGGCCGAAATCGTTTCATATTTTGGAAAATTACAGGGATGTGTTGACTGCCTCCGATCATATGCTTGTCCGCGCCTTTTACAACAGCATGCTGCTGACCGTTCTGTCGATCGCTGTACTGATCATCGTCAGCGCGATGGCCGGTTTTGTCTTGCATCGCCGCGAAGGGGGGCCGTTTTCTTCCTTCTTAAACTTTCTTGTATTGGCCGGCTTGATGATTCCGCCAGCTATCGTGCCTACGATCTGGGTGCTCGACTCGATCGGATTGTTCAAGACGCTAGCCGGCATCACCTTCGTGGAGGTTGCGCTTCATTTTCCGTTCGCGGCGATTTTGTACAAAGCGTTTGTGGCAACGCTGCCTCGCGAGATCGATGAAAGCGCGCTGATCGATGGGGCGGGCGGCGGGCGGTTGTTTTTCAGCATTATATTTCCTCTACTAAAGCCCGTCACTTCAACCATCATTGTGCTTGAATCGATCAATGTCTTCAATGATTTTGTCAATCCGCTCTACTTCTTCCCAGGCTCGGACAACGCGACGGTGCAGCTGACGCTGTACAACTTCATGAGCCGGTTCACGACATCGTGGAATCTGCTGTTTGCCGATATCGTTCTGATCTCTATCCCGATGCTCATTCTGTTCATTTTCTTCAATAAGCAAATTGTAGCCGGCATGACGGCAGGCGCCGTTAAGGGGTAATCGAGCCAGAACTGCTGGAGTCAGGTGCATGGAACACGGCATGGATCAGTACGATCTGATGTATAAACGAAATCGAGCGATTTTTTTATAGAAAACGGTCCCGATCGGAAAGGTTTTTGTCCCGAACCGCCATGATTCGGACTGAAAGAGACAGTATGATGGAAATATAAAGCGTTTACAACTATGATGGCTTGACGATTCGACTAGTGATCTTATCTTGGAACATGATTATTCAATTCAGAGGACGAGAGGATGTTGAACATGGCGGTCAAAATCGGAATCGTAGGCATGAACGGTATCGGCAACAACCATGCAAACTGCTATAAGGAGGATGAATTGGCTGATGTCGTTGCGGTATGCGACGTCATCAAGGAGCGCGCCGACGCGGCTGCGGAGAAGCACGGTGTAAAGGCGTACTATACGCTCAAGGACATGATCGAGAACGAGCCCGACCTTCAGGTCGTCGATGTGACGACAGGCGGCATCGACAACGGCAGCTGGCATTTTGAACCGGCGATGGAAGCCATGTCTTACGGAAAGCACGTGCTGGTGGAGAAGCCGCTGTGCAACGATGTGCGCGAAGGCCGCCAGATGGTGGCTTTTGCCGAGAAGCAGAATGTGTATCTAGGCTGCAACCTGAACCATTACTTCACGCCGCCAGCTGAGAAGGCGAAGCAATATATGGATAGCGGCGAGGTGGGCGAACTGGTCTACTGCCTGGCCAAAATGGGTTTCAACGGCGGCGAGCGCAACTATTCCCTGGCCAGCTCGGACAAAATCAAGGGCCACCCTTACTTTCACATGCGGGCTTTTCTGACACACCCATTCAGTGTCATGCGCCATTTCTGCGGCGATATCACGCATATCCAGACGTTCTCCGACCGTCCTGGCTTCCGGCGCAGCGCAGGCGACGTTATGGTGTCCATCAACAGCATCCATATGAAATTCGCAAATGGCGGTGTCGGCTATCTATTGAGTCAGCGCGGCGATGCGGTCTACGGATTAGGCGGCTGGTGGAGTCTGGAGGTTGCGGGCTCAAAGGGGACATTCACAATTGAGAACTGCGTCGAGAAAGTGTCGTTCTGGAAAGCGGACAAAGGCATACCCGCCATCAGCGTTCAGGCTGAGCCGGAAGTGACGGATTTTGGCACGAACGATTTCAACCGGACATTCAACAATCGGCTGCATGCGTTTCTGGAGGATGTTGACGGCAAGGTATCTCCGGATGCGCTGCGCGCCAGCGGGCGCGATGCGCTTGCTGTGCTGGAGTATGTGCATGCGGTGCAGGAGTCGTATGAACGGGGTGGCGAGGTCGTTCGGCCGCAGCCGCTGCCGCCGCTGCACGGCGATCCGTTTTATTTGAAATAATCGCGTTAAAATGACGTGAGGCACCGATGCTTCCGATTCATTAGCTGAATTCTATTCACTTATACATGCTTTACTAATCGATCATTCAGGAGGACTCTTACATGATTAAATTGGGTGTCAATTCCGTGCTGTTCAAAGAGTTCGATTTTGCCGTAGCGGCGAAGCATATTGCAGCTTGCGGCTACGACGGTGTAGAGATCGCCGCGATTCAAGGAATGTGCGAGCATCTGGATCTCAGCCGCTGGAGGGATCAGAAGAGCGAGCTGCAGGCGATTGTGCAGGAGAACGGACTGACGTTTCTCTCGACTGAGGTTGCGTCGCTGAAAGAGGAACGGCTGCTGCCGGCTTTCGAAGCTGCCGCTGAAATGGGTATTCCGATCGTCAATGTTGGCCCAGGCGGGAAGCTGGGCGTCGAAGAAGACCTGCAGGCGTCGATTGAGATGCTTGCTAGGATGGCGGAGAGGGCCGCTTCGTTTGGCATTACGCTCTGCGTGAAGGCACATGTCGGCAACGCCATCCACAATACGCCGACCACGCTGCGTGCGATGGAGGCGATCGCTTCTCCTGCGTTCGGCATCGACATGGACCCCAGCCATATCCACCGTGCCGGCGAAAATGCAGAAAAAGCGCTGCCCGCCGTACTTAGTCGCGTGAAGCATGTTCATATCCGTGACTGCAAGGGTCGTGAGCAGGGACCTGGACCGATCGCCCTGCAGGCGTGCGGACGCGGCGACATCGATCTGTACGGCTACTGCAAAGCAATGGTTGACGGAGGTTACGCTGGACCGGTTGTCGTTGAGGTGATCGGCTCTGCACCGGAGCATACGCTTGCGCTAGTATCCATCGTAGCCGCGGAGTCTTACGGCTACCTCAATGCCGTCCTTAAACAGCTGAACGCGCGATAAAAAGCAATATTTTCATCCAAAAGGAGGATTTCAATATGGCCAGTAAGAAACCGAATATCCTGCTGTTCGGCATAGACAGCCTTCGTCGGGATCATATGAGTGCGTACGGCTATTCAAGGCTGACTACCCCGCATCTTGATAAAATTGCAGCTCAGGGCGTACTGTACGAGAAGCATTTCAGCCCGGGCATTCCGACAACGCCGGCTTACGCATCGATGCTGACAGGCATGGACGTGTTCGGCACCGACGTTGTGGCGCTGCGCCATGAAGGACCGCTCGGCGGTCACGTCAGGACGCTGCCGGAGGTCCTCGCTGAGAACGGCTATAATACAACATGCGTCGGCTTCACGGGCAATCCGTCATCGCGCGGCTTCCAAACGTATCTCGATTATGAATCTTGGGTGCCCGACGAGTCGGGACGCACGCCCAAGGCGCAAAACCTGAACGACATCGCAATTCCAGAGCTGGAGCGGCTGGCGGCAGAGGATAAGCCGTTCCTGCTGTTCATGCGGCATATGGATCCGCATTCGCCGTATTTGCCGCCTGCGCCGTTCGAGCGGATGTTCTACGGCAAGGACGAGAAGGACCCGGCCAACGATTCCATGGAGCCGGTTTACCATTTCAAGCCGTTCGCGGATTTTCTGAAGTCATGGATTCCGGAAGGCGTTACCGACGAAGCTTATGTCAGCGCGCAGTATGACGGCGCAATCGCTTATATGGACGCTTGTATTCAAAGCATCTTCGAGAAGCTTGCCGCGCTAGGTTTGGAGGAAGAGACGCTGGTCGTAATCACGTCGGATCACGGCGAGACGCTGTACGAGCACGACTGTTATTTTGACCATCACGGCCTGTATGACTGTACGCTTGTCGTGCCGCTCATCATCAAGTTCCCAGGACGTTTGCCTGCGGGAAAACGGATAGAGGATGTGTCGGCCATCTCGGATATTATGCCGACGCTGCTTGACTTGATTGGCATCGACGGCGGCATTTCCTTCGACGGCCGCAGCCTGACGAAGGAGGTTTCGAGCGAGGAAACGAACCGGATCAGCGAGCTGTATCTGACGGAATGCACATGGATGCGCAAGCACGGCTGGCGGACACCGGAATGGAAGCTGATCCGCGCATTAGAGCCGGATTTCCACTTCAAGCCTGAGGTAGAGCTGTACAATTTGATCCGTGATCCGGAGGAGAACACCAATGTCGCGGAGCAGGAGCCAGAGGTCGTCGCGATGCTGACGAAGCGGATGGAGGACCATATCGCAAGGCGCGAAGAGCAGACTGGACGTACGAATCCTATCTATACGAATCTGAACTGGCACGGCAAAGGCGAGACGTTCACCTCGTCCGAGCAGGCATACGAGTCGCTGCATATCGGCAACATTATCGGCGCACGCTCCCTCCAAACCAAGGAGGAGGCGGCATCCAAATGATTCGGGTTGCGGTCGTCGGAGTCAATCATATCGGAAAAATCCACTGTCGCGCCTACCGTAATCATCCGGACACGGAGCTTGCGGCTGTCTGCGATCTGATGCAGGAACGCGCGGAAGCGGCAGGCCTTGAACATGGCGTTCCCTTCTATACCGACCTAAGAGAGCTGCTAGCTAAAGAGCAAATCGACGTAGTGGCGGTTGCAACGGCGGGTGTGGAGAAGGGCAGCCATCATTTCGAGCCAGCGATGGTCGCGATTGAAGCAGGCAAGGACGTCCACGTGGAGAAGCCGATTTCCAACCGGATCGAGGAAGCAAGGACGCTAGTCGCTGCCGCCCGTGAACGAGGCGTCCGGCTCGCTTGTAATTTAAATCACCGCTTTACGCCCGCTGCTTACAAAGCGAAGGAAATGATGGAAGCGGGCAAGCTAGGCTCCCTTCTTTTTCTCAATATGCGGTTAACCATCCAGAATTCGCAGGAAGATACGGAGTGGCTGCACATGCGTGCTCTGCATCCCCATTCCATCGATGTCATGCGGTATTTTGGCGGTGATGTAAAGCGGGTGCAGGCGTTCATGACCAAGGCGCCGGGCCGCCAGAGCTGGTCGACCGTATCTGTCAATCTGCAGTTTGTTTCCGGCGCGGTCGGCCATTTGACCGGAAGCTACGACATGTCGATGCGCCATCCGATCGAATATTGCGAAGTGGCAGGCAACGAAGGCCGATTCGTTATCGACAACGTGTACGAAAGCATGACGTATTATCCGCACCAATCCGACGAGTTGACCGTAGTCCGCAATTCGCTGTTTGGCGGGATGCAGGGCTTCAACGATACGTTTACACATCGGATCAATCGATTCATCGGGCAGATCAAGGCAGGCGATGCGCCGGAAATGATCGAGGCGTCCGGCGCGGATGCGCTTGCCGCACAGGAAGTTATTGAAGCCGCGATTCGTTCGCATCAGTCCGGCGGCATGCCCGTTGACGTACCCGCGAACGGATAAGCGAAAGACTAGGCGAGAGGAGACGATCTGCATGGACAGACAACACGGCTCGGTGATATGGTTCATGGGATTGTCGGGAGCGGGCAAGACGACGACGGCCCGGCATATAGCGGCGGAGCTGCTGCAGCAAGGACGGCACGTGGAGCTGCTGGACGGCGACGAGCTTAGAGAGACGATCTGCAAAGGCCTTGGCTTCTCCCGCGAGGAACGGCTTGAAAATATCAAACGGATCGTCTACGTGGCAAAGCTTCTCTCTCGCAACAGCGTGGATGTGCTCGTCTCCGCCATTACGCCCTACCAGGAAATGCGTGACTACGCACGATCGCAGCTGCCTGGGTTCGTGGAAATTTACGTGCAGTGCCCGCTCGGCGAGTGCGAGCGCCGTGACGTAAAGGGCTTGTATGCCAAGGCGAGAAACGGCGACTTGCGCCAATTTACCGGCGTTTCCGATCCGTTCGAGGTGCCGCAGTCCCCCGACATCGTGATCGACACGGCTGCCACCTCGCTGCAGGATAACGGCGATGCCGTGATCGGCTGGCTGCATGCCAATTTGCGGTTCAAACACGCAGCGCAGAGAGCATAACCGAAGAGGCGATAGATAACCGGATCACCGGAATCCCGAAGGAGACGGCATACCATGAAGATCATACTAATATCGCTGGATACGCTTCGCGCCTCAAGGTTGAGCGGGTACGGCTATCCGAAGCCGACGAGCCCATATTTGGACCGGATCGCCGAGCAAGGCGTGCTGTTCGAGCGCGCTTATGCCGCCGACATTCCAACCGAAGTGGCGCATACCGGCATTTTTACCGGCAAAGTCGGGCTTACGACAGGGATTGTCTCCCACGGGTCAGAGCTGACGCATCTGCCCAAATCGACCCCGTGGCTGCCAAACCTGCTGCGCAGCGCCGGCTTCACGACGTCGGCGGTGGACAATTTGTACCAGCTTAAGGAATGGTTTGCGCGCGGCTACCGCTACTATACGAACAGCGTTGGCGGCAATCGTTGGATCGACGGCCGGACCGTCAATGATTTGGCAATGCCATGGCTGACGGAGCATAAGGACGAATCGTTCTTTTTGTTCCTTCATTATTGGGACGCTCATACGCCTTATTTGCCGCCGGAATCGTATATTCCAGACTTTTATGAAGCGGGGCGGGATCCTTATGATCCGGACAACCGAAGCATGGATTCGGCATACAACCATCCCGCCTACCCGTTCTTCAAGCACCACCATTACGATCTTGTCGGTCCGGTGACCGACAGTGCCTACTATGACGCGCTATATGACGCAGAAATCCGCTATCTTGACGATCGTTTGAAGGAACTCGACACCCATCTGGAGAAATTGGGTATTAAAGAGGATACGCTGCTGATTCTGTTCGGCGATCATGGTGAGAGTCTGACGGAGCACGACATCTTCTGGGATCATTGCGGCTTGTACGAGCCGACCGTCCATGTGCCGATTATTATGCGGTGGCCCGGTCGTATTCCAGAGGGACGCAGGGTGCAGGGCCTCGTGCAGCAGGTGGACATTATGCCGACCGTGCTGGAAGCGATACGCAGCGAAAAGCCTGACGGTGTCGACCTTGCGAAGGTTGCAGACCCGCCCGAAATGGACGGCCGGTGCTTATGGCCTTCTATCCGCAGGGAGATGGACGGTACGCACGACGTCGTTTACCTGAGTGAATGTGCCTGGCAGGCGGCGCGCGGCGTACGGACGAACCGCCACAAATTTATCCGCACATACGACGCGGGGCCTTTTACTAGACCGCCAAGAGAGCTGTATGATCTGAGTGCCGATCCAGAAGAGACGGTAAATCTCGCGGAAAGTGAGCCGGAGCTCGCCGACCAGCTGGAAAGGCAGTTGGAAAGCTGGGTGGCGGCTAAGCTGAACGGCCGTGAGGATCCGAAGGACCGGCAGCTCCGCGAGGCGGGACTTCCGTTCCGCAGGCGCATTGAGCAAATACTGGCGGCATCCGGTATGACGTGGGACGAATGGTTTCAGAATCCGAGCCGTCAGCGATTCGATCAGGCGACAGAAGGGCGGCTTGAACCGATCATCGGATCTTGATCGGATCTTGACCGGATCTTGACCAGATTTCGACGCGAGGGGATGAAAGATGGAACGTATACTGGGTAGCGATACTTACATGAAGGATGAATTTCCGTTCTGGATCACTCGGATGGTACAAACCACTGTCGCCGAACACGGTCACGAGTTCATTGAGCTTGTCTACGTGGTGCAAGGACAGGGCGTCCATATCTTCCAAGGCAACCATTACAACATTCATGCGGGCGACGTGTTTATTATCAATCCGGGCGAGACACATGCTTACTCTGTAGCGTCTGGCGGGAATATGGAAATCGTCAATTGCTTGTTCATGCCGTCCTTTATTCCCGATGCGCTGCTTCAGGAGCTGGAAATAACGGCATCGATGGACTACTTCTACGTGCATCCCTTCCTAAAGCAGGATGTCCGCTTCAACCATTACCTGAATCTGAACGGCCAGGAGGCGACGTCCGTGCTAGCATTGCTGGAGAGCATGATCCGCGAATTCAGCAGCCGCGGCTCCGGCCATAAGACGTTGATCCGCCTGCAGATGGTGGAGCTGCTCGTGCTGCTGTCCCGCTATTACGCCTATATGCAAAGCCATCGTATCCATAGATCCCCGCGCCAATCGGAACGAGTGATGATGGCTAGACGGATTTCCGGCTATCTCGAACGCCATTTTGACAAGAAAATTACGCTTCAGACGCTGGCCGGCCTGTTCAATGTCAGCACGCGGCAACTGAACCGGCTGGTGCGCGAGGAGTTTGGCAAGAGCGTATTCGATCTGCTGCACGAAGTTCGCATTGAGCGGGCGAAGCGGATGCTGCTCGAATCCGACCAGAAGGTCATTTACATTGCGACCATGGTTGGCTACGATGATCCATCGTTCTTCAGCCGATTGTTCGTCCGCTATGCCGGCTGCTCGCCGCGCGAATACCGAACTGGCTCACGCGAGCAGTGGGAAGGAAAGGGGCGGATGGCGCATGACACACTCGAAGAAAGAGCGGAGGCCTAACGTGCTGCTGATTACGGCCGACCAATTACGAGAGGATTGCGTCGGTTACAGCGGCAAATATCCGGTCCGGACACCGCATCTGGACCGTCTGTCTGAGCAGGGCGTTTCCTTCTCCCATGCCTACTCTGTGCTGCCTGTATGTTCGCCGGCTAGGCAATCGCTGCTGCGAGGAAGAAGGCCGGAGACATTCGGTGCTCTATGGAATTACAGCGGTGCCCTGCCTGTGAAGTCACTTGCGCCGGAATCCTATACTTGGACGAGAGCGCTAGCTGAAAGTGGCTATGCAACCGCATATTTGGGCAAATGGGGTGTCCATCCCGTGCATGGCCCTGCAGCTTATGGTTACGAGTCCTATGTCAGCGAAGCAGAATATCAAGACTACGTCTCGCAGAAGCACCCGGACGTCCGTTATGAGAACGGCTTCTTCGGCGAAGAGAGCCCGCTGCCGCTGGAGGACGCGGAGACGCATTGGTTCGCCGCGCGTGCGTGCGAGACGCTGGAGCGTCTGGGGGAAGACGGGCGTCCGTGGCATCTGGCGCTGCACTTCAGCGAGCCCCACTTGCCCTGCCGACCGACGGCTCCCTTCGCAGCGATGTACGACGCCGCGGACATCCCGGAATGGGCAGGCTTCCGCGAGACCTTTGCCGGCAAGCCGTACATTCAGCGCCAGCAGCCGGAGAGCTGGGGAGTCGCCGGTTACGGCTGGCAGGATTGGGCCCCGATCGTTGCCCGTTATTACGCAATCATCAGTCAACTCGACGATGCGATCGGGCGGGTGATGGGAACGCTGGAGCGGCTAGGCATGGCGGACGACACCATTGTGATCTTTACCGCGGACCACGGCGACATGTGCGGTTCCCACGGCATGATGGATAAGCACTACATCATGTATGACGATGTTGTACGGGTGCCGCTCATCGTTCGGATGCCGGGCGGCGGGGATACGGAACGAGGCTGGCAATGCGACCGGTTCGTCTACAATTTTCTGGATTTGCCGCCGACGATTCTGGAGCTTCTCAACTTGCAAACGCGCGATCCTGGAGATCTGCAGGGACGCTCATTTGGGACGCTGCTGGCTCGGGAGGAGCCGGCCGATTGGCGGGACGCCATCGTATCGACCTATAACGGCCAGCAGTTCGGGTTGTACACGTCTCGGATGATCCGTACGGCAGAATGGAAATACATCTGGAATTTGACGGATGTCGATGAGCTGTACGACATGGGCGGCGACTCTGGCGAACTGACGAACTTGAGCGGGAAGGCCGATCATGCAGAGCTGCTCGCCGTGCTGAGGAGACGATTGTACGAGCAGCTGTCCGCGGATGGCGATGCGATCGTCGCGAACGAATGGACACGCCGCCAGCTGCTGCAAGGCGCGAAGCTGGGCGGTACATAGAGAAGCGAGCGCTGATGAAGCCATCATAAGTTTTATAAGCAGAATATCAGACCGAAACTAAAACATCATATGGCTGCTGAAAGACAAACGGGTTTCTTCACTTGAATGACGAAGAAGCCCGTTTATGTTTTTGGTCGAATAAGCAATGGAAAGTACTTGAACAACTCGGTGAAAAGTATAATATAAATATGAATCTATTTTTCATAGATTTAATCGTTCGATCCTAGAGAGGCTGTTTTTGTACGATGCCTTATAAAAGTAAGGTTAGCTGAGAGTCAAGACTTAGGCACTGCAAGCAGAATGCTGATAGGATACCGTTTGGGCGGGTAAAGGAGGGACGGCGATGAGGATGAGTCCATATGATGCTGCCGAAGGCCATTGGGTGGTGGAAGGCAGATGAGGCTTGATGATCAGAAGTTTTTTTCGAGAGAAGTCCGTCATATTTTGGAAGCGGTTACCGACCGGATGATTCCGGAAGATGAATGGCCATCGGCGACTGATGGGGGAGTGCTGTCTTACCTGAAACGTCGTGCCGACCAGGATGCTGCCACCTGGACGGATGTGATAGAACCTGGAATTCGCGCATTGGATGCGGAAGCAATAGCTGTCCATGGCCAACCATTTGCGGAGCTGTCGCTACATGAGAAAGATAGACTGCTGCACGACGTCGAGCGGAATTCCGTTCGAGACTGGCCTGTTTCGTCTAAACGCTTCTTTGACACTTTATTGAGTCTAGTCATCGAAGGTTACTATGGAAGTCCTGAGGCGGGCGGGAATAATGGCGGCAGGTCATGGGACATGATCGGATTCCGTCCGGGTCCGGCATCCGAAAGCGATGCGACTGCCCCTGAAACCGATTTACCGCAAAGAACCTTCGATCAGCTTCGAGACCAGTATGATGTTATCATCATAGGAGCTGGGGCTGGCGGCTCGGTAGCGGCGGCGGTATTGGCCGAATCTGGACTTCGCGTTCTCATCGTTGAACGCGGAAGCTGGCTTCGATACAGTCAAGTAGGCAGCGATCATTTGCGTAACCATCGTTTTAGCAAATATGGACATAACACAGGACCGGGTTTGGAAGGCAATCCTCGTACGATTCTATCGGCAGGCGGGGACGAGCGGATCACCGCGCCCTTTGAGGGCGATTATCATAATAACGCGATGACGCTCGGCGGGGGAACGCGGATCTATGGGGCGCAGGCGTGGCGTTTTCATCCGGATGACTTCCGTATGGCGAGTCGCTATGGGATACCGGAGGGGAGCTCGCTAAGCGATTGGCCGATAAGTTATGAGGAGCTCGAACCTTATTATGTGAGGGCCGAGTGGGAAATCGGCGTCTCCGGTGATGGGAATGCCCATTCTGGACGCGGGAAGCGACAACGCGATTATCCCATGCCAGCGCTGACGCGTACGCTGGAAGCTGAACGGCTGGCTCGGGCGGCAGAGAAGTTGGGATGGGAAGTGGGGCCGGTGCCTCTCCTCATCAACTCCATCGATCGGGACGGTCGACCGGCTTGCGGACGGTGCGGCCAGTGTGTCGGATTTGCCTGCCCGACCAATAGCAAGAATGGCGGGCACAATACGATGCTAGTGAGGGCCATCGCTACCGGTAACTGCGATCTAATCTGCGATACTACGGTGGAGCGCATCGATACCGAGGGAGGACGGCATGCCACCGGGGTTCGACTTGTGCAGCAATTGGAAGGCTCAATCCAGCGGAAGCAAGTACGGGCTGGGCACGTTGTGGTTGCCGCCGGGGCCATCGAAAGCGCACGCCTCCTTCTCAACTCGGCAAGTGATTCGGAGCCGCATGGAATAGGCAATCGGAACGGACAAGTAGGAAGAAACCTTCAAGGCCATGTCTATTCTGGTGCGTACGGCCTTTTTGATGATCCGGTTCAAGATGGTTTAGGTCCGGGGGTGAGCATCGCCACCTTCCGCTTTGACCATAGTAACGAAGGCGGGATTATCGGTGGAGGGCTGCTTGCTAACGAGTTCACTCGGTTGCCGCTCATTCACTGGTATCGAGCGCTTGCGCCGGACGCGGCGCGATGGGGGAGCGCAGGCAAGGAAACGATGCGCGAGAGTTACTTGCGCACCAGCCAAATTCAGGGACCGATCCAAGAGATCCCGAGCGCCGAGTCCAGAGTGCGGCTATCGAAGGCGGTCAAAGATCGTTTTGGCATGCCTGCAGCTCAACTCTCTGGAAGTGTCCATCCCGAATCTCTTCGAGCTTCAGCCATGATGGCAGAGCAAGCGGAGAAGTGGCTTTGGGCCGCCGGAGCACGTGAGGTATGGCGAACACAGCCAGGAGGCGGGCTTAGTGCCGGGCAGCATCAGGCGGGCACTCTGCGCATGGGAAATGACCCTTCGACATCCGTCACAGATCCCTTAGGCCGCGTACATGGATACGATAATCTCTGGGTGAGCGACGGCTCTGTGCACGTGACCAATGGCGGCGTTAATCCGGTGTTGACGATTCTTGCTTTGGCATTCCGTACGGCAGAAAACCTGGTGAAACAAGGGTAGCGAAATGATGGGAAAGCATCGTATCAAAAAATAAAGGGAACCAATAAAGAGTCATATGTTCTATAAGGCGAAGCGTTGACTATTATGGAGAAAGGGAAAATCGTGGAGAGCGGACCGGCAGAAGTCATTATTATTAATCCGCGCCATCGCTCTCCATAGGCTGTGAAACAGAAGATTCAAAAAAAGACTGCTCTCCTTTTAGGTTAAGGTGAGCAGTCTTTTTTTTGGATCGGGTTAAAAGGCTAAAATGAAGCTCAAATCCTTCATCAGGCTTCTTTGGCGATTGCCAATTTCAACTTCGCTTTGGATTCTTCTTTAGAGGCTTGATCGGTACGTTTGATAAAGAAGGAAAGCAGCAAACCGATTATGCCAATCCCAACAATTACGAGATAAGCGTCATTAATTCCCTGAATGGAAGCTTCCATGATCATTTGCTTTTGTGTTGCGGCCTCTGTCCCGCCTGAAGCCATTAGATCCTGTAAATGCGTTTTGGTACGACTCGTCATCACGGTTACGAGCAGAGATGTGCCTACTGCGCCGGCAACTTGCTTAATGGTATTGGAGATAGCCGTGCCATGCGCATTGAGTCTGGCTGGCAATTGATTTAAGCCTGCTGTGGTAATAGGCATGAGGAGCATAGCCATCCCGAAGCGGCGCCCCGTAGACATAAGAACCAGATAGGTATAGCTGGTCGTGTCCGTCAAGTTAATGAAGCCGAAGGTAGTGGCGATCGTAATCGCCATTCCGATGATGGAAAGCCATTTTGCTCCGAACCGATCGAACAGCCGTCCCGTGATCGGCATCAGTATGCCCATCAGGAGCGAGCCAGGGAACATCAATAAGCCGGATTCCAAGGCGGTAAAGCCACGGGCATTTTGCAGATAAAGAGGAAGCAGCATCATATCCGCGTACATTACGATAGTAACCGCGATATTTATGATGGTCGTTAAAGAAAACATGCTGTATTTGAAAGCACGGAGATCAAGAAGCGGATTTTGGGAAACCAACTGCCGCCAAGTAAACAGGACGAGAGAAAGAACCCCCGAAATAAGAGTAACAAGCACCTCCGCGCTCGACCAGCCTAAGCTGCCAGCTCGGCTGAAGCCGTACATCATCGCTCCGAAACCTACGGTTGAAAGGACAACGCTTAGCATGTCAATTTTGGCCTGGATTCGCTCCGACACATTTTTTAGATAAATAAACCCGCAAAGGATAACAATGAGAGCTAACGGTATCATGCCGTAAAACATCATTTCCCAAGGATAATTTTCCAGGATGTACCCGGCAAGCGTTGGCCCGATCGCTGGGGCGAAAATGATGGCGAACCCGACCATACCCATTGCCGCGCCTCTCTTATTGGGGGGGAAGAGCGTTAAAATGACATTCATGAGCAGCGGCATAATAATACCAGCGCCGGCTGCTTGAATTAATCGCCCGGTCAGCAGGACGGGAAAGCTCGTTGCAACAGCCGATACGATCGTTCCCGCAAGAAAAATAAACATCGAGGTTTGAAACAGCTCACGTGTGGTAAATCGCTGCATCAAATAGGCCGTGATCGGAATTAATACACCGTTAACCAACATATACCCTGTTGTCAGCCACTGTGCTGTTGCTGCCGAAATGTTAAAATCAATCATTAATTCCGGGACAGCAACGCTCATGACTGTCTGATTCAGTGTCGCAAGAAAGGCACCCAAAATCATTACGAACAAGATTGGGCCCTTTTTTATCGCACTACTGTTTATTGCCAAGCTTTTACTCAACCTACTCCATCCTCTCAATCTCTCTGTATATACTTAATTTACACTGTGTTATATAATCAACAATGTATAAATTAGATTATAGGCAGAAATGATGTGTTTACAAGCGACACAAATTGATAAAATGTAAAGTAGTTGACAATAAAAAGTGTTTTTGTCGTTTATCTTAAAGATGTTCTACGAAAGCGATGAAAGTGTAGCTTACAAAAAAAGGAGAAAGTTATGGATCATATAACACCGCGAACAGATCCTCGTATACTTCGAACACGACAATTGCTCAGAGACGCCTTTATTGAGCTGCTGCAGGAAATGGATATCGAGAAAATATCGGTAAATCGGCTTGCAGAGCGTGCTACCATCAACCGCGTTACTTTTTATCTGCATTATCGGGACATTCCGGATATGCTGGAAAAGATGGCGGATGATATGAACGAAGACATTCAACAGGTTATGGATAATACGCAACCGAATCCGAATACGGCTGGAGAAGAGGATTGGCCGATGTTGGTGAATCTGCTCGAGCATATTTCCCAACATGCGAAATTTTACAAAGTCATTCTCGCGACGAATCGAACGACGATCTTTTCTAATCGTCTGTTAAAGCTGCTTGCGGAATTAGTTACCGAAAGGATAGAAAAAAGGGAGAGTGATTCTTTCCTTTCATCAGAAAATATTCAAAAGGACATTGCCATATGGTACGGTTCTTCAGCCTTGATCGGTACGATTATTGCTTGGCTTCGACAGGACATGCCCTATACGCCGCTTTATCTCGCCAAACAATTTTCTTTGCTGCGCTCAACACCGCGATAAATCCCAGGCAGCGAGGCCATTTTGTGTGACGGAATAAGGGACTTAATTATTCCGATACTCTCCGGCATTACACAGTCGGAAGATTCGGGTAAATCATGACTTTAATGCTGGTATCCTTCCGCGTGCGCGCAGTCTCCACCGCTTCCTTGATATCCATTAGTCCGTACCGGTGCGTTATGATGGATTCGATGTCTACAGACGGCTGCTGCAAGGCCTGGATAGCCGCCGGATAGGTGTTTGCATACCTGAATACGCCATAGGCGTCGATCTCGCCATCGATTAGAGCTGCCATGTCCATTGGCACCTCATCGGCAGCTGGGAGCCCGACAAATACAATCCGGCCGCCCCGCTTGACCAGCTTTACCGAGTCAGCCATCGCTCTGGCATTGCCCGACGATTCCACGACGAGCGTGATGCCAGCGCCTCCGGTCAGCTCATTCAGTCTCTCCCCAACCTGATCCGTTGACGGATCAAATACCGCCTTAAAGCCCATCTTAAGCGCGAGCTCCCGCCTGTAAGCTACCGTATCCGTTCCATATATTTCGGTTATGCCGAATAGCTTTGCCGCCTGTCCAGCCAAAAGGCCAATCGGACCAAGTCCCGTTATCAGCAGGCGATCGAACGGTTTGGCCTCTCCACGCTGCATCGCGTGGAATCCGACCGATAGCGGCTCCAGCAGCGCACCTGCCTCGAAACTCATCGAATCTGGCAGCTTGAACAGGTAGTCGCTCGGCATAACGATATATTCTGCCCAAGCACCGTTCACGGGTGGGGTCGCGAGAAAGACAACATCGGGGCACAGATTGTAGCGTCCGGATTTGCAATACTCGCAGCGCCCGCATGTTACGCCAGGCTCCACTGCGACCCGGTCGCCCGGAGCTAAATGCGTGACCGCTTTGCCTATCTCTACGATCTCGCCTGCCAGCTCGTGGCCAAGCACTATTGGCTCCTTCACGATATAACGTCCGATTTGCCCATGCTCATAATAATGAATATCCGAACCGCACACGCCTATGCAGTGAACTTTAACCAATGCTTCGTAATCTCCAGGAACAGGGATGTCCACCTGCTTAACAGCTATTGACAACGGTTTGTCCATAATTGCCGCATTCATCTTGCCTGACTTCATACATTATCGCTCCTTTGGATTATAAAATGATCATGGATTCCTTATCCCGGGGTCAAGCGACTAGTGAGTTGATTCGTCCTTCTATACTTCAATGCCTAGGGGGAGAATCCTTGTTATCTAGGCGTCGTTATTAAATAATGGCGATTCGTTTCGAATTGTAGATTGACTAGATTCGAAATTGTCGGTAGAATCCACGAATCGTGGAATGGATTCAAAAGGTCGTTTAGGTATAATGTAGATCAGGCATCATAGACTAGATTTTTTTTTGAAGGAGAGTGTTATGTTGCGCAGCCGTTTCAAGTTCAGCAGGAGCATCACGTATAAATGGATGATTTCTTATGCGGTCATCTTGCTTATTCCGGTTGTTGTAAGCGCTATTGTATATATGCAAACCACGCAAATCGTCGAATATGAGATTCAGCGTGCAAGCAGCGCGATGTTGAAACAGGTAAAATATATTTTGGACAGCGAGCTAAATCAAACGGAGAAGCTGGGAACGCAGCTTTCCATTCATACCGATGTGCTTAAGTTTCTGGCGTTAGACAAGCAGACGGAGTCTTCGCATTCCTTTGATATCTACCGTACGGAGCAGGAGCTTGGCAAATATAAATCGACTAATGATTTTATAAACGGCATCTACGTTTATTCTGCAAGCCTGGATAAAGTGCTAACCAATGAGACGTATGCGGACAGTAGGCTGTTCTATGCGATGAACCATCAGTCTGACAGCTATACCTATGAGCAGTGGCAGTCGGACATGCGAAATCAGCAATTGAAAACCTATCAATGGATACCGATGCTCGAGTATGACAAATTCGACAACACGGTGGTTTACACGAAGCCTTTGGCGAGGAAAGTGGGAGGCATTCCGATCGGTACGCTGGTCATGCCTCTAAATAGCAACAAAATTCAGCATTTGCTCGAAAACGTCGATTGGGTCAATAAAGGCAAGGTGTATATCGTCGACGACCGGAATCAGGTGTTGTTCCATAACGGAAGCGGCGAGGGTTCAGCTGTCTCCTACGAGGAGCTGCTAAACGATAAGAATAGCATGGTTGCTTCCATAGCATCCGATCTTACGAGCTGGCGGTACGTCAGCATGTTTCCATCGGACGTATTCTGGGAGAGAGCAAGAGAAATACGCATCTTGAACCTGATTGGTCTGCTTGTCTGCTGTCTGATCGGCGGGGGCGTCATAACGTACTTTGCCCGTAAGAACTATAACCCCATACGTGAACTGGTCAGCATCTTTCCTAATGACCAGGAAGGGAGCGAAGAGGCAAAGGACGAGTATGCGTTTATCCGCCAGAGCGTATTGACAGCCATCAGGGAACGGAATGACCTAAATCATGATCAAATGCGGCAGCTGCGCGTGCTTCAGAGCTACTATTTAGCCAAACTGCTGAAGGGCCAGACCGAGCAGGCAACGTCGGTTAAAGAAGCGGCCAGCATACACCGGATGGACTGGCAGTCGGAGTATTTTGCGGTCCTTCTATTTTACTTGGAGCCGGCTGAGGAGAAGGAGGTGCCGTTGACGCTTTCCCAATTCATCGTCTCCAACATCGTGAAGGACCTCGTTGACCGCAGCCATAATATTCACTTTACGGATGTGGACGGATTGCTTGCTGCCATTATCAATATTCATCCGGATCGCATGGAAACGTGGAAGGAAGAGGCCGAAGGGGCGATTCTGGAAGCGCATGTTTTTATCCGTCAACGTTACGGACTGTCATTCGCCGTATCTGGAAGCGAGAGGAATGGCTCGCTCGAAGGCATTCATCAAGCTTTCCTGCAAGCGCTTGAAGCCCAAGAGTACCGGATTATGCTGGATGAGAAGTTTGTATGGTATGGCGATATCAAGCTGGATGAAACCGACTACTACTATTCAATAAACGAAGAGCTGGTACTCCATAATCTGATTAAAAGCGGAGATTTCGAAAAGGCAGCCCAAATGGTCGACAATATGATCGGACATATATTTAATCGACAGGCATCGATCGAAATGGTCAAATGCTTCCTGATCGATCTAGCTAGCACGATGATGAAGATGATACCGCAGGAAGCGCAAACTACTGCGCTTTGGGAGGAGCGCAGGCCGGTCAAACGTCTGCTGGCCTGCACGACCCGTACCGAATTTAGGAAGGAGCTTCTGGAGATACTCTCAGCGGTTTGTGAACGGGTTAACGAAAAGCTGTCGCTCGCGTCCAATTCTCGAATTGGGGAGCAAGCCGAGAATTATGTCCGGATACATTATGCAGACACCAATCTCAGCGTTTCCTTAATCGCATCTTATTTCGGAATTACGCCGCAATACGTATCCAAGCTGTTTAAGGAACATGCAGGAGAAGGACTGCATGAATTTATTAGCAAGACCCGCGTCAGTGAAGCTAAGCTGCTTCTGAACAGCGGCGCATCCATAGACGAAACGGCGATAAAGGTCGGCTTCTCCAGCAGCAGCGCTTTTATTCGGGTGTTCAAAAAATACGAAGGCATCACGCCTGGCAAATATAAATCGATTCATTAAAAGAAATACCGTTCCCGGCATGCGAAAAATAGGCGATGAGATTCAAACGGTCTATCGTCTATTTTACATGCGGTCAACTGAGTTTCGATTATGAATATTGCCGCTGATACCGCTATGACTTACATTGGGTTAGCGGCGCACCGCGCTGACAATATAAACATACGGAGGTCTGATTGGAACGATGAGACGGCTTACAAAGGGAAAGTTTCGATTGACGCTATTTTTGCTGCTAGCCATTACATTGCTTGCGGCCGGTTGCAGCGATGCAAGCAACGGTCAGAACGACCAGAAAAACCAAGGACAAGCCGATAACCCATCAGGTTCAAATCAAGAAAGCGGCGCTTTCTCCTATCCGATGCCCGGCAATATTGAGCTTACCTATATGACGGAATCGCTCGGAGGGGTGCCCGACAGAGTTAAGATCGACGATGAATATGAGAAACGTACGGGCATTAAGATCAAGCATCTTGGAGGCACCCCGATGACGGACCAGAAATTTAGTCTTTTGCTAGCTTCCAATGAGCTGCCCGACATCTTCCTCAATACTTGGCTGCAGTATCCGGGCGGTCCGTAGAAAGCGGTCGAGCAAGGGTACATTCTAAAGCTTAATGACTATATCGATAAATATGCACCTAACTTCAAGAAGGTACTGGAAGAGAATCCTGAGATCGATAAAATGATCAAAACAGACGACGGCACGTATTATGCCTTCCCGTTCATCCGATCGGAAGCGGGACGTGTGTACGGGGGACCGATCATCCGCAAGGATTGGTTGGATGAGCTTGGCTTGCAAATTCCGGAGACGATCGATGAATGGTATACGGTATTGAAAGCGTTTAAAGAGAAGAAAAATGCTGCTGCCCCTGTCACTTTCCGCACGATGTTTCTGGGCGAACGCACGGGCGGTTTTGCCGGCGCTTTCGGTGTCATGGGGAATTTCTACCTAAACGACAGCAAGGTTGTCTATGGATATATGGAGCCGGCGTATAAAGAATATCTGACAACGATGAGTAAATGGTATAAGGAAGGACTCATCGACAAGGACTTCGCTTCGATCGATGCGGCGACCGTCGATAAAAAAATGAGTTCTACTGTAAGCGGTGCCACTTTCGGTTGGCAGTTCTATATCGAGAAGTACAATTCGGCTGCGCAAACGACGGATCCAAATGCGAATTTCGTCGCCGCGCCGTATCCGACTCTTGTTAAAGGGACGAAGCCTGAATTCGGCCAGCTGGACAACGCGTACGCGGGAACAAGCTCTGCTGCTATTTCTGCGGGCACCAAAAATATTGAAGCTGCCATGCGCTGGCTTGATTACGCTTATGCCGAGGAAGGCAGCATGCTGAACACATTCGGCATAGAGGGCACTACTTATGAGCTTAAGGACGGCAAAGCGGTATACACCGATCTGGTTGTCAAAAATCCGGACGGACTTGGCAGTGACCAGGTGATGATGCAGTATGCCCACGGGACGAATTTTCCCATGATTCAACGGGATAACAACCTGCCTGCGAAATACCCGCAAACGTCGGAAGCGCTGGACATCTGGAAAAATACGAATCATGCCAGCCATCTTCTTCCACCGGTTACGCCAACTGCCGAGGAAGCCGATGAGCTTGCCAGCATCATGAACGATGTCAACGCGCTGGTCAAAGAAGCGGAACTGAAGATCATCATAGGCACAGAGCCTGTGGATGCTTATGACAAATTTGTCTCGCAGCTGAAAAGCCTCGGCATTGAACGTGCACTCGAAATTCAACAAGCAGCTTATGAGCGGTATCTGCAACGGTAAGCCAAAGCTTGGGTTAAGAAGCGCCGCTTGCTTCATAACAAGCGGCGGTTTGCCCTTGGAATGGCAGAAGACTGGCGATAAGGGGGAACGCAGCATGCCTATTGCGCGTTTGGGCAAAGATTTGATTCGCAATAAATATTTATACATGATGATTCTTCCGGTCATTATCTACTATGTAATGTTCCATTATGTCCCGATGTACGGCGCCATTATCGCTTTTAAGCAATTCGTGCCCGCGAAGGGCATCTTAGGCAGCGAATGGGTCGGACTTAAGCATTTCGAGGATTTCTTCTCGAGCATCTATTTTTTTAGAGTCATCAAAAACACGGTTTTGCTTAGTTTTTTCAATCTGCTTTTCGGTTTTCCGGCACCCATCATCCTTGCTCTCCTGCTGAATGAGCTGAAAAGCTCGATTTTTCGCCGGATTACTCAAACGATTACGTATATGCCTCATTTTATTACTCTGGTTGTCGTCGCCGGGATTATCCGGTACTTTACTTTATCCGACGGTCTGATCAATGACGTAATCGCATTTTTCGGAGGAGACCGGATTGCCTTTCTCCAACAGCCGGGTTCGTTTCGGGCGATTTATGTGATCAGCGAGATTTGGCAGCAGGTCGGGTGGGGAACCATCATTTACTTGGCGGCAATTTCGGGAATCGACCAGCAGCAGTATGAGGCAGCCAAAATCGACGGAGCAACGAAGGTTCGGCAGATCTGGCACGTTACGCTGCCGGGTATTCTTCCGACGGTCATGATTATGCTCATTCTTGCGCTGGGCAACTTGATGAACGTGGGCTTTGAGAAGATCATCCTGCTGTACAGCGCAAGTATCTACGAAACGGCGGATGTCATTTCAACCTATGTCTATCGCAAAGGCATTCTGGAATTCAATTATGGCTACAGCACAGCGGTGGGGGTATTCAATTCCGTCATCAACTTCGTTATCCTGCTGCTGGCCAATTATTTCAGCAAACGCGTCAGTCAGAACAGCTTATGGTGAGGAGTCGAGTACATTGCACAAAACATCTGTAGGCGAGCGCATTTTTGATATAGCCAATATGATCATTATGCTGCTGCTCATGGTCGCAACGTTATATCCGATGCTGTATATTTTGTTCTCTTCGCTTAGCGACGGGAACCGGTTAATCTCGTTTGACGGCATATTGTTATGGCCTCAGGGGTTTTCCTTGGACGGCTATAAAGCGGTATTAAGTAACTCCACGTTTCTGCAAGCGTTTAAGAATACTTTCTTTGTTCTTTTCGTAGGATTAATCGTAAATTTGTCGCTGACGTCTTTTGGCGCCTATTTTCTTTCCAGGGATGGTGTCATGCTTAGCAAACCGATTATGTTTCTTATTGTATTTACGATGTTTTTTCAGGGCGGGCTAGTTCCCTTCTATTTAATCGTTAAATCTTACGGGCTGCTAAATTCGTTATGGGCGCTAATTTTGCCGTCAGCGGTCAGCACGTTTAATTTGATCATCATGCGTACCTATTTCCAGTCGATTCCGAAGGAGCTAGAGGAATCCGCGTTTCTTGACGGGGCGGGGCATTATACCATTTTATTTAGAGTATTCGTTCCACTGTCGATGCCAGTAATCGCAGTCATGATCCTTTACTATGGTGTCGGACATTGGAACAGCTGGTTTAGCGCCATGATCTTCTTGAGAGATCAGGATTTGTTTCCTGTTCAGCTAGTGGTCCGAAATATTTTGCTAGAAAACGACAATGCGAATATGATTGGCACGTCAACGCTTCAGCATAGCCAGAGCATAGCCGAAACGTTGAAATATGCGGCTATTATGGTGACAACAGCTCCGATCCTGATGCTATACCCTTTCCTGCAAAGATATTTCGTGAAGGGTGTATTGGTGGGAGCCTTGAAGGGATGAAAAGGTGATGAATATGAAAACATTGTTTAACGATGGATGGGAATTTGCCAAAAGCGGCCTGGAAGCGGCGGATAGCGCTTCTTTGACATTTGAGTCAGTTGACATCCCCCATGATTGGCTTATCTGCAATTCTTTAAATCTGTATGAGAACAGCATAGGCTGGTATCGAAAGAGATTTACTTGCACCAAAGAAGATGCACAGGTTCTGCTCTGCTTCGATGGGGTTTATATGGATTCAACCCTATATGTCAATCACAAGTATATTGGAGAATGGAAATACGGCTATTCATCCTTCGAACATGAGATCACGGACGCAATAGAGGATGGGGAAAATGAAATTGTGTTGAAGGTCGTGCATCAAAGCCCGAATAGCAGATGGTACTCGGGCGCCGGCATTTATCGCAATGTATGGCTTAAGACAAGAGGCCGCAATCATATTGAGACGGATGGCATTTATATTAGCACGATAAAGGAAGAGGATAGCTGGAAGGTTGATATCGAAACGGAAATGATTCTTGATCAGGACGCTTATATCGCGCATTCGGTTGTGTATAAGGATCAGGTTATCGCTGCCGTTTCCGAGAGGATCACTGCGGAATTGGGTTCGATTACACGGCATCGGCAAAGCCTATCTATTAAAAATCCTTTGCTATGGAGTACGGATGCTCCTCATTTGTATCAGCTTGTAACGGAAATGCAGCTGCTGGATTCAGCGGAGGGAGATGCCAATCCGATTAGCGAAGCCGTTGAAATCATTACGCAAAGCATCGGATTCCGTGAAATCGTGCTTCACCCCCAACAAGGATTTTTATTAAACGGAAAAAAAATGAAGCTGAATGGGGTTTGCGAGCATCATGATTTGGGGGCTCTGGGTGCTGCCTTTTACAAAGAGGCGCTGAGAAGAAGGTTTCTAATCTTGAAAGAAATGGGCGTTAACGCGGTTCGAACGGCGCATAACATGCCTGCGGCGGAGTTTATGGAATTGGCGGATGAGATGGGATTACTTGTTGTCTCAGAAGCTTTCGATATGTGGGAAAGGCCGAAAACGCCTTATGATTACGCGAGATTTTTTAAGGATTGGGCCCCTATCGATGTGAAAAGCTGGGTCAAACGGGATCGGAACCATCCGAGTTTGTTCATGTGGAGCATCGGAAATGAAATTTACGATACCCATGCAGGGGAGAGCGGGCAAGAGCTAACCAAAATGCTGATGGACGAAGTGCTGAAATACGATCCCAAAGAAAACGCCAGAGTAACTATCGGTTCGAATTATATGCCTTGGGAGAACGCTCAAAAATGCGCGGATATCGTAAAGGTTGCGGGATATAATTATGCTGAAAAATATTATCGCAAACATCATGAGGAGCATCCAGATTGGATCATCTACGGGAGCGAGACAGCCTCGATTGTTCAAAGCAGAGGCATCTATCGTTTTCCGTTTGAAAGATCGATTCTTGCCGATGACGACGAGCAATGCTCAGCACTCGGGAATAGCTCGACGAGCTGGGGAGCAAAGTCTGCAGAGGCCTGTATTCTTGCGGAACGGGATACGCCTTTTTCTCTCGGCCAATTTATATGGACCGGATTCGATTATATAGGCGAGCCAACGCCCTATCATACCAAAAACTCTTATTTTGGCCAGATAGATACGGCTACGTTTAAGAAGGATTCCTTTTACATCTATCAGGCGGCTTGGACAGATTACAAGACAAAACCGATGGTTCATCTTTTCCCCTATTGGGACTTTAATAAAGGCCAGATGATCGATGTTCGCGTATGCTCGAATGCGCCTAGAATCGAATTGCAATTCAACGGCACGCGAATAGGAATCCAAGATATCGACCATAGGCATGGAACGGAGCTTATCGGCTGGTGGAAAATTCCTTACGAAGAAGGAGAATTAAAGGCGATAGCCTACGATGAAACCGGCAAAGTGATCGCAACAGATGTGAAAAGATCCTTTGGAGATGCGAAGCGAATTTGCTTGCATGCGGATAAAAAAGAGATGAGCGCTAACGGACAGGATCTCATTTTCGTCGAAATAACAATGGAGGACGCGGAAGGGAATCCGGTCGAAAATGCGAATAATCGCGTACGCGTAGAGGTCACAGGAGCAGGCCGTTTGATTGGTCTGGATAACGGCGACAGTACGGATTATGATTCGTACAAAGGGTTAAGCAGAAGGTTGTTTAGCGGTAAACTGATGGCCATCATAGCGTCCACGGTAGAACCCGGCAAGCTGCGAATCGAAGTTACCTCCACCGGGATCGAAAGCCGGATGCTAGAGCTACAGTCGCTGTCAGCAAGAGAGGATGAGAATTCCGTATTGGGAATCTCAGCAAGCGTGAGAAACCGGGAGCAGCCGTGCATAATGGGTGCCCATGATGAAATACCTCTCCGTAAGATTGAAATCGCAAGCGATTCGGGACAAGTTTTTGATCCATCCAAACAAGAGATCGTCGTACGGGCTAGATTATGCCCCGATGATGCTTTTTATCAAAAAATAGAGTGGAGCGTTGTGAATGATACGGGCATTGCATCAGACATTGCCAAGGTAGAAGCGTCGGGTAGCATGGCTAAGATCACGGCTCTGGGCGATGGGGAATTCCGAGTTCGCTGCACGAGCAGCAATGGCACCGACAAGACGAAGCTCATCTCCCAACTGGAATTTAAAGCTTCTGGTATCGGCATAGCGTACAAAGATCCGTATGGATTTATATCAGCAGGACTCTATGATTACAGCAAAGGCGAAGTGGGGAACGGCAACGAGAGAGGAATCGCTACCAGCAGGGATGGAGAAACCCAGGTTGGCTTTCGAGACATTGACTTTGGTTCGTATGGCTCAGACCTTATCACGATTCCTATCTTCGCTTTAACGAGCGAACCGTATTCACTGCAAATTTGGGAAGGGATGCCAGGCGAAGCGGGCAGTGCATTACGGTCTGAAGTTTTGTATCAGAAAGAATCCAGGTGGAACGTATATCAAGAAGAGACGTACCGCCTGCCCAAAAGGCTTTGCGGCATCACTTCGATTTGTTTTGTCCTTCATAAGAAGGTGCATATCAAAGGATTTTATTTCCAAACCCAAAACAGAGCCTTTGAGCGGAATTTCGCCGCCGAATGCGATCGCATTTATGGGGATACGTTCGCAATCAAAGAAAATAGAGTGGAAGGGATCGGAAATAATGTTTCCCTTGCCTTTGAAGAAATGGATTTTACAAGCGAAGGCGCTACGAAGCTTATCGTTTGTGGGAAGTCGCCTATCGATAAAAATACCATTCATATCCGATTCGCTAATCATGAAGACGTAAGCAATCAGATCATTGAGTTCGTACAGTCAGATAAATATGAAGAGCGAGTATTTGAGTTGGAAAAAATAGCAGGGAAACAAAATGTGACCTTTCTATTTCTCCCTGGAAGCTATTTTGACTTCGAATGGTTCCGATTTGAAAGGTAGGAGGTGGGAAGAATGGACCAGAAGTCATCAAAGGATAGATTCGTTTACAAGGCTTGGATTGGGTATCAGGCAATCGGCGATGCGGCGCTTCGGAAGCGGGAAGCAGAACGCTTCCGATGGATAGCGTCGTCCGATAATGATGAGACCGTTAGAGCAGCCGTCTCGGAGCTGGTTACCGGGATCGGCTCGATGTTCGGAGCTGACCCGCAGGCCGAAAAGCACGGGCTAGCGGAGAATGGTATTATATTGGGCACGTTCCAACAAAACGATCGGCTACGGGAAATATGCGGTGACGCGGCGATTCGATTAGGTGCTGATGGCTTCGTCATCCGAACGTCGGGCGCAGTTACCGCGATCGGCGCGCATACCGCGGCAGGCGTTTTATATGGCGCATTTCATCTGTTGCGATTGCTTGCGCATGGGAGAGCATCAACGGACCTCGACGTGATCGAAAGTCCGGCTAACGGTCTTCGAATGATTAACCAATGGGATAATATCGACGGCAGCATTGAACGGGGTTACGCAGGGCAGTCGATCTTCTATCGTGAGAACGCCATTTCGTTCAGCCTGGAGCGCATCCGTGATTATGCGCGGCTGTTAGCCTCAGTTGGCTTGAATGCAATCTCGATCAACAATGTGAACGTGCACAAACTGGAATCGAGGTTTGTTACTAAGGAGTATTTGCCGCAAATCGCAGAACTGGCTTCTATCTTCCGCGTTTATGGCATCAAGCTTTTCCTTAGCATCAACTTCGCCAGCCCAATAGAGGTCGGAGGATTGCAAACGGCCGATCCGCTGGATCCGGAAGTCCGCGGGTGGTGGCGCGAACGCGCTGCTGAAATCTATGAGTCGATTCCGGATTTCGGAGGCTTCCTAGTCAAGGCGGATTCCGAAAACCGTCCGGGTCCTTTTACTTACGACAGAAATCATGCCGACGGCGCAAACATGCTGGCGGAAGCGTTAGAGCTCTACGGCGGCGTCATTATCTGGCGCTGCTTCGTCTACAATTGCAAGCAGGATTGGCGGGACCGATCCACCGATCGCGCCAGAGCGGCTTATGACCATTTTATGCCGCTTGACGGTGCGTTTAAGGATAACGTTATTCTGCAGATTAAAAACGGACCGATGGACTTTCAGGTCCGGGAGCCTGTTTCTCCGCTGCTCGGCGCTATGAAGCGGACCAATCAGATCATCGAGCTTCAAATTTCGCAGGAGTACACGGGACAACAGCGGCATCTCTGTTATTTGGTTCCGCAGTGGAAGTCTGTTCTTGACTTCGAAACATTCGCCAAGGGCCAGGGCGAAGCCTCTCCTGTGAGGCGGATTGTGGACGGTTCCGCGTACGGCAGGCCTTACGGGGGCTTTGCGGCCGTATCCAACATAGGAGACGATGCGAACTGGACTGGACACCCGCTTGCTCAGGCCAATCTGTACGGATATGGGCGGCTTGCGTGGAACCCGCAGCTTTCTTCGGAAGAAATTGCCGAGGAATGGGTGATGCAGACCCTTGGCTCAGATGAGGCTGTGGTCAGCAACGTATGCGGCATGCTGATGGAATCGCTCGACATTTACGAATCCTATACGGCGCCGCTTGGGGTGGGCTGGATGGTCAGTCCGAACCATCACTATGGACCGAGCGTGGACGGCTATGAATATGACAAATGGGGGACGTACCATTTCGCCGATCGTTACGGAATAGGCGTTGATCGAACCGTCAAATCGGGAACCGGCTATACCTCCCAATATTTTGGCGGGAACGCCGAGGTTTACGAGTCGCTCGACCGCTGTCCGGATGAGCTGCTGCTGTTTTTTCATCATGTTCCCTATACGCATGTGCTAAAATCGGGGAATTCGGTGATCCAACATATTTACAATACGCATTTCGAAGGCGCGGACCGCGCGGAAAAACAAGCAGCAGCTTGGAGATTGCTTCGGAATTTGGTTGATGAAGAGATGTACGCTCAGGTCGAGGCAAGGCTTCTCGAGCAAGCCGAGCATGCCAAGGAATGGCGCGATACCATTAATACGTACTTCTACCGTAAAAGCGGAATCGCGGACGAGCTGGGACGCACCATTTATTAAATGCCAATATTTTACTGCCTTAAAATCTATTTGACCTTGCATGAAAAAAAGCTCGTCCTATTGCCGATCGTCATAGGTTCAATATCATTACGTTTTCTTAAAAAGGCTTATAGAGGGGCTGTATCTGAAGATCATCAAGCTTCAGGGACAGCCTCTCAAATCATTTTCAAACCTAAAATAAATCTATTCGATGTGTTTACTCCTTGTTGCTTATTGGATATTCTTGAAAGGTCATATATGATTAATGACTTAGAACATGAATGCACGACAAATATGAATAAAATAGGAGGTACCAAGCATGCCGGCTTTGGCCTTTCACCGCGATGATTCACTGCCTTTCTTGGAAGCAAAGCAATGTAGGGCGAACGATCTTGCCTATCATAAGCACTTTCATGAGGAATATTCGATTGGACTAATTGATGAAGGAGAAACGAATGCTTGGTGCGATGGACAGCAGCTTCGGGTTGAAGCGGGGAGGCTAATCAGTTTTCCACCGCTGATGATGCATGCTTGCCATCCCCTCGAGAGCCAGGAATGGAAGTACAAAATGCTCTTCATTAAGCCTGAATGGTTCCAAGGCCTTAAGCAACGGGAGCTTGACCAGCTTAGCATCCCTTATTTACTGGAAGATGGTAAAAATAAAGCCTGTCGTTTGCAAATCAACCGTACGATGGAGGCACTTGCGAGCAAAGGTACTCCTCTTGAGATCGAATCAGCTTTAATCGAGCTGATACAAGCGCTTGTTAGTCAGAATGCCTCCGATCTTGAACATGAGCCTCAAGGCAAACAGGATCAGAAGTACGTTAAGCTGATAAAAGAATATCTGCATGCGCATTTTTCCGAAAAAGTCACGTTGGAGGAGCTGGAGCGCGAAGCAGGTATCAGCAGATTTCATCTCGTTCGTTTATTTAAGAAGTGGAGCCATCTGCCTCCGCACGCTTACCAGCTCTTGCTGCGAATCAACCATGCCAAGACGGAATTGGCGATGCAGCGGCCAATTGCCGACGTTGCGGCAGAAGTGGGCTTTTATGACCAGAGTCATTTCGCGAGGGCCTTTGTCAAAATTGTCGGGGCAACGCCGCAAAAATATGCGTTATCGATTTGAGAATAGAGCAATTTTATACAATACCGCCACCTATCTAACTTGTACACTTGGAGTTACTTGAAAGAAGGAGTGGTAGTACGATGTACCAAGACCAAGCATTAGATTTGGAAAAACAATTTACAGCCGCGCTTAAATCTATCGCTCGCCGTTCAGATTTAAAATCATATGTGGAACAGACACCACAGCTGAATCGAATTCTGCGACATGCGGCCGCGAGGTTTGTGACGGGCGAAGCTCGTCAAGATGGACTGGATGCAGGACAGAAGCTTATCGCAAAAGGGTATGCGATATCACTTGAGTACATCGGTGAAAATACGACAGATGCCTCTGAATGTGAGGCAGCAGTCAAAGAGATGATGACTCTGATCGATGATTTTGGGCAAAAGGGGACCCCAGCTCGAGTATCATTCGATCTATCGCATATCGGGCTTTCGCTGGACACCGAGCTTGCTTTTTCGAATCTGATGAAGCTAGCGGAGCAAGCACAGAGAGCGGGCGTAGAACTATTCATTAGTATGGAAGAGTCATCCAAGACAGGGCAGATACTCTCTGTCTATAAGCGGGCAGCTTCCATATATCCGAATGTCGGCATTACTTTACAGGCTCAGTTGAAACGAACGCCGCAGGATTTGGCAATGCTTGCCTCACCATGTCGTGTACGTATCGTCAAAGGCGCTTATCAAGAATCGGATGACCGCTCGATTCCTCGTTCTCCAGCACTTAATGAACGTTATGTTGAGCTGGTTGAAAGCTCGATTCGCCAAGGACACTTCGTGTCGATCGCTACCCATGACGAGCAGATCATTAAAACATTGCTCGATCAGGGGTTAACGGGCTCCAATATAGAGTTCGAGATGCTGTATGGAATTCGCCCGGATTTGAGCAGCAGGCTGAAAGCAGCCGGACATCCGGTAAGGATTTATTTGACTTATGGACAGGAATGGTATTTGTACCTATGCCATCGAATAGCAGAGTACCCGCCGAATCTTTTCCAAGCGGTAATAGATTTGGTGAGCAATGAGGAAATTGAGCCTGTGCAATCGTATAACTGAAGAAAGTCCACGATAGCTCGTGGACTTTTTTTTATTGGATGCGCCTCTTAAGAGTTTACTTATTAATCAACGGGTATCTCCATTATTTCATGATATGTTTTCATGTAGTGCAACCCTTCAATTACCCCCTCTTTGCTTTTTTCACCAAACGTACGACATTCATGCCTTCACCTCTTTCCCTAATAAGAGTCATAACCGCGTTAAAAAGTTCATTTTATTAAAAAATAATAAATTACAGATCAGGCATCGTTTATATTCCGTTTAAAAAAGTGCATTAGGATGACTATATCATCTGATATTGGAGGAATTGCAATGGAATATGTTCCTAAAAAGAAAAAAGAGGCTGACAATGGCGATTGGGCTATCGAAGCGCGCGGACTCGTTAAAGCTTTTGGCAGCTTTCGCGCGGTGGATGGCGTAGATTTAAACGTTCGCGCAGGCTCGATCTACGGTGTGCTTGGTCCAAATGGAGCGGGTAAGACGACTACGATTAGAATGCTGGCGACCTTGCTAAGGCCAGACGAGGGCTCAGCGCGAATCTTTGGGCATGATGTGGTAAAGGAGTCGCAGATTGTCCGTCAATTGATCGGAGTGACCGGTCAGTACGCTTCGGTAGACGAGTCGCTTAGCGCTACCGAGAACCTGATCATTTTCTCACGGCTGCTAGGTCTGGGGCGAGCAGAGGCGCGGAAAAAGGCAGGGGAGCTGCTTGAGGAATTTGGTTTGACGGAAGCGGCAAAGCGGCCGCTCAAAAATTTCTCCGGCGGCATGCGCCGCAGGCTCGATCTCGCAGCGAGCCTTATTGCACAGCCGCCGCTCCTCTTCCTGGATGAACCAACAACCGGGCTGGACCCGCGAACGCGTGCGCAGATGTGGGATACGATCCGCCGGCTGGTGAAGACGGGGTCAACGGTACTGCTAACGACGCAGTATCTCGAAGAGGCAGACCAGCTGGCAGACCGGATCGCGGTTATCGATCATGGGCGAGTCGTCGCCGAGGGCACTTTGGATGAGCTGAAAGCGTCTGTCGGTTCCTCGTCGCTGCATTTGAGAGTCCAAAATCCTCAGGATATCGAGGCAGCCCGTAAGACGGTTGAACAGGTGCTTCGTATTCAGGTAAATGTGTCGTACGAAGACGGAAAGTTGACTGCGCCGATAGCGAACGTCGACCATGTCACAGACCTGCTTAACGCCCTCCGTGAAGCGGGGATTCACTTGGCCGAGATGAGTGTGCAGAAGCCGACCCTCGATGAGGTGTTTCTCAACATTACAGGCACTGGTATGAAGGAGGACGCGGTACCGGCGTCCGTCGAATCGAATCAGAAAGAGGAGGCTAGAGTATGAGCAGTCGTACAGTGAAGTCGGTTGCTGGCCGTGAGCTGAAAAACTACACAAGCTTCGGCCAGACGTTACGAAACTCGTTGACAATGGCTTATCGGGGACTGCTGAAAATTCGTCGTACGCCGGAGCAGCTGTTCGACGTAACGCTTCAGCCGATCATTTTTACTTTAATGTTTACCTACATCTTTGGCGGGGCTATCTCTGGCGACGTGGTGAGCTATTTGCCTGTCATCATTCCAGGCATTCTCGTGCAGACAGTGATCACAACCTCAATCGTCACCGGCGTCCAATTGCGCGAGGACATGGATAAAGGCGTGTTTGACCGGTTCAAGTCACTGCCTATCGCGCGAATAGCTCCGCTCGCGGGAGCTTTGCTTGCAGACACCGTCCGATATACCATTGCGACTGTTCTTACCTTTACGATGGGATATATAATGGGCTACCGGCCCGACGGAGGTCTCGGCAGCGTCGCCATTGCTGCCATTCTTGTCATTATCTGCTCCTGGTCGATTAGCTGGATCTTTGCCTTCTTCGGCGTCATTGCGCGTACGGCTTCAAGCGTACAAGGCATCTCGATGATTGTGCTGTTCCCGCTTACGTTTCTGTCCAACGCCTTCGTGCCGGTTGATACGATGCCGGGCTGGTTGCAATGGTTCGTTAACGTCAATCCGATCTCGCACCTCGTCACTGCCGTTCGAGAACTCGCCAACACGGGAACCATTGGCTCGGATCTTGGTATTTCTCTCATCGGAGCTGCTGTCATTGTGGCGATCTTTGCACCTATCACGGTGCGTGCGTATATGCGCCGGACCTAGTGAAACGAACGATTTTTAGCGATCTTCAGCTTTCCGAATGCCTGTAGCGATTTGGGCTTAAACCTACATGCTTTTTGAACAGATTGCAGAAGTAGGAGCTGTTCGTCAGACCGATCGCTTGTCCCACTTCCTGAATAGATAGGTCACTCATCTTAAGAAGCCAGCAGGCTTGGCGGATGCGGCGGGCGGTTAAATATTCGGTAATGCTCGTGCCTGCTTTTAGCCGGAAGGCTGCCGATACGTGATTGGGAGTTAAATGGATATCATCGGCAAGCCGTTTCAGATCAAACTCATCCTTATAATGCTGCTCAACCCAGCTCATCACCCGCTCAGCTATGGAGGAACTCCGTATCTGAAGCGGGTCTTTGCGCTGCTTTGGAGCTTCGAATGGCTTTAGCTGATGCAGCAGCGAAACGAGGAACAGCATTTCCTCCTCCAGTTGAAGCTCCGGCTGCGTATTCGCCATGCGCTCGCGACAGCTCTCGAACATGCTGCGGAAAGCTTCTTGCGGCAAGCCTTCAAATACTTGCGCTTGCTCTAGAGGTTCCTTCCATAGACGGTTGAAAAACGAACGCAATGAGGCAAAAGGAGCGAGATACTCATCAAGCTTGGAAGGCTCGAAGACGAATAATGATCGGATATAGCGGGATTCCGGCGCGAGCTTCAATTGAATGCGATGCAGCTGGAAGGGACGGAAGAAAAAGAGAAAGCCCGGGGCCAGCTTGACGATCTGCTGATTGACGATAACTTGGCTGTTCCCCTCATGTACATATAACAGCTCCATCCCTTGATGGGCATGGTAGACTTCAACGAATTCATCGGTTCGATCCTTGAGAAAAGAGAGCTGGACAGGGTGGCTGTACAAATTCATATAATTTAAAATTCTCATCTAAAACGCTCCCGTATTAAACCGTAATATAGCAACATTTTATCATAAGAGCGCAAAACTAGGGTTGATCATTTTTTGCTACTATTGAAGATAGAAGTTGCAGCAATGGTTTTTAAAAAATTCGGGAATTGTTTAAAAAAATGTTTCTGACTTACTAATAAATCGAAAAATGCGAGGAGATGAAAGGATGGTAACTATGTTATCGCAGAACGGCAGGATACAACGGGAGGAGCTTCAAGCGCTTTGGGAATCGCTGCAGCAAAAGGTTGATCGGATGATCGGGCAGATGGGGGACAAGTCGCCGCATGTGGCGGCTCAAGAGACTGGCATCTATGACGATATGCGTCTCGATTGGTGGACGGCGGGATTTTGGCCGGGCATGCTTTGGATCATGCATGACATGACTGGAAAGGAACATTACAAGGAAGCGGCATGGGAGTGGGACAGCAGATTTGAACGCAGAATGATAGAAGACCACAACTTCCACCATGACGTCGGATTTCAGTTTCTGCCATCGGCGATTATGAAATACAAGGTTACCGGCGATCAAGACGGCAAACGGCGCGGCTTGGCCGCAGCGAATTTTTTGGCTGGCCGCTTTAATATGGCAGGGGGCTTCTTGCGCGCATGGAACCAAGACAAGACGGGCTGGTCGATCATCGACTCGGCGATGAACCTGTCTCTCTTATTCTGGGCGGCCGAGGAGATTGGCGATCCGCGATTCGCCCATATCGGCAAAACGCATGCCGACACGATTATTAAACATTTTATCCGTGAGGACGGTTCGGTTAATCATATCGTGAGTTTTGATCCTTCTTCAGGCGAAGCCATAGAATCGCTTGGCGGACAAGGAGCTGGGCCGAACTCCGCTTGGAGCCGGGGAGCAGCTTGGGCGCTGCACGGCATGGCAAATGTATATCGCTATACGGGCGATAAAACGTATTTATATGCTTCGCAGCGGGTCGCGCATTATTTTATGGCGATGCTGCCAGCCGACAGCATCCCGCATTGGGACTTCCGCGCAGCAAAGTCGCTAGACGAAGAACCGCGCGATACGTCGGCCGCCGCATGCGCAGCCTCGGGGCTAATCGAACTGTCGGAAGCGCTCCCAGAAATACAAGGCCGTCCATATCGCGAAGCGGCTGAGCGTATTCTGCTTTCGCTTACTCGGAGCTACGGCACCTGGGACCGTCCTGAACATGAGGCCATATTGCTGAGTGGAACCGGGAACAAGCCTGCCGGCTCCAATGTCAACGTCTCTCTTATCTATGGAGACTATTACTATATCGAGGCGGTCGCCAAGCTGATGGGCTGGAAGCGCCGTATTTTTTAATAAAGCGGATCGTATGTGAGAATCAAGTTGTAAAGATCAAACCTAGAGGTGAATCATGAAAACAATGAATCTTTCTAAAGGCTGGGAGCATTACCGGGGAGGCCTGGGCGGGGTCTGGGAGGTATGGCGAGAAGATAAGCTGAAGCAGACGCTGTATCATCTTCCTTGGGAAGTGGTGAGCCTTCCGCATTGCTTTAACGAATACGACGCAGTTGATCCCGATGTCAAATATTATCAGGGGCAGGGCTGGTACCGTACTAGACTTGATGTTAGCAATCCCTATCCAGAGGGGAGGACGCTGCTGCGCTTTGAAGGCGCAGGCCAAAAAGCAGCCGTCTACGTCGGCACAGAAGAAGTCGGCAACCATAACGGCGGGTATGATGAATTTAGGATCGACATTACCGAGGCAGTGGAACGCTCCAAAAGCAAGCCGTATTTTGACGGGCAAGCGCCAATCGCGGTCATGACCGACAACAGCCGCGACCTTCAGACGATTCCGTCGGACATTAGCGATTTCAATCTGTATGGAGGCTTGTATCGCGGCGTGCATCTTGAATATGTACCGAATGTATCGCTGGACCGCGTTCATGTGACAGTTAAGGCGGAATCCGGAGACTTTGCCAAGGTCCAGATACAGGCAAGGCTCTACAATCCGCAGCAAAAGCAGTCGCAGGTTAACCTGACCGGAGTCGTTCGCGATCCTTCGGGAAAAGAGGTCGAACGTTTCGAGCTTGAAGCTTTGCCATGGGAAGGCATGCAAGCGTGTGCTTCGTTCGAGCTTCGCTTACCTTCCTTATGGAGTCCCGATCTTCCAGCTCTCTATACTTGCGAGATCAGGCTGGATAGCATACATGGCATGGACGAGGCTGTTGAAAGGTTCGGCGTCCGGTTCTACGAATTTGTAGAGAAAGGACCGTTCCTGCTGAATGGAAAGAGGCTGCTCATTCGGGGCACGCATCGGCATGACGATCATGCGGGCGTTGCCGCTGCTATGACAGATGAGATGATCCGTACCGAGCTTGCGCTGATTAAAGATATGGGCGTTAACTTCCTCAGGCTCGGCCATTATCAGCAGTCGAGGCTGGTGCTGGATCTATGTGACGAGCTGGGCATTCTCGTGTGGGAAGAAATTCCTTGGTGCCGAGGCGGTCTGGGCAATGACGATTACAAGCGCCAGTGCCGCGATATGCTGGGGGCGATGATCGAGCAGCATTACAATCATCCGTCGGTTATGATTTGGGGACTCGGCAACGAGAACGATTGGGAAGGCGACTTTGACGATTTCGATCAAGAGCAAATACGTGCATTCATGAAGGAGCTGCATGACCTTGCCCATGAGCGCGACCCGCAGCGGGTAACGGGCATTAGGCGCTGCGAGTTTTGCAAGGATATCGTTGATGTCTATTCGCCTTCGATTTGGGCTGGCTGGTACAGAGGCATTTATCCCAAGTATGAGGATTACAGCCGCCACGGCTTCGAGCAAACAAGCCGGTTTATCCATATGGAATGGGGGGCTGACGCAATGGCGGGCAGGCATGTCGAGCACCCCTATACCGGATTCCAAAATATTACGGCGCAGGCGACTGCAGAGGAGCGCGATGGCGACTTCCTGATGTCCGGCGGAGATCCGCGCGTATCGGCAGACGGTGACTGGTCCGAAACTTACTTTTGCGATTTAATCGATTGGCATTTGAAAACGCAGGAGAAGATGGAATGGCTGACAGGAACGGCGCAATGGGTATTCAAAGATTTCTCAACACCGCTCAGGCCGGATAACCCTGTACCGTATGTCAACCAAAAAGGTGTAGTTGAGCGTGATTTGACGAAGAAAGAAGCGTACTATGTTTTTCAATCCTACTGGAGCGACAAGCCTATGGCGCGTATTTACGGGCATTCGTGGTTAACCAGATGGGGAGGGCTTGGCGAGAAAAAGAAGGTGCGTATTTACTCCAATTGCCAAACAGCAGAGCTATTTGTAAATGGCGAGAGCTGCGGCAGAAGAAATCGTGATTCTCAAAGCTTTCCTTGCGCGGGCTTAAGCTGGGAAATAGCGTTCCAAAAAGGCGTCAATACACTGCGAGTCATAGCGGAAAAAGACGGCGTTACGGTCTCGGATGAATTGCAATTCGATTACGTAACGGAGCTGTGGTCGGAGACGTCTAATTTGCGGATGACTGCAAAGAAGATTTCGCAAGGAACAGCACTTTTGGAGATCGAAGCTCTCGACAGAAAGAATAGGTTTTGTCCAGATGCTGCGAATTTCATCCGGTTCTCACTGGCTGGTGGAGGCAGGCTGATCGATAATCTTGGGACTGCCCGCGGGAGCAGGTATGTTCAGCTGGCGAATGGAAGGGCTTCGATTCAGGTGGAATATCCGGAAGGCGGCCTTACGACTGTATGTGCGATATCGGAAGGATTAAAGGGCGCGGGCCTTGTATTGTAAGAAGTCCGGCAAGCGTCGCCCGAACGTAGAAAAGGAGTGGAATAAATGATCGATACGAGGCTGGATTGGTCATCCTTCTTAGGCAGGCATGACCTGACTTGGTCAGTAAAGCCTGTTTCCTGGGATCAAGGCGCCTTTATCGGCAACGGCTGGCTTGGCGCTATGGTTTACGGCGAGGAACATCGCTTGAAGCGGAACGTTCTGCGATTTGTGCTAGGGCGTACAGATGTGACAGCAAGACGTCCGGAGGGAGGGTTTTCTCCCCGCGTGCCGATTGGCGAGTTGCATTTGGAGCTGGCAGGCTGGATATATCAGCCAACCAGTATGCGACTGCATTTATGGGATGCGGAGCTCAAGGCGGAAATAACGACGACCGCTGGAACGGTCAAGCTAAGAGCCATCGCGCATAGCCGAGAAATGGTCATGGCGGTGGAGCTGGAAACGTCGGCAGGTGAAGACAGCGCAGCTTTCCGGTGGTATCCCTATTCGGAGGTTGATCCGATTCTGCAAAATGCGGACGGCCGCAATCTGAATCAATATATTCCCGAAGAGGAAGTGACAAGGTCAGATAGAAACGGCATCGAGATCGGCCTGGCCGCGTTCAAGCCTGAAGGAACAGGCGGCTGCGCGACAGCCTGGACCGAGAAAGAGTCGGAGGGAGCTTCCGAGGGATTTGATAGACGGCGCATCCTTTATTTGTCGGTCATGAACGGAGCGGATGAATCCTCGGCGGATCAAGCATCGGAAGCGGTAAGCCGGGCATGTGGACAGCCATGGGATGCGTGGGTTGAACAGCACCGCAGCTGGTGGCATGCGTATTACCCGCAAAGCTTCCTCTCGATTCCGGACACGCAGCTGGAAGGATTCTACTGGATACAAATGTATAAGCTCGCATCGGCTACACGGTCAGACGGCATGATTATAGACAATCAGGGACCTTGGCTTACTTCATCGCCTTGGCCAGGCGTTTGGTTCAACATGAACGTGCAGATGTCATACTCTCCCGTCTATGCCTCTAATCGGCTGGAGCTTGGCTTGTCATTGGTCAAGGCGATCCGAGGGCAGTTTGATCAATTGGTCATGAACGTCCCCGAGGAGTATCGACAGGATTCGGCGGGTCTCGGACGGAGCTGCAGCTACGATCTGGTCTGCCCCGTCGATGACGAGAAGGGGAACCTGCTGTGGATATGCCATAATCTGTGGCGACAATACCGTTATTCCATGGATTCGGATTTGTTGAAGGATCTGTTGTTTCCGCTGCTGCGGAGGGCTGTACGCTTCCATATGCGATTGCTGACGGAAGGAGACGACGGCCTGCTGCATCTGCCGCCGACGATTTCACCGGAATACGGTTCATTCCTGCAGTTGACGGTGCCGGATGCCCATTATGATCTCGCACTGCTCGAATGGGGAATCCGCGTGCTGCTGCGCGTCAGCGAACCGTCAGAGCATGACGGAATTGCAACGGCAACGGAGCTCGATGCTGAGCGGCAGGAGTGGACGGAAACGCTTGAGCGTCTTGCTCCTCTTCCCGTTGACGAGACCGGTTATATGATCGGTCGTGGACAGCCTCTAGCGTTCGGGCATCGGCATTTCAGCCATATGATGGCCGCTTTTCCATTGCATACTGCGAATATGGAGTCGAAGGAAGAGAGGGCGCTAATACAACGCTCGCTTCGACACTGGTTTTCGAGGGAAGGAGATTTGCGCGGCTTTACGTTCACGGGAGCGTCTTCCATTGCAGCGACAATCGGTCTTGGCGACGAAGCGCATGCTTACCTGAAGTCGCTGCTCCATATATTGAAACCAAATACGATGTACAAGGAGGCCGGTCCGGTTATCGAGTCGCCGCTCGCGGGTGCGGAAGCCCTACATGATATGCTGCTGCAGAGCTGGGGCGAATGGATTCGCGTGTTTCCCGCGCTGCCGGGCGCTTGGAAGGAAGCAGCCTTCCATGACCTGCGTGCGGAGGGGGCTTTCCTTGTCAGTGCAGTACGCTCGCGAGGAAAGACGTCGTGGATTCGCGTCAAAAGCTTGGCTGGCATGTCTTGTCGTCTAATAACTGATATGACTGACAGCGTAAGTGTAACGGCAGGCGGTGGAGCGAAGGCGATTCCGCTAGGGGACGGGCGATTTGAATTGGTGCTGGCTGAAGGAGAGGAGATTGTACTGTATGAAGTGGATGCCGCAGGCAATCCGGCTTTGGAAAACGGAGACCGTTTGCCGCAGGTTCGCCCTGTAGCGGCAGAGCCGCATTTATGCGGGTACTTCGGAGGCTTCAAGCCATGGAGGCTGTACGGAATTCCAATCTGGACTGCCGATTAAATGTCTTTTGAAAGGAGTTTCTGCCCAATGCTAACGATGGATACGCTTTGTGAGTGGCGAACGGATTTGCAAGAAGTAATAGCAAAGGCTGACCGCTCGCTTGAAGCGCCGATGATCGCCATTACGGAATGCCGATCTGGGCTGAGCCCTGGCGGCAAGCACGATTATTATTCCAATGGCGATTATTGGTGGCCAAATCCGGATACGCAAAGCGGATTGCCATACGTCAGAAGGGATGGCGAATCGTACCCAAGGGCGTTCACCGCGCATCGGGAAGCGCTCCGCGAAATGCGGACGCATACGGCCAATCTTGCGGCAGGATATGCGGTTTCAGGCCGTCGTATTTACGCGGATAAGGCTGCTGCGCTTCTTCGCCATTTTTTCCTGAATGAATCGACCCGCATGAACCCGCATCTCCGATATGCCCAAGCGATTCCGGGCGTTTGCTCTGGGCGTGGCTTCGGTATCATTGATACGCTTCATTTAATCGATATCCCTGCTGCGGCGGAAGTGATTGAAGCGGCAGGGGCGCTCTCAGAACGTGAAGGCTCATTGCTGAGAAGCTGGTTTGCGGATTATCTCGAATGGATGCTGACGCATCCTTACGGTCTGGAAGAACGCGATGCAGCGAACAACCATGCCGTATGCTGGACAGTACAAGCGGCCGCGTTCGCTTCGTTTACGGGCAACGCTGCCGTAATGGCCATGTGCAGGGAGCGTTACAAAAATATGTTGCTGCCCTCGCAAATGGCTGCAGACGGCAGCTTCCCGCTTGAGCTGGCGCGCACGAAGCCATACGGCTATTCGATCTTTGTCATAGACAATATGGTAACGCTTTGTCAATTGCTGTCCACGCCGCATGATGATTTATGGCATTTCCGCCTTTCGGATGGAAGGGGGATTCGGCTCGGTCTTGATTATCTGTATCCGTATCTGGCGAATAAGTCAAGTTGGCCACTCCCGGCCGATATCGAGCATTTCGACAGTTGGCCGGTACGGATGCCTTTCATGCTTTATGCCGGACTTGCCTTTCAAGATGAGCGTTATTTGGGTTTATGGCAATCGATGGCCCCTGATTCCGCAGTTCCGGAAATCCGTCGGAACACGGCGCTCCGGCAGCCTCTGCTCTGGTTAATACATAATGAGAAGAGAGCGAATCGAGATGATTGCTACCATTAAAACTGGGGGAGAAGCAGATGAAATTTAATATTCAACCAGGGGATATCGTGCTATTTCAAGGCGACAGCATTACCGATACCGGAAGAAACAGGGACAACCCGTCCGATCTTGGTCGAGGCTATGCAAGCATGACGGCAGCGTTGTTCGGGTCGGTATATCCCGAGCGGCAGGTGACATTTTTGAATCGAGGGATTAGCGGGAATAGAGTGAGGGACTTGCAAGCAAGATGGCAGGAGGATTGTGTGGCCTTGCAGCCGAGCGTGGTATCGATTTATATCGGAATCAACGATTGCTGGCGGCGATATGATAGGAACGATCCGACCTCTGCCGAGCAGTTCGAGCGGCAATACCGAGATTTGCTCAGCCGAACGAAAGCGGAGCTTGATGCCAGACTTATCATGATCGAGCCGTTTGTTCTTCCGGTACCCGAAGACCGGAAGGGGTGGCGTGAGGATCTCGATCCGAAAATCAATGTGGTACGGGAGCTGGCAAGGGAATTCGGCGCATGGCTCGTTCCGCTGGACGGATTGTTCGCGCAAGCCTCCATGACTGCGCCATCTAGCTATTGGGCGCCAGACGGCGTTCATCCTTCTCTTGCCGGGCATGCGCTGATCGCCAAAGCATGGCTGCAAACCGTCGGAGCTGCTGGTGCTGCACAATTGCAATGACTTTGACATGATACATACTGACGATATAGGCTTTCTTGTACTGACCTGCTCTTGCGAGCAGGTTTTCTTTATGCCTCCACGCTAGAGCGCTGCGCCCTTCGTAGCCCGCGACAACGTCTGCATGCGGCAGGTAAAACAGGCAGCGTGTCGAATACTAAAAAATGTTACATATGCATGTCAGATTCGGGGGGGGGGCGAAGCTATTTATGGGTATAATCAAGTTCCGTACGCGCAGCGTAATCATTACCTGGCTAATTTCATACATATCTGTCCTGTTAGTCCCGATTATTATTAGCGGAATTATATATACGGCGACCTGGCATGTAGTAGCCTCGGAGGTTAACCGGGCCAATGAATCTCTTCTTAATCAAATGGAGCAAGCGATTGACAGCAATCTCCTGGATATTGAACGGCTAAGCACGGAAATGACGTTAAGCAATCGGCTTGCCGGTTTTCTAGACGTTGAAGCCCCTATCAAAGATCCTGATTATTACACGCTGGCCGGAATTGCTAAGGATTTGCGGATTTATAAAATGGCTAACGACTACATTGAAGAAATCTATGTGTATTATAAAAACAGCGATACTGTCATTTCCTCGCGGGAGCATCTGGACAGTCAAAGGCTGTTCGAAATGACGTATACCGATGGGATGGACAAAAATAGATGGTCGGCGATTTTCGGCAAACGCTATACGAATGAATATGTGCCGATCACTTACAGGGAAGATGGACAAGCATCGAAGGCCGTCATGTACGCCCGCTCGCTCACTCTCGATAATTCGGAGCAGGATGGCGCCGTTTTATTGTTTATTATTAAAGATTCCAGTTTACTTGCGAATATTTCATCCAGCAACAAATCTTCCATCGTTATACTGGATAAGGAAAACCGTTTGATCGCTGCTACCGGCAATGCAAACGGCTCCGATACTCTTACGCATGAGAAATTAACGGGCACAAGCGGGATGTTTTATCAAGGGACAGGAAAACAAAAAATAGCCGTTTCCTATACGGCTTCCGGAAAAACGGGATGGAAATATATAACGATCGTTCCGGCCAAACTATTTGACGAGAAAATGAAGCTGGTAAAAAATTTAATCTATATCAGCTTCATTCTCAGCCTCTTCATAGGTGGAGTTGTCACTTATTTATTTTTAAAGCGAAATTACAACCCGATCAACACGCTGATTCGCAGTCTGGTCTCGCGTTCGGGCATTAACTTCGAGGCAGGCTCGAATGAGTTCGGTTATTTAAAAACGTTGCTCGATGATACTTTTGCAGAGAAAGAAAAGATAGGGGAACGTTTTGAGCGGCATCGAAATTCCATTCGCTCCCATTTTCTTCAAGGGTTATTGAAGGGGCAGCTTGATGGGAATATGCCGATGCAGGAATCGCTTGATGTGCATGCTATTAAACTGGCTTCTAGCCGATTTGCTGTCCTGCTGTTCTCTGTCGATCACTACGGTAAATTTGAAATATCTGGCCTCATCGATCTGCCGAAGGCAAAGCTAGTACATTTTCTTGTTATGAACGTGGCGGAAGAAGTGGCGGAAGGCAGGCATCAGGCCTACACGACTGAGATCGACAACTTACAAGCTTGCATTATCAATTTCAAGGAATATCGCGATGAGGAAGAGCTAATGGCCCTTGCGGAGCAGGTTAAAACGTTTATGCTCGATCATTTCCATGTTCATCTGACGGTAGCGGTCAGCAATGCTCATGAGCAGCTGGAGGGAATAGCTCTGGCCTATCAAGAGGCAATGACGGCTCTTGAGTACCGCCTAGTCATGGGAAGCGGAGAAATTATTCGGTACGGCGACCTATCGGAAGCAACCCGGGAATCCAGGAGCTACTACTATCCGTTGCATATTGAGCAGCAATTGATCAATTTAATCAAAACAGGCGATTATGATAAAGCGAAGGCGATGCTGGACGAGATAGTGGAAATCAATGTGTCGGGGGCCGGGATGTCGGTTCCGCTTGCCAAATGTCTCATATTTGATTTAATTAGCACGATTCTCAAGACTTTGAGTGAAATCGGATCAAGCGATAAAAGAGATTTGATGGGTCAAATCAATTCGGTGGATCAATTGTTCGCCTGCGAGACGATAAAGGAAATGCAGGTCCAAATCAGCGAAGTTCTAAAGAAAGTGTGCGATTCCATCCAGGATGAGAAAAGCGGCGATAACAGCCGGCTCAGTCAACAGGTCATCGCTTATGTGGAGCAGCGCTACAGCTCCGATGATTTGAACATTACCGCGCTGGGAGAAGCCTTCAACCTGACTCCTTCCTATCTCTCGAAGCAGTTCAAAGCACAAACGGGAGAGGCGCTTCTTGAATTCATTAACAAAACGCGTATCGGAGGCGCCAAGCAGCTTCTTAGGACGACTTCCTTATCTGTATCGGAAATAGCCAAACAGGTTGGATACTCAGATATT
Source organism: Paenibacillus sp. PL91 (assembly GCF_012935325.2). GTDB lineage: Bacteria > Bacillota > Bacilli > Paenibacillales > Paenibacillaceae > Pristimantibacillus. The sequence continues at coordinate 316,032 of NZ_JABBYG020000004.1, forward strand.
AATACCTTCAATCGAGTATTCAAAAAATATGAAGGCATTACGCCGGGCAAATATAAAGATATGTTGTAGAACTTGAGAAACGGCTTCGCCCTTTGGATAAAGACGGCAAAGCCGTTTTTACTTGTCTTTTGGCGAATTGCATGACCAGTTCACATATTAGAGATACGTTATTGCCGATTTTGAAGGTCGATTTCTAGTTTTGATGATATCTATAACGCTTGATTATGCTGCACAATCAATAGGCAAGGCAACAATAATTAACGAGTAGGGGGATTTAAATGAAGAAACGGTTTAAAGGCTTAATAGGAATGGCGGTAACGATTTGTCTCGTATCAAGTATGCTTGCGGCATGTTCCGGCAATAAGAACGAGAAGAACGAGGCAGATCCCGCACCTTCGCCAAAGACTGATAATTTGGAAGCGTTTTCTTATCCGATTGAAACAAAAGACACGCTAACATCTTGGGAACAGATCAATACGAATTTAATTACCTTTTTTCCTAACTTAGCAGATTCGCCTTTTGGCCAAGAGCTGGAGAAGCGAACCGGCGTAAAGGTGAAATATTCGCATCCTGCGGACGGTCAGGCGAAGGAGCAATTCAATCTGCTGATCGCTTCCAATAACTTGCCGGATGTCATTGAATACGATTGGAACACTGGTTATCCGGGCGGGCCTGACAAGGCGATTGCGGACAAAGTTATTCTTCCTTTGAATGATCTGATCGACCAATACGCGCCTAACTTAAAGAAAATTTTGCAAGAGAATCCCGAGCTGGACAAAATGCTGAAAACGGACGACGGCACTTATTACGTATTCCCGATGATTCGTCCGGAAAATGGTACCGTATTTCGCGGTCCGATGATCCGGAAGGACTGGCTGGATGAATTGAGCCTGCCGGTGCCGACTACGATTGATGAGTGGTACACGGCATTGAAGGCGTTTAAGGAGCAAAAGGGAGCGACCGCTCCGTTCACACTGCAATACGGCGTGGAATTTAACATCCAGGATGCTTTCATTGGCGCGTATAAGACTGCCAACCGGTTTTACATTGATGATCAAGGCCAAGTGAGGTATGGTCCGATTGACCCGCAATTTAAGGACGCGATGGCCTTGCTGCGCAAATGGTACTCGGAAGGCTTGATCGATAAGGATTTTGCGCTGAACAATGACTCCAAATCCCTTGACAGCAAAATGATGAGCAACGCCTCCGGCGCAACGGTTGGCTTGCTAAGCGGCGGCATGGGCCGATGGATGGATACGGGCAAGAAGCAGAACGAGAAATTCCAGCTGGTCGCTGCCCCTTACCCAACGCTGAACAAGGGAGAGAAAGCATTTATCGGCCATAAGGACTTCTATTATAATCCGATTGCGAGCAAGGCGATTTCGGCAGATTCCAAAAATCCCGAGCTTGCAGTGAAATGGATTGATTACGCATACAGCGAAGAGGGTTCCATGCTCTACAACTTCGGTATTGAAGGCGAGAGCTACACGAACAACAACGGTACGCTGGCGTATACGGAAAAAATAACGGAAGATCCGCAATACAATTTGCAGCAAATGATTTCTCAGTACACGAAGCCTAACGGTCCGTATTATGGCGATACACGCAAAAACAACTTCAATTCGTTCAAGGAACAGGATGAGGCTTTGGTCATTTGGGCAAATACTGATGCGGCAAAGCATATTATGCCTGCCTTCATTACACCGACGCTTGATGAATCCAAAGAGGTCGCGAAGCTGATTACGGCTATTGCGAGCTACAAGGAAGAAATGCTGCTGAAGTTTATTATGGGTCAAGAACCGATCGAAAAATTCGACGCATACGTAGACCAGATCAAGAGCATGGGTATCGACAAAATTACAAAAATCTATCAGGACGCCTACGATCGTTACAAACAGCGTTAATGGCCAAAATCGCATACGGAAGGCAGACGGCGAGCGCTGCTTCATGCCTTCCGGCCAACAAGAATGGAGTGAAGCAGAAATGGCTGCGCCAAACCTAAAAACAGCGCCTGCATACTTACCCGGTAAACGAGCTGGTATCTTGCTTGATATAAGCAGAAATAGATGGCTCTATATCATGCTCCTCCCGGTTATCCTCTATTATTTGGTCTTTCATTACGGGCCGATGTACGGAGCGCTAATTGCTTTTAAGGATTTCTCGCCGCGGCTTGGCATTTTAGGGAGCGAATGGGCAGGGTTTGAGCATTTCCGGACTTTTTTTACCGGTGCTTATTTTTGGCGAACGATAAAGAACACGATTATGATCAGCTTCTATGAATTGGTTTTTGGTTTCCCTGCACCGATTATTTTGGCTTTGCTGCTGAATGAAGTGAAGAATACGCTTTTCAAGCGGGCTGTGCAAACCATTACCTATATGCCTCATTTTATTTCCCTTGTGGTTATATGCGGCATCATTAAAGACTTCACTTCCAGCGAAGGCGTCATTAACGACTTTATCGCTTGGATAGGAGGAGAGCGCGTCACCTTCCTGCTCGAGCCGGGCATGTTCCGTTCGGTCTATGTGTCATCCGGCATTTGGCAAAATATAGGCTGGGGGACGATTATCTATTTGGCAGCGCTGACAGGCATCGATAACGAGCAATATGAAGCGGCGCGAATGGATGGAGCCGGAAGGTGGAAACAGCTCCTCCATGTAACGGTTCCGGGGATTCTGCCTACCATTATTATTTTATTAATTTTGGAAATAGGCCGCATGATGAACGTAGGGTTTGAGAAAATCATTTTACTTTACAATCCGACCACCTATATTACGGCGGACGTCGTTTCCTCTTATGTATATAGGGTGGGCCTTCAGGATTTCAACTTTAGCTTTAGCTCGGCCGTAGGCCTGTTTAACTCCTTTGTCAATTTTACACTATTGATTGCAGCTAACTGGATAAGCAGAAAATGGAATGAAACGAGTTTGTGGTAGGAGGTACGCAAAGATGAATCGAGCAACGTTTGGAGAGAAAATTTTCGATATTGGAAACGTACTGTTTCTGTCAATCATGATGCTGGCAACCGTTTATCCGATCGTGTATGTATTGTTTGCCTCTTTAAGCGATGCGGGTCAGCTTATGGCTCATAATGGATTTCTATGGAAACCAGCCGGTTTTTCTATCGAAGCTTATGAGAATGTGCTGCGAAATCCGATGATCGGGAAAGGTTATGCGAATACCTTTTTTGTAGTAGCGGTTGGTCTAACGATTAACATTTTGTTGACCTCTTTCGGATCCTACGCCTTGTCGCGCAAAAGCCTTAAATACCGCAAGCCTATTATGATGGGCATTGTTTTTACGATGTTCTTCAATGGCGGACTCATCCCTCTCTATTTAACGGTTAAAGGAGTGGGGCTATCCGACTCATTATGGGCTTTGATTATTCCGCAAGCTGTTAACACTTTCAATTTGATTTTGATGAAAACAGCCTTTGAAGCCATTCCCGACGCGCTTGAGGAATCGGCCAAAATCGACGGCGCCAATGATTTTACGATATTGTTCCGTATTATTTTGCCGCTGTCGCTGCCTGTTGTTGCGGTTATGCTGCTCTATTACGGTGTAAGCCACTGGAATTCTTGGTTCTATGCGCTGATCTTTTTGCAGGAAAGAGCGCTGTTCCCTCTTCAATTGATACTTCGTGAAATTTTGCTTCAGGGCGAGGCCAGCAGCATGGCTACTGGCGCCTCCGATATGGATGCAGCCGCTCTGTCCGCCACATTAAAGTATGCGACGATTATCGTTGCGACCGTACCTATTTTGTGCGTTTATCCATTTTTGCAAAAGTATTTCGTAAAGGGCGCTCTTATTGGGGCTATTAAGGGGTAAGGCAAGGAAACGCTGTTGAGCGTATAAATAGAGGCCGTCGATGGGCTGGCGGTCTTTGCTATTTTGTTGATACCCTATGGCTATTGCGCCACTGGGTCGGCGTTACGCCTACAAACCGCTTGAACACGGTCGCAAAATGCTGGCTTGATTGATAGCCAAGCCGATAAGAAATGTCGGTTATGGCGTCTTGTGATTCTGCAAGCTGACGGCAAGCCGCCTTTACGCGAAGCCGCTCGACGAAAGTAATCGGCGGCTCTCCGGTATATTCCTGAAAGGTCCGATAAAAATGGGAAGCGCTGACGCCGGCAGATGCAGCAAGCTCATCAACTGAAGGTCGCCACTCCGGCTGTTGGTTCAATTTAGCGATAAGTCCGTTAAATTGGTGCAGCAAATCCTGCGCAATTGGATAGGAGCCATCATTTGGTTGAATAAAGGAAAGAAGAATATCAAGAATTGCGCTTCGCACAGCGGTGCTTTGGAGAGGGCTTTCAAGCGTGAGCGCTTTCTTCAGCTTCTTGAACGATTGAATGGGTGGCAAGCCAATTTGTGCAACTCGAGGCAATCGCGAAAGCTCTTGATCTAAGGCCGTGCTCTCAGCCGGAGCCAACCGAAGCCATTCTTGCTCATAAGGAGCCCTAATGATCAACCACCAAAACTTGCAGGGCTCGATAACGTTGAAGCCTCCCCGGTGCTTCTCGCCGGGACGAGAATGGAACAAATCGCCCGCCTGTGTTTCGTAAAGGCCGCCTTCAAGCTCCCAGCGCGCTTTTCCCCGCTCAATAAGGACGAATTCATAACAGCCAGGATGCTCATGCTCGTGGAGCGGCAAAGCTTTTCGCAATTCGTCGCATCCAAACATTACGAACTCCGGTACAAGATGGATGTGCGGATTAACTTCTGTATCGTATGTCCAGCGGGCGCTGCGGGGAAAGGAGGCTGAGCCGGCTTCTATTGCATATAGTTGTTCATCATCTGACTTCTCTTTCGACATGATGAGTATCTCCTCTTATGTTTCTATCTGCGCTCTATGTTTCTCATCCTACTTCGTAATAACAGGAACGTCAAACGTTGCTTGCAAAGGTTATGATGAGGGCAAGCACAAAGAAGGAGGATTTATAAATGACTTTACAAGCAGAACGCCAGTATCAGATTACGGAGCAGGACAAGGAATTGTTTAATAAGAACGGGTATTGGATCAGTCCCAAGCTGATTGACGATGAGCAAATCGAACGGCTGCGCGAGGCGCATAGCCGAATATGGTCAGGCGAATATGACGGAGACGGGCAACCGATGAATCATTTTCGGCTAAGCGACAATCCGGCCGCGCTGCGCAAATTGGATAATGGCTGGTGGATTAACGATGAGGTGCGAAAGGTCGTGACGGACCCGTTGATCGGAGAGCTGTCAGCGGATTTGCTAGGCTCGGATGAAATTCGGCTGTGGCATGATCAAATTATCTATAAACCGGGAATAGGAAATAAAAATTCCGGGGACGGCAATGTGGGCTGGCATCAGGACTATGGCTATTGGCAATGCTCGGACACGCCTGATATGATTACAGTCTGGATCGCTCTTCAGGATACGGACTTGACGAACGGCGGAATGATGACGATATTGGGCTCGCACAAGTGGGGGCTGATTCCAGACAGCGATTCCTTCTTTAATCAAAACATGGATGAGCTGAAGCTAAAGTATTCGGGAGGCCGTGATTGGGTGGAGGAGCCCTGTATTCTGAAGGCTGGCCAAGCAAGCTTTCATCACGCTCTGACCTTCCATGGCTCGGGGCCTAACCGTACGAATGATCCGCGGCTGTCCGTCGTTGCGCATGTGATGCAAGGCGGTACGAGCTACCGAGCGGGTATACAGCGCCATGACAACATCCGCTTGCTTGGTCCTCGCCCCGTTCACGGGCAAGCTTTTGCGAACGACTATTTTCCGGTTCTGTTCAAAAGATAACGAAAAGGCTGCCGAAATCGTTTTTCGGCAGCCTTATTGCTTACACCAAACTCTTGCCTCGCTCATTATCATCCGGCAACAACGAGCTGACTAGCAAAGCCAATGTCTGCTTATACACGGCATTGGCCGATTGAACATCTCCCAAATGCCCGCCAAAGTAAAGATGAATAACCCCATGGAGCGAGGCCCAAGAAATACTCACAACAGCTTCTATATCATATTGACGAGGAAGAAGCCCTTGCTCTTGAGCAGAGCTGAAGAGCATCAATAATTGCCGCATGGCTGTTACGGTGCCTTGCATGCTTTCCTCGTCCGGTTTGAAATCTGCGAAAGCTCCCCCAAACATCAGCTTATAATAGCTGGGGTAATGCTGCCCGAATTGCGAGTAGGTTTCGCCTATGTTGTAAAAATACTGTGAAGGGTCGGTACTTTTCGGCGTCTTTTCGAATTCGTCCGCGAGTATTTTGCAACCCTCCAAATACAGCTGCTAATGCGGGCTTTGCTACGCATGGATTGTTTGATCAAGTGTCAGGCGAGCGCCAACATGAAGAGGTGATGCTCCATGTAGCGGCTTTCGTCGATATGACCCACTTGTTTTTGCCAGACATGCTGCGCAGAAGCTCAGGCACAGTCATTAACGTAGCTTCAACTGCCGGATTTCAACCACTTCCCTATATGGCTGTATATGGGGCGACGAAAGCTTTTGTCTTGTCATTCACACAAGCGTTATGGTGGAAAACCGTAAACGCGGCATAACTTTTTTCGCGCTTTGCCCTGGTTCAACGGATACCAGCTTCTTTAATGTCGTTGGGACAGAAGAGGCTTCTGTCGGAAAGAAAGATACTCCAGAGAGAGTGGTTGAGGTTGCTCTACGCGCATTGAAGGACGGGAAGGTGTATGTTGTTCCAGGTATGCAAAATTATTTCGGAGCGCAGTTATCGCGATTTATTACAAGAAAGCAGGGTCTGCGGGTAGTTGGTAACATGCTTCGTCCGCGTGAAGCTTCAGGTCATTATAAAAATACCGGGAATCAATCCGATCTTTCAGAAAGAACTATTCGAGAGATTTAACGTTTTACTTTGAATATTTTGTAAATACGGTTGACATTACTACGAAATCGTATTAAATTAAAGCATATAACCTACGAAATCGTACTAAAAGGAGTCGCCGGCATGCAGCAACTTTACGATCTCTTCCTCAAGACCGGTCTGCGTCCATTCGCTTTCATGACCGATACGCTGCATTTGGAACAAAAAGTGACGCGATCTGATCTATCTGCGCTGCTTATTCTGCTCATCCGCGGTGATCTGACGATGTCGGAGCTGGCTGCCGAGATGGGGGCGCCTTTAAGTTCCATGACGAGCATTGCTAAACGGCTTGAACGCAAAGGCTTTATCGCCCGAGCTACTTCAGCGCAAGACCAACGAGTTAAGCTGGTCACGCTGACACAGGAAGGAATGCAGCTAGCTAAGGAATCAGAGCATATTATGCTGATCATGCTAGGAAGGCTGGAAGCGGCATTTACACAGGAAGAATTAGAGCAATTCACGACACTGATGCTCAAGGCAGCTAAAGTATTTCAAGGTGAAGGGCCAGTAAGGCTTCCTGAGACGAAGATCACAGCTGTAAAAATCAAAATCGAGGAATGACCGGTTGAACCGGTCTCTTTTTTCAACAATTACTACGAAATCGTACTAAAAGGAGTGGCTCACATGAGAATTATCATTTTTACGGGCAAGGGCGGCGTTGGCAAGACGAGCATAGCGGCAGCAACTGCGGTAAAGCTCGCAAAAGAAGGGAAACGGACGTTAATTCTCAGCACGGATGCGGCACATAGCTTGGCGGATTCGTTAGCAATGCCGATTGGTCCTGATCCTGTCCAGGTAACCGAAAACTTGTGGGGCCAAGAAGTGAACAGCCTGCGGGAGACGGAGAACAACTGGGGGGCTGTCCAAGACTGGCTGACGACCATGCTCGACAAAGCACAGCTTAAAGATATTACGACCGAAGAAATGCTGGTGTTTCCGGGCATGGAGGAGCTGTTCAGCTTGCTGCAGATCAAGAAGCACGCGCAAAGCGGACAGTTCGACGTGCTGGTGGTGGATTGTGCTCCAACTGGAGAGACGCTGCGGCTGCTCAGCTATCCTAACGTATTGAATTGGTGGCTGGAGAAAATATTTCCGCACGAACGCAGGTTGATTAAGCTCGTAAGACCTGTAGCGAAGCTCGTAAACAGCATCGAGCTTCCTTCAGATGGCGTGTTAGACAGCATCGAGCGATTAGCACGGAGCTTGGAGGATATGCAGAGGATCGTGCTGGATCAGGAAATGACCTCGGTAAGGATCGTGCTGAACCCCGAGAAGATGGTGCTTGCAGAAGCGAAGCGCTCTTTCACGTATTTGAATCTGTTTGGATTCAATACGGATGCCGTTATCGTAAATCGGGTGCTGCCGGACGAGGCCGGGGAAGGTTATTTTTCACATTGGAGAAGCCTTCAAAAGAAATATGAGGAAGAAATCAAGGTGAACTTCCAGCCTCTGCCGATAATGAAAGCGCCCATGATGCAAAAAGAAGTTATCGGACTGGAAATTCTGGAGGAGCTTGCGGATATCGTTTACGGGAAACAGGATCCATCAGCGATGCTTTATTTCGGAAGAACGGAAACGATACGGGAAGAAGGGGAGGAGATGCTATTGGAGCTAACGATTCCTTTTGTCGATAAGACGGATCTGGATTTAACGCAGACGGGCGACGAATTGACCGTAGATGCAGGTGCCTACAAACGCAAAGTCATTTTGCCAAGACCGTTGATGGGCCGGCAAGTTACAGGCGCGAAGTATGCAGAGGATCGGCTTGTCATTCGTTTCGGCGGAAAGAATTTATAAGAAATGAGTTGAGGAGCAATGAGAAGAAGCGGGCTAGGAATGGAGCAAGTAATTGAACATCTTTTGAATGCAGAACGATTGCTTGGACAATTGGAACAGCACCAAGCAAAAAAGCATGTGCGAAACGGCATCAAGGAATGGCTGCTTGCATCCCGTTCAATCGTTGACAGTGTAATCGATGCATTGGAAGACGAACCAGGCACTCCGTCTGCAAGGAAAATAAAAATATCAGACGAGTGCGAGGATTCGCTCAAAGGAAAAGATAGGAGATGAACGATATGGTGAGCGGGATCAAACGTCAGATCGGACTGCTGCTGATGTTGACCGGATTGCTGCATACAGCAGTCGGCCTGTTTGTATTCACGAAGCAGCTTCTTCCCATTGCAGCCGAAGGGGTATGGAATACCGTTAAGGAGGGGCAATGGGAACGTGAAACTGCATTTTGGTTTATGATGTTCGGGTTTCTGCTATTATTGCTAGGTTACTTGGTTAATTGGCTGCTGAAAAAGAAGGGTATCTCCCCACCCGCAGCTTTCGGATGGCTGCTGCTTATTTTGAGTCTAATCGGGTCAATCGCGATGCCTGTTTCGGGTTTCTGGTTGGCTCTGCCGCAGGCTTGGATTTTAACGCGCCGGTAAGCCCGATTCTATTATTCTATATAATTATTCATGGCTCCCATCGTAACCTTGGACTCGCTTCTCATGCGCAGCTTGAACTCTCTGGGCGAGCATTGATTATGCCGCTTGAATAGCTTATAGAACTGGGCCATGTTAGAGATGCCGACCTCATAGCTCACATCCATTATGCTAAGCTCACTGGTCAGCAATAAAAGCTCGGATTTTTTGATTCGTTTATAGTTGACGTACTCCACGAACGAGACGCCCATCGTTTTCTTGAAATATTTGATAAAATAGTGATAGCTCAAATTAAGCAGCGTGCAAGCATCCTCGACGCAAAGCTTATCGTTCAAATGGGCGTTTACATAGTCAAGGACCGGCCTTAACCGAATTAATTCGGTTTCCTCTGTATAGTTCAGCACGTTGCGGCTATCGCTTCTGAGCAGCAGCAGGATCAGTCTTTTTATCAAAGAGCTGACCGCAATTTCATAGCCTCGCATCCTCGTTTGTGATTCATTGAAGATTTCCATAATGAAAGCATAGGTTTCCCGTTTTGCCGACTCGTTTATGTCAAAGATATAGTTTAGTTTGTCCAGCGGCTCCGTCAGCTCCGAGAAGCAGTACAAATACGGCATGGTGCTCTGGTCAAAATGTTTGCCAAGATCAATTTGAAATACCACATAGTGTAATACTTCTGTAAGTGGCTTATGGGAACGGTGCGGCTGCGAGGCTCCCAATACCATAACGTCGCCCGGACCAAGAACAACGTAATCATGCTTGCTCTGTACACCTAAGCGGCCTTCTATGACAGCAAGAAATTCTACTTCTTTATGGTAGTGCCAGGGGTGCTTCTCTACGACGCTGCAGTGATGAGCCTCTAAGTATATTTCCCATATTTTAAGAAACAGCAGCGGGTTCTGATAAATAACCTCTTCGTTGATCGCTTCTGTATGCGTATCGATTGTGTTTTCCAGCAAGGGCATGAGCATAACCTCCTAATAGGAGTATATCACTTTTGGAAATGTAGGTTCATTAATTTCATCACTGTTCCGCGTCTTTTTATAGTAATTTGAATTGGAGGACACTTTTGAATATAAAAGAGGCATGATTTAGTATTTCTCTAATGGCTCGAATTTTTTATACTGAGAACAGCTGAAACAAAGGAGTGTTCCTATTATGGTAAAGGTAACGGTATGGAATGAGAATCGTCATGAGAAAAAAAACCCGCTCGTAGGTGAAATATATCCAGTTGGCATACATGGTGCGATTGCAGGCTTTTTGAAGGAAGCAGGATTTGATGCAGGTACAGCCACTTTGGATGAGCCAGAACACGGTTTAACGGATGACGTATTGAACAAGACGGATGTGTTAATTTGGTGGGGGCATCTGGCGCATGGCGAAGTAACGGACGAGGTTGTCCAAAAAGTACAGCAGCGCGTGCTAGACGGAATGGGATTGATCGTCCTTCATTCGGGCCATTTCTCGAAAATCTTTAAAGCGTTAATGGGGACTAGCTGCGATTTGAAATGGCGTGAAGCCGATGAGAAGGAGCGTCTATGGGTTGTGGCGCCAAGCCATCCGATCGCGGAAGGCATCGGGGAATTTATCGAGCTGGAAAAAGAAGAAATGTATGGCGAGCATTTTGATATCCCTGCACCAGACGAGCTGATTTTTACGAGCTGGTTTGAAGGCGGAGAAGTGTTCCGCAGCGGCTGCACCTTTACACGCGGTAACGGCAAAGTGTTTTATTTCCGGCCGGGGCACGAAACCTATCCGACCTACCACAACAAAGCTATTCAACGTGTTATTACGAATGCCGTAAAATGGGCGCAGCCTGTAGAACGCAAGCGTCCGGTTTATGGGAATGCACAGCCGCTTGAGAAGATTAAGGAAAAAACAAACGCATAATCGGTTATTTGCCGAATGACGGCAGAAAGAATGAGCCTAGAGAATCTTCTCTAGGCTTGTTTTGCGTGTCTAGTGGCGTCGCCCGGAATTTCTGGAATTAGCGGGAGCTTTTCACGTTAATCATGCTTCAATAAGAATGAACGAGCAGCGTATCGCTTGTGCAGTATATTTAATCGCTAAGGTGAAAAATGATAGGAGGCAGGTTGGCAAATTGGAAATACGCACTCATAATACATGTTATCTATCACTAACGCACGAATTCCTGATCGTCCCGTGAAATAGGGAGTCATGCTTAAGGGAGGCTATTTATATATGGTATCTGCATGGTTAGAAACGAAATGCGTCAGCTCGCTCGCTAAAGTGTTTCCGGACGAGGAGCTTACCTGTAAACCGTTTTCCAGAGCTTCCGTTTTCAAAAACGAAATATTCTCTTTCCAAGTCGCTTATCGCGCGCAGCATGTCACAAGGGCGAAACGAGACTTGAAGGTCCGAATGGAAAGCGGGCTTGCCCATCAAATATCGATAAAATCGGTTGGGCTGGCTCCGTCCGAATTGCCCTGCTATCCCGACCAAGACGAGCATATCCTTCGTTCTGCGCCTGGATTATATCCCGACCCGCTATTTCCAATGGATACAAATCGGGGCGTGCATGCTATCCCGCAACAATGGCGTTCGCTTTGGATAACGGTTGCATTAGACGGCTCCGCCGAAGCGGGCGTCTATCCCATCCGCATAGCGTTTCAAGACGAATCAGATAGCTTATTATCCGAGTCAACCATTGAACTGGAGATTATTAACGCGGAATTGCCGAAGCAGAAGCTGCTTCACACAGAATGGTTTCACACCGATTGCTTGGCGACGCATTATAACGTGGAGATGTTTGGTGACGCGCATTGGGTTTTGATAGAAAAATATGTGAGCACAGCTGTTCAGCACGGCATGAATATGCTGCTGACGCCGCTGTTCACGCCACCTCTCGATACGAAAGAAGGGGGAGAGCGGCCAACGGTTCAGCTTATTGACGTGGAGAAGCAAGGGGATCGCTACACTTTCGGATTTGATCAGCTCAAGCAATGGGTTGAACTGGGCAATCGCTGCGGCGTGCAATACTTTGAGTTCTCGCATCTCTTCACGCAGTGGGGAGCAAAGCATGCGCCTAAGATACTAGCGACAGAAGATGGGAAGCTTACCCGTATTTTTGGCTGGGAGACCGATGCTGCCGGTGAAAGCTATAAGGGATTTCTAAGGCAATTTTTGCCCGCGCTAGTCCGCTTTATTGAGACGAACAATCTCGAGTCGCGCAGCTATTTCCATATTTCTGATGAGCCTTCAATCGAGCATATTCCTTGGTATACAAGTGCAAGCGAGATCATGAAGGAGTATTTGGGCAAATTTCCAATGATCGATGCGTTATCCGACTATACGTTTTATGAACAAGGACTGATCTCTAATCCGATACCGGCAAATGATCATATCGAGCCTTTTTTAGCAAATGGGGTAGAGAATCTATGGACCTATTATTGCTGCGCGCAATACAAGCAAGTATCTAATCGGTTCTTTAGCATGCCATCCGCGAGAAACAGAATGATTGGCATGCAAATGTACAAATTCAACATAGCAGGTTTTTTGCACTGGGGTTATAATTTCTGGTATTCGCAATATTCGATAGCTCCGATTGAGCCCTTTGAAACAACGGATGCGGGCTGCGCCTTTCCGTCGGGGGATGCGTTTCTTGTATATCCTGGTTTGGAAGGGCCAATTGAGTCTATCCGGTTAAAAGTGTTCTACGAGGCGTTGCAGGATATGAGGGCGCTGGAATTGCTGGAAGGGCTGGCCGGGAGAGCGGAGACGCTGAAGCTTTTAGAAGAAGGGCTTGCCAATGAGATTACGTTTGATGTGTATCCACGAGATTTGGATTGGCTGTTGTCCCGCCGTGAGCGCATAAACCAGACGATCAAATCGTTGATAAAATAAAAAATAGATTTGCTGCACCATATCCTTGCCGGTAATCGGCACTTGGGTATGGTCTTTTTTTTATGATGGTGAGAGGGCAACTTGTTTATTTTAAAGGGTTCTTAGCTTGCGATGCACAGGTTGTTGCAGGAATGCTTATCTTTGATAATAAAAGAAGATGGTTACGAGCATAGGAAAGAAGGTCGAGTGAATACAACATGCATACAAAAATGGACATGAACAAAACAGGCGTAAGCGCAAGACTCTTCCAAAAAAAGAGTCATTTCAGAAAAATGGGTGCCCAATATCAACTAATACTCTTATCCATTCCTTTTGTTCTCATTCTTATTCTTTTTAATTATGTTCCGCTATGGGGCTGGATCATGGCATTTCAGAACTACTCACCAGCCAAAGGGATAACGGGCAGCTCATTTGTCGGATTTGAAAATTTCAAGTTTTTATTTGCCGATGATCAATTTTTAAGAGTGCTTCGAAATACGCTTGTGATGAGTATCATGAGCCTGGTCGCTGGTTTTCTTGGTGCGATAACACTAGCTTTGCTCCTTAATGAGGTGCGGATTTCGATATTTAAACGGACGATTCAAACCTTGACGTATATTCCTCATTTTGTGTCGATGGTTGTTATCGCCAATATCGTTCTTACCTTTTTATCTCCGGATGGCGGATTCATCAACAACCTGCTTCTGCAACTGGGGCTGATCAAAGAGCCAATCTACTTTATGGGAAAAGGTGAATGGTTTTGGGTCATCCATACTTTAGTCGGAGTGTGGAAGGAGATTGGCTGGAGTACAATTATTTATCTCGCTGTCATTGCCGGATTGAATCAAGAGGTGTATGAAGCGGCGGATGTGGATGGCGCGAACAGGTTCAATAAAATTTGGCATATTACGATCCCAGGCATTATGCCGACTGCGGTCATTCTATTGATTCTATCCGTCGGCTCGATTATTAATACCGGCTATGAATCACAATTTCTATTAGGTAATCCGCTCGTTATTGATTATTCGGAAGTGTTGGATTTATATGCGCTTAATCTATCGTTTGGCTCACAGCAGTACTCTGCAGGTATCGCGCTAAGCATATTCAAAAGCATTGTCAGTATTGTCCTTGTAGTCATCGTAAATTATATTGCGCGAAGAACCGGCAAATCCGGTGTGTTCTAAGGAGGAAAATGATGCGAAAGTCCGTTGGAGATATCTCTTTTAGTGTTGTGAACTACATGTTCTTAGCCATTCTTGGCCTTGTTACCTTATATCCTTTCTTGAATTTATTTGCCATTTCGTTTAATGATTCTCTAGATTCACTGCGCGGCGCGGTCTACGTGTTTCCTAATCAGTTCACGCTCGATAATTATCGAGTGGTCTTCCAAACAGATTCCTTGCTTAATGCTACGATCCTTTCGGTAACGAGAACGGTGCTGGGCACGTTTTTATCGGTTCTATGTACGGCGATGCTAGCCTACACCTTATCTCGCAGGGAGTATATTTATCGCAAAACGATAAACTCTATACTCATCGTGAGCATGTACGTCAACGGGGGAATTATCCCTACGTATCTCTTAATTAAAAATTTAGATATGACGAATACATTTTGGGTGTACATTATTCCGGGGCTGATCAGTGTGTTTAACGTGATCATTATGCGAAGCTACTTCGAGCAGCTGCCGGAAGGCTTGATAGAATCGGCCAAAGTAGAAGGCGCATCTGATATCAAAATATTGCTTCAGGTCATTCTTCCGATCAGCATGCCTGTGCTGTCAACGATTACCTTGTTTGTTGCTGTTGGCCATTGGAGCTCATGGTTCGATAATTATTTGTATAACAGCAAAGAAAGCTTAAGCGTGCTCCAATATGAGCTTATGAAAATTCTTATTCAATCAACGAATCAAGTTTCTGGAAATGCGACCGGTTATGTGGACAAAAATATTTTAGCCCAAACGACGCCGCAGTCGATAAGAGCCACGTTGACCGTTCTCGTCACGATGCCTATCATTTTGATTTATCCTTTTCTCCAAAAATATTTTATAAAAGGCATGATGATCGGAGCAATGAAAGAATAGCTGATATCAAACAGGATTGACCTGTTAATGATATGATAACGAATATGAGAGGGTGTTCGAATTGAGAAAAATGAAAGCGATTAGCGTAGTGCTTGCTCTTTCCTTGTCTTTGCTTGCAGGCTGCGCATCAGATTCAAAGTCATCCAATAAAACAAACGCGGAGCCAGGCTCAGATGTAACGCGGGAAAACATCAAAGTAACGATAAGCACAACAGATCCAAAGTTGAAAACGGATACAGCAATACAAAAAGCGATTACTGAAAAAACGGGTGTCGAACTGGAATATATGCCTGTCATTGGTGGTGCAGAGCAAGCGCAACAGAAATATGAAATATGGCTAGCGTCCGAGGATTATCCTGAAATCGTAAACATAGGCGTTGGCAGCATATCGAAATATAGAGATGGCGGAGCGCTTTTGCCGCTTGAAGATCTAATAGAACAGTATGGGCCCAATATTAAGAAAAAATTCGGTAAATTTTATGATTTGCTGCGCGACACAGATGGGCATATTTATTCGTTAAGCAACGTGAGTCTATCCGAAGAAACGCCTGCCAATGTCCAAGGATCGTTTGTTGTGCAATACGACGTTCTAAAGGAAGCCGGGTATCCGGAAATTAAAACATTGGATCAGCTTTTCGAAGTTCTGCAAGCGTATGTGGCTAAGCATCCAACTATTGACGGCAAGGAAACGATTGCTTTTTCAGGCGCAGGCGCTGACCTGACCTATAATAATCCCGCGATCAGCGCAGCGGGATTGCCGGACCATGGACGCTTCTCGATCGATAGCGAAAATAATGTTCATGTCGCTTTTACGGCGGACTATACGAAAAAATATTTTGCCTTTTTGAACAAGCTGCAAAATGCAGGAATGCTCGATAAGGAGATTTTTAGTCTGAATTATGAGACAGCAAGCACGAAGATTGCACAAGGTCGGATTTTAGCCGGCTATTTCCCGCAGTGGGTACTATCGGGTCCAGAAAAATCGCTGGCTGCAGCGGGTAATACGAATCGGCAGTTTGCCAAATTCCCTGTTTATTTTGAGGAAGGCACACAGGATCACTCCAATACGGTGACGCCGTCGAGTTCAGGAAATAACTGGGCCATTACCAAAAATGCCAAACATCCAGAGCGGATTATTCAATATATTGATTACCTATTTACAGATGAAGGCCAGAAATTGATCAGTTGGGGAATCGAAGGGCAGCACTACGATGTTGTAGATGGCAAACGTGTACGGAAGCCGGAAATCAACCAATTGAGCAAGGCGGACCCGGATTACTTTATTAACGAAGGTTTGGCAAGTCCAAATAGTCAGTTCAGCTTTGGTGATGGAGCGAAACTAGACGATGGCGATTACGCGACGCCGCTCACGGCAGAGATGATCGCTGGAAATTATGATGATGCGACGAAAGAGGTTTTAAATACATTCAACAAAACGATATGGGCTGACTTCCTGCCGAAGCCGGAATATATTCCTGCTTACCTTTGGCAGCTAAATGCCCCTGAGAACTCTACCGCTATTATGAAAAAAATGGAGCAAATTTGGCAGAAGGAAACGCCAAAAATTATTTTGTCAAAAACCGATGCTGACTTCGAATCCGCATGGAACAGTTATACTCAGCAATTGGAGAAAGCTGGGGAGAAGAAGCTTGAAGAGATGTGGTCGGAGACTTGGAAGCGATATGTTGAAGTCTACAACAAGGCGACAAGTAAATAATCATCCAGATGCGGATGGAGGGACTATGCGATGGTATCGAATGATTGGCTTATCACAACAGGGAAGTTCAAAGCAGAGGTGGCCTTCTGTCAAAATGATGCTGAAATCGTGATGACGAATGGGTTAATTAAGCGAGCATGGCGGATATCCCCGAATGCTGCAACGGTAGCGTTTGATAATCTAATGACTGCTGAGACATTAATTCGTGGCGTGAAGCCCGAGGCGATCTTAGAAATAAACGGAAAGATATTTGAGGTCGGAGGGCTGAAGGGTCAACCTGATTATGCTTACCTGCGCAAGGAATGGCTGGGCGAAATGAAATCCGATTCCAACGCCTTTCAATTTCAAGGTTATGCATTCGGGGTAACGGAAGAGAGATTTGCGTGGGGACGCAACAGCTTCTCGGACAAGCAAGCGGCATGGCCGCCACCGGGGGTGTCACTCCAATTACATTTTGCTCCTCCAAGTGATACGTTAGATGGCATACAACTCACTGTACACTATGAGATGTATGACGGAATTCCCTTATTATCCAAATGGTTATCGATTGCGAATAACAGTGGAAGCCGGGTGAAATTAAACGCGTTCAAAAGCGAGATTTTAGCGGTTGTGGAGTGGGAATCACCGGTTGAAACGCCTGAGCGTTGGGAATATCCGAATCTCTATGTTGAAAGTGACTATGCCTTTCAAGGCATGACCTCTAAGAAATCGAATCGCACAACGAACTGGGTTGCAGATCCGGATTACACAACCCAAATTAATTACGAGTATTTAACGCCGGCGCTATTAGAGAGCCGCCCACCGATCGGACCAGATGTATGGATTGGGGCAGGCGAGAGCTTCGAAACCTTTCGGACGTATGAACTGATCCATGACAGTATGGACCGCGAACGAAAGGGGCTTGCGCAGCGGCGGATGTATCGGACGCTTGCTCCATGGGTTACTGAAAATCCGATTATCATGCATGTGCTTAGCATTGAGCCGGATGTCATTAAGGAAGCTATTGATCAATGCGCCGAGGTAGGTTTTGAAATGGTTATTTTATCCTTTGGCAGCGGCCTTAATATGGAGGAAGAGGATCAAGACTATATCGCAAAGATCAAGCAGCTGTCGGACTATGCGCATGGGAAAGGGATAGAAATAGGCGGTTACTCGCTGCTCGCGAGCCGGAGCGTTAGTCCGGAGGATGATATCGTAAATGCCCAGGGGGCTTATTATATCCATTCACCGTGTCTGGAGAGTCACTGGGGACAGCAATATTTTAAGAAGGTAAAATCATTTTTAGAGCAAAGCGGGATGGGCGTATTTGAGCATGACGGCTCCTATCCTGGGGATATATGCGAGTCTAATGATCACCCTGGACATCATGGGAAAGAAGATTCCCAGTGGCGACAATGGAGTAGAATAACCGATTTTTATAAATGGTGCAGAAGCCAAGGCATTTACTTGAACGTGCCAGATTGGTATTTCCTAAGCGGCTCGAATAAAACGGGAATGGGATACCGGGAAGTGAACTGGTCGCTGCCGCGAGAGAGGCAAATTGTCATTGGCAGACAAAATATTTATGATGGAACGTGGGAGAAAACCCCAAGCATGGGCTGGATGTTTGTCCCGTTGACGGAATATCATGGCGGTGGAGCGGAAGCGACAATGGAGCCGTTAAGCGAGCATCTTCCCGATTATGAAGCCCATTTGATAAACAACTTCAGTGCTGGCGTGCAAGCGATTTATCGCGGGTTTCGAATATTCGATTCGGAAGCAACGAAACAAGTGGTTAAGAGCAAGCTTCAATTTTATCAAAAATACCGTGCCATTTTGGAATCCGATATCATCCATGTGCGAAGACCTAGCGGCAGGGATATCGATTGTATTCTTCATGTCAACCATGAGCTTCAAGACAAAGGATTGGCGGTTGTCTATAATCCACTGGACCACGCCGTGTCGCAAACATTGAAATTGCCGCTCTATTATGCGGGGTTAACCGAAACCGCAACCGTTCAAGAACAAGAAGGGCCATCTCATGAATATGCGCTTGATCGAGGTTTTCATATTGAATTGCATGTGAAAATAGCTCCGAAGTCGGCAACTTGGTTTTTGATTCGTTAATGATTGAATTAGCAGTATAGTGAATAGCCGAATCTCTCCTGAGAGATTCGGTTATTGCATTAGGTATGGAGGATCAGAGCCTATGAAGATCAGAACAAAAATATTTTTTACTACGGCGCTGGTCGTGATTTTTCTTTTAGGTTCATTGACCTATTTTATGACGCGATTCTCAAGTCATATTTTGATGACAAAAATGGAGCAGGACGTGGGTTTCTCGACATCACAGCTTTCGCAAAACATTGATTCGCTGCTTCAGTCTTATGAACAAGTGATCGATTCCCTCTATACAAATTCAGAGCTGCAGAGCAGATTATTAACAAGGTATGATTCGATTATCGAGGCGCAGGATGTTTATTTTGATTATTATTTGCCTTTTGTCAATTGGGTTCGAGGGTCCAAAAATATATTGAGGCTTATGGTTTACACCAACAATCCGACTTTTCAATTTGCAGATGTCAAATGGATCGATGAAGAGATTAAACAGTCCGAATGGTTTAAGACAACGCAGCAGCCCGACAAAAAACTCGTGAAAACGTGGACAAATCTCGGAATTGACCCTTATTATCGCTTTCGGGTCATTCGTCTGACACAGAGGATGAATAATCCGGTTATTCATTCTCAAGTCTATGTCACGATTGATCTACAGGAGCAGCTGCTGCAAAACCTGATTTCAAAAGAAAACCAGAAGCAGCGGTTTATTATCGGTCTGCCTAATGGGCAAGTCGTAATGGATAGCTTCTTGAACAACAAAGCTCCGATCCGGATTCAAGATTATGACTTTTATAAACAAATTGAACAAGCGAATGAAGGCAAAGTCGTATATGTGAAAGAAAATAATGAGCGGTATTTGTTAACGGTCAAGAGCCTGGATACCCGTTCCAGCGTACGAGGATTAAAGGCGATTGTGTTAACGCCGACCGGTGAATTAACATCTAAAGTGAATGAGATGAAACGAATAGCCATAATACTGTTAGTTTCTTCGATCATTATTGCCGTAATTATGATGTATACGATCTCCTCCAAGCTGACCAAAAGACTGATGCTCTTGGCAGCTAAGATGAGGACGGATAATATTACGCAATCCTACTCGCAAATTGCTTTAACCGGCAACGATGAGATCAGCCAGCTAGGTCTAATCTATAATCAAATGATTCTTCGCAACAGTTTGCTGATTAAGGAAGTCTATGAATTCGAATTCAATAAGAAGGAACTAGAATTGAAAGCGAAGGAATCGGAGCTATACGCGCTGCAAACGCAGATTAATCCCCATTATTTATTTAATACGCTAAATGCCATTCGAGGCAATTTATTGAAGAAAGGCGACAAAGAAAATGCGAATATTATTAAATTACTCGCACAGTCTTTTCGCAATCTGCTAGGTAAAAGCGGCTCTGTCGTTCGATTAGAGGAAGAGATTGGCATCGTGGACACGTATTTGCGAATTCAATCTTACCGATTTGGCGGCAGGCTGCAATATCATATTCACATTCCGAAGGAGCATAGCGCCTATCAGCTTCCGCGGCTGTCTCTCCAAACGCTGGTGGAGAATGCGATCATCCACGCATTGGAGAAAAATGAAGACGATACGCTGATCTATATCGAATCTCAGGTCATAGATAATCAACACTATCATATCGTGGTGAGGGATAACGGCTCTGGCATCTCGCCCTTAGCTTTGGAGAAGATACGACAACAATTAAACGATTCCAGCATGGAACATGAAAGAAATATTGGCTTGCGGAATGTTCACCAACGTTTAACCCAGATGTATGGACCGGAATACGGTTTAACCATTCATAGCGAAGAAGGTAGAGGCACGTGCGTAACCCTGATGATTCCTTTAAAAACATAAACGGCAAAGGAGGTGCGTCGATGGAATCTGTATTAATCGTCGATGATGAACCAGGTGCTCTGGATGCAATCATGTATGCGTTGGACTGGGAACATTACGGGTTTGCGATTAAAGGAGTAGCCGCAAGCGGCAGACAGGCACTCGAGCTGCTGAAGAAAAACCAATTCTCGCTTATGATCACGGATATTCGTATGCCGGGTATTAGCGGACTTGAGCTTTTGCAAGAAATAAGAACGTTTACGAGCATTCCGGTTATTATTATGAGCGGCTATCAGGAAGTGGATTACCTCAAAACCTGCTTGAAATACAGCGTGAAGGATTACTTGTTAAAGCCTGTGGAAGAAGAGGATTTGGCCAAGCTTTTAGTAAATATCAAAAATGAAATCACACATGAGCACATGCTGAATCGGCAGCTGCATTTCGGAATTCCCGCCATTAAGGATCAATTGATGAAAAAATGGACTCTAGGATTATTGAGGGAAGAGGAAGTTAAAGATCAGTTTGGCATGCTGGGGATAGAAATACAGGATGATCATCATTTTTGCTGCCTCATTATTGAGTTTGACTTCATGGAAACTACGACGTTCAACCAAACGAATTTTGAAATTCAGATGAAACGATATGCTGCCCGCAATGTCATTGAAGAATTGATTTTGAATCAAGGCCACGTATTTGAAATTTCGGATGAACGATTTGGCGTTGTTCTATTTCATGCTTTAGATGCTGAGAACGAGATCTGCATTCAGAAAAAAGCAGAAGAAATCATGCTGTTTATTGAAAAATGCGTTAAGATTCCGATTACTATTGGGATCGGCACAAAAGGAAATAAGTTAGATAATACTTTCCAATCCTATGCGGCAGCAGAGAAAATGCTGGATCGAAGATTCTTTCTTGGCGGACAGACGATTCTTTCGGCAGATCAGCTTCCAGACGATCACGAGAAGCTTAAACCTTTTGAAACGCAAGGAGTTATATCCATCATCCATGCCGTCAAGGAACAAAATCTTACGGCACTTCAATCCTGTATTGAGAAGCAAAAGAAACAATTCGTTGAAGCCGAAACGCCAAAACCGCTCGTGCAATCTACCGTAGTCGAAATATTGGTGCAATTGCTGCGCGTGGTGCAAGAGGTCGGAGGCCAATACGATAATTTGTTCGAGTTAGATTTGGGTGATTACAAGAGCTTTATGCAATATAAAGAGCTTGATCTATTGTTTAAATATGTAGAAGAGAAGTGTTTGGTCGTTTTAGATTTTTTAGCACAACAGAAATCATCTCAGCCTGCGAAAATGGTACATTCCGTAAAAAAAGTCGTTGAGCGGCAATTCAGTTCGAATTTAAGCTTGAAGGCGATTGCAGAACAAATACATCTCCATCCCGTTTATTTAGGCAAGTTATTCAAAGCCGAGGAAGGCATCTCGTTTAATGATTATTTGCTGAGTGTTCGTATGGAGAAGGCAAAGGAGCTGTTATTGTACTCCGATAAAAAAGTATATGAAATTGCACTAGAGGTAGGGTATCAGGAGCTGGATTGGTTTTATAAAAAATTTAAGGAATATACCGGTGTCAGCACGAGTGAATATCGTAACAAGTCGAAAATGAGCTCGTAGATTACGTCCGAGTGCGAATAATGATACTCCATTCATGAAGAAGAGGTGCTTAAAATGACAGCAAATTCTAACCTTAAACCAACCCCGAAACAGCTTGCGTATCAATCATGGGAGTTCGGATTATTTGTGCATTTTGGCCTAAGAACGTTTTATGAAGGATACGTGGATTTTGATCCAAGAGGCATGTCCCCTGCTTTATTTAACCCGCAGCAGTTGGATTGTGAGCAGTGGATTCGTACGGCGAAAGAAGCGGGAATGAATTATGCGGTATTAACGGCCAAGCATCATGATGGATTTTCCAATTGGCCGTCGCAGTACAGCTCGTTCACAACCTCGCAATCCCCATGGAGGGATGGGAAAGGTGATGTCGTTCGGGAGTTTGTGGAGGCATGCCGAAAGTATAATGTGAAGCCTGGATTATATTATTCGCCATTTGACGGATCGGCCGATTTCTATAATCAGGACGCATTGGCTTACGATGATTATTTTGTTAATCAAATTACAGAGCTGTTAAGTAATTACGGAGAAATTGATATCCTATGGTTTGACGGCTGCGGCTCGGAGGATCATGAATATGATTGGAAACGGATCATTGGAGAAATTCGCCGCCTTCAACCGAACATTTTGATTTTCAATATGGGAGACCCCGATTTTCGGTGGGTTGGAAACGAGGATGGCATTGCGCCGGTTCCATGCTGGAATGTTGTGGATTCGCTTGATTTCTCGGTCATGACCGAGGAGAAGGAATCATTGTCGGGCAAGCTGTGGCTGCCTGCGGAATGCGATGTACAGATGCGGGCGAACTGGTTTTATAGCGATAGCGATGAGCATACCGTAAAAAGCTTGAACCAGCTCATGGGCCTGTATTATTATTCCGTTGGACGAGGCGCGAATTTATTGCTGAATATCGGCCCGGATCGGCACGGATTGCTGCCTTCAAAAGACGCGAGCCAGCTCCATGCAATGGGTGCAGAAATACGAAGAAGATTTGGCAGCCCAATCGCAACCATGAAACAATGTGAACGGAATCAGATGGAATGGTTCTATAAACCAGCTCATCCTCATCTTCTTGACCATATTGTCATTCAAGAAGATTTATCTCAGGGAGAACATGTCCTTAACTTTCAAATCAACATCATGACAGAAAAATCGCATCGGACATTAACTATATATGAGGGACAGAATATTGGCCATAAAGCAATTGTGCGTATTCCGCCGGTAAAAGTTCGAGGAGTCTCGCTAACGGTAACGAATGCGAAAGGTGAGCCTTCTATTAAGGAACTGTCATTTTATTATGTAGGAGAGATTGGAAATGGATAAAGCCTTAAGATTCCGTACTGACGGCACATTTAAAATTGTCCAGTTTTCCGATACCGAGTATATGGACGATGCCGCTGAACTCAATGAACGAACCGCTAAGATGATCCGTACCGTCATTCAAGCAGAGCTGCCTGATCTTGTCGTATTTGCAGGCGACGTCATCGGCAGTTTGCGCTGCAGCAATCCAGAGCAGTCATTCCGAAATGCGGTATCGACCGTAGAAGAGTTGAAAATCCCATGGGCCGCTGTTTTTGGCAATCACGACTCAGAAGCGGGAATCACCAGAGAACAGTTGATGGACCTCCAATTAAGCCATAACTACTGCGTTGCTGAACAGACGGCTGAGCATGTGAGCGGCGTAGGTAACTATGCATTGAAAATTATAGGAAACGACGGTGAGCGAGCAGCCGCTGCTTTATATTTTTTGGATAGTGGAAGTTATTCGCCGCTCCCACAGGTTTCTGGATACGATTGGATTCGCAGAGATCAAATTGATTGGTATGCTGCCCAATCGAAGGCATTCCGCGATGTGAACGGAGGACAACCGCTACCTTCACTAGCTTTCTTTCATATTCCTTTGCCTGAATATCAAGACGTATGGGATAAGGCTGTCTGCTATGGAGAAAAAAGAGAAGAGGTTACCTGCCCTCGGGTCAACAGCGGTCTCTTTGCGGCTATGGCAGAAATGGGTGATGTCATGGGAACCTTTGCAGGGCATGATCACGGGAATGATTATTGGGGAGAGCTATATGGGATTCGGCTCTGTTACGGACGCTCTTCGAGCTATATGGTTTGGGATACGGACATTCCAATTGGCGCAAGAGTGATTGAATTGACGCAAGGATCGAGGACGTTCGAAACGTGGCTGCGTTTATTTGACGCCTCGACACTGCATGATCAACGTACACGGGCTACAAAGAAAAGATCATCATAATAATTGACTTATCCGCAATAACTTTCTATCGATATTGATTCAAATGTTCGAACGCGAACGCATGTTAAAGAAATGAATCGATAAAGGAATAGGATAGCCACACAAACAAAGGCCGCTCACAACCTATATAGGTTGAGTGCGGTCTTTGTTTGCCGTTGGCGGAGAGCTCATCGAAGGAATACGGAACAACAAGAAATGTTCAAAATCGAAAGGCTCGTGGATAATTCACCTATGCTTGGTTAATATAAAACGAATTGAAAATGATTAAGGGGGAACAACAATGGCAGCTCATTTGGGAGCACATGAAACGATGGAAGTACATGAAATCTTGACAGGGGCAATCAATGGAATCAATCACTTTATGCTTTATGGTACCTTAGTAAGAGACCAACGGCTCCTTCAGATTCTTAACAATCATTTACAGTTTATGACAAACGAGTACAATCAAATGGTACAAACTTTGAATAATCAAGGGAATAACAATGCAGTACCATATCAAGCCAAAAGTCTTGGAGCACCGATCTATGGGCTGGACAACCCGGAAATGCAAAGCCCGAATCTGGCTATGAGCCAATTTGATGACCGGGATGTAGCGAGCAGCATGCTCTCCTGTCATAAGGCTTCGGCATCCAAGAAAATGTTGGCTGCCTTGGAATGCGCGGATCCGCAGCTTCGCAGAATGATGCAGCAGGGAGCGATTAATTGCGCGGAGCAGGCCTATGAAATTTGGCAATATATGAACCATATGGGTTACTACCAGGTCCCGACGATGAAAGAAGAGACTACGAACACGGTTCTGAACACCTATCAGACTGCAACGAATCAATCAAATATGGCAAATAGGAATGGTATGCAGCAGCAATTCCAATAATGTAATGACAAATAAGCCCGCTGAGAGATCAGCGGGCTTATTTGCTATGATAACGAGATAAATCTTATTTTTCTATGATCTCATCCAGTTCCGACGAATGTTCGTGGGCGGCAGCCTGGATGTCCTGATCGAGCTTGCTTTCGCCTTGTATCTTCGTAGCGGCTTTGATTTGCTGCTCTAATTGCTCCTCGATCTGCCCAATCCCATGCGCTTCCTGATGTTGTCTGCTTGTCGTCATTTGCATTCCTCCGCTATCAATGTTCGCCCAAAGGCTACTTTTTATAATTCGTAACGCGCAGCGATCTTATACCGTTTTCTTCAGTGGCATTCCCCGGTGCAGGAGAGCATACATTTAAAAAGTAATGCAGGACGGGCTCTACACCATTTCAAATAAGGATGATAACCTGTGAGAAAAAGCAGACCGGATTTATTGAACGAATTATTTTTGCGTCGTTTGTTAAAGAGGGGTTCCCTCATCATGACAGGATCTATCATCCAAGGGTTTGCCATGGGGGTATATCTGTTCCCGCATTCGATCCCGTCAGGTGGCGGCGCAGGATTAGCGGTGTTGCTGAACTATTGGCTTCACACCCCGATAAGCATCGGTTTATGGCTGTCGAACTTTTTTTTTCTAATCTCCTCGGTCCATTATCTCGGAAAGGTCAGTGCCTTCGGCACGATATTTACGATTACGGTTACATCCGTTTCAGTAAACGTCTTTCAGGTATACTTCATTTCTCCTTTTTCGAGTGTATGGATCGATCTCCTGGTTGGTTCCATAATCCTTGGCTGTGGAGTTTCCATTCTTCTCAAGCAGAGAGTTTCAAACGGAGGAATCGGTTTTGCCGCATTAGCCATTGCGAAATATAAGAAAATCGAACCAGCAATCATTTTGTTTTGGATGAATGGCATTATCATTATTATTACCTCTTATGTCATTGATTGGATAATAATTATTCAAGCTATTATTTGTCAATGGATATCAACAAGAATAGTTAGTTGGTTATACAGCGCTTCCCACCCCAAAAAACACGTATACACGATTGCTTGGCGCAAAAAAAATTGAGTACGGGCCCATTCCTTCCGACCTCATAGATCCCATTCTGGGATGTCGTAATGCATGTTTTAATGCATACTTTTCAATAAAATCGTAAATCATAATTTATGTTTACAAAATAAATACGGCATATTGCAGCGGAGAATTGAGGGGAAATGTTTGACCGAAAAGAATATCCTTGCTTATTTCAACAGTCCGGAGCAAGCGGAAAAAGCGCTTAAGCAAATGAAGCCTTTAAAGATCGTGGACAGTTCGATCGATAGATTTGACGCCTATCCCGGCGATGGCATTGACCGTATCGAAAACCCGCTGACCAGTGACTTTCCAAGTCTTGGAAGCTTAACGCTTGGTGGCGGCTTATCTAGTCCAGACGCTGGCATCCTTGCTGCCGCAAGCGTAAGCGCAAGTGGAATGAGCTCAGGCGGCAAGGATAACGAAGTAACCGGACGCGATATACTGCTGACCATTGTCGTTGAGGAAGAGGATTTTGATAAAGCGATGGCTATCGTTCAAAACGAAGGCGCTCTTGTTTAACAAGGAAGCAGAGACGTTCCATGATCTGGAATGTCTTTTTTAGTTCCGTGTGCTGCATATTGCCATTAGTCGGTTTAGCGTGCAAATAAACAGAACATCTCCATAAAAGAGGAGCCCCTACTATATGCATAAGACCAAATCACTCAAGCTGAACATTACGTTCCAGAGCGACATAAGCCTATCGGATGCAACGGAGTTAAAAGGAAAGGATTCGAAATCAAATAGCGGCTCAAAAGGCCGGATATGGGAATTTATTGCGCTAGCCACGATTCCAATCGTGCTCGTATTCGGTAACTCCATGCTAGTACCGGTACTGCCAATTATGCAGAGAGAGCTTGATATCAGCAAATTTCAAAGCAGCTTAATTATATCCATTTTCTCCTTGGCTGCGGGCATTTTCATTCCGGTCATTGGCTATCTATCCGATCGATTTGGCCGGAAAAAGATTATTATTCCAGCATTGATCATTTACGGGGGAAGCGGAGTCTTGGCAGGCTTTGGCGCTATTTGGGACTCCTATTCGGTTATTATTGTCGCCAGGGCGATTCAAGGTTTTGCGGCTGCGGGAACAGCACCTATAGCCATGGCTCTTGTAGGCGATTTGTATAACGGCGGAACAGAAAGCAAGGCGCTGGGCTTGATCGAGGCTTCTAACGGGGTAGGAAAGGTACTCAGTCCGATTATCGGCTCCTTGCTGGTTTTAATCGTATGGTATGCTTCCTTTTTCGCATTTCCCGTGTTTTGCGCGCTGTCGCTGCTGGCTGTCATTTTTTTAATTAAAGAGCCGAAGCATAATCAAAAGCAAAAATTAAAAGTGTATATTCAAAAAATCAGACAAATATTCAGCGAAAAGGGTCGATGGCTAATCACTTCATTCTTTGCCGGTTCATTAGGGCTTTTCATTTTGTTCGGCGTTCTTTTTTATTTGTCCAACACGCTTGAAGAAGCACCATACAACATTGATGGGGTTAGAAAAGGCCTGGTATTAGCCATACCGCTGCTCGGCATGGCCATCACGTCTTATACGACAGGCAGCTTGATCAAGAAGAAAGGCGTTTTGATGCGCTGGCTCATGAATATCGGGCTGATTGCCATGACCATTTCACTTGCCGCGACCATCTTCTTTTTTAAAAATATTTATGTATTTATTGGGCTATTAACCGTCAGCAGCATCGGAACAGGCCTGCTCCTGCCCTGCTTAAATACGATTATCACTGGTGCCGTAGAGAAAAGCGAGCGCGGCATGATCACCTCTTTGTATAATAGTTTGCGTTTTTTAGGCGTAGCGGCCGGGCCTCCTCTATTCGGATGGATGATGGATAAATCGGATCGCATTATTTTTATTTCGGTTTCTGCATTATCATTTATAACGCTCGGGTTAGTATTCTTTCTAATTAAACCCCCTGCCAAGCTGACTGAATAACGGACGGGTTAGTTGGATTGCAATAGTCAACATAGGCACCAGCCAAGGGGAAAACGCATAGAATACCTTATCAATCGATGCCTAAAATTCATAAGGAATTGAGGAGATACCCGATGAAAGGTTCTCTAAGTACAGTTTGGCCCAGAGAGTTATGCGACCCGAGCGGACGTCGTAATGAGTATGAACTAAAATCCGATGATCCCCATGCAAATCAGGTCGTTGGCCGCGGTCAAACGATGGTCATCGATAAAGGCCTCGGCAGAAACTCATTTTTAGATTTAATTGAAACTGCCTCGGCCTATATGGATTGCATCAAATTCGGCTTTGGCACGGCCCCTCTTTATCATTCTGAGCTGTTGATTTATAAGATCAATCTTGCTAAAAAGCACGGTATTACGGTTATGCCAGGCGGTACTCTCTTAGAGACTGCGGTGCAGCAAGAGGTTGTGCCGGCTTTTTTTGATGCTGTATGCAAACTTGGGTTCAACGGAATTGAAGTGTCCGACGGCACGATCGAGCTTTCACGCCGCAAACGCACAGAATTGATAAAGGAAGGTGGAAAACGAGGCCTTCAGGTATTTACGGAGTATGGCAAAAAACTGTCAGGATCGCTTATAGATGCGAAGCATCTTGCTCAAACGCTTGAAATTGATTTGGAGGCAGGCGCAAAGCTTGTGACCGTTGAAGCCCGGGAATCGGGAGTCGGTGTCGGCCTATTCGATGAGAAAGGTGAATGCCGAGATCATGTTATAAATATGATCCTTCAGTTTGTACCGGATCCGCAGCGATTGATGTGGGAGACTCCGCTTAAGCACCAACAGGTGCATCTGCTGCGCGAGTTTGGTCCAAATGTACATTTGGGCAATATTCCTCCAGGAGAGGTCCTTTCTCTCGAGACGATGAGACGCGGACTTCGCCAGGATACATTCGAGTTTGGGGTAGAGGCTAGCGAAGCTCAAAAATTTTTTTATATGATTTAATGAATGATAGACAGAGGAAGCCTCTGATAGAAGGGGTTTCCTCTGCTATTTAGATAGACCTGAGTACATAGCGGCATCAGTTAGTTAGGCTATTAGGTTATTTTGGACAGGTGAAAATGATCAAGGAGGGTGAAAACGGTTTATTGACCTCAGGTAACGCCCGAACTAAGATGGAAGCAGGCTTATTCACTAAACAAAGCAAAGCAATGTACTGCTGCAGTTGATCGGTCAGAAATATGCTATCTCTTGGTCTTTGGATACCAAACCGCCATGCCTCGATACGGAATCGGTATCGGGGTTTCTTCGTTTTACAATCACCCGGGAAATAAGTAAACGTTTTGTGAAGCTAAAGTATTGTATTGTTACACGTATGGCATTAAAATTTCAGGTAAACGGTGGCTGCTGAACAAGAATCAGATGGTGCCAATCATCCCGGAGAGAAGTGAGGGCGAGTGATGAGCAAATCGTGGTTTTACCGGCTTCTTCTTTCCTATATGCCGATATTTATTATCGTCGTCACCTTTACTTTTTTCGTTTTTTTTCAGCTGATTAGCGAACAGGGCCGAAAAGAGGCTATCAATGCGAACAGTATGTTGTCATTGCAAGCAATGAGGCTTATAGACACGTCTTTAAGAGCTATTGATAATATGGTGATGAAGGAATCCATTAACAACAAATCGCTTATCGATTTTTTCAACAGCAAAGAGGGCGGCGATCCTTACATCAACATCAGCGCCGTCAAAAAAATGAACGATATGATCTCCTATTATCCGCTTATCGACTCCGTCTATCTGGTTCGATATGAGGATCAGGTTGTGCTCAGCAACGCAACAAACGGACATATCGACACGTATCCGGATAAGGCCTTCATTGAGCAGTACCGTAAGTCGATATCCCAAAAATGGACAGACGTTCGGACCTTCCGGCAGTTTACCGTCTTAGAGGGCAAAAAGGTTGTCAGTCTAGTGAGAGGCGCCCCGTTCATGACGAATGAAAAAGGAATGATTGTTGTGAATGTGGCTGCGGATTCCTTGCAGCGGCTCGTTCATGAGCTATACGATTCGAAGGTCAGCTTTATCCGAATTAAAGATGGAGCGGGCAACGATTTGCTGAAGCAGGCAGAGCCCGCGGAATCGATGCGTATTTATGCCGATTATAAATCGAGCTATTCGAATTGGTCTTATATAAGCGGCTTTGTACAAGGCACATTTATTCAAACGGTATCCTTGCTTTACAATGCTTGGTTTATCATCGGGCTCATATTGATCGTCGCTGGTCTCTTATGGATGATCTATATATCAAGGCGCAATGCTAAGCCGGTGGAACAAATTGTCTCACGCTTCAGCGGGTACAAGCTTGCTCTTGCTGGAGGAAGAATCAATCCGGGATCAGGAGGAATTAATGAATTTGTCTTTATTGAATCCGCCCTTGATAATTTGACGGAGCAGGCAAGACAATATCAGCAGCAATACAAAGAGGATCTCCATTTGCGGACTCGGAACCTGTTTCATCAGCTTATCGAGGATGGAACGGAGCTGACGCTTGCGGATTGGCGGCGCGAAGCGGAACGGCTGCAGCTTCCTGCGCCCTCGGAGAGCCATTCGCTTATTGTCCTGGAGATGGATAAGTACGGTGAGTTTTGCAGCAGCTATTCGCGTAACGATCAAAATCTGCTGAAGTTTGCCCTTCGCAGCATTACCTATGAGCAGTCTTCACGGTTCGGCTGCGAATGCTGGGCTGAATGGACAGCCTCATCGCGCTTGAGCGTTATTTTATTCGGCAGCGGTAGCGGGACTGAGGTCAATATGCTCCTTCAGCTATGCGACAGCATCCGTGAATGGACGGAGCAGAATATGAAATTCACCATAAGCATAGGCATTGGGGACCCGGCTTCGCATTTAGCCGAAATCTCCAAATCATTCAATCAAGCCTTGGAGGCACTTAACTACAAGATGGTGCTTGGCGAGAACCGCCTCATTACGCGTGAAGATGTGATGAGTCAAGGACAAGTAGAAGTATATGCCTATCTCGGCATTATTCGTTCTGCGGTCTATGACTTCCGCAAATCGGAAAATAGCTGGAGAGGCCAATTGGATGATTTGTTCAGCCAAATGAAGCGAGGCTTGCTGACCAAGGACGAAATCATGAATGTTATCAATTACTTGCTCTACAGCTTGGGTCGTGAATTGTCGGGTCTCGGCAAGGAATTTCAGGTCGTATGGGAAACGGAAGCACTGCCGATACTGACGGATAAATTAGATAAATGCCACAATTTGGAAAAAATGAGCGAGGCTATAATCGGTGTCATGACAGAGCTTGAGGATACGTTCGCAGATATGCGCTATAACGGCCAGCATGCCGGGATCATCCTGGAAATGCGCCGCTTCATCGAAGAGGAATACGTTAATCCAAACATGTCACTTGAATTGTTAAGCGAGAAATTCAATATAAATGCGAAATACGTGAGCAAGCTGTTCAAGGAAACAACAGGACAGAAGTTTATCGATTTCTTAATCTATATTCGCTTGAATGAAGCGAAAAGACTTCTGGTCGAGACGCGCAGGCCGGTTCAGAGCATCGCTGAAGAGGTCGGCTACACAAGTGCGATATCGTTTACCCGGGTATTTAAGAAGGTCATCGGATGTTCGCCGGGCGAATACCGTTCAGAGACGCTAAAGCAGCAAAACGGCTAATCGCGAATCAACGTGTTGAAAATAGTTAAGCGCTAGAATAATGTTAATCATTTTATTTCAAAAAGGTTGCCAAAAATGACGGCAGCACCGGCTGTATAAGGTGCTGCCGTTTGTTGTGCACCAGTGTTTGCGAAAAAGGTTAAGCATGGAATTAATGTATCTTGTGCCGCAGGGAGAGCGGATTATAGAATGATCACATGAAAGCACGGTCACAATCGAAGCTGTTAAAAAGGAGGCAAGCCCTTGTCCAAGCTTAATAACGAATGGCAATCCGTCTCAGTACCCCATGTGCAAGCAGCGAGTCGTTATGCACCTATGCGCAAAATGGCTCGCCACTGGCAATTGTATCTCGTCATCCTATTGCCGATTGCTTACCTCATTATTTTCAAATATGTACCGATGGCTGGCATCATGATCGCATTCAAAGACTACAACGTCATTAAAGGCATTTTTGGGAGCGAATGGGTCGGACTGAAATACTTTAATCAGTTTTTCGAGTCTCCGAACTTTTGGCTGTATATGAAAAATACGCTCGGCATTAGTCTCTATGGCTTGCTTGTCGGGTTCCCTGCCCCAATCATTCTAGCGCTTGCTCTCAATGAAGTACGCAATGGCCTGTTCAAGAAAAGCGTGCAGCTGGTCTCGTATGCGCCTTACTTTATTTCGACGGTTATTATGGTGTCTATATTAATCGTCAACTTGACCCCAAACGTTGGGATTGTGAGCAAGCTGTTTTCGATGCTCGGCGTGGAAAATACGAATTTTATGGGCATCCCGTCCTTATTCAAATCCATTTATGTCTGGTCGGACGTTTGGCAGCATACCGGATACGGCGCCATTATCTATATCGCAGCTTTAGCGGGTGTTAATCCCGAGCTGTATGAGGCGGCGAAGGTCGACGGTGCGTCTAGAATCCAAAAAATAATCAATGTCGATATTCCAAGCCTGATTCCGGTTTCCGTTATTCTTCTTATTCTTAATTTGGGCAATCTGATGAAGCTTGGCTTTGAGAAAATATATTTGATGCAAAATCCGCTCAATCTTGCGACCTCCGAGGTCATTTCCACTTACGTGTATAAGGTGGGCTTGCTCGGCTCGAGCTTCAGCTTCTCGGCTGCAATCGGCGTTTTCAACTCGGTTATTAATCTAGCTTTGCTTGTCATCGTTAACTATGTGGCAAGAAAGCTGTCTAATAATAGTTTGTGGTAATGTACTTCATTTCTAGTCTGCCAAGCCCGAATCTGGGCGGAGAGGAGAACCTATGGCAAAAAGCGTATCCATTCGAGAATCAAGCGGAGACCGCGTATTTATGGTCTTGATCTATGCGTTTCTGACCATGGTCCTATTAATTGTGCTTCTGCCGCTGCTTTACATCGTAAGCTCATCATTTAGTTCGCCGCAGGCTGTCGTTTCCGGAAAAGTATGGCTATTCCCGATTCAATTTACTTTAGACGGCTATAAAGCTGTTTTCAACAATCCGCAGATCGGTACAGGCTTTATGAATTCCTTGTATTATACGGTTGTCGGCACGTTAATTAACGTAGTTCTGACGGTAATGCTTGCTTATCCGCTGGCGAGAAAGACTTTTTACGGACGGAATTTCTTCATGGTTCTTCTCGTCATAACGATGATGTTTGAAGGAGGGCTTATCCCGTATTATTTGGTCGTGAAGGACCTGAATTTGCTGGATACGCGATGGGCGATGATTTTGCCGGGAGCGCTTGCGGTTTTCCAGGTCATCATAGCGAGAACCTTTTTCCAGACGAGCATCCCGGAAGAGCTTTCTGAGGCCGCCGATCTAGACGGCTGCAGCGATATTCGTTTTATTTTCAGCATCGTCCTCCCGCTTTCCAAACCGATATTGGCCGTTATGATGCTGATGTATGCGGTAGGCCATTGGAATGCATACTTCGATGCCCTTATCTTCCTGCGCTCACCAGACCTGTTCCCATTACAGATCGTGCTGCGCAACGTGCTTATTCTAAATACGGTAGATGCATCTATGATCTCCAATGCCAATCAAATGCTTGCCCAGCAGGGACTGAAGGATCTGCTCAAATATTCATTGATTGTTGTCGCCAGCGGTCCGGTGCTTCTGATCTATCCGTTTGTGCAGAAGTATTTTGTAAAGGGTGTCATGATCGGTTCGTTAAAGGGATAAACAGGAATGATTCTTTGGAGGGGGGATGGGTCGCCTTTGGGGCCGGGGCGGTCATTCATATACGAGTTAGCGCCAATGCTTGTTACGGGGAGTATAACGGATATAACAAGGAGGAGTCGGTTCGATGAGAAAAGGATGGAAAAAACCTAATGCAATCTTATTGTGTATCGTGCTTAGCTGTGTCGTTTTTGTTGCTGCATGCAGCAACAATTCGGAAGCGCCTAATAATGGTAATACAGAAGGCGGACAGACCGCGACCAATCAACCGCAAGAGGATGTTTTCACAGAGGTGGGCACGTATCCAATTGTGAACAAGCAGCTGACGCTTAAGATGTTTGCCCCTCAGCTTCCAACGATCGAGAACATGGAGACGAATGCTTTTACGAAGCATTTGGAAGAGAAGACGAACATTAAGATTGCATGGGATCTTGTCCCAAACAACGCCCTTGAAGACCGCAAGCAGCTGATGCTGGCGAGCGGCGATTATCCAGAAGTGATCCTGCATGGGAATCTGACCAGGGAAGAACAGATGAAGTACGGGAAGCAAGGCGTATTCCTTCCTCTTAATGATTTGATTGACAAGTATGCTCCTACTATAAAGAAGGCACTTGAGGATATTCCTTATATGAAGTCGTCCATTACGTCACCAGACGGTAACATTTATGCGCTGCCGCAAATTAATGAATGCTACCACTGTGATAATGCATTAAAGCTTTGGATCAACAAGGCGTGGCTCGAAAAGCTTGGACTCCAGCTGCCGACTACAACGGAAGAGTTCTACCTGGTTATGAAGGCATTCAAGGAACAGGACCCGAATGGCAACGGAAAGAAGGATGAGCTTCCGCTAACGGGCTCCGATGAAATGTGGGCGGGGAACGTGTCCGCTTACTTGATGAACGCCTTTATTGTGGATGATTATACCGAGAAGAACGCTGGCACCTTCTTATCTGTCAAGGATGGCAAGGTCGACTTCGCGGCGAACAAAGATGAATGGAAACAAGGGCTTGAATATTTGAACAAATTGTACGCGGAGGGTTTAATCGACCCGGCAGCTTTCACGCAAAATGCCGATGCCATCCAGCAGCTGGCGAATCGGGAGCCAGATAACATCATGGGCGCTGCGACGACCGCGCTTATCAGCTATGGCTATAATATGACGGAAACGCAGCCTCGGCATAAAGATTATGTGACGCTGCCTCCGCTTAAAGGACCAAATGGCGTCCAACAGACGCTCAACTTCGCCGGCATTAGCAAATCGCAATTTGCGATCACGAACAAGGCTACGGAGGAGCAGCAGATTGCAGCGATTCGATTAGCTGATTATTTGTATACGGAGGAAGCCATTGTATTGCAGGAGAATGGTCCTGAAGGTAAAGGCTGGCGCAAGGCGGCGGACGGCGAGCTGGACATCGACGGTAAGCCAGCCAAATACGCGAATATTCAACAGGAGAGCAAGCAAACCCACAACGACGGTTGGGAACAGATCGGGCCTTCTCTGCGCACGTATGAGTACCGTTCCTCATGGATGGCGATTCAGGACCCGCTTGCTGATGGCGGCTATGGAACACGATTGAACACGG
Organism: Paenibacillus sp. PL91; assembly: GCF_012935325.2. Lineage (GTDB taxonomy): Bacteria > Bacillota > Bacilli > Paenibacillales > Paenibacillaceae > Pristimantibacillus. The sequence continues at coordinate 352,095 of NZ_JABBYG020000004.1, forward strand.
AATCGAAAAAATATGAGTCCTTCCATTCCAAAGAAATGTATCCTAACGGCGTATTCATCGCGCAAGAGGATGCGGAAATCGCAGCTCAGCTGAAAACGACGATCGTTGATTATACGAAGTCGAATATGGCTCAGTTTATTACCGGCTCCAAAGACATCAGCAAGGAATGGGACGCGTATGTGAAGGGCTTTGACGGATTGCAGCTCGGTCAATATATCGATATTTATCAGAAGGCATTAAGCACCCCATAAGAAAGCATAGTGCGAGGCCGCTCCGGTTACAGACCATTTCTGTGGAGCGGCCTCATTCATAACGATTCTAGGAGGCTTTGTTACGATGAGTGAATTAATTGCTGATAATCTGCCAGATGAGAACGAAGAACAAGAGCTGCATGAAGGCGTCCATAATTTCAGCAGCGAGCGCGAGTGGATACGTCCCGACAACCCGGTTACGCTGGAGCGCCTGGAATGGTTCAAGGATCAGAAGCTTGCACTGATGATGCACTGGGGACCGTATTCACAGCTTGGCGTTGTAGAGTCTTGGGCGCTTAGCGATGAGGATCAGGATTGGTCCCGTGAAGGCATTGACTGGGAGAAGGATGGGGAAGCGTTCAAGCGTCAATATTTTGACTTAAACAAGACGTTTAATCCGATCCGCTTTCAGCCTGAGGTATGGGCAGACTTGGCCGAAGAGGGCGGGTTTAAATATTTGATCTTTACGACGAAGCACCACGACGGCTTCTGCATGTGGGATACGAAAACGACGGATTACCGCATCACCGGCGAGCAGACTCCCTTTCATACGAACAAAAACGCCGATATATGCCGCCATGTATTCGATGCGTTTCGGGCCAAAGGAATGGCTATTGCCGCTTATTTCTCGAAAGCAGACTGGCATACGCCTTATTACTGGGCGCCAGATATGGAGCGCAGTCTGACGAATACCCGGCGCGGACCTACCTATGATCCGCAGCAGCATCCTGAGCTGTGGAGCAAGTTCGTTTCGTTTACGCATGAGCAGATTAACGAATTATTGACCCAGTATGGCCGCATTGATGTTCTTTGGCTCGATGCTGGCTGGGTAAAGCCGCTCCGAAGCGGACAGGACATTCGTCTTGGCGAAATCGTTGAGAAGGCCAGGGAGCATCAGCCGTGGCTGCTTTCGGCAGACCGTACGGTAGGGGGCCCTTATGAAAATTACGTCACTCCTGAGCAGACGATTCCAACCGAGGCAATGAACATACCATGGGAAAGCTGCATTACGATGGGCACTTCCTTTTCTTTCCGATATGAAGACCAATATAAACCGACTCGCCAAATCGTAAAGATTTTGCTCGAGGTAGTGGCAAAGGGCGGGAACCTTGCGTTAAATGTGGCCCCGCAGCCTGACGGCAGGCTGCCGGAAGGCGCGATCAAGCGCATGAAGGAGCTTGGTGCGTGGCTGAAAGTGAACGGAGAGGCCATATATGGTACTCGCATTTGCGCGCCATATTATACAGGCAGTCAAGCCTTCACGCAAAAAGGGCATGCCGTCTATTGCTCCTGCCTGTACGCATCGGCGGAATCAGAAATTTCAGAGACTATATTTATTCCATTTAATGATACTCTGGAATCGGTAGAGCTGCTAGGCATGGAAGGGAAGCTGGAGTGGACACGCGAGGCTGACGGCATCTATGTTCAGCTGCCAACGGCCGCCATCGCGGAAAAAGCGCCGATCGCGCATGTATTTCGGATACTGAGAAAATAAAACACTCGTAATAAGCTAAGGCTTCCAAGCTGATTTTGGATGAACAATCCGAAACCAGCTTTTTTAGTTAATGATATGCTTTGAATTACGTAGGAATAAATCTCCTTATGCTTTATAGTAATAACCATGATGTCGAAGCAGATGTAATTGAAGGAAGGGGTTTTTCGTTTGAACCTAAAACGATTTTGTGAGTGCATTAAGCTTGACCCTGCTGCTCAGCAGCAAATTTATGCATGCCCTATGGAGGAAGAAGAGTATTTGGCGCATAAAAAGCACTTTTATTCAGATCGATGCTCTTTTTTTGAGTCGGTAAAGCAAACGACAGGCTACCGTCAGCTGCTACTGTATTTATTCGTAAGATTTGCGGTGGATGCCCATGAGGAGTACCAGATTCGAGGGATCAGTGATGAAATCTATTATGATACTTTCTCGGATATTCAGATCTGGTGTTTGAAATGCTTGCGTGATTTCGGAGAATACGGGATCGAGGAATATAACTGGCTGCAGGAGCATGTGCAGCTTCGGTTGTTCCGATTGGGAAGATTGCAATTTCAACCCTTCGCCTTTGACCGCGACATAGAGGTTGAAGGGCGAAAAATAGTTAAAAACCAAATCGTGTTTAATGTACATATTCCGTCAGGAGAGCCGTTGATCGCACAAGGTGCTCAGAAATCGTTTGAATTGGCGAGAGCTTTCTTTAGAGGGATATCTCCTGTTTTTATTTGTCATTCGTGGCTGCTCTATCCGGGGTTAAGTGAGATCCTGGACGCTGACTCAAATATTTTACAGTTTCAAAACCATTTCTACATCTATGAGGTTGAAGAAGATTCAAGGGAAGCAGAACAAAGAATATTCAATCGGATTTGCGCCGATCCATCCGAATATGAAGAGCAAACCCGTTTGCAGCGCAGCGCGAAAGCTTTTCTGGCTGCTGGGCGCAAGCTGGGAAGCGGTTACGGAATCAAGCTGAATGGAAGCGTTTAACGGGTACCGTCAAAGGCTGACATATGCCGAAGAGTTAATATAATGGAAAAGCTGAGGTTGGCTTTGAGCCAACCTCGGCTTTTTTTTGTTTTATTTTTTGTAAAAAATTATATTCATATATCCATTTTTTTATAGTTCTTTTGGATTATCTTATTATTTTCAGTTTATTTTATATTTTCATATATTCGCTCGAAATGTAAGGGTTTACAAATTGCTGCAGTTTTCGTGAATCCATTCAGCTCATTTTGTCGTTTCATCGTTTAAACAGAACAAGAAGCGGCGTGTGCTGAAATGAAGAAATAGTGTAACAGATGCCAGTAAAGATACCGTGTTTCGGTTTTTAAATTAAAGCAGATAGTCACAGCTGCGATTTCCTTTAGGCGGGTTTTAATAAAAATTGCTGTCTTTTTAAGGTTTTAATTAAGTGATGCGGCGCTCCTTTCATTACCTCAGCCGCATTTGACAGATAATAATAAGCGTTAAAAATAAAGCCCTAAAAGTCCTGAAACGAATTTAAGGTCTTTACTCCTCCATTGCACAGAGTTGCACAAATCGGGAGCGGGCCTTTAGAAATAGGGCTTAGGACTTGGACTCCATAAATAGAAAAATTTACAATAAAACAAGTTGACCAATACATATTCTGTGTTATTATTTTGAATAAATGCATACATAACTGGAATCTGATGGTTTGGGAATGAATGAAAGGACACCTATTTATTAACAGGTATACTTACACAAAGAAAAGGTGGATGCCGTGAAGAAGTGGATTTGGGTCATTGTTATCGTTCTCATTATTGGTGTTATTAGCAGCTTTTCCATCATCGCAATGAATCAACCTGTTACAGTTGTATTAGGGGAAGTTACTCAACAATCAATGGCGGAAGAGATATATGTTAGCGGAAAACTGGAAACCAAACAGACAACTCCACTTTATTCGGATACGAACGGGCTAATCAAAGAGCTGAAGGTGAAGGAAGGAGACAAAATCAAGAAGGGACAGGTTTTAATTACGTTGAATATGGATAGCGTTACGCAGGCTTTGGCGGAAGAGCTTGTTAGTTTGGAAATCACGCAAGCAGAGAGATTGGCTGCAAAACAAGAGCACTTCAAGAAATTCCAGCAGCAGCAGATTGAAAATCAAGATGCGATCAATGAGCCCTTGAATTTAGAGCAATACGATCTTCGAATCAAAACCCACAACATTAAAATCAACGCGATGGAGAAAAAGCTGGTTAAGGATGAAATCAAAGCTAATGCAGACGGAACCGTCACGGAATTATCTGTGAACAGCGGGCAGTTGATTAGTGAAGGCATGCTTATTTTGAAAGCTTCAGATTTCTCAGCTTATCAGGTAGTTGCTGACATCAACGAAATCGAGGCGGGAAAAGTAAAGCTCGGCATGCCCGTAACGATTAGCGGTGAGTCATTTGCAGATGTTTACGAGGGCAAGGTATCCAAGATGGCGTCAACTGCCGTTGTGACAGACCCTGCTTATAAGGATGCTTTCGTCGCAACGACGATAGCGCTGCAGCAAGTGAGCGATGAGCTGCGACCAGGCTACAATGTCAACGTGGAATTAAATATTCCCGATAAGCAAAGGATAGTCGTTCCCTTGGAAGCTGTCGTACAAAGCGAAGGGAAATCATACATATACAAGGTTGAGCAAAATAAAGCAGTAAAAGTCCAGATCGAAACAGGGAAAGAGAATGATGAGTATTACGAGGTTGTTTCAGGCGCTGCCTTAGGGGATAAGATCGTCATTAAAGATGTGGAATTGCTTACAGACGGCAGCAAGGTGGTTGTCCAATGATTACTCTTCAAGACATTCGAAAAGTATATCGTAACGGCCCGCTTGAGGTAGAGGCTTTAGCTTCTGTTAATTTGACGATCGAACGCGGTGAATTCGTCGCTATTATGGGGTCTTCTGGCTCTGGAAAATCAACCTTAATGAATATTATCGGCTGTCTGGATGTGCCCACATCAGGCAAATACATATTGGATGGCGAGGAAGTACAGGCACTCGACGAGGTGCGCCTCTCCTCCGTTCGCAATCGCAAAATCGGCTTTGTGTTTCAAAGCTTTAATTTGCTGGGCAGACAAACGGTCTTACATAACGTTGAGCTTCCGATGATGTACGGCGGATTAAGCCGGGCCAAGCGGAACGACAGGGCATTAGAGCTGCTCGAAAAGGTAGGACTCGGCGGACGAGTGAAGCATAAGCCTACTGAGCTGTCTGGCGGTCAGCGGCAGCGGGTTGCTATTGCACGCGCATTGACCATGAACGCGCCGATTTTGCTAGCTGATGAGCCTACCGGCAATCTGGATTCCAAGTCGTCAGAGGAAGTCATGCAGCTATTCAAAAATATCCATCAAGAAGGAACGACGATCATTCTTGTTACGCATGAGCCGGAAATTGCAGAGCATGCTGAGCGTGTCCTTTGGTTCGGAGATGGGAAGCTGCTGAGAGAAACGCGTAAAGGGAGTGCCTCTACATGAGCTTGTGGGAAAGCATCCTGGTAGCGCTGGACAATTTGAGAGTCAACAAAATGCGTTCGCTGCTTACGATGATCGGGATCGTCTTTGGCGTTATGGCCGTTGTAACGGTTGTATCGATCGGGCAGGCGGGTCAAGCCTCTGTCTTGAATGAACTATCCAATTATAGTGACGGTTATTTCGTTGTTTTCAAAACGGCTGGAGAAGGAAGTTCCAATGCTAGCATTACATTAAGAGATTTGAACGAGGCTCGTAAACTGAAGGGCGTCAAATTTGTTTCTACCAGCAGCAGCTTTCAAATGTCGGAGATGCGCGAAACGGAGAAGCTTCTGATTAACCTGCTGGGTACGACATCTGATATAACAAAGATGCAAAAAATTGATTTGTTGACCGGACGTTTCTTTACTGCTCAAGAGCAGCGCACGAAGCAGAAAGTGCTCGTCGTAGAAAGCAAGTATGCCGAGAAGGTTTACGGATCTCCTGAACGAGCATTGAATCGAAAGGTAAAGCTTTCGGGAGGAACCTTCCAAATTGTAGGCGTATATAAGCCGCAAAAAAGTATTTTAGGCGATATGGGTGGAACCCAGTATAACGCTTATGCACCGTTAGAGTCGATGCCGAACTCAAGTGCTGGACGCTATCTTAGCTCACTAGACATCGTATCGGAAAATCCTGAGCAAATGGAAGATTTGATGGATGAGATGAAGGAATGGCTCGCTCTCAGACATAATGCTGAACCGGAGCATTTCACCTCCCAATCGGGCAAGGAAGCACAGGATATGGTATCCAGCATTTTTGGCATCCTTCAGGTTGTAATCGGCTCAATCGCCGCAATATCGCTTCTTGTAGGCGGAATCGGAATCATGAATATTATGCTCGTATCTGTAACGGAGCGAACGCGCGAGATTGGAATACGCAAAGCGATCGGGGCGACCCCGAGTGCCATTAAGCTGCAGTTTTTAATCGAGTCAGTCATCCTTTCCTTTCTAGGCGGAATGACAGGCGCACTGCTAGGGTTACTAGTAGGAGCGGGTGTTTCTTTCTTCATGGCTCTGCCTAGCGTAATTTCCATCTGGGCTATCGTGCTGGCATTCGCCTTCTCTGCAACCGTCGGCATTTTCTTTGGCTATTATCCGGCAAATAAGGCCGCCAAGCTGCAGCCGATTGAAGCGCTAAGATACGAATAACCTAATCGAACAATCGAACGTAGAAAGGCCGTGGGAGGAATGCCGGATGGATCATTCGGAGGAATTTGCCCGATTTATTGAGCCGCATATGAAGAAGGTTCATAATCATTGTCTTTATCTGGCAAGCTGCAAATGGGATGCTGATGATCTGGTGCAGGATGTGCTGATTAAGGCTTATCAATATTACCGTAAGGTTGGTGCCTTTCAGCACCCGTTAACGCTTCTTAACAAAATTGCCCGCAATCTATGGATTGACCAGCTCCGCAGACGCCGCAAAACGATCGTATCGATTGAAGCGGCCGCAAAGCTAGCATATAACGATCTGAATTATGCTGCGGTAAGAGGGCTTGTAGAATGGATATCTGAGCATTTGGCCGAGCGCGAGGTTGTCATGCTGCTGCTTTCGGAGGTGTTTAATTATTCGTATCAAAATATAGCCGAGGAGCTGCAGTGTTCAGTCGGTTCTGTTAGAATGTCGCTGCATCGTTCTAAGGTATCGTTGCGGATTACTCGAACGCCATACAATGATCGATTCAATCGAAAGAGGATGTCAGACTATCAAATTGATTGTTGGACGCAAGCCATCATGAATGACGAGCCGGTCAAAAATGAGCAGATGGAGGCTTAATACATGCTTCAAATCTTTGCTGTCCCAATGAAAGAGCGGATGAGCAAAGCAGCGTTTAATCGCTTGATGGACGAATCATCCCTCGAAAGGCAAGCAAAAGCGCGGCGTTTCATAAAATGTGAAGATGCAGCGCGAAGCTTAATCGGAGAGAGGCTGGCAAGAGAGGTGATTGCTAGGCATACCGGTATGTCTGTCTTTGATATTCGATTTGAGGCCAATAAATACGGCAAACCTCATGTTAGGGATACGAGGGAAGCGATCTATTTTAACCTTTCACATTCCGCGGAATGGATCGTTTGTGCCATTGACCATTGGCCGGTAGGCATAGATGTGGAACAGATTAATCCAATCGACTTGCAAATCGCCAACCAGTTTTTTTCAGAACGGGAGTGCGCGCAGCTTATGTCGCTGCCTTCAGAGCAGCGTCTATCTTATTTTTTTGAATTATGGACGATGAAGGAAAGCTATATTAAAGCAGATGGCAGAGGGCTTTCGATTCCATTAAATTCTTTTACCATACAAAAAAACGGCGCTACCTCTGCGCATATAACGGAGGAGCGATTAAGCGGCTATTATTTCAAGCTATACGATATCGATCCCGCCTATAAGCTTGCCGTGTGCAGGATGAGAGCAGAATTCCCAGAGAGCATTACGATAGTGGAACTTTCTTCGTTATTGATTTCCGTATTTTAACTTTATGTGTAAAATAAACGTTTTTTTCTTTTAAATATTAAGTTTCTTATCGAAAAGTTATCTTGACGCTAATATTCAGATGACAAATTTGGTGTAATTTATATGTATGATGTTTATACATGATTAATCAAGGTTGGTGATGTAATAATTAAATGAATAAATAAGGATTTATATAATTTCGACCTCTAATAATGATATACATAGATGTGTTTGATTAATTATTATCCTATTAAAAAAGAATAAAGAGGTGGAATAATGACAAGCAAGCTTCATTCTTGGTTTGTTCCCGCGAATGTCCATACACATGCGAAATTACGTTTATTTTGCTTTCCTTATGCAGGTGGCGGCGCTAGTGTTTATCGCGATTGGCATAAGCTTTTTCCGAAGGAAATCGAAGTTTGTGCTGTTCAGCTCCCAGGAAGAGAAAGCAGAGGCTTAGAAGCTCCTATCCATTCACTAGACCAGCTTGTAGCCGTGATAGCTGAAGAAATTCAACCATTGCTTAATAAGCCGTTCGCCTTTTTCGGTCATAGCATGGGGGCGCTGATCGCTTTCGAAACAGCCCGCCATTTAAGCAGAAAAAATAATAGAACCCCCGACCACCTATTCGTTTCAGGCCGATCTGCTCCTCATCTCACACACCGATATAGGAAGCTTCACCTACTCCCAGATGACGAACTCAAAAATGAATTAAAGCTTTTAAATGGCACCCCGGATGCCGTGCTGCAAAATAAAGAGTTGATGGACCTTATACTGCCTCGATTGAGGGCAGACTTTGAGGTTTGTGAAACATATAAGTACACGGTTGATAAGCCAGTCAATTGCCCGATTACTGCTTATGGGGGAAAGGATGATCTGGCTGTCAGCTTTGAATCGCTGGCTGCTTGGCGTGAACATACCAGTCATCATGCTGATTTGAAAATGTTCGAAGGCGATCATTTCTTTCTGCATAATGAGCAAGAGAATTTGGCGCAAAGCTTGAACAGCAGCGTTCTTCAGACTGCCAAAGTCTTAGAGAGCAGCTTTATTAGCGTGCCAGTGAGATAGGTATGATATGGAGGGGTATAAGATGTATACAGAAAATGCATATCCGTTAACCGAGGCTCAGAAAAGAATTTGGTACACGGAAAGATTTTACCCAGGAACAAGCATCTCCAACATCGGAGGTAATATTAGCTTCAAAACAGAGCTTCCCTATGATGCTGAGCTCATGAAACGGGCTATCAATCATTATGTCCGTCTTCACGATACGATGAGACTCCGAATGATTAATGATCCCGGCAATGAGCCGACGCAGTATGTAGCAGATTATGCACCCTTTGAAGTGGAAATCGTTGATTTTTCTCAAAAGGCTAAAGCTGATGTGGAGCAATGGGCCAGTGATTTAATGCGATTGCCAATGCCCTTTTTTGAAACAGAGCTTTACTTCTTTGCAATTGCGATCACGGGTGAGCATGAGGGCAGCTTTTTCATAAAGATGAATCATATTTTGTCAGATGGCAACGGCATGGTAATTACAATAAGCGAGATTATCGACATGTATCTCGATCTCGTTAACGGGAGGGCCATAAGGGAAGATTCCCGTCCATCCTATCTGTCTTATATTCCAAATGAGCTTGAATATAAGCAATCGGATCGCTGGAACAAAGACAAACAATTTTGGAACGAGAAGTTCTCAACGTTGCCTGAATTTGTTTCCTTGAAGCCAACAGACAGCTATAGCATTCGGACAGAGGCTGAGCGGGAAGTAGTTGTTATACCTCCAGCGCTCGAGAGGCAAATTCGAGCTTTTTGCCAGACGAATAACTTAAGTATATTAACGTTGTTTTTATCCGTGCTCTATACATATTGCTATCGCATTACGGGACATGAGGATTTGGTGCTTGGTACCTTCTTCGCCAACCGGACGAGTGCGAAGGAAAAGGCGCTTCCTGGAATGTTCGTCAGTACGACACCGGTTCGTGCCCAGCTTTCGCCGGAGATCGATTTCCTCGCCTTCGCACGCAGCGTTCTGAAAGAGCAGACAGGAGTGCTTCGGCATCAGAAATATCCTTATAACATGATCTTAAGCGATATTAAATCTCGAAAACCCGATGTAAGCTCATTGTTTGGCCTGACGTTGGAATACATCGTAATGGGCTGGCAGGAAAAGGACGGCATCAGCTATGTGGCCGAGCAGCTCTTTTGCGGACATGAGCTGAATGACTTGTTCGTATCCGTTAAGGATCGATGGGATACGGGCGAGCTGCAGATGGTATTCGATTATCGCACAGAAATGTTCGCTCCTGAAGAAATACGGAATATAAGCCAGCACATGCTTTGTTTGCTCAATGATGCCGTATCAAACCCAAGTAAACCTCTTGGAAAATTAGAAATTTGTCCGCCAGAAGATGAGCGGCTCATCTTAGAGCAGTTTAACAACACCGATGCTGTATCGACTCCAGGATTAACGGCAATCGCTTTATTTGAGAAGCAGGCTGAACGCCTTCCAAATCAAATCGCAGTTAAGTTCGGAGAAGTCGAGCTGACTTACCGTGAATTGAACGAACGAGCAAATCGTTTGGCTCGGATGCTTATAAACAAAGGCATTACCCGCGATGATCGAGTAGCCATCCTGATGGATCGCAAGCCTCTTATAGTGGAATGTATTTTGGCGGTCTGGAAAGCTGGGGGCGCTTATGTACCCGTCGATCCCGCTTATCCGAATCAGCGAATGATTGACATGATCTCGGATTCGGGCGCGAGCTTCGTTTTGACAGAGTCAGCATTTGCGAGTGATGTGCTGCAGGAGCAGCTTTCAACACATGCTTTTTTATTGCTGGATGATGCGTATTCGGAGCTTCTAACATTCGGTATAACAAATCCAGAGGTTGAAATCATACCCGAGCAGCTGGCTTATGTCATCTATACGTCCGGTTCAACCGGAAAGCCAAAAGGAGCTATGCTGGAGCATGCCGGCATGCTTAACCACATTGAAGCGATGGTGGAAGAGCTGGGCATGGATGAAACATGCATCATGGCTCAGAATGCTCCGCATTGCTTCGATATCTCCGTATGGCAGTTTGTAACGGCACTTACGCTCGGCGGGACTACAGTCATTTATCCGAATGAGCTGATTTTGAATCTAAGAGCTTTTATTGCGCAGGTAGAGCAGGACGGCGTTACTGTGCTTGAAGTGGTCGTTTCATTTTTGTCAGCACTATTAGAGATGGAGCTTGAGGTTCGACTCACTGCAATGGAAAATCTGCTCGTTACCGGAGAAGCGGCGAAGTCAGACCTCGCCCGCCGATGGTTTGAGCGGTATCCGAACGTGAAGCTGATTAATGCCTATGGCCCGACAGAGGCATGTGATGATATTACCCTCCACATCATGGATAGTGCGCCAACCGGTGATGTTATGCCGATCGGAAAGCCTGTCCGCAATTTAAAGGTATATGTCGTTGATGGACATATGAATTTGCTTCCCATCGGCGTTATCGGTGAGCTTTGCGTTTCAGGGATAGGCGTTGGACGAGGCTATTTGAACGATGCGGAGAGAACGGCAAAAGTGTTTTTGGAGGATCCGTTTCGAATCGGTTCTGGCGTAAGACTGTATCGAACAGGTGATTTGGCAAGGTGGCTTCCGGACGGGAATTTGGAATATATGGGAAGAATCGATCATCAAGTCAAAATTCGCGGACATCGGATCGAATGCGGCGACATCGAGGTCCGTCTCATGCAGCATGAAGCGATTAAAGAAGTGCTGGTACTGGATCGCAGCGACTCGAACGGCAATAAGTATCTATGCGCTTATTTTACTGGAATGTGGCCGGTTGCTTCATCAGAGTTGAGGGAGTTCATTTCGTCGGACCTGCCTGGCTATATGGTTCCTTCCTATTTCGTACAGCTGGAAGCTTTCCCGCTTACTGCCAATGGCAAAATTGATCGCCGAGCGCTGCCGGAGCCGGCTTCTGAGCTTGGCGGGACAGCAGCCGAATATATCGGTCCAAGGAACGATGCAGAGCTGCTGCTTTCTACGATTTGGCAAAATGTGCTTGGTATTGACCGTATAGGCGCCCGAGACAACTTTTTTGAGCTTGGCGGAGACTCATTGAAGGCCATGGTTATTATGGCTAATCTTTATAAGCAGTCCCGTGTGGAGCTACCTTTGCGTGAATTGTTTGAAGCACCGACTGTTGAGGGACTTGCGATCAGACTTTCTCGTTATTTGCAGCAGCCAGGCACTATTCGCATGCAAGCGATTGAGCCGGTTTCGGAGCAGCAATTGTATGAGGTTTCCTCCGCGCAAAAACGAATGTATTTGCTTCATTTATTACAGGAAGGAAGTACAGCCTATAACTTGCCGGGCATGCTCTCCATCGAAGGGCCTTTGAATGCTTCGCGAGTACAGGAAGCGCTTGGACAGCTCGTTCAAAGGCATGAAGCGCTGCGCACCTCCTTTGTCGCAAAGGATGGAGTCCCTTTTCAGAAGGTGCATAAGCAGCTGGATTTGGAAGTGCCGATGATTGAAGCTTCCATCGAACAATTGCCTCGGATCTCGCGGGAGTTCATTCGTCCCTTCGATTTGAATGAGGCGCCGCTTTTGCGAGTCCTGCTGGTGAAGCTCGGCTGGGAGCAGCATGCATTATTGGTTGATATGCATCACATTATTTCGGATGGCGTATCCGTACAGCTGTTTCTGCAGCAATTTGGAGCCTATTATAGCGGAGCTCGATTGCCTGTGCTTGAAATACAGTACAAGGATTTCTCAGCTTGGCAAAATCGTATGCTGAGCAGCGAAACCATTAAGGGCCATGAGTCATACTGGCTGAAGCAGCTGTCGGGAGAATTGCCGGTTCTTGCTTTTCCTACTGATTATCCAAGGCCTATCGTGCAAAGCTTCGCAGGCGCTCGAATTTGGTTTTATGCAGAGACGGCCTTGAGCGATGCCATTCGCAAGCTTGCGTCTGACACGGGAACGACTACCTTTATGGTTATGCTCGCTGCCTATCAAGCCCTGTTGTTCAAGTACACGTGGCAAGAGGATCTTATTGTAGGAACCCCGATTGCAGGACGCTCGCTTGCCGAGGTGGACAGCGTATTCGGCATGTTCGTCAATACGCTTGGCATACGCGCGTTTCCAGAGGAAAATAAATCTTTCCAGCAATTTTTGCAGGAAGTGAAGGAAACGCTGTTTCAAGCTTATGAGCATCAGGATTATCCGTTTGACGCTCTTGTTGAGAAGCTTGAGCTCGGGCGCGACAGCAGCCGCAATCCGCTGTTTGATACGATGTTCGTTCATATGAATAACGATATCGTTGACATGGACGTTGATGGATTGCGGTTAAAGGTGAATGAGCTGGATGAGGATGTCGCCAAATTTGATTTGTTATTGGAGGCCTCCGAGCAGCCTGACCATATTCGCTTCAAGCTGCAATACGGCACTGAATTGTTTAAGAAGGAAACGATCGACAGGCTTTCCGTTCATTATTTGAACCTGCTTAAAGCTGTAACGTCTGCGCCTGATATCACACTTGGCAGCATCCAAATGATGAGTCATGAAGAGAAGCAGCTGCTGCTCTACGATCTTCATCCCGCAGCGGCGGTTTATCCGCAAACAGCAACAGTCGTCGCCTTGTTTGAGGAGCAGGCAGCAAAAACGCCTGACCATATTGCGGTTGCATACGATGGACAGGCACTTACCTATCGTGAGCTGAACGAACAGGCTAATCGTCTGGCGCGCACGCTGCGCGAGAGCGGAGTGACACGGAACAGTTTAGTAGCGGTCTTAGTTGAACGCTCCGAGAAAATGATCGTAGGCTTGCTTGCCATTATCAAAGCCGGGGGCGCGTATGTGCCGATTGATCCCGCTTACCCTGCTGACCGTATCAAATTCACGCTTCATGACAGCGGAGCAAGAGTGCTTCTCACTGAAGCAATCCATATCGGCCTAGCAGCGGAATATGATGGAATGATTATCGATTTGCTGGATGATGCCTGCTATGCGGAAGAAACGAGCAACTTGCAGCTGGTGAACGAGCCAGAGGATCTTCTCTATATTATTTATACGTCGGGTACGACAGGTCTGCCTAAAGGTGTAATGATCACGCATCGCAACGTCGTGCGCCTGCTTGTGCATGATCAGCTGCAATTTGAGTTTGGCGCGTCGGATGTGTGGACTATGTTCCACTCGTATTGCTTCGACTTCTCGGTGTGGGAAATGTATGGTGCGTTATTATTCGGGGGAAAAACGGTAATCGTGCCTAAGCATGTGGCACAAAATTCGGCGGAATTCGCCGAGCTGCTTCGTGAGGAGCGGGTCACCGTTTTGAATCAGACGCCAACTGCTTTCTATGCGCTTATCCATGATGAAATGAAGCGGGCTGACCAAGAGCTTTGCGTACGCTATGTTATCTTCGGCGGCGAAGCGTTAAGCCCCGCGATGCTGCGTCCGTGGCGCGAGAAATATAAGGCTACGAAGCTGATCAATATGTACGGCATTACAGAGACGACAGTCCATGTGACCTACAAGGAAATTGGAGATGCAGAAATAGCTGCAAATATAAGCAATATTGGGAAACCGATTCCTACGTTGACCGCTTATATTTTCGATAAGAACAAGCAATTGGCACCGATCGGCGTGGTCGGAGAGCTGTACGTTGGCGGCGATGGAGTAGCACTCGGTTATTTGAACCGCGATGAGCTGACGGCTGATCGTTTTATGATGAATCCGCATGTGCCTGGCGAGAGAATTTACCGTTCTGGCGACTTGGCACGCATGATGCCAAGCGGAGAGATGGAATACCTTGGCCGGATCGATCATCAGGTAAAAATTCGCGGTTATCGAATTGAGCTGGGCGAAATCGAATCTGTTTTATTGCAGGTACCGGATGTTAAGGAAGCGGCTGTGTTGGTCTCGAACGATGCGCATAACCAGAAAATATTAGTCGCTTACTATATAACCGACAGCCAAGCAAACGACACTCAGCTTCGCGCGTTCCTTTCCGATCATTTGCCGTCCTATATGATTCCGTCCTTTTTTATACAGCTTGATCGGATGCCTCTGACAAGCAATGGCAAGCTGGATCGCGCAGCGCTTCCTGCGCCGCAGAGAACTGCTGCTGCAGGAGAGGATCAGGTTGGTCCGCGCACACCGACGGAAGGGAAGCTTGCTGAGATTTGGAAGGAGCTGCTTGGCGCTGAATCGATAGGCGTTCATGACGATTTCTTCCATAGCGGAGGCCATTCCCTAAGTGCTGCAATGCTGGCAGCACGTATTTTGGCAGAGTTTAATGTGAAAGTACCTCTGCGTACGATCTTTAAACAACCTACAATTGCGGAAATTTCAGCCGACATTGATGAAGCCGCTAAGCAGGAAGTGCTGATGAAAACAGACGAGCATCCTGCCTTCCGCGCAATTGAGTCAGCGCCTTGGCGGAATGATTACCCGCTCTCCTCTGCACAGAAACGGTTATTCGTCTTGGATAGGCTGGAAGGGGCTCAGGCAGGAACCGCTTATAATTTGCCTGCTGCTATGCTGCTTGCTGGAGAGTTGAATCATGTGCGGCTGGAGCATGCTTTTGCCGAAATCGTCCGGAGGCATGAGTCGCTTCGCACCTCTTTCCGTCTTGAAAATGGAAATCCGGTTCAACAGGTACATGAGAATGTAAATTTCGCAATCCATTACATCTCTGTGGAGGAAGCGAATATTTCGCAGGCTGTAGAGAGCTTCATTCGTCCATTTGACTTGACACAGCCCTCGCTCCTGCGAGTATGCCTGGCTGCACTGTCTGAGGATAAGCATTTGCTGCTCGTCGATATGCATCATATCGTTTCAGATGGTATTTCGGTCGCTGTTATCATCGACGAGCTCATTCGTGGATATGCCGGAGAAGAGCTGCCGACACCTCGCTTGCAATACAAAGATTATGCAGTGTGGCAGCAAGGCTGGATAGATTCCGAGGAGTACAGCAATCAGGAACGATACTGGCTTGAAGCGCTGTCGGGTGAGCTGCCTGTATTGGAATTGCCTTGCGATTACACGCGGCCGCCTGTGCAAAGCTTTGAAGGAGATAGCTTCTCCTTCGAATTGGATGCTGAGTTGTCAGCGAGACTGAATCAATTGACCGCTGAGAGCGGAACGACTTTGTATATGCTGCTGCTTGCCGCCTACAAGTTGCTTTTGTTCAAATACAGCGGAACGGAAGATGTCATCGTCGGAACTCCGGTAGCGAACCGGACGCATGCCGATGTGAACAATATGATTGGCATGTTCGTTAATACGCTTGCTATCCGGAGCTATCCTAGCGCGGAACAGACATTCAATCAGTATTTGCAGCAAGTGAAGGAAAGTGCGTTAGAAGCCTTCGAGCATCAAAATTATCCGTTTGAAGAGCTGCTCGATAAGCTTGCGATTCGCAGGGATTTAAGCCGGAACCCGATTTTTGATACGATGTTCAGTCTCAATAACGTGGAAACCGTGAAGCTTGCGATGGACGGTATTTCTTTCGAGAGCTTGTCCGTTGACGAGAAGATTTCCAAGTTCGATATTTCGATGGAAGCCTTCGAAAGGAATGGGAAAATCGCGTTTACGGTAGAATATTGCACCCGGCTGTTCCGTGAATCAACGGCGAAACGATTTGCGGGCCATTTTGCTCAAATTGTTAAAGCAATAGCTATGCAGCCTGATATTCAGCTAGGTCATGTTGACTTGTTGACCGATGCCGAAAAAACGCAAATTATTCATTTATTTAATTTTACGGGAATGCCGTCTCGCCAAGGGGCAACAGCTATATCCTTGTTCGAAGAGCAGGCGCTGCGCGTCCCAGATCGAGTTGCCGTCCGCTTCGGTGAGGCAAAGCTGACTTATTCCGAATTGAACCAGCAGGCAAACCAGCTCGCTCGTCTGCTGATTGAGAAGGGCGTAGGCCGCGACGACCGCGTAGCGATCTTTATGGATCGAAAGCCTCTGATGGTCGTGTGCATATTAGCGATTTGGAAAGCAGGCGGGGCGTATGTGCCGGTAGATCCTGCATATCCGCTGCAGCGGATCACGGATATGATTGGAGACGCTGGGGCTAAAGTAATCTTGACAGAGTCGGTATTTTGCACCGATGAGCTATTAACCGTTTTGTCGAGACCGGCGTTTGTATGCCTGGATGCTGTCGCGGATTCACTTGCGTCGTTTGAGAGCAGTAATGTAGACCTCGAAGTTAAACCGGAGCAGCTGGCATATGTCTTATACACTTCCGGATCAACAGGCAAGCCAAAAGGCGCGATGCTTGAGCATGCTGGGATGTTTAACCACATAGAAGCGATGATCGAAGAGCTGTGGATGACGGAAGGCTGCGTCATGGCGCAAAATGCGCCTCATTGCTTCGATATTTCGGTATGGCAGTTTGTCACGGCGCTCACGATAGGCGGAACAACGGTCATCTATCCGGATGAGCTGATCTCCACGCCCAAAGCCTTTATATCGGCCGTTGCGCAAGACGGCGTAACCGTACTGGAAGTGGTCGTTTCCTTTATGTCAGCGCTGCTTGAGATGGAAATCGATGAAAAACTGCCTGCTTTGAAGCATTTGATCATTACGGGTGAGGCGGCTAAAGCGCAAACAGCCAGACAATGGTTCGAGCGGTATCCGCATATTAAGCTTGTCAACGCTTATGGTCCGACCGAAGCTGCTGATGACGTTACGCTGCATATTTTGGATATGGCGCCTGAGACC
This sequence comes from Paenibacillus sp. PL91, assembly GCF_012935325.2. Taxonomy (GTDB): domain Bacteria; phylum Bacillota; class Bacilli; order Paenibacillales; family Paenibacillaceae; genus Pristimantibacillus. The sequence continues at coordinate 369,532 of NZ_JABBYG020000004.1, forward strand.
GACATTATGCCGATTGGCAAGCCGGTACGCAATATGAAGGTGTACGTGACGGATTCGGGTTTGAACCTGCTGCCAATTGGAGTGGTGGGAGAGCTATGTGTTGCGGGTATCGGAGTAGGGCGCGGCTATTTGAATGATCCAATCCGGACAGAAAAGGTTTTTATGGAAGACCCATTCCATGAAGTGAAGAGCAGATTATACCGTACGGGCGACTTGGCACGATGGCTTCCGGATGGAAGTCTGGAATATATGGGACGGATTGACCATCAGGTCAAAATTCGCGGTCACCGGATTGAGTGCGGTGAGGTCGAGGCCCAACTGCTCATGCACGAAGCCGTCAAGCAGGTTCTCGTTATGGACCGGAGCGATCATCGCAGTCAGAAATATTTATGTGCTTATTTCACCGCGGATCGGATGCTGGAGCCGGCTGACCTAAAGGCGCATGCAGCGTCGGCTTTGCCTGGCTATATGGTTCCTTCCTTCTTTGTTCAAGTGGAGCAATTCCCGCTTACGCCAAATGGGAAAATAGACCGTAAAGCTCTGCCTGCGCCGAGTGGCGATCAGCTCTTGGCTGAATATACGGCTCCGCGCAATGAAACGGAGCGAACGCTTGCCGAGATTTGGCAGAGCGTGCTTGGCGTCGACCAGATTGGCGTGAAGGACCATTTCTTCGAGCTAGGCGGTCATTCCTTGAAAGCGATGGTCATGCTGTCACATGTATCAAGCAGGTTTGGTGCGGATGTTCCCCTGCGCGAGCTATTTGCTTCCCCGACGATTGAAGGGTTAGCCCTTGCATTGAAATCGCAAGGCGTAGTAGGGAAAGCGGCTGACCATACTGCCATTCCGGCAGCGAGGAAGCAGTCTTTATATCCGCTTTCGTCTGAGCAGAAGCGTCTTTATATTCTTAGCCAATTCGAGGACGGCGGCAGTACGAGCTACCATATGTCCGATGCTTTGCGAATTGAAGGGCCGCTTGATAAGAAGAGATGGCTGGAAGCTTTCCGCAGCATCGTTCGAAGACATGAAATTTTGCGAACCTCTTTCCATACCATCGACGGTGAACCGTTCCAAATGGTCCATGACGAAATGGAGCTCGAACTGCCAATAAGGGAAGTTAAGGAGCATGAGGTAGACGGAATCGTTCAACAATTTGTACGGCCGTTCCAGCTTAATCAAGCGCCGCTATTGCGGGTAGAGCTCCTGCAGCTTTCCGATTCACAGCATATTATGCTCATTGACATGCATCATATCGTCTCAGACGGGGAGACGATTCGTCTGTTAGTCGATGAATTCATGAAGCTGTACAGCGGCGCTGAGCTTTCGGAGCTGAAGGTGCAATACAAGGATTTTGCGGTTTGGCAGCAGGAGAGGTACGCTTCCGACATATTGGAGCGGCAAGAGACCTATTGGTTAAATCAATTTGCCGATGGCGAAATACCAGTTCTTCAGCTTCCGGCTGATTATGCAAGGCCGCCTGTTCAAAGCTTTGAGGGCGACCGATTTGCTTTTGATGCTGGAGGGGAGCTTCTAGGCGCCTTGCAGCGGCTTGCGAAGGATACCGGAGCAACGATGTATATGATTTTGCTTGCGGCATACCACGTCCTGTTAAGCAAATATTCCGGCCAGAAGGATATCGTGATCGGCACGCCGGTTGCCGGCCGAACGCATGTCGATGTGCTGAATTTAGCCGGGATGTTCGTCAATACATTAGCAATACGTTCCAAGCATACGCCGGGCATGACGTTTTTGGAGCTGCTTGAGCAAGTAAGAGGCGTAAGCCTCGAAGCGTTCGAGCATCAGGAATATCCGTTCGAGGAGCTCGTTGACAAGCTGCAGCTGCAGCGTGATTTCAGCCGTAATCCTTTGTTCGATACGATGTTCAGCCATCAAATGAGCGATACGGAAGCGCTCGCGGTTAATGAGCTGACCTTCGTTCCTTATGAAATGGACAACCCTACATCCAAATTTGATTTATCGCTGGATGCGGTCGAGAACTCAAATACGCTTCATTTAGAGTGGGAATACAGCACAAAGCTGTTTAATAGGGAAACGATAGAACGCGCAGCTGGGCATTATATAGCGCTTGTGCAGGCAGCAGCTGCAAATCCACACGTACGCATAGATGACATTGACTACTTGTCCATGGAGGAAAAACAGCATTTGCTGCTGGATTTTAATGATACGCAGCGGAATTATCCGACAAACCTGACTTTCCATGAACAATTTGCGGTGCAAGCGAAGCTGACGCCTGAGCTTACGGCTGTTACGGCAGTTGGAATATCGCTGACGTATCTGGAGTTAAATGCGCGCGCCAATCGTGTTGCACGTGTGCTGCGCGGAAGAGGCGTTGGACCGGAAAGCATCGTTGGCGTTATGGTCGACCGTTCTGTTGATATGATCGTCGCGGCGCTGGGCGTTATGAAGGCCGGAGGAGCGTACCTTCCTATCGATCCGGAGTACCCGAAGGATCGAATCGAATATCTTCTTCAGGACAGCAAAGCGGGGATTGTGATCACTCAGCTCGGCTTGAGAGGGGCCGCCCAGTTGTCGGGAGATGTTCTCATAATGGAGGAGATGGAGGAAGCCGGCGGAGACGACTCGGATTTGGTCAATGTGGCGGCTCCGGAGCACTTGGCTTATATCATCTACACCTCCGGAACGACAGGCAAGCCGAAGGGGGTTATGATCGAGCATCGTCAATATATGAACGTCGCGTTAGCCTGGAAGGAAAAGTATGAGCTTGAGCAGTTCCCGGTAAGGCTTTTGCAAATGGCGAGCTTCTCGTTTGACGTGTTCGCAGGTGATATGGCACGCGCACTGCTGAGCGGCGGTCAGCTTATCATTTGTCCGAATGATATAAAGCTTGACCCAGCCTCTCTCTATGAGCTGATTCGCGAGCATGAGGTCAATATTTTCGAATCGACGCCGGCGTTAATCGCTCCATTGATGCAGCATATCTATGAGAATGGCCTGGATGTCAGCTTTCTCAAGCTGCTTATCCTAGGGGCGGATAGCTGCCCAATCGTAGAATTCCATAAGCTGTTAACCCGTTATGGCAGCCAGATGCGCATCATCAACAGCTATGGCGTGACGGAAGCGGCTATTGATTCTAGCTATTACGAGGAGCCGCTTCACAAGGTGCCGACAGCCGGAAATACGCCGATCGGCAAGCCGCTTCCGAACATGTCCTATTACGTACTTGATTCTGCTATGAAGCTGCTTCCGGTCGGTGTGGCTGGAGAGCTTTACATCGGCGGCGCTGGTGTAGCGCGCGGGTATTTTGGACGCGAGGATTTGACTGCGGAGAAATTTGTAGATAATCCGTATGTGCCGGGAGGCAGGCTGTATCGAACAGGTGACTTAGCTAACTGGATGCCTGACGGCAATCTGATGTTTCTTGGACGTGATGACCATCAGGTCAAGGTGCGCGGATACAGGATCGAGCTGGGAGAAATCGAAGCTTGCTTGCTGAAGCATCCTGATATTCGCGAGGCTGTCGTTATGGCTCATGAGGACGCTTATAAACAAAAATATTTATGTGCTTATATCGTGAGTACAAGTGAGCCGACGCTTAATGAGCTTCAGGCCCATTTAATCGCAGAGCTGCCGGTATACATGGTACCGTCACAGGTTGTTCTGCTCGAGAGAATGCCGCTCACTCCAAACGGTAAAATCGACCGCAAGGCGTTGCCGGGTAGAGCTGGGAACCAGCTTAAATCGACGGAATATGCTGCGCCATCCACTGCAACTGAGAAGCTGCTTATCGAGGTGATGGAGCTTGTTCTTGGCACGGCTGATATCGGTGTGAACGATGATTTCTTCCAAATCGGCGGACATTCTCTTAAAGCGATGACGCTAGTCTCGCATATTCATAAAGCTTTCGGTATTGCCATGCCGCTCCGAATCGTATTTGAAGCGCCGACGACAGCGCTGATGAGCAAGTACATCGATGCTGCTAAAGAGAGCTCTGGCCCACGATTCACCGCAATCGAGCCGATTGAGCTTCAAGAATCCTATGAGCTATCGTCCGTTCAGAAGCGCATGTTCATCCTGAACCAAATCGAAGGAACGGGCACCAGCTACAATATGCCGGATGCGATGATTATGGAAGGCAGCATCGAGCCAGCTCGAGTAGAAGAAGCGCTCAGGAAGCTCATTCGCCGCCATGAATCGCTGCGAACATCCTTCCATATGCAGAGCGGAAAAGCGTTCCAGCAGGTGCATCCAGATGTTGAATTCCACGTTGAGTTCTCGGAAGCGCTGCATGCATCCGAGGATGAGCTGGAACGGTTAACGGCTGATTTCGTACGGCCGTTCGATCTTGGCCTTGCACCTCTAATGCGAACAGGCCTAGTAAAGCTGTCCGAGGATCGCCATCTATTCCTCTTCGATGTGCATCATATTGTGTCTGACGGCGTGTCGATGGGAATTATTTTAAGCGAGTTTGCAGCCTTGTACGGCGGTGAGGAGCTGCCGGAGCTGAAGCTTCAGTATAAGGATTTCGCCGCTTGGCAAAATCGTCAATTCACGGCTGAATTTTTAGGCGAGCAGGAATCTTATTGGCTGGAGTCGTTGTCAGGCGAGCTGCCTGTTTTGGAGCTTCCGACGGATTATGCTCGCCCTGCAAAACAGAGCTTCGAAGGCTCGCGTGTAGCTTTCGGCTCAGGCAAGCAGCTTCGGGAAGAGATGAGCCGCCTCGCAGCAGAAACGGGAACAACGCTGTATATGGTGCTGTTTACGGCATACAATGTGCTTCTTGCCAAATACAGCGGACAATCCGACCTCATCGTGGGCACGGCGACAGCTGGCCGTTCGCACGCGGATCTGGATGGAATGGTAGGCATGTTTGTCGGTACTCTCGCTCTGCGGACAGAGATCGATTCGGAGCTTACGTTCCGGGATTTACTCATGAACGTAAAAGCCCGCATGCTTCAGGCTTATGAGCATCAGGACTATCCGTTTGACCAGTTGGTTGAGAAGCTTGAGGTAAAACGAGATTTAAGCCGTAATCCTGTCTTTAATACGATGTTTATTTTGCAGAACACGGATGAACAGCGTTTTCAGCTGGAGGATATTAAGCTTCTGCCTTTCGAAGCGAAGGAGACCATGACGAAGTTCGACCTGACGCTGGAGGCGACGGAGACGCAGGACGATGTTGCGTTCGTGCTTGAATACAGCTCAAAGCTGTTTAGTCCAAGCACGATAGAGCGGATGTCGGAACATTTGATAGAGCTGATTCGATCGGCTATGCTGCAGCCGGATAGGAAGGTAAGCGAGCTGAGGCTGCTTTCCGAGGATGAGGAGCATCGTTTGATCCATGAATTCAATGATACGGCGACCGCCTTTGATGCAGATGCAAAGCTATTGCATGAGTTAGTGGAAGCGCAAGTGACAAGGTCTTCGGAGCTTCCCGCCATCATTGTCGGCAATGAACGCTTGACCTACCAGGAATGGAACGGGAGGGCGAATCAGCTTGCTCGCTCGCTTCGCACCAGAGGAGCGGGTCCAGATCGTACGGTTGCTATTCTAGCAAATCGATCAGTAGAAATGACTGTCGCCATCCTTGCGGTGCTGAAGTCTGGAGCGGCCTATGTGCCGATTGATCCGGACTATCCGCTGGACCGAATTCGCTACATGCTGGAGGACAGCGGCTCAAGCCTGCTGCTGACGCAAGGAGCGCTTCCGAGCGGCATCCCATATCAGGGAATAACGATCGATTTGCTTGACGCCAATTCCTATAGTGTTGACGATTCGAATCTTAAGCCGGTGAACAGACCGGATGATTTGGCCTATGTGATTTACACTTCCGGAACAACCGGACGTCCAAAAGGGGTCATGATCGAGCACCGCAGCATCGTGAATACGATTGCTTGGCGGACAGAAGAATACCGCTTTAGCTCTGGCGACCGTGTTCTGCAGCTGCTTTCTTATGCATTCGATGCTTTTGCAGCCAGCTTCTTTGCTCCTATGGCTGCTGGCGGAACCTCCGTTATCGCAAGAGACGAGGAAGCGAAGGACCCGCTTGCATTGAAAGGCTGCATAACGAGCCATAGAATCACTCATTTCAGCACCGTGCCAAGCTTATACGCGGCGCTGCTCGATCTGCTAAGCGATAAGGAAGCCGCGCTCCTTAAGGCGGTCACGCTTGGAGGAGAGAACGTCCCAATCAGCCTGATCGAGAAGAGCATCGCTTTGAATGATCAGCTGCATCTGTTAAATGAGTACGGACCAACGGAAAACAGCGTCATCACGACGATTGAGAGCGGACTTCATCCGAGCAAGCGGGTCACGATTGGCCGTCCGATCGCAAATACCCGTGTCTATATCGTAGACGCTCATATGCAATTGCAGCCGATCGGCGTATTTGGCGAACTATGTATCGGCGGCACCGGTCTTGCGAGGGGCTACTTGAACGAGCCGGAAATGACCGCTGCAAAGTTTGTGACGAGTTCCGTTGCCATTGGTGAAAGAATTTACCGAACAGGAGATATGGCGCGTTGGCTTGAGGACGGAACGATTGATTTTGCCGGAAGAATGGATCATCAGGTTAAAATTCGCGGCTACCGGATTGAGCTCGGTGAGATTGAAGCGAATCTGCTGAAGCTGAAAATGATAAAAGAAGCAGTCGTCATCGCCCGAGACGATGACGGCGGTCAAAAATATTTATGCGCGTACATCGTATCGGACGACGAGCTAGCAGTTCTTGACGTCAGGTCGTATATGGCGCAGGAATTGCCAGGCTACATGATTCCTTCCTATTTCATTCAGCTATCGCAGCTCCCGCTTACTCCAAACGGCAAGCTTGATACGAGAGCGCTGCCTGCCCCTGATCTTGAGCAGCTAGGCAGTCTTGACTATGCAGCTCCGGCAGATGAGCTGGAGGAGAAGCTGGCAGTGATGATTCAAGAGCTGCTGCAGCTTGAGAAGGTCGGAATGTCAGATCATTTCTTCATGATTGGCGGGCAATCGTTGAAAGCGATGCAGCTCGTCGCTCAGTTGTACCGGGAGTTCAAGGCAGAGGTGCCGCTGCGCATTATTTTCGAGAGCGTCGCGATTAGGGATATAGCCGATTTCATACGGAAGAGTGCCTCATCGGAGGAACTAACGCTTCAGCCTGTACAGCCGAGAGCAAATTACCCGCTATCGTCAGCTCAGAAACGGTTGTACGTGCTGGATCAGTTGGAAGGACCGGGAACCGGCTATAACATGCCGGGAGTGCTTCGTCTGCATGGGCCGCTTAACGGCAGCAGGCTGGAAGCCTCGTTCCAGCAGCTTGTGCAGCGTCATGAATCGCTGCGTACGACGTTCCATACAGTCGAGTCCGATCCCGTACAGATCGTACATTTGAACGCCGAGCTGCATATGGAATGGATGGAAGCCGGGGAAGCGGAAGCGATATCGCTTATTGAGTCTTTTGTAAGGCCGTTTGATCTCAGCAAGGCACCGCTTCTGCGGGTGGGTCTTATTAAGCTTCAAGAGGATGAGCATTTGCTGCTGTTCGATACGCATCATATTATATCCGACGGGATTTCCATGAATGTGCTTATTTATGAGTTTACTCAGCTTTATCGCGGTAATGAGCTAGCGGAGCTAAAGGTCCAGTATAAAGACTTTGCGGTCTGGCAGCACGGCCTGTTCGAAGCTGGTGTGATGCGCAAGCAGGAAGCCTATTGGCTGGACCGCTTCGGTGATGAAATTCCGGTGCTGGAGCTGTCTACCGATTTCCCAAGACCGGCTGTACGCAGCTTGGAAGGCGACTATTACGATTTTGAGACGGATGAAACATTGCTGAACGAGCTGAAGGAGCTGGCGTCAGCTACGGGAACGACGCTGTTTATGGTCCTTTTGGCCGCTTATAACGTATTTTTGGCGAAGTATACGAATCAAAACGACATTGTCGTGGGAACTCCGGTTGCCGGCAGAACGCATGGCGATACGGAAGGTTTAATCGGGATGTTCGTAAGCACGCTCCCGATGCGCAATCGGCCGGAAAGCGGGAAGACGTTCCTTCAGTTCCTAAACGAAGTGAAGCAGAATGCCTATGAAGCATACGAGAACCAGGATTACCCGTTCGAATCGATGGTGGAGAAATTGCAGCCTTATCGCGATCTAAGCCGAAATCCGCTATTCGATACGGTCTTTATTTTGCAAAACATGGATCGTGAAACGCTTGAAATCGAGGAAATGACGATCGAGCCGTATGCATATGAGAATAAAATCTCAAAGTTCGACCTGGCGCTTGCCGCCGTGGAGGAAAAAGATGGGCTCTCGCTCAGCTGGGAATATGGCACTTCGTTGTTCCGCACAGAAACGATAGCGAGGATGGCTAACCATTTCGTTCAAACGCTTCGCGAAATAACGCGGAACCCGAGCAGCACGCTCGCGCAGATCGATATGCAAGGTGACGCTGAGAAGGAGCGGATACTTGTCGAATTTAACGCTGCCGAATCGATACATTCTCCGGCAGATACGCTTCACGGGCTGTTCGAGCTTCAAGTGGAGTCGGCGCCAAGCCAAACTGCGCTGTCGCTCGGATCGGAACGGATGACCTACGGGGAGCTGAACTCGCGGGCAAACCGATTAGCCCGGACGCTGCACGAGCGCGGAATTGGGCCGGAATCGGTCGTCGGCATAATGGTCAATCGTTCATTTGAGATGATTGTCGGCATACTTGCGGTGTTGAAGGCGGGCGGCGCATATATGCCGATTGATCCTGCCTATCCGGCAGAGCGTATCGCTTTCATGCTGGAGAACAGCGATGCCGCTTTCGTATTGTCCGAAGCCGCTTTTATTCCAGCATTAGCTAATGATAACTCAGCTGTATGGCTGGATCTATACGATGAGACGCTATATTCGGATGACGGGTCCAATCTGATCTCTGGCAGCCATGCAGGCGATCTAGCTTATATCATCTACACGTCAGGAACGACCGGCAAGCCGAAGGGTGTCATGATCGAGCATCGGAGCATTACCGGCAATATCTGGTGGCGCAGCATGGCGTACGGCTTAACGGCAGCAGATCATGTATTGCAGCTGTTCTCCTTTGCTTTTGACGGTTTTATTACGAGCTTTTTTACGCCGATTGTATCTGGTTCAACTGTCGTATTGTTAAGCGAAGATGAAGCGAAAGACCCTGTAGCGATCAAGAATAAGATTGTGGAGCATGGCGTCACTCATTTCATCAGTGTTCCGAGCTTGTACGCAGCGGTGCTTGAGTGCTTAAGTCCGGAGGAAGCGGCAACAATACGCATCGTTACGCTGGCTGGCGAGCGAGTGACTGACAAGGTCATTTCGCTTAGCAAATCCATTAACGACCGGATTGAGCTGATCAATGAATACGGTCCTACGGAAAGCAGCGTCGTCGCCACCATCGAACGAGATTTGCAGCCGGGAAGCCCGATCACTATAGGCCGGCCAATCTCCGGCACCCGCATTCGCATCCTCGGTGCGGACGGTCAAATCGCACCAATCGGGGCGATTGGCGAGCTCTGCATTGCTGGCGATGGACTAGCACGCGGCTACGTTCGCTTGCCGGAAATGACAGAAGAGCGCTTTACCGTTGATGCCTACGCCGATCAGCCTCATGCGCGCTTGTACCGTACGGGTGATGCGGCACGCTGGCTCCCTGACGGCAGAATTGACTATATCGGAAGAATAGACGATCAGGTTAAGATTCGAGGCTACCGAATAGAGCTTGGTGAAATCGAGGGAGGTCTGCTGCAGCTGAGCTATTTGAAGGAAGCGGTAGTGGTAGCTCGAGACGATCATGGCAGCAGCAAGTATTTAATCGCTTATGTAACGGCGGATTCGGAAGTGGGGCAAGCCGCAATACGAGACGAGCTGTCCCAGCTGCTTCCAGATTACATGCTGCCATCCTTTATCGTTCAGCTTGATCGTCTTCCGGTTACTCCGAACGGCAAGGTAGATCGCCGTGCTTTGCCTGATCCTGATCGCGCAGGCGGTACAGCTGATTCTTATCAGGCGCCAGAAAGTGAGAAAGAGCAAATCTTAGCCGAGATTTGGCAGGAGGTGCTTGGCGTTGACCGCGTAGGTACGCAGGATCACTTCTTCCAGTTAGGCGGAGATTCCATTAAAGCGATTCAGGCTGCGGCAAGATTGAACAAGCATGGTTTGCGTTTCGAGGTACGCGACCTGTTCCGCTATCCGACCATTGCAGAGCTGAGTCAACGTCTGATGCTGACAGATCGAGTGATCTCGCAGGCGGCAATTGAAGGCGAGGTGCCATTAACTCCGATTCAGCATTGGTTTTTTGAAAACAGCTTTACCGATCAGCATTACTGGAATCAAGCGGAGCTGATTTATAGGCCTGAAGGATTTGATGCTAATATGCTTCATCAGGTGTTCGTAAGGCTGACGCAGCATCATGACGCTCTGCGATTGCGATTTGCCATCGACGACGGCAGCGGAACAGTGAAGCAGCATAACGCAGGCACGGAAGGCGAGCATTTTACGCTGGAGACATTCGATCTTCGAGGCCGGACGAAGGAGCAAATTCAATTAGCGCTATTGCAAGCTGCGAACCGGATTCAGAGCAGCATGAATCTGACGGACGGACCGCTCGTTAAGCTCGGCCTGTTCCGTACCGATGATGGTGACCATCTGTTGATCGCTATCCATCATTTAGTCGTTGACGGTGTGTCCTGGCGTATTTTGTTCGAGGACATAGAGGAAGCCTACAGGCAAGCCGAGCAAGGACAGGAAATCGTATTCCCGGACAAAACTGACTCCTACCGTTATTGGGCTGAACAGCTTGAAATTTACGCTGGCAGCGAACGGCTTCGGAGCGAAGCGTCCTATTGGAGCAAGCTTGGACAAACGGCTGTTGCAAAGCTGCCCAAGGATAGGCTATCGGCCGACAATCGCGTGAAGCATATGCGCAGCGTTGGCAGGGAGCTGACGCAGGAGGCAACTGGACAGCTATTGAAGGGCGCACATGTTGCATATAGAACGGAGATCAATGATCTGCTAATGGCTGCACTCGCCTTGGCATTGAAGGACTGGAGCAAGGGAGATGCGTTCGCGGTCAATTTGGAAGGGCATGGACGCGAGGCGTTTACCGAGAAGCTGGACATTACGCGTACAGTCGGCTGGTTTACATCGCAGTACCCCGTCATCCTCGATGCGAAGCATGAAGATGATTTGGGCTATCTCATTAAGCTGACGAAAGAAACGCTTCGTAAAGTGCCAAACAAAGGACTGGGACACGGCATTTTGAAGTATATGTATGATCAATCGCAGCTCGTTGAACGGAAGCCGGAAATTTCCTTCAATTATTTGGGACAGTTCGATGTAAATTCCGAAGGCGGCAGCAGTATGAAGACATCCCCTTATGATACCGGCTTGCCGTTCAGCATGGAGTCGGAGCGTACGGTCTCGCTCGATGTGACGGGACTTGTATATGAAGGCAAGCTTAAGCTGGAGCTACACTACAGCGCTGGAGAGTACGAGCCTGAAACAGCTGCTGGATTGATCGATCTGCTCATGAGTCGTTTGCTCGAAATTATTGAACATTGTGCAAGCCGAGAAACGCAGGAGATCACGCCTAGCGATCTAGGCGATGACGAGCTGACGCTTGAGGATCTTGACAGTATTTTAGAATCTATTGAATGGTAATCCGAAGCCGCGAATCCTCCAGCAGACATCGATTTGCTGGGGGACAACCGGCTGTCTTCCGGAATGGAAAAGACGGTTAAAGCGAATAAGCCAACTTCACGCGAGGTGAATAATGACGAAAGCAAATGCGATTCAGAAGGTGTACCCCCTTACTCCGATGCAGGAGGGAATGTTGTTCCACTCGATCATAAACAGCAAGTCCAGCGCTTATTTCACTTTAATGGAAGCTTCGCTGCTAGGCAGCGTGGACCCGGAGCTGTTCGAGCAGTGCTTAAACAGCATCATGAAGGAATTTGACATCCTGCGTACAGTATTTGTCCATCAAAATTTGCCGCGGCCTCGGCAGGTTGTCTTCCATGAGCGGAGCACGAAGCTGCATTATGAGGATCTCCGCCATCTAGAGGAAACGGAGCAGGGCAAGTATATCGAGTGCTATAACGAGGCAAACCGAAGTCGCGGTTTTCAGCTATCGAAGGATGTGCTGCTTCGAGTTGCTTTGTTCCGCACTACTGAGCATACATATCGATTAATGTGGAGCCATCATCATATTTTGATGGACGGCTGGGGCTTTGGCGTTGTCATACAGCGGTTGTTTCAAATTTATGCAGCTAAGCGTACGGGCAGCGCGATTCCTCAAAGCATCATTTATCCATACGGCGATTACATCAAATGGCTTGAAAATAGAAGCAAAGAGCAATCTCTCGTCTATTGGAAAAAAGCGCTTGAAGGCTTTGAAGAGCAAACGTCTTTGCCGCAAAGGCAGCTTAGCGGCCAGGCGGACGAATATCGCCAGGGTCAGCATGAATTTGTCATTAACGCCGAAACAACGCTGCTCCTTACCCGAATGGCAAGAGGCTGCGGAGCGACGCTTAACAGCTTTTTTCAAGCCGTTTGGGCGGTGCTTCTCAGCAAATACAATAGGACGCGTGACGTTGTGTTTGGCTCGGTCGTATCGGGGCGCCCCTCGGATGTGCCGGGAATCGAGCAGATGGTCGGATTGTTCATAAATACGGTGCCGGTTCGCGTTCGCAGTTTTGACGGCCTTACCTTTGCGCAGCTGCTGACGAACATACAAGCAGAAGCGGTCGAGATGGAAGCACATAGCTACCTGCCGCTTTACGAGGTGCAAAATCAATCGGAGCTGAAGCAGGCGCTGCTCGATCATATTTTGATATTCGAAAATTATCCGCTAGGCAAGGATGTTGAAGGCGGGAAGGCCGAGGAGGCGATCGGCTTCCAAACACAGGTTGACCGCGTGTTTGAACAAACGAATTATGATTTGAATGTCGTTGTATCTCCTTCCGAGGAGCTTTCTATCAAATTCAGCTACAACCAGAACAGGTTTGAGAGCTCAGTTATCCATCGGGCAGAAGGTCATTTGCGCAGCATCATAGCGCAAATATTGGATAACCCGGCAGTCGAGCTGAGCGCGCTCGAAGTGGTTGCAGCGGAAGAAAAACGGCAATTGTCCGAACATTTTAACGCGACGAAGAGGGTGTATGAGGAACCGAAGCTCGTTCATGCTTTGTTTGAGAAGCAGGTAACACGCACGCCGGATCAAACCGCTGTGCTTGGAGCCGGTGTAGAGCTAACCTACCGGGAATTGAACGTCGAAGCTAATCGCCTAGCCCGGACGCTATATGACAATGGCGCTGCAGGCCGCGTCATAGCTGTTATGGCAGAGCCTTCACCGGATATGGCGGTTGCGCTGCTCGCTGTGCTTAAAGCGGGAGCAGCTTACTTGCCAATCGATCCCGCGCTTCCAGCAGATCGCATCCGCTATATGCTGGAGGACAGCGAAGCCTGCTGTGTTCTATCCGATCCTCACTATGCCCAGCTTGCAGAAAGCTTTGGCACAAATGTTGTTGATATTAGCGATATAAACGGCTACGCGGAGGATACCTCCAATTTGGAGGTTCAGGTCAAGCCGAACGATTTGGCTTATATCATTTACACGTCCGGCACGACAGGCATGCCTAAAGGGGTTATGATCGAGCATCGCAGCATATCGAATACGCTGCTTTGGCGGAAAGAGGAGTACCAATTTAGCACGGAGGATCGCACGCTAGTCTTCTTGTCGTTTGCATTCGACGCGTTCGTTAGTACGTTCTTCGCGCCGCTCATTGCAGGCTCGTCCGTTCACTTGGCGAAAGCTGCGGAGAGCAAGGACCCGCTTGCGCTGAAAAAGCTTATTGCGGCGGGACAAATTACTCATTTCAGCACAGTGCCAGCCATGTTCCTGGCCATTCTTGATGTTATAACGCAAGAGGAAGCTTTATCGCTCAAAGCGGTGACACTCGGAGGAGAGAAGGTTACGGAGGATGCCGTTAGCCGTGCAAGGAGCGTAAATCCGGCGCTTGAATTGGTTAATGAATACGGGCCGACCGAAAACAGCGTTATAACGACATGCTTGCGTGATGCCCAGGACGGTAAACGGATAACGATTGGCACTCCAATTGCCAATACACAGGTATGGATTGTTGGTAGCGACAGGCAGCTTCAGCCAATCGGCGCAGTGGGCGAGCTATGTGTTGCTGGCGAGGGGCTGGCTCGCGGATATTTGAATCAGCCTGAGCTGACGAAGGAGCATTTTGTGCCGCATCCATTCGATGAAGGTGCTGGCTTGCTTTACCTTACGGGCGATCTAGCGCGATGGACGGAGGATGGCCAGCTTGAATTCGTAGAGCGGATCGATCATCAAGTGAAAATTCGCGGCTATCGGATCGAGTTGGGAGAAATCGAAGCCGCGCTTCGCAAGCAGGCGGCTATTAAGGATGCAGCAGTGCTAGCTGTGCAGGACGGTTCCGGCTCGAAGCAGCTTTGCGCCTATGTAACGCTGGAAGAAGGTTCCGATTGGGATGAAGCGTCATTAAGAAGGATGCTTGGAACCCAGCTGCCATCCTACATGAATCCGGCAGCCTTCATTCGGCTTGAGCGCTTGCCATACACAGCGAACGGCAAGCTCGACCGCAAGGCGCTTCCGATTCCGGATGCAGGCTTGGCAGGGAACCGTGAATACATAGCGCCTGAAACGCTGCTTGAGGCGCAGCTTCAGCCGATTTGGGAACAAATTTTGCAAGTAGAGAAGATCGGCGTAACGGAAGATTTTTTTGAGCTTGGGGGGCATTCGCTCAAAGCGATGCTGTTGGCGGCCAGGCTTCAGAAGGAGCTGCAGACAGACATTCCTCTGAAAGAGCTGTTTGATCGTCCGACGATCCGCGGCATTGCCCGCTTCATTGAAGGAGAGAATCAGGAGGAAGGAACATTTGTCGCCATTGTACCGGCAGAGCCAAGAGAAGTCTATCCGTTAACATCGGCGCAGAGAAGAATGTTTGTAATCAACCAGTTTGAGAACGTCGGCACGGCTTACAATATGCCCGATGCTTTGCTTATGGAAGGGATTGTTGATCAGGAAAAGCTTGCAGATGCCCTTCAGAAATTGATCGAGCGGCATGAGCCGCTACGGACCACGTTCGAGCTGCAGGAGGAGGAGCCCGTTCAGCGCATTCACGCAACGGCTGCGGTTGAGCTTGAGGTTTTCGAAGCATCCGATACGCTGCAGGCTGAACAAATCATGCGCGATTTCGTACGCCCCTTCGATTTGACGCAAGCTCCGCTTATGCGGGCTCGCCTCGTTCGTTTGGAGGAAGAACGCCATCTGCTGCTGCTCGATGTGCACCATATTATTGCCGATGGGATTACAGTTGGTCATCTAATTCAGGATATGGCCGCATTATATCGGGGTGAACAGCTGCCGGAACTTCGCATTCAGTACAAGGATTATGCTGTCTGGCAGCAGGGCGATGTGAACGCGGAGCGGCTGAAGAAGCAGGAGGCTTTCTGGCTGGAGCAATTCTCAAGCGGCGTGCCTGCGTTCGATTTCCCTTCTGACTACTCGCGTCCGCTCGTACGGGATTTTGCAGGTAAGCGATATGAGTTCACGGCCAATAAGGAGCTATTTGCTTCGCTGCGTGAATTGGCTACAGCTCAAGGCGCAACGCTGTTTATGGTGCTGTTCGCAGCTTATAATGTGCTGCTCAATAAGTACACCGGCCAGGAGGATTTTGTCGTTGGAACGCCGACAGCCGGCCGCGCTCATGATGAGCTGCGGGAAATGACCGGGCTGTTCGTAGGTACGCTTGCGCTCCGAACAAGACCTAAGCCGGAGCTTTCTTTCCAAAATTATGTTGCCGAGGTTAAACGGCATTGTCTTGAAGCGTTCGAGCATCAGGACTATCCATTTGAGGAGCTGCTGCAAAAATTGGGCATTCCGCGCAGCATGAGCCGCAATCCGCTGTTCGATACGATGTTTCTTATGCAAAACATGGATTCGGCTGATCTGCAGCTGGAAGGCTTGAAGCTGACATCCTACCCGCAATCCAATGATATCGCCAAGTTCGACCTGACCTTTGGCGTGATCGAGCAGGAGGATTCGCTTCAGTTCAGCATTGAATATGCAACAGCTTTATTCCGCCCAGAGACAGCGAATCGGCTTGGCAATCATTATATCGAGCTGCTTCATGCGATTGCCGCTCATCCAGAGAAGTCATTAGCTGAGCTGGATGTGTTAAACAGCAGTGAAATCGAGCAATTGCTGTACGGGTTTAACGACACCGCGGCAAGCTACTCGCGTGAGGCTACGATAACTTCGTTATTTGAACAGCAGGCAGCTATTCATGACGCGCTTATTGCGGTCTCGGATGATGAGCGGCAGCTAACCTATCGCGAGCTGAACGCTCGAGCGAATAGGCTGGCAAGGCGGCTTCGAGATGAAGCGGGAGTTGGGCGTGACAATCTAGTAGCGATTCTTATGGACCGCACGACCGACATTATCGTTGCTATGCTCGCGGTTCTGAAGGCGGGGGGCGCGTATGTGCCGATTGATCCCGCTTATCCTGAGGAGCGGATTCAGTACATTTTGAAAGACAGCAAGCCGAAGGCGCTGCTTACGCAAACCTCTTGTCTCCATCAGGCTAACGGCGAAGCCTGCATCGTCTTCGATCTCCAGAACGGCTCAACCTTCACGGGAGACGAGGGTGATTTGGAAGCAATCAATGAGCCGCAGGACTTAGCCTATATCATCTATACGTCCGGAACGACCGGCCAGCCGAAGGGCGTTATGATCACCCATCGGAATGTGGTAAGGCTGTTAACGAACAATCGGCTTGCGTTTGATTTTAATGAGCGGGACGTATGGACGATGTTCCACTCGTACTGCTTCGATTTCTCGGTATGGGAAATGTACGGCGCTTTGCTGTACGGCGGCCATGTTGTCGTTGTTCCGCGCCATACCGCGCAAAACCCGCAGCAGTTTGCTGAGCTGCTGAGGAAGAAGAAGGTAACGGTGCTGAACCAAACGCCAACTGCTTTCTATGCCTTGATTCAAGAAGAAGTGCGTCAGCAGGAACATGACTTAGCGGTACGTTACGTCATTTTTGGCGGTGAAGCTTTGAATCCGGCTATGCTTCGCCCATACCGCGACCTGTATCCTGCCGCAAAGCTGATCAATATGTACGGCATCACCGAAACGACCGTGCATGTCACATACAAAGTGATAACGGATCATGAGATAGCGACAAATGTAAGCAATATCGGCAAGCCGATTGCTACGCTTACCTGCTATGTTTTCGATTCCAGGCAGAGGCTTGTTCCCATTGGGGTTAACGGCGAGCTGTACGTTGGCGGAGATGGCGTGGCGAGAGGCTATTTGAACCGTGAGGAGCTGTCGCGGGAACGGTTCGTGCCGAACCCATACAATGCCGACGAGAGGCTGTACAGGACTGGCGATCTGGTACGCAGATTGGCTAACGGCGAGATGGAGTATCTTGGGCGCATCGACCATCAGGTTAAAATCCGCGGTCATCGGATCGAGCTGGGCGAGATTGAGACCGTGCTTCTTAATCATATCAAAGTTAAAGAAACAACCGTCATTGCACGTGACCAGAAGGACGGCAGCAAAGCACTGTGTGCCTATATCGTTGCCGAGGAAGAGCTGACCGTTACCCAGCTGCGTCAATTCACGAAAGAATCGCTGCCCGATTACATGGTCCCGGCCTATTTTGTCCAGCTGGACAAAATTCCTTTAACCTCGAATGGCAAAATTGACCGGCAAGCGCTCCCTGAACCGGACCTGAGCATCTCTACCGGCAGTGCTTATATCGCACCGGAGTCGATTCGCGAGCAGCTGCTTGCAGACATTTGGCAAAGTGTGCTTGGCGCTAAACATATTGGCTCGGCCGAGCATTTCTTTGCGCTCGGCGGCGACTCTATTAAAGCGATCCAAGTAGCTGCTAGACTCGGTGCACATGGTTTGAAGCTAGAGATTAAAGATTTATTCCAGTATCCGACAATCGGTGAGCTTGCTCCGCGGCTAAAGGCTGTCACTAGGAGCATTGAGCAAGGCGCTGTAACAGGAGAAGCCGGGCTTACCGCAATTCAGCACTGGTTCTTTAAACAGCAATTTACCGATGCCCATCACTGGAATCAATCGGTCATGCTGTACACGCCGGGACGGTTCGAGGAGAAAGCGATCCGATCTGCCGTTGATGCGATCGTCCGTCATCATGATGCGCTGCGCTTCGTGTTCCGCCAGAGTGGAGATGGCTCCTATATTCCCTTCAACCGGGGACTAGAGGAAGAGGGTACGCATACATACGTGTATATGGATTTATCCGGCGAGGCGGATGATCGCTCGGCACTTGCTAGGCATGCGGAGCAGCTTCAAAGCTCGATCAATTTGTCAGAAGGCCCACTGTTCCTGACCGCTCACTACCGGACAGCGAGCGGCGATCATTTGCTGCTGATCGCCCATCATCTCATCATAGACGGCGTCTCTTGGCGCATCTTGTTCGAGGATCTGGAGCAGGCATATAGCCAAGCGCTGAACGGGGAGCAGATCCGACTTCCGCTCAAATCCGATTCCTTCCTCTATTGGTCGGAGCAGCTCAGCTTGTATGCAGAAAGCCCGCTGCTTCTAAGGGAGGCCGATTATTGGAGAGAGCTGGAGGAGAGAGGCGTCGTTCCTCTTCCACGCGATAGACATGCGGGCCGCGGTGACTTCTCGACATTGCGGACGGCACAGTTCGAGCTGGATGAGTTGGAGACAGACGATCTGCTGAAGCGGGCTGGACGCGCGTATAACACGGAAATCAACGATTTGCTGATGACAGCATTAGGACTTGCCGTCAAGCAATGGTCGGGCATAGACCAGGTCGGCATCAACCTAGAATCACACGGACGCGAGCCTATCTCGGAGGCGCTGGACATTTCGCGCACGGTTGGCTGGTTCACCTCCCAATATCCGGTTGTGCTGGATATGAGCGCGGCGGATGATTTATCTCGTCAGATTAAGCTGACGAAGGAACAGCTTCGAGCTGTACCTGGCAAAGGCATCGGCTACGATCTATTGAAATATATGACGCCTGAGCCATTGAAGCCAGTGCTTCGCTTCGACCTTGAGCCGGAGATTTGCTTCAACTACTTAGGGCAAATTGACGGAGATGTAACGAACGAAATTTTCACCATGTCGGATTATGACAATGGGTCTCCCGTCAGCTCAAAAGCGGAAAACAGCTTTGCATGGAGCTTCGGAGGCATCGTTGAGGAAGGCCGGCTTTCGATGAAATGCCATTACAACAGCTTAGAATTTTCGGAGGAGACGATGAACCGCTTCATGAATGCTTATCGCGCGCAGCTTGGCAGCGTAATCGCTCATTGTACCTTGCAAGAGGATGCGGAGCTGACGCCAAGCGATATTAGCTCAAAAGGGATGACGGTTGACGACTTGGAAGACATTTTCGATCTGCTGGAAGAGAAGCTGAAATGAGAAAGCGAGCGAATATGCTTGTCAGAGAGGTGCGAAATGTCAACTTTTAAGAAAGAGCAAGTGAAGGATATTTATTATTTATCTCCGATGCAGGAGGGCATGCTGTTTCATACCATCATGAGCCGGGATGCCACCTATTTTGAGCAAATGACCGTTCGTATTCGCGGAGAGCTGAATGTCGCTTTGTTCGAGGAGAGCATGAATCGCATTGTTGCGCGGTACGATGTGTTTCGGACTACTTTCTTATATGACAAGGTCAAGCGCCCGGTGCAGGTTGTGCTGAAGGATCGCTCGCTAAAAATCCGGGTTGAGGATTTGTCGGGGTTAACCAGAGAGGAACAAGAGGCAAGCCTTGAGTCCGCCAGACAAAAGGATCGTGAGATAGGCTTCGACCTCTCTCACGATATCCCGATGCGTATGATTGTATTCCGCCTTGCAGCGAACGAATACGAAATGATTTGGAGCCATCACCATATTCTAATGGACGGCTGGTGCCTCGGGATTATCATCAATGAATTATTCAGCCTGTACGGGTGCTTGAAACGCCAGGAAACGCCTGCGCTTGCGCCGGCCCAGCCTTACAGCGATTACATCAAATGGCTGGAGAAGCAAGACAAGGAAAAAGCTTTAACCTACTGGCAAGAGCTGCTTGGCGATTACGAGCAAGAGGCATCGCTTCCAAGGCGCAAAGCTCCGTCGGCTGTTCATGCGGGCCATTATGAGCAGGCTGAGCTGCGATTCAGCTTCGGTCTGGAGCTATCGCGCAAGCTGCAGGAGCTGGCAAGCAGCTGTCAGATTACGCTGAACAGCTTGTTTCAGACATTATGGGGCGTGCTGCTTCAACGGTACAACCATTTGGAGGACGTCGTGTTTGGCTCTGTCGTATCCGGCCGCCCATCGGAGCTGCCCGGTATTGAAACGATGGTGGGGCTGTTTATCAATACGATTCCGGTTCGCATACGATCGTTGGGGAATGAATCGTTCGCGGAAATGGCTGCAAGCGTCCAGAGGAAGGCCATTGAATCGGAAGGCTTTGACTATATGCCGTTATATGACATTCAAAATAGGACGGAATTAAAAAACAGCCTGATTAATCACATTGTCGTGTTTGAAAACTATCCGATTGAAAAGGAAGTTTCAGAGAGCGGCTCTGAGGATACGCTTGGCTTCGATGTAGGCGATGTAAGCATGTATGAGCAAACTAGCTATGATCTGAACGTGATGGTGCTTCCGAGCGACGATTTGACGGTAAAGCTTAATTTTAATGCTTCCATTTATGATCCGAAGCAGCTGGAGGCTATTGAAGGCCATCTGATTATGTTGGCTGAGCAAGCTGTTGCAAGCCCGGACATGCCTGTTCGCAGCATGCGAATCGTGACCGGCGAAGAGCAGCAGCTGCTGGAATCATTTAACGGCGATGCATGCGAGTATCAATCCGAGCATACGGTTCACCGTTTGTTTGAGGAGCAGGCAGCACGTACGGGGGAAGCGGTTGCGATCGCGATGGGCGCTGAGCGAATCAGCTACGGCGAGCTGAACGCCGCAGCGAATCGGTTGGCGCACAGCTTGCGTCAGCAGGGCGTCGGCGCTGGCAAGACGGTCGGCATCATGGCGGAGCGCTCGATCGCATACGTGACGGGAGTGCTGGCTGTATTGAAGGCTGGCGGCGCATTCGTGCCGATTGATCCGGACCTTCCGGCAGAGCGCGCCGCCTATATGCTGGATAACAGCGGAGCGGAAATGCTTTTGCACCAGCCGGATATGGCAGACAAGGCATCTATTGTTGGTGGGGGTGTCGCGTTGCAAATGCTGCAGGACGAACTGTATGCACAGCTGTCAGCTGACAATTTGCCTCCTTTGGCAGCTTCGAACGATTTGTTTTACGTGATCTATACGTCCGGCACGACCGGACAGCCCAAAGGGGTCATGCTTGAGAATAAAAACATGGTCAATTTACTTTCCTATGTATGGTCGAAAACGACCGTTCCTTACCACACAAAGGTGCTGCAATACACGACGATCAGCTTCGACGTCTGCTATCAGGAAATCTTTTCGACGCTGCTGGCAGGAGGCACGCTTTGTTTAATCGATAACGATACGAAGCGCAGCGTAGAAAAACTAACCGAATGGATCGGCGAGCAATCGATTCCTGTCTTGTTTTTGCCGGTGCCCTTTCTCAAATTTGTATTTAATGAAAAAAGCTACGTCGAGCTGTTCCCGCCTTGCGTTAAGCACATCATAACCGCGGGCGAGCAGCTGGTCGTCTCAGATGGCCTTCGAGCTTATTTGCGAGAACGTGGCGTTACGCTCCATAACCATTACGGCCCATCAGAAACGCATGTCGTTACGACACTGTCGCTCGGGGCATCAGAGCCGATAGCCGAATTGCCGACGATCGGACGGCCGATATCAAATACTGGCATTTATATTTTAAACAGCGGCATGCAGCTTCAACCCGTTGGCATACCCGGCGAGCTGTATATCGCTGGTGACAATGTCGGGCGCGGCTATATCGGCAACGCCGAATTAACCGCTGAGAAATTTTTGCACAATCCATATCGTTCTGCGGAACGCATGTATCGCACGGGAGACCTCGCTTGCTGGCTGCCGAATGGGGAAATTGAATTGCGGGGCCGCATGGATCATCAAGTGAAGATTCGCGGCCATCGTATCGAGCTTGGCGAGATTGAGTCTCGTCTGCTCAATCATCCAGCAATTACGGAAGCGGCGGCACTCGCATATGAGGATGTTCAGAGCAGCAAATATTTATGTGCGTATTATGCGGCTTCAGAAATGCTTTCAGCTGTTGATCTAAGGGAGTATATGCTTGAAGCGCTTCCTGATTACATGGTACCGTCACTTTTCATTCAGCTGGAGAAGCTGCCGATTACGGCTAACGGGAAGACCGATCGAAGAGCGCTTCCGATGCCGGAGGGAGAACCAGGAACAGGTGCCGCCTATGTCGCTCCGACGAATGAGCTTCAGCAAAAGCTGGCTGCAATATGGGAAGAGGTGCTTGGAGTCGCCAAAGTCGGCATTTGCGACAACTTCTTCACATTGGGAGGACATTCCCTTAAAGCGATGATGCTCGTATCCAGCATAAGCAAGCAGTGCGGCATCGACGTTCCGCTAAAAATGCTGTTCGAGAAACCAACCATTGAAACGCTGACTACATATCTTAATGTTCATAATCAGCCTAATTCCGAACACGTTTCGGCGGTTTCGGCGGTTCCACAGGCGCAGAAGCAGGCTATATACCCGGCCTCGTCCGCGCAGAGACGGATGTTTGTGCTCCATCAATTGGGCGACGCTCATACGGGCTACAACATTCCCGGCATATTTCTGCTTGAGGGCGAGATCAATGCCGACAGATTCGAAGCAGCGATGCAAAAGCTGGTTGAACGACATGAATCGTTGCGCACCTCCTTCACGCTAACCGATGGCGAGCCTATGCAGCGCGTGCATGACAGCATTTCCTTTCATGTGAATAGGATCGATCTTTCTGAAAGACCGGAAGCGTGGCATGAGCCTGAAAAGCTGATCGAACGCTTTGTCCGGCCTTTCGATCTGCTGGCAGCGCCATTATTTCGCGTAGAGCTGGTTAAGCTGGCTGCTGACCGTCATTTGCTGCTATTTGATCTGCATCACATAATTGCTGACGGCGTTTCACTAAGCATTATCATTGATGAATTCACGGCATTGTATCGAGGCGAGGAGCTGCCGAAGCTGCGTATCCACTATAAGGATATTGCCGTCTGGCAAAACAGTCTGGTCGGATCGGAGGCTTTCAGCAGGAAGGAAGCGTTCTGGCTGGAGCAATTTTCAGGCGATTTGCCGCTGCTTGATCTTCCAACCGATTACGCCCGGCCTGCCATTAGAAGCTTTGAAGGCGAGCATTTGTCTATGCTCCTTGAACCAAGGCAAGCCGCTGCGCTTAACGAGCTTGCAGCGAAGGAAGGCGTCACGCTGTACATGGTGCTGCTTGCCGCATACTTTGGGCTGCTGTACAAATATACCGGCCATACGGACATCATCGTAGGCTCTCCGGTTGCCGGACGAACGCATGAAGATATGAATCACGTCGTCGGGATGTTTGTGAATACATTGGCGCTGCGTGCGAAGCCGGAAGGGAAGAAGACGTTTCGCGCTTTGCTGAAAGAAGTGAAGGAGACTTCATTGTCCGCGTTCGAGCATCAGGATTACCCGTATGAAACGCTGCTGGAGAAGCTGGACATGCCGCGTGATTTGAGCCGAAATCCTTTGTTCGACGCGGTGTTCATGGTTCAGAATTTATCTGAAGGCGCAGAAGACCCGAATGGGTTAAAAGTAAGCGCCTATGAATTTGAAAATAAATGGTCGAAATTCGATTTGACGCTTATGGCGGAGCCATCGAGCCAAGGGATAACGCTTGGCGTTGAATTCAGCACCTCCTTGTTCAACAAGGATACGATGGCGCGGTTTCTGAGCTGCTATACGGAAATATTGACAGCTGTCGTCCGCCAGCCTGAGCTGACGCTTGCAGAAATCAATATGCTGGCGTCTGAAGACAGACGGAAACTGCTTGAGGATTTCAACGATACACAAAGCGAGCTTCCGGCTGACAGAACCGTTCATTCGCTGTTCGAGCAGCAAGCGAGCCGTATTCCTGATGCCGCTGCTTTGAGCCTAGGCAGCATTACCCTTTCCTATGCAGAGCTTAATGCCAAATCCGATAGGATGGCAGTTAAACTTCGCCATGCCGGTATTGGGGCAGAAGCGATTGTGGGCGTAATGATGGAGCGATCAATTGAGATGGTCGTGACATTGCTCGCTATTATGAAAGCCGGCGGAGCCTATTTGCCTATCGACATCGATTATCCGGATGAACGGATTCAGTACATCGTCCGGGACAGTGGAGCCAAGGTGGTCGTCACGAGGCAGCTTGACTATGACAAGGTTCGGGCAAGCGTAAATATGCAAAGCAATTTGCTCATTTACGAGGAAATCATAGGTCTAGGAGCAGATGGTCATAATCATGGCGGATTGGCTGCCGCCGAATCGCTTTCCGGCATTGATCAAGCGCAAGGCGAGCAGCAGCAGCCCCATTCATCCGGCAGCTTGGCCTACGTCATCTATACGTCCGGTACAACCGGCATGCCGAAAGGGACGATGCTGGAGCATAGGGGGCTTGTTAATTTACAGGTTTATTTTCAAAGCCAGTACGGGATTGGCGAGGAGGACCGAATCGCCCAGTTTGCGAGCAGCTCGTTCGACGCATCGGTTTGGGAAATATTTATGGCGCTGTTTACCGGAGCCACCCTCCATATCGTTCCGAAGGAAGCCATGAACGATTATGCAAGCTTTGAATCCTTTATGAACGAGGAGCGAATTACGGTCATTACGCTTCCTCCTACTTTCGCTATTCATCTGGAGCCGAAGCGGCTGCCTTATTTGCGGCGTCTCATTACTGCCGGTTCTGCCGCTTCGAGAGAGCTTGTTACCCGGTGGGTTGACCACGTAAGCTACGTCAATGCCTACGGTCCGACGGAGTCGACGATATGCGCAACCGCCTGTGAGATCAACGAGTTGCCGTTTGAAGCATCAGCGTCCGTACCGATCGGCAAGCCTATTGCGAATACGAAAATATTTATTGTCAGCCAGGACAACCAGCTGCAGCCGATCGGCGTGCCTGGGGAATTATGCATCGGAGGCGTTGGCGTGGCTAGAGGTTATTTAAACCGGCCGGAGCTGACCGAGGAGAAGTTCGTTGCATGTCCATACCTGATTGGCGAGCGGATGTACCGAACCGGAGATTTAGCACGATGGCGGCCTGATGGCAGCGTCGAATATTTGGGCCGTATCGATCATCAGGTGAAAATTCGCGGCTATCGAATCGAGCTGGGCGAAATTGAAGCAGCGATAGTTCAGATGAGCAGCGTTGTCGAAGCTCTCGTGCTCGATCTTGCTGACGGTCAAGGCGATGCTTATCTTTGTGCCTTCTATACGGCTCAACACGGGCTTGATCCGGCCGAGCTGCGCGAGCATTTGGAAGCTAGGCTGCCTAGCTTTATGCTTCCGGCACGCCTCATTCCACTAGAGAGGATGCCGCTCACCGCAAATGGGAAAATCGACCGTCTAGCTTTGCAGAAAACCGCAGAATCGCTGAATGAGGCGGAATCGGAATTTATCGCGCCTCGTACATGGACAGAAGAGAAGCTCGCGGCTATATGGTCCGAGCTGCTTGGCACCGAGCGGATCGGCGTGCAGGACGATTTTTTCAAGCTTGGCGGACACTCGCTGAAAGCGATGAACCTCATATCCAAAGTTTTGCAAGCCTTTGGCGTGAAGCTGGAGCTGAGCTCGTTGTTTGAGAGCTCGACGCTTGAAGCTTTAGCATCGGCGATTGACCGCAAGGAGCGGATAGAGACAGCAGCAATTGTACCGCTGCCTAGCAGTCCGCATTATGCAGTGTCAGCCGCTCAGCGCCGCATGTACATTATGCACCAGTTCGATGGCGAAGGAACGGGCTACAATATGCCTGGCGCGATGATCATAGAGGGAGCATTGAACCCTGACCGATTGCAGGACGCCTTCCGCAGCATCATTCAGCGCCACGAGACATTCCGGACAACTTTCCATTCCGTAGGGGGAGAGCCGGTACAGAAAGTTCACGATGAGGCTGTGTTTGACATTTCATATCGTCATGCACGCGAAGCCGAGCTCGATAGCGTAATAAACGAATTTGTGCAGCCATTCGATTTGGCGCATGCGCCTTTGCTGCGTGTAGGACTTGTCATGCTTGAGCCGGCAAAGCATCTGCTTATGTTCGATATGCATCATATTATTTCTGACGGTGTATCAATGGCCATTCTGGTTCGGGAGTTTGCCGAGCTCTATGCCGGACGTGCGCTTCCTGCCCTAAACCTGCAGTATAAGGACTTCGCGGCATGGCAGAACCAACTATTTGCCTCCGCTGCCTATGAGCGTATGGAAGCCTTTTGGCAAGCGCAATTTGCGGGCGGCGTTCCGCAATTAGCGCTTCCAACTGATTTCAGCAGAGCGGAGAAACGAGATTTTGCTGGCGATGCGATTACGTTTGCTACGATTCCGGGCTTAAAGGATAAGCTGATGCTATTGAGTGAGGAAACAGGGTCAACGGTATTCATGGTGCTGCTTGCGGCTTATCACGTTTTGCTCTCCAAGTATTCGGGGCAGTCTGACATCGTTATTGGTGTTCCGGCAGCAGGACGGCCGCTTGCTGCGCTCGAGCAAGTTATGGGCATGTTCGTTAATACGCTGGCCCTGCGAAACATTCATGATGCCGATTTATCGTTTGCGGAATTTGTTCTTCAAGTAAAAACACTTACGCTCGAAGCTTTCGAGCATCAGGATTTTCCGCTGGAGCAGCTTATTGCAAGCCTTGATCTGCAGCGGGATTTAAGCCGCAACCCACTATTCGATACGGTCTTCAGCCTGCAAAATATCGCGGGCGAGGCAGAGGATATCGAAGGTTTGCGATTTGCACCTTATGAGCTCGGAAGCTCGATTGCGAAGTTCGATTTGACTCTGTCGGCAGTCGAGGAAGAGGAGTGCTTTAGATTCTCCTTCGAATATGCAGCAGCGTTATTCAAGCGGGACACGATTGACCGGCTGGCGCAGCATTTTATCAAGGTGCTGGAGGCTGTAACGAACGATCCAAGCATCCGCATCGGCGACATACAGCTGATCGAAGCCGAGCAAATGGATAATTTGCTGGGGGAAGACGTACAGTTTCAATTTTGATTCGGTTGGAGGAGGCTCGTAATGATCGATAAATACGCGCAACAAATGCTGCTGACGAGCGGCCGTTACGATAAGGAGCAGCATTTCTGGGCTCAAAAGCTTCAGGATGACATTGGCATGAGCGAGCTTCCGCGGATGATTATCCGCGAGGGCTCTGCCTCATCCGCAAAGGCAGCTAGCGGTATCGGCACTTATCTTCATGTTGTAGATGGGGCCGCTGCAGCCAAGCTGAAAGCAGCTTCAAGCACGGAATATGGCCTGTTTATGCTGCTGCTGTCCGGCGTTAGCTATTTGGTGCATCACCATGCTTCCGCAGGCCAAGCCCGGATCGGGGTGCCGGTGTTTAAGCAGCATAAAGATTTGAAAGAGCCAGTCAATAAGCTGCTGGTCATTCATACCGAATATAAGAGCGAGCATACCTTCCGCGATTGGGCGGGTCATGTCCGGCAAGCCGTGTCGGAGGCGAATGAGCATCAGAACATTCCCTTTCGCACCTTGGCCGAATATGCGCAGATTGCGCTATCGGAGGATGGTATAGCAGAATTACCGATTCTCGTCATGCTGGAAAGCGTCCACGCTAGAAGCGATGCGGCTGATATCCGATCAAGCATAGCCTTTGTTTTCCGTATGGATGAGAATCGTTTGGAGGTCGCAATCGAATACGATTTGCAACGGTTTAGTGAGCAAAATGTGGTTTCACTAGCCGCTCATCTTAATCATGCGCTGAAGGCGATTGAAACGCCGGACGTTCCGTTATCGCAGCTAGCCCTGCTCCCTGAGGAAGAACGCCAGCTTTTGCTGCTGACATTTAACGATACGTCAATTGATTTACCCCAAGGACGAACGCTGCATGGACTGTTCGAGGAGCAGGTAGCTCGATCGCCAGAGAGAATTGCGGTTCAATTTGGCATGGAGCGTCTTACATACCTGGAGCTTAATGCGCGCGCCAATCGGCTAGCACGCACGCTTCGCGCTCGCGGAGCAGCAGGGGATACCGTAATTGCCGTAATGGCAGAGAGATCAAATGAGATGATAGTAGCGATTCTAGCTGTCATGAAGGCAGGTGCTGCCTATCTTCCGATTGACCCTGCTTATCCGAAAGAGCGAAGAGATTATCTAATCCATGATAGCCTTGCTAATCTCGTACTTGCACAAACCCATCTGATAGCCGAATGCGGAGCGGTGCAGACGCTTGATCTAGGCGATGAGGCTTCTTATGATGCGGATGATTCCGATTTGGCGGCTTTGGCTGGGCCAGAGCATATGGCTTATCTCATCTACACATCGGGTACAACCGGACAGCCGAAGGGTGTAATGGTCGAGCATCGCGGAGTCGCCAACTCGATTCAATGGCGTGCAGCCGAGTACGGTTTAACGGAGCAAGATGTTGTGCTTCAACTGTTTTCCTTCTCATTCGACGGCTTTGTGACAAGCTTCTTCACGCCGATCATCTCCGGAGCAGCGGTCGTGCTCGTTTCCGAAGAGGAAGCGAAGGACCCGCTTGCTATCAGAAGGCACATTGCCAGAGCGGGAGTGACGCATTTCATTAGCGTACCTAGTCTATATGGGGTCATTATAGACGGCATGAAGCCGGAGAATGCCGGCTCTCTGCGTATCGTGACTTTGGCAGGGGAACGAATCCCAGACTCACTCCTTGAACGGAGCAGGAAAATAGCTCCACAAGCGGAGCTTGTGAACGAGTACGGTCCGACAGAAACGAGCGTGGTCGCTACAATTGGCCGTCAGTTAAAGGCAGATGAAGCGGTGACGATCGGCAGTCCGATTGCAAATACGGCTATATATATCGTTAACGAGCATTTGCAGCTTATGCCGATTGGCGTTCCCGGCGAGCTGTGCATAGCGGGTGCCGGGCTTGCTCGCGGCTATTGGATGAGGCCGGAGCTGACCGCAGAGAAATTCGTGAATTGTCCTTACCTGCCGGGGGAGCGGATGTATCGTACCGGCGATCTTGCCCGCTGGCTCCCGGATGGGCGAATCGAATATGTTGACCGGATCGATCATCAGGTCAAAATTCGCGGCTATCGCATCGAGCTGGGGGAGATCGAAGCTGCGGTGCTGAGTCATTCGACGGTCGAGGAAGCCGTTGTCGTTGCTTACGATGATGCAAATGGGCAAAAAACGTTATGCGCTTATTTGACTGCGGATGACGAGCTTGCGCTCCTAGACATCAAGGAAAGGCTAGCAGCCGAGCTTCCGTCGTACATGGTGCCGACGCATATCGTTCAGCTTGATCGCATGCCGCGTCTGCCTAATGGCAAGCTGGATCGAAAAGCGCTGCCGGAGCCAGACTTTACATCGGCAATATCCGGCGATGCTGCTGAATATACTCCGCCTTTGAATGATACAGAGGAACGGTTATGCGCCATGTGGCAGGAGCTGCTTGCGGTGCCGGTCATCGGCACGAAGGATCATTTTTTCAAAAGAGGGGGACATTCCCTCAAAGCGATGACGATGATCTCGCAAATCAATCAAGCTTTCGGTATAGAGGTTCCGCTCCGCGTTATTTTCGAATCGCCGGTCATCGAAGCGATATCGGACTATATCGTCCGGCAGAAGGAATCAGGTGTCTCTCACGCCTATTCAGAGATTGAGGCGGTGACGGAAAGAGCTTATTATCCGGTATCTTCGGCTCAGAAGCGGATGTATGTCGTCAGCTCTCTTGAGGGTTCAGGGACAAGCTACAATTTGCCTGGCTTCATCCTTATTGAAGGGGAGCTCGACGTTCCTTTGCTGCAATCGGCGTTCCGTCAATTAGTCAATCGTCATGAGACGCTTCGGACCCGCTTTGAAACTGTGGATGGAGAGCCAGTGCAGATCATTGAAGAACAGGCGCAGCTTCATATTCCTTATTCGGAAGCGGATGAATCCGAAACAGAGCGCTTGACGGAAGCCTTTGTCCGTCCGTTTGAGCTGAATGCTGCACCGCTCTTCCGGGTGGAACTGGTCAAATTAAAGGAAAACAAGCATTTGCTGCTGTACGACATGCATCACATTATTTCCGATGGCGTCTCGGCCGGCATTGTGGTCAAGGAATTTGTAGAGCTGTATCAAGGAACAAGCCTTGAGCCGCTTCGCGTTCAGTATAAGGATTACGCAGTGTGGCAGCAGGAGCGGTTAAGTTCAGCTCAATTGAAGGCGCAGGAGCAATACTGGCTGAATCGGTTTTCCGGCGAGCTGCCTGTGCTTGATCTTCCGACGGACTTTCCGCGCCCGCCTGTGCAGAGCTTCCATGGCGGCGTCGTAGCACAGCTGGCAGATCGGCCCCTGCTTGACCAGCTGCAAGCACTTGCGAAGCGGACGAATACGACATTGTATATGGTGCTGCTGGCTGCTTATAACGTCCTGCTGGCCAAATATACGGGAAAAGAAGATATCGTCATCGGCTCTCCAACCGCAGGTCGTCAGCATGCGGATACAGAACCGATGATCGGCATGTTCGTCGGGACGCTTGTTATGCGGAACAGGCCGGAAGCGGATAAATCTTTTGCGTCTTTCCTGCAGCAAGTAAAGGAATCCACACTCGAGGCCTTCGATCATCAAGGATATCCGTTCGAATCATTGATCGAGAAGCTTGGTCTTAAGCGGGACATTAGCCGCAATCCGCTGTTCGATACGATGTTTATTTTGCAAAACATGGATCTTGAAGCGACTGGGCTACCTGGTCTAAGCTTTATCCCGCTCGCCTCTGAGGCGCAGGTGTCCAAGTTTGATTTGTCTTTGCAGGCGAGAGAAGCAGATGAGGGGCTGCTGCTTAGCGCAGAGTACAGCTCTGCTTTATATCGTGAGGAGACCGTTAAGCGGATGCTTGGCCATTTTATTGAAATTTTGAAAAGCATAGCCGCACGGCCTAACGGCTCTATCCGTGATATCGAAATCATTACCGGTGGCGAGAAGCAGGTTATACTGCGGGTGTTCAATGACAGCCGCACCGCTTATCCGCGCGATGCCTCTCTTGCAGAGCTGTTTCAAAAGCAGGTCCAGTTAACGCCTGTGCATGCTGCGCTCGCCTATCGCGGACGACAGCTGAGCTACAAAGAG
Organism: Paenibacillus sp. PL91; assembly: GCF_012935325.2. GTDB lineage: Bacteria > Bacillota > Bacilli > Paenibacillales > Paenibacillaceae > Pristimantibacillus. Next base: position 400,811 of record NZ_JABBYG020000004.1, read on the forward strand.
CTTAATGCCTATGCCAATCGAGTAGCATACACGCTTCAAAAGAGCGGGATTGGCCGCGGCCAAACCGTAGGTATATATGCTGACCGATCGCTTGAGCTGATCGTCGGTATTCTAGGCATTTTGAAAGCAGGAGCTGCCTTCGTCACGCTTGATCCGCTATTTCCGGAGGAACGGATTCGATTCATGCTGGAGGACAGTGCAGCATCGGCTTGCTTGACATTCGAAACCAAGCCGCTGACCAGCCTGCATATCGGTTGGTTTGAGCTGACACAATTGATGTCGAGTGAGGCTGCCGAGGATGAAGATTTGAACGCAGCTATTGCGCCAGATGACCTTGCTTACTTGATGTATACGTCAGGCTCTACCGGCAATCCGAAGGGAGTTATGGTTGAGCAGCGGAGCGTCGCTCGACTCGTAAAAGGAACGAAATACGCTTCCTTTGATTCGGACGGACGGTTGCTGCTGACGGGCTCTGTCGGCTTTGATGCGATTACGTTTGAAATATTTGGAGCTCTGTTGAATGGCATGACGCTGCATATTGTGGACAAGCATGTTCTGCTTCATTCAGAACAGCTGGCTGCCTATATTCGCGAGCACCGGATTACGTTGATGTGGTTGACTGCGCCGCTGTTCAACCAGCTATCGGAAGAGAATCCGGGCATGTTTGCTGGTGTCCGGCAATTAATTATCGGGGGAGATGTGTTATCTCCGCGCCATATTAACCGCGTGCGCCGCAGCACGCCGGGACTAACCTTGATTAACGGTTACGGGCCAACGGAAAATACGACATTCTCGACAACGTTCCCGATTGATTCTGACTTTGCGGATTCCATTCCGATCGGACGGCCGATCAGCAATTCAACCGCTTATATCGTGAATGAGGCTGGCCATTTGCAGCCGATCGGCGTACCGGGCGAGCTTGTGGTTGGAGGCGACGGTGTCGGCCGCGGATATGCGAATCTGCCGGAAATGTCAGCAGAGAAATTTGTTCCAAACCCATACGAGCATGGAGCACGGATGTATAAAACGGGAGATCTCGCCCGCTGGCGCGCAGATGGCGTGATCGAATATTTGGGCCGGATTGACCAGCAGGTGAAAATTCGCGGTTATCGGATTGAGCTTTCCGAGATCGATGCCGCTTTGTTGAAGCAGCCGGGAATGAAGGAAGCATGCGTAGTTGCGAGCGAGGATCAGAATGGTCAAAAGGCTCTATGCGCTTATTATGTCTGCGAAGCTGAGCAAGATGCTTCGGAGCTTCGCGCGGCGCTGGCTCAACAGCTTCCAGCCTATATGATTCCGCTATGCTTCTTGCAGCTCGAACGGTTTCCGCTAACCGCCAATGGCAAAATCGATCGCCGCGCACTGCCGAAGCCGGATTTCACGGCAGCCGCAGCTCAAAGCGCGGGTTATGTGCCGCCTCGCACCGATACGGAATCGCAGCTTGCTGCGTTATGGGAAGAAGTACTCGGTATGCAGCCCGTTGGTGTGACGGATGATTTCTTCGCACTAGGCGGGCATTCCTTGAAAGCAATGACGCTAATCGCCCGGATGAAACGGCATTTTGGTGTCGACGTTCCGCTGCGGAAGCTATTTGAAGCGGCGACAGTGGAAGCATTGGCCATTTATATGGATCAGGCGGATAAAACGGTACAGTCCGCAATAGGCAGAGCGCCTGAGCAGCCGTATTATCCGCTGTCACCGGCACAAGAGCGATTGTTTGTGCTAAGCCGGTTCGAGGGTGCAGGCATCAGCTACAATCTTCCGCGTGTAATGACGATAGAGGGGCCGCTTGAATGGGAGCATGTGCAGCACGTATTCCGCAAGCTGGTCTCCCGTCACGAAGCGCTTCGTACCGCATTCAGCCTGGTAGACGGCGAACCCGTCCAGCGTATTGCTTCAGACGATGATATTTCATTCAGCGTGGTGAGGCGACAAGCTGCGGAACCGGATTTATCCCAGCTCATCGAAGCCTTTATCCGGCCGTTCGATTTGGAGCAGGCACCGCTGCTCCGGGTAGAGCTGATCCAGCTCTCGGAGGAGAAGCATATTCTGCTATGCGACATGCACCACATTATTGCCGACGGCGTGTCGATGAGCCTCTTCATGAAGGAATTTGCCGAGCTCTATGAAGGCGAGGAGCTGCCATCGCTGCGCATTAGCTACAAGGATTTTGCGGTATGGCTAAGCAGCGGGGAAGGGAAGTCCACCTTGAAGCGGCAAGAGCAATACTGGCTGGAGGCATTCGCGGAGGAAGTGCCGCTTCTTGCATTGCCGACCGATTACCCGCGACCTGCCGTGCAAAGCTTCAAGGGTGCGAATCATGCGGTTCAAGCCGGCAGCGCGCTGAAAAACGCGCTCAATGAAACGGCGGCCCAGACAGGAACGACCTTATATATGGTCCTTCTTGCAGCATACAATGTGCTGCTTCACAAATATAGCGGCCAGACCGACATCGTCGTTGGTACGCCGGTGGCGGGGCGTCCGCATGCGGATGTAGAGCCGATAATCGGCATGTTTGTTAATACGCTAGCCCTGCGCAGCTATCCCGAAGCCTCCAAAAATTTCGGACAGCTGCTGGAGGAAGTGAAGCAAGCTACGCTAGCGGCGCTGGACAATCAGCACTATCCGTTCAATACGCTGGTAGAAAAGCTGAATCTGCCGCGCGATTTAAGCCGGAATCCGCTCTTTGACACGATGTTCAGCTTGCAAAATATCGATATGGGCACGCGGGAGCTGACTGGGCTGCGCATTGAGCCATTCCATTTCGAGGGAGGCGCCGCCAAGTTTGATCTATCGCTGGAATCAACGGAAACGGAAGACGACCTTATTATAAGCTTCGAGTACGGAACAGCCCTCTTCAAGCGGGAGACCATTGAACGGATGGGTGACCATTTCGTTCGTATTTTGAAAGAGGTTGCCAGTAATTCCGAAGTGCTGCTAGCAGATATCGATATGATGTCCGGAGAAGAAAAAGCGCAATTGACCGAGCGGTTTAATGATACGGAAGCGGAATTTCCAGCTGAGTCGACGCTATATGAATGGTTTGAGTCTCAAGCGCACAAAACGCCAGATGCCGTCGCTGTATGGGACGACAGCCGAACGCTTACGTATCGCGAGCTGAACGCGCAAGCTAATCGTTTGGCGTATAAGCTGCGTAATTGTGGTGTCGGCCCAGACTGCATCGTGCCGCTTATGCTGGAGCGCGCCGCCGAGATGATCGTCGGCATTCTCGCCATTCAGAAAGCGGGAGGAGCTTATCTGCCCATCGATCCGGACTTTCCGGAAGAGAGAATGCAGTACATGCTGGAGGATTCCGGAGCAAAATGGCTGCTGACGCAAACGAAGTTTGTGGCAAAAGCGCGGTCACTGCTGGTTGGCGAAGTGATTGACCTTAATGATCCAGCGTCCTATGAGGACGGGGAAGCCAGCAACTTAAAGCCGATCGCAGGACCGTGCCATCTTGCTTATGTGATTTATACTTCAGGCTCTACAGGCAATCCAAAGGGCGTCATGATCGAGCACAGAGCTGCGATTAATCGTATTCACTGGATGCAAAAGGCGTATCCAATAAACGAAAACGACGTTATTTTGCAAAAAACACCGTATACCTTCGACGTTTCCGTCTGGGAAATGTTCTGGTGGGGCTTTACCGGAGCGAAGGTTTGCTTCCTGAAGCCGGGAGGGGAGAAGGACCCGGAGGAAATCGTTCAGGCAATCGAGCGCAGCCGCATAACGACGCTGCATTTTGTTCCATCCATGCTCGGTTTGTTTTTAGATTATGTTGCCCAAGGTTCGCACGCGGAGCGGCTGTCGAGCCTGCGCCTTTTGTTCGCAAGCGGTGAAGCGCTGCAGCTCGAGCATGTGAGGCGATTCAACAAGGAGCTTTACAGCAGGCACGGCACTAAATTGATTAACTTGTACGGCCCGACCGAGGCAGCCATCGACGTCTCGTACTTTGACTGCTCGACAAGCGATGTTCCCGGTATCGTTCCTATAGGAAAACCGATTGATAACATTGGGCTGTATGTGGTGGACGGGAATTTCAATCTGCAGCCGATTGGCATTCCAGGGGAGCTTTGTATAGCTGGTATCGGTTTGGCTAGAGGTTATGTGAACAACCCTGCGCTGACAGCAGAGAAGTTTGTAGACAATCCGTTTGCTCCCGGCACAAAAATGTACCGTACAGGCGACTTGGCGCGCTGGCTGCCAGACGGAAATGTGGAATATTTGGGCCGGCTTGATTTTCAGGTCAAAATTCGCGGTTACCGCATTGAGCTAGGCGACATCGAAACAGCGCTGCAAAGGCATGAGGCCGTACGCGATACGGTCGTTGTCGCCTTGCAGGACAAGGAGAAGCTCAGCTTCCTTTGCGCTTATTTTACGGCTGACCGCGAGCTAAACGTAAGCGAGCTGCGCGAGCATCTAGGGAACGGACTCCCAGCGTATATGATTCCGTCGCAGTTCGTTCAGCTGGAACGTTTGCCGCTTTCCTCCAATGGCAAAATAAACAGGAAAGCTTTGCCTGAGCCTGAAGGGCTGCTGGCAACAGGCGCGGCTTATATCGCACCTCGAACGCCAACCGAAGAGCTGCTTGTCAGCCTGTGGCGAGAGGCTCTTGCCGTTGAACGCGTTGGCGTGCTGGACAGCTTCTTCGCGCTCGGCGGGCACTCGCTCAAAGCGATGGCGCTGCTCGCGCAGATGCATAAAGCATGCGGAGTTGAGGTTCCGCTTCGCTACCTATTCGAATCGCCTACGATCGAAGCGGCTGCACGCTATATCGACGGGAATGCCAAGAAAACTTACAGCCCAATCAGACTAGCGCCTAAAAAGGATTTATATGCGGTGTCTTCGGCACAGAAGCGCATGTACATTCTCGACCTGATCGAAGGGAAAGGGACGAGCCTTGCCTATAACATGCCGGCTGTCGTTGGATTGGAAGGGATTATCGATGCAGGACGATTTGAACAGGCGCTGCAAAAGCTCGTTGCAAGGCATGAACCGCTTCGGACTTCCTTCTATTTAGTGAATGGCGAACCGCTTCAACGCGTTCACGATACGGTTGACATGCAGCTCGAGCGCCATCAAGCAAGCTCCGAGGAAGCGGCAGGTCAATGGATCGAGGAATGGTTCCGGCCATTCGATTTGGCAGAGGCGCCGCTGCTGCGCGCAGCTCTTATCCAAATCACAGAGCATAAACATGTATTTGCGTATGACATGCATCACATCATTTCGGATGGCGTATCAGGCTCAATCTTCCTGCAGGAGCTCATCAGGCTGTATGAAGGAGAGGACCTTCCGGAGCTTATGCTGCACTATAAGGACTTCGCCTTATGGCAGAATGAATGGCTGGAGAGCGAGGCTTTCGCTGAGCAAGAGCAATTCTGGCTGAATCAATTCGCTGGTGGAGACGTACCGCTTCTGGAGCTTCCGACCGACTATGCGCGTCCAGCCGTGAAGAGCTTCTCCGGCGCTGTCGCCGCGTTTGAAGCAAACTCCGATTTGACGGATCGGCTCGAGAGGCTGGCACAACATTCTGGTGCGACCTTGTACATGATATTGCTTGCAGCTTATAAGGTGTTGCTCTCTCGTTATTCGGGCAACCCGGATGTCGTGGTCGGAGCTCCAATCGCGGGACGCTCCCATGCCGATACGGCAGGGATGCTCGGCATGTTCGTAAATTCATTGGCCATTCGCAGCTCGATATACGGGGAACGTTCCTTCCGGGAGATTCTATCAGACGTGAAGCAAAACGCGCTGAATGCATTCGAGCATCAGGATTATCCGTTTGAAATGCTGGTCGAGAAGCTGCAGCTGCCGCGTGATCTAAGCCGCAATCCGCTGTTCGATACCGTGGTGGTTTGGCAAAATGGGGACTCTGAACGAAGCGAAACATCCGAGATCTCATATTCGCAAAACGAGCTTCGTATCATACCGTTCGGTCAGGAGCATAACATTTCTAAATTCGATCTGTCCTTGATAGCCGCGCCAGGCGAAGGCACTTTGCGACTAAGCTTTGAATATTGTACGGACCTCTTCCGGGAGGAGACCATTCACCGGATGACCGGTCATTTCCTGCGCATTCTTGAGGCAGCTGCTTATTCGCCGGATTCCATCATAGGACAAATCGATTTGATGGCAAACGGGGAAAAGCAGTGGCTCTCCGAAATTAATGCGACCGAGCGCGAATATACAGGCACTAGCCTGCTGCATGGTCTGTTCGAGGAGCAGGCAAGCCTGTATCCGTCACAGCCAGCTATCGTGCAAAGGGAGTCATCGCTGTCATACGCGCAGCTGAATGCAAGGGCGAATCAATTAGCCCGCGTCATTCGAAGCCGCGGCATACAGCGCGGGGATATTGTCGCTATTGCAGCAGATCGATCGATTGAAATGGTCGTAGGCATGCTTGCCATCATGAAAGCAGGTGCAGCTTACTTGCCGATCGATCCCGATTATCCTGCTGACCGCATCCGTTATTTGCTTGAGGACAGCAGGACGCCGCTGCTGCTGGCAAAAGCCAGCACGATAGAGGCGGTGGAAATCGAATTCAGCGGCAGCCTGCTTAATCTGGAGTCAGAAGACAGCTACGCTGCGCCCCAATCGAACCCGGAATGGACGGTTTTGCCGCAGGATCTAGCTTATGTGATCTATACCTCGGGGACAACCGGCAAACCGAAGGGAGTCATGATCGAGCATCAAAGCATCGCCAATACCGTGAAGTGGAGGCGTGCTGAATTCGGATTCGGGCCGGAGGACAAGGCGCTGCAAATGATGTCATTCTCCTTCGATGCGTCCGTCATCAGCTTGTTTACGCCGCTTGCTTCAGGTTCGGTCAATTATCTCGTGCCGAATGAAGAAGCGAAGGACCCGGTAGCATTGAAGAAGATGGTATCCGCCTTTAAAATTACGCATCTAAACGGGGTGCCGAGCTTATTCGGTTCAATCATCCATTTGCTGGAGCCGGAAGAGGCTGCATCCATTCGTCAAATTATGCTTGGCGGCGAGCCTGTCAGCGGCGGCTTGGTTGCCCAAACGAAGCTTAAAAACGCGAAGGCAGAGCTGGTGAACGAATACGGGCCTACTGAAAGCAGCGTAATGTCCACCTACATGCGCGGTCTTGAGCCAAATCAAAGCGTTACGATTGGCAAGCCGATTGCCAACACAAAAATATATATTGTGAATGAACGGATGCAGCAGCAGCCGATTGGAGTTAGAGGGGAGCTTTGCATTGCGGGCATTGGTCTCGCGCGCGGGTATTGGAACCAGCTGGAGCTGACGGAGGAGAAATTCATCCCTTGTCCATTCGAGCCGGGCGAGCGCATGTACCGGACTGGCGATTCGGCACGCTGGCTGCCAAATGGGATGATTGAATTTACCGGACGCATCGATCAGCAGGTGAAGGTGCGCGGCTATCGCATAGAGCTTGCTGAAATTGATGCGGTGCTGCTAAAGCAGCCTGACATTCGCGCTGCCTCTGTTCAAGCGCTCGACGATGCGAGCGGGCAAAAATATTTATGCGCATATCTAGTCGCAGATAACGAAGAAGCGGTACTCGCAGCCAAAGCTGCCGTTGTTAGAGAGCTTCCTGCTTATATGGTGCCTGCTCATTTCATTCGATTAGAGCGACTTCCATTAACGCCTAACGGCAAGATCGATATGAAGGCATTGCCGCAGCCAGACGTTCATGCCTGGCGCAAGCCTTATATTGCGCCAAGAAATGAAGAGGAGCAGAAGCTTGCCCAAATTTGGGAGGAGCTGCTAGGCATCCCGCAAGCGGGCATTCACGACAATTTCTTTGAGGTAGGCGGAAATTCGTTGAAGGCCACCTTGCTTGCGGCAAACGTGTATGAACGACTGCGAGTGGAGCTTCCATTCCTTGCTATCTTCCAGCAGCCGACGATTGCGGAGCTTGCCGATTACATCGCGAGCCGCCGCATTCAGCGAAGCGTGGACCAGCCGATTACACTGCTCAATCGTTCAGCAGATCGGCATTTGTTCTGCTTCCCGCCGATTGCCGGCTACGGCTTCATTTATCAAGAGCTGGGCGCACTTCTGGAAGAGGTCGGCATAGCTGTTTACGGCTTCGATTTCATTCATGAGGATGATCGAATCGAGCAGTATGCCGCATACATTCGCAGCGTACAGCCGGAAGGTCCATATCTGCTTCTCGGTTACTCAGCTGGGGGCAACCTAGCTTTCAATGTAGCCCAAAAGCTTGAATCCGAGGGGAGCAGCGTATCTGATCTCATCATGCTCGATGCCGAGCCTAAGAAGAAAGCGATCAAGCAGAGTGCTGAGCAAACGGAAGAAGAGGTCGGTAAAATTATCGAGCAGGAAGCAGAAGGCTCGCAATATGGAGCATATCTGCAAAATAATATGATCCGCGATACGATTTACCGGCACATCGTGGCCTATATGTCCTTTCTGAATAAGCTTGATAACAAGGGCAAGCTCGCCGCCGACATCCATTTCATCGAGTCCGAAGGCAAGGATCTTAGCCTGCTTCAGCGCCAGCTTAACTGGAGCAAGCATACGACCGGCCGTCATATCAAATATAAAGGCGCCGGCACGCACGAGGATATGCTCGAGCCTGCACATATTACGGCGAATGCGGAATTGATCCGACAGCTGCTTGGCTGATCGGGAAAGGAGCTCACCCTTGGTTAAGCTGTTCAAGTATATGAAGCCTTACAGCTTCTGGATTGTACTCAGCATTGCGGCATCATTGACAGTTGCAGCCATCGATATATGGCTGGGATTATTCATTGAAAGGCTTGTAGACGACGCGTCGGGAAGCTTTGCACACAGCTTTGGCGCAACCCTCAAGCTGCTAGCGGCGCTAACGGTTATTGGTGCCTTAGCGAGCTATGCGATCAAGTACGCGCTGACCCGGTTCAGCGCGTGCGCCTTGCGCGATATACGCCGCGATATCGTTAGTCATTTGGAGCGAACGACGGTGGCTGCGCTGGAAAGCCGGCACTCTGGAGATTTGGTATCGCGATTGACGAATGATACGGCGGTGCTTCAGCAATTTTTTATGCTTCATTTTGCAAATCTGTTCTATATGCCGGTCGTCTTTATCGGTGCGCTGACGGTGCTGCTCATGACGAGCTGGAAGCTGGTTTTATTTAGTCTCTTGTTTCTTCCCGTTGCGATTGTGGTTACGAGCGTCCTTATATTTCCGATGAACAAGATGTCCGAGCAGCTTCAACAGTATTTGGGCTCGTCCAATGCGATCGCGCAGGATACAATCGGCGGCATTCCGATGCTAAAGGCGTTCAATATGTTCAAAGCGATGTCGTTAAAGTACAAAGCCGCAATGGAGCTCGTTCTTAAGAAAGGCATGCAGGTTGAGAAAAGAAGGGCATTTATTGCTCCTATCAGCCTGCTCCTCATGTCGAGTCCGATCATTTTCAGCGTGTCATACGGCGGCTATTTGATCGGAGAGGGAGAGCTGTCTGCTGGCAGCATGGTGTTGTTCCTCTATATGCTTAACTTCCTGATGCAGCCACTATCGATGGCTCCGGTGCTTTCCGCCCAGATACAAGAGGTGAAGGGAGTTGCTAAGCGGCTGTTTGAAATGCTGGAGCTGCCGCTTGAGCCCTCTGAGCGAGGGGAGCAAACCGTTGATGAGGCTGCCGTACCGATCGAGCTTGATGGCGTATCGTTCCATTATGAAAGCAAGCCTGATGTGCTTGCGGACATCTCGTTTAAGGCGAAACCGAAGCAGACCGTGGCGTTAGTAGGCCCAAGCGGCAGCGGAAAAAGCACGATTCTAAAGCTGATTTGCGGTTTTTACGGCATGGAGAAAGAGGCGGATTCGGATGAGGTTGCAAACGGCGTTCGATTGTCCGGCGCCATTCAAGTGTTTGGCCGCCCGCTGCATGAATGGAATCCAATGGATCTGCGCGATCAGCTTGCGCTCGTCTCGCAGGATACCTATTTGTTTCCGGTCAGCGTTGCAGAAAATATCGGCTACGGCCGAACTGGAGCAAGCCGCGAGGCAATTATCCATGCGGCCAAAGCCGCAGGCGCTCATGCCTTTATCGAAACGCTTCCGGAAGGCTACGAGACCGTGCTTGGGGAGCGGGGAGCTAGGCTGTCCGGCGGAGAACGCCAGCGCCTCGCGATTGCCCGCGCAATGCTGAAGGATGCGCCGATATTGCTGCTTGATGAAGCGACTTCCGCTCTAGATACACAGTCGGAGTCTATCGTTCAAGAGGCGCTGGAGCGCGTCATGAACGATAGAACCGTGCTGGTGGTCGCACATCGGCTATCGACGATCATAGAAGCGGATCTCGTTCTGGTGCTAGATCAAGGCCGAATCGTTGAGCGGGGAACGCATGCGTCCTTGCTGGAACAACGAGGCCTTTACATGAAGCTTTATTATAAGCAATTCGCCGCTCTTGAAAGCCGCGATGCGATGCAGCTAGCGTCAGGGGAGGGAGCAAGGGGATGATTGGAGAAAAGTCGCTGCTGAAGAAAAGCAAGGCGGAGCTTGCAAGAATGATCGGTTTGCTTGGCTCCGGTCGCAAGCTGTATTTTGCCGGCTTGATTGGCGACAGCATGGTTAATGGCAGCATTACCATTATGATGGCATTCGTATTCAAAAATTTACTCGACTTCTCGGTACAAGGCGACCGGCAGCTCTTTTACAATTCGATCGCTTTCGTAAGCGCCGCATTTCTAGGCATTGCTCTGCTATCGCCGATCTTCTCATATTTGTATATGAAGATCGTCAAGCAAACGATGGTGAACACGCGGATACGGCTATACGATCATCTCGGGGAGCTTCCTCCAAGCTATTTCGAGACCAGGCATTCGGGAGATCTCATTTCCCGCTCAACCAGCGATGTCCAAACGATGGAAAATATTTATGTCGAGCATCTGAAGTCGATCTTAACCGATGTTTTTACGCTGCTTGGCTCCATTATTTCCATGTATATACTCGATTGGCGGTTTGCCCTCGCCTTAACGGCTTTTGGAGCAGTCGGCATCGCCGTTAATTTGGCCTTTGCGGGTCCGCTCCGCGGCACTGGCAATAGGCTGCAGCAGCGGCTTGGCAAATTGACGGAACGCCTAACGGATTTGCTAGCCGGCCTGCACATGGTGAAGATGTTCAGGCTTCAGACCATCATTAGCGGAAAGTACAATGAAGAGAGTGAACGGGTTACGGCTTCTTCCCTGGAGCAGGGTCACCGCAATGGCTTGCTTGAGGCAGTTAACTACTTGATCAATTTCATAAGCTTCGGCGGCATTTTGGTTGTCGGTATATTTATGTTCGCAAGAGGTGCGCTGGAGCTGGGGACGATGGCTGCTATCGTGCAGCTGGAGATGGGAGTCACAATGATTTTTCTGCAGGTTGGCAGCGTGGTTTCCATGATGCAAAGCTCGCTTGCAGGAGCAGCGCGCGTATTTGAAGTACTCGACCATGAACCGGAGCAAGAACGGTTTCCGATTCGTGCGGAGGAATTGTCGCTGAGCAAGGATACGATGCTGGAGTTTAAGGATGTTAGCTTCTCCTATGAGTCAGGTGCGCAGGTGCTGGCAGGATTTCATTTAAATGTCCAGCAAGGGCAAGTCGCCGCGCTCGTAGGCGCGAGCGGCAGCGGAAAAAGCACATTGTTTAAGCTGCTGCTCGGTTTTTACTCGATTGATGACGGCGCAATCGGCATTGCCGGCAAGCCGTTCTCGGCCTATACATTAGAAGAAATTCGCGGGATGATCGCGTATGTGCCTCAGGATGCCTATTTATTTGAGGGTACGATCGAAGAAAATATTATGCTCGGCAAGCCTGACGCATCGCGCGAGCAAATGATCGCCGCCGCTCACGCTGCTTATGCCCATGAGTTTATCGAAGCGCAGCCTGACGGATATGCAACGATGGTTGGCGAGAGAGGCGCAAAGCTGTCAGGCGGACAGCGCCAGCGAATTGCAATCGCGAGAGCGCTGCTGAAGGATTCTCCGATTCTGCTGCTCGATGAAGCGACCTCCGCACTCGATAACGAATCTGAGTATTGGGTGCAGCAGGCGCTGGAGAAGCTTATGAAAAACCGTACGGTGCTTGTCATTGCACACCGATTGTCAACGATCCAAGAGGCAAGCGTCATTTATGTGATGGAGCAGGGGGAGGTGTTCGAGAAGGGAAGCCATGAGGAGCTTATCTCTCAACGCGGCTTGTACGCAAGTCTGTACAAGCATCAGTACGATAGCGAAAAGGAATATGCAGCTGTGTAAATGCTTGAACGATGAAAGGGAAAGGAGCCAGAACAGAACATGTTCTGACTCCCGTGATCTTAGTAGCGTTTCAAAGCTGCCTCCGGAAAATCTGTCGATTGCTCTGCATCCAGTAGAGGAGTGTCCAGGCCTTGCAAATGCTTTTGGAAAAAAGCGACCGTATAAGCATTGATAACCTTATGCGCTCGTCTTGGCGAAAGCGGCATCTTCTCCATAATGGGAAGAGCCGGCGACCAAAAATAGTAATCGCTGAAGCTCATGTGACGGGTGCGCTGCAAAGTAAGTTCATAGGCTCCCGAGCCCAATGCGTGCTTCATCCGCATGGGGAGCTGGACGGACATACGATCGAATTGCTTGCGGGTCATGCTCATTTCTTGCAATTGCGAATCGGTAGGGACAACAGGATCGGTCTCCATTACAAAAGGCTTGGTGTCCATCAGCATAAACGGCTTGCCTGTGCCTTCGGCTTTATGTGTGTTGCCAAACATAGTGCCGTCCATATTGATTGCGGCCTTAACTCTTGGGTCCGTGTACAGCACTTGAGCAGCATTCGCGCCGCCGAAGGAATGACCGAACATCCCAACATGGTTCATGTCGATTTTGCCGCTGAACAGATTATTCGAGTCTTTGTCGTTCAGCTTCTCCAGCTCATCAAGCACGAAGGTTGAATCCTGAACCCATATGTCTGAAATAAGGCCATCCCATGCGTCAATATCGGTCATGCCCGGCAGGCTGGCAATCGTTACGAATTTCCCGTCAGGCAGAACGGTTGCAAGGGCGTTATAGGTATGCTCGATACTGGCTACGATAAACCCTTGGCTGGCTAATTCTTCAAATTGGAACGTATTCGAGAACCGTGCTCCGGGCAGTCCGTGCGAAAACAAGATGAGCGGATAGGATTGCTGTTGGCTGGCGACAGCTGCATTCGGATAGGAGTTGGTCTTGACGAGTTCAAGGTATTGAAACAGAAATTTAGGGATTTGAAGCTTGGTTTTTACTTCTGCTGCGATGACCGGAACATTTTTGACATAAGGAGCTTTGTCGGGAAGTGGCTTAGCAATATCGGCGGGATACCAAATCTGGACCAGCACTTCCCGTTGATCGTTAGGATCATCCGTATAGGTTTCCTTTCGATTCGGGTCAACCATTGCGTACTCTACCGTTCCGACAGCGTGGGGTCCAGTTGGCTGATCGAAGCCGAATACCGGGAGCAGCGTTGGGAGTGCGATGGCGATAATGATAAATACGGCAAGCAAGGAAGACAAGATAGCCCGCTTGACCGGCCGCTGTTTCGTGCGCACGAAGGATAGGCCTGCACGGCCTCCTTGACGCAGCATGCGAAAGATGCCAAAGAGGGTCAAAGCGTAAGCGGGAATCATTTGCCAACGGTACCCGTTAATCGTTAGGTGAAGTGCAACGGATATGACCGTAAGTAACGTCATCGAGATCATCGTTGATCGGGTCATGCTTTTGCCGAACCGTGTTCGTAAGATCAAAAATAGGCTAATGAGTAAAACCAAAACTTCAAAGATTTTCACTTCAAACCTCCTTATAAGGGACATGCTTTTCAGTCTTCTAGCTATGATTGCTGAAGCCCATCCATATTGTATACTCGCGACACTAGAGTTACAAGTTTTTATTGTAATGAGATAAATTAACATTTTATTAATATAAAGAAGGAGAAGGCGATTTATAATTATTTAATCAAACGATGATATTATGTTAAATATTGTATGGTATTTTATTGAAAACATATTAGGGGAGTGGGAATAATGAACGTTTTTGAAACGATGGAATCGAATGTACGGTCTTATTGCAGGTCTTTCCCAGATGTATTCGTAAAAGCAAAGGGCTCTAGAATATACGCAGATTCTGGAAGAGCGTTCCTAGATTTTTTTGCTGGAGCTGGGGCTTTGAATTATGGTCATAACAATGACTTCATTAAAAAGAAAATCGTTGCGTACTTAGAATCGGACGGCATGTCTCACGGCTTAGACATGCACACCTCGGCAAAGGAAGTCTTTCTGAACCGGTTTTCGGAGCTTATTTTGAAGCCTAGAAATTTATCCTACAAAGTGCAATTTTGTGGACCAACCGGAACAAACGCTGTCGAAGCGGCATTGAAGCTGGCACGCAGGGTAAAAGGAAGAACGGGCATATTCTCATTCATGGGTGCATTCCACGGCATGTCGCTCGGAAGCTTAGCCGCTACTAGCAATTTATATCATCGCGGAGCTGCAGGAACGGATTTGGATCGTGTCCATTTCATGCCGTTTCCGCAAGGGTTTATGAAATCATTTGATACGATTCAATACTTGGAAGAGGTGCTTACGGATGGCCATTCCGGGATCGAGAAGCCGGCTGCCATTATTTTTGAGACGCTGCAGGCGGAAGGCGGAATTAACGAAGCACCAATCGAGTGGATGAAGCAGCTTCGGGACCTTTGCAACCGTCATGATATTTTGCTCATTTGCGATGAGGTTCAGGTCGGATGCGGTCGGACAGGCCCGTTTTTCTCATTCGAGAGAGCGGACATCGTTCCAGATATCGTCGTGCTGTCGAAATCAATCAGCGGCTACGGTCTCCCGATGTCCATCGTGCTCATGAAGCCGGAGCTCGATATTTGGAATCCGGGGGAGCATACCGGAACATTCCGCGGCAACCAGCTTGCTTTTGTCGGGGCAACAGCTGCACTCGAATATGGCGACTCTATTAATCTCGAAGCGGATGTGTACCGAAAAGGGGAGTTTGTCCGTCAGTTTTTGACCAAAGAGATTGTGCCGATCAGCCAGTCCATCTCGATACGAGGGATGGGTCTTATATGGGGAATTGACGTATCTGCGAGCAAGCATGACTTCTCAAAGGAAATTGCCGCTCGCTGCTACGAGCTTGGTCTTATCCTTGAGAGGGTAGGTCGCGACGATAAAGTAATCAAACTGATGCCGCCGCTAACGATCTCATTGGAAGAGCTGGAAGAGGGCTGTGCAATCGTGAAGCAGGCAGTGCAGGAATGCTTTGAGAAGTATGAAGCTTCCGAATATCTGTTAGCATAAAGCGGGCCTATGTTCCATTGCAAAATGACGTGAACGATGCCCGAATGACATTTGAAACGATTGTTCTCCAATTGAAACAAGCTAATCCTCGAATAGAGGCTTAGCTTGTTTTTTTATTGATCACTTACGAGTGTGTATTTAATTGTTTTTAGTTGTTTTTGTGTTGACATCATGAAGGCCGGTAAGTAAGATGAATATTGAAATGAAGATTCTATATGAAGAGGGGGAATATACGATATCCTTTGCTATTATACTTGTTTTGTGTTCAGGATTGACCCATGCGGTTTGGAACATGTTTACGACGACGAGCAAAAATAAAAGTGTTTTTCTGTGGTTTATTCATATTACAGCCATTGCTTTGCTTCTTCCTTAGTCGCGAGCAGCTCTATTTCGATAAGCGGCTATTTATTTATGCTGCTGACAATGGGTTTTCAGATGGGCTACTTTTTTTGCAGCCGATCGTTTACAGACAAGGCGAGATGTCGCAAATGTACCCGATTATGCGCGGCATGGGAGCATTGCTCGTACCTCTTTTCAGCGTATGGATTTATGACGAATCGTTGTCGCCTATCGGATGGATGGGGGTGGGGTGTATCGTGCTGGGCTTGTTTGCTATAAGCGGTTTTTGGAATAAGCAGCATAGGTCAGCGGTCAGCTTACGAAATATTTTTCCGGCACTTATGGTCGGTTTATGTATTACGGGTTACGTTATGACCGATAAGATGGTGCTTCAATCGTTGTCTCCTCTGTCTATCATTGAACTTAGCAACATGGCTTATGTCATCGTGTTAAGCCCTGCTGTGCTTCGCTCCAAGCAGATTAAGGAGGAATGGCGGGTTAATAAGCAAGCGATTTTATGGGGAACGGTACTGTCGCCTGGGTCTTACCTGTTGTTTCTCTTTGCCATGAGTTTGCGCCGCTATCCCATTTGGCTCCCATTCGCGAGATAGGTACGGTGTTTGGAACGATGCTCGGCATTTTTCTGTTGAAGGAATCAAATGGCATGAATCGAATTTTGCTATCAGCAGTCATTACGGTGGGCGTTATCATGATAGGGATTTGGGGAAGTCCATAATTCGTACATATGAGGAGAGATGATGCTTGGGGAAAATAAACAGAGTGTTCATTATCGGCTGGGACGGTGCGGGAAATTTTGTGCGTGATGCCCATACGCCGAATTTGGACCGATTAGTCGAAAGAGGCATGATCAGTTTGGAAGCACAAACCGTATCGCCAACGATTAGCGCGCAATGCTGGGGTGCGCTTTTGCACGGAGTAGGGCCGGATAAGCATGGTTTAACGAATGAAATAGCAAGTGAGTGTACCTATCCTGACGATTCACCTTATCCATCTATTTTCCGAATCGTACGGAATGGCATTCCTGATGCCAAAATGGCTGCGTTTAGCGTATGGAATCCGATAAATGATGGCATTATTGAATCGTCAATCGGTGTACATAAAGTATCTATGAACGACCATGAGCTTTCGCTTGCCGCCGCTGCTTACATTCGGGAAAATTCCGATTTGAAGCTGATGTTCATTGGATTGGATCTGCCTGATGCAGCGGGGCATCAATATGGATTCAATACGCCCGAGCAGCTGCAAGCCATTGCAGAGACGGATGCAAATACAGGAATAATTTTACGAGCCATTGAGGAAACAGGCGTTTTGGAAGACAGCTTGATCATTGCCGTCTCCGATCATGGAGGCGGTGGGGAGCATTCCCGCGAGCATGGAAGTGATCATCCGTCTGACAAAACGATTTTCTGGGGCTGCGCCGGTCCAGGAATTAAGCCGGGTACATCTCTTCTTGGGGACGTCATCATCACGGACACGGCGGCAGTCGTCATTCGCGCGCTTGAGCTTGCTTTGCCTGCTGAATGGGAAGCAAAGCTGCCGGATGGTCTATTTAAGGAGTGATCCTATTAGGAGAGAGAAGGAAAGCAAATAAGGATGCGAGATATCAAATAGTTGCTCTGGGATCAGGATGTATGTTGTGAAAATGCATCCTTTCATCGGCTTTTTTGATAAATTTCTATTATCGAAGCGTGCTCCGTCTTCTTTTTGTACGATTGCCAGAAGCTGCTGCTCTTGCTTTTAGTGTGTTTTTGCTTTTAATGCTTGGTTTTTTGCTAGGTACGCTGCTTACTAATGCTTTCGGGCCCAAAAATGAACCGACCATCTTGATTGCCGGTCGCATTTGCTGAAAGATGCCGAAAAATTGTTGGACTTTCCCCATCATGGACATGATCCCGTCAAAGCCTCCGACTCGGGCGAACATCGATCTGTCTTCTACTGCTATAGGCGCTGTTGGAAAGTCTTCTGATGGGTTAAAGTCATTTAAAGGCTCACTTGCAGCAGGTAAAATTGCGCTCGTACGGGCTTTTCTTATTCTTTTCACTTCGTATCACTTTCCTTTCTTCATCATCATGAAATATAGTTACTTTCAAATAGCTATTGAATGGAAGAATTCGTTATTTCCCTTAGCTCGATCCACCTCCTAATCTTTTTGATTACACTGTAAAATATGCATGGAAGACGTTCAATGACTGGATTCTTGTTACGGAGACTTTTAATCTATGTGATTTGCCTATGAATATTTAAAATGCTGGAAGTTCTTTTAAAATGAAAAAAGAGACCCATAAAAGGGGTCTCTTTGCAAGTGAACGATTAGCAGCATCTGCCATAGAAGCTGAAATGGTGCTTATCATCTTTCTTCTCGCCTTTTTTATCGTCTTTTTTATCATCATGTCTATCATTACAGCCCAATAAGCCGCAATGACAAGCGATAATGATTAATAGAATAAATAGCACAAGAATTGTACTCGTTTTCGTAAACATCTTTTAATCCACCTCCTATTAAGCTAAGTTCTCTATAAGTTATGTTTCCTATTAGAACTATGTTTGTATGTTTGTGACGGTAACATATCTTATGTGCTGATAGACTAGCGAAGGGGATTTCAGATGCTATAAACGAGTGGGAGTGGAATGTCGCGGCATGCTGTTTATAATGGATATCGCCCTTTTCTTTATAGAGCAACCGGCTGCTTTAGTTCCATCGAACGATATCCTGCAAGCGCAGCATTCGTTGAACGTAAGCCGTCTTCGCCTGTAATTGGGACGGATTGTCCGCTAAGGATAGCTTGGACGAATGCTTGAATCAAATGGAAATCCATGTTGTCTCCCCAATACTTCCATTGTCCTTTGCCGATTTGCCCGCTGTACAGCTCATTGGTTTGGGCAAGCCCATCGAGCGAAATAACGCCGCTTGTGCCAATAATTTGCATCGTGACATCGCCCCATGTCGGGAATGGCGGCATTCTTGACCAGCTCGTATCGATGACTCCAAAAACGCCGTTTTCAAATTTCACATGCAGCATGCCCGTATCGTCAACTTCCAGCTTCTCCTTGAACAAGGTGGCAGCATAGGCGTAAACCTCTTTCACCGCTGAACCCGTAAACCAGTTCATCAGATCCATAACATGTACAGTATGATCCAATAGAGCGCCGCCTCCGGAGAGCTTGGAATCAACGAACCAGCCGCCTGGCGCGGTCCCCCGATTTGTCCCTTTAATCGCGACGATGCTTCCAATTTCTCCCTGTTCAATCGCTTTCTTCGCTTGTACAACCGCAGCTAAATAACGGCATGGGAAGGCGGTCATCAGCTGTACCTGATTGTCGTGGCATGCTTTAATCATTGCATGCATTTCATCCGTCTGAATGCCCAGCGGTTTTTCACATAGCACATGCTTCCCTCTTCTTGCAGCTTCGATGGTAATCTCGGCATGATAAACATTTTCTGAGCAAATGATTACGGCATCTACCTCTTGGTCAAGCAGCTGATGATAATCGTTGAAATAAGGAAGATGATGCTCGGCAACGAGTGCGCTAACCCTGCTTTCTACCGGATCGGCAATGCCTGCAAGCTCAACCTCGGGCAAGCCCCTTAATGCCTCGAAGTAGGAGTATGCATGGCCATGAGCAAAGCTGATCATACCGACTTTAAGCTTCTTCATATTTTTTTCCTCCTGACAGTTAGAGTTGAACAGGTTTACCGGTACGTGCGCTCTCAAGCGCAGCATGCGCCAATTCAAGCGCTTTATAAGCATCGCTCGCGGTTACGATTGCTTCTGTGCCCTCTCTAATACACTCGATAAAATGCTCCAGCTCAAGCGCATATGGACTCTTGAATGCCGGGCTTTCAGGGATGGATACCGTAGGTGCCGTCTCTCCAGAAGGATGCTTGTGGATTTGAAGGGAGCTGCTCTTTAAGCTGTTTGTCATGACGACGCCAGCATTTCCGGCAATTTCGGCTTTCGTATGAAACGGTCCGGGAAATCCCCAATTCGCTTCTACATTTGCGATGGAGCCATTCTCGAATTGCAGCGTTGCAAGCGCGTATTCCAGCTGCTCGTTTTGATATTGCATGGCGTATACGGATTTGACTTCACCCATGGTCCATCTCAGAAAATCCAAATCATGGATCATCAGATCGACGATTACGCCGCCGCTTCGTTCATGGTCTTTATACCAAGGCTTGGCATCGCCCGGATGGGGGCCGACTCGGCTGGCATGTGAAACGCAAGCGCGCCCAATAGCTCCGCTGTCAAGCGATTCCTTTAAGCTTGCATATTCCGGAAAAAAACGGACGACATGCCCGATGAACAAGCGTACTCCGTTAGTTTTGCAGCCATTTATCATCTCATCGGCATCTTCGAGAGAGAGGGCGATAGGCTTCTCGCAAATGACATGCTTTCTTGCTTTTGCAGCTAGTAGCGTATATTCTTTGTGTAAATAACTAGGCAGCGTGATGCTTATCGCGTCGAACTCCGCATTTTCAAGCATATGCTCGAAGGAATAGAAGGCAGGGGCTCCTGTTTGTGCGGAAATATTGTCTGCTAGCTCCGTTTGCAGGTCGCATACGCCTGTTAATTCAACGCCTTCCAGCTTTGAGTAGATGTTTGCATGGATTTGTCCGAGACCACCGCATCCTAATACAACAACTTTCATAGTCCATCTCCTTCATATGGTTATCGACCTTTCTGTATAATGATACACAGCAGGCGGGAGAAACGTATATGCGGTTATTTATTCTGTTTGTATCCATAATCAATCTATCAATTTGGCGGGGGAGACGTATGGACAGCTTTCAAGAGCCAATTCACTATCAGAATCCACAGCTTTGCATTAAAGTTTGGAAGTTTATGCATACGGGCAGCGAGCACTTCGGTTATCAGCCTTGGCATTACCATAAAGAAATTGAGTTCATCCTAGTGCTGGAAGGCATCCATGAAATGTATACGCCGAGCCAAGCCTATAAACTGCATCCGGGAGATGTGATGGTCATCGGCTCCTCCCAGCTCCATAAAGCGCAGGTGCAAGCCGGGAAGCACGTGTCTTATATCGTCCTCCACGTCGACCTGGAGCCGTATTTCGACCCGGCAATGATGCATTATACGAGGCATTTTATGGAGATTATGAACCCGCTGGATGATCTTAACTATCTGTTCAGCAAGTATCCGCATGTACAAAAAGAGGTAGGCGCTATTCTTCTTCATATCCATGAGGAAGTGATGCAGAAGAAAAAGGGCTATGAGATCGCCGTCAGTATGCATATTAAACATTTGCTGCTCGTTCTGCTGCGCAATGACGACCAGCTGCTGCTGTCGGCGCATGAATATGTGGATGCTGATTCCTTGCGTCCAGTTGTCGCGTACGTGGAGAAGCATCTAAGCGAGAAAATCGAAATGGCGGAGGTTAGCCGGCTTGCTGGCATGAGCTACGTTTATTTTTCGAAATATTTTAAGAAAAAAATGGGGCTTTCGTTTACGGAATTCGTTAATCGCAAGCGGATTTCCAAAGCAAAACGGATGCTGGTGACGGACAACAAGAGCATTACGAGCATCGCTGCGGCGGTAGGGATGGAGAATATGGCTCATTTTTATGAGCTGTTCAAGCGATTTAATGAATGCACGCCTAAGCAATTCAAGGAGAACTTGAAGGGTGGCAGAGTCGCTCTTTCTGCATACGCCGCTTCGAATAAAAGAAATTAGCGAGAACATCGGGTTTTTGAACAGCACTTACTTTATTACGGTGTTTAAGAAGAAGTATGGCGTATCTCCAAATCAGTATCGGCAAATGAAAAGAGCAAACTAAGATTGAATGAGATGGATAATCGGATAGTGCCGAAGATATGCATACTTTTGCGGATCGAATGAGAAGTATATGAGCGACCCCTCCGTTATGATAAAAACAACGCAAGATTACTTATTTGGAGGGGTTTATGATGGCAAACGCAACACTGTCCGAGCAAGAGGTTCAATTTTATAAGAAGAATGGTTATGCGCTCCATAAGAAACAGTTATTCAGTCAAGACAAGATGGCAGAGCTGTCGGCTATATTCGAAGAGCAATGGGAGCTGGTCGGCAGAAAGCTGAACAGCGAGCTGGATACGCCTCATTTCCGCGATGAGCGGCTGCTTAAGTTCCTCTTAAGCGATGAGGTGCTGAATCTGGTTGAGCCGCTCATTGGACCTAACATCGGGCTGTGGTCAAGCCATTTCATTTGCAAGGAGCCGCTAATCGGCAAACAAACGCCATGGCATGAGGATTCCGCTTATTGGAACGGCCGCCTCAGCAACTTTGACAATATCGTAACCGTATGGCTGGCAATCGACCGCAGCTCGAAGGAAAATGGCTGTATGCGCGTCATTCCCGGCACGCATAATAACGGATTTTCCGAATACGAAGAGGTTGATGGAAACCAGAACATTTTTAATACGGAAATTAAAAACACGGATGAATCAAAGGCGGTTTATTTCGAGCTTGAGCCCGGCGAGTGCTCCGTGCACGATTCCCGCATTATTCATGGGGCAGCAGCCAATATGAGCCCATTGCGCCGCTGCGGCTATACGATGCGTTATTTCTCGACGGAAGCGCAGGTTTATACGGAGAAAAACCAAAATCATAAAATATGGCTCGCAAGAGGCAAGGATATAGCTGGCAATCCATTTATAAATGTATAAAGAATGAATAAAACTAGAAGGAGCTGCACTTCATGAAACTTAGGTTAATAAAAGCGTTATGGGGAATGGAAGGCACGTATGAAGAGCAATTAGCCCGTGCAGCAGCGGCCGGTTACTATGGCATTGAAGCTCCGCTGCCTTCCTTATCGAGGGAACAGTCTTTTAGAGAAGCGCTTGAGCGCCATAACCTAGCCTTTATCGCACAGGTGAGCACCCAAGGCGATCATCTAGCCAGCTTCGAGGAGCAGGTGGAGCGCGCAACAAGCTTTAAGCCGTTGTTTATTAACTCGCAGAGCGCTAGAGACAGCATGACGGAAGCCGAGCAGGATCGCTTTTATGAGGCAGCTCTTGCCATTGAGCGAAGAGCGGGCATTGCAGTCGGGCATGAAACGCATCGAAGCCGTCCGATGTTTACGCCTTGGACAACGGCAAGGCTGCTGAAGCAATTTCCGGAGCTGCGCATTACAGCAGATTTTAGCCACTGGGTAAACGTATGCGAATCGCATCTGGAAAATCATGAGGAAGAGCTTGCTCTTGCGATGGAAAGAACGATTCACATTCATGGCCGAGTAGGTTTTCCAGAGGGACCGCAGGTTCCGCATCCGGCCGCTCCTGAGTATAAAGCCGAGCTTGTGCTATTTACGAAGTGGTGGAAGCAAATTTTGGATCGTCAAGCGAAGAAAGGCAACGCTTTCGCCACCTTTACGGCTGAATTTGGGCCACCTTGCTACATGCCGACAGTGCCGTTCACCAATAAACCGGTCGCTGATTTATGGGAAGTGAATCAGTGGATGACCGATTATATTTCCGCTAATTATGTAGAGTGGTTTAAAGATTAGCAAATAAACAAGAGGGGGAGAGCAAGGTTGGATCATTACAAAACGCCGGAGAGGCTGCTCAGCAAAAACTTTTTAACGTTGTCCTCCCCCTTCCGTATTTATAAGCATGTTATCGATCACCACATTCAAACGCATTGGCATGAGTTTTTCGAGATCGGTTTTATCGTCTCGGGGTCAGGCACGCATATTTTAAACGGCGAGCCATTTCCTCTGAAGAGAGGAATGGCTTTTTTGCTTACTACCGCTGATTTCCACGAGATCATACCGGATGAAGGCGAGACGGTTCATTTGTATGATTTTATATTCGAGGATTCGTTCATTCGACCGGCATTAACTGAAATGTTATTCGAGCAGGCATCTCATTATGCCCATACCTTCGAAGGCGCCATAGTTGACACTATCGAAGCGGAATTTGATCGTATTTGGGGTGAAACACAGCTTTGGCAGCCAGGCAGCGATCTGATCGTTCAAGGCAGCTTTGAGAGGATACTGATCGAACTATTCAGACAAACCGGCCAGAAGCAGCGCGCAGCGGAAACCGCAACCGTACATGCCGTTCATCCCTCGATTAGAAAATCAGTCATCTATATCCAGCATCACTTCCGAGAGCCGATTACGCTTCAAAAAGTTTCAGAGCATGTTGGGCTCTCCGCGAATTATTTCAGCGAATGCTTTCGGAAGCAGACGGGCACTTCCTTCCAAGTGCATCTGCAGGAGAAAAGGCTGCAGTTCGCTAAGGCTCTGCTCGTCAGCACAGCGCTGCCGATAACGGAAATCTGTTATGCCTCCGGCTTTAATACGATACCGAATTTTGAGCGATTCTTTAAAAGAAAGTTTGGCCAAGCGCCTCGCGATTATAGGAAAAGCAATAAATAAGCCTTCTATACACTTTTAAGTGTGTGGGAGGTTTTTTTTGCGCATGCTAACTTATTCCGGCCTTATTCATGCGAGTTGTTTCTAAACTGTAAACTTTCTCTGGCTTAGTTGTTAGTCAAAACGAGGCTGTGATACCATCAAGTTGGAATGGAGATGAACAGATGGAGCTAACGAAAATTTTAATTATAGAAGACGAAGCGGCCATTGCGGATTTGCTGGCCTACGGCTTGCAGAAGGAAGGCTTTCAAACCGCAGTTGCCCATAATGGAAAAGATGGATTAAAGGAAATTGATGAATTCAAACCAGATCTGCTGCTGCTGGACTGGATGCTGCCCGATCAAAGCGGTCTTGATATATGCAAAAAAATGATGGGCAAATATATGCTTCCGATCATTATGATTACAGCGAGATCAGATATTTCAGACAAAGTGATCGGGATGGAGCTCGGCGCCGATGACTACATTACGAAGCCGTTTGATATGCGTGAGGTGATCGTCCGTATCCGTACGCTGCTGCGCAGAATCAATCCGGTATCGGCTGCCACTCCGGAACCGGTGCCTTCTTTGATCAAAATTAAAGCGATTGAAATTAATGTGATCGAACGAACGGTCAAAAAAGACGATGAACCAATCGAGCTTACGCCAAAAGAGTTTGATCTCTTAATGACGTTGACCAGCTCAAGAGGTAGAGTATTTACCCGCTCAAACTTGCTGGATATCGTGTGGGGATACAATTATTTCGGAGATACGAGGACCGTCGATATTCATATTCAGCGTTTGCGCAAGAAGCTCGATGCCAATGACTTGATCACAACCGTATTTCGTGTCGGCTACAAATTCGAGAAAAATGTGGATTGAGCTATGATACAGTCGATCAAAGTTAAGTTTCTCATCGGGCTATTGGTCATTTTTGCAGCCTCGCTGCTGCTGCTGCATCATTTTGTTATGCAAATTATTGAATCCAGCAATGAAACGACGATCACTCAGGATTTGAACAGCATGAAGAAGAACAGCAATGTTTATGTAAGACAGACGTTTATGATCAACCATTATAGTCATGATGAGATTTATTTTGAGCAGATGTCCAAAGAATTGGTGGATGATTTGAATAAAATTACGTCCAGCAGCGTTGCCGTTTACTCTGTTGACGGCAAGCTCCTTGCCGCATCGGACAAGGCTGCCTTCGAGCGACCTCCGGGGGACGACTTTAAGCATGCTTTAAAGGGAGAAACAGCCTACACGATCATGCATCATGATAAAATATCGTCCATCTCTTTTTCGTATCCTGTTGTAATTGAAGGGGATAAGATAGGCATTTTGCGATTTGCCAAGGACGTGTCCTTGCTTTACGGGCATAGCCAGCAAATATTAAATGTCATTATGTATGTGACGTTTGCGATTTTTGCTATGAGCTTGCTGCTCTGCTTTGCTTTGTTCTGGAACATTACGCTTCCCATCGTGAAGTTGACAAAGGTATCTACAGAAGTGATAGACGGCAATCTAAATGTGCATATCGCATTAAATCGAAAGGATGAGCTGGGCAAGCTAGCCCACAACTTCAATCAGATGATTGAGAAAATTCGCTTGCAGATCGGCAAAATCGAGAAAGACCGGGATCGCCTTAAAGAGCTGAACCTGCATCGCAAGCAATTTTACGATAATGTGACCCATGAATTGAAAACGCCTTTGACCTCTATTATGGGATATGCGCAGATGATCAAGGAGAATGGCCAGAGCGATGAGGTTTTTTTCGAGAAAGGGATTGATCATATTGCAGACGAGAGCGCGCGGCTTCACGAAATGGTTCTGCAATTGTTGGAGCTGTCCAGAGAGACGGATTCTAAAGCTCCCTTTGAAAGCATGGAGGCAGGAGCTATTTTGGTGAGCGTTTGCGAGGGAATGGCATTTAAAGCGCAAAAATACAAAAAGAACATTTTGTGCGAAGTAGAAGGACAGCTCATGATTGAAGGGAGTTCAACAAAGCTGAGACAGCTATTTATCAATTTGGTTGACAATGCGATTAAATACGGTGATGCGTCCTCTGAAATTATTGTGAACGCGGTACAGGCTTCGGAATGTATTCAGATTTCCGTTATCAATCAGGGAGAGGTTATTCCACCTGATCATTTGGAACGCATTTTCGAGCCTTTCTATAGAGAGAACGGCCGTCTTGAAAAGGAAATCGGCAGTCGAGGCCTCGGACTCAGCATATGCAAAGCAATTGTAGAAGAACATCAGGGAACCATTCAAATTCGAAGCGAGAACTCGGAAACGAGTGTACTCGTTCAAATTCCGCGTATGGATGCGAAGCAGGTGAACGTATGATGATAAGGTATCTCCTTATTCTGCTGGCCATTGTTTTCTTGCCTAGCTGTTCGTCATTGGAATTCAAATCCAGAACGATAGTCATCCCCGAAACGGAGGCTGTACCCGAACTGGCACATTCGAACGGTGATTTTGAAGTAAACAAAATATATCGTTTGTTCGAGGATGATGAACAGGTTATGCAAATTTTGGGCTGGGCAGATAACGAACATATTGTCGGCAAATACATGACCATGAATAGAGCTCAATCGATGAAAACGGTAGACTACCGGAACCAAACAAGCCAAACGATAACGAACCTGAATGCAAACACAGAGCCCAGCCTGCTTTCTCCGGACGGACGACATGTTGGTCTCTACGATTGGGATAATAAAGAAGGCAGTGCAACGAAGCTGTATAACCTGAACGACAAAAAGTCGACTTCATTCGTTGATAATAACATACCATTGAGCGGCATGATGACTTGGTCTAACAACAGCCGTTATTTAGCTTTCTTTCTGTATGATAAAATTCCGACGTTTCAAGAAAAGCTGACCATCTACGATGTATCAGCTAAAAAGATGAAACAAATCGTAATGCCAATCCATGAAGAGAAGAGCTGGGCGAGGTATGCGAAGGTTTCCGACGATGGGGAAACCGTGTTGATCGTCAAGCAGACATATGACAGCCAGTTGATGCTATTCGGTAAACTAGATGGCAATCGTCTCATAGAACTGTATGAGCATAAGCTTAGCATCGATGTTTCGGTCGATTATCTCAATAATGATCAAATCATGTTTGTCAGCGAAAACAATTTGCTTTTTGTCTTTGACCGCCGCAATAAGGCGACCTCAATCTTGAGCGAGCAAATTGGCTTATTCCGGCTAACGGCGGATCGCAAGTATATCGCGTATTCAAAGGATTCCCAAAACACTTACGCTGCCAAATTGCAAGGAAACAACCTTCTTGGCGAGCAGGAGATCTTCAAAGGGATGAATCCGGCACAATTGGAGTGGAGCCCATCTGGCAATAAGCTTTATTTGAACGGCTGGAAGTCATTTGATGATCGAAGCAAAAGCAAACCGATCGCGCAAATACAAAATATGATGCATTACATTATTGAATTTAAGTAGTTTGTTAGTTTGTTTACTCAAAAATGCCCTTACAGCTGCCAGCTGTAAGGGCATTTTTTTTGATTCCATAAAACGACTGGATTCAACATTTATAGATACAACTTGTTTACAAGTTGGAGAAGTGCTCGAAATTTGGCTCGCGTATAAATAAAAGTAGCTGTTTAACATGATAAAATGAGGAGGACAACATGCTGCACCCGTACACAAGGAAGCGAAAAACTCGCCTCGCTAGATTGATTGTATTTCTATTCATTCTATTATTGATTGCTGTGTCTGTCATCGGCATTGCCGCTAACAAGCAAGAGAAGCCGAATGCCTTGTCTGCCATCCCAACGACAAAACCAGTGAGCCAGCTTGTAGAGGATCATTTGAAAGAGACCTATAAGATTGTCATTGATGCCGGACACGGCGGCAAAGATCCGGGGGCGGAAGGGGTTAGCGGTCAGAGGGAGAAGCTGTTTACATTGTCCTTATCTTTAAAGGTTTACGATCTACTCAAGCAAGAGGACATGTTTGAACCTTATTTGACTCGAAGCGACGACAATTTTATCGATCTGGACAAGCGTCCCGATATCGCGAACCAAATGAATGCGGACGCTTTCGTGTCTATTCATGCCAATACTTTTACGGATGAGTCCGTTGGCGGAACCGAAACCTTTTATCGTCATGACGACAGCGTGCAATTAGCCCAGAGCGTACATGATAAGGTTGTAAAGGAAATGGGCTTCCAGGACCGTGGCATCAAGAATGAACAGCTAAAGGTTCTTTCTCTAAGCAAAGTGCCGGCAATATTGCTGGAAGTGGGCTATCTGACGAACCCCTCAGAAGAGGCGACTCTCCTCGGAGAAGACGGACAAGCTCGCGCGGCTCGCGCCATTGTAGACGGCTTGAAGCAATATTTTACGAACAAACCGCAAGATGCCATTATACATTCCTAAGATTTGGATCTAAAAAAACGAGCAAAGGCTCTTCTGTGCAGATGACAGAAGGGCCTCTTTTCATTTATTTATACCTTTTTATTCATTTGTGTGCGCCATTCTTCATTCAACTTGGCCACCTTGCAGCTCACAAGTAGAAGCACGAACGACAAGCTCCGGTTCCAAGTAAACGGTTTTGAGTGATTCCGGTTTATCTATAAGTTCAAGAATGGTAGCTGCGATGACCGACGTGATCGTCGCGATGGCTACGCCTACTACTGTCATGGGAACGCCGATGTCTTCCATTTGGGGAAGGTTGTCGTAGCTGACTACTGAAATATCCTCCGGGACGCGAAGCCCATGCTCGCCTATCGCCCGAAGGATGCCGCGAGTCAAATCGATGCCTCCGCTGATAACGGCTGTTGGGCGCGGCGTACGCTCAAGCATCGTTCGCGCGGCCATATACCCGTCGTGGAATTCTAAGCCGCTCATCTGTAATACCGCGTCGCTCCTGGCTGGCAGCCCTAGAATGTCAATTTCCTCCCTGAAGGCTTCAATCTTAACCGTTTGCAAAGGATCATGCGACCGAGGTTCGCCGATATACGCGATATGCTTATGACCGAGCCCCGCTAAGTGACGAACGGCAAGGCGAACCGCTTGTCCCCGATTTACGTCAACAGCGGAGTAAGGCGTGTATCCGGCAGCGCCGTAGGTGAGAATCGGGATTTGCAGCGGGTTTAAGTTGTTGAAGCTGGAAATGCGATCCTGGTCTCCGAAGACGAGAATGGCGTCTGCTTGGTAGCGGCGGAAAATTTCAACCGCTGATTCCAAATTGCTGATCGATAGTAAAGTGATGTAGCCGTTCTTCTCAAGCTGTTCATTAATTTTGGTAATGAGGGAGGAAAGCGCGGCGCGTTCAATGGATGGCCATACGACGCCGATCGCCCCGCTTTTTCGTGAGACGAGATTTCGGGCCGCGATGTTGGGCTGGTAGCCCATTTCCTTTGCGATGGCAAGAATATGCTGCTTTGTTTTGTTCTGGACGAGCGGGCTGTCTCGCAGCGCCTTTGAGACAGTGGAGAAGCTGACGCCGGCCCGGTCTGCAATATCTTTAATCGTTACCATGAATTCCCTCCGGAAGGCACATACAAGTACTCATTTATGTCGTTCACTTTATCACAGAATGTCTATTTTGCAAATGAAAGCGGTATGCTTTTCGTATAGACAGGTAAGGAATATTCGGATATGATGAAAATAACAACGTTGTTAATTTGGGAGGAGTGGTTAGTTTATGTTTAGTTTACAGGATACCGTATCGGTCGTGATCGGCGGAAATGGCGTGTTGGGGAGCGCCATGGCAAGTGCGCTTGCCGAAGCGGGTTCGAAGGTAGCTGTCGTTGGCCGTGATATGGCAAAGGCCGCATTGGTGTGCGAGCAAATTGAACGCAGCGGCGGTTCGGCAAGATCCTTCCAAGCGGATGCGACTAAGAAATCAGAGCTTGAATCGGTGCTTGAGCAAGTCCTGCAGTGGGGAGGACGCGTGGATACGCTAGTCAATGCCTCAGGGACGAACAGCACGACGCCGTTTTTTGAACTAGAGATGGATGAATGGGACCGGATTATGGACGTTAACTTGAAAAGCGTCGTGCTGGCATGCCAAGTATTCGGAAAAAGAATGGTTGAACAGGGGAGCGGCGGCTCCATCATTAATATTTCTTCGGTATCATCCGAACCGGCGCTTTCCCGCGTTTTCACTTACTCGGCATCCAAAGCGGGAGTTAACAGCGTCACGCAATTTTTAGCCCGCGAATTGGCTCCGCATCAGATAAGAGTTAATGCCATTATTCCAGGCTTTTTCCCTGCCGAGCAAAATAAAAAGATTTTATCTCCGGATAGAGTTGAATCGATAATGCGGCATACCCCGATGGATCGCTTTGGAGCTCCAGAGGAGCTGAAAGGCACAGTCGTATACTTAGCCTCTCCGCGTGCATCATCGTTTGTAACCGGTGCTTTTCTGCGGGTAGACGGCGGATTTGGAGCGATGACGATATGAGCGATATTTTAACACAGTTAGTTGAAAACATACCGCTTCCTAAGCTTGTGAAGATACGCCAGTCATTTGACGACACGGTTTTAGAGAATCCGCTTGAGCATCTCTCTGCTCGGCTGCAAGCATCCGAATCCATGGCTGGAATTGCAGCCGGTCATAAGGTTGCGGTCGCCGTCGGAAGCCGGGGCATTTCCCGAATCGATGAATTGACGAAGACGGTTATCGACGAGCTGAAGAGAATTGGAGCAGAGCCATTCATCGTGCCATGCATGGGAAGCCATGGAGGAGCGACAGCGGAAGGGCAGACGGAGGTGCTTGCTCATCTAGGCATTGACGAGCAGAGAATGGGCTGTCCCGTGCGCTCTTCCATGGAAGTCGTTCTTCTGGAGCATCTGCCGAACGGGTTGCCGGTTTATTGCGACAAAATCGCCGCGACAGAGGCGGACGCAATCGTCGTCATCAACCGGATAAAGCCGCATACCGCTTTTCGAGGGGCTATTGAAAGCGGCATGTTCAAGATGATAGCGATCGGGCTGGGCAAGCAAAAGGGGGCAGAAGCTTGCCATCAGCTTGGCTTTAAGTATATGGCTGAGAACGTACCTGCAATGGCAAAGGTTATGATCGAGAAGCTTCCGATTAAATTTGGCGTGGCGATCGTGGAAAATGCATATGACCAGATTTGCCGGATCGAGGTTCTCGGCACCGATTTCATGGAGGAAAGGGAAAAGGAGCTGCTCATTGAAGCGAAAATCAGGCTTCCCCAAATTCTTTTTACGGAGCTTGACGTGCTCGTGATCGACTATATCGGCAAGAACATCAGCGGCGACGGAGCAGATCCGAATATTACGGGAAGATACCCGACGCCCTATGCGCATGGAGGCCCCGAGGTCAATAAGATGGTTGTTCTTGACCTTACGCCGGAATCCCAAGGAAATGCCAACGGCGTAGGCACGGCCGATTTTACGACGAGCCGGCTGGTTGGCAAGACGGATTGGCCGAGCACCTATGCGAATGGGCTGACCTCAACGGTCTGTGCGCCAACTAAGCAGGCGACTACGCTTGCGAATGACCGCGATGCCATTAAAGCGGCTATCAAAACCTGCAACATTTTGGATTATACCGCGTGCAAGCTTGTCCGCATCCGCGATACGCTCCACCTTGGAACGATTGAAATTTCGGAAGCGCTGCTTCAGGAAGCAAAGCTCAATCCGCGCATCGAAATTTTAGAAGGGCCTTACGAGTGGACCTTCGACGAGGAAGGATATTTGCCGAAATGAATGCGGATCACAAAATAGTCATTGCGATTGATATCGGAACGACAAGCACGAAGACGCTGGCTGTCGATCTTGCTGGAAACATTCAAGGCAGCGAGTCGATTGAATATCCGCTGCATACGCCAAGTCCGGGTTATGCCGAGCAAGACCCGGATGTCATCTATGAGGCTGTGCTTGAAGGTGTAGCGAGCGTTATGAAGAAAGGCGGCTATTCGGCTGAAAATGTAGTGTGCGCGGCGTTCAGCTCCGCCAATCACAGCTTGATTCTTCTAGATGATAGCGGGCTTCCGCTTACTCCGAGCATTACATGGGCTGACCTGCGCGGCGCCGTTCAGGCAGAGCGATTGCTTGCAGACGGCACCGGCTTGCCGATATATTCGCGGACGGGAACGCCGATCCACCCGATGTCGCCGCTCATCAAGCTGATCTGGATGAGGGAAGAGCGTCCAGCACTATTTTATACAGCATGCCATTTCGTTGGCATAAAGGAATATATTTTAAATAAGCTGTTCGGTGTTATGGTCATGGATCATTCTCTGGCAAGCGCAACGGGATTATTTAACTTGGAAACGCTGGCATGGGATAAAGAAGCGCTGCTACTGGCAGGTATCAGCGAGGAGCAGCTGCCGAGGCTAGTTCCAACCACGGAACGTTTGGATGGACTGATGCCGGAAGCAGCCGAGCGAATGGGACTTAGCACAAGCACGGCGTTCATAGTCGGCGCGCAGGACGGCGTGCTCGCCAATCTCGGTATCGGAGCTGTGGAGGAAGGCGTGCTCGCCGTTACGATTGGCACAAGCGGTGCGGTGCGAACCGCTGTAAGCCAGCCTACTTTCGATCCGGCAGGACGGTTGTTTTGCTACGCTTTGACGAGTAAGCATTGGATTGTTGGCGGGCCTTCCAACAATGGCGCTATCGTAGCGAAATGGATTACGGATCGGATTTACCCGGGCAAAGCGATTGAAGAGGTTCTTCCTCTTGCGGCAGCCGTGCCTGCGGGAGCAAACGGTCTGCTCTTTCTGCCGCTCTTATCGGGTGAGCGGGCTCCTTTCTGGGACGCGCAGGCGAAAGGGGTTATGTTCGGACTGACGCTCTCGCACAGTGAAACGGATATGCTTCGTGCTGCAATGGAAGGGGTCATGTTCCAAATTACGGCTATCGCTTCATTAATGAAGCAAGCCGGGGAGACGCCTAAGGAGGTTCGGGCATCCGGAGGCTTTGCGCGCTCAGCTTTATGGTGCCAAATGATGGCCGATATGCTGGGGGTACCGGTCAGCGTGCCTCTATCCGTTGAAAGCTCGGGACTTGGAGCCGCTCAGCTTGGATTATACGCCATGGATGGCTGCGAAGGTCCGCTGCTGAGGTGGAAGATGGATGAAGGCAGCCTCTATGTACCGGATTTAATAAATCATAAACAATATCAAAGCCTATTGCCGCTATATTTAAGCTTATACGATCGATTGAAAGAGCCAATGAGAGAAATTTCGAAGCTGCAAAACACGTTGGTTGGTTGACTTTAGCAGGAGGAGGGAGCAGTAACATGCATGATAAATATAGCAAGCTGCAAGCGATTTTAAAGGAAATGGAATCCGTCGTGGTAGCGTTCTCTGGAGGCGTCGACAGCACTTTTCTTTTGGACGCTGCAATTAAGACGCTTGGAAGCGAGCGTGTGTTGGCGGTTACGGCCGACTCGGAGACTTATCCGACGGAAGAGCTTGAGGAAGCTATCCAGCTGGCCAAACGTCTTGGCGCGACACATAAGGTGATTGAAACGTCCGAGCTTCAAATACCTGGTTATAAAGAGAATAATGCCAACCGTTGTTATTTTTGCAAAAAGAGCCTGTTCGAGCATCTAGAACCGTTCATCAAGGACGGAGACTACCGCCATATCGTATATGGGCTGATCGCGGATGACATGAATGAGCATAGGCCGGGTGTTCAGGCAGCGAAGGAACGCGGCGTGCGCGGACCTTTACAGGAAGCGGGTCTTTATAAAGAAGAAATCCGTGACTTATCCCGTGAGCACGGGCTTGCCACTTGGAATAAGCCGTCCTTCGCCTGTCTTTCCTCACGAATCGCTTACGGCGAGACGATTACGATCGAGAAGCTTGGACGCGTCGGTGAAGCCGAGCGCTATATTCGCTCCCTTGGCTTCGGTCAAGTCAGGGTAAGAAGCCATGGCGATATCGCCAGAATCGAAGTGGAGCAAGGCGCCATGGAGCAATTGATTAGCTATGCATCGATCATCTCGGACCGATTGAAGGAGCTTGGTTTTATCTATGTGGCCATGGATCTTTCCGGTTATCGCAGCGGCAGCATGAACAAAGTGCTTGAACGCGGAGGAGCGGCGATATGAACGAATTTGAGGATCTTGGATTTTGCAAGCTGGATGTGGGGCGCAATGAGCGAACCGGGCATCCGGAGGTCGTTTTTGGACAGGGCAAAACAACGGATCAGGTGGAAACGATATTTTCCCGGCTTGTTGAGATTCATGGCAGGGCGCTTGTAACTCGCGCAACACCGGAGATGGGCGAACGAGTGGCTGCAAAATTTCCTGAAGCGCGCTATGACGAAGCTTCCCGCCTTATCTCGCTAGGAAGGTCAACGCGAGTGCTTCCTGGCAAGGTAGCTGTTGTGACCGGCGGGACATCGGATATTCCAGTAGCGGAGGAAGCGGCAGGGACAGCGGAGTGGATGGGCTGCGAGGTTGATCGGATCTATGACGTCGGAGTCGCTGGCATCGATCGGCTGCTAAGCCAAAAGGAACGGATCAGGGAAGCATCTGTTGTCATTGGGGTCGCGGGCATGGAAGGAGCGTTGGTGAGCGTTGTAGGCGGACTCGTGCGCAGGCCGGTTATTGCTGTGCCGACCTCCGTAGGATACGGCGCGAATTTACAAGGCATTACGACGCTTCTTGCCATGATGACCTCCTGCGCTGCAGGCGTAACGGTAGTGAACATCGATAACGGATTTGGGGCAGGTTTTCAAGCCGCAATGATTTTACAACTGGTAGCGGAGGGCACTTAGCATGAGGACGGTTTATTTGGATTGCATTTCAGGCATCGCGGGAGATATGGCTTTGTCGGCGCTAGTGGACCTTGGCGCAGACCCGAATTATATTATCAGCCATTTATCGAAGCTCCCAATCGATCCGTTCACCATGGAATTCGTTAAGGTGGACCGGAGGGGCATCACAGCGAAATGGCTGAAGTTAGACTTTGTTAACAGCGGTCATATGGATGTTCATGTTCATAGCCACGACCATGATCACCATCATGGACACGATCATAGTCACGATCATAGTCACGGTCATGATCACCACCATGTGCACGCTCATAGTCACGGTCATGATCACCACCATGGACACGATCATAGTCACGATCATAGCCACGACCATGATCACCACCATGGACACGCTCATAGCCATGCTCATAGCCATGCTCATAGCCATGAGCATTCGCATGAGCATAGAAAAGCTTCCGACATCTTGCGCATGATCGAGGACTCAAGCCTGCCAAACCGTGTGAAATTGCGGAGTCTGTCCATCTTTCGCCTAATTGCCGAAGCGGAAGGCAAGATTCATGGCATGAACCCGGCTGACGTTCACTTTCACGAGGTCGGGGCGATGGACTCCATTTTAGACGTTATTGGCGTATGTTTAGCGCTGGAGAACCTCGATGCCGGCAAAATAATCGTTTCTCCCGTGCCGACAGGAACAGGCAAGCTTCGCATGGCACATGGATTATATCCGATTCCGGCCCCTGCGACTGCGGAGCTGCTTCGCGGCGTACCGTTATCGCCGTTCACGGCAAAAGGTGAATTGACGACGCCAACCGGCGCCGGGATCGTCAAGGCGCTGGCAGCAGGCTTTGGTCCGCTGCCCGCAGGCACGATTGACCGTATCGGCTACGGAGCAGGCACAAAGGATTTTGAGCATCCGAACGTTTTACGCGCTATTTTGTATCAACAGGAGCAGCAAGAAAACAAAGAGACGATTGTCGTACTCGAAGCCCAAGTGGACGATTCAACGGGGGAAATGCTTGGCTATGCGATGGAAAAGCTATTTGAAGCCGGGGCGCTCGATGTGTACTATACTCCGGTTTACATGAAAAAAAACCGTCCGGGTGTCCTCGTCAGCGTGCTATGCCGACCGGCTGACAGCGACCGTTGCGAGGAAACGCTGCTAGCGGAAACGTCAACTTTCGGTGTGCGCCGAAGCGAGTGGCAGCGAAGGGCGCTGGAGCGCCAATGGATTCAAGTTGAAACGCCATACGGCACAGTAAGAGTAAAGCAGGCTATTGACGGAGAGCGGATCATTCGCCAATCTCCGGAATTTGAGGATGCTGCCCATGCTGCCCGAACATCCGGGATACCTCTCGAAGCCGTATATCGCAAAGTATACAAACGGTTGAAAGAATAGGAGGCCAGCAGTAGGGCAAATAACGTAATTCAGGACTTTTATAACAACGTTGTTATCACGATGCCTATCGACAAAGCTGGCTTTTATCACGATCAATGAAACTCATTTAAGGGGGAAAAATAATGAATACGCAATCCGTTATAAGCTTGGCCGATCTTCGGCAAACGGTACAAAAATGGGCTCACAGCATGCCTGTCACAGATATGCATACCCATTTATACGCTCCTGAATTCGGGGATCTGCTTTTGTGGGGTATCGATGATTTGCTGACCTACCATTATTTGATTTCGGAATCGTTTAGATGGTCAGAGGATGAATACAGCCGCTTCTGGTCGATGACCAAGCGCGAGCAAGCGGATTGGATATGGAAGCAGCTATTTATAGACCATTCTCCGGTAAGCGAGGCGGCCAGCGGATTCATCACGATCCTAAAGCGTCTCGGATTCGATGTATCCTCGCGCAATCTGGACGATTACCGTCAAGCGTTGGCGAAGCGAACCGTGCATGAGCAAGTCGATACGGTGATGCAGATTGCAGGAATTGAAAAAATCGTCATGACTAACGACCCTTTTGATGCTGTAGAACGGCCCGTCTGGTTGTCGGGCAATGGGAAGTCGGACCCCCGTTTTTTTGCTGCGCTTCGTGTTGACGCACTGCTTAATGATTGGCCCTATGCCGTAAATGAGCTGCAAAAGCTCGGGTACGACGTGCAAGCAGAGTGGACGGAGAGGACAAAAGAGGAGACGAGTCGTTTTCTATCGGAATGGATTGTTCGCATGGATGCTCTCTATCTTGCGGTGTCGATGCCGGGGGATTTTAAGTATCCAGCCGATGATCATAGAAGCAAAATGATCGATGAAGTTATGATTCCGGTATGCCAGGAGCAGCAGATTCCGTTTGCGCTTATGATTGGCGTTCGCAGAAAAGTGAACCCGTCGCTTGGACTGGCAGGCGATATGAGCATGCTCTCAGACGTGTCTGCCGTTGAAGCGTTGTGCAGACGTTATCCGGACCAAAAGTTTCTTATCACTATGCTTGCAAGAGAGAATCAGCATGAATTATCGGTGCTTGCCCGCAAGTTCCGTAATTTGATGATCTTTGGCTGCTGGTGGTTTCTGCATATCGAGTCCATGGTTGAGGAAATGACTAGATTCCGCATAGAGCTTCTTGGCACTTCGGTCATTCCGCAGCATTCGGATTGTCGTGTCTTCGAGCAGTTGATCTATAAATGGGAGCATTCGAGGTCCATTATCGGGAACGTGCTGGCGGATAAATACGAGAAGCTGCATCATAGCGGCTGGGAAGTGACCGAGGAAGAAATCAAAAGAGATTTGGATGATATGTTGAATCGAAACTTTTGGCGTTTCCTCGGCAAAGATATAACCTAATCGAAAGAATAAGGCGCATCAAATAAAAAAAGGCGATTCTTGCAGCGTTTAGCGGGGAATAGCCTTTTCTTTCATAAGGGAGATTTATCTCATTGTGAATCTGCCGTCCATACTTCTTATAGCTCGTATATCCCTAACTTCATTTGAGCATTTTGCATGGGAGTACTATAATAGAAGCATGCAATTTCTAAAGTAAATTTATACTAATATTGGAGGGAAAATGACAATGACATATCCTACATATCAGCAATTAGAAAATTATGCTGCGCTGGCCGTGCAGGTTGGCGTCAACGTTCAGCAAGGGCAGACGGTTGTCGTTATGGCTCCGATTACTGCCGCTCCACTGGTGAGGCTTATTGCCTCCAAGGCTTATGAAGCCGGTGCGAAAAACGTGCATGTTGAATATAACGATGAGGAGCTAACCCGCATTAAATACAAGCAGGCGCCGGAAGAAGCCTTTGTGGAATACCCGATGTGGCGTGCTAAGGCATGGGAGGATTTTGCAGACAAAGGCGCTGCGTTTATTACCATTTATTCGCCGAACCCGGATCTTCTGATCGATGTAGACCCGTCAAGAGTTGCGACTGCGACTAAGACGGCATCAACTGCGATGAGCAGCTACCGTTCTGCCTTGATGAGCCATACGAACGCATGGACGCTTATTTCTTATGCAACGCCTGAATGGGCAGCCAAAGTATTTCCGAATGTATCGAAGGAAGAAGCGGTTCAGAAGCTGTGGGAGCGGATTGTCGATGCTACGCGCATCGGACTGGAAGATCCGATTCAAGCATGGAAAGAGCATAATGCGAAGCTGCTCCAAATGGTTGAAGTGCTTAACGGCAAACGCTACAAGCAGCTGCAGTATGAGGCGCCAGGCACAAGCTTGACAGTTGAGCTGCCGGAAGGGCATATCTGGCTAGGCGGAGCCAAAGCGAACGCCAAAGGGGTATTTTTTAACCCGAATATGCCGACGGAAGAAGTATTTACGATGCCCCATAGAGATGGCGTCAATGGTGTCGTTCGCAGCACAAAGCCTTTAAATTATAATGGTCAGGTTATTAACGGCTTCTCCTTGACCTTCAAGGACGGCAAAGTGATTGATTATTCGGCTGAGCAAGGTTATGAGGCGCTTTCTAATTTGCTGGGCACGGATGATGGGGCTAGACATTTGGGGGAAATTGCGCTGGTGCCTCACGATTCACCTATCTC
The DNA here is from genome assembly GCF_012935325.2 of Paenibacillus sp. PL91. Lineage (GTDB taxonomy): Bacteria > Bacillota > Bacilli > Paenibacillales > Paenibacillaceae > Pristimantibacillus. The sequence goes on from NZ_JABBYG020000004.1 coordinate 439,531, forward strand.
CAACTCCAATGTGATATTTATTAATACCTTGTATGATGAGAACGCCTCTTGCCACCTTGCACTCGGTCAGGCATATCCGGTTAATCTTACTGGCGGTACTAAAATGTCGCCTGAGGAGCTGCTCGCTCACGGCGCAAACAGAAGCCTTACGCATGAAGATTTTATGATTGGCTCGCCCGATATGAATATTGACGGTGTGACGCAGGATGGCACTCGTGAGCCTATATTCCGCAATGGCAATTGGGCGATCTAGCTAAAAGCAAAGGCTTTGGCTTAATCAGAATGATCTGATAAGCCAAAGCCCTCTTTGTATCTACAGTGACATAACAGCGGCCTTCTATCGCATACGGTCCGTATTCATAAAATCTTATCAACATAAACCAGCGCAATTGCGATTCCTAAATGGAATCCGCTGCTGCGCTGGTTTATTATTTTTCAAATACTTGGTTTGGATATAGGGCATATTCGACTGTCTTTCTCTCATGGGAATTCATGTAAAGTTTGTGTAAGGAATATGGAATATCCTAAAAAAATTAAACATCAAACCAAAAAAAAACGTATCACGTCAATAAGTTGAATTACGTGATAATTGTAAATAGGCAAGGCGCACTAATCAAATTTTAGAATCGGGGGAGAAAAAGATGAAGAAATTGATTCTGGTCATGGTAATGTCATTATTCGCTATCAGCTTAGCTGCATGCGGAGGCAACAACGCACCAACGGAAGAAAGCAGTAATCCGACTAATGGCAACACAAGCACGGAGAAAAAAGAGGTTACGCTTAAATTTCAAATTCATACAGCAGATGAATCTTCGGTTCAATTGAAAGCGCTTCGTCAAATCGTTAAGGATTACACGGAAGCTAATCCTAACATTAAAATCGAGGTTGATGCATTAAACAGCGACCAACAGAAATTAAAGCTGAAAACGCAGGCAGCTTCCAATGACATGCCGGATATTACCGTGGTGAATCCAGGAGCTCAAATGAAGCCTTATGTAGATGGCGGCAAGCTTGCTCCGCTTGACGACATTTTGGACAAAGACGGCTTGCGTGATTCCTACCAAAAAGGAATTCTCGATTACTACACGTTCGACGGCAAGACATATGGATTGTCAGAAGCTAATGATATCGGTCTCATGTATTACAATAAAGAGCTTTTCGAAAAAGCGGGTGTCGAGATCCCGACTACTTTCGAAGAAATCGTGGAAGCTGCCAAACAGCTGAAAGCGAAAGGAATCATCCCGATGGCAATCGGTGAGAAAGAGCCGTGGACTGGATCGTTCTTGTTCACGAACATTGTAATCCGTCTTGGTGGAGCTAGCTTCCTGCAAGATGTAATTGACAAGAAAAAATCTTTTGATGACCCTGCATTTGTGAAGTCCGTTGAAAAGATGCAAGATCTCATTCAAGCTGGCGCATTCCAAGAAGGTGCAACGTCATTCGACTATGAGCAAGGCGAGAATTTGTTCCTGACTGGCAAAGCGGCGATGTACTATATGGGCTCATGGGTAACTGCTTCTATCGAAGGATCTGAAATTCAGGATAAAGTAGTCGCCAAACCTTTCCCTACAGTAGACGGCAAAGGCGACCCGAATGAATTTATGCTTGGACCTGGTTCAGGCTATGTTATTTCTGCCGGTACAAAGCATATGGATGAATCCAAACAATTCCTGCTTTACTACATGACTAACTATCCGAAAAAGATGTTTGATATGAAAGGTGCAGTTGGTCTTGCACAAATCGTAGACGGTGATTTCGCTAGCGCGGGCTATTCGCAAACGGCTATTGATGTTCTAGATATATTCAAGTCAGTAAAAGGCGGCTCGATCGCGTTCGACAACTTGATCGATCCAAGCACGACGCAATATCACTTGAATGCGCTTCAAGGCATGTTCATTCAGAAGATTAAGCCTGAAGATATTGCTGCTGAGCACAAAAGCAATTTTGACATCAACAATCCTTAATCGAGAAACTTAAACCTTAACTAAGGGAGCCTATACGGTTCCCTTCCTTTATTCAATAAGCAGGCCAATGAAGCCTATGGCAACACGGAGGGATTACAATGAATATTTTGAAAGTTTCAAAAACAGCACTAGCGATCTTCGTACTGCCGTGTCTTATCTTGTACGTATTGATGGTGTTTGTTCCAATTGTTGTATCCATGTTCTATTCCTTCTACCAATGGGACGGCATGAGCACGGCAAAATTTGTTGGACTTCACAACTTTGTATCCATGCTTACGAAAGACCCTTTATTTTGGCCAGCGGTAAATCGCGGATTGCTCTTCGCGCTCATTTCGGCATGTGAAATTCCGGTTGCGTTGTTTGTAGCTATTCTTCTAACCCGCTACCTTCGCAAACCGAACACTTTAGTTTCGATTTACTTTTTGCCGGTTATTTTGTCTGTTGTCGTAATCGGACAGCTATGGCGTTCGATCTATAATCCAGCCGAATTTGGAGGCATGCTGAACAAGCTGCTTATATCTGTAGGGCTGGAGAGCTGGACACATACTTGGCTAGCAGAACCCAAAATCGCTATCTATGCTATCTTTTTCGTAGCCTTGTGGCAGTATCTAGGCTATCATGTCTTAATCCAATTTACAGGCTTGCAGAATATTTCCAAGGAAATATATGAAGCATCACGTATCGATGGAGCAGAAGGCTTTAAAGCTGATCGCTACATTACCATTCCTTTAATGGCACCCGTACTTAAAATCTCGCTTATATTAGCGGTTATCGGTTCACTTAATGCATTCGATATTGTTATGGTTATGACAGGCGGAGGACCCGGAAATTCGACCGAAGTCATTTCTACCCTTATGTATAACAAAACGTTCATGTCCTTCCAGTACGGCTACGGCAGCGCAATGTCGGTATTTTTGGTCGCAGAAGGATTGATCGCTACAATATTGCTTAACTTTGCCTTCAAGCGCTCAGAAAATGCCGCATCTTAATATTGCGGAACAGGAGGATGATACAAGTGAAAATCAAAAAAACGATAGTCCGGGCATTTTTGGCCCTTTTAATAATAACTCAAGTTTATCCATTGCTTTGGCTCGTATTGTACTCCTTTAAGACAAACGAGGAAATACTATCAAGCACTTTCTTCGCTCTCCCACAAGTGATGAAATGGGAAAATTACACGAATGCATTCGTGAACGGACACTACTTGCAATATTTGTGGAATAGCGTTATTGTGACAGGGATATCGATGATTATTACTTTGGTACTCGGCGCTATGGTCTCCTATGCGATCGGGAGATTCAAATGGAAAGCTTCTAAAATCGTTATGCTTGTTTTCTTGATCGGTATAATGATACCGACACAAGCGACGCTGATTCCGCTTGTCGTATTGTTTAATAAGCTGCACATTATGGATACGCATTTATCGCTTATTTTGCCTTATATCGCTTTCTCTGTACCGATGGCTGTCTTTATTTTGTCCGAATTTTATAAAGGAATTCCTCATGAGCTCGAAGAATCGGCAGCAATCGATGGGGCATCCATTTATCGTATTTTCATTAGCATTATTTTTCCGATTACAATTCCGCCTTTGATGACGGTTTCGATCGTAACGTTCATTAACATCTGGAACGAATATATTATGGCGGCTACTTTTATTTCTAGTTCTCATCTCAAAACATTGCCTTTCGGAATTTACAGTTTTGTTGGGAAATATACAACGAATTACGGCGCAATTGGTGCATACTTGATCTTAGGCGTTATTCCGGTATTGATCGTTTACTTCCTCCTTGCTGACAAAATTACGCAAGGCATGGTTGCCGGTGCAGTAAAAGGATGATCCATTAAGATCTGCTTAAAAATGGTTTCAAGGGAGATAGGAGCATGAGACGGGGCAAGCAATGGTTTAATCGATTAGGTGTTCGTTTATTTCTATTGTTTGTCGGCAGTTCCTTTATCCTCATGCTTGTGTTAACGATGCTGTATTACCAGAGATCGGCCATTCAAGTCAATGACAAAGTAGGAGACGTAGCATTAAAGAGCATGTCGCAAGCTAGCGGCCATGCCGAGCTGCTTCTGAAGGGTTATTCGATCTTGGCGAAATCGATTGTCAGCAGCCCGGAGATCCAAACCTATGCTGCGCGTGATCAAAAAGACATTCCTGCGCTGCAGGCGATTAGAGAACGTACGATTACGAACGCCTTAGGCGCGATATATTATTCATGGGATGATATTATTGGCATCTACGTGATAACGGATACAGGAAAAGTGTACAGCTACGGAAGCCGAAATGCACAGGTGATTGACGTTGGATATAAGGATACCCTCTGGTACGATCAGATAAAGCAATCCAAAGGGGAGCCGATATGGCTTGGCGTAAAGGATAAATCAATTATTGATCAGATTGAGAAAAGGCCTGTATTCGCCTTCGGCAGCCAATTGGTGGATTTCACCAATCAGAAGTCGATGGGAATCATACTTGTCGAGATGGAGCCAAAGGCTATTAACGGCATCATGAAAAACTTGGAGCTGTCCAATAATAGCGAGTCATTTCTCTTGAACAGCGATAAGGCCATACTCGCTCATAACATACCAAATCACATTGCAACCTCTATTGCGCGTGATATCGCGGATGAACACGACAGCAAGCCAGTTCAGATCATAGACCATGATCGTTATTTAATCGTTAACGGCATGCTGAACAGCATGGGGCTGCAGCTCTTGAGCCTAACGCCAAAATCCGATCTCGCTTTCGAGCTGCAACAAACGAAGCAGTTCATTCTCATGATTTTTATGCTGCTCATTTTCTTATCGATCCTATTGGCATTGTTTGTATCGCGATCGGTTTCCTTGCCGATAAGCCAAATGATTCGTCAAATGAAGCAGGTTGAGCGTGGCGATTTCAATGGTATGATGGAGGTAAAGTCATTCGAGGAAATCAGGGAAATGGCTCAAAGATTTAACCGAATGGTTGATCGGATCAATGGTTTGATCGCTCGTATTCGAGCGATATCCGCGAGTGAAAAAAATGTACAGCTTCAGGTTTTGCAAGCGCAAGTGAATCCTCATTTTTTGTATAACACATTAGATATGATTTACTGGATGCTGGAGGAGAAAGAAGAAGAAACGCTTAGCGAGGTTGTTCTTTCCCTTTCTGAAATATTCAGGTACAGCAGCAACTGGGAGCATTCATCAAGTGTGACGCTGCTCGAAGAGCTCGAACAAATCAAAAACTATGCGCTTATTTGCCAAACTCGAATGAACCATCGATTAGAAATCAAAATAGAGATCGATCCCATTTGGCATGAAATAAAGCTTCCGAAGATGATTTTACAGCCCATTGTAGAGAACGCTATCGTTCACGGTCTGGATGAGAAGGACTCAGATGAAGCTGGAGTTGTCCTTCTTACGGCCCATATAGACGCTGGGAATTTATATATTCATATTGAGGATAACGGTGTTGGTATGGAGCAGGACAAGCTTAAGTCACTATTATCCACACTCCATATCAAGTCTGAGAAGGAGCGCGCCTATGAGAGAAAGACGGGAGGCAATCTCGAAGAAGTCCCAGAAGGGCAAGCAGAAGATTTAATCTCAATTGACTTGCAGCGGGAATCCGACACGGGGATTGGGCTGTCTAACGTGCACCGACGACTTTTGCTATGGTATGGACCTGCTTACGGCGTGCAAATTCGCAGCACATTCGGAGAGGGGACGCGAGTATCCATTATCGTACCCGCTATTTTGGAGGAGGAGCGTGCATGAATATATTGATCGTGGATGACGAGAAGCCGATATGTGACGGTGTGAAACGGACCATTCTCTCCTCTTTTCCGGATGCTTCGATATTAGTGGCTGGAAACGGGAAAGATGCGCTGGATCTACTCTCCAAATCATCGGTTGATATCGTCATCATGGACATCAAGATGCCGAAGATGAACGGTTTAATGCTTCTGGCAGCAGGCAGGGAATTGGATCAGCGTATTAAGTGGATCATTATTTCAGCCCATGCCGATTTCTACTATGCACAGGAAGCGCTCAGGCAAGGAGCCTCCGACTATATGCTTAAGCCGATTGGGAAGCAAAAATTGATAGCGCTTATTACGCGACTGCAGGCCGAAATGATTAAGGAGCAACAAAGATTATCAACAAAAGAGCTCCTAGAGCTCGAAGATAAGACAATAAAGGCAAACCAAGCGTTAAAGGATGGAGATAAATCGTCAACAGGAATGATCGACACAGCCATTCAATATCTTCATGAGCATTTTCATGAGAATGTGTCGCTCGATAAAATCGCTGCTGCCGTTTATTTAAATCCTACTTATTTCAGCTTGCTGTTCAAACAAAAAGTCGGAGCTGGCTATAAGGAATACATTACTCAGCTAAGAATGGAAAAAGCCAAGGCATTGCTGCGAGATACAAACCTTAAAGTATCTGATATTGCGGTGCAGGTTGGCTTTAACGATATGCGTCATTTCACGCAGGTGTTCCGAAAATCATGTCAGGAAACACCAACCGAATATCGAATGTCGGAGTCACAGAAGGCAGATCGCACATCACTTTAATCGCATATGTGATTCGCGAAATAGAAGGCAAAAACCGCCCTGCATGTATGGCGGTTTTTTGTTGTTTAGCGGCATTGTAGGCCGGCTGGCAAATTAAGAAAGAGCTGATGTTGCCATTTCGTTCGCTGTTAAATCGGTTCATACAATGGTATAAAGAATAAGTGTGGTTTATCGGAATAAGTCGAATGATCTATCTATGTCGAATAATCAACGGACTGAAGGAAGCTAGTCATACGGGATGCAAAGGAGGGAACATTGTGGGATACATTCGTACTATTTTCGGACGTTGGAACTCAATCCGCAACAAGATCTTTTTCTCTATTTTGCTGTTTTTAATCATCCCTTTTCTGTTGACATTTTATTTCATGGACAAGCCGCTTGAATCCGTCATTGAGCGGAAAATCGGCAGCTCGGCACAGGATGCGCTTTATTTGGTCAATTTTAATGTGGAATTGTTTCTGGAGGACATGCTTCAATCGTCAGTCAACATTACCATTAATCCGAGCATTACCAATCTTCTCAAAGACCCCGACTCCATGAGCAGCTATGAGAAGCTGCGCTTGAATGACACCGCCTTGAATCGTCTGTTCAGCTCTTACTTTACAAACACGTATGTGACTCTGTTCGATCGTTACGGAAATTGGCAAAGTACGAGCTATTTGCTTAACGAGCTGCTGCAGCAGTATATTGGCGCCGATTGGTATAAGGAAATGATGAAGAAGCCTTATCAAATCAAATGGATGTTTAATGATAAGGATCTATTATATACAGACCGCAAACCGATCATTACTGTGGTCAAAACGATAACGGAGCTTCAGACGAGAGAAAATATCGGCATGATTGTATTTAGCGTAAGGGAGGAGGACATTCGCAAATATTTGACAGGGCTCGAAGGAAGGGTTTATCTCGTCGACAAGAAGGGGACTGTTGTGTCTAGTCCTGCCAAAGAGATGATCGGAAAAAGCTTGGCAGAGGAAAGCTACATGCCGAAGATCGGAAACAAAACAAGAGGGCAGGAGATTATCAAGAAGGATGGACAAAAGTGGTTTGTCAATTACGATACGGTGCAGCTAAACGGCTGGAAAATTGTGCAGCTGGTACCGTATGACACCGTTTTTAAAGAGATTTTTGATATCCGCCGAACCAATATTTTTATTTTTACGATTATCTTTTTTGTATTCTCCATCATTACAATATCCATTTCATATGGCATATCAAAGCCTCTTAAGCTGCTCAAGAAGAGGATGCAGGAGCTTGAGGACAAACAATTTTATTCTGCTATTTCGATAACAGGACCGCAGGAAATCTCTTCTCTACTCGAGACTTACAATAAAATGGTTAAAGAAATTCGCGGCTTATTGCTGCGAGTGAAGGAGGAGTACGAGCAGAAAGAAGAAATGCGCTTCCGCGCGCTGCAAGCGCAAATAAATCCGCATTTTTTGCTGAATACATTAAACAATATTAAGTGGATGGCTTATATTCGCAACAACAGCGAGGTCGGGGATATGCTCTCTAATCTCGGCGGTATTTTGGAAGGAAGCATCGGCAGGGGCGCAAGCTTGATTCCGCTGAAGCAGGAGCTTGATTATATCGACAATTATATCGGTTTGATGAAAATGAAATTTCTCGAAAAGCTATCGGTTGAAATGGATATCCCGGAGGATTTGATGGATCAGGAAGTGATCAAAATTATGCTGCAGCCGATTATCGAGAACTGTCTGGAGCATGGCATTGAGCCGATGAGCGGATTAGGGCGCATCGTTATTAAAGCACAATACGAAGAGGATCAGTTCGTACTGCGTGTCTGGGATAATGGCATAGGAATGGAGTCGAATAGGCTAAAGGAGATCCATGAGCGTCTATCGGCTAGCTCGGCGGAGCCTCCTCCTGATCGAATCGGAGTGAAGAACGTCCACGACCGGATCAGGCTGCAGTACGGTGAAGAATACGGCCTTCGCATCACTAGTGAGCCTGATGCAGGCACGACTGTAGAATTCCGGCTTCCGATAAAAAAAGTACAGAAAGGGATTGGCGATGAAACTGAAGGTGATACTGGTTGATGACGAGCTTCTAGTACGATTGGGCATTAAATCGTTGATTGACTGGGAGAAGCATGATTTCGAATTTATCGGAGACGCTTCAGATGGAGAAAAAGCGCTGGAGCTTATGGAATATAAGGTACCGGATATTTTGCTCACTGACATTGTGATGCCGCGCATGAATGGGCTTGAGCTCATAGAAATCGTTAAAAAACGTTACCCGAATACGTTAATTATCGTACTCAGCAGCCATAATGAATTCGAATACGTACGCAAGGCAATGAAGCTTGGCGTAGAGGATTATTTGTTAAAAGCATCGATGAAGCCTGCAGAGCTGCTCGATCTTCTTGTTGAAGCTGCAGGCAAAATAGCTCGGGGCCAAGCGAAGCCTCTCCCGCATCGCAATCAAGCGGAGACTCCAGAAACAAGAATCGATGCCGTCTCGCGGCAGCTTAAATTGTTGCTGGTTAACGACCTTTCATCAACCGTAGAAACGACGAATTTGCGTCCTGCCTCTATTCTTCTCGTCCTTCACGTGCGGCATGCAAGAGAGGGAGGACCGGAGGCCTCGGCGATCCAGCTGCTGAAGCATCTGATTGAGTCCGAGCTGCAATCGATCATGGACAGCCAGCCCATAGCGACCGGTAACCGGGAAATCGTTGTATTGCTGACGTTATCTGAGCAGAAGCTTCCGGAATTAGAAATGATCATCAGCAGCTTAGTCAGCGCATCCAATCAACTGCTCGGCATTTCCCTCCGTGCCGAAGCCAGTGATCCTATCCTTAAATGGGAAGATATACGCAGCCAATATTTGAAAACGAAGGAGAGGCTAATCGATCAGGGTGTTCGTGAAACCTCCCGTGACGATATTAGAAAGCTTCTTGATTATATGAAGGCGAACTATACGCAAGATATTTCATTGAAGCATGCAGCCGAGATGATCAATATGAGCGAGAGCTATTTGAGCACGATTTTCAAAAAAGAAACCGGCTATGGCTTTACCGATTGGATTAATTCGCTGCGCATTGAACAGGCGGCCACTTATCTCGTCGAGACGAATTTGCCAAGCTATTTGATAGCGGAGCAGGTCGGGTATGAGAATATCAATTATTTCGGGCGGATTTTCAAAAAAATCAAAGGGGTCAGCCCGCAAAAATATCGCGCTAGTCATCAAAAATAGTAGGCATTTTCATTTCTCCCCTGAATTTGAGGGGGGATTTTTTATTCAAAAGCATTTTAAAATTGTGAACATTTCATTTAAAAATAGTGAATAAACAGCCGTTATCCAAAAATGTTGAATAAAAAACGAAAATTTCGTTCCTGTTTTGATCGAATTTACAAAGCTATAATTTGCTTATAAACATTTCCGAGCAAAGCATTTGGAAGGTCTAAGCATCTAGACGAGGGAGGCGGATTAAACATGATAGCCGGGTCGCTGAAGCATTGGACGACTGAACGAAAGTTCGCACACCCTGTACTGCGCAAAGCTATCGATTTTTTGGCAGAGACGGATTTTGGCGTGTTGGAGGCAGGGAAATACCCGATCTGGGGCGATGATATGTTCGCACTGCTTATGGCGAACACAACGAAGCCTAAGGAAGAGCAGCCCGCCGAAAAGCATGAGCGTTTCCTCGATATTCATCTTTTGCTTGAGGGGGAGGAGACGATCGGTTGGCAAGTGCAGGACGGGAATAGTAAGCCATCCGCGCCTTATAACCCGGAGGAGGACTTTGCGCTATTTACGGAGTTGCAGGACGAGACTTTGATCAAGCTAAAGCCAGGCATGTATATGGTGCTGTTCCCGGAAGACATTCATCGGCCGGGAATAACCGAAGCGATAGCCACGGATGTGCGCAAGATCGTTGTCAAAATCAATCAGGATTTACTTTAATGACTTCTATGAGATGACCACTATTTAAAGGGGGCTATATCCATGTTAAAAAGTCGTAAGTTTTCTGTGGTTTCAGCATTCATTTTAATTATCGCCATTTTGGCGGGTTGTTCCGGAAACGGGAACGAAGCAGGCACGAGTCCAAATAAAAGCGAGAACGATGGAGCTAGCGGCAATAAAGAGAAGGTTGAGCTCTCCTTATGGCTCACGCCGCAGTGGAAAGGCGTCTTCGATGCCACTGAAGATAATGCCGACTATGACAGCTTCTTCAAATTTGCGGCAGATAAATTTTCGGAGCAGTACAAAAACTATGATGTAAAAGTAAATGTTCAAGTCGTTGCCGGCGATCAGCGGGACGAGCTGCTTAACGTTAATCTAAACGGCGGAACACCTCCTGATATTTTCTTTGAAAGCGTTTTTGCGATGGGTGACTATGCTCACCGCGGAGCCTTGGTACCGCTAAATGACATCGTTGACGATGCGGCAAAAAGCGATATTGCGCAAGGCTACTGGGATAACGTTACCTTTGGAGATGGGGTTTACTTCTACCCGTTCTCGCAAAATCCCGGCACGCTAGCCTACAATGCTGACATGTTTAAAGCAGCTGGCCTAGAGAAATTTCTTGGTGACGAAAAAGAAATCAAAACATGGACTTTGGCCGAGTACGAGCAGATTTTGGAAGGCTTGAAAACGAAGCTGCCGAAGGACAAATATTCGAATACGTACCCGATGGCGCTTTACGCTTTGAACAATCAAGGCGACACGTGGAATCTAGCTTACCTCAGAATGTTCGGAAACAAGTTCTTTGATGAGCAAGGCAATCTGATTGTTGATGATGAGAGCGGTGTCAAAGCGGCGGAATGGCTGAAGAAGATCTACAGCGCAGGCTACACCAATCCAGGCGCAGAATCGGTATCCTCCAATGATGCGAATGCGATGTTCCAAAATCAACAGCTCGCAATCAGCTTTACCAATGCAGTCCTGTTCAACAATGCAAAAGCGGATATGGAAGCGGGCAAAGCGCCGAAGTTCGATCTTAGGCTTGCCAACATCCCGTCCGAAAACGGAGATCCGCTATCCTTCACTTATGTAATCGGCGCCAGCGTATTCCAGACCGGAGACGAAACCCGCATTCAAGTCGCCAAAGATTTCGTGAAGTTTTTCTCCACTGATCCTGAGCTCGTTAAAGCTTCTAAGAACAGCATTCCTGTAAGAAGCTCCGTAGCATCGGAGTTCAAGGACCAATATCCGCTTTTCGCGGCTTATGATACAAACGCTTCACATATGTTCAACTTCACAGGCAACGTGCCTGGCTATAGCGAGCTTAGACAAGTGCTTTATCCAGAGCTGCAAGCGATCTACATTGGCGAAAAAACGGCTGCGCAAGCGATGAAGGACTACCAAGCAAAGGGCAATGCCGTTATTCAAAAGGCGAAGGAAAACTCAACTCTCTACAAATAGACATCTGCCTGCAACCGAAATCATGTTTCGGAGCCTTGATCGCCTCTTAAGCAATCAAGGCTTCGAATAAGAAAGGTAACGGATAACCATGAAACTACGCAATCATTACTGGAAAGAAAACGTGACCGGCTATCTGTTTATAATGCCTCAATTTCTATTGTTTCTTGTGTTTATCGTGTATCCGATTCTCGAAGGCATACGCCTGAGCTTGTACAAGATTCAATATCAAAAAGAGACGTTCGTAGGTTTAGACAATTACATCACCTTGTTCAACGACCCTGTCTTTTTTAAATCGATTTATAACACTGTTATCTTCGTTGTCTTTATCGTTCTTTTGACCGTAGGGTTTTCATTATTTGTTGCTTCAGCCGTTTTTGACAAAAATGCGAAGTATGTTTCTTTTATAAGAGGAAGCTATTATATCCCGGTTATGGTATCGATGGTCGTCATGAGTATGGTATGGGGGTTCTTGCTTAATCCTGCCAATGGGTTGATCTCTTATGCGGCACGTGAGATGAATTTCAGCACCTTTAATTTGTTAGGCAATAAAAGTACGGTACTGCCAGTGGTCATATTTGTAACCTTCGCGACTAACGTTGGCCAAGCGATTATTCTGTATCTTGCCTCGATGATCGGCGTACCCAAGGATTTATTTGAAGCAGCCGAGGTGGATGGCGCAAGCCGTACAAAAGTTATTTTTCAAATTTTGATTCCTCTTGTCAAACCGACAACGATATATATAACGATCATTAATATTATCGCCGTTCTGAAGATCTTCGTCGTCATCCAGATGCTGACTGGCGGAGGACCGAATAACGCTTCCGTGACCATGATGTATTATCTCTACAACAATGCGTTCAAGTACAATCAACTCGGCGTCGCTTCCGCGGTAGGGGTTATCATGTTCTTCATTACATTGTTATTGTCGGTGCCTCAGCTCAGAGCGATGTTCAAGGATAAGTGAGGGATAAACCATGCTTCAGACGAAAGCAAAGAAAAAGCGGGAAACATACGATGTTATCGCTAATATCATCATTATCATATTCGCCATTCTCAACCTATTCCCATTATATTGGCTGTTTACAAGCTCACTCAAAAATAGCTCGGATGTGCTTAAAATGCCGCCTGATTGGTGGCCTAAAACGTTTACCTTCTCGAATTACACAGAAGTATTCAACAGTCAGCCTGCGCTGCGCTGGACATTAAACAGCTTGTTCGTAGCGGGTTTGACGACCGTACTGGTCGTAATCGCCAGCTCGATGGCTGCGTATGCTTTCTCCAAGCTTCAATTTAAAGGAAAACAAGTAATCTTTATTATCTTCATTTCAAGCCTAATGGTTCCAAAAGAGGTCATGATCGTTCCGTTATTCCGTATTACGCAGGAGCTTGGCATGGTCAACAGCTTGTACGGCATGATTTGGCCGAACGTTGCGACTGCTTTCGGGGTATTCCTGTTAAAAGGATTTTTTGACAGTGCGCCGGACGCTCTCCGCGAAGCAGCAAGAATCGATGGAGCAGGAGAAGTCAGAACATTCTTGCAAATTTTGCTTCCCATTATCAAGCCGGGGATTGGCGCGCTGTTCATTTTGAACTTCGTACAGGTATGGAATGATTACTTGTGGCAGCTCGTTATCGGTCAGGATAAGGAAATGAAAACCTTGATGGTTGGCGTAGCCACCTTGATGCAGGATCTTAATCCTAACTTTGCTTACAAGATGGCAGGCGCTACGGTTGCCGCCATTCCGATGCTCATTATCTTTGTGATGTTCCAGCAATATTTTACAAGGGGCATTTCGATTGGTGCGGTAAAGGAATGAAGCATTATATAGGCATCGATATTGGCGGAACGGATATTAAATATGCGGTGTTTGGCGCTGATGCAGAGCTGCTCTATCATGATTCCATGAAGACGCCTAAAGGGCAGGCCAATATCCGGATACCCGAAGAAACGGCCGGCATTGTCAAGCGGCTGCTGGAAAAGTACGACGGTATTTGTGGAGTGGGCATAAGCACAGCGGGTGTAGTGGACGTAGTAAGCGGCGAAATTGTCTTTGCGGGAGGAACGATCCCCGAATATAAAGGCACGAATCTCAAAAAAACGATTGAAGAGCAATTTGCTCTTCCCACAATCGTTGCCAATGATGTGAATGCGGCAGCTTGCGGCGAAAAGTGGAAGGGAGCGGCCCGAGGCAGCGATCATTTTTTTTGTATAACGCTGGGGACGGGCATCGGCGGCGCTTTATTTTGCGAGGGGCAGCTCGTGGTGGGGAGCCATTTCCGAGCCGGCGAGATTGGGCATTTCTTATTTGATAAGAGCACCCAAACGACCTATGAGCAAAGAGCGTCTACTTCCGCATTGTTAAAAAAAGCCGCGTTAGAGCTTGAACATTTCTCGGGCAGCGGACATGAGCTGTTTGCTAGCGCTAGAATAGGCAACGCACGCTGCGACAGCATTATTGATGCTTGGGCAGAGGAGATAGCAAGGGGCTTAGCGGAAATCATTCTTCTCACAGACCCATCGGTCATTTTGATTGGCGGCGGCGTTTCCGAGCAGAAGGCGTTTCTGCTGGACAAAATCAAATGGCATTTGAACACGTACCTGCCTCCTAATTTCTCCAAGACAGAACTAATTGCGGCAGAGCTTGGCAATCGAGCTGCGCTCTATGGCGCCGTGTATCCTTATTATAAAGAAGAGACGGAGTGAGTGAACGATGAAAACAGACATCATCTCTAAATTTGAAGGTATTTATGTTGCTATGTATTCGGTATACGATGACGCAGGAAATGTGGATCAGGCGCGTGTGAAGAAGCTGGCTAGATATTATGTATCCACCGGTATTAAAGGACTTTATATCGGCGGCAGCTCAGGCGAAGGGATTTTGCAAACAGTAGAGGAACGGAAGCAAGTACTTGAGGCGGTTATGGAAGAAGTAAAAGGGGAATTGACGATTATCGTTCATGTAGGAGCTAATTCTACGCGCGAGAGCGTTGAGCTATCGAAGCATGCCGAACAGGCTGGGGCCGATGTCATTTCTGCTGTTCCTGCCATCTATTACCGTCTGTCGGAGGCGGCCGTAGAAAATCATTGGCAGCAAATGATAGACAGCTCGGAGCTCCCATTTATAATTTACAATATCCCGCAAACGACGGGCTTTAACTTGTCGATCCCGCTGCTTACGAAGATGGCGAAGCAAGAAAAAGTCATTGGCGTAAAAATGTCGGGAGAGAGCACGTTTGAGCTTCAGCAGTTCAAAGAAGCTGGCGGAGAAAACTTCCTCGTATTCAACGGTCCTGACGAGCAGTTTTTGGCGGGCAGAATCATGGGCGCAGATGGCGGCATCGGCGGCACATATGGGGTTATGCCCGAGCTGTTCTGTGAATTGAACCGTTTGTTCGTCCAAAATAAGCTCGCAGAAGCACAGACGCTTCAAAATAAAATCAATGGAATCATTAAGAAGCTGCTAGGTTATCCATCCCTTTATGGCGCATGCAAATATATACTAAGCATTAGAGGCATTGAGACGGGCGAGCCTCGCTTCCCGCTATTGCCTGTTCGCGAAGCGGATCAAGCTTCATTAATTGAGCTGAATAAAGAAATCGAAGCAGCCATTGCCTTTTATGCGAAGGAATAGAGGGGATAACAGATGATGATGGAACAAATCAGCGGCGGACTCGTCGTTTCGTGCCAGGCACTGGAGCATGAGCCTCTGCATAGCTCGTTTATTATGTCCAAGCTTGCTTTGGCAGCCAAGCTCGGCGGCGCGGCAGGGATAAGAGCGAACTCGAAGGCGGATATCATCGCGATTAAGCAGGAGGTTTCGCTGCCTGTTATCGGAATCGTCAAGCGGGACTATGCGGACAGCGCTGTTTTCATTACCGCGACGAAGAAGGAAATCGATGAGCTGCTCGAAAGCGGCTGCGAGATGATCGCTATGGACAGCACGAAGCGCGATCGGCCTAATGGCGAGACATTAGCTGAACTGGTTGCTTATTGCAGGGAGAAGAATCCGGCTATCCTGCTTATGGCAGACATCTCTACGGTGGAAGAGGCGGAACTCGCACAGCAATTGGGCTTTGATTGCGTGTCTACAACGCTCCATGGGTATACGCCGTATACGTCAGCAACGAAATTATATGATCATGACTTTGCCTTTTTGAAATCGGTATTGCAGGCTATTCAAATTCCTGTCATCGCAGAAGGAAATGTTCTTACGCCAGAAATGTACAAGCGCTGCTTGGAGCTTGGAGCAGCCTCCGTCGTTGTTGGCGGAGCAATCACTAGGCCAATGGAAATTACGGCGAGGTTTGTAGCTGCTGCGAAGAGCTGAGAAATCGTTAACGGAGAGAGGACTGACGATACAAGTATCGTCAGTCCTCTCTCCGTGTCTGGCTACTCGCCAACGATTCTAAAATCAATGTTGGCAGGCGGCGGGAACATTGCCTTGGCTTCCGCTAGATGAGTAGAGGTTAACGGTGCATGTTGTTCCGTTGCCAGCTGCTTGGCCTTGTATTTGTACCAGAGCTCGATAATGAGTGTTTCTCCTTCACGAATGACAGCAAACTCCTGTGAAAATAAGCGCTCTACAAATGCATGCTGATCCAGCTCTAGAGCGGCTGCGCCAACAATAATTTGAATGCGGTCGCAGCTCGTGAAAGCTTCCGGCAAGTCTTGGTAGACACGCCATGCTTCTTCATATCGCTCCATGCCAATAAGCAGATTTAAATATTCTTCCGCTAATGCTTGATCGGGGAAGGACTCGGCGATATGGTAGGCGCTCTCCCAATATTTAAGCGCTTGTTCCTTGCGGCCTGCTCGATTCATGGCCTCTGCCAGATTTCGGTATACCCAAACGGATGGCTGAAGTCGGATGGAGTTTTCCCAAGCGGCTATCGCTTCTTCCTCCTTGCCGTTCTCGTAAAGCATCACTCCCAGATGCATATAGGCGTTCCAAGATTGGTTCCGCGCAGATTGCAGGCTAGCCTGCAGCAGGTCGAGCCATTCCTCTTGGATCATCCATGCGCTAGGAACTTCATGAACGCCGCGCTCCGGAAGGCGCCTATCGTTCAGCAGAGCAAGCCAGTCCTCGGCTGTACCGCTCTTGCCTTGCGGCTGCCTGGAGAAATCGAATCCGGCTGGTACGCTGCGATATTCGAGCTTTTCCCTGCGCTGCCTTTCAAGCTCGCCCCATTCGGAGCCGCGAAACAGCGTCTGTTCAGGTGCCCTTTCAGCCTGCGCCCCAAGGGAGCGATGAATGGCCAGCATTTCTTCTTCATCGATATGGCGGTCGACACATTTACGAACATAAGCCTGCGCCTGATGCCAATTTTGCTGGTGGGCAAGCTCCACCTTAATATCAGTCATTCCTATCGCTTGGGTGAAATCCCATTCCGAATGGGCTGGCATATCGAGTCCGTGCAGCTGCGTGGGCGCGAAGCCGCCTTGAATTTCAATATACCGGCCCTCACCGGGACTCGCTAGATAGTCGCACCACCGTCTTCCGCCGGCATGATTGCCCCAGCAAAACATTTTGCGATAGCGCAGCCTAGAGGTTGAGCGCTCGTAGAACATTCTGCCATCCTCATAGGCTACGGCTTCCCAAGGATATTCGATTTTTTCATGCGTTTGGAAAAAATATTCATTCGAGAACGGAAAATTTATCGGATACGAGACGTCTTTATCCGGAACGGTCGGCAGATGGGGCAGCTTGCCTAAGCCGAACCCTTTTATGCTGTGGTCAATATAGATCACTTCATCGGTAGAGGAGAAAATACGGGCTTTGGCGGTTTCCTCTACAGCTATATTCGTCCACCAATACATCGGTACGGTGCGGTTGTTGTCATTGACGATTCGCACATAAATGAGCAGCTTATCCGAACCGGCAGGCAGATGGAAATCGATATGCCAAAACACATTTTTACACCGTTCATAATCATAAATGCGCAGGAAATCATCGCCCCTATCATCCTTCAAAATAGCAGCGTGCACGGGGGAGCAGGTGGTGAACGTATGGCCGAGCTGACCGATATTCCACTCTATGCCTCCTGAGAACCATGCGTTCAAGATGGCCAAATTAGCAGGTTGAAAGACTGGATTCGTATATAGAATATCGCGATTCGTTTTTTTATCGATCAAGGCATACAATCTCCCCCCGTACTGGGGCAAAAAGACCGCCTGCAAGCAATCATTTTCTAAAACAATCGTATCCAATAAAAGCGCAGTCCGCTCTCTCGAATAACGATCCTGCATCCGGTAAGGCAAATAACGCTCGCCAGTCTCATAGCCGAGCTTCGCGCGAAGCTCCTCCGTTAGGGTGCCGTTATCCTTCACATCTCTATGATGGCGGCTGTTGCGAAACATAGGCAGCGGATTATCTGATCCAATCGCTGCGCCTTCCAATCGCAAAGATGATTTATATACACGCAATTTAAACACACCTCCCATATTTCTCAAACATGTTGTTTATATGTAACTCTACCTTCGGTTTGCACAGCAGGAAATGAACTATTTTGAACTAAACCTGCCATATTTTGTTCAGAGCGGCGTTCAAGGAGGAGGTTCTCTTATTCATAACGGATTTATCCAACTATTCACGTTTATGGCTAAATAAAAAATGAGCCTGCTCGTTTATGATAAAGCTAACAGAGACAACGTGAGAGGGGATTTATCGCAGATTGTCGAATTGAAAGGAAAGGCTTCCAAATGCTGCAATGGCTAGTCGCGAGTCAAGCTCTGAAAATTTAGTTGAAGGGGTCCATATGCAAAAAAATTTACGCATGTCCACGATACTTAGACTTTTTTTCATTTTAGTCGTCATCGTACCGGTCATCTTGATTTGCGCGGTCATATTAAACATTTATGAGCGGGATATTCTTCAGCAAAATACGGGACGGTCATTGCAGACCTCGCAAGCGGTAGCCTATTCCGTAAGTCAGGAAATTAACCGGATGGCGGGTCTATTTGCTTCAATCGGGGTGGATCAGGATGTCATATTAACCGTTTTTGACGTCCACCACAAGGAAGGCATTGAGAAGCAGCTAGCCAGCAATAAGCTGAAAATATTGATCGAAAAGTATACGGCGTCCGTATCTGGCCGAGTCCTTTCGGTCAACTTCTTTTTTGATAACGGCAAATCGTACTCCTATTTAAAAAATATGATGAGCGAAGAGTCGACGATCCGTCAGCAGCAATGGTATCACGATACGACAAGCACGCCCAACATCGTCCGTTTTTTAGGCATGCTTCCGAATATGCTGTATGGCAATTATAATCCGTATATTATGGCTGCTGCGCTTTCTCCGAGCGACCCCAATCCTCTTTCTAAATTAGAGATGATTTTGTTTACGTTTGAGAGCGGCGCTTTCGATCGTATTTTGCAATCCCGCGACAACTCTGAATCGGTTCTGCACATCGTAAGCGAGAAAGGCGAGATTATCGCATCAAATACGATTGTGGATAGAGGCAGCTTGATTCCTGGCAACTGGAAAACGGAAATCGGCCATGAGGAGAAGGGCTCTTTCGTCGATGATACGGAGGGCAACCGCAAATTAATAACGTATGCTCGAGTGGATAATTCGAATTGGTATATTGTGCAAATGCTTCCTTACAAGGATTTGCTCGAAAATTACAGGAGCGTCAATTCGTTTGTATGGTTTCTTGCGATTTTGATCATTTTGGCGTTTGTGCTCGTTTCCTTCTATCTCGTATCCAATGTCACGGAGCCGATCAGCGCACTGCTCCGTCAAATGGTCCGCGTTACCGGCGGTGACTTAAATGCAAGATATACCGGATCAGGAAGCTTGGAAATGGTGCGGCTTGGCCATTCCTTTAATTTGATGACGGAACAGGTTAAGGAGTTAATTGATCAGCATGAGCAGCAGGAGATCGAGAAGCGAAAAGCCGAATTTGCCGCTCTTCAGTCGCAAATCAACCCTCATTTTCTAATCAATACGTTAAATTCGATCAAGTATATGGCATTAATCAGCAAAGCAGACAATATTCGCAACATGACGCATGCGTTAACCCGTTTGCTCGCCTCTTCCTTTAATCGCGGCGGGCTGCTGACAACGATAGAGGAAGAAGTCGACCACTTGAAGCATTATTTATATATTATGGAGATTCGTTTCGGCAGGCCGATTCAGACGGAATGGAATATCGACAGCAAAATTTCCCGCCATTATTTGCTCAAGCTGCTGCTGCAGCCTATTTTGGAGAACAGCATTATTCATGGCTTGAAAGAAATCGATTACCCGGGAAAAATCGAAGTTGCCATTCATGCGGCAGAAGACGATTTGCTCATTACGATCGCGGATAACGGAGCGGGCATGCCGGATGAGTTGATGCTTCAAGCTCCTGATAAAGCGCCTAGTTATGCTTTCAGCGGGATGGGGAACCGAAATGTGCACAGAAGAATTCAACTGCATTATGGCGATCGTTACGGTTTGCAATACGAGCCCAACTACCCCCATGGCACGAAGGTGAGAATACGGCTGCCGTTGATTGCTGAACCTGATGAGGAGGAAATGGCCGACATTCCTTTGAAAAAGTAAGCAAGTGTTATGCCGGTGGATGAGTGGAAAACGATGCATAAAAGATCATGTCTGAACCAAAAAGGTCATATCGCTTTGTCTCTTTAACGTGTAAGATGACATTTATATTGCTGAAAGCGCCAACAAGTCTAATCATATTCCGAGCATTATAGGGAGATAAATGAATGAAATTGAGAAAAGGAGTAGGTTCCGCCTTAGTCATTAGCATTATTTTTATAAGCCTGCTTGCCGGTTACATCGGCTATAACAAAATCGAAATCAATAATAAGGTTAATTCATTTGGTGCACATGATTCACAATCAAAGATTGCCTCCAATAAAAATCAGCCAGTCAAAATTAAATTAGGAATTTGGGAATCCAAGACGGATATCGCGTTTTGGACGGAAAAAGTAAAGGAATACTCGGTTATAAAGTCCAATGTAACGGTCGAGGTAGAGACGATTCCGGATAACAGCGGTCAATATTTAAAGGTGCGTTTGGCGGCAAATGATTTGCCGGACTTGTTCTATTTGAAATCAGGCCATCTCACGATTTATAAAGATTCTCTCCTATCGCTGGATGAATTGAATGCGACGGGCAGAAACAAGTACCCGGCCAAGCTGGATGGGCATATATTCGGTCTGCCGCTGGTGTCTTTCTCGGAATACGTCTATTATCACCCTAGTATTTTCAAAGAGGTTGGCGTAGAGGTGCCGCAAACCTATGACGAGTTTATGGCTGTGCTGGAGAAAATCAAATCACATGGCAAATATATACCGATTGCGATCGGAGGGAAGGACGACTGGACCTTTTATCCGTTTATCGAATTTGGCCCTCCTATATTGACGGAGGATGAGCACTATTTGGCTAATCTCGCGAAGCTTAAAAGGCCGTTCGGAGCCGGCTCAGGCTTCGAGAAAGCAGCGAATATGCTGAGAATCATATCGGAGAACAAGCTTGCAGGGGAAGACGCGCTCGCCATCGGGTTCGATCAGGCGACACAATTGTTTCAAACGGGCAAAGCAGCAATGATTGCTCTTGGGCAATGGTATTATACCGATCATATGTCGAAGGTGAGTTCGGATGCGGATATCGATGCCTTCGCCTTGCCTTGGAGAGCAACGACAAAAGAGAAGCTGAAAGCTGTTACCATGCCTGATCAATATATGGCCATCAACAAAAATTCCAAAAACACGGAAGAGACGATTGCATTTCTGGAGTGGATGTTCAGCCGAGAGGTTTATCAAGAATATATTAACTATTCACAGAACTCTTCCACCTTAAATGATGTGACAGCACATCTGCCCTTCTTTAATAAGGTGAATAACCGGCATCCTTTTAATCCGTTTATGTATCAAGGGCTGGATGAGCAATTTGTGAAGCTGAAAAACGCTGCGCAATATGACGAGAAGAAGATGGCGCAACAAATTTTCGCAGGCGCATCCGTAGCTGATATTCTGAGTAAATTGAATGAAAATTGGAGTAAGGCGATTGAATACGTCGAAAGCAACAATATCCATTTTCCATTATATTTTGACAGGTGATATCAAAAGGGGGAAATATGATGGCGAAATACCAAGCTTTCATTATTGACGACGAACCTTTAGCTAGATTGGCACTGCGGGAATATATTTCATTAACTTCAACGGATATCGAAATTGCCGGGGAGGCCGGGGATGGGGAAGAGGCGTTGACGCTGCTGCGGGAACGTCAGGATATCGACATCATTTTAGCCGATATTCAAATGCCGAGGATGAACGGAGTGGAGCTGCTGAAAGCGCTTCGTGACGCTTCACTATCCCGGGAGCCTCTGGTCATTATGCTCAGCGCGTACGGTGATTACAGTTATGTGAGGGATTCGTTTGTTCTTGGCGCCTTCGATTATATGCTCAAAGCGAAATTGGACGAGGCGTATATCGCGCCTGTGCTGCACAAGACGGTAGCGGAATTAAACCGGCGGCAAAGCACCGCAGCAACAATATCTCCCGCTCAGGATGAAGAGGAAATGGTGTGCGCAATCCTTCACCGGCTTTCCTTATCGCATGCTTCAAATCTATCGGATTATGAGCAGGATGATGAGCTAAGGCAAGGATTGGCATTTGTCCGCAATCATTTGGGAGAGAAAAATCAAGAGGTAGCGCTTATCCGATTATCGGAGATCATCCCCTTCGAGCATGTTCATCGCATGGTGCTGCAGACGATACGGACTGTGACCAATACAGACCGGAATGAAGGGGTATGCCGCGTTTGCCGCCATGATGATCGCCATTACACTTTATTTTTTACGTTTCCCGAGCAGTGCAGCACGCTAGCTATACGAAGGCTGACCCAAAGCGTATTAACCGATGTGAAAATAAGGCTGCGCCAGTTTTTGAATCTTAATCTATCGATCGGAATCAGCGATGTCGCAAGCGGCGTCATGCAATGGAACCGGTTGTTTAAACAAGCGGAACGGCTATCCATTCTTAGCTACTATCACGGTTATGACCGATTATTATATCCAGAGGCGGAGCGGCCGTATCGAATTGAAGAGGACGATTGGAAGGAAGAGTGGGCATCATTTAAGCCAGAGCTGCTGCAAGCGTTAAAGGAGGCGGACCATACGCTCTGGAAGCAGCGGATGCAGCATGGTTTAGAGCGGCTGGTTGAGCGGTTTCCCTCTTCGCCTGATGATATCAAGTCAGCGCTTAGTGACCTGATATGGGAGGTGGGATCGCTGATGCACCAAAATGGCGTATCCTGGGAAAAGTTTCATGAGCAGTTTCCCCATCCGATGGAGCATGTGCGCAATTTGGAGACATGGGATGAGACCATACAATGGGTAGAGCTGTTTCTAGAGAAGCTGCATGACAAATTGCATCCCAAATCACGATGCACAGCTAGCTGGCTGAGCCCGGTGGTTGCGAAAGCGAAGTCGATACTTGAGAATCATTTTGACGAGGATATTCATCTATCCAATATTAGCGAGATGGTCGGCGTCAGCGAGAGCTATTTAAGCAAGCAGTTTGCGAAAGAGACAGGTATTAACTTCATTTCTTATTTGACGAATTTGAGAATTGAGAAAGCGAAGGAGGGCTTAGAAAACGGCTTGAAAATATATGATGTCGCGGAAAAAGTAGGGTACGTCAACCCTGAGCATTTCAGCCGAATTTTCAAGAAAGTAACCGGACTTAGCCCAGTTGCCTATCGCAAGGAGAAAGATAAACGTTTTGTCATCTCCTCTTATATGTAGCAGCACCTAAAGTGCCTCCTGATCACGTTAAGTGGTTAGGGAGGCTCTTTTGTTTTTTTCAGGCTTACAGTGGATACCAAGCAGGAGCAAAATAAGACGTTAATGCAAAAATAATCAACTTTACTTCAAAATAGATCATTTGTATCCGTTTCCACGGTCTGTATGATAAAGGGGTCAATAAAACCAAGGGGAGGGATACAATTTGTATCGCAAAATACTGTTGAACACGTTAATCTGTACGATTGGTTCCATGCTGCTGATGACGGCTGCCGGTGCGGAGAAGGCATCTGATTTTGTGATGCGTTCGTCGGTCAAGGAATCTGCCCATGCACAGTTTACGATCACGCTTAGCGGAGAAAACATGAAGGATTTGTACGCGTATGAAGCTAAATTCAAGTTTGATCCGGAACAATTGGAGGTTGTAAAAGCTGAATCAAGCTTCAAAGGATTTTCCGTCTCTCCCATCATTAAAAACAACGAGATTACTTTTGCCCATACGAAGATCGGAAATGTGAAGGGCGAAGCGGGAAATATGGAGATCAGCACGATTACGTTCAAAGCAAAAAAGGCAGGAACCGCCAAGGTGAACTGGACTTCGATGAAAATCATAGATCACGACCTGAAGGATCAAGCCTTTACGCTTAAGGAGTCCATCGATTTCACTAAAATTTTCAGCGATATCGCCGGCCACTGGGCTAAAGACGACATTATGCAAATGGTCGATAAAAACATCGTGGAAGGAATCGATAACGATCGGTTTGCTCCAAACAACCATGTAACCAGAGCGCAGTTCGCAGCCTTGATTGCGAGAGCGCTTGAGCTGAAGGCGGGCAGCGGGAAAAACCCGTTTGCTGATGTGAAGGCAGGCTCATGGTATGAGGATACGGTAAAAAGCGCTTATGCCGCAGGTATTATCAACGGCATTACAAGCCAAACCTTTGCGCCTGATAAAAGCATTACGCGAGAGGAAATGAGCGTCATGCTGATGAGGGCGAAGGCTTACGCTGCCGGGGTTAAAGTAGACAGCCTTAAAGCAGGCAGCTTGAAAGGCTTTAAAGATGAAGGCGAAATTAGCGAATGGGCCAAAAAATCGGCTGGGTTCGCCATTGCTTCTGGATTGTTGAAAGGAAGAACGGCAAGCGCCTTCGCGCCTAAAAAGCAGACAACAAGAGCGGAGTCGGCTGTCGTCATTAAGCGTTTATTGGCAGGCTCTTGATGATACATTTTGTATCGTCATTCGGGCGGTAACGTTAGGGGGGATGCACAAAAAGATACATAGAACAGCTTAGCTTCGTCTGGTTTTCATTAAGCAAAGAGAGGGAGATCGAAGTGAAAAGAAGCACCAAACCGTTTAGCGTTCTTTTGGCCGTGCTGCTTGGCATTCAGCTTTGCATGCCACCTGCCGCTGTACTCGCAGCTGAGACAACTGATGTTTACTTGAAGGATTACAATGACGGCAGCATAGCCGGTTGGACAGCAGGCAAAGGGAATACAGCGTTTACTGCGGATAATGGGGCTGTCAAAGCGGTTACGCAAGGAGCCGTCATCGTCTACGATCAGGATTCGCCGCAATACGCAGATGGCGAATATGAAGTCAAGCTGAAGTTTAACGAGGCGCCAACGAGGTTTGGGCTGGTCTATCGTTATGTGGACAGCAGCAATTACAATGTTATCCAATACGATACGAGCAGCTGGGGCTGGGATTCTGTGAAAGGCGGCGTAGAAACCTACGGCAATATTGCTTCCACGAGTCCAACCTTTGCAGCAGGCAAGCAGTATACGTTTAAGCTGCGTTATGTGAAGGACAGCGTGGAATTGTTTATTGACGGAGCCAGCGTTCTAAGCACAAGCTTGCCGAGCGTGCCTACGGGAGCCGGTAAAATTGGACTTCGCAGCTGGTTTGCCAATAAGACGATTACGATCGACGATCTGAAGGTGACGGAGGCGAAGGTTACAACTCCTGATCCGAAGCCGATTACCGTCATTGATACGCTCGCTTCCGAGCAGATGACCGTCGAAATCGACAAGGAATTCCCGCGGGTGAAAAATTATGTATGGAACAGCAGCGGCGCGGAAATGAAAGGCCAATTAAACGGCTTTAATGAATTGAAAATTAATAACAAGTCCTATTACCCTACGGCAACTGCCTATGCCAAGAGCGCGGCAGCAGGAGACAAGGGTGAAACGGCTGTATACACGCTTCAAATTCCAGAGATTAACGTGGATCTGAAGGTGGCGATGGAATTATCTGATAATGTGCTTAATTTTAACGTTGTTAGCTTAGAGGAAAAGGGCACAGTGAAGGTCAAAACGATCGAATGGCCGAGCCATGACCTTGTATCCGTGCTCGGAACGCAGGCCAAAGCGCAAGAAACGGCTGCTTGGGTAACGGGCGGATGGAATGAAATCAATGAGGAATACAAAGACCTTAAAGCGGGGGCAACCGATGTTAGCGGCGGACGCACATATGCGTTTCTCAATTCCGACCAATTAGCGGCTACGATGATCACGAGCGTCCTCAATGATAACGATAAGGTTCGCGTGAAGGTAGCAACGGATACGCTGCTTGGGACGAAGAAGGCAGCCCTCTCAGGCGGAGCCTTCGTATACCGCGGCAGCGATGTGCTTGATCCCGAGCCATTGCCTTGGGCGAAGGTTATTCTAACGCCGGATGCGAACGGTGACGGCCTCGTCGATTGGCAGGATGGCGCGATCGCTTATCGCCAGCATGCGGAGGTGCCGTTTGGCAGCGAGAAGATTCGCGACAATCTCTCTTATGTGAGCATGAACATCGGCTCGACGACCTCGACTCCTTTCTTGCGCGCATTCGATAACGCGAAGAAAATTTCGAATTTGACGGATGGATTTGGACAAATGATTTTGTTCAAAGGCTATCAAGCCGAGGGCCATGATGATTCGCATCCGGATTATGGCGGCCATATCGGCATACGCCAGGGCGGTATCGACGATTTTAATTACGTGCTGAGCGAAGGCAAAAAATACAATATTCTTGGCGGCGTTCATATCAATGCGACCGAGTATATGCTCGATGCTTACGAAACGAAGATGGAAAATATGACGCAGCCATTAAGCAAGGGCTGGGGCTGGCTCGATCAGGCTTACTATGTCAACAAAACAAAGGATGTGGAATCCGGCGAGTTGAAGCGCCGCCTTGAAATGCTCAAAAGCGATACCGGGGACAATCTATCCTTTGTGTATGTAGATGTCTATTCAGGCGCTGATTACAATGCGAAGAAGCTTTCCGATTATATTAACGGCAACGGCTGGATGCTCGGAACGGAATTTGCCGGACCGCTTCATCAGCAGGCTGCATGGGTACACTGGGGGACGGACCCCGGTTATCCGAATCAAGGCAACAGCAGCCAAATTATCCGTTTCGTGCGCAATCACGTGCTGGATGGATTTTTAACGACGCCATTGCTCAAGGGCAATAAGCAGGTTGGCGTCGGCTATTGGCAAAGCAATTCTGCCTTTAACAGCTACAAGGATACAACAGCAGCATTCTTTAATCACAATTTGCCAACCAAATATATGCAGTATTTCCCGATTACGAAAATGACGGAAAACCGCGTTGAATTTGAAAGCAATGTGGTCGTAGAGCGCCTTCAAGACGGAAAAATACATTTGAGCAAGGATGGCAACGACATTGCGATCATGACGGACAGCAGCAGCATCAGCAATAGTACGGTCTTCATTCCATGGAGCCCGGAAACGGAAGAAAAAATCTATCACTGGAATCCGGCTGGCGGAGCTACGACTTGGAAGGTTCCGGCTTCATGGAGCGATGTGCAAAACGCTCAGCTGTATAAGCTGACGGATCTTGGACATGAGCTGGTAGGCAATGTACAAGTGGCAAACGGCGAGGTGACGCTAACAGCTGAGAAGGGCATCGGTTATGTCCTTTACAAAAAGGCGGCTCCGGCAAACAAGGATATGCAGTGGGGCGATGGCGGGTTGGTCAAAGATCCGAGCTTCGACAGCCAAAGCTTCAATAGCTGGAGCAAATCCTCGACAGCAGCGAATACCGATCATATCCAAATTGTCAAAAACAACAATGCGGAGGATCAGCTGCAGGTGAGCGGACCGGAAGACGCGACGATTGAGCAGACGATCACTGGACTTGAGGTTGGCAAAACGTATTCCGCTTCCGTATGGGTGAAGGAGGACGGAAAACGAAAAATGCAAATCGGCGTGAAGCAAGGAGACTCCGAGGCAGTCAATTATTTGGAGGATACCGAGCACGGCTATTTGTCGCAGCAGCATAAATATTCAGGCGCCAAATTCCAACGGATCAAAGTATCGTTTGATGCATGGAGCGACTCCGCGGCTCTGTCTTTGAAAGTCGAGAAAGGCAGCGGGACCGTAGTGCTTGACGACGTGAGAATATGGGAAAACCCAACCAAAACCGATGCAGGAAACTCCATCCTGTACGAGGACTTCGAGAATGTCGATGAGGGCTGGGGGCCATTTGTTTATTCCAAAACAGGCCCGGTTCGTACTCATTTAGTTGAAAAAGGCGGCAGCCAAATTCAGAGCTATGTGCTGGATGGCAAATGGTCGCTCAAAACGAATGAAGAAGGAACGGGAGAATGGCTGCGGACGCTGCCGCACACGCTCCGGATGAAGCAGGATCATATGTACCATTTGACGATGGATTACAATTCCGATGAGCTGGATATGTACACCGTTGCTGTACGCGTTAATGAGAACGGTGTCGTGCGCGATCTCGTTTCTCAGAATCTAGCGGAAGGAAAAAATACGCTTGATCTTACTTTTGCTACAGAAGGCGCCCAAAACGCATATTTGGCCATTATAAAAAACAAAACAAATAACCAAAAGGAATTAACAGGAACGCTCGTGGTCGATAACATCCGCGTTGACGATGAAGGACCAATCGTACCGGTTGAAGGCGTTCTCGTTACGAGTGTGACGCTTAACAAGCAAGAATTGGAATTGAATAAAGGTGAATCCGCGCAAATGATCGCGCAAGTAAAACCTGCTATCGCCTTCAATAGAACTTTGCAATGGAGCTCAAGCGATACTGAGATTGTCTCCGTGGATCAAACGGGCAAAGTGACTGCGCATGGCATGGGTTCGGCTACGATTACGGCAGCATCAACGGATGGAAGCCAAATAAGCGCAGCTGTATTGATCCATGTCTATGACGCGAATACGCTTATCCCGCAATCGCAAATGACAGCGAGCGCATCCAGCTTCCAGCCGGGCGACGATCCGCAGAATGCGCTAGACGGCGACATTTCAACCTTATGGCATACGAAGTGGAGCCCGGCGCATTTGCCAGAGTCCATTACGCTAGATCTTGGCGGAAGCTACACGATCAATCAATTTAATTACACGCCGAGAACAGGCGCAGTAAATGGCATCATTACTCGTTATAATCTGTCCATTAGTACGGATGGCGTTAACTTCACGCAGGTTGCGAGCGGTGCTTGGACGCGCGACGAGAAGGTGAAGTCGGTAAGATTCGCGGAGGCAGCGGCAACGCACGTGAAGCTTGAAGCGACAGAGGGTGTTGGCAATTTTGCCTCGGCAGCGGAGCTTCATGTGTTCAAGGCGCAGGACCCATCCGAAATTATCGGAGCTACCGGCGTTCAGTTAGACAAGGCGGAAGTAACGCTCAAAGAAGGAGAAACGGCTGAGCTTACGGCAACGGTGCTGCCTGAGAATGCGACGAACAAAAATGTAACCTGGTCGACCAGCAACGATGCGGTCGCTACAGTCGCTGTGCAAAATGGTCATACAGTGGTGACCGCGCTGAAAGCAGGTACAGCGGATATTATCGTAACGACGGTAGACGGGAAATTTACGGCAACGAGCAAGGTCACTGTGCAAAAAGCGGATGTTGAGCTGCTGCCGGCGACGATTCTGATTGGACCGGCAACGGTTACGCCGAAAACGGAATTTGCTGTGAAGCTTGGTCTGCGCAACATTGAACAGAACATTTATGCGCAGGATATTAAGCTTCAATACGACGCTAGCCTCATGGAATATGTAGGAGCAAAGTCGTTGATCCCAGGTGTGAGCATCATCGCTGATCAGGACGAAACACCAGGCGTACTTCGCTTCCTCCTTGCAAGTGAAGGGACAGCGCATGGCGTAACAGGCAATGCGGATGTGCTGGAGCTGGCCTTCCGATCGAAGGAGGCGACAGGGAAGACGAGCGGTACGATTTCCGTAACTGGCGCAGAAATTTCCGATGGAAATGTGGAGCTGACTGCGGCTCCTTCTACGATCAGCATCGAGATTGCGGATGCGGGCATCATTGGCGATGTTACGGGAGACGGCAAAGTGAGCATCGGCGACTTGGCCATTATCGCAGCTCATTATGGCAAAACAACGACCAGTACGGATTGGCAGCAAGTGAAGAAAGCGGATATAAATAAAGACGGCGTGATTGATCTGGAAGACCTTGTTCTTGTAGCAAGAAAAATCGTGGAATAAATTTGACCAACTAGGCTAGCGGCATGATGTGATAGACAGCATTATGCCGCTAGCCTTCTTTCTGCATGCTCAAAATCATGGTTTGGGGTGAAGGTTAAATGAAAAAATGGGTCAGTATTCTCGGTATAAGCTGTATGATTTTTTGTTCCATACCGCTTCAATCCGTCGGGGCTGCGGAAGCGGTCGTCAATGCTAAACCGAAGGTCATTCCAAGCTTGCAGACGTGGACGGGGGGAAGCGGCTCCTATACACTGACAGACCACTCGCGCATCGTGCTAGCGACCACGGATTTATCAGCGGTGGGGGGAGTGTTCCAAGACGATCTGAAAGAAATCACAGGCAGAACGATTTCGATTGTCAATAATCAGCCAGACTCGACAGGTGACATTGTTCTTGCGGTAAACAGCACGAGAGATGAAACGATTGGCGATGAAGGCTATACGTTTGAGGTTGGCGATCAAGTGAAAATAAGCGCCAATACGACGAAAGGCGTTTTTTACGGAACGAGAACAGCGCTGCAAATTTTGGAGCAGGACTCTTTGAAGTCGAGCATCGTGAAAGGGAGCGCTAAAGACTTTCCTAAATATCAAGAGCGCGGCTTTATGCTGGACGTAGCGCGTAAGTTTTTCCCGATGAGCGATCTTAAGGAATACGCAAAAATGATGTCCTACTACAAGCTGAACGATTTCCAGCTTCATCTGAACGATAACGAAATTTTCTCCGATACGAGCAGGCTGAACTGGAATAAATACTCTGCCTTCCGCTTGGAGAGCACCAAATATCCAGAGCTGACGGCTAAGGATGGGCACTATACGAAGCAGGAATTCCGTGAGCTTCAAGATCTAGCAGGCGTTCGCGGGCTCAACATTACCCCTGAATTCGAATCGCCCAGCCATGCGCTGGCGCTCACGAAGGTTAGACCGGATCTCGTCAAGGATAATTTGCCTGTCGACCATTTGGATATTACACGGACGGAGACGATCGAATTTGTCAAAGACGTCATGGACGAATATTTGGATGATCAGTGGTTCGACAGTGAAGAGATTCATTTTGGCGCCGATGAATTTGACCGAAATGACAGAACGACCTTCGAATATTACAGGCAATACCTCAATCAAATGAATGCGTATTTAAAAAGCAAAGGGAAGGTATCCAGGATGTGGGGCAGCCTGTCGCTATTCACGGGAACGACGCCCGTTGACAAGGACATTATTACGCACATTTGGAACAATGGCTGGCAAAATCCGGCCGACTCCGTCGCACAGGGCTATAAAGTAATCAATACGCTGGACGGCTACTTGTACATGGTGCCAAAGGCAGGCTATTACCGCGATTACTTGGATGCGAATTGGCTCTATAACAATTGGGAGCCTACCTACTTCGGGAACAATCTCCGCTTGCAAAACGGGGAGCCAAATTTGTTAGGCGGCATGTTCGCGGTATGGAACGATAAGCTTGGCAAAAAGGTAAGCGCGGCAGATGTCCATGACCGGGTGAAGCACGCTTTGCCGGTAATGGCGGAAAAAATGTGGAGAGGGCAATCGAGCGATTCCACCTTCGCCGAGTTCAAGCAGCTGAGCGATCAGCTTGGCATTGGGCCTGGAAACGATTTGCTGCATGAGGTAGATTCCGTTGGAGAAACCGTCGTTCACTATCCTTTTGAAGAAGGGAGCGCAGTAACGACAACGGATCAATCCGGCAATTCGTACAACGGTACGCTTAAGGGAGCAGAGTGGGCGAATGAAGGGAAGACTGGCAAAGCGGTCATTTTTGATGGCAAGACAGATCAGATCGAGACGGGTTTGACGGTAAAAGGCTTTCCTTGGACGGCAGCAGCTTGGGTTAAGCTCGATGGCCAATCGCAATCGGAGGAAGCGATTTTTGTGGAATCGGAGTACGGCATGCTTAAGCTGAAGCAAAAAGGGAGCGATAACGCGGGCTTCTCGCGCGAGGGCTTTGATTTCACCTTCAACTCCGCCATTCCGACAGGGCGCTGGGTGCATGTTGCTTTCCGCGGAGATTTGCTCGGCACCTCCTTGTTTATCGATGGGGAGCTCAAAAGCACCTTAACCGAGACGACGCTGCTGCCTGCGGCTTCCATTGGCAGCAAGACCAACTCCTTCTTAGGAGCCTTGGATGAATTCAAGCTTTATGACCGTGCGCTTTCGGGCAAGGAGATTGGTGAGGCAGCAGGCTCGCCGCCTTGGACGGTCAATGCAGCGGCTCATAAAACGGCAACCGCTTCTTCCGTAGAAGTTAGCGCCTTTCAGCCGGATTTAGCTTTTGATGAGATTGAATCAAGCGCCTCGCGCTGGTCATCGAAATATACGGACAATGAATGGATTTATGTGGATTTGGGGCAGTCCATCGACATTGGCAAGGTCATTCTGAAATGGGAGAATGCCAATGCCAAGGGCTACAAAATTCAAGTCTCGGACGATGCGCTTTCCTGGCGTGATGTGTATTCGACAAGCGCAGGCCTCGGCGGTGTGGAAATCGTTAAATTTCCAACGGAAAGCGCGCAATATGTGCGAATGCAGGGAACGAAGCGCATAGGGCAATACGGCTATTCCTTATACGAATTCGAGGTTTATCCGGCGAATCCGAATGACCCGGTTCCCGTTCCGGTGCCGATTCGCTATAGCCAAAATTTCGAAGATCATACGCCGCTCGAATGGACGCATGCCATTGGAGCCGGGGGAGGCAGCATGTCCATCGTTGACGCTCCGGGTCAGGCTGGCCAGCATGCGCTGAAGCTCACCGCAAATAACGTCAGCAATGTGTTTGTGGATCAATTGGCGCCGGCAATTAAAAACGGCGAGCTGGAATTTAAGGTGATACCTCAAAGCGATGTCATACGTACAGGTGCTATTTTCCGCTATGCGAATGAAGGGTCATGGGCATCCGTTGGCTTTGATCAGCGCGGCTGGTATTGGGTGAACGCTCAGGACAGCTATGGTGCGCTGACATCCGAGCCGGGGGCAATGCTGCGTAAAGGGGAAACCGCTACCGTGAAGGTCAAGTTCGAGGGGACGTTTATTACACTGGTTGTGAATGGAACGACTTATTTTGAAGGGGCATTGCCAAACCTGCCAGTTGATGAGGGCAAAATGGGTGCACGCGTATTCGGCCCTACGATTGCTGTGTTTGACGATTTTCAGTTCAACAATACTGTTGCGGAAGTGCCGGTAACGGGCGTTAAAGTGGATAAATCGACGATTAGTTTGCAGCCGGGCGAAACGGCCGAGTTGGTTGCAACTGTGCTGCCGGGAAGCGCAACGAACAAAAAAATAACATGGGCGAGCAGCAATGAAGATGTGGTTAAGGTTGAAAGGATGGAAGGCAAAGCTATCGTTACGGCGATTGGAGCGGGCAGCGCAAATATTACGGTAACGACCGAATCTGGCGGGTTTACAGCTGTCAGTAAGGTTACGGTTGTGCCCGCGAGTCCGAAGGCTCCAGCATCAACCATTGCTGCACCAAGCAAGGTGGTTTACGGCAAGAGCTTTAAAGCTGGCTTCGGTCTTAAAAATGTAACCGACTCTGTGTATGCACAGGATATTACGATCCTGTATGACGCCAACGTGATGACGTTTGTATCAGCTGAATCGTTGATTGACGGTGTTTCTCTACTCGAGACTAAGCAGGGCACTGGCTCCGTACGACTGCTCTTGGCTAGCCAAGGCGGAGAGCATGGAATAACGGGGGAAGCTGCAATCGCTGAGCTTACCTTTACGGCGAAGACATTAGATCAACCATCGAGCGGCACGATTACGGTTGCGGAGGCTTTGCTCGGCAATGAAGACGGAGAAGAAGTTAAGGCGGATGCTTCCTCCGTTCAAATGAGCTTCGAGAATGCGCTCCCAGAGCATCCGGGGGATCTGAACGGTGATAACAAAGCAAGCATTGGCGATCTAGCGATCGTCGCAGCAAGCTATGGAAAAACCGAGGCCGATTCGGATTGGGAGCAGTATAAGAAAGCGGATGTGAACCAAGACGGCATCGTTGACATTAATGATCTTGCATTTGTCGCGAAGAAGATATTGGAGTAAATAAATTGGTAGTCGATCATTGATTAGGCAAGGTGCATGCTGTACGGCTCTAGCAGCCTCATACATGATGCATCTTGTCATTCAATTAAAGGTGTTCGATCAAGAATTTCCACAAAATTTGGTTGGTTGGGGGAGTTAACTTGGAAATCGTTAAATATCGATGGGGATTGGCATTAACTTTTATGCTCATGGCGACGGCAATGCTCTTATGGTTTCATCCCCACTCCGTCATGGCTGCTGCCGTAGGCAACGTCACGGATTTCGAACAGACGGATGCGAAAACGTATACGCTCACCTCCGGCAGCGATAAGGTTAAAGTCATTTTTTTGAAAGACGATATGGTGCGAATATGGCTTGGCGTCGGAGGCCAATTCACCGAATTGAGAGGGAAAACCGCTGCTGAGCCTGCTGAGCCAATTGTCATCAAGGAAGACTTTGGCGCTGTTGCGGTTGCGTGGTCCGATGAGGGCACCTATTACAAGATGGAGACAAGCAAATTCGTACTCCGCGCTTACAAGAACCCGCTAAAGTTCGCCATGTACAAGAAGGATAACGCAACGCTCGTGTGGGAGGAAGCAAACGGATTAACTTATAACGGCACCTCTACAACGCAGAAGCTCGTTCGGGGCGATGATGAATATTTCTATGGCGGCGGGATGCAAAACGGCTTTTTCTCCCACCGCGGTCAAAAAATCGATATTGCGAATAAATACGGCAACTGGGGCAGCGGCACCGTATCCAATCCCTCCCCTTTCTATTTGAGTACGGCAGGGTATGGCGTGCTGCGCCATACGTTCCAGACGGGAGTCTATGATTTCGATAATGTCGTTTCTTTGGCTCATAATGAAAACCGTTTTGACGCCTATTATTTTTACGGAGATACGATGGAGGACATCTTGAACGGCTATACCGATCTTACGGGAAAACCAAGCTTGATTCCGAGATGGGGCATGGGCTTTGGCGATGCGAATTGCTATAACAGATCGCCCGGGACGACGATTGACGTCGTAGACAGGGTTGCCAAAGCGTATCGGGATCATGATATGCCGGGCGCTTGGATTTTGCCAAATGACGGCTATGGCTGCGGTTATACCGATCTAGGCAAAACCGTGGATGAGCTGGAGAAGCTAGGCTTCCATACTGGGCTATGGACGCAAAATGGCGTTGCCAATATTGCGCAAGAGGTTGGCGTGGATGGAACGAGGCTCGCCAAGCTTGATGTCGCTTGGGTCGGGCCAGGCTATGACTTCGCCTTAAACGGAACGAAGCAAGCGTTCCAAGGCATTGAGAATAATTCGGATGCTCGGGGTTATGTCTGGTCCGTCGGAGGCTGGGCGGGAACGCAGCGGTATTCCGCCGTATGGTCAGGCGATCAGTCGGGGGATTGGGAATATATCCGGTTCCATATTCCGACGTTGATTGGTGCCGGGCTATCTGGCATCCCTTATGCGACAGGCGATGTGGACGGCATATTTGGCGGGAGCGCCAAGACGTATGTGCGGGATTTGCAGTGGAAGGCGTTTACACCAATTCTGATGAGTATGTCCGGCTGGGCTGCGAAGGACAAACAGCCTTGGGTTTGGGGCGAGCCTTATACGAGCTACAATCGGGACATTTTGAAATTAAGAGAACGGCTGACTCCTTATTTCTACACCTATCTGAATGAAGCCTATGAAACAGGGGCGCCGATGGTTAGAGGAATGGTCTATGAGTATCCAAACGATCCGAATACGAAGGGACTGCTCACGCAATATCAATTTATGTCCGGCGATTCCTTGCTGGTAGCGCCAGTATACTCGGATACCACAAGCAGAAACGGCATTTATTTGCCAAAAGGCAAATGGACGGATTATTGGACGGGAGAAGCGCATTACGGCTCCAAAATGCTGGATGAATACGAGGCGCCGCTTAATCGTCTGCCGCTTCTCGTAAAAGGCGGGGCGATCATTCCGATGTACCCGGAGTCGCTCTATGACGGGCAGGTTCCGGCGAATCCGATAACGTATGATATTTATCCTTACGGAACGTCAAGCTTCGAGATGTATGAGGATGACGGCGTGACCAAAGAGCATCGCAGCGGCAAGTTTGCCAAAACGATGATTACTTCAAAGGCGCCTGAGCAAGGCACCGGCGATCTCATCATTCAAGTTGGCGCTAGCATAGGTGATTATCAAGGCAAGCTCGCTTCACGCACGAATCAGTTCATGATTCATATGCCGAATAAGCCGTCTGCCGTTGCGGTTGGCGGGGAAAGCTCCTCGGAGCTTGCGACGAAGTCTGCATGGGATGCCTCAACAAGCGGCTGGTATTACGATGCGCAGGACAGAGGCGGCATTCTCTATGTGAAAACAATGGATCTGCCTACTGATCAGGCATTTGAATTGAAGGTGTCCGGCTTCACAGCGGATACGACTCCTCTGATTGACCCGGTTGTCATTGAATTGCCCGAGCAGGATACGGATCCAAGCAAAATCCCGCAGGACGATATGCTTGCGACAGCAACGAATGCGGATGCAACTGCTCCGGCAGCAAACGTGCTTGACGGCAATTTTGAGTCGATTTGGAGCACAGCATTAAACGGAAGCGCTGGGCTGCCGCAGTCGATTACGCTCAACCTAGGGTTCAAGCAATTTGTGAACAAGATTAAATATCTGCCAAGGCAATACGGCGGCACTAACGGAATCATTACCGAATACAACGTATCGGTTAGCTTGGACGGCAACAATTACACCTTGGTGAGCAGCGGGCAATGGAATGCCGACAAGCTGGAGAAGGTGGACACCTTTGATACGGTTGAAGCGCTCTTCGTCAAATTGGAAGCAACTGAAGGTATAGGGGGCTTCGCTTCTGCAGCGGAGCTCAATGTGTACCGCGATCTGTCGAAGCCTGCTCCGACACCAATTGAGAAAAAGCTGATGAAGGCTTCAGCCGTCAGCTTTCAGTCTGGCAGCGAAGCAGCTAAAGCCATCGACGGAGATTCGAATTCCGTCTGGCATACGAAGTGGGATGGATCGGATAAATTGCCGCAATCGATTATTCTCGACCTTGGCAAAGCCTATTCGATCAGTCAATTCCGGTATGCTCCGCGCAAGGACGCCGGCAACGGAACGA
Organism: Paenibacillus sp. PL91; assembly: GCF_012935325.2. Lineage (GTDB taxonomy): Bacteria > Bacillota > Bacilli > Paenibacillales > Paenibacillaceae > Pristimantibacillus. The sequence continues at coordinate 476,852 of NZ_JABBYG020000004.1, forward strand.
TTACATCCTACAACCTATATGTCAGCTCAGACGGTCAGACCTACTCGAACATTTCCAGCGGAACATGGATCAGAAACAATGTGAAAAAATACGTTTCATTCGATGCTGTATCGGCACGGTATGTGAAGCTGGAAGCGGTGGCTGCGCTTGGCGGGTTCGTATCCGCTTCAGAGCTGGATGTATACGAATCGCCGAAAGGGGCTCCGGAGTTAGTGCTCATCTCTGAGGGCAAGCCGGCAACAGCCGACAGCGAAGATCCATTGTTCCCGGCAGCGGGAGGAAATGATGGAAAGCCGGATACAAGATGGTCAGCGAACGATGCGATGGCAAACCATTCATGGACCGTTGATTTGGGCGGCATGTATTCGATTCAATCGTCAGAGGTTTCCTTTGAGCATAGCGATAAGCTGTATAAATACAAAATTGAAGTAAGAGAGGCTGGAAGCACGAATTGGGTGACGGTCGTTGACCGTTCTAGCAACACGACGATTGGCGCGGTATTGAAGGATAACTTTGGCAGCCAAGGCAGATACGCAAAAATAACGGTAACCGGTCTGCCGGATGCGGATACGAAAGCCAGCTTCTCGGAATTCAAATTATTCGGCATTTCATTAAGCGCGGGAGAGTCTCCAACGGGCGTTGCACTCAATCACGCAACCCTTGCACTTCGTGTATTGGATGAGCCGGTTACGCTTATTGCAACGGTGGAGCCGGAAGGTACAGCGAATAAATCGGTAACCTGGGTAAGCAGCAATCCCGGCGTCGCAGCTGTAGACAGCAAGGGGCTCGTTACGCCGAAAGGACAGGGAACGGCGACCATTACGGTTACGACAGTAGACGGAGGCTTCACAGCTGCAAGTGAAGTGACCGTCACAGGACAAAAGGATCTTATCGAAATTCCGCAAGGGCAAATGAGCGCTACGGCAACAAGCTCGCAGACAGGCACCAATGATCCGAGTCATGCGCTTGATGGAAATCCGGATACACACTGGCATACGAAGTGGTTCAACGTTGATCCGCTGCCGCAGTCGATCATTGTGAATCTGGGCGGAACGTTCAAAATCAGCAAGCTTGGTTATTTGCCGAGACCGGATGCGGCCAATGGAACGATTACCGGCTACAACGTGTATACGAGCGTCGATGGCCTGACTTATACGTTGGCAACGAGCGGTGCTTGGCTCAGAAACAACCTGTTAAAGGAGGCTAATTTCAAACCGGTCGAGGCTGCCTATGTGAAGCTGGAAGCCGTTCAAGGTGTAGGAGACTTTGCGTCGGTAGCGGAAATTTCGGTATTCCGCTTCGAGCAAGCTCCGGCTGAACCGCAAACGCAGTTGACGGGCAAGAACAGCGTTCAGAGCGGAGAAGCATTTGCTATTCGTTATGGAGTGAAAAACGTCATTGAACCCGGCTACGCGCAGGATATTTTTATCAATTACGATGCGTCTGTTATGACGTTTGTATCGGCTAAGTCGTTAATTGCTGGTGTAGAGCTTATTGAAACGATGACGTTATCACCAGGCAAACTGCGGTTTATCGTCGCAAGCACGGGACCAGACCATGCACTGACTGGTAATGCCGATGTTCTGGAGCTTAGCTTCAAGGCAAACGACATTACGAAAGCAGCAGCTGGAGAGATTGCGGTATTTGGCGCTACGGTTGCCGATGGGAATGGCGTGGAGACGAAGCTGAATGCTTCTTCAATGAGCGTGGAGGTTATTCCGGCTCAGACAGGAATCCCAGGCGACAGCAACCATGACGGCAAAATCAGCATCGGCGATCTGGCCATGGCAGCCGTTCATTACGGCAAAAATACGGAAAGCTCGGATTGGGCGCAAATCAAGCATATGGACCTCGATAAAAATGGCATCATCGACATCATCGACCTAGCGGAAGTTGCCAAAAAAATCATCGAGCTATAGTAATAGGGTGACAGAGGGGAGAAATCTGCTTAAGGCAGTTCTTCCCCTCTCCCTAAATGCGGATTGGCGGGGCTCCAAAAATAATCCCAGAGAGGGGATTTGAAAAAAGATGAATATGGGTGCAAATAAACTAGCGTCCAAAACAGCGCTTATCTTATCTGTGTTGATGGCTTATACAATGATTGCGAGCTATATCGTACCGTCATCGACAGGTTTAGTATCGAGGGTAAGTGCAGATGCCGCAGGGCAGGCGGAACAAGCGGCACAGGCAGAAAACGATCTAACGCTTTGGTATCGCCAGCCTGCGACGAGCTGGGAGACACAGGCGCTGCCTATCGGCAACGGCCATATGGGTGGAATGGTCTTCGGAGGGGTGGATCAAGAGCGCATCCAATTTAATGAAAAGACGTTATGGAGCGGCGGTCCCGGTGCAGATCCGAATTATCAATACGGGATAAAAGACGGAGCGCAAACGCATGTCGAGACGATTCGAACTTTGCTTAAGGAAGGCAAAATTAATGAGGCAAAAGCGCTGGTGAACCGCATTACCGGCATCATGGGACCCAATGATTCTTCCTTTGGCGCTTATCAGGCATTTGGAGATGTGTTTCTGGATTTTAATAAGCAAGAGACCTATACCGTAACAGCAAGCTCTTCAAATCCGGCTTACGGCGAAGGGATCGAGAAGCTTACGGATGGGTCTGTCGATACGAAATGGTATTCCGGCGACGGACAGCCGCCATTCTGGATTCAGTGGCAGTACAGCGAGGCGAAGGTGATTGCCGGCTACTCATTCACATCAGCGAACGATGTAGCGAATCGCGACCCGAAGGACTGGACCTTAAAAGGCTCGAATGACGGGGTGCAGTGGACAGTTCTGGATACGAGGACAAACGAAGAGTTTGCAAGCCGCAAGCAGAAGAAAACATATACGTTCGCCAATAGTCAGGCCTATGTCTACTACAAATTTGATCTTGTAAGCAAGGGCGGGACTCAAATGCAATTGTCTGAGCTCCAGATGGGCGATGCGGAAGAGGCTCCTAAAAATGCAACCGATTACGTCCGTGCATTGGATATTAAGGATGCGACCGCAACGGTGTCCTACAAACAAAATGACGTGCAGTATAAGCGGGAGTATTTTCTGAGCTATCCCGACAAGGTGATGGTCATGAGATTGACGACGGAAGGGAATCGTCCATTCAGCTTTGACGTACGTGTCACGGGCGCGCAGCCTGCCCATTCCGTTGCGGCATCAGGGAATGATGCGTTAGTTTTAAAGGGCTTTGTCCCAAGCAACAAGATGGGCTATGAAGCTCAGCTTAAAGTGAAGAACGAGGGCGGAACGGTAACAGCCGTCGGAGGGAAGCTTTCGGTAAAAGAGGTGAATGCGGTCACGATTTTGTTAACTGCTGCCACCGATTATGCGAATGATTTTCCAACCTATAAGAGCAGCGTAACGCCGAAGGCGAAGGTTGAAGCGAATATGAATGCTGCTGCAGCCAAAACCTTTGACCAGCTGCGCTCGTCCCATCTGGCGGATTACAAAGAGCTGTTCGACCGTGTTTCGCTCGATTTGGGCGGAGGAACAGTTGAAATGTCCACCGATGAGCTGCTGAACAAATACAAGACGAATGCAACCGAGAGCGAGAAAAGAAGTCTGGAGGCGCTTTTCTTCCAATATGGCCGCTATTTGCTTATAGCTTCTTCGCGGGAAGGCTCGCTACCGGCAAATTTGCAGGGCGTGTGGAATCAAGTGAACAATCCCCCTTGGAACAGCGACTATCATACGAATATTAATGTGCAAATGAACTATTGGCCGTCTGAGGTTGTCAATCTGGCGGAAACGGATATTCCATATATCGATTATATCGATTCGCTGCGTGAGCCTGGCCGCGTAACGGCACAAAGGCAGCATGGCATAGAAGGCGCGGGCTGGGCTATCCATACCGTTAACAATCCATTCGGGTATACGGCTCCGGGCTCGGATTTTTACTGGGGCTGGTCGCCTGCTGCTAACGCCTTTATGGTTCAACAGGCGTGGGATCAGTATGCCTTCAGCGGTGACGTAAACCTGTTGGAAGGCAAAGTATATGACATTATTAAAGAAACGACGCAATTTTGGCTGAAGTATTTGGTAGAGGATTCGGATGGAAGCTTGGTGTCATCGCCTTCCTATTCCCCGGAGCAAGGCGATGTGGCGATTGGCGTGTCCTATGACCAAGAGCTGATATGGGGATTGTTCACGCAGTTTATTGAAGCGAGCGAAATTCTTGGCTTAGATGAAGAGCTGCGTTCAGAGACGATCGCGAAGCGGAGCAAGCTGTGGCTGCCGAAGGTCGGAAGCTGGGGGCAGGTGCAGGAATGGAAAAATGATATCGACAATCCAAACGACCAGCACCGTCATATCTCGCATTTGATCGGCTTATATCCTGGTACGCTCATTAATAAAGTGGATACGCCAGATTTGTTTGCAGCGGCAAAGGTGACGTTGAATGCTCGCGGCGATGGCGGAACAGGATGGAGCAAAGCGAACAAAATCAATTTATGGGCGCGCCTGCTAGATGGAGATCGTGCGCACAAGCTGCTAGGGGAGCAATTGAAAGGCAGCACCTTGCAAAATTTATTTGATACGCATCCTCCTTTCCAAATCGACGGAAACTTTGGCGCGACTTCGGGAATAGCGGAAATGCTGCTGCAAAGCCATACGGGAACGATTGACCTCATGCCGGCTATGCCTGCTGCATGGGGAGCGGGAAGCGTAAAGGGCTTAGTGGCAAGAGGCGGCTTCGAGGTGGATATGAAATGGAATGGCACGGTGCTGAAAGAAGCGGTCATCACATCCAAGCAAGGCAACGAAGCAAAAGTAAAGTATAAGCAATTTGCTCAGCAGGGCTCCTTTGACATCGTTCGTGCTGAAGACAACCAATCTGTCAACTACACCATGAATGGCGACATCCTTACATTTGGGACGGAAGCTGGCGAGCAGTATAAAATAACATCGCATGTGAAGCCGCCAATTTTGCCAATCAAGGTAGATGATCGCGACCCATCGGTTGTTTACTCCGGAACATGGGGTCCTTACAACGATGCTAATGACTACAAAGGAACGGAATCCTTTAGCAGCACAGCCGGAAGCTATGCGGAATTTACGTTCGCAGGCACTGCGATCAAGCTCATTAGCGCGCGGCAGGCGAACCATGGACGAATTGATGTTTATATCGATGGTGAATTAGCGGCTGAGGATATTGATGGTTATGGCCCCGCCACGTTAAAGCAGCAGGTTCTTTTTCAGCGGGAGGATCTGCCAAAAGGGACACATACGATAAAAGTAGTGGTGAAAGGAACGAAAAACAATGCAGCAAGCAATACGATTGGCATGATTGACGCATTTGAGTATCTTCCTTACGACGAGGAAGAGGCGTTGCCAACAATCGACTTATCTGGACCAACATCTATTGCCAGCGGAAAAGCGTTCACTGTAGCCGTTGGCCTCAAAAGCGTAACGCAGTCCGTATATGCGCAAGATATCCGGCTCAGCTATGATGCCGAGCGGTTCGAGTTCGTATCGGCAGCTGCAGTTAAGGATGGGGTTCAACTTCTGGAGACGCAGCATAGCTCGCCTGGAACAATCCGGTTAATTCTCGCTAGCGCTGGTCCGGGAAATGCGGTAACAGGCGATGCGAAAGTGCTGGATCTTAGCTTTAAAGCAAAGGAAGTTTCCGTGGCGACAAAAGGAAACGTGGCGATCACGGCTGCTGAGCTAGGCGATGCCCTCGGAAGCGAGACGAGCGTGGGCCTGGCAGCACTTGAAATCGCGATTACGCCAGAAGTGAAGGGCAATTCTGAAGATGTCAACGGTGACGGTAAAGTAAGCATCGGAGATCTTGGCATTATCGCTAAGCATTACGGCAAAACCTCCACAAGTCCGGATTGGGAGCAAGTGAAGCACGCGGATATTAATGGAGATGGCAGCATCGATCTTATGGACCTGACGTCTGTAGCACGGAAGATGCTGGAATAGCTTTATCACAGTGGGGGATAGCGCGCCATGGGAGTTAAATAAAGGAGGCTTTACCGTTTGAATGATCGGAACTATCAAAATGCGATATGAGGAGAGGTATACATTGAAAAAAGCCGCATCTGCCATTCTTGCATTGATCCTGATGTTCACCATGCTTCCAGCGACGATAATGGCCAATGAACAGCCCTTGGAGACACCTGATCCAAGCTTAGTATTCCGTGCCGAAAATCAACAAATCTACACCAATAACTATACAAATTTAAACGATAAAGTGGATGCGCTGAAAGGGCTTGAGGAAGGAACGATTATCGTTAGATTTCGTTATACCGGCACCTCGATTATGTCCTTATTCTCGCTTAGCAACAGCACGAAGGCTAACGGGCATTTTCATATCTACATTACGCCGGCAGCCATTGGCAGCGAAAACCGTTTAGAAGCGCCGGGACAAACAGCGGTTAATACGCATGTCAAAGCCGACATTGCCGTGAAGCAGAATGAGGTTCATACCGTGGCAATGGTCGTGGACAAAAATCAGGGCTATAAATATTTCCTTGATGGAAAGCTCGTTAAAACGGATACGACATCGGCAAGAAAGTTTATGAGCAATGTTTTTGAGCCCAATAGCGCGCAATTGGGACGTACGGAAAGACCCGCTGGCTCCAATCAATATTCCTTTAACGGCGAGATTGATTTTGCAGAGGTATACAGCAAACCGCTGGCCGACCAAGAGCTGCTTGCCATTACAGGAGTAACGAATACGACTCCGGTTCAAACTCCTTTGCCGGAGGGTGCCTTGATTACAGATCCGTACTCGGTTTATTATCCAGGTCAATACGGCTCTAACGCATACCGTATTCCTGCGCTGCTGCAAACGGAAGACGGAACGCTGTTAGCAGGTATCGATAAACGGATCAGCCATGGCGGCGACTCTCCCGCAAACATTGATATGCTCGTAAGAAGAAGCTTGGACAACGGGCAGACATGGGAAGAGAATGGCGTTCTCATCAATAACTATCCTGGAAACGCATCCAATATTGATCAATCCTTGCTGCAGGATCGTGAAACGAAGAGAATCTTCTCGCTGGTCCTCGGCTTTCCCGATGGCGGAGGGTATCCTACGTCGGTGAAGGGCAGCGGCTTTAAGTCGGTAAATGGTAAGCAATATTTGCTGCTTAAGGATCAAAGCAATAACGAGTACACCGTAAGAGAAAATGGCGAGGTGTATGACAGCGCAAACGTGAAAACAACGTACAAGGTAGATCAGAAGAGAAACTTGTATAACAACGATGTTAAGATAAGCCATATTTTCCTGCCTGCTTCTCCTTTAAAGCCGATTCGAACCTCTTATCTTGAGCTATGGCACAGCGATGATGAGGGTCTAACGTGGGAAGGTCCAGTGGATTTGAACCCGGGGATGAAAGAAGAATGGATGGCCTTCCTCGGTGCCGGACCGGGGACGGGAATCCAGTTGACAGAAGGGGATAAAGCGGGAAGACTTGTTTTCCCCGTTTATTTCACGAATGAGAATAGCTCGCAAGCAAGCGCAGTCATCTATAGCGATGATCATGGCGTTACCTGGCATCGCGGCGAATCGCCTAATGAAGGGCGAATTGTGAACGGGGTTACTTTAAATGAAAGAACTTTTACAGGCAATGAGCTTACAGAATCACAGGTTGTTGAAATGCCGGATGGCCAGTTGAAGCTGTTCATGCGAAATTATTCGGGCTTTGCCCAAATCGCGACAAGCTTTGACGGTGGCGAAACATGGGATTCGGAGGTTGTGACCGAACGCGGCCTGCCTGCTGCTTACTGTCAAATGACGGCTATTCGTTATGACGGACAAATTGATGGGAAGGAAGCTGTTATTTTTGCCAGCCCTGGAAGCTCGTCAAGCCGAATAAACGGCACGGTTAAAGCGGGCTTGATTGTTGAAAATGGCACTTATTCAAATGGCCGAACGAAATATGAATTTGATTGGAAATATTCGCAGCTGGTGAAGGAAGGCCATTATGCGTATTCGAGTCTAGCTAATCTAGCAAATGGTGAAATCGGCCTGTTCTATGAAGGAACCGGAAGCGCAGAGATGAGCTTTATCAAATTTAATCAGCAATATTTGAAATGGCAGCTTCAAGGAAGCAGTCCTGAAGCGAAGCTGAACGCAATTGCGATTGAATCGCCTAAGCCAGATGGATATGCGGCAAATGACAAGCTGCGGATCAAAACGGTATTTAATCATTATATGATGCTTAGCGGCGATAAAAGCTTAAAAGGCACAATCGGCGATACAGCGGTCGTGTTCCAACTGGCAAGCCAAAATAGCTCGGGCACGGAATTTATTTTCGAAACGGAGTTCCCTGAGCTTGCATCTGGCACCTATACATTGAAAGCTGCGTTTGCAGACAATCTCAAAGGCTACAACGCTTACGGAAATGCACTGAATACGCAAGCAGATGCAAATAAGCTGGAAACGCAGGTCATATCGGGCGCAATTGAGGTGAAGGGTGATTCAACTGGACTAACGGGTCCAAGCGAAGCCGTGTCCGGTGAAGCATTCAACATGAAATTAAGCTTGAAAAATGTAACGCAAAGCGTATACGCGCAAGATATCACGGTGCAGTATGACCCTGCCGTTATGTCATTTGCATCCGCCAAATCATTGATCGAGGGTATTCAATTAATGGAAACCAATACGAGCGTGCCCGGCAAAATCCGCTTCATACTCGCTAGCGCGGGCGCAGCTCATCCCCTGACGGGTGATGCGCAATTGCTTGAGCTTAGCTTTATAGCGAAGGAAGCGAGCGAGGCGGCTACGGGAGTAATTGAAGTCACTTCCGCTTTGCTAGGGGATGAGCTTGGCATGGAAACGGAAGCTGCTCCGTCATCGCATAGCCTATTGATAACGCCGGCTCCTACTGGATTGCATGGAGATATCAATGGCGATGGCAAGGTAAGCGTTGGCGATCTTGGCATTGTAGCTGCCCAATATGGGAAGGATTCAGCAAGTCTGGATTGGGAGCAAGCCAAGCGGGCAGATATCAATAAAGACCAAAAAATCGATATTGAGGATCTCGCAGCCGTTGCCAAAATCATCTTAGAATAATGAACCAAGGGTAGGCCGTGGGCCTACCCTTTTCTAATTGGGATAAGGAATTAAGATGAGAACAAAAAACATCAACTTCACAACAAAAGATATCATTTGGGAGCGCTTAATCAGCTTATATAATGAGGGAACAATCGAATGAAAGCAACTAGAGTTCATAGGATTTTGGGTGAAAGAAGACGGAACGATACTTTAAGGAGGATTACACGAAATGGGGAACAAATTCAAAAAAAGAGTAACATTTGGAATGGCGCTTTTTCTAGTGCTGCTAGCTCTGTCTGGCTGCGGCGGCAACGGAAACAATAATCCGCCTGCAGCGACCGAGAAGCCAACAGATGCTCCGAAGGCCCAAGAAACAGCGAAGCCTGCAGAGGAGCCAACCATTTCGGGAGATTTTGAAATCCAATACTTTGTCGGCGGGTATGGCGATGCATGGTGGAAGGAAGTCATTGGCGAATTTCAGCAGAAGTACCCTGATTTGAAAATCAAGGAATCCGCTGGCTCCCAAATCAATGAGCAAATGAAGCCGCGCTGGATTCAAGGCAATCCGCCGGATGTCGTTTACATTGATGGCGCCGGTTCAAACGAAACGCAAATGGTTCAAGATGACCAGCTAATGGACATCACGGATTGGGTGAAGCAAGCAAGCAATGTTGACGGCGAAAACCTTGTCGGCAATCTGATTGCCGGTCCTCAAGACTTTGGCGGCAAGCACTATACGATTCCAATGGTATTCGGCTCATGGGGAACGTTCTATGACGCGGCTCTCTTCAAAGAAAAAGGCTGGGCTGTGCCAACGGATTGGGAAAGCTTCATGGCGACAAGCGAACAAATTAAAGCTGCGGGCATTAACCCATACATCCACACAGGCAAATATCCATACTACATCGTCGGCGGACTGCTTAACTCTGGTTTTGTTTCCGAGAACGGCGATAACCCGCAAATTCTGAAGGATCAGGAAGCTGCCAAAGAAGGCTCCTTCAACAATGATGCCGTTAAGAAAACGCTGGCGAAGCTTGTTGATATGCGTGACAAAGGCTACTTCGACAATGCGTCCTTCGGCATGAATCATACCGATTCGCAAATGCTGTTCCTGCAGCATAAGGATGCCATGATTCCGAACGGCTTATGGCTGGAAAATGAAATGAGCAAGGATACGCCTGAAGGCTTTACATTCGGATTTATTCCTTCGGTTATGCAAAATGCAGGCGGTAAATATGTAGCGATTCCTTACACAAGCAATATCGCGATTGCTAAAAAAGCGAAAAACCCGGAAGCTGCAAAAGCGTTTATCGAGTTTATCTTCACGAAAAAAGCAGCCGTACGCTGGGCAGAGATTACAGGCGCATTGATGAACGTGAAAGCTGACTTGGAATCCTCCAGCGCAAGCAATGTCGTGAAAACAGCGATGAACTATTTTAACGGCGGCGATACGATCGTAGCTCCAGTATTTAAATTGAATTCGGACCTTGAGCAAGCGCAAAATGATGCAACAATCGCTTTGCTGCAAAAGACGATTACACCGGATGAGTGGATCGACCGGATGGAGAAAGCTGCGGCTAAGGCGCGTTAATACGATTACCTCTCTTCATTCTAACAATCAGAGGACGCTCGTTCCTCTGATTGTTCTTTCAAATCATAAGGGAGGCAGGAAATGATGATCTCGACCATTAAGAAAAAGAAAAATACAAGCTCACGGAGCCGCAAGCTGTTTATTGCAAGCTTCCTGCTCCCCACGCTAGCTTTGTTCTCGTTATTTACGATCTATCCTTTGGCCCGCGGTTTATACTTGAGCTTCTTTGATTGGTCCGGCGGGTCGGAAACGATGAATTTTATCGGAATCGATAATTATAAGGAGCTATTCGCGGATTCCATTATTCCAACAGCCATTAAGAATGATTATTTTCTCATCTTCTGGAAGGTCATTCTGATCATGCTGCTGGCTACCTTCTTTGCGGTCGCCTTAACCAGATTAAAGCTTAAGGAATATGGATTTTACCGTGTCGTCTTCTTCTTTCCAAACATTATATCCGTTGTCGTTATCGGAGTGTTGTGGAGCTTTATTTATAATCCGACGCTTGGCTTTCTGAATGCGTTTCTCTCATTGTTTACCGAAAATCCCGTAACGACGAACTGGCTCGGGTCGCCAAACCTCGCGATTTGGTCGCTGCTCCCGCCGAGCGTATGGGCAGGGATCGGCTTCTATATGCTTCTCATCATAGCTTCTATTCTCGGGATTCCCAGCTCCTTGTATGAAGCAGCGGGCATAGACGGGGCTAACGAATGGCAGCAGTTTACGAAAATTACGCTGCCGCTCATTTGGGAACAATTCAAGACGTCGGTTATCCACATTGTCATAACTACGCTGAATGGATCATTTATCATCGTCAAGCTTATGACGGAGGGTGGTCCGGATAATCAGACGCAGGTGCTCGGCTATTATTTGTATCAAATGGGCTTCAAGCAATATCATCTCAGTTATGGGGCAACCATCGGTGTTCTGATTCTTGTATTATCCTTAATCACAACCTTGATTCTAAACCGAATTCTTCATCGGGACACTATAGAAATGTAATGAGGTGAACAAATGAATGAGCTTGCAACCAAAAAGCCGCTGCTAGTCCTATCGAAATCGGTCGTTCGTATTTTATTATTGCTTTGGACTTTGCTTGTCCTTTACCCGGTCATTTGGACATTTTTAACCTCATTGAAGGATAACAAACAGGTTATGCAGGGCAAGCCATGGGATATACCAACGCTGTTTCGCTTTGAAAATTACGCGGATGTATGGAGCCGGGCGCATTTTGGCGACTATTTCTTCAATTCGATAATGGTCACTGTCGGCAGTATGATCGTGTCATTGGTAATGGCCGCGACGACGGCTTACATATTGGCTCGTTATACATTTAAGGGAAGAGGTACGCTTTACTTTGTTTATGTTGCCTCGATGATGATTCCGACAACGCTCGGATTGATCCCGTTATTTTTTCTGCTCAGCGATCTTCATTTGTCGAATTCCTTATTTGGGCTTATGATCGTTTATTCTGTCGGCACAATCGGCATTCTTCCATTTGCAATCTTCTTTCTCGTAGGCTTCTATAAGACGCTTCCGAAGGAGTTGGAAGAGGCCGCGACCATTGATGGCAGCTCGAATTACGGCATTTTCTTCCGCATTATGCTTCCGTTATCGAAGCCGGGACTGGTGACCGTTGGCATTATGAACGCGTTGACCGTATGGAATGAATATATTATGGCGACGGTTTTGATCAATGATCCCGAGAAGTACACCGTCCCTGTTGGGATTGCGATTATGCAGGCGGAGATGCAGTATAGGACGGAGTGGGGGCCATTATTCGCGGGATTAGCGATCTCGATGATCCCTGTCATCATGATGTATGTTCTCTATCAGCGGCAAATTACGGGCGGACTTACGGCAGGCGCTTTAAAAGGGTAACGCTAAGCGCTGCCACCGCCTATTCAAAGGTTTTCATACCCATCCACAGAATCAGCAGAGAGACATTGGCGGCGATCGAATCGCCCCAATGACCTCTAGGGATATTCGCAGCCAGATCTCCGGCTTTCATGAAGGAGGTTTTTTTTGTTATGCCCGAATGCGGGCATTCAGATGAAACTAATGGTGATAAACAAAGGAGGCAAGGATAAGATGTCTAGAAAGACAATTAGCCTGTTAATCGCACTTTTCATGCTGACAACTGTATTTTCTAACCTGGTAAGCTCGGCTGCCCAATCAACTGAAGCCCAGCTCAAGGCTGGCAACAGCGAGGGCACCTATGAAGTTTACCCACTGCCTCATAACGAGACCTACTACGGAGGAAGCTTTTCGATTACAGATGAGGTGAATCTCGTTATTGAAAGCGCCATCGATGAACCGACAACTAATCTTATTAACAGCATACTTTCTACAAAAGCGATTCATGTGACGAGATCGGAGTCGGCTGTACCAGGTAAAACCAATGTTCTGATTGGAGTCAGACATTCAGGTGGAAACGTAAACGCCTTCTTTGAGCAAAACGTGGAATACGATGCTGCTCTTTTTAGCAAAAATGATGCGTACGTTTTGGATATAGACAAGAAGCCGACGCAAGCTGGCAGCATCGCAATATTAGGAGCCAATACGGATGCAGCGTATTATGCGCTTGCTACTTTAAAGATGATTTTTGACCAAATGGCAGGGATGAGCATTCAATCGGTGAAATTCGAGGACTATTCCGATGCGAAGTGGAGAGGCTTTATCGAAGGGTTCTACGGATTTCCGTGGTCGCATGAGGATCGGATCAGCTTAATGCGATTTGGCGGAACCGTCAAAATGAATTCGTATATTTTTGCGCCAAAGGACGATAAGTATCATAATTCCTCTTGGAGAACGCTGTATCCAGCTCATGAATTGGCGAAAATCAAGGAGCTTGTCGATGTCGGCCATGCATCCAAAACACAATTCGTATGGGCGATCCATCCCGGCTTCAACATGATTAATTGGAACCATTATGACACGGAGCTTCAAACGCTGCTTGCCAAGCTGGACCAGCTTTATAGCGTCGGCGTTCGCCAATTCGGCTTGTTCATGGATGACATCAGCACCGCTCAATCTTTGATCGACAAAGACAAGCATGTGAAGCTCATTTCGGATGTTGCCAAGTGGGTCACAGCAAAGGGCGATGTCAAATCGTTGATCTATTGCCCGCCATTTTACAATCAGGGCTGGACGGGAGAGTCGGGCAAGCCTTATCTGCAAGCGCTGCGCAGCGTTCCGGAAAACGTTGAAATCATGTGGACCGGAAGAGGCGTCGTTGGAACGGTAAATACGACCGATATGCAGTGGCCGAAGGATGCCCATGGCAGAAATCCTTATGTATGGTTGAACTGGCCGGTAAATGATTATAAGGATTCGAGACTTATGCTGGGCAAAGGGGAAGTGCTAACCCCCGGCACGCATAATCTTTCAGGCGTTGTATCCAATCCAATGGGGCATGCGGAGCTATCGAAAATTGCATTGTTCGCCGTTGCCGATTATACATGGAACGTGGATGATTTCAACAGCGATGAGAGCTGGCAAAATTCCTTCGATTACGTGGCACCGGAGGCTGCGTCCGAGCTAAATACGATTGCCTACCATTTGAGCGATCCATCGCCAAGCGGGCATGGATTGCAGGTAGGGGAGTCGGAAAATGTAAAGGCCGAGCTTGAGCAGTTTCTTAGCCGATTTGCGAATGAGCAATCAGTTGAAGCGGTCGGGCAGACCTTGATTACCGAATTTGATCATGTACTGCAGGCCATCGAAAAGTTCAAAGAAAAAAGTCAAAATCCGAGTATGCTGGAGGAGATTGACCCATGGCTGAACAGCTTGCGCTATGTTGTGGAGTCAAGCAAATACGCGGCACAATCGGCGATTGCGCTTCAACAGGGAGAGCTGGGGTCGGCATGGGAAGGACTCGCCAAAGCGACAAATGCGCTGTCGGAGTCGAAGAAGATTAAGATCAAAAAATTAAACTCTCCCGATGTTACGGTGGAAGCGGGTGCGAAGCGCCTCGTTCCTTTTGCCGAACAATTAATGAGCAAGCTGGATGCGCAAATTTATACATCGATTGACCCTGCATTTGTAGTTCCGCTTCCTATGAGCTCGTACGGCTCGCCAGCGGGGCTGAATCGAATGATTGATGGAGACAACAGCACGTCCACCTATTTCCAAACGCTGCAAAAAAACGGCGACTGGTACGGGATCGATTTTGGCAAAACGGTTAAGGTTTATGATGTTGCGATCATACAAGGCAGAACCGACACGGATCATGATATCTTTCAAAGAGGTATTCTTGAATATTCCAACGACAAGCAATCTTGGACGGCAATTGGAGAGGAGAGATCAGGCTTTAAGATCGTTGCGAGTGAGCTCGACTTGGAAGCGAGATACGTCAGATACCGATTGACGCATGCGGGAATTCCCGGCGGCAAGCCCGACCTGTGGACAGCGATTAGAGAATTTACGGTTAATGCGAATAAAGGAAAAGCAGCTATCTATACGAATGTGGAGGAGCTGAAGCAAACCGCTGTCATTGCTGCTAATGCATCCGCTGAGCTAAATGACATAGGAGAAATGACGCTGGAGCCTTCCCAATACGTAGGGATCAAACTGCCGTCTATTGTGAAAATATCCGAAATTTCTCTCGAAAGCACAGTGCAACAAGCGGTGCTTGAATCATCGGAAAATGGCGTTGAATGGCAAACGGTAACCGTAGGAGGCCCGTATAGCAATGCCGCTTACATCCGATTAATAAACAAAGGGAATGATCCTATTCCATTTGTTTTAAGCCGCTTAATGATGAGGATGAATACGTTTTCCGAGCCTACTGTCACTCATAATTACGAGAGCGTCTATCAAGGTGCGCTGCAGGATATTTTTAACGGGAAGTTAGAGAGTAAGGTTTGGTTTGGAGGAGAACAAAGGCTTGGCAAATATGTTCAAGTCGACTTGGGCGGCATTATCAATGTGCAAAATGCAGCTGTCGTTATCGGCGATGGTGAAGGGGATTATTTTCGCAAAGGCGATCTACAGCTGTCCTTAGATGGTCAAAATTGGGAAACGATTCATAGCTTCAACAATCCGAATGATCGGAGTCTGAATTTCCCAGAGCATGAGGTTCCATACCGGTATAAGAGAGTTCAGGTGGATGGCAAACCAGCCAGATATATCAGGCTGGTCTCTACAGTAAACGATGCTTCTTGGCTTGCCCTTAATGAAATTCTCGTCAATGAAGGCTTGCCAAACACAGCAAGGGAGAACCCTTCCATTCAAGCAAGTCCGCAAGGGCCGCTCGGGAATGAAGCGGATTATGCCATCGACCATAAGCTGTCAACCTTTTATACGCCGATGGCACAAACGGAGTCAGGCGTTCTGAATTACAAGCTCTCGCATGAAACGGAGCTAAGTAAGGTGATTATAATGCAAAGCCCGCTTGGCATCTCGAATGCGGAGGTATCGGTAAGGGACCTGAAGGGCTGGCATCAAGCAGGGTTATTATCACAGTCGTACAACGTTATTGACACGTCCAAATACACAAATGTGCTGGAGGTTAAGCTTGCGTGGGACGGAGCAATGAAGCCGAAGATCCATGAGATGATACCTGTGAAGAGGGATGGAGGAGTCATTGTTCCAGAAGGGGCATATTCGGAGTTAACGGGTGCCGCATCTGTCGCCGGAGGCCAGTTATTTGATCTGCAGCTTGGCTTAAAGAGCGTGACGGAAAGTGTTTATGCGCTTGACGTTACACTGGATTACGACGCAAATATGCTGGAATTGGTGTCCTCGAAGTCGCTGAAAGAAGGAGTTAAGCTGCTGGATGCGGCGAAGCATACTCCTGGCAAGATTCGGCTTCTAATGGTTAGCGAAGGATCAAAGTATGCGATCACTGGCGATGTTCAGCTCTTAGAGCTGAAGTTTAAAGCAAAGACGGTGACCCAAACGGCTGAAAGCACCATAAAGGTATCCAAAATGATGATGGGTAATGATCAGGGTACGGAGACGGAAGCGGCAGCTTCAACTTTCCGTATTCAAGTCACCTCGGCACCTGCAGGCATTCCGGGTGACGTGAACAATGATGGCAAAGTATCGATTGGGGATCTCGCCATTGTAGCCGCGAATTACGGCAAAGACACAAGCAGTCCGGACTGGGAGCAAGTGAAGCATGCCGATTTAACAAACGACGGTATGATCAATATTGACGATTTGGCGCTGGCAGCGCGGAAGATTTTAGAGTAAAAGGCTAGGAAGAGAAGGAGCATTCTGTAATTGGAATGCTCCTTTTCTGTTTGTATTTTTTTAGAATCGCTGAGCGATATCTGCGAGTCGTCTGGCTCCATCCCGCAATTGCCCTTCATTGACAAAGGAGTAGCTCAAACGTATCCATGACCGCATCTCTCTAAGCGGATCACAGATTATGCCAGGAATAAAAGAGACGGATTGCCGGATGCTTTCGTTCAAAAACGCCTCCACAGGAAGCGCTTCGGGAAGCTTAAGCCATAAGTTAAAGCCTCCTTTTGGGCTATCCCAGGTCCATCCGGTTGCAGACAATTCCTCCTCAACAATCTCTTTTCTTATTTGGAGGGCGATGCGCAGTTTGTCTAAGTGTTGTTTCATTCGTTCTGACTCGAAATAATGTAAAAATATTTTCTGATTGACCAGCGGCGTTCCGTTATCAGCCAAAGATTTTGCGATAATGAGTGGTTTTATTACTGACTGACGACCGATGACGGCACAAATGCGCAGACCAGGCGATATATATTTACTGAAGCTGCGGAGATATACAACCCATCCATCAGTATCGTATGAAAAAAAAGGCTGAGGCGGCGGCTGATCAAAATACATTTCGTGAATCGCATCATCTTCTATTAGTAAACAGCGATAACGTTCAGCCAGCTCAACAAGCTGCTTACGCTGAGCAGCAGGAACCGTATATCCTGTCGGGTTATGAAAGGTAGGATTCATATAGAAAATCCGGGGGCGATATTGTTTCATGAGCATTTCAACCTTCTCCAAATCATAGCCGCTCGGGTAAATGTCGACAGTTAGAAACCGTGCCCCCTGTTGGCGGAACATATCGAGCGCAGCGCTATAGGTAGGTCTCTCTACCAAGATGTAATCCATTGGTTTAATGTAGACCCTGGAAATTAAGTCAATCGCTTGTTGGCCGCCCGTCGTAATCAACAGATCGTTTTCTGTCAGTTGAAGATTGTGATTTCGCACCAAGTAGCGGCTAAGGAACTCACGAAGCTCTTCATCCCCTTGTACACTGGAATACGTTCCCATTAACTTCGGATAGATATCAAACACTTTTTTCACATATTCAGATAGGTATAGATTCGGCAGCAAATTCGGATCAATGAGTGATTGGGACAATTGATAAGTAACGGGTATCTGTTGGATTTCTGCCAAAGCATTTTTTAGATAGCTGGAAGAGGTTTGAGGGCTAATGTCCGTATGGCCAGGTATAGCCTCTTTCGGATTGATTGGACTTACATAATAACCTGATTTCTCTTTTACATAGACCTTCTCGTTTTGTTTCAATAACTGATAGGCTCGAAACACAGTCAGCCGATGTATCTTGAGATCTTGGGCGAGCAGCCGTATTGAAGGCAGCTTGTCATGCGCTTCCAACTCTCCACGCTCGATTCTGATCATGATGTAATCGTATGCTAGCCTGAAAAGTAGTTTGCTGTCCTGCGTGGATGATGATGCCTTCTTCATTATTTCTCCTCCCCCTTAACGTTTATTGTACATTATGCTTTGGCAATCTGTTCTACTATTATACAACTGTTCTATTCATTGCAGTGTATGATACGTAGCAAGAGGGGGGAGCATACATGATTATTATCAATTACTTGCTCATATGTTTCATTTTTGGCACGACATTTTTAGCCATAAAGATAGGGGTCGATGCTTCAACACCGCCGTTCTTCTCAGCGGGAATAAGGTTCTTTGTTGCAGGCCTGCTATTGTTTCTCTGGCTCGTATGGAAGAAAAAAGCAAGCTTTGCTCTGCTCATTCACAAGGAAATGTTTATTACGGGAATAGGACTGACGTTCGGTACATTCGCAACTTTGTACTGGGCCGAGCAATACGTCTCATCCGGTATCGCAGCTGTTTTATCAGCTACGGCACCTATGATCATTCTTGTGCTGCAAGTGCTTGTCATGCGGCAGAAGACGTCAGCACGCTCCGTATTCGGATGTTTGCTTGGATTCGCAGGAATCGTTATCTTACTGCTTCCACGATTGTCTCTATCCCATGACATAGGGTGGATTATCGGCTGCGTCGCTATTTTATTCGGACAGATCTTCTATGCATCGGGTACTCTATATTCCAAACGAGTCATTCAACGATTCCCGCAAGCATCACCCATTGCACTTAACGCAGTTCAAATGATTTGGGGAGGACTGCTGCTTCTTATTCTGTCATCGATCACAGAACAAGTGGACATCCAGAGCATGTTAACGACAAAAGCAATCGGGTCCTTACTCTACTTAATCGTTATCGGATCAATGGTAGGACACAGTCTCTTCTATTGGCTGATCGCCAAAACAAATCCTATCTTTCCGGCAACTTGGCTCTATATTTCACCAACAATTGCCCTCGTACTTGGCGTTTTATTATATGG
This sequence comes from Paenibacillus sp. PL91, assembly GCF_012935325.2. Lineage (GTDB taxonomy): Bacteria > Bacillota > Bacilli > Paenibacillales > Paenibacillaceae > Pristimantibacillus. The sequence goes on from NZ_JABBYG020000004.1 coordinate 496,058, forward strand.
AGAGACCATTACTTGGTTGTCGGTAATAGGAGTGTTTACTATTATCGGTGGAACGATTTGCGCCAATCTGGACAGTTTGAAACTATTGATTGATAAGAGGAGAACAGCAGTCTCAATATCCGTTAGAAAAGCTGCTGAGATGCGAGATTGGTGATCACCGAAGTTATCATATTAGTTATAAAAGCAGCTAAGACCATTAAAAAATGGTCTTTTTTTGTTGAATTTATGCAAGTTAAATTGGATTGCTTCGCTTTCGAAGGATATGTGGCGTGCAAATGGGCAAAATAAACCAATTCAGTTACCTGGAAGTATGAAGACGTCTAAATCATTTCGAGGATGTGGATTTAACATGAGACAAAAAATTAGCCGGCTTGGGCTGATCATTTTCATTTTTGCCATAGCCTTTGGATGCCAAAATCAGGGATCGAAACCGAAAGAACAAGACTTAATGCATGTAAAATCAATCCAAGGAGATCAGTCGAAAAAAATCATCCTCCTGCTCATTGATTCTTTAATGGCTGGAGCGATCGATGAAGGCATTAGGCAAAATGAGCTTCCCACCTTTCAATTCCTCATCGAACACGGCCAGTATTATAAGGACATGGTGAGCTCGTTTCCCACAATGTCTGTAACCATCGACAGCTCACTCATAACGGGTAAATATCCGAATAGCCATCATGTGCCGGGACTGACCTGGTATTCTACGGAAGAAAAGAAAGTTATCAATTATGGAACCGGACCGATGGAAGTGATAAAGCATGGCGTTGATCCGGTCTTGGTTGATGGATTAATCAACTTAAACGGGAAGCATCTGAATCCCCATCTGCCTACCATCTATGAAGAACTGGCGGAGCATGGGCTGAAATCCGGTTCTATTAATGGTTTGATCTATCGGGGGATGAGTAACCATACGCTTTCGATTCCTCCGTGGATACAAGGTCCAACCTCTTTACCGAGTGAGGTGAAAGTAAAAGGTCCGGATTATTTCGCGTTAGGCTCATTGTCCAATCCGCTTCAAGGCATTAAAAATCTGTCTGACGGTTTAACCAGTCGCTTAGGCTTAAATAATTCATTTTCCATAGAAATGATTCAATACTTGATCAATGAAAATAAATTGCCGGATTTTTCCTATGTGTATTTGCCTGATTTGGATCAGAAGCTGCATAAGAAAGGTCCTTCTGATATCAAAGGCGTCAAGGAACTGGATCGGCAGCTTCAATCACTTTTAAAATCATACGGTTCTCCGGAAAAAGCTTTAAGCAAAGCGATTTTTATAATCGCAGGGGATAGCGGGATGACTCAAATTTTACCTGCCGAAAAAAATCCGGTTATCGACCTGCCATCCATTTTCGGCGACTATCAGGTTCTGCGCCAGGGAGAAGCTGTTACGGAAGAAACGGAAATCGTCCTTGCCGTAAATGAAACGATGGCTTACGTATACGCACTTCAATCGAGCCAATCGTTAAGAGACATCGCAAAGCTGTTAAAAGCTGATCCGCGCATTGATTTTGTTTCGTGGAAGGAAAACGGTTGGATTTATGCGGTCCAAGGAAAAACAGCCAAAGAGCTCAAGTACAAAGCGAAAGGCAACATTATTGACCCATATAAGCAAGCTTGGACAATCGAGCAGGATACTGAGGTGTTGGATTTAAAGATTGCAAACCATGCGCTGGAGTACGGACAATATCCTGATGTTTTACAACGATTGTCAGGAGCTTTGCATTCTCACAAGGGACAGTTTTTGGTCGTTACTGCAAAGCCGGGCTATGAATTGGCAGACAGAAGCTCACCTTTGCACAAAGGGGGCGGAGGTCACGGTTCGATTCGTAAAGATGAATCTTTGATTCCTCTGATCATATGCGGAACGGAGCAAAAGCCGGAATACTTGCGAATTGTCGATTTAAAATCATTTTTGCTAAAATTGTTACTTGATACGAATGATGCGAATCAAAGTGTAAAATAAAAATCAAAACGCTTGATCCTAATCTTATAGGATCAAGCGTTTTTTGTTTCAATGGTTCAAGCGCAAGGCAAGTCAGTAGTTAGTGATTACCTATAAAAAATGCTGCGAGCTCCGATGAAATCTTTTTTGAATCGAGCTTCTTCGTATGGCCGAGTCCCTTTTTGCTAAGCAATTGCGCATTGGGGAGTACGCTTGCCAGTGCCTGAGCACCATGACGCAGCGCAGCAGGGCTTTCAGTGCCTTCGATCACAAGCGTTGGCATTGTCACTTTGCTCCATAATTGAGCAGGCAGCGGCTTTCCGTCCATATAACCATCGAGCAATACCGCATCGTAGGGGAGCGTGTGAGCGACAGCCATGAGCCTAGACCACACGCCCGGCATAATCCGCATTAAATGAACGACGAAGGAAGGGGCACCCATTCCTTGTGTCATAAAATAAGTGATGGCCTCGGCCCGTTGATTAGCGGCTATAAGCTCGGTAACGTGTTTCACGAAATTTTTCGGAGGCTTGCGATCAGCAGCATCGACCACAAAAGGAGGTTCATGAAGGGCAAGCTTTGTGATGCTTACCCCACTCGCAGCTGCCTGTAGGGCAAGAGCGGCCCCGGATGACAATCCCCAAACATGGGCCGAGCCGCCAGCTTCATCCATCATTGCTTGAAGATCTTCAATTTCGCGAGCTATTGCATAGGGCTGTGTGTCACCGCTATCGCCGCGGCCGCGGCGGTCGTAATTGTAGACTGTGAAGTCCTTTGATAACAGATTAGCGAGCTGAACCTGCCCAGGGAATTTTCGGTAGCTGAACGCGCCCGCTACCAGTATGAGCGCCGGTCCTTGACCGGTTTTGTCATAGGCAATCTTAGTGCCGTCTTTTGAAATTGCTGAGTTCATCATTTTTTCTCCTTTGCTGATGTTGCAAATTTTTTTGGAATTATTAGATAGCCGCCTCAGACAAAAGCCGCAGGTGCAGTCAGGAACGAATTGCAGCTTACCCCTTTTGTTCGAAATTCCGAGCCTCTACTATGACGACGAACGAGTGAGAGTAATATCGACAGCTCAGCAAAAAATATTTAGAACAGTAGCACAAAAAAATAAGCTGCTTGAACAAATTATTCATGTATAATATGCCAAGCAGCTTATTTTATTGGGTCAATGGAGGGAGCAGAATGATAAAAATAAACAAAAATTCGGATACGGTCATCATCGTTATTCATGAGATATATGGTGTTAACAAGCATATGAACTATATTTGCGAATCGTTATCCGACCGTCATTTTGATATCATTTGTCCAAATTTATTAGATCGAGAATTACCGTTTGATTATGCGCATGAGGAAGCGGCTTATCGTCATTTTATGGAGCATGTAGGTTTTACGCAGGCCTCGCATCAAATAATAAGTCTTGTATTAGGTCTGAAAGACAAATATCAAAAAATATTTATTGCCGGATTTAGCGTAGGAGCTACGATTGCCTGGTTATGCAGCGAAGAAAAGAACATCGATGGAATTGTAGGATACTATGGTTCACGGATTAGGAATTATGTAGATTTATCGCCACAATGCCCAGCTCTGCTCTTTTTTCCGCAAGAAGAACCAGCATTTGAGGTGGACGAGCTTATTTCATCTTTGGTTGAAAAAGATATCGAGGCTTATAAATGCAGCGGACAGCATGGATTTAGTGACCCTTACTCTACCAAGTATCATGCAAAGTCAGCGCAGCAGACTTTTCAAGCAATGATTGATTTTTTTCAAAGCGTTTAGGGATGTAATGGGGATAATTCAATATCAATGGTATCCGCGATAAGAGTGTAAAACTCTGGAAACCTCGGATCTGTGGGGCTTGGTATTTCTTCAAAGGTCCGTATACATAATCCTGCAGTCGCAATTGCTGATATAATATCACCGATTGTCCAGCTTCGAATCTGCACCTTCCCAAGTCCAGAGCGTTCTTCATCGGGCAGAAGTTTAGCAAAAGCCACTTCTCCTTCTCTAACATGATCGTCAAAGTAATTGCCAGATGGCTGTTTTAAATTGGTTGTGTTCATCCATGCACGTGCGAAAGGATGAAAGTCAGTCAAGATAAGCCGACCATTTTTCCCTAATCTGCGACGAACTACAGAAAAGATAGAGCTCAGGTCTGTAAAATAATGCAAAATACCAAATTCCATCAACACGATGTCAAATTCGCCTAATGAATCTTCATTTGGGATATGCAAGACGTCAGAACAGATATAGTCGAGCTTCACACTGGCTGCAGCGGCAGTCTGTATTGCGTACAACCGATTTTCTTCTGAGATGTCCACCACGGTAACATCAGCGCCAAGCAATGCTAGAGAAATTGCCTTTCGTCCGTGCGAGCCAAGCAGGTTAAGAACTCGTTTGCCCGTTGGATCACCCATGTACTTTAACCAATACCGAAGATGATGCTTGTGCTTCAGCTTTAGCTCGCTTGCAAGTTCATCTGGTGTTCCAAACATGTGAACCCACGCCTGATAGGCTTTCGTTTCCCACGCAGCCTTATTCGCCATCGCCAGTTTTTCTTGCATGCACATACCTCCTAGATTTATTTTTCGTTCGTAGACGGTATATATTACCATTTACGATTTAATTGTCAACTTTTTTCCTAAAACAAAAAGAACGTTTACCGGCAGCCTGCCATGCAAACGTTCCTTCATTTGTTATGAATAAATGGCTTCTAATGATTTGCGCTGCGCAGGCTTTATATTCAATATCGAGCGAATGCTTTGGGCTTGCTGCTCTGCATCTTCAATGGTATCGGCTAAGCCTAACTCAAGCAGTGTCCCGTATGCAACGGTTCCCGTACGGCCTTTGCCGCCCCCGCAATGAAACGCGACCTTTTTGCCTTCCTTGTAGCTCTCTACAACAGCTTTAATAGCGGTGTGAAGCAATTTTTCTTGCGGTTCATTTGCTTCATCGCCTAATGGCACCTTGATCCATTTCAACCCTTCACCAGTAGCTGCACATTGCTCGGATCCTTCTCTTAAATCAACGACAATTTCAATATTTTCATGATCCACCATAGCTTGTACGTCATCGGCACCGCCCATATATATACGACCAGGAATTAATGCATGATAAGTTTTATTCATGTTTGAGCACTCCTCCAACTTTGATGGCAGAATCTTATTGTCCCTCTTTCACAAATTTCTCGATACGTGTTTTAATGTCATCGCGAACGTTTTTGAATTGATCCATAATTTCATCCTCTGTGCCGACTGCTTTAGCCGGATCATCAAAGCCCCAATGCCATTTCATCACATTCGGATTGGATATGACAGGGCAATGCTCATCGGCATGGCCGCAAAGGGTAATGACGTAGGCAGCGCGATTCAAAATTTCTGGATCGATCACATTAGAAGTGTTTTGGCTAATATCTATGCCAGCTTCTTTCATAACTTGAACGGCTCTTGGGTTCAAACCGTGAGCTTCAAGCCCTGCGCTTTTCACTTCGTACTGCTCACTGCCGAGAGCATTAAGAAAGCCATCTGCCATTTGACTCCGGCAAGAGTTGCCCGTACACAAGAAATAAACCAGTTTCTTTTCCATTTTTCCTATCTCCTTTGAAATTCGTTTAGTGGATGATGCTAAGCCATAAGTAAAGGCCAACTAACGTAATAAACAGAACAGGAAGCGTAAGTACGATTCCAACCTTAAAGTAATAGCCCCATGTAATTTTCACGCCTTTTTTGGACAGCACATGCAGCCACAATAAGGTTGCTAACGATCCGATTGGCGTAATTTTAGGACCTAAATCGGAACCTATAACATTTGCATATATGAGAGCCTCTCGCAACACTCCGTTTGTATTCGTGCCTTGAATAGCCAAAGCATCAATCATAACGGTAGGCATATTGTTCATAATCGATGAGAGGATCGCAGCAATGAAGCCCGTACCGATCGTTGCCATAAATAAACCTTGCTCCGCTGTCCACTGAAACACCTTGCCGAGCTGATCAGTGAGACCGACATTTCGGAGGCCGTAAACGACGACATACATCCCGATAGAGAAGACGACAACCGACCATGGTGCCCCCTTGATGACAGCACCTGAATGAATGGCGGGACTTCTGCGTGCTGCAAAAATAAAGACGATAGCGGCTATACCCGCTACGATCGATACCGGAATGTGGACGAACTCGCTTACTAGGTAAGCAATCAATAATACCGATAAGACAAACCAAGACAGCTTAAACATACGCATATCTTTTATCGCATCACGAGGCTGTTTGAGCTGGTTGAGATCATAGCTCCTAGGGATGCTTCTCCTGAAGAACAGGAATAGAACGAGCAAGCTTGCACCAACGGCAAAGAAGTTTGGAATAATCATCCGGCTTGCATACTCGGCAAATCCAATGCCAAAGAAATCAGAAGAAACGATGTTGACCAAATTGCTGACCACAAGCGGCAAGGAAGCCGTATCGGAAATAAATCCGCTAGCCATAATAAATGGAAGGATCATCCGATCATCAAATTTGAGCGCTCTGACCATGGCAAGAACAATCGGAGTAAGAATCAGTGCAGCGCCATCGTTTGCAAAAAAAGCAGCGACTGCAGCACCGAGCAATACGACGAAGGAGAACATGAGGTAGCCATTGCCTTTTGCGAAGCGTGCCATATGAAGTGCCAACCATTCGAAAAATCCAATCTCATCTAGAATGAGCGAGATCAGGATGACCGCGACAAAAGCCAATGTTGCGTTCCAGACAATGCCGGTTACGTCCCACACATCATTAAAATCTACAACACCAAAGAGCAGGGCGAGTATAGCTCCGCCAACAGCCGAATAGCCGATATTTAGGCCTTTAGGCTGCCAAATGACGAAAATCAGAGTAATGAGAAAAATAATAGATGCGATAACTAACATAGTTCCTCCTAAAGACGCTGTCATACCATCTTGTTGTTCATACTATCTGCGCTGGAAGCAGGGCTGGCCTTTAATTGCAGCAATCGTTGCTCAGCTTTTTTAATTCCTCTTTCATGGACGGGAGCATATCTAGAATGCCATGAAGATAAGGTTTATCTTCAAGATTCAACGAGTAATAAATCCATTGTGCCCGCCTTGTTTCATTAACCAGTCCGCCAACTTTTAATTTTTTTAAATGCTGGCTCACATTTGGCTGTGTGGTTGCAAGAATAGTCACGATATCGCAAACGCACAATTCTTTTTCTTTAAGCATGGCGAGAATGGTAAGCCGAGTCTTATCAGACAGCAGCTTTAATGTATCGGAAAGAGAGTCAATCGGTTGAAGCATGCAATCACTCCTTTATTTCACATAGCTAAGGGCAACTTTCAATGTTTATTATACACAGCTGATTATATAAGTAAAGTATTATATAAGCGAAAATGCATATTAAGATTTTGTTAAAAATTAACTTGCAAATTACAAGTAAATCATTTATAAGTAATACAGGGGGGATGAAAAATGGATAACCCGAGAGAATTGCTGCAAGTCCTTGCAAGGCAGTTTGGTTTGTTGAACAAGAACTGTTGTCAAATCAGCGGTCTGGATATATCGCTCATTCACAGCCATATCCTTTACGAGATTGGGCGCCAGAACATGCCTTCCATGCATAAGGTCGCAGAGACGCTTTGCGTGGATATTACGACCTTTAGTCGGCAAATTCAATCATTAATAAAGAATAAGCTTGTAAAAAAAACAGCTTCTCCTGAAGATGGCAGAGTGTATCTGCTGTCACTGACGACGGAAGGGAAGTTTGTAGCAGGTTCAATTGAAAAAATGATGAACGATTACTTAGACGAGGTTTTTTCGTTTATGAATGAGTTCGAGAAGGAGACTGTCCTCCGTTCGCTGCAGCTGCTGATTACAAGCATGCAAAAGTCAAAAATGTGCTGTACACCTATGGGGTAATGAGATTACTCCATATTTTTTAAATAATTACTTGCAAAATGCAAATAATTTCATTTGCGAATGGAGATATTATGAGCGAATTATACGACGATTACTCGGGAGAGACATTCATTTTTGGATAAAGATTATAGGGTATGATAAATTTCCTTTTTGGCGCTTCGGTAAGACTGTAGGAAGTCCCAGCCATTGATATCGGCGGCTTCAAAAACAAGCTGCAAAATGGCCAGCTTAAACAGAAACCCATGTTTATAAAAATGGATGCCGAAGGGGTCATTTGGCCGGATGGAATAAAAGAGAGCATCGACAGCATTATTTTTGCCACTGGCTTTAAACCCATTATTCCGTATCTTTATGGCGTTGAAGGTGCAGTGGATGATCGAGGTTATGCGGTTCAGAAGGGAGGTGTGAGCAGCACGGTGCCTGGTTTATATTATCTAGGCTTATCCGGTCAACGGTCATTTATTTCAGCAACAATCCGTGGTGTAGGTTCTGATGCTAAATATGTGGTGAAGCATCTAAAACGGTCAACAAGAAGAAGTTCATAATAGCAGCGAGCCTTCAGTTTAAATAACGAATGAATGAAAAAAATCGAGGAGGAATTACGATGGAAAATCAATTGCCTGTAGCTATTATTGGTGGAGGTCCAGTTGCTTTGGCAGCAGCTGCGCAGTTAGCAAAAAGAGAAATCCCATTTGTATTATTGGAACAGGGAGCTTCGGTTGGGGCGTCGGTATTGGAATGGAGCCATATCCAAATGTTTTCTCCATGGGAGTTTAACATTGATTCTGCAGCAGCAGAGCTTCTTGCCGAAACAGGATGGACTGCTCCGCCAAAAGAGGAACTGCCAACCGGCAAACAATTATTTGATCAATACTTGTATCCACTCTCAGAACTGAATAAATTAAAGCCATACATTAGGACTGAGGCACGGGTAACAGCCATTCATCGTAAGGGTCTTGATAAAATGAGAACCGCTGGCAGAGAAAAGGCGCCTTTCGAAGTCGTATACCAGAGGCATAACGTTGACCATCGGCTCGAGGCTTCTGCGGTAATTGACGCTACAGGTACATGGAGAACACCAAATCCAATTGGAGCTAGCGGTGATTACGCTGCGAAAGAGACCAACTATAGCTCGCGCATTCATTATGGCATACCCGATATTAAAGGATCTCAAGCTAGTCGATACTCGGGTAAAACGGTGGCCGTCGTAGGGAGCGGACATTCGGCTATCCATGCCGTACTATTGCTGCATGAGCTCAAATTGAAAAATCCTGAAACCACGATCCATTGGGTACTAAGAAAACAATCGCTTGGTGATGCTTTTGGAGGCGGTGAGCTTGATGGACTGCCTGCTAGAGGAAAGCTTGGTTCACGTGCTGCTGCGCTTGTTAAAGAAGGAGCCGTAAACGTCCATACGCCTTTTTATATCGATGGTCTCGAGCAAGAGGAGGAGAGGATAAATCTAATTGGCACGGGCGCAACGATCAAAGGTGTGGACGAGATTATTGCTGCAACGGGAGCAAGACCAAATTTCTCCTTCGTCAGAGAACTTCGATATGCAGCCGATTCATCCATTGAGTGTGTACCGAAGCTGGCAGATCTCATTGATCCTAACATTCATAGCTGCGGTACAGTTCGCCCGCATGGAGAAGCAGAGCTCAGCCAGCCGGAGCAAAATTTTTATATCGTCGGTGCGAAAAGCTACGGACGTGCACCTACGTTTTTACTCGCGACGGGCTACGAGCAGGTGAGAAGCGTTGTTGCAGCTTTAGCAGGCGATTGGGATTCGGCACGGGAAGTGAAGCTCCATCTGCCTGAAACTGGCGTATGCAGCGTGTCACGACCAAAGACTGCATTAAGAGTATCCCAAGCCTCGTGCTGTGGACCTTTGGATGCCAAAAAAGCCAATTAATATGAGCAATTAGTTGCAGCAAAGGGGCTAGCGCTCCTTTGCTGCTCGATTCGCTTAGTTAGACAGCCACCAATAGATGGGAATGAACAGCACTGAGGTAATAATCCCAGCCACACCCATGGCAAAGCCGCTCATGCTGCCTTGTATTTCGGAATCCTTGATGAGCCTCGCTGTGCCGATTCCATGAGAGGACGTGCCAATGGCAACGCCTATCGCAATGCCATTTTTCAGCTTGAGCGAGGTTAACAGCTTCTTCCCGAACATGCTGCCAAAGAGACCAGTAAGCACCGTTAGCACTGCGGTAAGCTCAGGCAAACCTCCTAATTGACGAGATATTTCTATCGCGATGGGGGAGCTGACCGATTTAGGAAGCATGCTTAGCAAAATCTCACGGCTGCCGCCGAGAAGGGCGACAAGAGCGGCGGCACTTGCGATGCTCATAAGAGAGCCAACGGTTATCGCCACTAGGATACTTAGAATATGTTTTTTGATTAAGCTGAAATTTTTATAAATAGGCACGCCGAGAGCTACCGTCGCAGGACCCAGCAGGAGGGTAAGGACGTCACCGCCTGCTTTGTATGCTTCATATGGGATCTGAAAGCTTAGCAGCAGCAGAATAATAAATCCCGAGCACAGAAAAAGCGGGTGCAGCCAGCGCCAGCGTTGATGGATGAGCTGTGCGGCGGCATAGGCGATAACGCTAAGGGCAATGCCAAATAGCGGTTGGTTGAGCCATTCTTGCAGATTCATTCCACACCGCCTTGGGCACCATTCCGGAGCAGCTTAGTCGTAACGTAGCCCGTTGCCAGAAGGGAGGCTACAGCGCTGCCGATGACGCCAATTCCAATCGATAGCCAGTTCGATCCGATCAGTGGGAAAAAGACTATCGTCCCGACCAGGAAAGGAATAAAAAACAGCATCATATGTCCGGTAAGCCAGCTTGCCGCAGTATCCACCCATTCTAGCTTAATTAATTTAGTAAATAAGGCGATGAGAAAAAGAATAAGACCGATAACATTGCCTGGCAAAGGGATATGAAGGCTCAGATGGAGCCAGCTTCCGAGTAAGTTAAAGCCTAGTAAAATAGCGAATCCTAGCATAGTATCTCCTTTATTTAAGCTTGGTTTGCAGGCAGCCGGATACTAATCGTCGTTCCTTCACCTAGCTGACTGTCGATTTCGATGCCGTACTGCTCCCCGAAGTAAAACAGTATCCGGTCATGTACGTTCTTGATTCCAATATGCGCCTCGTCGAGCGTATCAGACGGCTGCGAGAGGCGGTATTGAAGCTGTTTAAGCTTCTCCTCGCTCATGCCGACCCCGTTATCTTTGATCATAATGATCACTTCGCTGCCCGATCTCAAAGTGGATACTTCGAGCTGACCAGGTCCGCTGCGGCGTTCCAATCCATGCACAATGGCGTTCTCGATTAAAGGCTGCAGCGAGAAATGCATGACCTGAATGGCCTTGCTATCCGCAGCCAACCGTTCGATATATTGAATTTTATCGCCGAAGCGCAATTGCTGTATTTTGACATAAAGGCGGATATGCTCCAGCTCCTCCTTCAGCGTTACCGTATCCTTGCCGGTTTGAATATGTATTCGAAACAACCGACCGACGATGCCGACCATCTCGCCAATATCGCGCTGGCCGTTGATGACTGCTTTCATCTGAATGGACTCGAGTACGTTCGCAAGGAAGTGCGGGTTGATTTGGCTCTTTAGAGCGCCAAACTGAGCTACCTTTTGCTGAGCCTTTGCCATAGACGATCGCTCGATATAGTTTTGCAGATCCTCGACCATTTTGCGAATGCCTTGATACAGCACGCCAAACTCATCCTGCCGGTCGCTGCTTAAATCCACATCGAATTTTCCCATGCCGACCATTTTAACCTGTCTGCTTAATAGGATAATCGGTTTTGTCACTCGCTCCGACAAGATGTACATAAACAAAATAGCTGTGCCAAGCGATAGGATCGCCAGCGTTAAAATGATTCTACCGAGAAACGCAGCCTGCTTCGTCATTTCTTTCTCAGCGATATATTGAATCACCTTCCAATTCGAATAATCGGAGGTCACAAAGTTTATATACGACTTGGTATCGGCTACATCGGCATAAAAGCTGCCCGCGTCTTCCTCCAGGAAGGTACGGAGCGTTTTATCCTCTAACGAAATGGATTTGCTGATGTCTGTGTTGGCATCCGAATGATAAGTAACGCCGCCTTTATCATCGATAATAATAAAATTGCGCTTGCTCGTCTCTGAGAGCTGCAATATTTCCCGCAAGGAATCGAGGCGAATGTCGATGAGCATGACGCCCAGCGGCTGTTTGCTGCCGACCTTATTGATTACCCTTGCGATAGAAATAACCGGCGCCTTGGAATTGGTTCGATGAAAGGGGGTATGGCTGCCAAACAGGATGACACCCCCTTTTTTTTGCTGCGTCTGAATATACCAATCCTCTTGGGTAAAGTCTTTGAAATCATAGTCGGCTCGGTTGAAGTCTGCGGAATAAAAGACACGCGAGCCTGCATAAATCTGCACGCTATCGACATTTTTAATCGTCATTTCGATGGAGCTGATGAAATGCTCGATCGTATTTCCGTATTGAATGCTCTGATCGTTCCCGGTAGTATTTCCACTATTTGTCCAATGCTCAAGCGCAATCTGAAGCCGGCTGTCCATCTGGGCATTCAGCGTGCCTTTCTCGATGCTTTGCAAATACTGGTCAATATTAAAGGACAGATTATTGAGAATGAGATTGGAGCTGCTTTGATATTCGTTTTTGACCGCTTGATTTGAAAAGATGTAAATGATTGCGGAAATGACGAGCAGCGGAACGGTAATCGTCAAAACCATAAGCACAAAAATTTGATGATTGACATGCTTCATTCGATATTGATAGGTGGGCCGGCCTAATTTTCTCACAGGGTCACCATCCAGATTGTTTTCTATAGTCGGTAGGTGTCATATTCGTGATGCTTCTAAACGTTTTTACAAAATGCTTATAGCTCTTATATCCGCACATCGTACAAACATCCGTCACCAAATATTCGGGCTTCTTCAAGCATTCCTGCGCATATTGAATGCGGATTTCGGTGACGAATCGCATGTAGTTTTTGTCCAATTTCCGCTTGAACAGCCGGCTCAAATAAGAGGGATTATAGAAGAAGCGGTCGGCGACCATTTGCAGCGTAACCTCTTGATCGATATTTTGCTTAATGAAAGACTCAATGTGCTCAAAGATGATGACATCCTGCTGATGGTTTTCCGTTAACCCTTCCGTATAAACAAGGCCCAAATGCACCATCCACCTGCCCAGCCAGTCGAAAAGCGCATCAAGCGTCGGGAAATCATCGACGAATGTAAGGTTTAACAGCTTTTCACTGTAGACGCCGTCAATGTGAATGCCGTTTTTGTTGGCAAAACGAATAATGACACTGATCAGTTCTTGCAAATAGGCAAGCGTTTTTTCAAATGAAGCATAGGTTGTTTTGCTCAAAATGGATTGAGCCAGCTGCTGCATCAGCAGCCTTGTTTCCAGCTCATTGCCGCTCTCCAAACAAGCGACGATCCGTTTCCTATCATTCTCATCCAACTGGATAAGGGCTGCTTTGGCTGTTTGGGAGGCATTGCTTAGGCGTGAGGCAATGAACAAGCTGTGATCTTCTTCGTAAAAGCGCTGATACAACGCTTTATCGGAATCGTTCAGCAGCTTTTTCATTTGGGATAAATCGGATGTTCGTGTACCTAACGCCATAAACAGCGAAGTTTGATACTCTTTTCCGGCGATTTTCAGCAACGGGTCTAGTTGTTCCTGTGCTTTCTCGTCGATAGGGCCGATGACGTCGCTTGAATCCTTTACAGGCAGTACTATCATTCCAAAGAGCTTCGTTTTATACGTATAGGTGAAAATATGCTGCCTATCATAATCGGGGAAAAGGGACTCAGCCGCTTCTATTAGAAAAGTGTCCGCTTGCTGTTTGCCCCAGCTGCTAGGCTCGGAATGCGCTTTCAGATGTGGAAGCCACGTCACTACAAATGGCTGATATACATACGCGCTGCTCGGAAGCTCGCAAAGCTCCCCGATAATAGACTCATCTACCGCAGTATGCTCTTCCTCAAGCAGAAGCTTTACGAGCTCGCTCCCTTTTAGCTTCCAGCTCTGTTTCATCTCCATCTCTAACATAGACAGGCTTTCCAGCTCATGCCGTTTCTCCTTCAGCTTATCTATGCCATCTTGGATCGTTGCCAGGCTTTCCTCGTATTCCAAAGGCTTAAGCAGGAAAGCATGGACACCGCCTGCGCGGATCGCTCTCTGTGCATATTCAAAATCATTAAAACCTGTCAAAATAATAAATAGCGTGTCTGGTAGCGTCACGCGTATTTGCTCTATCATTTGAAGGCCGTCCATCTCAGGCATGCGAATATCGGTAATGACCAAATCAGGCATCTCTTGAAGCGCAAGAGCAAGTCCATCCTTTCCGTTCTCCGCTTCAATAATGGTATGTACCTCAATCTCTTCCCAGGAAAAATAATGTTTTAGACCCAATCGTATAATGGGTTCATCCTCTACAATCATTAGTTTAAACATGATATTCCCTCCTGAAGGTTATGCTCATAGTGGATATCTTCGAAGTATGTAATGAATTATAACATGCTTATAGAATGATAGAAGGAACAGGTCAGAATACGACCATGAATGTAAAGAGTAAGGGATTCTTCTAAATTTACAAATGTTTTATGATTAGCGCAAGGGATAAGGCATTCTCATTTTATTCCAAAACATAATGGGGGGTATTTGAATGACGGTCATGAAAAAAGGACTTATGACGATTGTAGGTGTCGCTTTGCTAGGCATGCAGCTAACGGCATGCGGGAACTCAAACACGAATACGAATAACGCTCCAACAAACAAAGCCAGTGATACACCCGCTGCAACCGAAACGGCAGCCAAGCCCGTTGAAATTACATGGTGGAACTTTCCGACCTTCCAGGCGCTGGATGGGGAAGTCGGCAAATACGAGAAAGAAATTATTGCTGCATTCAATGAGAAAAACCCGGAGATTAAAGTTAATTTAGAGATGATCACCTTTGAGGGGGGCCCCGAGAAGCTGAATGTTGCGATCGCCTCCAATACAGCGCCAGACGTTATCTATGATGCACCTGGACGTATTATCGATTGGGGCAAGAAGGATTTGCTGGCTCCCCTGAATGATATGGTGACCGATGAAGTGAAGAACGATATTTCACCGGCCTTCTGGAAGCAATCGAGCGTAGGCGATCAAATTTATATGTATCCCATTAATACGGCGCCGTTCATGATGGCAGTCAATAAAACGATTTTTGAGAAAATCGGTGCGCTTGATCTGCTTCCGCTGAACAAAGAGGACAGAACGTGGACATTTGATGAATATAAGAAAGCGCTTCAAGCTGTTAAAGAGAAAGCGCCTGAGGTTATTCCAACTGGGTTTTTCGCAAAAAGCCAAGCTGGTGACCAAGGCACTCGTGCCTATATTGCTAACCTAGGCGTATCCAGATTTTTGAATGAAGACAATTCCGCAGTTGCCATTAATACCGATAATGCCGCAAAGGCGCTGGATTGGATCGTTCAAGCTACGAATGATAAGTTAAGCGTCACTGGCGCAGCCTCGCTTGCTGCAGCCGATGTAAACGACTTGTTCCTGCAAGGAAAGCTGGCATTTACGCTTAACTATTCCGCTGTTCTAAAAGCGCAAAACGTATCTAAAAAAATGGTCGAGTTTGAAGATGTTTTGCTTCCGTTCCCGACATTAGATGGTTCGGAGCCGAAGCTTGAGCCGTATCTCGGCGGAATGGCCGTGTTCAACAATGGCGATGAGAATAAGATTGCAGCTTCGAAAAAATTGATCGATTTCATTGCTAACGACGAGGTATACGGCAAGAAAAACCTGATTCAAACTGGCGGATTATCCGTTCGTAATTCCATAACTGGCCTCTATAACGACCCAGAGTATACCTACGCAGAATATGCGCGTAAATTTACGACTGATGCACCAACCATCGCAGATGGCTATGCTGACATCCGTACGTTCTGGTTCCCTGAATTGCAGCGTGCATTGATTGGCGGAGCAACAGGCAAAGAAGCTTTGGACAGCTTTGCCAAAAGTGCAAACGAAGCGATTGCTAAAGCAAAAGCAGCAGCTAAATAAAGAACATGGCGTCCATGGGGGAGTAGAGTGCGCGAGTGCTCTACTCTTTTCAAAACATCGATGATTGGGGAGAGGGAAATGGAGGCAACCGTTCGCAAAACGAAGGGTTACGTGCTGCGCGATTGGCTGATGAGTTACCTGTTTTTACTGCCGGCGTTTGGATTTTTTCTGCTCTTTGTAGCGTATCCAATGGTTAAGGGGGTATATATCAGCTTTTTTGATTACTCATTGAGAGATTTTAATTTTATTTGGTTCGATAACTATATTTCGCTGATTCATAATGACACCTTTCTGAAGTCAATGCGAAACACGCTTTTGCTTGTTGTCATTACCGTACCGATTGTTATCGTGTTCTCTATTTTTGTTGCGGTCAATATTTATAAGAAAAAAGAGTTTGCGAGATCCTTCTTTAGAGGCGTGTTCTACTTGCCAGCTGTATCGTCCGTCGTCAGTATTACGGTCGTATGGGGCTGGATCTATCATCCGAACTACGGCATTCTCAATTATTTGACTAGCTTGTTCGGCGCAGAGCCGATCTCTTGGCTTGGAGACACTAGGACTGCACTGCTCGCGATTATCGCTGTTTTAATTACGACCTCCGTTGGCCAGCCGATTATTTTGTACGTCGCGTCGCTTGGCAACATTCCGACCTCCTACATTGAAGCGGCGGAGCTTGACCGTGCAACGCCATGGCAGATATTCCGGAAAATTGTTTGGCCGATGCTGATGCCTACAAATTTGTATATTATCGTCATCACCACGATTAATACTTTCCAGTGCTTTGCTTTGATTCAATTGCTTACTTCGGGTGGTCCCGTCTATAGTACATCAACCGTCATGTACGGCGTATATGAGCAAGCATTCGTATTAGGGCATTTCGGCAATGCATCCGCGATGGGCGTTTTACTCGCAATCGTCATTGGCATTATTTCCATTATTCAATTCAAATACTTTGGCAGCGATGTTGAGTACTAAGGGGGGGACATCATGAGTTCGAGTTCATACCATTCATTAGAGATGAAAGCAACGATGGTGCAGCCAAAGAAAAAAAGCGCTTGGAAAAAAGAATTTGCCGTTTCGAAAGTGCTGGCAGGCATCCTTTTAATAGCAGCAACTCTATTTTTTATCTTTCCCTTCTATTGGGTAGTTTCCGGCTCATTTAAGCTACAGACCGTAGCAACGACCATTCCGCCAGAATGGTTTCCGCTTAAGCCGACGATGCAAAACTGGACGGAATTGTTTAAAAATCCGGTGGAGCGCTGGATGTTCAACAGCTTCATTATTGCATTGCTGGAGATGACTGCGATCTGTATCGTATCATCCCTTGCCGGATATGTACTGGCTAAAAAATCATTCCCTGGCCGCATAGTTATTTTTACGATGTTTGTTGCAGCAATGGCGCTGCCTAAACAGGTAATTCTTGTGCCGCTCTTTACGATGTTAGCGGATTTTGGGTGGGTCAATACGTATAAAGGGCTTATTTTACCGGCAATTGGCTGGCCATTCGGCGTGTTTCTAATGAAGCAATTTGCACAGACCATTCCAGGCGAGCTGATCGAGGCAGCGAAGATAGACGGCTGCTCGGAAATGCGCTTGTTTACAACGATCATATTGCCTTTGCTTAAACCGGCTTTAGGCGCGCTTGCTATTTTTACCTTCATTACTTCATGGAATGATTATTTCAGCCAGCTCATTATGACAAGGTCAACCTCGATGATGACGCTGCCGCTAGGTGTAGCAACGCTTAGAGGCGAGTTTACGACAAATTACGGGCTGCTGATGGCTGGCGCGGCGCTTGCGTCTATTCCCATGATCGCCATTTTCCTATTATTCCAAAAGGCATTTACGCAAGGCATTACGATGGGCGCAGTTAAAGGCTGAAAAAAGCGGGGATCGTATATCCCTAAATCTATCTTTCTAAAAACGGAGGCTATTTTACGATGAAACACGATGATTTGGAACGTTATAAAGGCATTACAATCGCGATGTACTCCAGCTATAATGAGCAGGGCGAAATCAATAAGGAAGCGGCTCGGAAGCTGGCTCGCCACTACGCTTCAACTGGCGTTAGCGGACTTTATGTCGGGGGGAGCTCAGGCGAGGGCATGCTGCAGTCCGTTGAAGAACGCAAGCAAATGCTGGAGGCGGTCATCGCAGAAGTAGGCGATGAGCTTACGATTATCGCACATGTCGGTTCGCCGTCAACCAGAGACAGCGTAGAGCTTGCGAGGCATGCAGAGCAAGCAGGCGCTCATGCCGTGTCAGCTGTTCCGGCTATTTATTACCGCTTATCTCCGCAAAGCGTCGAAGCGCATTGGCAAGCGATTATTGACAGCACCTCGCTTCCCTTTATAATTTATCATATTCCACAAACGACCGGCTTTCAGTTATCGAAGAGCCTGCTCGTCAAGATGGCAGCGCAGGGCAAGGTCATTGGCGTAAAAATTTCGGCGGAGAGCACGTTTGAGCTTCAGCAATTCAAGGCTGCCGGCGGCAATAATTTTCTTGTCCTAAATGGGCCTGACGAGCAATATCTAGCTGGACGAAGCATCGGTGCGGACGGGGGAATTGGCGGCACGTATGGCGTTATGCCAGAGCTGTTCTTGAAGATTGAGCAATGCTATGTGCAAGGAAAGATGGCCGAAGCGCAGAAATGGCAGTTCATCGTGAACGAGCTTATTGTGGATTTGCTGTCCTTTCCGTCTTTGTATGGGGCATGCAAGGCGATCTTGAAGCTGCGCGGATTTGAGACGGGCGAGCCTAGAATGCCGCTTCTGCCTGTTGCAGCCTCCGATATGGACCGCATTGAAAAATTGAATGACCGAATCTTGAATTATATTGCGCAAGCAAAGGGCTAAGTAAAAGGATAGATTTTCTCGGAAGGGAATCAGCCAATATGACTCGATTGAATGACATTTTCCCTATGAAAGGGCTAATCGTTTCCTGTCAGGCGCTCGAGCACGAGCCGCTTCACGGCGGCGATGCGATGGCAAAAATGGCAAGGGCAGCAGTGAGCGCCGGTGCCATTGGGATTCGAACGAACGGTGTTCCGGATATCGTTGCGATTAAGCAGGAAGTGGATGTGCCGGTAATCGGGCTTATTAAGCGGGATATTCCGGGCTCGGCTATCTTCATAACTCCGACGCTGGAAGAAGTAAAGGCAATCGTAAATGCCAAAGCGGATATCGTAGCTCTCGATGTTACGAATCGAGAAGGACGTTTGGAAACCGTAAAAACATGGATAGATTATGCGCATGAACAAGGTGCTGCGGTAATGGCGGACATTTCTACCCTTGAGGAAGGGCTTGCAGCGGAGGAGCTGGGTGCTGATTTCATCGGCACGACCCTTTCGGGCTATACGCCATACAGTACGCAGCAGGAAGCGCCGGATTTTGAATTGCTGGAGCAGCTATGCAAAGCGGTTAACGTTCCAATCGTTGCAGAAGGACGGATATGGACGCCGGAGGATGCGGCGAAAGCGATGAATATTGGAGCAGCATATGTCGTAGTGGGCAGTGCCATTACAAGGCCGCAGCTGATTACGGCGCGTTATGTCAGCGCATTGCGTACAAGGTAGGATCAAGGGGGAGAGCGGATGGATATGCAATGGTTCGATCCCCAAACGGAATACGCAATAGGCGTGGATATTGGGGGCACAAAAATAAACGCCGGTGTCGTAAAGGCGGATGGGAGTGTTCTGCATACCTTAAGCCTCAGCACGATGGCTGGGCAAGCCAAGACGGTTGATCGCGTGAAGCAAGCTGTTCATGATTTGATGGCAGAGGTGAAGGTGATCCAGCCGGCAATCCGGTTCAAAGGCATTGGCATTGGGAGCGCAGGACAAATCGATTGGGCAAATGGCAGCATAAGATCGGCATCCGAGCTTATCCCTCATTATGCAGGAACAGCGCTGCAAAGCATCATTCAGCAGCAGTTTCTTTTGCCGACTATCGTGGATAACGACGTGAATGTGCTTGCGCTTACGGAGAAGTACCTTGGAGCAGCGCAAGGGGTTGACCATTTTCTATGTCTTGCTCTCGGAACCGGCGTGGGCGGAGCCATCGTCGTTGACGGTCGCCTTGTTCATGGCTTATGGGGTGGAGGCGGCGAGCTCGGACATCTGTCTGTAGATTTAAATGGCCGGCCCTGCTTGTGCGGGGGGAAGGGCTGCTTGGAGCAATATGCATCTGGTACGAGCATTGCCCGCCGCATGTCAGAGAAGCTTTCAATAGACGGGGATGCGAGTGATAATGTGGATTCACGAGAAGTGATTGCAAGGTGGCTGGCTGGTGAACCGCTAGCCGCCCAGCTGATGGAGGAAACGATGGCGGCGCTTGGCTCCGCTATTGCTTCCCTCATTCATATATTCAATCCAAAATTGATCGTTATTGGCGGTGGCGTTGCCGAAGCAGGCGAGCCGTTATTTGCTGGGATAAGGAAGGAAGTCAGTCTCCGGTCGATGCCATCGATGGCGGAGGGCGTTCGAATTGAAGCAGCCTATCGCGGCAATTTATGCGGAATGATAGGTGCGGCTTTGCAGGCGTGGGAATACGCATAATAAATGCGCTATTTAATAAAGCGGGTAGTCAGTTCATTGACTATCCGCTTTTTTTTATTATAAATTATTCATTTTGAATATTATTTTACGAAAATACGATTAAATATCTGTTATAATATTCGAAAAGCGAACTTTTAGAAGTGGAGGTTTTTTTATATGAAATTTAATAACGTAATGTACAAGCTTAAAGGCCTCTACAAATTCGGTAAAACAGCTCCAAAGCTGCGCGGAAAAGTGTTCGTGAATCGAATGGGTGACATTCAGGTTGGCAGAAACCTTTCGATTGTGGGACATCCGTGGGCTGTTCAAATTACGAGCACCAAGGGCGCGAACCTAACGATTGGAGATCATGTCTACATTAATGCAGGCGTCGGAATCGCAGCTAATAAACAAATCATCATTGGCGATCATGTAAAAATAGGTCCAAGAACGAGTATTTTTGATAGCAATTACCACCGTATGGATAGTGCTGATAAAGGTGAGCTTAGCAAAAAAATTACGATAGGCAACAACGTGTGGATTGGGGCTGACTGCACCATTCTTCCTGGCGTTTCGATCGGAGATAATTCGGTTATAGCAGCGAAGAGCACCGTCAACAAAGATGTTCCCGGCAACGTGCTGGCAGGAGGAAGTCCCGCAAAGGTTATTCGTGAGCTGGAAATCGAGGAGGGCTGGGTCCGGGATTAATAGGCCATTACATAAAGGCGAGCCTTCCTCCCGGATAAGGGAAGAGGGCTCGCCTGTTTTTTGTGAGGATTATTCCGGATCAGAACCTTTTTCATTAACGAGCGTTACTTCTTTTTGGAAAATCATATGATCATTCTTGCCAAAAAAATTCATGAGAAACGCACCAATGACTGCAGTGCCGCTTGCCTCTTCAATCGGAATCGATATGGTTCCATTCGGATTTACGATTACTTGCTCGCTGCCGGATATTTGCTTCCAAATAATAAATGGCATTGACGGAAGGTCGAACCCGAAAGCTTGAAGCGAGTAATGATGATTTCTTCCATTGTCTGTAATCTTCACCGTTTCCACCGCTTCAGCACGGATATAGGCAGCGATCAGGACGTATAATGCCGGCTCGTCCTTCTTCAGCTTCTCCTGAAAATTCAGAACGGTAGACCACACATTCGCGGGCGTGATGCCAAGGTTAGCTAAAGCTGCGCTTAGCGCGTAAGTTTCCCTCTGATTCAATACTTCAACAAGCGCCTCGTTAAACACCTCATTCATGGCATAATGGTTGATTAGCAGTGCAGACAGATCCTCTGGGTTTTTATCAGCTAGAATAGCTTTAATTGTACCTTCAATCCCTTTGACTTCGCCGCCATCGCCGAAGAGAAAAAGGAGTAAGTCCAGGGTAGTTACATTCGAACCTTCTCCCGCAGCTGCAAGCGTGCTGAGCAGCTCACGATATTCCTCGTTTGCTGCAATGGCTTCGAGCTCGGACAGCTGCGGATCGTATCGGATGGAGCTGTATGCCTTCAACATTTCGAACAAGCTGCTCTTAAGTTTTGCTTCGTCAGAAGAAGCGGGCAGCTTCGCTTTTATCTTGTTCCATAAAGGAGCGATTAGCTTCGGATCGTTCGCATCGTTTAGACCGGCGATCTCCTCTTGCAGATTTCGAATAGCCTCAATCTCATCCGCATCACCAGCAGCTATCGCCTCATGCAGCTTCTGTAGCCGGTCGAGCAGAGCCTGCGGAATGGAGCTTCCGGTATCTGCTGCCGTTAACGTCACTTCTTTCTGGAAAATGATTTTCTCCGATCCGTCGATCGGGTTCAGCGCTTTAGCCTGAATAACAGCGGACCCTTCCATTTTAGGCTTGGAAAGCTTAACCGAGCCCTCGGGTGATACGGTCACAGCGTCGCTTCCGGAAGCTTTGGACCAAACGAGTAGGGAATTCGGCACCTCTTTGCCTAGCGTAGATAACGAATAGTCATGCTGGCGACCGTCTTGGCTTACCGAAACCTGTTCTACCGAATGCGTTCGCAGGTAGGCGAGCAGCATGGCGCTTACTGCGGTTTGGTCATGCTCAAGCTTGCTCTGGAATTGGTTAACGACTGCCATAATATCGTCCGCAGTAACGCCAAGCTTCTGGAATGCAGGACTGAATCTATAGTAGCGATCGTCCGTTTGGCTTAAGACGGTGTTAAGCGCCGAGTACAGCTGCGCGTCTCGCTTTTCTTGATCGAACAAAAGCGAGATCAGCTCCTGCGGACTTTGATCGGCAAGCAGCTCCGTCATTGTACCTTGTACACCTTTTCTCGCAGCACCGTCGCCATGCAGGAAAATCATGAGATCTTCCGCATAAAGGTTGGTTTGGACTGTTGAGAGGTAGTTAAATAGTGCTCCATCGTATTCCGCATTCGTAAAGAAAGCTTCCAGATCAATGGAATCGTCATAATAAGATAACTGGCCAGCTTCCTTCAACATTTGAAAAAGTGCCAGCTTGTTTCTTTGTTTGTCGACGCTAGCTGGCAGAAACCGTTCAATTTTATTCCATATCGGGTCAATCAAGGTTTGATCAGCATTAACGTCCAGCGCCTTTAACTCTTCATAAAAGGCTTGCACCTCTTGGGCGTCCGCCGGAGCTGCCGTACTTAGCGACTCATGCAGCCTATTGATTTTCTCGAAAAAGGGTTCCTTTGGAAACTCGGAAATAGGATGAGCGTGACGAATCTCTTTCACCAAGATAACCTTCTCCGGTCCACCGAAAGGATGGAGCAGCTTAACTTGAACAACGGCCGTAGCACTTCTAGCATTGTTCAGCAGGGTGGCAAGTCCGATGTATGTCGATTTAAAGGAGGTTACATAAAGATCTGGACTCTCTGATATTTTCGACATTTCAATCGGAAGCAGGTCGTCATAATGAGTAATGTAGGCACCAAATATATTTAAAGTGTAACGATACGTTGGAGGATCATCGGGAAAATGAGAAGTGGACCAATGTATCACCGTATCCGAGCGCATATAGGCGATGGCTATTGCAGCAAACGATGCATCATCCTTCTGGAGCCTCGTTTCGAAATTATGCTGCATATCGATTACATCCTGCGCCTTCACGCCAAGATTGCGCAGCACTCTGCTAACCTGATACTTATCCGCTAGTCCTAGCACTTTTGTCATTTCTTGAGAGAGAAAATCTTTCGATTTCTGCATGTCATTGATCAGCTCTGCCAGCTCATATGGCGATTTGTTACGCAGCGTTTCGCGGAAAGTACCCTCGAACCCTGGGCGGATGCCGCCGTCGCCAAGCAAGAGTATAAGAAAATCCTCTAACGTCAGACTAGGCAGGCCAGCTGCAGCCGAAATGGTCTGAAGCGCTGCTCGGAATTCCGAATCATTGCGAATTTGTTCCAAATCGCTCTCCACGGGATCTAATAGGTAGAGGCGAATCGCTTTCACGAATCGGAAAAGGTTCGTCTTCAGCTTCACTTGATCAACGTAAGCCGGAAGCTTGAGCTTGATCTTGTTCCATACCGGATCAATGAGCGATTGATCTGCCGTCTCATCCAGCGCAGCAAGCTCCACACGTAAATCCTTCACAGCCTGAACATCGACAGCATCGCCTTTTGTTAAGGCGTTATGAATACTGAATAGCTTCTGTAAATTTGCTTTTGGAGCTGCTTCGGCTGCGCTTGCCCTATGAACGAATCCCAGCGTATCGTTCATAATGGTTTTGCCGCTGAATGTCAGACCGCTGAAGATGGAAGCAGACATGGTAAACGTGAGTGCGGCTGCGACAATTTTTTTTCTAAAGTGCAACTAAATCACCTCTTTTAGCAGAATGTTATTATGAAATATTTGAAATCATTTCCTTAATTGTTGATAGCATACCTTTTTATTATTAGGGCAATAAGAGGCGAACTTCCTACTATTAGGGATGGAAATAGACTCATTTCCTTCTTGAGATAATGGCGTTCATGAATCGGTTGTGCTGGAAATAGGTCGCACAGCATAAGAAGATGAAAAGAAAATACGGGATTATTGCATCACAAAAAAACAGGCGTCTGCATCGAATGCAAACGCCTGTTTTTATATGGTTATGAGCTAGGCTGATTCACTTTAGACAATTTCCATTCCTCATGAGCCCGTTGTACCTTCTTCCATAGCTCATCTTTCTCCTCCTCCGTATAGTTAACGAGCCGCTCACCTAATCGATTCGCTAAAACATCAAGCCATTGTGTTTGATTCGTAATCTCCGTCTTCACTATCTCATTCATTTCACGTCTAATCCATATGCAGCCGCGCAGCTCATTGCTGCCGGTCTCATGCCGATTTTTAACGATAAACACATTATGCCATGGGGATTCCGCTGAGCGGCTATAATGTTCATGGTTTGGTTTAAAGGGTTCCAAATCCTTTATAATTGCAGGGTCATAATCGACACCTGCAACAGAGGCTAACGGATCATGCTCTAAGCGCCAGCCATTTGGAGCCACGCTGGATTCCACAACCTTATAAATAAATGGGCCTTGTTGATAAGTGCCTGCAAGCAGGGGAAGGGGCTCAAAGGGCATATCGCCTAGTCCAACATCAACTATCCAGATCTCGTCTTCAAGCTGATCATTTGTTAAGGTAACGGTCACTCCTAAGTGAAAGCCGTTAATGCGGGGTTCGGTGCCTAATGGCTGAACGCCTGCCCGGTGCAAGTTAACCTTATAGCCTAACGATCGAAGGAGGAGGCTGAACGCACCATTTAGGTGAAAGCAATAACCGCTCCGCCCATTGAGAATGAGTGAAATCGAATCACGATAATCAATGGCAGCAGGTTTCCCTGCAAAAATGTCTATCGTCTGCCAGGATATATGTTTTACATGGGCTTTATGAAGCTCATATAAATAAGATTTAGTAGGAGCCTTAATATCAGCGATCCCGATTCTTTCTAAATAAGCTTTTATTTCCTCTCTAGTTAGCTTATCCATCGTATACACCTCACCATATTTAAAAGTCGTTTGTTTTAGCTCTTGCTTTCCTCATTCTGTATGACCATCGTAAACGAGAAGTGAATACGGAACAATACAAAATAGTCGTATCTGTACCGGTACAAAGTGCGGCTGCTTTTTACAAATTTGCTGTAATGTTGGGCAAGTATCCCTACATATATTGATCTGAAGAACATTGCGAGAGGAGACATCCATGTGAACGCGAATGATCAGGTTCGATATTATAAGCCCTTTGTCAGTCCGCTTGATCCATGCCCGCCGATATTAGTAAAAAGCTACAGCACACCGCCACAATTGTTTATTCCCTTCCAACCCCCTAATTTGCAGCAATTCACTCCCTTCGAAGCCTTGAAATATGGAACACTCTGGCCGGCTTTATACAGTCCTTATGGCTCGAAAAACGTCAGAGAGGAAGAGGGGGACTAACAGTGAGCATCGTATTGAACGAGGAATATTACAAGCTGCTGCACGAGCTGCAGGCCGTTGATTTTGTTTTGGTGGAGCTGAATTTATATTTGGATACGCATCCGATGGATGCAAGTGCGATACAGCAATACAATCAATATGCAAAGTTAAGGCAGCAAATCGCTCATCGTTATGAATCTAAATATGGTCCCTTGAAAAACTTCGGCCAAAGCTTATCCGGTACGCCTTGGTCTTGGAATGATACCCCGTGGCCATGGCAGGTTTAATGGACGGGTTTAGCAAGCATCTATTTTGGAGGAGGTAACCGTGCATGTGGGTGTATGAGAAAAAATTGCAGTATCCGGTACGCGTTAGCAAATGCGATCCTTTGATGGCCAAGTTCCTCATGGAGCAGTATGGCGGTGCCGATGGGGAGCTCGCAGCTGCGCTGCGTTATTTGAACCAGCGTTACACGATACCTGACAAAGTAATCGGACTGCTTACCGACATAGGAACTGAGGAATTTGCACATTTGGAAATGATTGCTACAATGATATATAAATTGACAAAAGATGCTACGCCGGAGCAACTGAAAGCGGCAGGACTCGGTGCTCACTTTGCGGCTCATGACAGCGCCTTGTTCTACGAGAATGCAAATGGCGTCCCATGGACGGCTTCCTACATCCAAGCGAAAGGAGATCCGATTGCGGATCTGTATGAGGATATTGCGGCGGAGGAGAAGGCGCGGGCTACTTACCAATGGCTGATTGATTTGACGGATGACGTCGATCTGCAGGACAGCTTGAAGTTCCTTCGGGAGCGGGAGATCGTGCATTCGCTTCGGTTCCGGGAAGCGGTGGAGATTCTTAAGGATAAGCGGGATGAGAAGATTTTTTATTAGAGGTAAGCCTCTCTGCAGTGGAAGTGGCTGTGGGGAGGTTTTTTTGTTGTAGTAATATTTGATATTTTGTTTTAGATCTGACAAGAGAGACGTACTTAGATGGTCAAGAAAACCGGCTAACGGAATTAGATAATGACGTTGCAGGCAGTGGTGTTGCTGAAGAGGCTGCTATTGCAGAACCTCACCGCAGCATCACCTTAGTGATCGGCATGCAAGCACTCACGCCATTGACGGTTTAATGATTCGTCAATTAGCGTGAACAATGATACCTTTTCAGATTCAAGTTTTTATGATGGGATAAATCTGCGACTAACAGGTTCAATGAGGAGTTATGAATTATCAATAATTAAGCGTAAGATTGAATTTCAGACGTCATTTCCATACGCGCTTTTGCTTGAAAATCTCTTCCACATAACCGGATAGAGCCACTGGGGCGATGATCATTTGGAACAAGAATATAAAACCCAACAGCCCTACAAAGCTTTTCTTTTGATGGATGCCCAGTTGTCCCAACAGTCTTTTCTGATACAAATTAAGTAAATAAAAAATGATCAGTGTCACAGGTAATACTAAGATGGCATTGGGCCCGACCACTCCATAATATCCGAAAGCGCATAAAACTAACCCCGGTATCCAAATAAAGGTATAGGCCAAGTCTATATAAGGAACGACCAAATCGAGACCTGTAAAAAACCGGCTTGTCGGGTTCTGGATCTTCCAAGGGGAAACTTGTTTGAGTGCTTCAATCATTCCTCGCGCCCATCGTTTACGCTGCCGGATTAGATGGACGAAAGATTCAGGAACTTCTGTAAAAGCGATAGCGGCCGGCTCAAAGCATACACGTCCATGATTCTCGAAAAATTTCCACGTTAGGACGATATCCTCGCCGATGGAATCCGGCCAACCTCCAGCTGCTTTGACCGCATTCGAGCGAAAGATGCTGAAGGCTCCTTGGGCTACTAGGGTGGACTGATAAATACTTTGCATTCGTTTGATTGAAGCGATACTTAAGTAATATTCCCATTCCTGAATGCGGGCCAGAAACGAACCTCGATTATTCTGTACAAGCAGAGAGCCTGCAACAGCATGAACGTCAGGGCTTGAGCTCTGCAGCTTTGCAGCTAAAAACCGAATGGCGAGAGGGTGCAAGAACGTATCTGCATCCAGTGTAATCAAATAAGGAGTGTTTACTTCTTTCAAGCCGCGGTTTAAAGCGTTATGTTTTCCCGGGATTTCCTCATGAAGAATAATCAGGGACAGTCCCATCCGCTCTGCGGTTTGCCGGGCAGTTACCACGGTTCCATCCGTAGAGCCGTTATCAATGAGAATAATTTTAATATGTCCTAAGTATTCTTGCCGTGCGATGTGTTCAAGCGTTTCACCGATTCCCATTTCTTCATTCCTGGCTGCGATCAATATTGTGATTGGAATGGAAGGGTTCTCTGTAGGGAGCTTTGCCTTCTTGTCCATTAACAAGCTGGTCAAAGTGAATGCACTGATATAACCAGGTAAATAGGCAATACCCGCAATAATCAAATAGGCGGCGATCATGCCTGTTGATTGTGATAATTGATGGATCCACGGCTGGGACAGCCAGATGACGAATAAAAGCCAACCGATAGCTACCATCTGGCTTATCCGAAATTTACCTACGTACGGTACATCAGCACGTGTAAGTTGATTGTCATGAATTCTGTTAGTAATCAATTTATTCTGCATGTTTCCACTCTCCAATTATTCGATTCCAATAGAGCATTCGGAGAGGGAGGCGATTAAGAGGGTATACAAGACTGAAGAAGGTAGAAATACCACAATAATCAGATAAAACAATTCGTTGTTGCAGTGTTTCTTAAAGTAACGAGAACGATAGTTTAATTAACCGCCTTTGAATAGGTGTGGTTTTTAGTGGTTGAAACGTAACAGATTATACATTCTGTTACGAATCAGTCGAAACCTTGATTTTCACGAATGGAAAGTGGTCTTGTGTCCCTGTGTTTGGTGAAAGAATACGGCGTTCCGGCTCTTAACAGCTGCTATTAACTTCCGAATTCCTGGCTGCGTCATTAAACGGGCAGGATAGTTGAATATTAATTCCGGTTAACCGAGGAGATTTCCCTTAAATTTTTTTTTGCTTTTCTGTCACACTTCACATCCCTTGCCCGTCATACAGGTAAAATTTGAAAGGGATGATGAGCGATGCAAAAGGTTGATGTGGTCGTGGTTGGTGGAGGGATAGCGGGTTTAACCGCAGCAATTTACGCAGCCATAGCCGGGAAACAAACGGTGGTCATTGAAAAACAGAATCGCTTAGGCGGCCGAGCCATTTCCAATAAGAAAAAAGGAGCTTACTTCAATTTGGGCGCGCATTCCCTGTATAAGGGAGATGCGTACGCGACTTTCCGGGAATTGGGGCTGACCTTGCAAGGAAAGCGGCCTTCATCGTTCGCTTATGGCGTTTGGAAAGGGAAATTGAACACCTTGCCTTCGGATATGAAATCCTTGTTTACGACCCCGCTGTTGTCTTGGAATGGAAAGATGGAGTTTGCTTCCTGTCTTATGAAAGTTAAAAAAGCGGATACTCGTCAATTTGACCGGATCAGTATCCGCGAATGGGTAGAAGGGAATTTGCGAGATCCCATGGTGCGCAATATCTTTTATTCGTTACTTCGTGCCGCCAGTTATGTGGTCGGGCCGGATTTGCCAGCCGCGGGTCCTGTATTGAAACAGCTGCAGAATGCCCTTAAAGGCGCGTTGTACCTGGATCGTGGCTGGGGCGAATTGATCGAGGAATTGCGGAAAAAGGCATCCGACTTGGGAGTGCGGTTATTAACAAATACCAAAGTCTCGTCCATCGATACCCGTGGCGGGATCGTGCGGCAGGTTCTCTTTGAAGACGGAACGAAAATCGATACGTACCATGTTATCCTTGCCACATCGCCTTCTATTGCCAATGAGTTGGTGCCCTTTGCAGAAAAAACCGCCCTTCATACCTGGAAAGAACAAGCGATTGAGGTCACCGCGGCTTGCCTGGATGTGGCCTTGAAACGACTTCCCAAGCCTAAACAACAATTTGCTTACGGGATTGATCAGACCGTGCTTCTTAGCAATTATTCGCGTGCGGCTTATCTAAGCGACGATGGCGCGCAAGTCATATCGCTCATTAAGTACCAAGGGAAAGAACCGGACCCGGATAAAGATTTGAAAGAACTGGAAGGCGTGCTGGATTTGATGCAGCCGGGATGGCGGGAAGAATTGATTGTCAAGCAATACCTTCCTAAAATGACGGTTTGTCACGACTTTATGCATATGAAACGTCATGAGAATCCTGGACCCGCTGTCCCGGAAATACAAGGATTATATGTAGCAGGAGAATGGGCGTCGCACGGTGAAGTATTGGTTGATGCCGCGACGGCAAGCGCCAAAAGAGCCATACAACACATGCTCTCCCTTGAGAGTAAGGAGAGGAAAGCCTTTAATGAGCATAGAGGAATTATATAAACGTCATAAAACGGAGCTGTTTTCGTTAGCCTATCGAATGCTCGGCAGCGTCATGGATGCGGAAGATATCGTACAAGATGCTTTTTTGAGCTATGACGGAATGTACGACGTCGGGACAATCCGTAACGAAAGGGCATTCCTATACAAAATCGTAACGAATCGTTGTCTTGATCTTCTGCGCTCGTCAGCCAAAAAACGGGAAATGTACGTCGGTCCATGGCTTCCGGAGCCCCTGATTGAAAAAGGGGCTTCGGACAACGATCCATCTAATAGGTATTTGCGGTCGGAGTCGATTTCCACGGCTTACCTTCTGCTTCTGCAGCAATTGAGTGCAACGGAAAGGGCGGTTTTTCTTCTTCGAGAGATTTTTCATTATTCGTTTGAGGAGATTGCCGATATAGTCGGGAAAAGCAGTGCGAATTGCCGGCAAATTTTCCACCGCGCCAAAAAAAGCATCCATTTCGACCCGGACCAACAACCGTCGGTTTCCATTGCGGAGGATAAGATTAAAGAGTTTGTGAATTCGCTGTTGCAAGGAAATACGACGAAGCTTCTTGAACTGGTTAGTGAGAATGTTGTGCTCTACTCGGACGGCGGAGGCAAAGTAAGCGCGGCACAAGTGCCTGTTGTCGGGTTTGAGCAAGTGCTGAAGCTTCATCAAAATGTGATCAACATGCATGCGGGTAAATTTACGTACTCGTTCCTCATGGTGAATGGGCTCCCCGGAATCCGCATTCGTTTGGATGAAGGGATTCAATATGTTTATTCTTTTGCTTATCGAGATCATAAGATCGAAGCGATTTATACTGTCGCAAATCCGGAAAAGTTAAGACATCTATAGAATCACTACTTAAAAAGAGCTGTATAGTAAAATTCTACGAAAGGAGCTGCCGAGGCACTCCTTTCATTTTTTCGCCGGTAAACCTGTTAATGAGAACCGTACCATATTTTCAAACAAGTCACGGTTTTCATCGGTTCAACATAGGCTTAGGGTTACTTTGAGCGCAAATCAAGAGTAACCCCTCTCTCTTGTATGTTTAACGTATTAAAGAAAAAACAACTCAGAAAGGCCGTCCTGCGAAGAATGGCCAGATCGCTACGCTAACGGGAAACGATAGTGGAGGAGCTAGCAGCGATGCAGTTCCTCTTTTTTCATTGAAGTAACGGACAGAATATTCGAAAAAGGAACTTGAAAAACTTTGGCGAAATTTACTATTAATATCTGGTTCAAGGAGAAGTTATATGATTGAAATACGTTGGGCTCAACTGGAGGATAACCAAGAGCTAGGTCTTGTCCACTCTGAGGCTTACCGCAATGCTTATCAAGGGATAATTCCCGATGAATACCTTAATCAAGTCACCTCCAAAGTTAGAGAGGAGTATTTTCATACAGTTCTTACACAAGGAGAAGAACATGTAGCTATTGCGCTTATTGATAAAAAAACTGTGGGTTGTATTGTATTAAAAGCTTGTAGTGACGATGATATACAAAGTCACAGCGGAGAAATAACGGCAATTTACCTGCTTCAAAAATATAGAGGCATTGGCCTTGGAAAGACGCTCCTAAAATGGGGTATAGAGAAATTAAAAACTTTTGGATGCACTACAGTAGCAATCTGGGTGTTAAGGGAAAACCCCAATGCAATCCGTTTTTATGAAAAGCAAGGCTTTGTTCGTGATGGAGCAGAGAGATTAATAAGTAGAGGTAAAGAATTAATTCAGTTTAGATATTTATGGAGTGTTAAAGGAATGGAGCATTGAGCTAACGGGTACGATAGTACAATGAAAACAGGCTACCGATATTATCAGCAGCCTGCTGCAGGAAACAATACTTGAAATGTTGTGAAGTAGTAGTATTTCGTTAACAGAGAACAGAAATACTCAAACATTTAAGATAAGACTAAAAGATCGGGGATGATGAATCCTCTTTCTATTGAAATAACTTACTATTTCTCAGTGTATGCTGTTATGACTGCATCAGCAAAAGAAATTTTCTTTTTTAAATCAACAGTTGTACTCATCAGGGAATAAACCAGGCTTCCTCCACTTACTTGTTGGCTCCAGATAAGGAAATCATCTTTGCTGTCCTTGTAGTTGTAAACTTGTGTTCCCGCAACATTATAAATTTGCGACGATGACGGGCTGCTATCGGAAAATTGTAATGTAGATTGCTGACTGCTGCCAATGCTTATCCGATAAGTCGTGTCACCATCTTTGTAGTGTAACATCACAAAAGTTATTTTATCTGTGACGCCGCCCGTTTGGTAAGCATATGGGTAACCTGTCGTTGCATCAGTTGCTTCTATCCACCGAACTGACTTTGGGATTCTAGCTTCGGGAACAAGTTCAGCTTCTGTCAGATTAGCATCTTGAATTGTGTCGCTGGGCAACTTAATGTTGCTCATTACATCCCGTAGCTGAGGTGCAAGTGCATGAGTGGATAGGTATGAAAAACCTCGCACTATAGTAGAAGAAGATGTAGGTAATTCGCCTCGCTTTACAGCGTCAATCGCTTCTTGTCCGAATATTACTGTTGCGGATTCACCTGGATTTAGTTTAGATCTCAAAGTATTCAAAATTCGATCATGCTGCTCAGGAACTTGTAAATCCGTTTGAATTATATGCATAACTGTATTGCTGTTACGATCTTTAAGAGAGAGCCAGCCCTCAACAGCAGCATAAGTAAATCCGCTTAGTAAAACAATGGACATGACAACAGCGGCCAAGGTAAAAGCAGTTCTATTCCGTTTTCGGATGCGAATACTAGAAACTTTGCAGCCGGTTAAATCGTGATCTGTTTTAAAATGATTCATAATTCGTTCAGAGAAGTCGATAAACTCAGGAGCATTACGTTCTGCCGAACGCTTGAATTGATCTAATACTTCAACTTTCCTGGAAAATTGATTGTTTTTCATCGGAAAACTCCTTTCGAATATGTTTCTTATTGATCTTTTTCTTAATGCGTTCGAATTTTTTCCGTAAGGTAATCGAAGTTGACCCCGTAATTTCAGATATTTCCGTGAAACTTCGTTCCTCCAATGTTCTCAGAATCAATAACTGACGATCTCCTGCGGATAAGCCATCTAGGATTTCTTCTACTAAAGTAGAATAATGAGGAGGAGTTTCGGTTTTCCGCTCTAGCTTAATAAAAGATATAAGGCGCTGCTGGACTTTTCTCTTTTTAATCAGATTCAAACAATGGTGATACGCGATTTTATACATCCATGCAGCAAATGAGATGGAGTTTCTATATTTTTCGATCATCCGGTAACATTTCAAGAAAACTTCCTGTACAGCATCTTCGGATTCCACACGATTGCCAAGCATGTGGTAACAGTAAAGATGCATTCTTCTCTGAAAATGGAGGACAAGCAAACGGTACTGTTCTACACGCCCCGTCTGTATAGCTATTACGATCTCTTCGATTTGCTCAGCGTTTAGCGGCTGCGTTTGTTCATTTATATCCATATGAACTCCTTTCTTGTGTGGGGCCCCTAATACCTGTATAACAATTTTGAAAGTGCAAATGTGACAGTGTAAGAAAATTCATTTGATAAAAACTGAATGAGTCATTAACTGCGGTTTCTTAAAAGTTTAATAGTGAACAAAGTAGTGGCAAGGAACGTTATTGTATAAGCGAAAAAAGACTGAGGATGCAAACTATAGCTTAACATTCACAAGACGAGGCTGGCATAGAACGGCAGCCTCGTTGAGCTAACGGGCAGTTTAACATAACAGTGTTTGTCTATTGTTTGTGTGAGAATGGAAACATTTTGTTACCTATATCGTCTAAACCTTGTATATAAATTCATTACTATGAGGTGTTTATATTGAGGAAATGGGCTTTCGTTCTTCCCTTGTCCTTTTGTTTACTAAGCTCGGGGACGAGTTATGCAAATTCGGCTGATAACCAATCTACCATCGTTATTGTAAATGATCATGTAATGAATTTTGATGTAAAGCCTATTATTGATCAAGGAATGGTTTTTGTTCCAATCCGTTCTATAGTGGATGAACTAGGGGGCAAAATAACATTTTGGAAGAACAACGAGATTTCCTTATCGAAAGGAGCCATAACGGTCACGTTAAGCATCGGCTCTACAATCGTCAAAAAAAATCAGGAGCATTTCTCGCTTAAAGCTGCTCCAAAATTAATAAAGGGGAGAACGTTGGTACCGCTTCGTTTTTTATCTGAAGCGTTGGGAGCATCCGTAAATTACGAAAGCCATCGTGTATCGATCAGAACGACGGATGATTCAGAACAATCCCATGCAGCCAGTGGAAATTCCATTGGTAACTTAAACAACAGTGGCTGGTATGCGACCGACAAAGAATGGATTTATTTCAATAATCAACGGGACAATGGCAAACTGTATAAAGAAAAGATAGATGGCTCTTATAACCAAAAAGTCAGTGATGAGAAGTATGTGGGCTATATTAACATTGTTAACCAAAAGCTTTATTATGGTGTATCAAGTTTAGCTGTATCTGGTGGGAAAATTTTTTATACAATTGATGGTCGCAAATTATTCGTTATGGATGCTGACGGTAGCAATAAAAAGAAATTGGTAGATGGCAGCTACATCGCGTGGGTTGACGTAAAGGAGCGTTCATTATTCTTTAATTTAAATGAGCAGCTTTATTCAATGGGGACAGACGGGACGTCTTTAACCAAAATCTCGGACCACAATGCTCGCAATATTAACGTGCAAGGTGACTGGCTTTATTACAGTAATTATTCAGAATATAGCAAGAAATTGTTTCGAATAAACCTTGTCGACCATACGACTCAAAAGCTCAACGACGAAAAAACTTTTTACCTTCACATCATAAGCAACAAGATTTTCTTTTATAATCCTGATGTCTCAAGCGTTGAAGAGATCATTGTTGAATGAAGAACGCGATTGAGCTAACGGGACACGATAGTTGAACAATCAAGGAGCAGTTTGCTGCGGCAGCTGCTCCATTTCTTTGTTAAGCTAACTGGCAGTTTAGTTCAAAGTAGGTATATATGCAAGGAAAAATCTGGGTCTCGATTATCTTTCCCAATATGGTACAGAATAAAGGATCGTGATATCCTTTATTCGTCCAAGAAATTAAACAATTGAATTGTCGATGGGGGGAACGAATGTGAAACAGGTGGTTGCGGCGAATCTCGCAGATGAATTTAAAAAAAATCAAAAGGTATTAACCGCTATCGGGGATGAGACCAGGCAAGCCATTCTCTTGACCTTGATTCAAGGACAACAAGTGCCAGGAATGCGAGTGGGCGAGATTAAGGAAAAAACCCATCTTTCCCGTCCAGCCGTATCTCATCATCTGAAAGTTTTGAAAGATACGCAAATTATAAGCGTTCGTAAAGAAGGGACTATTAACTATTATCGTCAGGACACCAAAAGCAAGCTCAAGTTGCTGAAAAATCTCGTGGAACAAATCGAGATGCTACTTTCGCAATGCGAATGAACCATGTCGGATTATTTTTCTTTAAGCAAGGGAGGGGACGAAAATGAACAAAGTAATCGAAGCGGTGAATGGCTATAAAATTCCCCAACTGGGCTTTGGCGTGTATAAAATAAAAAATGGGAAAGAATTTGAAATGGCGATTCACGAGGCTATTCGTGTAGGTTATCGTCATTTCGATACAGCTAAAATATACGGAAACGAAGAAGAATTAGGACGAGAACTTCAAAATAGTGGGATTCCTCGAGAACAATTCTTTATTACCTCAAAAGTATGGACCACTGACCTCGGCTATGAAGCGACAAAAAAGGCCTTTGAACAAACCTGTAAAAAACTGAATGTAACGTACCTTGATATGTACCTGATTCATTTTGCCGGTCCTCATTATCTGGAAGCATGGAAGGCTATGGAAGAGTTATATTCGGAGGGAAAAATAAAGGTGATCGGTGTTGCGAATTTTGAGATTCACCACCTTGAGAATGTAATGAAGCATTCCAGGATTCCGCCGATGATTAATCAAATCGAGACTCATCCGGAGTTTCCACAAAACGAATTACACGAATATCTTGCTCGGCATCGGATTTTGCATGAAGCCTGGGGACCATTGGGGCAAGGAAATAAAGCGTTGCTTGATCGTCCGGAGTTGACCGAAATCGCCTTTCATCACAATAAGTCGGTGGCTCAAGTCATCTTGCGTTGACATTTACAAAGGGGGATTATTGTGATCCCAAAATCCTCAAACTCCCGAAGAATAAAAGAAAATAGTGAGATATTCGACTTTGAATTAACAGAAAAAGAAATAGAAAAAATAGATCGATTGAATACGGGCAAAAGGTATTCGGTAAATCCGACTGGTTATTTGGTTAATCCATTTTATATAAAGATGATGAAGTTTTTTATGAAATAAATCTGACTATTCTGTTATCTCGTCATCCGACATCGCTCAATGAGCAAGATTAACTGAGTTAACGAAGAATGATAGCATAATAAAGACAAAAGTCAGCCGGCAAGAACCGATCGGCTGCCTTTATTCACCTACGGGCAGATTAGTTTATTAATAATTAAATAATCCGTATCACAGTAAGCAGAGTTTTCGATTAACTGAAGTATAATAAGAGCGATGGAACAAAATATTGTGGAATAAGGAGAGGTTAAGATGACTCATCCCTACCGACCTATACATTCGCCCATACTGCAGCCGGAATTGCATCGCCCTTGGTATCGTTGCCGGGAATATACGCCAAATCGCCGCTTGGAATTGCATGTTGCTTCCTTTTGGACAATGGATTTTCAGCCCGTGTCGGAGCATCAGTGGCATCGGATCATACCGGATGGTTGCGTCGATATCGTTGTGAATCTTCTTTCTCCTTCAAGCCGGAAGGCCGCCTATGTCGTAGGGCTGGCGACTCGATCTGAAATTTTGCATTTCTCTGAAGTTCGTTCGATATTCGGCATTCGGATTTATTCGGAATCAGCCCGGGATATATTAAAATTTCCACTCTCAGCGTTTATGGAACATCCTGTCTTTCTGGAAGAGGTCTGGGGCCTTGAAGGGCTGTATTGGGTCGAAGAAATCCTGAACGCAAAGACAACCTCGGACATCATTGAAATTGTCGAGCATAAATTATGCCAAAAGCTGACTGACAGCGATATGCCTACTTCTTCTTTGGTGTACCAAAGCATGCAGCTTATGTATGTCTACAAAGGGAATCTTTCCGTAACGAATCTAGCGGATAAGGTTCATTTCAGCGAAAGACATCTAAGAAGGGTTTTCGATAGGGAGATCGGATTGAGCGCGTTACTATGGGTTGCCTCTTAAAAGACTGACTAAAAAGGGATAAGAAGTCCGTTTTTTACTATATTGAAAGTCGATACAATCGTTACAATGGGGGTGAAAAATAAATCACAATGATGGGAGTTACGAAGTATGACGGTTAAGTTAAAGAGAGTCGCGATTTTCGTGGAACAGATGAAAAGGGCTTTGGATTTCTACCGTATGTTGGGACTCGAAATACCTGAAAGCGCCAACGAAGAACATCACGTTGAGGTGGAGCATACCGGAATTCGCTTGGCATTCGGCACATGGGAATCGGCGCAGGTCGTTTTGGACGGCTGGGAAGAGCCTGTTGGATATCGAATAGAGCTCGCATTTCAGTTTGACAGCCGCGAAGCGCTGGATGAATTGTACCGTCAATTGACGGTACATGGATATATCGGACATCGCGGGCCACGGGATACGCCTTGGGGGGAGCGCTACGCGATTGTAAAGGACCCCGATGGCAATTTAATTAGTCTTGTCGTTTAAGAGGAGAGAACCACTATTAGCGAATTCGAGAATGAAAAAACTAGGACTGAACCTGAGATATTCGATCGACTTTACGAACGGGTACGATAGTTCAATAAAAACACGGAAGCAGCCGACCACAATGATCGGCTGCTTCATTACGCTAACGGGCAAGATAGTTTTAAGAGTATGCTGAAATTAACTGGTAGGTATCTGATAAAGCACCATGTATTTGATTCAAAGTTCTTGACTCTGACGTTAGGTTATAGTGCACAATTCTCTATGAATATATAACTAGGAGTGAGAGATATGAACATAAAAACATTGCGTTCAGACCACATTTATCAAAAAGTTGCCCAAGCTGCGCCCGAGGAAAAACTTGAGTTATTCAGAAACGAAATGATGGCTCCTTTTATGAAACAATGGCAAATTCAACAGATCCCTTTTAGAGCTGAAGAGGCGAATGGTTTTGACGTTATTACGATGAATAATATGGTGCATCGATCCCCTAATCAGATTACCCAACAAATCTCACCTGAGATAGAGTTGATTTCGTCAGAGACTTTTTGGTCAGAGTGTGAGCAAGCTGTAAGGAAAAGCCTCCGTCTATTTATCGAACATGAAATAAGTCTACCCGTGTCCGAATATTTGTTTACCATACTACTAGGGAATCCGGAAAGCCGTGCCTTAGCAATAAATGAAGGATATAGTGGCTTTGGGGGCATTCCTGGGTTTATCACGGGTTCACTCTTGCCCAATGAGTACACGATTCCTCGAATGAAGGTTGCGCTGGCGCACGAATGCAACCATAATGTGCGATATCAATTTATTCAGTGGGATCACACCGTTAATTTGGGCGAGCTAATTGTAAGTGAAGGATTAGCTGAAAACTTTTCTACGTTCATGTTTGGAGAAGAGTTCCTAGGCCCTTGGGTAACGAAAACAAACGCAGAAACACTTAACGGACGCATAAAGCCTGTGCTTAGAGAGCAATTGCAACTAACCGGGTTTGATAAATTTGCTCCCTATCTTTACGGTGACGAGATTGCTAAGCTTCAAAACTTTGAACCGGTCAATATGCCTTATAGCGCGGGTTACGCTTGC
The DNA here is from genome assembly GCF_012935325.2 of Paenibacillus sp. PL91. Lineage (GTDB taxonomy): Bacteria > Bacillota > Bacilli > Paenibacillales > Paenibacillaceae > Pristimantibacillus. The sequence goes on from NZ_JABBYG020000004.1 coordinate 535,172, forward strand.
GGCTATTATTTAATCCAATATTATTTAAGAAAAACGGGGAATACGATCTTTGAGGCCACCATAACGCCTGCTGCTCAAATACTAGACGAAGTAAAAGGATTTTGGGATGAAGAAACCATTATTAGCCGTTAAAGATATTGTTCAGATTACAGGCATTACAGGCCGGACCCTGCATTATTACGATAGAATTGATTTATTTAAACCGACGCATCTGACGGAAAAAGGTTATCGCCTATATGATCGAAGCAGTTTGGAAAAGCTTCAAACGATTTTATTCTTGAAGGAATTGGATTTTTCCTTGAAAGAAATTGCGGATATTTTAAAGCTAACCCGGCAAGAACAGAAACAAATAATAAAGAAGCAGCGACAAACCTTATTATCGAGAAAACAAAGACTAGAAACCATCATGGTAGCTCTCGAAGAATACGTTTCGGGGAAAGATATTAGCAATTTGCAAATATTCAACCATTCTTCCGTTTTGCCATTGAATGAACAATATGCAAATGAGGCGAGATTCATTTATGGTGAAACAGAAACGTATAAAGAGTTTAATGAAACGTTGGAAAAATTATCACTAGATGATAAAGAGGAACGTTTTCAATCCATGGAGGAAATATTCAAACAAATAGCGCCTTGTGTCTATCAAGAACCTTCTTCCGATGAAGTTCAGCGACTAATCGAGGAGTGGAAAAAAATTTTAATGCAATTCATGACATGTGATGCAGAGTTACTGGCTTGCATGGCTCATACCTACAAATTCGATGCACGATTCAAAAACTATTTTAATCAATATAGCAATGAGGATTTTGCAGATTTTCTTTACAGTGCAATAATGCATAATATCAATCGGCAATCATTTCAGTGAATGGTAAGAAAGTAGCTATTGGAACTCATGGAGCCGTTATGACAATGATGATGAGATACTTCGATACGCAGTTCGACTTGGACTTCTTATTAAAGACATCAAAACCTGATATCTACAGGATGGAATTTGATGAAGGAGTTTTAACAAATACAGAGAGGCTATGGAGTAACTCTTAGTGATTCTTAGTGATTTCATTGAACTAACGGAGAACTATAGCTCAATAAACATCAAGACGAGGCTGCCGGTTGAAAAGGCAGCCTCGTTAAGGTAACGGGCAGGTTAACGTAGAAACTTCGACTAATTACTCCTTGTAAGTCACACATCCCTTGCCTCTACTACTGGAACTGAGGAGGCCGCTGTTGAATTGCAACAGTAAAACTGATTAGCGGCCAAACCTCGCTTATTTCGTTTACTAATGGTGGGAGCAAAGATTCCGGTACTCATTTGGACGAAAACGGATCTATTTTGTAAGTAAATCCAGGGAATACACGATGTTCAGCTACCTTAGTTGAAGTTCCTTCTCCTATTTTTTTCACTATATACCCCATTTTATTAGAAACGCCACTTTGAACTACAGTAAGGTCCCAATGATCGAGGGTTGTGATGTCATCTAGCGTCCAAGTTTGAACCGCTACTTTAACTTGAAATTCTGAAGGTTTCCCTTGTGCCACCTTCAATCTTCTTATATCGACAATCTGAGTAGAAAACATGGTTGGTCCCATTGAAAAATGTGATTCCGCCAATTTTTTTACATCCAAATCACTTGTAACGGATTTTTCAATGAGGTCTTGTAAACCTTGGTCCATTCCAGCCATAAATACCTGTACAGTATTATTAATAGCAGCCATGTCAAATTGAATAAGATTACCATCTTCTTTCCAAACATCCACAGGCGTAATTCCATAGCTCTTAACTCCAACCGTCTGCGTTTTCTGATCCCATGTAACATCTGCTCCAAGCGCCTTAGAAACAAAACTGATTGGTACCATAACACGATAGTTAATCATTCGTGGTGCTACATCCGCTGCAACGGTTTTACCATTTACAACAATTTTTATTGCACCACTTGCATACGCTACATGAAAAATCATACTTACCGACAGAAGCGTACACAAAACAGTAAGTAATACTTTTTTTTTCATTATAAAAAAACTCCTCTCAATTTAACAAAACTGGTTTTCATTTCTACAAACTATAGACGCAGTGCTCCTTAAAAAGTTACCTTAAACAATCGGAAGCTTAGAACACTCCCTGTGCATTTGATCAAGCAGTTAGTAAGACGAATTGTTACAAAAACCAACCCTAGTTTTTCATAAACTTATCACCGCCATTGCCATAAGGATAGTTAAACAAACAAGGGTTTGCTGCGGAAGTTGCTCCATTTCCTTGTTAAACTAACGGGCAGTTTAGTTGAATAAGGAATAGATAACTACAATAAAGAAAACTCGCCAACACTGCGGCGAGTTTTGCTTTTTTATATGACAATGCGAAGTCAAAACAAACTGTCATTTTGATTAATAATTTCGGAAAAGCACCTACACAATGGTAGCACCTTTTTCGTGAGTGTAGTTATTCAATTGTGTTTTTCGTGGCCTTATACATCTTTTCAGCGTACTCGTCGACTTCATCTCGTGACATGCGTAAGCGATTCACAGAAGTACCATATCCAATTTCCTTTTTACCCTCTTCTAATCCTTTGAAAATTCCATCTGCGAAGGCATCTAATGGTTCTCCTTGGATATGTAACCCCGCTCCACCTAAATTTGTATTCACTGCCGGAGGAGCAACTTCAATCACTTCTACAGACGTATCAGAGAGTTGGTGTCTTAGACTCATTGTAAATGAATGAAGCGCCGCTTTTGTTGCTGAATAAATCGGAGCAATCGCAAACGGCGTAAAAGCTAACCCAGATGTCACGTTAATGATAGTCGCCTCTTCTTTTGTTGCAAAAAATGGAGCGAACAGCACAGAGAGATGGAAAGGTGCTTCAATGTTGGTTGTGATTTCTTTACTGAAATAACTCCAATTGTTCTTTGCATCCGCTTTTAGCACATTAAAGCGTTGTTGGATTCCTGCATTGTTAACTAACACATTCACTTCTGGATAGTTCGCTGATACCCAATCAAACAATGCTACACGCTCGGATTCAATATCCAAATTACTTACACGAGTAATAAGGCCAGGGGATTTTTCTTTCGCATTTTGAAGTACATTTTCACGTCGTCCACAAACAATGACTTTATTTCCAGCTTTTATAAAGCGCTCTGCAAAAGCTAATCCTATTCCAGAACTTCCGCCTGTAATAAGTATTGTATTTCCTGAAAGTTTCATTATAGTTCCTCTTCTCCATAATTTTCTTCACACAATTGTTTATCAATTTCAAAGCAATAAAGCCAATTCCTTTATATGCGCCAGTTACTAATGCTTTTTCATCTTATCATTCTTCTTTTCTTTCCTGAGTACGTTTTGTATAACGTGTAATTTTTACGTCAATTCCTTTTAAGGATTCGGTCATCAACGAAATTTCAGCTATCACAGCTTGCTTGTGATTCTTCATCATTCCAAGTCGGAGTTCAATGGTGTTATCTCCTTCTACTACCCAGTCAACATATTGCTTTATACCACTTATTGGCATGTGCGTGTTTTTTAAATAAATAACGATTTCAAGGAGCGTAATTTGATCTTCTGAAAATAACCGCCTCCCAGCTTCATCACGCTCGATTAGTGGTAGTAGTCCTTTTTTTTCATAATAACGTAACGTTGATTCTGGAATATCGAATTTGGCTGAAGCTTCGCTAATTGAACAATACTTCATCTGGAGGCCTCCAAAATTTTATCTTTCATTGTCGACAGGAATATGATACGACTTAAACCATGGTTTAAGTCAACAAAAAATTATTTTAGTCTGTCGAAGGAATAAAGCAGGCGCTTCAGTGGCCTGCTCATTTTATTAAGCTAAAGAGCAGGATAACGCAATGGACCGCAGTCGAAATAAAGGACAGAATTGCTCGATTAACGACACCCATGGCCATCATGCGGGAGACCTTGTATTGCATCATCTGGCCCGGTTATTGTCCGAGTCAGCCGGCATTTCTGATTTTGTCGCGCGGTTGACCGGAGATGAATTCGTCGTACTGGCTTATGATCGCGTCCAGGCGAGCAGCCTCATCACGATCCTTGAGGATACGCTGTCCGCGAACCTGCTTCGGCTCCTTGGGCTCTATAAGAGAGCGAATGACCGCATGTATCGGATGAAGAAAGATGCTATACCGAATACGTAAAAAAGAGGTCGACCATCTCGTTGGTCGGCCTCTAA
>NZ_JABBYG020000040.1 GCF_012935325.2 Paenibacillus sp. PL91
GCTTAAAAAACCTCTGGAACTATCCTGCCCATAGGGTGGGATTTTTTTTGATGAGAAAAAACTATTAAACTAACCTGTCCATTAGCTTAACGAAAAATGGAGCAGCTACCGCAGCAAACTGCTCCTAATTTGTTGAACTATCGTCTCCCGTTAGCTCAATGTAGTACGGCGGTGCCCGATGAGAAACACATGCGTCGCATGGAGAAAAAAAGTTATTTTTTCTTTACTGGTAGCCAAATCTCCCCAGTAATATGCCCTGCCATTCCATAATACATTTCGAAATGAGGGCCTTCAACCTGTTCGTATTCAGATGTCGGAAACCATTCGGAATAAATCCGTCCCCATAACTTTATTAAATCACAATGCGGATCCGGGAAAATAGCCCATGTTAATGCAGGGACAGAAAGTTTTGTAAATCTCTCTGGAATTTCAAGTCCCTTTGGTAAAAAATAACATACCATGAGCATCTTTCAGATACCGAGCGTTGAACTTAATTGTCGGGAATCCTTCGTCCACTTGGGAACCTGGAAACACTTCGCAAATATCACCTGTCTGAGAATGGGAATGAACCGTCAATTCTCCTTTGTCATCGAATTCCAGAGTAATCCGGTTGTTCTCCACCCCATCTAGTGATAACATCCGATTCAAAGTATCGTCCATTTCTCCCCTCGGAACCTGTACCGATGTTCCTTCCTTCACCTTTGCGAATATCTGGGCTATCTGAGGATAGTTGCCATCGAGTAACCGTCCGAAATAAATGGTGTTCTTATCCCGCATGACCAAATGCTGATTATCGACCGCTACATCCACTTTATTGGCTTTAATCGAATCGATAATCCCCTTGAACTGGAGCGCGGGTATCATAGCGTTCCGAAACTTGTCCGGTTCTTCAATTGTAATATCAGAAATATACCGATAAATCCTATGCCTGTCCGTACCCATAAACGCCAGCCTTCCATTCTCGTTGTGAATATGGATGGCGGTTAGCGTTGGGGTCTTCTCATCCGACAAAGCGAAGCGGGACGCAAGTGCGCCTTTTTTCATCATCTCGATGGGAACCGAAATGAAATCCGCATTTGACAGTTTCGGCAGCTGAGGGTATTCCTCTGAATTCATAGCAACCAGATTAGCCCTGCCTCGTACCCCGTAAGAAATAGTGACCGTAGAATCGTTCTGAGCAAACGATACTTCACCTCCAGGCAATTTCCTAACAAGATCGATTGCTTCGCGGGCTGGAAGCAAATAGCTGCCATCGATGCCATTGTCGTTGGTAACTTTCAACATACGGAGCACTGCTTGGGAAATATCCATCGCGGTGATGAATAACGTTTCACCCTTCAAGTCGAATTTGATGCAAGACAACAGCGGAATGGCCGATGTTCTCTGAACTACTTTAGCGCAAAGCATAAGGGCATCGAGAAGTTCATCCTTCTCAACCTGAAAAGCCATATTCCCCGTTGCGATTACCCCAAGTTGTTTCTCCTTCGTTGCTGTCATTCTTATTTCCTCCCTGTTTTTTGACACAAAAAAAGCCCCGGAAAATAGAAATAAACATACCGGTGGTATGTCTAATCAATTCTCCGAGGCAGTATTGCGCCTAAATGTTTTGTTGTCCGTTGCCAGACGCTCCTTCACTAGCCGAATAGATGACGGCAGTGACAATAAAAACGTGTTCGTAATAGGTATATTATAACAGGTTGGTATTCTGCCTATCAATAGGCATTAAAAAGAAAGAGCAGACGTTTACATCCGCCGATTACACTTTTTAGTGACTAATTATCTGATAATTTGACCAAGCTAGTAATAGAGGTGATTGGTCATGTTTGGAATCGGGAAAAACCGAACGAATTTTGGAAAGTGGCTTGATAAAAAGGGCATCCCCCAAGAATGGGTAGTAAAAGAAACAAAGCTCAATAAATTCACGATTAGTAAGCTAGCAAACAACTCGGAACACATCCCTCACGGACGAACCATGAAGAAAATCTTGCAAGCTCTACGGAAAATAGAACCTACTATTAAACAAGATGACTTTTGGAGTATGTGATCCGAGGTCTTGTTTAATGGCAGGAGCATTTTATCGGTAAACTAAAAGATCTGACCATCCTTCACATATCAGCAGCTTGGAAGAGTTAGTTAATGTTCCGTGAAGCACATTTTCCTTTCTGTGATAGCCTAGCCGTACGTTGTTCCGAGTACTTAACATTTTGAATCTATTGTATAATTTAGCTAAACATTTCGGTTCAGATAAAAGAACTGCTCATAAATCGATCTTACCGGGACTATTTTTTATTTTTTATGGGGATTACTTCAGGCCTTAGGATCAGTGACATTTTGCCGCTGCGTGTGTGGGACGTGAAGTCAGCTGCGCATCTCAAAGTGCGGGAGAAAAAGAATGGCAATACCCGGCGCATTTTGATGACGGATGCGCTCAAAAATGAAATCCAAAAGTATTGCCGTACACTAGGGGATTCGGATTATTTGTTTCCTTCCCGGAATGGGGATAAGCCGATCAGCCGCGTGCAAGCCTGGAATATTATTAATGCTGCTGCGCGGTATGCTGGCATTCAGGACTCAATTGGGACACGTAGCATGATGACGTTCTTTGTCTCGTCGGCGAACTGCGTTTCAAGCACCACCGCACGCGCAAAGAGATTGCGGATGCATTAAATGAGCGCGGCATTGTAATCAGTGAACGGTATGCGCAATCGCTGTATGAAAGTGAGGACGTTATGCCAACGGACTTATTTGGAGCCTTTATGCCGAAAACGGCATATAAACCATCAAACTTGCCGATAGGCGCTCTCAAGCATCCATGATACGCTATGTGAAGAGATTAACAGACGAACGGGAGGCAAAGCGGCATGGCATACCGGGTAGCGTTAGTCGGATGCGGCGCGATCGCGGATCGGCATCTAGACGCATTAAAATATTTAAACGAGAAGGGGCGACTCGTGACTGTTGCAGCCGCTGACGTAAACGAAATGCGCTTGCAGGCGGCGTCGCGGCTTTACGGCTCCCAGTTGAGACATTACGCGGACTATAAGCAGATGATCAAGGACGAGAAACCCGACATCACGATTATTACCTTGCCCCATCATCTGCATGCGGAAGCGGCATGCTTCGCCGCGGCGGCCGGCTGCCACATTTTGCTGGAAAAACCGATGGCGCTAAACGTCCAAGAGTGCGACCGAATCATGGAGCATGCCCGGCGAGGGAACGCGACTCTCCTTGTCGGACATACGCTGCGGTATACAGCCCCTATCCGGCAAGCCCGTAAAATAATCCAGGAAGGCGGACTTGGACAGCTGATCATGGTGCATGACGCGAGGCATACCGATTATTTCGCGGAGGGGCGGCCGGAATGGTTTTTTGCCAAAGCCATGTCGGGAGGCGGCGTCGCGTTTAATCTTGGCTCGCACTCCGTCGACAAGGCGATTTGGCTTGCCGGCAGCCCCGTCGCCTCGGTCACCGCGAGCATGACGTTCCACGGCGATCGCGGCGACGTGGAGGGCAGCGTCATGGCTAGCCTTCGGCTGCGTAATGGCGTTACCGCCGCAATCGTCCAGTCCGGCTACAAAGGCGCTTCGGCCAATTATACGGAGCTGCTGTTTACCGCCGGCTCCTTGCGGTTTGAATCGGGCGGCATGCTCTATCGAAGCCAAGGAGGAGCCTACGAGCTAATGGAATTGCCTGCCGACGACGACCCGTTCGTCCTTCAGCTGGAGGACTTGATGTCCGCCGTCGAGTCGGGGACGACTCTCGCCTGCACGATGGAGGAGTCCAAGCATGTCGTCGAGGTGCTCGAGGGCATGTACCGTTCGCATCGAAGCGGTCGCGAGGAAACCATTGGCCTCGGTCCCGAGCGACTTGCGCAGAGGGAAGCTATCGCTTTCGCGGCGATTCCTCCCGCCCGGATGTCGGCCCGCGGCGCATGGGCGGACATCCGGGACGGCGCCAGGCTGGCTATCGCGCATTACCGTTGGACGCCCGAACATCATGGACCCAAAGCCAGAGCGGCATTGTCCTACACGTCGGACGAGCTGCAGATTTGCCTTAGGGCGTACGAGACGGATCCGCTGACGCGGTTTACCGGACACAACGATCCGGTCTACAAGGACAGCTGCCTGGAGTTTTTCCTTCAGCCTTCTCCCGAAGAAGATGCCCGATATTTGAATATGGAGCTTAACGCAGCCGGGACGCTTCGGATCGGCATCGGAGCCGCACGGCAGAACCGACTTTATCTACGGCACGAAGAGCTTCCGCCGTTGCTTATCCGCGCATCGAAGAACCAGCGCGATCCGTTGACGGGAGAGACGTATTGGGAGGTCCGTTTCCGGCTTCCGCAGGCGTGGTTGGCGAGCTTATTTCCGACCTTTCGGCCCCGTCCCGGGACAAGGATGCGCGGCAATCTATACAAGTGCGGCGACGAAACCTCCCATCCCCATTACGGGAGCTGGTCTCCGGTTCGCGCCGACACCCCCGACTTCCATCGCGGCGAAGACTTCGGCTGGCTGGTCTTGGACGAGCTAGAGAGCGAACCGCCTTGCTAATAGATGAACCGGCTGCAGCCGTCCTTTGGCAGCGTAGCGCGTTTCGTTCCGAGAAATATAGAGAAAGAATGCCTGATACCTGTCGCGAGAGGCAGAAAAGTTCAAATTGTCCAATATGAGCTGACGAGAGCGAGAATGGACTCCTTGTGGCAAAAATAACTGTAAAATGTAATTTTATTGGGCTTCAGGGACATCTAATCGAACATTTACCTGTAGAAGGTACCGTTAAATCAGCCACAATAACCGTAAGGGGCGGGGTCTGGAAAAATAAAAGTACAATATACATTAAAATACTGAATGTGAATGGTATTAGGTTGAAATAACTGTATGTTTTACATTTCATCCTGAATTCGATCGTTTGCGGGATACGCGAATTCCCCCGCTGGCATATAGCTACCGATTTTATACTTTACAGCTATGCAAGGTGAAACGCCTGTCGACGTCCTTATTATAGACGCCATCGTTTCAGCGAAACGTATAGAGAAAGTATGTTCAAAATCATATACTTTCCTATAAGTAAAAAAGAACGCCATTCCAGTACTGTACCGGATAGGCGTTCTTTTTTATACGTTCTCGATGCCTTGTCAATCCTCGAGATTCAATCCCAGTTCCCGATAAATCGTTTGCTCCAAATAATCGTGCAAGTAAAAACGGGACAACACAAAGTGCTCGGCCATGTCAGCCCTCTGGTATCGCTCAAGCTCCGCCTGCATGCTCAGACGGACGGCCTCCCGGCCCAAGCGGTTGCGCTGGTAGTTATTCAGCAGCGAACGCCGTTCGGCGGGGTCGCCCGGGAACAGCTCCCAGCGGTACAGATACTTGTGAATCGCCCGCGAGCGATCAGTCGCCTTCTCGTAATCGTGCATAATCGCGATCAGCTCCGCGTAATCCCGATTTACCTGCACTTCATCCCGCAGCTTCCAGATGATATCGTAATAATCCTCGATGCGATAATTGCCGAGCTTCGCGCGCGCGACGGACGGCTCAACCCCGTGGAATTGTTGCAGAAAGCGATCTATGAACGTATTCGGGTCACCCCCTCTATTCCAGCACAGATCGGCGTGCAGCAGCATCGGGTACCATGTCGTCTCGAACACGCCGTAAGGCACGCCAAGGCTGAACGGCCCGGTCCAGTTGGTGGCGACCATGCAGTCGATGCCGAGCTTCTCCGACGTTTCTGTCCATTGCAGCAAATTATCGACACGGTTCACGATGACCGGGTAGTTCTGATGCTCCGCCCAGTCGAAGCTCCGGACGGCCGGAGCGCCCATCACGCCAATGCCGAGCTTGCGGAATTTCGCGGTCAGCGCGGACACTTCCGAGTCGATGTTGCGCCCGTTGTAGATCCAGATCATCGCGATGCCGCGTTTGTCGAGCTTCCGCAATTCCTCCTCGGGGCATTTGTCCAGCATGTCATGCCAGAAGATCGGCGACTTGCCTCGCTCCGCAGTGAAGACGATTAGCCGGTTCAGGAACGCGATGAACGCCCGTTCTCGCACGCCGTCATACTGCTCCCGGCACGTCTCGCATTCGCACAAGCTGTACACCTCGTCGCAGCCGAGATGGATATAGCGGGAATCCGGATGGCGGTCCATCATCTCGGCCAGCAGCCCCGTCACGAGCTCGAACGACTCCTCTCTGGACGGACACAGCTCTCCGATCGATTTCTCCGTCTCCCGGAGATGCTTATACCGGTCGTGGCGCAGCACGTATTCGAGATGACCGAAGCTTTGCTGCAGCGGAATAATCTCGATGAAGTACTCGCGAGCTTCTCGTTTCAGCTCTTCGAACTGCTCCCGGCTCAGCGCGTGCTTCGGATGCGCCAGCTCGGGATAATTCTCGAACGGGAACTTGTCCTCGTATTCGATCAGCAGCCCATTCACCTTGTAACGGGCGAAATCCGCCAAATACGAAACGAGCCGCTCCGGCTTCGAATACGTCTGCCGCAGATCGTAATTCATGCAGCGGAGCGCCGTATCTGGCCAATCCGCGATCGTCCCCGCCGGCGCCTCGCCGTTATGCTCCATCAATTGACGAAACGTCTGCAATCCGTAAAATAACCCCGCTGCATCGGACGCCCGGATGGTAGCGCCGCTCTCGTCGACTTGCAAATCGTAGCCCTCGCGTTTCCCTGCCGCCGTGGCCGCGTCCACGGACAAGCCCTGCTCGTCCGCATGGCCGCGCGCGCCGTCGCCATCGTTGTTCGCCCGGCCGATTCGTACGGCGTAGCCGGCAGAAGCCGACTCCGCCCGTACGACCGCGCCGGGGAACAGACGGCGGCAATGCCGCTCCAGGCGGGGATCAGCCTGCTCCAACCTTAGCTCGACGAGAAGGGGATCGGCGTGCGAGAAACCCGCTCCTTCCTTCAGAACCCATTGCTTCGTTTGCGGTATTAACGATATCATGTCAATCTCCTCCACCCTGGCCTATTAAGCCGCGCCGGCCGCTGTCCCCGTTTATGCGACCTATGCTTGGCGCACAATACTTCCGAATTAATTTTGAAAAATATTTATTTTCTGACGATGAACTTGGCTTTTCAACGAATTCTCTGAAATGCAAGATGTACAGTTATTTTTTCGATAGACCCATTATGACCGTCGCTAAATGCAGAAAGTACATTTAAGTTCATGGTTTTTGGGAAAAGGAGCGGTTTGACTAAAATTTAACTGTAGGTTTTGCAGGTAATCTCCGTGAGTGGGCATGATATTCCAAAATAACGGTAGTAGTATTTGCAGGTAATTCTCGTATCGGCCTACTTTTCAACGTCACACTCTCCCATCTATTGATCTGGGATCTGGATTCTTGAATGAACAGCACAAGTACCTGATGTGATTTTCAAGCCACTGGAAACGTTGTGGGTCAAGCATAGCCTATGCGACGGGGCAGCCGCCTTTATATGTGATCAAAACATGCATGGCATTTCCGTTCCGTTCGAACAAAACAAGATCCGCGGGCGCTCCCGCTTCCAGCCCGGCGGCTTGCGGCAAACCAAGCAATTCGGCGGGATGAGCCGATCCGCAATCCCACGCTTCGCCTAGCCCGGCCAACTCTCGGCTCGCCAGGTAAGCGACTTGCTCCAGAAGAGGCATCGCGGACCCGGCGAGCAGATTCGGATGATCCGCCACATGCAGCTTGCCCTCCGGCGTCAGCACCACGTCCCCTCCGATGTGGTGGCGGTAAGCGCCCGGCGGCATGCCGCAAAACGACACCGCGTCGCTGACGAGAATGGCCTTCTTCCCTTTCATCCGCAGGATGACTTTCAGCACGGCGGGCGGCAGGTGGAAGCCGTCGGCGATCATGCAGCCGTGCAGCTCATCCGCCGCCAACTGCTCCCACAAGTAATTCGGATGGCGCGGCAGCGTCAGATGGGCGCCGTTGCCAAGATGCGTCGATAGGACCGCGCCGGCCGAAACGGCCTCCCTGATCTGCTCCGGCGAAGCCGCCGTATGCCCGATCGAGACGAGCACGCCGCTCTCCGCGCAGCGCGAGATAAACGCGGCGGAGCCAGGCCATTCGGGCGATACCGTCACGATCCGGATCAGCCCTTCGGCCGCCTCCTGCCAGCGGCGGAACGCCTCCCAATCCGGCGGCCCGACATGCTCTCGCGGATGCGCCCCGCGCGGTCCGTCCTCCGGCGAGATAAACGGGCCTTCGAGATGTATGCCCGCAATGGACGCCGCTGCAGCCGAATCGCCGCGCACCGCTGCAGCGATAGCTCCCGCCGCCTGCTCGATGGCAGGCGAGCCGTTCGTAATGATCGTCGGGCAATACGCCGTGACGCCATCTCGCAGCAACGCGCGCGTCAGCTCCGAAACCGTCTCCGGCCGGAGCGGCAGCGCGTTCATGTCCCACCCGTAACAACCGTTCACTTGCAGGTCGACGAGACCAGGAGCAAGCCAAGGAAGATTTCCCTCGCTCGGACTGGCTGACACGTCAATGACCGACCGGATAACGCCTTCCGCAACCGCCACTTCCACAACGTTGCCCGTGCGGTAATGACGCCCCCGCAGGACGGCACACGATTCCGCATTCATGCTCATGCCCCTAAGCCATTCCTTCCGCGGACCTAAACGCATCCAGGTCCGTAAACAGAGTAACATCCGGATGCTCCCGCAAAATCGCGGCAGGACACGCCGTCGTGATCGGACCGTTCATCATCTCCTTCACCGCATCGCGTTTGGTTGCGCCCGGCACGCTGCAATACAGCCGGGCCCCCGACATAAGGGCCGGAATCGTCAGCGTAATCGCATGGGTCGGCACCGCGTCCAGATTGGGGAAGCAGCCGTCGTTCACTTGCTGCTGCCGGCATGGCAAATCCAGCTCTACCGCCTTGACGAGAAGCGGATCGCGAAAGTCGGCAACCGGCGGATCGTTGAACGCGATGTGGCCATTCTCCCCGATCCCTAAACAAACGACGTCGATCGGCGATTCCGCCAACTGCGCCGCATAACGCTCGCACTCCCGTTCAATGCCGCCCGAGCCGTCGATCAGCTCTACCCGGCCGGGACGAACGCGGCTGAACAGCCTCTCGCTCAGATACGTCCCGAAACGCTGGGGAGCATCCGCCGCCAATCCGATGTATTCGTCCATATGAAAAGCCGTCACGCGGGACCAGTCGATCCCCTCTTCCCGAATCAATCCTTCGTACAGCTCGTTCTGCGAAGGAGCGGCGGCAAACACGACGCGCGCCTCCCCCTTCGCCGCGATCGCTTCCCGAATGGCCGCTCCCGCCTGCGCCGAAGCGTCCGTTCCCATCGCCGCGCGGTCGGCATGCACCCGCACGCGCATTTTCCCCGCTTCGCCCATCCATAATGGCCGTGACTGTTCCTTCAAGCCTCTCACCCTCTCTATGTGTTCAATTGGAGATAAGGCTGTCCCGCCTCGTTCTCGCTGCTGCTAAGCCGGACGATGACGCCCGCCGTATTCGGCTCGCTCCATTGGAACGTCGCTTGCCCTCCGGCAGCGGCTATTCCCGCGACGAAAGCCGTCACGTCCACCGAGTACCAGCCTGCTTCCGTTACCCGAACCGTCCCCAGCGCCGTCCCTCCGGACACCGGCCGGTTGGACCAGTTCAGCGTGCTCTCGTCCCATTGAGCTCCCGAGTACCCCCTGAGCGACAATGTCGCCGCCTTCGAAGGCGCCTCCGGCACGTAAACGAACAGCTTCGCCGAGACGACGGGATCGGCGATCGCCGTCGCATCGGATCCCATAAAGGCGATCCGGTCCCCGCCGCCCGAGGCGTTCGGAATATCGGCGACTTCAAGGAGCTCCGCGTCGCCGAAGTTCCCGGAAGGTTCGTGCTCGTAGACGTAAGCGTCCTTCGACACCGGCACCGTCAGCTGCTGCCCTCCGCTTCTCTCGACGCGCAACAGGTAGACATCCGTCGTGCCGTCCGCGTTATAAACAAGCACGGATATGACCGACGATCCGGAGCCGATGGCCACCGGCGCGGACTGCGCGCCGCTAGGCACGACGATCCCGTCGACTTTGACGACGCTGGATGCATCCGCGGCCGTAGGCGTAACCGACAGTTCGCTCGCCGATGCAGGCACCGTTACCGTGTACAAGGTTCGCTCGTTCGCAAACGCCGCATTCCATGTCCCCGCGTTCGTGGCGAGTCCGCTCAGCCCCTCTCGAGGCATAAGCGCCGTCGTATGCGGCTCGTCATGCGCGCTGGCGTAATAATAGCCGGACAATGCGATTCGCCGAGGCTCGAAGCCGACCTGCAGGCCATCCGCGATCGCTTCCGAGCCGAAAGCAACCGTGCCAGAGCTGCCCGTCGATCCCGTAACGTAACGACCGCCCGAATACGTGAACCGTCCTTCGACCGCCGCGCCCGCCAGCGCTTCTCCGGTCGCGTAATCCGCGACCGTCATCGCGACGGAAGCCGAGCTGCCCGTATAAGCAAGGTTCATCTCCCGCGTGATGAGCGGCTTCAGCTCCGTATGGCCGGTCGTTACCGCCGTCTCCGCCGAGACGGGACCGATGTTGCCGCTCAGGTCCCGCGCCGCAACCTTGTAATAATAGGCCGTATTCGGCAGCAGTCCCTTATCCTGAAAGGTCAGCGATCTGGATAAGCCGACGATCGTATCGGCCGTCGGCGCGAAGCCCGGCACCGTGCTCCGGTACACGATATACCGGTCGATTTCCGCGTTATCCCATGCCATGCCGTAGCTCAAATTCACCGTCTGGTAGTCGGCGGCCGATGCCGATGGTCCGCTCGCCACGACTGTTGGCGCCTCGCCGTCCGTAGCGGGAGACCAAGCCTCGCCTCTTTCGCCCCAATAGGAGGGCAGCAGCCGATAGGAGTCGTAATGGTGGACGGCAATGCCGCCGAAAGCTCCGTCGACTCCGAATGCGGCATACACCTTATCGAGCTCCGCCTCCATATGCAAGCGTCCTTCTTCCCAGAAGCTGATCGTCTCGGGATCGCCACTGCTGGCGATATCCAGCGTCTCGACGCCGATGACGACGGACTCCGGCTTGCCGATCTGTCCCGCGTACGCGATCTCGCCCGCCGCGCCGGCGATAATGCCGGCCGTTCCATCGGCCGAATCGCGGTAATCCATAATGGAGATATAGTCCGAAATATCCTGAACATGCTCCGACAGCCACTTGGTTTGCCCGTTCCACGTAATGCTCTCGCCTTGCGTGGACGAATCATACCACTTCGGAATCGCGGGCCCGAACGGCAAATTGATGCCGGCGGCATCCCTTCTCGCGATCATTTTGGCGAGACCGTCCAAATATTCTCCCTGCAGGAACTTGCTAGGGTTTTTGAAGTCCGGCGAAATATACGGCTCGATGTCCACGTTAATGCCGTCGAATTTCTCGTCCGCCTCGGCCGCGAGATTGTAGTTCACGATCTGCTCCATCTCCCGCACCGCATGGTGATGGTATCGCTCGTAAGCGCCCATGTAGGCGGGGGACGTGCCGCCCGCGATCAGCGCGTGCACCTGCAAGCCGCGGGCATGCGCCCATCGCATGAACGACTTCAACTCGTCCTCCTGCTCTTCCAGCGCCCGGTACCCCGCATAGCTGCCCACCGCCAAATACAGCGTCGTCACCGGTTCCGAGTCGAACGTGGCGGTGTCCGTAATGAAGTCCTCGAGCACTTCACGAGAGCCCGGATTCAGCAGCAGCCTGTAGCTTTCGGGCTCCCAGATCCACATCGCCCGGTCCTGATGCGGCATGGAGAACGGCTCGTTCGTCCCCTCGCCAACCTTGGCGTACACTGTCGGGCTGTACCCGAATCGGCCCGGCCCGTTCGACGCCCTCGCCTCCAAGCTAACCGTCTTATCGCCAAGATCCTTCGTCTTCCACTTGTATTCATAGTTCACGCCGTCGAACTTGGCATCCAACCACGGTCCCCGGTTGATACGAACCTGAACGTTGGATACCGGCGAGGCCGACGAGACGCTTACCTTCACCCGAATTTTGCCCGAGAGGGCTACACCCTCTACCGGACTGATGATGGCGACTTCCGGTACGGCTGACGCGGCATTGTTCGCTTGCACCGTCACCTTGCCGCTCCATACGCCGTACCTTGTCGCGACGTCGAGTCCGCGCGCGGTCAGCTCGATCCCGCCGTCTAACTGCGAAGCGTCGAGCTCATACGACCATGTGCCGACATCGTCGCCGTCCGGGTCATCCATCGCAACGGCAGCCTGGCGGACGCTATTGATATATAGCCGTACATCGTATACGCCGGCATATGCGCCGCTTACTTCCACGATCCCCCCGCTTACGGCGTCTTTGTTCTGCGGACTCAGAATCGAGACGAACGGCGCGGCGGACGCGGCGGTCGCAGGGACGGCCAACGGACCTCCCAGCGCGAGGGCAAACGATAAAACGAGAAGCAGAGCATATCGCGGCATGCGCGAAACCTTCCATGAACGCATAAGAAATCATCCTTTCGACTGGCTTGAATGGAAAACCGGTCATGCGGCGGACGGAGCGCCTCCTAAGAGGAGCGCCTCCCTCTCTCTCGAAAGGAAGGCGCGATTTCACATTGTTTGAAGCCTATTTCAATTCGACGCTCTGCATGCGGTCGTAAGCCGTTTTGTACGTCTCCAGCAGCTTGTCGACGCCGAGGTTTTTGATTTCTTCGACGTACTTCTCCCACTCGTCCAGGCTTCTCGAGCCGGTAATGAACTTGGCGAAGCTTTCGTCGCGGTGCTTCTTAATCGCTTGGCCGGTTAGCGAGATGACTTCGTTTTCGCTCTCCGTGAAAGCCGGGCGCGGCTGCATCGACGGCGGATCGTATTTGGCCGCTTCGGTGTACGCGTTCCGCAGATCTTCCGAGAACAGCGACAGGTGGGCGTCATAGTCGATCCATGTATACGTGCCGCTCGTCTGAAGCCCCGTCTGCTTGCGCATTTCGGTCACGTCCGTGAACTCCGGCTTGAACTTGTTCACATCGCCTTCCTTGACGAACGTCTCGCCTTCGACGCCCCAGCTCGTCAAAGTGCGTCCCTCTTCGGAGTAGAAGAAGTCCATGTATTGCATGACGTCCTCGATGTTCTTCGACGTCGACGCGACCGTTAGTCCGCCCTCCATGTAGTGGAAATACGGATTCTGCTGCTTGCCGCCCGGCATACCCGCCGGAGGCGCCATGAACTGCATATTTAACTCGGGATTTTCCTTCCGCATCGCGTTATTGAAGAAGTCGACGCGGCTGATATAGTCGATCGTGACGAACGACTGGCCGGTGGACACCATGTCCTGCCACTGCTTCGTCTGAAGAGAGAGGAAGTCCGGCGGAATGAGTCCCTCGTCGTAAAACTTCTTCCACATGGCGACCATCGCCTTGTAATTGTCCTCGATCGGGCCGTACCGATATTCCTTCGCGTCGAAATCGAAGTATGCGCCTTCGCCCGTGCCGAAGTTGACCGTCATGTTCGTGTTCATCTCGTCCGGAATCTGGCCGTAGCGAATCGACAGCGGGTAGCTGTCCGGGTACTTCGCCTTCAACGTCTTGAGCGACTCGTACAGCTCGTCGTACGTCTTCGGCATCGCCAATCCTTCCTTTGCGAACACGTCCTCGCGGTACAGCCAGATCAAGCGGTTCGTCTCGCCGAAGCCCTGGTTCGGGAACATGTACATCTTCCCGTCATGGGACAGGGCGGCTTTCGCTTCCTCCGGATACTGCTCCATCCACTTCTTCAGGTTCGGCATGCCGTCGATATGCTCCATAATGTCCACAAGCGCGCCGTCCTGGCCGAATTTGTTCGACTCCCTGCGATTCGGCATGTACATCAGGTCGGGCATCGTCTTGGACGCTACCACGAGATTCAGCGACTCGCCGAGCTTGCCGGAAGGCGTCTGCACCTTGAGCGTCACGCCCGTCTTCTCCCCCAGCCACTTCCAGATCGGCCATTCCTCGTTATACGGGAACGTCGGGTTGTTGTCCAGCAGCGCGGTGAACGTCTTGCTCTCCGGCGCGCTCCCTTGCCCCCCGTCCGCCGTCGCGGTCGGCTCGGCGCCGTTGTTGCCGTTATTGCTATTGCTTGAACACGCCGCGAGCAGCGAGACCGCCATGAACCCCGCAAGAATGAGTGCGAGCGTTTTTTTCATGTAAACCAACTCCCTTTCATGATGTGTACGATTGCGTCTTGCTTGCCGGAGCGGCGGAAACATCAGCCTTTGACCGCCCCGATCATGGCCCCCTTGACGAAATACTTCTGAATAAAAGGATACACCATCAGAATCGGCAGCGACGAGACCATAATGGTCGCGTACTTTAACGATTCTTCGACGATTTGATTATCACCTCCAATTCGGGTTACATCTCCGGAACTGGCGCTGCCGGCGAGAACCAGGTTTCGCAGAAGCACCTGCAGAGGGAACAGATCCGGCGTGCGCAGGTACAAGAGCGGGAAGATGAAATTATTCCACAAGCCCACCGCGTAGAAGAGGGCGATTGTAGCGAAGGAAGCTTTGGACAGCGGCACGACGATGCGCATGAAAATGCCGATGTCGTTCAGGCCGTCGATGCGGCCGGACTCCTCCAGCTCCTTGGGGATGCCGGCGAAGAAAGTCCGCATTAAAATGAGGTTCCAGGTGCTGACCGCGCCCGGGATGACCATTCCCCAGATCGTATCGACGAAGCCGAGGGAACGGACGACGAGGAACGTCGGGATCATGCCGCCGCCGAAAAACATGGTGAACACGATCATCATCATGAACCCCTTGCGGAAGGCCATGTATGACCGGGACAGCGCGTAGGCGCCCATCGAGGTGACGATCAGGGCGATCGAGGTGCCGACAGCCGTGTAGACGACGGTATTTTTGATGGCATTCCACATTTTCGGATCTCCGAACACGATTTCGTACATATTGAAGTTCAGTCCCTTGGGCCAGATCGTCACTTCGTTCTTCATGACATGCGCGTCGCCGCTGAGCGACACCGCCAGCATGTGAAGGAACGGGTACAAGGTCACGACGACCACCAATAGGAGAATGATCGTGCTAACGACGTGGAATGCGCTTATTTTTTGCAGCTTCATGACGTTCTCCTCCCTGCTACCATATGCTAGTCTCGCTGACGCGCCGGCTGATGAAGTTCGCGGAATAGATGAAGATCAGGCTGATGATCCCCATGAACAGGTCGATCGCGGCCCCGTAGCTGAAGTTGCCCTGTTCCATGCCTACCCGGTACACGTAGGTGCTGATGATGTCGGCGGTCTCGTAGATGGCCGGATTCTGCATCAGGAACACCTTCTCGAAGCCGATCTCCAGAACCGAGCCGATATTCATAATAAGCGTGATGACGATCGCGAACGAGATGCCGGGCAGCGTCACGTGCCAGAGCTTGCGCATCCGGCTTGCCCCGTCGATGCTGGCCGCCTCGTACAGCTGAGGATCGACCGCAGTCAGCGCCGCCAAATAAATGATCGTCTCCCAGCCGATATGCTGCCATATTTCCGACAGGACGTAGATGCCCCGGAACAACCCCGGCTCGTTCATGAAGTTGATCGGCTCGAAGCCGAGCGCGACGATCATATCGTTAATGAGTCCGCCCGTCGGCGACAGGAACATGATGACCATGCTCGCGACGATGACGTTGGAGATGAAGTGGGGCAAATAGCTGACCGTCTGCACGAACCGTTTGAACGCCGCTTTCCGCACTTCGTTAAGGAGCAGCGCAAGAATGATCGGAGCCGGGAAGCCAAACGCCAAAGTCATGATGCCTAATAAGAACGTGTTTTTCATCAGAAGCAAGAAGTCGGGATTCTCCAGAAACATCCGGTAATATTTGAAGCCGACCCAATCGCTCGCCCAGACGCCTCTGAACAGGTTGTAATCCTTGAATGTAATCACGAGCCCGAACATCGGCGCGTACCGGAAGACGAGATAATAGATTAGGCAAGGCAGGAAGAGAAGCCACAAATATTTGTTCTGCTGCCACATCCGTCTCCACTTGCCCGGTCTACGGAGCTGGGACGCAAGAACCTCCTCCGCTCCGGGCATGCCTGGCGTAACACTTGTATGAGTCATACACATTTCTCCTCGATGTTTGGTTGTTGTTAGTTTTCCCGACGCGATCGGCGTAAACCTTGTGATTGGAGTATATACCGCGTCCTCCCATGAAATAAATCCTCACATGTGGATGGGAATCGACAAATCATCGGATATTGGAAGAGATGTGTATAAATGATGAAAAGTGCATATTGTCCGCGGGAGCGCCCAGCTAGTATGATAGGACGTACGAGAACAAGACGGCGACTGCCTCCTGCGTTGCGCGCCTCTTGGCGCCCGTGCCGATCGCGAACAGAGAAAAAGGAATATTCAAATTTTCGGATCAATTCGCAAATGCGCATACTCAGACGTCATCCAGAGGGGGGTCTACCATGACACGATTGTCCAAATTAAAGCTGGGCTTTGCGTCCAATTCGCTGCTCGTCAAGCTGATGGCAAGCTTCCTTAGCGTTATTTTGCTGCTCGCCGCTTTTAATGTCTTTTCTTACCTATATTTGCGCAACAAGCTGTACGAAGAGATTGTCCGGTACAACGAGCTCGGCATCAAGCAGACGGTGGAAAGCTACGAGAACCACTTCCGCATGACCCAGAACATGATCCTCTCGCTCACCCAGTCCGACCGCTGGATCGCCAATATCGGCGTCTTGAGCAACGTCGAGAGCAACCGCCGATACGATAAAATGAACGAGGTCAAAACCGATCTGGCCGAGCTGTACACGAATCCGTTTCTTCATATCGAAAACATCATTCTCTATTTCAAGTCATCTGGCTACGTCCTTGAGAAGGAAGGCACCAGCAGCGCCGGGGATATGTTCTCCAGCTACTATGCCAGCGAGGCTTATCCTTCTTCATATTGGGAATCCTTGTCGACCGACAATTATTTGATGCGAATACTGCCCGCCGCCGTCTTCACCGAGAAATCGATGAACAACGTCCGATCGCTCGGCCTTCAGCTCCCGATCGTCATTAAGGCCGCACCGTACGAGGAAGTATACTGCATCATCATGATGAACCCGCGCAAGCTTTATTCCGCATACGCGAATACGGGCGAGCCCTTCTACATTCAGGATCAGGACGGCCGGACGCTGTTCGCTTCGCATGATGCCGCCCTGATTCGGACTCCCGCTTCCTTCGAGAACGGCAAGCGCCACGAACAGAGCGGCGGGAACTTCTACTTCTATGAGCATGGCGCGGACACCGGCTTTACCTACGTGCGCGTCGCGCCGATCAAGAGCATCACCGCCGAGATGATGAAACTGAACATCCTGCTCGTGACGCTGCTCGTCGTGGCCGTCCTCGTCAGCATCGTCGGTTCAGCCCTGTTCAGCCTCCGGCTGAACCATCCGCTCAAGCGCATTATCGCTATGCTGGAGCGCAAGCAGGAGCTGCCCTTGCCGACGAGCTCGATCAAGGAGTTCGCGATTATCGGCGACCGCATGAGCAGCATGATGGACGACAACGAGGAGATTCGAAAAGATTTGCATCAGAAAAATTCGCTTGTGCGCCAATTCGCCTATACCAACAAAGTGAAGAACATTCCGATGAACCTGACCCTCACGGAGCTGGAGGACGCGGTGCAGCCGAACGCGCCGTATGCCGCCGTCCTGTACGAAATCGGATTCAAAAACACCGATTCGGAATACGATCAGGAAATCCAGCTGCTCCGCAAGATTGTGCACGGCTTGTTCTCCAGCCTCGGCGAGGAGCCCGTCACGCTTCAGATCGAGCATAACCAGCTCATGTCCCTGCTCTTCCAGCCGGGCTCCCAGAGCGAGGTACTGCGCGTGCTGCATACGCTGAAGGATCTGCTCATGACCGAGGACTATCTCTGCCTGACGATAGCGGTCAGTCCGGTCTATCCGGAGGATACGCCGGTCACTCTCGCCTACGAGCGGCTCCAGCAGTTGCTGAAAGAAAAGCGGCTGACCGGGGATACCCAAATTATCGTGGAACCCCGCTCCTCCGCCAATCGCGTCATGCCCATGAAGATGACGCAGCGCGAAGAGCTGTTGGCCCGGCTTCTATCCGGCGGCGAGGAATCCGTGTTCGAATGGGTGGACCGCCATCTCGAGCTTCTCGCGAGAAAAGATGCGCCGGCGGCGGACTTCCAGACTTACGCGCGCGGCGTCGCCGAGCAGGTCGAGAAGGCGCTCGCGAAGCTGAACGTGCCTGATGTCTCCGTCGACGCCGTCGACGCCGACGGCAAGCCGTTCGACCCGTCCGCCTTCGCCCACTTCCACTCGGCGGAGCAGTACAGGGAATGGTTCCGCGGGCTCATCCGTCCCGCTTTGTCGGCTATCCGCGCAAGGACGGAGACGAAGGATCCGATTACGAGCTTCGTAACCGATTATTTGAACGGCCATCTGAACGAGGACATCAACCTCGATCTCATGGCGGATAAACTGAACATTACGCCCGGCTACCTCTCCAGCTGCTTCAAGGAGAAGACCGGCACGAACTTCAGCGACTACCTGAACGACCTTCGCATCGGGCGCGCCAAGGAGCTGCTCATGAATCTGGAGCTGCGCATCCAAGACGTGGCGTTCGAAGTCGGCTATCATAACGTCAATTCGTTCATCCGCATGTTCAAGCGTTATTCCGGCATTACGCCCGGCGAATACCGGAAACGGAATGTTGGCATGAAAAGCAAATCGAATTAGACATCCTCCTGTTTCGCAAAAAGAAGCGCCTTCGGCATTCCAGATGCCAAAGACGCTTCTTGTTCGATTTTCTGAATGATCGCGGCACTCAACTTGATTCTTGCCTACTTGAGTTGACGGTCATCCGTGTTGACCATAGGCTCCCCTTGAGAGGTGATAAGTAACGCTCTTCCCTTAGTACCAAGATCAATCAAATTCATTGGACCCAATAGCGTACTCGCTTTAGCCCATGCTCCAATATATAGGCTACCCGATTTTATCGTGCGAAGAACGTAGTTGGTATCCCCTATTTTTTTTACGTACCAATTGGCAGTTGGCAACTCGGACGAACTGGTAGCATGACTTAGATACGATATAAGATATTTTTCAACCTCCGTTTTTTCGGAAAAGGATACCGAGTGCTGAAGAACATCAAGAAGATCTTGGCGTTCATGATTAAAAATGAAGAATGCATCAATTGATTTATAAAAGATAATGTTGTTTGATAAGTTAACCGATAGATTATATTTGGCAAGTTGATACTCATCATCATCGTTTGGCGCTTCCATCGATTGAACATTATAATTATTCGTAACGAGGCCGAGGATATTTTTTTCCGCCGCATCCAGATGTGTATCGATCTGTCCCATATACAAAGAGATCAAGTTTTTATTTGAGATGGATACTTGATTACGCACAACGTCTATACTGTAATAATTACTATATATGAGTAGTGTAAGCAGGGGCACCGTGACGAAAAACAAGCCAATAATAATCTTTATCCGAATGGAGTTCCACGAAGCTCGTTGGAAAAATTCTCTCATAATTCTCCTCCTGAGTGATAGCATTCCATTATATTTATTTCCTCTCCCATACTATTTTAATCGGAATGAACTTCACGAATCTATGAGTGTAAGAAATAGAAATGAAAGCCGTAATTTCACCTAATAATAAGTGATTTACAGCTTTCATCATCGCCCTTATACTTTGTAAACGGATATTTGCTGTCGGAGACGTAAAGTCTCTTCATTCATTTTCATTGCGGACTTCATGATCTCAACCGTTCGTTGCTTTTCTGTTTCTGCTTCATCCACAACTTCATCTATTCGAGTACAAGCCATCCGAGCAATATCCGCAAGGTCAGTTACCGAAGCGCTTATCTCTTCCGACCCTGCGGATATCTCTTCAATAGCGACATTAACCTCCTGAGATTGCTTAGATATGTCCATAGTAGCTCGTAGAATTTCTTCAAAGATCTCTCTCGCAACTTTTACCGTTTCCGCTGTAGCATCCATTTCCGTTCTTCCAACTCCAACCGTGGCTACTGTCAGCCCAGTTTCATGTTGTATACCGTCAACTATCCGGTATATATGATCAGAGGAACTACTCGTCTGTTCGGCAAGTTTACGAATTTCGTTAGCTACTACCGCAAAACCTTTACCGTGTTCCCCAGCCCTCGCTGCTTCAATTCCTGCGTTTAGTGAAAGGAGGTTTGTTTGTGCAGAAATTGATTTGATGACATCAATTATTTGATTAATATCCTGTGATTGTTTCGCCAGTTTGGTTACTAAGTTTGTAAACAGAAGAAATGTCCGCTTTAATATAAGCATCTGGCTCTCTGCTTGCTGTAACAGATCATTGCCCTTAACTGCTTGTTGTTCTGTGGCGGTTGATAGTGCCTCAACCCGCGAAGTAGAGTCCGCAATCTGCATCATTCCATTTGACAGTTCTTCCATTGCAACAGCTGCTTCACCTGTCGTTTTCATTTGCTCTCTTGCTCCAATTGCAATGTTGTTGAACGAATCCAATATTTTGATATATGTTTGCGACGATTCCTTGGTTTGCTCGGAGACTGTATCGCTAGAAAATACAACATGATCGGCCGTTTGTCTAGATTGACTGATAAAGGCAGCCAAATTCGCTCTCATTTGTTCCATAATCTGAGCTAAATGGCCGATCTCGTCCTTGCGTTTGTGTGATAGCGGATTACTTAAATCCCCGGATGAGATAAGTGACTATGTGTCAATAAGCTGTCTAATCGGTCGGGTAAGTGACACAGTAAAGTAATAGGAAAGTAGAACTGCAATCGTCAATACAAATACTTGATACAGGATGGTATTTTCGCTTGTTTCTTCGCTTATTTGCACCACATCCCCTAGCGAATTGTTGATTTCAACTGCATTATCATTTCCCATTTTAATGGCTAGCTCATTCAAACGGGTCGCTTCTTCATTATTGCCCTTAACAAAATCAGAGAAAATTCTCATGATTTCTTGAATATTTTCGTTTTCATCTGGTTTTAGTTTCGCATAGGTTGTTGCTTTATCCGTGAACTCCGCTATATATCTTTCTAACAATGGTTTTATTGATTCTTGAGTTGCGGCTCCGACAGCCGGTAGCAATATTTGAATCTGGTACGTGTTTAAGATTTGCTCAAGGTCCTGTGCAATTAATGCTGCTTTTAAAGTCGTTTCATTAACTTCTTTTATTTCATCCACTTGTTTGCTAGATTGAACAAGTTGATATATGGAACTACTTAGAAACAAGAACAAAATTAGCCCAAATGAAAGATAGCTGCGAGTACGTATATTCATGCTGTCTTCTCCCCTGACCTGAATATTAGTTCACGGATATTCTATTCTTATTTGAACATAAATAAAGAAATCAAATCTACCAAGCTAACGACTTTCCAATGTACTTCTCACGACATTATGGCCAAGTGCTTTTCACCATAAAAAGTTAATACTAAAAGGAGCAGGTCCCTCACCTGCTCCTAATAACCCCAATTGAACACGTTGCGTTTGAGGTTAAGAACCTCTCCTATAACGAGACTGAATTACTTGATGAGAATGATGAAATTAAGCGAGTTTACAACGAATATTGGTTATCGAAAAAAAACTTTTGGAGCACAGAACTGAAGCCGGCGACAAAGGAGTAATCGATTAAACTGACTTTCTGGCATAACATTCAAAAAGATGTTAGCTGCAATAAAAGACAACTCGATCATAACTGATCGAGTCTCTCTATTCTATGTTAGCTACTTTAGTCAACGTAGGTGCATCCTCAGTTCCTAAAATGATCGTTACAACTGGAGCAGAGTTAACCTGAGTTTCCACAGGAAGTTGCCTCTGAGATAACATCCCATCTGGAGATCTTCTTTACGAAAAAGGATCACAAAACTAAACGACCTCAGTCCAATGGAATACAGACTAAGGCCGTTTAATAAATTTATTATTTATACTGTCTACTTGACGGGGGCAGTTCAGTAGCAAGCTGCTCCTTATATGTTCAACTATCGTTACCCATCCCTCGGTTTTAAGAATTTATCTCACATATACTCACTCATTCGCAGGATTTCGTCACCTTGGATCAAGTCCATCTC
>NZ_JABBYG020000041.1 GCF_012935325.2 Paenibacillus sp. PL91
CTCTTAGTATAAATTCGAGAAGTAGCGGAATATTTCCTTTTACTACCTACTGACTCCTCCGCAATACTGCCCGTTAGTTCAACAACGTGCTGGCTATAGCAGCCGATGAGTTCTAGAAATTCACAGCGCAAAAAATAACTCCAGTTTCCAGTTTCTCTTCAAACAGGAGCTGACCGCTTCATGTCGAACTATTGAAATCGAATGACGAATGACACGAAATTCGCCATCATTTCCCCTGCTTCTGTAGAGGGCAGCGATCCTTTTGGATTATACAGGCTCACCTCATAAATCCCTGGCCCCTTGTCTGGAAGAATCTTGAATAAAAAATCGCCTCCAGGCGAAGGCACAGAAACTACTTGCCCACTGTCTTTTCCGTTCACGTTCACAACCATTCTGATAGAGTCGAAAGCTGGTTTACTGATCATGCCTGTAACCGTAACTTCCTTCTTCGCTTCTGCATATCCGCCGCCCCACACTTTCACTGTTCCATCATTCGTTGAGAGCGTTACTGTTTTGGACATGTTGTCATAAAATTGGGTGTTTCCACCTCGGAAGGGGACTTTGTCGGCAGGCAGGGTGTTCTGGAGCGTTATAGTATCGATCGTTTTTTTGGTGTGAATATTGGTTAGTTCGATTTCGTTCTGGCCAGGAATGAGTGGTACGCTGATTTGTTGAACAGAATATTTCAATGATGAATAGCCAGTTGGAGGCTTCAGATTATTATATCCCCACCCACCTGTATAAAAAAACTTGTTTGAATAAAGGAATATCGGCCCACTTACACTGAGTACTCTCATCGTCAGCTCTTCGGCATTCTGATCTCTGGTTATATTCTGGTTTGTCGTAAATTGAGAGTCATTAACTGTAACTGACTTGTTTTCAGCATTGTAAACAACGTCCAGCCCCCACTGTTCGGAAAAAAACTTCACCGGAAGCAGTAGCCTTCCTTCCTTATTCAGCACAGTTGTCTTGCCCATAGAGACTCCGCGGGATTTCACTTCTCCCGTGAGCGCATTCAACTCCATCCCCACCCGATTGTGGTCACGAGGCATAAAATATACTGTCTGATCTTGAGCTACATAATGCGCTTCCATACCGGTCAATGTTCCCAAGTCGCGTAGTGGCAAATAGACCGAACCCTTATATAAAAACGGAGTTTTCGAAAGCTGCATCTTCTTGTTATTTTCCCTCTGTTCAAGCAAGGTACTGTTGAATTTCAGATCTAACGTACGGGCTTCCGGCAGTACATACGCATCCGCTTTCTCAAAAAGATTTAATACTGGGCGCATGCTGCGAAGGAGAGCGAATTTTTCATCAAAAGACAGCTCTGCACACTCCGAAACAAACCGGTAATCGGTTTGACCGTCATAACTCCAACTTGCCGCTACAGAGAGCACTCCATCCTTCTTATAAAAATATAGATCACCTTTCGAATTTGGTAACAGCGGGAGTAGTTCAACAGCAGTCGAAAACTTCTGCTTTAATGTGAAATATTCGGAATTGGTAACCTCCGAGGTGGCATAGTATACCGTCCAATCATTTTTTTTGGGCAGTTTCTGGTATAATTTCCCTTCAGGCATTAATGACCTTGATTTGTCTGTGTCTGAGGATATGGTGTAGATCAAATTCTTATCCGTTGCTGCGGTATCAGCATTCTTGCCTAAATAAGCATTCAACGTATATCCGATCGCTTCAATCTTATGGTCAAACGCAAACACTTTTCCGTCCGGCATCGGTACATAAGTTGGCAATACGACTGAATAATCCATACTTGTATAGAGTTCCTTCAAATCTTTTCGCAATATTTCCGGAAACGCAGGATCGAACGCTGTTCGCATTTCGGACCGCACTGCCACCGTTTCTGCAGCTTGGGCTGTTAGTCCATTTCCGCTTCCCAAAGCGACACTGCAAACCATAGCCATGGTAAACCATTTCTTCAAACGTTTCATCTCCCTTTTTCAATTAACATGCATAACATTTCTCATTTTTCTAACGTCCAACAAAGTTAAATAGTTTCATCTAATATTTCTTATCTTCCCGTTAGTAAAACGAGGCTGCCGATCAATCTCGCGGCAGCCTCGTGGTGCAGTTTATTAAGCTATTGTACCGTTAGTTGAACGGTCGGAAGTTATAGGTAGGCGCCTTCAGGTTCATGTAATTTCTTATATTCACCTTTGTTTTTCACTATTTCTAAAACGAAATTACGCAAGTCTTTTAGTTGCTTTATATCCCCAGTAACCTCGCAATACTCACCCGACCACTGTACTGTTTTTTCTTCACTACCTATCCTTATTTGCCATATGTCCTCACCGTGTGGTTTTACTCTGCAACCTGAATCATTGATTAAATCCTTTGTTCCTAAAACATTTATTTTTACCATTTGCTCATAAATACTTAGCATTTCATCCTGTGTAAACGTCATTTTCGCCTCAGCAATACCAGCGGAGATTAAGTCTTTAACAACAACTCCATTAAAAGAATCAATTAAGTTTTTGCTACCTACTCCAAAGCGGACAGAGAAGGCAAAATCATTTGGCATTTCTTTTGGCATTTGGTCTTTATTATTACTTGAGTATGAACATGCTGATAATCCACAGCAAACAAGTATTAGCAGAGCGAGTTTGAAGTATTTCATAATGATTTATCTCCTCCTTTTGTTTATAGACGTAAAATATGGAAAAATGTTGTGTTGAGTATTCAGTTAAACTGCCCGTTAGCTTAATAAAGAAATGGAGTAGCTGCCGTAGCAAGCTGCCCCTTGTATGTTCAACTATCGTACCTGTTAGTTCAATGCCAAGTTTAGTTTTTTTGATTCTTTTTTGTAATTTCAATTAATCTGTATATAGCATCTACAAGGTCTTTATTATGCTTTTGTTGACTTGACTGCATGCTTAACAACACAAACACCATGATGATTAACAATAAAATAATTGGTATAAAATATATGTCCAAACCTATTTTAAGCACCTACTTTCTATCTTCCTTACTGTCTTTAAATTTTAGGCTATGTTAGACTTATTGTTGATACGGTTTTTTATCTAATGTCTGAAGATTATGAATGTAGTTACTCAACGGAGACCGATAGTGAAACGATTTTTAAAGCAGGAGCCTCGGTGCCCGTTGAAAAAACAAAAAATTGTTAAGGGGAGAAGATATGCATGATTCTTAAGAGAAATGCTGCTTTACTAATTATCATTTTGGCAATAAGTATTCTTTCAACTGGTTGCAATATATTTTCAGGACCACCAGAATCTGAAGAATCGGTTAAACAGAAAGTGGTCGCTCATCTTGTTTCAAAAGGCTACAAAGAAAATGAGTTTAATATCGAAGTTAAATATTATAAATCAGGAGATGGCAAGTTCGGAGGTCCTTACGCCATTAATGTAGTTTTTAACGATGAGCCGAACGTAATTTATGGTTATAAATATAACTATAAATCAGAAAACAAAGATATAACTCAAAATGGCGTTGCTCCTATGGAAGGTAAGGATGATAAAAATTTTAAACATGCTGAGTAATTCTTTATTACGTCATCCACCTAACGAAGCACGATAACTTATTAAACCGCCCTTTACGGGGCGTTTATTTTTTGGCTAATAATCAACATTGAGATTTAACATAGCCAAATTTTAAGATATATTCGCTTTTATCTTCTAATTGTCCTCTTCTGATGAACTTTCCTGCGCAATTGTTCAACATAACCTACCGGTTATCACCACGCAAACCTGCCCGTTAGCTTAATGAAACTAAGTAAAAAGAAGACATAATTTATATCATATCGAGGAATTAATAATCAGGTTTTAGTACCAATCAGTAAGGCTCTAGGAGCGACTGACCTTGACCAATACGGTTGAGGGCTTTTTTATTACCAGTATATTTTCCCATTACATGTGCACCCTACTCGATAAATAATGAATAGGTGGGAGTATATGCATACTAATATGGAAATGCCTGTTGTCCCTATGGCGCCCATCACTTCTCCTGATATACCTACAGGACCTGGTTGGGGCTATCAAATCAAATGGTACGGTGTTCGTATGCTGGTCAGGCTGGATGGAAATGGAGGAGTTGAAATATTCTCTAAACGTGTAGAGCCGCGCAACGATCATTTTCCTGAGATCGTTGAACTACTTAGTCCGATGCGCATCGGTGCCTGTGTACTAGATGGCGAGATTGCATACTTTGACGGCAGCCGCCCAAACTTTCAGCGCGTCCTCGTCGGGGTCAACCGTAAAAAATATGATGAAAACCTCATTTTTGTCGCATTTGACATGCTTTACGATTACGGAGAAGATATTCGCTCACTCCCATTCAAAGACCGCTATGAAAGGCTTGCTGCAAAGTTTCCGATAAAGCAACAGCGGGTATTTGTTACTGGCCTCGTATTCGATGGACCTGCGCTTTGGGATTGGGTAAATACTAGGGAGTGGGAGGGCATCATATCAAAAAACTGGATAGCCCATATGTAGAAGCTAAAAAGCATAGATATTGGTTTAAAAAGCGCAAAGAAGTGCGGATAATTGCGGAAGTGGTTGGAATAAAACTTAAGGCTGGATATGTTTCGAGTCTTGTTCTTAGATTTGAGGGTCGCTATGTAGGCCATGTTTCGGGTATTGATGCAGCATCTAAAAAAGTGCTGAAGCATTTTATGGAGCAGAACGCAGGAGAATGTCCATTTCCGAACCTCACCGCTGGCATGAAGAAATCAGATGTTCGATGGCTAAGCGTCCCGTTCCCCTGTAGGGTTACGGCACTGGAATTTAGCGATAATGGTATATTGCGGCAGCCTAAGTTGATTGGTTTTGGAGAAAAATAATGTAGGAGGTATGCTTCATGTGCGGCCGGTATACCATTTCATCTGAACTAGATGAGATAATTAACACTTTCTCCGTTGATATATCGAATTTCGAATATTCCAAACGTTACAACGTAGCTCCAACTCAATTAGTGCCGGGAATAATCAACCGTGATGGAAAACGTGTGTTAGAAGGATTTAGGTGGGGACTCATTCCTTTTTGGAGTAAAGATCCTAAGATTGCATACAAAATGATTAATGCGCGTGCTGAAGGAATTGAAAAGAAGCCAGCATTCCGAAGTTTAATAAAACGAAATAGGATTTTGATTCCTAGCGATGGATTTTACGAGTGGCGCCAGCAAGAAGACGGAAAGCAACCTTATCGGTTTCAATTGAAATCGAAAGGTGTATATGCTTTCGCTGGCCTTTACGATACTTGGGAGGATCCGAAAGGTGAAGTCATACAAAGCTGTACGATTATCACTACAGATCCTAATGAGTTAGTCTCGGATGTCCACAATAGAATGCCAGTTATATTAACCGATACGGACGCTTGGTTGGATCGTGAAACTGAAGAAGTCTTGCGTTTCCTTAAGACATACCCTACTGATCATATGATTAAGTATATCGTCTCTAAGGATGTAGGCAATGTAAAAAATTCAAACGCATCATTGATTGATGAAGTACCTCTGAATTCGAAATAGGTGAAATAATGTAATTGGTATTCATATGAAGAATTAAGCTGAATTTATTGCTCCCACGCGGCTTCCCTAATTATTAACAGTAAGACAACTGAACCCCAAAAAAGAAACAGCGACAGCCATAGACTAGAAATAAAGCCTTAGAATACCTCTGTTTTATTGAACTTTAGATACCCGTTAGCTTAATAAAATGAGCATGCCACCGTAGCGCATGCTCATCCATGTATTATTCAACTATCGTGTCACGTTTCTGATGTCCTCAATCCGTCTACAATTTTAGGACACAGAAAAACCCAGACCTCATAATCATTCGAGACTAGGTTTTCATGGTGGAGCGAACCGCGGCTTAGCAAATCCACAATTCGCAGATCTGCGAAGATTAGAATGTTAGTGGAGTGGAGAGATGATGCGTTTCACCGCGCAGTCTGTATGAATAGTTTTACTGGTCCCAAAAGGAGTCCTCTCTCCATTTAAAGCTTCGGAGCTAACAGGATACTGCTTCATTCTCCACAAATTGTTTATTCTTATAGCCTATGGTATTAAATCACTTCAAAGCTAGGAATTCCCTTTAAATTGCCTTGATTCAACGAATTTTCCACCTTACTTGTGATACGGCCCACCGTAACATCTATAGAGCGAAAGTCAAAGGCATCCGGTCGGGTGCCCTTGACTTTCGAATAAGAGATCTGTAATTATTCGGAATACTATGACGCACACTCAAAGCGGAGGAATTACCCCCAATCGGGTCCAACCTTCCTTCGAAGGACCATATAACGCAGGTATAGGCAACCCCGCTTGGCGCATTAGAACCGTAACTTGGCCTCGATGATGTACAATGTGCTTGATCAATCCCATGAAGATTGTTGCGTTGGACTCCATTCTTCCGAATGCATTTTGGATTTGCTTCAACGTATCATCCGTCCATTGCTCGTGAAGTGCTTTCGCTACCTCTATGCTTACCGCATGAAAGGTATCCGCGATCTCCCTTGCTAATGGCACTTCGTTCTGATTCGGCACTTTCACAACCGCGACTCCAAACTCAGTTAAATAATCCGGAATGTTCGTAACGAAATGCCACGCGATCCTTCCCAACGTGCGTCCTTCGGGATAAACCTGCTGCAAGAGCGATTCATCGGTCAAACCGTCCAGCATCTTCTGAGTTAATATGGCTTCATTCTTCCATTCGTTTAAAAAATCTTCGACCGTACGGTACATCATCTCAACCCCTTATTTTTGTTCCATTAGAAATTCATTCACTGCCTGATAATAACCGTTTAAATCGTCGGAGTGGACACCGTGACCGCATTGTTCGAACACGATCAGCTTGGTGTTAGGCCTTCTTGCTTCCATCCATCTCGCTTGTTCGGTGCCAAGAATGAAGCTTTTCCCACCGTGAATCAGCAGGATCGGGCAACTCGACCCTAACCAGTCCTCCCACCACACACCGTTGGATTGGGGTACGGATACTTGCAGTCCCTTCAGATCCGTTCGGAATCCCCAACCGAGTTCATCCTCAAATACACTTTCGGCAAAATAGTCGATGGCCCGGAGCCCTATGTTTGCAAGCGATTGTCTCAGTTCCTTTAAAGAAGCCGATCGGAAGGGAAGTTTGTCGGCAAAGATGAAATCGGCGTTAATCTCCGCACCGATATCCTCGACGATAACAGCTTGCACCAATTCGGGATAACGGGCCGCGAATTGATAAGCGTTCAATCCGCCCAAGGAATGCCCCAGGATCGTGACCGGATGTCCCCCAAGCTCTGACTGAATCAGATGCAGAATATCATCCACGTAATCATCCCTTGCGTATTCCTTCCCGGTTGGATGATCGCTCCAACCGTGTCCGCGTTGATCCATTGAAATCACCCTCCAATCTTTGAAACGCACAGCCAGCTCCGAGAATGATCTTGCATTAGCCATATACCCATGCAACATAACGAGCACTCGTTCACTATCACCGCCATAATCAAGGTAAGAAAGCCGAAGATTTCCCAAGTGAAAAAATTTCCTTATTGCCGAGCAATTATAACCGGTATTCGACATCAATTTCACTCCTCTTTGTTCAACTCTAATCTCCCTCAACTTCATCATAATCGCTAATGGTGACAGCTTTTGTCATCGTTAAGAATTAATTCTCAGCCTCCGAGAGAGAAATGACGGCTCTTTGTTGTTGCCCATACAAACCGGCCAACGCGGCGGCTATCGCCATAAAGATCGCGCTAGACGCGACGCCGAATTGCAAACCGAACCGTTCGACCCCTACGCCCCCAACGATAGGGCCGATAATCTGCCCCGCGGCAAAAAAGGCTGTGGCTAAGCTGAGGCATGTCGCATAGGCGCGATCTGGGACATGTCTCCGAAGAAGTGCAGTCGTCATCAGCGGCGGGGTAATAAAGGAGACCAGCCCAATCATAACCGCGCCCAATGCCGTAATAAACAGATTATTGGTGGTTACGCCAATTACTCCGAGTGTCCCCAAAGTTAACCCTGACGCAAGTGTATACCCGCTGGGCCAACGGTCGATTGCTCTCCCTCCAATCCATCCATTAAATAGACCCGCGAACCCAATGGCGGACCAAATCAACCCGGCATAGAGGGACGGAATGCCTTTGCTCACCAGATAGGGAATCAAATACGTGAAGTAAATGATGTATCCCCAACCGAAGAAGAAATAAGATCCGATTAAGAATAAGAGCTTCTTCGGGTTCAACAGGAGACGGTATACATTCATGTCTTCTTGATCTCTTGGAGCCGTCGACGAGTTTTTTTTTGTAGATCCCCGCTTTACAGTTATAAACTCGAAACCGAACGCCGCAATAAGGCCGAATAAGCCCATAGCCGCCCAAGCATACCGCCACCCCTGAGAGTGAGAAGGATCTATGGTGAGGGGGGCGAATAATCCCGTCACCAGAATGCCGGCGGAGCCGCCCAGCCAGATAAGACCAGATGCCACTCCTCGTTCCGTCGGTCGAACAGCATCCAACGCAATGGACAGGACTAACACCGTCGCGAAAGCCGAGAACAAGCCGATTGCGAATCGCCATAACCCGAGTTGAATGAAATGTTGGCTAAATGCCGATCCGAACATAGCCAGTCCGAGCAAGAAACACGTCAATCGATTGATGACAGGCTTATGTTCCGGAAACCGCGAGATCAAAGGAGAAAGACACAGGGTGCCAACCAAGTACCCCACAAAATTGACTGTGCCTAATATGCCCAATTGACCGTAGCTCCCCCCGATCTCCCTCTGTATCCCGGGCATGAACATACCGTAAGAAAGCCGAGAAAAACCGAGAATAACGACAAACAAAAGTGATGCCCACAGAGTGATCCAGTTGAATGCCGATCTCGTGCCCATAGCCTATCTTCCCCCTACAATAATTTGTTGACACTAGTGTACGATTGCGGGAAAGTTTTGTAAAATTGAATTATATGAATGAATTATTCATAAATCTTAAACCACGGGGGATGACAATGGATCTGCGAGCCTTAAAAACCTTTGAAGCCTGCGTGCGTCTAGGTCATTTTCAGAAAGCTGCCGAGGAACTCCAATACGCTCCCTCAACGGTAACGCTTCAGATCCAGCGCCTTGAAGCTGATCTAGGCGTCTCTTTATTCGTACGCGATGGCAAACGCGTGATCGTGTCCGAAGCCGGTCGGTGGCTCCACAATGAGGCTTCAGTTCTGCTGAACTCTATCGGATCCATGAGGCAGACCATCTCCGATATTGCTGCGGGGGACGGCGGAACCGTTCACTTCGCAGCCATTGAGCCCATCGCTAGCCAGAGACTTGCAACCGTCGTAGCCGACTTTTGTACGACTCGCCCGAAAGTGCAATTGACCATGGAAGTGAGCGGAAGCAAGTCGATCGCGGAGAGGGTTCGGACTGGCGAATTGGATTTCGGCATATGCTCCGTCCCATCGGCTGCTCTTATGCTGGGGTTTGAACCACTGATCGAGGAAAAATTAGGAGTGATGATGAGAGCGGATCACCCGTTAGCCAATCGGAATGACATCGGGGCGAGCGACTTCGCGGGGCTAACCGTTCTGGTCAAAGAACCTACTTGTATCTACCGGGAGCTTTGGGAAAGGACTGTCCGTGAAACCAGCAAACATCCTTTCTCTTGCATTGAGGTTGGAAGTTTCTTTGTGATTCAACAAATGATCAAAGAAGCATTCAGTGTCGGTTTTGTTCCTATGTACAGCGGCCTGGAACTGGAAGGTTCCTTGGTCATCAGACCTTTCGCCGATATAAATCCGATAGTCTCATTAGGCATTGTTTATAAAAATAAAGACCTTTTGGGCAAGTCATCGTTATTGTTAATGGACGCAATCAGGGCGGTCCATTAGTCAATCGGTGTCACTGATCAGTGACAGTGATAGCTGTCTTAACTTCAGCTGAGCACAAAAAAAGATCCCGATCCGGGTTCAAGACCGAATCAGGGGGTATATCGGTTGCGTCTATTTCATCGAACCGCTTCTCGCTCAAAAGCGATGATCCAATCGCCTTGACCGGCCACTCTATTTGGTCAGCGTCTGATGATTCAGACCTGTAGCCGGTACACCGTTTCTTCCACGTCCATAATCATGCCAATTTAACCCTATCATTCTTTCTTAAACCCATCGTGTCGAATATACAATCAGCTGAACGTAAATATGGCGGGCCATCCGAGGATGGCCCGCCGAATGCAACAATACTGGCAGAAGTCGGAGAAATCGATCGATTCAAGTTTACAGCAACCCGAAATAGGATTACCAAACGCGGTTTATAGGTAAGAATCTCGATAATCCAGTGAATTAGCTTATTAACAGAGGCAATATCAGCCACTTTAAACTCACGGTGCATTAACGTAATCTGCCCGTTAGCTCAACAAAAAGATTCGCCTTATCAAATATTACAAATGCAAAAACCCGACCTCACGAGATCGGGTTTTTCATGGTTTGGTGGAGGCGAGGCGAGGGGGTCGCCCCCCTTTAAATACAGAATATTTTCTCACTACATTCTCACTACTAAGATATTAGTTTAAACTTCAAATAATTCAAGGCCTACGACTAAAATAAGCGGTTGCCTTGGAGCTGTTATTCCCGTTCGCGAAGGTTCTGCCCTGCAGAAAGGAATAGAAGTTAACGGCTGCCGTCCTGAACCGTTCCTCGCCGGTAACATTGTATCGGTGCATGGCGGCGATAATCATGGGCAGGTGGGTGTTCGCGTGCAGATTGTCCAGCACGTCCCTGCCGATTGCAAGCGGCAAGGTCCAGTAATCTCTGTCGAATACGCGGGCCAGTTCAAGCATAGACTTGTCTCCGGTCAATTCGTATAAGGTGTAGAGAGAATCGCCGATGCCGCCGAATTCATTGACCGGATTAACCTTCGTGCAGCGGAGCATCCCGTCTATTTTCAAATAGGAAAGCTTCTGAAATCGGCCATGAATGTAATGCGCCAGCTTCAGGGCAAGCGTCAGCGCTTTGGAGCTGCGCAAATAGATATGACAGTCAATCAGCCCCTGCATAATCTTGTGCAACGTATAGTAAGGCGCCCAGACGTTCCGATTCTCCTCCAGCTCCAGCACATCCAGCTTTTCTTCCTCGAATGCGCTCAAATAGCCGCTCGGCTTGGCACACTGCTCCATAATATCGACGATCTCCGTCGCTTTAGCCTTCAAACGTTCATCCTTGTCGGCAAATGCAAATCTGGAGCACGCCGACAAATAGTGACCGACAAAATGCCCTCGCAGCCCGCTCCCGACACCCTCCCATCCGCCTAACGGCTCTGCGTTCGAAGCTATCCCCGCATTGATTCTGAACGTATGCATCAATCTGTCGATATCGAAGTCCGCCACATATTGCTTAACGAGTTCCCGGCGGCGAACAATGCAGAGATCCATCAGCTTCACATCATCCAGTTTAAAATTGGTGAACATGGCCGGACACCTCTATTCCGTATAAGTTTAAGTGCGGTCTTCACGATAGGCGCCGGGGGTAACCCCCGTAAATTTCTTGAATACTTTAGAAAAGTAATGATTGCTTTCGAACCCTACCCGCTGACCGATTGCATTGACCGTAAGATGCTGCTGATGGTTGAGCAGCTTCTTCGCTTCGCGAATTCGCAGGCCGTTCAAGTAGTTTACGAAGTTTTCTCCCGTTTCCTTCTTGAACAATCTGCTGATATAGTGCGGATGTAGATCCATCAGCCCTGCAAGATGCTCCAGCGAAAGATCCTGCATATAATGCTTGTCCAAGTAGGCCAAGATGCGCTGGGCATGAATAGCGTAGCCGCTGGAATCACGCTCGATGGGAAGCTCCTCGGCAATGCGTTTCAGCAGTTCCGCGATTTCATCCCTATCGACCGGCTTCATCAAATAGTCGACGACCCCCGCACGCAGCGCTCTCCGCGCATATTCAAAGTATTCGTATCCGGTCAAAATGATGAAGCGGTCGCATAATCCCGATTCTCTGGCTTCTTCAATCAAATCGAATCCGTTCTTCTCGGGCATGTGCAGATCCGTCACGGTAACATCCGGCAGATAGGCTTTCATCACATCAAGCGCTTCGGGCACGCTGGAAGCAGCTCGAACCTCCATACCGAGAGGCATCGACTCGTTGACGATCTTGACAATGCCGTTCAAAATCAATGGCTCGTCATCCACGATCAATACTTTCATTCTTCGCCTCCCCTTTATCGATGATGATAGTGACGCAGGTCCCCTCCCCTTGCCTGCTTTCAAGGTTTAGCCTTGAAGTGCCGCGAAAAAATGATTTGATACGCTCGCTTACATTATAAATGCCTATACCCCGGCTTTCTTCCCCTTCCGATCTGAGCTCTGATCCATTCGTTATTTGATTTTGAATGGCGAGCAGTTTATCTAACGCAATTCCAGGGCCGTTGTCTTCTATCCTGATCCGGATTTCTTCAGGCGTCTCTTCTACCTGAAGCCGAACATGAACGGGCCGGAGAACGGCGGACGCGCCATGCACGATGCTATTCTCCACTATCGGCTGCAATATAAAGCGAGGACACGCAATATGCTTCGCCTCGACTGAAACGTCAATTTCGTAAGTTAGCCTGGCCTGCAAGCGCATCTTGTGGATTTTCAAATAGAAGGTGATCATTTCAAGTTCTCTCTCAAGAGTCGTCACGTCCTGCTTCGATGACAGGCTGTATCGCATTAGCTTCCCAAACCAGAATGATATATCCGCGGCCTCTCTGTCGTTGTTCGATTCGGCGACCATTCGGATCGTTTCAAGGGTATTGTACAAAAAATGCGGTTTGATCTGCGCCTGCAGTACCATGTAAGCGGCTTCTTTATTCCGAAGCTCGGCGCGGTGTGCATTATTGATTAATTCGTCCACGCGTTGAACCATGGAGTTGTAGGTGGCTGTAAGAAAACCGATTTCATCCTTTTCATCCAACTTGTCGTGCTTAATGATGTGCTGTCTCAAATTATCGTTATTCAACGTTCGCATAAATCTGGCTAATCTCAGAATCCGTTTGGTTATGGTCGATGCCATCGCGTAATAAGCAACGGACAAGCCGACCAACAAAAGGACGATTAATGTTACTAAAATAAGTTCTCGCTGCTTGATCGAATAAAAAACTTCGCCGGCTCGTCCCGCAACAACGACTCTAACGTTCAGTTCATCGATATTTATTCCGTTGACGATCGACTTTCGATTGATGAAAAATGCACTATCGTCTTGCCCCAACCGATGTAGAGTCTGTTCGTCAAGCGCCGATGCCGCCTCGCCTTCGTTAAGCGGTCGACCATCAGGTGACAACAAGAAGGCGTGCCAATTCCCTTCCACTCCTGCCGCAGCGTAAAAATTCCCAATCAGACTATTACGAATTCGAATCTCCAGAAGCCCGATTCTTTCCGTAAATTGCGTATTGTAAATATGCTGATAATAGATCAAGTCAGGCTTTTCCGCTTCGGGCTCTTCGCGTATCCACAACCCTTTGCCCGGTTTCAAATGTTCGACTTTCTCTTCGATTTGCGCATTTAGCAAAGATTGATCACGGAAGAGATCCGTTACCGGTAAAACGCGATTTTTCATCTTGTAGATGACAATCGATTCAATCTCAGGATTGGCGAACAACGACTGCGTATACAGCGGCCGAATGTAGCGAATAAGCGCATAAACGCTATCCGCATCGGTCTGGTACACGCCATCCAGATAATCCGTGACATAAGGATTATATTGCAGCAAACGCTGAACCGATTGAATGCGTATAAAATCGCTTTTCATGTTGGCATATGCCTGCTCGAGAATCTTTTGCCGGCTTTCCACGAACTGTCTGGTCAGATTGCCATAAGTTTGTGTGTAGTAATGGTACCCGAAGCCGAGAACCGGAATGAAAATAAGAATGATATATCCCAAAATCATTTTACGCGTAATGCTCATGGGGACAAACTCACTCCGATCTTAATCGCTATGTCTTGTCTTTATATTACCATGAGCAAGCAAAGTCCGGGAGAAGCAATTATAGCCTCTACCGGACAACCCTCTTACTTAAACAAATCCTTTTTCTTCTGATACGTTTGATTTGCCCAATCCACCAGCTTTTGCAGGCCCATGCTCTCTGCGGTTTTAATCATATTTTCGTAATTGGCAATTGCTTCTTCCTCTGTTTTGGACAAATAAATTTTCACCTTTTCATTTTTGATCATTTCGTCAATTTTTGTTTTAATCGTTTTTTCCTCCGAATCCGGCTGCGTCTGGATTAAGCCAATTTCCGGTTTATATATCGTCATCGCTTTCCTTTCCATCAAGGCTTGCGTCTTTTGCGTACCCGGAACATATCCAAGCATGCCTTCCGTGATCCCGTCATTATACAAATACCACCATTTAATGCCGTTGCTGTTCACGAATTCGCTGTCCGACGGATCATAGTTCAGATTCGGATATCCTTCTTCGTTCCAAGTCCAATGCTCGCCCTCAACCCCGAACATAGTCAATTTCTTGCCCTCGTCGCTTGCCAAATACTCAATGAACTTAATTGAAGCTTCAGGATCTTTGTTTTCCTTTGTGATGAAGGTGCCGGCAAAGCCAAGACCCGTACTAACCGACTTAGCATCGCTTGACAAGGCGCTCGGCAGCATCTTGAACGTATAAGCTCCTCCATTTTTTTTAACAGCGATATTATCCATATCCGCCACGTTTACTGTATGACTATGAGCAAATGCCTTTCCGCTTGTTGCGTATTGATCGTCGATTTGGTCATTCGCATGAGCGAAATTCTCCGCCAGAATATAACCGTTTCGATACAAGCTATTCATAAATTTGAAGTAATCGAGCATTTTCGGATGCTTAATGGCATATTCAATTTCTCCGTCTTGCTCGTACCAGCCATCCATCAGTGCTTCCACGCCGATCTGCTGAATGAAGTATTGCTCGATCCAATCTTTATCCATAATGAGCGGTACCATATCGGGATACTTTTCTTTAACCATTCCCAGTACTTTCGTAAAGTCGTCCAGCGACTGGATGGACGGATTGCCGAGTTCTTTCAGTATATCCTCACGCACGGCGATCCCGGGATTGCCATCGCTGCCGATCGCATATTTATTTTGCGCCATTTCCTCCTGAGTCGCAAAAGAGTTACGGACCGTATAGAAATTGCCATCATCCATCGTATGGATCGCGATTCTTGTATTGTCGATCTTGAATTCAGGCGCATATTTCTCGATCAGCTCGTTCCACGGATAGGAGAGCTTGGAATCGGACATCCGGTCGATGTTGGCGTTGGTGAAAACAAGATCCGGAAGATCTCCCGAAGCGATCATGAGGGGAAGTTGCTTATCGTCGGTTGCAACCGTAACTTTGAGCTTGATGCCTGTTTTCTCTGTAATTTTCTCGGCAACCGAACCCTTCCATTCCTTTACAGGATACCAAGGAGCATCGATAAACAACGAAAGCTCCTTTACTTCTTCTCCGCTGTTCGAACTCGTTTCGTTCCCGGGTTCATTGCTTTCTCCGGGATCAGCCGTATTTTGGGAGCATGCGGCCAGCAAACTAAGCACCAGCATAACTGCCAGCGATAAGAACAAAAATTTCTTGCTTCTGAATTTGTTCAATGTAACCCCTCCAATGAATGTTTTATTATATATCAAAGCATGCGCTTTAATATTATGCGAATCGGTTAACCTTTTACTGAACCCAACATAATACCTTGGATAAAAAACTTTTGAAGGAATGGATATACGCATACAATTGGTGCAATGGAGACAACCATTGCCGCTACCTGAAGCGAATAGCTTGTAACACCGGCTGCCGCTTTATTCGCTGCGGCAAGAGCGTCTACGGGTGCACTGCTCTTGTTGATCACTTCCATCATTCTGAATGCAAGCGTTCTCAATTCTTCCGATTGTACGAAATAAGCGGAATCCAGCCAGGAATTCCATTGACCAACACCTGTGAAAAGAGCCATAGTCGCGATTAGGGGCATGGATACCGGCATTATGATTCTGTAAAAAATGACGATTTCATTGGCTCCGTCTATATGCGCGGATTCCTTCAGTTCCTGAGGAATTTCCCGGAAAAACGAGATGGCAATCAACAAGAAAAATGTGCTCAGCATGGATGGGATGATGTATACGCCAAATGAATTCAGAAGCCCAAGTGAGCGAAGCACCACATAGTAGGGAATAAGTCCTCCCGAGAAATACATCGCAAAAATAACGATCGTGAAATACGTTTTACGAAACATAAGATCGCGATGCGAGAGCCCGTATGCCACAAGACAGGTAAACAAAACCCCCAGCACGGTTCCTGAAACGGTTCTCGAAATGGTTACCAAAAAGGCTTGATACCAATGAGGATCATTCAAAAAGCGGGCATAGTTCTCGAATGTGAAGGTCCGTGGCCACAAATAAACGCCACCGAGAAGCGAATCAGTCCCCTTGTTAAATGATAAAATAAGAACGTAATAAAACGGATAAAGCATACACAGCATGATCATGAACAGTACGATCGCGACTCCTGCATCCATTATGCGATCCTTTTGTCGTTGGCTAAGCGTCATCGCCTGTCTCCCCCTTCCTAAAATAAGCTAGATCCCGACAATCGCTTGGCGATATAGTTGCTGGAGAAGATTAGCGTCACGGAGATCACAGATTGGGTCAAATCGATGGCAGCCGCATACGAGAAGCGCCCGTCCCTTAATCCCACCTTGAACGCGTAGGTTTGCACGATTTCCGAGGTTGGATTGTTGATGCTGTTGCCTAGCAGGAAAGCTTGTTCGAAATTCGAGCCTACCAGACCTCCGCCCAATATGCTGCCTATCGTCAAGATCAGCACGACGATGATCGTTCCCTGCATGCCGGGCAACGTAATGTGGCGAATACGCGCCAATCTCCCTGCGCCGTCGATTTGCGCGGCCTCATACAGGGAAGGATTAATTCCCGCGATGGCGGCCAAGAAAATGATTGTCCACCAACCCATCTCCTTCCACACCGCACTTCCTACCGCAAGCCCCCAGAAATGATCGGGGTTCGTAAGAATGTCGAGCGGCTTGTCGATCCAACCGAGACTCATCAGCGCCTTGTTGACAAGGCCGATATCGGCAGACAGGAAAGCGAAAGCTAGTCCTACTACTACTACCCACGAAATAAAATGGGGCAAGTAGCTGACGGTTTGGACAAACCTCTTGAACCGTAGATTTTTCGCTTCGTTC
The DNA here is from genome assembly GCF_012935325.2 of Paenibacillus sp. PL91. GTDB lineage: Bacteria > Bacillota > Bacilli > Paenibacillales > Paenibacillaceae > Pristimantibacillus. The sequence goes on from NZ_JABBYG020000041.1 coordinate 17,168, forward strand.
AGCAAAATCGCCAGCAGTATTGGAGCCGGAAAGGCAAAGATCACTTTGAGAAAACTTAAGACCAGCGTATTGCGGACAATGGTTCCGAATTGATAATCGTTGACGAACTCGTCGAAGTGTTTAAGGCCGACCCACTCGCTTGTGAAGATTCCTCTTATTCCGGTGGAGATGGAATAATTTTTGAACGCCATCACGATGCCGAACATTGGAGAATAGGCGAAGATCAGCAGGAAAATCATTCCGAGCCCCACGAAAAGATGAAGTACCTTTTGTTTTTTGAATCGCTTCCAATAATCCGTTCGACTTTGATTATTGGCTGAACCGTTTGTCATTTGTGTGCCAAGATCCATATATGTCCCTCCCTTGATATCAAGTCTACACCGGAGGGAGAGAGCTTCGTAAGCCAACATTTTAAAGAAAGCGTTGTCATTTTTTGATCTCAAGTCTCACGCTAAGTCGACTTGTCGTTCATTTTACAGGTGTGAGGTACAACCACTTCACGAACCGGGAATACCGTGCTGCGGTCGGAAATGATGTCTCGGGATCGAGTATTGGTATCTGGCGAGCGGCCTGACGAGACCATTTAATCTCCCATGTTGAATGCGTCTAAAATATGTGACATACGAAAAAGAACGGTAACGGGTTAACTTCCCGCAACCGTCCTAACAAGTCATGAACGTTTATGCATGCCCAAAATCCAGTTCTATCTAGTAATGCAACTGCAACTGCCGTATCATCACATCCCTCCGATAAAATTCCAAATCACAGTTTTTCTATTCAAAAAGATATATCCATAAGCGATCAGGCAGGGAGTTGTTACATAGTAAAATTTTCTCAATTACAATTATCTTCGTTCAAAATATTGCTGGAGCGGCTTCATGCCCATTTGATTCATCAACGTGCGGTTGTAGAAACGCCTTGCGATGTGCCGTTGATGCCTGCCTTGAATCCGCAGCCTCCGATTATTATTCACCGCTGTACCGTCAGTCGCTAGACAGGTTATCTAAATATAAGTTGGGAAAAATGGTATAAATCGTTTTTCCAAACCGGCCAATCATGGCCTCCGCTCTCCTCGTACCAAATGTGTGGCACATTGTTCAATTCCAAATAGGAATGCGTCCGATCGCTGACATACTTAAGGTTGTCAAGAAGCCCGCATGACAGCCAGAGCAGTCTGAGCTTAGCCGACGCTTCTTCCGGATTCGGGACAAGCAGCTCGGGTTCCTTCGTATTAGGCGCGGAAGAAAAACCGCCGATCCAAGCGAATCGATCGAGATTTCCTAAACCGATATTGAGCGATTGCCCTCCTCCCATCGATAGACCGGCCAGAGCACGGTTCTCTCTCCCTATTAGAACCGAATAGTTCGATTCCATATAAGGAATGAGATCATGCAGCAAATCGGATTCGAAGTCTTCGAACGCCTTTAATTTGTTCGCGTCGAATAGATTTCCCTCCGCCCGGTCGTTCGCCATGGCACGACCGTTGGGCAAGACAACGATCATGGGCGCAAGCTTTCGTTCTGCATACAAATTATCAAGAATCACTTGCGGCCCCGCATGATTGTACCATTCCGCCTCGTCGCCGCCGATACCGTGCAATAAATAAAGAACGTTATACCTTTGATCTTCGGAATAACCGGGAGGGATGTAAATCATCGCTTTGCGCTTGCTGCCCACCGTCGTAGAGAAGTATTCAACCGTTTCAATTTGGCCGCGGGAAATGTCCTCCCTGTACTGGTCAAATCCTGGCGGAGCGGTATGTCTAATCGAATCATGGTCAATCGAACTCATCGTATTTCGTTCCCCTTTCTGATGGCATTTGTTTAACTGCCGAAAATTATAAACTTTCCCTACTGAGCAAACAACCTGTCAATGGATACTTCTCGCTCGTCTATGAACGCGCGCAGTTTAATCCTTGGAATGGCATATGGAATGGAGTCACGAATGGAGCGACTTACAAACTCGTCAACCGTGCTTCGGGTAAAATACTCGAGGTACCGGGAGGCCAGAACACGAACGCGCTGCAGCTTCAACAGTGGACGGACAACAATGCGACCGCACAGCGCTGGGTCGTCACGGATCAAGGCACCTACAATAACTATTACGAATTGCGAAGCGTAAGCTCGTCTGACAACAAAGTCATGGATGTTCGTAACGGAACGAAAAACAACGAGGAAGCGATTCAGCTTATGCAGGATCTCTCCAATACCGCGCAGCAGTTCCGATTGATTAAAATGAGCAACGGCTATTGGAGCGTCCTCAACGTGAACAGCAACAAAGCGGTCGAAGTTGTCGGATCCTCCACGGCCGATGGAGCGAAGATTCAGCAAAATCTGTACCGCGGCGATCTCAATCAACAGTGGCAGCTGGTTCAGATTAATTAGAGTTGTTCGATGAAAATAAAGTGTTAGACTGGCTTGAATATAGAAACAGCGGCAGCCTTGGACCGAAAAATAAAGTCTGAACTGCACCCCGTCAAGTAGACAGTACAAATAATAATAAAGCATTTAAGCGGCCTTGGTCCTAAATTCCATTGGACTGAGGCCGTTTAGTTTTGCTTGTAATCGTTCGTTATTGTAAAAATGAATGTAGGCTTCAATGTCCCTCTTA
>NZ_JABBYG020000042.1 GCF_012935325.2 Paenibacillus sp. PL91
CTTGATCCAAGGTGACGAAATCCTGCGAATGAGTGAGTATATGTGAGATAAATTCTTAAAACCGAGGGACGGGTAACTATAGCTTAACAATCAACAGAACGAGGCTGCCGGCATGAAACGGCAGCCTCATTAAGCTAACGGGCAGGATAGTTGAACAATTATCCAAAATTGGAACTTTCAAATATTGACATCGTATTAAAACCAATTTTCGATGAACGACTTTTAGGAGGAGATTGGAATGAATAAGTATGTTGGTTATATCGTAGCCAGTTGTTTAGCGATACTAGTACCGTTGATTGGGATACTATACGTCTATTGGGATGCGAGCCTACCGAAAACAGGACCTATTGGTAACGGTACACCAGCAACCTTTACCCCGCTCAACTGCTTGTAAACTTTGGTGTAATGCTTACAGGTGTTATCAATCTAGTTGTTGCGATAAAAACATATTTAGAATATAAAAATCCAAAAGAAAAAGAAAACAAAAGCCTTGATGACTGAACAATTGGTGCAAAAATTCATTAAGCTAACGGGGAACGTTGACTCAATACAACACGACGGCAGCTGCAGAAACAACAGCGCATGTGCGACTGAAACAATCGTACTCGCTGAAACGTTCTTAAATGTGAGGTGATAATACATGATCAAATGGGTGTTAACATTAGCGGCTGCATTGGTGCTGCTATCGGGCTGCAGTGAGAAGTCGGGCAGACCTAGTGACAATACGACCAATCCTTCCACTGCTCCTGCACCGGGGGAGACGGTTACGCCGCCAATGAAGCCGAAAGCGTTCCCCGCTGTGTCTGACCCTTATGATGCTGACCAAGCAGCAGCGAATGGCGATGTCGTGAACGTTCACGGGAAGATGTACAATCTCGACAAGTGGAATCTGTTTCTGGCGAATCTCGACGTAGGCGTGCCGAATCAGGTGCGTATTACGCAGTATACGGTTGAAGGTGACCCGATCTTCTATGAGCTGATCTATGATGGGGCTGAGGCGATTGCGTATACGTACGACAACTCGAGGGACGGGTTTGGCAGCGATGCAGGTCGTCCGAGCACGGTGTGCCGAGGTATTGAGCTCGAGGAGAACAAGGAGTTCGGCTCCCATTACAAGCTAACCGGATGTGATAATGAAACCAGTAATACGTTCTGGTTCACGAACATAGAGGCGGAGGCGGAAGCCGAGCAGGGCAGCCAATAACCACAATAATACACATAACTACGCCGATAGTTCAGAATTAACCGCTCAGTAATAGGGGCGGTTTTTCCTATTGCACGAAAATCAAGAATAACAGAGCCTTTAAATTGAACATTGAGGTAGTCCGTCAAATATCTATTTGATCATATACCCTTCCTTCATTAAGCTAACGGGACACGATAGTTGAAAAACACACATGATGAGCAGGCGCTACGGTGACCTGCTCATCTTATTATTAAGCTAACGGGTAACTAATGTTTAAAGGTATAACCAGGAAAGACTCGATGTTCATCCACTTTAAGTGAAGTCCCCCCATATTTTTTCACTAAGTATTCCATCGTATTGAAAGCCCCTTTTTTGATTACAGTAAGATCCCAATAATCTAGAGTAGTGTCTTCTGACCAAGTTTGTACTCCTACTCTACCTCAAACTCATTAGGCTGTCCTTGTGCTACCTTTATAGGTCTTATATCTATAATTTGTGTGGACAACATTGTTGGACCCATTGAGAAATGCATTTCTTTTAACGTGTTAACATCCATGTCGCTAGTAACCGATTTTTTAATGAGGTCTTCAAATCCATAATCGATTCCAGCCATAAACACCTGAACAGTATTATTTATTGCTGTTATATCAAATTGAGACATATCAGGCTTTTCATATTTAAAACCACAAAAACGTCCGAAGATAACATTATTTAATACCCATCTATGTATAAAAATGGTGCTATATCACCACTAACTCATTAGGTAATATTAACTATGTAAAAATCTGGATTTCACGTTACTATTTATTGGAAGATGAAGCGCTTCATTGTAAATCGTTGTTCCATTTTTTTGTTTCATAGTGATACAATTCGAAAAGAGAAAGGATAATGAAAATGAAGATGAAAAAGATGTTATTATCAACATTGCTTTTAGCCTTTGTAGTTGCTCCAACAAATGCATTTGCGTATACGTATTCGGATAGTGGCTTACCCTTTACGGATAAAGACTTTACTTATTATTCAATTTTAACTACTAATTATATTGGCCCTGCAACATCGGCAATGGCTGGTTGGGATCTTGCGGTAGAAGCAACTTATACTGCTATAACTACTGCGAATTATGAAATTCATTTATCAGATGATCTTTACGGAAATACCGATTGGAATGCAATTACAAGCCACCATCATTTGAGTTTTGAAATAATGATTATTTTGATCAGGTAAAAGCAAATCGTACTCACATGGGAAGTATGGATACTGCAACGAGAAAAGGTGTTTTTTCTCATGAATTAGGACATGTTTTTGGTTTAGGTCATGTTACCGATCCATATGCAGTAATGTGTACTTCAGCGGATGGCAGGATTGTTACAAGCCCACAAGATGATGATATAGACGGCGTGAACTCGCTATACTAATAAGGAGGTAGGTGTAGACTTAAAACAAAGTTTGATAATTTGGAATAAAGATTGATAATATTTCCATTACACTTCCGCAATAAATCAAATCTTGTTGTAGACTACAAAAAATAAAATATTAGACTGTCGGTGCTTCATTAAACTAACGGTCAGGATAGCTTAAGATCATTCGCTGGAACAGGATCACAATTACTGTTTTAAAAAAGCATAGTAAACATGGAAACCGGAAAAAACCGCCCTCTTCATTCGCTTATTTGTCGAGGGCGGTCAATGTTTTATATGAATCTAAGAGGCGGCCGGATAAGTTTTACCGAAACGCCAAAGGCAGGTTTATGGTCCAAGCTAATAAACTTCATTGGTCAGATTCACTTCGAAATCATGTAGAAAGCAGACCCGTCGATACGGAAGAGTCCTCCAGTTGTATAAAGTATTATCATTTAAAGAATGAGGAGTTGTCGCGGGTTAAATATGATCGTCCATATCAATCTGGTCCCATTGAAAGTTGCTATGTCGCAGCTTATTTATTTAATAAGTGCAAGTTCTTGTCCCGAGTCAGAGGACAAGAACTTGTTCATATTACTGATCAAAAACGATCTAAAGAGGTCCGCGTAATAAGTATGATTCTCATGAACAGCATAAAACCTGAGAGTTATATATTCTCAGCTAGAAGAAGGTCTCTGGTCTCTTATTAACTTTAAATGAACTGGCATGCAGATTTTTTTGATTAAGCAGGCTAGCTTTTGATTTTTGATGTTATCAAACCCGATCTGACCTAGCATTTCTATATTACCGTTACTAAGTAACTGGTTCACTATTCATCTTTTCGTCCTTAGCCATTTTACCTGTACGCCCAAATTGGGCATAATATAATGCAGCTACGACAACGATAAGAATGGGAAGTGTCAGGAAAATATTGCTATATACGAAAGTCGCACTGTTTTGTGGTATCGGATTTAAGCGAATGGTCGATGTGCCCAGATCTAGTATCTTGCCGATAACAGCTGTTGATGTAGCCGTAGCAATAAAAGTGACCATCGAGAATAATCCCATCCCTACGCCAATATTCTCTTTTGAGAGTGTACGTGAAACAGTGTTTGACATTGCAATTTGCATGAACGATTGACCAAGAATACCGAAAATGAGAAAGATCGCAATAAATACTGGCGACATACCAACGACTGAAGACAAAGAGATGAAACCGATAATAAGAAGTGCAGCTGCAGTAAACACAAGGAAACGATCTCCCTTTTCATCTGCTAATTTACCGCCTCGTCGACCCAAAAGCGCGGCCATTAAAGACGACGGCAACATAACTATTCCGATGAAAACCGGTGACAAGTGGTTTACAGAAGAAAGTAGCTGAGGTGTGATGAATGGAAAGGCAAAGCCAATCCCGATCATGACGAAAGTAATAATTAGACCGAATGAAAACGGTTTGTTTCGAAATATGGCCGGGTTTATGAATGGGTTTGGAGTATAGCGTATACGTAGTAAGAAAAAAATGAAAGTAAGAGTCCCCCCTAAGGCAAGCCAAACACTTCCGCTTGTTAAAGCCAGTAACAAAATGGCTACGGTACCGGCCAGAAGTACTCCGCCAATATAATCCATTTTTCTGGAAACTCCCTTTTCATCATCTAAATATTTCCGATACATCGGCAACGTAAGTAATGATAAAAGCGAGATTACAAATAGTACCCGCCAGTTCCATGTACTGCTTACCACGCCGGCAATGATCGGACCAATGGCCAAACCGAGTGAAAATCCGATTGCAACGGTACCCAATGCACGACCGCGCCTTTCAGATGTAAAGTAACGAACTGGTACAATCATAGAAATCGCCGGAATGACCGATGCACCAGCTGCCTGTACAATTCGCCCCACAATGACCAACCAATATTCACTAGCCCCTAAGCCGATGACAGACCCAATTGCAAAAAGTAGTAGACCAAACGTCAACAAATTCTTCAAGCTGTATCTGTCTGTCAATTTACCGTAAGTTACCGAGCCAATTGCGTACACAATCATATAGCCTGTGATGATCCAACTCGCTTGCGATGAAGAAATTTGAAATTGTTTACTGATATTAGGGAGTACAATATTAAACATGGTTGCATTCATGACGGATATTATGAGTGTAAAGACAAGTAAACCAAGTAATAACTCTCCTTTATTACTTTGAACGCTATGATTGGTTTGCATTGGAATGCCTCATTTCTATAGGATAAAACTGTATTGATGAAATAACGAGCCTGGATTCCTTTGATGATAAATGTTTCACCTGATTAAGCCGACAAGGTAATGTTTTAAATACTTCGCTGGCAGAGATGCTCAACGCTAATTTACTGAAAGTCCTCAATTAAGAGGACTTTTCAGTTTTTCTGGATATATTTTAAATTTCACTTTATTTTTAATCTTGCTCCCACAGCCGCAAATGATGGTATGCTTCAACATCTTGGTTTACTTGATTTCCCCTGTTGCCATGAGAACCGCTCTCCCCAGCATATGACTCAGCATGGTGAATCCAAGGAGAGCTGGCGTGGAATTAGGGGCGACACTGATATTTTCGACGTCCAGCGCATGAACAACAAAATAATATCGATGAGGACCGTGTCCCGCAGGAGGCGCCGCACCGATAAAGCGTTCGAGTCTCAAATCATTCGGTAGTTGCAGGGAGCCTTGAGGCAAACCGCTGGAATGCTCGTCGCCTGCGCCTGTGGGTAGCTCGGTAACGCTGGCAGGGATATTGATAACGGCCCAGTGCCACAACCCCGATCCAGTTGGGGCGTCCGGATCATATGCAGTTACGACAAAACTCTTTGTCCCGTCGGGTGCACCCGACCACTTCAAATGGGGCGAGAGATCTTTACTTCCCTCTAGTGTTGACATCTCCGAATAATGCTGGGCCGGTAGAGGATGTCCCTCCACAATGTCATTGCTCTCCAAATGAAAGACTGCTACTTCTGGCAATTTGGAAAATGGATTGTTGTTCATTGTAAATTACCTCCTTTTATTTTCATTTTCGATAATACATTAAATAATCGATTCTGTAAATGATAATCGTTTTAATAATTTATTATCGAATTTAATGTTTGTTTTTTATTGATATCGGTGTAAACTATCTAAATACAATTACGTATAATTATAATGTGCATGAAGGAAGGTGCTGCTTCATGGCCAAAAGGAATGGTTCGTCCACCTTAAGCGAGAATGTCAGGAAGAAACTACAATCCGATATTTTGACTGGACAATATGAACCAGGCTCTCCATTAAAAGTTTCGGAATTAGCTAAAGGTTTCGAAGTCTCAGTTGCCGTTGTTCGCGAAGCGTTGACGCGATTGGCGACTCAGGGTCTGGTACAGCAAAATCCTAACCACGGATTTTCAGTAAAGACGGCGTCGGAAGAAGAACTGAACAACATCGTGCAAGCGAGGTTAATCAATGAATCTGAAGCTTTACGCCTATCCATCGCCTATGGTGATCTCACATGGGAATCCAATGTAATTGCCTTGCATCACAAGCTATCGCAAACGGCTGAGTACAAGGAAGTGAATGAAAAGCTTGTCGTCCGCGAAGAATGGTCTGAGATTCATCGTCAATTTCATTACGAGCTTATTGCCGCATGCCCTAATCCCGTTCTCTTGGATATCTGCAGCAACCTTTGGGATTTGAGCGAATTTTATCGACATTGTTCACCCCTGAAACAGCAAGTTCGCGATGGAGTCGCTGAACATAAGGCATTAACGGATGCCGTTCTTAGCCGCGATGGTGAACGTGCTACACAGATCTTTAGAGCACATATCCAACTAACCGCAGAGGTCTTATTTGACAACCAATAAGTTGTTTATAAGATTCAAAAGTTTACGTCGAAACTTATCGGTTACCTGGGAAATTGGATAGGGACGGGGATACTTAATATTCGCCAGTAGCGATTTCTTGGTTAATCTTTGAGTTCTAATGAGGAGGATCGTTCAACGCATCAAGGAGTAGTTTAAAATGGAAATAGTACCATTTCTCATTGAATTTCCGGCTACTTTAGCGGAGATAATTCACCTAAAGCTCACTAAGGAACTTTGCATGACTGCATAAATAACTCTCAGGAACGGGTTAACGCCTGTTCCTTTTTCAATTTTCGACAAGATAGAACCTTAAGCTTAACTGAATAGCAAATCGACATGATTGGTTCTTGTTGTTTCAACTAACGTAGAAAGTATAAATGCTGACTAGTTATGAAGGAGTGTAGGTGACATTTTGGTAAAAAACTTGGTGTCAATGTACAAACCTGTCGTAGGACAAGAACTTGTACCGATCTCCGATTAGATATACATTAAATTATTTAGGCATCTTTACTACTTTCCATGAATCTAATGGCAGATTAGCGAAATCAAAGTACCACCGAGTCATGTATTATAGAAATCATTAAAGTTAGCTTTTAAGTGTAACTAATTATCTTACATTACTTGCAAGTATAAACCGATCGGTTATTTCTTTCCCGGAGGAAAAGAGGAAATGGCCGCCGAGATCCTCGTACACGTAGATATGTGGTTCGAATGCAACGTGTTTGAGCCGCTCTAACGAGACGAACCCCATATGGCTATTCAAAAAATGTGGCGCGAGGTCGATGCTTATTTTCAATCGGGCCAACGGATTTGTCTCGTAGGTGCTTTTGCTCTCGACGAGACTCGGGACAGGTATGCTGCGATGGTTTGTCAATATTTCAAAAGATGGATCAACGCTTTATGTGCAGCACTTGTTCGTGCGGGAGTGTCAATTGAAACCGCTACTGCAATTTCGGAGGAAGCGATTGGCGGGATTCAGGGCGGTTAACTCTCGCTAGAGCGCTCAATGATAAGGCGATTTTTGAACGTACCATCGCAAGTCTCGCCGAGCAAGTGGCGAAGTGTACTCAGGTGGGCTCCTCTTCGAGTTAAGTGCCTCGGAAGAGGTTAGAAACTGTAATGAGTAGCTACAAGTAATTAAGCTATCGTTAAGTTCAGTTTTTATCAAACTTTATTTTAAAAATACTTGGTCTCCTTAACGAAAAACCAAGGGTATGTAGATTTGAAATTATCAAACTTTATTATAAAGCTACAGTAGGAGTATGAATACAATATTAAGAAAAAAGGGAAGTAAAATTTCCTTAGTTATTATGTTAGCAGTTCTAGTGGGTTATATCTTTATTAACAATGCTGTAAACTCAAATGCTAAAACCAAAGAACATGATGTGGTTTCCTACCATGGTGATTTAGCGGTTAGCTACACTTCTGTTGAAGAATTATGCAATTTATGAAATAGTGGTGAATAGTTCAAATTCTTTCGAATTTAAAGATATTGTTTCCACACTTTCAAACTCAAAGGTCACTAAAGTATATAAGGGCAATAATACACCTGGTGTGAAAATTCTAGAAACAGGTGGTATACTAGAGGATATAGAGTATCAGTTTGATGATTCTCCTGTATTAAAAGCTGGAGATAAAGCAATTGTCTTTCTAAAGAAGTATGAAGGACCTATTATCGAAGCTCAGGGCGGATTTGTTGTTTCTGGTGTTTTTCAAGGGAAATTTGATATTGACAAAACAACTGGTTTAATAAAGCCAAATGAACACAAGAAGGGTAAGTTATCTAGTGTGAAATCTGTCTCAGAACTAATAGTGAAATAAAATCAGAGATAGAACGTTTAAGTTGATTCTTAAGCGTTCTATCTCATTTTAAATTTTAAATACTTTAAAAAAGGAGCATTTTTATGAATTTATTAAAAGTTGTATTGCTAATTTCGCTTATTATCACAACAGTTGGTTGTGCAAAAACTTTGAATTCAAAAGATGCTGCAAAAAAGGGATATGTAGTATATGTTAATTCGAATATTCAGAACTATGAACTATTGGAGGGATTTATCAGTGATTTAGAAAATGGTAAAAGTGCGGATGTCAAAATAGCAAAATATACAGATGAAGGCGATCTAATTTTTCATAAACTTAGTTTTAATGAAAAGAGTATTAATTATTCCTATGATAGTAGTTCTGATGAAAATGGAAAAAAAGAGAAATTACAAACCACTTGTTCAGGGCCAATATTGAATGAGGGAAAGTATATTCTAACAGAATGTGCTGACGAAAGTATTGGTCAAAAATTCTTTGCAAAACAAAAATGATATAATATAGTGATCAGATTCCCTAATTGAAAACCTACGGAGGTGTCTAAATATCGTTAGTTGCAATCAAGAAGTGATTACCCATTTGTGTTTAAAAAAGGAAACTCAAAGTCGAAATATCATCTTTCTAAACAATCAAAGGCGTGATTCCAAAACTCTTTACTCCAACTGTCTGCGTTTTTTGATCCTAAGTGACATCTGCACATAGAGCCTTGGAAATAAAACTGATTGGTACCATAACCCGATTGTTAATCATTCTTGGTGCTACATCCGATGCAACGGTTTTACCATTTACAACTATTTTTATTGCACCGCTTGCGTAAGCTACTCCGAAAATCAAACTTACCGACAGAAGAGTACACAAAACGGTAAGAATTAATTTTTTATTCATTTACGAATTTTCCCTCCCATTCTAAAAATTAGATTTAATTTCTACAACTTATAGACGCAAGTTCATTAAAAGGTTACGTTAATCTAATTGGACACGGCGACAGCCGAATAACACAAATTGTTGAGCAAGCGTGACTATAAGCATCTAGACCATCTTTTATTACAGTTTGGTGTGTAGTCATTAACTTGAGTACAAAGATCTGCCATGATGGCAACACTTTGTTGCGCTAACGGGGCATGGTAGTTCAACAAAAACACGGAAGCAGCCGACCATAATGATCGGCTGCTTCATTACGCTAACTGGCAGTTTAGCACAATAACGTCGACAACGAACTTGGTGAAATTTTACAGAATATTGTGCCATAATATATTATGAAGGACCTAAAGGGGGGATTATGTGATCAAGCGTTCAATTGAGGAAATATTATCAATGATTGAAGGAAATGGAGTAACTGCATCTTTAAAATCTCCTGAAATTATAAACATCCAGGGGGTATCAATCGACTCGAGAACACTAAAGAAAGGTAATTTATTTGTCCCAATAGTGAGAATCGATGATGGCCACAAATATGTAAAGCAGGCATTTGATAATGGAGCGGTCGCTTCTTTGTGGCAAGCAGACCATTTACCACCTCCAGAAGGTTTACCACTCATAATTGTAGATGATACGTTAAAGGCTTTACAAAATATCGCGCAATCCTATCGAGAGCAATTAAACTGTAAAGTAATTGGAGTAACAGGGAGTAATGGAAAAACCACAGTTAAAGATATTGTAACTTCAATATTAAGTACAAAATATATAGTTCAAAAAACATATGGGAACTTAAATGGAGAGTATGGTCTCCCCTTAACGTTATTAGAAGTTGGAGAAGATACAGAGATTGTTGTTTTAGAAATGGGAATGAGTAATGTAGGAGAAATGAAAGTCCTATCTGAGATTGCGAAGCCCGATTTTGGAGTAATTACAATGATTGGTGTATCACACCTGTCGAGTCTTGGATCGAGGGAGGGAATTGCTTTAGCCAAGTTAGAATTACTTGAAGGTTTAAGCCCTAATGGATCAATTATTATCAATGGGGATGAACCATTACTCACTCAGGCACTCACGGAAAGGACGCTCCCTGAAACAACGTCGGTTGTTCGATTTGGAGAATCTCATACCAATGATTACTTTCCACTAACAATGGACCAGAATCAATCTAGCCTTTCTTTTACATTGAACAGGTATACTGATGAATTTTCTGTGCCTTTACTTGGAAGGCATAACATATTAAACGTTCTTGCTGCGATTGCTTTGGCAGATCGATTTCAAATCAATCAACAGGATATTCAGTCTGGACTTACTAATTTAGAGGTCACTGGAATGAGAATGGAACGGATCCCCAGCCCTAAAGGATTCTTAATTATTAACGATGCATGGAATGCAAGCCCTGTTTCGATGAAAGCAGCAATAGAGACAATTTCTAATCTAGATGGTTTTAATAAAAAGGTTTTGGTTTTAGGTGACATGTTGGAATTGGGAGATAAAGAAATTGAATTTCATGAAGAAATAGCTAAAAGTATTGATACATCAAAAATACACTCCGTATTTACTATTGGTAATTTAAGCAGAATTATATCTGATACACTTAGTGGTTCAGAGTTAGAAGGAGTAGTGAAGCATTTTACCTCAAAAGAAGATCTTGTATCTGAATGTAACCGAATAATAAAAAAAAATGATGTTATCTTAGTTAAAGGATCACGCGGTCTAAAGTTAGAGGAAATTTGTGATTTGTTATATAAATGAACAATTATAAATTCCCCGATTAAGCTAACGGGGAACGATAGTTGAATAACACACATGAAGAGCAGGCGCTACGGTGACCTGCTCATCTTATTAAGCTAACGGACAGTTATCTTCAACAGATATGGTATAATTTTATCAAAAAATTCTTTGATAGGAGAGTATGGGAATGGAAAATCATACTGATTACATCAGTGAAGATGTAAACGAATTGAACAAACATTATCTGATCATAAAAGAAAGATACGATGAGTATAAGAATCAGAACATGATATTGGATATGTCTAGAGGCAAACCATGTCCTGAACAACTTGATCTTTCCACTGAAATGCTCGATATCTTGATATCTGATGATCACTTAAAGGCAAAGGATGGTTCGGATTGTCGCAATTACGGAGGTATTGACGGAATTCCTGAAGCAAAAGAATTATTTTCTCAAATTCTTGAGGTTAGCACAAACGAAATCATTATTGGTGGCAATTCAAGCCTTAATATGATGTATGATACTATATCCAGAGCGATGCTTCATGGTGTTTACGGTAGCGGATCGCAATGGGGGAAGCTTCCAGCTATAAAATTTTTGTGCCCCAGTCCAGGTTATGACAGGCATTTTGCCATATGTGAGCTCTTAAATATAGAGATGATCGTAGTAGACATGTTGCAGAATGGACCAGATATGGATACGATCGAAAAGCTTGTCAGTGAAGATGATTCTATTAAAGGAATATGGTGTGTTCCTAAATACAGTAACCCTGACGGAATCACATACTCGGAAGAGACGGTATATAGACTTGCTCACATGAATACTAAAGCAAGGGACTTTAGAATTTTTTGGGATGATGCCTATACTGTTCACCATTTAACTAAACCCGATCAGTTGAAAAATATACTTGCGGCCTGTAAGGCAGCAGGAAATCCTGACCGTGTTTATATGTTCAGTTCTACCTCTAAGATTACTTTTCCTGGTTCTGGCATTGCAGTGTTAGCATCCAGCGAGGAGAACTTGAATTTTATACGGAAGCAGATTTCTATCCAGACAATTGGCCCCGACAAGATCAACCAACTTCGACATGTTCGTTTTCTAAAAAATATTGATAATTTAAAAGTTCATATGGAAAAGCACGCAGCTATAATAGAACCCAAATTTGATATGGTATTAAATAAGCTTGAATCAGAGTTAAGTGGAAAAAATATTGCGTCATGGAATAAACCGAACGGGGGTTATTTCATTAGCCTTAATACATTAGACGGTTGTGCTAAAGACGTAGTAAATATGGCAGCAGAAGTCGGTGTCACATTGACTAAGGCAGGGGCTACATTTCCTTATGGAAAAGATCCAAGGAATCGAAATATACGTATAGCCCCTACTTTTCCATCAGTTAAAGAGCTGGAAACAGCCATTGAAGTGTTATGTCTCTGCGTTCAATTGGTAAGCATAAAGAAGATTCTATCTGAAAGGTAATTAGTTTTTTATAATTGGTCAGAAAATTGTTCATTGAACTAACGGGAAACGATAGTTGAATAAAACAAATGGATGAGCAGGCGCTGCGGAGGCCTGCTCATTTTATTAAGCTAACGGGAAAGATAGTTCCAATTTATGGTATCTTACCAATAGGAATATTATGTACTTCGAATGGGAAAGGAGACTTATGGGATGAGAATGTATACAGACCCTAAAGGCGAAGCTTACGAGCAGGTAATAGATTTGGCGATATGGAACTCGGAATGTTTTGTGCTTAGGGGGGGAATTTCGGCTGATGTGGTACAGGGCCATTACACAAGCGTATTGGAAGCGCTGGATCCTTACCTGATCAAGACAATCGTAATCCAAGGCGATAATATGGATGAATTTACACAAATAAGAAATACCTATCGCAGTTATGCCTTTTACACCGCAGGAACCTACTATTTTTATAGATGCTGCGAAGAAAGCGGGAATCTACTGAAGCAAATGGCAAACCGCCTGTCGGATTGGATTTATCCTAGCCTGCCGGAAGACTTGTGTTTCTTGAAAGAAGGTGGCGGAGACTACCTTTACTCGGTTGTGCATGAACATATGTATGGTATTGATGTGACTGAGGAAGATGCAATTGAACTGATGGATCGAATTACAGGGCTATTTTTGGAGTATTAAAGGCTCATCAGGAATTGGATCGTCTGTTAGCATTAAGCATAAGCACCTGCGAATCTTGGACTTAGGAATGTGTATGATCAATAGGAAGCCTGATTTCGTCTATGTTATGAAGCAACTGAAATACATTAATGTGTCGCAGGATTCGTTATGGGAAATGATTGAATCAGAACAGTAGCTTAAATAACGGACAAATGCATTAAGCTAACGGGTAACGCTAGTTGAACCAATCGGTCTAAAACCTTCTATTAGAAGCAAACTAGAATTAATTGCTCTAATAGGAGGTTATATTATGAATTTAAGTGAACTTTGGCGTCATTATGAGGCGGACAAGCGAATCCAAGGGTTTAGTCCAAACACAATAAAAGCTTATGCCCTGCAGCTTAATATGCTGGATACGAATTTCGGAGATCTAAATATTTCTGAAATAACTCTGAATCTGCTTAAGGAATACCTAGCTAAGCATTCTGATCGATTGAAGCCAAGTAGTCTTGGGCACCGCATCCGTTTTGTACGTT
>NZ_JABBYG020000043.1 GCF_012935325.2 Paenibacillus sp. PL91
AGATTACTTTAGATGTAAAGGTCTCACTTTTAGTATATAAAGATACTTTTTTCCGTTCAACTAAGGGAGGATACAAAATAGGAGCACGAGCCGAAGTTCTTCTTCGGGTACTTGGGGTACTCCTTCGTTCCGTAGTTAACCAGGAGTGGTCTCGATTAATTATTCAATAGAGATTCATTAAACTCCCTCGAAATGATTCAGATTCCTCACTCAGACTCATGAATTCGCAGGATTTCATCCTCTAGTTAAATTGAAGAAATGGATGATGGTGGAGCCGGTGGTAGCGGGATGGAGAACTGGGCATGCGGAAATAAAGGATGAATAGGAATCACCCATATTGTTCCATAATGTGCACGTCTCCACTTCGCCCTAGTGATTCTCGCTCCCATGTCTCAACGGGTCATAGCCCTTTCATTCCTTCGTCACAACTTAACTAAGGGGTGGAGGTCGGTCTTTCTAACGGAATGGGTCCGAGCCCTTTTGCGTAACATCTCCCGATACTCCGTGCTTCTTGTCATCCTGCGAATGCATGAGCTGATGAGGATCGATTGGTTTTATGCTGCTTGTGGGAATACCTTAATCGGTTCGTAAGCGGTACTGTTTTTAGCCAATGCGATTAGCATTCGCGCTACTTTACCAATTAATTTCATGATGGATTTCATCTTCTTCAGATTCTTTTCCTCTACATTGTAACGATGTGATGCCCGAATTTCCGGATTTGTCATGATCATACTCATCGTCATGAGATAAAGAAAATGTCGTAAACGTGGACGGCCCCGTTTGCTGAGCACCATCTTTCCTCGCCACTTCCCTGAACTAGCTTCAGCTAGATTTAACCCGGCATGACGAAGCAAAGCATTTCCGTGCGTATATCCACTTAGATCACCAGCCTCACCGAGTACACCAGCTAGATTCGTTACATTGATGCCACGTATTTCAAGGAGTTTCTGTGCATAAGGAATACGCTCAAGAATGAGTTGGAGCTCGTGTTTAATTTGTTCAAGTTGGCGTTGGGCCAGGTCAAATTCTTCGAGTAATTGCCCAAGATGAAGCTTGTAAGCGTGGAGTGCCTGAGCGGTGCCCACACTGGATTTTGCAAGTGAAATGAGTAGTTCAGCGCGTTTAACTCCAGCATGGCGCTTCACAAATTGCTTCCAACCGTCAAGAACCTGTTCTATGTTTAACCGACTGATATCTTTCGGTAAAGGGAAGAGCCTGAGTGTTGCGATTGCACTAGTGCAGGTAAGGATTTTAAAGACCTGACGAAGTTCAGGAAAGACAATGTCTACCCAGCGATGAATCTGATTAACCGCAGCGTTGAGTCGCTTGGTAACCGTTTCTCGATTAGCCATTAGAATACGCAGTTCCTCGAAAGCTTCAGGATGAAAACGAACAGGGGAGTAGTACCCGTTTTTGACCATGTCTGCAATGACAAGAGCATCTTTATGGTCACTTTTAGACGGTGTATTATCCCGGTTTTCCTTGTTCTTTTTGACGAGATGAGGATTAACCAGAACGGGATCGATACCTTGATCGAGAAGCCAACGTGCTAGGCTGAACCAGTAGTGGCCAGTGGGTTCCATGCCAACTATGACGCTGCTAAGTTTGTAGGATTTGAGTAGATCTTGGATCCAGCATACGAAGAGATTGAACCCTTCACGATGGTTACCGAACGCGAGTGGAGTTCCCAAAGCAATCCCGCGAAAACTGACAGCGCGGGCTACATGGGCCTCTTGGGCGATATCTACGCCGATGACTAAATGATGAACGGTAATGTTTTCAATGAGTTGATTTTGCTTGTCTTGTGCCTTAAACTTCATGATAGAGCGACCTCCTGATGTGGATTTTAAGGGCTTTTGACCCGTTGCGTACTCCCATCGTACAGAGGCGCTCGTTTTTATTCAAACTCCAAATTATTCGTTTTACAGGAATTCTAACGGGCAGTAGAATCGAAAGGGATGTGAAGAAATGACTGATTTAGTACCAGAGTTACTTGTAAAAAATATTGAAAAAAGTCTTATTTTTTGGTGTGATATATGTTTATTTCAAATACGCTATGAACGATTAGAATAAGGGTTTGCTTATATAGAGAAAAGAAATGCGCAATTGATGTTAGAAGAAATCGGTAGATCAAGGAATTGGATAACAGATGAGCTTACTTATCCATTTGGACGAGGCATTAATTTTTACAACGGCATTTAACTTCCCTAATTATACTTACAAACCTAAATCCCATGGAATTGGGACTCCATTTTCTTTACATTTTTTTGGTTATGCAAAAGTTTGGGTAAAACAGCGGTACACTCCAGGAGACTTTGGCTTTGAAGAACCTGTTACTTTGACGATAAAATTGAAGAAAGGTCAATGGTATGCAACAAATGTTCACACTGAACCTTGAAAGAGGGCGGATAACGAGAGTTGAGGATCTTGACTGGAGGATAAATCCTTTTAAAGGTTACGCTAACGGGTACTATAGTTTAACAATCACCAGAACGAAGCTGCTGGTATGAAACGGCCGCCAAGAGAGCTAACCGGCAGTATTGTGTAGTGACATGGAAATATTTCCTGTAAACATTCGTGCTATTGTCTGCGAAGATAAATGAAGGAAAAATACCCGAGCGTAGAACTTACTTACCACCCTATAGCAAAATTGAATGACATTCTAATAATAGGAGGATAGAACATGCCTTTCCCAAATTCAGAGTCACTTCAGAAAGCTATTCAAGAGTATTTTAAGAAGCCTAGAGTTGACCATACCAGTGAAGAGGCACTAATTCAAATACTTGAGGAAAGAAAAAACAAGCACTCGATTTATTATGCAATACTCGCTTTAAGGGATGTAGGTACACAAAAGAGTATTTCAGCGCTCAAAAGCCTGTACGATTACCCAATGCAGGATATAAAGGATTGTTCCTTACTTACTATCTCACATATAGCTGGTGTTTCTGAGACTGATTATTATATATCAATATATAATCAAAAAGGTACAAAGAAAGGCTATGCGATTTGGGCAATTTCGGACAGTGGCGATGAACGAGCATTTGAACTGGTAACGAGTTACCTTGAGAAGGAATACAAAAAAATACTTGCAGGCAAGTGTAACAATGATATTTTTATTATGGGGCTGCAATATCTTTTAAGGTTTATTTCATACAATACAAAAGCAGAAGTATTAATCCAGAAATACCTGAGTGCAGCTGAATTTATTCCCAATGAGTATAAATATTCATTCAATAAGATTACTGTTTTATATGCAACTAAACATCATCTGAAGTAGAACAACTCCATTACGCTAACGGGAAACTATAGTTCAAAAGCGCAGGGGCTCCAAGTGTTAGCCCTACACTCCGTAAAATTTGCAATAAGCTTGATACCTAAGAGGTTCATGGAAACACGAACAGTTAACAAGTTTACAAAAAATTACGTGTTAATGAAAGGCAGCATATGAAAACCAGTGTAGTTAATAATATGTTCAAGCAAAAATACTGGATAAGATTTGAACTTGGACCAGTTGGTCTTGAGGAAAAAGCATACGTTAATGAGGTAATGAAACGCTCGAACAGCATTTGTAACTTTCTCTTTTCAAAAAATGACGAAGTTCATGTGATCAATCGCATTAGCTACTTGAATGAAAAAAGTAAGCACGAAAAACTTGATATGCACCGTTTTTTTAAAACAAAACAAACAGTAAAACATCTAGAACACCAAGTGATTCCCTACGAATATGAAGACGATGAACAAATGGTAACCAGCGAGTATCGAGTTCGAGTAAAGTTCGAAGACATACGAATGTCATACCTGCTGACTGCTCTTGCTAATCAGGATTTTGGCAGGAAACCGCGCGTACACGGCAACGTAATGCTATTTAATTCAACCAAACAAATCTTGTTGTATATTTACGATGACCGTGGTTGTGATGTATATGGGGTGAGTAAAGAAAGCTTACTGCCATTGTATCACCAGTACCGCAGTTGGATCCTTGATTATGATCGTATACATATAGACAATGTTTTTGAAGAAGGGCTCGCAGGTGTTTTCGAGACAGAGACAGAGCGGTCAGCACGTCAATATGCCAATGAGCTAAAAGTGCAATCAACTGACATTAATCTATATAGTAATAACACTTGTCATATTTCGCACTTGCTTGAGATACCAAATGACCAGAGCAAACAGTTCGAAGAGGAAATCGGGGGAACGGGATTCACGTTAAGGCTTCAAAGCAAAGATCAGGATACTTCCGTTTATCAAGTTACAAAGACAGAGGCGCTGGCGCTTATTAATTATCAGAGTGAGCTTATGAACCTATATTCTAAAAAATATGGAGGAGTATATTGTAACTGGGAAATAGCAAGAGCGTTCTAGCTGAGCAGAATCTACAATCATTCAACTAACGGGTAACGATAGTGCAATAAAAACAGGCAGGACAGTACAATGATTTCGAGAATACTTAAAAGAATAATAATTGCGAGCATTCTTATATTGTTTGCAGGTGAATTAGGAGGGAAAATGCTGAGAATACTGGTCACTGGAATGTCCGGAACTGGAAAGTCGACAGCCTTGGAGAAACTTGGTGAACGAGGTCACCGCGTTGTGGATACCGACAGCGATGTATGGAGCCGTTGGGTGCATTTTCCAGACGGCTCCACCGACTGGGTCTGGCGTGAAGAGGCAATTATTGAACTTCTGACCAATCACCAGGAAGGTAAACTCTTCGTTGCTGGTTGCAAGTCAAATCAGGGAAAGTTCTACCCATTCTTCGATCATGTGGTTTTGCTTAGCGCGCCTGCCGATGTAATACTCGCACGGATAGCTGGCCGGGAGAACAACAACTACGGGAAAAACCCCGAAGAGCGAGAGCGTATCTTATATCATCTCGCTGAAGTCGAACCCCTATTAAGGGCTACAGCAACTACTGAGGTTGACGCTTCTAGACCATTAGACGAGGTCGTTCTGCAACTCGAATTACTGGATTAAGAAACCAGACACCAGCATGTTGAACTGACGGGGAACTATAGCTTAATGCGAACAAAACAGTACCATGGCGCCGGCAACAAAGGCGCCAATATTCCTAAGAGCTTAGCTATTCATGAATGTATACTTATAAGATGAAAAGTTTGGGGGAATTTTATGATTTTGTTTAGTATG
Source organism: Paenibacillus sp. PL91 (assembly GCF_012935325.2). Taxonomy (GTDB): domain Bacteria; phylum Bacillota; class Bacilli; order Paenibacillales; family Paenibacillaceae; genus Pristimantibacillus. Next base: position 5,146 of record NZ_JABBYG020000043.1, read on the forward strand.
CTTCTTATGTTTGGGCCCCAAAGAAATAGGAGGCTAAAAATGTTTGTATTATATTTTCTTCTTGTGTTCGTTGGAATTTTAATGTTGATTAAACCTACATTAATCTGGTCAATGACTGAAATGTGGAAATCAAATGACGCTACGGAGCCCTCATCTTTATATATTGGTTCAATTCGTTTTGGTGGAACGATGTGTACGCTTGCAGGAATAGGCGGTATTATTGCCTTATTGTTATAAAGGCACTCCTTGTACTTCTCTTCACAGGAAATACAGCTGGTCATTAAGCTAACGTGCAGGATAGCTCCAGTATTCAGGTCCTGGCGTGAGGTATTGCGAATTATTTCTAAAGTATAGATAAGGGTTAATTTATTGGTTATTGAATTATTAGTACGATCGTGCTGAATTTTTATCCATGAGTACTAAATCCTGCCTATTTATTCGGATTGAGGCTGTCCGCTTCATTGCATATAATGAAGGTACAACCCTTCGGGGAGATAGTTAAGGGAGGCCGCGATGAACGAGACCGCATTTGACGAACCATTATTTGCAAGCTTGAAGCCGGGCTTAACCTCGTTCTGTTACCGAATGCTAGGCTCCATGGACGATGCGGACGATGCCGTTCAGGAGACGAGTATTCGGGTCTGGCAGAGCTGGGGCATGTTCAGACAGGATTCCTCGTTCAAAACTTGGGTCTATCGGATTGCCTCCAACCTGTGCTTGGACAAGCTGAGACAATCCAAACGCCGCGCGCTTCCCGTTGACCTGTTCGACCCGGCCGTCGCCATCGTCGAGCCGCGCGACACGCTGCCGGACTCTGCCTGGATCTGGCCGTCTCCCGACTTTGGGGGCAATCCGGAGGATCTGCTCGTACGCAGAGATACCCTTCAACTGTGCTTCATCGCTCTCCTGCAGACCTTGCCTCCGCGGCAGCGCGCGGTACTCATTTTGAAGGATGTATTTGAATGGTCCTCCAAGCAGATCGCGGAAACGTTGGCGATGTCGCCGGCAGCGGTGAACAGCGCCTTGCAAAGAGCCCGAGAGACGATGGGCCGGGCGCAGCTTCGCTCGGATGAACTCAGCAGCATGGACGTTCAACCGGAGCAGCAACTGCTGTCCCGGTATGTGGAGGCCTTCGAGCAATTCGATATTGCTGCGCTCGTCGCGTTGTTCCACGAGGAAGGCTGCATGTCGATGCCGCCCTTCGAGATGTGGATCCGCGGCAAGGAAGATTTGTCCGCCTTCTATTCGCTTACTCGCTGGCATTGCGAAGGTTCGCGATTTGTGCCCATTACGGTGAATGGCGGTTATCCGGCGTTGGCCCAGTATATGCCGGGCAAAGAGGGCTCTGGCCTGGTACCCTGGGGCATCCACGTCATCGAAACCAAAGAAAATCAAATCCTGCACGTTCAAAACTTCATTCATACGCCATTATTTTCGCGATTTGGGCTGCCTGAGCGAATTGACCAATGAATTTCGTCATTGGCTTACGTCTATATCATTGAGAATAACCAAACGACGAATATCATGAGAAAGGTGTCTATTTAAAATGGAAACGAGTAAACCGACGAAAGTAACCGTGCAATCCGTCATTCAAGCCCCTGTCGAGAAGGTATGGCGCTATTGGACCGAGCCGGATCACATCACGAAGTGGAATCAAGCGTCCGAGGACGGGCATGCGCCGAGAGCCGAAAACGATCTGCGGGTCGGCGGCAAGTTTCTGACACGGATGGAAGCGAAGGATGGCAGCATGGGCTTTGATTTTGGCGGCGTCTACGATGTCGTGAATCGGCATGAGGCGATCGGCTACACCATGGAAGACGGAAGAAGAGTGGATATTGCTTTCGTCTATCAAGGGAATGAGACGAAGGTCATTGAAACGTTCGACGCGGAAAGCTCCAATCCCGTCGAGTTCCAGCAAGCAGGCTGGCAAGCGATCGTGGACAATTTCAAAGCCTTTACCGAACAAAACTAATCATCGCGAAGAAGACGCCGGGGAAGATGCCCGGCGTCTTTCTTTTTGAACCCTAGTAGGAGCGTGCTCTCCGTTTGCCTTAACCTTGTACCGCATCCATGTTCATGTAGTTAATGGCCCACAGATGACCGTCCAAGTCCACGAAGCCCCAATGATACATGGACCCATGATCTTCAGGTTCAGCGTGCAATTTCCCGCCCAAGGAGACCGCGGTATTCACGATTTCATCGACCTTTTCCCGGCTCTCGAAGGCCAATGCGATCGTCATCTGCGCATACTTGCTCGTATCGACGGATTCCTTCTCCGTGAGCGTATTAAAGAATGCTTGATTGATCAGCATGACCTGCAGGTTGTCGCCGATCACGATGGCTACCGAATTCTCGTTCTCGGGGGATTGCTGGTTGAGCTCGAATCCGAGTCCGGTGAAGAACGCTTTCGATTGTTCCACATTTTTTACAGGCAGGTTGAAGCTCGTGAATGCGGACGTTAATGCCATTTTCAAAACACCTCTTCGTCAAATTAGTTTGTGTTCATTTATGCCTTCGTTTATATAGACGACAGTCGATCCGGGAATTCATCGGTCTCATGGATTCGGAAGCGTAAATTTTGAAAAATAACTAAAAAGGAATTCGTCTGAATATATGACAATTAAAGGGTGGGTATCGAGTGACGATTACGTTATCGGGAAACGATAGTTGAATAACAAAAGGGCTGCCTGGTGGCAGCCCTTCGTCGTTAAGTTCAGATTTTATCAAACTTTATTTTAAAAATACTTGGTCTCCTTAACGAAAAATCAAGGGTATGTAGCTTTAAGTTTATCAAACTTTATTTTAAAGCTACAACAGGCGGGGATTTAGATGAGACTTATGTTGGGTTATCAAGTAAACAACTCAAATCAGCAACTGAATATGCTGAGGTTTCAATATTAAAATAAATGTTAAACTTGTTCGTGATGCATTGTTAATGGGGGTAATAAGATGGTTTATATGGTTGGTGTCTACAAAAACATTAAAAACGGTTCAATCATGTTGAATGCTATGGCAAATAGTGAGATAGGGGCTGCTACCGCTACAGATACATTTAAAAATGTTCCAACGTCCGATGGAGTCAGTTGAATTGGGAAGTGCTCTATTTAAATTGCTGAATGTATGTATTGAGCGACCTAATTGGACACCAGATATGGGGGGAAAGATACACTCTCTGCTCGGTTACAGTTCATATTCAAAATTTATCAAAGAGCATTTACTTGTATCAGCAGAATTGGCAGACAATAAAAAATCATTAATTCTGAATTCAACAAATCATCAAGGTCAAGGCTATGTTGGGAACGATTTTCAAATAATTTTGTCATTATTAGATGAATCTAAAAAAATTGGAGATAGTCTAATGAAAGCTCTTGAAAAATCAAAATAAAATAACCAATGCGAGCGAGCATCTGGTTACTTCTTTGTCTCAGCTTGATTACGCTAACGGAGAACGATAGTTCAACAAAACAACGTCAGTCTAGGTCTTTATTTTTTAAACAATGACTACGGCCGTTACTTTTTTTGGTCAGTCTAAGACATGTTTTACATAGCCTGATGAGATTGTTATTCGAAAATATGCAAGAGATCAGCACATTTAGTCCAATACTTTATTTTCCTTTAACATCAGCTATATAACCCTTAGTATCTAGAAAAAGTAAAATTGCCTTAGACTTTTGTCTAAGGCAATTTTATATTAATTAATATGGACATCATCATAATTATGCTTCCTGTTGGTAGAAAATAAAGTATTAGACTGGGTGTCTTTATTCCACGCGGATTCACAATTGTAATATAGTCAGACTTCATAAAATAAGTTTTAGACTTACCTCAGAAATTGAAACAGCGACAGCCAAGGACGAAAAAATAAAGTCCTAGACTGTCGCTGTTTCATTGAACTAACGTTTCCAGAAGCTTAATCCCTCATAAGAAAAATTCGTAAAGACGGAGTTGCTCGGTTTAATTGTTGCCGCGGCGTTTTAGTGCAATATTTGACGATAATCATTGAGAAAATCAAAATTAAAAACGATTAATCCCGCGCATAAAATTCAAAATTGCTTCAATGCGTATTTTATCAGCACAATCTTCGCAACAAAAAAACTTATCCTTTCTTTCCTTAGCTTGTTTATATTTTAGTGAACCTTCGTATGCTCTGAATGTTTTTTTACAACAATAACAAAGTACATCATAGTAAAACATTGGTAACCTCCATAGTGACACATCACTTCTTAGTTGATATATCAAAGATTGTAACCAGTTCTCTCGTATATTCCTGAACATCTAAATGAGGCTTTCTCATTAATTCAATGGTGAACCCGTCAATGGCATTTCTTATTGTTAGCGCCATCACCCTTGCCGATGGTTTGGTAAATTCCCGGAATATTCCTTCTTGCATCCCTAGGATGAGAATATTTTCAATTGGAAGTAAAACAGCTTCATCATGGTCTGCTGCAAATTGAAGTTTACCATCAGCAGTTATCTTATTAGAAAGCAATTCAATAACAGCGAAAACATGCTGCCGATTTTCATCTACGAATGTAAGATTGGATTCAATATATACCTGAAGCATTTCTTTAGGAGATTTTTGAGCTTCTATTCGTGGAGCAATATATGATTGCCAAGCCATATAGTATTCGATAGCTACTTGCTCCAATAATTCCTCTTTATTTACAAAGTGATAAGAAATAACCCCTTTACTGATTTTCGCACGTTTTGCAATCTCTCCTAAAGAGGCTTGAGTGTAACCTACTTCTGCGATTGTCTCAATCGCACATTCCACAATTTGAGCTCTACGGGCTTTTTCGATGAATGACATTGGTTTTTGGTTAGTTGGTTTATTTTTTTTATTCATGTTTTTATTTTAGTACAGTCGTACAAAAAAATCAAACAAAAAAAACCATTTAGGTGAATATTACCTAAATGGTTTTTGAACCCCTTTATACAACTAACCTGCCCGTTAGTTTAATGAAGCATCGTAGTCTAATACTTTATTTTCTCAGTCTACAACTTTATTTTCCTAGTCTAACACTTTATTCTTCAGTCTAGAACTTTATTTCCTTCTGACAGGTACTTCAGGCATTTGCAGATGAGAAGATGAAGAATCAACCATTTAGCCGTTGATTTTGACTTTCATCGTGTTAGTGATGGGTATAAAGTAGGGAAAGTACCTTCGCCGCGCTTATCACATTCGGGAAAATCACGTTAGTCGGAAGCGAAGACATGCCAATTGTCGCTTTAATATTTTCGACATCAGTTAGGTTACTTCGACATGAATAATATGGTAAATTAAATATCTGATAGAAAATAAGTATAATTTAGGAGGTTGAATTAATTTGAAAGTTCTGCACAAAATGAAATTGAAAATGATCAGTACGTTGTTTTTAGCATTAATATGTGTTATTCCATTTTCGTCAGCAAATGCTGCAAGTGAACCAGCAGGTGATGAGGCGTCGACCATTCCATTCTCGACTGTATCTGCTGCAAGCAGTGGATGGGATTATTTAGGTTCTTCCACTTTTACTTATTCTAGTGCAATAGCAAAGTCTACTGGGGGAGACTTTTTGGTTTGTCTAGCGTCTGGTCCTTCTGGTTATTATAATTTGTATGAAGACGACCCTGACAATCCAGATGATAGAGTAGGTTATGTGTACTTATACGCTGGTGCATGTGGAGCTTTCCGTAGTATCGGTGGATTTGTGGACGGCGACAATAAAAGGGCAGAATTTTATGTATATAAAGCTTTTGGAGGAACTGCAACTGTTGATTTCTATGATTAATAGTACCGAGTACGGATAGGTCGGTGGTAGATATAGCGAATGCACCAACTGGAAATGGCCGACGAACTGACTACCTATATCCCCCAGTAGTTGGAGGAGAGCTAGTAGCTGATCCATAACGGACCGCAAATAAATGTCCGTTTTCGACTAAATTCAGTCCTGAGCAGTGATTTTTTTTCCGTGGAACAATGACCAAAAACGGCCTCTGTTCGCATCGTTTGCGACAGGGCCGTTTTTGCGTTTTCTTACGCTAGCTTCGAATAAGTGTACAAGGTCAGCCCGGAGCAAAAAGAGGAACTCGATCGCCTGTCAGCTGAGAGGCTCGAAAAGTTACGCGAGGAGGCAATACTGAATATTCTCGAGCGTTATGAGCAGATGGTCAAGCTCCGGCATCAACAGCCGAAAGCTGACTACGGTAGCAAGCCTCCGGGGGATTCCGCTAAACGGGGAACGATAGTTCAATAAAAACACGGAAGCAGCCGACCACAATAATCGGCTGCTTCATTACGCTAACGGGCAGATTACGTTAATGGCAACAGCACCCCATATATTGTAAAATCTATCTTGAAGGCTAATGAAAACGATA
>NZ_JABBYG020000044.1 GCF_012935325.2 Paenibacillus sp. PL91
TACATGACTCACCATTTTTTTCTCACATGCGCGTATGGCGGAATTGGCAGACGCACCAGACTTAGGATCTGGCGGGCAACCGTGGGGGTTCAAGTCCCTCTACGCGCATACTTTTAACGGAAAAAGCCTTGCTTAGCAAGGCTTTTTTTTATTGGCCGATAATCAAAATGCGACTTTGAGATCGAATGATCCAAGGTCTATTTTTTGTCAAAGCTGCTAGCTATCGTGTACAATAAAGTCATTAAGGGAGGCGGATTGATGAATTTTTACGTTACTTTTTTCACAAACATGAGCATCCTTATAACCTGTGCCTACCTTTTTAACCTTCTATATAAGAATTTGTTCCAGCAAGTACCCACTATCGTCAAGAACAGCGTAATGATCGTTATATTTATTTTCTGCGGCTGGCTCGCGATGAAGTTTGGCGTTCAACTGAAGGATGGTGCCGTACTAGATTTGCGTGTCGTACCGATTATCTTCGCTTCCCTGATGTTTCGAAATCCTTGGCATGTCTTCTTAATTGGATTAGGAATTGCCGCAACCAGGTACTGCGTCAACGGAGTAACGCTTAATGCGCTTACCGGATCAATTAATATCGCAATATTGGGTCTGGCCGCTTCAGGCCTCGTTATTCTATATGAGCGGAAGAAGACTTGGAACTATCGTTTGAAAGCGACGATCTCTCTGCTGACAATTAATATTGTGCAGGTGCTTGGTATCGCGACCTTTGGCGCGCTCTCTCGCGACATTTATTTGAAGCAAATCATGCCCTACACATTGCCGCTTTCTTTGCTGCTGGGTGCTTTTTTCTTGTTTATTATTTATGACTTCTATAAAGAGCAGCAGCGTGCGGAGGAGCTTCGCAATAAGAACGTCATTCTGATGCAGCAAACAAACGAGCTTAAAGAAGCGCATAAGGAGCTAGAAGATCGAGCGGTTCAAATTTTAAAATCATCCAAATATAAATCGGAATTTATATCTAATATGTCGCATGAGCTCAGAACGCCGCTAAACAGTATTATTCTTCTCTCTGAGCTTATCCGTGAGAATGAGGCGGACAAGGATCAAAGCGAGAATCTGGAGTATGCGGAAATCATTCATACCTCCAGCTTAGAACTTCTGCGGATTATTAATGATATTTTGGATCTGTCGAAAGTGGAAGCAGGCAAAATGGAGCTGGTCTGGGGCGAGGTATCCATCGAGGATATCAAGCAGCTGCTGTATCATCAGCTTGCTCCGATGGCGGTTAACAAGGGGCTGAGCTTTGAGATCATTGTAGATGAGGCTGTACCTCCCCTGCTCGTATCAGACGGACAGCGCTTGAGCCAAATTTTGCGTAATTTAATAGGCAATGCCGTTAAATTTACGGATCGCGGCAGCGTTACCTTGCACGTATCGATGGAGCCGGAGGCAGGCTTCGTTGCGTTCGCGGTTCGAGATACTGGAATCGGTATAGACGAGAATAATCAGCAGCTCATTTTCGATACCTTTTTGCAAGAGGACAGCACCATTAATCGGAAATATGAAGGAACCGGGCTGGGACTCTCGATCGGCCAACAGTTTGCAAAGCTGCTTGGCGGTACGCTGACGCTGCGAAGCACAAAGGGAGTAGGCAGTGAGTTTAAGCTCATATTGCCTTTGAATCCCCCAGGTGACACGTTATAACAAGCAACACTACGCTATAGATTAATTAAATAAGAATGGAATAAAGCTCGGGACCGTCAAGGCTAGGAGATGTATGCTTCCATCAGACGGTCCTTTTTTTGCACCTTAATCTGCATGGGCATAAAGTTTTGGCAGTTCAACCGTAACCGTAGTTCCTTGCCCAAGCATGCTTTCCATCCGGAGGGAGGCTTGTCCGCCAAATAAATGCTCGACTCGTTTTCGCGTATGCGATAAGCCAATATGCCGTACTCCAGAGTTTTTCTTACGATTCCCTTTCTCCCAAATGGTCGGCAGTTGGTGAGCTTCAATGCCAATACCGTCATCCTCAACCTGCAGGATAAGAGCGTTCTTGGCAAGCGATGCTGATATGCGGAGTATTCCCAGCTCTTCTTTTGGACAAATCCCGTGGAAAATCGCATTTTCAACAAAAGGCTGCATAAGGTTGCGAGGCACCAGGCAATCATAAGCCTCATCTTGAATGTCCCATGCGACCTCAAACATGTCAATGTAGCGAAAGGATTGAATCGCGATATAATCCCGCAATAATCCAATCTCCTCCCGCAAAGGGATTAACGTTTTGGCCCCATCCATTTTAACCGCATCCTGCAGAAGCCTTATAAAAGCACCAACCATACGGACAATATCGTCATTCCCTTGCTTCTGGGCCATATAAATGACGGCATTTAACGTATTGTAAACGAAATGCGGATTCAATTGGGAGAGAAGAAGCTCCAGTTCCAGCTCGCGTTTATCTTTTTCATGGCGAATAGATTCTTCCAAATGCACCTGCAGTTGGTTGGTCATGCGATTAAAGCCAAGGCCCAGCTTCTCTAATTCATCACCAGTTTTAATGTTCACCGAGGTGTGCAGCTTTCCGCTGGATACGGCATTCATGGCATGATATAAGCGCATAATGGGTCTCGTAATGCGGAAAATGGCAGGCATCATTAGAAGTAGAATCAGAATCGTGCTTGTTAATGAAAACACGCCGAGCAGATAGATCACGATTTTTCCCCGTTCCATAAGTGAGGCTTGGGAGACGAAGGTAACCAGCTTCCAATTGATGCTCTCGAATCGGTCGATCAGCATATAACCTCCATGAATGGAAGAGATCCCTTCTTCCCTTTCCTCCGATGCAGCTAATAGGAGTGAAGGGGTCAGGGGGAATTCTGGCGATGGGCTAGCTTTCTCATACAATAAATAACCAGCGTCATTCAGCCATAGAAAACCTTCGAAGCCCTCACTGCCAAAGTCGAGCAATGACTCGAAGCTATCATAATCGAGATTAAGGATCAGCTTGCCAATCGTTTGGCCCGGCTGTTCAATATCTTTTACCGTAACGATAAAGCTAATGATCTTCCCTTTTTCTGACGTATTGCCGGTTAGAAACATCTCATGCGGCTCGGTAAAGGCATGCTGCTGTCCCGACTGGGTATGATTCAAATACCATTCCTCTTTTAATAACTCGCTAAAGTATTGATCGTTTCTTGCCTCGCTCCAAAATACTCGGTTGTCCGGAAGGAGAAGAGCAAAGCTGCTAACCTCCTTGCGCAAGCCTTTATTCTCATCGAGATAGTCTAATGTGTCTTGAAGCATAGCAAATTGGTCAAAGATATCCAGCTGATCATAGGTTTTAAAGAAGGATTGCAGCTGATCGGAAATAATGAGAGAGAATGAAAACTTAGCGATATCATCCGACATGTATTCAAGCTGCCTAACGGTTTGGCTTAGCTTTGTTTTATCCTCATGTATCATCTGCTCCACCACTATGGTTTTAAAATAATAATAAGTAAAAGCCGCGGAGAGAAGGAAGCTGACAGTGGCAACGATAACGATCCGCTGAAGGATGACAGAGCGCAGGCTTTTCATAGACTGTGAGCCCCGTTCCGGTATTGATGGGGGAGCACACCCGTCGTTTTTTTGAAAACCTGACTAAAGTGCTGGGGCGAACGATAGCCGACTCTTGCGGATACCTCGGTCATTTTGGCATCCTCCTGGTTCAAAATGCGTTTTGCCTGATTAATTCTATACTCCGTTAAGTAATCGAGAAACGTACGTCCCAGCTCGCGCTTGCACAATTGATGAAGATAGGAGGGGCTGATGCCAATTGATCGGGATACGTCTTCAATATTGATATCTTCGTGATAATGCGATTGAATATATTGCAGTGCCCGAAGCAGTTTACTCGATAATCGATCGAGTTCATTTTTATTGGAGCACAGCCTCTGAATCATGACGATAAATCTATTCATGATTTCTTCCAAGTGATACAACGGTTTTTCTTCTCCTAATGCGAACGGATCTGCTTCTGGCAAGCCTTTGGCGGCAAAACGCTTATTCATAATTCCGGTCAGCGTATGGATAGTCTCGTACAAGCCTGCCAAGTCCCACTGAGGATGGCAGAGAGTGTTGAAACTCCGCTTGATAGCGCTCTCAATTTTTGCGGGATCATGTTGGTTCATCCCCTCAATCAGCTCATCAAAGAATCTCGTACGAGGCATAGCCGTTGGATGGGTTTCGTAGTCAATGGGCAGCATCGGAAGTTCATCCGCGCATAAGTGACTATTTTCCCCGCTAAAGACAGCGTGCCTAGCAGCAGCCTCGACTTTGCGAAAGGAGTCGTGAAGCCGCGAGGAATCATGGCATTGGAATGAGTAATAGAACGAATGGCTTCCGTCATAATGCTGCTTGAGATGTGAATCAGTGGATCGGATAAGGTCTTCAAATGATCTGCGCTGCATGGACATCGTTTTATTCTTCTGGGAGAACAGCGCTATGAATTGGTTCCGGTTAAGGGGGAATTCGCCGATCAACTGCCAATCCGACTGACCGGAGCAGAAGCTGATTTCGTTGGAGGCGTAGTCGAGAGATTGAAGGCTCACAGTTTTCCCCAAAGGTGAAGGAATCGCAGAGAACGGTGAATCTCTTTGGATTAGCAGGATGGCGTAAGGAGGCGCAGTTTGGCTGTCCTGAAACATGGTCAATATCTCTGCTCCCATCAATACTTTCATAAGCTGCTCGGAGCGCTCAATCCTTCTTTGCTTTTCGTCGCTCTCCCAGCTTTCCTTGGCTTTGTTTAATTCGAGAAGCAATTTGTCCCGGTCTACTTCATGCTTGATGAGATAGCTGGAAACGCTCCCTATAGCAATGGCTTGCCTTGCATACTCAAAATCCTCATAGGCACTCATCACAATAAATTTAACGCCTAATTTACGCTCGGAGACCGCTCTAATCAACTCGAGTCCGTCCATCACAGGCATGCGAATATCGACAATCATAATTTGAGGGCGATGCTCCTCGCAAAGACGAAGAGCGGTTCTGCCATTTGAGGCGGATGCAGCAATTTCATAATCATAACTGTCCCAGGGGAGAAGACTTTTGACATGCTCCAATGCAATTCGTTCGTCATCTACCAATATGATCTTCATCATGCTCACCTCCGCTGGATTTTTAAGTATGATTGATTATAACTTACATCAGGGACATAGAAGCAAGAGGAAAAGTAGGATCGCGACCAAAAGTGTAGAATAGCAATGTTTACGCTTACATTCATTCGCATGTATATTGAAAGCGCAGACATTATAAGGTGAACAAAGGAGAGATTATTCGATGCAGAAGCGGATTTGGATCAAACGAATGAGTCTATTGATCTCTATCATGATGCTTGTGAGCGTGCTAGCAGCGTGCGGCGGAGGCAATACCGTCAATAATAAGGAAGAGGGGGCAACAAACAATACGAGCTCTGGAGAAAACGATAACACGGGGACGGCAACCGTCAAAGGAAATGACGATTTCAAGGGGGAGTTTGTTTTATGGACGTGGGAGCCGGAGCATCCTACCGCTTTGGCAGCTTTTAACGAGAAATATCCCAACATCAAAGTAAAGCGCGTAAACGTTGCCGCAGAGGACATTTCGAAAAAACTGCAAACGACCATTGCCTCAGGCGGTGAATTACCGGATGTCGTAAGGATCGAACGCGGTCAAAAGGCGAAAATTTTCGATATGGACATCCTCGAGAATCTTGAAACGGCACCTTATAATGCCGATAAATCGATATTGTTCGATTATGATCTTGCGACCTTTTCTAAAGATGATCATCTTATAGCAATTCCCGACGATATGAGCGTAGCTGGAATTGCATACATCAAATCGCTCGCTAAACAATATTTCGGTACGGATAATCCAGAGGAAATGGAAGCAATTTTCACAAACTGGGATGTATTTATTGAGAAGGGGAAAGAGGTGCTGCAGCAAAGCGGCGGCAAGGTTAAAATGTTCCCTAGTCTCGGCGACGTGAATCAAACGCTGAAAGGACAGCGCGCCGAACCCTATTTTGACGGCGACAAGCTGAATGTGACTATGCTTACGAGCACTGTCAACGATTTGGTCAAGTTTCGAGATTCGGGTACTATCGATAAGCTTGATCAATGGACGCCGGCATGGAACGCAACATTTGGTGGGGAGAAATACATATTCGCCATGTCTCCAGTATGGATGCCGCAGTATGTAATCGGTCCTAATGATAAGAAGGATGATCGCTGGGCACTGATGGTACCTCCTGGCGGAGGATTCATTAGAGGCGGTTCCTCGCACGGCATTCCGAAGGGCGCCAAAAACGCTGAGTTAGCCTGGAAATGGATCGAATTTACGTCGATGTCGCAGGAGGGCGCGGAAGCGCAGAAAAAGGATGGCGTATTTACGCACTACAAGAAGGCTTACGAGGATCAGTCCTTTACGAATTGGACATGGCGAAACTTCGGCAGTCAAGATATTGGAGACAAGTTCTTTGTCGACATCTCTGCGACCACGAAGGACATGCCAGAAAACATCAATGACCTAGTATTGGATGAAGTGATGAATATCGTGCTCCAGACGCTCGCGAAAGATGACTCGTTTGGCACTCAGCAAGCTATGGATCGGATTCAAAAGGAACTAAAAGCAAAAGCGCCTCAAATCGTTTGGGAGTAAGCCTCGGGTAACAAAAATGAAAAAGCGGCCTGTATATCGGCCGCTTCTCTTCTTACAAGATGTCAAATAGTCAGGAGTGTAAGCGATGCTTGCTTTAAAAAGAAAATGGGTGCCTTACTTTTTCCTCTCGCCGTACATTTTGTTTTATTTGGCTTTCGGCCTTATTCCAATGGTGTTTTCGTTATATGTCAGCCTGACGAGCTGGAACGGCATTGGCGAGAAAACGTTTGTTGGACTTGAAAATTATATATTTTTGTTTAGTCCGGATTCCTATTTTTTCAAATCGGTTGGCAATACGCTGCTGTTTGTAGTGTTTACGCTTCCTCTTCAAATCATTTTTGGATTGATCATAGCCTCGCTGCTATACAGCCGGTGGGTGAAGTGGAAAGGCTTTTTTCAATTAGTCAACTTTCTCCCCTATATCGTAACGCCTGTTGCGGTTGGGCTTATGTTCAATCTTCTCTTTGATTGGCAAGCGGGGTTCATTAATAAAATCTTGCTTCATCTTGGTCTAATCGATGAGGGCATTTATTGGCTGGGAGACCCTCTGTACGCCCGAATGGTCATTATCGTTATGCTGTTCTGGAAAGGCTTCGGTTATACGATGATTTTCTACCTGGCGGGACTTGCCAACATACCGAAGGATTTGAATGAAGCCGCGCAGGTGGACGGAGCATCTGGATATAGAACGTTTATGTCCATCACGCTTCCGCTTCTGAAGCCGGTCACCATCTTTATTGTTATAACAGGCATTATTGGCGGATTTCAGCTTTTGGAGGAACCTATGCTTCTGCTCGGAGGATCAGGGATGGGTTCAAGTACAGCGGTCATTGGCGGTCCGGATAGATGCTGCTTGACCACGGTATGGAATATGTATGATACCGCCTATGGCAGCACGACCCGGTACGGGCTAGGTGCAGCTATAGCTTATGGTTTATGTATTATCATCGCGTTATTTTCGTTTATCGGCGCAAGATTTTATAGGGGGGAACAGGAATGAGTCAATCGTTGCGAACGACGCTGGCGACAACCTTAATCGCCCTGCTATCCATATTTGCGCTGCTGCCTTTTTATATCATGACCATCATGGGAACCTATCAGAATGAAGATCTTTTTACAAAAATCGTACTTTTGCCTGGTACTTATCTATTGGAGAATTTGAAGACGGTTGCGGCAAGCCGATTCGATCTTGTCTACTGGAACAGCATAATCGTATCATTGTTTAGTACGGTATTGTCGGTACTGGTCAGTGCGTTTGCAGGCTTCGCTTTTGCCAAGCATAATTTTAAGTATAAGAACAAAATTTTTGCTGCAGTTCTGCTTACGATGATGATTCCCGGCCAGCTCGGGCTCGTCGCTTACGTGATTGAGATGCGTTATCTCAGCTTGTCGGGCACGTTGCTTCCGCTTATTTTGCCTTGGGTAGCGAATGCATTTGGCGTTTATTGGATGACACAGTTTATAAAAAGCGCTGTTCCGACTGAGGTGCTGGAAAGTGCACGAATAGATGGATGCTCGGATATCGGCGTATTTTTCCGAATTGTCGTTGTTTTTATTTACCCGGCAATTACAACGCTCTCGCTTCTTGTATTCCTATGGTCTTGGAACAATTATTTGCTCCCGCTAATTATCGTGAATAAGCCTGAGCTATACACGATACCGCTTGGAATTACGGCGCTGGGAGATGCTTATCGAACCGACTTGGCGGCTCAAATTCTTGGTTTGACACTGGGTACAATTCCGGTACTCATCTTGTTCGCAATAGGCTCCAAAAGCTTTATCCGCGGATTGACGGCAGGGTCAGTCAAGGGATAGGGACAGGAGTGAGAGTAGGGAAAAAAGAAGCAGCACACTCCTCATGAGGAGGAGGTGCTGCTTCTCTGCTTATTCCTTATTGCTGTCCATGCCGGTGTATATAAGAATGGCATCTCTTAAAAATTCCGCGCCGCCAGGCTGATGTTTGTCGTAGTATGCGGTAAATCTCTCGTCATCCACATACATTTGGGCAATGTTCGCATGCGCTTCTTTGCTGTAATGGCCCCAATAAAAGGTGAGCCATTGGCGATGCAAATCAGCCGCTTTTTGCGCGAGCTCTCCGGAAGGGTCGCCGGTAGCAAAAGCCTCAGTGAGGACGCCTAGCACATCGGCGCCTAATTTTTCAACCTCTGCATGCTGCTCCTCCGTCATATTTTTGATCGCACGATTGGAGCGATCCACTTGCTCATCCCCATACTTTTCTCTAATTTCTTTGCCGTATTTCTTTTCGTTGTCATCGATCATTTGTTGTTTAAAGCCTTCAAATTTCTCTTTGTTTGCCATGGTTATTCTCCCTTCGTTTTGGGCTAATGTTTTATCGACATTAGCGATTAGCAAATCTAATTGCTGCCTTTTTTCAAGCAGCTTCTGCCGATGCTCACGCAGCGCGCTTTTTCCGTCGAAGGCGGATGCGGTCACGATTAGTTTGATTTCCTCCAAGCTGACGCCAAGCTCCCTGTAAAATAGAATTTGTTGCAGTCTATCCACTTCCGCTTGCCCGTAAATGCGATAGCCAGAGGAGTTAATTCTAGCTGGCTTTAGCATCCCGATCTCATCGTAATACCGCAGCGTTCTTGTGCTAATGCCAGCCAGCAGTCCTAGCTTTTTTATGGTGTATTCCATGTGCTCGCCTCCTGACAAGATCATCGTACACCTTCACGCAGCGTGAAGGTCAAATGATTTTTTTTGATTTAAAATGCCTGAGAACACGAAGGGCTTTCGGTAAAAATCAAAATCAAGTTAAAGCATGGAGAGTATGAGTATGGTGATCGTCTCACCGTATTAGAGAGGCTTAACACGAAATAAAGCATCACTGATAAGGAGATTAAGAATACATAACTTAATTTGATTAATAAGCGATAATACATAAGAAAAGTAGCTGATCTTTGGCGTATAAATGATAATAATATTGAAAATAATAAATTAAATTAAAAAAAAGACTTGCAATACTATATAGATACATGGTATATTCTTATTCCGGCCGAGAGAAACACGCGGACGACAAGCGAAACACAAGAGAGAATAGATTGCTCTTTGAAAACTGAACAACG
>NZ_JABBYG020000045.1 GCF_012935325.2 Paenibacillus sp. PL91
ATGGGAGGTGCGACAGACATTTGCTAATAAGAGCGCGTATGAATTTTGGAAGCAGGTAATTACACAATACAAAGAAAACAATTTTTATGATGAGCAGCTTATACAAGATGAAAAGTGGAATGGTCCTGTCTTTGTGTTTGATTCAATATAAAGCTGAACTAACGGGAGACGATAGTTGAATAACACACATAGATGAGCAGGCGCTGAGGTGTCCTGCTCATTTTATTTTTGCTTTGAAGATAAGGTTATGGAAAATAAGTGGTAAAATGATGTCTAATAGGAGGGGGAGAATTGATGGACAAAATATTAGTTTTGTTATGTGCACTAGTACTTACTTCTTGTTCAAGTATGCCTCTACAAAAAGTAGAAGAAGTCGATATAACCAGTGTAATAGACATACCTGATGATGACGTAGTAATAATTTTGAAGGCAGCCAAGAATAATTTACTTCCAGGATTTGCTGGTGTTTATAAGAGTGCTGACCAACTTTTTATTGGATTGGTCGAGGGTAGTGAAGAAACCCGTCAAATGATATTGAATATGACAATGAAAGATGACAAAATTCAATTTTTTTCAGCTCAGTTCACGAAAGATGAACTACAACTCCAGATGGAACGTCTTAACGAAGAACTGCCTAATTTACAAAAGAAAGGGTTGGTGTTTAACGATTTTGGTATTTCCACTAAGGATAACAGACTGGTAGTTAATGTGCCGCGAGATGATTTGACGAATTACGAATTAATCACCGAGGTAATTGAAAAGAAATACATCCTTTTTAGGGTTACTGAAGAATGGAGGGAATTTTAAGCAAGACCAACAGTAGTATTCCGATAATAAATTTTAAGCATTGCAACCTGAAGATTACTCGGTTCACACCAAGAAAGTAAATTGATACTAATGATTTCGCATGGCAACTAAGACATTACAGGTAATGAAACGGCAGCTTTAAGCTAACGGGGAACGATAGTTCAATAAAAACACGGAAGCAGCCGACCACAATGATCGGCTGCTTCATTACGCTAACGGGCAGGATAGCTCAATAAAAGCCCATGTTGCGATGGGCACCTTTTGTTAAGCTTACCAGTGGCATTCGGCTGGGAAAATATCAGGGTACTTCTTTTACTTTCTTTTGGACAAACATCTATCTCGTGTTTTTTGGCGAGTATTTTACATGGATCATATGTTCAAGAGTGCTTTTAACCTCAGGCCAGTCGTTATCAGTAATGCTATAAAAAACATTGTCATGAAATCTACCTTGAGTATCCCGCCTATGCTTCCTAAATATGCCTTCTCTAGTTGCCCCAATCCGTTCTATCGCTCGCTGTGACCTTATGTTATAGCCGCTGATGGAAAATTGCACCCGGACTAGCGCTAATTGTTCGAAGCAATAATTTAACAGTAAAAACTTGCATTCCGTATTTACACCTGTACGCCAGTAAGCAGGTGTAAGCCATGTCCAGCCGATTTCCGCATTTTGATTGATCATATCAATATCTCCGATTCTTGTGGTTCCAATAATCTTTTCCGACGTGAGTTCGACGATGACAAAAGGGAGTTGAGTGCCATGAAGCTGGTTTTGTATAGCTTGTTCGATTAAATGCTTAATATCATCGTAAGTTGCATTTTTTCTCCAAGTAAATTCCCATATACTTGGATTCATCAGTGTTTCAAGTAAATCTTCTTTATGTTTAGATTCTAGGGGTAAGAGTTTTATTGTCTTGCCTATTAAAGTAACATTTTGATTCATGTCATTTATACCTCCGATTCCGTTGTGATGCATTATCTTATTACGTGGTGGGATTAGTATATATTTATTGGTATCGGCGTTGAATGCATTAATCGTTGAATTATTGTACTTTCATGTATCACAAATTCCCTACAGGTGTTCTATTAAGTTCAACTAACGGGCAGGTTAGTTCCAATATGTGGTATTATTGAGGGGCTAAAATAAGCAGGAGCACCCGGACATACCCATTCCCCTAAGATAATGGCTATCTAAGGGGAATGGACATCGCGAATAAAAGAACGTTATGAGAAATTTATGTAAAACTTGGAGGAGATGGAATGGGCACAAAGTTTGCCAATCTTCATATCAAAACTAATAATCAAGAGGTACTCGTTGATGCGTTACAAAGACTGAGTAACAAAGCTGGATCAATACTTACAACAGCAAATAATACTGGTGTAGATATCATAGACCAATATGTATATCGATCGAACAAACAGATTCGAAGAACTACTTCATCGGTATCTTTCTATATTAACCAAGGAATGAATTGGAGTAGTGTCCTGAATGATCAATTTTCATGGGGAAAAGTCGAGAAAATTGGTGAAATACTTTCTAATTTTGTGTCAGAACCTGTTATGACAATTGGATTCTTTGATGAAGATATATTTGAATTTACTTTATTTCAAGAAGGAGACATTAGAACAAAGAAGTACTTTTGTGAAGAATGGGCAAAAGAAGAATATGGCTTAGAGTCAGAAGTAATTGATCATGAATATTTAGAGAAAGTTCTTGAGTTAGCTCATGAAGACTTAATAAAATTATTAGAAATTAGCAATCCTGAACAAGCCATTGATGAACTATCAAGAATGATACAAATACATCTTTGGGTGGATTCAGAATGGATTAGTGAAGATAAAGAGATTGAAGAAAGATATACAAGGCTAGATATAGAGATAATGTAAGTATTACAAGAGGACATGAACTTCCGATAACACCGTATTCACGCTTCGGGCCAATCGACACTCGGTCCACCCGAGGCATTTCGAAGATTTTTGACACGATCTTCATTACGCTAACGGGACACGATAGTTTGATTATAACCATCAACTACCTTCAAAATTATGGTGAAATTCCCCGAGTCCTCCTTAACAAAATTTTATTGATGAAGAAGAAAGACCAAAGCCTCAGCTATTTAAAATTACAGATGTAAAGATGCATTGGCTTGATTAATCGAGGTATCAGAGCACAAAAAGTGAGGTTATTTTTAATGAGGGGAAATTTCTCGTTTAAAACAAATATTGAATCAGAAATCTTTTGTCTTTTTATTGCTCAGCAAATGGTCAAAGAATATAATATTACGGAGGATGAAGCGATAAATAGAATTAGTGACTTTTGGATTGGACGCGATAAGACAAATGAAGATGACATTATTTTTCATGAACCGGCTGAGTTTTGGGCAGGAACAATTTATTTCGAAGACGAGTTCTGGTGGGAAAAAGATATAAAAAGTCTTATTCCGAGGAAGTACTCTCAAAAAAGTGTTGAAGATAATTAATCAGTTTTCACTATAACCATAAAAAAGTAATATTAATTCTACGAACCATTTCTCTAAGTTCGGCCGTTCAAGCTTCTGGCATTCGGTCATTAAGCTAGCAAACGATAATTGAATATCACATATGATGAGCAGGCGCTACGAATGCCTGCTCTTTTTATTAAGCTAACGGACTGGTTAGTTCAAAAGAGGAGGGCTGGAAAATGGATGAAGTAATGAAAGAAATTATTTCTCCAAGTGGGATTTACAAGGTCCAGATAATTAAACGGTCTAAGGATGGTTTATTTACATCGAAAACTTTCATGTGGTTTGACCATGATAAAGAAATAAGCGAAGTTTTGGGAGAGGACGGGTATTGGGGAGCTCTGTACTCAACAACCTCTATATCAGATTCAGTAGATCGCTGTATGACTATAGCTGTTGAACAACTTTTTGTCGCTTCAGGTGAGAAAATCTCTTGTAACTATTGAACTAACGGGAGACGATAGCTGAATAAAGACACTAGGGCAGCCGGTCAGCACGATCGGCTGCCTTTTCCACGATTCTGGGCAGTTTAACATAACAAATCCTCGAAATTCACGTGTTCGTTAATATACCAGGGAAAACGCTCTAAGCCTAACATACCCACATAACTGCTGAACAACGAAAGTTGGAATGTTCTATCTGCGCTGATCGGCCTGCTGCGAGATACGATGCAACCAATGTAAATAGCATTAGGGCTTTATGTTTCAGTGTTAATAGCCAAACGTTTGCGAACCATGGATGGGAGCGTGGACATATAGAAAAAGCTAACTCCTACGGCGCAAACAGCCAGCCCGTAATGCAGCCACGTTACGGAGATCCAGGCCGGGAAAGCGAGGGCGATGCTTCCCAAAGCCAACGAGTGACCCAACATCATGATCGGCTCGATCAATGCATTGACACGTCCGATGTTCTGCGGAGGGACAAGCTCCGGCATCCAGCTCCCAAGCGCGATATTAATGGGAGCGATGGCAATTCCAGCTATCAATATAAGAGCAAAGTAGACTTCTACCCGTCCGGCAGTACCTAGTCCTCCGATGAGCGCACTGGATATGAACAAACCGGCGATGAGGGTGTTCGTCCTAGTGAACCGTCGGATTAAATAGGGGCTAAGGAGGCTGCCCAGAAGAACGCCGATGCCTAAAAAGACGGTTATTAGTGAAGAATGGACGACGTACTGATCGGGGCTAAGCTTGTATTTCATGGCGAAAATAGGGAGCACGGCGAAGACGCCGTTTACAATGCCGAAGAAGAGAAAACCGCTAATCAGCACGATAAGTAGTCGATTTCCCGCGATATAACGAATGCCTTGCCGAAAATCTTTCAGGATTTCAGAAAACCGCAGTTCTCGAAAACGGTTTTGTCCATTCGGGTTACGGGCATGTTCGGGGAAGTTTCCCCAGGAAAGCAACAGACCGGATAACAGGAAACTAAGTCCGTCAACGATAATCGCGCCTTCGATACCGATAAAACGATAGGCTGCGGCTCCCAAGCTCATGCCAAAAAGCATAAACATCCCCATGACCATCTGATTCAGACCGGAAGCTTGAGCGTACTGTTCTTGATCGATGCTGCTTTGCAATAATCCCATCTCGGCGGGGCCGAAAAATTTAGATATCGAACTACGCAAAAACAACACCAAGAAACAGAGGAAAAGTAGATCGTAGATAACAAATAATAACAACAGCAAGGTTAGTCCTGCGCGTATCCAATCGCTATAAGCGGCAATACGCTGGCGGTCGAACCGGTCCGCCACAACCCCAACGATCCAAAACACAGCCAGAGTGGGCAGCGAATACATCAGCTCGGCCGTAGTGGCCAACGAAGGCCGGTCGCTATAACTGTCAACGAAATAGAAAGCCATTGCCATGTTTCCTACCACATTGCCAAGCTGGGATGTAATGGACGCGAAGAACAGCTTGCAGAACGTGGGATTGCGGAAGAGCTCCTTCATTCGATCTCCTCCCGTCGAGACGGCTTGTAATCAGATACGGGACGAAGCAGAGTCTTCAAATATTCAAACAGTGCTTCAAACTGCATACGGGCGTTCGCTTTTTCGATACCGATCGTGATTGAATGGGTCATTATGCCTTCCTGATAGGAAGCGGCAAGTCTAGCAATGTCTACGATGTCCATGATCGGAGAGAATTCTCCGCGCTCGACGCCGATTTGCAGCAACTCCGAAAATCGGGCGATCCCGTTTTCATAGCGCTTTAAAAGCAGCTCTCGACGTGACTTTTCCCGCCAGCCGATCAGGAAGTATTCGTAGAACGCGGGTATCAATCCGCCGTTTGGGGAGCGGCAAAGTTCCTGTAATTGTTGAATATAGAGCACAGCGACGACTTCCCAGATCGAGGATTTTGATTCTATCAGTTCTGCAAGGTGACGTTCATGTTCCGCGTCCTGATTATCCAACAAAGCCTCGAAAATCTCATCCTTGGTTTGAAAGTACAAATAAATCCACCCACGGCTCATGTCGGTTTCCTCGATAATATCCTTTAACGTTGCCGCTCCGTAGCCCTTTGCGGCAAAAACCTTTTTTGCCGCATTAAGAATCTGTAACCTTCTCTCTTCCTTTTTGCTGTCAGTTAATTTGGGGGACAATTCGACACTTCCTTTCGTTGTCACAAAATAAACCACGTGTCATTTTTATTATAAATGACACTCTGTTCATTTTGCAACATCAGAACCTTAAAATAACTTGGTTTTTATTTTCAAACAGGCTTTAATTGATTCTGAATTGGAAATCATAAAAGAGCTAATGGAAAAGGAAGGATTAAAATAAAAAATACTCTTGCTGGTTTAAAAAAACTTCAACTGATTCAAGGAAGAACGATTGAGGAGCTTGAAAAAACACAGATTATCGAAAGCTACGCTAACGGGGAACGTTAGTTCAATGAAACAGCGACAGTCTAGGACTTTATTTTCTCGTCCTTGGCTGTCGCTGTTTCAATTTCTGAGGTCAGTCTAAAACTTATTTTATGAAGTCTGACGTTATTACAATCGAGAATCCGCGTGGAATAAAGACACCCAGTCTAATACTTTACTTTCTACCGACAGTTATTCCAAGCAGCATTCATAGTAGGTTGTTTTCGCGTCCGATTACTTACAATTTTTAAAAATTTTAAATAAATATATTAGAAATTTAGTCTTTTCTCTCACAATGGGTTTGAATTCGACCCTATTCTATTGCTGGCACAACAAGGGCAGAAGCTGTTACCGTACACCAGGTACACATTTATTCCCCGAACGCACTTGGACAGTTCATATGTTACGACTTCTGATAGCTGCGGCGGAAGGCGCCGGGTGTAAGTCGTTCCAGCTTTTTGAAGATTGCTCCATAATAGCTGGCAGATTCGAAGCCGACTTGATGAGCAATATCCTGCATCCCGCGCTGCACACGATCGAGCAGCAATTCCTTGCTCTTGTTGATCCTCACCTGATTGACATAGCTGATGGGACGAATGCCTGTCGTCTTCTTGAACAAATGGCAGAAGTATTCCGGAGTGACGGACATGAGTCCGGCGAGCGTCTGCAAAGTAATCTCTTCGGCGTAATGCTGGTCAATATAGTCTAGGACCGGCTTTAACCGCTCATACTGCTGCCCGACGGTATCGCTGCCCTCGACAGAGACGCGCTGAATAATCTCCGTCAATAAGGTATAGAGGATGGCGGAGCAGGCGTAATTGCTTAACGTTTGCTCTTGCGGCGTAAGGGCAGCTTGTAGCAGCTCCCGCATTCGGGATAGAAGGTATTCGGGCGATGCAAGCGTGAATACGCATGTGTCTACAATGCCGACTGTTTCAAACAAGCTCGCTGACCCGCTGCCATCGAAGATGATCCAGTCGACTTCCCAGCTCCTCGATAGAGCATAGTATTCGTGCTTCTGGCCGGGGAACAGCAGCATGCCCATGCCTTGCTTGACGATATGCTCCTTTTCACTTAGCTTGAGCTTGCCCTCGCCACTGCGGCATTGAATCCATTGATAATCCTGAATGCCTAGGTCTCGGCGGATATGCTCCTGTTCATGATGCAGACCAATGCCAAGCAAATAAAAAGGGAGGAGCTTGTCTCGGGCCGATAGTACCGGGAAAGCGCGATTGGGATGTGGCATGCGACCAACTCTCCTGTTAACTTAATATTATTATATCGTATTAATTATTTAAGATATTCACTCCAATTAATATAGCATATAATCGCAATATATTGATGAATAAAGGAGATCACAGGATGACGATTAAGATCGGAATTGATTATTATCCAGAGCAATGGACTCCCGAGCTATGGGAG
>NZ_JABBYG020000046.1 GCF_012935325.2 Paenibacillus sp. PL91
TCGATTAAGACCGCATCCTTTATCACTTTACTTCTCTAATAGATTAACGTAATAAAGTGATAATGTAAAGTTATGTATAGGTCGGTCAGCCACGCTAAACTGCCAGTTAGCATAATGAAGGGCCGCCATGAGGCAGCCCTTCCGAGGTTGAACTATCGTTCCCCGTTAGGTTAATCCGATCGCGGTTCATTCCTATTTTTGATTAGCCGCTCGAGCCTGTAATCCATCAGTTATTTTTCCGTCATCATATATAAATATGGAAAGAAGCTTCAGAATTTTATCAAGTATATGCCATTTGGTGATATGGCAATGAGTTTGATGATAGTATAAATGGAAAGGTAGTTCGAATTTATATAATATGTTTCGGAGTGCCTCCCAATCGAGACATGTAATGAAATGCGATTAACTAATTAAAAAAAATAATTAAATTATTATGCTGTCGAGAACATCTCGACAGTTTTTTTTATTGTTTAGAGAAGGCAAACAAATTATAAGAATCTTATTATAGATCCCACGTGACAAGTCGAAATGTACCGCGCCCCGATAACTTGACCCCTTACTTCCTTTGAGCTATTGTTAATTTACTTTTGTGATCATAAAACGAGAATAAAGGAATTGAATACATGAACCTATCTGAACTATTATCAGCCATTGAACCTATAGACTTGAAAAGCTGCCTGATTACCCAAAGCGACCGGATGCTGTTTGAGCATTATCGGGATCAAAACATACCCGTAGAAACCTCCAAAATAAACTCCTGTACCAAGAGCTTTCTATCTGCTCTGGTTTGTATCGCCATGGATCAAGGGAAATTACCGGAGGCGCACACTCCGATCACCGAATTTTTCCCACAGCTTCTCGCGGATCCCGATCCTCGAAAAAGGGAAATTACGCTTGAGCATCTCTTGACGATGACAGCCGGGTTCGAATGGACCGAGTTCGGCGGGCAAAAGTCGTTCCCGCGCATGACACGGTCAAGCGATTGGGTTGATTTTGTGTTGAAGCAACCACTGTCTGTCGCTCCGGGAACCCGGATGGAGTACAACTCCGGAGTATCCCAGCTACTATCTGCCATTCTTGTACAGGCATCCGGCATGCCTACTGCCCGCTTTGCCGAGGAGGAGCTATTTTCCCCGCTTGGTATCGAAGACTATAAGTGGGAAGCCGACCCTCAAGGAATCCATACAGGGGGATACGGCTTGTGGCTGCGCCCTGTAGATATGCTCAGGTTCGGGCTGCTGTACCTACAGCAGGGACGCTGGGAGCAGCGGCAGCTGATTTCCAGGAAACGATTGAATCGTTCAGTACAGCCTGCCATTCCCGCATGTTCGCCAAACCAAGGATTTTACGGCTGGCATTGGTGGTCGAATACGTTCAGCGAGGATATGATAGAAGATCATGGATGGTCCTCCCCGTCGCCTTCTTTTGGCTTCTTTTACGCCAGGGGATATGCTGGACAGTTCATTTATATAATTCCCGACTTGGATATCGTTGTGACACTCACCGACGATAAACGGAAAAAGGAGCGTCATCCATCAAATGTGTTCCGTGATTTTATCGCTCCTTTGCTGCTTAAGGCTTTGTAATAAGCTGCTACGTGAATATTCAACAAGCATTGAACGGTCCAGTCAGCATGACCTAACCTTCGATCGTTTTTCTCCTCGGGCACATTTGTAGAATTGCTTATCCGAGAATTTCCTGTACTCCATCATACCGCTGGACAAAAAAGCCGCCTAATCGGTTTCCTAAAGCACCCTAACTGTAGAGAGGAGGTTAAGCAATCTTGCCCGTTAGTTCAACGAGGCTGCCGCTTCAACCTTGAACATCCGCCCATGTACCCATCGTAGTTCAATTTATCCTTTTTCGTTTGATACGAATAAAAGGAGTCAATGTGATTAAAACCCCCGCTAAGAAAAAGGAGACTCCATATGCATGTAAGTGAAAGTCTGTCGCTGGAATGAAGAGGTGAACAAACTTATAAATTCCCATACTACCGTCGGGACTTCTAGCAGTAAAAGTATAAGTCGAGTAACCTTCATAAATAAGATACAGTCCTAACATTGCTACTATAAGCTTGTATACCAGTTTCAATGTCGGCCGCCTCCTTTCGCGTAATAATATGTACCACTTTTCCCACATAATGTATATGATTTGAATGAGGCGTTTGTTGCACTAAACTGCCCGTTAGCTTAACCAAAGAAAGGAGCAGTTGCCGCAGCAAACTGCTCCATATTTGTTAAATATCGTGTCCGTTAATTCAATCTTTAGTTGCTACTTTGGAACGCCTCAATTATGGGTTTTTAAAATATTGCACGTGTTCAGAGACCCACTGGGCGAAGGTGCGAGCTGGACGACCAGTGACCTGCTCGACGGTCGGAACCACTGTGTACGCAGATTTTGGAGGGTTGGCATACCATCCTAAGACGAAATCGATGGCGTCCTCTGGCGCTCCCTGCTCCCGCATACGTTCGCGTGCCTGATCTTCGGTGAGCTCGAAAAACTGGATATGTCTGCCGGTCACTTCACCTAGAATCCGAACCTTATCGAACACAGTCAGTACCTCTGGACCAGTCAGCGTGTAGGTTTTTCCGGCGTGACCATCACCGATTAATGCGGCTACCGCTACGCTAGCGATGTCGGTAACGTGGATCATAGCGCTGGGTGAGTTACCATATGGCTCCCGGACAATACCTTTCAAGCGAATAGAATCTGCCCATTGAAGCGCATTGGACATAAACTCAACAGGCTGGAGAAAGGTCCACTCGAGGTCACTGGCTTCTACGACCCTCTCCACAGGTCCATTCTCGCCATTCCATAAAACCGTGACTCGTCGCACCCCTGCCTTTTGAGCCAGTTCGACAATCTCGGGTCCGGTTTGCAGTGGGGTGTAACCGTCACTATTGAAGGTGATCAAGTGTATACCAGTAACGCCGTTCAGCGCAAGCGCAAGAGTCGTTGGCTCAGTAAGGTCGCCATACACTACCTCCCCCCCTTCAGGTAGCTTAGCACTTGATGGGTTGCGCGTGAGTGCTCGTACATGATGGCCAGCCTTGAGAAGCTGGTTGACTATATGACGACCGACATTTCCTGTTGCTCCCGTTACTAAAATTGTCATTGTTCATCCTCCTCTTCAGGTACCCACTTATCACGGTTTTCTTTCATTAGGTTGATTTGCTTTTCCAAACGGACTTGCGCCTCATCCAATGCCTTTTTATGCCGGATCACATCATTCAGCTTGGTTTCATATATTTGCAGCAATGCTTCACAATACTCGTCTTTTTTGTCATACTCTTGATCTTCAGGGCAATACAGAATATCTTTAATCTGGTCGGTTGTTAGACCTGAATTAAGATATAGTTGGATTGTATTAATAGCTTCGATAATCGAATCATCGAACTCGCGATAATTATTGTCAAGACGAGAAACAGTTATCAACCCTTTTTTCTCATAATGCCGTAAGGATCGAGAACTGATCCCGGTCACTTTAGCTATTTGACTTATTTTCAAAGCTCCACCTCCCCTCCTTGTAATTATTAATTTCATCATAAAGTATGACACTAGTGTTAAAGTCAAGTGCGCATAACTGCCCGTTAGATTAATAAAGAAAAAGAGCAGCTGCCGTAGCTAACTACCCCCTTGTGTGTTCAACTATCGTGTCCCGTTAGCTTAATGCTCATTTCTTTTTTACGGGACAAAATATTTTTATTTCATTTCCATCATCATCAGATTCTCTTATTGCCTTCTCATCATATCTTTCAAAATAATAAGATACATCATCGTTGATAAAGCCATTTTCCTTTATCCACTTAGTTGTATAATTATAAGCAGTCACCGTCTTGCTTGCAGGTCCAATATAATGAGTCATTGAATATGTTCGTGGCAGTAAATGGATATGAACCATTCCATGTGGTAAGTTTTCGAGTGGTTCCACTTCAAAGCAGCAATAAAAGTCTACTACTCCAGTGCTTCCTTTGTAGTTTGGAGGTGAAATGCCAAATGTCACATTTGGGTTCTTTATGTTCTTAATTTCATTACGCCTTCTCTTCAATTCTTTAAACGCATGTTCTATGCATTCCCCGAGATTTGACATATTAGCACTCGCTCTTACCCCAACAAATGCGGAGATATTGCTAGTTTGAACGATTTGAATATCCATTGAAATCACTCCCTACTTTTTCCATCCCTACAAATTCAATTTTTATTCTTGATGTCCTTCCAGGTACTGTATGAAAGATGTAATAATTTACGCTAAACTGCCCGTTAGTGTAACGACGAAAGGCTGCCATGCGGCAGCCCTTTTGGTATTCAACTATCGTTCCCCGTTAGCTTAAAGGTGGAATGATTATTCTTCACTCGTGCACAAGTTAATATTAATTCTATTCCTGAATAATACCAGGTTTTTCATATCCCACGACTTTTCCTAAGACATCTTGTTTTAAAAAAGCTCCCGCCGTTTGACTATCATTGATTCCTCTCGAACGCACATCCGCCAAGATAAAGTATTCGTTTTCTTTCAACGCTACCGCGTTCCATGAATCATTGTTGTCAAAGGTAGAATCATCGCCATAAAACGCGTCCAGTTTGTTATCGTTAATATAGACTTGGCCCTTTTTAATGCGCACCGTTTCACCAGGGAGCCCCACGACTCTTGCAATATCTGTGTCTTGGTCTTTTTTGTTTTTTGTTTTGAACACTACAATATCCCCGCGGAAAATGTCATGTTGCTCATAGTATTTCAAGTCTACTAACACTTCGCTGCCCATGCCAAAAGGATGCGGGTGACTATAACCAACTTCTGATATCATTCCGTCTGTTCTTACCTTTACCTTATTTAACGATGGGTCAGGATTCTCAATGACCTTTATTTTATCTTCTGTCACGGTGTCAGTGACGGTTTCGGTACAACCGCTCAAAATCAAGGCAATGGATAGTATTAAAAGAACCGTTATCTTTCGTCTCAAGATCATCTTCACTCCTTTCTTTCTTGAGGCTACGTGCTCTAATTTTGGAATCAATGCTGTTTTCTCGTTATTCGGTAGCCCTTGGCGGGTTATTCAACTATCGTTCTCTGTTAGTTGAATCGTACCGCGAGTGAAATTATGTGCAAGAAGTTGGGTGCGTGAGCGTTTATCTTCTCGTAAACTCCATAATCCAATTGGTATCCCAGTTGTTGCCGCCATCAAACGAAAAGGACTGTTGCCAGCGAGCCGTATTCTCCGTGATCTCATCCCAAGTGAATCTCATGTGCAGCGGCTTTCCGTCTGGCGTTTCCACCACTTGATTAAACACACCGATTCCATTTTCAAACTTTCCGATCAGCGGTCTAAAATCATTAGGGTTGCGATTATCCAGCCATACCAACGACCACAGCTGCGTTTCCTCGTCAAAAGCGCGTATCGTCATCCCTTTTCTGACTTCACCATCCGGGAATATTCCTTCAAAATGGTCGATGATGACCTTCCCATCGAGATATTTCTCACCTGTATGACTAGCTTCAAACTCTTCCCAGACACCTTCCTTTTCCGGATACATCGCATTCGTCCGACGTCTATTGCGATTTATCATCGGTTTAAGCGTAAAATCAAAATCATGCATACCAGAACGGATAATATTCTCCATATATCGTTCACTCCTAGAGGGGATGTATTTTCTATTCCCATCATAAAATGAGAACATATGTTTGCATATCATTCTTATAATTATGAAGCAATTCTTTATTAATTCACCACATTAAACTGCCCTTTACTTCAACAAAAATGGCAACTGATCATATGGATCAGCTGCCATTTTGTTGTTCTCAACTAACGTTCCTCGATAGCTTAATGCTTAGTTAATTAGACTCGTCTTTATAATGAAAATGTTCGTGATGAATAGCATTCATTCCAACTAACTTTCCATTCTTTTTATGGTAATACGTAAAGTCTTTATTAATTGGCATCTGAAGAAGTTGATAATTATACTCCCTGGGCATGGTTTCAATTTGTTTAATAGCTAATTCGCGTGTTGTATATAGTCCAACTGGAAAGAAATTTGGGAATAACTTAGAACTATCTGCTACGAATATTCCCCAGACAAATGTACCTTCCAACATCTCCGCTCACCTTGCTTTCCAACAGTTATACTAAGTTCTAGTTAACTCAAGCATTTGGGGCATTCCATATAATAGACGAGTTATTTGATTGCAAAGCACAATCAAATGCTTCGTGTAATGAGTCGTGAAGTGTGTCGCCAATAACATTCCAATCAATGTCGCAAGAAAAAAGATAAAAACGATTATCTCCATCATATAGAGCTATTGCCAGAGCAGTTACAATAACTGTTTTCTCATGTTCTTGATAATAAACGTAACCATAGTCATTAGTAATTTGATTATCTGTAAAATACAAAACTTTTGCTCCATCTAATTCAATTGGCACAGTCAAATAGATCTCCTCCTAACACAGCCTTATAATACCACATATTGGAACTATCCTGCCCTTTAGTTTAATAGCGGCGGAACTCTAGGGGGAATCCGCCGCTATCTCAAACTAAAAAAATCGGCGATAAAGTTCTCTCCTCCGCTCTCCGCGGAGCTGTGCATAAATTTGAGTGGTCGATGCTTTTTCATGCCCAAGCATGCCTTGAATAAAATCTAACGGTGCTCCGTTATCAAGCAGCTGGCACGCATAAGTATGACGAAATCGATGAGGGTACACGTTTGCCTCGATCTCTCCGCGAACTGCAAGCCGCTTCAATGCCCATCTGAGCGTTGGAATGGCCATACGTTTAAATGGTTTTGTATCAGTTACAAATAAGGCTTTACATGAATCCTCACGATTGGCTAAATACTTCTTCAACCATACTTTAC
>NZ_JABBYG020000047.1 GCF_012935325.2 Paenibacillus sp. PL91
AGATTACTTTAGATGTAAAGGTCTCACTTTTAGTATATAAAGATACTTTTTTCCGTTCAACTAAGGGAGGATACAAACTAGGAGCACGAGCCGAAGTTCTTCTTCGGGTACTTGGGGTACTCCTTCGTTCCGTAGGTAAACCAGGAGTGGTCTCGATTAATTATTCAAATGCATAATAGAGGTTCATTAAACTAAAGGGACACGATAGTTGAATAAGATTCATTGATGAGTAGTGCTACGATAGCCTGTTCTTATTATTAAACTAACGGGCAGGATAGTTGAGCACTACTAACGAAATAATTAAGTAATAAAGAGCTAAGAGAAGTTTAGCTTTTAATCACGTTAAAGGAGGTTTACGACGGTACGATGATAATGATTGGCTTCGTTCAAAATCTAAACGATAAGAAATGGCTCCGTGCAAAGTCTAAACTATGAACAACGGCGGTTGTTTGCATGGAGCTGGAAATAAGTTGCCGCCATAGGGAAATGATTCTCTTTTGTTTATAGTATAGACTTTGCCCCTTAAAACCAAAAATTTTTAAGGAGCAGAGCTAAAATGAAATATGCGAATGCAGTTACCGTCTTTCCCGAAGAATTACTAAAGGAAATACAGAAGTATATAAAAGGTGGAATTATATATATCCCCTCCCCTGAGGAAACTCATAAGAAGTGGGGGCATAATTCAGGAAGTAGAAAATATTTGGATGATCGAAATGAAGAAATCCGCGAAGGTTATTTAAACGGTACTTCGATTGATGAATTGTCAGATACATTCTGTCTTTCTTGCCATAGTATAAGAAAAATTATTTACTCTAAAAAATAATGGATACTAGAAGTCGCATCGGATCCGGTGCGACTTTTTGTGTAAAATTTATTTTCTAGTTGATTATTAAACATTCAAAAAGTTCCGACCTTGCTATAATCTTATTAACAAATTATTGAAGGTGGGTACCTAAATGGATAATGTAAAAGAAATATGGAATGAATGGTCCGAAACATGGTATCAAAGGTATAGAACAGATAAGGCAATAGCAAAAATAATACAAACCCCTGAATCGGCATTTCATCGTACAACATATTCAATGATTAATAAGGCCTTGCCGAATTTGAATGGAAAGAAAGTATGTGTTCCTTCAAGTGGAGATAACCATGCAGTCTTCGCCTTTCACTTAATGGGGGCAAGCGTCACATCGTGCGACATATCGGAAAGACAAATAGAAAACAGCTCGAACCTGGCTCGAAAAAATGGATGGGACATAGAATTTATATGCGATGATACAATGCAACTAAGTAACATTAAAAGTGATGAATATGATTTTGTATATACATCGAATGGAGTCCATGTATGGATTAATGATTTAAACTCCATGTACAACAATATAAGAAGAATTCTTAAAAGCAATGGTGCGTATATCATGTTTGATATTCATCCATTTAGTCGCCCTTTTGCTATAGAAAAAGAGAAAATAACTGTAGTAAAGCCATATGACTCAATTGGACCTTTTCTTATAGATGAGGTTCCAAGACTTCATTGGCGTATGCAGGATATAGCGAATTCTATCATTTCATCAGGTCTATGTGTTAAACATATCGAAGAAATGTATGCAGAGGATGGCTCATTTTGGATCGATGAGTCAAAAGATGAAGGGAAATCGCTCTCAAAACAAGAACTAGATGACTTGTGTAACTGGAAATTAAATCCTATGGCAGCCCTTCCTCAATGGTTTTCGATACATGCAGTTAAGTAAACCGGTTCAGGTAACTCATTAACCTAATGGGTACCGATAGTTGAACAAACTACTCCATGTTTTTTCAACTATCGGGCAGGATAGCGTGGTGGTAGCTTCCTCTCATACTTATAAAAATTGAAACTTATCCATTGTTATGATATTATAAGAAAAATTTGTATTTAACAGGGGGTAATGGTGTCATGATTTTTGTTGTTCTTAATCAGTTGATAAAATAACTGAATATATGAGGCCTAAGGGGAGTTAACTACAGTGATTATCTGTAAACCTTCTTTTTAGTAGCGCTCATGTCATTAAGAACAACAGCAATATCATACACCACATTCTCCACCGCGCCATCCAGGAGATCTGAGGCTACAGATGAAGCTATGTTCATTTGTGGTCTTTTTTTGTTGTTCTCGGACATCCTGAGAGGGGGCGTGCACAATTTGATAAAATGGTATTCAATTAACTTTCACTTATTTAGTATTAAAGAGGAGGAATGACGTGTGCAATTAGTTGATTGGTCCGATGAAATTAATTATTATGATTTATCAAGTGAATATTCTATTCGAAAGGCCGAGCCTGAAGAATGGGGAGTATATTGTTCAGTTTATTATAATATGCATTATAATGGTTTTTTTAGGGAAGAAGGCTTCAATTCTCCACGAAGAAACTCTTTTTGGATCTATAAAGGAGAATCAAAAATAGGTGGGGTAAGGATGGCCCCAAATACTATATATCATTTATTTTATATTCCCCCATTTAATAATTCATATGAGGTACTGAAGCTTCTTAAAAATATTTTAATACAATGGTCTGATAGAACTAAACATATAAAGACCTTTGAGGTTCTTCCAGACCAAGTTAATTTATATACGAGGGCAGGATTTTGGCCAGATGAGTTCAGATGTAGTTGGATGCAGCGCCCCACAGATCATTTCAAGGTTATTTGGGATAATAATCTTATAATTAAGTGTCCTCAAATTGAGGAAAATGAGACTGGTGCTAAGAGATTCATTAATGAAGATGAAATCGCTCGTTGTGACTTTAATAGCTTTGCAGGAGGTTTTGAAGCAGTACGGAGAAAA
This sequence comes from Paenibacillus sp. PL91, assembly GCF_012935325.2. Classification (GTDB taxonomy): domain Bacteria; phylum Bacillota; class Bacilli; order Paenibacillales; family Paenibacillaceae; genus Pristimantibacillus. The sequence goes on from NZ_JABBYG020000047.1 coordinate 2,819, forward strand.
AAGTCCTCTCTTCAAGATTTTATACCTAGCGAAGATCCTAATTTTACAAATGAGATATTAACTCAAGCGTCTACACTTGTATATGATAAGGATACGGGTCAGCTTATTGCAAATTGTCGCCTTTGTTTACAAGACAATCAAGCAGCAGTATACAGTATAGGTGTCATACCCACTTACAGAGGAAGAGGGCTCGCTACACGTATGTTGCAAAGAGCCCTGACTGGCCTTAAAGATAAGTATCCAGTTCTAAGGTTGTATGTCATGGAAGGTAATGATGCGGAGTCAGTCTATCTTAACCTCGGGTTTGTTCAGGGAGTACTGGAGATACAAAGTATGTATATTCCTACGAATCAATAGCAAAGACAGATAAACTTCATTCAACTAACGGGTACGATAGTTCAACAACCGGCAGCCGGTCAGCACGATCAGCTGTCTTTTTTGAACTAACGGGCAGGATACCTCCAATATTTGCTATTATAGAATCGGTTAATATCTGGAGCAGAAGCCGCGCGGCAGCTGCTCTATTTTTCATTACTGCTAACAGACAGCTTCATAATCTCTCTTAGGAGCGATGTTTGAAAATATCTTTTAGCTGTTGTATCTTTTTTGGAAGTGGATTGTCTTATAGAAGATAGGGGTGCCGACTAGGAAGAGGGGATGGGGCTGAAGGATTTTGCAGATGTATACGCTGAATATGCCGATCAAGTTTTTCGCTTTATTCTATCACTAACGCGTAATCAGACTTTAGCGGAGGAGTTAACGCAGGAAACCTTCTATAAGGCCTATCTACACATAGGCAAATTCAAAGGTGAGAGTTCCTTATATGTGTGGCTTTGTCAGATTGCAAAGAATCTTGTGTACAACGACTATAAGAAGAACAGAAGGCTAGTACCCGATGATGCTTCTATAGAGGATAGAGTAAGAAAGGATAATCACGACAGTGAGGATTTCACGCATAGCTTACTGCAGAAGGAGCAAGCAACACTATTGCATCGGATTTTGCATACCTTGCCAGAGCCATATAAAGAAGTGTTCACACTACGAATCTTTGGGGAATTGAAGTTTAGAGAAATTGCGGAGTTATTCGACAAGACAGAGTCATGGGCGAAGATTACATACTATCGGGCGAAGGAACGGATTGTCAGTGAAATGGAGGCGAGGAAATGAATATAGGGGAACCAAAGGGACAGAGATTAAATACAAGCTGTAACATTATTTACGATCTACTTCCATTATTTGTTGATGAGGTATGTAGTGATGAGAGCAAGGTTCTTGTTTCAGAGCATCTGGATGAGTGTCCACAGTGCAAGAAAAAATATGAGGCAATGGCAGGAGATTTAATCGTAGATAAGTATGTAGGTCAAGAGAGACAAGTTCAGACTCCAAACAATCAGTTAAAAGATCGCTCAGCTGTAAAAGTGCTAAAAAGGATTAGACGAAGATGGCTCATTACTTTTCTAGTGATGGTGTTGCTCCTTCCCACACTCTGGCTCAGTTTTAATCAATATCGAGGTGAGGGAGTCTCATTTACGAATTTGTATGACTATTATAGCGCTGGAAGGTTAGTTATTGCTCTGGAGCAAGGAGATTATGATAAGGCCTTTGAATATATTGACGTAGCTGCTTATTATGCAATTATACAACGGAACAAAGAACATGCTTATTCTTCCACAATTAATCGTGAAGAGTACCAGCTAACGACTTATGAAGATGGTAGACAGGAATATACAAATGGAGAATTAACTATACCCGCTGAAGATTTTAATCAATGGCTAATCGATGCCGAGCAGGAACTGGTTGAATTAAGAGAATGGTATGATCAGTCGCCTTATAAGGATATGACCTATGATGAATTCTACACGATAAGCAAAAATTATTTTATTCGCAATTTAAACGAGGGTAAAGCGCTAGGCTACACCTTAAAGGGGCGAAAGGTGGTCGAGTCCTATGCTGGTGATGATGGCTTGACGCAGTACAAATACAGTGTTCGCATTTCTAAAAAGAATCATAAAGGAGAGAATGGAACCTTGTCGTTTCAGGGGAATGGCAAAGGGAAGTTTGTAGTTACAGGCGCCACGTCTACTCCTGGCGAAACTATTATCAGTGAGTATTTGGAACATCTGAGCATTTCGGAATAAATAATTAGGCGGGAATATTCATCGCGCTCAACTAACGGGTACGATAGTTCAATAAAAACACGGAAGCAGCTAACAACAATGATCGGCTGCTTCATTACGCTAACGGGCAGTTAGTGAGAGATAGAAACATCTAATATATTGTGCTTATCCAGTTGAATGGAGGGTCTGCCATGGGCATTAGGAATTATCTGATTGGAGGCGTTTCCGGCGCCGGCAAAACTACGGTCTGCAACGAATTGCAGCGGCGCGGCTACCATGCTATTCATGGTGACCGTGAATTGGCTTATCAAGGCGATCCGGAAACTGGTACCCCGACGGATGGCTTTAAACCCGAACACCACATTTGGCATGTTGATAAAGTAAAAGCATTGGTCGACAATCAGGATGAGGCGGTAACATTTTTCTGCGGTGGTTCGCGGAATTACCCCAAATTCATCGACCTCTTCGACGGCGTGTTTGTCCTTGAGGTCGACCTGGAAACCTCTCTCCGGCGGATTGATGAGCGAGTAACGCTGGACCCAACTGACTGGGGTGGCAGACCAGAGGAACGGGAAATTAGTGCGCGCTTGCATCAAACGAGAGAAGGTATTCCTAAAAACGGGATTATAATCGACGCCACCGCACCGATCGCGCACGTCGTTGACGAAATCCTCCGTCAAATCGATGCAAATGAACGCCAACGACAGTAACTTACGGGCGCTCAAGGACAGCCCAATACATCAGTGCACCCGGATACGAATAGCACCATCCACTGCGCTAACGGGGAACGATAGTTGAACAAATATGGAGCAGTTTGCTGCGGCAGCTGCTCCTTTCTTCGTTAAGCTAACGGGCAGGATAGCATAACATGTATCGAGAATACTTAACATCTGTAAGACCATCTAAATAAGGAGTGGTGCTTTTCATGATTAGTTTAAAAAATTATGAAGACTTAGGCGAATTGAAGCTTTTAATGGCTGAGTGTATGTGGGCTAATGATGAAAGAATTGATAATGAACTTAACATATACATAGACAGTGATTCACGGGAATTACTCGGAAGTTTAAATAATGATGAACTTGTAGGATTAATTGGAGTCATATACGAATCAACTAACGAAGTAGAGCTTAAGCATATTGCAATTAAACCCAACTATCGTGGTAAAGGTATAGGCAGTGAAATGGTAAATGAGTTCATAAAAACTAAAAAGATTGTGAGAATAAAGGCAGAAACAGATAAAGATGCTGCTGGTTTCTATAAAAAAAACGGTTTCTCGATAACAAGTTTGGGAGAAAAATATCCAGGAGTAGAGCGGTTTGAATGTATTTTTTCAGCAAATAATTCAAGTGATCGTTAAGCTAACGGGAGACGATAGTTGAACATCGAAAGGGCTGCCATGTGGTAGCCCTTTATTACGCTAACGGGCAGTTTAGCGTGGCGGCCAACCAACTAAGTGGTTGCTTACTCTCAATTGTTGGAAGGAAAGTTCTATT
>NZ_JABBYG020000048.1 GCF_012935325.2 Paenibacillus sp. PL91
CTGATTAGAAGTATGATGGAGCTAAGTCTATCGGAAGAATTGATTCATAAGGTAACTGGAGTGAGCTATGAAAGGATCAGGTCGTTAAGCTAACGGGAGACGATAGTTGAACAAACAAGGAGCAGTTTGCTACGGCAGCTGCTCCATTTCTTTATTAAGCTAACGGGCAGTATAGTTGAAAAAGGAACTTAAATTTAAATCTCGAATATCTAATGTAATCGGATAGCTAAAAATTTGATGACAGACAGGAGTTAGATACGATGATAAAAGGTTTCGGGGGAATATTTTGGAGAACTAAGAATCTTGAAGTTATAAAAAAATGGTACAGTGAAGTGTTAAAAATTGAAATAGAAAATTGGAATGGGACTGTGATAAAACCCCAATTAGGAAATGAGACTATCTTTTCTTTCTTTACCGAGAATGACAGTTATTTTCCAACAGAACAACAAGTGATGTTAAATTTCCAAGTACATAATCTAAACGAGACTATTAAGCATCTTGAACATATTGGTGTACCTCTTGCAAAGAAAAAAGAGATTAGTGAATTTGGAAAGTTTATTTGGATTGAAGATCCTGAAGGTCGACTGGTCGAGCTTTGGGAGAAATAACGTGCTATTGAGCTAACGGAGAACGTTAGTTTCACCCCTGAAGGGCTGCCACATGGCAGCTCTTCGTTACGCTAACGGGCAGTTTACTTTAACGAATCGGAATTGACACACATATTAGTGAGTGCTAATACAATTCATATTAGTGAATACTAATTCGTTGTGAAGGACGTGGAAAAATGGGGAATACTAATCATGAAGTAAAAGCTAAGTTCATTCGTGGCTTTAGTAATAAAACAAGACTTCAAATACTCGAGTCCATCAAAAATAGAGAAAAGACCGTTTCAGAAATTGTGGATGACCTTAAAGGGACCGCGAAACGATATCGGCAGCCCCATTAAGGTGGGTAAGAGTACTTTGAAATCAATATTTTAATGTCTTAACAAAGCAAATGCAGAGCCTGGCGATTGCAAGTTAATTTCACTAATCACACATGCAAGCATGATCGATTCTTGTAGAAGGCTTTGCCGTATGTCACCTAAGTCAACAACCGTTGTCCAACCAATATCTTTAAGCAGAGCTCTGACCTGATCTTTAGATGAATTATCGTTTCCACACATAAACATGATTGGCGAACCTTCTTTAAAATTTGGATGGATCATGATTTTGTCGCTGATTGTATTGAGTGTTTTAACAACATTACTTTCCGGCAATAACTTTTGGACTATTACCCCTGCCGAAGTATCTTGAAGGAGTAAGCGTGGGCCGTTATCAAAATGTACGGCATTGCTTACATCAATGATCGTCTTGTTTCTTAGATAGGCCGGATCGATGGTTTCAAGAACATCTTTTAAACAGGACCAAGGGAGTGCTATAATAATGATCTCGCCAAGCCGTGCGGCTTCATGAAATGAAGTAATGCCCACAGATTCGCCTACCTCTTCCTTCCAAGAAACATGCTTTGAGTTATGAGGTTCTCGGCTGCTGATTAAAACACGATGACCTGATTTAACAAATCCCTCCCCTAATAGACAAAAGAACAGGTAAGAAGCGCTATGCCGGAAAGTCCAGAAAAAAATCATTTATACGAGGAACTTATATTGACCTTTAGCGAGGAAAAACTCCAGCATTAATCGCTGGAGCGCACATTTTGAGTTTCTGTGAATTCATACATAACAGTAATTAAACAAATAAATCTATATCATTAGCAGTAAACTAAGTCCCTTCGTTTTCCGAACAACAAAAACAGAAGAATTCATTTGTCTGTACAAATCCATTGCAAACTGCTCCAGGCGGTGGAGGACCTACTATTGGGTCGCATCTGACCGACACAGCAGATACATTGTCAATCGTAAGGTTGATTTCTTGAGTATTAGGAGCTGCAGGTGGTAACGGTCTTTCGATAACGGCACCATCGAAAGTCGTTATGATAATGGTTGCTTGACAAGGAGAGGCCGCAGCTTGAAAACTTGCTGCGCGTATCACTACTCTATTTTGTATATTCGAGAGGTTTTCAACGAAGGTTCTTGTTGAACCACATGGAACATTGTAATTGGCAAAAGTGCCAAATTGCTGAACAGTGCAATTATTTTCATTTTCATTAAGGTCATTAATAAGGGTGTTTGTTGTATTAATAGCATTAGTTAAATTGGAGTTTAAGCTACTATTACCACTACTGACGATAGTAGCCAAATTACTCAAGTTATTAGTAACACTTGAATTCAATGCAATAATTTGGTTGTTTAACGAGTTGAGTAATTCAACTATTTCAATATCACCAGTTCTGCTTATCCTTGCTTTTGGTTTTATTTTTTTACAAGTACAACTTCTTTTTGGATTAGAACATTTTACACAAATAATCTTCACATCTACTGCCAAAAAATCACATCCTATTAATCATTTTATTATTTAGAGTCACAGCCACAATTAAAGTCCATTCCCCACGTTAGCAACATCGAATAAACAAATTGGTATTGTAAATCTTTACAAATTTCGTCCCTGATGAATTTATCCCTTAACAATCTTAAAATGTTCTGTTCAAGAAGGTTATTTAAATTTTGTTCCATAAATCGTTGATATTCAGAACTTCGTTCTAGCATAATTTCCTCAAATGCATCCAGTATTACGATGCCCTCGGACCCTAATTCCAAATGCTTTACTAGACTATATAAATTCATTTTGCTCACAGTATTAATTAAAATTTTTTTTTGTATTTCGTTCAGAATAAGACCTCCTCTCTTCCTCATATAAAGTATTGGGAAGAAGCTTATTCGGTTTGTATAAATGTACAATGTAAAATAGCGGAAATGTTGAAAATAGTCTATTTTTAGATAGATAATCCTTGAAAATGCTTAAAGTGAAAGAAAGCTCACGAATCATAAGGCAAGCGAGCTGGACTGAGTCGCGAGAAATAGGTAGATACGGATTCAGAAGTAGACAGCCTACAACAAAATAATGCCGTGGCGGCTACTTCTTTTCTTTATTAAGCTAACGGGCAGGATAGTTCCAATATGTGGTATATTTGTTTAAATGACATTTTCTAAGCGGAGGTGCTTATGAATCCTGCTTTTGACACCTATATCCAATCGCTGGCCGGTCGGGACATGACCGTCATCGGCGCCGGCGTCAGCAATTCACCGCTGATCCGCATGCTGTGCTCGGCCGGGGCGCGCGTCACCGTGCGCGACCGCAATCCGGCCTTGCCCCGGGAGGAGTGGGACAATCTAGGCGTCGGGTTGCGCCTGGGGGAGAATTATCTGGATCGTGTTGGGGGCGACGTGGTGTTCCGCACTCCGGGCATGCGCCCAGACCATCCGGCGCTGGACTCGGCTCGCGCTGGCGGCAGCCGAGTAACCAGTGAGATGGAGGAGTTCTTTGCGCTGTGTCCTTGTCCTATTTTCGGCGTGACCGGTTCGGACGGTAAGACCACCACCACGTCGTTGATAGCAGACATGCTGGCTGACGGGGGGCGTACGGTTCATCTGGGCGGCAACATTGGCACGCCACTTCTGACGCGCGCGGGCGAGATGTCGCCGCTGGATGCGTGCGCGGTCGAGCTGTCCAGCTTCCAGCTGATGGACATGACGCGCTCTCCCCATGTGGCGGTGATTACCAACCTCTCGCCCAATCACCTCGACTGGCACCGCGACATGGATGAATATACCGCCGCCAAGCGCCGCCTGCTGGATTTTCAGAGTGCTGACGACTTTGCCGTCCTAAACGGTGACAATCCGGCGACCGCCGCACTGCGCGGGCGGGGGCGGACCAAGTATTTCGGCGGGCACACTGTCTACGATGGCGTGATCGACGGTCTATTACCCATCAGTGACATTCGTTTGCCAGGTTGGTATAACGTGGAGAACGTTATGGCTGCCATGACCGCCGTGCGGGGGACCGTGTCTGATGAGGCAATCTTGGAGACGGTGCGCAATTTCGTCGGCGTGGAGCACCGAAACCAGTGGGTGGCAACTATGGGCGGCGTGCATTATTACAACAATTCAATCGGCTCCAGCCCCGCCCGTACCGTCTCCACGCTGCATGCGCATGTGGGCCGAGTGCTGCTGATCGCCGGCGGGCGAGATAAGAAAGTACCGTTTGACGAGATGGCTAGGCTGCTGCCTGATCATGTCAAGGTGCTGCTGTTGATCGGAGAAGCGGCCAGTCAAATCGAGGCAGCTGCGCGCAGAGTGCCGAGTTGCCCGCCTATTGTCCGCTGCGAAGGCCTGGCCGAGGCAGTGGCGCAGGCGCACAAGCTGGCCACACCGGGCGACACTGTGCTGCTGAGTCCTGCATGCACTGCGTTTGACCAATATCGTAACTTTGAAGAGCGCGGGCGTCACTTTGTAGACCTGGTCGGGGTGCTGCACCGGTCGGAGGGAAAGGATTGAACAAGACATGGGCGTTTGCAAGAAAAAGCTGATTGCCCTGATGTATTTTCATCATTGATTCATTACGCTAACGGGAAACGATAGCTGAATAAAGACACGGAGGCAGCCAACCATAATCGGGGCTGTCTTTTTCACGCTAACCGGCAGGTTAACGTAGTAGGCGTTGGTGTCAGTTAATCCTTGTTATAATTGATTTTATAGGCTGTAATTGTTATTATGAGAGGTAATTTAGCACTTATATGTGACTGGCGAAGCATGGGGATCCATGAGGGAGCATATAAGTTGGAGCCGTACGCCTGGGCAGAGGTAAGGGGAATTTCCCCTTACCTCTTTATGTTTACTCGAGAGGAGCAAGAGCAAATGAAAACGATTCAACACGATTTGTTTGAAAAACCATATCCGGGAAGAACGCTTGTCGTAGGTATGACTCCTTCCGGGTCGCATTATGTGCAGGTGTATTGGATTATGGGGAGAAGTGCTAACAGCCGCAACCGAGTATTTGAACTGGATGGATGGAGTGTAAAGAACAAAGCATTTGATGCCGCCCAGATGGAAGATCCTTCACTCATTATTTATTATCCTATCCGGCATTGGGATGACGTGCATATTGTCTCAAATGGTGATCAAACTGATACTATTTATGATGGGTTGCAGCATAACCGGACCTTTGAACAATCGTTAATGCTTCGAGAGTTTGAACCTGATGCTCCGCACTTTACTCCGAGAATTTCAGCCGTGATTAACACAAACCTTAAACAGTACAGTTTGTCGATTCTAAAAACACATGACAACGACCCTTCAATTTGCTTACGGAACAGTTATCAATACAGCAGATTTAAGAGCGGCATCGGTCACTGCATCCACACGTACAAATCGGAGCAGAATGGTGTACTAAAGCCATTTGAAGGTGATCCTTTCGAAGTGCCACTATTCGATTCAATTAATGAAATAGCAGACTTTTATTGGGAGCGTATCAATGCTGAAAACAAAATCGCATTGTTAGTAAAGTTTGTTAATGTTTTAAATCAAGATATTCAATTCCAAATTCGAAATAAGCATTCAACTAACGGAACGCTATAGCTTAATAAACACATAGAGACGGCAGCCGATCTATGAACTGCACCCCGTCAAGTAGACAGTACAAATAATAATAAAGCATTTAAGCGGCCTTGGTCCTAAATTCCATTGGA
>NZ_JABBYG020000049.1 GCF_012935325.2 Paenibacillus sp. PL91
ATACTGGACAATCTCGATCCTTTCTTGCCAAGTCGTAGAGCGACCTATTGTCATAGCTTTTGTTTCCCCTTTATAGGATTTTAAGCTGCTATGACCATTATACTTGTTAATCCAATTAAAGAGCATACTCAGGATTTCCGCAAAGCAATTTATGGGCCTCAATCTTAAGTAATTTAAAATATTTTTTTTCTGATTGAGGTTGCGCACTAAAAGGAGATGTATTTCCGACAGATGCATCAAGCCATGCTACTGCAACCTCCTCTAGAGAATTAGAAGATAATAACTCGGCTACAATATCTTTTTGGTAAGTAGGTAATGCATATAACCAACTTGATTCTTCTTGTTCAATAAAAAATGAATTTAGAGTTGTCATTTTATAACATCCTTTCTAAATATTCAGCTGAAACAGCATATGGGTTGTCTGGTGTAATGTCTGCGGGTCAACCACCTATACTAATACCTCCATTAATGCTCGGAACGTAAGCACCAATGAGCACACCTATCAGAATCAATGTGCCATTTAAATTACGAATTATTGGGCCTCCGGACTGCCCCGGTCTTGCTTGGATATTTAGCACAAGATGTTTGGATTTGATTTTGTTTGAACTAAGCAAGATTTTCGCACCAACTTCGCAAGTCTGCTGTGTCAAAACAATTCTACCTAAATCTGAGTGAGGAAAACCATAGGCAGTAACTATGTCACCTGGATTAACGTTGTCAGCATTTCCAACAGTTATGTTCGATTTAACAGCCGTAAGCGTAACAAGATGAGAACTTATTTCCAACCCTTTTTTTTATAATATTCCTCTAATTCTGATCGAATAGAAAGAATGCGTCCTTTATAAATAAAGGTAAGCGTTGCTCCACTATTTTCTCCCAACCCTTCGATACCAGTGAAACCCAATAGAGTTGAGAACATTTTCCCGAATGATACAAAACTGACTTGTGTATCATTCATAAATTAATCAGACGTGAATGTTATTATCCTGATAGAATAGAAGGAAAATCCTCGAAAAGATGCATTGTTGAAGAAACAAGCAATCTTCAAATAAAAAAAGAAGAGGTAAATGGATTACTCCTCTGCCCCTCCTGTTTCTCAATCCCCCGTTGTAGCCTTAACTGTCGCCGCTCGCTCCGCATGCACCGTATTAGGAAACATAACACAAAAAAATTTCGCCCTACTTATGATACGGTTCAGCGTAACATCTATAGGGCGAAATCAAAGGAACCCGACTCTCTGCGCAGTTGAATATACTCGCGCCTAGACGCGTTCGTGGTGTGCCATATTTCGCTTTACTTGTACGTTATTGTTTAGAAAATAGATAAGCCCCTATTCTCCATTCGGAATAAGGGCTTATATCTATCACACTCGATACCTTAATATTGTCCTTTAATGACAAAGAACGAACCTCGAATTGTCCCAGCTAGTTTGGACTTCTGCCTAGCAAACTTAAACTTCCCTTCTAACTCCTTTGGTACCTCCATTCCCTCAGAAAGCTTAAAACCTACAGCCCGCTTTTTAGGGTCATCAACCGTATACATGACATTGATCCCAAGACCATCCTCATAAAAAACGTAGGCAAATTGGATATTTTCCACTTGAAAACGCGCCGTTTCTAGAGGTTTGGCCGCAAACTCAATATCCCGTTCTTCTTTCAGAATTCGGTTCACATAATCAAGGGTCTCCTGGCTTTCGTCAGCTGGTACAACCGTAAATTCATGCTTGTATTTGTTCATAAAGTAACGGGCTTCATTAGCACGTAAACCAGCAAGCGCTTCTGCTACTGGTGAAGACTCTAAACCAACCGTAGACACATTTTTAAACTCAACGATATAGGTCATCCTCATTCCTCCTGCTGATCTCGTTTACTTATTTACAACCGGAATCCACATTTCACCATATACGAAGCCGTCTCGCTGCCCCATCTCAACCGTTGCATTGGGCCCGCCAACATAGGCGTAATTATCGGCTGCTGGCAAAGCTTGACCAAAGGCAATGCCAGTAAGCATACTACTCAACTCATCAGCCGACTTCCCTTCACCTTTAACGACGAGGTATTGTCCCTTAGGGAATTGGATCACTCTGTGTTCTTCCGGTATCGATGAATCTGTCATGACGCCAGCATAATACATCATCTTGTGATTTATCGCTTCGTTTACGGCAAAAATATAGTCGTTCGCAGCGACAGCCTTTAACGTGTTAAGCCTTCCATCCTGCTCCACTGCCCGCCAAAAGTTTTCCTTCTCCTTGTTCATGCCGGCATAATCTGTGTAATCGCTCTTCAGCTCCGTTCCAATACCAAGAACGATAAAGCTGTCTTTTTCCTCAAAGGTATACGTTGCCATAATCCCAGCTCCTTTTTTTGAATGGATCAAAGTTTATTTACTTGATAGTTTAATAATACCCATAAATCATGTCAAAATATGATACCGTTTAGAGGGCTTCCGATTATTCTCTCCCACAGCACAACCTACCTCATATTAATATTTTTGGTAGTAGAAGTCTATCGGATTAACGAATGGACTAGCGTCAACTTTACTCCCCATTAGAGTCTGCGGCTTTTCGGACGCAGCGCCCAGGAGGCGATGCCGAGCGCGGCATAGAAAAGCGGAAGAATAATATGGAATCCACCATCTCCGTAATCATTAGCGAACGCATGAGATAAGGCCGCACCCGTCATTAGAAAAAAGATGCCGCTATAAGCCCATTCCTTAAGCCGGGGGAAACCTGGCATTACGATCGCAATGACTCCAAGCAATTTCCAAGTTCCGAGAATGTTCGTGACATATAACGGGAAACCAATATCGGTCACTAAATCGACATTGCCACCATATCGCATCAATTGCCCGATACCACTTAATGCAATAGAGAATGCGAGAATGATTGTGACGGTCCAATAAGCGGCCATCCTTCCAATAGGGCGGGATTCAACCTTCGCAATTTTTTCATTACCGATAATCGTACTCATTCCTATTCCTCCTTTGATCTCGTTTACTTCTTCACAACCGGAATCCACATTTCCCCATATACAAGGCCGTCTCGCTGCCCCATCTCAACCGTTGCATTGGGCCCGCCGACATAGGCGAAGTTATCGGCTTCCGGCAAGACTTGACCGAAGGCAATGCCGGTAAGCATACTGCTCAACTCATCAGCCGTCTTCCCTTCGCCTTTAATGACGAGGTACTGTCCCTTAGGGAAATGGATCACTCTGTGTTCTTCTGGTACCGATGCTTCTGTCATGACGCCGGCATAATACATCCTCTTGCGGTTTACCAATTCGTTTACAGCAAAGATGTAGTCGTTCGCAGCGACAGCCTTTAAAGCGTCAAGCCTTCCCTCCTGCTCCACTGTCCGCCAAAAGTTTTCCTTCTCCTTGTTCATACCGGCATAGTCCGTGTAATCGCTCTTCAGTTCCATTCCAATACCTAGTACGCTAAAGCCGTCTTTTTCCTCAAGGGTATATACTGCCATCATCCAAGCTCCTTTTTTTGAATTGATCAAGTTATTTTGTTTTTTTCACTTGATGGGTTTATAATAACCATAAATCATTTCAAAATATGACACTGTTTAGGGGGCCCGATGAAAAAAGTAGAACGGATTAACATCATCATGCGGTACATCAACAACCGCGCCCATTTTACCATTTCGGAAATCATGCATGAGTTTAACACCTCCCGTTCGACGGCGATTAGAGATATCAGGGAAATTGAAGCAATGGGAATGCCTCTAGTCGCCGAAGTCGGGAGGGACGGGGGTTATTTTGTGATGAACAACTCCGTCCTGCCCACTGTCCGCTTTACCGATAATGAGATTAAAGCGCTTTTTATCGCGTTCATGGCCACACGAAATCTACAACTCCCTTATCTCAAGAGTCGCCACTCTTTAGCGGAAAAGTTGCTCGGCCTCATCTCTCAAAACCAGCAAGATGATCTTGTTCTGTTAAATCAAATCTTGCTCTTCGAAGGTACCAACCCCCACAATCCTGACCTGCTTGATCTATCAGATCTGCCCCATCCTATGTTAGAACAACTCATCCAATCCCTTCTTATGGACAGCTACTTAGTGGTTTCCGTCGAAGAAGGAAGGGAAATAAAGTCTTATCCCATCTACCTCATGCACCTATATCGTGAAAAAAGCTCTTGGCAAATTGAAGGTTTCGACCTAGAGAAGGAAAAGAGGCGGATAATTCCTGTCGACAATCTCACCGAAGTCAAACCATACCCCGAGAAAAAAAGAATAAGCAAGAAGAAGATTGTCGAACAGCTAAGCAAGCAGGAAGAAGCCATCAACCTAGTCCTCGAACTAGGTCCCAAGGCGATTGCCCAGTTCAAAAAGTACCATCCATTAAAAATTACAATTTCATACACGAATCCTTATCAAACCACGGCTATTTTAAAGACTTTTATCAATGTTCATCATGAGGAGGAATTGGCCGAAATAACAAATTGGCTGCTTTTCTTAGGTGGAGATATCAAGGTCAGGGAAATACCGAAAGAAGTTGTAGAAGGATTACCGGAGAGAGTGGATGTTCTAGGGAACAAGTAATTGACCATAACTACCGCCTGTAAAGCTCATCGCAGATAAAGCGATGGCATAGTCTCGATCATTCTTATTAGGTTTATCTTGCAATTCGCTCTATTTTTGGTACGGTTCCCCGCGGCTAATCTTCAACGTAACATAATGTGCATTTTGTTAATTTCATTATTTAATCAGCGTTTCCTATCTATGATAGCTCTCTGAACTAAATCTGAACACAGAAAAAGGTCCCGAGGATCTTTTCCGCGGAACCTTTATTTATCGGTGCTTTGCCATGCGTACGAAACGTTTGGCGGGACCCCTACTTAGAATCTTCTTACACCTGAGCCAAGGGATTGCTCTGCAATTTGAATTAATGTTCTTGTGATGTTTCCACCAATAGTACCCGCATCACGAGTAGTCATATTCCCATTGTAACCATCTGCAGACCATTGAATTCCAAATTGTTGAGCTACCTCATATTTCATTTGGTCAAGTGCTGCTTGTGCCTGTGGAACGACTAGACTTTTTCTGCTCATGTATATTCACTCCCTAGTTGGATGTGAAGTTATTTTGTGGATTGATTTGATTTTTATACCTCAATTTTTGCAGAAATTTTGAACTTTTTGCGAAATCCACGTTTTGATGGCGGGACCCTTATAAAAAAACAGACCGCCCAAAGCTGACGGTATGCACTTCTGCGATCAAGAATGTAGTTACTTGCTGAAGTAATCCTCCAGCCCTTTCGCAATTGCTCTGGCTGCTTTC
>NZ_JABBYG020000005.1 GCF_012935325.2 Paenibacillus sp. PL91
AGGCCCGTTGGTCAAGTGGTTAAGACACCTCCCTTTCACGGAGGTAACAGGGGTTCGAGTCCCCTACGGGTCACCATATTTTTTCTTTAACGACGCGGGGTGGAGCAGCCCGGTAGCTCGTCGGGCTCATAACCCGAAGGCCGCAGGTTCAAATCCTGCCCCCGCAACCAATTAAAATAATGATGTACACATGAATATGCCGTTGTAGCTCAACTGGTAGAGCAACTGACTTGTAATCAGTAGGTTGGGGGTTCAAGTCCTCTCGACGGCACCATTTTTTCCAAGATGCAGCTTGGCCTAGCCAAATCAGCATCGCAAACTGCTTTAATCGCTGGACATCATCGATATGCCGTTGTAGCTCAACTGGTAGAGCAACTGACTTGTAATCAGTAGGTTGGGGGTTCAAGTCCTCTCGACGGCACCATTTTTCCCAAGATGCAGCTTGGCTTAGCCAAACGAGCATCACAAACCACCTTAATTGGTGGACATCATCGATGTGCCGTTGTAGCTCAACTGGTAGAGCAACTGACTTGTAATCAGTAGGTTGGGGGTTCAAGTCCTCTCGACGGCACCATTTTTTTCGGGACGTAGCTCAGCTTGGTAGAGCACCTGGTTTGGGACCAGGGGGTCGCATGTTCAAATCGTGTCGTCCCGACCATTTTAAATCAATGAAATACATATAAAACCGCTATCCACAAGGTCTAATTGACTTTTGTGAATAGCGGTTTTTTTATGCCCCTATAGGGAAATATAAACGCAATATGTCGTCTCAGCGTCATATATCAATTGAACAAGGAGGGCATTGCTGTTGAGGTTTACTACGAAGTTCATGGCACTGTTCGCAGTGCTAGCATGGAGCTTATTAACTCCTTCTGCTGCTTTTGGGCAACCCGGTGCGTATCATTTTGGTTTTAAGAAAAGCGTGGACGGCCGATTGCCATCTATAGACGAGGAAGGCTTCAAACCTATTATTACGAAGCATGGCGCGTTGTTTCTTGGAGATACAAATCAAAAGGAGCTCTTTTTAACATTCGACAACGGGTATGAGAACGGCTATACTCCGCGAATTCTTGATGTACTGAAGGAGAAAAACGTCCCGGCTGTTTTTTTCGTAACGGGACATTATGTAAAGGATCAACCAGAGCTTCTAAAGCGAATGGTCATGGAAGGGCATATCATTGGCAATCACTCTTGGAGCCATCCGGATATGTCCCAGCTGTCGGAGGGAAGCATTAAGACGGAGCTCGACAAGGTGAAGGATCAGGTAGAAGTTCTCACGGGACAGAAGGAAATGAAATATCTTCGGCCGCCGAGAGGCATTTTTAACGAAAGAGTGCTTGCGGCAAGCAAACAATTCGGCTACATAAACGTATTCTGGTCGGTGGCTTACAAGGACTGGGATGTGAATGCGCAGCGGGGCTCCCAATTCGCTTATAACGAGGTGGTCAAGCAGCTGCATCCTGGCGCGATCATCTTGCTGCATTCGGTTTCCAAAGACAATACAGAGGCGCTCGGACGAATCATTGATGAAGCTAGGCGCCAGGGCTACGAGTTCAAGAGCCTAGACCAGCTTGGCACAGGCAGCCAATAAGGAAAAAAGCTTTAGTCCCTTCTAAGGGCTAAAGCTTTTTTGTTGTTCTGACAGCATTCGGGGAGCGGTGTACCTTTAAAAAACTGCCCTCCTTCTGTGGTTTACCGCATGTCTACCTTTTGTCATTTGAATTATAATGAACTAGAGTATGTCTAAGCTCGGTTACACCATGAAAGGGGTTGACGATGATCCATAACAATATGCGCAAAAAAATGATTCAGAAGCTTTTTTATTCCCTTTCATTGAAGCATAGAATTTGGCTGGCTTTTGTCATTTTAATCATGTTCGGCATTACGGCAACGGGCAGCATTGCGTATTTGATCGCATCGAAGGAAATTCAAAGCAATGCGCTTAAATCAAGCCAAGACACCGTGAACCAATCTGCCCAAATCGTAAACGAAAGGCTCAAAAACATCGGTATTGCGGTAAGGGCGCTCATGTTTAGCGATCCCTTCAAGCAGGTGATGACAGATGCGCAAAATAATGACCGCAGCCGTTATTATAAGACTTGGACGGCGCTGCAGGCGGTTTTCTCGCAGGTGAAATTCAACGACTCGATGATCGACAGTATTTTGATCGCTTCACCAATTGGAGATTATTATCATACCTCGAACGTTCGAAATACGTCGCAATCGTTTTATGAGTCTGATCTATATGACCATTTTAAGGAATTGAAACATGGCTTCTGGACGAAAGGGCATGAGGATTCTTTTTTTATGGATAAGCAGCCGGTCATTTCTCTAGTCGTTGAGGGCGTAAATGATATGGGTGAAATCGCATCGGACGTTTACGTCGTTATTAATATTAAGGAAGATGATTTGCTTGATTTGTTTATGGAAAATCTCTCGACCACGGATAAGCAATATTACTTTATTGATTCGGTTGGCGAAGCGATCAATCTGGCCCATTCCGCTAACGATCATACATTAACGAAGCAACCTGAATTTGTTCGGCAGTTGAATGAAGAGATGACGGGTTCTTTTTTTTATCGGGATAGCAGAAAGGAATTTTTGGTCAATTATTCTAGGCTGGAAGTAAAAGAGGATTGGATGATAGTCGGCATTCAATCGAGAAACGATCTGCTTGCGAAGCTGAACGGGATCAAGAAGGCGACCTCATACGTCATTCTTGGCTTTATGGTGCTGTCGTTATTCATTGCGAGCCACTTGAGCTATTTACTGCTTAGGCCGCTGTTTAGACTGCAGAAGCTGATGAAGCGTGTGGAGGAAAATGACCTTAGCGTACGTTTTGAAAGCGATTACAGGGATGAGGTTTCCCAGGTTGGCTTTCGGTTTAACCGCATGCTGGATGAAATCAAGCAGCTGATCAATGACGTGAAGCTGCGTGAGAAGGAAAAGCGAAAAGCCGAGATTAAAGCGCTCTCTGCCCAGATGGACCCTCATTTTTTCTACAATACGTTAAACACGATCTATTGCAAATCCGTGCTTGGCGAAAACAAAGATGCGAGTGAAATGATATTGGCTCTGTCGCAAATGTTCCAGCTTAGCTTAAGCGGTGGACGCGATTTGATTACGCTGCATGATGAATTGGATCATGTCCGCAAATATTTAGCCATTCAGCAATTGTCTTATGAGGATTTATTCGTCTGCCATATCGATGTGCAGCCTGAAGTGCTTGCGTGTATGATTCCGAAAATTATCGTTCAGCCGCTCGTCGAAAATAGTATTTTGCACGGCTTTCAAGACCGGATGTCAGGTGGGGAAATCCATATTTATGCCCGGGTCGAAGAAAATTGGCTCTATGTGAAGGTGGAGGACAACGGAACGGGACTGCAGCCAGAGAGCATCAAAGCGGATATCGCGAATCCGACGACTCTCAAAGAGGGTTATGCGCTGCGAAACGTATACCATCGATTGCAGTTATATTACGGGGATCGTCAGCGCATGGAAATAAGCAGCAGCGATGAAGGCGGAGCATGTATTGAACTTTGGATTCCAAGGTTAGGCGAAGGGGATGACTCAAATGAAGCAGCCGGTTAAATTGTGCATAGTCGATGATATTCGCAGCGTGGTGGATATGATCAGGCGTAAAATCCCATGGGAGCAGCACGGCATTGAGGTCGTAGGCAGCGCTATGAACGGAGAGGAAGGCTTAGACGTTATTCGGCAGACGATGCCCGATATTATTTTGACCGATATCCGCATGCCGAAAATGGATGGGCTGGAGATGACGCGAACCATATTGGAAATGCTGCCCCATAGCAAAATCATTATATTAAGTGCTTACACCGACTTTGAATACGCAAAGAAGGCGATCCAATACGGGGCGCTTGATTATGTCAAAAAGCCTTTTTCTATCGACGATATCGAAAAGGTCGTAGTAAAGGCCAAGGAAGCGTGGGAGAACGAAAAACGAGATCGGACCCATGTGATGGAGTTGGAAAAAAAGATGAAGGAGAGTCTTCCCGCGCTAAGGCAGGAATATATGTCTCTGCTTGTCCATCATCAGACAGACGAAGCGGATATCGCGCAGTGGTGGGGTTTTCTGGATCTCCCGCCTCTGGAAGCTCCATTTGCGGTTATGGTTATTCAGATTGATCAATTTACGGATAAGTTTGGCGACTTGGTCGTAAAAGAGCTGGAGCTTGCTAGGTTTTCCTTGCAAAACATCGTTGAGGAAACGATCAAGTCCCATACTACCGCAGTGGTTTTTCGAGAGGCGTTTAATCGATACGTATGTCTGCTGCATGTGAAATCCAAGGAGCGTCTAATCCAGATCGCGGATGCTTGCTGCGAAAATATTGCGAGCTTTACGAAGTTTACGATATCCATCGGTATCGGGCAAGAGGCAAATCAGGTCCGTGAGCTGCCTAAGAGCTATCAGCAAGCGCTTAGCGCGTTATCTTACCATTTCTATACGGGCGGAAACGGGGCATTCAGCTCTACTTTCGGCACGCAGGCTAGCTCTGCCGGATGGGTCTATTCGGTGGAAAGCGAAAATGAGTTTCTGTTCGGATTTCGCTCGGGCAATCGGGATAAAACTTTGCAGTGGCTGGACACGGTGTTCGGGGAAATGCAGAGCTTGGCGGTTTTGCCCGAACCAAGTGACGTAGAGCATCTCTTTCACGGTCTCTCGCTGCGGATGCTCAATGTTTTGCTGGAGAAGCTTCCCCGCGAGCAAATAGTGGAGTTTGAATCAAAGGTGAAGGAGGCAAGAAGCGAAAGCCGTGCTTCGCTGCTGGAATACCGGAAGTGGCTGTCCGAATTATGCGATATTGGCTGCCGGCTGATCGATAAAGAACGAGCAAGCGAATCTCAGAAAATCATTTATCGTTCCATTGACTATATCAAAGCGAACCTGAGCCAGGATCTGACGCTAGAGCATTGCGCAAGGCAAGCGAATTTGAGCTGGGGCTACTATTCAAATTTATTTAAAAAGGTGTCCGGAACGACCTTCCAGCAATTTGTAACGCAAGCGAAAATCGAGAGAGCAAAATCGATGCTGATCGATGATTATCAGGTACAAGAGATCGCCCAGGAGCTTGGCTACGAGCATCGTCGTTATTTTAGCGAGGTATTTAAAAAGCAAACCGGCCTGACGCCTACCGAATTTAAAGAAATCTCGATTGGAAGAAGCGCTCAGCCTTGAAGAAGGCGAGCAAAGAAACATGAAATATCTGCCCCTAATCGCAAGCTGGCCACATTACCTATCCGAGCGGGTTCTTTTATAGTTAAAGAGCAAGAAATAAAGATACTTCAAAAGGGAGGATTACGAATGTATAAAAAAATCGGAACGGTCGTGCTAAGCGTGTTTCTCGCTGTTGCTTTAGCGGCATGCGGCAGCGCGAACAACAAACAAACAGGAGCGGAATCCGGCGCCTCGAACAAACCTGCTGAATCGGATGCCGCCTCAGCCCCAGCTGATAAGGAGAAAAAAACAAAAATCGTCTATTGGACGGGGGATCGCCATGATATGGATTACATCAAAGAGGTCGTGCAAGCGTTTAACGAATCCAATCCCGATAATATCGAAGTAGAGATGGTCGTTAAAACCGATGATTATAATCAAGCGATCGATCTGGCCTTCGCATCCGGCCAAGCGCCGGATGTGCTTAGGGTGAAGGAGAATACAATCCAGCCCTATGTGACCAAAGGTTATTTAGCTCCGATTGACGACTTAATGACTGCGCAGATGAAGCAGCAATTTCCGCTTATTCAAGATTTTAACCAGATCGACGGCAAGGTCTATAGCCTTCCGAATTACGGTTCCACTTTAAGGCTAGTTTACAACAAAGAATTGTTCGAGAAAGCCGGAATTGCCGCTCCTCCTAAGAGCCTAACTGAAATGGTAGATGCAGCAAAAAAAATAACGGCAGTAGGCAAAGCGGACGGAGCTTACGGATTTGCATTAAATTTCAAAAGTCCGGAAAGCGCTCTCGGCCGTTCTGCCCGCGTCATTGCTGAAGTAAGCGGTTTTGGCGGTTTCGGGTATGATTTCAAAACAGCAAGATTTGATTTCAGCGGCTTCAAGGACATTATTGGGGCCTATAAGCAAATGTATGACGACGGCAGCACGCTGCCAGGCATGGAATCATTGGATATTGATCCGCTCCGCGCGCAATTCGCAGAAGGCAAGATCGGGATGTATATTTCCTTCTCCTCTGAGCCGGGCGTTTACAAAAATCAGTTCCCGGCTAAAATCGATTGGGCTGCAGCTCCTGTTCCAACGATCGATGGCACGATTAAAGGTGCAAGTTCATTCCTTGGCGGCCAATGGCTCGCTATAAACAGTTCTTCCAAAAATCAAGAGGCAGCTTGGAAGTTTATGGCGTATATGTATGCCGATCATATTTTGAAAGCGTACCATGAAAAAGGCTTTGGCATATCAATGGTTCCTTCCGTAGCAGCTGTTGCAAGCAAACCTGATATTAATGGGATCGAAGGCTTCTTGCCAACGGAGAATGACAGAACATGGCCGCTCGCGCCGACAGTTACGGTCGAAGGCATCAAACACAGCGACGCGTTTTTTAAATACATGTTGGGTGAAGGTGATTTGGATGCCATCATCAAGGACTTGAATATTAGATACAACGCGGCGCTTGATAAAGCGATTGCGAGCGGTGAGGCAAAGGCTGAGCCTAACCCGAATTTTGATCCTATGAAGCTTGGCGAAAAGTAGTTGCTTGATTAAAAGCGGGACTTGGAGGGTGGAGCTGAGACTCCGCCCTTTGTTTTTCTCCAAATGACAGATTGTACAGGAGTGGAAACGATGAATAAAGCGCGTCAGATTGGATTTTCCTACGTTTTCCTATTTCCGAGCCTTCTACTCACGCTCGTGCTCGGCATTTATCCGCTTGGCTGGGCCATTCGATATATGTTTTATGATTACAAAGGCTTCGGGGAAGCAAAATTCACCGGGCTATATAACTTTCGGAGACTGTTAGGCGATACCCAATATTGGGATTCCGTCTTGAATACGTTTGTTTATGCGGGCGGCAAGCTCATTATAACGATTCCGCTTTGCTTGGCGCTTGCCGTTATCCTAAACCAAAAGCTCAAGGGACGTAATTTCCTGCGGGCAATCTATTTTATGCCGACCATCATAAGCTCGGCCGTTATGGCCGTCGTATTTTTTATTATTTTCAACTCCTATAACGGCATTTTAAATCAATACCTGCTTAAGTTTCATATCATTTCCGAAAGAATCGATTGGCTTGGTCCGAAGCACGCCATGATGACGACGATTATAGTCGCCATATGGGGGGCCGTGGGAAATTATATGCTGTTATTTCTGGCAGGCCTTCAAAATATCCCGAATGACGTTTACGAAAGCGCCTCGCTTGACGGTGCCAATAAACGCCAGCAATTTTGGTATTTGACGATACCGATGCTTGGGCCTGTACTGCAAATCGTCATCATGCTTGCCATCATTAACTCGCTCAAAGGCTACGAGACCATTATGGTACTGACTGAGGGTGGGCCTATCGGCAAAACGGAAGTGATGTACTTGTACGTCTATAAGCTGTTCTTTCCAACGCCATCATCAGGGATCGTCGTCGACCAGCAGTTCGGTTATGGCAGCGCCGTAGGCTTCACTACAGCTGTTATTGTCGGCATCATCACGCTTTTATACCACCTATTGGCCAAACGAATGAATAAAATGCAATAAAGGAGGACGCTATGAAGACAGAAGCTATGCCTTATGTTCAGAAATACAATAAGCGAAAAAAGCTTCGAGTGGGCGGCTGGGGCTCACGAGCTCTGCTTTGGATCTTCTTGCTGGCAACAGCGCTCCTTATCGTATTTCCAATCGTCGTCACCTTGTTCGGATCATTCATGTCCAACGCGGAGCTTACGACTGGAGGAGCGATCTTGCCATCTGTGTGGCACATTGACAATTATAAGGAAGCTTGGGTTCAAGCCAATTTTTCGCGATTTACGTGGAACAGCCTCATGCTAAGCGGGACGACGACGATCGGAACGCTTATCGTAGCTTCAATGGCAGCTTATGTAGTGGAGCGGATGACATTTCCGGGAAAGGCGCTATTCGTGGCCTTGCAAGCTTCGACGATGTTTATTTCCATTGGCGCTGTCGTTATTAGGCCGCAATATGAGCTAATGATTAAGCTGCACCTGCACACCTCGTTATGGGGAGTTATCCTCATATTGATCAGCGGGCACGCCTATATTTTCTTTATTTTGCTCAGCTTCCTAAAGGGGATTTCCAGGGAGTTAGATGAGGCGGCACGGATAGACGGCTGCTCGAATGCAGCGATTTTTTGGAAAATTATTTTACCCCTGCTTAGACCGGGACTGGGCGTAGGCGCGCTATTCACGTTTTGCGGCGCTTGGAATGAATATTTGCGCCCGCTTGTCTTCACGATGAACACCCCCGACCTGCAAACGTTAACGGTAGGCTTGTCTTATCTGCGATACGGGGCGTCGGCCGCTGTTCAGACGCATTACATGCTGGCGGGTGCTTGCTTGTCCATACTGCCGCTGCTTGTCGTTTATATGATTGCTAACAAATCGTTTATGCAGATGACGGCGGGATCGCTCAAAGGTTAGGGAAAGAGGTTTGAGATATGGACATTAATCGGTTGAATCGACTTCGAACAAACGCCTGTTTGCCGGATTTTGCGGATGCGATGCTGCTGCTGCGCCGGGAAGCAGAAGAGGCTTCTCGGATAGCGTATGCCATTGGCCCAAAAGAGCATGGCGAATGGACGCATCAGTACCATTGTCACGATGACGGGGCGATGCTCATTTTCGATTGGCATAAGCCCTTGTCTCATCGGTGTCCGGTTTGCGGTAAAACTTGGACGGGAGAGCCATACGATTCGGCATGGACTTCAATAGTCCACACGCATATCGGACGAGCGGTTTACAATATGGCCTTGCTGCATATGATCGAGCCTGATAGAAAGCGGTTAGGGCAGATCAAATCTTTTTTGACCGCATATGCAACCTATTACGAGAGATATCCGGTTCACGGCAGCATTCCATACAACGGGCCAGGAAAGCTTTTTGCTCAAACGCTTGATGAGGCGCATTGGATAATGGATTTGTCGGTGGGCTTTCATTTCATCAGCGAGTACTTGTCTCCGGAGGAAAACACTTATATTCGGAGTGGTCTGTTGGAGCCCTGCGTCAGGTTCCTAATTGCGCATAAAGAAAAGCAGATTCATAATCATTCCGTGCTTATTACCTCTGCAATCGCGTCAATCGGCATATTGCTGAATGATGAAGCCATTATCCGCTGCGGCCTTGAAGGCGAGTATGGCTTATATGATCAAATCAGCCGGGGCCGCTTTGAGGATGGCTTATGGTACGAAGGCAACGTCCATTATCATTTTTATGCGTTCCAATCGCTGCTCCATTTTGCGCTGGTGGCAGAAGGTACGGCTTGGGAGCTTTGGCAGGCGGCAGGCTTGAAATCGATGTTTGATTACCCGCTGCATTTGATTTTGCCAAATGGGAGTATGCCCTCGCTGAACGATGCGGGCAGCAGGGCTGGCATTCATACGTACGCCCCCTATTATGAAATCGCGCTCGACATATTCGGTGACGAGATTTACCGTTCGCTGCTCAATACGGCTTATGGCACGGAATGGGCAGAAACGCCGTTCTCGGAAGCGAAGACTGTTCCCAGATGCTCAACAAACGCACTTCTATTTGGCAGAGAGCTTACGCCTATTGAGGGAAAGCGAGGCGATCGGTTATGGAAGGCCGCTCATCGCAATATTTCTTTGCCGGTAAGCGGGATCACGAAGCTGGTTAATCGCAAGCGCTGGCAGGCCATAATCAAGCATAGCAAATTTGGCGGCGAGCATGACCATATGGACCGATTAGGGTTGTCCGTCGTTTGCGGGAACACTCCGCTGCTTGTTGATCCTGGGACTACCGCCTATGGCGTTCCAGCCCATTACGGCTGGTTCAAGCATACATTCTCGCATAATACGGTAATCCTGAACGGGGCCGACCAGCCGCCCGCTGACGCGAGGATCATCCGTTTTGAAGAGCAGCCGTGGGGAGCATGGGCAGAAACGGCGGTGGATTGGCTGGGCGAGCAATACGAAATGAAGGATCGTATTCATTTGCCGCCGGAGCTTTGCCCTTGGGATCTGGAGGCCTACGAAGGGGCGGTTATCCACCGGATCAATGCGCTAACGGATGATTTTCTGCTGGACATGGTAAGGGTCACGGTACCTGGGCGCAGAGAGATATGCTTAGCCAATCATTTTAGCGGCATTCTGGCAGAAAGCGGAACAGCCAATTGGCAGCCGACCGATGACAGGCTAAGCGGGCTCGACCAGAAATGGCTGAAGCAAAAACGGAAGCTTGGCGTCGATGCGACAAATTCGTTTCATTATCGGATGGAGGAGGGCAGCTTGCGGCAGTTCATATGGAGCTCACACAAATGCGACATCTATACGGCTTTAACGCCCGACAATCCGCCGGAGCGAGACCGAACGTCCATCATCATGCGGGCGGATATTGATCAACGTATTGTATTTGTGCAAGCGCTGCTATATGATTCAGACCATAAGCCTGCTTTGGAAGCTATGGATCTTTTAACTGTAAGTATGCTGCCTGATCATGAATATCGCATCGTGATAGCGGCAGTTGGAGACAAGCAGGAGTACTCGCTCATTTGGCACGAAAGTGGAGCTAAGCTTGTTAAATGTTATTGAAAGAAAGGGAGGAAGGATAATGAGCAACATTGGGGAATGGGAAAACGCGGAGCCGGGAGTAACCCGTAAAATCTTGCAGCCTGGGAAGAGCCTTATGCTAATGGAAGTCCACTTTGAACAGGGGGCTGAAGGCTATGAGCACGCTCACCCGCACGAGCAGCTAAGTTATTGCCTAAAAGGTGCTATCGAATTTACGATTGACGGCGAGAAGCGGATTGTACGGCAAGGGGAATCTATCGTTATTCCGAGCGGAGCACGGCACGGGGTAAGAGCCTTGGAGGCTTCGGCTCTGCTGGACGCCTTTACGCCTCTGCGCGAGGACTTGATTAAATAATGCGAACTTAAATGGTTAATGGTGTAAAATGGAGCTATTCCAACGGTAGAAATGAACCGTGGGAGTAGCTCTTTTGTGTCTATTCTTCTTCTAAAGCGGCCTGGTATGGGCAGACTAAGTGTAAATTGTACCCAAATAGGATAATAAATACGTATAACCACCCGATAAATCGAAACGGAATTTAAAAAAGGAGCGCTGGATATGAAAAATTTGGCTTTAATGCGCGATCCGAAGCAGCGGAAATTATTGTTTAGCGCGGGCCTTAGCTGGCTGTTCGATGCCATGGAGGTCGGGATGATCTCGTTCATTGTGACCGCGCTCGCTGTGGAATGGAAGCTTGGCGCAGAGCAGGTTGGATTGCTGATGGCGATCAATTCGATAGGTATGGCGGTTGGTGCGGCGATATCCGGCTTGATGGCGGATCGTTACGGAAGACGTGCGATTTTGCTCTGGACGCTGCTCATTTTCTCGTTTGCAAGCGGGTTGTCAGCTTTAGCGACGGGCTTCGTCGTCCTATGCATACTGCGATTCGTTGCAGGGTTTGGGCTTGGCGGGGAGCTGCCTGTCGCTTCAACGCTAGTATCGGAGTCGGTGCCTGCGAAGGAAAGAGGACGAGCCGTCGTGCTCTTGGAGAGCTTCTGGGCATGCGGCTGGATCGTAGCGGCACTAATCGCCTTCTTTATCATACCTGAGTATGGCTGGAGGATGGCTTTTCTAATTGGCGTAGTGCCAGCTTTGTATGCCTTATATTTGAGAAGAGCCATTCAAGATTCTCCTCGCTTCACAGCACAGCGAGGGCGTAATCTATCATTCAGCGGTCGGATAAAATCATTATGGTCAGCGAAGCATCGAAGCGCAACGATTACGCTTTGGGTGCTATGGTTTACGGTCGTCTTTTCGTATTACGGCATGTTCCTTTGGCTGCCTTCGGTCATGGTGCTAAAAGGCTTTGATCTTGTGAAAAGCTTTCAATATGTCCTTATTATGACGCTTGCCCAGCTTCCGGGCTACTTCACTGCGGCTTATTTCATCGAAAAATTCGGGCGCAAGTTTGTGCTCGTTGCCTACTTGATGCTGACCGCTGGAAGCGCGCTATGGTTCGGCAATGCTGAAACGGAGGGCGCGCTGATCGCGGCCGGCATATGCCTCTCCTTCTTTAACCTGGGAGCATGGGGAGGGATGTATGCCTACACGCCTGAGCTTTATCCGACAGCCGTCCGCGGTACTGGAGTTGGATTTGCGGCTTCGTTCGGTCGGATCGGCGGAATAATCGGACCTTATCTTGTGGGCATGCTGGTCGCGCAGGAAATTGCGATTGCTAAAGTATTTATGATATTTTTTGTCACGATCATCATTGGAGCGCTGGCCGTGCTGTTTTTTGGCAAAGAAACGAAAGGGACGGACCCGGACAAAGAGTTCGGCAACACCGTCACTTAAAGCACCGGAAATTGGATAGAAAAACCCGCCTTGCCGCATAAGCTGCAGGGCGGGTTTTGCTCGTTAAGCACCGCTTACTTGTTTGGAGAAGAACGTTTTAAGCGCCTTATAAACCTCGCCTTTCTCCTTAATGACGGAGTACATAAATTTTTTGTGGCTAATATGCTTATACGCCGACATCAACGTGCTGCTTCGATTGTATTGGTTGACCTCGCCGTATCCGAACATATTGCTTCGCTCCATAAGCTGGCCGATCAGCTTCACGCAGCGCTCGTTATCTGAGGTCAGATTGTCGCCATCCGAGAAGTGGAACGGGTAAATGTTCCAATTGGAAGTTGGGTAGCGGCTGTCGATAACCTCGATCGCCTTCTGATAAGCAGAGGAGCAAATGGTGCCACCGCTTTCACCGCGGTTGAAAAACTCCTCCTCCGTGACCTCCTTGGCTTCCGTATGATGCGCGATAAACACGATCTCTACATGCTCATACTTGCGGCGCAGAAAGCGAGTCATCCAGAAGAAAAAACTGCGTGCGCAATATTTTTCAAAGGACCCCATGCTTCCTGACGTGTCCATGAGTGCAAGAATAACGGCATTGGATTGAGGCTTTACGATTTCATTCCACGTTTTATAACGAAGATCGTCAGGCGAGATGCCGCCAATGCCGGATTTGCCTGCGTTGGCGTTGCGCCGCAGGTTTTCGATCAACGTACGCTTTTTATCAATGTTGGACATAATGCCTTTTTTGCGGATATCGTGAAAAACAATTTCTGTCGTTTGTAGTTGATCCTTTTGCTTCTGCTCCAGATTAGGAAGCTCCAGTTCCTCAAAAAGCATATCCTCCAGCTGGTCGATGCTTATCTCGGTATCGACGACGTCCTCGCCTGGCTGATCGCCCGCGTCTTGGCCTTTACCCGGTCCCTTGGCTGCTTGCGGATCGACCCCCAGCACGTCGCCAACCTGTGAATCTCCATCGCCTTGTCCGACGTGCTGCTTCTTGTTGTAGTTGTATATAAAGTGGGATTCGTCGAGACTTTTAATGGGGACTTTGATTGTACGCCTGCCATCAGACAAA
The DNA here is from genome assembly GCF_012935325.2 of Paenibacillus sp. PL91. Taxonomy (GTDB): domain Bacteria; phylum Bacillota; class Bacilli; order Paenibacillales; family Paenibacillaceae; genus Pristimantibacillus. The sequence continues at coordinate 13,589 of NZ_JABBYG020000005.1, forward strand.
ACGATGCTTTCGTCGGAAACCAGATCGGGAAGGTTTTGCTTAATTGCTTCGTGTACCTTTTCCTGATGTCGCGCTTGATCCTCATAGCCTTTGCGGTGGAGCGACCAATCCTCACGGGATACAACAAACAGCGGCTCTGACTCCATTTCCCTCACCTCATTCCATTAAATTCATGCTTCGGCAAACAAGATACCTGAAATAATGATTCCTTATTTCTTGTCTGTTACTCAATATATTCAAGAGCGGAGCGGTTATGTGAAGGAAAATTAGTCCATTTCTAGCAATCTACCGAATAGCTTGGTCCGCTCTACTTGACATTATGTCAAACAAATCAGCTGATTTTTAACCATTATGTATAATGTAATTTTTCGTGTGTGTTATATAATATGACATATATTCAACCGAACATATCTCATACCTAACATGAAAAGTGCCGTAAACGACGAGGAGGGATTTCATGGATCTATCCGAAGCTGCTAAACAGGCCGAAATCATTGTCGATCAAGTCTCCATGCATTTTGGCAAAAAAGGTCATGAGGTTACCGCGCTTGAACAGGTCAGCTTCAAAATCTATCAAAATGAGTTCGTTTCGCTCCTCGGCCCCTCCGGCTGCGGAAAGTCCACGCTGCTTCGTTTAATGGCCGATTTGCTTGAGCCAACCGATGGCCGCATTACGATTCAAAATGAGCATCCTCGTGAAGTTCGCCTCCGCCGAAAGTTCGGCATCGTCTTTCAAAATCCCACCTTGTTCGAATGGAGAACGGTTAAAGAAAATATTGAGCTTCCGCTTGAAGTGCTCGGGCAAAAAAAGTCGCAAAGCCATGCACTAACGGAGCAGCTTATCGAAATGGTTGGGCTCTCCGCCTTCAAAAATTACTACCCTTGGCAGTTAAGCGGCGGCATGCAGCAGCGAGTAGCCATTGCGCGAGCGCTTTCCTTAGACCCGCCTATTTTATTTATGGATGAGCCCTTCTCCGCGCTCGATGAATTTACGAAGGAGAAACTGCAGCTGGAGCTGCTGGACATTAAGCATAAAACGAACAAAACGATCGTGTTCGTTACGCACAGCATCCCTGAAGCCGTATTTCTGTCGAATCGCGTCATCATGCTCTCCGCGCATCCTGGAAGGGTCCATTCCATTATGGATATCGCGAGAGAGGAGGGCGATTCCATTCATTTTCGCGAAACGGAGCGCTTCCACGAAATGACGCGCAAGGTTAGAAATTGCTTTTACGAGGAGAGTGGCTTCCTTGATGAGCAGAAGGTTTAAAAGCTATGGCCAAGGCGCCGCGATTGCATTATGGGCGGCAATGGTTCTCCTATTATGGGAGGCTTCGGCATGGTTCATTGCGAATGTAGCCCCTATCATTAATCCCGCCTCTAAGCTGCCATACCTGCATCTTGTCATCGGCAATCTAATCGAACATTTTCCAACCTTGCTGGAGCAGGGTGCGATTACATTCGGCAATTCCATTACCGGCTTCCTAATTGGCTCGGCAATCGGCTTCCTTCTTGCCATTCTCATGAGCCTGTCACGAACTGTTGAACACACGTTGTCACCATATATGGTAGCTTCGCAAATGATTCCGATCATCGGTCTTGCACCCATTATTTACGGCATTATTCATGATGCAGCACTGTCACGGATTCTGATGGCAGGCTATGTCACCTTTTTCCCGGTTACGATTCAAGCACTGCGGGGGCTGCAAAGCATAAAATCCGAGCAGCTTGAGCTGATGCATGCCTACGCCGCTTCCACATGGACCTTATATATGAAGCTGAAGCTGATAGCTGCACTGCCAGGCGTTTTTGCGGGCCTAAAGCTATCCGCACCGCTTGCGATAACGGCGTCGATCATCGTAGAGCTAATGGGAGCGCCGGACGGAATCGGCGTTCTAATGGTCAGCTCGCTGTATTACGGCACGTCGCAGGTCTATATGTTCTGGTCAACGGTTCTCGTCAGTATGGCAATCGGCCTGAGCTTGTTTCTAATCATCAGCATGCTGGAGAGGTGGTTGACGCCATGGCAGCCGGAGTTTCGAGCGAAGGGGAGGGATGAAGAATGAAGGAATTGCTTGCGCCTCGCTCCGTTGACAGCCTTCCTTCCAAGCCTTCGACTTTCAAAATGAAAACAAGCTTTAATCGCAAGCGTCCCTCTTATTTGCTGCCGCTCGGGCTTGGCGTGCTATTTCTCGTCGTTTGGCAGCTTGAAGGCTTTCATCGGCTGTTTTCGCTAGAGCAATACCAGCTCCCGATTCCTTCATCGATTGCGGCTTCCATTCAGGAAAATATTGACGTGCTGTGGAGCTATTCCATGTATACGGGAAACGAGATGCTGGGCGGCTGCCTGATCGGATCGCTGCTAGGTTTCCTTGCTGCGGCCGCCGCCTCATGGTTTCCAAGGCTCGGAAGAGGTGGCATTACGCTTATGGCTTCCCTAAACGCCGTGCCCATCGTTGCGCTGGCGCCCGTGATGAATAATTGGTTCGGGGATGGCGTTGCCTCCAAAATGGCGATCGTGTCTATCATGACCATGGCGACGATGGCCGTTGCCGCCTTCAAAGGGCTGCGGTCGATCGATCCGACGTCCATAGAGCTTATGCATGCCTATGCAGCCGGAAAGCTGCAGGTCTTTATGAAGCTTCGCCTTCGGGCTGCGCTTCCGCATCTATTTACCGCTTTGAAAATCAATATGTCTACGAGCATTATCGGAGCGATCGTTGGGGAGTTTTTTATATCGTCCCGCGGTCTTGGATATTTGCTCTCCGACCAAATCAAGCTTGCGAACATGCCGCTTGCTTGGTCCTGCATCGTCATTGCGGCAGTGCTCGGCATTGTGTTGTACTATCTCGTTCAGCTCGTGGAACGGCTTGTTATTCCATGGCATGCAGCACAGCGAAAGCGGCAGAGGTAGCCGGAAAAGCTTGCTCGACTATGACGCGGCATCACGGGCTGAAAGCAGCTTATTTAAATATAGAGAATTGAAAATGGAGAGGAATGGTCTGCATGACAAGGAAAAGCCGTATGCTGCAACCCGTTTTTACCGCAATGCTCGCGATTTTGCTGCTTTCCGTTGCTGCTTGCGGCAACAATGCGAATGAGCCTGCTTCGGCAACAAATGAGCCGGCATCTGCCACAAACGAATCGTCTGCGACGGAGAAGCCTGCCGCTGAACCGCTCAAAAAAGTGAAAATCCAGCTGAAGTGGGTGCCCCAAGCGCAGTTTGCCGGTATTTTTGTCGCGAAGGCAAAGGGCTTCTACGAGGAGGAGGGGCTGGATGTCGAGATTATACCGGGCGGTCCGGACGTCGTGATCGAGCAGCAGGTCGTCAATGGCGCTGCAGATATAGGCGTTACGAGCTTCGACAGCCTGCTGGTGAACCGCGATAACGGGCTGCCGCTCGTATCGGTCGCGCAGGTGCTCCAAAAAAGCTCTTATCGCTTCGTAGCAAGCAAGGAGTCCGGCATTGACGAGCCGGCGAAGATGAAGGGCAAAAAGGTCGGCATGTGGACGGGCAGCCAGCAATTCCAAGTGCTTGCGTTCATGGAGAAAAACGGGCTTGATCCAAAGAAGGACGTTGAGCTGGTGAAGCAAGGCTTCACGATGGACCAATTTTTTAATAAACAGCTGGATGTTGCCGTCTCTACCATTTATAACGAATACCATGTCGTGCTTGAAAGCGGCGTGAAGGAAGAAGATTTATATGTTTATGATTTCGAGGATGCCGGCGTCGGGATGCTGGAGGATACGCTGATCGTGAAGGACGAGTGGCTAAAAGGCAACCGCGAGCTGGCTGTCAAAGCGATCAAAGCGACGATGAAGGGCTGGAATTACGCGATTGCGAATCAAGCGGAATCGGTCGATATCGTTATGAGCGCCGTAACGGAGGGAAGCACGACGAAGGAGCATCAGACGACGATGCTGATGGAGATGGCGAAGCTTGTGAAGCCGGAAGGGTTCTCGGAGGCGCAGGTAGGGTCGTTTGTCGATGACGCGGTGCAGCGGACCGTCGATATTGCGCTCAAATACGAGCTGATTAAGAAGGCGCCTGACCTGGCGGCGGCTGTCGACAAAACAATTTTGGAAGATGCGGCCAAGTAGGCGCATACGCTAGTCTATAACGATCGCGGATGGTCTCATCCGCGGTCATTACGACTATATGAGCGGCAGTCGCGAAGGAGGAGAAGCAGTCTATGGGCGTAAACGAGGCAGCAATGAATACGGAAGCGAAGGAAGAGCTGCTTGAGAAGGACCGCAAATATTTATGGCATCATATTTCTCCCCATAATGACAATCCGATGGTTATCGTATCGGGAGAAGGCAGCTGGATTACCGATATGGACGGCAATCGTTATTTGGACGGCATGTCAGGCTTATGGTGTGTCAATGTGGGTCACGGACGAGCGGAAATAGCCGATGCGGCAGCCGAACAAATGAAAAAGATTGCCTATTCCACGCTCATTCAGTCGCATGTCCCTGCGATAGAGCTGGCCGCCAAGCTGAATGAATGGCTGGAGGGCGAGTACCGCATCTTCTTCTCGAACTCGGGCTCGGATGCGAATGAGGTTGCTTTCAAAATCGGCCGCCAATATCACCATCAGCGGGGAAAGCCTTCCAAGCATAAGTTTATTTCGCGTCACCGCGCTTATCACGGCAATTCCATGGGCGCGCTAGGCGCAACGGGGCAAGCGCAGCGCAAGCTAAAGTACGAGCCGCTTGGCGTCGGCTTCACCCATGTGCCTCCCCCTTATTGCTACCGTTGTCCCTTTGGCCAAACGAAGGGTGCCTGCGAGACGCAATGCGCCAAAGCCTACGAGGATGCGATCATATGGGAGGGGCCGGATTCGGTCGCCGGCATTATCGTCGAGCCGGTCATAACGGGCGGCGGGATGATCGTGCCTCCGCAGGATTATTTGGCGAAGCTGCGCGCGATTTGCGATAAGCATGACGTGCTGCTCATCGTCGACGAGGTCATTTGCGGCTTCGGCCGTTCAGGTGAGAAATTCGGTCATCTCAACTTCGGTGTCCGTCCGGATATTGTGACGATGGCGAAAGGGATGACCAGCGCTTATTCCCCATTATCGGCAACGGCCGTATCGGCTGAAATGTACGAGAGCTTCAAAGAGAGCGGCCCGGATAGCCACTTCCGGCATGTGAACACCTTCGGCGGGAACCCGGTTTCCTGCGCGGTGGCGCTGAAAAATATTGAAATACTAGAGCGGGAAAACCTGGTAAGCCGCTCAGCCTATATTGGCAAAGAGCTTCTAAATCGGATCCATTCGCTTAAGGCGCATCCGAATGTAGGTGAAATAAGAATATTTGGCTCGGCGATCGGCATTGAGCTGGTGGAGGATAAGAAGACGAAGGAGCCGGCTTCTGCGGCGAGAGTAACGTCTATTTTATCAGGCTGCAAGCAAAAGGGCCTTCTCATTGGCAAAAATGGCGATACGGTACCGGGCTTTATGAATATTTTGACGATTAGTCCTCCTCTATCGACGACGGATGATGAAATCGTGTTCATTGCCGAGACGCTGCTGGAGGTTTTCGGGAACTGATGAGAGGAGCAGAAGACGATGAAGGAGACAACGGCAGCAGGCATTAATGCCAAGCGGCTGCATGAACGCATTTCTGAGCTGGCGCAAATCGGGAAAATCGGAGATACGGGCGTATGCCGCCTAGCGCTGTCGAAGGAAGACCTGGCAGGCGTGGAGCTTGCACGGAGCTGGATGATTGAAGCGGGAATGGAGACCCGCATTGATCCGTTCGGCAATTTGATAGGCGTGCTGTCAGGAATGGATTCCGCTGCGCCGGTCTTAATGCTTGGCTCTCATATTGACTCGCAGCCATATGGCGGAAGGTATGACGGCGTTATTGGCGTGCTGGGAGCAATTGAGGCGGTTCAGACGATGGTTGAAGCGGGCTTTCGGCCAGCCAGCAATATCGAGGTTGTCGCTTTTTGCGATGAAGAGGGCTGCAGGTTCAATAAAGGATTATTCGGCGTCCGTGGGATGACGGGGAAGCTTGAGGAAGGCGAGCTGGAGAGGACGGATAAGAACGGGATCACACGCAGGGAAGCGCTGCTGGAATTTGGATGCGATCCTGCTGCGTTCGATAGCTATACGTTCCAAGAAGGACGGATTGGCGCATTTTTGGAGCTGCATATTGAGCAAGGCCCGGTGCTCGAAGCGCAGGGCGAGCCAATCGGCATCGTCAGCGGCATATCAGGACCCGTCTGGTGGACGGTTGAAATGACAGGCTTCGCAGGGCATGCAGGCTCCGTTCCGATGCCGATGCGTCAGGATGCGCTGGTCGGCTGTGCGAAGGTCATCGTCGGTCTTAATGAATTGGCATCCCAGGAGGAAGGGGCGCCAACGGTCGGTACGGTTGGCTCTTTGTCGGTGTTTCCGGACTCCCGGAACATTATTCCAGAGAAGGTGAGCTTCACGGTCGATTTCCGGGATATCGATCTCGCCCGGAGAAACGCGCTGGAGGAGCAGCTGCTCGCGCTCATAAACGGTGCATGTCTCGACCATGGCTTAACGTATACGATTCGCGAGGATACGAGGAGCGATCCGCGCTATTGCGCGAGCGAGCTGAGAGCGATTATGCGGGAGCAGGCATCGGAGATGGGACTCGCGCCGCCAGAGCTAATGAGCGGTCCCTTTCATGATTCGCTTACGATGTCCTATGTATGCGATTATGGCATGATTTTTGTCCGCTGCAAGGATGGGATCAGCCACAATCCGAAAGAGTACGCCACACCCGAGGATATCGAGCTTGGCGTGGAGCTGCTTTACCGAACAGCTAGACAAATGAGCTTGCAGAAAGGGGAGGAGGGAAGTTGACAATCGTCAGGATTGGCTTGATCCAAGCCTCAAATGATTTGCACGGCGACGAGCCGGTAGAAGCCCATAAGCGCCTAGCCATTGAGAAGCATATTGGGCTTATTCGCGAGGCAGCGGCTAAGGGCGCTCAAATGATTTCGTTGCAGGAAATCTTTTATGGGCCTTATTTCTGCTCCGAGCAGAAGACGAAGTGGTATGCGGCTGCGGAGGAAGTGCCAAACGGGCTAACAACGAAGCTGTTTCAAGAGCTGGCAAAGGAGCTTGGCGTCGTCATCGTTCTTCCGATCTATGAGCGGGAAGGGATCGCCACCTATTACAACACGGCAGCTGTTATTGATGCGGACGGCGCATACCTCGGGAAGTACCGCAAGCATCATATTCCGCATGTAGCGGCTGGCGAGGGCACGAGCGGCTTCTGGGAGAAGTATTATTTTAAGCCGGGCAATATGGGTTATCCCGTCTTTGACACGGCTTTTGCCAAGGTTGGCGTATACATCTGTTATGATCGGCACTTTCCGGAAGGCGCGCGAGCGCTTGGATTAAACGGTGCTGAGATCGTGTTCAACCCTTCCGCTACGGTTGCAGGCACATCGGAGTATTTGTGGAAGCTGGAGCAGCCGGCGCATGCGGTGGCAAACGGTTATTACGTAGCAGCGATCAACCGGGTCGGAATAGAAGCGCCTTGGAATATGGGCGAGTTCTACGGGCAATCGTATTTGGTCGATCCGCGCGGGTCTATCGTTGCCATCGGCAGCAGGGATCAAGACGAGGTCATCATTGGCGAGATGGATAAGGAGCTCATTCGCGAGGTGAGGGACGTATGGCAATTTTACCGCGACCGCAGGCCGGAGACGTATGACAAAATCGTGAGCCTATAAGGAGGGTATGGACATGAGCATGACGGTCAATGCGGCGTTTATTCCGGTTGATTCGCTAAGGCGCAATTTTGCCGAGGCGAAGGCGGGGATGCGCCCGAAGGAAGCGATTGAGGAATCAAATCGATGTCTGTACTGCTACGATGCGCCTTGCATCCAGGCATGCCCGACCGGCATCAACATCCCTTCTTTTATTAAAAAAATCGCATCCGGCAATATGAAAGGGTCGGCGCGCGCCATTATGGAGGCGAATCCGGTTGGCGCTACCTGCTCGAGAGTTTGCCCAACGGAGGAGCTGTGCGAGGGCGCTTGCGTGTTGAATCGCTCGTCCAAGCCGATCATGATCGGGAATCTGCAGCGCTATGCGACGGATTGGGCGATCAAGAACGAGCAAAGCCTTTTCAAGGCCGGTCAAAGCAACGGCAAGTCTGTCGCGATAATCGGCGGCGGTCCAGCCGGCCTGTCCGCAGCGCGCGAGCTTGCGAGATTTGGCTTCGCCGTCACCATATTCGAAGCGAAGGAGCAGGCAGGAGGGCTCGATACGTATGGCATCGTATCGTTCCGTTTGCCGCAAAGCATATCGCTTTGGGAAGTCGAGCAGGTGAGGAATTTGGGCGTCGACATCCGGACGAATACGAGGGTTGGCGTTGATGTCCAAGTGAATGACCTGCTTGAGCAGTATGATGCGATTGTGCTGGCGATCGGCATGTCTAAGGTGCCGGATCTCGGCATCGAGGGCGAGCATTTAACAGGCGTATACGATGCGATCGATTTTGTGGAAGCGACCAAATCGGAGCTTTCGACTGCTTTCATCGGCAAGCGCATTGCCGTCATCGGAGCGGGCAATACCGCAATTGACGCCGCAACCTGTTCGGTGAGACTCGGAGCGGCAAACGTGAAGATGGTCTACCGCAGGACGAGAGAGGAAATGACCGCTTACGATTTTGAGTTTGAATTCGCGAAGCAGGATGGCGTGGAGTTTGTTTGGCTGAGCGCGCCAAGCAAAATTATCGGTGATGCGGACGGCAATGTCAAAGCGCTCGAATGCATGGAGATGAGGCTTGAAGCAGCAGTCGTTGGCGGCAGGAAAAGGCCGGTTCCCGTAGAAGGCGCAACCTTCGAGCTAGAGGTGGATGCGGTCATTAAGGCGATTGGGCAGACGCGGTACATGCCTTTGATCGAGCAGCTTGGCGTCGACCATAAGCGCGGCATCGTAACGGTGAATACCGAGACGTATCAGACCTCCAATTCCCGTATTTATGCGGCAGGAGACGTTATTTTTGGCGAAGGGCAAGGCGAGGCGATGGTCGTATCCGCAGCGCAGCAAGGGAAGCTGGCCGCCTTTTCCATTTTCAATACGCTAATCGCGAGGAGGGAACGTTATGGCTGATCTAAGGATTCAATTGGCAGGCATATCTTCGCCAAATCCATTCTGGCTCGCATCCGCGCCGCCAACGAATACCGGCTACCAGGTGCAGCGTGCATTTGAAGCGGGCTGGGGCGGGGCTGTATGGAAGACGCTTGGCGATCCGATCATCAACACGTCATCCCGTTTTGCCGCTGTTCATTTCAACGGACAGCGCGTGGCGGGCTTCAACAATATCGAGCTGATATCCGATCGACCGCTTGAGATCAACCTGAAGGAAATTTATGAAACGAAAAAAAGGTTTCCCGGCCATGCGGTCGTCGTTTCGCTGATGGTCGAGCCAAGGCGCGAGAAATGGCATGAAATTGTGAAAAAGGTCGAGGATATCGGCGTAGACGGGCTGGAGCTGAACTTCGGCTGTCCGCACGGCATGGCCGAACGGGGAATGGGGGCAGCGTCGGGACAGCAGCCGGATCTGGTCGAGATGCAGACGATGTGGGTCAAGGAGGTTGCGCGAACGCCGGTCATCGTCAAGCTTACGCCGAATATTACCGACATCACGGCAACAGCCAAAGCCGCTGTCCGCGGCGGAGCGGATGCGATATCGCTCATCAATACGATCAATTCGCTTGCGGGCGTAGATATCGACACCTGGAATACGATTCCGCATGTCGGCGGAAAAGGGGCGCATGGCGGCTATTGCGGTCCAGCCGTTAAGCCGATCGCGCTTAATATGGTTGCCGAATGCGCGCGCAATCCGCTGGTCGGCGTTCCGATCTCCGGCATTGGCGGCATATCGAGCTGGCGCGATGCGGTTGAGTTTTTGCTGATGGGCGCGACGGGGGTGCAGGTGTGCACGGCGGCGATGCATCATGGCTTCAGCATTGTAGAGGATATGATCGACGGCTTGAACAATTACTTGGACGATAAGGGATTAAAATCCGTCAATCAGCTGATTGGCAAATCGGTAGAGCGTTATTCGGACTGGGGCAATCTCGACCTGAATTATGCGGTCGTCGCGCGAATTGAGCAGGAGACGTGCATTGTGTGCAACAAATGCCATATTGCATGCGAGGATACCTCGCATCAGTGCATTGAGCGGCATACGGACGAAAATGGCGCGGCTTACCTTAAAGTTCGAGAGGAGGATTGCGTAGGCTGCAATCTTTGCTCCATCGTCTGTCCGGTGGAGGGCGCGATATCGATGATCGAGGTACCCGCCACGGAGCTGCCTCTTAGCTGGAATCAGCGGCAGGCGGCAATCGCGGCGCTAGGAAAAGGCAATGGAGATGGCGATGCCGATACGAAGGAGGCGGTGTAGCATGACGGCGAGGCTAATTAAAAATGGGACGGTCGTTACGGCGGCTGACACGTATGCAGCCGATGTGCTTATTAAGGAGGGCATCATCGCCAAAATTGGGTTGGACTTAACCGACGAGGCGGATGAGATAATCGATGCGTCAGGCAAATATGTGTTTCCCGGCGGCATTGATCCGCATACTCATCTCGAAATGCCGTTTGGAGGGACGGTTACGGCCGATGATTTTGCAACCGGCACAAGAGCGGCGGCATTCGGCGGTACGACAACAATCGTCGATTTCTGCTTAACGACGAAGGGGAAGCCGCTGAGTGAATCGATTAAGACGTGGCATAACAAGGCGAATGGAAAAGCGGTTATCGATTACGGCTTCCATCTGATGATCGGGGAAATAAACGATGAAGTGCTGGCTGAGCTTCCGGCGATTGTCAAGGAAGAGGGCATTACGTCCTTAAAGGTATTCATGGCTTACAAAAATGTATTTCAAGCGGATGACGGCACGTTGTTTCGGACGCTGCTCGCTGCCAAGGAGCTTGGCGCGATGGTCATGGTGCATGCCGAAAATGGCGACGTTATCGATTTTCTCATTCAGAAGGCGCTCGCGGAAGGGAATACCGACCCGATATATCACGCGCTTACAAGGCCTTCCATTATTGAAGGGGAAGCGACCGGACGTGCGGCGAAGCTGGCTGAGCTCGCCGGTGCAAGGCTGTACGTTGTGCATGTGACCTGCGCAGAGGCAGTGCAGCAAATTGCGGAAGCAAGAAATAAAGGCGTCGATATTTGGGGCGAGACCTGCCCGCAATATTTGGTGCTCGATCAGTCTTATTTGGAGAAGCCGGATTTTGAAGGAGCCAAATATGTATGGTCGCCGCCGCTTCGCGAAGCGTTCCATCAGGAGGTGCTGTGGAATGCGCTGAAGAGCGGTCAATTGCAGACGCTTGGCTCGGATCATTGCTCCTTTAATTTTGACGGGCAAAAGGATCTTGGTCTTGGCGATTTCAGCAAAATTCCAAATGGCGGCCCTGTCATTGAGGACCGCTTCTCTCTCTTTTATTCGGAAGGCGTTAATAAAGGTCGAATTACGCTCCATCAATTCGTTGATATCGTATCGACGCGTAATGCGAAGCTGTTCGGCTTGTTCCCGCGAAAGGGGACGATTGCCGTTGGCAGCGACGCGGATATCGTCATCTTCGATCCGTTAGCAGGGCGTACGCTCTCCGCGAAGACGCACCATATGAACGTGGATTACAATCCCTTTGAAGGGATGCAGGTGACCGGCGAGCCGATAAGCGTCCTGTCGCGCGGCGAATTCGTCATTCAGGACCGGCAGTTTGTCGGCGCAATGGGAGCAGGACGTTACTTGAAGCGAGCTCCGTATGCTGCGGCACACGCAGCTGCATCCGTATCAAAAGAAGAGATAAAGCGATAGCGCTGAAGGAGGCGAATGGCATGTCCGCTTATGAGCAATATGCAAAAGAGAAAAACAAAATCGATGCGTATATCAACCAGCAATATGTCATTTCTGGCGTTACAGAAGGCTTAAGCGGTGATTTGCTGGAGTTTAAGCATCCCGGCGGGGACCAAGCGACGCTGCTCGTGAAGACGGCGGATGCCCGGAAATATTTTGTCAATGTGCTCCTCAAGCAGTCTCCCAGCGCCTAATCGATTGGGCCGTGCACATATTCGTAAGCCCGGAGCGCGAGCTCGATCGTTAGCCGTTTGTCTTGCTCCATGAAATGATCTCCAAGCAGCGCAGCGAGCTTGTCCAGTCGATGGTAGAGTGTCTGCCTTGCGATGAATAACGCTTTCGCCGTCTCATGCTTGGAGCCGGACAGCTTCAAATAGACGTTTAACGTCTGCAGCAAATGGCCGTTTTTCTCCTGATCGCTGGCGACCACAGGGCCGATATATTCTTCCATTAAAGCGGGAAGGGCATCTGCTTTTTTGAGCGTGTAAATGATTTTGTGCAAATGCAAATCACCGTAGAACGGGGACGGAAGCGGTCCAATATCCTTCTGGATCGCAAGCGTTTCCTTGGCTGTCTCGTAGCTTTCCTGCACATTCGTCAACTGCTTGATATAGCTGCCGATGCCCATATGCGATGAGAAAAAGGACGTTTCATGTTGCTGCTCCGTCTTTTGCAGCCTCTGGATGGCTCGCATGAGGCGCTCCTTGAATGTGATGGCGCTCAGCTGGTCAAGCACGATGAATACAATATGTTCATGCAGCAGCAGAGGAAGGAGAAGGAGCCCTTCTCCTTCAAAAATAGCGCGTGCGACCATATTTTTCTGAATAAGCAGATTGTCATCGTCCTTATTGGTCCAAGTCTTGGATGGATTACTAAAATCAAAAAGGCAAACCGTTACGCCCGTTAGCTTGGCAGCTGGCCGAAGCGAGCGAATGTAGTCTTGCACCTCATTTGCCGAATGCTTGCCGCTCAGCCAATCCACCGACCAGAGGTCCTCCTTGTGGCGGCGCCGCTCCTCCATATACTTGGTACGCATCATTTCCTGGGCAATGGCCGTTGCTGCGCGATCCAACGCTAAAATTTGAAACTCGCTCAGCTCCAGCTTGCCTTGCAGCAGCAAATCGGCGAATAGGTGGTCAAGCGCTAATATCGGTCGATGGGCGATCATTCGCTTCTGCTGCGGCTCGGCGAACATTTTGCCATAAATCCATTGCTCATAGAAGCTGTCGGCTTTGGCTCTTGGCATATGTGGAATAAAATGCGGCTCAGCGCCTAGCGGGAAAAAGGCAACCTGCGCGCCTGTTGTTTGATGAAGCAGGCGAAGAAGAGACATCATGCCCTTGCCGGAGAGCAGCAGCTGATTAAGCTCTGTAGATAAAATCTCAAGTTCGGATACCATGCGATGATGCTGGTGAATGAAGTGGGCGTGAAGATCCTGCGTAATATCGATATAACGGACCTCTTCGTGGAAAAAAATGAGGGGAAAGCTCTCGCGCTTCGCGAGCTCCTTCATCTTATCAAACGGCTGCTTGGTGTAGAGGCCAAGCTCAATGCACAGGCCTGATGCGCCGCTGTCGATAAGCTGCTGGAGAAACAATAAGCTAAGCGCTTCATCATCATGCCAGCCGATGCCGGTGCACAGGATAAGCTCATGACCGTTTAATAGATGGCCGACTTGGGTTACTTCCATAATATGAACCCATTTTACGATGCGGTTCAGCGCCTCCTCGCTGGCGAAGGCTTCCGCTTTTTGAAACAGGGGACGCTCCAAAATTTCCTTTACCGTCAGCTGCAGCACCGTCTTCACCATAGGCAGTCACCGTCCATTTCGGATTTTAACGCTTTTAGACGATTATACAAGATTTCCAAAATGATTGATTGGAAAATTATGCGGGCAGATGTGGTCGGTCCCGCGCCGGTTGCCTTTTTCCATTCGCAGGCTGGAAGGATTCCTACTACGGGGAACTTGCATGCGAATGGCAAGGAGGGCATTGCAGTTTATACAAAGAAGATGATTACGTCTAGATACTTTTAGCAAAACAAGGAGGCGAAGCGTGATGGAGATCGGAGTGCCAAAAGAAATGAAAAGCCAAGAAAACCGTATCGCCATTACACCGGGCGGCGTCCATGAGCTTATGCGGCACGGTCATCAGGTGTTTGTGGAGAGCGGAGCGGGTGCCGGCTCGGGGATAACGGACGAGCAATTCGAAGCGGCTGGAGCAGTTGTTGTCCCATACCCGGAGGACGCTTGGAGCAAGCAGCTGGTGCTGAAGGTAAAGGAGCCACTTAAGGAGGAATTTTGTTATTTTCATGAAAAGCTGCATTTGTTTACGTACCTGCATCTGGCTGCCGAGCCGGAGCTGACGGAAGCGCTAATCCGGCATAAGGTAACGGCGATTGCATATGAGACGGTGCAATTAGCCGGCGGACAGCTGCCGCTGCTGACGCCGATGAGCGACATTGCCGGAAGAATGGCGGCGCAGCTCGGCGCTCAGTTTCTGGAGAAGACAAATGGCGGAAAAGGGCTGCTGCTGGGAGGCGTGCCCGGCGTCCGAAAAGGGCGTGTAGCGATCATTGGAGGCGGTGTAGTAGGAACTGGGGCAGCACAAATCGCGATTGGGCTTGGCGCTGACGTTACGATTCTCGATACGGACGCGGGCAGGCTGCGCTACTTGGATGAACGGTTTGGCGGGAGGGCGCATACGCTCGCTTCGACGAAGCTGCAGCTTGCGGAAGCCGTTGCCGCCTCAGATCTCGTCATCGGAGCTGTGCTTATTCCAGGCGCGCGGGCGCCGAAGCTGGTTGCGGAGGATGCCGTTCGGGCGATGGGAAGCGGTTCGGTCATTCTCGATGTGGCGATTGATCAAGGCGGCATCTTTGAAACGATAGACCGGATTACGACGCATGCGGCGCCGGTGTTCGAGAAGCACGGCATACTGCATTATGCCGTAGCCAATATGCCTGGAGCGGTGCCGGAGACAGCGACTGCGGCGCTTACGAACGCAACGGTTCCCTATGTGCTTGCGCTTGCGAATCTGGGTCTTAAGGATGCGGTGAACGCTTATCCCGCACTGCGCAGCGGCATTAATACGCTGTCTGGCTGCGTGACGCACGCTGCGGTGGCCAAAGCGCATGACATGAGGCATACGGAGCTGAACGAGTGCTTGCAGTCCATATCCGCTTAACAGAAGTGTCCTCTTAGCAGCTGCAATTGCAGCTGCTAAGAGGACACTTTTTTCATGTTAGGATAGGGAAAATGATTTTTAGCCTTAGTATGGTGCTCTTGCCGCTATAAAACTTGATTCACACGACTCAGCTTGCGGAATAGCACTAGCGAGGTAGCGGCACAGAGCAGCGCGCATAGGCCGATGAACAAATAGCCGGCTTGCAGCCCTGCGACGAGGCTTGCTTGTGCATCTCCGCTGCCGGCAAACAGCCGCTTCGTCCAGTCTGTAATAGCGCCTATCAATAGGTTGCCGATCACGCTGGCAATGCCCATCAACGTGACGGTAAACGTGATGGCGGTATCGGCGTTGTTAGGATAGCGTTTAGCAAGCAGCGCCATTACAGTTGGATAGATGGGTGCGATACCGACGCCGGCTAGTGCAAATAGAAAGGCGCCCGGCTCGCCTATCACAATCGCTGCTATCGAGCACAGGCCGGAGAAAGACGATAGTAGGATAAGTGATTTCGTATAGCCGATTTTGTCGGTGACAGGCCCAAGGACAAGCCGCGCAAGCATAAAGCAGAAGAAAAACGCAGAAAGCATTTTGGCCGACGCATCGCCGCTCCAGCCGTAGGCCTTCTCCAGAAAGTTTACGAGCCAGCCGCCAACGGCAAGCTCCGATATCACTCCGAAAGACAGCACAGCGACGATGAGCCAAGCCACTTTATCGCGTGCAAATTCCTTCAACGAGATGCGTTTCTCATGTCTTTCTTCATCGCCTGCATACCGTGCGAGCAGTCCAGGAAGCATTGGCAGGATCGAAAGAGCAAGCATCAGCATATACATCCCGCGCCAGCCGAGTGCGGAGCCGAATATGTCTACTCCCATCAATGATGCAGCGATGATTGGCGCGAAGGTCGAGCTCAGTCCATAAAAGAAGTGTGCGAGATTCATCATCGTGCCCGTGTTTTTAATGAAGATGCGAGCAGCCAGTATGGCGAGACCGATTTCGAGTATCCCGTTGCCGACATACATGAGGAAATATGCGGAAGAAAGAGTCGTATAGCTGGCTGCAAAATAGATGCACACACCCGATAACGCCATGGAGCCGAAGGCTAGTGCGAGCGTCAGCTTCATGCCTGCCTTGCGAGTAAGCCAGCCGGTAAAGCTGCACGCAAGCAAATAGCCGAGAGAGTTAAAGGCAAGCAGAATGCCGACCTGCAGCTCGTCAAGCTTTAAATCAGCCTGCATCCTTGGGAGAGCAGGCCCTTTAATATTTTCCGAGAAGCCAAAAACGAGAAAACCGCCAAAAACGACGATGAGCAGCAGGATGTAGTTTTTGGATAAAGTGGAAGTTAGGCGAGACACGGTTTGTTGACCTCCAAAATAGCGATTATAATGATAGAAGCAATTGATAGACGATAAAGCTGTTTTTAACTTTAACGCCATTCCTCGTGCAGCGCAAGGCTAGAGGCAGGGTGCATGCAGTAAACGATGCGTTGTGCCGGCACGAATGGTAATATAAATGATAGAATGATAGGCTGGCTTTTTTGATGAGCTAGGAAGGGATGTTTGGGACGAATGAAGCTATTTCATACCGCGGACTGGCATTTAGGCAAGCTTGTTCAAGGCGTATATATGACGGAAGACCAGCGTTATGTGCTGCAGCAGCTGCTGCAAGCAATTGAAACGGAGCGGCCGGATGCCGTTATTATTGCAGGGGATCTTTATGATCGTGCCGTGCCGCCTACAGAAGCGGTTGAGCTGCTCGACGAGCTGCTAGCACGTATCGTCATTGATCTAAATACGCCGGTGCTGGCGATTTCAGGCAATCATGACAGCCCCGACCGCATTAATTTCGGTACAAAATTGATGGAAAAGAGAGGCCTTTATCTCGTTGGACAGCTGAAGCAGGGGTTAAAGCCTGTCGTGCTGCACGATACATATGGGGAAGTGCATTTCCATCTTGTTCCATACGTTGATCCTGCTCAAGCTCGCTACCAGCTAGGCGAGGAGTCGATACGCTCCCATGACGATGCGATGCGCGTCATTACAGATAAGCTTACGGCGAGCATGGACCCAAATGCTAGACATGTGTTCATTGGGCATGCCTTCGTGACGGCAACGGGGGAACCGGAGCTTAATACGAGCGACTCCGAACGGCCCTTGTCGGTTGGCGGAGCCGAGCATGTGAGCGCTGCTTATTTTGAGAAGTTTCATTATACGGCGCTCGGCCATTTGCATCAGGCGCATTTCGTCAAAGACAATACGATAAGATATGCCGGATCTCCGCTCAAATATTCGATTTCTGAGGAAAACCATGTCAAAGGATATCTCGTAATCGAGCTGGATGAGGCTGGCGGCGCAGCGATTGAGAAGCGTGAGCTTCAGCCGCTGCGCAATATGCGCCGGGTTGCAGCTTCGATAGAAGAGCTGGAGAAGCACCCAGTCAATGAGGATTATGTATTCGTAACCCTTCTTAATGACAATCCCGTTCTCTTCCCGATGGAGAAGGTGCGTGCAATCTATCCGAATGCGCTTCATGTCGACCGTCGACAAACGCACAGCTTGAGCGTGGAAGGCGAAGCGGAAGCGGGCAGCAGCATCGGAAGACGAGAGGCCGATCCGGTTGAGCTATTTGCCGCCTTTTATCAGGAGGTCAAAGGACAGCCGCTTACGGATGCCAAAAAAGCGTTGTTTGCCGATACGTACGCAGAGCTGCTGCGCGAGGAAGGAGGGGCGCTATGAGACCGATTAAACTGACGATGACGGCATTCGGGTCCTATCGCGATACGGAAACGATCGATTTCAGCCTGCTGGAGGATCGCCGCTTGTTCGTTATTTCGGGGAATACGGGAGCGGGAAAAACATCAATATTCGATGCGATTTGCTTCGCTTTCTATGGAACGGCAAGCGGCGAGGACCGCTCGGACCCGCGTATGCTGCGCAGCCATTTTGCAGCTGAGGATACGCATACGGCCGTCATTTTTGATTTTGCGGTGGGCCGCAGAAGCTATTCGGTCATTAGACAGATGCCTCATCGCAAGGGCGGCAACAAAAGCGAAACGGGCGGCAAAGCCGAATTATATGAAACGACTAGCGGCGAGGCGATTCCGGCGGTGGATCGGTTTATACTCTCCGACGTGAATGCGAAGCTCGAGCAAATTATTGGGCTAACGAAGGAGCAGTTCAGCCAGATCGTCATGCTGCCGCAGGGTGAATTTCGCAGGCTGCTAACGTCCGATACGGATAACAAGGAAGAGATTTTGCGGCGTATTTTTCGTACGGAGCTATATGAACGGCTGGAGAGCCGCTTTCAACAGAAAAACCGAGGCTTGCAGGATCAGCTTAAGGAAGCAAAAGCGACGATGCATGTTTATATGAAGCAAGTGCAGGAGGCGCTCCCGGAGCGGGAGGAGAGCGAGCTCTCACGCGTTTTAAAGCAGGAAATATACAGTCCAACCCAGATGACGGAAGCGCTGGAGCATGAGTTCGAGTTCTATAAGGAGCTGGCAGGACAAGCGGCGGAGCAGAAGGAAGCGCTGGCGGTTAGGCTTGAAGGGCAGGAGGCGCAGCTGCGATCAGCCATTACGCTTAACAGCAAGCATGAGGAATATGATCGGAAGCGGGCTCAGCAGGAGCAGCAGGAAGCCCAAAAGGCTGATTATGCGGCGAAGGAGCAGCAGCTGGCCCTTGCGGAGAAGGCGGCACAATTGGCGCCTTATATGGAGCAGGCTGAGCGGGCAAGCACTGATGCAATTACGAGGCGGAATCAGCTTGCAGCAAGGCAAGCCGAGCTGCTGGCGGCCGAGCGCGAGCAAGCGATAGCTGCCGAGCGTTACGCGGCAGAGGAGCAGCGCGAGGAGGAGAGGCGCGAAGCCGAGCGCGAGCTGAGCAGGCTAACAGAGATGGTGCCGACTGTGAAGACGCTGGCAAGCCAGAAGCTTGCGATTGACAAGCTGATTCAAACGGAGAAAAGCTGCAGCGACAAGCTGCAGGCGGGTGAGGCTGCGCTAGCACAGCTTCGAGATGCGAAGCAAGCCGCACAGCTAAAGGTCAAGCAAATGGAACAGGATACGGCTGAATTGACCGAGATGCTGGACAAGCTGCGCCTGATCGAGCAGCAAGGGAAGCAGCTCAAGCGTTTAGTAGATGTAGAGAAGGAAATGTCACGTATTGCCCAGCTCGAGAGGGAGTTTGCGTTGTCGCTTGCCAAAGCCAAGCAGGAGCATGATCAGCTTGAAACCTCCTGGATCGAGGGGCAGGCAGCGCTGCTTGCCGCCCATTTGCATGACGGCAAGCCATGTCCCGTATGCGGCAGCGAGGAGCATCCCGACAAAGCGGTTACAACCGCCGAGGTACCTTCGCGGGAGCGGCTGCAGGAGGCGAAGGCGCAACTGAGCGCAGTGGAACGCGAATGGCTGGAAGCACGAGCGCAAATGGCGGCAGCAAGCGCGAATCGCGAGGAAGGCGCCAAAGAGCTGGCGGAATTCGGCTTGCAGGCAGTGATGCTGGAGGAACAAAGAGCGCAGCTGCTGCAGCAATGGCGCGTCCTAAAGGAGCAAACGGATAAGCTGTCGCTCCAGGCTAAGCAGCTGCCAGAGCTCAAGCAGCAGATCGAGCAGCAGGAGCAGCTTCTTGAGAAGCAGCTTCAGGCTAAGGAGCAGCTTCAGCAGGAGATGCAGCGTCTTGTCATCGAGCGAGCATCGCAGCATTCGGCAATGCAGAAGGAGCTGGAGCGTATTCCGGAGACACTGCGCTCGCCGGATAAGCTGAATGCCAAGCTGAATGAACAGCAAGCTGTCACCAGCCGTTTAAGTGCTGCGTGGAAAGCTGTTCAGGAGCAGCTTCAAAACATGACCGCAAAGCTGGCTGAGCAGAAGGCATACGCGGTTCAAGCTGTGCGTCAGCAGGAGGAGGCGGAGAGCAATAAGCAGCTTGCCGAGCATCGGCTGATGGAGGAGCTTGTGAAGGCAGGCTTTGAAACGGTTCAGCAATATCGTGAAGCAGCATTGACTGAAAAAGCAAGAGAGCTGCTTCGAAACGATATTTCTGCTTATCGAACCGCTGTTTCATTGTTGACGCAGCAGCTTGTGGAGCTGCAGGCTGAGCTTGCCGGCAAACCGAGGGTCGATCTCGTGCTGCTGAAGGGTCAGCTGGACGCATTGAAGCTGCAGCTGGAGCAAATGATTGCGGCCGCACAAACCGCTCTTCGTACCGCGCAAGCCACACAGCGCTTATCCGCGTTAATTAGAGGGGCGAATGAGCAGGTGAAGAGCCTTGAAACGAAGCTTGAGGAAGTGATGGACATCTTCCAAATGCTGAAGGGCGATAATGCGCTCAAAATATCGTTCGAGCGTTATATTCTAATCGAGTTTTTGGAGCAAATTTTGTATGCAGCCAACGCCCGTCTTCGCGACCTGTCGAATGGGCAATTCTCCTTGCAGAGAAGCGATCGCCTAGAAAATCGAGGAAAGCAAAGCGGCCTTGGACTCGATGTCTATGATGCCTATACGGGGCAAAATCGCGATGTGAAGACGTTATCCGGCGGCGAGAAGTTTAACGCCTCGCTGTGCCTTGCGCTTGGAATGACGGACGTTATTCAGTCTCATCTTGGCGGAGTGACCATAGAGATGATGTTCATTGATGAGGGCTTCGGCTCGTTAGATGAGGAATCGCTGCAGAAAGCCATAGCGGCGCTCGTCGATCTCCAAAAGGCGGGCAGGATGATCGGCGTTATCTCCCATGTGCAGGAACTGAAGGATGCATTCCCTGCTTGCCTTGAGGTCAACAAAACGAAGGAAGGCTTCAGCCGTACGAAAATAACAGTAAAATAATAATCAGACATCAGATGAAATAAAAAAAGCCTGCTTCATGCCCGCAAAGGAGGCTGAAGCAGACTGGCGCAACAAAGAGGAATGAGTTTTAAGCGACATTAGCAGCAATTGATGCAATGCCCGCAAAAAACAATCCGATCCCGCCTACAAAAACGAGAACGTTCAGGACAATGCCAACTACGCTGAATACTTTGCGGCGTTTGCTTGAGAAGGCGCCGATAATAGCCAAAATAAGTCCTACTAGCGAGATTAAGCCTGCGCCAAAGATGCAGAAGATGGCTATTACCATAGAAGCGAGTACCTCTTGTCCCAGCTCTTCGATAGACGCTTGAAAAGCGGCTGTATCCGCTGAAGGATCAGGCAGGTTGTTGTTCCCGATTTGATCGGCGAACGAGGAGCCTGATACAATAGCAATAATAAGCAAAACGACTGAAATTAAACCGATAATAAGGGATGCAATGCCAAGTCCAGAATGCTTCTTTGGACCTTCGTAAGGAGAAGGCTCGTTTGAGAAGACTGGTCTTGAGGCAAAAGGGTCGTTCTCGGGTGGAAGGTTAGTTCCATTGGTGCGTTCATTTTCCAAATTTATCATCTCCTTTACTAATTACGGTAAAATTATACACAAGTTTGAAAGGAATGAAAACTACATGTTTCCTAAATATTTTGCAATTGGCGCCATTAATGCGGCGCTTGCGATCGCGCTTGGCGCATTCGGTGCTCACGGATTAGAAAAACAATTGACGGAGCATTACCTTGAAGTGTTCGAAACGGGAGTAAGATATCATATGTACAGCGCTTTAGGATTAATGCTGATTGCGTTATTCGCTAAGCAAATCGGCTCAAGCAAGCTAGTATTGAACGGGGGCCGGCTCATTGTAGGCGGGACCGTACTCTTTAGCGGCAGCCTTTATGTGCTTGCAGTCAGCGGCTTTACCAAGCTAGGCATCATTACACCTTTGGGCGGCGTTGCTATACTTGCCGGCTGGGCATGCGTTATTGTTGCAGCAATAAAAAAAAGCTAATATGATATTGAAAAAAATGTAATATTTCGAGTTGCCGACATAATATACTGTAATGTAACAAAAAAACAAATAACTTTAGTAAATATTTCTATACCAGATCGATTGCATCGTTTATAATAAAGCGAACACTCACTTGACTCGAAAAAGAGGAAGGACGTTTGTGCGTGACGAAACGGATGGATGGTTTTCCTGAAAGAAACAAGCGACTTCAGCTCAAGCAATCAACGAACGGATCTATAATAATCAGCTGCCTGCTTGCAGCTCTTGCAGCGATTTGGATCGTGGTTGCCTTATTGTTGATTTCAAATCCGATGTACAAGTGGACGGCTACAGCCATTGCTGCTTCGCTACTCGTGACCGCAATAATTGTTTATATAAAACGCAATGTGACGATCAGCTTTCAAAACTATCATACGGCAATCGTTGAAACCTTGCTTCGTTCCGATGCCGTACCGCTTGCCATATTGAATAGAAGCGGCATCGTCATGGAGATGAACGAGGCGTCAAGCCGTACGCTTGGCTATCAGCGCTCCGAGCTTCTGGGAGAGCCCATCTCACGGCTAGTCGAGCCTGCCAGCCGCCAGCCTCTGCAGGATTCGCTGGAGCATGCCTTGCTAGGAGAAACGAAGCAGACGAACATTAACATCACGCATGGCTCCGGGTTTCCATTGGAGCTACAGGTGACATGCTCTCCAATGCTGCAGGATAACGAGGTAATCGGCACTGTTTTGATCAGTCAGGATTTAAGCGACCGTAAACGGAACGTTGAACGGATTCGCTATATGGCCTATTACGATGATATGACAGGCCTGCCGAACCGGACATTGTTTCAGATGAAGCTGACCGAGACGCTGGTCAGGGCTAAGGAAGAAGAACGGGTAGTCGGCATCTGTTATTTGGATCTGGACCGCTTTAAGCTCGTCAATGCATCCTTTGGACGCGAATTTGGCGATATTCTCCTTATGCAGGTTGCCGAGCGATTAAACAGAAACCTTTCCGACAACGATTTTGCCGCTCGCATGGAAGGTGATGAATTCGCCTTATTGTATTGCAATGTACAATCTGAGAAGCATTTGCTTGAGCTGTCGAAGCAGCTTCTGAGGTCGATTGAAGAGCCGTATGAGCTAAGCGGTTTTCCTTTACATATTACAGCGAGCATTGGTTCAGTAACGAACCGCAACGAGGATGACGATAGCTACGCGCTTATCAAGAAAGCCGATATGGCGCTTGTAAAGGTGAAGGAAAGCGGTAAAAATGATTGCCTGCTTTATTCGGAGAGCTGGAGCAATTCGTCGTTTGAACGCCTTACGCTGCAGCATGAAATGTACCGCGCCATACAGCGCGATGAATTTATTTTACATTACCAGCCGCAATATGATTTGGTCTCTGGAACGATGGTTGGCGTAGAGGCGCTAGTACGGTGGAATCACCCGCTCAAAGGAATGATACCGCCAGGAGACTTTATTCCTTTAGCGGAAGAGAGCGGAATGATCGTACAGATTGGCGACTGGGTGCTTGAAGAGGCATGCCGTCAGAACAAAGCGTGGCAAGACGCTGGGCTGCCGCCAATTCCGGTATCCGTCAACTTATCCATTAGGCAATTCGTTCAAAATGATCTAGCCAGCAAAGTATCTGCCGTGCTTGAGAAAACAGGTCTGGATGCTAAATATTTGGATTTGGAAATAACGGAGTCGATGACGATGGATGTCAGCCATGTGTCCCGGTGCTTGCTGGATTTAACGGATTTAGGCGTCAATATTAGCGTGGATGATTTTGGCACCGGCTATAGTTCCTTTCATTATTTAAAAAACTTTCCGATTGATCGATTGAAAATTGATCGGTCGTTCGTTCGGGATATTCAGCAGGATCCAAGCGATGCGGAGATCGTGGCTGCCATTATCGCAATGGCTCACAATTTGAACATACAGGTCATCGCTGAAGGCGTGGAGACAGAAGGCCAGATGGAGTTTTTAAGAAAGCATAAATGCGATGAAATGCAAGGCTACTTTTGGAGTCCTCCCGTTACAAGCGACAGTATCGAACTCATGCTTACACCCGGCTACATATAAAAACCGTTCATTGGCTGCTTTAGGACAGTCATTGAACGGTTTTTTTTAGTGCTTATTAATAGGTGAAATCTTCAACTTCATTTAAACGGAACGTATAAACCTGCTTCTCGTCTACATGGTACACCGTAATGATATTTTCGGCTTCATCCATATTAATGATTCTGCAAGGGATGTTGAGCTTGATGCCAAGGCCTTTGTTTACGATCAGCCTAACTAAGGTGTTGTTTTTCATGATTGCTCTTATTTTGTCAAAATAGCTTAAAGTCTCAAACGAAGGCGCTTCAAGCTTGTCTGCGCTTTTTGCATGGGATTTCACTTCGTTGCTTTCAACTGCTTGTACAGGGACGTCTTGCGTAGCTGCTGCGTTCTGTTTCCGCTCATCGATGAGCTCGCCTAGCTTAATGCCTGACAATATGCGAAAATCAACGAGTTCCGAATGATTATTTAACGCATGAAGAAGCTTCTCTAACGCAACAGCATTATTACTTCCTTCAACAAGCACCTCAATATTGAAAACAAAAGATGACTGATTGAGGGATGAGGGATGTTTTTCCATAGGACCTCCGGAAGGTTTTGTATAGTACTAATATACCACTAATATAGCTAATTCATATAGTCATATTTAATGAGCATTTATCCAACACTGTAAAAAAATTTCTGCATATAATGATGATGCAATGCCTCTTATTCATGAACCGAAGGGGGTGGATCCTATATGATGCGAATGGTTCCTTTTACACTGGAGAATGGGGAAACCGTTCTTGGCGTTGAAGTGAAGCTGCCCAAAACAACTTTGCTCGCCATTATGACGGACAAAGGATATATTATGTGCGGTGCGCTTGATGTGTCTCTGTTGAATGAGAAGCTTAAGGACAGGGAAATCGTAGCCGGCCGTGCGGTTGGCGTACGAACGCTGGAGGAGCTGATGGAAGCTCCATTGGAGTCAGTCACCTACACAGCAGAAGAGAAGGGCATCGTAGTAGGGATGAAGGGCTCGGAAGCGCTAAAGCTAATGGTATAATGGGAAAGAAAAAAGCCCTAATCAGCTTTGCGGCAATTTGGTTTGCCAAGCGCTTCTGATCAGGGCTTACACTCGTTTCTTTCCTTATTCGAAAAGCTTGCGCAAATTGACATCGTATGGTGCCTGCACAATACCTTTTTCAGTAATGATAGCTGTTACATATTCGTTAGGCGTTACATCGAAGGCAGGATTGTAAACCTTGATCCCTTGCGGTGCCGTACGTTTGCCGAAGCCTTCTGTTATTTCTTCCGCATTGCGTTCCTCGATCGGAATTTCTGCGCCGGTAGGCGTTTCCAAGTCGATCGTTGACAGCGGGCTGGCCACATAGAATGGAATGCCGTGAGCTTTCGCCAGAACAGCAACGCTGTAAGTCCCGATTTTGTTGGCGACATCGCCGTTTGCGGCAACGCGGTCGGTACCGACGATAACCGCATCGACCCAGCCTTTAGCCATTATCATACCCGCCATATTATCGCAGATGAGCGTCACATCTACGCCAGCCTGCTGCAATTCAAATGCAGTCAAGCGTGCTCCTTGCAGCACAGGACGAGTCTCATCCGCATATACGCGAAGCGTGATGCCGCGCTCAAGAGCGAGGTAGAACGGAGCAAGCGCCGTACCGTATTTGGCTGTCGCAAGTCCGCCGGCGTTGCAGTGGGTAAGCACGCCCATATCATCCTTGAACAGCGAGAGTGCGTGCTCGCCGATCAAGCGGTTCGTTTCTTCATCTTCGCTTTGAATAGCGATGGCTTCCGTAAGCAAAGCGGCTTTGCTCTCTTCAAGAGACAAGCCCTGCTGAAGGAGGGCAGCGGCAGCCGCCTTCATGCGATCAAGCGCCCAGAACAGGTTAACCGCGGTAGGCCGCGATGTAGCCAAGTACTCTGCTTGTTTGCGAACCTGTGCGAGCCAACCATCTAGCGACTGCTCATCGCGGCTGCCGAGAACGACGCCGTATGCGGCTGAAATCCCGATAGCCGGCGCTCCGCGAACTTTTAGATGGCGAATGGCTTCCCATACATCCTCTGCCGTAGTTAAGGGCAAATATACGATTTCCTCAGGCAGCAGCCGTTGGTCTAGCAGGTCGAGCCTGCCTTCTGTCCATATAACCGATTGCAAGCCTGCATAATTTGTTGTCATGATGTCAATTCCTCTCTGTCTTCATTCATTTGCTTGCTGCGGTTATAGCAGCATCGATTACTTCTTCTATGGACTTCGCCTTTCGGTTGCTGCGAATTAGCGACGTCCCAATTTCAAGCGCTAGTCGTTGTGCCCGCTCGCGAGCTGCGTCATCCGGAATGCGGTCAATGTCAACGACATGCGATAAGCCGACGATTCGGCGAACAATTTTGCAGCCGGCAAAGCCTATAGCATCTTGAAGCAAGCGATTCATGTAATAGTCCTGATAAGCGGGCGTAGATGAAGCGATGCGGTCTAACCCTTGCTCATTCCATAGTGCGCGGAACTTTTGATCGAACAATTGCCAAACATCGCGCACGGTGTCCGTCAAATAACGGCGGAAGTCGCTGCGCTTGTCCGAATCGGCGGTCCAATGCTCTTGGCCGGCAAAGTTAAGAAGCAAATTTGCGATAACCGCGCCGATATCGAACCCGATAGGACCGTAATAGGCAAATTCAGGGTCGATGACCTTTGTGGATTCCGGCGTTACAAATACACTACCCGTATGAAGGTCCCCATGAAGCAAAGCTTGAGCGTTTGTCAAAAATTTTTCCCGCAAAATAGCTACTTCCAAATGAAGCTCCTGATCCTGCCAAAGCGCTTCAGCGGCATCTCGGATGGCTGGATCAAAGCTGTTGTTAGGCGAGTCTGTATAAGGATCGTCAAAAATAAGATCTTCCGTTATTTTGCACAGCTCCGGATTAATAAAGGCTTTCACGCGAAGCTTCTTTTCCTGCTGGTTCAGTCCGAGATCCGAGGTGAAAAATAACGTGCGGGCGATAAACGTGGAAATATCGTCTGCAAATTTCGGATAGCGCGTTCCGCCGATCAGCCCTTGCCGCATAATAATATGATCGCTTAGATCCTCCATGATCGTAAGGTAGAGCTCGGGGTCATACTTGTAAACGGCAGGAACGAGACCAGGAGCAAGCTCGCCCTCCAAAATAAGCTTCTCGCTCTCAATACGCGCGCGATCAAGCGTAAGCGGCCACGACTCACCTACAACTTTAGCATAAGGCAGGGCTTGCTTCATAATGAGGCTTTTGCCGCTGGCAGAGTCTGTGATGTGGAAAACCAAATTTAAATTGCCGTCGCCAATTTCACGACTTGTTAATGCAGCCCCCTCAGGGAAAAAACCGTCGAGTGAAAGTGCTATTTGAATGGCTTCTTGTTCAGTTAATGGATGATATGCAGACATGGCTGTCCACCTCCGGTTCATAGTAGTCGGGCAGCAATGCCCAGTATTCATCTCAACATAGTATAATGGATATTATTTCGCCTTGGAATACCCTCGTTTGATATAATGTTATCTATTATAGACAAGTTGGATGGAGGAAGCATGATGACTGCATTAAATAACGAACAGCCAATCGCTTTGAAGGAGTGGGCTGTAAGCGTAAAGGCGCTGGCAGAAGGGAAGCAAATTATCGTAATGCGCAAAGGCGGGATCATTGAAGAAACGCGTGATTTTCAATTGATCAGCCCGAACTTCTACTTCATGCCGGCTTACGAGCACCAGAAAAAGCATCTATTGAAAGAACAATACGCTGATGATATGGACGAGACGCTTGCGGATTGGTCTTCGGAAATGGAGACGATCAAGCTTGAATCGTACGCCGAGGTCGTCCAAGACATTGAAATAACCGATCAGGAGACGCTGGATCGTTTGCGCGATTTGCATATATGGACGGATACGTTTGCCGAGGAAAGATTGCGTTGGAAGCGAACCAAGCCACTGCACGTATTGCTTCTTCGAGTATACCGCTTGGCGGCGCCAATAGAAATACCTATGCGTGCTGCTTATAACGGATGCAAATCTTGGGTAAGACTGGAAGATGAGTTTACTGCTCCTGAACGGACCCCTGTACTGGAAGCAAAGGAATTTGACGCCGAGGTTCAGAAAATCAAGCAGGCTCTCGCGTAAATCAATGCAATGATTAATTTGGCGATGCTATACCTAGAATTGATATTCTCTTTTGCTTTGAAATAAGGAGCACATATACTGATATTAACCTTTTTTATCTTCTAAAAAGAGACATATTCAGCAAAACAGGGCATCTCGCATTGATTTATAACAAAAACTATATTAAAATGATTATTGAGAATCATTGAGAATCACTCTATATAGAAAGTTTAAATCTATGTAGGCGTGGCAGAGCGAATTAAACCAACCTTGGAGGGATCAGCATATTATGGCAACGCATTTTGTCATCGAAGGCCTGAAAGCGGCTATCGACGGAAAAGAGATTTTAAAAGGAATTAACCTTGACATTAAAGGCGGAGAAATTCACGCGATCATGGGCCCTAACGGTACCGGTAAATCCACACTGGCATCCGCTTTGATGGGTCATCCTAAATATGAAGTAACAGAAGGCAAAGCTGTTTTGAACGGCGAAGACATCCTTGAAATGGGCGTTGACGAGCGTGCTCTTGCCGGCTTGTTTCTAGCAATGCAATACCCAAGCGAGATTCCAGGCGTAACAAATTCCGACTTTTTGCGCAGCGCGCTTAATGCACGCCGCGGCGAAGGCAACGAAATTTCCCTAATCAAGTTTATCCGTCAAATGGAAAGCAAGATGAAGGATCTCGAAATGAACGCTGAGTTCGCTCACCGTTACTTGAATGAAGGCTTCTCCGGCGGCGAGAAAAAACGCAATGAAATTTTGCAAATGATGCTGCTTGATCCAAAAATCGTTGTTCTTGATGAGATCGATTCCGGTCTTGACATCGATGCGCTTCGTATCGTTTCGCAAGGCGTAAACGCAATGCGTTCGGAAGATCGCGGCTTCCTTATCATTACTCACTATCAGCGTTTGCTTAACTATATTACTCCGGATTTCGTACACGTTATGATGCAAGGCCGCATTGTTAAATCAGGTGGTCCTGAGCTTGCAGAGCGTCTGGAAAACGAAGGTTATGATTGGGTTAAAGAAGAACTTGGCATCGTAGATGAAACGGTCGGCCAGGCCTAAGCGGAGAAGGGGGCATTACGAATGAGTACACAACTATCGACGCAGGCCAACCGTCAAGCTGCTGAAGCGCTGGCACGCAGCAAAGGCGAGCCGAATTGGCTCGTTGAACTACGTGGAGAAGCGGCAGAGCTTGCCGGAACACTCGGTTGGCCAAAGCCGGAGAAGGTTCGGATTGAGCGTTGGAACTTAAACGCAGTCGGCACCTATGAGCAGCCAACATCGGTTGACGCGATCAGCGATCTTCCAGAGGTTGTTCGTGAATTGATTACAGAAGGAACTGAAAATTTGCTGGTACAGCGTAATTCCGGCACAATTTGGAATCAGTTCTCAAGCGAATATGCTGGCAAAGGCGTTATTTTTACCGATTTGGAGACGGCTTGCAAGGAGCATGGCGAGCTCGTTCAAAAATATTTGTTCCAAGCGGTTGCGAAGGACGAAGACAAGCTGACAGCACTTCATGCTGCACTTTGGAATGGCGGAGTATTCGTCTACGTTCCGAAAAATGTTGAAGTAGAGCTTCCGCTACAAGCTATTTTCTACAACGATAATGCAGAAGCGACGTTTGCTCCGCATATTCTTATTGTTGCAGACAATAATAGCCGAGTGACATACGTGGATTGTGTAGTATCCGAGCCAGGCGCAAGCAGCGCCCCGTTCGTACATCCATCCATCGTAGAAATATTCGTGAAGCCAGGCGCTCACGTTCGTTTCAGCTCTATTCACCATATGGGCGAGACCGGCGTTGATATGTCGATCCGCCGTTCCATCATTGAAAACGATGGACAGATGGAATGGATCATCGGCGATCTGAATGACGGCAACACGTTGTCGGATACGAAATCGATTCTGAAGGGCACAGGCTCCACTTCGGATGCGAAGGTAATCAGCGTCGGCAAAAACGCCCAGCAAAACAGTTTGACAACACAAGCTGTTCACTTCGGCAAAAGCTCCGACAGCAACATGGTAACCCGCGCCGTAATGAAGGATTCCGCTTCAGCGATTATTAACGGCATTACAAAAATCGAGAAGGGTGCGACGAAAGCGAACGGTGTACAAACCGAGAAGGTGCTCATGCTGAGCCCGAAAGCGCGCGGCGACGCCAATCCGATTTTGCTTATAGATGAAGACGATGTAACTGCCGGTCATGCGGCAAGCGTAGGGCAAGTTAACCCGGAACAGGTCTATTACCTGATGTCACGCGGTATATCTAAGCAGGACGCTGAACGTTTAATTATTTACGGCTTTTTAGCTCCGGTCGTATCGGAAATTCCGGTCGAGGCGGTACGCGGGCAGCTTCAGCGTTTGCTCGAAAGGAAGCTAGAGGGATGAATATAAATGCGATTCGGGAGCAGTTCCCGATATTGCATCAAGAAATAAACGGGCACCCGCTCGTTTATCTGGACAGCGCGGCATCTTCGCAGAAGCCGCGCTCCGTCATTGATGCGGTTAAACGGTACTATGAGTTGGATAACGCGAACGTTCATCGCGGTGTGCATACACTCGGTTCCAGGGCGACTGACGCCTATGAGGGAGCGCGCGAGAAGGTAGCGAAATTGCTGAACGCGGGAGCGCCAGAACAAATCATATTTACACGCGGAACGACAACGGGTCTGAATCTGGTTGCTTCCAGCTATGCACGCTCGGTGTGCAAAGAAGGCGACGAGATTGTTATCACGCCTATGGAGCATCATAGTAACTTAATCCCTTGGCAGCAAGCGGCTAAGGCGACTGGCGCAACGTTGAAATATATTCCTATGCAGCCTGACGGAACGATCTCGCTTGAGGACGTAGAGAAGACGATCACGCCGCAAACGAAGGTGGTCTCGATCACCTACGTATCGAATGTGCTCGGCCTTATTAATCCGATCAAGGAAATTACGCGAATTGCTCACCGCAATGGTGCTATAATGGTTGTAGACGGTGCGCAAAGCACGCCGCATATGAAGATTGACTTGCAGGATTTAGACGTAGATTTTTATGCGTTTTCCGGTCATAAAATGTGTGGTCCTACGGGCATCGGCGCATTGTATGGCAAGAAATCGCTGCTGAACAATATGGAACCGATCGAGTATGGCGGCGAAATGATCGATTTTGTTGATCTATATGAGTCCACGTGGAAAGAGATTCCTTATCGCTTCGAAGGCGGTACTCCCATTATTGCGGGTGCTGTCGGACTTGGAGCGGCAATCGACTTTTTGCAAGAAATCGGACTTGATGAAATCGATCAGCATGAGAGACGTTTGGCAACATATGCTTACGAGAAGCTGTCGTCACTCGAGGGGATTACCTTGTACGGGCCTAAGGAAAATCGTGTTGGACTCGTAACCTTCAATTTGGAGGATGTACATCCGCATGACGTAGCGACCGTACTGGATTCCAAAGGTATCGCGGTGCGCGCAGGCCATCATTGCTGCCAGCCGCTTATGCGCTGGCTGAATGTATCGGCAACGGCAAGAGCAAGCTTTTATCTATATAATACGGAAAATGACATTGACCGCTTAGCCGATGCATTACTACAAACGAAGGAGTTCTTCGGTCATGCAATTGGATGATTTATATCGCAGAGTAATTATGGATCATTATAAAAACCCTAGAAATCGCGGCACGATGAATGAAGAATCGGTTACGATCAACCTGAACAACCCAACCTGCGGCGATCGCATTTCGCTACAGCTTCAAGTTGTAGATGGCAAAGTTTCCGATGCGAAATTTAGCGGCGAAGGCTGTTCGATCAGCATGAGCTCCGCATCGATGATGACAGAGGCGGTAAAAGGGAAATCCTTTGACGAGGCGCTTGCCATGGCTGAGAAGTTCTCGGCTCTAATGAAGGGCGAACCGGTTGAATTTGACGAATATGAGGAATTGGATGCACTTTCGGGGGTAAACAAATTTCCTGCACGAATCAAGTGCGCGACTCTTGCGTGGAACGCCTTGCGCAAAGGAATCGAGCAGCAGCAAGAATCACATTAAACTAGATTTATGAGGAGCGTGAATGACCATGGCTAAATCAATGCCGGAAATGGAAGATTATAAGTATGGTTTCCGTGACGAGCACAAAGCCGTATTCGAATCAGGCAAAGGATTAACGGAAGAAATCGTTCGTACGATTTCGGAAATTAAAAACGAGCCGCAGTGGATGCTTGATTTCCGCTTGAAATCGCTTGAGCAGTTTTTCAAAATGCCGATGCCTAAATGGGGCGGCAACATGGATGAGCTTGATTTTGACGACATCCAATATTATGTACGTGCTTCCGATAAGCAAGGCAAGACTTGGGAGGAAGTTCCTTCCGAGATTAAAGAAACGTTCGACAAGCTGGGTATTCCAGAAGCTGAGCAAAAGTTTCTTGCCGGCGTATCGGCTCAATACGAGTCCGAGGTCGTATACCACAGCATGCAAGAGGATCTTGAGAAGCAAGGCGTTATCTTTACCGATACCGATACAGCGCTTCGCGAATATCCAGATCTGATGAAAGAATATTTCGGAACGATTATCCCTCCGAATGATAATAAATTCGCTGCTTTGAACAGTGCGGTATGGTCGGGCGGCAGCTTCATCTATGTGCCAAAAGGCGTAAAATGTGAAGTTCCATTGCAAGCCTACTTCCGCATCAACTCCGAGAACATGGGCCAATTCGAGCGTACGCTCATCATTGCCGATGAAGACAGCTCGGTTCACTATGTAGAAGGCTGTACGGCTCCGGTATACAGCACGAACTCGCTGCATAGCGCAGTTGTTGAGATCCTGGTTAAGAAAAATGCTCGAGTTCGTTACACGACGATTCAAAACTGGGCACCAAACATTTATAACCTTGTTACAAAACGTGCGGTAGCTGATGAGAACGCGACAATGGAATGGGTAGATGGAAACATCGGCTCCAAGCTGACGATGAAGTACCCAGCCGTTGTTCTACGCGGTCGCGGCGCAAAAGGCATGGTATTGTCGATTGCCGTTGCCGGCAAAGGCCAGCATCAGGATGCAGGCGCTAAAATGACTCACCTTGCACCTGACACAAGCTCGACGATCATTTCGAAGTCGATCAGTAAACATGGCGGTAAAGTAACGTACCGTGGACTTGCATCGTTCGGACGCAACTCTGACGGCGCAAAAGCAAACATCAAATGTGATACGCTCATCCTCGATAATGAATCGACTTCGGATACGATTCCTTATAACGAGATTTTGAACGATAACATCACGCTTGAGCATGAAGCAACCGTATCGAAGGTTTCTGAGGATCAATTGTTCTACCTCATGAGCCGCGGTCTGAGCGAAGCGGAAGCAACGCAAATGATCGTAATGGGCTTCATCGAGCCGTTCACGAAAGAGCTGCCGATGGAATACGCGGTAGAGATGAACCGTTTGATCAAGTTCGAGATGGAAGGCTCCATCGGTTAATAAAAAGTAGTAAATTACTGAATCCGTAGATATTTTCTACGGGTTCTTTTTTTATTTTATGAGGTGAAAAAACATGCTGTAGAAGCACATTCTATTAATCTATGAAAATTATGCTTAATTTGATTAGGTGTTTTTTCAAAGAGTCCAGATTTTCTACACGATTGCCCCTCCGCAATAACCTCTTTATTGAAAAATGGTTAAAAGTCTACTAGGTTGCTAGGTATAAGTCCTTCCAGCTAGAAGCACTTTCACGTAGGATATTTCAAATCCCAAGGAGGTGCTGTTTTGAAGTATTGTACAAGAAAAAAGTCTAAAAAATGTTGTTACAAAAAAAAGGTTGTAGTTGTCTGTAAGCCGAAAAAACATGCAAAGAAAAATATTATTGTGAAAAAGAAAATCGTAAGGGTCACTTGTCCAACACCAGTTGTTAATGTCACTCCTGTACCGGGACCTGCGGGACCACAGGGGCCTCAAGGCGTACAAGGCGCACAAGGAATTCAAGGGCCTCTTGGCCCAGTAGGACCTCAAGGCGTAACGGGTCCTCAAGGACCTGCCGGAGGGATATCGGATTTTGCTTTCCTATGCAGCACTTCAGCACAAACTGTTGCAGCAGCGCCTGTCCCAGGTGGGCAAGGAGGGGCAGTGACCTTTACTGATTCACTTATAAATGCTACAGCCCTTACGTTTGCTCCTCCATCAAGTATTGTTATTAACGAGACTGGAACTTACAATATTAGCTGGGAAGTATTCCCAACTGCCGGCGACAGTGCATTTGGATTGTTCTTTGATCCTGCAGGTGCGGCACCAGCTGCATTGGTTCTTTGCAGCAATTATGGCTCAGGTGCAGGCAATAATCCTTACCAAGGGCAAGTTGTCGCTCAATTAACAGCAGGCGGTGTTTTAACGCTGAATCGCATTGACAATATGGGTGCTCAAACACTACAAAATGCTATCGGTGGAGGTACACCGACCGTAAGTGCTTCTATTGTTATTGAAAAATTAGCCTAATTAATTCAGTTAATAGTAGAAAACAAAATTAGAAATTAAGGTTCCATCAGTTGACTAGTAGTTTTAAAAGATCAAGCCTCTGCAAAGGGGCTTGTTCTTTTTTTTTGGGTTTATCGTTTAAGAGATGAAGGAAATAGTTTTTCTTAATGGAAAAACAAAAAACCTCAACGTCGATCTATGATCGATATTGAGGTTGATCGGCGAAAGCCTACATATGAACTTGCTGGATCTCATATTCACGCTCAATCGACATGTCAATGAACTGATCGTCAACTTGAATGAGCGGACGGAAAAATTCGGTTGGGTGGGTCATGACAATAATGCCGATCTCACCGCTTACCAGCTCTACGCGCTTGCCGATGAAATTTGGCATCATATGCTTGATGAACGTATGTGTCGTAAAAGGATCAAGCTCGTTGAAGCTCAGACGGTACAGTTCCTTGAGTACGAACAGCAAATCGCGTTTCTGCTGATACACACGCTGAGAGATCATCGCACTGTAAATATCGACTACAGATATGATTTTGGATACTGGATGGATCTCGTCGCCGCTTAAGCCGTGAGGGTATCCAGTGCCGTCATTTCGTTCGTGGTGCTGCAGCGCGCCAATCGCTACGTATGGCTCGCTGATGGAGCTGGAAATAATATCATGGCCGTAGATCGTATGCTTCTTCACTTCTTCGTATTCTTCATTAGTAAGACGTCCTGGTTTATTTAAGACGCTTTCCGGGATACGGCATTTTCCAATATCGTGCAGAAAGCCTGCTTTGCCAATTTGAATGGCTTCTTCATTAGAATAC
The DNA here is from genome assembly GCF_012935325.2 of Paenibacillus sp. PL91. GTDB lineage: Bacteria > Bacillota > Bacilli > Paenibacillales > Paenibacillaceae > Pristimantibacillus. The sequence goes on from NZ_JABBYG020000005.1 coordinate 48,931, forward strand.
CCAACCCAAGTGGCTAGGTAGTAGGAGAGCATGCCTACCTGCACGGAATGCTGGTAAGTGTAGTCGTCCTTGGTGTTGAGCAACAGAAGCATAGATACGACATCACGTTCTAATTGAAGATTGCCGAGCAAAGGATCAAGCATGGACGATACTTCTTCATCGTCGATTTCACCTTGATTCAGCGCTTTCGCGAACAGCCCTTCAATGTTTTTGACAGCGTTTTCGTATATAGGCTGCATAGTAGGCAGCCATTTTGGATTCACTGTAGATTCTAGGGTTCGAGGCGAGGCTTCTTCGCTGGCTCTCTCGTCGATATCGACATATTCAATCTGATGCTGAAATAACCTTGATATTTCTTGTTCATATACGGTTGTTCCTTTGGAGAGTACATGAAGTCCGTAATTGTTAAATGTATCATTGCTTAATCGGTCTCCATTGATTAATTCTGTTACATGAACCCTCATCAAGACACCTCTATTAACTGTAGTAACTAATGTACCTACAATAGTAGCAATGAATGAATGGATTGGCAATAAGAGGATTCTAAGATAAAGACTAAATACCTAATATTTCCGCATAAATAGCTCTTGCTTTTGTTAATTCATCGGTACCTTGAACGATAGCGCGGCCATCGCTGAATAGGATAAAAGTCAAGGTATCTGAAACAGCAATGCGCAGCAAGAAGCGATTTGTCGTGACGGTGCCGATCGGCTTCAACCTGATGGACAGCTCATCCAAGTTAAGCGCGACCGGTTGGTTTGGTGTAATTTGCACGGAATGGCGGCCGCAAAGGGACGCTGCAGCTGGTTCAGAGACACGCTCATCGAGAAACTCGAACTGCTTCTGTCCGCAGCAAAGACAATCACCGCGCTTCGCATTGGCAACCGATACTGGCATCCAAGCATGGTTCCAGAGATCGACCTGAAACAGCGTGCGATGCAGCGATTTCCTGTTTCCAGAGAGCAGCTTGATCGCTTCGGTTGCTTGTACGGAACCAATAATATCTACGATCGGCGAAATAACGCCCGCAGTCTCGCATGTATCCGTCGTACCGGGCGGGGGCGGTTCATTAAATAGGCAGCGATAGCAAGGCGACTCCGAATCATTTGGGAGAATGGTCATCGTCATGCCCGACGCGCCAACAGCTCCGCCATAAATCCAAGGAATGGTATTTTTTGCACAATAATCATTAATAAGGTATCTGACAGAAAAGTTATCGCTGCCGTCAATAATGACATCAACGTCTCCCAGCACTTCCTCTGCATTTACTGCTGTCAAATCGGCTACGACGGGCTCAACCGTGACGGAGCTGTTAATCGCCCGCAAATGTACAGCCGCAGCCTGCGCTTTAGGGAGAAGAGCGAGTACATCCTGCTCCGTATAAAGCATCTGTCTTTGTAAATTGCTCCATTCAATAATATCCCGGTCTATTATTCGAACATATCCGACGCCAGATCTTACGAGGTGCTGAGCGATGACGGAGCCAAGAGCACCCATCCCAACGACAGCTGCGCGACTGCCTGCAAGCTGCTGCTGTCCTTGCTCCCCGACTGGCGTGAACCGGATTTGTCTTGCATAGCGAGCAGAGCTTGAAGAAGCTGGTGTTTTGGAGACGGCTGTTTCAAGCCCTTCTTTATTTGGTTTGTTCATCTTATATAATCTCCTTAAGAGCTTCATGAATTCATAGCTTCAAAAAAAGCTCGCTAAAAATCGGATAAATGCTCGGTCGGATTCCAAGGGCCGAGTTGATGACCCTTCCATTCGGAGCCGTCCTCCCAAATCTCTTTTTTCCATATAGGTACGATTTGTTTTAGACGTTCAATGGCATATCTGCTCGCCTCATAGCAGCTATCTCGATGGGGGGACGACACAGCGATAACGACGCTGGTCTCCGCTAAACCGACTACTCCAATGCGGTGGCTGATCGCGCATAAAGCGCCCTGCCAGCGCTCGGCGATTTCATCGCCGATTTGCTGCATAGTCGCAACGGCCATAGGGGCGTAGGCCTCATATTCCAGCCTCACTGTACGCTGGCCATGCGTCCATTCGCGCGTTGTCCCAACGAAAGCGATGGCGGCGCCGTGCTCGGGCACAATCACTTTAGCAAGCACGTCATCCGAGCTAATGACGTCGGAAGTTACGACAAAGCGAGGAGCAGCCTCTCTGGCTGGCTTCTGCAGCTCCTCGCCGCCAGAGACTGGGGGAAGCAAAGCAAGCTCATCCGAGGCATGCAAAATCGTATCCTCGGCAGCGTAGGCATGGTTTCGAGCGATAAACGCAATTTGAATTAATGCTTTATGCTCGGCATATTCAGCAGAAATGGCTGCTTTCAGCTCGGCGGCACTCATCCGATCGACATCGGATTGCAGCGTTATGGACGGGACTCCGAGACGCTCGGGAAGCCCGGCAAATAGTTTGATTGTCCAAATATATTTCATGGCATAAAACCTCTCATCGTTTAGGCTCAAAGCTGTTTATAGAATATCATAATTCAAAAAAAAATGTTATGCTGTTACATAGACAGAAAGGAAGTGAGATTCATGCCGACATTGACGGATCGTTTTGGACGGGTACACGATTATTTGCGAATTTCAGTAACGGATCGTTGTAATTTGCGATGTTTGTATTGCATGCCTGAGGAAGGAATGGAATTCACGGAATCTGAAAATTTGCTATCCTATGATCAAATTGTAGAGGTGGTCGAAGCGGGTGCGGCGCTTGGCATTACGAAGCTGCGCATTACGGGCGGAGAGCCGCTTATTCGTCCGGGTTTGGACGGTTTGATTAGCCGATTATCTGCCATTTCCGGCATTCGCGATATTGCATTAACGACCAATGGGATTTTTCTAGCCAAGCAAGCAGAAGCGCTTCGAGCAGCAGGCTTGAATCGCGTTAATATAAGTTTGGATACGCTAGACGCCGCCAGATTTCGCTTTATCGCGAGGCGTGGCGAATTAAAGCGCGTGATGGAAGGAATCGAAGCAGCCGCAGCGGTGGGCTTCGATCCAATTAAGCTGAACTGCGTGCTTCTAAAGGAAGTCAACGAGGACGAAATTGCCGCATTTCTTAAGCTTGCCTACGAGCAGCCGATGCATGTCAGATTTATAGAATATATGCCGATCGGCCATGCCGATGAAAATTGGAAAAAACACTATTTGCCGCTTTCCCGCGTACTGGAAGTAGCGGAGCAAGAGGGTTATGCGATTAGCCGCGGGCCTAATGTGCACGGTAACGGACCTTCGGACGACTGGCAAATGAAGGGCGGACGTGGCTCGTTTGGGCTCATTCACCCGATAAGCGACCATTTCTGCAGCAACTGCAATCGGCTGCGCTTAACGGCTGACGGATCAATAAAACCATGCCTTTATTGGGTGGATGAATTGAATGTCAAGGATGCCTTCGGACATCCGGAAGAAATGCAGCGTTTGCTGCTGAGAGCGATGGATATTAAACCAGAAAACCACGAGATGGCGGCCAAGCTGGCGGATGGCGTGCAATCCCACATGCCTACGGAGAGGCGCATGTCACAAATAGGGGGCTGATGATTACCGATGCAAGAGATCAGAATCGAGCATTTTGAGCTGGGCTTGTCTGAGACTAGCCCAGCCGAGATGGCTGAGCTAGCAGGAGCAAGCTTCCCCATAGCGGATAGAGTGCCAGAGACGGCAGGAGAAGCGTTTGATTGGCATGGATGGTATTTGGGGTGGCTTCAGCATGCGGGCAAGTCTGATGCAGCTATTAAGCCCACACATTTGATTGTTGAGGCAGCAGATACTTTTGAAGCAAAGATCCCTTGGGAGCAGCTTGATCAAGCTGCCGTATTATATCAGCTAGAAGGCGAGCCCTTGAAGAAGACAGGGCCTATTCGTCTTTATGTACCTAATGGAAGCAGCAAATGCTTAAATGTGAAGAGTATCGTCAAGCTTAAAATAGTGAACCATACAGCAATTGATCAAGAAGAAGCGACTTATGGATTCAAGCATACATTTTCTGCTGATGAATTGCGTAAGAACAGATAGAGCGACTTTGCGGCGCTTACACGAAGCAATGAGGAGGCGTGCATGAATTTGACGGACAACTTTCGTACACGGGTAGTGCTCCTTCATAGCAACGATATACATAGCCGTCTGGAGCATGCCGCCAAAATAGCTTCCTTCATCGCGGAGGAGCGGCGGACCTACGGCAGCGACCAAGTGTTAACCGTAGACTGTGGCGATCATATGGATCGGATGCGGATAGAAACGGAAGGCAGCGACGGAATCGTAAATGTAGAACTGCTGAATGATGCAGGCTATGAAGTCATTACGCTTGGCAATAATGAAGGACTGACTTATTCCTTTCAAACGATAGCGGACGCATACGTTAATCGAGCGAATTTTGCAGTTGTGTGCGCTAATATGCGCGATTCCTCAACTGGCGAACAGCCGGATTGGCTTCTCCCGAGCACCATTGTTGATAAAAATGGACTGCGCATCGGGATCATTGGCGTTACTGCGGCCTTCAATGATTTTTATTCGCTGCTTGGCTGGCAGGTGTCAGATCCCTTTGAAGAGGTGAGAGTGCAAGCTCTCAAGCTAAGAGAGCAGGTTGATGTATTGATCGTGATGTCTCACCTTGGCATAACCTCGGATCGTCTAATGGCGGAGAAGCAGCTGGGTATCGATCTCATTTTAGGAGCGCATACCCATCATTTATTAGAGGAACCGATTGTCATCGGCGACACGACCATTTGCGCAGCCGGCAAATTCGGGGAGTACATCGGACGGGTAGAAATCGGGTTCGACTCGGTATCTGCCCGTCCTCTGTTCCGCGCAGCTTGCGTGCCTACGTCCGCTTTTGTAGAGCATCCAGATGCTGCAGCCATCATCAGCAGTTATCGCAAGTCGGGCCAGCAGCGACTAAGCCGGGTGATTGCGAAGCTTGCAGAACCGCTGCCTGCCAGAATTGACCGTGAATCGCCGCTCAGCAACCTGCTAGCCGCTGGCTTGCGGCGCTGGGCGGATGCCGAGATTGGCATCGTCAATGCGGGTCAACTGCTTGGCGGCCTGGCGCAAGGAGAGGTGACAGCAGGTGAGCTGCACGCTCTCTGCCCGTCGCCGATCAATCCTTGCAGGATGACGATCGCCGGAACAGATATAAGGGCAGCGCTGGAGCAAGCGCTGCTGCCTGAATTTATTAACAAGCCGATCAAAGGCTATGGCTTTCGCGGCGAAGTGCTCGGTACGCTTGCCATAGATGGCTTGTCCGTCACTTATGATTCAACGAGGCCGCCGATGAGCAGAATTATCAAAGCGGAAGTAAACGGAGCTCCGCTTGCTGATGAACGGATTTATACGATTGGCACGATTGATATGTTCAGCTTCAAGGCGGGTTATGAGTCTTTAGCCAATGCCGTTCAATTCACCTATTATTTGCCGGAATTTATTCGAGACGTTATAGCGGATCAGCTTCTAAATTTTTCCGCTATTGCCGAATGCCGTCAAGTACGATGGAGCGATGTATCGAAATAGTAAATTAAATGCCGATTTCCGGCAAAATATGTCGAAAAAATAGTATAAAATGGTTGCGATTTTCTCGTTTTTCCCGTACATTAACATTACGAACGGCTTTTTCCGATGTAATAGTTAGCATATCTTTTTATGGGGAAGGATCGAGAAAATGCGTTTGTTGCCAATTGCGAGATGCAGGCCAGGTATGAAGCTTGCCAAAAAAATATTTTCTCAGGAAGGCCTCGTCCTTCTCGGCGAAAACATAGAGCTGACTGATCGTCTAATTTCCCGCTTGGAGCAATGCGGGATTCAATATGTTTATATAGCAGATCCGAGAACGGACGATATTGTATTGCCTTCCTTAATCAGCGAGGAAACGATGAAGTCCGCTCTCAAAGAAATTAGAACGAGTTTCCGAGAGATGATGGATCGGCCGAAAAGGAAGAAGGGTGTTACCTACCCTTACATCGCCCAGCCATTCAAGCAAATGATGAATATGATCATCGATGATCTGTCAAGCCATAAGGACGCCATGATCATGCTGATGGACATGAGCTCCGTCGATCATTATTTGTATCAGCATTCCTTGAATGTTTGCGTCTATACGACGCTGCTCGGCATGTCGAACGGCTACTCGAAGGAGGAGCTTACGACGCTTGGCATGGGTGCGCTTCTGCATGACATCGGCAAAACGCAAATTGCGATCGATGTGTTAAGGAAGCCCGGATCCCTCTCGAAAGAGGAATTCGAGGCGATGAAGCAGCATGCGAAAATCGGCTACGAGCTATTGAAGGATGAGCCTAACCTCCCGCTGCTAGTAGCCCACTGTGCTTTCCAGCATCATGAGCGTATTGACGGAAGCGGTTATCCGCGCGGCATCAAGGGCAATGAGATTCATGATTATGCAAAGTGGATCGGGCTTGTTGATTCGTACGATGCGATGACAACAAATCGGGTCTATAGCTCGCCAATGCTTCCTCATCATGCGATTGAGCGGTTGTACGCAGGAACTGGGACCCTTTATGAGCAAAAAATGGTTCAGCTGTTCCGTGACAAGGTAGCTATTTATCCAATCGGGATAACAGTTAAGCTGCAATCGGGCGTATCGGGTATTGTCGCGGATCTTAATCACTCTTATCCGCATAGGCCGATTGTACGCGTCTTGTATAATGAAGCGGGAGAAGAGCTTGCATGTCCGTATGAAGTTGATTTGTCGAAGCAGCTGACGATGATGATCGTAAGCGTAAATGACGACTCTGCTGAAGTACAGCATGCCTCTGGTATTTAATTGATGATGAGCGTGGGGAGCCGATGTGGCTCCTTTTTTCTTCTTTTTTTTTTCGTTTTATTTGCTTCCTTCGCAGTCGCGCATTACAATAAAACAAGAATGTTTCATTCCAGATAATAAGTCAGGTGCTGAAGAAAATGAATACAATAGATTTGCAACAAACAAGTAGACCGCTATCCGCATTATCGCCTATGAATGATCCGTGGGATCCCATTCGTTCGCTGCAGCAATATGGAAGACATCGTTTGACAAGCGTGGAAATGACCGTTTCGAACCTCTGCAATATGCGGTGCGAGCATTGCGCCGTTGGTGATACACTCGTAATATCCGAACCCGCCAAGCTGCCGCTTAAGCAGATGCTGGACCGACTGGACGAAGTGGAGCATTTAGAGACGATCAGCATAACCGGCGGGGAGCCCTCCTTCTCTGATCGGACAGTACGCGAATATATGGTACCGCTGCTTCAGTATGCCCGCAGCCGCGGCATTCGTTCTCAAATCAATTCGAATGTAACGCTTCCATATAGCCGGTATGAGCAGCTCGCCCCTTATCTCGACGTTATGCACATCTCGTTTAACTATACGTCTCCGGAAGATTTTCACCAAATCGGATTCGCTAAAGCAGGGCACCACGTGTCGCTAGAGGCGGCAACCAAGCTTTACGAGAGAATGATCGACAACACGCGCCGTCTCAGCGAGACCGGCGTACTCGTTTCTGCGGAATCGATGATCAATTATAGAACGTATGACAAAATCGATGAAATCCATAAGCTGATCGTGGATATGGGCTGTCAGCGGCATGAGGTTCACCCGATGTATCCGAGCTCCTTCGCGAAGGATTTGCCAGTGCTTACTCGCGAACAAATGCTGGAGGCTATCGATCGGCTCCTGCAGGCAAGAGACAAATCGATCTGGATGCTGTTCGGAACGCTGCCCTTCTACCAATGCAGCGACAACCCTCTCGAGCGCAAGCTGCTGAGAAGATTATCGGAAGAGCCGAATGTGACGATCCGCAACGATCCGGACGGCCGAAATCGGTTAAACGTCAATTTGTTTACCGGCGATGTATTCGTAACGGATTTCTCCGACGTTCCTGCTTTTGGCAACATTGGCAGCTCGAAGCTGGAGGATTTATTCGATAAATGGCTCGGTCATTCGCTTGCCCAAAGCGTGAATTGCCATTGTCCGGCCGCGGCATGCTGCGGACCTAATTTGCTCGTTAAGGATATGTACTATAAGGATGTTAATTTCCATGCACGCAGCGCGGTGATCGACTAGCTTGCTGGAAAGCAATTTATTCAGGCTTAATAGCGATTTAAGACGCATATAGAATAAGAGAGAGGAGGAGAAGCTGTTGTCGATCAAGACAATCATATTTGTTGGACTGGGATTGCTGCTGCTCTATCTGTTTTTTACAGTAGGAGCGCCGTTCCTGCTTGCGCTTGTCGTAGCGATTTTTCTTGAGCCGCTGAACCAGCTTTTTATGAAAAAGTTTCGAATGAACCGGCTCTTGGCGGCGACGATATCAAGCAGCTTGTTTACGATTATTCTCATAGGCTTAATCGCGCTGCTAGGGGTCAAAGTTGTAGCTGAGCTTATCGCTTTCTTCAAAAAAGTGCCGAACTATTTTGAAAATGCGAATGAAATGGTTGACGATCTGATGGTGCAGGCTCAATCGCTATATCAAAATTTCCCGCCTGATGCGATTGAAACGCTGGAAAACTGGCTAATGGGATTAACAAGTACACTGACCAAAATGGTAGGCACCTTGTCTAATACCGTTATTGCGTTCGCTTCCAGCATTCCAGGCATGTTTATCTTCTTTATCGTTTTCTTAGTCGCAGTATACATGATGAGCTTCAGTCTGAATACGATGAAGGCCACCGTCCTGTCGTTGTTTGAAGAGAAGTCGCAGCCGCAAGTAAATGACTTGCTTAACAATCTCAAAAAGTCGATTTTCGGCTTTCTGCGCTCGCAGTTCATTTTGAGTGCTCTTACATATATTATCTCTTTGATCGGCTTGCTGGTGCTTGACGTGAAGTATCCGCTGGCGATCGCATTGCTTATTATTATCGTTGATATCATGCCGATTCTTGGAACAGGCTCGGTGCTTGTCCCGTGGGGAAGTTATTTGTTGCTTACCGGGAATATGTTTGTAGGTATTGGGCTTATCGTTCTGTTCCTCGTAATAACGGTGTTCCGCCGCATCGTGGAGCCGAAAATTCTTGGCGATTCCGTCGGAATCGGGTCGTTGTCAGCACTCGTCAGCTTATACGTGGGCTTCAAGCTGGTCGGCGTAATCGGCGTATTTATTGGACCGTTAGTCGTTATTATCTACATGGCGGCTCGCAAGGCTGGATTATTCCAGATGAAGTTCAAGCTTTAGGCTGTGTAGGGGCCGTGTCAAAACCATTTCTAGGAGCGTATGATACTGCAAAATAAGCAGATCATGTAGGAGGCATCCGATGAGATGGCACCAATCAAAGTAGCGATTGTTACCCCCGGCTCGTTCCCAATTCCGTCGCAAGGAAGCAGCTCGGTAGAGCGGGTGGTTGAGAAATTCGCCCCGCTGCTGATGCCTTACGCAGAGCCGCGTATTTATGGGAAATTAAGCAAAAAGCTGCCGCGTCAGGGACAGTTTAAGGGTGTTGTTTGTGAACGGTTTCCAGCCCGCAGCAAGCAGCGATATATTCATGATGTTGGGCTCGCGGTGCAGCGGTTTTCTCCTCATGTCATTGACGTGGAGAACCGTCCGCAATATGTGCTGACAATGAAGCAGATGAATCCAGGCAAACGAGTCTGGCTTTATTTGCATTCCTCTACTTTTATTTCGCCATCTTATATCTCGCCTGCCAAGCTGCACCAATGCTTGCAGGCAGCGGATAAAATCATTGTGAATAGCGAATTTATTAGGCGAATCGTCGTGTCCAAAGTGCCAGAGGTCTCATCTAAGCTGCGAGTCATTTACCCCGGGGTCGATACGGTACGCTTCCCATCACAGTATTCCGCGGAAGGCGCTGCAAAAAGGGAGAGCTTGCGCAAAAAAAGAGGGCTGACCGGTAAAAAAGTGGTGCTGTTCATGGGAAGGCTCATTCCGCTTAAAGGCGTTCACCATTTGCTGAACGTTGTCCCGCAGCTTGTCAAAAGCCATCCCGAGCTTGTTGTCGTCATCGTCGGCAGCCCGTTTTATGGCTCGCATCGCAAGACCGCGTATGCGCGCAAGCTTGAAAGGCTGGGGCGCAAATGCCCAGGCCATGTTCGGTTTGTGCCTTACGTGCCGCATACCGAGGTGCCAGGCTGGATGCTGGTAGCAGATGTAGCTGTCGTTCCATCCGGGCAGAGGGAAGCATTCGGGCTCGTCAATGTGGAGGCGATGTCCTGCGGCGTACCCGTCATAGCTACCCGTGCGGGCGGGATGAAGGAGATTATCCGAAGCGGCGAGACCGGCTATTTGGTCAATCAAGCGCACGTTGAATCGGAGCTGAGAGAGAAGCTGCATCTATTGCTGCGGGATAAGCAGCTGAGGCAGAAGCTGGGCAAGCGGAGCCGAGAGCGTGTCGAGCAGACCTTCACATGGCGTCATACGGCAGATCGCTGGGTGAAGCTGCTGAAGGAAAGCGGCATGTAGTTGGTCCTATTTTGCATGTGGAAGTTAAATAGAGGGTTGACACCTTTATTCGCTTAACGTTATAGTCAAACAAGGATATCCACTAGGGGCGCCGTAATGGCTGAGATAAAGCATAATGCTTTGGTCCCTTTGAACCTGATCTGGGTTATGCCAGCGTAGGAAAGTGGGATTGTGCGTTTATGCAACTGCGCGTGAAAGCTCCGCCGAATCCAGCTGGAACGCCAGCTGGAAGGGATGACTTTCAAAGCTGCATCAAGCCGGGGGAAATCTTCGTTTGATGTTGCGCGCATGACGACACACTTCGACCGCTCCCTCGCTGGAGCGGTTTTTTTGATGTTGAACGGGCAGTGACAAGTCTCGCTGAGCGAGGGTACATACGGTTCAACCACGCTCCAGCGAATGCCGCACACGTAGCGATTATACGTGGGTGGGTAAGCGGTGCTTTAAACTTTCTTATATGCTCGCGTATGCCTCCAGGAGGAATTCTACAAATTCCATTAGGAGGTTTTTTGTTATGGCGATTATGACAACGCCCCTTCCGGGCAGCCGTAAAGTGTATGTCACCGGCTCGAAAGCGAGCATCCGTGTGCCAATGAGAGAAATTGCTTTGGAAGCTAGCTCAGGCAGAAATGGCGAGGAGCTGCCGAACGAGCCGATCCGCGTCTATGATGCAAGCGGACCTTATACCGATGAGAGCTTTGAAACTGATGTAAGGCGTGGCTTGCCGACCTTTCGCAGCGAATGGATTAATGAGCGCGGCGATGTGGAGCACTATGACGGCCGTGAAATAAAGCCGGAGGACAATGGGTTTTTGACGGAGGATAAGGAAAAACAGCGGGGGGCGGAGCGGTTTCCCGGCCTAGTGAGACAGCCGCTGCGGGCGAAAGCCGGCCAAAATGTTACGCAGCTTCATTACGCCCGCAAAGGCATCATTACTTCAGAGATGGAATATATCGCGATTCGCGAGGGGATGGATGCTGAGTTTGTTCGCAGCGAGATCGCAGCGGGGCGCGCGATCATCCCGACGAACATCAATCATCCGGAGAGCGAGCCGATGATCATAGGCCGTCATTTTCACGTGAAGATCAATGCCAATATTGGCAATTCCGCAGTTGCTTCCTCGATCGAGGAGGAAGTGGAGAAGATGACATGGGCGACCCGTTGGGGAGCCGATACGATTATGGATTTGTCTACGGGCAAAAACATACATACGACGCGGGAGTGGATCGTCCGCAATTCACCGGTTCCGGTTGGAACGGTGCCGATCTATCAAGCGCTGGAGAAAGTAAACGGCAAAGCGGAGGATCTTAGCTGGGAAGTATTCCGCGACACGCTAATCGAGCAAGCGGAGCAGGGCGTCGATTACTTTACGATTCATGCGGGCGTGCTGCTGCGTTACATCCCGCTCACCGCTAAGCGCGTTACGGGCATCGTCTCGCGCGGCGGATCGATCATGGCGGCATGGTGCCTTGCACACCATAAAGAAAACTTTCTGTATACACATTTTGAAGAGATTTGCGAAATTATGAAGGCCTATGATGTGTCGTTCTCGCTTGGGGATGGGCTGAGACCAGGCTCAATCGCCGATGCGAACGATGCCGCGCAGTTTGCCGAGTTGGATACGCTGGGCGAGCTGACGAAAATCGCTTGGAAGCATGACGTGCAGGTGATGATCGAAGGTCCGGGACATGTACCGATGCATCTGATCAAAGAAAATATGGATCGCCAATTAGAGGTTTGCGATGAAGCTCCTTTCTATACGCTAGGGCCGCTTACGACCGATATTGCGCCTGGCTATGACCATATTACGTCGGCAATCGGTGCTGCAATGATCGGATGGTTCGGTACAGCCATGCTGTGCTACGTAACGCCGAAGGAGCATCTGGGGCTTCCGAATAAAGAGGATGTGAAGGAAGGCGTTATTACGTATAAAATCGCGGCTCATGCTGCCGATCTGGCGAAGGGGCATCCGAGAGCGAAGCTGCGCGACGACGCCTTGTCCAAGGCGCGATTCGAATTTCGCTGGCGCGATCAGTTCCATCTCTCGCTTGATCCCGAGCGCGCGATGGCGTACCACGATGAGACGCTTCCGGCAGATGCGGCCAAATCCGCTCATTTCTGTTCGATGTGCGGCCCTAAGTTTTGCAGCATGAGAATTACCCAAGACATAAGGGAGTACGCTGCGCAAAACGGGATGGAAACGACTGAAGCGATTGAAGCGGGAATGAAGGAGAAGTCGGAGGCGTTCAAGGCGGCAGGGAGCATGATTTATGGCTAATGCTGCCGAGCCGATTTTTTCGGACCGTTATTCGAGGCAAACCAGATTTGCAGCAATCGGCGAGGATGGTCAGCGCAAGCTGGCCAAGTCGTCGGTTCTCATTGTCGGCGTCGGCGCGCTTGGCGCATCGCTTGCACAGCATATGGTTCGGGCGGGGGTAGGCGAGGTTAGGCTAGCCGATCGAGATTTCGTCGAGCCCAGCAATTTGCAGCGGCAAATGCTGTTCGATGAAGCGGACGCACTCGCCGTGCTGCCAAAGGCTGTTGCCGCTGCCAATAAGCTGCGGCAAATCAACAGCAGCGTGAGCCTCGTCGCCACTGTGGCGGATGTGAACGCAGCGAATGCTGCCGCGCTGGCAAGCGGCGTTCATCTCGTGCTGGATGGTACAGACAATGCTGCGACGAGGCTGCTGCTTAGCGATCTTTGCTTTAAGCAGCACATTCCGTTTGTATATGGCGGCGTAGCAGGAGCGCAGGGCATGCAGGCAGCGCTTATTCCGGGTGCAACCTCATGCTTGCGCTGCTTGATCGGCGCGGAGGATTCGGAGCACGAGGTAGATACCTGCGATACGGTTGGCGTACTTGCGCCAGCTGTTGAATTTGTAGCTTCACTGCAAGCGGCTGAAGCGATCAAGTGGCTGTCCGGCAATCAAGAAGCCATACGCCAAACCTGGCTAAGCGTCGATTTATGGTCGTTCAGGCTCCGGGAATCGAAGCTGCCATCCGGAAGCGCCCACTGTCCATATTGCGGCAGTGGAGTAGAGCCGCCAAGGCCAGCTAAGCCCATTTTGGAAACGGCCATGCAGGATGAGGATGTCATTAGCTCTGCCGTGTTATGCGGGAGAGATACGGTACAGGTGACGTTAGGCAAGCCGCTCCAGTTGGCGGAATTAGAGAAATCATTAGTGGAGCAGGGCTGTAAGCTGACGGTTAATCGCTATTTAGTGAAGGCAGCGCTCCAAAGCGGCGAGCAGCTAATCTTCTTCCCAGACGGGCGGGTGCTCGTGCAAGGAACGGCGGATGCCGAGCATGCCATTAGGCTTTGCAGACACTATTTTTATAGTTAAAAAAGAAATGATTTTGGCGATAGAGAGGCGTGCATGATTAATGAGTAGACCTAAATGGCGCGATTTTCGGCTTTACGCCATCACGGCGGAAAACAATCATCCCGGAAAATCCGTCGTGGATGTCATGGAGCAGGCACTGATTGGCGGGGCGCAGATCATACAGCTACGCAATAAGACGGGAACAAGGGACGAAGTGCTGGAGCAAGCCAGGGCGCTGCGCCATTTGACGCGAAAATATAACGTTCCTTTCATTATCAACGATTACCCGGATATCGTACTGGAAACGGATGCCGACGGCGTCCACTTAGGGCAAGAGGATATGCCTATTGCGGAGGCGAGAGCATTGCTCGGACCAGATCGCATCATCGGCATTTCGACGCATAGCTTGCAGCAGGCATTAACGGCCGTGCGCGATGGAGCTGATTATATTGGCGTCGGGCCAGTGTTTCCAACCGATACAAAGCCAGGCCGCGCCGCTGTCACCACTAGCTATGTAACAGAGGCAGCTCGGCACATCACGATCCCATTTGTAGCAATAGGCGGGATTACCCTAGGCAATGTGGATACCGTGCTTGCTGCTGGAGCAAAGCGGATATGTGCCGTCTCCGCTATCGTAGGCCATGCAGATCCGGCAAGCGTCTGCCGAGCCTTCATGGAGCGGCTGAATGAAACGGGCGGTGAGCTGGTTAAGGGACAAAATCTTGAGCAGAAAACGCTGCTCATCAATGGACGCAAGGAGCAGACGAGCGCCAAAACGGTCGAGGAGCTGGTAGCTCAGCTAGGACAGCAAAACAAGAAGCTTGTCATTGAGCTGAATGGCGTAATCGTGCAGCGCGCGCTCTGGGCAGAAACCGAGCTGCAGGACGGCGATTCCATAGAGCTAGTACATTTTGTTGGAGGGGGCTGAGCCAAGTTGGATCAATGGATAGATAATGATCCGCTAGTTATTGGCGGACATACACTGAGGTCTCGCTTTCTGTTCGGTACGGGGCGATTTCCAAGTCCCGCAGTGCTTCAGCAGGCGCTAGAAGCATCGGGCTCTGAGGTGATTACATTCGCGGTAAGACGGGTCAACCTTGAAAGCGTGGAGGACGATTCGGTGCTGCAGCACTTCGAGGACAGGGCTCTCAAATATTTGCCCAATACATCAGGTGCAAGAACGGCCGAGGAGGCTGTGCGGATTGCGAGATTGGCACGTGAGGCCGGTCTTGGAAATTGGATCAAGGTAGAAATCAGCGGCGACCACCGCACGCTGCTGCCTGATCCGGTAGAAACGCTGCGCGCCACGGAGCAGCTCGCGAATGAAGGCTTTATCGTGCTGCCATATACCTCAGACGATCCTATTCTATGCCGAAGGCTAGAACAAGCAGGGGCTTCGGCAATTATGCCAGGCGGTTCGCCAATCGGAACCGGCCTTGGACTGCTGAATCCTTACAATTTGGGTCTTATTGCCGAGCAGTCGAGCGTCCCCGTCATCATTGATGCGGGCATCGGCTCCGCAAAGGATGCGGCGGAAGCGATGGAGCTTGGTGCTGACGGCATATTGGCCAATACGCCCATCGCCAAGGCGCAGGACCCGGTCATGATGGCACGCGCATTCCGGTTAGCGATAGAAGCAGGCCGATTAGCGAGGCTTGCCGGCCGCATTCCGAAGAAACGCTACGCGTCAGCAAGCAGCGAGTGGGCAGGCAGCTTATTTGAGACAGCGGGCAGCCTCGGCAGCGGAGGCGAGCAGTAATGCCGCAATCCGTTATCATACTCGGCGGCGGCATCATCGGTTTGTCCTGTGCGTTCGAAGCAGCAAGAAGAGGGATGCATGTAACGCTTATTGAGCCTAGCGAGCTGGGCGGCCAAGCGTCGGGCGCGGCTGCGGGCATGCTTGCCCCCTACTCGGAAAATACGGAGCAGCCGGATGACTTCTTTCATTTGTGCTTAAGCAGTCTTCGCAGCTATCCGGAGTGGATAAGGGCAGTCGAGGAGCTGTCAGGCATGCCTGTAGAATGGGTCCAAAGCGGAAGCATAAACGTGTTCATGCACGAAGCGGACGCGCTTCCTATTGCGTCTAGATTACAGTGGCAAAATGATTGGGGCGCTAGAGCTCAGCTCCTCGATGCGGCGCAGCTTCGGAAGCTGGAGCCTATGGTGTCGCATTCGGCGGTTGCTGGCGTATTTACGCCGCAAGAGAGCCACGTTTACGCACCGAAGCTGGTCTCGGCGCTTGCTGCAGCGTGCCGCAAGCTGGGAGTGGCCGTTCATGCGCATGCCGGTGAAATTGAAGAGGTGCTTATTCACACTAGCGGAGGAGTAACGGTTCGAGCACAAGGATTAGCGAGTCTCGTTCACGCCGATCGGCTAGTCGTGTGCGCAGGAGCTTGGTCAGGCGCTTATGAGCGGTGGTTCGGTCTCAGCATTCCGGTTCATCCGATTCGCGGGCAAATATGCTCTTATGAGCATCAGGCTGACGAAGTGCGCCATATGGTGTTCGCAAGTCAGGCTTATTGGGTCGGCAAACGGAACGCGCGGCTCGTATGCGGCGCTTCCGAGGATGTCGCCGGGTTTGCAACAAGCGTGACGGAGCGGGGAATTGGCCGCTTGATCCGCAGCAGCAATCAGCTGTTTCCCTTTCTTGAAGGCAGGCAGACTGCGCATAGCTGGGCAGGCCTCCGCCCTGCAACTCGAGACGGTCTGCCGCTGCTTGGCCAAATCGAAGGAACGACGGAGGTCATTATGGCAGCCGGCCATTATCGCAATGGCATATTGCTGAGTCCGATTACGGCGCTCGTCGTCGCGGATTTGCTGGAGGAAAAGAAGGCGAGGCTGTCCATCAGCCGATTTGCTCCACAGCGCTTTACGGCTCCTGCAAGCAGAGGAAGGGTCCGTGCCTGAAGCGTGATCAGACCAAATTGACTAAATTATCTCATTGAAAAGTAATAAATAATCTGCTATATTGAAAACGAGAATCGTTATCAATGTAGCGGATTTTTTTTATGTCCAAAAATAGATCTTTCTTAATGAAGCGAGCCGTGAATGGTGCATGCGAGCCATATGTTCAATCAAAGTATACATATAGAAGGGTAGTTAGATGATGTCTTCTCCATTAAATGCGAAAGCGCCGGCAAGCACAAAGCTGCGCACGCGGCCGCTGGTGGCCACCATTATTTTGTTCGGGGGCATTGCTGCTCTTATCTTGTCGCTGGCTTTATCGATCTCGGTTGGAGCGGCGGACATTAGCCTGTCCACCGTATGGGAAGCTGTATTCCACTTTAATGCGGATGAGATACAGCATCAAATCATTAAAGAGCTTCGGATGCCGCGCGCGCTGGCGGCTGCCCTTGTCGGCGCAGCATTTGCAGTCGCAGGCTCTGTCATGCAGGGGATGACCCGCAACCCGCTGGCCGATTCGAGCCTGCTCGGGATCAATGCCGGCGCAGGCTTCATGCTGGCGCTGTGCTTCGCTTTTTTTCCATCGGTATCCTACTTAGCGCTTATGTTTATATGCTTTGCCGGCGCTGCTCTCTCAATGGGACTTGTATATGGCATCGGTTCGCTGGCGAAGGGCGGCTTAACGCCTGTTAGACTTACGTTAGCAGGGGCAGCCGTAGGCGCCCTGCTGCTTGCCATTACGGAAGGCATCGCACTCTACTTTAAAATCGGCCAAGATCTGGCTTTCTGGTACGCTGGCGGCGTAGCCGGAACAAAATGGGTGCAAATTCAAATCATTTCCCCATGGGTGATCGGAGGCTTGCTTGGCGCTATTGCGTTATCCCGATCAATCACGTTGTTAAGCTTGGGCGATGATGTTGCTGCAGGGCTTGGCCAAAGAACAGGCTGGGTGAAGGCGGGGGGCGTCATTATCGTCTTGCTGCTCGCCGGTACGGCTGTTTCTGCTGTCGGCTCGATCGGCTTTGTCGGACTAATCATTCCTCACATTTCACGCTTCCTCGTAGGCGTAGACTACAGATGGATTATCCCGTGCTCGGCTGTTCTAGGCAGCCTGCTCATGGTTCTTGCAGATATTGGCGGGCGTTTGGTTAATCCGCCCCAGGAAGTGGCAATCGGCATCATTATCGCAGTACTCGGCGTTCCATTCTTCCTTTATCTCGTAACTAGAATGAAGGGGGAATAATAGTGTCTACATCATTCATTACTGCAACGGAGCAGCGCAGAAGAAAACGTGCCATCCTCGTGATGTCGGTGCTTGGCGCGCTTATCATCCTATCCTTTATCATCAGCATGAATACGGGCTACATCCGGCTTGCGCCGCTCGACGTATTCAAAACGTTATTTGGGGCGGGTACGGACAAGCAGGAGCTCATTTTATTTGATTTCCGGTTGCCGAGAATAGTCATTTCCATCCTGATCGGAGCGGGATTCGCCGTATCGGGTTGTATTATCCAAGGCTTATCGCGTAATCCGCTTGCTGATCCAGGGCTTCTCGGCATTAACGCGGGTGCTGGGCTTGCCGTTATTTTGTTTATCTCCTTCTATCCGACGACGGAGAAGGGATCTATCTTTTTGATGCCATTTCTGGCATTGATCGGTGCTTCGCTCACGGCATTGCTCATTTTCGTGCTTTCGTATAAGCGGCATCGGGGATTGTTGCCAACCCGGATGATACTTGTCGGAATCGCCGTAGCGGCAGGCATCGCCGCTGCGATGCAAATATTAATTTTGCGTCTTACGCCTGAGAAATACCAGTTTTTTGCCGTATGGATGGCGGGAAGCATTTGGGGAACGAATTGGAAGTACGTAATGGCGCTTCTGCCATGGCTGATCATTATTTTGCCATTTGTGCAATATAAAGCGAAAGCGTTAAACGCTTTAAACCTTGGAGACCAATTGGCGGTAGGCCTCGGTGCGCAGGTAAATAAGGAGAGAGCTTGGCTGCTTGCGGCATCCGTAGGGCTTGCAGGCTCTTGCGTTGCGGTAGGCGGAGGCATTGGCTTCGTTGGGCTAATTGCTCCGCATTTGGCAAGAAGGTTAGTCGGACCGCAGCATCAGGTGTTGCTTCCGGCTTCAGCATTCGTTGGGGCATTGCTCGTTATCGTAGCGGATACGCTAGCCAGATGGGCATTCCAGCCCAATGAAATTCCGACAGGAATTGTGGTTGCCGTTATCGGAGCTCCCTATTTCCTTTATTTATTGTCAAAATCAAAATAATGGAATACGAGCTTGAGAAAACCGCGGAGAGCATCATGCCTCCTCGGTTTTTTTGCATGCGTCTTAGCCAGGCATACATATTTGTCTTCGCTCCTAGTAGCCAGCCCATAGGTATGTGCATATATTACCTATGACATTTCTGGTGGAAGAAGGAGAGGACTATGACAAAAAGCAATAAAGGGAAAAGCCCGAAGGGGCGAAAGCCGCTTTTTTATGTTGATAATCCGCATACTTCCGAGTTAAAGTGGCTGGATGAATTGAATAAAAAGAAAGCCGCTGCGTTAGAGGCAGCCAAGGCATCTTTGAAGGCTGCAGAGGAAAAGGAACAAAAAGCAGCGGAGGAGAGGGAACTAAAAGCAACGATTAATGCCGTTGCTCCTGTTCTTGATCAAGATGATGCTGTTGATGCTGTTGATGCTGTTGATGCAGTTGAAGCTGAACTCGCAACGATCGAGCAAGCGGAGAACGAAGAAACCGAAGAGCTTGTCGAGCAGATTCAAGAGATCACATGGGAAGAGAAGCAGGAGAGGATAGAGGAGAAAAAGGAGCCAGAAGGTCCACCCGCTTTTATTTATACAGATGACTTGGTCGATCTAGCCGTTACGGCTGAGAAAATCGCACCTGGCGCAATTGACAACAGCAAGCTGGCAACAGGTAGCGTGCACGCAAGCTCGCTTGCTGATTATTCCGTTCAGAGCATTCATCTGGAGGATGGAGCCGTTATTTCGTCCAAAATCGCAAGCGAATCGATTACAGGCGATCATCTGGTGAACCATTCGATATCCGGTGATAAATTATTGGATTATTCCATCTCAGGAAGCAAGCTTCAAAGCGGGAGCATCACGCCCGAGAAGCTGGCAGACCGCATGATCAGCACGGATAAAATTGCAGAAGGCTCCATTGAATCCAAGCACTTGAAGCCGTTTCTCATTACATCAGAGCTGCTGGCTGACCAGTCGGTAACAGCCGATAAAATTAAAAGCGGAGCAATCCGTCCGGAAAATTTGGCAAATGAAAGTGTTAATAATTCAAAGCTGGCCGAAGGAGCTGTAACGCACTCCAAGCTTCGGGATGCAGCCGTAACAAGCGAGAAAATTGCAGCGGAATCGATTGACTCCGAGCATTTGAAGCCTGGCGCACTGCTTGCTGAGCATGTTTCGGTTGGCATCATTCTGGGAAAGCATTTGGCCCCAGGCGAAATCATGGCAGAGCATCTGGCAGAGGGCGCAGTCGGAACAAGGGAGCTGGGAACAAAAGCAGTCAAAGCCGAACAATTGGCGGACGAATCGGTGTCTTCATCCCACCTTCAAGCAGCGTCTATTCTGAGCACGCACATCGGAAACGGACAAATTACAAGCGAGCATCTCGCTGATCAGTCTGTCAATACGACGAAGCTGGCGGATCAATCGGTCTCCACGATGAAGCTTGTCGATCATTCGATTACGCAATCGAAGCTTTCGGATCAAAGCGTGAACGCCCAGAAGCTGGCCAATGATTCGGTGCAAAGCCGGCATTTGGGAAATAGAAGCATCATCTCCGACAAAATAGCCGATAATCAAATACTGCAATCCCATATATCGGCAAAGTCGATCACAACAAAGCATATCTATCCAAACGCCATCTTAAGAGAACATTTGCAGAACGGTATCATCAACGAGGATAAGCTCGCATCTCAAGCGGTTAGAGAAGAGCATATCGGCTTTGAGGCTGTGGGAATGTCACAGCTGGCGAACGAATCGGTTTCACGGAGCAAGCTGACAGTGGATGCTGTCGACGGTTCCATTCTTGCGAACAGCTCGGTTGAATCGCGGCATTTGCAGGATGAGATTGTAACCTTCCAGAAGCTCTCGCCGGAAGCGCTGAGATCATACCATTTTTCGGCGGGCTCCGTAAAGGGTGAAGCGATTAGTAAGGAAGCAGTCGACGGCGAGCATCTAAAGCCGGCTATTATTGAAGGACGCCACCTCGCGACTGATTCCGTCGATAATGCGAAGCTGCTGGACGGCTCGGTAACTAGCAGCAAGCTGGCGCATGGTGCCGTATCCGAGCGTTATATCGCGCCAGGTGCCGTGTTCTCTCATCATTTAGCCGATCATGTCGTGAACTCGCTCAAGCTTTCGCCGGAGTCGGTCACTACCGATAAGCTGACGGACCTAAGCGTCTCCTCCGAGAAGCTTGCCGACGGCAGCGTAACGAGCGCCAAGCTTGCGCCTCATGCCGTATTGTCCAGCCATCTTGCGATTAAATCGGTGTCATCGCAGCATATCCAGCCCGACTCGATTCGCTCGGCCCATATTGAAGCCAGGGCAATTGGAGCTAGCCATCTTGCCGATCAATCCATTGGGCATGATTCGCTGCAGGATGGCGCCGTTACTGCTGCTAAGCTTGCCTTTGGCGCAGTGCAGTCGAAGCAGATCGCTGACGAAGCAGTGCTGAGCCGTCATTTGGGGGGCGCATCCGTGCTCGGCATTCACCTTGGGGAAGGCAGCGTGCATGGCGCTCATTTGGCTAATGATTCGATTACGTCCGATAAGCTTACTGAGGGAAGTGTTGGTGCTGCACAGCTCCAAAAGGGCTCTGTAGGCGCAGATGTGCTTGGCAGCGGAGCAGTCGGTCCGGATCATATTACGGATGGTGCGGTTACCTCGGGGAAAATAGCCCCTCTATCGATTGGCGCCAAGGCGCTTCAACCGGAATCGGTGTATGCCGTTCATTTGACAAAAGCCAGCATTGGTGAGCAAGCGCTTCAGGATGAATCGGTAACAAGAGCAAAGATCGCGCAGGATTCGGTAGCAAGCGAGCATGTTCAGCTTGAGTCGCTGGCAGGCAAGCATTTGAAGTCGGATACGATTCAAGGCTATCACATTCGCAAAGGCACGATAACGCTAGCCCATTTGGCCAGCGATGTGCTGGCTTTCGATAAAATAGCCGATGAAACGATACACGGAAGCAAGCTTAAGCAAGGGACGGTCGGCAGCAAGCAGTTATCGGTTAATAGCGTTAGAACGGAGCAGTTGAATGACGGTGCCGTAACGCGTGAGAAGCTTGCGGCTGATGCAATCGGCACGAAGCAGATCGCACCAGGCGCAGTTGGGGAAGAGCAGCTTGCGGAGGGCAGCGTTACATCGTCGAAGCTGGCATTTGGCAGCGTAGGCGCGGATCAGCTGTCAGCAGGCAGCGTAACAACATCGAAGCTTGCGGAAGGCAGCGTAGGAGCGGATCAGCTGTCAGCGGGCAGCGTAACGTCATCTAAACTCGCGCTGGACAGTGTAGAAGCCGAGCATTTGGCAGCAGGCAGCGTAACGATCTCCAAGCTGGCGGAAGCAAGCGTTGGAACGGAGCAACTAGCTGATACTAGCGTAACGTCAGCAAAGCTAGTGTCGGGCAGTGTGGAAGCGGAGCATTTGGCAGCAGGCAGCGTAACGGTCTCGAAGCTGGCGGAAGCAAGCGTTGGAACGGAGCAACTAGCTGATACTAGCGTAACGTCAGCAAAGCTAGTGCCGGGCAGTGTGGAAGCGGAGCATTTGGCAGCAGGCAGCGTAACGGTCTCGAAGCTGGCGGAAGCAAGCGTAGGGACGGAGCAATTAGCTGAAAATAGCGTAACGTCAGCAAAGCTAGCGCTAGGCAGTGTGGAAGCGGAGCATTTGGCAGCAGGCAGCGTAACGATCTCCAAGCTGGCGGAAGCAAGCGTTGGAACGGATCAATTAAAGGATGACGGCGTAACAGCCGAGAAGCTAGCGCTGGGCAGTGTGGAAGAGAAGCATTTGGCAGCAGGCAGTGTAACGATCTCAAAGCTGGCGAAATCAAGCGTAGGGACGAAGCAATTAACGGATGACAGCGTAACGTCATCGAAGCTTGCGCCGGGCAGCGTGGAAGCGGAGCATTTGGCAGCAGGCAGCGTAACGATCTTAAAGCTGGCGAAAGAAAGCGTAGGAACGGAGCAATTAATCGATACCAGCGTAACAGCAAGAAAGCTAGCGTTAGGCAGCGTGGAAGCGGAGCATTTGGCAGCAGGCAGCGTAACGATCTCGAAGCTGGCGGAAGCAAGCGTAGGAACGGAGCAATTAATTGATGATAGCGTAACGTCATCCAAGCTAGCGCCGGGCAGTGTGGAAGCGGAGCATTTGGCAGCAGGCAGTGTAACGATCTCGAAGCTGGCGGAAGCAAGCGTAGGAACGGAGCAATTAACGGATGACAGCGTAACGTCATCCAAGCTGGCGCCGGGCACTGTGGAAGCGGAGCATTTGGCAGCAGGCAGCGTAACGATCTCGAAGCTAGCGGAAGCAAGCGTAGGAACGGAGCAATTAACGGATGACAGCGTAACGTCATCCAAGCTAGCGCCTAGCAGTGTGGAAGCGGAGCATTTGGCAGAAGGAAGTGTAACGTTCTCGAAGCTAGCGGAAGCCAGCGTTGGAAGGGGGCAATTAAAGGATGATAGCGTAACGTCATCCAAGCTGGCGCCGGGCAGTGTGGAAGCGGAGCATTTGGCAGCAGGCAGCGTAACGTACTCAAAGCTGGCGGAAGAAAGCGTAGGAACGGAGCAATTAAAGGATGCCAGTGTAACAGCCGAGAAGCTAGCACCGGGCAGTGTGGAAGCGGAGCATTTGGCAGCAGGCAGCGTAACGTTCTCGAAGCTAGCAGTAGCCAGCGTTGGAACGGTGCAATTAAAGGATGACAGCATAACGTCATCCAAGTTAGCGCCGGGCAGTGTGGAAGCGGAGCATTTGGCAGCAGGCAGCGTAACGTTCACAAATCTGGCGGAAGAAAGCGTAGGAACGGAGCAGTTAAAGGATGCCAGCGTAACAGCCGAGAAGCTAGCGCTAGGCAGTGTGGAAGCGGCGCATTTGGCAGCAGACAGCGTAACGATCTCCAAGCTGGCGCAAGCAAGCGTAGGAACGGAGCAATTAACGGATAACAGCGTAACGGAAAAGAAGCTTGCCATCGAGAGCGTAGGTACAGAACAACTGGCGCCAGGCAGTGTAACATCGTCGAGGCTTGCGCCAGGCAGCGTGACCTCGTCGAGGCTTGCGCCAGGCAGCGTAGGAACGGAGCAGCTTTCAACAGGAAGCATAACGACGTCGAAGCTGGCGCTAGGCAGCGTAGGGACAGAGCAGCTGTTTACAGGGAGCGTAACCTCGTCGAAGCTGGCGCTTGGCAGCGTAGGAACGGAACAGCTCGCTGAAGGAAGCGTAACGGCGTCGAAGCTGGCATTCGGAATCATAGGGACGCAGCTGTTGTCCACGGGCAGCATAACGACATCGAAGCTAGCACTCGGCAGCGTAGGAACGGAGCAGCTGTCAGAAGGCAGCGTAACGACATCGAAAATCGCGCTCGGCAGCGTAGGAACAGAGCAGCTTTCAACGGGGAGCGTAACTTCGTCGAAGCTAGCGCTTGGCAGCGTAGGAACGGAGCATCTATTAGCCGAAAGCGTTACGACTGTGCAACTGGCACTTGGCAGTGTAGAAACGGAGCATTTATCAGCCGAAAGCGTCACATCATCGAAGATAGCACCTGCCAGCATAGGACCAGAGCATCTAGCTGCGGAAAGCGTCACATCATCGAAGTTGGCCCTTGGCAGCGTAGGCGAGGAGCATCTGATTAACGGAAGCGTGACCTCGTCGAAGCTGGCCCTTGGCAGTGTGGGGACGGAGCAGCTGTCAGCAGGCGGCGTGACCTCGTCGAAGCTCGCAGTAGGAAGCGTAGGAACGGAGCAGATAGCACCGGGGAGCATTACGGCGGATAAGCTTGCAGCCGGGCTTCTGCCGGAGTACTCGCTGGGCTTAGCAACGATACAATCGGAGCATGTTGCTGATGGAACCATAGCTGGCAGGCATATACAGGAGCAGTCGATTGAGCTCTCAGCCTTGCGATTTACGCCGATTATTACGACCTCAGGCGGAGGTGTCGTTAAGCAGCAATTCGGGCTTGCGCCCTACAGCTTTGATATTCAAGCGGAGCAAGTCGAGCTGATTATTCCATTCGAGGAGCCGTTCGCGGACAATCGGTACGTTATAACGGTGACGACTGACAATCCGGCTTGTTATGCGGTTGTTCATTCAAAAGCGGCAGATAAAGCAGCTATCATCATCATCCGTACACGCATCAGTCACGAGCCTAGAGGCAGCATCAACTGGATTGCGATTGGCAAAGCATAATAGATGCAAGAAGCATGCTGTCCCGCAAGGTCTGAAAAGACCCAAGGGACAGCTGTTTTATTTTTAGCGCAAACGGAAACTATTGAAGTCATTTCTGCATAAGCTGTACGCTTGCCGTTGCGGATATAGCTTCTCTACATACGATATGATGTTGAACCGAACAATCATATGATGGATTGGAGAGATTACCGATGAGACGCAAAAAAAGGCCGTTTCGACGTCTCAACAGCAATGCCGGCTTGCGCAATAACACGGAGAAACGATTGGAGAGGTATAAGCTGGGCATAAGTCAAGGCTATCAGCAAGGACTGCAGGCTGGTATAGAAAGCTATGGTACCTTTTTCGAAGGCACTAGCATTATCATTCCGAGTGAAAATGAGGTTGAATCGGTAAAAGCATGTATCGAAGGCATAATGGATCATACCGATCTTCCCTATGAAATCATCGTTATTGATAATAACTCTGCGGATGGCATCGAGCGTTATTTAAGTCAATTGGATGGCCAAGTGAGATATCGGATTCTATCAGAATCAATCGGTTTTACTGGCGCAGCGAACATAGGCTTTATGATGGCCAAAGGAACGACAATTTTGCTGCTGGACAATCATATTCAGCCTACCGAAAACTGGCTTGAAAATTTACTTCTATGTTTGAACAGCGATGCAAATATAGGGATAGTAGGACCCGTATCTAAGGGACTGAGCGGAAAGCAGCACATGGAGCTGCCCCTCGACGATTTGGAAGATAAGTATGAATCTGCAAGAATCAACAATAAAAGCGACTCGTCCAAGTGGCATCAAGCCGAGCGACTTACGGACGGCTGCATGTTGTTTCGGCGCGAGCTCCTGGAGAGGGTTGGCTATTTGGATGAAGGCTGCCAAGAGAAGCCGTTTTATGCGGATGACTATGGCTTGCGAGTGAGATTGCAAGGCTTTTCGCTCGTTTATGCTAGAGATGCATATGTTCATCTAGCGGAGCAGGAGGAAGAGAGAGCAGCTCTTCGTTCGATTGAAAAAGCGCATCATGATTCGAGTCTCTATTTTGCAAATAAGTGGAGCGGGATAGATCCTGTCATTTTAGATATGGAAGCGTCTGCATATAGGCAGTGCAAATGGCTTCAAGAGCTGGAGACTGCAAGCTGCCAGCGGCTTGGGGAGTCTGCCTTTTACCCGCAGCATTTGGCTGTGAAAGGACTTGGCGAGACGATTTATTGGATTGAGAATAGCGTTAGAAGACCAATCGACGGAATATGGGAGGAGACGGCTATTCGCTTGTCGCAGCTTGACTTATGGCGCTGGGCAATGGGCGAGCCGATTCCTGCGGAAGCATTGTCTGCTTTTAAAAGCTCAAACCGTGCAAAAGATCATGTGGCGCTGCGAGATGGCATGTTGTGCGAGGGTACGAATGGGAGCAGCTATTACCTAGAAAACGGCAAAAAACGCGCCATTATAAGCAGGCTTGCTGCCGAAGGCTGGGGCCTCGACGCACATCAGCAAACGAAGCTGTCTGAGGCGGAGTTAAGCGCCATCCCGGATGGTCTGCCAATAATTGCGCCTATAAAGCTGCTTCAAGCTTTGTAGCCTGCAATCGAGTACCACCGATGCGGGGGACGCATATGTTATAGAAGCAAGGAGGGAGAGTTCCATGCACAAAAGAGTTACGGAGATCATACACCATATGGCTCATACCAATGAACAGCTGGCTCTAATCCTCGAGTCAGAACGTCATGTGACGGTTCGGATTTCAGAAGTCGTACAGTCGCTTCCGAACGAATATCCGAATTTCAGCGGAGTATCCGGTGTGCTGGAAAGTGCGCAGGCGGTGGGGCAGAATATCATCGCTTATTTAAATAGCATCGCGGATTTTGAGGAAACGATTGCTGAGCAGCTTACTTTCGTGATACGTGAGCTAAATGAAGCGGATGAAGAATGATGAGCTTATAAGGAGGCTTTGCTTGAGATGAATCGCGAACATGCATATTTGCGAATGCTAAGCTCAACGGCTAGTATACAAAAAAATATAGCGATAATGCTGGAAGCCAAAGCGTTGGAGGCC
Source organism: Paenibacillus sp. PL91 (assembly GCF_012935325.2). Lineage (GTDB taxonomy): Bacteria > Bacillota > Bacilli > Paenibacillales > Paenibacillaceae > Pristimantibacillus. The sequence goes on from NZ_JABBYG020000005.1 coordinate 76,049, forward strand.
GAAAAAACGCGATCCTGGATCTGCAACCACTTGCATAGCGATAATTTCAACTCGCAGCAAGCGCAGCTGGATCAGTCACTGCAGATGCATGATCAGGTCATTGAGGCAATCGATGGGATCGCCAAGGTGAATCATGGTATTGTATCCATAATGAAGGCTGTACTGCAGCAGGAGGAAGAAGAATCCGAGGGGTATGGGGAATCAATGCCTTCGCTTGGCAATGGCATCTCATTCGGTAACAAAAACCAATGAGCAGCGTTAGGACGGAACGTGAGGCAAGAGCGGACCTTCTTGCTTCGCTTGCAAGAAGCCAACAAGCGCTTGCCCGTATTTTGGAGTGCGTGGCCGATGTGACGGGCAGCTCACAAGATACGGCTAAGCTTCTTCGGGATAATGTACGATCGCTTACCGGTTTGCAGGAAACGATTGCAGAGGCGGTTACAGGCCTTGCATGGCGCAGAAGGGTGAAGCGAAAGGGAACTCCAACGAAGCCGTGGCTTCAGCCTAAGCTGCCAATTTATGGCGTTCAATGGTCAGGGGGAGAAGCCGTTGCTGAAAAATAAGCGGAAAGCCGCCCCGAGCTCGAAGGACAGTCCGAAGGGATCGCGCAAGCGAACGAGCCGGAGAAATTCGATTGTAAAAAAGACGCTCCATCGCCGCAAGCCGCTGCTTAGGAAGCGGTTTTCACAGAAGGAGAACGAGCAAGCAGAGTTTGGGCAAACCTTTAATATCGGCTATAATACCGGGTTCGCCAAAGGATTTGAAGACGGACATCAGGCCGCCTATGAGAAGCGGACTTAATGAATAGAAACCCTATAATCAATCGCTGCCGTGTCGCGCAGTACGATTGACTATAGGGCTTCTTTTTTATTTTACAGGGACCACCGAAGGATGACGCCGGCTTGCGTAAGGCCTCCACCAAAGCCATACAGGAGCATGAGCTGGCCTGGCTTCACAGTACCTGCTTTGACGGCTTCGTCGATAGCAAGCGGTATAGAAGCTGCTGAGGTGTTACCGTAAAGGTTAATGCTGGATAACGTCTGGCTTAGCAAGAAGCCGGTCCGCTCGCAAAGAGATTCGATGATTCGCATATTTGCGCTGTGGGGAATGAACCAATCGATATCGGCTGCGGAATGGCCGCTGCGCTCTAGAAGCTGCTGAACTCCTTCCGCTACATGGCTGACTGCCCAGCGATAGACTTCCCGGCCATTTTGCACAATATACCCGTTCGTATGAATGTCATGCTCCCCGATTGCAGAAGCTAAGCTGCTGCGGTAAAGCAGATGGCCGCGGGTACCGTCGGTCTTATTATACACGGCAGCAACATCGCCATGTCCGTCCTCAGACGCTTCTATGAGGAATGCGCCTGCTCCGTCGCCAAACAAAATACAAGTCGTACGATCGGTGTAATCGGTAATTTTGGACAGCGTTTCCGCTCCTATTACTAAAATTTTGCGATGTGCCCGAGAAAGCAGCAAGCCGTTGGCCAATTGTATGGCGGCGGCAAAGCCTGCGCATGCAGCTTGTATATCGGCTGCTCCTGCGCTCGTGATGCCGAAATGAGACTGCACCTGCGACGCTACGCTCGGAAACACGGCATCTGGCGTTGACGTAGCTACAATAATGTAATCGACGTCGGTAACGCTAACGTCGTAGCGTTCCATCATGTTACGGATAGCGGCAAAGCAAAGATCGCTAGTAAATTGGTTGTCTGCGGCAATATGACGCTCCTTGATGCCGGTTCGCTGCATGATCCATTCGTCGCTCGTCTCCACTAGCTTCTCCAAATCAGCATTTGTTAATATTCGTTCAGGAACGTACGAGCCGATAGCGGTAATAACGGCATTCGAATGAATGGCAGCATTTTGTGTTGTGTTCATACGGAGCACTTCCTCTCATGATTAGTACCAAGTACTAGTAGTTGATACTAATTTACTTTATCCCTTCGTCTTTGTCAATGAGATGAATAGCGCGTACGGAAAAGACAAACGATAAGAAAAGGTTCGAGGCCTAATTTAAAAAGATGGAGGGTGGCTAAATGCGCAAACAAATCGCTGCTTTGACTGCAGGCTTGTTGCTAAGCACATTGCTTTCTGGCTGCATGGAAAAACAAGGTGACCTTGGGAATAAGAACATCCGCTCAAACAGCATAAGATATGATGCAAATGGCAATTTATTAAAGGATAAACGGTTTGCCCATGATCAAATGAATGAAATGAACCGCGTGAACGGACGCAGGCTCAACAGCAATAACGTCATTGGCTCGCATAAAAATTATCGAATGGAAATGAGCGAGGCAATCGCAAAGAAGATTACGGATATGGGTGCAGTGAAATCCGCTTACGTGTTGCTGACCGATCATAATGCATATGTCGCTGTCTCGTTAGATGAGGATCAGCCTAAGGTTGAATCCAAAATGATGAGCCGTACAAATAGCGGTTATATGGGCCAAGAGGGCGCAAGGATCAGCAGACGAATGAGCAGCTTATCTACGGGACATCATATGCTTACTAATCAAATTAAGGATGAAATCGCAAAAGAGGTTAGACGTTTAAAGCCTGGCGTTGAGCATGTATACGTCTCCGCTAATCCGGATTTTGTGGGTCGAATGAATGCTTATATGAACGACGTCAAGCTCGGACATCCGATTCAAGGCTTCATTGCAGAGTTTAATGCGATGGCAGAGCGGATATTCCCAGCTAAGTCAGATGACAAGAACATGGAGACCAGAAGCATAAAGGACAGACGGATGATCTACGATTAATTCTAATAAAATACAAGGACAATCAATGGCTCGAGGACTACTGTTCTTGAGCCTTTTTATTTGAAATCTATTTCTATATTCCAATTCTTTTTTATATAAATCTAGACTCGTATATGTTGCTTATGAAACTAGTCAAACATAGTATATGACAAGAGAGGAGATGGTTGAACAACCGTGAATGACAATCGACTACAACTGTTTAAACGGGGTGGAGCAGCATGATCATTGGAACGGTTTCTAGTGCCAGTCTCCTGCCCAGCGCGATGATATTGGCTAAATCAGCCAAAAACCAAATGCGAGATTGCAAGGTCGTAGTAGGAATAATCGAAAGTGCGATGCCAAGCGAAGCGCTCATATGCCCTTATTTTGACGAGGTTGTTCTGATAAGAGATTTGGTTACGTACCCTGACATGCAAAAGTTCTTTTTTCAATATACGGCACAGGAAGCAGTGCGGGCTTGCAGGGCGCCATTAATGAAATACATGTATGACAAATATACGCAAGAGCCATTAATGGTCTATATGGATGCGGAAACAAAGGTTATATCGCCACTTGAGGAGCTATCCGCCATTGCCGAGAATCATCCTATTATTTTAATAGGCAATGTCATTCGCCTGGAATCATTGGATCTGGATTGGTTGTCCAGCACTCGCCAAAGAGGCATTTACCATTCGGGATTTCTAGCGTTAAAACGTCACCCTGCTGCCGAGCGCTTTGTAGCGTGGTGGAGCAGGCTAAGCGAAAACTACTGTTATTATGACGATAGCCATAAAAGGTATGCGGATCAAGCATGGCTTGATCTTACGCATACGCTCTTCGAGGATGTGTATGCGCTGCGGCATTCGGGATACCTCGTGACTCCAGGTAATATAATGGAAAGATGGAATGTGCATCAAGCTTCGCCTCATGCTTATACGATAGATAATCAGCCTCTGCGCTCCCTTCTTTTATCTAGTGATTTTTTACCGGCAACCTCTTGGATCGATTCAGATAGAGGAGAGCTGTACGGAAGTTTATTCCATGAATATAGCAATGAGTTAATAGGAATGAAGCAGCAAGCGATGAGCAACGTGCCTTGGAGCTACAGCATTTTCTCAAGCGGCGAAACAATTACGGATCAAACGAAAGAAATATTCCGCCGCTATTACTACGAAAATCCCGAAATAGAAAACCCGTTCTCGCTATCGAACGCTTATTTTACAGGAGTGCAAAAAAGCGAAGGCGTACCTCCCGTACCGATTCGGCATCCGAGAAGCAAGTTAGAAGCACAGGCCAGAAAAAGAAGGCTAGGTCATAAAAAAAGATATTCGCATCGTAAAAAGCGCCGATCATTTAGCATTTAAATGACGCGTGAATATAAAATAAAAACGAGCTTTAGAATCGCTTCTAAGGCTCGTTTTGTCATGTCATTGATACTTATTGTATTCGTTTATCAGCATTCAAGACTGCGAAGCGGGCAAGCTTTTGTATTTAAAACGAGCAGGGAGCATATGCTGCTTGTTCAGCTTATTCAGCGATTTTATAATATACGGCTTGAAGTCGCTCGTACGGATTATGCTGGCGTTTTTGTCTGTCAGCAATTGCTTGTCAGTTACTTTCCACGTATGTGAAAGGTTATTGACTCTGCGGTAGGCTACAAAATTATAAGGAGTGGTTGTGTACAACCGATATCCGTTGTTTAAACAAGCGCGAACAAATCTAACGTCGGTGCCTTGATGCACATTTTTGGCAAATTGAACCTTCTCGAACACTCTTCTGTGGAACATGATCGTCGCTCCGGCGATTTTTTTACATCGATTGAAGGGAGGGACCGACGTTTTGCGAAGCAATAGCTTGGATCTATGGGGAAAAAAGAAATAACAGGAGCGCTTGCCGACGACATCCGCTTTTGAGCTTGCGAACAGATGCATAGCTTCAGATAGATAATAAGGCGAGTAATAGTCGTCATCGTCAAATTTGGCGATATAATTGTATTTGGCTTTGGAAACGCCATAATTGAGACAAGCCCCCAAGTTTTTTTGCTGGTCGGCGCGATAGACGCTGACATTTGAATATTGCAGCGCCTTCTGCTTATAAGGGTTTAATGAAATGCTGTTTTTGTTGACAATAATAATGAGCTCTTTCTTATTCCACGTCTGGCGGGCAAAATTAAGAAAAATATGATGGATATGCTCCGGCCGAATGGTCGAGGTTATAATAGATACGCCTTCATTCGCCATGCTCCACATCTATCGAGCACCCTCCCCCGTAACTGCCTTATGCGGTTAGATTAAGAAATGAATTTTGTAAAGTCAGTCGTATAACGGACCAGCTTGCAATAATCCATATATATTTTGGTGCTGTTCTTTTGTGTGTGAGATTCAACATTTTTTCTTCTGACGCAAACATAATTCTTTTTGGACACAGAGTAAATTTTGTATCCTTTTTTTCTGCACCTGAAAGTCCACTCCGAATCGGTGCCCACCGCTCTATTCTCAGGAAACTTCACTTTTCTCCATACCGATTTTTTGAAAAGCAGCGTTCCTCCCTTAATGGACCTTTGATACGACCGCTCGCTTCCGGCACGGAACACCATGAGTGCTTTTGTTTCCTCAAAATAGAGATAGGAGGTGGTTTTGCCGACGATGCTGGCTTTGCCTGCCCTAAGCGCTTGTATGGATTCCCTTAAATAGTTTGGGCCGTAATAATCATCGTCATCAAACTTAGTAATTATTCCGTTCTTCGCTCTGGCGATGGCAAAGTTTAAACATTTGCCCAGCATATACTTTTGCGGAAGCTTATAGACCCTAACTTGGTTATTGGGGTACTGGCTCGCCCGTTCCTTCCACAGCTTGATATCCATGTCATCCTTATTCAAAACAATAATCATCTCTTTGTCCTGCACATCCTGCCGATTATAGTTGGCGAATACATTATCCATATAAGAGGATCTCATCGTGCATGCGATAATGGTTACCACTTATTTCAGCCCCTTGCCTAGACGTTTGGATTTTTGTTTATGCCAAACGGAATTTTTCATTATTTTATATTTCTTCTCGTTTATAATTTTTTTGTACAGCTTTAAAAACTTGTCAGTCATGGAGCGGTCGGAGAAATTTTTTTTGACATAGCTTCTGCAAGCGCGGGCTGAAGGGAACTTTGATCGATTCTGGACTTTTTTTACCATATCCTTCGTATTGCTGCAAAGCAGCTGCGGCAATCCGTGCAGCACTTCCGGTACGGCGCCGCCTTTCTTGAAGCCGAGCACAGGAGTTCCGCTGGCGAGCGCTTCAATCAGAACGAGACCAAATGGCTCATCCCAAGTGGACGTAAAGAGCACGCAGCTTGCACGAGACAGCAGATCCATCTTCTTGCTGCCGCCAACTGGCCCTATATAGCGAATGTGTTTGTTCAAGTGAGGCTTAATTTTAGCATTAAAATATTTTTGATCATTTATGGGGCCTGCCAGTATAAGGTCTTTTCCGGTTTTTTTAGCAACCTCGACTGCATGATGAACGCCTTTTTGCCTGATGATCCGGCCTAGAAATAGCAGATAGCCCTTTTTCTTTTTTCGAAATCGGTAATCTTTAACCCGAATGCCGTTATGCACATAGTAGCCTATATTTTTACCGTATTTTCGCAAAATCGTATTGCTCACATATACAGGGATTTGCACGCCGGATACGCCCTTGGAATGCGAGCTTCGTATGGTTGGAATGGGAGGGTTGGATTTGGCTACGATGCCGTAATGATCATGAATGAAATCGACATCGCTGGGGAGATTTTTTTTTATAAATGCGAGCTGCTCATTCCGGTCATTGGACGGATATTCGAAGGTTTGGGTAGAGCGGGCTGTGGAGCCTTTTTTCGCGAACAAAATGACTTTATGTCCGCGCCGAACGAGCTCTTCGGTAAGATAATGAACCTCCCGCTGCGTGCCTCCGTAATCTTTTGGTGGAACTGGTATCGTATTGGTTGATATTTGTGCTATCTTCAAAATCGCACAGCTCCCTTAGTTTAGAATCTACAAGCATTTCATCTTAGAATATGAAAGCTGTTCCGCGCATGACACGGACTTTTCATTTGTTGGGCATTGCTTGGCAGACTATGGCATGCAGCAAGGCAAACGAATGAGTAGACTAAGAAATATACTTTGCAAAGTGACGGGTATAACGGACTAGCTTGCAATGGGACATATATCTTTTTGTGCTCTTTTTTTGCGTATGCGAGCCAATATTTTTTCGTCTTATGCAGACGTAGTGCTTTTTGGAGACGGAATAGATTTTAAACCCTCTTCTTCTGCATCTGCCAGTCCATCCAGAGTCGGTGCCTACCAGCTTGTGCTCAGGAAATTTCACTCTTCTCCATACCGATTTTTTAAAGAGAAGCGTTCCTCCCTTAATGGATCTTTGATACTTCTTCTCTCCTCCTCTACGGAAAACCATAAGCGCTTTTTTCTCTTCAAAGTAAAGATAGGAGGTATGCTTGCCGATAATGTTTGCTTTTCCTTTCTTCAACGCCCTGACAGACTCTCTTAAATATTTTGGAGCATAGTAGTCATCGTCATCAAACTTGGCTATAATGCCTTCCTTTGCCATGGAGATGGCATAGTTCAAGCATTTGCCCAGCTTATATTTCTGCGGCAGCTTATAAACCCTCACTTCGTTGTTGGGATACTGGTTTGCTCTTTCTTTCCAAGCTTGAAGATCCATATTGTTTTTGTTCAAAATAATAATCATTTGTTTGTCCTTCCATGTTTGCCGGTCATAGTTGGCGAACACGTTATCCATATACGCGTTTCTCATCGTGCATGCAATAATGGTTACCATTTAGCTCAGCTCCTCGATTTCGTTATTGGCCTTCGCCTTGCGCCTATTCCATAAAGAATTTTTCACAAGCTTGTATTTTTTGCTTTTAATAATTTTTTTGTAGAGCTTGAGAAAGTTGTCGGTCATGACGCTGTCAGAGAAGTGAGTTCTTACGTATCGCCGGCATGTATAGGCGGAGGGCAGCTTTTTTAGGTGTCGGATTTTTGAGATCATCCCCTTGGTATTTCTGCAAAGCAGCTGCGGCAGCCCCTTTAGAACCTCCGGTACGGCGCCTTTCTTGAAGCCAAGGACGGGCGTGCCGCTTGCGAGCGCCTCGATAAGAACAAGGCCAAACGGCTCATCCCAGGTGGAAGTAAACAGCACGCAGCTTGCACCTGCCAGCAGTTCTTGTTTCTTGCTCCCGCCGACTGCCCCCACATAGCGAATTTTTTTATTTAAATGAGGTTTAATTTTTGAATTAAAATATTTTCTATCATATAAAGGACCTGCAATGATCAATTTTTTTCCGGTTTTCTGTGCGATCTTGATCGCGAGATGGACGCCTTTTTGCTCGATTAGCCGGCCCAAAAATAACAGATAATCGCTTTTCTCCTTTTGAAATTGATAATCTTCAACCCGGATGCCGTTGTGCACGTAATAGCCTTTGTTTTTACCGTATTTTCTCAAAATCGTTTTACTTACATAGATCGGGATTTGCACGCCGTCGACACCCTTTGAATGGGAGTTCCGAATGGTAGGGATGGGCGGGTTGGCTTTGGCTACAATACCGTAATGATCATGAATGAAATCGACGTCGTCTGGGAGGTTCTTTATTATAAAATCGAGCTGTTTCTTGCGATCATTGGATGGATATTCAAAGGTTTGAGTAGATTTCGCTGTAGAGCCTTTCTTGGCGAACAAGATGACTTCATGTCCGCGACGAACCAGTTCCTCGGTTAGATAATGTACGTCACGCTGCGTGCCGCCATAGTCTTTAGGAGGGACTGTAATGGTATTAGTCGATATTTGTGCAATTTTCAAAGTCGCACAGCTCCTTTAGGTTAGTATCTATAAGGCATCACATCGTAGGATATGTATGGTCATCTGTTCATGGCACGGCGTTTTCATTAGATGGCAGCAGTTCTTTTCCGCACCTAATCTATTAATTTATATTGCTCGGCCTACACCAATAGCAGCTCCTTTTCATAGGATGATAGAAATTGATTTTTTAATAGGGGAGATGCGTTTTGAAAGGACTTATTCTCTGTGCTGGCAAAGGGACTAGGCTGTATCCGTTCACCCTCAAACACCCAAAAACGCTCATACCTGTAGCGAACACTCCCATTTTGCAATCCTGTATTGAGAAGTTAACAGAGCAAGGAATTAGGGAGATCGGGGTTGTCATCCATCCGTCACAGGAATTTGATATCCGTGAACAATTTGGCTTGGGAGAAGGAATGCATGTCACGATCACTTATATTTACCAGTATGAGGCGAAGGGAATCTCGGATGCGTTGAAGCAGGCACAATCGTATATCGGAGATGAAGCTTTTTTGTTGTTGCTGGGTGACAATTTAATTTCGGATCATTTAACAGAATTGAAAAATGACGTAGAGGAACGAGGCAGCCATGCATCGCTGCTGCTGGCGGAGGTTGCGAATCCGCAGGATTACGGCATTGCGGAGGTGCTGAAGGATCGTATCGTACGGCTTGAAGAGAAGCCTCCTGTTCCCAAGTCAAAGCTCGCCGTCTTAGGCGCGTATGCCTTTAAGGGGTCGATCTTTACTGCAGTTCATGCTATCAAGCCCTCAGCAAGAGGCGAATATGAAATTACGGACGCCATTCAATGGATGATCGATCAAAGCCTGCCTGTAACCTATCACTTGACGGATAAGCTGAACATGGATGTTGGCACATTAGAGCGGTGGTTGGAGTCCAATCAAAAAATGCTGGATGAGATGCCGAGTCATAAGGCTATTCATGAATCGGTCACTCTAAGCAATTGTACGATTATAGAGCCTGTATCCATTGCGAAGGGAAGTGTGTTGAAGGATTGTGTCATTGGGCCGTATGTCTCGATCGGAGAAAACTCGCATATCGAGAATTGCCGAATAGAGAACAGCATTATTTTGAGTGGCGTACATGTGCAGCACATTTCTCATTTGTTGAAAAATACGGTCATTGGTTATCAATCCGTCTTGTCGGGGTCGCATGTTAGGAAGGAGGGGGAAAGCCAATGAATATACTAGTAATTGGTACAGGTTATGTAGGCTCGACTACAGCTATGGTATTTGCCGAGCTAGGCTGGCAAGTGACGGGACTTGATACCGACGCACATAAAATTAAGCAGCTGGAGCAGGGCTTGCTTCATTTTTACGAGCCAGGACTCGAAGCGCTGCTCAGGAAGCATATACAGTCCGGGCAAATAAAATTCACTACTAATAAAGACCTTGCCATTCAAAGCAATGATCTCATTTTTATTTGCGTCGGAACGCCTTCTCGTCCAGATGGCAGCGCAGATATGCGCTATGTGAAGCAGGTAGCCGAGGATATCGGCCAGAAGATGAATGGCTATAAGCTGGTTATAACGAAAAGCACCGTTCCCGTAGGGACGCAGGAGCAGATTACCGCTTGGATTGGCGCCGCACAGGAACAGCCGTATCCTTTCGACGTAGCCTCAAACCCGGAGTTTCTGCGTGAAGGAAAAGCTGTGCTTGATGCTTTAAATCCGGATCGCATTATTATCGGCTCCAATAGCAAACGTGCTACAAATCTGCTTCAATCGCTTTACCAGTCCGTCAAATGCCCCGTTGTCATAACCACGCCTAGAACAGCTGAGCTTATCAAGTACGCTTCAAACGCATTTTTAGCCAACAAAATATCTTTTATTAACGAGCTTGCTAGACTTTGCGACGCCATCGACGTCAATGTGAAGGAAGTATCGAATGGAATGGGACTCGATCCCCGAATAGGCGCTAGCTTCCTGCAGGCTGGAATCGGATACGGCGGATCATGCTTTCCGAAGGATGTCTCTGCCTTAATTTTGACGGCAAAGCAAAATAGTATCGAGCTGTCTGTATTGGAGAAGGTCGTACAGGTCAATCAAACGCAGCATGCGTACCTGATCGATAAAACGAGAGAGCGTTTAGGAAGTCTTGCTAATAAAAAGATAGCGATACTAGGCTTGGCATTCAAGCCAGATACAGACGATATCCGGGAAGCTCCGGCTCTTCGAGTAATCGAAAGCCTGCTGAGCGAACAGGCTCAAATCATGCTGTATGATCCCGTTGCCGTTCTCCCGAATAGCGCTGCATATAAAGCCGTCACCGAATGCTCTCAGCTGGAGGAAGCGCTGCAGGATGCCGATGCCGTTTTGATGTGCACGGAATGGCCGATTTTCAGAAAGATAGATTGGGCACAAATGAAAGCAGTGATGAACCAGCCGAATGTATTCGATGGACGAAATATGCTGGATGCGCAAGACATGCGAGCGCTCGGATATTTTTATCAAGGGATAGGGTTTTGATGAGAAAGCTTGAGCAATCAAGCTTTTTCTTTTTTTTTTATTGAGGACGATCGGTGCTGAACGAAAGTAAATTCGGCAGAAACTGTCCAATCCATTTCTATTTTTTGTTCATATATTATTTAAGTTATTCAAAGCAGCTAGAAAGAGGGCGAAATCATAGAATATGAGCAAGGAACAATATGTTAATACCAAGGAAGAGACGCGAACGGTAGCGATTGTTGGGATGGGCTATGTTGGCCTTCCGTTAGCTTTGCTATTTGTGCAAAAGGGATTTCATGTGCTGGGCATTGATTTGGACCGTCAAAAAATGAAGATGCTTAATGAAGGAATCAGCTATTTAACGGATATTCAAGATGAAGTCATTCAGGCCGCGTTGTCATCAGAACGCTTTACGCCTTCCAATCATTATAATGGCTTGCATGAGGCCGAAGCTATTATCATCTGTGTACCGACTCCGCTAACGTCGCATAGAACGCCTGATTTAAGCTATTTGACCCAAGCTGCGATTGAAATAAGCTATAGATTGAACAAGGGCCAGCTTGTCATATTGGAGAGCTCCACTTATCCAGGGACTACGAGTGAAGTATTGGTTCCCATTCTTAGCCAATTCGGTTTAAAGGTGGGCACGGATTTTTATGCAGGCTATTCACCGGAGCGGCTGGATCCCGGCAATGAGAAGTATCAGGTGCAAAACATTCCTAAGATTATCAGCGGCACAACATCAAGCTGCAAAGCGAGAGTGGAAGAATTGTACGGGCAAGTATTTGACCAGATCCATTCGGTTTCTTCTACGGATGCAGCAGAAATGACAAAGATCTTGGAAAATTCGTACCGACTGATCAACATTTCCTTTATGAATGAGATGGCGATGATATGCGATGAGCTTAAGCTGAATGTATGGGAAATTATCGATGCGGCCAGCACCAAGCCGTTTGGCTATACCCCCTTCTATCCCGGACCTGGAATCGGCGGACATTGTATTCCGGTCGATCCTTCTTATTTGGTATGGAAAATCAAACAAACCGGAATAAATTCCGATTTTATACAAATTTCAAATGCAATTAATCGTACGATGCCGAGCTATATTGTTCGGCAGCTCGAGAAGCATCTTGCCCATCAAACGTTATCGAATAGCCATATAATCGTTTATGGCGCTGCGTATAAGCCAGACATAGCAGACTACCGGGAATCTGCCTCCACGAAGCTCATCCAATTGCTGCAGCAAGAAGGAGCGATCGTTTCGTACCATGACCCTTTCGTTCCTACCTTGCAGCTTGAAGGCCTTAAGCTTCAGAGCACACCGCTCACTGAAGAGGCGCTTAATAAAGCGGATTGCGTCATTATTGCCACGAATCATTCAAGCTTGCCCTTATCTTATTTAATAGAGCATGCCTCCTTTATATTTGATACGCGCAACGTAAGCAAAGGGATATCGGGCAAAGCGAAAATCGTGAGACTCGGAGGAGGAGATGATTGAGTGCGGAAAGTCGTTCTATTCTATCCTTTTTTGCTTAATTTAGACAAAATGTAGGGTTTCCTAGTGATCTAGGCAAACATAGTATAAGTCAAGAGAGGAGAAAGGCAAGTAACTGTGTATGACATTTGCCGGTATTATGCGAAACATTTAATAGTAGCAAATGAGCAAACTATGAAAATAGAAGCTGAAAGGAGATGACCCTTTGAAAGGAGTCATATTAGCAGGAGGTACAGGAACGCGTCTGCGTCCCCTTACTAACTTGATGAATAAGCATCTTCTTCCCGTTGGAAAATACCCGATGATCTACTATGCAATAAAAAAACTGGCAGATGCTGGCATTCAAGATATTTTGCTCGTGATAGGCAAGCAATCCGCCGGTATGTATGTGGATTACTTGGGAAGCGGCAATGATTTTGGCGTTCGTATCACGTATAAAATTCAGGATCAAGCAGGCGGAATTGCTGAGGCATTATCACTCGCCTCTGATTTTATCGAAGCCAATGAAAAGTTCGTCGTGCTGCTGGGCGACAATTTGTTTACGGATAGTCTATTGCCCTTCGTTCAAGAGTTTCAGTCTCAGCCAGAGGGAGCGAAGGTCATATTAAAAATGGTCGACGATGCACGGAGGTACGGCGTTCCTGTCATTGAAGGAGCTATCATTAAGTCCATTTTGGAGAAGCCAGAAAATCCTCCATCGAACTACTGCGTAACCGGCATTTATATGTATGACAATGAAGTGTTCGAGCTTGTTGCCCAGATAGACCCTTCTTCAAGAGGCGAGCTCGAAATTACGGATGTCAACAATCTATACGCTGCGAAGGGCGTTCTGACCTATAACGTGATGAACGGATGGTGGACGGATGCAGGGACGATGGAATCTCTGCATGAGGCTGGCGCAAAGTTGAAGGAAGGTGAATAACGATGAGGCTGCTTATTACCGGAGGTATGGGGTTTATTGGAAGCAACTTTGTTTTGCATATGCTGCGCCAATATCCTGACTACCAAATTTATAATTTGGATTTGCTCACCTATGCATCCCATATCGACAATTTATTAGAGGTGGCTTCATTACCAAACTATCATTTTATCCAAGGAGACATTTGCGATAAGCAGCTCCTCTCCCAATTGATGAACGAGGGTATAGATGCCGTCATTCATTTTGCGGCTGAATCGCATGTCGACAGAAGCATTGACAATCCGTTCGCCTTTGTGGACACAAACGTGCAGGGCACGCTAGCTCTTCTTGAGGCTGCAAGAGTGCATAAGGTTAAACGCTTTGTACAGGTGTCCACGGATGAGGTATACGGCTCGCTTGGAGGAAGCGGTTATTTCTCCGAAACGACGCCGCTTGCGCCAAATAGTCCTTATTCTTCCAGCAAAGCGGGCGCGGATCTGCTGGCGAGGGCTTACTTTCACACGTACGGCCTGCCTGTCATGACGACACGATGCTCTAATAATTACGGGCCGCGTCAATTTCCCGAGAAGCTTATTCCGCTTACGATATTACGCGCACTGAACAATGAAGGGATTCCGCTGTACGGAGACGGTCTGAATATTCGGGACTGGCTTTATGTGGATGATCATTGCAGCGCTATTGATCTGGTTCTTCATCATGGCGGCCCAGGGGAAGTGTATAACATCGGCGGGCACAATGAGTATACCAATATTGCTATTATTCGCCGCATCCTTGCCGAGCTTGGCAAGCCGGAATCGCTTATCCACTATGTGAAGGACCGCTTAGGCCATGACCGCCGTTATGCTATAAACGCTGCGAAAATTAGAAAAGAGCTGGGCTGGGTTCCGAATCATCATTTCGAAAGCGGAATTCAGAAAACGGTGGAATGGTATGTGGACAATTTGCAGTGGCGGAACAAAATTGCTGCAGGCACGCATAACAAAAACAATACGTTACTTTAAGGGAGGTTGAATGGACGATGATCGAAGGAGTACGGAAAAAGATACTTAAAAAACATAGCGATGATCGTGGTTTTTTCATGGAGCTTCTGCGCCGGGATGACGACATTTTCGGTGAATTTGGCCAGGCATCGTTGTCCAAATCCTATCCGGGTGTCATCAAAGCCTTTCATTACCATAAGAAGCAGGACGATATTTGGTATTTTCCATTCGGCAACGCTCAGGTCGTTCTACATGATATGAGAGCGGACTCCGCTACATTTGGCCAAACCGATGTTTATTACATGGGGGAGGAAGATCCGTTTCTGCTGTTCATCCCTAGAGGTGTAGCTCATGGCTATCGTGTGCTTGGGCAGGAGCCTGCCTATATAATGTATGTGACCAATATGGCTTATGATCCTGCTGACCCTGACGAGTATCGTTTTGCTTATGATGATCCAAATATCGGATTTGATTGGAATACGAAAAATCGTTAAGGGATGGGGAGAAAATGATACGCGTGAAATCCGGACGAAAGCAAGGCTATCTTTCCACATGGAATAAGGGATTTCAAGCCGGCAACAACGATGGCCTTGCCAAAGGGTGGAATGCCGGATATCGATTAGGGAGATCACAAGGCATTTTTGCAAAAATAGGAGAGGCGGCTTTCCCCCTTTTTTCTTACAAGGTACTCTATGTCACTGCCGGAATTGGAGATCCATATCCAGCGCTGGATCAAGCGATAATCGACGCTTTAAGCAAAGTGGTTACGGGAGTATTTTCGATGAGCCCCGCAGACTCGGTCGTAGCCGCAGCGGAGCTTCATCAACCGGATATCGTACTTGTGCTTAATGGAGTTTCCCTATCTGTTGATCGGGTCGATGAGCTTCGAGCGCGCGGCTTTCGAACAGCGGTTTGGTTTACTGACGATCCTTATTATACGGAATGGACGGTCAACATCGCGCCGCATTACGACGTTGTATTTACTTTAGAGTTGAATTGCGTTCCTTTCTATCAATCGGTTGGATGTAAGCAGGTTTATTACTTGCCGTTTGCAGTTAGTCCAAAGCTCTATCAGCCAACTGCCGTCGAACCTGCCATGCAGACAGACATTTGCTTTATCGGTACTGCCTTCTGGAATCGTGTCCGGTACATCGATCAGCTCACGCCTTACCTCCTTGGCAAGCGTACGTTTATCTCAGGCTTGTGGTGGGATCGCTTGAAAAATTATCGCCAGCTTTCATCCTATATAAAGCTTGGGGAGTGGATGCCGCCGGAAGAGACTGCGCGTTATTATAATGGCGCCAAAATGGTCATCAATCTTCATCGGCCCGTTGTTGATGAGATGAATCGAATCGGCATGCCCATTCAAGCAAGCTCCGTAAACCCAAGGACCTTCGAAATTAATGGCTGTGCAACGCTGCAGCTAGTTGACGCTCGTTCTGAGGTTGCTCAAATGTATGAGCCAGATAAGGAAATCGTCATTTTTCATTCGCCTGAGGAGCTTCGCCATAAGCTCGAATATTACTTGACGCATGAAGAGGAGCGGCGGGAAATTGCACTGAGCGGCTACAAGCGCACACTGCAGCAGCATACGTATGTTCATAGACTGCATCAAATGATCGCTATACTCATTCAAAACTAAAAGAATCAAGCCTTGGAGGTGAATTATGCAGCAGCAAGCGCTAAAGCGTAAATCGAAGCGAGTACTGCAGCAGCTTAGACGCAGATTGAAAGGTAAACGAAAGCTAAGCAAAAAAGGAATCGTGAATGGACAGCATGCAAGCTTTAATACAGGATATAACTCCGGTTACAACGATGGCTATAACAAAGGATATGATCTTGCTTTTGATAAAGGGGTGTTTGAGGGCGGCGATGCTATCGTTGACCAGCAGCTACCGGCACATGTTATTTTACCGAGCGTACCGCTCTCTGCTATTATTGCAGCCGGCTTAGCGCATTTCGAGGAGCAAATGCTGCCGCTGCTCCCAGCCTCCGATGTCTATAGCCTTGCTCGTGACGCCTTGCTTGTTGGTAAACCGCTATCCATTGTGAGGCTTGGCGACGGCGAGCTGCTCACGATGGCGCAAGGGATGCAAAGTTTAGAGCAGATTCAAAAGGATGGAAGCTTCCTCCACTATGCAGGAATCGATGTGCCTGACTTCTCTGCGCGAGACATGCTGCTGCAAGCTATCCTCCAATCCTCTGTCGTAGGCATTCCAAAATCACGCTACCGCACCTTCTCTCCGCTTGCCATTTCCATTTTTGATCACTATGGCATCCCCTATCGAAATATGGCTCTCACTCAATCCACCATTAACTATTCTTTATATTTAGAAGGCTTCCTGCTCGATTTGCTTGGGGGAGTAAAGGTGCTCCTTGTTGGGAATGAAGCGCCGAACCTGCGCGAGAAATTAGCAGCCAAAGGCATTCATGTTGTGGATGCGATCGCACCCGTACAAGGCATTCATGATGTGCCTCGTGTTATGAATGAGATTCTGACGCGGGATTTCGATATTGCACTTGTATCGGCAGGGGTACCGGCTGTCATTCTCGTTCAGCGAATTGCAGCAGAGATGGGAAAGGTCGCAATCGATTTTGGTCATCTTGCGAATAAAATCAGCAACGGGGAAGCGCCTCTGTAGCCATTAAGAGAGGAGAAAAGCAATGAGAGCAGTCAAATTTAGACCTCGCAAGAAGGCCTCAAAGTCAAAAAACTCGCATCCAGCGTTTCATAGCGGATTAAAGGCTGGCTACGGGGATGGCTTTCAACGCGGCTACGAGCAAGGTTTAAATAGCGGGCTTCGTGACGGTATGGAAGGCAAACGACAGTTGTTTGATGGAACCAGCATCATTATACCCACTATGAATCAGAAACTGTTTCTGATTGAATGCATCGAAAGCATCCGGAAATATACGCATCAGCCGTATGAAATCATCGTGATAGATAACGGGTCGACAGACGGTACGGCTCCGTATCTGATGGCAGAGACGGATGGTGTGCGTTTCCGTTTAAATAAAAGCAATTTAGGCTTCGCAGGCGCTGTTAATCAAGGGATGCAAATGGCGAAGGGAACGAGTTTGCTGCTGCTGAACAATGATACGGTCGTTACGCCAAATTGGCTGAGCAATTTGCTTGCCTGCGCAAGCTCTGATCCTGAAATCGGCTTAGTTGGACCCGTCAGCAATTATATTAGCGGTGATCAATATATTCCAACAAACTATGATTCGGTTGAAGATATGCAGCAATTTGCACTTGGCTACAATCAACCGAATGCTGCTCGTTATCAGGTGGTTTCCCGAATTACTGGCTTTTGCCTGTTGATGCGCAGGGACGTTTTTGAGCGAATCGGATATTTTGACGAAGGCTTTGAGATCGGCAACTGCGAGGATGATGACTACGGACTGCGTGCTACTATGCTCGGATTCAAGCTTGTCATCGCGGGAGATACGTTTGTACACCATTATGGCAGTATGACGATGAAGCATTTAAAGGAAAGATTCGCGCCCGTCTATGAGAAGAATCAGGTGTATTACTATGACAAATGGGGTGATCCGGGCCGTGCGCTGCAAGAAGCAGCAAATAGCGAGGATTATCGTTTAAATGGAATGAATCGCTTCTATCCTAGCAGCATCGTCGTCAAAGGTGCAGATCCAACAGCCTACTGGGTCGAAAATGGTATCCGATATCCGATTATGACACCAATCTCCCTTCCTATAACGCAAGTGTCCTCACTGGATTTGAAGAGCTGGCAGCTCGGTCCTCCGTTAAGCGCAGAGGATGTGCAGCTTAAGCTAAATCAATTAAGCGATGAATGGCAAACAGAGCAGAAATTAGCGGATGGCATTATCGTTATTTCGCAAACTGGACTGTTATACCAGCTGCAGCAAGGCAAATTGCGATCCATCCTATCAAGTGCAGCCTTGCACGTATGGCATTTGCATCAAAGGGCTGCCATTCCGATCACTCATGAAACAGAAAGCCGCTATCCGCTTGGAAATCCGATTATCCCATGTCCGGCTATACGTACACTTTCCTGGAGGTGATCATAATGATTAGCAGAAAAAAACGCAAGATGACAAGAACGAGGAAGCATAAGGGTATAACCATTGTCAGAAAAAGACGACGCATAGCCAATACGCGTTTGAGAAAAAAGAAAACGAAGGTCGTTCACGCAAGGAGAGCTTATCGTTCTCCTGCTTACAACAGAGGCTATAACAAAGCCTTTGATCAGGCTTATAACGAAGGCTTTAACACAGGTTACGCGCAGGGCGTGGAGCAGGCTCAATTAATTAACAGCACCGAGCTTTAAGCGGAGGGGAGGACACGAAAAGTGAGGTTCAAGGCTCGCAGGGCAAAACCGATTGGTCATTCTGTGGCTTACCGCAACGGATTGCGAAATGGTCGAGTAGATGGACTTAATCGGGGGCTTCAAGACGGCATTATGGCCGGAAAACAGAACACATTATGGCCAATTGCCCTTATTATCGCGCAAGTAAAGTCATTTCCATCGCTTGAAATTATTTTGCTGCAGCCTTTTCGGTTAATGAAGCAGCTTGGCATTTATAACTTTCGGGTTGTGACAGAAGAAGAAGCAACGAGAGAGCATATCGCGGAGGCTGCAGTCGTTGTGTTCATCCGCAACGTTGAGCCAAGAGCGTATGCCGCGCTTGAAATGGCTCATGAAATGGGTAAACCAACCGTCTATGTCATCGATGATAATTTTCTTGAGATCCCTTCAGTCGGCGCGATCTCTGACTATTATAAAGATCCTATTCGTCGGGAAACTTTCATTCGTTTCCTTACTTTCTCAAAGCTCATACAGGTCATTTCACCTTACTTTGCCGATTATATAAGGCTTCATTTCAATCCTCATGTCGTTTGCTTCTCGGCAAGCGTCGACTTTAGATGGCTCGATGAATATGGGCCAAAGCCCGTTCGCAATGATGGCGTCATCGTATTCGGCTATGAGGGGACGGTTAAGGAGGAGGACTTCAAGCCAGTCGTCCCTGCGATCATAAGTATTTTGCAGGCGTATGGAGCAAGGGTAAGGATCGAGTTTATGGGATTTATTCCATCTGGACTGAAAGGCTTGCCGGGCGTTTCTTTTCTTCCTTATGACCATAATTATCGCCAATTCATGCAGTCACTGTATAGCACGACGTGGGACTTCGGCTTGGCGCCATTATCTAATTCCTTGTTCAACTTATGCAAAACGAACAATAAATTCCGAGAGTATGCAGGCTGTTTAATTCCTGGCATCTATACGAATACACCCGCTTACGCGGATTGCATCACCCATGAGGTAACGGGGCTTTTGGTCCCACAGACGACGGAAGGCTGGTATCTCGGCATGAAGCGGATGATCGATGATCAAGCACTGCGCAATTCGATTAGGGAACAAGCAGGAGCGTACAGCCGCAGTCAATTTTCGCTTGAGCAGTCGGTGGCGAATTGGCGCCAGCATATTTTGCATGTATAGCTCACATTGAGAGGAGAATGAATTTTGGATAAGCACATTCCTGTGTTACAACCAAGCATCGGTCAGGAAGAGATTGATGCTGTCGTAGAAGTCATGCGTTCCGGCTGGCTTGGACTCGGGCCCAAAACCGAGCAATTTGAGAAGGAATTTGCAGCCTATGCGGGAACCCGCTTTATGGTAGCGATGAATTCAGGGACCGCTGCGCTGCATCTCGCGTTGGAGGTGTTGAATATTGGCAAAGGCGACGAGGTTATCGTTCCGCCAATGACCTTTATCTCAACTGTGCATGCAGTAAGCTATGTAGGCGCTACGCCGGTATTTGCCGATGTCGAGCCCGATACGATGAATATTTCTGTTGAGGACATCGCGCGCAAAATAACGGATAAAACGAAGGCGATCATCGTCGTCCATTTGGCAGGACATCCGGTCGATTTGGATGCGATTCAAGCGTTGGCAGATTCAAAGGGCATTAAAGTGATAGAAGATGCAGCTCATGCTTGTGGCGCGGAGTACAAGGGGAAGAAGATCGGAGCTTCAGGCAACTTGACCTGTTTCAGCTATCACGCCGTCAAAAACCTGACCTGCGGCGAAGGCGGAGGCATTACATGCAATCAAGACTGGATTATTCGTAAGCTGAAGGAGCTGCGCTGGGTCGGCATATCGAAGGATACGTGGATGCGCTCCTCTGCGGAACGCGTTTATGCTTGGCAATATTTTGTCGATAAGGTTGGCTACAAATATCATATGAGCGATATGCAGGCTGCCATTGGCATCGTTCAGTTGAAAAAGCTCGATCAATTGAACGGCCGCCGCCGAGAGGTAGCGGAGTATTACAGTGAGCAGTTTAAGGATGTCGCATGGCTGGAACTGCCTAAGGAGAAAGCTTATGCCCGCAGCTCCTGGCATCTGTATCAAGTAAAGCTGCCAAACGAGGAATCCCGTGATCGGTTAATTGGGCATATGAAGGATCATAACATTGCACCGGGCGTCCATTATTACCCTTGCCATTTGCAGCCTAGCTACATTCATCTTAAGGCTGAGGTGCCTGTGTCGAATGAGGTGTGGAAACGGATTTTGACGCTGCCGATTCACCCTAACCTGACAGATGAGGATTTGGAGCGGATTGTTGCCTGCGTGAAGAGCTTTCAGCCTTAACAGGCAAGCCATTATACGAAGAAACGGAGGACAAAGCATGCTGGAGGGACAAAGAATCAATCTTCGCGCGCTTGAGGCGGAGGATTTGCCGCTTGTCGCTGAATGGCGCAATCAGCAGGAAATACGAAGAGCTTTCTTCAATAAGTCGCTGCTTGCCGCCTCGGGACAGCGCAAATGGTATGACCGGCTGCTCGATGACCGCAGCAAGCAATTTTTTGTAAGCACAGAGCGCGGTTCCGGTAAACCGGTCGGCATGATCAGCTTGGTGGATATCGATTACGTGAATCAGAAGGCTGAAATCGGAACAACCATTGTCGGCGACCGCTCCATGTGGGGAAAAGGAATCGCCTCTGAAATGATAGGCGTTGCACTGTGCTACGCGTTTGAGGATCTGGGATTAAATCGCGTATATGCTTACGCGATCGATACGAATATAGGCTCGATTCGCGCCAAAGAGAAAAGCGGCTTCCTGGTGGAAGGAACGCTTCGGGAGCATCATTACAGCAACGGAGCGTATCATGATGTTGTCGTTTTCGGAATTACACGAAAACAATGGACTGCGCTTAAGGCCACTTAGTGGCCTTTCTTTTTAAGGAAAGGATGAATGTATTGATTGCTGCACAAACCTTTTTGACGGATCAGAGGCTGTATCTTCCAAAGCATCGAAATGCCAGCCCTCAAATAAGCGTCATACTCCCTTTACCGAAAGGCTCCTGGTCCCACCATTTTGCCGCAACTATTCAAAGCATCCTTGACCAATCCATGAAGGATTTTGAGCTTATTATTGTTGGGGATGGCTGTGATCAAACCGTTATCAATGCACTGGTATATCTTCAAGCGAACGAGCCGCGCATTATTTATGCCCATCATGATACATGGAGCGAGCTGCCAGCACTGCGTATTAACGAAGGATTGCTGCTGGCCAAAGGCAAGTATATTGCTTATATGTTTACCGGAGTTGAGTGGGAACGCGATGCTCTATTGCATTTGTATAGAGAGATTGTTCATTGCACCTCTCCAACTGTTGTTTATGGGAGCAGCATGCTCCCCACCCAGCAAGTCTTCGGAGCACGTTACGCTTTCGGCTTGTTAATGAAAAACAATATTATCCCTAACCATGCCGTATTGCATCACGCTCAGATCGTTCATGAAATAGGTGGCTACGACTGTCATATTGCTGTCAGACAGTTCTGCGACTGGGATTTTTGGATGCGCTGCGCAAAACGATATTCCTTTGTTTACGTTGATCGGATCATTAGCAAAGTTAGATCGGTTAAAGCAGCAACTCAAGCAGCAACCGACCTTGATGTAAGCAGATTTATTTGCAGTATCAATCGTTCGGATCGGTTGCGGTTAAGTCATTTTCATCAATTCAGCGTGGATGATGTCCTTCTGCTATACCGCTATCTGGACAGTCCATTAGTTGATGTTATTAAAAACCGTTATATGTATCCGTGGCTTCTGTCGCATGCGGCAGGGAGGATTGAAGCTATTCCCCCTGTGCCACGCGAATCCATAAACCTATTGGTTGTTCTAGTCCATAAGGATGCATCTGCCGAAATTTGCTTTACTAACTTTCAAGAGGCATCTAATAACAGCATAATTCCTTTCTTTTATTACGAGGATCAAGTTACCTCCCTGGCGATTCAATCAGCTGATGTCATAATCTTGCTCAGACTTTCGAGCCAGCTGGCTATTGATTTGCAAAGTTCCGCGATTGCCTTGAATAAACCTGTGATTTATTTGCTGGATGATGATCTATTGGGGATGCATGAGCTGAAAGAATGGGTGAGTTGGGGACCCGGAAGCCCGATATATAACCGAATTAGTCACCTAATAAAGCATTCTGATGCCGTTGCAACGTATTCACCGTTAGTTCAAGAGGTCGTTCGTCCTATTAATCCCCGCGTCTGCCAATTGAACACGAACATATTAAGGAAGTATGTTGAAAGTAAGCTATCGGATGATCGGAAGCCGAACGATCCCGTTCGGATTGGCATTATTAACACAGGAAGCAGGGCGGAGGAGCTTCGATTTATATGGCCTGCGATTTTCAGGCTTTCGCATGAAAAAGGCAATTCCGTACATTTTGAGGTATGGGGAGAAATTCCTAATGGTTTGCCTAATCTTCTATCGCCTGTAACAATTAGAAGCAAGACCTTTAGCTACTATCAATATCTAGACAGTTTAACATCCATTCGAATGGATTTAATGCTTGTTCCTTTATTTGACAATATTCGTCTGCGAAACGGAAAAACGCCTATTAAATATTTGGAAGCGACTGCTGCGGGAGCGATAGGAATTTATTCGAATAATTTGTCATATGTTGCCGTTAACGATGGAGTCACTGGTGTTAAAATCAGGAATAATGAGGTGGACTGGTATAGGCTGATGAAAAAATGGGTGGAGACCCCCTATGTCGAGCGAAAAAAAATATGGTCTCTTGCGAAAGAACATATTTTAAATGAGTTTACGACAGAGTCTCAGCTTAATCACTTTTATTCGTTTTTGGAGCTTTCTAAGTTCCACGCTTCTGCGCGCGCGAAGCGTTTCCCTGATGGCAAACCTCGAATTGCCTATCTCCTAAACCCAGAGGATCAGCAATTTTATGATCATGCTATGATTGCAGAAAGGTACGGGATTGAGCTGGTCTGGAGGTTGCCGGAAACAAGCCACAAGGCTGACACGCCGCTGATCGCTGCCATTAAGCGCCGGGGCGAAGTTATGGAATATATACCGGATGTTCTTTTTCATCCTCTTTCTTCCTGCTCAAATCAAGGAACTTTGATAAAAGCGATAGCCGATTGGATCAAAGATCATCGAATCACTATCATTCATACCCCAGCTTTTAACATCCTCGTTGCGCAAGCCGCCCAAACAGCTGGAATTCCATACGCGGCATTTAAAATCAGCGGAAAGATTGATCCGGGAGAGCTATTTAAGCAGTATAACCGTTTTATATAGTTAGTTCATTTCTAGTATGTTTCTAAGGGGTGGAGATCATGCCGCAGCCAATCATTTCGGTCATTATGCCGACCTATTCCAGATTCGAAGGAGGTTATTTGGAGCGAACGATTAATAGTGTTAGAGGCCAAACTTACGTCAATTGGGAGCTGCTTATTGTAGACGATGGATCCATTGATGGAAGTGAGGGGCTTATTAAGAAATACTGTGCCATAGATCAGCGCATTAAGCATATCCGGTTGAACTTAAATATAGGTTTGCCAGCCCTGACGACGGCTTTGGGTTATTTAAAGGCAAGCGGTGATTATATCGCCTTTGCTTTTGATGATACGGTTTTATATCCCAACCATCTTATTACTCTGGTCCATACATTGCTTCGGCATCCCGAAGCCGGTTTTGCTTACGGGCAATGCAGCATGATTATGTCCAATCAAAGCAGACAAACATTAGGAATGGAATCCAGTCTGGAGCAGATGCTGAGCGGCAACAATAATATACCTAATGGGGCCGTTATGATTCCAAGGAGGATTATTGAGGATGTAGGCTGGTACGACCCACATGTTGTGCTGAAACGATTTTGCGACTGGGATTTATGGATTCGAATTCAGCGAAAGTATCCCGTCAAGTTTGTGCCGCAAATACTGGTAGATGAGTATGGTGTTGGTCTAAAAGATTCTTTAGGCAACTCTTCAAGCCTAAACAAGCCATTGGTATTGAAGTATGTAAAGCAAGAACGCGATGCCATGCTGCATCCAAAAAAGCTGTCTAATTATAATTCCTTCCGATTGGATTTCAGTGTACATGTAACCGATGAGGAGCGACAAGGCGTGTTTTATTTGCAGCTTGAGCATTATTTCAGAACCGCAAATATCAAGGAGCTTATTCAGTATGGGACAGATCATAAACAAGAAGCGATAGAAGATAAGACAAGATGGAACAAAATTTACGATCAAAACAAAAAGATAATTGATCCACGCCTTTTGTTGCTCCTATTTAGCTGCCAAAAATATATAGATAAAAGTAAGGATGATCTTTTGCAGGAGAGCTTGAAATGGAATGGAGTCGTCGCTGAAAAAACCGAATATATTGTAAAACAGCATGCCTATATCGAAGAGCAATGGAGCCTGCTGCATCAAAAGGATGCATATATTCAGCATCAATCGGCTATGATTCAACAAAAGGATGAGTATATTGCCGAGCAGCACCGCTTGATTCATCACCTGCAAAGCTTGCTCCAATAGACAGCGTTAAGCGTATATTCGCCTTATTCCTCTCCTATCTACCAAATGCCCTTACATTCTCTTTAATAGACGAATAAAATGCATGAGCAAGCAAAATCAAGAGATAACTGGAGCTGCATGCATATGAAGCAAAGCAAGATTTTCAATAGCCCTTCTCCTAGAGTATCTATCATTATTCCTGTTATGAATGAGAGAAGAACGTTGGCCCGCGTCATTCGCGAGGCTAATAGAGTCGATGCTCAATCGGAAGTTATTGTCGTCGTTAACGGATCTACCGACGGTTCTAAGCATATTGCGGCACGATCGGGAGCCCGGGTCATTAATTATGATCAGCCGCTAGGTCATGATGTGGGCCGGGCAATCGGTGCCATACAGGCGAGAGGGGATATTCTTCTGTTCTTAGACGCAGACATTATCATACCTGCGCATAAGTTGCGAACATTTATAAGAGCCGTTAGTCAGGGGGTCGATATTGCCCTTAACAGCTACTTGGGGCCGACTCTCAAGTCTGATGTTCATAGCGTTATCCTTGCTAAACATGCGCTGAATGCAATGGTGAAGAAGACTGAGCTGTTAGGAGCCTCCTTAACGACCATCCCTCATGCGATGAACAGAAAGGTGCTTGAGGTTATAGGAGCGGATTCCCTCGCTGTACCGCCTCTTGCGCATTTAAAGGCATTATTTTATGGACTAAACGTAAAGCCGGTTCAATTTATTAACGTTGGATCCAATCCGATAAAGAGGAAGCGAAGAGGCGGTCAGGATCCATTGAAGGACCTTATTGTCGGCGACCATTTAGAGGCGATTGGCTGGCTAACCGAGCATGCGAACGAAAGAGGGAATTTAACTGACTTTATGAGGCAAAGGGAGAACGTGAGGTGATAAGGTGATTAAGCAGGCTGGCAGAAAGAGATTGCGACCAAGGGTCAAACCTAGTAATAAGCTTAAAAGAAGATTGAAAAAACGAGGGAAGCTTCGCGCATCCGCACCGCGTATTCCGCGCGACGCTGGGAGAATGGCGAGGTGGGGAAGAGAGGCAGGCCAGAGGGACGCAGCTTCCAATCCGTTAATTGGACAGGGCGATTCAATCAAGCTAATCAATCGTTTGTGGGCTGCGCGAATGCGCACAAGAACTTGGAGTCCTATGGCATGGCCGCGATATCATGCAGCAGCGAAAGGTTATTTGCAAGGCATCTGTC
This sequence comes from Paenibacillus sp. PL91, assembly GCF_012935325.2. Taxonomy (GTDB): domain Bacteria; phylum Bacillota; class Bacilli; order Paenibacillales; family Paenibacillaceae; genus Pristimantibacillus. The sequence goes on from NZ_JABBYG020000005.1 coordinate 102,538, forward strand.
AGAAGAATGGACTTCCCTATCTCAACAGAGTGCTTATGCCGACCGATAAATCCGTTGCCGTCATTATGACAGTCATGAATGAAGAGGATACGATCCCGATTCTGATGATGGAGCTGAACCGGCTTGTTATCGATGAGCTGATCATTGTCGTAAACGGATCGAAGGATCAGTCATTTACGAAAGCGCGAGAGCTCTCCAAAGCTACCATATTATACTATCCCGAGCCTTTAGGACACGATGTAGGAAGAAGCATAGGAGCAAAGGTGGCGAAATCCGACATTCTTGTGTTTATTGACGGCGATATTCCGCTCCAGGCGGAGCAGCTTATCCCATTTGTTTACGCGGTTGAAAAGGGAATGGATGTGGCGCTGAATAATGTAAACTCGTTTCTTCCGATATTCAGCAAGAGAGATGCCGTATCGCATGTGAAGGAATTTCTTAATCGCTCGCTAAGACGGCCTGATCTGAAGACGAATTCCTTAACAACGGTTCCTCACGCGCTTTCCAGACGGGCGGTTGATCGTATCGGCTATGACCATTTAGCGGTTCCGCCTAAAGCACATGCCCGAGCTATACTGGAGGAGCTGCGAGTGGGAGCGCCGTTTAGCGTAAATGTAATTGCAGCTAATCGACGCCGCGCTCATAACGCCAGCACCAATAATCCGGTAGCAGAAATGATTATCGGCGATCATGTCGAAGCATTGTCCCTCTCCATGTCATTAAAAACCAAGCGGCTGTCATTCCCGGACCCGTATCGAATGCGGAGCAGGCTGCAGGGGGGAAGAGGCAATGAGTAAGACCAGCATCATTATTCCCAATTATAATGGCAGCTCGGTTCTGAAGGAATGTATAGCCTCCATTCGCAGACATACTGCCTCGCCTTATGAAATTATCGTCGTTGATAATGGCTCAAGCGATGGATCTACGAAGCTTTGCATCGCCGAAAGGACGCGGTTTGTATCGCTGCCTCATAATACAGGTTTTCCGGCTGCATGCAATTGGGGACTTAGAATGGCTGCCGGCGACACATTAATGCTGCTGAATAATGATACGATCGTTACAGCAGGCTGGCTGGACAACATGCTTCGCTGCTTGAACAGCCAGGAGGATATCGGCATAGTAGGGCCTATGACCAACTATGCGAGCGGTCAACAGCAAATCATAGAGCCTTTTACCAATATTGAGGACATGGCACAGCGTATGAATAAGCCGGATTCGAGCAAATGGAAGGAAGTTAATCGGTTAATCGGCTTTTGCTTCTTATTTAAGCGGAAAATAGTTGACGAGGTCGGTATGCTGGATGAACGCTTTACACCGGGACATTTTGAGGATGATGACTATTGCTATCGAACGCGTCTAGCGGGCTATAAGCTGATGTTGGCAGGCGATATCTTTATCTATCATCATGGGAGCGCAAGCTTCCAAAAAGAGGGTATGGATCAAGTTCAGCAGCTGCTTGCTGTGAATCGTCAACAATTTATTGATAAGTGGGGAATAAGCCCGGATCAGTTTATGTGAGAGGACGCATCGATTTCGTAGAGGACAATGCCTTAGGCATGGTCCTTTTCTATTTATATTATGATTGACCCTTGATCTATAATCCTTTAAAGTGATAGTGTATTTTGCTATAATTATGCATCTTTAATTGATATGAGGTGGAAATCGGAACGATGATGAACCTGTTTAATCGCGCTACTATAACCATCCTTCTCCTAACTCTTCTATGGCCTGCCGCTATTGGCCATGCTGCGACTAATCTACTAAAAAACGCAAGCTTTGAACTTGTAACGGACGGAGCTCCCGCAGACTGGAATCATGACGCTTATTTAAAGGAAGAGCATATTACCACTTATTCGATCTCTAATTCTGAGGCGCATACAGGTACATATTCCGCTGTGCTAGAAAATAAGGAAGCCAATCATTCGCGGTGGACTCAGGTCATAAGTGTCAAACCTAAATCGATTTATAAGCTGTCAGGCTATGTATTGACAGAGCAAATTGGCCCGGACGCAACCGGAGCGCAATTTTTCGTTGAAGGCGTAGCGGTTACATACCCGGAAGTAAAGGATACGATTGGAAAATGGACTTATGTCCATTTCTACGCGAAGACAGGCAAGGATCAGAAGAGCATTACGTTTGCCGCGAGTCTTGGCGGCTATGGTAGCATCAATACAGGCAAAGCCTATTTCGATGATGTCAGCGTAGAGAAGGTATCGAAGGCTCCTGCCGGTTCGGAAGTATTCAGCTTGGTGCCTACGGAAACAAGCCAGGATACGCAAGCATCTGGTGCAGGCGCATCGATATTTCCTTTGATTTTGTTCGCGGCGTTGTTCAGCTTGTTTTTTGCGTTCGTTTACAGGAAGCTGCTTCGCGAACGAAGCTGGCTTGATGAGAAACCGCATCTGCATAACATTATTTTTGCATTTGTCCTTATTGGAGCGCTTGCCCTGCGACTTTGGATTGCCATTGCGAGCAAGGGCTATGCCAATGATATCGCCTTATTTATGGCTTGGGCCGACCATGCGGTAAAGCAAGGGCTCTCCGGCTTTTACCATACTGATATGTTTGTAGATTACCCTCCCGGTTATATTTATATTCTTTATGCGCTAGGCGTCGTCAAAAATATGCTGGCGCTGGACTCGGCATCTCAAGCAGCTATGCTGTTATTCAAATTGCCGGCGGTACTAGCAGATCTTGCGGCTGCTTACTTTATTTTTAAAGCGGCACACAAGAAAGCGGGCTACTCTGTAGCGCTTGCTCTCGCGCTGCTCTATGTGTTTAATCCGGCAGTGATTGTGGATTCAGCCGCATGGGGCCAAGTGGATTCCATATTTGCGCTTGCGCTAGTGTTGTCCATTTACGGCATAGCGGAAAATAAAATCGAACGCGCTTCCGTTTGGTTCGCCATTTCGGCGCTTATCAAGCCGCAAGCATTCATTTTTATGCCGGTGCTGCTTGTCTGGTTCGTTTATCGCAAAGCCTGGAGAAAAATCCCGGTTAGTGCCTTCTATGGCTTTACAACGTTTATTTTGTTAGCTTTGCCATTCTTTTGGGGCAATGGCGGGCTGTCAGGTCTTATCAATCTATATCGGGGAACGTTAGCCTCTTACCCTTATGCAACGCTAAACGCTTTTAACCTTTATGCGCTGAGCAATGATAACTGGAAGCCGATTACCGATGCGTGGCTGCTGTTTTCATTCCAAACCTGGGGCACGATCTTTATTTTGGCGGCAGTTGCGTTAGCGGTTTATTTCTCCTTCAAGAAGCAGGACGGCGATTCGTCGAAGCGCGCTTTTTTTGTCGGCATGGTGCTCATTGTCGTTGTATTTATGGGCGTAACCAAAATGCATGAGCGTTATCTGTTCCCTGTTCTCTTGCTTTCGATCTTTGCTTTTATACAATCGCTCGACCGAAGAATGCTGCTTGTCTATTTAGGCTTCAGCCTCACAAGCTTTATCAATATTGCATATGTGCTTGATTACAGCAAAACAACTACAAATGTACCGTTTAACGGCATCGTTTTATTGTGCTCGCTAGCAAATATTGGTCTCCTGCTTTACTTGCTTTATATCGGATATGATAAATATGTACGCGGCAGAGTGTTGCTGGTAAGTCCACTGTTGGAGGAAGAGCTGCGGCAGGCGGACGAAAAAGCGTTATCAGCCTACAAGACGGAAGCTGTTTCGAGAGTGAGCCAAGAAGCAAACCGGCTGGAGCGTAAAGACTGGGTTTGGATGGGAGCGATTACGCTCCTATACGCGATCGTTGCCCTTTACCAGCTAGGCGAGATGAAGGGTCCGACAACTGCATGGCAGCCCGCAGAGACAGGCCAAAGCTTAGTCGTTGATTTGGGCGGGGTGAAGCAGCTTGACCGGATCAACAGCTTTGGCGGCGTCGGAACAGGCAAATTCAAATACGAATTCAGTCAAAATGGGACGGATTGGGATAATGTAATGGAAATAGACAGCAGCCATGTCGCTGTCTTTACTTGGACAAGTCAGCCAGCAGCGCTGCAAGCGCGTTATATAAGGCTGACCTCCGTTCAAACCGGATTTTCCATGCACGAGATCGCGATCTATGAGCAAAGCAACAAAATACCTTTGTCGATCGTTGGTATTAATGATGAGCAAGCGATGAATGCAAAAAGAGGCAGCGTAGAGCAGCTGTTTGATGAGCAGCACCTTGCGAAGTTTGATGCGACCTTTATGAATGGATCGTATTTCGATGAAATTTATCATGCGCGCACAGCCTATGAGCATTTGGAGCATATCGTCGCGTATGAAAACACGCATCCGCCGCTTGGCAAAATCATCATTGCCTTTGGCATTAAGCTGTTTGGCCTAAATCCATTCGGCTGGCGAATAATGGGTACGCTGTTCGGTATCGCGATGCTGCCGTTAATGTATCTGTTCGCTAGAAGGCTGTTTAAAAGCAGCGTGTACGCCGGAATTGCCGCAGCATTGTTTGCTGCCGATTTTATGCACTTTACGCAAACGAGAATTTCGACAATCGACGTCTATGGCGTGTTTTTCATCATGCTGATGTTTTATTTCATGCACAAATATTATTCGTTAAGCTTTTATAAGGTCAAGCTTCGCGCGACGCTTCTGCCATTATTTCTAGCAGGGTTGTTCTTTGGCATCGGCGTTGCTTCCAAGTGGATCGTGCTCTATGGCGGCGCTGGCCTCGCGATCATGTTAGCCATTTCTTTATTTGAGCGCTACAAAGAGTATGCGGCTGCCAAGCGCGTGCTGCGAAAAGGCAGTAACCAAGCGGATTCCGCATTCAGCATAGACAAGCTGCAGCATATCGCAAACGTGTTTCCGCGCTATACGATTATGACGCTCGCAGTATGTCTCGTCTTCTATATCGTTATCCCTCTCGCGATCTACGCTTTGTCTTATATTCCGGTGCTAACCGTCATGGACGAAGGGTATACGCTGAAAAGTCTTATTGATTATCAGAAGCATATGTTTAGCTATCACAGCAATCTCGTTTCGACGCATCCATTCTCCTCCTCCTGGTGGGAGTGGCCATTCATGAAGCGGCCCGTATGGTACTATTCAGGCGATAACATGGCTGCTGGCATGAAGTCAACAATTGTAGCGATGGGCAATCCGCTCATTTGGTGGGCAGGTATTTTTGCGATGGCGGCGACGATCTGGCTCAGCATCAAACGGAGAGACCGTGCGATGTATACGATTTGGATCGCTTTCCTCGCGCAATACGTCCCATGGATGCTCGTTACGAGGCTTACGTTCCTGTATCATTATTTTGCAATGGTGCCGTTTATCATTTTGAGCTTGGTGTATATGTTTAAAGTAATCGAAGAGAAGCAGCCGAGCTTTAAACGGGTACGGATCGTTTTCTTGGCTGGAGCCATTTTATTATTTATTGTCTTTTATCCCGCTCTTTCCGGTATGACCGTGCCAAGCTGGTATGTAGAGCATGTGCTGCGCTGGTTTCCAAGTTGGTTATTTTAAGAAAGGGGCACACGGATGAACAAATCGGCTGTAAAATACAGCGTTATCGTTCCTATGTTTAACGAAGAAGAGGTTATCGAGCATACGTATGAACGGCTGAAGCTTGTGATGGATACCGCGGATGAGCCGTATGAGCTTATTTTCGTCAATGACGGCAGCAAAGACCGTACAGTTGAATTGGTGTCGATGATTGGCGACTTTGATCCAAATGTCCGTCTCATAAACTTCTCACGCAACTTCGGACATCAGATTGCGATTTCAGCAGGCATGGACTATGCGCAGGGAGATGCGATCGTCGTCATTGACGCGGATTTGCAGGATCCGCCTGAAGTTATTCTGGACATGATCGCAAAATGGAAGGAAGGCTATGAGGTCGTTTACGGCAAGCGGCTGAAGCGCAAGGGCGAGACCCTTTTCAAGAAGCTGACCGCGAAAATATTTTACCGGACGCTTCGCAGCTTGACCAACGTCGACATTCCCGTGGATACGGGAGATTTTCGGTTGATTGACCGCAAGGTATGCGACGTGCTGCGTAGTTTGAAGGAAAAAAACCGGTTCGTACGCGGGCTGGTCAGCTGGATCGGATTCCGGCAGACGATGGTCGAGTATGAGCGTGAGGAACGCTATGCGGGTGAAACCAAGTATCCGCTTAAAAAAATGATCGCTTTTGCGATTGACGGCATTACCTCGTTCTCCTACAAGCCGCTTAAGATTGCTACCTATATTGGATTTACCTTATCGTTTACGAGCTTTCTGTATTTGCTGGTCGTTATTTTCCAAAAGCTGTTCACGGGCAGCACTATCGCAGGCTGGGCTTCAATCGTAGCGGTCAATCTATTGTTCAACGGCATCATTCTTATGCTCCTTGGCATCATTGGCGAATATATCGGGCGGATCTATGACGAATCCAAAAATCGGCCGCTATATATTGTGCGTGAGGTCAAAGGCTATACGGATGAGGTAGAGCGCAGAACAAAGGAAACTGGGCAATCGGATCGGATGAAGGAGTATGTCTAACGAGGCACGGAAAAAGCTCATCATCCAATTTATAACCTTTAACATCGTTGGCTTGCTGAATACGGCTGTAGATTTCTTGGTGTACACGGCCTTGGTTTGGTTTGGCACTTATTATTTGCTCGCGCAGGTTATCGCCTATAGCGCTGGGATGATTAATAGCTTTGTGCTTAACAGCCGATATACGTTTAGTAAGGTTGGCCGCGCAGCGGGCGGGACGAAAAAGCTGAGCATGAGCATGAGCATGAGCGTAACCGTAAAATTTATCGTTTTGAATGGCATTTTATTAGGCATTACGCTGCTTCTCCTTGCTGCATTAACGCAGTGGTGGGAATTAAACGAGCTTGCTGCGAAGGTAATCGTAACGGCGGTTGCCGTTATGCTTAATTTTTACGGGAGTAAAAAATGGGTTTTCGCATCGAATGGAGCACAGGCCGAGAGCGGCTAGCGGAAGGTGGGGAAGATGAAAAAAATATGGTCATATTCTTTGGTCATCGTTGGCATTCTCATATTACTTTATCCAAAAGCAAATGAATGGAATGACAATCGGCAGCAAAATAAGTTGATGGAAGAATGGGAAGAAGCAAGCTACGACGTAATACCCCAGGAGCAGGCGCAGGAGCAGTATGAGCAGCTCACGGATCTGTTCAACGAGGAATTGACTGCAGCGACGGCCCAGCCAACAAGCACACCCACAGAGGCACCTACAGCGGCTCCGACCGTCCAGAAAATCGCATCTATCGCCACGCTCAAAATAGACAAAATAAAGCTTAAGCTGCCTGTCGTAGAGGGCGCAACCCAGAAAAACATGAAATCGGCCACAGCCCATCTGAAGGAAACTTCAGCAATAGGTGAAGTCGGCAATGCGGCTATCGCCGGTCATCGGATGCGTTCAAAGGGCAGGTTGTTTAATCGGCTTGGAGAGATAGAGGTCGGAGACAAAATTGTTGTGGAGACGAAGGAACAAACCTATACATATACCGTTTATAAAGTATCGATCGTGGAGCCAACCGACGTGTCCGTACTGAATTACAATAACAAAGATAAGCTGCTCACCTTAATCACCTGCGACCCTATCGTGAACCCCACTCACCGTTTAATCATTCATGCTAAAATGTAACGGCTGCAGAGCCCATTTTCACTGCGCAGCAGCACCAATGGTATCGCCCCTTCATAGTATAAGTTGACTGTATCCCTTAACCTTGTTAAACCATAAAAACCCGCGCAAGGAGGGGTGACAAACATTGAAGGGTAGCGACCATAAGAGCAAGTTTTTATTGACGCATCGTGAACGCGAGGTATTCGAGCTGTTGGTACAGGACAAGACAACAAGAGATATTGCACAGCAACTATTCATCAGCGAGAAGACCGTCCGCAACCATATTTCTAATGTCATGCAAAAGCTGAACGTAAAAGGTCGTTCACAAGCGGTTGTCGAGCTTATCAAGCTTGGTGAATTACAAATCTAACATAGCAACCTAATCGGACGGCATAGCGATATGCTGTCTTATTTTTTTGCCATGATGAGCTGGAAATCTTCTTATTCTGGTAAATAAGCCAAATTGGAGAAGGGAAATGTCGAATATCGTCGAATATCACTAGTACGATGATTTTTTGAAACGGCTGAACGCATACGGATAACGATGGAGGAAAGCCGGCAGGTACGCAATTAAGATCGAATACATATTTGCTGAAAAGGGATTAATGCAATGATACCAAATCTATTATCTACCAAAAAAAGATTGATTTTTTTTATCGTCATATCGATAACAGTTATGGGCTTGCTCACCGGGCTGAAGCTGTTTTTTTCTTACAAGACCACGAGCAAATCGGCTGAGAACGCGCTGGCCAAGCAATATACTGAAATCGCAATGGAAGCGGCAAATGGCTTGGATAAAGCTGTCTATAAAAAGTTTCTCTTAACCAAATCGGAGGATGAGCATCATCTGACAACGAAGCTTTATTTGGAGGAGTACCGCAAACGCATCAATGCCTTGTATGTGTATACTTTGCTACTGGATGAAAGTGAAGTGTCGAAGGTCATGGTGTCGGCCGGGCCGTCTGCTGCGAAGGATGTGCCGATTGGATTTCCATGTACGGTCCCTGCTGCCGAGGTGCGGCTTGCGAAGAGCGGGGTGAATTATTACACCGGCATTATTCATGATGAACTAACCGGATCCTACATTTCGATTGGGGCTCCTTTCTTTGACGAGAAGGGCGAAATGCTTGGTATTGTAGGCATTGATATCGCTGCTGAGGAGTTGGGTCATATCAGCAAGCATGTCATCAAGAGCAATTCGCATATATTCGGATTGGATGTCTTGTTCGCCTTGTTATTGTTAGCAGGTGTATATTTGCTGAACAGATGGTACAAGGCTCGTTGGAAGCAGGATTTGAAGGAATCGGAGAAGATGTACATATCCGAGCTCGGCAAAATAGTAGGTACCATAAAATCGAGCAGGCATGATTTGATGAATCATCTACAGGTGCTGAATGGCTTAATGGACATTCGAATGTATGATAAAGCGCATGATTATTTGAAACAGCTTACTACGGAGTCCAGAACGATGGATTTGTCTCTGCGAGTTAAAAATCCGTTCTTGATGGTACTGTTCCAAAGCAAGTGGGAGCTGGCTCATTCCAAAAATATAGACATCACCTTTGAAACGGACTTTATCGATTTTGATAAAATGGAGTCTATGGATTTGGTTAAGCTATTCTCAAATTTGCTGGATAATGCAATCGAGGCCGTAGAAGCGTCGTTCGGCGAGCTGCCGCAGGAAATTCGTGTCATTTGCAAAGCAGAAAAAGGGAAATATAAATTTGCCATCGAGAATGCTGCCTTGCTTACGGATAAAGAACTAAGCGGCCTTTTTCAGTATGGATTTACAACGAAGGGGGAGGGGCAGACCTTGCGAGGGAACGGCCTCTCTATCGTAAAGAGAACTGTCGAGAAATATAAGGGCAATATTGATTTTCGTTACGAGGAGGAAAAGCTCCTTATTCAAATTACGATATAATCATAACAGCCGCCTCAGCCGAAATGACTGCTTGAAAATAGGTATTAGAACGTCAAAAGAAGGGGCAGTTCAATAAGGTTTATAACCTTTTTGAACTGCCCCTTTATTATATTCATCCTTACTTCAGTTCTTGGACATGCTCCTCGACATAAGCCTTTACCTCTTCAGCCGAGCCTAGCTCAAGAACCGCTTGCGCGACCTGCTTCATCTCTTGCTGGGAAAGCTTGGCGAGCAAAGCCCGCGCCGGCAATATAGCGCTGGCGCTCATGCTGAATTCATCTAGGCCGAGGCCAAGCAAGATCGGCAGAGCATGCTTCTGCCCAGCCATTTCGCCGCACATGCCGACCCATTTGCCATTCGCATGAGCTGCCGAAATAACGCGCTCGATCAGTTGCAAGACGGCAGGATGGAGCGGATCGTTTAAGTAGCCTAGCTTTGGATTCATGCGATCGGCTGCCATCGTATATTGAACCAAATCGTTTGTGCCGATGCTGAAGAAATCAACTTCCTTCGCGAATTTGTCGGCGAGGATAGCTGCAGCTGGAATTTCAATCATGATGCCGACCTCGATGCTTGGATTGAATGATATGCCAGCTTCGCGCAGCTCCCCCTTAACTTCCTCCAGCAGGGACTTCGCTTGACGCCATTCGTTAAGCGCTGCAATCATAGGGAACATGATTTTCAAATTGCCAAAGGCGCTCGCACGCAAGATCGCCCGAAGCTGCGTCTTGAACATTTCCGGCCGATCCAAGCAGATGCGGATCGCACGGAAGCCAAGGAAGGGGTTGTCCTCCTTCGGAAGCTTCATATAGGGTATTTCCTTATCGCCGCCAATATCGGAGGTCCGGATGACGATTGGCGATTTGCTGCCAATCGCTTCGGCTGCTTTGCGGTAAGCTTCAAATTGTGTTTCTTCGGAAGGCAGCTCGGGTGCATCCATATAAAGAAACTCGGTGCGGAACAATCCGATGCCTTCAGCGCCAGCTTTAGCAGCCTGCTCGGCATCTTTTACTGAGCCGATATTGGCGACCAGCTCCACCTGTACGCCGTCGCGGCTTACGGAAGGCTGGTTCAAATAGGTTTGATAATATTGCGCATGTTCATGCTGCTCCTGCTGCAATTGCGAATATCGAGCAAGCGAAGCTTCATCGGGTTCGATAATGACTTTTCCATTCGTGCCATCAATAATGACCGTTTGGCCGTCCTTTACTGCATTTTCTAATGAGCCGCCGATCCCAACGATCGCCGGAATGCCGATTGATCTTGCAATAATGGCGGAATGAGATGTTCGTCCGCCTGCTTGCGTCGCAAAGGCTACAACCTTGCTTGGATCAAGCTGCGCGGTGTCCGAAGGGGTCAAATCCTCGGCAAACAATATGATTTTACCTGTCACATCATTTAATGGCTCGGAGGAAATGCCTTGCAAGTGATTTATCACACGACGGCTTACATCACGTATATCGGCTGCACGTTCCTTCAGATAAGGATCGTCCAAAGCGCTGATCATTTCGGCAATTTCCTCGGAGGTCGTGAAAAAGGCGTATTCGGCATTTATCCGCTCTTCCCGAACACGCTCCTTCGAGCGATCAACAAGCTCCTCGTCTTCAAGCAGCATAAGATGCGCTTCAAATATTTCGGCTTCAGGCTCCTTCTGCTGAGCGACGAGCTTGCCATGGATCACTTCAAGCTCAACGCGGGTTGCCGCGATTGCAGCATCGAAGCGGCCGGTCTCTTCATCCAGTTGACTGTCAGCGAGTTGTCTCTTTACGATGTGTACTGCCTTTGCCGATAATACCTTTGCCACGCCAATGGCATAACCGGGCGATGCGGCAATCCCTTGAAGAAGCATCATTTATTGCCCCTTTTCCGAATGCTGCTCGACAGAAATTAATATCGCTCCAATAGCAGAAATAACGTCCTCCGCATGCTCGCCCTCAGCAGTTACCGTAATGCTGTCTCCTTGCCTTGCTCCGACTGAAATGACATGAACGAGGCTTTTTGCATTAAAGCTTTTGCCATCCTTCTCAAGCGTAACGGCGCCTGCGAATGTTTTTGCGGCCTCGACGATTTTACGTGCCGGTCTTGCGTGAATGCCGAATGGGTTTTGGATCGTAAAGCTATTTTTCATCGGTTTTTCCACTCCTATTAGCTGTATAGTTACAGTATTTTTTTAATTTCATCTTTGAGCTGTTCGGATTGCGTGCCGAATATAACCTGTACGGCGCCTTTGCCTAAACGAATAACGCCAGCTGCACCCATCCCTTTAAGCTGTGAATCGTTGACCACAGTCTCGTCCTTCACAACTAAGCGCAGCCTTGTGATGCAAGCGTCCAAACCTACAATGTTGGAAGAACCGCCAAGCGCATGCAGCACGTTGGCTGCTTTGCTGCCGCCATCGGCGGGAGATGCTGCACTTGCCGCTTTCTTCTCTTCAGCAGATTCGTCCTCGCGGCCAGGAGTCTTGATGTTGAATTTAATGATCATGAAGCGGAATAACAAATAATATATGACCGCAAACGCAAGACCGACCGGAATGATCAGCAGCGGATTTGTTGCGAGCGGATAGTTGACCGCGTAATCGATAAATCCGGCAGAGAAGCCAAAGCCGTGCTTTACGTCGAGCTGATAAAGAATGAAGCCTGACAAACCGGTTAACAGAGCATGAATGACAAACAGAAACGGCGCTGCGAACATAAAGGCAAACTCGAGCGGCTCTGTGATCCCGGTCAGGAAGGAGGCGAAGGCGGTCCCGATAAATATGGAGGCGACCATCTTTCGTTTCTCCTTGCGTGCCGTATGAATGATGGCAAGCGCACCGGCTGGCAGCGCGAACATCATGATCGGGAAGAAGCCGGTCATGAACAAGCCAGCCGTTTTGTCCCCTGCGAAGAAACGGGTCAAATCGCCATGCACAACTTTGCCTGCGGCATCCGTATAATCGCCAATTTGGAACCAAGCGATCGAATTGATGACATGGTGCAGGCCGGTTGGAATAAGCAGTCTGTTAGCCGTAAGGAAAACAAAGGAGCCAATTCCGCCAAAGTCAACGATCCAGCGGCCGAATGAATCCAGCGCATTTTGCACAGGACCCCATACGAGGCCAAGCAAGAGGGCAACGATTACCATTACAAGCGAGGTAATAATCGGTACAAATCGTTTGCCGCTGAAGAAGCCAAGCCAATCCGGCAGCTTTATCGTATGGAACCGTTTGTATAAATAAGCAGATATAAGACCTGCAATGATCCCGCCTAGAACGCCCATGTTCAGGACAACATCTTTTCCCACGATGCCCGTGAAGACGAGAGGGACTTTCAATTGAACCGTGATAAGCACCTGATAAGCGATGACGGCTGCCAGCGCGGCAACGGCATCGCCGGCAAGGCCGATTGCAACGCCGACTGCGAAGATCAGCGGCAGGTGATCGAAGATGGCGGAGCCGCCAGCAGCAAGAAACGGCGCGATGTACTGATTAATGAATTGTCCTGCGCTTCCCATATGGAAGTCCTTCACATAATCGATATTGCCGAAACGGAGCAGGATGGAAGCCGCGGGAAGCGCGGCAACTGGCAGCATTAGTGCTTTACCTATTTTTTGTAGAAAGGCCAGCATGTGCGATCGTCCTCTTTTCTCTTAGAAGTTGTGGGCTTTGGTCTAGCTGTTCATTTCTGCACGAAGCAGAATCTCTTTCCCGGCAGTGACATTGCCGCTAGTGACCATATGCTGGAGATGCTTCACATCATCCTCATTGGCGATGACGATAGGCGTGACCGAGGAATAGCCGGCCGCCGCGATTTTGTCCCGGTCAAAGGTTATAAGCGTATCACCCGCTTGGAAGGTGTCGCCTGAGCTTACTCGCGCTTGGAAGCCGTCGCCGTTTAACGCGACAGTATTGATTCCGATATGAATAAGAAGCTGTAAGCCAGATGCATGCTCAATGATGATGGCATGATTCGTATGGATGAGATGGGATACGGTACCATCGAATGGTGCGATGATTTCACCCTCAGCTGGCTCAATCGCGAGCCCATCGCCCATATGCTTGCCTGCGAAGGCTTCATCGGGCACCTCCGTTAACGGCACAACCTTTCCTGTTAAAGGGGCCAAAATCTCAATCGTTTTTTGTTTTGATTTTCCAAATAGTTTGGATAGCATGTTCAAGTCCTCCTATTGTTGGTCTGTTTGCTTAATAAGTTGCCCAACGGGCACGTTGTGAATGCCGGAATGGATATGAAACGATAGAAATCCGATCTCATCCTCAGGGACCTCAATTTCGAATTGCGTGCTGATCCATTCGGCTAATCGAGCAGCGATTTCATATTCCATGGGAAAGTTCTTTTTTGTCTCGTTTAGAAATGGATTTACAATATCCATGCCGTTACGAAGCCGATAAACGGCAAATTGGATGTGGCTCGGCAAGGCGAAATATAGCTTTGGATTCACATCAACGCCTGTATTCTGTTTGATATGATCCGCAATCCGCTCCGTCACCTCGATGATTCCTGGATCAATCTCCTCCAGATAGGAGTGGTATTGCTTCATCTGCTCGGTATCGTCTAAGCGAAATCGCTTCTCAATGCGGGGATCTGTACTAGCAATGGTTTGGCCGGCTTTGAGCGAGAAGCCAAGTCCTTTGCCGAAAATGACGTATTCTCTCTCGGTTTGCAGATCGGCCGTCAATAGTACATTGTTGCCGATTGCACGTTCTACCCGAAATGCGCGAGCCATGCTTGAAATCCCTCCTTTTGTTAGTAAGATGCCCAATTGGCAAAAAAAAAGAGCCAAGAAAAGAAAACCGCTCTAATTCAAAATTAGATGGTAGTCTCTTCTTGGCTCATGCCTCATAGGTTGAGTAACACGCCAATTGGTTATGGATGATCGTGAAATCAAACAAATGACCTTTGCGATCATTCCCTTGAATATTAACATCATATTAATTTAAAGCGCTTTCGTCAAGGGGCTGCTCGCTTGAAAAAATACACTTTCATTTTTTTCAATAGCCATCTGTGGAATGGCCAAGCTCGCTTGCGATCTCCATGCCTTCATTGGCTGGCGTTGTGCCGACATGCCCTTTATCGCTATGATTCTTATCCGCTTGTTTAAGGCCTTCTGCTACACGATTGCCGTATTCGCTATCGGCTTCCGTGAAGTGCCGAATCATTTGCTCGCGAATAACCGTACTGCAATTGCTGAGCGCGTCTACTAAGTTTTCAATGAGCTCGTCGCGCTCCCATTGCTCGAATTTGCGATAGGTTTCACCGGCTTGCTTGAAATTGTTTTGGCGATCGATAGGCTCTTTAGTTAGCTTAGCCGAGTAGAACGGCTCATGCGGTTCTCCTGAACGATCTGCTTCCTTTAATCCACCCATCGTAGAAGGCTCGTAATTGACATGCGGATTTTGTCCTGGTGCGATATCGATGTAGAAAGCCATTTGTCCGTCTCGCTGATTGGTGGCGACAGCCTTCTTCGGTGCGTTGATCGGCAATTGAAGATAGTTGGTGCCAACGCGATGCCGCTGCGTATCGGAATAAGAGAATGTGCGGCCTTGCAGCATTTTATCGTCGGAGAAATCGAGACCGTCCACTAAAACGCCAGTACCGAACGCCGCTTGCTCCACCTCTGCGAAGTAATTTTCCGGGTTTTTGTTCAGCACCATCTTGCCGACCGGCAGCATCGGGAACAGCTCGGGGTCCCACAGCTTCGTATCGTCAAGAGGATCGAAATCAAGCTCGTCATGCGCGTCGTCGCTCATCCATTGTACTTGAAGCTCCCACTCCGGATATTCACCGCGCTCGATTGCCTCGTATAAATCCTGAGTGGCGTGATTGAAATTTTTGCCTTGAAGCTTCTCGGCCTCCGTCTGGGTTAGGTTTCGAATGCCCTGCTTCGGCTCCCAGTGGTATTTGACAAGGATGCCTTTGCCTTCGGCATTAACCCATTTGTATGTATTGACGCCTGAGCCTTGCATTTGCCTGTAATTAGCCGGTATTCCCCAAGGAGAGAAGAGGAACGTAATCATATGCGTAGCTTCTGGCGATTGCGAGACAAAATCAAAGAAGCGCTCCATGCTCTGCACATTCGTGACGGGATCAGGCTTGAAGGCGTGTACCATATCGGGAAACTTCATCGCATCGCGAATGAAAAAGATTTTCAGATTGTTGCCAACCAGATCCCAATTTCCATCCTCCGTATAAAACTTTGTAGCAAAGCCGCGCGGGTCCCGAAGCGTTTCAGGGGAATGTCCGCCGTGGATGACGCTTGAAAATCGAACGAATACAGGCGTTTGCTTGCCAGCCTGCTGAAAGAGCTTGGCTCTCGTATATTTTGCAATGGGCTCATCGCCCAGCTTCCCGTAGGCTTCAAAATAGCCATGTGCCCCAGCGCCGCGCCCATGCACGACACGTTCAGGAATACGTTCGCGGTCAAAGTGTGAGATTTTTTCAATAAAATGATAGTTCTCTAGCGTCGAAGGGCCGCGATTGCCGATGGTACGAATATTTTGATTGTCAGTGACGGGGTGGCCCTGCCTCGTTGTCAGCGTTTGATCTGGCGTATCATTTGATGTCATAACATTTTCATCCTCCAATTTATGCAAATGCCTTTTAACGCGACTAGTTTGAGTTATTAGCCTATTTATTATTCACATCTTAGATATAGTGACAATTTGCTAGATTTGCTCAATAATCGTTAGAATTATGGTATAATCGAACCATATTTGTACAATAAAACGCAGGATTTTGAGTACAAGGTGGAATCAATGACCATATTTTTAGGGGGATAAGATGTTAAAATTTAGTCTTTTCGTATTTTTGATATGGTTGTTCGGCAACCCATTTATCGCAATCCTCGTTATGCTTATCCTGCTTTATATGCTGGACCGGCGCTTTGTCGGGTTAACGCCAAGCCTATTTAAACCGTTAAAGAGAATGTCGAGAATAAGAAAACTAAGACAACAAATAGACAGCTCGCCAAATGATGTGTCCTCTAAGCATGAGCTTGCCCGGCTGCTGCTCGAGAGGAAGAAATACAGCGAGGCTTTACGATGGCTTGAACCGATGCAGCATACGCTGGAGGATTCCGCTGAGTTCTGGGATGACTTAGGCATGAGCTATTTGTATACAGGAGACGAGGAAAGAGGCGCAGCCTGCATGCTTCGCGGGCTGGGACTTAATCCGCGAGTCAAATACGGCGCTCCTTATTTGCGCCTAGCGTCCCATTATTCGAAGGATCAGATCGATAAGGCACTTACGTATATAAAGGATTTTCAAGCGATCAATTCCTCGTCTTGCGAAGCTTATGATCAGCTCACCACTATTTATAAGAAGCTCGGAAACGCGCAGGAAGCAAAGCGTACGACCGAGGAAGGGCTGCGCATTTACCGCATGCTTCCGCGCTATAAGAAACGTCAGGAACGCAAATGGGCCGTTCGTTTATTATGGAAAAAGATCATCGGTTAAACCTAAACCTTAGCTGCCTCATCCTTCTCTTCGATTGCACGCGCATTTGTTATTACTTGTTAGTGCAAAGAGTATTGTCGTTTGGATTAGGATGCTACATAATGAATGCTAATATAGATAGAAGGGCAAGATGCAGGAGATGCAACGCAACATATGGCTAGTGGCGATCAGCGTTATCGTCGTTTTAGTTTTATTGAATAATACGGCTTATTATTTTCTTACCAAAAAAACGCTGGAAGACTCTTTTAACGAAGAACTCCTGAATCATGCAAATCGACTGCAAATTTCCCTTGAGCAATCTCGCGAAGGCTCCGAGCAATTCCAAAATCAGATTGGACGCGAACTGCGCACCGCTTCGATCGCCATCCAATATGCGCTTGATCCCGATATCGAGAAGGTAACGTCAGAGCAGCTGATGGAGCTGCGCGACAAGCTGGATCTCAGCCATATCACGCTTCTCAAGAAGCTGCCAGATGACATCGTATTATACAAATCATCAAATGAGAATCAAGTGAATACGAGCACCAAAACGTGGAAGCCGTGGTACGAGGTGTTTAACCAGCTGTTCGAGAACAAGAATGCTTCTGTGGACTGGCTTGGGCAATCGCTTCCGAATTTCTGGAGCGGACCGTTCGAGGTATCTACAACCGATGTAGACAAGCTCAACAAATGGGGCTACTATTACGACGGAGCAACCAATTATATTATTGATCCATATGTGGATTATGAGCGGCAGGAAGCATATGAGAACGCCACGGGCGTTCATCGCATGATCGAAAATTCGATCCAAAACAGCGATTCCTTATTAGAAATTGCATTCATTAACCCGGAAACGTTCCCGGATGGGAAAGAGACGATTAACCCGGAGGGGCTTGTGCAAGGTCATAAAGTACAAGAGCCGATCTTTTATGGCTCATATACGATAAAAACTGCGCAGGATACAAGCATGGTGCGCAAAGCCTATTTCTCGAAAAAAACAGTTACCCTACGCCAAAATGTCGATGGCAAAGAAATTTACAAAATGTACATTCCGACATTCGTTAACGAAAAAGGCATCAATATTACGGATCGGGACGGCCAGCCGATGAATAGCTATGTGCTGATGCTTACTTCTGATTATCATATTATTCAAGAAAAGCTGGATTCGCAGTTTCTCAATTTAGGCATTATCATCGTTATCGTAACCGTCTTAAGCTTGATGATAGCCGTTGTTGCGATGAGATACTACAGACACTCGCGCGATAAGGTAGTCCGTGTCACGCAAGAAACCTACGTCGAAGAGATCAATCAAATGTTCCAGTCGATAAGGGCACAAAGACATGATTTCTTGAATCATGTGCAGACGATCCATTCACTGGCGGAGCTTGATAAATCGCAGGAGCTCGTTGCGTATACGAAGGAGCTGACCGGCGACATTCGGATGATGAACGATATTATCAATATCGGAAATCCGGCCATTGCAGCGCTCGTACGCTCGAAAATTTCACAAGCGGAGAGCAATAAAATACAGTTCAGCTGCTCGTTTACAGGACTTAATATGCAGGAGATGGGCGTTAAAACGCTGGATGTCAATCGCATGCTCGGCAATTTGATCGATAATGCGTTTGACGAGGTGCTTAAATATGCCGAGGATTGCCGGCATGTAACGCTTGTCGGCAAGCAGACGGCCGATTTCCTTGAGTTTACGGTCACGAACACATGCGAAAACGCGGATGAAGCGATAGCGAAGCCGATTTTCGAAGCGGGCTATTCAACCAAGGAGCAGGACCATCAGGGTTTAGGGCTGTCCATTGTCAAATCGATCGCGAAGCAGTACAAAGGCGACGTATACGTAACAGCGGAGCCTGCCGGGAAATTGACCTTTATCGTGAAAATGCCATTATAATACTTAGCGACGCCTTACCGACTGATCCTAATAGTCGGGAAGGCGTTTTTATTTCTTTGGCGCCAAATGATGGCAACAGCCGTTTCGGCTTGGTATAATAGAAAGAATGCAAGTGAACGGAAAGGAAGCGGGTGAATGTCTCTAATGCACCTCAATGAAAAGCTGCACGCGCTGATTGAACAACAGTTAAACGTTCACGTCGAAACGACGATTATGAAGCGAGGCTGGCAATATTACATGGAAGGCAAAGTGAACAGCGCGAATGAGGGCAGCCATGATCATTTATATGGCGTCGTTCAGGGCTCGGATCTTTATGCCGTTATCTTGGATGCCAGTAATTTGCGGTACAGCTCATGTACCTGTCCGTATACGGGTTTTTGCAAACATATGGCTGCCGTTTATTTTCAATATTGCAGCCAGCAGGAAGGCGGGCATAGCCTTGCGGAGCGATCCTATTTCCGCTTATTAGGACTCTCATCAGCTAGTTCGCTGCTTAACCATTCTCAGGCTGCGAAGGCTGATCAGCAGCCGCAAGCGCCTGTCGCGCCCCGTGATCCAGGTACGCTCGCAACAGCTGAAGAGTGGCTGATCTGGATGGAGGAAACGCATGGCGAAGTGTGGCGGAAGTGCCGGCATTCCTTGCATGCCCTTCAGCCGTTATTATCTTCATTGAAGGGGCTGACCAAGGATTGGGAGAAGCCCATGCAGCGATTGCACTGGTCAACGGCCATCCTATTTGTGCTGGAGCAAGCGGAGAGGGCCATTAATACGGTTGATTCGTTCAGCCGATATTATCATGAAATGTCGTTCATCCGAATGGCAGAGCCTTGGGTGGAGCATCTATATACGCTAATATCCGAATTGACGCCAGCTGCGATGGAGCCGAAGGAAGAGGCTTGGGCGGATGCGTTGATCGCTCATGTGAAAATTTGGGCATCAAGCACAGAGCGGCAGCTCTTTGACTGGGAATATATTTATTTGGCCTTCTGCGAGAAGCTTTCGGAAAATCGCAGCTGGTTTGAGCGTGAGCTGGCCTCGATGGTCGAGCTGTCGAAGGCTGAAGAAGCGGAAGCGGAGGGCGTCAACAAGGCGTTTCTTCATACCGCGATCGGCATCATGTACTTTTTTGATCGGAAAGACGAGCAAGCGATTCATCATTTTTCTTTGACGAGCTTTGAGCGTTCGCAAAAGGTGATGTATCCGTGTGCGGCACAGCGGATGGAAGAAGGGAAATGGGATCTTGTCCAGCACTGGATGAGCTTTCTGTTCGAGCGTGTCAATAAAGTGAAAAATGGCCGATCGGTGGGTCCGTTTCTAACCTTGTGCCGTAGAGCCGATCTTGACCGTCCTGATTTGGAGGTTTGGACCGACTATATGACGCAATTGCTGCCCCATTCCTATTCAGAATTATCTGACCATTGGCTGGATCAGAAGCGTTATGAGGAATGGGCTGATCTGCAGATGCTCGTAGGCTCTCGTCCGGAGGATGTTGGCGCCCATGCGCTGCGTGAAATTGCGAAGCTTGCGCCGCGAGCGTTAATGCCGCTTTATCATCAGTCGGTAGAGGCATCCATTCAGACTCGCAATCGGCAGGGTTACCGAATAGCAGTGAAGCAGCTGAAGAAATTAGAGCGTTTGTATAAAGCAGATAAAGATGTACTGAGATGGGATCAATATATAGCAGGACTTGTACGGAAGCATCAGCGGCTTAGAGCTTTTCAGGAAGAGCTGTGGAAAGGGAAAATCGTTACATGAAAACATACATTGGCGCGCGTAAGTTAATGATTGACGGATTTTGGAACGAGGATGAAGGCGATGCCTCCGTTCTGTTAAGCGCAGTCGATCGGAAGGATGCGGCCGATGGCAAACTGCGCTCCTTGTTGTTTGCATGGCATAAGGCATCCTGGTATGGGGCGGATATTGAAGAGATTAGCTTAGGTGAACGCAAGCTGCTGAAAGTGCCGCCGCTGCTTGCGATGGATTATTTGTCTTCGCCGCAGCATGTGCGTCTGCTTCAATTGGAATGGACGGATCGTTTGTCTGTTCTGATGAGGATGGCAGAGCAAATACGTACCGTATTGATCAATGGCTGGTTTATGCCCGATTGGGACCGTTGGACGGATGAGGTGCGAAGCTGGCGAGTGGCCATTCCCGAGCAAGAGATCGATCTAAACCAGGCATGGAACGATAATGTGCGGGCTGCGCTTCAAAACGGCGATAAAGGAATTGAGCAATGGTTAAGCGGTGCTGTCGAGCAAATGCTCGTAGAAAACGAGCAGGCTGCAAGCGCATGGAAAAATATCGGCACAGCTTCAGGCGAAGCGGTGCTTAGAAGGAAATCTGCCGACGAGGAAGATTGGCTGATCGCGATTGGCCTGCGCAAGGATGTTCTTCCTTTCCGCACCGCACTTCAGCTCGTAGAGCCTATGGAGTCGTCCCTCTGGCGGCTTCGCCCGGTGCTTCAGGATCGTGAGGGAGGCTCATGGCTGCCCATACGCCTGAATGAAAACGCGGATGGCTGGGAGGCGGACAGCGAGGATGGCCGTACGATTCCGGCAGAATGGCTGCCGCTTCTAGAAGGGAAGCTTGCCAAGGAGCAGCTGAAATGGACGACGGCTCTGCCGGAGCTGAAGGATGCGCATGATGAAAGCAAGCTCAGGGAGCTGCTGTCCGACAATGAAGCGTGGAAATTTTTGGAGGAAGCAAGCGTACGTCTGCTCGAAGCTGGCTGTCCGGTGCTTCTGCCAGGCTGGTGGGAAGCGGTTCGCTCGCGGAAGCTGCGGCTGAGGGCCAAGATGAAGTCGTCCGTAGGATCGGCGGCGCAGCCGATGTTTGGGCTTGATCAAATCGTTCAATTTGATTGGAAGCTTGCGCTCGGCGATGTCAATTTGACGGAGGCGGAGTTTCTCCATCTGGCGGAGCAGAACCGCAGGCTATTCAATATTGGCGGCGAGTGGGTTCATTTGGACCCGCAGGATGTGACACAAATCAAACAATGGCTGAAGCGAATGGGCAAGCGCAAGGGGCTTTCATTCCGTGACGTTCTGGAAATGCATCTCAAAGGCGGAATTCCACTCGATGATACAGGCGAGCTGGACCATGACCTGGAAGCGGAGGTCGAGCTGAATGAGCATTTAACGTCTTGGCTTGCGCAGCTGCAGCAAACCTCACAAATTCCGCTAGCCGAAATACCGCCATCATTTTTGGGCGAGCTTCGCCCCTATCAGCTTGAGGGTGTATCTTGGCTGCTGTTTCTAAGAAGATTCGGGCTCGGCGGCGTGCTTGCGGATGATATGGGACTTGGCAAAACGATTCAGTTCATGGCTTACCTCGTCTATTTGAAGGAGAGAAAGCTGCAATCTGGCGGCCCATCTTTGCTCATTTGTCCTACGTCGGTAATCGGCAACTGGGAGAAGGAGCTGGAGAAGTTCGCGCCTTCGCTTCAGGTGATGCTGCATTATGGCAATAAGCGGGATAAGGGAGATCAATTCCGCGACTCAGTCGCAGGCGCGGATTTGGTCATTACCTCTTACTCGCTCGCACAGCTTGACGAGGAGGATTTAAGCTTAGTCGATTGGGATGCGCTTTGCCTAGATGAGGCGCAAAACATTAAAAATATATATACCAAGCAGTCAACAGCAATTAGGCGTCTGCCGGCAGGTCATCGCATTGCGCTGACGGGAACACCGATGGAGAATAGGCTGACTGAGCTATGGTCGATTTATGACTTCATTAATCCCGGTTATTTGGGCAATATTAACGAATTCCGGAAGGAAGTCGTTACGCCGATCGAGAAAACGCGGGACGAGAAGCTGATCGCCGGCCTTCAGCGCTGGGTGAAGCCATTTATGCTGCGCAGAATCAAGAAGGACCCTACGATACAGCTTTCGTTGCCGGATAAGAATGAATCGAAAACCTACATGACGTTAACGGCAGAGCAAGGCGCCATGTACGAGAACTTGGTCGCAGACCTGCTGGAAAATCTGGATAAGCTCGGACCGATGCAGCGAAGAGGGCTCATTCTTGCCGCATTGACGAAGCTGAAGCAGTTATGCGATCATCCTTCTCTTCTTGCGGATGAGGAAAAAACCGCTTTATGGGAAGTCGACCGTTCGAATAAAGTAGCACGCCTGCTTGAAATGTGCGAGGAGATAGCTGCCGAAGGCGAGCGCTGCCTCATCTTTACGCAATATATCGAAATGGGGCATCAGCTCCAGCAGCTGCTGGAGGAGAAACTTGGCCTGCCTGTGCCGTATTTGCATGGCGGTGTGCCGAAGGCGAAGCGGGATCAAATGATCGAGCAATTCCAAAATACAGAGGAGCCCTGCTGCGCTTTTGTGCTTTCGCTGAAGGCGGGCGGCACGGGTCTTAACCTGACCGCTGCGAACCATGTGTTCCATTTTGACCGTTGGTGGAATCCTGCGGTCGAGAATCAAGCGACCGACCGGGCGTTCCGAATCGGACAGACGAAAGAGGTTCACGTGCATAAGTTCATTACGCTTGGCACGCTGGAGGAGAAGATCGACGAGATGATCGAGCGGAAGCAGTCGTTGAACGACCAAGTCGTCGGTCAATCGGAGCAGTGGATAACGGAAATGTCTACCGACGATCTGAGGGAGCTTTTTGCACTGCGAAAAAGCTGGTTGAAGGGATGATGATATAAATGTCAGACGGCAGCCTACGGGCCAAACAGGAAAAATTGAAGCTTGAAACGGCAGCAGCGAATCCAATCTCCCAAACTTCACACCCGGAAGCGGAAAAGTCGCCTGGATACGATCAAAATGCAGGCGCTAATCCGGAGTGGCGAAGATTTTACGAAGTCATTAAAGAAATAACGCTTGATCTGCGATAAAATAAGCTAGACTATATTACAAAAGCCTGCCTGGGAAAAGTAACCCGGCGGGCTTTAAATTTTTATCCCTCTAATCCAAAATAAGAGGATAGTATCCCTCACTCGTCGTTATTTGGACCTCCTAACGTTTGTTCAAGGGCGACTATAATAAGGATGCGAGGCAAACAAGCAGCACTATAAACGAGGAGGTCTTCCTAAATGAAAAAGAACTACACACTCATTGCCGCCCTATTCGTATCGATTATGCTGGTCGTATCGGCATGCGGTGCGAACAACAATGCAGAAACGAACAAAAACGCAGGAACAAACAGTACAAATACGCCTGCCGAAGAAACGGAATCACCTGCAGAAGCAAAGGACGTTACTTTGTCCCTGCGCCATACGCAAATTAAAGAAACGAGCAAAACTCGTTTGAAAATTTTAGAAGACGTCGTCGCCAAAACACAGGAAGAAAACAAAGGCCTTACCTTCAAGCTTGAAGGCATTGACGAGATCGTGAACCGCGATCAAAAGCTGAAAGCCGAAATGGCCGCCGGCAATCCTCCAGATATTTTCGAAGTATTCGGCGGTGCTGACCTAAATCTTTATGTAAAAGCAAACCGCATGCTGGACTTGACTCCAATCATTGAAGAGCTTGGCCTAACTGACAAGTTCGCAAGCTTGGACGAGTTTACAGTTGACGGTAAAGTATACGGCCTTCCTTTCGGCGGATACAGCGAAGCGATTTTTTACAACAAGAAAATTTTTAGTGAGCTAGGCTTGGAAATCCCTACGACTTGGGCTCAATTGCTTGAAGTTTCGGAGAAAATTAAAGCAGCTGGTTATACGCCATTCGGTTTGGCTGCCAAAGACGGCTGGGTTAACGGTATGCTATGGAACACTGTCATGGAACGCAACGTCGGTATCGACGCATTCAGCAAAGTGGTATCCGGCGAAGCGAAATGGACGGACGAAAATTTTGTAAAAGGCTTTGCTTCCTACGCTGAGCTAGTTGACAAGGATTATTTCACGAAAGGCGCTCTTGGCCTTGCTTACGCTGACCAAGGAGCTCAATTGCTCTCCGGCAAAGCAGCAATGGTGTTCACAGGAACTTGGGATGCCAACCGCTTCTCCGGCGACGAAGCAGGCGACCTGAAAGGACAAATCGGTTACTTCGCATTCCCATCCATCGATGGCGGCGCAGGCGACCAGACATCCATCAACGCTTCTTATTCGAACGGCTTTGGCTTCTCTGCAAACCTGGACGAGGATCAAGTAGCAGCAGCTAAGAAATTTATCGCTAACTTCTACACAGAAGAGGTTCAAAAACGTACGTTGGTTGAAGACAAATTGCTTCCTTCCATGAAGCTTAGCGATCTGTCCGGCGTAGACCCGCTAACAACTGAAATTTTGACGGTAATGGCTAGCGCTTCTTCTTCTTGGAAAGCTTACGATGCAATCGTTCAACCGGCAGTTGGCGCCGACGTTAACGTCGGCATTCAAGAGCTGATCGGTAAAGTATCGACACCGGAAAAAGTAGCAGCAAAAATTCAAGCGTCGCAAGATAAGGCTAACGCAGCTAAGTAATGGCATGACATTACAATCGTTCCTGATGGACGAGAGGGTGTCCTTCCTTCCAGGAGGACACCCTCTTTTAACGCCAGTCAGTATAAAAGGAGGACATTATGAACAAAGCTCTCAAAAATCCAATTACTTACGTGGCGTTCATTATTCCGACGCTTGCTTTGTACGCCTTGTTTTTTGTTTACCCGGTCATCGTATCGTTTATTTATGGCTTTTTTCGTTGGGACGGCATTACCGAGAAGGTGTTTATCGGCTTCGATAACTTTACGAGATTGTGGCAGGATGAGGTTTTTAGAAAAGCACTTTTGAACAATTTTTACTTTATGGCTTTTTCCTTAATTGTGAACATTCCGCTCGTCTTCTTGATCTCGATAGTGATCAGCAAAGTTAGACGGATGCGTGACTTTTACAAATCGGCCGTATTCGTGCCGGTTGTCATATCGACAGCTACAGTCGCAATATTGTTCGGCGTGCTGTACAACTATGATTCGGGAATGATCAATCAATTTATCCGTCTGGTTGCTCCCGAGAGCTGGGCGCGTGAATGGCTGTCGGATCCGAAGCTTGCGATGCTTTCGATTCTAATCGCAAACGCATGGCAAAATATCGGCTTCTTCATTGTCCTTTGTTTGGCAGCGATTCTAAACATTCCAAAAGAGATCGTCGAAGCTTCCAAGCTCGATGGCGTTAATGGCTGGCAAGAAACATGGTCCATTACGCTGCCTCTCGTCAGACCAATCCTGTTCGTTATGCTGCTGCTTACCGTATCGGGAACGATGAAGGTGCTGGATATCGTACAAATTATGACCAATGGCGGTCCGTTTCAATCAACGGAGGTTATGTCGACTTATATGCTAAAAGTAGGGTTCCGCTCGCTTGAGCTTGGTTACGGCAGTGCGATCGGGGTAGCGATGTTCATCATTATTTTAGTGCTTACAGGTATTTTGCAACGCATCACGAAAAGCGAGGAGGTGCAATATTGATGAAACGTTCCGGTAACTCACAATGGTGGATGCATTCTTTTTTATTAGGGTATGTCGTCGTATTGCTCTTCCCTTTGCTATGGCTGTTCATGTCTTCCTTCAAAACGAATCGTGAGATTACAGTCAATACATGGGCATTGCCAACCAGCTTTAATTTTGACAACTATGTTGCGGCATGGCAAACCGCGAATATCGGTAAATATGCTTGGAATAGCACGTTTGTAACGGTTATCGCCTGTGTTCTTACGCTTCTGTTCGCCGCGATGACCTCATTTGCTATCGCACGTATGAAATACAAGAAAACGAACAAAGCGATTTACCAATTTATTTTGCTTGGCCTGATCGTGCCTCCGGGTGCTTTGTTTATTCCGCTGTACCGTTTGGTACAAGGCATTAAGGTGTTTGGTCAACCATTATATGATACGCATTGGTCGCTAATTTTGGTATACTGCACATATGCATTGCCTATTACCGTGTTTATTATATATGCTTTTATGTTATCGATTCCGAATGAATTGGAAGAAGCGGGAATTGTGGACGGCCTTGGCGCGACCGGATTATTTTTCAAAGTTATTATTCCGATCTCCTTGCCGGCGCTTGTAACCGTATTTATTTTAAATTTCATTTCCAATTGGAACGAATATATTTTATCCCAGCTATTTATTACGTCTGAATCGCTGAAAACGCTGCCTACGGGCATGGCTACCTTCAATGATGGCTATCGCACCAACTTTGCATCGCTTTCCGCGGCGGTCATTATAAGCATTATTCCGGTACTGGTCGTGTACATGTTCTTGCAGCGTCAAATCATAGAAGGCATGACAGCAGGCAGCGTAAAAGGATAAATGGAAGAAGGAGTCTACTAGATGAACTTGAGACCGAAATTGATGCTTGCTTTTATATGTTTAATTATCATTCCGATGATTGGCCTCGGCATATTCTCTTTTCTAAATTCAGAGACGCTGCTCGAGAAAAAATATAGTGAGCAAACGGAAATTTCGCTCAAGGCGGTAGGCGGCAATATTCGTTATTTTTTTCGTGAGCTGGATCAGCTCTCCGACGGCAATCTGACGAGCTTCGAGGTGCAGGATACGCTCAAATACAGCACGTATACGTCTAATGACGCCAGCACGCTCATTGCCATCAACCAAGCGGAGAAGGAAATGAAACGGATCTTGTTTCAGCATCCAGCCGTAAGCTTTGTCGTTATGTATGCGAAGGACGGGACGATGTTCCGCTCCTATCGCAATGATCCGACGACGTTCAAGCCCATATCGTTCGATATGCTGAAGGCGCACTCCACTTACAAGGAAGTAATGGAGCTTGGCGGCCGTCCGCTTTGGATCGGTCCGTATGAGCAGCGGGAGCTGACAGGCGTTGAGCCGCCGCTGTTTACACAAATGCGCCTCGTAAAGGATATCGAGACATTTAACGATCTTGGCGTCATGATTACGCAGTACAAGACAGAAGAGATTTCGAGCATGCTCAAAGCCTTTCAAAACCCGCAAGCCGATGCGGCTGAAACTAGATATCTTATCGTTAACAAATCTGGCCTTATCATGCTGGACAGCAAAAGCGACTTTGACGGCCATAACATTAATGAACAGACCGATGCGCTTCCGCAGCAGACGAATAACTATATGAGCTCTAGGGTGAAGTTCGAGGGAGTAGACAGCCTAGTTTCCTCCTACCAGCTCGATCGCAATGAATGGATTCTCGTCTCGGTTAAGCCTTGGGACTCGCTTACGAATGAGAATGTACGGTTCGTGCAATGGATCGGGATGATTACCGTTCTTGGCTTGTTGTCGGCAGTGCTCTTTAACGTCTTCTTCGTGAACCGCGTAGCCAAATCGATCATCAAGGTCGTCCGCAAAATGAGGCTTGTTGAGCAGGGCTTGCTCGACATTCGCGTGACCGCGCAGGGCAAAGACGAAACGGTTCTGCTCGCGAACAGCTTCAACAGCATGGTGGAGCGAATCGGGAATTTGCTTAGCGAGGTGCGTACGGAGCAGGCCCGAAAGCAGCATGCTGAGATGATGCTGATGCAGGCACAAATAAAGCCGCATTTTCTATTTAATACGCTGGAGTCGATCAATGCGCTCGCCGCTCAAAATGAAGGCGCAAAAATTATGCTGATGGTGCGCAGATTAAGCAATCTGCTGCGTACAAGCATGCATCACTCTGAAGAAATTAGGATCAATCAAGAAATTGAGCATGTTCGCAGTTATTTGGAAATTCAGAAGTACCGCTTCGAGGAGCTGTTCAGCTATGAGCTGAATGTTCAAGAGGAGGCGCTTGAATATACAATACTGAAGCTGACGCTTCAGCCCCTTGTCGAGAACAGCATTCAGCACGGGTTTGACGGCTATGAGGATGGTCAAGGCATCATAACGATAGATGTAACTGCCCAGCCTCATTGCATCGTCATTATGGTGCGCGACAATGGTCTCGGCATGAGCACTAGCGTGCTAACTAAGCTTGCGAATGGGTTAAATCCTTCCAGCAAGCAGCCGAATGCGGCAGAGATGGGTGAAAGAAGAGGGCTTGGCCTGCGAAATGTAGCAGATCGACTTCGTATTCATTATGGCCCGGCCTATGGCATGTGGATATGCAGCCAAGAGGGCAGCGGTACCGTTATTCGTTGTGTAATTCCGAAGAGCAGAGGTGATCAGCTATGACCGGTAAGGTTCTCCTAGTCGATGATGAAGCGCATATTACGAGAAATCTGGAAAAGGTTATTCCCTGGGAAATGCTTGGACTTACAGTAGGCGGTACGGCCAAAAACGGCGTCGAAGCGCTGGAATTGATGGAGCAGCAAACGTTTGACTTATTGCTGTGCGATATTAGGATGCCAGTAATGGATGGATTGGAGCTGGTTCGGCATATACGCGAGAAAGAGATGGCTTGCGACATTATTATGCTGTCGGGGTATCAGGATTTTGCGTATACGCGAACGGCTATTCAATTCGGCGTCAATGATTATATTTTGAAGCCCATTCCGTACGATGAGTTAACCGGTGTCATTGCCAGAGTGATGTCGAGCCAGCGAAGCAGGCAGAAGCAGCAGCAAGAGGAAAAACAGAAGCTTGGCCGAATGATTGATCTGGCAAGCGAGAAGATTTTGTACGACATCATTATGGACTACACCGATGTTACCGCAGACAACTGGCTATTGACCGGCGATGAACAGCAGCTGAAGCAGCAGCAGTTCGTCTTAATTGTGCTTGATCTGGACGTCAGCTCAGAGAAAACGAAGGATTGGCGCGATTGGTCAGATAAGGAACGCAAACTGTGGAACTTTGCCGTATGCAACGTGCTTCGCGAGAAGCTGCAGCAAAACGGGCTGCATCATGCCGTCATTCAAATTCGCGATGGCGAATGGTGCGTGCTTATTGAAGTGGAGAAAACGGCGGAGTTTAACTTTTCGCTCATAAACACCTGGGCCGAAATGCTGCTGGACGCGATAAAGAGCCATGTGAAGCTTTCTTTGTTTGCAGGCATATATCGGAATTTTGCAGCGGTTGCCGATTTATCCCACGCTTATAAGCAGGTTCAGCAGGGGATGCAAATTACGCCGGAACATGACGTCATTGCGCTCTATCCGTCCGATCAGCAAAAATCATCGCAAGCGGATCAAGCATTTTGGGAAACGGCAGAAAAAATTATCGGAGCGGTCAAGCGCGGCGACACAAAAGGGGTAGACTCCGAGCTTAATGGCATTGCCGAGCTGCTGCAGCGAATGAACGAGCCCTCGCTTAATCGTGTTAAGCCGCTGCTGCATTTCTTCGTGCTGCATCTCATGCGGGAGATGAAGGAGATGGGGGTTTTCACGCGCGAGCAGGAGGATATGCTGTGGCGCAGGCTGGATCGCCGTTTTGGGATCAAGGATTTGCTGTCGGTTATTCGTCAGGTTACGAATGCGGTTTCCGAGAAATCGATGGATAAGAAGAAGCAATCGGAGCGCTCGATGACTGAGGCTAAAGCGTTTCTGGACCGCAACCTTTATCGCGATCTTAGCGTGGAGGAGACAGCAACGCATGTTGGGCTTAGCACGTCTTATTTCAGCCTGTTGTTTAAGCAAACGTTTGGAGAAACGTTTATCGAATATGTAACGCGTCAGCGGATGGAGCGTGCGAAGGCGATGCTGGCAGATACGCCAAAAAGCGTGGCGCAGATCGCGAAGGAAGTCGGGTATGCGGAGCGGCGTTATTTTACGAAGGTATTTATGAAATATACGGGTGAGAATCCGACGGACTTCCGCAGCAGGCGGCAGGATAACATGGGCAATTGCTAATTTGCGGTTGGGCTGCGTATGGAAATTTCAAGTGCTGAGGGGATGGGGAAGGTAATGACGAGAGAGAACGAATGGCGAAGCTGGAGCTTGAATAAGAAAATCGGGCAGTTATTTGTATTTGGGTTTCATGGCTACGAGCCAACCGAGCAAATTAAGCAGTTAATTGAAGCGAACGGCATTGGCGGTACGATCTATTTCTCGCGCAATGTAAAGGATGCGAAGCAGGTACATAAGCTTAGCGGCGACCTTCAGCGCATTGCAAGCAAAGCGGGACAGCCGCCCTTGTTCGTTGCGATTGATCAGGAAGGCGGCATGGTGGCGCGACTGGTTGACGGCGTAACGCTGATGCCGGGCAATATGGCAATTGGAGCGGCCGGCCTTGCGGAAGGCGCAAGAGAAACGGCGCGCGTATGCGGTGAGGAGCTGCGCCAGCTTGGCGTAACGATGAATTATGCGCCATGTATGGATGTTAATAACAATCCGGACAATCCCGTCATTAACGTTCGGTCGTATAGCGACCGCTCGGATGTGGTAGCAGAGCTTGGCGCGGCAGCCGTACTTGGCTATCAGTCTGCCCGAGTAGCAGCGACTGTCAAGCATTTTCCGGGACATGGAGATACGGCAGTTGATTCCCATCATGCTCTGCCTATATTGCTCCATGGGCGCGAGCGGTTGGAAGCAATCGAGCTAAAGCCGTTCAGGGCGGCAATAGATGCTGGGACGGACTGCATCATGACCGCGCATGTTTGCCTGCCAGCGCTTGATCCGACTGGCGTACCATCGACTTTGTCCGAGCCGGTCATTACAGGCTTGCTGCGCAAAGAGCTTGGCTATAACGGCATCGTCGTCACCGACTGCCTAGAGATGGACGCAATCGATAAAACCTATGGTCCAGAGCAGGGTGCGATTAAAGCGCTGCAAGCCGGAGCGGATATGGTGCTTATTAGCCATACGTTCGAGAAGCAGTGGGCTGCACTTGAAGCGGTAATCGCTGCTGTTCAGAATGGCGAGCTTCCCGAAGCTCGCATTGACGAGGCGCTTGACCGGATTATGTCGCTAAAGGTAAAGCTCGAGCTGGAAGAGCCATTGCTGCCGTGGGAGCAGGTTGAGCCGGCGATCGGTACGGATGCGAATAAAGCGGTAGCGAGAAGCTGGAGTGAGGCTTCGGTTACGTTGGTGAAAAATGAAGGCGGCCTGCTGCCTTTGAGCCGCAGCGAAAGGACACTTGTGCTTTGGCCTGATATCGTTCCTGTATCAGTAGCAGACGAAATGCTGTCCGGCGATGGATCGTTAGGCCAGTTCCTCAGCGAATACGGGGCTAATGTGGTGGAGCGCCGGATGAACAGTGACAATCCGCTAGTGGGTTTGGATAGCTTCGCGCAGATTATCGTAGTCACCTACGATGCAACTAAACATCCGCTAGAGCGCGATATTGCGCGCGAAGTCGTAAGGCTTGCTCCTGAGCGAACGGTAGCCGTTTCGGTTCGGAATCCGCTCGATTTATTGCTTTATCCAGAGGTGAAAGCTTATGTTGCCGTGTATGAATGCAGACCGCTGGCGCTTGCTGCAGCAGCGAAAGCACTGCTCGGCGACCTGAAGCCTGTAGGCAAGCTGCCGCTTGAAATATCGGCTGCTTATCCATTCGGCTGGAGCGCGGTTGTAGGCAGCTAGCTTGGGTAGGGTAATGGTTTTTAGACTGCGAGTGAATGATACTCGCGGTCTTTTTTTGTTTGTTGCACTGTAAAGTGTCAGCGGTTAGGAAAGGCTGTGGGAGCGAACAAGTGAGGGTTTATTTTTAATGGTAGAGGTAGATGCGCTAAATTCACCTCGAATGAGTCGGATGCGGGCTGAACACGATGTGAGTACGATCTGAGTGCGATCTAAGTGCGATCTAAGTGTGAACTAAGTGTGAACTAAGTGCGATCTAAGTACGATTTGAGTACGATCTGAGTACGATCTGAGTTCCAACTGAACACATCATAAGCACGATCCGAACAGAGTCTGAGTAGAACTTAAGTGCAATCAGAGCATGACAGAGTACCATCTATCGTAACGCAGCACACCAATCCCAACCACCAATCCCAACCACCCATCTACACTGCACTTTGTACAACAGAAAAACTGCTTTAACAGAAAATAGAAAGCTACACTGCAGTTTTTACAGCAGAATCATCTGCTGTCCGCTCAATCTGGAGTGGGTAGGCATTTTCTGCTGCATTTCTGCAATGTAGCTCCGATATCTGCTAGTTATGTCAGGTTTCTGTTGTACAAAGTGCAGCAGAAGATGCTCTCCACAGCAGCAGCTGCTGTCCGATCAGGCTCGCGCAAACATCTACCTACACTGCACTTAGTACAACAGAAAAGCTGGTTTAACCGAAAATAGAAAGCTACACTGCAGTTTATACAGCAGAATCATCTGCTACCCGCTCAATCTGGAGTGGGTAGGCATTTTTTGCTGCAATTCTGCAATATAGCTCCGATAACTGCTAATTATGGCAGGTTTCTGTTGTACAAAATGCAGCAGAAGATGCTCTCCACTGCAGCTGCTACTGTCCGATTAGGTTCGAATAGGTCAAATCATGCAAAATATAGGCTAGGAAAAAAATAACGCATGGATTTTCATAGCGATGCTGGATTTTTATGAGCTGATTATAGTAGGTGTCCGCGTAATGAGGATTGTTGCGCATCTCAAGACTGGCCTTGATCAAAGCGTCCAGCTTGTCTGCAATATCAACCATTTCGCCGACATAATCATCTGATTTGCTGTGCGCAATAAACTCGATCATGTCTTCGTGAAAGATCGCTGGCAGCTTATTGATCATAAAACGCGCAGTTTCCTTCTCATACTGCTCGAAAGCATGCTTGATGTCTGGATTGTTGTGCTTGAAGTTCGCGACCACATCCCCGGACAACGCTTCGGGCAAATCATGCAGCGTAGCCTTGGCCAGCAGCTTATAAAGATCGATGCTCGTATTTCCGAAGCGCTCGATTTCGAGTAAGCCATTAAACAAGGCAAGGGAGGCTACCCGGAAGGAATGTGTGGCATCATTGTCTGGAACGAGGTTATAGCTGCCGTTCCAGCGCTTTACCGTATCCAGATTGACGATGTATTGAATAAATTCATAGAAGCCGTCCTGCTTGTCGTATTCACTTAGCAGCCACTCGATGGATTCAAGCCTCGTATCAAGCAGAGCCTGCCTAAGCTCCTTATGCTTCGCATGGAAGAATGGGTTCGTATCGTATTTGGATTCCCGGTGACAATACAGATAAGCATCCAGCGTATCAATTGCATCAACGAGCCTTCCAATATGCGTATCATCCTGCGCATTAACGATGTAATCATAGGCCTGCGGCTGAAGCGACTTCGAGAGGTAGGAAACAATTTCTTTGCTAAGCTCCGCCTCGAAGTGCCGAATATGATTCATGACGAGCGATTCTTTCTTGGTGACATGCTTAATGGAGCCGGTTCCCGTGTTATTTAAATCGCCCCATAGACTTCTGGCGAGCAGCTTTAATTTGTCGAGCGGCTCGTTGCATACCTTTTCCTCAATGATCCCAATTAGAATAGACAAAGCAGCGCATCTAAAGCTGTGGGTAGAGGCATTGTCCTCGAAACGAGGCGCGTATTCGCTCCATCTAGGCACGTATTGCATACGAATGATCGTATTGGTGAATTTACCGTTCTTCATCATGGTCTCCTTTGCCAGCGATTAATTCGAGAGTTGCCGTTCATGAACAGGAGTGTCTATGCTATTATAAAGCTTATGTACAAAATCGACTAGACAAGGTAAATGAGGGAAATGGCATGCGTGAATTTGGTTTGGCCTTTAATCGGCATTTTGAACGATGGATGTTTATCATTATTCCAGGCTCCTTAATACTTGGCTTTATATTCGCTTCGCAGCTTCAGCCCTACATAAAATCAGTTCCCTACTTATTCGCATATGTAACGTTAACGATGGCTATTGGCTGCGGCTTGGGACAATTGCGCATCGTGATGAAGAGGCCAGGCATTATGGTGCTCACCTTCGTAATTGCACATGTGCTGTCCCCGCTTGCTGCTTACGCGCTTGGCACGCTCGTATTCGGAGCGGATTCTCCATATGTCGTTGGGCTCGTTTTGTTTACTATTATTCCAATTGGCGTTTCAACGGTTCTCTGGGTAGGGATGTCAGGCGGAAGCGTTCCGCTTATGCTGGCGATGGTGGTGCTGGATTCAGCGCTTAGTCCCCTAGTTGTGCCAGCCGGCATTCATCTGTTTTTTGACTCAGCGGTTGAGGTGAAGGCAGGGCCCATCATTATTGACTTGCTTATTATTATCGTACTTCCTACCATTATCGGCGTTGCACTTAATCAAATGAGCAAGGGACGTATTCAGCATGTCGTTCAGCCGTTTACATCACCCCTCTCCAAGCTATGCTTCGTTGCGGTCGTCTCGCTGAATGCATCAGCTATTGCGCCTCATCTGGATAAGCTGAAGCAGGATATGGTGCTGCTCGTGCCGCTTGTTGTTGTGCTGGTTGGTCTGTGTTATGCCTTAGGCTATATCGGAACGGCTTATCTTCGCAATAACGAGCAGCAGGTGACGGTATCCTATGCAACAGGGATGCGCAATATTTCGCTTGGCATCGTGCTTGCGCTTGGCTATTTCAGCCCGCTTGCTGCGGTGCCCGTCGTATTGTCGATTCTGATTCAGCAGCCGCTAGCTACTGTGCATCATTATGTTTTACAAAAACTTAACAAAAACAGGTCTAGCGAAACTGCAGTGCCGCATGTACGATAAACGTTGTATGTTAACACCGCTTTAATGGGTATAAAGTCTGACCAAACGCAGTAGGGAGTGAACCGGATGAACAGCTTTCGCACCAGGCTGACGCTCATTATGATCGCGATGATCGCATTATCGGTGAGTGCAGCAGGCCTATTTATGGTCAAAACGTTTAAAGAAAACCATATTAACGCGCTTGAAGACAATATGGTTCGCGAGATGCAGATCATTTCGGCAAAAATGGAATGGAAATCAGGTGAACTATCTTCGTTGTACAACTATTATTCGGATGAGGCAAAGGAGCTCAAGCGCTATACAGGCGCGCGCGTCACATTCATCCGCAATGATGGTGTCGTTCTCGGCGATTCGGATGGGGATCCGAAGGAGATGGACAACCATCTTGACCGAATTGAAATAAAAGAAGCGTTAAAGACAGGAAGCGGAAGAGCGATAAGGGCTAGTGAAACCGTTAAGCAAAATATGATGTACGTAGCCATTCCAGTTAAGGTCATACCGAATCAAGCGCCAGATGCCATTCGACTCGCCATGAGCTTGAATGAGGTTGAGGAAAGCATTCACAAATTGACGATGGTGCTGGCGGCTGGCTTGCTCGTGCTATTTTTAATCGCAGCCGTAATCAGCTATCGCCTTGCACTAGGTTTGACAAGGCCGTTGGAGCAAATTACGAAGGTCGCGAAACGGATTAAAAACATGGATTATCGCGCCCGTGTAAAGGTTGCGAAGCAGGATGAAATTGGCGAGCTTGGCAACGCTATTAATGCGATGGCAGACAGCCTTCTCGTTCAAATGACGCGTATTCAGCAAAATGAGAATCAGCTCGAGAGCGTGCTGGATAATATGATCAACGGTATCGTCATGATCGATCGCGGCGGCAAAATCGTGCTAATGAACAGACGCGCCGAGGAAGTGCTTGGCTTCTCCGCACGCGAGCTGGTCGGTCGCCATTTTGCCGAAGCGAAGCAGCAGTATGAGCTCTCGCAAATGATCCAAGAAGGGCTTAAGAGCAAGGAGCATTTGCGTGAGGAGATTACGTTCTATTTCCCTGAGGAGAGGCTGCTTGAGCTTAACTTGGTGCCGATTCATCCTGAAGGAAATGATTTCTCCGGCGTGCTGCTCGTCTTGCAGGACGTATCGGCTATTCGCAGGCTGGAGCGGATGCGCAGCGAGTTTGTCGCAAACGTATCGCATGAGCTGAAAACGCCAATTACGGCAGTCAAGGGCTTTGCGGAAACGCTGCTTGGCGGCGCGGTTAACGATAAGGAAACTGCCCGTTCATTCTTGCAAATTATATATGATGAAAGTGATCGTCTTAACAGGCTGATCGGAGATATATTGGAGCTGTCCAAAATCGAGTCGCGTCGCGTTCCGCTCGTATTCTCGCCAGTAGAGGTGGATACATTTGTAGACAAATCCATAAAGCTTATGGAATCTGAGGCTTCACGCAAGAGGATCGAGCTTTCAATGAGCATCGAACCGGGCTTGTATGTAGAGGCTGATGAGGATCGATTGCGCCAAATTATTATGAACCTGCTCTCCAATGGCATCAACTATACACCTGAGGGCGGCCGAGTTTCCTTAAAGGTTGAAGGCCTTGGCGACGATCACATTCGCATCCAAATTACCGATTCAGGCATAGGTATTCCGAAAAAGGATTTGCCGCGCATTTTTGAACGGTTTTATCGTGTGGATAAAGCGCGTTCGAGAAGCTCAGGCGGCACGGGGCTTGGTCTCTCTATCGTCAAGCATCTCGTGGAGCTTCACAAAGGAACGATATCCGTATCAAGCTCCGTAGGGGTCGGTTCAACGTTCACGATTGAGCTGCCTGTCCTGCAATAGAAAAAAGATTTACCTATTCTTTACGAAACCATGATAAACTAGCTTTAAAAGCTAAGCTATAAATACGCGAATGCAGCGTGAATAACGCTGCCATTCGCTAGGTTGGGATGGGGTAACATGTCGCACAAAGTGCTCGTCATTGAAGATGAACCGACATTAGCAAGACTATTGTCGTACAACTTGACCCAAGAGGGCTATGAAACGACCGTTATCGATCATGGCGGGGAAGGCTTGCAAGCCGCATTGCAGCGCAGTTTCGATTTGGTCATTCTCGACATCATGCTGCCTGGCATGAACGGTTTCGAAATATTGAATCGGCTTCGTCAGAACGGCGTCAGAACGCCGGTCATTATTTTGACAGCTCGCAATGCAGAGGAAGAGGTCGTGCAAGGTTTGAAGCATGGCGCGGACGATTATATTACGAAGCCATTTGGCGTTGCCGAGCTGCTTGCACGCGTATCTGCGGTACTGCGCCGGACACAGCTGGATGACAGCAAGCCGATTGAATCAACGGAGAAGGTCATAACAGCCGGTGATCTGTCGATTTACCCTGAGAAGTATGAGGTTATATTAAACGGAGATGCTATTCCGCTAAGACCGAAGGAATTCGAAGTTTTGCTTTATCTCGTACAGCGCCCGGGGATGGTTATTACGCGGGATGATCTGATGAACGTCGTGTGGGGCTTCGATTATATCGGCGGCCAGCGTACGGTTGATGTTCATGTTAGCTCGCTAAGAAAGAAGCTGGAGCTTGGGCAGCAATCGGTCCAAATCGAATCCATTCGCGGCGTCGGCTACAAACTCGTAATGCCAAAAAAGCTCGTTACCCCGAAATTATAGGGCGGACGAGCTTTTTTAATAGGCATGATAGGCTGGCTATTGCCGATTCCAGACGAGCATTTTACGCTGGAATTGCTTCGGCGAGCAGTCGTTATATTTTTTGAACATTTTATAAAAATGCGCCATATTCGGCATCCCAATTCGCTCGCCAACCTCCGAAATGCTTAAATCCTTCGTCAGCAATATCCGCTCCGCCCATTTCACTTTGCGATAGTTCACATATTCGGTAAACGATAAGCCGATCGTTTTCTTAAAATATTTGACGAAATAGTAATAGCTCATATTCGCGATTTTGCAAACTTCCTCCACTTGAATCCGATCGGTCAGATGATTCTCAATATAATCAAGCACGGGCTTAAGGCGAATCCGGTCAAAATTATCCTGCTCGATCAGCACCTTGCGCGTGTCATGACGAAGCAAGAGCAGCAATATTTGCCTGATGAGAATGCTGACGGCGAGCTCGTAGCCGGTTTCCTTGCGGGTTGCTTCGTTCAAAATCTGCTGTATGCATGAAGCGGTTTGCAGTTTAACAGAACTATTTTCCTCGAAAATGTAATTCGCTTTGCTAAGCGGCAGCTGCGTCTCTGAGAAATACCGCATATAAGGGATGGTGCTTTGATCAAAAAAAGGCTCAAGATCAAATTGGAGCACGATATAGTCGAGCGTGCTGTGGCTGCGATCGCGATGAAGCTCGGAAGCTCCGATTAACACTACATCTCCTGGCGTAAGATGGAAGCATTCCTCATCTACATAAATGTCCAAATTACCCTCAAGAATGAGCAGAAGCTCAAGCTGTTTATGATAATGCCAGTTTGTAAATCCATCAAGATTGCGCTCGGTTTGAAATATGCGCAGCGACAGCAATGGGTTCTCGTATGCGACTTTTTCATTAAAGGCTTCCATTTTATTGCTTCCCCCTTGGCGCTGCATGACAATATCCTTATTGTAGTGAAAGCGCAGGTCATTAGCAATAAGGAGGATTGCAATTAAACGGTATTGTTCTACTCCTCTGTCAAATATTGTGTCAAAGTGGGATAGAAGATGCAGGAACGCTCGGTTATCGGTAAAATAGATGTTGAGCAAGTAATCGGAACGATAAGCATGAGAGGGCTGGACGGAGAAAAATGGAACAGGATTCGATTAAAGATTTAGGATTAGATAATATATTGCTGCTGGATCGGATGAATGAGGTAGCTGAGCTGGACGTGTTATATCCGTTTGCGTTGGATGAGCTGCTTTGCAGAAGAACGGGACAGGGCGGGCCTGCAATTTGCCATATATGGCGTCATCCGAGAGGCTTTGTCATGGGGCTTAAAGATAGCAGGCTGCCCGGTGCTGCGGAAGCAGAGCGCTTGCTGCAGACGCAGGGCTGGTCGACAGCCGTCCGCAACTCAGGCGGAGCCGCTGTACCTCTTGACCTTGGTGTCATTAATATTTCGCTCATTATGCCAAAGCCAAATGTGGATTCGTTTCATTTTCACGATGATTTCGAGAGGATGTATGGCCTGATTCGCCAAGCGTTGAAGGAGACTGGCTGCCAAGTGGACAAGGGCGAAATTCAGGGAGCGTATTGTCCAGGCGAATTTGATTTGAGCATTGGCGGCTTTAAGTTTTGCGGAATCGCGCAGCGGCGGCAGACGCATGCCTACATTGTGCAAGCCTTTGTTGTAGCGGAGGGCCGGGGACAGGAGCGGGCAAGCTTCGTTCGCTCATTCTACGACAAAGCAGCGAAGGGGAAAAGCGATAGCGAGTATCCTTCGGTGACCGAAGAGAGCACTGCTAGTTTGGAGCAGCTGACGAATCTGGGTTCTGGCGCTGGCGGGGCATTTGCAAATGCCGTCAAACGAATCATCATCTCTCGGCAGACGGAGTCGGGCATGAGGGAAGCGGAGGAGAAGCTGGTCATTCCGACCTCTGAGCAGATATTCACAATGGCAGAAATATTGCGCGCAAGATATGCGATTCAAGATAATGGCGCGGATTAAACCTGTAGGCTTCTAGCGCATTGCAGGAGATTAGCTGTCGTCTCTTCAAGCTGCTGCTTTAATTGGTCAATTGGCCATGTACCTTTGTTCGCTTGAATGTCACTTGCGATAAGCTTCATCATCCATAGCGAGAAAAGGCATGAAAATACATAATAACCCCTTTTAAAGTCGGGTGCGTGCGTACCGTTGCCTTGCTGCGCAATCAACAGGAGATATTGATCCAGCAAACGTTCGCGTACCGTTGTTGTCATCTCCTTCGGAAAAGTGGGATGAGAGAGATCAATAACATGATACAAGTCCCAATAGCGGCTGTTCAGATGTGCATGCTCCCAGTCGAGCACTTTGATTTGTCCTTTCACTTTAGCATAATTGCCAAGATGCAAGTCGCCGTGCGAGAGCACAAGATCATCCGATGCGAAGCTTTCTTGCTGGAGCACGGTAAATAAGGACTCTAGTAAAGGGATTGGTATACTTGGCCACTGCGCTGCAAGCTCAAAGGGGTGGGTCCCGCGATGCAGCAGCTCTGCAAGTATTGCTTTAGCTTCAGGCTTCGGTCCGCGAAGCGGGGCTTGAAGCAAGTGGCTGACCGGAAGCGAATGCCAGCTAGCTATGTAGGCAATTAACCCGATTGCCGTAGCCTCGTCGAAAGGATGCTTCAATGTTCCTAGATCTTCAAACATGAGCCAATGGGATGAGGGATCACTAGACGATGAGTTGGCAAGCAATTGGGGATAGATAGGCGGAAGGGCTGGCAAAATATGCTCATATACCCATGCTTCCTTGCCTAATTGATCATTATTCGTGAGCGGCTTGAAGATAAGCGTATCGGAAGGCGTAACATAGATCCGTTCGACGCAGCTTCCGTTCATCCCCTTATAAAGCGGCTCTCTCCGCCATATTTTCTCATCGTTAATTCGGCCGTCAGGCGTTACGATCTGATGCATGCTTAAATCTCCTCCCTGGCAGCAGATGATCAAATCCACAATTTTTTAACGCTCGGTCTTCCGTATGATTTGATTAATGACCTCTGAGAATACAAGTCCAATCGCAATGGCTCCCGAAATCATAAAAGCTTTGACAGCCAGCTGTACCGCAATATCATAGTTATCCTCAACGACGTTCCTCATCGCATCATACGCGAGTCCGCCCGGTACTAAAGGGATAATGCCTGAAACGCTAAAGACGATAATGGGCGTTTTGTAAAGCTTAGAGAATAGCTGGCTGATCACG
Organism: Paenibacillus sp. PL91; assembly: GCF_012935325.2. Taxonomy (GTDB): domain Bacteria; phylum Bacillota; class Bacilli; order Paenibacillales; family Paenibacillaceae; genus Pristimantibacillus. The sequence goes on from NZ_JABBYG020000005.1 coordinate 143,766, forward strand.
GTTACAACAAATGCGGCAATAAGTGTTGCCGGTATGACGTCCATTGTAAGCTGCGTACAGGAAACATAAATGATCCAGCCGATCATGCCTACCGCGCCGCAGTGCAGAAGCGTCCGCCTCGGTACGTTGAAGATGAGGCCGAAAGCCGCTGAGGCTATGAAGCTCGTGAATAGCTGTTCCAGCATCATCAACGTGATGCACCTCCATTATCTCATTAGTAAAAAGACAGCACGGCGGCGATGCCTGCGCCTACGGCGAAAGCGGTTAGAAAGGCTTCTGCCCCCTTCGACAGCCCCGATACAAGATGCCCAGCCATCAAATCCCTGACTGCAGCCGTAATATGCAAGCCAGGTACGAGAGGCATGACTGAGCCGATGATGATTTTGTCCAAGTCAACCCCCAGCCCTTTATGTACAAACAGCACAGAGAGCGTACCGATGAGGAGGGCGGTTATAAATTCCGAGAAAAATTTGATGGGTACGATTCGATGCAACCGCATCATAAATCCGAAGCCTATGCCGCTGATCAGCATAACGGGGATAAAGTCGCGCCAGCTGCCTTGAAACATAATGAGAAAGCAGCCGCTAGCAATAGCCGCAGCCAGCACTTTTAGCCATGCAGGATAGATGAAGGCATTCGTGTCTATTTCCTGCAGCAGCCGATGCGCATCGCCTGCTGCAAGGCTGCCCGTGCTTATTTTTCTGGAAATGTCGTTAACTAACGACACTTTGAGAAGGTTGGTCGATCGTTCCGAGATTCGAATCAGCTTCGTCATTTGGGATGAACCGTCGATGGCAAAAATAATGCCGGTCGGCGTAACGAAGCTATGTGAGTTCTCAATGCCGTAGGCAGCTGCTATACGTACCATCGTATCCTCGACGCGATAGGTTTCGCCGCCGTTTTGCAAAATGATTTTGCCGGCCAACAAACAGATTTGAGTAATCTCATGGCTATTGATGATGGAATTATTCACTTTTGCCAGCCCTCCTTATACGAGCGAAGTCAGTATCATTGCCTGCTCTTCGTTTGCAGCTCGAATTCGGAGCGAATGCGGGCGAGCAGGGCAGGATCTGCAAATACGTCGAATGCTGTGGCGGCGAGCATTTTAGCCCCGAAGAGCATCCCGTCGAGTGCATAATCCGTCATTGCTGCTTCGCGGAATGCCTCCGTATGAAGAAGCAGCCGGTCTTGAACAACCTTGACGAAAGGATGGATAGCCGGACAGCGAACGGAGACGTTGCCTAAATCAAGCGAGCCGTGATCCTTGCCGATCTCGATCTGCTCCGGACGGATACCCGCGTCAATGAGATTGGCGTTGAACTGCTCGGATAAAGCTTCGTTCGTAATAAGCTCGTCATAAGAGAACTCGAATGCGTTGGTTGTGAGAGTACAGCCTGTTTGCAGGGCTGCCCCTTCCGCACAGCGCATCATCTTGGCGGACAGCTCCTTCAAATAGGTGCGTGTTGATGCGCGAATATAAAATTTTGCCGATGCGTAGTCCGGAATGATATTAGGCGCTTTTCCGCCATTGTCGATTATTCCATGAATACGCGCGTCGCTGCGTGTCTGCTGGCGAAGCGCGTTGATGCTGTTAAAAAGCTGGAGCACCGCATCAAGCGCGTTAATGCCTTCATGGGGGCTCGCTGCAGCATGTGCGGCTATGCCATGAAACTCAAATTGGATCGCATCAATCGCCAGTGACTCTCCAGATTGCTCGAAGGTATGGTAGGGATGCGCCATTAGCGCAAAATCGCAATCATCGAATAAGCCGGCAGCGGACATCGGAACTTTAGCGCCGCGTGTTTCCTCGGCAGGCGTGCCGTAGATGCGGATTTTCCCGCCGATGCCGCTGCCTTCGAGCGCAGCTTTCAGTCCGACCGCAGCGGCGACGCTCATCGAGCAAATAAGATGATGTCCGCAAGCATGCCCGATTTCCGGCAATGCATCATATTCGCATAGGAAGCCGACTGTCGGTCCTGGCTTGCCGGTATCGTAGACTGCGATGAAGGACGTTTCAATGTTAAGGATGCCGCGCTCAACCTCGAAGCCGTATTTCAACAGCTCGGTACAAAGCAGCTCTGATGCGAAAAACTCCTCATGACCAAGCTCAGGACAGCTGCCTACGGAGCGTGATATGGAACGGAAATCCTCTGCGTATCGGTCAATCTCGCTAAAAATCAGTTTTTTATCGGACATAGTCGTATTTAAACCTCCTGCAATTTTGAGAAACATGTGATTGGACGCTGTAAGCGCAAATGTGTTCTTACAGTACCTGAAGCAACCTCTGTCGGCGGCTGTTAGTTCCAGACAAGCTGCTAACGCATGCCGTGTATTTTTTTGAATTGCTCGGGGCTTAATCCTTCATGCCTCTTGAAAACAGAGCTGAAATAGCTGGGTGAATCGAAGCCCACGCGATGTGCGATTTCGTGCATTTTGATATCGCTCTCACGGAACATTAGCTCCTTGCTCCGATTGACGCGCTCCCGGTTCACATACTCCATCGGCCTCATTTTCAGCGCCTTCTTGAACAGCAAGCATAAATACTGCGGCGTTACGTCAATACAGCCTGCAAGATCCTTTATTGCAATCAGCTCATTGTAATGCGCTTCAATATATTGAAGCACAGGCTGAAGCTTCAAATAGTTTTGCTCCACCGAGTGAGAGCTTACAAGAATAACCTTCATCAAATCGAGCAAAAACATGTAAACAAGCTTAGAGCATTCAAGTCCGAGAAAGGATCGGCCGGACTGCGTCATTGCGGAAATATTTTTCATATGGGTAACAATCATATCATGATCGGCAGTAGAATAGACACCGGATTGTGTAATTCCTGCTTGCCTGAACAGCTTGTCTGACAAGTCCCCTCGAAAGCTCATCCAAATGATCTCCCAAGGCTCCTGAATGGAATAGTAAGCATGCTGCTCGTTTGGAAAAAGGCAGAAGCCTTGGCCGGCACGAACAGTCATGATCTGATCGCCGACGCGGAGCTCGCCTGTTCCCGCTATAACCTGCAGCCACTGAAAATGAGGGTAGCCGCTTGGGCGGTCGATCGGCTCTTGATTGCTCCAATGCCCGATACTGGTGAGGTAAACCGGAAGTGTCGTGTCCGTCTCTGTCAAAGTCGGAAAAACCATCGTGTCGATAATAGCAGCCTCCAGGTTCATATTTTGAAAGTGATGCGAAAATACTATTATATAGTTGGTTAGAAGAACGAGATATAATATGAATATCATTATAGTATAACCAAAGATAGGTACAATCAAGACTAAACTGGAGGTTGCTGAATTGAATATGAAATTTGCTCCGATAAGTTCCAAAATACCGCAAATGCTGCATGGTGCAGATTATAATCCAGACCAGTGGCAGAAATATCCCGAGGTGCTGGAGGAAGATATTAGGCTGATGAAGCTTGCGCATTGCAATGTTATGTCAGTCGGCATTTTTGCATGGATGGCTATTGAGCCTGAGGAAGGCGTATTTACGTTCGAGTGGCTTGATTCGCTGCTAGATAAATTTGCTGCTAACGGCATCTATGCTTTGCTTGCCACTCCAAGCGGAGCGCGTCCCGTATGGATGTCTCAAAAATATCCCGAGGTGCTCCGCGTTGCGCCAAATGGCATCCGCAACCTGCATGGCGCTCGCCATAATCATTGCTTCTCATCGCCGGTTTACCGCGAGAAGGTAACGATCATGAATACGAAGCTTGCTGAGCGGTATTCCGATCATCCAGCGGTCATTGGCTGGCATATTTCGAATGAGTATGGCGGCGAATGCCACTGCTCCTATTGCGAAGAGGCTTTCCGCGGCTGGCTGAAAAATAAATACGGAACGATCGATGCGCTTAACGATGCTTGGTGGACGACGTTCTGGAGCCATACGTATACCGATTGGAGCCAAGTCGAATCTCCGACTAGTCGCGGCGAGAAAGCGGTTCACGGTCAAAACGTAGACTGGAGAAGATTCGTGACTGACCAGACGGTTGATTTCTGCAAGCAAGAAATCGATCCGCTGCGCGCTGCAAATTCCGAGCTTCCGATCACGACAAACTTCATGCTTGATTTCGAGCCGCTTAACTATTGGAAATTTACGGAGCTGCTTGATGTTATCTCGTGGGATGCGTACCCGACCTGGCATGACAATGGCGGAGACGACAGCGAGCAGGCGGCATGGATCGGCTTCAATCATGATGTGTTCCGTTCGCTTGGCGGCGGCAAGCCGTTCATGCTGATGGAAAGCACGCCGAGCATGACGAACTGGCAGCCGATCAGCAAGGTAAAGCGTCCCGGCATGCATATGCTGTCCTCGCTTCAGGCGGTCGCTCATGGTTCGGATACGGTGCAATACTTCCAGTGGCGCAAGAGCAGAGGCTCGAGCGAAAAGCTTCATGGCGCGGTAGTCGACCATGTAGGCCATGAGCATACACGCGTATTCCGCGACGTTGCTGAGCTTGGCGCTACGCTTGAGAAGCTGAGCGAGGTAGTCGGCACAACGGTGAAGCCGGAGGTTGCGCTTATCTATGACTGGGAAAACCGCTGGGCTGTGAAGGATTCGCAAGGTCCCCGCAATAGCGGCTTGCATTATGAAGAAACGGCGAAGCGCCACTACCGCCCGTTCTGGGATCTTGGCGTGCCGGTCGATATTATTGATTCGGAATGCGATTTTGAATCCTACAAGCTGCTTGTTGCCCCAATGCTGTACATGGTTCGACCAGGCGTCGGCGAGCGGATTGAACGATTCGTTGAAAATGGCGGCATTTTTGTGGCGACCTATTGGACAGGCATCGTCGACGAGAACGACTTATGCTTCCTGACCGGCTTCCCGGGACCGCTTCGGAAGACGCTCGGCATATGGTCCGAGGAAATCGATTCCCTGCATGATCATGATTCGAATCGCGTCGTCATGAAGGACGGAAATGCACTTGGCTTAAGCGGCGAGTATACAGCGCGCGAGCTTTGCGATCTCATCCATCTTGAAGGAGCAGAGGCGCTTGCGGTATATGGGGAAGATTTCTACGCTGGAAGGCCTGCATTAACGGTTAATCAATTGGGTGCGGGCAAAGCTTATTACATCGCTTCACGCAATGATGCCGTATTTACAATTGATTTGCTCTCGAGCATCGTGAAGCAAGAAGGAATCAAGCGAGTGATTGATTCGGAGCTGCCGGAAAGCGTGACTGCTCAGTTGCGGACAGACGGCAAAAACGATTATGTATTCGTATCGAACTTTAGCGCAAATGAGGTTTCGGTTACCCTTGACGGACGGAGCTATTCCGATTTGCTAACAGGTGATGCTGTTGCTGCTAACTTGGATTTGGCAGCATATAGCTGCCGCATTCTGAAGCGCGAGTCGAAATAATTTTTTCATTCAATAAAAGCTGTGTGAAACGTACAGGATCATGTACGCTGCGCACAGCTTTTTTTTGTGCTTATTTAATTGGTCGCCTCTCTCTATTAAGTGTTGAAATTCATTTTAAATTGCATTACTAAAAAAAATGTCGAATTTAACATTGCGATAACATTTCTGCTTAATCCTGTTGATGCTTTCGACCTATAGTGATTGCTATAGGAAAAAGTAGGAAGGGTGAGGGTGAGTGACAGCGACTGTTCTTGAGAAAGAAAAACACTCGGCAAACGAGAAAAATGAGAGTACTGATCCGAACGCACCGCTTATCGGAGAAAAATTGCAGCAAGCAGAAGCATTAGTTGCAGAAGCAGATTCAGAAGTAGCATCAGAAGCAGAAGCAGAAGCGGACAAGAAAGGACATGGCAAGCGTAAGGCGGAGCAAGCTCAAGAGCCCGCGGCAGCGAAAGCCGTTCAGAAAGCGAGTCTACATCATTTTTTGCGTCAGGCACCAACGATTACAGCGGAGCAAACATGCCGGGAGACCATTTCTGTTTTTAAAAAGCATCCAGAATGCGAATGTGTTGTCGTGATAGGGGAGCAAGGGGCTCCTATCGGTCTGATGATGAGGAATCGTTTCTTCTTAAAGCTGGGGCATCGCTTTAGCGCGGATTTGTATGACGACAAGCCGATTTCGAAGCTTATGGATGCAAATCCTTTGCTGGTCGATTATCATTTTGCGCCGCAGCAGCTTATTGACAGCGCATTAAGCCGTCATGAAAGCGTGCTTTACGATTGTGTCATTGTAACGTTAAATGACCGGCTCGCAGGCATTTTGACTGTATCCGATTTGCTTAATCTATCCAGACTGCTGCAGCAGGAAGCCATTGATATCCAGATGAGAACGATACGCTCTGCTGAGCAGCGCGTAAATGAAATCGAACAAGCCGTCAATAGCGTTCGGGAGTCAACCCAGCAGGGAGAAGCCATGTCGGTAGAGATGGTAGATTTGACGCTCACTGGGAAAAACGAACTAGATAAAGTAATGGTGGCGTTTGAATCAATCACCGCGAATTCGCAGATGCAGGAAAATCGGATGAACGAGCTTCAGGCGGAGGCTGGCTCTATTAGCAAAGTATCTCAGTTAATCAAGGAGCTGGCGGAGCAAAGCAATTTGCTTGCTCTAAATGCTTCTATAGAAGCAGCGCGTGCAGGAGAGCACGGCCGCGGCTTTGCTGTAGTAGCTGGCGAAGTGATGAAGCTGGCTGGCCAAACAAAGCAATTCGCGAACGAAATTACAACTTTAACGAAGACGATCGTTCAAGCAATCTCGCAAACGACAACGCTAGCTCATGAAGGCCGCTCTGAGACCGTAGCTAGCGAAGCCCATGTCAATGAGGCGGTAGAGGCATTTAATCGTTTATTCCAAGCGGCAGCGAACAACCGAAACAGCGCGAAGCAGATCGGCTCCTTATCCGAAAAGGCGCATTTACAGTCGCTTTATGTTGCCGACGAAATGAAAAAATTACAGCAATCATATTTTTAACATGGAGTTTACAAAAACAGAATACGAGGTTTACAAACGAGCATTAGTATAAGAGGCACAGGGGCAACCTGAGCAGATACGAAAAAGAGGAGTGGTAGAGTTGTTAAAGAAAAAAAGTTTTAAGGGGATCTTGATGTTGTCGATGGTGGCGGTACTCGTATTCGCAGCTGCTTGCGGTAACAATGCAAATGGCGGAAATAATGGTTCGGCAAATACAGGCAGTACGAATAACGCTGCTACAAACGCTCCAACTGAGGAAACAGCAAAATTGTCCGGTGAAATTAAAATCGACGGTTCGAGCACCGTATTCCCGCTTACTGAAGCGGCTGCTGAAGAATTTAACAAAGAGCACACAGATGTGCGCGTTCCAGTAGGCGTATCCGGTACAGGCGGCGGCTTCAAGCAATTTTGCGCAGGCGAGATCGCAATCGCGGATGCTTCCCGTCCGATTAAAGAAGAAGAAGCTGCAGCTTGTAAAACAGCTGGCATCGAATACACAGAGCTTACAGTAGCATTTGACGGATTGTCAGTAGTCGTAAGCAAAGACAATGACTTCATCGATCACTTGACCGTTGAAGAGCTTAACAAAATTTTCGTAACAGGCAGCACAGTAGCAACTTGGAAAGATGTTCGCGATACCTTCCCTGCAGAGCCGATCGTCATGTTCTCGCCAGGTGCAGATTCCGGAACTTATGACTATTTTAACGAAGCCATTCTTGATAAAGCAGGTATCCGCAACGATAAAGCAATTAGCTTCTCGGAAGATGACAATGCGCTTGTACAAGGCGTAGCAGGCAGCAAATACGGTATTGGCTACTTCGGCTTTGCTTACTTTGAAGAAAATGCAGACAAATTGAAAGTTGTCCCAGTTGACGGTGGTACAGGTGCAATTATACCAACGTATGACACGATCAAAGACGGCAGCTACGCGCCATTGTCCCGTCCGCTCTACATCTATGTAAGCAATAAAGAGCTTGAGCGTCCAGAAGTGAAAGAGTTCACGAAATATTATATCAACAACATTGGAACATTCGCTGGTGAAGTTGGATATGTATCTCTTCCTGATGAGCAATACGTGACGGAAGCGGCAAAAATTCAATAAGCAGCCAAACTGCTGGATGATAAAATGTGGTGTCTTGCGAGACATCACATTTTTCACGAATCATATGTAAACGAATTGTAAAGGCAAGAAGGAGGACGCCGCAATGCCAACGCAAGGGCTTCAATCGGCCAGCAAGGCTCAAACAGCAAGCAAGGAATTGTATGACTTTAAAAATAAACGAGTTAGCATCATGAATAAATTGATGCCAATCCTACTGTTTCTATGTGCATCCGTATCCGTTCTTACAACTATAGGGATTGTCGTCACACTCATCTCAGAAACGTATCAGTTTTTTCAAAAAATACCGATTTTTGATTTCCTGTTTGGGACAAAATGGTCGCCGTTAATCCCTCCAAAAAGCTTCGGCGTTCTACCGCTCTTGTCAGGTACGCTTATGATTACGCTTATTGCCTGCTTAGTCGCTATTCCTTTAGGTTTGGCAAGCGCCATTTACTTATCCGAATATGCGCCAAAGCGCGTTCGCAAAATCATTAAACCGATTCTAGAGGTACTGGCAGGCGTACCGACGATCGTGTACGGTTACTTCGCGCTTAGCCTTGTAACTCCGCTTATTCAAAGCATTTTCAACAGCGCTGGCGTGTTCAATGCGCTAAGTGCCGGTATCGTAGTCGGCATTATGATTATTCCGATGGTTTGCTCGCTAAGTGAGGATGCAATGTCGTCTGTTCCGCGCAGCTTGCGCGACGGCGCATATGCGCTGGGTGCAACAAGATTCGAGGTCGCTTTGAAAATCGTCGTACCCGCTGCCTTTTCCGGTATCGTGGCTTCGGCCGTGCTCGCTTTCTCCCGTGCAATCGGCGAGACGATGATCGTTACGGTTGCTGCAGGCTCCACGCCTAATATGACCGCTAATCCGCTCGATAGTATCCAGACGATGACCGCATATATCGTTCAGGTCAGCCTCGGAGATACGCCGCACGGAACGGTTGAGTATGGATCGATCTTCGCGGTCGGCATGACGCTGTTCGTCATTACGTTCCTGCTCAATATTCTTGCCCAGTACATCGCAAGAAAATTCAGAGAGGAGTACTAAGATGAACATATTTCAAGACGCGAACCGAAAGCAAATCGCTAATCGACGGAAGACGGACTGGATGCTGCATATGCTGTTCGTCGTAGCTACCTCAATCGGCGTTCTCGCGCTATGCGCGTTAATCGTAGATATATTAATTGACGGCATTTCCCGCCTTCAGCCTGACCTATTCACGAACTTTCCGTCCCGTAAAGCGGATGGTTCCGGAATGAAGTCAGCGCTCGTAGGCACGATCTACATGCTGCTTCTTATGGCGCCGATTTCCTTCATCTTTGGTGTCGGAGCTGCAATTTATTTGGAGGAATATGCGAAGAAAGGCCGGATTACTCGGATCATTCAGCTTAATATCAGTACGCTGGCGGGTGTTCCTTCTATCGTTTACGGCATTTTGGGATTAACCTTGTTCGTTCGTCTTCTATCGCTCGACCGCAGTCTCATTGCCGGTGCATTAACGATGACGCTGCTTGTGCTTCCGATTATTATCGTCTCCGCACAGGAGGCCATTCGCGCGGTTCCCAAATCGCGCCGCGATGCCTCGTTCGCGCTTGGCGCGACCAAATGGCAAACCGTATCCCGTTCGGTTATGCCATCTGCTCTTCCCGGCGTTTTAACCGGCGTCATTTTAGCGATGTCGCGGGCAATCGGAGAGACAGCGCCGCTCGTTATGATCGGTGCACTGACCTACGTCGCATTTTTGCCAAATGGTCTCAAGGATTCGTTTACCGTTATTCCTATTCAAGTGTACAACTGGTTGTCTAAGCCTCAGCTTGAGTTTAAAGAGCTTGCGGCCAGCGGTATTATCGTTTTACTCGCACTGCTGTTACTAATGAACTTCTCAGCTATTTTGCTTCGCAACAAGTACCAAAAAAACGTCTAAAGAAATTCGTAAGCAGTGAACACACTTAGGAGGAGAACGATATGGAAGCACTTATTAATATTAGCAAACTTAATCTGTTTTATGGCGCTTTCCACGCTTTGAAGGATGTAACGTTAACGATACCGGAGAAAGCGATCACCGCTTTCATCGGACCATCAGGCTGCGGCAAGTCGACGCTGCTTCGCACGCTGAACCGCATGAACGACATGATTCCAGGCACTCGGATCGAGGGCGGCATTGCAATCGGCGGAACAGAAATTTATTCGAATGAAGTAGATGTAGAGACGCTTCGCAAAAAAGTAGGCATGGTGTTCCAGCAGCCGAACCCGTTCCCGAAATCCATTTATGACAATGTTGCATACGGACCGCGCCTGCATGGCATTACAAGCAAGCGCGAGCTTGATGAAATTGTAGAAACGAGCTTGAAATCCGCTGTATTGTGGGATGAAGTTAAGGATCACTTGAAGCGCTCCGCCTTCGGCTTATCCGGCGGCCAGCAGCAGCGTCTATGTATTGCGCGCGCGCTTGCTGTGAATCCGAATATTTTGCTCATGGATGAGGCGACTTCAGCACTAGACCCGATTTCCACGCTAAAGATTGAAGAGCTTGCCCAAGAGCTGAAGGACAAGTACACGATTGTAATGGTTACTCACAACATGCATCAGGCAGCCCGCGTATCCAACCAAACCGTTTTTTTCTTAAATGGCGAAGTCATTGAGTATTCGGATACAGAGAAGCTGTTCTCCAATCCGACTGATCAGCGCACGGAAGATTATATTAGCGGACGCTTCGGCTAAGCTGAGCGAGCTTATTGAAATAGTCTATTCATAGAGCCTAGGCCTGCTTCACCTATTTTACAGCCTGCACTTTCGAGCGGGCTTGTTTCATGAACCTATAGGAGGAATGCCGTTGTGATGACCACGCGTAAAGAGTTTGACCAAGGACTTGAGCATCTTCATAACCTGATTATCAACATGGGTACTTTTGTGGAAAAGGCGCTCGCAGAATCGATAGAAGCATTGAAGACGGTTGATGTTAACCGTGCGAAACAAGTGATTGCAAATGATCCAACCTTGAACCAAATGGAAGAAAAAATTACGGAAATCGGATCGAAGCTTATTGCGACGCAGCAGCCGGTTGCCAAGGATTTGCGCCGCATTTTGTCCGCGTTCAAAATCGCGAGCGACTTGGAGCGGATGGGAGATAATTCCGTCGATATTGCGAAGGTCGTCTTGCGTCTAGAAGGCCAGCAGCTTATTAAACCGTTGATCGATTTGCCCCGGATGGCAGAGATCGTTCAGCTGATGACCTATGAAGCGATACAATCATTTATTCAAGAAAATGTGGACTTGGCTTATAAAATGGCGAAGGACGATGATCAAGTGGATGCTCTGTACGGGCAGATCACCCGTGAACTTTACTCACTAATGATGGAAAATCCACGCAACATCACGCAAGCGTCACTGCTTAGCTTCGTTGGACGTTACCTGGAAAGGTTCGGCGATCATGCGACGAACATCGGTGAGAGCGTCGTTTATCTCGTTACGGGAAATAGACCGGATTTGAATGTATAATCGGCACGAAAAAATACTTAAAACCGTCAAAGCGGTGACGCTTAGACGGTTTTTTTGTGCTTACAGGCCAAAAGCACTAATGGATTTGTCGAATTTTACCTAAAGTTAATTCTTTTATGCATCTCCATTCACAAAACCCTGTTAAAGTCATTCATAATGCAACTGAAATAGACAATGGTTGATCGAGGGGATTCGGATGGATGAGGTTGGGATTGGTTTATTCAATCGAGATATGATCCGCAGCATTAAAGAGCGCTGGCATGATGGTGGCATCAGCGTTATTTATGTCCGCTTCCAAGCAGGGAATGCGGCTTCTGAATCAGCATTGCAGCTATGGGAAAGCGGAGAGCCGAGACTCTTTTGGCGTCAGCGGCTAGAGTGGGATTATTTTTATTTATTTTATCGCAAGCAGCAGGATGAGTCGATCGACAAGCTTACCGATCAAGCAGTGGAGAGGCTAACCGAGGAGCTGCGGAAGGCAGGGGCGAAAAGAGAGAGCGAGCATGACGCGGAAACGAAGCTGGAAGCCGCCATTGGCGTCTCAACTGCGTTTCCGCCTGCAACAGGCCGATCATCCGAAGCGGTTATCTACCGGATGCTGCTGGGTGCGATGGAGAAAAGCATGTTAAATGGTTTAGAGCGAAGTAATGGAAATGAGGTAAGTGTCCGTAATAGTGCAATCGCGCCTCAGCTAGCTGCAGCCAGCGATCCAATAAGGCAGCTGCACTCGCCTGGTATTCAGAGCAAGACTGTGCGTATCGGGGCGTTAGCCGTTCCGTTTCCGATTATCTCTGGGCAGACAAGAGTATCGGAGGTTGCTTTTTTATTCGATACGAATGCCAAAACGCAGGGAGCGGTGATCGTCGACCGAGGGCGGCCGGTCGGCATATTGATGAAAGAGAAGCTGCATCAGATGCTTGCTGGCCAATTCGGGCTTCCGCTTTATTGGAATAGGCCGGTGGAGCGCATTATGAACAAACAGCCGCTTATCGTGGATGAACAGCTGCCTGTAGAGCAGGTTTCCCAGCTGGCTATGGCTAGAGATTTTTCGCAGCTATATGATGTAGTGCTCATAACGAAGGACGGCCAGATGGCAGGAGCAGCCTCGATAAGGTCGATTTTGGAATGTATAACGACGCTTCGGACAGAGGCCGCTCGAGGAGCCAATCCCCTTACAGGCTTGCCGGGAAACGAGGAGATTCAGCTTGAGCTGCGCCGCCGCATCGGACAGGGTGCACCCTTTGCCGTCATCTATGCGGACCTTGACTATTTTAAATGGTATAACGACTTTTTCGGTTTTGGACTAGGGGATGATCTTATCCGCTATTTAGCTGAAATATTGTGCGAGAAGCAAAGCTTGCTCGGCAGCGACGGTGATTTTGTCGGTCATATCGGAGGGGATGATTTCATCGTGGTGACGAATGCCAACGTTGCAGAGCAGCTATGCCAAGCCTTGATCAAAAGATTCGATGCAGGAATCAAGCCATTCTACGGCGGCATCGAGGTGACAACCGTGGAGGATCGGAATGGCGAGCTCATCGAGCAGGAAGGCGTTACCCTTTCGCTATCGCTCATGATCTGGGACGGCAAGGTGCCGCTAGCGAGCGAGGATATTCCAAGAATGGCTGCAAAGCTGAAGAAGCAAGCAAAGGCATTAAAGGGCAGTGTCTATATAAAGGATCAAATAATAGGAATGCTTCATGGAGAGGAACGGCATTGATATTGAGACTACTTCGAGAGTTAGAGCAGAAAAAGGACGTGGGAAACGAGAGCTCAGACCTTCTCGGAATCATCTATTTGTCTTGGCAGTTCGGGTCTGACGAGCAGAGCAGCAGCATCCCCTCCTTGCAGGAGCGCTGGCGCGTGTTCGCCGAACGAGAGACGGCAGCTACATTTAGAAATTCTCAGCTTTATGAGGGCATGCAATGGATGAGAGATGATTTGTTCATTCAATTGCGACTCCCTGCTGGACGTCAGTCTACTCTAGAGGGCTGGCTGCTTGAGGTTGCCCATAAGCATAAGAAGGAATGGGAGCTTCAATTTAAGGAAGAGCTGGGAAAGCATAGCCGGAGGCGTTTAGAAGGACAGCTGCATGCAGGCATTGCAGTTGTTGCGGCCGATTCGCGCATGGATGGCTTGCTGTGGTATGAGGTGATGAAACGAGCGATCTTACACGGCCAATCAGTCGGAGCTATGGAGCGCAGCTTGAAGCGGCGAGCCATCGAGCGTTTAATAAGGGAGCGGCTTATTCATACGGTATACCAGCCCATCGTTTCGTTGCAGCCTAAGGGGGAAGTATTCGGTTACGAGGCACTTACGCGCACGCTAGACCAGACTTGGTTTCCAGGGCCGATGGAGCTGTTTCACTTTGCAGACCAAGAGGGACTAAACTATTCGCTCGATCGTCTGGCAAGAGAAAAGGCGATTGAGGGCTGCAAGACGCTTAAGCCGAAACAGAAGCTGTTCATAAACGTCATGGCGCAAATTATGGAGGACCCGTGCTTCTCACCTGGGAAGACATTAAGCCTGCTGGAGCAGCACGGACTGTCGCCGCATCATGTTGTATTCGAAATTACGGAGCGAAGCTCCATTGCTGATTTTGGCTCTGTAAAGAAGGCATTGGAGCATTATCGAAGCCAAGGCTATCAAATTGCAATCGATGACGTCGGAGCGGGCTACTCGTCTCTGCAATCCATTGTGGAGCTGCGGCCAGATTATTTGAAGGTTGATCGCTCGATCATTCAGAACGTCCATCTTGATGAATTGAAGGAACATATTCTGTATACATTAGTTCAGCTGGCTGACAAAATGAACATATCGATCATCGCCGAAGGCATCGAGCTCGAAGAGGAGCTCGCCAAGGTTCGCGAAATGGGCATAGCTTACGCCCAGGGTTATTTGCTTGGAAGACCTGCTGCTTTCAAGTCCAACTTTTAGTAACATATGGGGCTTTCCTTTGGCAGCGATGCTTGGGAAAAGCCCTTTTTGTGGTATACTTATCGGTATGAATGCTACATAAAGAAGGTGTTGATCCCATATGGAAAAATGGATGCTAATTGACGGCAATAGTATAGCTTACCGCGCGTTCTTCGCCATGCCTCCGCTCACGAATTCGGCAGGCCAGCATACGAATGCGATATTTGGTTTCACAACGATGCTGCTTAAGCTGCTTGAGCAAGAAAACCCGACTCATGTGCTGGTTGCGTTTGACGCCGGCAAAATGACGTTCCGCCATGAAGGCTATACCGAATATAAAGGCGGAAGGCAGAAGACGCCGCCTGAGCTATCGGAGCAATTCCCGGTGCTTAAGGAGCTGCTTCACGCGTTCAGCATCGCACAGTTCGAGCTGTCAGGCTACGAGGCTGACGATATTATCGGTACGCTAACGAAGGCGGCTGACGAGAAGGGCGTCGATACGGTCGTTGTAACCGGAGATAAAGATATGCTCCAGCTTGCATCCGACAAGGTGACTATTGCGGTTACGCGCAAAGGCGTCAGTGATGTCGATCTCTACACGCCAGAAGCCATTCAAGAAAAATACGGCCTAGTTCCGATGCAAATTATCGATTTAAAAGGGCTTATGGGAGATACCTCGGATAACATCCCGGGCGTGCCAGGCGTTGGCGAGAAGACGGCGCTTAAGCTGCTGCACGAGCATGGATCGGTCGAGAGCGTGCTCGACAACTTGGACAAGCTGAAGGGCAAGCTGAAGGAAAACATCGAGAACCACAAGGATGACGCCACGATGAGCAAAAGGCTGGCAACGATATTCCGCGAGGTGCCAATCGAGCAGGGCGTTGACGAGATTCGTTACGCCGGCTATGACGGCTTGAAGCTGGCAGAAGCGTTCCGCAAGCTCGAGTTCAAGTCGCTGATCGAGCGTTTGCAGCTGGGCGCGGAAGCGGGCGATATGGAAGAGGAAGCGCAGGCTGCGGCTGCCGATCTCAATATCCATGTGATCGAGTCGGAAAAGGATGCTGATACGCTTGAGAAGCTGGTTCAACTGCTTGAGCAAACGGACAAAAACGGCTTGTATGTAGAAGCAATAGGCGAGAACCCCCATCATGCGGAACTGATCGGCCTGGCGATTGCTACGGAGGAGGCAGTGTTTTCCCTGCCGTTCCCTGTTCTAAAGTCTCCTTTCGCGGCTAAGCTTCGCGCTTGGCTGGAACAAGCGGACAAGCCGAAGTACGGCTTTGATCTGCATAAAGTAGAGCTCGCGCTAAAATGGAGCGGAATCAGCTTCGAAGGAGCGGCATTCGACGTACAGTTGGCCGCATATTTGCTTGATCCTACCGAGGCTAGTCAAACGCTTAGCGGAATTAATGAGAAGCAAGGGCTGTCTACCTTGCCTTCCGATGAATCCGTTTATGGCAAGGGCGCGAAGTTTAAGGTGCCTGACAAAGAGACGCTTTACCGGCACTTGGCACTGAAGGCAGAGGCCATTCGCCAGCTAGTGCCGCTATTGACCGAAGAGCTGAACCGGACCAGCATGAGCAAGCTATATTTTGACATCGAGCAGCCGTTGTCCCGCATTCTTGCTGGCATGGAGCATCTCGGCATAAAGGTTGAGAAGGAAGAGCTTGAGGCTCTTGGACGCAATCTGGAGCGCCAGCTCACGACAATTATAAGCAGTGTGTACAAGCTTGCTGGAATGGAATTCAATATCGGCTCGCCTAAGCAGCTTGGCGAGGTTTTGTTCGAAAAGCTCGGACTGCCCGCAAAGAAAAAGACGAAGACTGGCTATTCGACCGATGCAGAGGTGCTGGAGGAATTAGCTCCATACCATGAGATTATTCCGCTTATTTTGCATTACCGCCAGCTCTCGAAGCTGCAGTCCACTTATGTGGAGGGCTTGCTCAAGGAGGTTCGCAAGGAAACGGGCAAGGTGCACACTTACTACCGCCAGACGATTGCCGCAACCGGACGTCTAAGCAGTCAATTCCCTAACCTGCAAAACATTCCGATCAGGCTTGAGGAAGGCCGTCAAATTCGGAAGGCCTTTGTTCCTTCTGAGCCAGGCTGGCTCATTCTCGCAGCCGATTATTCGCAGATCGAGCTGCGCGTGCTCGCACATATTTCGGGTGATGAGAATCTGAAGGAAGCGTTCATTAACGACATGGACATCCATACGAAAACCGCGATGGACGTATTCGGCGTAGCGGCCGATCAGGTCGACTCCAACATGAGGCGTTCCGCGAAGGCGGTTAATTTTGGAATCGTATACGGCATTAGCGACTTTGGTCTATCTCAAAACCTAGGCATTACGCGCAAAGAGGCTGCCCACTTTATCGAGCAATACTTTGAGGTGTTCAAAGGCGTGCGTAAGTTCATGGACGATGTCGTCAAGGATGCCCGTCGTGACGGCTATGTGACAACATTGCTTGAGCGGAGACGCTATCTGAACGATATTAAAGCGTCAAACTTCAATATCCGCTCCTTTGCCGAGCGCACCGCGATGAACACGCCGATTCAAGGTACTGCGGCAGATATCATTAAGCTAGCGATGGTGCATATGGATGCCGCGCTGCGCGAGCGCAAGATGAAAAGCCGAATGCTGCTTCAAGTGCATGATGAGCTCGTATTCGAGGTGCCGCAGGAGGAGCTTGAGATCATGAAGACGCTAGTGCCGGAGGTCATGGCTGGGGCGCTTAAGCTTGATGTTCCTCTTAAGGCGGACATGAGCTACGGTGACAATTGGTATGAAGCAAAGTAGCCCACTGGCGGGCAGTTTCGGGTATAATGGTTGTTGAGGTGAGGAGAAATGCCTGAATTGCCAGAGGTAGAAACCGTAAGACGAACATTAATTGAACTTGTAGCGGGCAAACGAATCCAATCTGTAACCGTTAGACTCCCGCGTATTATACAAAGGCCCGCAGAGCCCGAGCAGTTCGCCGATGCGCTTGTCGGGCATACGATCGAAACGGTCGAGCGGCGGGGCAAATTTTTGCGTATCATATTAGACGGCCTTGTGCTCGTGTCGCATCTGCGCATGGAAGGGCGTTATGGCGTGTTTCCTTCCGAGGAGCCGATAGAGCTGCATACGCATGTTATTTTTCATTTTGACGACGGTACGGATCTGCGTTATAAGGATGTGCGCCAATTCGGCACGATGCATCTGTTCCAAGCGGGGTCTGAGCTAGAGCTTCCGCCGCTAAATAAGCTGGGCATTGAACCGCTAGAGCCATCCTTCACGCTTGAAGCGCTGCGCGGCAAGCTGGAGAAGCGCGCGACGAAGATCAAGCCGCTGCTGCTCAATCAAGAGCATATCGTCGGACTAGGCAACATATATGTGGATGAGGCGCTGTTCCAAGCGCGGATTCATCCGGAACGAACGCCGAATACGCTGAAGCCAGCCGAGTGGAAGCGATTATATGAAGCGATTCGCGCTACGCTCGCGCATGCCGTTGAAGCAGGCGGATCATCGATCAAATCCTATGTAAACGGGCAAGGCGAGATGGGCATGTTCCAGCATCAGCTCCTCGTGTATGGCAAGAAAGACGAGCCGTGTCCGACTTGTACAAGACCTATCGAGAAATTTACGGTTGGCGGCAGAGGGACGCATATTTGCAGCAAATGCCAGCCGCTTGCTATACCGAACAAAGTAAAGGCTTAGCAGCATTTCCTTATCGACAAGCACAGACAAATACTCCCCGCATATGATAGATGTGTTACGAACAATAGGCGGATGACTACTCACAGCAACATTGGTGAGCCGGGCAGCCGCTTGTGCGGGGAGGGACTAAAGTATTGTTCGCGCATGTTGCTTCACTGTTAGTTCTTGCTTTTGCCGTTAGTTTAGACGGATTTGGCGTTGGTGTGACCTATGGCTTGCGAAGAATTCGCATTCCGCTATTGTCGGTGTTTATTATTGCATGCTGCTCCGGCTTGATTATTTATTTGTCGATGCAGGTCGGAGGTTGGCTAACGGGGTTTCTATCTGAGTTTGTTGCTCGTCTGATTGGTGCATGTGTGCTTATCTTAATTGGAGGCTGGGCGCTGCTGCAGCTAAAGCGTGGAAAACAAAACGATGAAGCTGTTGAAGCGGCAGAGATCGCAAGTCAAGGAAGCGCGAAAATAGCTGAAAGCAAGGTCCAATCGCATGCTGGAGAAATGGCGAGTACAGCGCTTGTTGTTATGGTGGAGCTGAAGCGATTAGGATTAGTGATCCAAATATTGCGGACACCGCAAGCGGCAGACGTTGATAAGTCGGGAACGATCTCTGCATCGGAGGCGGTCATGCTCGGCGTGGCATTATCGCTTGATGCATTCGGAGCAGGGCTTGGAGCCGCATTGATCGGTCTTCCTTCCTTGATTACCGCTCTAACCATTGCCGCAGCGAGCGCGATTTTCCTAGTAGGCGGCATCCGCTTTGGCTTTCGTTTCTCCGCATGGAGAGGCATGCAAACATTATCTTTGCTGCCAGGCATATTATTAATCATGATGGGAATCATGAAGCTGTTATAATTTGAGGTGAAATGGATGAAAATCGGATTAACCGGCGGTATTGCCAGCGGCAAAAGCACTATCGCTAAAATGCTTGTGGAGCGTGGTGCGCTGCTGGTCGATGCCGATCAAGTTGCAAGGGAGGTTGTCCTTCCCGGAGAGTCAGCATTAGAGGCAATCGCCTCTACGTTTGGACAAGCTGTCCTTGCGGCAGACGGATCGCTTGACCGCAAAGCGCTCGGCGAGATCGTATTTCAAGATAAAGCCTCGCTTGCGAAGCTAGAAGCGATCACCCACCCGGCTATACGCCAGAGAATGCAGCAGCGCATACATACGTATGAGGAGCAATTCCCGGAGCGATTAGTCGTAGCGGATATACCGCTCTTGTATGAAACCAAGCAGGAGCATTTGTACGATGGGATCATGGTTGTCTATGTACCGGCTGAGGTGCAGCAAACGCGTTTAATGGAAAGAAATCATTTGACCGAGGAAGAAGCCCGCCGCCGGGTAGCGCTTCAGATGGATATCGAGCAGAAGCGAGAAAAAGCGGATTGGGTCATCGACAATAGTGGAACGCTTGCGGAGACGGAGCGTCAGATCGAACAATTTTGGAAAAGTAAGTGTTTGCCATGAGAGTGCTGCTTAAGAAAAGAGTTTTGCTTGTATTGCTGCTGGGTCTCATAACGATCTTGTTTCTCAAATCGGATTGGCTGGCTGCAATGATGTACCCGGTTCATTTCAAGGATGATATTCGTGCGAGTGCGTCTAATTACGGTGTGGAGCCGCATTTGGTAGCAGCGATCATTCGGAGCGAAACCAACTATCGGACAGGCCAGGAATCACGAAAAGGCGCTTTGGGATTGATGCAAGTTATGCCTGATACGGCTGATTGGGTGATTCAGAAGGCGGGTTTTACAGAAGTAACGGAAGATATGCTTAAGCATCGAGCAGATGTCAGCATAGAGGTTGGCGCGTGGTATTTAAAATCGTTGTATAAGCAATTTGATCATAATAAGATCGCAGCCATAGCCGCATACAACGCAGGACCAGGCAACGTAAGGAAGTGGCTTGATTCTGGTTTGTGGGATGGCACAATAGACTCGGTGAAGGAAATTCCTTTTGGCGAAACGAGGCACTATGTACAGCGGGTCATATACTATTATAATAAGTATAAGGATTTATACCCGAGTTTCTGACGAATTCAAATAAATATGCAAATACAACGAAGCCTTGGAGGCCCGTCGCTTCTTGGACGGGCCCAGCCAAAGCATCCTTTATTCATACAACATGTAATGAATCATTATTTGTATTGACCAGCAAGGGATTGCTCGGCAATTTGCACTAGGCGACGGGTAATGTAACCCCCGATGGAGCCAGCGTCTTTTGTAGCCATGTTGCCGTAGTATCCGTCTTGCGGAATTGCGATGCCTAGCTCTTGAGCAACTTCAAATTTCATTTGGTCAAGTGCAGCTGTCGCTTGTGGTACTACTAGTTGGTTACTGCTGCGGGATGCGCTCATGTATGTTCACCTCCTTGCGGTTGGTAAAAGTATTATGTGCAAAAATCAAAACTTCATTACAGGAATTACTTGGAAATTAAATTAATTTGAGAAGAGCCCTTTTCAAAGGCTCTTGCTAACTAAGAAAGGAGGCAAAACGCAGCATGAAATGTCCATATTGCGACTATGCCGGAACAAAAGTATTGGACTCGAGGCCGGCTAACGAAAACAAATCTATTCGTCGCCGACGTGAGTGTGAAAAGTGCAGCCGTCGATTCACGACCTTCGAAATGATTGAAGAAACGCCTCTAATCGTCATCAAAAAAGACGGAAGCCGCGAGGAATTCAGCCGCGACAAAATATTACGCGGTCTTATCCGCGCTTGCGAGAAGCGTCCCGTTCCAGTAGAACGCCTAGAAGTCATCGTATCCGAGGTTGAGAAGGAGCTTCGCACAACGGCGCATGCCGAGGTAGACAGCAGCGATATCGGCGGCATCGTCATGAACGAGCTCTATCCCGTCGACGAGGTAGCGTATGTCCGCTTCGCATCTGTTTATCGCCAATTCAAGGACATCGATATGTTCATGAAGGAGCTTAACAATCTGCTATCCAAACACCCGCTCAACGGTATGATAGATAAAGATTGACAATTTTGGCGACCGTATGCTAAGATCAATCTTGTCGTCATTTGGGGCCTTAGCTCAGCTGGGAGAGCGCATCGCTGGCAGCGATGAGGTCAGGGGTTCGATCCCCCTAGGCTCCACCAAAACAATAACTCAAACCACTTCCTTGAAGTGGTTTTTTTATTGTTTTGGTGGAGCCCTATTGAGGCGAACCCCGGGGTTCAGTCCGCGCGGACGGAGCGAATGCGGAGGAGCACGGCGTTTGAATCTACCGCTAAAAATCCTCTTTGAATACGCTTCGTCAGCCATTTGATCAAAGATTCGGACATCCCATGACGGATAGACGAGCATGTGCGAGTCGTTACATCTAGGCTCCATATGAAGGGAACGCCATCACAAATCGTGATGGCCAGGCTGTCGAGAAAGTCTCGACAGCCTATTTTACGCCTAAATAGTTCTTCGTCTAGTCTTCGATATTCCATAACATGAAGAAAAGCCAGTTCAACTGAAATGGCTTTTTTCTTTTTCGCTACTCTTCGAAAGGATCACGATTTTGTTCTATTAATTGGCAACAGATATGACCGAAATGCTGGCTTGCTTAGCCTTGATTCACCGTAGAAGGCCGAATGTCCACATTTGTATATGGATTGTAAACACAAGTATATCGAAGAAACGAATGCCCCTACTTATAATAAAATTGCTGCAGGAGTTGAGCATGGAGGGTCATGCGGTAAGCTGGAGTAAAATTCGAGCTAATAAACAATGGGGGGGATCTTAGTGCGTTTACGGTATAGGAATATTTTTTCAGTGTTTTTTGTTATCGCTTTCATCTTAGTTGCCGTTTCATCGGAGAAGTCCGAAGCCGCAACAGGGAACTTGGCTTTAGGAAAGACGGCTTATTCGTCGTCGAACGAAGTAGACTTTTTCGGACCTGAGAAAGCGGTCGACGGCGGCAATCGGGATGCAAGCCGCTGGTCTTCAGAAAGAACGGATAACCAGTGGTTCTACGTTGATCTGGGCGAGCCTGTAGAAATCGGAAGAGTCATCATCAACTGGCAGACTCCGGCGGAACAATATCAAGTTCTCGTGTCTGACGATGCGGTAACCTGGAGGAACGTATTCGCGGACAACCGCGTGCTCGTCGCCCGCGGACCAGTCGAGGATACGATCGATTTCGAGCCGACACTGGCGCAATACGTCAAGTTTCAAGGAGTAACGAGACGTCCAATTGAGGGTATCTATTACGGATACTCCTTCTGGGAATTTGAGGTATACAAAGGCAAACCGCTGTTGCCGCCTATGATGGACGCGGTCAAAAACAGCATCGTCGTCTCCGAAGGAGACACTCAGCTGAATCTGCCCGCTGTACCGGATGGTTATACGCTGTCGTTGGTGAACACAGACAGCTTGCCGGTGATCGATGCGCAGGGCACTATCCAAGCGCCGCTAGTCGATACTCAGGTTCAGCTGCTGCTGCAAATCCAGAGCGACAGCGATCCGACATATCTCTTAACGGATAATGCGCTAGTCACCGTGCCTGGTCTCTTCAAGCAGACGGGCGATCGGAACCCGGAGCCGCCCGTCATTCCTTCTTTGCGTGAGTGGCTGGGCGCAACAGGCGAGTTCCGCTTGACGGACAAGTCGAAAATCGTCATTCGCGCGGAGGATGAGGTGGCTCTGCAGGGAACGGCAGACATTTTGCAGCAGGACTTGCTTGATTTAACGAAGCTGCCGCTGACAGTAACGGTTGGCTCACCTCAAGCAGGGGACATCTACTTGGTGCTGGATGCTGCGCAAGCACTGTTGGGGACTGAGGGGTATGAACTGAATATAGGCGAATATGCTTCCGTCGCTGGCTCCGATCAGACGGGCGTCATGTTCGGTACGAGAACGATCTTGCAGCTGCTTGGCCACGCTGCCGATCATAAGACGATGCCCAAGGGGCAATCGCGCGATTATCCGAAATACGTGGATCGAGGCTTCATGCTCGATGTGGGCCGCAAGTTTTATACGATCGAATTTTTGCGGGACTATGTCAAACTGATGTCCTACTATAAGATGAACCGGTTCCAGATTCACCTGAACGATGATGTCGGCGATGTCGGCTACTTCCGTCTGGAGAGCGAGAAATTCCCGGGAGTGACGAGCAAGGACGGCTTCTATACGAAGCAGCAATTCAGAGATCTGCAGCTGCTTGGGATGGAATACGGCGTAAACGTCGTGCCGGAAATCGATACGCCGGGCCATTCCGGCGCGTTCATCACTTACGACCCTAGGTTGGGCAGCAACAATCAGCTGGATATCAATCGTCCAGAGACGCTCGACTTCATTAAAGAACTCTTTGACGAGTATCTCGACGGCAGCAATCCGACCTTCGTCGGCCCGGACGTGCACGTCGGCACGGATGAATATTTCGGCAACGACAAAGAGGCGTTCCGCAGTTACACGGATATGCTGCTTAATCACATTAACAGCAAAGGCAATCGCGCTCGTCTGTGGGGCAGTCTGTCGGCATACGACGGCACAACGCCAGTCAGCAACAATGCGACGATGGACATCTGGTATGAGCCGTACGGAAGCGTCCTGCAGGCCATTGAGCTTGGCTACGACGTTGTCAATACCAACACGAACTTGCTCTATGTCGTTCCGCAGTTGTACCGCAACTATTTGAATTACGATTTCATTTACAACGAATGGGAGCCTAACGATTGGCTGGAGACGAAGCTTCCTTATGCGCATCCGCAAGTAAAAGGCGGCATGTTTGCGCTCTGGAACGACGTGTCCGTAGAGAAGGGCGTCTCCATGGCGGACTCGCATCAGCGGATCTTGCCTTCCATGCAAGTGTTGGCGGAGAAGCTGTGGAGAGGCAACCGCATCGATCGGAACTTTGCTAGCTTCCAGGCGGATGCCGCAAAGTACGTGGACCCGCCGGGTGTTCATCAGTCGCACAAGCTTCAAGTCGACAATGAGCGCAATATCGTGCTCGATTATACTTTCGACGAAGGCTTCGCGGATCGTTCTGGCAATGGCTTTGACGGGAACGCGGTGAATGCAGGCACGGAGAAGGGAATCTTCGGGCAAGCAGTAAGGCTCAAAGGCGGAGCCAGCTACGTGGAAACGCCGCTGCGCACGCTTGGTTTCGGATGGACGATGTCCATGTGGCTCAAACCGGACGCTGACAACCCGCAAGGAGCTGTGCTGCTGGAATCTCCGGACGGACAGCTGAAATACAACATTGGGGGCAGCGGCAAACTGGCCATCACGAAAGAAAATTACGTCAGCGAATTCAATTATAAGCTGCCGACCGATCGCTGGACCCATGTCATTATGATCGGCGACGACACGGGGACCTCCATCTTCATTAACGGCAGTGAGTATACGGCTACTCTCAAAGACGGCTCCAAGCTGGAAACGTTCGTATTGCCAGTAGCCAAAATCGGCAGTGAAACGAATGCTTTTAAAGGCCTGATTGACGAACTCATCGTAAGGAACACCTACGTGGACCTGCATGGAAATCTGGCTTTGCATAAGCAAGCCGAATCCTCGCAGCCGGAATCCTCGTCCTACACGGCGGACAAAGCGGTGGACGGCAGAGGGGACACCAGATGGTCCAGCGATTGGGTGGACGATACCTGGTTCATGGTGGATCTGGGTGAAGTGAAGAACATTGATGCTGTATCTATTTTGTGGCAAACGGCTTACGGTTCGAAGTACCGCATTCTCGTGTCCGAGGACAAGGAGAACTGGACGAACGTTGTGAAAGACAACAACGGCGAGATTAACGGCAAGCCGGGACGCGTCGTGACTACCTTCCAAAGCACGCCAGCCAGATACGTGAAGTTCGAAGGCGTGTCCAGAGCTACCATGTTCGGCTATTCCTTTGAGGAATTTGAGGTGTACGGCGAGGAATATAAGCTCGGCAATCTACGGCCGATTATCGACCTGTTGACGGCTATCGAGGCCGACAAGCTCGTGGAGGACAATTACTCACCTGAGGGCTGGGCACAGTTTCAGCAAGCGATTGGGCAAGCGACTACGGCTATTCAAACCGCCCAGCTGTCTCGTCCTGAGGCCGAGCAGGCGTATGCAGGGCTGAGCGTTGCGCGCGATCGTCTAACGATCGAAGACGTAATGGGTCTGATCGAGCTTAACGTGAATGAAAGCATCGCCGCGAATTTCTATCTTCCGCAGAAAGGACAGCTCGGCACACGTATCGTCTGGAGCAGCTCGAAGCCCGACTATCTGAATGCCAACGGACAGTTGTTGCAACGTCCGTCAGGCAGCGACATGGAGGTCGTGCTGACCGCGACGATCAGCAAGGGAGCTGCATCCGCGGAGAAAACGTTCAAGATCAAAATCAAAGCGTTGCCTAGCTCCGGTGGCGGAGGATGGGTTCCGACTCCAGTAATTCCAGATCTGGAAGAAGGCCAAAACGGCGGATCGACAACGGTTCGGCTGAACGATATTGCTAGCCATTGGGCAGAAGCGTCCATCAAACGGGCGGTTGAGCTTGGATTCGTAGCGGGCTATACCGACGAGACGTTCAAGCCGAATAAGACGGTCAGCAGAGACGAATTCGTCGTCATGCTGGTCAAAGCGTTGAAGCTGCAAGGTGCGAACAGTTCGCTGGACTTCGCGGACGCAGGTTCGATTCAAACCTGGGCGAAGCCTTATATCGCGCAAGCCTTGGAATCCGGCCTGATCAGCGGCTATGCGGATGGGACATTCCGACCGAAGGCTTCGATTAGCCGAGCAGAACTGGCAGCGATGATCGTTCGCGGCTTGGGTCTGAAGACTGTGGAAGGGCATGAGCTCTCTTACGCGGACGCGGATCAAATCCCGGCTTGGGCGAAGCCGTACGTGGCAGCAGCCCAGGAGGCGGGAGTAATGAACGGTCGCGGGGATAACTGGTTTGCTCCGTTCGCCTCGGCGACGCGTGCTGAAGCTGTGGTCGTCATTCTGAACATGCTTGATGCGCTTGCAGAATTGCAGGAGCAGGAGCAGAACTAATTATGCATAAAAAGGGAGCGTGAGCTTAGGTGAAAACTAGACGAAGTTTGACTGCTTTGCTGCTTGTCCCGGTCATGCTGTTCTCGTTGATATCGTCCGTGTATGCGGAAGAGGCGAGCGGAGAAAACACCGACTTCTACAATGTGGCTCAAGGGAAAACGTACACATGGTCGGAACAGCCGGAGGGCGCTTTCCCGGATGACGGGACGAAGCTGACGGACGGCAATGCTGCCGATCCATCGCGTAACAGCGGCAACTGGGTGGGCCACCGCAACATGAAATCCCGTTCGGTTGTATTTGATCTAGGTGAGCAAAAGACAATCCAGGAGGTGAACGCGCGTTTCCTGCACGATTGGCCAAACAATGAAACGCTCGTACCGCTCACCGTTTCATTCTACGTTTCGGACGATGAGGTGAACTGGGGCGTATTGTCCCATAATGCGACCAAATTGTTATGGGGCGATCAGACCAACATCGAGACGTTTACATGGGACGGCAGCGCAGAGACTGGAGCCGTCAAGAGTGGCGATTATACCGAAGGACTCGTGTACGCTCGGTATGTGAAAGTGGTGTTCTCCATGCATCCGAGGGCATGGAGCATGATCGACGAGGTGACGATTATCGGCGCGGACGGCTTGATCGATGGAGCGCAACCGGTGCAGCCTGAGCCTTACGGTCTTCAGCGGTCTGGGGATGCTACTGGCGGGATTCAGAATCTGGGCTTGCTGTATAACGGGCATTACCCGGACGGCACAAGAAATTGGACGAAGGAACGAGTTATCCCAAATATCAGCTATGTGAACAAGCAAGGGGAGCCTGTTGATTGGCTGTTCGACGGCATGTTGTATCTCGGTTTGACGTCGGAGAACGGCAGAGGCTTCGGAGCGACGGAAGCGCCTGGCAAAGCCAGAAAAGAGGAATGGGAATGGTATTTGAATAAAACGTTTAACGCCGGCGGCGATATGAGCGCGTTGAACGAGGCGACGGCCGAGGTAGGCGCGAAGCTTGGCGAGCCTGACCGTAAGACTAAGGTTGTGCTGATGATTCCCGATCCGGGCGAATATCAGTCCGATTTCGGCAGCATTAACGGTGAAAATCTGAACTTCAATCTAAGTGTGGTCGGTAATGTCGCATCGCTGGACAACCGGGCCAAAGCGATTCAGTGGTGGAGCGATGAAGTCAAGTCCAGATGGTCGGCAGCGGGCTACTCGAACCTGGAGCTCGTCGGCATGTATTGGCTGGAGGAACAAATCAGCACGCATTCGACTGGCCCGGAGATGGTCAAGAAAGCGAGCGACATCGTTCATAACGCTGGCCTGAAGATGTTCTGGATTCCTCATTTTCTGGCCTATAAGGCATTCATGTGGAAGGATGTCGGCATTGATGCCATCTCTCTGCAGCCGAACTATTTCTTCGAGAAACTAGATCCTTCGCGTCTGGAAGATACAGCGGATATGGCGAAACGGTACGGAATGTCGCTGGAGCTGGAGTTCGATGACCGGATGATCAACGACGCCGTCTTCCGCGAGAGGTTCATCGATTACTTGAACAGCGGCGTGGATACAGGGCTGATGCAGCAAGGGTATAAAGCTTACTATCAAGGCAACAACGCCGTTTACAACGCGGCGAAAAGTGCGGACCCTGCTACTCGAGTCCTCTACGATTGGCTATATCAATTCGTGAAAGGCACTTATCAGAAGCAAGACGCCGCTCCGCCTGATGTTGTAGCGCTCATGAACGGGGAGCCGATCTCGGAGCATACGATTATGCCTGATACGACACAGGCCGCTTTCACCTGGACTATTCCGGGAGATGACGGCAGCGGGATTGTTAAAGTAACGGCCAAGTATGACGGCAAGCCTTATACGGAAGGAACTGTTGTAGATCTGACGGGCAAGCCGGGCAAGCATGTGCTGGAGCTGACGGTGGCGGCCGCCAAATCCAAGACGGTTAAATTCGTAATAGAAGCACGTTTGGGCGCTGAAGGTCTATTGGCTCTTGTTGATAAATACGCGGACAACAAGCAGCTTAGCAATGCCGATACGGTCCGCGCTATGCGCAACGCCCTGATCATGATGGAACGTACACAAGAGAGCGATCCTGAGCAAGCCATAGGCTATTTGCTGGCATTCAATGCGAAGCTGGAAGGGGCTAAAGGCCTTGAATTTGTAACGGAAGGCGCTTATACGGCGCTGAAGGAAGGCGTGTATTACGAGATCGGCAGCATCGCGCAAGACAAAGAAGCAGAGGCATCCTCGACGGAAGCCGCAGGTCTGGAGCCTTCGAAAGCGCTGGATGGCGCACCGGGCACGCGCTGGGCGAGCGAAGTGCGCGATACCGCTTGGTTCCAGATCGATCTGGACAGCAAGCAAACCTTCAATACGATCCGCATCGATTGGGAATATGCGCGCGCGGACCAATACCGTCTGAGCGTCTCGGATGATAAGCAGACGTGGGAGCCCTTGAAAGTCGGCAACAATGGCGTGGTTAAAGCGTCCGACGGCAAGAATACGCTGGTATTCCCGGCAACGACGGCAAGATACATCAAGTTTGAGGGACTGAATCGGGCAACGTTCTACGGTTATTCTTTCTATGAATTCGGTGTGTACGATCTTGCCCAGCAGCAAGAGCTGAAGACATTGGACGGCATACAAGCCGCAGTGGACGCCTCCACGAAGAAAGTCACGATCGACGGGTTGGTCATGAACGGCAAGAAAGAACATTTGTATGTCAAAGTGCTTGACCCTAAAGGCAACATTCAATATACCGGTCAGACGGGCACTGAGGATGACGGAAGCTTCCGCATCGCCTTTACGTTGACCGGAGAAGAGCAAGGACTGTATACGGTCGAGCTTGAAACGGATGACATGACGACTCCAGAGCAGGCCGCCTTCGAATATCGCAAGCCGCCTTCCACTGGCGGAGGCAATGGAGGCAGCATTGGAGGCGGTCCGGCGCAACATCCGTATACGTTGCAAGCGGACGGTTCAGTCAAAGCCGTGCTTGTCCCGACATTGAAAGGCAATCAGGCTGCGGCTTCGGTCGGAGCAGCGGATCTGAATGCCGCGATTCTCAAGGCAACAGCCGACAGCAACGGCAACAAGCATATTCGTCTTGAATTGAAGCCGTCGAACGCGGCTGGCAGCTATGCTTTGGAGCTTCCGGCAGCTAATCTGACGAACCAGTCTAATCTGATTCTGCATATCTCCACGCCGTATGCCCAGCTTGCTCTGACTGGCGACATGCTGGCTGGAGTCAAGGAGAATGCCGGAAAGCTGCTCGTTATCGTAAGCGACCATGCAGGCGAGTATCGCGGCAACGAAGCGGCTGGCCGGATCGGCAACAGGCCAATCGTGGAAATTGCATTGCAACTGGACGGTGAAGCTCTGTTTTGGAACAATGCGAAGGCACCGATTTCCATTGCGATTCCATATTCGCTTCAAGCGGAAGAGCAAGCAGCTGATCTGCAAGCTTTTGAGCTGACGGGCAACAGCGCGGCGGCAATTGATGGCGCGTCTTATGACAAAGACAAGGGCGTACTGCGATTCTCCATCGACCAAGTCGGCGTCTATACTGTCGGCGGCAAGAAACCGGCTGCGTTCACTGACCTTGGCAAGCATGAATGGGCGCGCGAGGCGATCGAGAAGCTGGCCAAAAGGGGCATCGTCAAAGGCACCTCGATCGAAAATGGCACTTTCAGCCCCGCAAATCAAGTAACGCGAGCTGATTTTATCCTGATGCTGGTGAACATGCTTGACCTGCGCGCCGAGATTACCTCGACGTTCGCCGATGTGAAGCCGAATGATTATTACTACGATGCGGTGTCCATCGCTAAGCAATTGGGAATCGTTTCGGGAGTGAACGAAGTTAACTTTGCTCCTCGTGACTCAATCAGCCGCCAGGACGCTATGGTTATGCTGACCCGAGCGCTGCAGACGACAGGGGCAATCAAGCCGTCCGCATCCGGTTCAACACTTGAGGGCTTCCGTGATGCGAGCCAGATTGCGCCATATGCTACGGACAGCGTGGCAACGATGTTCGAGCATGGGCTGGTTACGGGCTCCAACGGCTATATGAAGCCGAAGAGTACGACCAGCAGAGCGGAAGCGGCGACGTTCTTGTATCGCGTTCTTCAATTAATCGAGGGGCAGCAGCAGGAGTAGACGCGGGAACAATTGATTTAAGCACATTCCGATTAGCGCGGCAACGCGCCCGGGATGTGCTTTTTCGACGATACAGAATAAAACTTCCTGAATGGACGGATGAAGCCGGTAAGCCGTCCCGCGCTTCCGCGATGAACTGCGGGCGCGTGATGGCGCCTCCGACCCCCACGTAAGACGCCCCAGCGCGCATGGCCGACGCCGCTTCCTCGGGCGTCCCGATGCGCCCTTCCGCGACGAACGGTAACGGCAGCGCTTCGCTCATCCACCGGACGAGCTCCAGGTCGGGGCCTTCGGACCGAGGGCCATGCGGCGTATAGCTGGATAACGTCGTCCCGACGAAATCCGCGACAATCCGCTCGGCGGCAATCTATGCGAAGTCGTAGCTGCTAGGCTCCACCAGGGGTTAGTTAGCGCAGCGGTGGAGCACGACATGGATATCTACTGATAGGTTTTTTTACGTTAGATAACCATTGCCACAGGTTCATAGAATGGATTGCAAGTTGGCAGCCAACTGATTGATTGGCTTATCTACATGGCAGTGCAGCCGATATAAAAATGAAGGTCGCGGTTGTTCGATTAGCTGTTTATTCACTGCACCCAAGTCATGCAACTCACCCAAGCGAGATGCTAGCATGCGCGGCGTCACTCGCTCAAGGGCATGCCTTATATCTTGAAAGTGTTCGTAGTTGAAATGGAGAGCAAGCAAGACGGGCATGTTCCATGCTTTTGCGGGTGTCTTTGGTAGTGAAACCAACAACGGAGGGAGAGCGCATCGCTGGCAGCGATGAGGTCAGGGGTTCGATCCCCCTAGGCTCCACCAAAACAATAACTCAAACCACTTCCTTGAAGTGGTTTTTTTATTGTTTTGGTGGAGCCCTATTGAGGCGAACCCCGGGGTTCAGTCCGCGCGGACGGAGCGAATGCGGAGGAGCACGGCGTTTGAATCTACCGCTAAAAGTCCTCTTTGAATACGCTTCGTCAGCCATTTGATCAAAGATTCGGACATCCCATGATGGATTAGCGAGTTCGTACGAGCTTTATCCCCCTAGGCTCCACCAAATACAAACTTCTAAAACCCTTGATAATCAAGGGTTTTTTTGTTTTCATAATGTCCTAAGTAGAAATTAGAGTATTAAGTTTTTGACCTTTGGGACGGATTGGGGACGAAAAAAATAAAATACAAAATTGTGTTCCTGTGTTTGCGACTTCATGGTTGTTCGAATGTCTGCATGTCCTAACCGGCTTGATATTGTTACTGCATGGACGCCTTGATTGATAAGTAAGGCTGCTGATGTATGCCTTAGATCATGAAAACGAATTGGTTTTAGTTTTTTACGTTTTAGGAATCTTCGAAGCCACGTACCCGGTACAGTGTGGAAATATGGTTTACCATCCCAGGTGGAGAAAACGAAGAAATGTTCTTTTTCAGCCCAATTGTCACTTGCATTTTCTTTGGACACAGTGGAATTGTTTCAATATTGGATAAGATCAGGTAGCAACGCTTTGGGAACAGAGACTTTTCGAATTGAGTTTTTTGTTTTAGGTGGCTTTATGATATTTTGACCATTGACATAATTTAGTGACTGTAAGACCTCAATGAAGCCTTCATCAATATTAATATGTTTCCACTCTAATGCCAGCAATTCTCCACGGCGTAGTCCAGTTGTTATAGCCATTGTTATCATGATTCTCCAGTGTTCTGCCTCATTACTTAATCCATTTAATAATTCACTTACTTCTACTTCATCGTAGACATCAACAGTTAGTCGAGCTACCTTGGGTCGTTTGGTTGCGGCTACTGGATTGCTTTTTAATATCCGCCACTCAACAGCACGATCAAGAATGTCCTTTATAATTCTATGGGCGAATCGAATTGTCGTTGATGATAAACCTCCTGACTTACCATCTTATCGTGCTCCGTCTAACTCAAGATTTTTCATAAAACTGACAATATGAATCGGTTTTATTTCATCGAGTCGTTTGTTACCGAAGACAGGGGAGATATGGTTTTTCAATATGTGGTTGTAATTTTCGAGGGTCTTAGCTTCTAGATGTTTGACTCCGTATTTGCTTCTCCATTCTTCAACAAATTTATTGAAAGTCATTTTCTCGGGAGAAATATATTCGCCAGCTTCGACTTCAACTTGGAATTTACTTAATTAGTATCCAAAAAATCAATATAGGAAATAATTTCCTATAAGTGATCTTATAGGGGGATAAAAATGGCCAGGATTTAGCCAAATATTATTTGAATTAAACTATGCTAAACGATATTTGAATACCATAAATAACATGATTTTAGTGACTGGTGCTAATACTCCAATAAAGGGAGTGTCGATCTGAGAGTAATTTAGTAATATTAATGCGATTTCACTAACCGGCATTCTTGGCGAAGCAGGCGATTTAAGTGGCTATGTTCACGGGAATGCCCTTACTGCGTCATGATGGCCTTAACCTCTCAAAAGCAAATTCAGGCAAATGGACCGGACACAAGAAGATTAGTAAACACGTGTGATCTCGCCTCCGCTGTTTGAATTTCATAATAACCTTGAGTTTAGTTTAGTTGCGAATAATCTGGTGTTCAAAGTTATGCCAACACGCTGGATCAAGACAAGCTTTTCCCAGTTCCTGAAATCTATTCTCCTATGTGCTGAGAAAACGTATAGAGTGGTCGGAGAAAGTCTCGAATATCCAATTTTAGGTTTGGCATTACTATAAGGTGCGGCTTTATACATTATAGTTGCTCGGTGCTCATATATGAATGAAATTTAAAATGAAACCGCTTTACAATTAATAAATGATCATATATAATCATAAACAAGAACAAGTGGTCATAAAGTGAGCGTGAATATGATAGAGTCATTCACGGATGGGCTTCTTGGAAAGAGGTGTGACAACGCATGCTATTTGAGGAAGAGCGAAAGCGGAAGATCGTTGATTATATACAGAGTCATGGCAGAGCACTGGTGCCTGAGCTCGCGGAGCATTTTCAAGTATCTGAATCAACGGTGCGCAGGGATTTAAGGGAATTGGAAGAAGCAAAGCAGCTCCGCAGAACCCATGGTGGTGCGGTCCTACTTCAACAGGATAGCGTGGAGCCCTCATTTGTGGAAAAAGAGGTCCGCTACCGTCAACAGAAGGAAGATGTCGCTCAGAAAGCGTTATCCTTTATTGAAGAAGGAGACACCATTTTTCTCGACTCGGGAACGACGACGTATTTTATGGCCAAACACTTGAAAAATTTTCAGAAATTAACCGTCGTCACCAATTCGAATATGGTGGCGCAGGAATTGAACCAAGTGAAGCATCTTGATTTGCTTCTTACCGGCGGAACCTTGCGGTATGAAACGCAAGCGCTGGTTGGTCCGATTGCGGATCGCTCGATCGATTCCATCCGAGTCGATAAGCTGTTCATGGCCATTAACGGTATTGATACGGGTGGCGGGTTGACTACGCCAAACTTGACAGAGGCGGAAACAAAACGACGAATGATACAATCCGCCAAACAAGTCATCTTAGTAACGGATCACAGTAAATTCGGTAAGGTATCGTTTGCCAAAGTTGCCGAGTTATCTGACATTCATCATTGCATCGTCGATGACGCGATATCGGAACAAGCGGTTAGAGAGATGGAAGCAGAAGGAATCAAAGTAACAGTGGTAAGGAGATTGGAACAATGAATACCATCCATACGGTAACATTAAATCCCGCTGTAGATAAAACCGTTACGGTGGAAAATTTTTCTTTCGGCGAGCTAAATCGCATAAAGACCATACGAACGGATGCGGGCGGTAAAGGCATTAATGTCGCGAAAGTTTTGCATCGTTTTTTGGTCCCTGTCAAGGCACTAGGCTTTCAAGCGGGACATGAAGGAAAAGTTATTTTGGAGAAGCTTCGCGAGCAAGGTATCCCTTCTTGCTTGATTGAGGCGGAAGGAGAAACCCGCACCAACCTGAAGGTGGTGGATGAGCGGACCCAACAAACGACGGAATTGAATGAAGCTGGCTTCTCGCCAAGCGAAGTGCTGCTGGAGGAATTTGTTCAACGCTTCGAGTTGAACCTCAGCGAAGCATCACTTGTTGTTTTAGGAGGAAGCTTGCCTCCGGGAACGCCGGTTGATTACTATCAAAGGCTGATTGAACTGGCAAACCGCAAGGGGATCCGTACCATTCTGGACGCTGACGGGGAAGCTCTTGCACGGGGCATTGAAGCTGTACCATTTGCCTTAAAGCCGAACATTCATGAATTGGAAGCCTTGTTTGACACAACGTACACGACAGACGAGCAAATCGTATCCGCAGCGCAAATGCTGATTCGCAAAGGCATTTCCTATGTCATGGTATCCATGGGCAGCGAAGGATCCATTCTCGTCAGTGAACGGGAAGCGATTCGCGCCAAACCGTTCCCGATCACCCCTTTGAGTACAGTTGGCGCAGGGGATTCCATGGTAGCCGCTATGGCATATAGTTTCTTGAGCCATAAGTCTCTCGAAGATATAGCGAGGTGGACCTCTGCAGCAGGAACTGTTACCGCTTCCAAGTCCGGGACTGAGGTATGTACGCTTGACGAGGTCCAAAACAAGCTTGGACTCATCGACATTTCTCGCATTTCATTCGAAGGATAACTAATCAGGAGGGGAAAATGATGAAGAAAATTATTGCTGTTACAGCTTGCCCGACAGGCGTTGCGCATACTTACATGGCAGCAGAATCACTTGTGAAAGCAGCGAAAGAGAGACAAATCGAGCTGAAGGTTGAAACCCGTGGAGCTGTTGGTGTTGAAAATGAGCTTACAGAAATTGAAATCGCTGAAGCGCATGCTGTTATTGTTGCTGCAGATACTGACGTATTGGAGTCTCGCTTTCAAGGGAAGCCGGTCGTCAAGGTACGTGTAGCTCAAGCGATTAAGGATCCTAAAGGATTGATTGAGCAAGCGTTAAATATGCAGGCTTCAGAACCTGGCGATTATCAAAAGCAAGTAGATAAATCAAAAGCGGAACGCAGTTCATCGCGAACGGGTGCTTACAAGCACCTGATGACGGGCGTTTCGGCTATGCTGCCGCTCGTTGTAGCGGGAGGTTTGCTTATTGCGCTTTCCTTCATTTTCGGAATTGAAGCCTTTAAAGAAGAAGGAACATTGGCAGCAGCTTTGATGAATATTGGCGGAGGTGCCGCTTTTGCACTTATGGTTCCCGTTCTATCCGGTTTCATTGCGTTCTCAATTGCCGAGAAGCCTGGACTTGCGCCGGGATTGGTTGGAGGCATGTTGGCTTCGCAAATCGGCGCGGGCTTTATCGGCGGTATCGCGGCAGGCTTTCTGGCAGGTTACTTGGCAAAATGGTTAAAGCATTCCATTAAATTGCCTAAAAACTTGGAAGGCTTAAAGCCAATTCTATTGATCCCGCTAATTGCGACAGCGATTACAGGCTTGTTGATGGTATTTGTTATCGGGGAACCCGTGAAATTTATTATGGACAGCTTAACGGAGTGGCTAAAGTCGCTTGGTTCGACAAATGCTATTCTACTAGGATTGCTCCTTGGTGCGATGATGGCCTTCGATATGGGCGGTCCTGTTAATAAAGCTGCTTATACATTTGCGGTAGGACTTCTGGCTAGTAATGTGTTTGGCCCAATGGCAGCGGTTATGGCAGCGGGAATGACACCTCCGCTCGGAATATGGCTCGCAACGATGCTGGCACCGAAAAAGTTCACGCAGGACGAGAAGGATGGCGGTAAGTCTGCAGCCGTGCTTGGTATTTCCTTCATTACGGAGGGAGCGATTCCTTTTGCCGCTGGAGATCCGTTTCGTGTCATTCCGTCCTTAGTGGTCGGCTCGGCTGTTACGGGAGCATTATCCATGCTATTCGGAGCAACGCTGCGGGCGCCGCACGGCGGCATCTTCGTTCTGCCGATTCCGAACGCGGTCTCTCATTTGGGCTTGTACGCATTAGCCATTCTAATCGGAACCGTCGTGACGGCATTGATGCTCAGCTTTATGAAAAAACCATTGAAACAAGAATTAGCAGGAGGGGTTTAATATGAACATAAGTGCACTGCTGGACAAACAATCGATCTTAATTCCTTTGGACATTTCAAACAAAACGGAATGCATGCAAGCAATGGTGGACGCGTTAGCGCTATCCGGATGCGTTACCGATAAGTCTGCCTACCTTGAAGCAGTCGTGAACCGCGAGAAGACGGGTTCTACCGGAATTGGCTTCGGGGTAGCTATCCCGCATGGGAAATCCGCCGGTGTTAGCAAGCCCGGCTTAGCCTTTGCAAAGCTATCGAATCCGACAGACTGGGATTCGCTTGATGGTGAGCCCGTTTCCGTCGCTTTTATGATTGCGGTGCCGGAGGAGGCGGCCGGTAACGAGCATCTTCAAATATTAATTGCGATATCCCGCAAGTTAATTGATGAGGAATTCCGCAATAAATTGTTCGCCGTTCAGGATTCAGAGGAATTGATCGGCTTGCTGCAAACTATTTAGAAGAAGGAAATGGAGAGGAATTCATATGTTGAAAATAGAAGTGACCATTCGTAATGCAACGGGCTTTCACATACGTCCGGCGCAATTGTTTACGGAGCAGGCCGCAAAGTTTCAATCACAAGTAAACGTTTTGGTTAAAGAGCAAGGTGTGAAAGTGGATGGCAAAAGCATTTTGGGACTCATGACACTGGGACTTGCGCAAGGAAATGTCATTGAGATTTCCGCTGAAGGCCCCGATGAAGAAAAGGCGTTGGAAACGCTTGTGCAGCTGGTTGAAGGTGGATTTGGAGAGGTATAACAGCAGCGTGATAACGGAGAGGAGGCCCGGGTCAATGTCACAGGAGTTGAACATTCAAGGCTTAGGAGTTTCAGAAGGCATTAAACTGGGAAAAGCGTTTGTCTATTCGCCTGTTCGTCTGGAGGATGTCAAGGATCAGAAAACCGACGATCCGGACATGGAAGCGGGCGTGCTATATACCGCAAAAGCGCACTGTTTAGCCGATTTGGATGCTTTAGTCGCGCGGGCGAATGACCTATTAGGGGAAGAGAAGGCAGTTATTCTAAAAGGACAGGTCAGCATGCTGAATGATCCTTCTTTTTTCCCGCCCATGGAGCAAAAGATTCTTAGGGAAATGTGGACGGCGGAAACGGCGGTCCGAATGGTAACGATACAGACGGCTAGCATATTCGAAAGCATGCCAAGTGAATATATGCGGGAACGGGCTGCGGATGTTCGAGATGTGGGCAGTAGGCTGCTCTCGTATGTGCGGGGACGGCAAGGAAGCCAGTTATCCGATATTCAAGAAGAAATCATTATCGTCGCAGACGACCTGTCCCCCTCCGATACCGTTCAATTGGATAAGCAGTTCGTACTTGGTTTTGTTACCCGTGTTGGCGGCAAAACCTCGCATACTGCCATCTTGGCGAACTCATTGGGCATAGCGGCGATTCTGGGAGCGGGAAGCAGCATCGAACAAATTAATGACGGCGATTTGCTCGCGATCGACGGGGCAACCGGCGTTTGCATCGTGAACCCTGATACCAAGACGATTGAGGATATGCGGGAGAAGATGCGGCTTCAAGAGGAATCCCGCCAACAGCTGCAGGCTTTTGCGGATAAAGATGCGGTTACTGTAGACGGCTTTAAGGTCGAAATCGCAGCGAATATCGGAACGCCTGAAGAGGCTCATGGTTTACTGGGAGCAGGGGCTGAGGCAGTCGGTTTATACCGTACGGAGTTTTTGTTCATGAGCCGCAGCAGTATGCCTAATGAAGAAACACAATTTCAGGCATACAAATCGGTGGCAGAAGCGATGCAGGAACGTCCCGTCGTTATCCGGACGCTGGACATTGGCGGCGATAAAGAGCTGCCATATTTGGAGCTTCCTCATGAATTGAACCCTTTTCTAGGTTATCGCGCTATTCGATTGTGTCTGGATCGTCCGGATCTGCTCGTAACGCAGCTGCGTGCCATTTTACGTGCTAGTGCTTACGGCAATCTCAAAGTAATGTTTCCGATGATTTCAGGCCTTGAAGAGTGGAGAAAAGCGAAGGGGATTTTCGAGGAGGTCCGGGAGCAACTTCGTCTGGAGGCCATTCCGATGGCGGAGAAGATAGAAGTCGGCATTATGATTGAAATACCATCCGCGGCGCTTCAAGCTGATCGTTTTGCCAAAGAAGTGGATTTTTTCAGCATTGGCACGAATGACTTGGTCCAATATACGCTTGCCGTCGATCGAATGAACGAAAAGGTCTCTTATCTATATGATTATTTCCATCCTGCGGTCATCCAGCTTATTAAACAAGTCATTGATGCTTCCGACCGTCAAGGCAAATGGACAGGCATGTGCGGAAGCATGGCGGGAGATCCTTTGGCGGCGCCATTATTAATGGGCTTAGGGTTGCATGAATGGAGCATGTCTCCGTCCGCCATCCAAAAGATAAAGCGCCAAATTATCAATTTGAATCGCAACGATTGCAAAGAGCTTGTCGAACGAATCTTGGATATGGATACACCTACAGAGGTTCGAAGAGCATTAGAGGCTTATCAAGCGTAATTTTTTATGGTGAATAGTGGATTTGCATATGGTTTGCCTTATGAGAAACCTGACCGGATGTGGTCAGGTTTTATTTGTTTTTTAGGAAGTACATTGGTTAGTCCCGAGTCTAAATCGCGTAATAGCGCTCGAACTTCGGCTGCAACTTATTCTTTAATTAAAGAGAAATCCTCCAGCTAATTTGTCTTATAAATCGAAAGGACTCATCCAACTAGGCTTACTCATAATAAGAAGTGACATAATAAACAAATCAAAGTTCTCTGTATGGGATATGGAAAGTCTACTTGAACTAAATAATCTAAAAAACATTGAGAATGGGATTTATGAGTTTAAACGATTAAGACTGGCAATTGCACCTGATCAATTTAAGAATTTCAAGAAAGTACAAGTGAAGCCTAACAATAATAATTGCGGTATCCCCCAAGGTTCTGCGATTAGTGCAGTTCTTTCGAATATTTACATGTTAGATTTTGATAAAAAAATAAAATGCTTTGTTGATGAAAAACAAGGTCTGTACATGCGACATAGCGATGATTTTATCATAGTACTTCCTAAAATTTCCTTAGATCAATTTAAGTATGACTTCAATAAAATACACAAGACTATTCAATCAGTACCAGGTTTAATGTTAGAACCTGAAAAAACACAAGTATTTGAATATTCTAATGGACGAATAATAAGCTGTATTGAACGCGGACCGCGACTAACCATTGACCTTTATCAATTTTATTTCCTCGCAATAGTTCACCGGATTTTAGTATAGAAATCTGGACTTATTGTATGAAAGGTTCTTCAAGCACCAAATTACAGTGTGGTCTCTCATCCGCGTGAGTTCGTAATTTATGAATGAATTTTCTACACCTCAAAACTCCTAGTAAATCGAAAAAAATGAAGAAGAAAGGAAAACTGAATTAGTTTGACTCCAAAACTACTCCGAGAATATGAACTTGGTATCATACAAGAGATTGCCAGATGAACAGAAAGTCGATAATTGGATCATATATGTAACCTGCATAATTGATGATCCTTATAAAAATTCAAAAAAAAGCAAGTTGCTCATAAAACCTCGTTGAAATCTTTTTGGTAGTGAAACCAGCCTATGTGGGAGAGCGCATCACTTGCAGCGATGAGGTCAGGGGTTCGATCCCCCTAGGCTCCACCAAATACAAACTTCCAAAACCCTTGATAATCAAGGGTTTTTTTGTTTTTATAATGTCCTAAGTAGAAATTAGAGTATTAAGTTTTTGACCTTTGGGGACGGATTGGGGACGAAAAAAATAAAATACAAAAATGTGTTCCTGTGTTTGCGACTTGCGGGGACAAATATGTACTGTTAACAAAGCCAATTATATTAATGAGTTCTTTTTATCTATGTATGTTAAGCTGCATAAAAAAACGGCACGTCTTTACGCACCGTTTGATTCAGTAATTTTAATTGCTTTCGGGGACAAGATCGAATTGAATGTATTCGCAGCCGCATGGTCAGCAGATTGAAGTGCATGTCCGTAGGTATTCATGGTTGTTCGAATGTCTGCATGTCCTAACCGGCTTGATATTGTTTTTGCATGGACGCCTTGATTGATAAGTAAGGTTGCTGATGTATGTCTTAGATCATGAAAACGTATTGGTTTTAGTTTTTTACGTTTTAGGAATCTTCGAAGCCAAGTACCCGGTACTGTGTGGAAATAGGGTTTACCGTCCCATGTGGAGAAAACAAAGAAATGATCTTTTTCTGCCCAATTGTCACTTGCAATTTCTTTGGACAAAATGGAGTTGTTTCTATATTGGATAAGATCAGGTAGCAACGCTACCGGAATTGAGACTTTTCTAATTGAGTTTTTTGTTTTAGGTACTTTGATGATGTTTTTTCCATTTACGTAACTCAATGACTGTACAACCTCAATGAAGGCTTCATCCAAATTAATGTGTTTCCAACTAATGCAAGCAATTCTCCACGACGGAAACCTGTAGTAATAGCCATTGTAATCATGATCCTCCAGTGTTCGGCCTCATTATTTAAACTAATCAATAATTCACTCACCTCTGTTTCATCGTAAACATCAACAGATAATCAAGCTACCTTGGGACGTTTGGTTGCGGCTACTGGATTGCTTTTTAATATCCGCCACTCAACAGCACGATCAAGAATGTCTTTCATAATTCTATGGGCGAATCGAATTGTCGTTGATGATAAACCTCCTGACTTACCATCTTTTCGTGCTCCGTCTAACTCAAGATTTTTCATAAAGCTGACAATATGAATCGGTTTTATTTCATCGAGTCGTTTGTTACCGAAGACAGGGGAGATATGGTTTTTCAATATGTGGTTGTAATTTTCGAGGGTCTTAGCTTCTAGATGTTTGACTCCGTATTTGCTTCTCCATTCTTCAACAAATTTATTGAAAGTCATTTTCTCGGGAGAAATATATTCGCCAGCTTCGACTTCAACTTGGAATTTAGCGAGTTCTTTTTCTGCTTCTCTTATGCCTAATGCCTTAAGGTTCTGGGATTCGGAGCGCGAGGCTCTAATCGCATATCGGTCGGTTGGAACTAGAAGGATCGTGCTCGGCGATCCGATCGGAAGCACTCGGGCAATGAATCGTGTCATTGAGCAATTTGTTGCAGACTGCCGCGCTCATAAGCGGGTGCCTGTCTTCTATCAGTCCAAAGCTTCCAATCTGCCGCTCTATCATCGCTTGGGGCTGCAGGGCATCAAGATCGGAGAAGAGGCTTTAATCAACTTATCCGGCTTCCATACGAACGGTAAGCAATGGCTAAAGCTTCGGAACCGCTTGAACAAATTCGAACGGAGCGGATACGGCTTCGAGGTTCTTCACCCGCCGTATGCGGAGCCGTTCCTTAATCGTCTTCAAGCGGTATCGGATGAATGGCTTCGTAACCGGAACGAGAAAAGCTTCTCCGTAGGGGCCTTCTCGCCGGAATATATCAGCCGGTATCCGGTAGCCATTCTGACCGGTCCGGATGGGGACTGCGAGGCTTTCGCGTCCATCGCGGGCGACCACGGGAACTTCGCCGCTTCGCCCGATAAAGGCACCGGTGCCGCGTCCCGTCGAATAACCGTAGATCT
This sequence comes from Paenibacillus sp. PL91, assembly GCF_012935325.2. Taxonomy (GTDB): domain Bacteria; phylum Bacillota; class Bacilli; order Paenibacillales; family Paenibacillaceae; genus Pristimantibacillus. The sequence continues at coordinate 185,634 of NZ_JABBYG020000005.1, forward strand.
CATGCGCTATACGAAAGCATGTCCGCACGGCACAATGGACGTTCTGTTTCTGTCGCTGTTCAAGTGGGCGCAGGAGAACGGCTTCGATGTATGCAGCCTCGGCATGGCTCCCTTCGCGAACGCAGGCGATTCGTTCATCGTCAGGCTGCTCTACAAGTACGGGAACAAGCTGTACAACTTCAAAGGCCTGTACGATTACAAGAACAAATTCCTCCCCGAATGGGAAGACGTCTACGTCGTCTATCCTCCCGCCAAGCTGCCCGTTTCCGCGCTGCTGCTCGCCTTCATCATTCATACGCCCGTTTCCGGCATGCAAGCGCGATTCGGCACCGGTCCGATACGACTCTGGAATAGAAGCGTTTTTTTGAATAAAAGAGCGTAACGACCGCATGGCAAAGGCCACCTCGTCCAGGGTGGCCTTCGTGCTTGCCGCTTTGTAAGCGTCCCATCACGTACAACTAGCTCCATCTCCATTTAAGACCAAAAGTTTTGCGATACCTATCCCATAACGCAACAAGTAATCGGAAGCATAGATGACCATGGCAAATAAGGCTCGAGCGCCTCTGGATTTTGTGAATCCGGAAGCTGCGGAAGCTGCTCGAACAGGTACTTTAAATATTGAAATGGAAGAAGTCTGTTTTCCTTCGCCGTCTCGATGAAGCTGTAGATCGCCGTACTTGCCTTCGCGCCGCGAGGCGTATTCGCAAATAACCAGTTCTTTCTCCCGATTACGAATGGCTTGATCGAGCGCTCACTGCGATTATTATCAATCTCGATCCTACCATCCTTCAGGAAGGTAGTCAATTTCTCCCACTGATTCAGGCTGTAAGCAATCGCTTTTCCAACCAGACTCTTCGGCAGTGTTTGAGAGCGCTGTTGCTTGAGCCATACCGAATGAGCCTCCAGGATCGGAAGGCTTCGCTTCTTTCGCTCGGCATATCGTTCTTCTGGTGAAGCATCCTTCAGCTCGCGCTCAATGGCGAAGAGAGCATTGCAGTAAGCCAGTCCTTGACTAGCTACCGAATCCTTGTTACCTCTCGTCGCTGGAGGGACTGCTTTCAACGCTTCATCGTATTTACGCCGCGCATGTGCCCAGCATCCCACAAGAGTCACACCAGGAACCTTATGATAGCCCGCATAACTATCGACATGCAGTTACCTTTGAACCCGGATAAGAAGATTTGTGGATGCTCGCCGCCACGTGTCTTCTGGTAATCGTAGATGACCGCCGGAGCTACACCGCGTCCGGTGCGATACAGCCACAAATACGAGGACGATTGAGCAGACTTCCCAGGCTCACGCAGCACTTGCAGCGTCGTCTCATCTGCATGAAGCACATCCTGCCTTAGCCAGATAAGCTCTCATCACGGAGTCCAATGGCATGAGCCACTTCTGTGCACCATAGATCACTCAATTCGCCATCGTCTGACGAGTTAAAGTGTATCCAAGACGCGCGAAATGCTGCTCTTGCCGGTATAACGGCAAGCTGTCAACGTATTTCTGGCTCATAACGTAAGCCATGCTCGACGGTGATGCCAAACTTCCCGGATAAACAGGTTTTGGCATCGCAGCTGTGACGATCGGGGTTTCAATATCTTCACGTTCACAATGACGGCAGGCATACACATTTTGCATGTGACGGATGACCTTCACTTGTGGCGGTACAACGGCAATTTCATTGCGCGTCTCTGTACTCATCTCGTGAAGGAACCCACCGCAGCACGCACATACTTGCTCGCCTTCCTCCAGTGAATAGGTGATTGTTTCTACTGGAAGCTTGGAGAGATCCTCTGTTCGCTTGCCGGATGATTTGCGCCGCTCGTAGGTAATTTGTTCAGACCGCGGCTCTTCACCAGCAGGTGCTGCAAGCATTTCGGCTTCGTTGGCCAACAGGAGTTCTAATTGATCCGGATGCGTCTGCTCGCTGGAAGCACCGAAACGCTTCTTCTGCGCCAAGCGGAACTGCTCTTCGTACCATTTAAGCTTGGCCGATTGTTCGATGATTTGTTGTTGTAGGGATTCGATGGTTGGCGTATCTGCATGTTTTTCCATACTTTACTCATTAGACAGAAAAAAACCAATCCCTGTAAGTGCCTATGACGAAATGATTACAAAGATGTGTCTAATTGACGGTAACGGCATTAACCTTGGGATGGGCTTGCCGCTGGCTAAGTGAAAGACCATCCAGCAGCCAGCGAAGCTCCCTGCTGGAAATGGCTACTACTTCTTCCTTACCTGTAGGCTATTGAGATCTGCCACGTTCTAGGTGGCGATAGTAAAGCCAGAACCCATTGAGATCCCAATATAGAATTTTGAGCTTGTTGCATGCCCGGTTACAGAATACGAATAAGCCGGAGGAGAACGATTCAGACCAAAGCTTTCCTGAAAATTAGTCATTTGGAAAATGGATCGACTTGGCCGGACGACAAAGCAGTTAATCGAGCTTTCGCATGATCTTAAAGAAAGAGGAATCAGTCTGCAGATCATCACATTAGGAGTAGATACTATAGCACACCAGCGGGCAAGCTTTTTTCGCTATTATGGCTGGTTTAGCTGAAATGGAGGCAGAGACGATTCGAGAGAGAACCCAGGCCGGCTTACAAGCGGCTTGGGCTCGAGGTAGAAAAGGAGGAAGACCGCCATTGGATAAGAGCAAGGTTGAAATGGCGTTACTTCTATATGGTAGTCGGAAATATACCATAAAAGAAATAACCGAGCAGACTGGAATTTCTAAAGCAAAGTTATATCAAGTTCTCAATGCCAGGTAATGAATAGTTCATTATGACATGCCGATGCTTTACCATTATCGAAATAGGTGTTAGTAAGCGACGTCTCGGCACTGAAGTTGAAGCGCCGCTCATCCGTTTACCGTTTGGTGAAATCTTTGGCGTATCTGGTTTGTTTGTGGCGGATAACAGTATGATTCCTACAATATCTGCGGCAAATCCGACATTAACTACGGTTGCCCTCGCAATCCGCACGGCCGATCATATTTTGCAACAACGACAAGCTTGAGTTAAATTAATCGATAAACCGCCAGGTTGAAATTCCCCGACGGTTTTTTTTATTTATGTTTGCGGTAGAAAGATGGTTTGACACCGTCTATTTTCTTAAAAGCTTTGCTGAATGACTGAATATCGGAGTATCCAAATTTTTCGGCAATTACAGTCAAAGATTCCGTAGTGAACTGAATTATCTCTTTCGCTTTTTCAATTCGTAACATCTGGTGATATTGTATCGGACTCATACCGAATGTTTTTTTAAACAAATGAATTAAATAAAACTTGCTTATTCCTGAGATGTGAACGAGCTCGTCCACTGTCACCTTTTGATCGATATGATGTTTCAAGTAGTTGCGAATTTTAACCAATTCATCCATGTTGGTAACCAGATGAGGATTCTGGTTCCAATAATTCTCGCGAAGGAGATGGATAAACAGTTGAATGAACATACCCTTCACATTGGTCTCGTAATAAGGCAGCTTCATTTGGAATTCATTAATAATTTCAAATAGCATATTCTCGATAATAATAGGATTTCGAAGCCTCAGGTGGCTCGCAATCTTAAGCGAATTACTATCCAAGACGTCTTCGCGGAACCACATCATTTCCTCCTCAGAAATCTCCTCCAACGGTTTAAAAGAAATTTTTACATCAGGACTGTCTTCCTTAAATATCAAATCAAAATGCAAATGTGGTTGCCGACATATTCCGGTACCTATTTTCATAATGGAATGCGGTTGTTTCGGTCGAAATAGAAATAAATCCCCAGGTTCTCCTTCATAAGTTTGATTTTCGATGGTTACTTTTACCCTTCCTTCTTTTACATAAAGAAGCTCGTAATCAAATAGCACTCGTTCTTGCAAGTGCCATTGTGACGGAACTGTACTGTCCATTGCCACACGAATATATGGAGAAAGCTTTTGAAACAACATTCGGGTCACCTCCGAGAGAAAAATAAATAAAAAGCAATATATGATAAGTATTGAAAAATTATAGCCAAGGACTTTTAACTTATATTAATATACAATGAATTCGTGGAAAGCGCTACCATTAGCGTTTCCAACATCATCAATACTTTAACAATACAGAACAACTTATTTGTATTGTATAAGCAGATGATGGAAAGGCATGAATATTATAGGAGGTAAAAACACTGAATGTATCCGCTGGGTGGATTGCCAATGATCAGGTTGTGTGCTGAAAATCGACAACTGTTGTGGGATCGATAATACAAAATATAAAGGGGATGTTAGGTATGGCTTATCAGAAAAAAATGGGTTTGATAGCTTTAGTTATCATGATGCTGATAATAGCAGTATTGTCGGGATGTACAGGCGGAAATGAAAAAGTAAACAATACGGCAGGAAACAAAGAAGGCTCTGCGGGTAAGCAAAAGGACAAGTCCCTTACTGTGCTCGTGGAAGGTGGAAGTCCCGCTTTTAAAGTGGCCACAGCTACAGCAGAAGAATTCAAGACTGAAACGGGGTACGAAGTTAAGATAGAAGCTGTTCCTTATATCGGCGTTTTTGACAAGCTCAACGCGGAATTAAAAGCAAAAACGGGTTCTTACGATGCTGCGATAATCGACATTCTGTGGTTTCCTGCATTAGCGAGTGGCTTAGAGCCAATGGACGACCTGTTTACAGATGAAGTGAAGAACGATTTGTATCCTAACTTGATCGATGGCGGAAAAGTAGACGACAAAATTCTCGGCATGCCGGTGTGGACTAACTCCAAAACCATGTTATACCGCAAAGACCTTTTTGAAGATGCGAAAGAAAAAGAAGCTTTCCAAAAGGAATACGGTTATGAACTGAAGGTGCCTACCAACTGGCAGGAGTATCGTGACACAGCTAAATTCTTCACGCGCGATACGGACAACAATGGCGAGATGGATATGTATGGTACAGGTGTATTAGGTAAAAATAACGGTGATTCCGTTGCGAGCTGGCTGGATCATGCTTTGCAAGCCGGAGCAGACCAACTCATAGTCGGTGAAGACGGTAAATCAAATGTAAACACAAAACCGTACGTAGATGCTTTGGATTTCATCACTAAGGTTTTGAGAGAAGATAAATCGGCACCAGAAGGCGCTTTGAATATGGCTTCTGACGAAATTGCCGAGTTGTTCTGGAATGGCAAGATGGCAATGATGCTGGAATGGGGACATTTCTTCGTCCCGTCTAACGATCCTGCCAAATCGAAAGTAGCAGGAAAAGTAGCGACTGCGCCGATGATCGGCGGTGATGCCGGAGTTGGTGTTGTACCTGGTCCATGGTATCAAGTTATCCCAGCCTCCTCCAAGCAAAAAGACATCGCTAAAGAATACATTAAATTCCTTTACGATCGCAATGACCAATACTTGGCTGCAATTGGTGTAGCCGCTCGTAAGTCTATCCTCGAAACTAGCGGACAGAAACCTGAGTACGCTCATCTGCTTTCGCTTGGTGAGACTTTGGCAGCGAAGCAAACTAAGAACCGCCCTGTACTTGAGCACTGGAACGAGATTGAAAGCGAAGCGCTGATTCCTGCTGTGCAAGCAGCTTTGTCGGGCAAGAAGACACCTCAAGAAGCACTGGATGAAGCAGCTGAGATCATTAACGAAATTCAAGGACAGTAAAATTTATGTTTTGAGCGGAGGATAGGCGCGCCTATCCTCCGTTTCATCTATCGAAATGAAAAGGATGTGACTCTATGACGAAGAGTGATCGGAGAACAGCTCTATTGTTCTTTTTACCTGCTGCCGTTTTTATGGTTCTATTTTTCGTTTATCCCATGTTTCTTCTGGCAAGAGACAGTCTGTTCGATTCCAAAACCGGTACACAATTTGTCGGCGCAGAAAATTACGTCACTGCTTTAACTTCAGCCCGTTTCTATCACTCCCTTTACAATACTATCGTTTTTGTAATTGGAGCGGTGTCGGTCGAGCTCGTGCTCGGATTAATTCTGGCGCTGCTGTTAAGCACGGGTTTCAAAGGCAGTCATTTTGCGCGTACGTTATTTTTAAGTCCACTCATGATTGCACCGCTTGTTTGCGGATTAATTTGGAAGTTCATGCTCAACGATCAATTCGGAATTCTTAATTCCTTTCTTTTCAAGATGGGTATCATTGATAGCCCGCAGAGCATCTTGTGGTTATCAGACGAAAGATTTGCGCTTCTGTCCTGCATGATAGCAGATATCTGGCTGACTACGCCGTTTATGATGCTGATCCTGCTGGCAGGCATACAAGGCATACCCGAAAGTCTGTACGAAGCAGCGCACATTGACGGAGCGAATAAGAGCCAATGTTTCTGGCGTATTACACTGCCTTGTCTTCGTCCGGTCATCGTCGTCGCCGTCCTGATAAGAATGATTGATGCGGCACGCTCGTTTGATATCATTTGGGTGTTGACCCAAGGCGGCCCTAACTTCTCCTCTTCCCTTCTGAGCACGATGATCTATAACACGATGGCTCGTTATAATCAGGTTGGATATTCCAGTGCGCTTGCCATATTATTTATGGTCGCGTTAATGTCAATTTGCGGGTTTTTCATGATGCGGTTGTGGAATCCGAACAAGAAAGCAGTATGACACAGGGGGTTATCAAATGACTACGTTCACCAAACAAAGATTAACGGTAAGCTCCATGGTAATCATGCTTTTAACGGGATTGTTTGTGCTTGCCTTCTTATTTCCTTACGTTTATTTAATCATGACTTCCCTGAAAGAATCAGCTGAAGTTATTTCATCTACCCCGACCTTAATTCCTACCGTATTCACTTTGGAAAATTACCGTACGATGTTTGATTTACTTCCGATTGCAAAATATTTTGGCAACAGCTTTTTTACCGCAATTTCCAGTACCGTTATAAGTGTATTTCTCGGATCGCTCGCCGCATACGGCCTGTCCCGGTTTTCATCCCGTTTGGGTAATATGTTTTTATTGCTGACCCTCGGCGTGCGGATGGTGCCTTTAATCAGCGTGGCGGTTCCGATGTACGGAATAATAAACCAGTTGGGCCTATACGATACGAAATTCGCGTTGATCCTTGTGTATACAAGCATTAACATTCCATTCGTGATTTGGATGATGATCGGATTTTTTGACGGATTGCCAAAGGAGCTGGACGAGTCGGCTCGCGTGGATGGCTGCAGCAGGCTGGGTGCGTTTATAAAGATCATTCTGCCCATTTCCCTGCCAGGCTTGGCAACAACCTCCATCTTTTGTTATATGCTTTCGTGGAACGATTTTTTGATGGCATTGATGATGACCAGTACATCTGCTAAAACGATGCCTGTCGGTCTTTCCGAATTTTTGGGCGCGTATAATCTTGATTTAGGGCCTATGACGGCCGCGGCTGTCTGTTTCAGTTTACCGGTTATGATTTTCTCCATAATGATTCAAAAGTATATTGTAAGTGGCATGACGATGGGAGCAGTAAAGGAATGAGTGAAATGCCGGCTTCCTATATGCCGCATGGAAATAAGGAGGCGAACTCCATGTATGATGTTGTGGCACTAGGTGAATTATTAATTGACTTTACCCCTGACGGTTTGTCCGAGAAGGGCAACATTTTGTTCGAAAGGAATCCGGGCGGCGCACCCGCTAATGTTTTAGCCGTTTTATCTAAGTTTGGTAAAAAGACGGCGTTTATAGGCAAAGTGGGGCATGACCAATTCGGGTACTTCTTGGAGGAAACACTCTGGAATAATCGGATAGAATCGAGTGGTCTGGTGTTTGCTGAAAACGTAAATACGACACTGGCATTTGTTCATTTAAAAGAAGATGGAGACCGTTCGTTCAGCTTTTACCGAAAACCTGGGGCAGATCTTATGCTAGAGGAGAATGAAGTGAATTATGATCTAATCAGAAAAGGTCGGGTGTTTCATTTCGGTTCGGTTTCGTTGACGGGCGAACCTTTTAGGACGGCGACAATGAAAGCAGTTAAATTTGCAAAACAACAAGGGTTGTTAATATCTTACGATCCGAATTTAAGAGAACCGTTATGGGATTCACTGGACGAAGCCAAAATCATCATTTCAGAGGGCTTGCATTACGCTGATGTGCTAAAAGTATCGGAAGAAGAGCTTCATTTTTTGACAGACAGTATGGATTTGGATGAAGGAACGAAATGGATATCGGATAAATACGGCATTTCTGTCATTTTTGTCACCCTTGGTAACAAAGGCTGTTTTTACAGATTGCGCGGGGATGTGGGCAGTATCCCTGCCTATCGAGTTAAAGCGATTGATGCAACGGGGGCCGGCGACGCTTTTTTCGGATCAATTTTATTTCACTTATTGGAAAATTATATGAAATTAGAGCAACTTACTATTTTAGATATTGAAAAATTCGTACAGTTTGCAAACGCTGCAGGAGCTTTAACTACGATGAGAAAAGGAGCGATCCCGGCGATACCGAATCTGGAACAGGTTAAATTGTTTATGATGACAGGCTTTATAGAGACGAGTAATCAATAGAAATGAAAGGAAGAAGAATTATCATTGCTTGGCTAAATGAATGTGATTGGATGCCTTGGTTCAAAAACTTCGGACCAACCGGGAAAAACCATTGGTGTGGGGCCATGTCGGCTCCAAGGACCGTGGAGCTGGACGCCGGCGGAAGGTTGAAGTTTAAGCCGGTCGAGGAATTGAAAGTGCTCCGGAGGGAGCATTACCGTTTAGAAAATACAGCCATTACTCCAGGAACCGCTGTACTGCCCAAATATGTCGGCAGCGACTGTTTGGAGACCAAGGCAGAAATCCAACTGGAGGGAAGTAAGGCTGAAGAGATCGGCCTTGTTTCGGATGGGACGCAACAAACGATTCTTTCCTATAATCTACAATCGAAGGAGCTTCGTTTTAACCGCAATCACTCTGACGGGTGGAGTGAAGGCATTCAATCGACCAAACTGGAAACATTGGACGATAAAACGTTGAAGCTTCATATCTTTATTGACACATGTGTTATAGAGGTATATACGGACGATTACCGTACGGCAGTAACCAATAATATCTATCCGGATCCAGCAAGCATAAACATGGATGTATTTGCAACTGGGGATCAGGCCAATCTGATTTCAATCGATATCTGGAAATTGTGCCCTGCGCAGGGAAGGGATAGGAACAGTTAGAAAATAGTATATACAACTCCGAAGCCGGGCTGGGTGAATTATCCTTTCTTGGAAACATTGAAAAAGGCTTTCGATGTTCCTTACGAATGGGACACGGATGTAAACGCAGCCGCATTCGGAGAAGCGACATGGGGGCTGCCAAAGGCATGGATAGCTGCGTCTACTATACGATCCGTACAGGAATCGGTGTAGGCGTTTATACGGAAGGAAAGCTGGTTCACGGCCTTGTGCATCCGGAAGGAGGACATATACTGACGAGGCGTCACCCGGAGGACGGTTTTGAAGGGCTATGTCCGTATCATGGAGATTGTCTGGAAGGTATGGCATCGGGGCCAGCGATTGAAAAAAGATGCAACATGAAGGGAAGCGAAATCCCTGCAGACCATCCGGCATGGGCTGTACAGGCCTTCTATATCGGTCAGGCGGTTACAACGGCAATCCTGATGCTTTCGCCAAAAAAGGTCATTTTGGGCGGAGGCGTTATGCAACAGAAGCAACTGCTTCCGATGATACGAACCGAGGTACAGAGAAATTTAAACGGATACGTTAGTGCGGAAGACATTCTTACGAATATCGACGGGATTAGGGGATAATGCCGGACTGTGCGGGGCGTTGGCGCTTGGTTTGAAGGCGTTGAAAACATCTAACGAATAAACCGAAGGGCCTATTGTTTCTGTGAAAGTAAGAAAATCGCCTCATCCTGCCTTCTTGGCAAGGATATTAGCGATCTTTTTGACCATATAAGAATTTATAACTTTCCGAGTCTACGGAAACCAATAAACCGAAACGTTCTTCAAAGGATAGTTCATTCATTCGTGGATCTTGAATCTGCCGTAAGTAAGCGTCGGCTAAGCCCTGCAAGCGCAGTTTGCGTAGGCAGGAAAAGCACGAATTCGTAAGGCTTTACTTCCAGCTATATCAAGGAAAAAGTAGTTTATGAACAAACACACTAAATTGATAGGAGAATTTATTTATGGCTAGTAAAAATTATTACGACGTAACAGAGTGGCCTGTCGGTAATCCGTATGAGGATATTGGTGAGGTAATCAATAGCATTATAGCAGATATTAAAAGTAGGCAAACGGACACTGATGTGAATAAAGGCGGAAAGCCGGGTGCGGTTATCTATATTCCACCGGGAGATTATCATCTTGGCAGTCAAGTAGTTATAGACATCAGTTATCTTAAAATTATGGGTTCTGGGCACGGGTTTACATCTTCGAGTATTCGTTTTAATACTTCTGAGAATGAATGGGCGGATTTGCATGAATTGTGGCCGGGAGGAAGTCGCATACTCGTAGATATTCCCCTAGAAGTAAATGACGAGGAATATAAAGGAGCTGCATTTTATGTTGAACGAAGTGGAAATCCCCGAATAAGTTCGGTAGAGTTTTCTGACTTTTGTATTGATGGTTTGCATTTTATTGAAGGTGGTTCAGGAGAAACAAATCCGGAAAACACATACACTAACGGGAAAACGGGTATTTATGTTGCAAGTGCTTGTGACTCATTTCGGATTACAGGCATGGGTTTTTTGTATTTAGAGCATGGAATTACTATTTATCATGCAGATGCACTGACTATACATGATAATTTCATAGCTGAATGTGGTAACTGTATAGAACTACGAGGTTGGGGACAGGCTTCAAAAATAACCGATAACTTGATAGGAGCCGGTTTTAAAGGATATTCAATTTACGCTCAAAATTTTGGTGGACTTTTGATTACAGCGAATAATGTTTTTCCACGAGGTGCGAGCAGTATCTATTTTGATGGTGTGACACGTTCCAGTATCACAAATAATAGACTTCATTCATTTTATCCAGGAATGGTGGTATTCAGGGAAAATTGTTCGGAAAACTTGGTTTCTTCAAATCACTTTTTACGTGACCATGAACCTTGGACTCCTTTTCTGGGAATAGACAATGGTTTAGATGATTTGTATGGTCTCCTCTATATCAGTGGCAATAATAATTCTGTAATTGCTAATCACTTTTCTGAAGGAATTAATACTCAGAACATCAAGCCGGTAGGTGCAACACCTGTAATCATACGTATTGTTTCGGGTAATGGAAATTATATTTCTAATAATCATGTTGTTGCCACGGAGGTTCATGCCAAGATAAGTGATTCTTGTTTCTCTGCGCAAGTAGACGCTTTGTTGACTACCGAAGCATCGGAGCCGCTTACCGTAACAACAGTATTGGTAGAAAAAGAATCGCTTCAAAATACGATTCTTGATTCGGGAAGTGATGCACAGGTTGTTATGGACAAGACTGTAAATGCATTCAGAGCCACTCCAACGCCAGGAGCATAAATAATATATTCACTATGTTTTTGTGGTAGTTTTTGTTCCAAAGTTTCAATTGCAAGTCGGACACTTGAATTATTTCGTTTGTCATTTAATTTTTGGGGTGCCTCCTAGCGATGGAAGTGCCTCTTTTTATGGGGTTTCCCATATTTGAATAAATGCCAATAAAGTAGACAGAAAAAAGGAAAAGTTTTTAGGAAGACTGCCAGAAAATGTCTTCTTTTAAGTTTGGAGAAAGTATGACAAATCGGAAATGAAATTAATAATGGAATGATGCATCCGTTGGGGGCATATAGCAATACGTCCAACCTTGTTCAACTGATTCAAGCAGGATCGAGCGCAGCCAAGGCGGTTTTTCCTGGGATTAAGGTTATCATCCATAGATCAAGTGGAGCAGAAGCTGGCGTTGATCCGTATTACGCCGGTCTTGTAGCTGCCGGTCTCAAAGATAGCGATTATGATATCATTGGCTTATCTTATTATCCGGATTCAGTCTTTACTTCCTCAATTAATGAATTAAGCGAAAACATGAATAAACTGGAAGCAAAATATGGGAAGGAAGTTATGATAGTTGAAGTCGGGGGGGGCGTTGCCAAGGATGCTGATAGCGTTTATAACATGCTTGTAGCTGTTCAAAATAAATTACAAGCAGTACCGAACGATTTGGGAACTGGTGTATTTTATTGGGCACCTGAGGGGATTTATTTTGGGTACCCTAATTCAGCATGGGACCCGGATGGTACGCCCTCATTAGCATTAGATGCATTTATTGACGGTGCTGTCGAGACAAACCGGCATCCTGTGCAATCTGTAACTCTCGATAAGCATACGAATAAGATTGAAGTAGGTGCTGCTGGCAAGTTAACGGCTAACATCAATCCTACTAATGCAACCTATAAAGGTGTTACATTTACAAGCTCAAATCCTGATATTGTAAAGGTAGATCGTTATAATGGGATAATTTCAGGACTTGCCGTTGGGACAGCAACCATTTCGGTGGTTTCATATGATGGAGGCTATACTGACTCTTCTGAAGTTACCGTAGTACCGAGTACAAGTTTGATTCAAAATCCTGGTTTTGAGGATGGAAAAAAATAGTGGACAATTACCGGGGATACAGACGCGGTTAGTACAGATATTGACGTACACTCCGGCACATTAGCATTACACTACTATAGTGCGAATCCTGCGGAATTCAATGCTTCTCAAACTATCACGGGGTTGGAAAATGGAACATATGCATTATCGGCTTGGGTCTCCGGTGGAGGCGGCGAAGAAGTTTCGGAGATTTTTGCCGGCAGTGCAACTCAGAGCTTTACCAATACAGGCTGGAGACAATGGAGCAAGCCAACACTAGATAATATTGAAGTTACGGATGGAACGCTAACCGTAGGTGTCCGTTATAAACTTTCCGGTGGGCAATGGGGAAATATTGACGATTTTGTTCTGGTTAAAACCAGTAACGCCCCAGGGACGCAAGTTCCCCCAACTAGCGGAGATAACAGCAATAATCCTTCTGGTGGCAGTATCGGGGAAATTAGTACTCTTACCATTGGCAACACTACGTTTTATAGCGTTTTGATCAAGATAACAACGGATATGGAAACAGATGTAACCACTGCCAAACTTGAATCAAGTGTAATCACCGATCTGGTCCAAAAGGCCAAAGAATCTGAAGCTGCCGGACAAAAAGTAGTGATCGATATCCAGATTGATAATGCAGCAGATGAAAAGTCTGTTAATATAGTGATTCCGAAAGAAGCTCTCAAACCGTTAGTGGACACGACAAAAACTGATCTAAGAGTGGATGTAGGCATTGCTGCGATCACCTTTGATTCAAAAGCAGTAGCTGCCATTGGGAGTGTAGCAGCGGATATGATAAGCATCAAGAAGATTGCTAAATCCGACTTACCAGATAATGTTCAGAATAAAATAGGCGACAGACCGGTGTTTGATTTCTCTGTAAAAGCAGGTAATGCTGAAATAACAGAATTCAACGGAGGAATAGTAAAGATTAGCGTGCCGTATACTCCAATGACGAGTGAAATGAAGAATGCTATTGTTGTATACTACATTGACAAATCAGGAAACCTCAAATCGGTTAGGGGAGGTTATGATGCGGCAAATGGAAAGGTTAACTTTCAGACAACCCACTTCTCAAATTATGCCGTGGGATATAACGAAGTGAAATTCAATGATGTTACCTCGGAAAACTGGTATAGCGATGCCATTGGCTATTTGGCGGCATGAGGGATTGCGAATGGCGTTGGCAGCAGTACATTTGCACCTGAGAAAAATGTGACGCGGGCTGACTTCCTGATGATGGTCATGAATGCTTACGGGATCAAGACAGATGCTTCAATAACCGATAATTTCATGGATGCAGGGAATAAGTACTATACCGAGTACCTGGGCACTGCGCGGAAATTAGGGTTGGTTGCTGGTGTGGGCGGCAATAAATTTATGCCGGAAGCAAACATAAGCCGACAAGATATGTCTGTAATTCTTTACAACATTTTAAAGCAGCTGGATGAGCTGCCAAACGGCAAAAATGGTATGGGCTATGAAAAGTTTGTTGACACAGCTGCTGTAGGCGGCTATGCAAAAGATGCGATGAAAATTTTAGTGGAAGTGGGAGTGATCAAGGGAAATGGTAATGAGCTGGATCCCAAGGCCTCTGCTACCCGAGCACAAGCTGCACAGATCGTATACAATTGTATTAAATAACGATATGTAAACTTCATCCAGCCCACCTGGTATGTTAATCGAATGGGATAAAGGTAACTTGGAGGAGTACTACTCGTAGCAGCAATAAATTGATTTCGAAAATCAAACTTAGATTAAACTAAACGGGTAACGATAGTTCAATAAAACAGCGGCAGCCTAGGACTTATTATCTCGTCCCTGGCTACCGCTGTTTCTATTATTGTGGTCAGTCTACTACTTTAATTTATTTCTAAGATCAAATCATTCCAATACGGCTGACTTAATAATTCGAAAGAAAGTATTATATTGATCTCATCTCGGATTTATAGGAGGATTTCGCAGCGGAGTTGAAGGGACATGTTACGTATCTATGACTCATTAACCTGACTGACGATGTCGATCTGCAGGACAGCTCGCGAAATTGTGCACTTGCTGCGATTTTGGGAAGTGATCGAATTCCATAAGGAACAGCGGGATGAGCAGATTTTTGAAGTACAGAACCTCCTCTCTAGATTAAAGATATTAATTGTGAGGAGGTTTTTGTGCTGTCGATCACAGATTTCATTTAAGTAAAGAAAAAGATCAAACAGATATAACTGATTCATCCAATAGTCAACGGTCATATTAGCTAAACAAGTATATCAAAATCGGACGAAATTAGATCAGTTGGATAACTTTTTACGTGTCGATTCTCTAAACATAGGTTCTGTTTTGACATGCGTAATTTGATATGGCTTTGTAGGGGTTTTTATTCGGGATAGCAGCATGTCTGCGGCAATATTCCCCATTTCACTGTTTGAGATATGGACTGTTGTCAAGTGGGGCTCCACGATTCTTGATTCAGGAGCATCATCGAAACCACAGACAGCAATATCATTCGGGATTTGTATGTTTTTATTTCTTAGAGCTTTCATTACGCTTACCGCGATAAAATCATTTGCACAAACAAAAGCTGTAGGCAGTTCCTTCATCTTGTTAAGCTGTCTATCCATCCAGTTAGGTTCTGAAAAATAACGATCCTCCTCGATTACGCAAAGAGACATATTTGTCTCAAGCTTTGACATCGTCAACGCCCTATTGAATCCTACCCATCTTTCATTAAAGCTCTTACAGTGGTTGTAATCGCCGACGAAGCCTAATTTAGTATGGCCATCTTCTATGAGCTTCTTTGTTACCGCATATGTCCCGTATTCATTTTCCATAAGAAGGAGATCTGCTTTCAGGTCGCTGTAAAAAACGTCAGCAGCAGCATCTATAAAAATGGTAGGGATTCCTAAATTGCAGACCATCTCACTGTATTTCTTGTCAAACATCTCAATGCATATAATTCCGTCCACCTTGGACAGCTCAAAATTGTTCGGAAGGCTTAAGGTGTTAATGTCCGCTTCACGGACAATATGAATGGACAAGTTATAGCCTTCGGAGCTGATCTTAATTTCTAGACCGTTTAACAGCATGTATCCAAAGTGTGTGCTCATGGGCAAATTACATGTAAATAGAGTAATATTTCCTGGATTTTTTTGCAGAATACTTTCTGAGTCTACAAAAGCAAACTGCTTATACTTTAATTCAATCGCTTTTTTGATCACTTTATTTCGAGTTTCATCCGGAATGCTTTCAACGCCGTTTAAGGCTTTAGAGGCAGTATTTCTTGATATTCCTAACGAATCGGCAATGTCTTGTATGGTAATTTTATCTTTGGCCATTTCTACAGTTCCACCTTTACGGATAGATAACGATAATTGCTATTGTGCAATTTAAATGTATATGAATACGAATAAAATATCAATTTAATTTTACAAATGAACAAATGAATTAGGGTATTTGCCTTTGGGAGATGTGTTTACAAATGTAAAGTTAAAAACGTGATTATTTGAAATTTACATTTAGGAGAGTATAAAGTCCTTTTTGCTCAAGAAAATGAATAGCTCATCGTTTTTGACCAATCTATCATGAATAATAGATGATTCTACACATTTTTCTTACATATCAACAAAATAAATATTACAAATGACTAAATAAAATTTGTTAAATGTATTGACTAATAGTGTATCTATTTGTTAAATTGTATTTGCGGATTCGGATGTAAGCCCTTTCTAAGGTGCGAATGTTTACTATTCGTTTCTTTCAATAAATAGAATGGGGGTTAAAGGAGTGCAGAAGGTATTGTCAAACCCAAGCAGTAAAAAAGTCGGATTAATAAATCAAGTCAGTATTAAAGGTAAAGCGCAGTATATAAAGAACAATTATTTTCTTTATCTGCTGATTGCGCCTGCTGTCATTCTTACACTTATCTTTAAATACGTACCGATGTACGGTGTAGTCATCGCATTTAAAGATTACAGCTACAGTAAAGGAATTTTAGGCAGTGAATGGGTAGGATTCGAATATTTCATGAAATTTTTGAACGCGCCAAACTTCGAGCCTATCTTTTGGAACACGCTTAAATTAAGTGCCTATGGGCTTATCCTTTCGTTTCCGATTCCGATCATATTAGCGCTGATGCTAAATCAATTACGAAAGGTTGGCATTAAGAAAAATATTCAGTTAGTTTTGTATGCCCCGAATTTTATATCTGTTGTCGTTATTGTAGGTATGTTGTTTGTCTTATTGTCTCCAACCGGTCCAGCAAATAAAATCATTACCTTAACAACCGGTCATCCGATCGCGTTTATGTCTGATCCGGAGTATTTCCGCAGCATTTACATTTTATCGGGAATTTGGCAAGCGGCAGGCTGGTCTTCGATTATCTTTGTAGCAGCATTAGCAGGGGTTGATCCAGAGCTCCATAACGCTGCGAACATTGACGGGGCAAATCTGCTGCAGCGGATATGGCATATTGATTTGCCTACATTAAAACCGGTTATGGCTATATTGTTTATTTTGTCTGCAGGCGGAATTATGGCAATTGGATTTGAGAAAGCTTTTCTGATGCAAACCGCACTAAATTTGCCGACATCTGAAATCATAGCAACCTATGTGTATAAAGTGGGCTTAAAAGCAGGCGACTACTCTTACTCAGCAGCCATCGGTTTGTTTAATTCAGTTATTAATATTATTTTGCTTGTCTTCGTCAATTTCGTTGTGAAGAAATTAAATGAAGGCGACGGCCTCTACTAAAGAAAGGAGTGGCTATATGAATATTAAACCTGCGCGTTTGGACCGTGTTGTTCTGACAATCATCTATATTTTGTTAACGCTTGCTGTATTGCTGGTATTAGGTCCATTGCTTTACGTTGTTGTGGCGTCTTTCATGGAACCTACAGCACTGTTGAATAAAGGCATTTCTTTTAATCTCGCGGATTACAGCGTTGAAGGATACAAGCTCATCCTGGGCAATGAGGCCATGCTGAGAGGATTTATAAATGCTATTTATTATTCGGCAGTATTTACAATCGTTACTGTGCTCATTTCAGTTTTTGCAGGATATCCCTTATCGATTGATGATTTTGTAGGAAAAAAAGGGTTTATGACCTTGTTTATCATCACCATGTTTTTTGGCGGAGGACTGATTCCTACCTTTTTGGTAGTAAAACAGCTTGGCATGCTGAATACAGTTTGGGCGATCATTCTCCCAACAGCTATCAACGTTTGGAACATTATTCTGGCAAGAACTTTCTTTAAAGGCATACCGAAAGAGTTGAAAGAAGCTGCCAAAGTAGACGGCGCATCCGAGCAAGTCATTTTCTTGAGAATCGTAATGCCGCTTTCCAAACCCATTCTATTTGTTCTGGCCCTTTACGCTTTTGTAGGTCAATGGAATTCCTATTTCGATGCAATGATCTATCTGGAAGACCAGAAGCTGTACCCCTTGCAGCTCGTTTTAAGATCTATCCTCATTCAGAATCAAGTGGATCCGGGGATGATAACCGATCGTTTGGCAATGGCTGAAATGAAAAGGTTGTCGGAGATCATTAAATACGCATCTATCGTTATTTCAAGCCTACCGTTACTCGTGATGTATCCGTTTTTCCAAAAGTATTTTGAAAAGGGTGTCATGGTCGGTTCATTAAAATAATGAATCAGCTGACATATATAGAGCAAAAACAAGAGGAGGGTTTAGTTTGAAAAGATTAAAGAAAACAGCAGCAGTCATTTCTCTAGCGACAATTATTGCAGTAACCGGGTGCAGCGGCAATTCGAACAACAAAGATGAAATTTCCACATCGAGCGACAGCGGTTCTAAGCCTACGCTCAATTTCATGACACAAAGCCATGTATTAGCTCCAATGGATCCGAATGAAAAGCTAATATTTAAGCGCATGGAAGAGAAGACAGGCATTCATATTAATTGGAAAAATTACACAAACGATGTATTTGTAGAAAAGAGAAATCTAGCTCTCGCTACAGGAGAACTTCCGGATGCTATCTTTGATGCCGGGCTAAGCGACTTTGATTTATTAAAGCTGGCAAAGGACGGTACGATTATCCCTCTTGACGATATTATTGAAAACCAAATGCCGAATTTTAAAAAGGTGCTAGAGCAAGCACCGCAATATAAAGCTATGATTACGGCTCCTGATGGCCACATTTATTCTCTGCCATGGATCGAGGAACTGGGGGCTGACAAGGAAAGCATTCATACCGTAAACAACATTCCTTGGATTAATGTGGAATGGCTTAAGAAGCTAGGTCTGAATATGCCTACGACTACAGAAGAGCTGAAGCAAGTGTTGATTGCTTTTAAAACAAAAGATCCGAACGGCAACGGAAAGGCCGATGAAATTCCAGTGTCCTTTATTAATTCAAATGGCGGCGGCGAAGATATCGGATTCTTATTCGGATCGTTTGGACCAGGGCTGAACTGGGATATGACGCTTGTTGGCGATGATGGCAAAGTGAATTTTGCAGCGAATAATGATGGATTCAAAGAAGGCGTCAAATATTTTAATGAGCTGTACAAAGAAGGCTTAATTGATGTCGAGTATATGACTCAGGACTGGAATACTTATATCGCTAAAGGTAAAGAAGATCTTTACGGGTTGTATTTCACATGGGATAAAGCGAATATAACCGGCATGAACGGTAAATATGAGCCAATGCCTGCGCTTGTTGGGCCAACTGGCTTGAAAAACGTAGCAAGAACGAACGGAATGGGCTTCGATCGAGGCAGAATGGTCGTTACAAAAGAGAACAAAGACCTTGAAGCAACTGCCAAATGGATGGATCAATTGTACGATCCGCTTCAATCGGTACAGAATAACTGGGGCACATACGGTGATGAAAAACAGCAAAATATTTTTGAATTGGACGAGGCTGCTCAAATGCTGAAGCATTTGCCTTTGGAAGGAACTGCTCCAGGAGAATTAAGAGGAAAAACGAGTGTCGGCGGCCCATTAGCTATATTAGATACTTACTACGGCAGCGTGACGACCAAACCAGATGATGCGGCTTGGAGACTAGATATCCTCAAAAATGTGTACGTGTCTGACGTAAAAGCGAAAAATATTTACCCTAGAGTTTTCTTTTCTTTGGAAGACGCGGAAAGGCTGTCTGCCATTGAAGCTGACCTGTTCCCATATGTACTCAGAAAGCGTACGGAATGGACGGAGAACGGGAAAGTAGACCAAGAATGGGATGAGTATTTGAAGGAATTGGATCGCCTAGGCTTGCAGGAATATCTGACTATCAAACAAGCAGGCTATGACCGAAATGCAGGTAAATAAATAATAGATAAATTGGATAGAAGTATGCTCTAGATTCTAGAGCATACTTCAAAAGGAGTGGAATCCATGTTAACGATTAATTACAGAGAAAAATATCGTCCTCAATTTCATTTTACGCCGCCTGCGAAGTGGATGAACGATCCGAACGGAATGGTGTATTTTGAAGGAGAATACCATTTGTTTTATCAGCATCATCCGGATGGAACGACATGGGGCCCTATGCATTGGGGACACGCGATCAGTACGGATTTGATTCATTGGGAGCATCGTCCAATTGCGCTAAAACCGGATGAGAATGGCGCTATTTTCTCCGGAAGCGCAGTAGTAGACTGGGAGGATACAAGCGGCTTTTTCTCCGGCAAACCGGGTCTGGTTGCGATATTTACGCATGCCGATCAATATCCGGATTCTAATCGACCTAGACAACGGCAAAGTCTTGCCTACAGCACGGACAAGGGAAGAACCTGGTCGCTCTATGAAGGCAATCCTGTACTTTGCGATGAACAAATCATTGATTTCCGTGATCCGAAGGTATTTTGGCATGCTGATTCACAGCGCTGGATCTTGGTGCTCGCAGCTGGAGATCGCGTTCACATTTATACGTCTCCTAATTTGAAGGTATGGAAATTCGTGAGTGAATTTGGAGCTGATGAAGGCTCGCATGACGGCGTATGGGAATGTCCAGATTTAATAGAGCTGCCGGTTGAAGGTCAAGAAAATGCTAGTAAATGGGTAATGATCGTCAGCATTGGAGATAATCCTGCATTTCAGGAAGGTTCAAGAACGCAATATTTTGTCGGTCATTTTGACGGTCAAGCTTTTACGAATGATGCTTCGCCTGAGACGGTATTATGGCTCGACCATGGCAGAGACAACTATGCCGGCGTTACCTGGTCAGACGCAAATCGGACGGATAACGGGAAGCTGTATATCGGCTGGATGAGCAATTGGAAATATGCGAACTTGACGCCTACAGATAGTTGGAGAAGCGCTATGACTTTGCCGAGATTACTCGCACTGCGTTCCGTGCGGGACGGTATTCGATTGGTTCAAAAGCCGGTAACTGATGTTCAGAAGTTACGTCAGCAGACGTTGCTTTGGGAAGAAGCTTCTGTGAGCCCAGGCCAAAACCTCCTCTCGGACATACAAGGAGATACCTATGAAATAGAGTGCGAACTGGAAATCGGCAACGCATCGGAAATCGGATTTAAACTTCGTAAATCCGAGCATGAGGAGACCGTTGTAGCTTACAACGCTGTGACTCAATCTTTGTTTATCGACCGCAGCGATTCTGGCGAGAAATCATTTCATGAAGCTTTCGGTTGCAAGCATGACGTGGCACTTCAGACGGAGAATGGTAGATTAAAGCTGCATTTGTTTGTCGATCAATCGTCCGTCGAAGTGTTTGCAAGTGATGGTGAAATAGCGATTACCGATCAAATATTTCCAGATCCACAGAGCACTGGTTTGGAGCTTTATGTTCACGGCGGTAGCGCGAAAGTAATCTCTCTTTCTCTGCATGTCCTGAAATCTATCTATTCGGTAGCAACCGTGTAAAGAAAAGGTTAGACGAATGCGAGGTATAGTCATTGACATTATTAGGAGCTATTGAAGGCGGAGGTACTAAGTTCGTTTGCGGAATCGGAACACCTGAAGGCGAAATCATTGAAAGTATTTCTTTTCCAACAACAACACCTGAAGAAACGCTCGGAAAAGCGATGAATTATTTTGATAACAAAGGAATACAAGCTATAGGAATAGGTACATTTGGACCGATTGATGTTAATTCCAAAAGCCCAACCTTTGGTACAGTTGGAAAAACCCCTAAACCGTATTGGAGTGGTTTTCCGGTCATAGAATATGTAAAGCGGCATATCGATATTCCATTTGGTTTTGATACGGATGTGAACGCAGCTGCGGTAGGAGAGGCTACATGGGGAGCGGCCAAAGGCTTAGATAACAGCTTATACATGACGATTGGTACGGGGATAGGAGTAGGGGCAATCGTTGACGGAAAGCTTGTTCATGGTCTGAGTCATCCGGAGATGGGCCATATACTTATTCGCCGGCATCCAGAGGACAGCTATGCAGGGCATTGTCCTTTTCACCAAGATTGTTTAGAAGGGCTTGCTTGCGGGCCGGCAATTGAAGCTCGCTGGAGCATGAAAGCATACGAATTGAATGAATTGCATCCTGCTTGGCAAATGGAAAGCTACTATATCGCCCAAGCACTTGTGAATTATATTCTTGTTTTATCTCCAGAAAAAATGATTCTGGGAGGCGGCGTAATGAATCAATTGCATTTGTTTCCAATGCTTCGCGACCAGGTCGCTTCGCTGCTAAATGGTTATTTGCAGCATCCCGCATCTTCTGGAACTGAGGAAAACTTTATCGTCCAGCCTGCTTTAGGAGAAAAGGCGGGACTCACCGGTGCACTTGCTCTGGCAATGAGTGCTCTCAGTCAAAACGAATAAATTCTAATAAGGCGTCGAGATCGATTCGACGCCTTTTCGAGCTTTCCAGATAAAGCGTCTGCAAGAATGGCAAATCTACTATTTATGTGACTTATTTTATATCCGATCGAATTAGGGGTGAATCCTGTTGAACAAGAAAGTTGAAGGAATTATTCGCGGAGTACCAGAGTTAAACTATGAATTCTTAAGTTTTGAAAGTCTTAATGGTGGGCTGTGCAACCAAACCTACAAGGTACAAACGAAACAGAGTAAATACGTTCTTCGCATCAATAGCAGGCAAAATGAGTATTTGAACCTGACACGCAGCTCTGAAGTTGAAGTTATGAAGAAGGCAAACCGCGAAGGATTTGCTCCTAAAGTAATTTCGAGTAATTATCCGGAACAATTTGTAGTTACGGAATTTATAGAAGGGCGAATGCTTGAGAAGGATGATCTCAAAGACGGTCGAATTAAAGAAATGATTATGGATCGCCTTAAACGAGTACATCGCATGGAAGGTCAAGAAAGAACATCTACTCCTTACAATTTAATTTATGGATATTTGAAAGGCGCAGATCAGTTTCAAGTTAAGCATCCTGAAGGATTGAGCCGAATTTTGCATCGAGTAGAGAAAATCGCTCATATGCGAAGCAATGACAAAGAATATAACAACAAATTCTGTCACAATGATTCCTTTTTATGCAATATGATCTATACTGGCCAACAGTTGCAAATTATTGATTGGGAGTTGTCGGGAGTCGGAGATGTGTTTTTCGAATTGACGCTCATTCCGTTTACAAACCAGTTCAGTGAAACAGATGAGCGTGAGTGGTTAAAGTTATACTTTGGGTATTACGAGGAGGAAACATTTCGCATTTTTCAGGATATGAAATTCGTGTCGATGGTTCGAGAGGTTGCGTGGGGAATGTTTTATAGTGGACTTACTAAGGCGGAAAGTCACCATGACTTTGATTACTATAAGTTTTCCGAATATTGCATCCAGCGAATAGAACAAGGGATTTATCAATTATAATGGTATAGATGCTCTTACTTGCGAGTAAGGTGTAGATTAAATAAGACGTGCCCCTACACCTCTTCGCTCTCACGGTCCAGAAAGTCTACATGGCCGTAAGAGCTGCGAGATACCCGTCAAGCCTAAATGATGGTAACTGGGTATAGTTCAATCATTTTTTGCATGGCTTCCCGATAACGGCTGATAACAAAAACCAAAATCGAAGGCGGTTTTTTCATTTCAGCACGGGAAGGGTAACTAACTTATTATATTATCTTCGAAAAATGGAGCTATATAGTGTATAACATTATGGCTATTTCTGCTCATGCATGGGAGTATTGAGTTATGAACTGAATCAAAATTAAAATCAAGCTTATGATTTAATAATAACGGAATGCATCAGACCCCGGACTTAATTGAACAGATTTACTTTGAAAATAAAGCAATATTTAACGTGACAAGCGAATACCGTCACATCATTAATTGTCTATTTTACGCAACCCATACATGTAGTATGCGGAAACATGAACATTATTTTATGGGGACGAATTGGGGACGAAATCAGTCACCAAGCATCATAAAAGAACCAAATAGATCACACGACAGTCGGTACAAACCCTTATTTAATAAGGCTTCTTCCTACATCATCATACTAGATCCTAGCACATCTCTAACACTTGCAGCGATGAGGTCAGGGGTTCGATCCCCCTAGCTCCACTAAATAAAAATTTCAACACGCCAAATCATGGCGTTTTTTTTTGTGTTTGGTGGAGCTAAACAAGGGGACGAACCTCGGAGTTCAGTCCGCGCGGTCGTTAAAGCTTCTAAGGAAATACTTCAAATGGAGGAGCCCGGCGTCTGAATCTCCGCTAAAAGTCCTCGTCGAGTCGAGGCTTTTTTACGGGGAGTGGTTGGGATGGTCATTTAAAGAAGAAACAGGGGGTTACAGAAATCAAACGGTCATTTATTTCAGGAGGGACCTTACTCTTTAACAAACCAAAAAGGCCCTATAACGCAAATTTTTGCCTCTAAGGGTTGTCCAATATTTTATTTCCGCCAAAAAGTCGAACAGTCTGCCTTATCCAAAATATTAAACTCGATTATTTTCTCAAGTAAGGAGAAATCGACCGGACTGTCCCACTGGATACGTACCAACTGATTGGTGTGATCATAGCCAGCCTGCACAATTTCATCAGAAAAATGATTTATTCCTTTCTTTTCAGGGGCAATAGCCAAATGATGTTTGGCTATGCTAAAGCCAATAATAAATGTGTCGTGATCGGTAAACATAGGCTGTTTCCACGCAATTTTTGGCATTAAATTTGGAAATTTCTTCGTTACCCAAGCCAAAACCTCTTCCGTTCGAGCCCGTTGTTTCGGGTTAGCAATATCCGCTAAATATTCTGCAAAAACTTCCATATTGTTCCCTCCTGGCTCAAATCTCTGTAATGTTGTAGATCCTCACAAAAAACAAAAAAAATAAACAGATGTAGAGCAAGTATATCAATGAAATGCTCGACTTGCCAGAGCTACAAATTCACCGGATTTTGTCCATTTTACACTAATGCATGTTATGTGATCGCAGATGATGATCTTAGCGGTAAAGAAAAATACTTGACATTTGAGTCGACTCCAATGTTATTGTGAATTCATGGAAAAATTATATTCTATACAAGAGGTTTCGCGGATACTTGGGATGTCGAAGGATACGCTTCGGTATTATGACCGGATTGGGATCGTCTCGCCTTCCAGGGAAAACAATCGGTACCGCAAGTACTCTAAGGACGACCTCATCGACTTGATGAATATTCAGATTATGCAGTATGCGGACTTATCTCTTGATGAAATCAGGGGAAAGTTTGGTTTCCGCAAGATGGAAAATATCGAAACCGCGTACTGCGAAGAGGTTGCCGCGTTCCTCGATGCCAAGAACGCAGAAACGCGCAAGAAGATTGCTCATCTGGAAAAGGTCAGTTGGCTGCTCAACGTCGCAGCCGAAACGCTAAGGGACTTGAATTGCGAAAGTGATCAACGTCTGGCAGAAATCGTCCGCGAAATTTACAAGGATATCCGAGAGACGGAACCGGGAATTTCCAAGGAAGGTTGTGGTGAACATGAAGGTTAAAAATTTTTATTTTCTGATTGCAGGCGCCCTTGCGATGCTGTTTGCCGTCACGCACGCATGGAACGGGCAATCCGCTGTACTGCCGAAGCTCGACACAGAGGCGATATCCGTGGATACCCAGATCGTATTCACGTATGTCTGGCACATCATCACGGGAGAAAATATGGTCTTCGGCATCGCTTTCATTATGATGTCATTCCAAACCGAACGATCAAAGATCCGGTTTGCCGCATATTTGATTGCGGCGATCCTGATCGTCCGACTGATGGTAATTGTCGGTGCGACGTCAATGCTTGACGTATCGGGGATTACGGATACGCTTATAGATTCGATTGCCATCGTAATCTATATCGCCCTCATCTTACTGGGCACAAGATTGAAGAAAAGCAGTACGATGGCCTGAAATCACAGTTCCTCGAAAATGTTTTTGAACAAGCTCGGCAGGAGAGCCATGCCGAATGCCGCCAAATAGGAAGAAGTCGACTGGGGCATATCCGTCCATCCGGGTCTTATACCGACACCGATGATCACCGTTGCCATCAAAGGGGAAAATAGGATACTAAATTTCATCATCCGTTAGGTATTCGAAATGGGAACGACGGAGAACGGAAGACAATTTCGGGATCATAAATGAAACGAAGGCCAACCAGATCATCTGGTTGGCCTTTTTTTTAACGTCAAGTCAACAAAATGGAATCAGTAAGCCTTACGAGGATTAGCCATAATGTCAGCGGAGCTTTCCTGCTCTTTCAGCTCTGTAAGGAGCTTATCGCCTTCGACATCCAGGTTTGGCAGCATACGGTCTAACCATTTCGGCAGCCACCAAGCTTTATCACCGAAGACCGCCATGACTGCTGGGACGAGCGCCATGCGGACGATGAAGGCGTCAATCAGGATGCCGACCGCCAGCGCAAATCCGATCTGTTTGATCATGATATCATGAGCGAAAATAAAGCCGGCGAAGACAGAAACCATAATCACTGCTGCGGCTACAACAACACGGCTGGCTTGGTTATATCCGTGAACAACGCTCTCCGTTCCACGATGCCCATGGACGTAAGACTCGCGCATGGAGCTGACAAGGAAAACCTGATAATCCATCGCCAGTCCGTAAAGAATGCCGGTAACCATGATCGGCATAAAGCTGAGCAACGGACCGCCGGTGTCAAAGCCGAAGAGGGAGTGAAGCCATCCCCATTGGTACACGGCCGTAGTAATCCCGAACGTGGCGAGCACACTGAGAAGAAAGCCGACCGTAGCTTTGAGCGGAATGATGATCGAGCGAAATACGAGCAGTAAAATAATGAGCGAGAGGATGACGATAATACCGACGTAGAGCGGGAACACCTCAGCCAGCTTCGACGACATATCGATGTTGATCGCGGTGAATCCAGTAACGCCAATCGTGACATCATTCGTCAGCGACGTGCTCGAATCAGAAGCCCGAATCTCATGCACAAGGTTTTTGGTCTCTGTGTCCGTCGGTCCTGTTTTCGGGATGAGACTAATAATCGCCATATCCCCGGTTTTGTTTACGCCCATTGGTGTCACGAGCGAAACGTTCTCATGCTGTTGCAGATCCTGAACAAGATGATTCAGCGTTTCCGGCGTCATTTTGTCCGAAGCGCCTTTTGCCTTAGCGACAAGGAGCAGCGGGCCATTGAAGCCCTCGCCGAAACCGTTCGAAATGGCGTCGTAGCTTTGTCTTGATGCGGTGTCCAAGTTCGCTGTGGCACCCGAAGGAATGCCCATTTCCATGTTTGCGACGGGGATTGCCGCTGCGCCAAGTATGACAATGACGCCAACAATAATAAGCCAACGGCCCTTCGATACCGCCGTTACCCAGCGGTGTGCAAACCCATGACGAATTTTATTCGCATGGCTGCTGCTCTTCGTCCGCGCTTTTGTCGAGCAGATGCGTTCACCTACGAGACCGAGGAGAGCCGGCAGCAGGGTTAGGGCAACCAAAACATTGACGAGGACGGCCAAAGCAGCCACAAGCGCCATCGCGGATAAAAAGCCAATCCCTATAACGAGCATGCCGCACAAGGCAATAATAACAGTCAAGCCAGCGAAAAATACGGCGCTCCCGGCGGTTCCGACTGCTCTGCTCGCGGCTTCCCGAGCGCTTAGTCCTTGATCGAGAATCATGCGGCGCTGACGGTTCACGATGAACAGCGAGTAGTCGATACCGACAGCAAGCCCGACCATTAGTGCCAGAACAGGCGTGAGATCGGTCATATGGAACACTTTCGAGAAGGCAAAAGCTCCTCCTACGCTTATTCCTACTCCCATTAGAGCGGTCAAAAGCGGCAAGCCTGCAGCAACAACCGAACCGAGTGTCATGAAAAGCACAACGGCGGCGATGGCAATACCGATTGCTTCGGTCGAACCTATTGAAGGCTTGGTCGAAAGCGAGTCGCTAGGTAATGCGGTAATACCAGTCTGCTCAACAGACATGACAGCATCGATTACGGAATCTGGGACCGATTCGGGCAGCGACATTTGCTGAACGGTGAATTGAAATTGGAACAGCGCAACGCTGCCGTCAGATGCAAGCATCACGCCGGGTACAGGAACGCCGTTCACCATCAGAGGACCGAAGGGCGGTATTTCGCCTGTGGTTGCTTGCGCTGATCCGTTTCCTTGTGCAGATGCACTGCCTTGTGCTGTTTCATTGCTTTGGGTGTTGCCGGACATCGAAGCGCCGGCTTCCGCTGCCAATTTAGCGGGATTAATGACATAGTCAAGGCTGTATACATCATTAACGGCATCGCTAATGGAGCTCAAACGCTCCGGCGTATCCAGACGTTCGCTCTTCGGTGCCGTAAACACGATGCTGGCTTGTCCGCCCGAAGCCTCCGGCAGCTCTGCCGATAACTGGTCTAACACCTTTTGCGATTCTGTGCCCTCAATTTTCATATCGGAACTGACATGTATTCCGTTGACCCCGAGCATGGCGAGCACAACTCCAAGGATCGCGATCCAACTGATAATGAAATACCATGGTTTGGTATAGGCTGATTTGCCTAATTTGTATAGGAAAGTTGACATTCGTTAATGTTTCTCCTTTGCATGTAGGAATAACGTGAGGCAAGGAACTAGAATCCGTTTCGCAAGTAACCGAACATGGTGTCTAAATAATGATCGAACGTAACGGCCTCCGGGCTTTCGTCGGCAGATTGACCTGGTAGCAGTACGTTCAGACTGCCATCCAATATTGGCAGCACGGCCCCATAAACAGCGCCGGCGAGAAGGTGAGTGTACCCCTCGGGATAACGTCCATGCGAGAACTCGCTCAAAGTCTCCTGGGCGGATATTTGCAAACGGTGCAGTCCTCTGAGGATGTATGGCTCAAGCGACGGATACTGCTTCGAAAGTGATACAAGCTGTCGTAATTTACCGATATGCTCTGCTGTCAGCTGCATCTTCATCAAATGGTACAGGATGTCGGGTGGGGTAATATCCTCGTTTAAGCTAGCGATCCAATCCTCGACCTCATCGGCGCCTATAAAGATAACAGCCGCTGACGCTACCGCTTCCTCCTTGCAGGAGTAGTGGTTCGCGAACGTTCTTCTGGAGTATCCGGCGCGCTGGACGACATCTTCGACGACGAAGCCGTCCATTCCCTTTTCCAGAGCAAGAGCGAATGCTGCATCGGCAAGCGCATTCGCGGTTGCTTCCCTTTTGATATGGCGTAGGCTCTGTTTGTTCATCATATAACGCCTAAGCGTTCACCTCTTTTCAGATAGACTGGCAGCTTTTTCAAACATAAATCCATATCTACATTATTGCCCAATGGGCAATAATGCACAATGGGCAATATGTTACGGAATTGTGGCGTTGAGAGAGCTGGGTTTGAGTAACGATAAGAGGAGGGGGAGATGAACGCTGACAGATCGGCTGCGCTAGAACTTAGAACGTTGAGAAATATGCTGCAAAGACAGGTTGGCGGAATATTCATCCGTAATACGGGGATCAAATGAGTGGCATGCATGGATGGGTGTTGAAGTAATTCGTCAAATGTTTAAATAAATGCACAATATTGATTGAATTTATAATAGCTAGCGAAAAAACCAAGTGTTAATCTGTACTTGAAAGTCCCTTTGAGAACCATGAGCCGATATCACCAAAGTCCGAATAAGGAGAATCAACATGTCAAAAGCCATAAATCAAAAGTCATTATTCGGTAAGCCGCCAGTCTGGGAGCGGACGGAGATTGAAAAAGCGATTCAATTCGTGCTTCAGTGAATCGATAGGAATTTGGAATTATTTGCGGATAAGTTTCCAGATGCGGCAAGCGTTGGATATATTTATCCTGCTATCGGAAATATCGAGTGGACGTCAGGCTTTTGGACAGGGATGATTCCTGTTGGGCTCGCGGGCAAGCATGGGGCATGTACGGCTTTCCGCTCAGTTACATATATAACGGAGACGCGGCGCTGCTCGATCTGACGAAGAAGCTGGCAAATTACTACTTAAACCGTCTGCCAGAGGATCTAGTAGCTTATTGGGATTTGAGCTTCACCTAGCGGTTCGGAGCAGGAGAGGGATACGTCAACGGGAGCTATTGCTGTCTGCGGCATGCTGGAACTGGCGAACCTGACGCCTCCGGTGACAACCGATGATGCCCCTCAGGGATGGGCCACAAAGGATACGAAGGTAACCTTCATGGCAAATGATGCAGATTCCGGTGTTGCGGCAACCTATTTCACAGTTGACGGAGGTGCGCAACAAACCGGTAACTCGGTTACTTTGACCAGCGAGGGAACGCATACGTTAGTGTATTGGAGCGTTGACAGGGCAGGCAATGCGGAACAGCCGCATACGGTTGCAGTGGTCATTGACAAGACAGTTGCATCTGTTAATCCTGAAGTGCCTAACGGAAGCAACGGATGGTATAACGTGCCCGTAACGGTTACGTTGTTGGACTACGGGAATGTGCAGTACAGAGTGGATGGCGGAAGCAGCTGGAGCGCCTACGACGCGCCTGTCACCCTGAGCCAAAATGGGGAGAATCAAATGCTGTATCGTCCTGTAAACGTAACAGGCTCTGTTTACCCGAAGTCGGTGGAGGTGAAGATCGATCTGACTGCGCCTCAGCTAGAAATTATCGGAGAAGCGTCATATACGATTGATCAGACGGTCAACATCACGTGCCGTGCAGCCGACACTGTATCGGGTGTCACTTACTCGCCATGCGGCGCACCGCTTGCAAATATGAAGGCATATACGCTGGAGCCGGGTGCTCACAGCGTAACGGCGGAAGCGGAAGATGCCGCGGGACACCGCGGATTGGCTGAACATTCGTATAGTGTACATGCAACATTCGACAGCCTTTCTGCGCTGACCGAGACATTCGCGGCCGAAACCGGCGCTCCAGCTTCGGAAAGCGCAGCAAACGCATTGAAACAGAAACTGGCTAATGCCAAAGCGAAAGCCGAACAGCGCCAAGGAGCGGAAGTCCGCATACTGCTGCAAGCGTATATCGAAGAAGTAAACAGCCAAAGCAGTAAAGTGTTCACATCCGAACAGGCGGAGGTACTGGTCCGCTGGTCACAATGGCTGCACGATGCAACTCCGCTTGCCGGCGGAGCTCCGGGGAAACCGGTACTGTCCGACAATAATGGTCACGACACGGGACTGAATGGCGGCAGCTATACCGTCACTATGAACCTGTGGTGGGGGAACAACGGTACTGAATTCAAGCTGTACGAGAATGACGTGCTGATCAATACGAAAACGCTGATGGACAGCTCGCCGAATACGCAAACCGTGAAAACGGATATTGCGGGCAAAGCAAACGGAACTTACACCTACAGGTGCGAGCTGACGAACAGCTTCGGCACGATAGCATGCGACCCGCTTATCATCACCGTCACCGATGCCGCGCCGGGCAAGCCGGTATTGTCCCATGACAACTGGGATGGTGACGGGAGTTACGGCGTCACGATGAATCTGTGGTGGGGAACGAACGGTTCTGAATACCGCCTGTACGAGAATGGAGTGGTGGTCGACACGCAGACGCTGAGCGCAGCGACACCTGCCGCTCAGAAGGAGGTCACGAATTTTTCCGATAAGGCACCGGGGGTGTACGAGTATTTTGCCGAATTGGTCAATGCGTCCGGAGAGACGTCTGGCGAGAAGATCACGGTTACCGTCAAACCGGAACATTGACCGGTGCTGCCGGTAGTAACCAACTGATTTAGGATTGCGCCTTTTTCCTTTCGGAAAGAGGCACTTGCGTATACGCGCGAGAACACTTAAGTGTCTATACGTCCTTCTCCGCTGCAGATATACTGCAGGTACCTCATGCTATTCGAAAAGGAGAAGGACATGAAATCAAATAAAGGTACTGCAAGAGTGGTAGGCGTATTATTTCTATTAGCGACGGCTGCGTTCATGGCTGGAAGCGGGCTCATAGACTCGGTTTTAAACCAACCGACATTCCTTACTGATCTCTATCCAGATAGAATGAAAGTGATCGCGGGATTGTTTCTTGAGTTAATTAACTCCGCTGCTGTGGTTGGCATAGCCATACTAATGTTTCCAATTTTGAAGCCGTATAACGAATCTATTGCTCTTGGTTACTTTGGCTCGAGGATTATAGAGGCCGCGCTGCTCATCGTTAGTATCATCAGCCCGCTCATACTCCTTGCATTAAGCGATCAATATATAGCTGAAGGTGCCGTAGGAGACTCTTCCTTTTTAACCATTGGGAATTTAGCGGTCAGAGGACAGGAGATGGCTTTTGAGCTGGCGATGCTCGTTCTTAGCTTGGGCAGTGTGATGTTCTGTTCTTTGTTGTATCAAACGAAGCTGGTTCCACGAGCTTTGTCTTTATTGGGCATTATCGGTTATATCGCTTTGCTCGCAAGCAGCTGTTTATCGATTATCGGGTTGGACCCTGGATTCATTTTGTTTATTCCAGGGGCGATATTTGAAATTATTTTTCCAATATGGCTGATCGCCAAAGGATTTATGACGAAGTGATAGCCGCCAAAACCCTTGATCATCAAGGGTTTTTTTTTATTTTTTAACGTCGCATGTATCATTTTATAAATGAAAGCCCTTTCTAAAGTTGTGCTATAATGAAATCCAATTTATAAATCATTCTATAGAGGAGATGCAATCATGTTTAATGTTCTTATTGTTGACGATGAACAAATAGAACGGGAAGGCATAAAAAATTTAATCGCTCAGTACAAATTTCCTTTCAACGTGCTGGAAGCTGAGAATGGTCTAATTGCCGAAGGCATTCTAAATAGGAAATCCATAGATATCCTGATAACGGATGTAAAGATGCCTATGATGAATGGTTTGGAATTAAGCAAGATTGCAAGGAAAACGCAGGAAGATCTAAAAATCGTTATTTGCAGCGGCTATGACGAGTTTGAATATGCCAAAAGTGCGATCAAATTAGGGGTAGTGAACTACTTATTGAAGCCTTTAGCCGTTGATGAATTCCTGGAGGCGTTGGAAGAGATTACACAATTCAGCCCGATTAGGGATAATCCTGAGCATGAAACGCAGGAATCGAAGGTCATTAAGCAAGTGAAGGAAATCGTGAAGGATAATTTTCAGAGAGATCTCTCATTATCGGATGTATCTAAGGAAGTTTACCTTTCTCCGGGTTATTTAAGCATTTTGTTTAAGAAAGAAACGGGTGTAAATTTCTCAAAATATTTAACGGATTATCGTCTGCGCAAGGCAAACTATATGTTAATCCATTCCAATATGAAAATAAATGATATCGCGGTTTTTGTTGGAATTGAAAATACGTCATATTTCTGCAGGTTATTTAAGGCTAAATATAATGTCAGCCCATTACAATATAGAGAGAGCGGTATCCCTTATGATCAATCTGATAAAGAAAAAGTTCAATGATATCAGATTCCGCAACAAGCTATTGCTTTCTCACCTGATTATCGCTTTAATTCCGATTATTTTATTGGGTCTCTTTTCCCTTATTCAATCCTATCGAACGCAGGTCAAAGAATTGAAAAGTGAAGCGGCTTCAAGCTTGAACCAGATTTCCAATATCCTTGATTACAAAATAAACAGATATAATACGCTATGCGAGTTCATGGTGCTTAATCGAGAGTTTTCGAATGTATTTATCAATAATTACGAAGAAAACTATTTTGCTATGTACCTCGATTTCAGGGACAAGGTGGACCCGATGATTTCGCATATCAAATTAATGGATGATAATATCGAGGGAATCACCTTTTATACGTCGGGAGATTTACTAGGCATCCGCGAAAATATTTTGCCGCTAAGCGAGTTGAAAAATAAGCCCTGGTTTGACGGGTTTAGAGGAAGGCAATGGGTCGTATATGACGACAGTGTATATTTGGTCCAAGAGCTGATCAGCAATTTCAAGGACAGCAATTTTATGGTGATTTCGATTAATTATGATAGTATTTTTTCAGATCTGGATAAGCTGTCGGAATATATTTTTGTGAAGATTGAGAACGATAAAGAGCAAATTGTTTTTAGTGAAAAAAAACCAGAGGAACGCTCATCTCCGGCCGCTGTATCAGATTATCCCTTTAAAATAAGCGGTCATTTGAAAAATATCGAATGGACGATCCATTATTATCTCTCGAACGCTAACGCTTACATTAATGCATTTGCCATTTTTAAAATTACCGTATTTGTTATTTTGCTCAGTTTAGCAATCACCTTCTTTCTCATCTACATATTTTCAAACAATTTCACGAGACGGATTATCCATTTGAAAAACAAAGTCGATAAAGTGGAACAAAACAATCTAGACG
Organism: Paenibacillus sp. PL91; assembly: GCF_012935325.2. Lineage (GTDB taxonomy): Bacteria > Bacillota > Bacilli > Paenibacillales > Paenibacillaceae > Pristimantibacillus. The sequence continues at coordinate 219,808 of NZ_JABBYG020000005.1, forward strand.
TCATTATTCAAAGTACGTCCAAGGATGAGTTTGGCGTACTCACGAATGGAATCGGAAAAATGCTGGAGCGGATTAACAGTCTTATTTTACAGGTGTATCAGGCCGAAATCGCCAAAAAGGAAAGTGATTATAACAAGCTCATAAGCCAGATCAATCCTCACTTTTTATACAATACCCTCTCATTTATTCATTGGCGGGCGTTAAAAAAGAATGATATCGAAACGAGCTATATGGTCACGACGTTGGCGAAGTTTTATCGATCAACCTTAAATAAAGGAAAAAATATGGTTACGATTGAAAATGAGATTAAGCATATTCATTCCTATCTGGATTTGCAGTCCATCATGAATGATGGATCATTTGAAGTGGACTACAGAATAGACGAATCTATTCTCAATCAATCGATCATTCATTTCATATTACAGCCTATCGTGGAAAATGCCATTATACATGGATTCACCGAACCGAATCCGCAGGGCAATCAGATCATCATTTCCGTGTATCCTAGCAATGAGGAGATCAAAATGATTGTAAGCGATAATGGCGTGGGAATGTCCCAGCAGCAACAAAAGCAGCAATTAACAGGGGATAGCGGCGGCTGCGGCGTAAGGAATGTGAATGACCGTATCAAGCTGTACTACGGCAATGAATACGGGTTGGAAATTGAAAGTGAGCCCAATAGGGGAACAACAGTTACGTTAACGATTCCGCTTTCTTGATGCAGGATATTGCTCATCTTCGAAAACCGAGGTACTTCGCGTACAGCGGTTTTTTTGTTGTCTATAAAGGAAGATGAACACTAGAAAGTGCTACAGAAAAGTAAAATGTTGCATATACGCTATTTGTGATAGCGCATACAATTTAAATATAAATAAGCAAAGGAGCTAATAAATATGGGGAAAAGCAGGAAATTCGCAGTAATCTTGATAGCTTGTATAGGTTTGCTAGTTGCCAGCGGTTGTAGCGGTGCAAAGAATGGTGGAAATGAAGCAGCAAGTCCGGTTAACGAAAACGATTATAATCCCTACGGGAAATATGAAACGCCAGTCGAGTTTACGATTGGCCGAAATACAAACCATGTGAATAATTTGCCGGAAGGGGACACCATTGAAAATAACCTAGCGACACGTTATGTGGAAGACAGAGTAAACGTAAAAGCGAAGGTTGCTTGGGAGACAGATGATATGGCTCAGAAATTATCCCTTTCGATGACGACCGGTGATTTGCCTGATGTTATGCTGGTCAACCGGGAAATTTTCAATCAATTGGTCGATAATGATCTGCTTGCTGATATGACTGAAGTCTATGAAAAAACAGCATCCGATGGAATTAAGAAAATTTATGATTCTTATAGCAGCTTATTGTTGGATCAAGTGAAGGTAGACGGCAAAATTATGGGACTTCCAATGACGAATATTGGGAATCAGCACCAACTATTATGGGTGAGAAAAGATTGGATCGATAAAGTTGGAGCTGAAGTGCCGAGCAGCTTGGAGGATGTCTGGAATTTGGCAAGAACCTTTGTGGAAAAAGACGCTTCAGGAACGGGGAAAACGGTAGGTTTTGTCATGGATCAGAATGCGATGAATTTTTCGCCTGTTTTTGCCGTGCATCAAGCATTTCCAGCGCAGTGGATTACGGGCAAAGATGGACAAGTCGTATACGGGTCCGTTCAGCCGGAAATGAAAGAAGCGTTAGCGGATTTGAGCGAGCGTTACAAAGAGGGACTTATAGATAAACAATTTGCAGTGAGATCGAACGAAGAAAAAGAAGCTCTGGTCATTAATGGACAAGTAGGCATGCTGTTTAATCCTTGGTGGATCGGATATACCAACTATAAGGATTCTATTAAAAAAAATCCGGAAGCCGAGTGGATAGCGGTTTCTGCACCGGTGGATGCCAATGGGAAATTTAAAACGATTCGACAAGACCCAATCGGCGGCGGGATCGTCGTCGTGAAAAAAGGGTTTAAGCATCCAGAAGCGATTATGAAATCGATTAACCTAACAACAGACTTCTTATATTCCATGACCGATGATGCCGTGCAATACAAAAAAGAGCATTCGGATGAATTGTTAACAGATGCAAGCAGATGGAATAATGATCCTACCCAAATTCCAATGCAAGTCGATTATGACGATGTATTGAAGCGTTACTATGAAGACATTATGGAAACGGATAAATCTGGAGATGAATCCAAGATTCAGGAAGATCGGATTGTGTCCTATCGTGCCTATCAGGAGTTTAAAGAAAAGGGAAATAGTATCGATGTCAATACGTATGGCGAATATTTATCCCGAATTGAAGGCCAGCGAGAAGCGAACAACGAGAACCTTGAAGTGATTCCTGGCGGTTTTTATGGAACAACCGAAACGATGAAGATGAAGTGGGCTAATCTGAAAAAAATGGAAGAAGAAATGATTCTAAAAATTATTATGGGTGAAGCGAAGATTGATGAGTTTGATAAGTTTGTTGATACGTGGCATCGTACGGGCGGAGATGAAATTGCCAACGAAATAAATCAATAGGAAGCAGCATCAGGTGGAGTCATCCTCCACCTGAACATTTTCGTTTAGCTGAAGCGAGCGAGTTCACTATTTTAGATATAAGGATGTGATGCGAAAATGGCGCAAGTGGATATGAGTGTAACGAGAGAGGGAAAGACTCTCAATAACACGCAAAAAAAACGGAACTGGTCTAACGGTATCGTTTATCATTTCATGCTGTTGCCCGGAATGATCATGCTGTTTATTTTTTCGATAGTTCCCATGTTTGGAGCCGTGATGGCCTTTCAACGATTCATTCCTGCCAAAGGGATATGGGGTTCCGATTGGGTAGGCTTCGCCAATTTTACTTATATGTTTCAACTTCCGGACAGCAAGCAAATCTTCTTGAATACGATTGTCATAGCGATAGGTAAAATTATTCTCGGCTTACTGGTACCTATCGTTTTTGCCCTGTTATTGAATGAAGTGAGGCTTAAAGTGTTCAAGAGTACGGTTCAAACCATCGTATATCTGCCGCATTTTATGTCATGGGTTGTTTTAGGCACCATGCTTTCCATGATTTTTTCATACGACGGCATGGTAAACGGTTTGCTTGAGTTTTTGGGTCTGGAGCGGATTATGTTTATGGCAAGCAATACATGGTTTAGACCTCTGCTTATTTTAACGGACACGTGGAAGGAATTTGGTTATGGGACCATCATTTATTTGGCTGCTTTGACGGCAATTAATCCGGCATTATATGAATCGGCTGCGCTTGATGGCGCCAATCGCTGGAAGCAGATCAGAAGCATAACGCTGCCAGGAATCTTTCCAACAATCGTTTTACTAGGCACTTTGAGTCTGGGAAATGTATTGAATGCAGGGTTTGACCAGGTATTCAATCTATATAATCCGTTGGTATATGAAACAGGAGATATCATCGATACCTTTGTATACCGTATGGGACTGATCAACATGCAGTATTCGTTTGCCACAGCTATTGGATTAATGAAATCTGTCATCAGTTTTGTTTTAATCATTCTCTCCTATAAGTTAGCTGCAAAATATGCCGGGTATAAGATTTTTTAGGAGGTAAACATGGTACAATCCAAAGCCTTGGGGTCCAGGTTTGTAAATCTATTGGTCATTACGGCATTGTTAATGATCACTTTTCTTTCACTCGTTCCGATGGTTAATACCATCGTCATTTCGATTAGCAGCAGCACAGCCGTGAATGCAGGAGAGGTTTATTTTCTCCCCGTAGATATTAATTTCTCCTCCTACGAAAAGATATTAAATGATACGAAGTTTTGGAAGGCATTTCTCGTCTCGGTGGAGCGGGTCGTTCTTGGAGTCAGCCTGAATATGATTCTGACCATATTAATGGCATATCCGCTGTCCAGAAGCATCAAGCAGTTTAAGTCCAGAAACGTTTATATGTGGGTTATCATATTTACGATGTTATTTAGCGGCGGTATCGTTCCTTGGTTTATGGTCATTAGTAATTTGGGGCTGATCAATTCCATCTGGGCTCTCGTATTACCCGGAGCAGTCCCTGTATTTAATGTCATCTTGCTAATGAATTTTTTCAAAGGAATCCCTAAGGAGCTGGAAGAAGCCGCATTTATGGATGGAGCGGGCCCGTTAAAAATATTAACTCATATTTTTCTTCCCGTTTCATTGCCAAGCTTAGCTACCATTGCCTTGTTTTCCATTGTAGGCCACTGGAACAATTTCTTTGACGGGATTGTTTTAATCAATGACAGTAACAAAATTCCTTTGCAGACCTATCTTCAGCAGCTCAGCCTGACGCGGGACCAAATACAGAATCTTACGGTCGAGCAGCTAAAGGAGTTTAATAAGGTATCTAATGTCACCTTAAACTCGGCTAAAATTCTGGTGTCTATGATCCCTATTTTATTAATCTATCCCTTCCTGCAGCGGTACCTTATTCACGGAATCGTCTTAGGATCAGTAAAGGAATAGTTAAAAACGAAGTTTGCTGCTACCAAGCCCTCACTATTATACAGTACAGGAGAATGACCATGCATAATTATACGGAAGAGAAGATCATTCAATATGTTACCGGAAAAATGTCCGGTCGCCCCAAAATCATACAAATGTTCAAAAGCTGCTATCAGAATACGCTGGAAACAACCATTCACCGTCATGAAGAGGATGGAACGGTATTCATGCTGACCGGCGATATTCCGGCCATGTGGCTGAGAGATTCTGTGAATCAGCTGAGGCCTTATTTAATGCTGGCGGCGCAGGATACCGACCTGAAGAAAATAATCGAAGGGGTATTAAAAACCCAGTATCAATCTATTTTAAGAGATCCATATGCCAATGCTTTTAATGAGTATGACAATGCTAAAGGACACCAAAATGATAAGACTGAAATGTCAGGATGGATCTGGGAAAGAAAATATGAAATCGATTCATTGTGTTATCCCATTCAATTAGCTTATTTATATTGGAAAAATACAGGTGAAACGGGACACTTTACTCCCGATTTCGAAAAAGCGGTTCGGTTAGTTTTGAAAGTCTGGCGGACCGAGCAATATCATATGGAACAATCGGACTACACCTTTGAACGAGAAAATTGTCCTGCCACAGACACTTTGGAGCGAAACGGAAAAGGCAGTGAGGTAGCTTATACAGGGATGACCTGGTCGGGATTCCGGCCAAGTGATGATGCCTGCACGTATGGGTATTTGGTGCCATCGAATATGTTCGCTGTTGTGGCTTTGAAGTACCTGGAGGAAATTAATGATTTATTCATTCACGATCAGAGCCTGGGTCAAGAGATCGTGTCCATTCGGTGTGATATCGAGCAAGGCATTGAACAATTCGCAGTCATTCATGATGAAGAATTCGGTCCGGTTTATGCCTACGAGGTCGATGGCTTAGGGAAGGTGAACATAATGGACGATGCGAATGTACCAAGTTTGCTTTCACTCCCTTATCTTGATTACTGCAAAAAAGACGATCCTGTTTATCTAAATACAAGAAAGATGATTCTAAGCCAAAGAAACCCTTATTACTATGAAGGCAGGTATGCGAAGGGGATCGGAAGTCCGCACACACCGGAACATTACATTTGGCATATCGCTCTATCCATTCAAGGAATGACGGCTATCGATGAATCGGAGCAGTACGAAATTCTGGACATGTTTGAACGAACAGACGCTGGAACCCATTTGGTTCATGAAGGATTTCATAAAGACAATCCCTATACATTTACGAGAGAATGGTTTTCCTGGTCAAATGCCATGTTTGTCGAATTTATATTAAGCGTCTGCGGGCTGGAAATCAGAAAGTCGTAATCAAATGATATATTGACATACTAATCTAATTTAATTTATATATTGACATTAGATTAGTATGAATATTATAGTGTTTATGAAAGCGCTTTATAAAATACAAATTGAAATGGAGGTAATATTACGATTATGGCACTGAAAAAAACGAAACCATCTACGTTTTTAGTGTTATCTTTGGCATTATCATTAATTTTCGCTTCAATATCTGCCATTGGAAGTACAAAAGCATATGCATTTACTTCATCAGATGCAGACACTGCTATGGAGGCATTTAACGCAAAGTTTTGGGATAGCCATGCAAAGTATTTTTGGACGAATTCCAACCACGGTGACAGCTACCAAGGCTTTTGGGTGGAAGCGGAGCTTTGGGAGATGGTGATGGATGCGTATATTCATACTTCTAATCCGACCTTGAAAGCAAAGCTTAGAACTCAGATTGACGATATATTCGATGGTACAGTAGCTAAATATGGAGATGATTGGACAAACAATCCCTTTAATGATGACATTATGTGGTGGGCAATGGCGTCCGCAAGAGCTTATGAAATCACGAATGATCAAAAATATTTGGATAAGGCTAAATATTACTTTGACTTTGTATACGATACGCAATGGGATGACGACTTTGCAAACGGCGGCATTTGGTGGTTGAATAGCGAGCATAACACAAAAAATTCCTGCATTAATTTCCCTGCGGCGCAAGCAGCAGCTTTTATTTATAACATTACTCAGGATGATCACTATCTGGATGCTGCTGCCCGTATCTACAAATGGGGCAAGACTATGCTTACGGATGGCAATGGCAAAGTATTTGACCGCATAGAGCTTGAAAGAGGCGCTGTTCCTGATGCAACGCATTACAACCAAGGTACTTTCATTGGTGCAGCAGTTGGATTGTATCAAATAACTGGAAGCACGGTTTATCTTGATGATGCAGTGAAAGCGGCTAATTTTACTAAAGATCATTTAGTTGACGCAAACAACTTGTTGAACTATGAAGGGCCGAATGGGGACTTAAAAGGCGGTAAAACGATATTAGTCCGTAATATGGCCTATCTTCAAGATGCTTTAAAGGAGAGAAGCGAAAGCTCATACAAGCAGGCTAGCGAAGAATTAAACTATTGGCTTGCCTTCAATGCGCAAATGGCATGGAACAATAGAAATGCTGACAATATCGTAGATGGCAACTGGGCAGGGCAGCTGCAATCCGGAACCTATGAATCTTGGTCAGCATCCAGTGCTGTTCAAGCGCTGACTGTTCTAGAATCACAGGATGTGGATATACAATACGCGGTTAAAGATCCTTACAAAAAAATAGAAGCGGAAAAGTACAATATCGGTACTGGATTCGTTATGGAGGACAGCACGGAGGGATCCATGCAATTGGGAGGAATTCAGCCCGGAATGTATGCGGCATATAAAAATGTCGATTTTGGATCCGCCGGCGCAGTTGGATTTATTGCTAGAGCGGCAAGCGGAACAGGCGGGGGCAACATCGAAGTAAGGCTTGACTCCCTGGATGGACCTAAGGTCGGCACCTTGGACGTACAAGGAACAGGCGGATGGAGCAATTATACGGATGCTGTTACGGTCCTTAAGGATGCTGAGGGAAATCCAAGTGCTGTAACAGGAGTCCATGATGTATATTTGGTCTTCACAAAAACGAACGATCAATATTTGTTTAACTTAAACTGGTTTAAATTCACCACAACCGATCCTACAAAAACAGATGCATACGCCAGACTTAAGGCAGGAAATTTCGACAGCAGTTCAGGCCTAAGTAAAAATGCGGACGGGGGATTTTTGGAAGGCATTCATAACAACGCATATGCTTCTTATAAAGGAATAGACTTTGGAACAGGCGCAGCTGGTGTTACCGTTCATGTAACAAGCGGTAATCAAGGCGGCACGATTGAAGTTAAGCTGGACAGTTTGGACGGACCAACTGTAGGTGTAATTGGAATTCCGGCTTTAGGAGATTGGGATAGCTGGGTTGACATCATGTCTAATATCGATGATACCAAAGCAGTAGGTATTCATGATCTTTATCTCGTTTTCCATGGAACAAATGGAAGCGACTTCCCTATTAATTTGGATTGGTTCTCCTTTTCAACAGTGAAAGGGCAAGCAAAGGACGCTTATAGCAAGCTAGAGGCTGAAAATTATACGAGTGGTGTAGGATTCGGTAAAGAAAGTGGCGGAGGCCAAACCTACCTGGCGGGTATATTTGGTCCTAATAAACCATATGCCATGTATAATTATATTGACTTTGGAAGCACAAGCCCTTCTAAATTTACCGTTAATGCAGCAACTGATACTGGTGGAGGAACGATAGAAGTAAGAATTGACAGCATGAATGGCCCTGTTATAGCTACCAGTACGGTTTCAGGAACAGGCGGTTGGCAGAACTTCAAGGTTGTCTCCGCAGATGTTACAGCTCCTGTAACAGGAAAGCATATTGTTTTCTTATTATTTAAAGGTGAAGACTGGTTATATAACGTTGATAAATTCACTTTCGGTGATCCGGCCGTATTTACAGCACCGACACCCCCTCCTGTTCCTGTTGAGGACCATGTTGCTCCAGGAGAGGTGGAAAATGTTCAGATCATACGCGGCGATGACAATATGAAATTGTATTGGGACGGTCCCTATGCGATTGATGGTCAAAAGGTGCAAATCTCATTATTAAATGATGGACAACAGGTTGGAGACGTAATAGAAGTTAATAGAGGCATACAAACTGCTCTTTTATCAGGAATTGAAATGGGTAAAAGCTACACTATTTTAATTAAGACTGTAGATAAGTCAGGAAATGTATCTCAGGGAATAACGATAGATGATCAGGATTTACCTTCATTTTCACTTTCTGCAAACGAAAAGGTTTTAAAAGAGGGCGAATCTTTTGAAGATTATATCGCTTTAAACTTCAAAATGGGCAGCGTAACAGCTGTGAAATCGGCAATTATCACAATTGACGGCAAACCATATACGATTAATCCTCAGACACAAGACCATATAGCCATCGATATGGCCGGAAATTTAGGAGATAAGACGGCTACTGTTGAAATGGAGGATTACTCGGGCAGCATGCTTCAGAAAACATTTAAATTTAATGTTGCAACGAGTGTAAATTCCATGAAACAATTAATAGCTCGTTTCAAGGATTCAGGAGAAATAAGTGGAGCGATGATACCACAGCTTACCAATGCGCTTGCGCAGACTCAGCATCAACTTGATAAGGGGAAACAGGAGAATGCGATTAAGCATATGCAAGATTTTATAAAGCACTTAAATAATGAAGCTTTAAGCCGTAACGTTAAAGACGGTGCCAAAGCGATTCTGAATTCGGATGCTCAATCACTAATAAGAATCTGGCAGAATATCAGTTCGGAATAGATTAAATCATAGGAAAGAGCCTTGCCGTTATAATTAACGGTGAGGTTTTTTCATGTTTGCTGAACGTCATTTGACAATACGGGCAATCATTTTGTACACTCTATTTATTCTGACCGTTCAGTATAAATAAGAATAAGGTGAAATGATGCCCAAAATAGGAATGGAACCAAAGCGTCGAGCCGATGTCATAAACGCCACGTTAACTTGCATTAGCATTCACGGGATTGATGGCATGACTCTGGATAAGGTTGCGGAGTATGCGGACTGCTCAAAGGGAGTTGTCACTTATTATTTTAAAAATAAGGACAATTTGACGATCGAAGCTTTTAAGTCGTTCATGGCCTACTACGGTTTAAAGATAGAATCGGAAATTGGAAACACAATGACTGCCGGGGAAATGATTGACGTTACCTTAAATCATATACTGCCGCCATACAGCGACGACTCGGAGAAGCGGATTAATGTATCGGAGCTTGATGGAATTGAAAAAATGTTTATCCCGCATGAAGCCCAAGCAAGGCTCTTTCTGCAGTTTTTCTCTAAAGCCGTATTGGATCGCAATTTGCAGGAAGTGGTATCCAAGAGCTATATGGCTGATCTCCATGGCATAGCAAAGATTTTTGATTACGGTAAAATGACGGGCCATATGTCTGTCGAAGATTCCCAAAGCGCTGCATATGGGCTTCTCGCGATGGTTGTAGGATTAAGCTTCTTTAGAGTAGCGAACATTCCGCCAATAAATGGCGAGGATAACCGATACATCGGTGAGGATTATGTGAGAAGGCTTACCGATAGAGGATGAGTATGCTAAGCATATGCATGGCAAATCCAGTTTTTCTCAGAAAACCAGCGCGTTCTTTCTTGCAAAACTTTTAGGAGGATGATTATGAATATAACGAAGGTAGATGTGGGTGGGGGAAGTATTGCTGTAGTGAGCAGCAGCGAGATATTAATTGAGGATGTCCAGTCAGCATTGGATCTTATGGCAACCGTACAATATGAAACAGGCTGCGATCGTATTGTGATAAACAAATCCCTGCTAAGCGAAAGCTTTTTTGATTTGAAAACTCGGCTTGCAGGCGAAATCCTTCAGAAGTTCATTAATTATCGTAAGAAGGTTGCTTTTGTTGGGGATTTTTCTGCGTATCCAAGCCAAAGCTTTCAAGATTTCATCTATGAATGTAATAGGGGGAACGATATCTTTTTCTTGCCAACCGATCAACAAGCGATTGAAAAGCTAAGTATGTTGAAGTAGGGAACGGAGGGAAATAGGTGTCAATCGCACAGCGTAGTCAAGCTGAGTATCCAATGGTGAAAATGGCAGCAGGACAAATTGAATTAAGGGACGATCGAAAAAAGACTGCATGGACGGTAGAGGTGAAAGCTTTTTTGATTGCACCGGTTCCGGTCACGAAAGAGTTATACGACTCGATATTGCAAAAGACAGTTGGACCTAATGACAATCCTCAGGCTCCGGTAGTGGATGTCTCATGGAAGGATGCGGTCTTGTTTTGTAATCTGCTGTCTCTGTATTCAGGTCTACAGGAATGTTACTCGATAAGTGATGATGGCGAGAATGTCTTCTGTAATTGGGGAGCGGATGGCTATCGTCTTCCAACGGAAGCGGAGTGGCAGTATGCATGTAAAGCTGGAACGGTTGGCTATCGGTATGGCGAGCTTGATGAAATCGCCTGGTATCATGAAAACTCTGAGGGCATGGTTCATGAGGTAGGTAAAAAGCTGCCGAATGCGTGGGGGCTCTATGATATGTTAGGAAATGTTTGGGAATGGTGCTGGGATCTATACGATGTGAAAGTATACGGCTCCTACAGAGTTTTTCGCGGTGGAAGCTGGGCAGAAGAGGCTAGAGGCTGTGGAGCGACGTGCCGCCGCCGCAGTCACCCTACGTTTCGCATCGATGATCTCGGCTTTCGTCTTGCTAGATCCTTGTAATGTAATGAGATTTGCTAAAGTATGGTGATTGCTAGACTGATAGACACATGCCTATAATAGAAATAAACAACTTTAGTCATTCACATTAAATTTGCCGTGCGATATGGGAGTAACAAAGCCGCTTAACTAGATGGTGGTAGGATAGAAGACGGGAGAGTATGGAAAATGAACAATGAGACAACAAACGAGGAAGCAAACGGCAAGGAAGGTGCCATATCTGAGGAGCAGTGGGCTGAGCTTCTAAAGGCTGTTCACCATAACGGCCTCGTTTCTTTAAAAATGCATTTTAACGATGTTGAAGGACAAGTGTTGAATTTCGAACCTTACGGCCCGGTTTTTGTATTTCATGTGAAGGATGAAGAGGATCATGTATATTCCTGCGGTTTTTTTCTGCGCGAATTGATCGCCAGATTTCAATCGGGCAATGATCCTGCACTATGGATGGCTTCTTTTTTCGTTGATCTTATGGAGACCAAGGGTGGAAAAGCTCTCCCTCAACCGGCAGCGACCGAAGACGAGGCTAAAGCAATTATCGACAAAATACTCGTACCCCAATGTATAAAAGCAGTAAATGAAGAGTTTGCGCCAGAGCAGGTACATGCAGGCTTAGCTTGGAACGAACAGCACGGTCCGGTATTTGAAGCCGGCTTTCCAACGATTATAGATGGAAATAACGTATGCGCGATTCCTTTGCATTTATTGTTAACATATTTGCAGTTGAACCGGGATCCTGGGGAGCTCATGATCCAAGGCTTGTACGACATTCGAAATGAACATGGCATGGAATAAAATATAACCGCGAAGATCTTCCAATATTTTGGAAGGTCTTTTTTTTTATACCACCTTTTACTTGGTCGCACCTGCTAAAGTTGTTGGGAGTCAGTTAGCTAGAACGTATGAATCCAACATGACAAAAATGTAACCATTCCTCTCCTGTTTATCATCTGAATCGAACGACAGCGCTTGATGCAAACCATACAATATGGGTGTTGGAACAGCCTGTTCAATCGTGCTTGGTTAACCCCAAGCAAATTCAAGGAAAGCAAGGAGAGGATTTTAGTTGAACAAGAAGAAGAAACGAACCCGCCGCATGCTCGGCGTCCTGACTGCAATGCTGATGTTGACTCTTACAGCCGAAGCAAGCGCTTATGCGCAGCAGCCTGAATCGAATCCGTCTGCCTTCGTCGAACTCGGCAGCGCAGCCTCGGGAGATTTTACGAGCGGACCACGTGATGCTAAGGAAGTCGAGGCGTTTCTTGACGCTTTTTTTGCCCGGGCTGCCATTAAGCAAAAAGCCGGGGCTGCTGCGGTATCCGTCATTCAAGACGGGAAAGTACTCGTCTCCAAAGGCTATGGCGTCACAGACCAAACGTCGAAGTCGCCGGTAGACGCAAGTCGATCCACCTTCCGAATCGCCTCCGTCTCTAAAGTGTTCACAGCCGCTGCTGTGATGCAGCTCGTCGATCAAAGGAAAATTTCGCTCCAGGACAATATTGAAAAGTATCTAGGCGGTTACAAAGTAACCAATCCCTTCGATTCACCGGTCACGATTGAGCATTTGTTGACGCATACGACCGGTTTTGAAGTGCGCGAGCCTGCAGATGCCAGCTATTTGTTTGATGATACTCAGATGCCGATCTCACTAGAAGAAAGTATATTTGATGTGTTCCCGCCGGTCGTTCGCAAGCCCGGCACGTCATACATGTACGATAATTTCGCATCGAGGCTGCTAGGATACATCGTCCAGCAGATAAGCGGAGAGCCCTTCGGCAGCTATATTCAAAAGCATCTGCTGGGGCCGCTTGGCATGGCTTCAAGCAGCTTCAGCCTGACTAAGGATTTAGCTGGACGGCTGGTAACTTCTTATGATGCAGCGAATAACGCTATTCCGGCGTACGATTTATCGCCGCGTGAGTGGCCGGAGGGCAGCATGATATCAACGGCCTCCGATATGGCGCTGTTTATGAAAGCTTTCCTGAGCGACGGCCGGGCTGCTGACGGCACAATTGTCTTGTCGCCCGAATCGGTGAAGGCGATGTCGACCTACCAGATGGTCATCCATCCGGATTTGCCGGATATGACTTACGGCTTTGAATCGCCTGTGGACCCGTCCAATACGAACGGCGAAGCCGTAATCTCCAAAGGTGGCGATATTGTGGGCTTCAGCTCGCTGCTGTGGCTGCTGCCAGACCGCAAAACGGGTGTCTTCGTTTCATACAATGCGAATCAGGATTTGCGAAATGACCTATTTACGGCATTTATGAATCATTATTATGCCGGTCGAGAAACGACATTCAGTCAGGAGGGCTTTGAGCCGCAGCCCAAGGAGGTTCTCTCCAGGTTCGAAGGGTTGTATTCCGATTTGCGGATAAAACTACTTACCAAAGTCGAAGCGACTGGCGATGGCATCCTTATGGTGAGCGATGTTTCAGGCCGTCACCAACTGAAGCAGGTCGGCGATATGCTGTTCGTGGATGAACAGGGCAAGCCGCTTGCATTCAAGGAGGATGCCGACGGTCGCACCAACTATCTGAAATACTCTAATTTATATAGCTATGCGGCCAAAATACCGGAGAATCAGGAAGGCTTCCCTGACGTATCTGTCAGTCATCCATATGCCAGCTACATCCTCGGCCTGCATTCGCTCGGCTTCTTGCCGGATGATCTGTCTAAGCCGTTTCATCCCGAGCAAGCCGTCACACGCGGAGCCTTCATACATGCTTTTAACGCAATATGGAGCATTTCTGAATCCGCAAACCCGCCTTTATTTAAGGATATTGAAAATTCTCCGTATCAAAAAGATATTCAAGCCGCTGTCGAGGCAGGCATGCTGAATGGGACGGGGAACAGCTTTTTCGAGCCGGACCGTCCGATTCTTCGCGAAGAAGCAGCCGTTATCATATTCCGATTACTGACTGGCACGGGGATCAGGTTACCGGATTCCACGGCTGTACTCGCGCCCGGCACTTCGAAATGGGCGATCGATGCCGTCAGTTCTGCAGTGGTATGGAAGCTGCACGGTCCGGAGGTGACTGAATCAAGCGGCATGTTCGACTATGGTTCTAAGCGGGCGTTGAACAAGCAAGAGCTTGCGGCGCTGCTGTTCACGATGCTGCTTCCGCAATAAGCCCTTCGTAATTTGTAAAAAGAGCAGTGCTATAGGATGGTATAAACCGGAGGGGAGGCGATTATTTGCCACCCCTTTTTGTACGGATGCCCGGAATGGTATGATGTAGCAAGCAATGAATGGATGGTGTTGCTCGAAAGTACGCAACAATCGAGGGAAGGGATTTTGCTGCTATGGATTTGAATATTTTTATAATCGAAGATGATGCTGCTATTTTTCATTCGTTGAAGGAGAGATTGGAGCATTGGTCGTTTCACGTCACGGGACCGGAGCGGTATGATGATGTGATGAGCACTTTTATTCAAGTGCAGCCCCAACTGGTCATTATTGATATCCAACTGCCGATGTATGATGGTTTTCACTGGTGCAGGGAGATTCGGGCGGTATCGACAGTGCCGATTCTGTTTCTGTCATCGCGTGATCATCCACTAGATATGGTGATGGCGATGAATATGGGGGCGGATGATTATATTCAAAAGCCGTTCAATATGGATGTGCTGCTTGCCCAAATTCAGGCGATTCTTCGCCGGACGTATGCTTACGGAGAGGAAGCGTCCGATCTTATCGAATGGAACGGCTCTATTATTGATATGAAGCGTGGACTGATCCGCAAGGATGGACAGGACGTGATTTTAACGAAGAATGAGTTCTTTATACTCGTTGTGCTCGTCAAGGCGAAGGATACTGTAATCTCTCGCCACGAACTAATCCGCAAGCTGTGGGATGATGAACGTTTCGTCAATGACAATACGCTGACGGCAAATATAACCCGATTGCGCCAAAAGCTCACGGTTTTCCAGCTGGAAGAAGCCGTTGTAACGAAGAAAGGGCTTGGCTATATGGCGGCCACGTTATGAGGAGGAAATGGCATTGTTACTCCGTTATGTGTATGACAGGAAAAGCTGGATTGTTTTCTATCTGCTATCCTTGTTATTTGTAGATTTGCTGATCTGGATCGATAATGGCATTGCCATTCAAGCTGTCTCACTGCTCTATTTAAACTTGCTGCTATTTTTGGCCATTGCAGCGTTTCTCGGGTGGCGCTATCAAAAAGAAATGAAATATGCGCGCTCGCTGGCGGATCTGGCGGAAGAGATAGAGGAAGATTGGATAGAAACATTGCCGCCTGCTTATTTTTATTACGAGGAAACGACAAATCAGCTCTTGCGGACAGCGGGTCACTGGTACGGGCATAAACTTTCAGCCATGAAGGCTGCTCAACGTGTGGAAGAGGATTATGTTGCCGCATGGGTGCATGAAGTGAAAGCGCCTCTGACCGCAATGAAAATGACGATAGATACCAATAGGAGCCATCCGGCGATGCGCAAAATGGAATCTGAATGGTTGCGGATTCATCTGCTCATCGACCAACAGCTCTACATATCACGCTTGCCGTCGCTGGAGGCGGATTACGTGTTGGAACAGACCGGGATTCAGCAGCTGGCCGCGTTGGAAGTACGCGAGTTGGCCTCCTGGTGTGTGGAAAAAAATATAGCCGTCGAGCTGGAAGGGGAAGAGGCTTTCGTTACGACGGACCGCAAATGGTGCCGTTTTATTATCCGGCAAATATTGACGAATGCGGTCAAATATAGCCCAGAGGGCGGAATGATCCTTCTGTCGGCGAAAGTCACATCTGATGATCATGTCAGATTAACGATTAAAGATGTAGGGCCAGGCATTGCCGCTCATGATTTGCCGCGTATTTTCGATAAAGGCTTTACCGGGGGAAACGGAAGATTGCAAAATGCGGCAACCGGTCTAGGACTCTATTTAGCACGGACCGTTGCGCTCAAAATCGGGATTTCCTTGTCCGTACAGTCGGAGCTGCGCGCGGGAACGGAGATGGAGATGACCTTCCCTATTAGCAATGCGTTCGAATCTGTTCGGGCATGAGGGCCGCCATGCAGTGGACTACCTCTGGACAAATGTTCCATTCTACTCAACGATTCCATATGACAATTTTGTCACGTACAACCTCCTGCTGTCATCTGAAGCGAGCGACGGTCACGGTCTTTTTCTTTAAAATGAATGGTAGCTCAGAGTGGGAGGATATAGAGAGATGAATCAACAGAATAGGCAAAAAACGGTGCTGCATGCACAGCAAGTACGTAAATCATTTGGTGTCAGGGGCAATGTCCAGCAGGTGCTGAGAGGCATCGACCTACGCGTAGTCGAAGGGGAATTTGTTGGCATTATGGGGCCGTCTGGTTCCGGGAAGTCAACCTTGATCAATGTCCTGGCGACAATAGACAAAGCGACTGAAGGACAAATAGTAGTCGAAGATGCGGACATTTCGAAAATGAAAAACGCTGAACTGTCTATTTTCCGGCGCAACAAGCTCGGTTTCATCTTTCAGGATTACAATCTGCTAGATACGTTGACTGTTAAAGAGAACATTCTGCTGCCCATCTCGCTTGGGAAAATGAAAAAAAAAGAGGCGGAGGCTGAATTTCAGGCTATTGCTGCAGATCTCGGTATTTTGGAGATTGCAAATAAATTTCCGCATGAAATTTCCGGCGGTCAGCGTCAGCGGACGTCTGCGGCACGCGCACTTATCCATCAGCCATCGATCGTATTTGCGGATGAGCCGACAGGCGCGCTGGATTCGAAAGCTGCCTCTTCGCTATTAGGAATGATGGAGGAGCTTAATCGGCAGCGCAGCCTTACTATTATGATGGTAACTCATGATCCGGTAGCCTCGAGCTATTGCAGCCGTGTCGTATTTTTGAAGGACGGCATGCTATATTCCGAATTATATCGCGGAGAGAAGACGCGGCAAGCTTTCTTCAAAGATATATTGAATGTACAGGCCGTGCTCGGGGGTGACCACGTTGACACGGTTTGAGCTGGTCATTCGCAGCATGCGGAAAAACATTGCACATTATTACCTGTATTTTTTTGCGCTTATTTTAAGTACAACCCTTTACTTCGTATTTGCTGCCTTGCAGAATGATTCTACAATCATGTCAGCGACTTTCGGAGATGTTCAATTCGCTTCCTTGTTTAAAGTATCTGGCATTTTGCTGCTTGCGATTGTAGTCATATACATGATCTATGCGAACAGCATCTTTCTAGAACGTCGAAGCAGGGAAATCGGGCTTTATCAGCTGGTGGGCCTGTCGCGCAGAGCAGTGGGACTGCTGCTCATTGCCGAGAATGTGCTCCTTGGGCTGGGCGCGCTCCTAATTGGGATTGGCGCGGGAGCTCTCGTATCGCGGCTTTTTTTGCTAATTCTAATGAAGCTGATCGATATCGAGAGCGTCATAGCCCTCTCTTTTTCCAGCAAAGCTGCCATTCAAACCGCTATTGTGTTTGCCGTACTCATCAGCCTTACATGGATTCAAATGCTGGTTAAGGTGTACCGCGCTTCGCTTCTCGAGCTGTTCAAGGCGGATCGACAGGGTGACCGTCCGAAACAGCCCAAAGAAGCCCTGTCTGCAGTGATAGGGCTGCTCGGCATCTTGCTTATTGCAACGGGCTATCTGCTTTCTGGGAAAACGCCCGGTGAGCATCTGTTTTTGCAAATGCTGGTCATTCTCGCCACGACTATACTCGGCACCTACCTGCTCTTTCGTGTTACGATTGGCTGGCTGTTCTACCGGGTGCGAAGGAGCAAGAACGGACAGCTCGGGCTGAAAAACAGCTTGTCACTGGCGCCGATCATGCATCGAATGAAAGCTAATGCGAACTCTCTTACACTGATTACCGTTCTGTCTGCGATGACGCTGACAATGGTGGCAATCGCTTATTCGCTATACTATTCGGCCGAGAGTGAGTCCCGGGCTATGCTGCCATACGACTTTATCTTTGAAAATAATGATCATGATGCGAAGTCGTTTCGTGCTGAGCTTCAGAAGGCTGGGTTAAAGTTTGTTCATCAACCGGTTGACGCCGTTCGGCTGCCAGGCACTTTAGGCAATGGGAAGGACGAGGGACGCAGCATATTGCTGCTCGCGGCAGAGCAGCTACAGGCGAGCGGTGCCAATATTGTCATGCCGGGGCAAGGCGAGGCCGTCTTGTACAAAGGGCAAAGGAAAGCGTTAAGCAAGGAGCTAGACACCGTTTCTTTTCCGCTAGAGGTTGGTTTTGGAGCAAACGAGTTTCACATCAAACTCAATGTTACCAAAGGCATTGATCGCTATACGATGAACTATAGCGTGAACGGCCGTCAACTGGTTGTACCGGAGGCGGCGTTAAATGCGATTCGCGAGCAGATGCCAGCTTCCACCGAGCAGGAAGCCATTCGCATTGATACTTTCCAGCTTGCGGCTAAAAGCGAGCGCGCAGCGGCATCTGGTTTCTACACGAAATATGCCAAAGCAGAGGAGTTCAGACCGGACTTCTATACGTATCGTAAAGAGTCGCTCCAGAAGTTCGGACTGATCATTTTCATCGCAGGCTTTCTCGGTCTTATCTTCCTGATCGCGACAGGCAGCATTCTGTATTTCAAGCAGATGACTGAGGCGGAACAGGAAAGAAAAAGCTATACGATACTGCGGCAGCTCGGATTCGGAGAGCGCGAGATAATGGGCGGCATTATCCGTAAACAGCTGCTTGTGTTCGTGATTCCGCTGGCGATCGGGCTTATGCATTCCATCTTCGCTGTAAAAGCAGCCTCCGCGCTGACGCTGTCAGACATTACCTTTCCGGCAGCTATAGCCATGGCAATTTACACGATCATCTACTTCGTGTTTGCTGTTCTCACCGTAGGCTATTATCGCCGCATTGTGAGGCTGGCGCTGTAACAGCAGCTTTATTCACTTCATTAGTGATTGGGTGCGAGATCTCTTTGCTTGTTGAGCGCTACGAAAGCAGCAAATAGCAGCAGGATGCTTCCTGTGAACATAAATCCTTCGGTTATGTTGAACGGCAGCCAGCCTAACACGGAAGATCCGGCAACAACACCAAGAGAGAAGAACGCGTAGAAGTAACCATAAGCTTTTCCGCGCAGTTCCGCTGGCGTAGCTTTTATGAGCATCATATTAATAGATGGGAACAAGAAGGCAAATCCTACCCCATATAGTCCTAAAACGAAATAAAGCGTTACTGTCGTCGTTGATTGGCTAATAAGCAATTGACTTAATCCCATTAAGCCAATTCCTAAGGCCATCGTACTTGATGAAGAAACACGATCGAAAATACGATTAGTAGGCAGAACAAATATAAGAACGGCAATGATTCCGAAAGTGCTCATTAAGGTGCCGCTTAGTCTGGAATCATATCCAAGCGTTTGAACATGCAACGGTAACAAATAAGCGATGCCACCTTGTGAGAACATTAAGAAAAAGGCGCCGCCGTAAGCTTTTAGCACACCTGCATTGAAGAGCGAGCCCGATGCTGGAACGACAGCATCGTCCTTCTCTTTCCTCGATATCTTGTATTTGCTTAGAAAAATGGCTGACAAGATGGCAAGTGAAAATCCCATAATGGCTACGCAGGTAAATACGAATGGCACGGAGGTTTTGCTCGCCATAATTCCGCTGAATGCAGGGCCGATAATGGCGGCTAGTCCCACAAATGTGCCGGTGAAGGCGACTTTTTTTCCCTGCTGATCATTTATCGTCGTATTCGCGGAGAATGTAAAAGCAGCTGGGACAATTAATCCGGCTACAAATCCATGAATGATCCGAACGATGATCAAAAATAAAGGTTGCTCGACGAAATGATAGAGCAGCAGAGCGCCGCTTGATAAAAGCAATCCGACCATTAGTATTTTGAAAGGCCCTACCTTATCAGTCATAATGCCCGATAAAATATTGCCAAGCGTATTGGATAGCGAATACAGCCCAATGACAAAGCCTACAATAAACGAGCTGGCGCCGACGGACGTCGCAAATGTACTCATGACCGGCAGCTGTGAAAATAAATCAAAAAAAGAAAAGAATACGATACTGTAAACGAGCAGGGCATAGTTAAAAGGCTTTACACCATATTTGGCTTGTGCCTTCTTCAGCTTCCAATCCAGCAAAAAGTTGCCAAACGGTATAAATGCTGCGGTGAGTGCTGCTGCAGACCAGAGAAGGTTCCACTGTATTCGAATGGCAGCATAAAGGATAGCTAGCGTATATAAACTGAAAATCCCACCGTGAATACTCCCTACAATCGTTACTGCAATTTCTAACCCCCAAACATATTTCAAGGGCATGGCGATGCCAAGCAGTACTAATAATGAAATACCGTCAAAAAGACCTGTTATACGTAATAAATAGATTGGATGTATCCGCAATTGATATGCTCCTAATTCATTATGTGATAGTAAACCGATTCCTCTATTTTAACATTTTATGAGGCGAGTAAAATAGGATGAATCGCGTCACGAGATGGCATTTTTGCGTCCAATGCTCCTCTAAACACAAAAACACGCCGAATTAGGCGTGTTTTTTGTTTGGCGGACTCCATGAACAGGCCAAAGCATCAATTCGGAATCATGGTTAAGGAGTCGCGAAGGCGCTTTATATCGCTCATTGGGGGGAGGCCGAACATACGAGCATATTCGCGGCTAAAATGAGAGGGGCTTTCATAGCCAACTTGGAATCCTGCATCGGCAGCGTCCATGGTCTCGGAAAGCAGTAGACGGCGAGCCTCTTGTAATCGGATTTGTTTTTGAAACTGCAAAGGGCTCATAGCCGTTATGTCTTTGAAATGATGATGAAGGGATGAAGGGCTCATGTTTACAGCCAATGCTAATTGTTCGACTCGCAGCGGCTTGACGAAATCATTTTTGATAAGATCAATGACTTTCGCTATTCTTTGTGCGCGGCTCCCCACTAGGGCGAATTGCTTAAGGGAATCGCCTTGTTCATCTTGTAGGATCCGGTAAAAAATTTCACGTATGACTAACGGCGCAAGTATGGGAATATCCTGCGGCGTTTCCAATAGTCGAACAAGCCTCAATACGGCCTCAAGAAGCGAGAGCTTCGTTTTATTGATAAACAATCCGCGACCTGAGTCGCCTTTGTTGTTCCAGTCTTGATTGGAATCTCTGATGATATCCACAATTTGATTCGGTTCAAAATCCAGCCTGAGGCACAGGTAAGGGGAATCTGAAGTCGCTTGGATGATTTGTCCGGAAATAGGCAAATCAACGGAGACGACAAGATAAGAAGCGGGATCATATTGATAGCATTCCTCTGCAAGCATAACCATTTTCGATCCGTTTGCTACGATACACAATGCCGGTTTATGGACGGCATGAATAGGTTCTGATTGTTTGGACGCTCGGATGAAATGCAGGGAAGGAACGGCTGTCGGGTAAGTGCCATCATTTTCAGTGAAACGGTCTATGAGCTGTGCCAATTCTTTTTGTTGGATTGCCACTTTGTCGTCTTGCCTCATATCACTCGTCATAATGATTCCTCCAGTTCTGGCTTCCGATTGCTTTATTTTATGACAATTTGGAGGATTAGGCAATAATCATGCACAACTATGCTATCTCCTGAAGTTCGAATTGCTTCATAATGAATTTGACTCCAACAAAAGAAAAACGAGGGAGATGAGCGAATGTGGAATAGACAAAACAGAGCACAACATTCTTATGCAGGCATGTGGGTTACGCGAGATGGCAACATCCGGCATGAGCTGTTGCCTAACGGACGATATGATGAGGCTCGCGGCAATAAATCTAGCGCCTATCAAGGCAGCTATACGATTGAAGGAGATCATATCGAGTACAGGGATGACACTGGTTTTACTGCGGATGGCGATTTCCGGGATGGGGTTCTCTACCACGCGGGAATGATTCTATTTCGAGAGAAATAAATGGAAGCTGTTCAGTCCATTCATTCCAAAATTTAAATCCAAATGGTTGGAGAAATAGTCAAGCGATGATGCAAATAATATGATAATCAAAGGAGATAATAGGATGTCTAACATTAAAGGTAAAGTTGTAGCCATAACGGGCGGAAGCAGCGGAATCGGTGAGGCTGCGGCGCGTCTGCTAGCTCAAAATGGTGCTCATGTTGTCATTGGCGCAAGACGCACAGAAAAATTGGAGGCTCTTGCATCCTCACTTCGCTCAGAAGGAGGTTCTGTTGAATATCAAACCTTGGATGTGACCAAGCATGAACAAATGGAGGCATTTATTGACTTTGCGCAAAGCCGTTTTGGCCGTCTCGATGTCGTGATTAATAATGCCGGCATTATGCCTCTTTCGCCCCTGAATGCTCTAAAAGTTGATGAATGGGATCGCATGATCGATGTAAATATTCGAGGCGTTCTGCATGGCATCGCTGCTGGCCTTTCTATTATGAAGAAACAAGGATTCGGTCAGTTTATTAACATCGCTTCAATTGGCGCATACGCAGTGTCTCCAACGGCTGCGGTATACTGTGCTACGAAGTATGCCGTCCGCGCTATCTCTGAAGGTTTGCGCCAAGAGGTGGGAGGCGATATTCGCGTGACGCTTGTATCACCGGGTGTTACGGAATCTGAGCTTGCTGAGAGTATCTCGAATGATGAAGCGAGGCAGGTTATGAAGGAGTACCGGCGAATATCAATTCCAGCATCAGCTATTGCTCGCGCAATGCTGTACGCTATTGAGCAGCCAGCCGATGTGGATGTAAATGAAATCATTGTAAGGCCAACGGCTAGTCTTGCATAAACCAGAGGATGAAAGCGCTTGGTGCCGCATCGTTACAATTACCTCTAGTATGCTCAAAACAACACTTTAGTATCTATATGTCAATCATCTGACGCGTTATACTAATGGAAAATTGAGGTATGGAGGAAGCCCATGAAAGCGATTGTATGCACAAAATATGGATCACCGGAGGTTCTTCAACTCAAAGAGTTAGAAAAGCCTATGCCCAAGGATAATGAGGTGCTGGTAAAAGTACATGCCACTACCGTAACATCAGGGGACTGTAGAGTTCGAGGCTTCAGAAGCCCTCTCCTATTTTGGATCCCGATGCGATTATTTCTAGGTCTCAGAAAACCGAGAAAGCCTATACTGGGTGTTGAATTGGCCGGAGAAATCGAAGCAATAGGCAAAAATGTAAAGCGATTTAAAAAGGGTGACCAGGTTTTTGCATTAACGGAGATGAACTTTGGTTGTTATGCCGAGTACACCTGTCAGCCTGAAGACGGATTTATGGCAATAAAACCGGTTAATATGACCTATGAGGAAGCTGCCGCCGTTCCTTTTGGCGGAACGACAGCCTTGCATTTTTTTAGAAAAGGAAAGATTCATAACGGACAAAAGGTTCTTATCTACGGTGCTTCTGGAGCGGTAGGAACTTCAGCGGTACAGCTTGCCAAGCACTTTGGGGCAGAGGTTACCGGCGTATGCAGCAGTGCGAATTTTGATTTGGTGAGCTCGCTGGGAGCAGATAAGGTCATTGATTATACGAAAGAGGATTTTACGAAAAAAGAAGAGCGTTATGATCTTATCTTTGATACGGTTGGGAAAGTCTCCAAATCAGCTTGCAAAAAAGCACTGACTCCGAACGGGACATTTGTATCTGTTGAAGGGCAGGGAGTAGCAAAAGTGCTTACAGAAGATTTAATTTTCCTCAAAGAGCTCATTGAGGCGGGAAAGCTAAAGTCTGTTATCGATCGGCGATATCCGTTGGAACAAGTTCCAGAGGCTCACAGCTATGTAGATCAAGGGCGGAAAAAAGGAAATGTCGTTATCACAGTAGTTCCGGATGAGGGTATCTAACGAAGCAGGCTCACTTGCGGGACCATTCATTTTCAGTCAAAAATGAAGGCTTCGATGCCGCCCGAGCGGTTAGATTTCGCTCGGGCGGCTCGCTTTCTATCGACATATGTGCAGCTTTTTGGCCCGTGAAAATTCGGACTATTTTGTCATTCTCAATCAATTCTGTGAAAATGTTAATCCTATAGACACAATAAGCTGTGATATAATTTTGCCCAGAAGCTGAACGTTGGCAGATTACACCAACATAAAGTGCTGGGAGGTACGTATGATCAGAGAAAACAAGCCGGATAGAAGGCTTATTATGGCAATGATTTTGGGATTGCTTCTGCTTTGTATCGGACCAATGTCCACCGTCTCCGCGGGGGAAGCTAATGCTGCAAATGATGTGACGATAAAAATTAATGGTGAAAAAGTGAAGCTGGAAGACCCTGCTTTTATACAGGATGGAAGATTGTATGTGCCTGTGGCTCGCATAGCCGAAATGTTTGGGTCGAAGTCAAGCTGGGATAGCGTAAATGAGGAAGTAACGATACATACGGTATTGGGCGATTCGATCGTGCTGGGAAATGGAGTGCCGGTTGTTTATTTCAATGAAGGCCGCTACCAATTGGAAACGGTACCAGTCTTAACAGAGGGCAGGCTATATGCTCCTATGCGCCAATTGGCGGAAT
This sequence comes from Paenibacillus sp. PL91, assembly GCF_012935325.2. Taxonomy (GTDB): domain Bacteria; phylum Bacillota; class Bacilli; order Paenibacillales; family Paenibacillaceae; genus Pristimantibacillus. The sequence goes on from NZ_JABBYG020000005.1 coordinate 244,425, forward strand.
TGCTGCATGCAAACGTGTATTTGAATACGGAGCTAGATGTTATCGAGCTGGTAACGGTACAGCCAGCCGTAATAACGGAAGAGTACGGATTGGATCACATCAGCAAGGAAATTGGCGGCACCAAGTCTGAGCTATTGAAGCGTAATGGACTGGACGGCAAGGCAGTGATCAAGCCGGGTACGAAGCTTAAGGTTGTTATTCCTTCGATTTTCGATAACATAGCAGAACCGTTCACAGAATCCGACCTCACGCTGCTAGCCAAAATTACGATGGTTGAAGCCGGATATGAATCCTATGAGGGGCAGCTTGCCTTAGCGAACGTGATCTTGAATAGAGTGAAGAGCGCAAGTTTCCCGGATTCGGTACGCGACGTCATTTATTCAGGGAAGCAGTTTCCTCCAGCCCATAACGGCATTCTTGACAAAAGCAAACCTAACGCAAGCGTTCTGCGCGCGGCTAAGGATGCCTTGAACGGGAAAAATAACATCGGGAACGCGGTTTACTTCTTCAATCCTGAGATTTCCAAAGGATCGTTTTGGTCCAGCCTGGACGTCATTGCGACGATCGGCCACCATAGTTTTGCGAGATAATGAAGTCCGTTATGGCCATAAGGCCATAACGGCTTTTTTTTGATCGGCTTCGTGCGAGAGAGCCGGCAGCGCATATAATACAGGTCAAACCCTCATATATACATATAGAGGGGGGATACCGAATGTGGATCGTTATTGTAATGATAGTCGGCTGCCTGTCCGGTTTTATTTTATTCAGAAAAAACACATTGCCCGTCTACGATGAGCCCTATCAAGGTACACGGAAGCTGTCCGTTATTATTCCCGCAAGAAATGAAGAGCGTAATTTACCTTATTTACTCGATTCTCTCATGTCACAAAGCTATCCGCCCTTCGAAGTTATAGTTGTGGATGATTTCTCGAATGATCGGACGAGAGAAATAGCCGAAAGCTACGGAGTCAAAGTCATTGCAGGCAGCAGCCTCCCGGAGGGATGGACGGGTAAGAGCTGGGCGGTATGGAATGGGTATTTGCAGGCGACCGGCGATGTTTTTGCCTTCTTGGATGCGGATATCAGACTGGCGCCTGCTGCGCTTGCATCGTTGATGAAAGCAAGGGAACGATCGAAAGGAGTCATTTCGGTCGTTCCTTTTCACCATACGGAAAAGCAATATGAAAAGCTCGCTCTGATCATGAATATACTTGGCATATTCACGTTTACATCGGTGTTTGAGAAAGGAAATGCTAAGAAAGGGCTTTATGGCTCCTGCATACTTGCCTTACGGGAGGATTACGAAAAAATTAACGGTCACGAGAGCGTCAAAGCTGAGGTGCTGGATGATTTGTTGATTGGATCGAAATTTATAGCAGCAGGCATCCCCATCACCAATTTTATCGGGTATGGCTTTGTTTCATTCCGCATGTATCCTAATGGCATCCGAAGTGAAATCGAAGGCTTTAGCAAAGGGGCCGTCTTAAGCACATCAACGCTAAGTCCGTGGACGATTATTCCAATCGCCATTTGGGTAATCGGGCTCATCATGTCGAGCACCGTCTTTATTTTTGCGGGCTCATCGTGGGCAGTGCCTCTATTAATCGGTTATATCCTGTATATGCTTCAATTATTATATTTCATCAAATATGTAGGCGTTTTTGGAATTTTGATGCCTGTTATGCATGTTTTTGCTTCGTTATTTTTTATAATTATTATGATTTACTCGATGTATCAGGTAGTCTTTCTGGGGCATGTAAAATGGAAGGGGAGGCTTGTCCGGGTGAGAGGCAGGCGGGAGCCATGATCATTTTGCTGACTGCTTGTTCATTTCTGTCGGGCTCGCTCATGTTCTCGTACTGGCTAGGCCTTGTGAGCAAAAAGAATCTAAAAGCCGTAGGCGACGGAAATCCGGGTGCCTTGAACCTGTGGAAGGCTGGAGGTTATAAATTCGGTATTGCCGGTGTTTTGTTGGATTTCTTAAAAGGATATCTGCCTCTATTATTTATTATTGGAACCGAATACGGCCAAGGTTATTTTATCATTCCGCTTGCCATTGCACCCATTGCGGGTCATGCATTTAGCCCTTTTCTGAAAGGGAAGGGCGGCAAGGCTATCGCTGTCACCTTCGGCGTATGGAGCGCGCTTACGGGGTTTGAGGTATCAGTGGCTTATGCTGTCATTTTAGCGCTGTTCATGGCTGTGAACCGCCTGATATTCAAGAGCAGGCTTAAATCCGCTCAGGCTGATGGCCTACAAGTAGTAAGCGGTATGCTGCTGCTCTCTGTCTTTTTGTATATGAGGATGTTCTCTGCGGCTATCCTGTGGGTTTGGTTTGGGAATTTTGTCATTCTCGTCTATACCCACAGAGCGGAAATAACTTCATGGCTGAGAAGGGTATCGCGCCGAGGCGATTGATCACCTCGGCAGCTTTACATGTTTTTTTTATCGATAGCCGGCTTGTGAACGACTTTAATGGATTGGTTATAGACGAGCAGGAGGTACACGATGTCCAGTATAAAGATCAACACATACATAATCATCAATAACACGGATTGCGGGTAAAGCATGTAGCAGAAAACGGAAGCGCATACGGTACCTATCATTTTGAAATAACCAATGGATAGAGATTGGCCTCGAAGATGCTTGATCAGCAGCATTCTTATGAAGAGAATAGACATCATCAGGTTAATGCCAAAGGCTGAATAAACCCCCATTTTATCATGGAATTCTACCGCCATTCCGTAATGAAGCAGCAAAGCGATAACGAGCAAGGAGAAGACGGAGGAATAAAGCGTGCTTTTTGAATATAAACCTTTGGAATAATAGAGATATTGATACAGAATGACACAGTCTAATAGAAACCATATCAGGGTTACGATTTGCTGTAGAGGATGGAACGGCATAAAAAAAGTAAATAGAAATTCCCATGTAACGTTTGCACATATGGAGGCAAGGGGCATTCCGCATGTCTGATCCTTAAACCCTTTATAAATAACGAGAATATAGACGATAGTCCAAAATAGGGCTACCCCGATTAGCAGTACTGCTTTTACAGGTAATAGGTGCTCCATTTAGCAGCGATCGCATCCTTTCAGAAAGTATTCGTCCTACAAGAACATGAATTTAGCTTGTCTATGTATATGAAACAAGCCCTTCATGTAGACCCTAGGATAAGACGGAAAAGGAAAGAGCCTTGATATACCTCGCTTTTTAAGAGCATTTTCAAAATACTTTACCGTTCGTTCTCAAAATGCTATGATGGTTTTGGGAGGGATATGTGATGGGACGTTCCAAAGAATTTGAGGAAAGCGCAGTTCTGCATAAGGCTATGCAGCTGTTTTGGGAACAAGGCTATGAAAAGACGTCTTTGAATGACCTTGTCGAACATATGGGCATCCATCGCAGAAGTATGTATGATACTTTTGGCGACAAGCATTCATTGTATTTAAAATCACTGGACCGCTATGGGCAAATTGTAGGCTCCCAATTAGAAGCCGGGGCAAAAGGCGCACAAACGGCAAGCCAAGCGATACGGTTTATTTTTGACTTTATCATTGAAGGCGGCGAGGACAGACCGCTCGGGTGCATGTTTGTCAATTCAGCCATCGAGCTGGCTGCCCGTGATGAAGAAGTAGATGCCAAGGCCGCAAAAGGCTTTGACCTTACCGAGCAGCTGCTTGTGGACATTATTCGCAGAGGACAGCAAACAGGTGAGTTCACCGCTGACCACGATGCAAAGGCGCTTGCCGAAAACCTGCACAATACGCTGCTGGGATTAAGGGTACTTGTCCGTACCACAACCAGTAAAGAGAAGCTGCATCGCATTGCCAATTTTGCATTAACAGCAATCGGAAAATAGAAAATCTATTTTTTTTCAACAAATTAGAACGACCGTTCTCAAAAAGAAAAACAAGCCTTTTCCATCGGCAATCCGGCTTTACTCCCACAAACGAAAACCTAAACTAGAGGAGACGATATACATGACAGAATTACTGAATTTGACAGGCAAAGTCGCTTTCGTAACAGGCGCTACGCGGGGAATCGGGTTAGAAACGGCGCGTGGACTTGGCAAATTGGGCGCAGCTGTAGTCATCGGATCTCGCGATGCGCAAAAAGGGCAGGCCACGGCAGACCAACTGCGAAAAGAAGGCTTAACTGCGGAAAGTGTAAAATGTGATGTCAACAGCATAGAAGACCATGCTGCGGTATATGGCTTCTTTGAAAAGAACTATGGAAAGCTGGATATTCTCATTAACAACGCAGGCATTTTGCTGGATGAAGAGAGCGTATCCGTGCAAATCGTTAACCGTACAAGCACGCTGCCCGCTGAAACCCTTCGGGAGACATTTGATGTCAATTTCTTCGCGCCAATCCAGCTTACGCAAACGTTGCTGCCGCTGATTCGCAAATCGGAGGCAGGACGAATCGTAAATTTATCCAGCGTCTTAGGCTCGTTAACGCTGCATGCTGATCCTACGGCTCCTATTTATTCATTCAAAACGTTTGCCTATAATGCATCGAAGACGGCACTAAACGCTTTTACGGTTCATCTGGCGCATGAGCTGAAGGATACCCCGATTAAAGTGAATTCCATTCACCCTGGTTGGGTCGTTACCGCATTAGGCGGCAACAAAGCAACAATCGATGTTGTGGAAGGCAGCCGCACCAGCATTATTGCCGCTACATTGCCCGCTGACGGACAAACAGGAGGATTTTTCCATCTCGATGACCAATTGCCTTGGTAATTTCTGCTTTCACATGAACAATTGCAAAAATGGTTGAGTCGGCATTCGTCGGCTCAACCATTTTTTTTATTGCGGCATGCATGGATGTTATCTAAAACCTTCAATAAAATGGCTTGCTGCAATGGAAAGCGGCATATTGCGCATAATCATAATGCCCACCTGCGAGGGAGGAAGCTCTACTTCTAATTTGATCTCAAAAAGCGAGCCCTCATCCAGCTCCTTGGAAACAAATTCTCTAGTCACGTAAGAAATTCCAAGTCCTTTCCGTGCAAACTCGATAAGAAGGTCTACGCTTCCGACCTCGATTTCAGGTTTGAGCTCAAGGCCGTAGCCTTGGAATAATTCCGTAATGGCCATACGCGCCCGGCTATTGCGCGAGAATAAGATGACGGGGTACTGAAGCAGCCGCTCCAGCGAGAGCACCATGTTCTTAAGCTCGGCATATCGGGCCCCTGCTACAAAGCAATCCTGCAGCTGAATACCTTCCTTCACCTCAAGCTGGGGATCGACGATCGGCATGCGAACGACGCCCAAATCAATTTTCCCTTCTTTTAAGAAAGCGATGATTTCTGGCGTCGTTCCATGAATTAGTTGAAGCTTGATGCCGGGATATCTCTGATGAAAGTCTTCTAAGTAAGGAAGCAAATAATGCTTGAACAGCGAATCACTTCCGCCGATCCGAAGCTCGCCGCTGTCCAGATTTTTAAGCGCCGCCAGTTTTTCTTCTGCCAGCGTTATTAGGATCTGAGACTTTTCAATATAGGAATAGAGAATGGCGCCTTCCTGTGTCAGAGCAACGCCTTTGGAATTCCGGTAAAACAAAGTGATGCCAAAGCTTTCTTCAAGCTGCTTGATGGCGTGGCTGACGCTCGGTTGGGTAATATACAAAAATTTGGCAGCCTGCGTTAAGCTGCCTGTCTTGGCAGCCCAATAAAAAACTTTATACAGCTCATAATTGTTCATAGACATGGTCTATAGCTCCTGTGAAATATATTAATTACTTGTATAGGTGATATTCGTATTATAGTGGAAGTAAGAAAAAGAAACCAGAACATGAAGGTGAGGCAAGGGTGAAAGTGATGCTGTTGCAGCTGCTGTCGCCATTGCCTGCACCTAAGGGATATCGAGGAGAAACTATGCTGGAAGGAGAAATGAAAATGGACGCCACCACGCTTGTTTTGTTTGGTGCAACAGGGGATTTAGCCAAAAGAAAAATTTATCCGGCCTTATTTAATTTATTTGTTGACCAAAAGCTGCCGCAATCATTCTCGGTGTTTGGTCTTGGAAGAAGAGAGCTGTCTGATGAAGTTTTTCAGGCAAATGTCGAGCAGTCTCTCCGTACCTTTTCGAGACGGGAGGCGAGCGATGCTGCTATAGTGAAAAGCTTCATAAGCGCATTCCGTTACAGTGTTTTGGATGTAGGCCATAAAGAGGATTACCAAAAGCTTCTGAAGCTGATTGAACAACGGGAGCAAGAGCTGGACATTGCGCCTAATCGCATGTTTTATTTATCCGTCGGTCCTGAATTTTTTGAAACGATAGCAGCGAACATCAAAGAAAGCGGGCTCGGCTCCGCGAATGGCTGGAAGCGCCTGATGATCGAGAAGCCATTTGGACATGATTTGCAATCAGCCCGGGATTTAAATGAAAAGCTGAGCAAATCTTTTGACGAGCATGAAATTTTCCGCATCGATCATTACCTTGGCAAACCTATGGTTCAGAAGCTTGAGGTTTTGCAGCAAACGAATCCGGTGCTACAGGCATTATGGTCCAATCGTTACATTGCCAACGTGCAGATAACGGCTAACGAAACCGTCGGTGTTGAAGAAAGAGCGGGTTATTACGATCATGTAGGTGCTGTCAGAGACATGTTCCAAAACCATATGCTGCAATTGCTTATGATGCTGGCGATTCACCTTCCGAAGAACAGCAGCTCCGAAGAGGTGCGTTTTAAGAAAAAATTAATTATGGAATCCCTTGAGCCGCTGCAAAAAGAGGATGTTAAATCGAGCGTGATCCGCGGTCAGTACAAAGCAGGAACGATCCAAGGAAAGCCGGTAATCGGTTATACTTCCGAACCAAGCATTGCGGAAACTTCAATGAATGATACGTTTATTGCCGCTAGACTGCAGATCGACGATGTGTTTTGGCGGGATGTTCCTTTTTATATACGAACAGGCAAAAGAATGAAGGAAAAATCAACGCGAATCGTTATTGAGTTCAAAGAACCGTTAAAGCAGCATTCCCGGGCAAATGACGACAGTAAGATACCTAATCTCTTGGTATTTGAAATCAGTCCCAACGAAGGCATTACGTTGCAATTAAATACAAGAGACCCGCAGCAAAAAGGGGAGTTCAAACCTATTCAAATCGACTTTCACACTAGTCGCAATGATGTGCCCGAGGCTTATGAAAATTTGCTGTATGACGCTTTGCATGGAGACCCAACGTTTTTTGCGCACTGGGATGAAGTTGAATTGTCCTGGAAATGGGTTCAACCTATTTTAAACGCTTTTGAAGAAAATCTTGTTCCGCTTCATCATTATGCTGCCGGCACTTACGGTCCTACCGAGTCAGATGAGCTACTGGCGAGAGACGGCTATCATTGGTGGTTCGATTCCAAGCCAGAACAAGAAATAGAAACGATAAAAGGAGAACAATATGCCTATCACACAAACAATTGACCAGCTAGCTATTGATACGATCCGAACTTTGTCTATTGATGCAATAAACAGCGCTAATTCAGGCCATCCTGGACTGCCAATGGGTGCTGCACCAATGGCTTATGCCCTTTGGTCCAAGCTGCTAAATCATAATCCCGCCCATGCCAAATGGTTTAACCGCGACCGCTTCGTTCTCTCTGCGGGGCATGGCTCGGCTTTACTTTATAGTCTCCTGCATTTGTCAGGATATAACGTTTCGATTGAAGATTTAAAACAGTTTCGCAAGCTGAACAGCAAAACGCCAGGGCATCCTGAATTTGGCCACACGGATGGCGTAGAAGCAACGACAGGACCTCTAGGCCAAGGGCTTGCTATGGCAGTCGGAATGGCAATGGCTGAAGCTCATCTGGCTTCGAAATTCAACCAAAGCGGTTTCCCGGTAATCGATCATTATACGTACGCCCTTGTGGGGGACGGATGTTTGATGGAAGGAGTCGCTTACGAGGCGATGTCCATGGCGGGTCATATGAAGCTCGGCAAATTAGTTGTATTGTATGATTCCAATGATATTTCGCTCGATGGAGATTTGAACCTTTCCTTTGGGGAAAATATGAAAAAAAGAGCAGAATCGGCTCAGTGGGAATATTTAAGGGTTGAGGACGGCAACGACGTAGCGCAAATTGCGAAAGCGATCGAGGCGGCTAAGCAAAACGATTCGCAGCCAACCATTATCGAAGTCCGGACGATTATCGGCTATGGAAGCAAGAAGGTAGCAGGAACGAACAAAGCACACGGTAACCCGCTTGGCAAGGAAGAGGCAAAAGCAACGAAAGAGGTTTATGGTTGGCAGTACGAGGAAGAGTTTGCCGTTCCAAAAGAAGTTAAAGCCCACTTTGAACAGCTTAAGCATAAAGGCGGGGTAAAAGAAGAAGAATGGAACAGATTGTTAGCGTCTTATAAAGCGCAGCATCCTTCGCTTGGTGAGGAGCTTGAGCAGGTTATCGACGGATCTGTTTTGTTTGAAGCGGAAGACATTCTTACGTTTGACACGTCCAAAACCGTTTCTACCCGTATAGCAAGCGGTGCAGCCATCAATCACTACATCAAATCCGTTCCATCGATTTTTGGAGGCAGCGCCGATTTATCGCATTCCACGATGACGGATATTAGCGGAGAGCAAACCTTTGCCGTTGAATCTTATGCTGGACGCAACATCTACTTTGGCGTTCGTGAGCATGCGATGGGCGCAGCTGGTAATGGTATGGCACTGCATGGCGGCGTAAAGCCATTCGTCAGCACCTTCTTCGTATTTAGCGATTATTTGCGGCCATCTATTCGTCTTGCTGCACTGCAAAAGCTGCCCGTTATCTATGTATTTACCCATGATTCCATTGCCGTTGGGGAAGATGGACCTACCCATGAGCCAGTCGAGCACCTCGCTGCTCTTCGGACTATTCCGGGACTTACGGTCATCCGGCCAACGGATGCCAATGAAACGGCAAGTGCATGGGCGTACGCATTGCAGCAAAAACAAGGCCCGGTAGCTCTTGTTCTGAGCCGGCAAAACCTTCCCGTTTATGAAGCGACTAAAGCAAACGTTGACGGGGTAGCCAAAGGAGCTTATGTCCTGACGGAAACAAACGATCAGCCGGATGTGATCCTTATCGGAACCGGATCTGAAGTGTCCCTTGCCGTAAGCGCCAAAGCGGAGCTGGAGCAGGAAAACCTGTCTGTACGTGTAGTTGCAATGCCGAGCAGAGAGCTGTTTGACCGTCAATCCGAAGCCTACAAGCAGTCCGTTCTGCCTGCTTCCGTTACGAAGCGAGTGGCTATAGAAGCCGGTATTTCGCTTGGCTGGGAGCGTTACACGGGACCAACCGGAAAAGTATTGTCCATCGATACATTCGGCGCATCAGGACCCGGCAATGAAGTAATGGAGTACTTCGGTTTTTCAGTAAATAATGTGGTTCGCCTGACTAAAGAATTGATCAGCAATTAAAAAAATGGAGGTAGATCATTATGAAATTTTTTATCGATACGGCTAATGTGGATGACATTAAAAAAGCGTATAAAATTGGAGTCCTTTCCGGTGTAACAACGAATCCTTCCTTGGTAGCCAAAGAGGGAGTGAAATTCGAGGACCGCATTGCAGAAATTTTGCAAGAAGTGCCTGAAGTTGAATCCGTGTCCGCTGAAGTAACGCCTGATGCGATTACAGCAGAAGAAATGATCGCGCAAGCGAACGAACTAATCAAAATCAATAATCATGACAAAAACATCACGATCAAGCTTCCGATGACGCTGGCGGGGTTAGAGGCTTGCCGTTATTTAACTAAAAAAGGCGTGAAAACAAACGTTACGTTAATTTTCACAGTGAACCAAGCGCTCCTCGCTGCTCGTGCAGGCGCTACTTATGTCTCCCCGTTTCTGGGCCGCTTGGATGATATTTCGGAGGATGGCGTCCAACTGATCGTTAAGGTAGCCGAATTATTCCGTACTCATAACCTCGACGCACAAATTATCGCTGCTTCTGTCCGCCATCCGGATCACGTGACTCGGGTAGCGATGGCTGGCGCGCATATCGCAACGATTCCGTTCTCGGTTATCGAACAAATATCGAAGCATCCATTGACGGATCAAGGGATGGAGAAATTCGCTGCCGATTGGAAAAAAACAGCTCAGCTTTAAGAGATGATTCAAAAAATGCGGATTGCATAAAGACGGTTCTGGGAACCGGCAATCGCTTTCCGCATTCTGCTCGATTATCAGGGAGGTTTATACGATGCAAAAACAGCAAATTGGCGTGGTCGGCTTAGCCGTCATGGGCAAGAATCTTGCCTTGAACATGGAAAGTAAAGGGTTCTCAGTTGCTTTATATAATCGTTCACCTGAGAAAACGAATGAGCTTTTGGCGGAAGCGCCCGGTAAAAACTTCGCAGGCACTTTCAGCATGGAGGAGTTTGTTCAAGCGCTGGAGACGCCGCGTAGAATATTAATTATGGTTAAAGCGGGACAGCCGACTGACGATACCATCAATCAGCTCTTGCCTTACCTAAGTCAAGGAGATATTCTCATAGACGGCGGAAATGCACATTTCCCCGATACGCAAAGAAGAAATAAAGATTTGCAAGCGAAAGGCTTCCGCTTTATCGGCGCCGGTATTTCAGGCGGCGAGGAGGGAGCGCTGAATGGTCCTTCCATTATGCCAGGCGGTCAAAAAGACGCGTATGAGCTGGTAGAGCCAATCTTGACTGCAATATCGGCTAAAGTTAACGGCGATGCTTGCTCCACCTACATCGGTGAAGACGGTGCCGGACATTACGTCAAAATGGTGCATAACGGCATCGAATACGGCGATATGCAGCTCATTGGCGAAGCGTATCATTTGCTAAAGGATGTTCTGCATTTATCTACAAGTGAGCTGCACGACATATTTACGGAATGGAATAACGGCGAGCTGGATAGTTATTTAATCGAAATAACGGCTGACATTTTCGCCAAGACGGATCCGGATACAGGCAAACCGATGGTGGATGTCATTTTGGATTCAGCTGGACAAAAAGGAACGGGTAAATGGACTAGCCAAAGCGCTTTGGATTTAGGCGTGCCATTGTCCATTATTACGGAATCCGTGTTTGCGCGGTTTATCTCCGCGATGAAAGAAGAACGCATCGCTGCAAGCAAGCGGCTGAATGGACCTGCGGCATCGAGCTATGACGGCGATCCTAAGGCATTCATCGAGGCTGTTCGCAAAGCTTTGTACACGAGCAAAATCGCTTCGTATGCGCAGGGCTTTGCACAGATGAGAGCGGCTTCCGACGAGTACAAATGGGATTTGAACTATGGCAGCATTGCCATGATTTTCCGCGGAGGCTGTATTATTCGCGCCGGCTTCCTGCAAAATATTAAGGATGCTTACGATCGTGATCCCGCTCTGAAAAACCTGTTCTTGGACGATTATTTCAGAGGCGTAGTCGAAAATTATCAAGAAGCATGGAGAAATGTAATAGCTATTGCTGTAACGAGAGGAATTCCGGTTCCTGCTTTTTCTTCCGCATTAGCTTATTATGACAGCTATCGCTCTGAAAGGCTGCCGGCTAATTTGCTGCAAGCGCAACGGGATTATTTTGGGGCGCATACGTTCGAGCGGCTTGACCAAAAAGGCAGCTTTCATTTCCAATGGATGAAATAAAGAGTGACCTTTTTAATGCAATCATAGCGGGCTGATCGATTATTGTAACATCAAAGGCACTCCTATAGACGATAATGAAATTTCGAGCTTTCATTATCGGACATAGGAGTGTTTTTTCGTTTACCCCGTTTACAAACCGTTGGTCGGTATGTATTATAAGTATATAAATCGTGAAAATGCAGGAGGGATTTCAAATGGAGCCACTTATCGTTCTTGTTGCCGTCACGCTGGCGATTCTTGTTGCTGGAGCCGCTGGGGTGCGCCGGTTGCGCCATTGGTCGGTTGCTTTGCGGGGCGGACTAGCGGCCATGTTTGTATTGACCGGTGTTGTCCACTTCGCCTTTATGCGCGCGGAGCTCATCAGCATGGTTCCGCCAGCAATGCCAAGTCCCGGCTTAATCGTCACCATTACGGGCCTATTGGAGCTTGCTGGCGCTGCGGGGCTGCTGCACCGGAAGACCGCTCCATGGGCAGCCGGTGGTCTGACCGCCTTGCTGCTCGCGATGTTCCCGGCGAATGTCTATGCCGCGCTCGCTGGCATAGCGAATAAATCTGCAGACACTTTGGTGCCGCGTACACTTATGCAGATCGTTTTCTTGTCCGCGACTATCGCCGTTTTGACATTCCATTTACGCAGTCGTACAACCGTACAACGAAAAACAAAAGGTATATAATTAGGAATAATTCGTTTTGATGATGATGGAGGAATTACTTTGAAGCAAGAGGAACGCAGAGCACAAACGATACGGCAATTGCTTGAAGCAACCAAAGAGCTTCTGGCGGAAAAAGGCTGCCATGCAGTCACCATGAAGGACATTATGGATAAATCGGAATTATCCAAGGGAGCTATTTTCCATTACGTAAAGAGTAAGAACGAAATATTTGCCTGGGTGCTGCAAGAACAGCTGGAAGAGACGAACAAGCAGTTCATGAATGAAGTGGAGCAGGTACCCAAAACGTTCGACGGGCCGATGCAAAAAATTTCAGAAAACCTTGTGAAGCTGGAAGACGAGCATGATGTGACGAACAAGGTTCTCATGTATTTGTTTGGTAAGCAGGATGAGCCTGCGGTTGCGGAGGTGCTAAAAAACTTTTATGAGCGCTCCGTTTATTTATCCAAGCAATGGATTATGAGCGGCCAGCAGCACGGTGTTATTTTTGAATCGGTTGATGCAGCCAAGACAGCTGAAATGTTCGTTTTGCTTGCGCTAGGGCTGCGTGTCCGCTCTTCCTTTCCTATTACGTCCATTGCTTGTACTGCCCAAGATTTGTCTGCATTAATGGTCGGTATGTTGAAAATCCAATAAACGCAAATCGAGCCCTAGAAGCGACTTCTAAAGGCTCTTTTTTTTACCTAAGATTGAAATCATTCCGACGTGTTATATAACTAAAATAACCAAAAAAATAATTGTTGTATAACAATAAATTTGGTTATATAATAATCAACATAAACACCGAATTGTTATATAACACAAAGGGGGGCTTCAAGTGGATTGTCCGACATGTAACGGAAATGGTGAGCTTGATTGCATGTGTTGTTATCCTGTATTGCACAACGAGGAAGATAGCGATTGCGTTAATTGCAAGGGTCTAAAGATCATGCCATGCAACAGATGCGGAGGAAATGGCTGTTTGGAGAAAGTGTAACGAGTAAGCGCTCTTATTTTAAACATTCGAGAGGGGTATATTTATGAATCAGCAACAGACAAACAACGATGTTCAAGAATTGCTGCAAAATTGGAATTCCCAAAGATACGAGGGCGTTATTCGTACCTATAAGCCGGAAGAAGTGCTTCGGATACGCGGATCGGTTCTGGTTGAGCATACGTTGGCCAAACGCGGGGCGCAGCGGTTCTGGGAGCTGATTCAACAGGAGGATTACGTTCATGCGTTAGGCGCACTGACGGGTAATCAAGCAGTACAGCAAGTTAAAGCGGGCTTGAAGGCGATTTATCTCAGCGGATGGCAGGTTGCTGCCGATGCGAATCTGTCGGGTCACATGTATCCGGATCAGAGCTTGTACCCGGCCAATAGTGTTCCGCACGTTGTAAAACGTATTAACCAAGCTTTGCAGAGGGCGGATCAAATTCAGCACTCCGAAGGCAAGAGCGATATTGATTTCTTCGCGCCGATCGTTGCCGATGCAGAGGCGGGTTTCGGAGGACCTTTAAATGTGTTTGAGCTGATGAAAGCGATGATCGAAGCTGGCGCCTCAGCCGTCCATTTGGAAGATCAGCTCTCATCGGAGAAGAAGTGCGGCCACTTGGGCGGGAAAGTGCTTCTGCCGACGCAACAAGCAATTCGCAATCTGTTGGCGGCTAGACTTGCGGCAGACGTTATGGGAGTGGACACGGTATTGATCGCAAGAACGGATGCCAATGCAGCGCGGTTATTGACGAGCGATATCGATGAGAATGATCATCCATTCTTGACGGGCGAAAGAACGCCGGAAGGATTCTTCTATGTTAAGGAGGGATTGGATCAAGCGATCTCAAGAGGGCTCGCTTACGCTCCTTACGCCGATATGATCTGGTGTGAAACCTCGGAGCCCAATATGGAGGAGGCGGAACGTTTTGCGAAGGCGATTCATAAGAGATTCCCAGGCAAGCCGCTTGCTTATAATTGTTCGCCCTCATTCAATTGGAAGAAGAAGCTGAGCGATGCCGAAATCGCTTCGTTTCAGATGCAGTTAGGCAAATTGGGCTACAAATTCCAATTCGTTACCCTGGCAGGATTCCATGCGCTGAACCATAGTATGTTCACTTTGGCGAAGAGCTATAAAGAACGCGGGATGTCTGCATATTCCGAGCTTCAGCAAGCCGAATTCGCCATCGAAGCGGACGGTTACGAGGCTACCCGCCATCAGAGGGAAGTAGGCACGGGATATTTTGATGAAGTTACCCAAGTTATTTCCGGCGGCACCTCTACTACGAAAGCATTGACGGGTTCTACGGAGCAGGATCAATTCAGTTACTAGTACTCCATCATCCACACATGTTAAACGGAAAAGAGGGCTAAGATGAATGAACAAATGGAGCTTAGCGGCTTGGAGGTTAGAGGGGAAATCCGAAATGCTGCATATGGGGAAATTCTAACACCTGAAGCGTTAGCTTTCGTCAAGAAGCTGGAGAAGCATTTTGGACCCTCGCGCAGTGAACTTCTTATGCTTAGGCAAAAAAGGCAGAAGGATATCGACGAAGGCGAACTGCCGGATTTTTTGGAAGAAACTTCGGAAGTGCGAAATAGCGATTGGCGCGTAACGAGCATCCCCAAGGAACTACAAGATCGCAGGGTCGAGATCACGGGGCCTGCGGGAGACCGGAAAATGGTCATTAACGCGTTGAATTCGGGAGCGAAGCTTTATATGTCGGATCTCGAAGATGCGAACTCTCCCACTTGGTCGAATACGATAGAGGGGCAGATCAATCTTAGAGATGCGGTAAATGGCACAATAGAATACGTAAGTCCGGATGGGAAAGGTTATGCTCTGAATGAGGCGCCCGCTATATTAAAGGTTCGTCCTCGCGGCTGGCATATGGCGGAAAACCATGTAACCATTAATGGACATCCGATTTCCGCAAGCTTATTCGATTTTGGATTGTTCTTCTTTCACAATGCCGAAGCATTAATCCGTAAAGGAAGCAGTCCTTATTTTTACCTTCCTAAAATCGAAAGCTACTTGGAAGCGCGCCTGTGGAATGATGTATTCACGTTTGCGCAGCAGGAGCTGGGGATTGAACAAGGTTCGATTAAAGTAACGGTATTGATCGAAACCATTCTAGCCGCATTCGAAATGGATGAAATCATCTATGAGCTTCGCGAGCATATTGCCGGATTAAATTGCGGGCGCTGGGACTATATTTTCAGCTATATCAAGAAGCTTAGGAATCAACCGGATGTCATATTGCCCAATCGGATTATGATTACGATGACATCTCCTTTTATGAGAGCTTATTCTTTGCTAGCAATAAAAACGTGCCACAAACGTAATATCCATTGCATTGGGGGCATGGCAGCCCAAATTCCTATCAAGAATAATCCGATTGCTCATGAAGTCGCAATGGAAAAGGTGCGACAGGATAAGCTAAGGGAGGTGTCCGACGGGCATGACGGAACTTGGGTCGCCCATCCTGGACTTGTGCCTGTAGCTATGGAAGTATTCAATACCTGGATGCCTGAGGCAAATCAGGTCGAGAGGCAGCTGGACCAGCTGCAGGTGACTTCCGAAAACTTATTGGAAATCCCAGTAGGGCATATAACCGAAGATGGAGTAAGAATGAACGCATCCGTCGGCGTTCAATATCTTGAAGCCTGGCTAAGAGGACTGGGAGCTGTTCCTATCCATCACTTGATGGAGGATGTCGCGACCGCGGAGATATCAAGAGCTCAGCTTTGGCAATGGATTCATCATCCGGCAGGCATTCTTGCGGATGGGCGCAAGGTTACGGCCGAGATGTTCGAAGAAATCTTGCAAGAGGAATTGGACAAAATCAAAAACGAGATTGGTCTTGACCTCTATGCGGAACGTAAATATGGGTTAGCCAGTTCGATTTTCAAAGAGATGACGATATGCGACACCTTCGAAGACTTCCTCACTGATCCCGGTTATGCCTATCTGTTATCGGTAGAACTATAATCGAGAGTGGAAATGATAAAGCTTCCAGTTGCTCTATCCTGTATGGGATCAGAACGGGATGGAAGCTTTATCTATTTATCCCTTTGTTATTTTGATTCTCCTTCATATATAATAATGGAATACAGGGCGGAGATGAGGTGGGAGCAATCGCGGATTTGGACGAGTTCTCGACGAAGCATGAACAAATCATTCAATATATCCAAGGACTCGAGGTGGGCTCGCGGATTTCCGTCCGCAAGATCGCACTTACGCTGGAAGTCAGCGAGGGCACAGCGTACCGGGCAATCAAGGATGCAGAAAATCGCGGAATCGTAAGCACGAACGGGCGTGCAGGGACGACCAGAATCGAGAAGAAACAGAGTCAGAGACAGAGCATCGATAAATTAACGTTCGAAGAGATTACTAAGCTGGTCGATGGAACTGTGCTTGGCGGTGCGGCCGGCTTGCATAAGGAATTGAATAAATTCGTGATCGGCGCCATGCAGCTGGAAGCGATGATCCGCTATATCGAACAAGGCAATTTGCTAATCGTCGGTAACCGAAACAAAGCGCACTCCAGCGCATTGACGTTAGGGGCCGGGGTGCTTATAACGGGTGGTTTCGATACGACCGCCGAAGTAAAGGGGCTCGCCGATAAGCTTGAATTGCCTGTCATAAGCTGTACCTATGATACCTTTACGGTCGCTAATTTGATTAACCGTGCGATCTATGAACGAATGATCAAGAAACAAATTATTCTTGTTGGGGATATTCTCCGCAAGGACGTGAAAGTCGTATTCATGGCCGGCAGCGATAGCGTTGAAAAACTAGTAAGAAAAATCGAAGAAACGAAACATAACCGGTTCCCCGTCGTAGACGACGCGAATAAACCGATCGGCATGATTACAAACAAGGACGTCATCGGAGCCCCCAGTGATCAGAAGCTGGCCGAGCTGATGACGAACAATCCTATTACGGTAACCGTAAATACTTCCATCGCTTCGGTAAGCCATACTATGGTTTGGGAGGGAATTGAGCTCATTCCGGTCATTGACGACAGCGGGCAGCTGATCGGTGTCATCAGCCGGAAAGATGTGCTTAAAGCGATGCAATACGTCCAGATGCAGCCGCAATATGGTGAAACCTTCGAGGATCAAATGTGGTCGGTCTTCGAAGAATCGAGAGCTGACAACGGCGAATTGCGTTTCCGAGGCAGGGTTACCGCCCAAATGATCAACCAGGTCGGATACATATCGGAAGGAATGATGGGCAGCTTAGTTACGCAGGCTGTCAATCGAACCATGAAAGAGTATCGAAAAGGGGATTTGCTCATAGACAGCACCTCGACATATTACCTTGCGACTGTCGAGATCGACAGCATTGTGGAAATTATTCCTACCGTCATCGAGCTTACTCGCAGGTTTTGTAAAATTGAAGTCGGTATGTTCACCGGATCAAAGATGGTTGTGAAATCGATCGTTACCGCACGCTGGCTCGGCCAATAGTTGAGATTAAAAAAGACTTCCAGCTCGGACTGGAGGTCTTTTTTTATATTCACACAACAATATATAAAATATATAATTGTAACAAATTCCCTTGACAATAAGTGCCAATAAATGGAGTCTATACAAAAATGACCGAATATAATTCAGGAAAAAATAGACATCGATTATGTAATAAATATAAATTAGTAGAAAAGAGCGCTTACATCGTAGTTATGTGACATTATATTTTCTCCGCAAAATAAGTATGATTTGCATAGAAACATATTTTATATGAAAGAAAGGGGATTCATAATGACAAGGAGGAAGAAGAAAGTTTTGAGCTTGGTTTTATTTTTGACGATATTGTTAACATCTTTTTCCACCGCAATAGGACCTGCTTTAACAGCTCAAGCTGAAGATGTACCCGTTCAAAAAAACATCGTTTCATTTGCTGTAGCTGGTCAAATTGGCAATTCTATCATTGATGAGAGCGCACATACTGTACATTTTAAAGTGCCTTTTGGCACTGATTTGACAGCGCTTACACCAGTAATTTCGGTTTCTTCGGGTGCAACGATTTCCGCTGCCTCAGGCGTGGCGAAGGATTTTACAACGCCAGTTACCTACACGGTAACGAGCGACAGTGGACCGGACAGCCCTCAGACATGGACTGTAACGGGCTCGTTAACCGAAAAAAGGATTACACTTGATTCCTCAAATATGCTTCTAAAAAGCAATTTTGACTGGGCAATTGGCCAAGCGCTTGAGTTTGTCCAAACGGGCAAGAGCGGACCGGTCAACGTAAACAAAACGGGTGGTCAACCAGGTCCGTTTCCATATATCCCATCATATTGGGCGGGATATAAACATCGCACTGCGTTTTATAGCAGAGACTTTGTCCATCAAGCCCCAGGAGGACATATGCTTGGGCTAGACCAAGAAAATTTCAGCATGTTCAAAACCTTTGCCAAAGGTGCGACGGAAGCTAGAAAATGGTACACCCTTTGGGCGTATAACTTTGATGGCTCCAATTATACAATTGACTACAAGAGCGATACCAACTTTGTACGCGAGGTTCCGATCCAATTCGAGTTGATAGAGAAGGCCTATGAGCAATACTTGTGGACAGGAAATGAGGCATACATCAATGATTCTGACATGTGGAATTTCTATACGAAGGTCTTAACGGATTATATTGCGCTGCATGATACAAACGGCAATGGCGTTGCCGAGGGCACAGGCGGCGGGATATTTAAAGGTGCAGCTAGCTATAACGAGAGAAGTGGAGAACCGATTATTGAAGCGGGCGACGCGATCGGCTCGCAGTATCAAGCATTGCTGGCTTATGCGAACATGCTAAAGGCAAAAGGCTTGAATGCCGAATCAACTGCAGCCTTCGCTAAAGCGCAAGAACTAAAGGATTATTTCAATAATGAGTGGAGCGTTAAGAACGGCGACAAATCAGGCAGCTACGTCAGAGCATGGCATGCTGACCAAGTAACGAGATATACCGATTTCGGCAAGGAGAACAGCTGGTTCTTGCCAATGAAGCTCATTACGGAACCGGGACAAAGAAACAGCAATTACCTGGATTATATTTCCGAACAGATCGGCAATGGCTTGATCTATACATCGCCCACAGCGAAGGCAAGCCTGGATAAGCCGAATTCTCCTGCAAACGTCGAGGCATACAGTTATTTGCCTGACACGTTCTATCCTTACAACCGGGTGGATGAAGGTTGGAAATGGTTGAAATTCCTTATGGAAACAAGGCCGAACAGACATGAGCAATTTGCTGCAGGTACACTTACAAACGGCGAGTATCCGGAAATTTCGTATACCCTTATCGGCAACATCGTGGAAGGGCTGATGGGCATTGAGCCTAACGCGCCGCAGCATTCGGTTGTAACTGCGCCTAGGCTCGCGAGCGAAGTTCCCGACGTCAAAGTAGATTTCCTGCAAATGGGACAAAATGATATCAGCGTTGCCCATAAAGGCAACACCAAAACGGAATTTATAAATAGAGCCGGTTCACAACCGCTTACGTGGGAAGCGCGTTTCTATGGCAATTACCCTACGATTAACCTGAATGGAACCGACCAACCCGCACTTCATAAAACAGTGAATGGCGAGAAGGTAAGCTATATTACGACAACGGTTGCGGTTGGTTCAACTTCTGTAGCAGAAGTCAGCACATCCGGTACAGCGGATAAGGCAGAAGCGCCGGTCAGCGATAAGCCATCAGGCACGTTCGATAAAACGATTAAAGTAGCGTTATCAACCTCAACGCCCGATGCTAAAATTTATTACACATTGGACGGGAAAACGCCAACAAGAAACTCGAATCACTATACTGGCCCTTTCGTCATTCAAAAAACGGCTGAGCTTAAGATGTTTACTGCCAGCGAGTATCTGTTAGACAGCGATGTCGTTTCTTATGCGTATACGATCAATGCGCCAATTGTTGAAAAGCCGACGCCAAATATGGAGGCAGGTACGCACAGCACGTTCTTATCGATTGAGTTAAGCACCTCTACAGCTGGTGCGGACATTTATTACACCGTTGACGGCACAACCCCAACTAGAAACAGCACCAAATATATGAATCCTATCGCAGTTACGAAAACAACGACCGTAAAAGCCATTGCGTTTAAGGAAGAGTGGGTAGATAGTGATGTCGCGACCTTAGCCTATGCGATTGTCCTGCCTGTTGTGGATGCACCAGCAGCAAGCAAAGCAACAGGGCGTTACGATGAAGCGTTCCAGGTTACACTTGCGACTGGTACGGAAGGCGCTTCTATTTACTATACAACAAACGGCGATACGCCAACGAAGGACAGTACTCTTTATACAGGTGCATTTGAAATTGCAAACTCGACTACGGTGAAGGCTATTGCTGTGAAGGACATGTACACGAACAGCATTGTCGCATCCTATGCTTATCGCATCGTCGCTGGTCCTTTGCCAGAACCGGCAAGCGCACCGGCCTATCTTTCCGACTTGAATTGGATCAGTGCAACGAGTGGATGGGCAGGACATCCGCCGCTGAAGGATCATGCCATTAACAGCGCAACCACGCCGATTAAAATCAATGGCATAACTTATGCGAAAGGGATCGGAACCAATGCGACGTCTATTATTAAATACAATATTGGCGGTGGATATGGCCTATTTAAAGCCGTAATCGGAATAGACGACGTCTAAAATAAGAAGGGCACGGCTACAACCCTTTGGTTTGAAGTGTTGGGGGATGGTTTCTCGATTTATAAAAGCCCGACAATGAACACGGTGAGCGGTCCAGCAGCAGGCATTCCAATCGAAGTAGATATAACAGGTGTTAATGAGCTTACGCTTATTGTGAACGATGCAGGCACACCAACTAACAACCCATCGAACAGCGATCACGGTGACTGGGCTGACGCACAAATCATACCACGTGTTGTTCCGGTTACAGGTGTGACGGTAAGCAAGACAGAACTCAGCTTAACGAAGGGCGAAAAGTCAACGCTGCAAGCGGCAATCCTGCCTGCGAATGCGACGAATCATGACGTAGAATGGAGCACCAGCAGTTCGGCAGTTGCAACGGTAAGCAGCAAAGGAGAAGTTACCGCGATAGCACCGGGCAAGGCGACTATAACGCTGACTTCGAAAGACGGTGGGTTCAAGGCAACGACGACTGTTACGGTACATGCTAAACAAATAACGACAGTTGATTTGAAGGGAAACATCACGGTGCATATTGATACAGATGCAGCCGGCAAAGCCAATGTAGTTTTAAGTGCGAATGATATGAATACTGCTGCGGCAAAAACGACGAATAAATTAATCAATATCATGATTAAACCAGATGCAGGCACCAAGGAGGTCGCAGTCCTCGCCCCTGTAGCGGATCTGAAGCAGAATACAGGCTTGGTCATAAATACGGGTTCAGCGAATACTTTTATTCCTTCTGACATGCTGGTCAATAAAAATGGTACGGATGCAGCTGTTCTAGAGCTTTCCGTGAAGCAGGTCGACAAAGACAAGCTGCCGCCTGCGGCACAAACTTTTACCTTACAAAATACAGCATTGGATTTTAATCTAATACTCGATGGCAAAACGATAAGTGATTTTGGAGGCAGAAGCGTAGAAATTAATCTGCCTTACACCCTGAAAATGGGTGAAGATCCGAATGAAATGGTCGTTTATTTCATCAATAACGAAGGCAAGCTGGAAATCGTAAAGAATAGCAGCTATAATTCGGCAACAAGCAATGTCCATTTTTCAGTCAAGCAATTCGGCAAATATGCAGTTGCAGCAGTTAATTAAGCGGTGGAATAATACCGCAGGTGTACGTTAGGTTTCTCTATCAAAGGCAGTTGAAAAAAGAAGCATTCAAAAAAGACTTTCAATTCGGAAATCGAATTGAGAGTTTTTTTTTGATTAAGGCTGCCATTGTAATCCTCACTAGAGCAATCATCCGGTTTATTTTTCTAAAAAAAGGACATCCTATTTAAATAGAGAACACACGTTCCATTCAGCAGGAAGGAGCTGATCATATGTTGGAGATTATTGAGGATATTGAAGCGAAGATCAAAGTGCTTCAATCACAAATTGAAAACAGAAAAAGCTGTGAAAGGTTTAATTTCAGTCATGAATCAGATAATCAATACAAGCTG
This sequence comes from Paenibacillus sp. PL91, assembly GCF_012935325.2. Taxonomy (GTDB): domain Bacteria; phylum Bacillota; class Bacilli; order Paenibacillales; family Paenibacillaceae; genus Pristimantibacillus. The sequence continues at coordinate 266,785 of NZ_JABBYG020000005.1, forward strand.
CTTGTATTAATGATTGAGCTGGAAAAGTGGGAAGCATCTTTGAAGCTGCTGGTTCACTATCAAAATAAAAGAGGTTTTCCTGTAAAAAGGAAAAGCAAAGATTTTGAAAAAATGATACAGCTCCAAATTAGAGATATGCCGGGTTCAATTAGGAGAGAGACGTGCTCGTTAATGATTGAATATATGAAACAGCTGGAATGGAAAATTGAAAATAACGATGGATTTCTGCTGGACGATGTCGGAAATTGAGAAGGGATCTGCAGCTTTATCGATCCAAATAAGGAAAAAATAGAACGCTGCAAATTTAAGTACATAGTCATATAGGTGCTTTCTATTCTTTTAGGATATAATTGGTAAACAGCTTCATAGGCTAATTATATTTATAAAGATAGAGAGGGCAGGTGCCGGCATGAAATTTAATGAATATCGTTATGAGCGTCCTGATGTTAAGGATTTGGAGCAAAAAATCAAAGCACAGTTGGAATCGTTTAATTCGGCAGACAGCTATGAGAAGCAGGATGCGGCTATGGCTGCGTTGAATAAGCTTCGAAGCGAATTTGATACGCAGCAGCAAATTGCGAGCATACGTCACTCTATCGATACAAACGATGAATTTTATAAAGCGGAGCAGGACTTTTTTGACGAGAACGGACCGATCGTACAGGAATATTTAACCGATTATTACCGCTCGCTCGTGCATTCGAAGTTCAGGGCTCAATTGGAAAACAAGTGGGGACGGCAGCTTTTTCAGCTGGCAGAGCTGGCACTTAAAATTTTTAGCCCGGAGGTTATTGAGGATCTTCAACGGGAAAATAAGCTGACGACGGAGTACGACAAGCTAATTGCATCGGCAAAAATTGTGTTCGAGGGCGAGGAGCGGACGCTTTCGCAGCTCGCGCCATTCCAGCAGTCAACGGATCGCGATATGCGAAGACGCGCTACGGAAGCGTCATCGGGCTTCATGGCCGAGAACGAGGAAACGTTTGACCGCATCTATGATGACCTTGTTAAGGTACGGACTAAGATCGCAAGGAAGCTTGGTTTCAGCAACTATGTCGAGCTTGGCTATGCAAGAATGTCCCGTACCGACTACAGCGCCGAGATGGTAGCGAACTTCCGGAAACAAGTGCTTGAGGGAATCGTGCCGATCGCGACGAAGCTGAGGGAGCGGCAGCAAGCAAGAATCGATGTGGACCAGCTATTGTACTACGACGAGAATTTCAGCTTTAAATCAGGAAATGCGACGCCAAAGGGCGATCCGGAATGGATCGTGGGCAATGGAGCGAAGATGTATGAACAATTGTCTCCGGAGACGGATGCATTTTTCCGCTTCATGCAGCAAAATGATCTCATGGATCTCGTCAGCAAGAAGGGCAAGCAAAGCGGAGGATACTGTACCTATATTAGCGAATACAAAGCTCCCTATATTTTTTCCAACTTTAATGGGACATCAGGCGACATCGACGTTCTAACCCATGAAGCGGGCCACGCCTTCCAAGTGTATGAGAGCAGGCGTTTTGAGGTGCCGGAATACAGCTTCCCTACTTATGAGGCTTGTGAGATTCACTCGATGAGCATGGAGTTTTTCACGTGGCCGTGGATGAACCTCTTCTTCGAGGAGGATGCGGATAAATACCGCTTTGACCATTTAGCAAGCGGCTTGATTTTCCTTCCATACGGCGTTACGGTGGATGAATTCCAGCATTATATTTATGAGAACCCGGATGCGACACCAGCCGAGCGCAAAAAGGCATGGCGGGATATTGAGCGCAAATATTTGCCTCACCGCAATTATGCGGATAATCAATACCTGGAGCAGGGCGGCTTCTGGCATAAGCAGGGGCATATATTCAGAACGCCATTCTATTATATTGATTATACGCTGGCTCAGATCTGTGCCTTTCAGTTCTGGAAGAAGATGCATGAGGATCGTACTGCGGCATGGGCAGATTATTTGAAGCTTTGCCGCCTTGGCGGGAGCTTGTCCTTTACGGAGCTGGTTAAGGCTGCGGGGCTGAAATCGCCGTTTGAGGATGGCTGCGTTTCATCGGTCGTCGGCAGCATCGAGAGCTGGCTGGACAGCGTTGACGACACGGTTCTGTAATAGAAGAGTAAATTACGTGAACGCGCGCGGAAGCGGTACAGATCGTCTTTAATTTGCCCAAGAAGTAATCATGTTTCTATGGAGTTTAGGAAAGGCCTCAACGATGAGGCCTTTCCTTTTTTTTAGCGTGAGATCATGAACGAATTAATTTATATATTGCCATTATAATATTGGTTTTCGGAAGTGACTTCAAAACCGACGTTGCGGTATAGATTTAATGCACGCTCATTTTCGGTGACGACTCCTAATCGGATATGAGCGCGTTGTTCTTCCACCAAAATAGCTACAGCCTTCGTCAGAACCTCATGCCCCAATCCTTTTCCTTGATGGGTGGGGAGTATACAAAAATCATGAACAACGGCAGTCGTTGGATTGATGTGATTTATTCGGATGATGCCAACATTCTCACGATTCAACATAGCGATATACGTCATTCGGCTTGGCTCATTCGTCCGGCTAAAATATTCGCGCGTCCATTCCTCCGATTCGGCAAAGGACTGTGATGAGCATAGCACCATAAACTCGAAGTCCTGAGGCTGCATGAGGCGCAGTCGCAAACCAGTATGACGAGGCGTACTAGGCTTCAAATGGGCGAGCGTCATCGCATATTCTGATCTTTGAAAGCTTGCCTTCATGTGTTCAACAAAGCCGAAGCCAGACTGGGAGCCAGAAGGTACTCGGAAGCTTAGCGTTTGCAGCTCTTGCGGTTTCATATCCTCTTTGGCGCGCTGCAGCAAGCTGCGGAACACGCCTTGGCGACGATAGTCCGGATGCACCATCCCATTGATATTGGCTGCGCTGCCGTCTGAGGTATACCAGCTGAGCAGGCCGATCAGCCTTTCATGATGGTAGCAAAGCAACGCGTGGTCTCCATCCTCTTTCACAAGATGCTCGATCCCGACATTTATATGGATTTGTTCAAATTGCTTACACTGTTGCTCTAGTATAACGATTGCATCGATTTGTTCCTTGGAATCATATTTCATAGGCATTAAATCATATTTTGGCATAGTTGCAGCACCCTCAATGGTAAAGGAAACACGCAGTTTTTGGACCAGTAGGCGCTATCCTTCTAGAATGGGTCCGGTTATATTGTTTTTCATCATTATCTCCTCCAATTAAACTCATTAAGACTATAACATATAATGGGTCCGTATAATAAAATAATGGTTATTTTAGAGTGGGTTCATATAAAATGGAGAGTAATTATGCATGTGATTATGAGGAATCTTATGCTAGCTTTGAGCCGAGCTTCTTTACTTTATGGAGCCATTTGGCGCGCAGCTCCGCTGATGATGGCTTAACTGGCCCAATCTCCGTCACGCGTACAGGCGTAATTCCGCAGAATTGCAAAATATTGCGTTTCATTACATTATGGCCCGCACGCTTGTATATCCACCTGTTGTACCAAGGCGGAGTGTCCATCGTGACAATTAAGTGTGCAGATTTGCCGCGAAGGAGCTTATCCCACAGGTTGGAATTTTCACTGTATTTGAATGCGAAGCCCGGCAAAAACACGCGGTCAATAAAGCCTTTCAGGATGGCAGGCATCGCGCCCCACCAGGTGGGGTAGACGAATACGAGGTGATCCGCCCAGGTAATTAATTTCTGAGCCTCTATCAAATCTTTCTCCAGCTCTGTTCTTTGGCGATAACCAAACTTTAAGTTCAAATCAAATTGAATTTTGCTCAAATCAATGGTTCGGACCTCGGCATTATTGCTTATTGCCCCTTCTATATAAGCTTCAGACAAAGCCGAGCAAAAGCTTTGTGAATCGGGATGTCCGTTAATTACGAGTATTTTCGATTTCATATTCCTATTCCTCCTCAAATAAATGCCACTCTTACTCTTACTCTTGATCGCTGTCCTTCGTAGTTGTTTGCGTTATAATAAGTGGTGTATGACTACATTTAGCTTAGTACGATTTCAAACATAAATGAATGATCAATGACGCAAAAAATGTTGCTGATTTGCGCAAAGGAGGATGGCAGCATGAAGAGTCATGGGGTGGCCATTTCGATGGTATATCCGATTATGAAGACAATCGTTCACAAAGGATTTGATACCGAGCAATATTGCAGCTATGCTTCGTTTGATGCTAGTCTGCTGCAAGATGTAGAAGCCCGTATTTCAGGTGATGAATTGGTACGACTGATGATCGCAGCTGCGCATTTCACGCAAGACGATCACTTCGGTTTGCACCAAGGTGAAATTATGGAGTTCGGAGATTTGGGCATTCTCGGTTATGTCATGCTGCATTCTAGTACGATTGTCGAATCGCTAGCCGCTTACCAGCGGTATAATGTGATTTTGTCCAGCGGATTTAATTTGGACTGGGAAGTGCAGGGAGACGATGTCCTGATTCGATTGTTTTTACATAGTTCCGAGCAGATGTCTCGTCATTGTATGGAGGATATGGCGAGCTCCGTATATCGGTTAATTTGCAGACTTAGCAATCGGCGTATTGTGCTCAATGAGATTCAGTTTGCGCATGACGCTCCAGCCGATACGAGCCCATATATGTCGGTGTTTGGGAGTGTCCCCGTGTTTGGCGGGAAGGAAAATGTTCTGCGCATGAGCAAGGATGTGCTATCCTATTCCGTTATGTATTCCGATTTCAAGCTGCTGGGTGTATTCGAGGCGATTGCACAGGAAGCAAAAGATCAGCTGATGCCGGCAAGCGAGTTTTCAGAGCAGGTGGTACAGTGGATGAAAAAATGTATTCCATCCTATTTCCCGACCTTGCAGCAAACGGCTGAATCTTTCGGAATAAGCACGCGAACGCTTCAAAATAAATTGAAAGAAGAAAACACGACCTACAATGATCTTTCTATCCGCGTGCGCAAGGAGCTGGCAATGGGCTACTTAAGGAAATGGGAATATTCGGTTGGCGAGATTGCCTATGTCATGCACTTTTCAGAGCCAAGCGCTTTTCAAAGCGCATTTAAGAAGTGGACGGGACTGACGCCAGGGCAGTACCGGTCAAAAATAATGAATGAACGAGCATCTAACACAGTCTAAAATAGGCTGTGTTTTTGATTTGGCTCCCCCAAGGAAAGTTATTTCTATAATAAATTTACACATATGCATCTTAAAAAAATACCTGTAAGTCTGCATATAGAAAAGATAGCATTTGTCTTGTAAACGCTTTCTTCATTAATTAACGTTAATATCCATTACAAAGGAGTGAAATGATGAGCAGGAAGTATTCACTAAAGCATGTTGCAGTATCATTTTTATGCGGATCGTTGTTCTTCTCCGGCATTGGCTTTGCGGCTTCAGCTTCGACGGACATCAGCTTGAAAAAGCTGAAATTGATCGTGGATGGGGTAAATAAAAGCGCACCAGACGGCTTGTACAACAATCAGGGTGATAAGGTGCCGGAATCGTTGATTTACCAGAATACAACGTACGTGCCTGTACGAATGATCGGGGAAATGCTTGGCAAGACGGTTGAATGGGACTCCGGCAGCAGGGCAGTCATCATGAGCAGCAATCCAGGCGATGAAAGCAAGGGCAAAGTGTCGCTTGATGCCTCCGAGCTGCTTACTTTGGATGCGGATGCCTTGAATGAGGCGAAGCGCAAATATTTGGCGGGTGATCCGCTTATCACGCAGAGCGTCAATCAGCTGAAGAAGGATGCGGATACAGCTATGCAAAAAGGTCCCTTCTCGGTCATGGATAAGACATCGGTTGCGCCAAGCGGAGATAAACACGATTACGTTTCCATCGGCGTTTACTGGTGGCCGAATCCCGATACGCCGGATGGATTGCCGTATATACATAAAGACGGCCAGCTTAATCCAGAAGTCAATACGTCTACTTTCGACCGCGACAGCTTTGGCAAAACAAGCTCGGGCATCCGTACTTTGTCCTTAGCTTATTTCTACACCGAGAACGAAGCGTATGCGAAATACGCATCCAAATTGCTTAAAGTTTGGTATTTGGATGCTGCGACGCGAATGAACCCGAGTTTGAATTACGGACAATCGGTTCCGGGCGTGAATGAGGGCAGGGCAGCAGGCATTATCGAAACGTTAAATATTTTCAACACGCTTGATCCTGCAACGATTTTAAATGACTCAACTCATTTATCAGATCAAGACTTGGAACAGTTTAAAAAATGGATTGGCGATTACATGAGGTGGTTGATGGAAAGCCCGATCGGTATGGATGAAAAGAACGCCAAAAACAACCATGGCAATTGGTATAACGCTCAAGTTGCCGCCTATGCCCTATTTAGTGGACATCCCGATATTGCTAAACAGGTAGCCGAAGCGTCCAAGAAAAGGATTGCTTCGCAAATTGAGCCAGACGGACGAATGCCGCTTGAGATTAGCAGAACGCGATCTCTTCATTATTCGACCTACAATATGGACGCCCTAACCAATGTCGCTCGCTTGGGGAGCAAGGTTGGAGTCGATCTATGGAATTATGAGACAGAAGACGGGCGCGGCATCCTTAAGGCGCTTGAGTTTCTGAGTCCATATATCAGCAAGGAGAAGGAATGGGAGTTTGAGCAGATCAAGTCGGAAAGCCTTTCAGCGGCAATTCCAATTATGACGACTGCGGCGAAGATGTATGACAAGCAGCAATTCCGAGCAGTTGCCGAAAAATTGTTGAAGGAGAAGGACCCTGCGGCGCGGGAGCACTTGTTGTTCGCGGTTCCGAATGCATCTAAATAAGCCGCTAAGCAGGCATTTAAATAGAGACGACTTTCAATTCGGAAATCGAATTGAAGGTCGTTTTTTGCGCGTATAATATTGCCCGATTCAATTAGAACTTTAACCAGATACGTCGCTAAGCCATTAAAACTATTTTTATTTACATACACACTGTATGTATGTTATTATTCGGATAAATCACGATACCATTAAAACAAGGGAGAACATGAACATGAAATTGAACAGTTTCTATCCGGTTGTCATGGCAAAGGTCGTGGCGGAAAGCGCTGAATTTTATCAGCGGCACTTTGGTTTTGAAGTTGTATATGAGTCTGATTGGTATGTAAGCTTGCGAACAGGCGAAGATCAGCAGAGATCGTATGAGCTTGCGCTGCTCGATGCGGGGCATCCGACGATTCCTGCCACTTACCGCAAAAGGGCTGAGGGACTGATTCTGAACATGGAAGTTGATAATGTGGATAAAGAATACAAGCGGTTAGTGCTTGATGCCAAGCTAACGCTGGAACAGGATATTCGGGATGAGGATTTTGGGCAACGACATTTTATACTTTCTGATCCTGGCGGCGTTTTGATAGATGTAATAGAAATGATTCCGCCCTCAGAGGAGGAGAAGTCCAATTATTTGGGCATATGAGCTTGTGAAGGGAATGGGAGAAAACGGATGAGAAGAAATAAGAAAGATACTGCCGAGACCATTCTTAAACTGCAGGAGATTGCACGGCAGCATTTTACTATACATGGCTATGCCGACTGTTCACTGGAGGAAATAGCAAAAACCGCCGAGGTAACCCGCGGTGCTGTATATCATCATTTTGGCAGCAAGAAAGGATTGTTCAAGGCTGTGCTGGAGCTTGTTCAGCGTGAAGTCGCTCAGCGGTTGGAAGAGGAGGCCGCGCTCAGCGAGGATCAGTGGGAGCAGCTGTATCTGGGCTGCCGGGCATTTGTAACGGTGGCGATAGAGCCGGAGAATAGACGGATTATGTTAATAGATGGACCAGCCGTGCTTGGCTGGGAGGAGTGGCGGCTGATGGATGAGCAGCAGTCTATGCGGTTATTGCATGGACAACTGGAACTGATGCAGCAGCAAGGCTATCTGAAAAATGTCAGGCTGGATGCAGCAACACATTTGCTGTCAGGTGCACTAAATGAGGCAGCGCTCTGGTTGGCCCAGATAGCGAATACTGCAGATGCTTCCGAAGCAATGGAAGACTGTCTACAGACGCTGCGCAGGCTGCTGGACGGTATTAGATAACCCAGCCCACGGCATCATGCGCTCTGAATTTGCCGCGCTTAATGTTCGTGGGCGTGTTCTCCCGATCTTGCCCAATTTCTCACGAATTATCAAATCACTCGCGATCGACTGTTGCTTGCTTGGCCCTAACATATTGCGCCTTTTACAGTGACAAAGCTCAGGGACCGCTTAATTGAACATGAAGCAATGGATAGGGAAAATGTCGCTTTTTTAGATGTTGATTTTGTAATGCTCGCGGCTTAAACTTTAATTGTTATTGAAGCTAGCAGTTGCGAGAAGCATGCTATTTTTCCAATCTAATTTTTTAAACTTCTATGTTTATAGGTTTGGTCTGCTCGGTTAGTACTGAAATTGGAGGGAATAATTCATGGAAAATCCGATTTATAATAGGTTGCTTCCAGCACCAAAAAATGGCGGCTTCCATATGGACGACTATTATATTTGGTGCGGTTCTGCCATTCAAGGGGAAGATGGCAAGTACCATTTGTTTGCATCGAGATGGCGCAAGGATCTTGGTTTTGGCGCGCAGTGGTTGTTTAATTGTGAAATTGTAAGAGCAGTGAGTGACAAACCGGAAGGTCCCTATCAATTTGAGGAGGTTGTATTCGAGCGTCGGGATCGTTCTTATTTTGATGCGCTGAATCAGCATAACCCCTCTATTCGATTTTGGAATGGTACGTATTATCTTTATTATTTCGGAACGACTTACGGCGGGCCTATCCCATCACCAGGAGAGGATATATCCTCTGGCCGTGCGCTTGAAGTTTGGAATCGCAAAAGGATTGGGCTCGCCACCAGCAATTCCGTTTATGGACCTTGGAAGCGAATGGACACCCCTCTTTTGGAGCCTAGGGAACCAGGCCACTGGGATTGTACCATCACTACCAATCCCTCGGCAGCTATTTTGCCGGATGGAACGACTTATATGATATACAAATCCCGTGAATATGCGAATGCGACGCTGCAGCTCGGAATTGTGAAAGCGCCTCATCCGGCAGGGCCGTTCGAGCGGCTGAGCGATTTGCCGATATTCCGTTTTGACAACGAGGATTTCCACGTTGAGGACCCTTACCTTTGGTATGCGGATGGACTGTTTCATGTGCTGATGAAGGATGACTATAAGAATGACAGCGGCGGACTTACGGGCGAGTGGGGCGCTGGCGTTTATGCTACAAGCGAGGATTGTATTCATTGGAACCTGCATCCTAATCCATTGTCCTATACGCGCAGCGTGACATGGGACGACGGGACAACAACGCTGCAATGCAATCTAGAACGGCCAAATCTTTTATTCCACGACGGAAAGCCGACCCATTTGTTTCTAGCTACCGGAAATGGCGAGAGTCCTTGGGGGTTTGAAGGCGTCACTTGGAACATGGTTATTCCTTTAAAATAAATGAAGATGGCGCTGTGGATGTACAGCTCATGAAGAAAAACGGCCTCCGTTTCATAATCGGAGGCCGTTTTTATTGAATGAAAAGACGATTTTCAGCCTCATCAGGTTTCCGTCATGACTCCGCCATTGACATGCAGCACTTGGCCGGTAACGTAAGACGAATCATCGGAAGCCAAGTAAATGTAAGTCGGGGCCAGCTCGAACGGTTGGCCCGCTCGCTTCATTGGCGTCTCTAAACCAAATGTTTTTACATACTCCGCGGAATAGCTGGAGACGATCAGCGGCGTCCATATCGGACCAGGAGCAACAGCGTTGACCCGTATTCCGCAACCAACTAGTTGAAGCGACAATGAACGGGTAAAGGACACAATTGCTCCTTTCGTAGATGAATAATCGATTAGAAGAGGAGCACCGGCATAAGCGGTAACGGATGCCGTGCTGATGATCGAACTGCCTGAGCATAAATGGGGCAGCGCAGCTTTGGTCAAATAGAAGAGCGGGAAGATATTCGTGCGATACGTATCCTCGAGCTGTTCATTCGAAATGTCCATTATGCAATTCTGAGGAAATTGGACGCCTTGGTTAAGTACTAAAATATTTATTTTCCCATAGCATTCAAGGGTTCTGCGGACGATTTCAGAGGAGAATTCCGGTTGGCGCAAATCACCCTCAATCAGCAGACAATGCCGGCCGTATTGTTCGACCATCTGCTTCGTCGCAGCTGCATCCTCGCGTTCGTATAAGAAGACAATGGCTACATCCGCGCCCTCTTTGGCGAATCCAATGGCGACGGCGCGACCAATTCCGCTGTCGCCTCCCGTGATGATCGCCACTTTTCCGGCCAATTTGCCGCTGCCCTTGTATTCGGGATTATCGGATATTGGAATCGGGTTCATTAAATATTCAAGTCCAGGCTGGCGATCTTGATGCTGGGGCGGAAAAGTTACGGGTACTTGCTCGCATTTCGTCTCTATTCCGTAGTAAGGGTATTTCGGAATCATCGTTGTTCCTCCCATTTCGTTGGTTGACACAGGATATTCACCTATTCCCTTAGGGGTGAAGAATGGATTGAAGGGCTGCTTTGATGATCATCCCTCATATCGCAGTGCAAAAAGATACCGTATAAACGCGGTATCTTTTTGTTGAAAAAACGAATAACATCGTAGGGAGAGACGTAAGCGGCAAAAGTTCTGAAGGATCTATATCCTTTTTTGGAAGGAGCGGATTAAGTGGAGGAAAAGTGGATTACAAGCGTAGGCATCGACATAGGAACGAGCACAACGAAGTGGATCGTTTCGAAGCTGAAGCTCATGAAAACCTCGGGCGGTTTCTCGCTCCCGCGCTATGAAATAATCGAACGGCGGCTAGACTATGTGAGTCCAATCTATACGACGCCGCTTATTAATGAATCGGAAATCGATATGGCTGCTCTGTCGCAATTATTGGACCAAGAATATAAAAATGCAGATTTAACTGCTGAGATGGTCCAAACAGGCGCGGTCATTATAACGGGTGAAACAGCAACGAAAAAAAATGCGGAACAAATAGTACATGCTTTGGCGAAAATGGCAGGACAGTTCGTCGTAGCGACGGCTGGTGCGGATCTGGAGTCGATTCTCGCCGGAAAAGGCTCAGGGGCAGAAGCCTATTCGCAGACGCGGCCAGGAGTGATCGTCAATATCGATGTTGGAGGAGGCACAGCCAATGCAGCTTACTTTCGCGATGGAGAGATGATCGCAACGATTACCCTGCATGTCGGCGGACGGCTTATCCGTATCGATAAGAACGGTCAAGTGGCGTACGTAGCGCCGTCATTGAAGCTTTGGGCAGAGCGCGGTGAGTTAAATGTACCTGAAGTAGGAGCGGCATATTCATTCTCCTCCTTGCAAGAGCTGTGCCGCCAGATGGCCAAGGCGCTCATCGACTGTATTCTTTGCATCGATCCTGCCCATGAAGGCTCTAGCACGGAGGCGCTCTTGGTAGCTTCGACGGCCACTCCGCTTCCGGTACCGGATGAAATATGGATTTCTGGAGGCGTTGGCGGTTTAATGGGATTGCCTGCCCCGCAAAATATAGAAGAAGCAGCGAAGTTTGGTGACATTGGCCCCTTGCTCGCCGCAGCTTTGCTTGAGCATGGAGCTTCATGCTCTGTGCCTCTTCGGCAAGCAAATGAATCAGAACGTGCAACCGTGATAGGAGCAGGTACACAGACGACTGAAATTAGCGGGGCGACATTATTTTATGACGATGGAGTGCTGCCTCTCCGAAATGTGCCTGTAGCTGTATGCTATTTGCCAAAAGCGGATGTGAATGAAGAAAATGATTTGCTGCTGCTTGATAAAGCGATTGGTGCAGCCATGTTTAAAGCCTCAAAAATCTACGCAGCCTCACGATCAGACCCTCCGTTTGCTCTAGCGTTAAGAGATGAAGGCTACTGCACGTATAAGCGTCTGCAAAAGCTTGCCGATCGTATTGTTGCAAATTATGGAGCATCAGCGCAGTTTGCCGGATTTTTGCTTGTCATCTGTGAGAACGATATGGCGAAAGCGCTTGGACACGCGCTGACAATTAGGCTTCCTGCCGATATGAAGCTCATTTGCATCGACCAAATTCGGCCATCAGATGGAGATTATATCGATGTAGGCAAACCATTAAAGGATGATATTGTACCCGTTGTCATAAAAACGCTTGTATTTTATCAGAAAGCAGAGGTGTCAGGCCATGGATTTTAAAACAACGCTTTTAGGAAAAACATATCAGTTCGGTCATTTAAAAGAAGTTTTCTCCAAGGCAAATGAAGAGAAATCAGGCGATGAATTGGCTGGAATTGCTGCAACGGATACAGCGGAGCGGGTAGCTGCCAAATATGTTCTTTCTGAGCTTACCATGTCCGATATTAGGGAAAATCCATTGCTTCCTCCGGAGGCTGACGAAATATCCAAGCTTATTGAAGAAGACGTGAACGAGGAATCGTATCAATCGATTAAGGGCTGGTCTGTCGCTGAGATGCGTGAATATTTGCTCCGTTCTGAGACGATGGGGGGCGACATTCATAGAGTTGCGGACGGAATGACAAGCGAAATGATCGCGGCGGTATGCAAGCTGATGTCCAATCTTGATCTGATTCAAGCGGCATCCAAGCTGGAGGTTCTTTCAACTTGCCGGACGACAATCGGTTATAAGGGAACCTTAGCTTCCAGAGCGCAGCCGAATCATCCCGCTGATCATATCGGAGGGATGAAAGCATCACTATTCGAAGCGCTTAGCTACGGGATAGGGGATGCGGTCATCGGTATCAATCCCGTTATTGATACGACGGAAAACATTAAATCGTTACTGCATGCCACGCAGGAGGTCATTGACTACTGGTCGATTCCGACGCAAAACTGTGTTCTCGCTCATGTGACCACGCAAATGAGAGCCGTCCAAGGCGGCGCTCCTGCAGATATGCTTTTTCAGAGCCTGGCAGGTACGGAGTTAGGAAATCGGGGTTTCGGTATCAGCTTAAGCATGCTGGAAGAGGCGGATGCGATTATCCGCTTGCACGGTACGAGCAATGGACCAAACCGCTGGTATTTCGAGACTGGCCAAGGTTCAGAGTTGTCGTCGGAATCCCATTTCGGAATCGACCAAGTGACGCTTGAGGCACGTTGCTATAGCCTTGCCAAGCGGTTTAAGCCTTTTATCGTGAACACGGTAGTAGGCTTTATCGGCCCGGAATATTTGTATGATAGCAAGCAGGTGATACGAGCAGGCTTAGAGGACCACTTTATGGGTAAAATGCATCGATTGCCGATGGGCTGCGACATTTGCTACACCAATCATATGAAAGCCGATCAAAATGATATGGATAACTTGGGTATTTTGCTTGCAGCGGCAGGTGTTAACTTCATCATTGGCGTGCCGATGGCAGATGATTGTATGCTCAATTACCAATCCATGAGCTACCACGATATTGCAACCATACGAGAGACGCTGCAAAAACGGCCAGCACCGGCGTTTGAAGCTTGGCTTGAGCAAAATGGCATTATGCAAGGCGGTCGATTGACTGCGGATGCAGGGGATGCTGTTCGTTTTGTATACTAAAGTGGAGGTTAGAAAATGGATAGAGAGCAGCAATCAAATAGGTTTGAAGGGCTGGCAAGGCATACGCCAGCGCGTATCGGCGTCGGAAGAACCGGAACGAGGCCTTTAACGAAAGAGCTGTTGAAGCTGCGATTGGATCATGCGCATGCGGTTGATTCGGTATATGGAGAGGTTCATGCTGCAACTTTGGATGAATTTAATTTATTTTCAGTCAACACGAGATTTGGAGATAAAGAGAATTATTTGAAACGACCGGACAGAGGAAGGCTGCTTGCGGATGAAGCGGCAATAGAAATTACAGAGCGCTGCGTTCACAAGCCCCAAGTTCAAATTGTTGTTTCAGACGGGCTTAGCGCAAAGGCTGTGGATGAGAATTTGCCTGATATTCTGCCTGCTTTGATAGATTCTTTGGCGTTTAACAAGCTGGCATGCGGCACTTCTTTTTTTGTGAGGGGAGGCCGAGTCGGGTGTATGGATGATATCGGTCGGCTGCTTGCGCCGGAAGTGCTTGTGTTATTAATCGGTGAGCGCCCTGGGCTTGCAGCAGCAGCCTCAATGAGTGCGTATATGTGCTATCAGCCGCGGCCGGGCAAAAAGGATTCCGACCGGATGGTTATCTCTAATATCCACCAGAGGGGGACTCCGCCTGTAGAGGCAGGAGCCCATATCGGTTCAATCCTTCGGAAAATGATTGAGCAGCGCATCAGCGGCGTTAATCTCATTATTTAATAACATTCAATGAAATCGTCTAGCCCTTGAGAAATCAAGGGTTTTATTGTATGTTGAAGCAGGTCTTACTAACGAGAGAGGAATATGTATAATGGTTGATTTTGAATGGTATAGAAGCTTTTGTGCCATCTATAAGCATCATTCTGTTTCCGAAGCCGCCAAAACCCGCATGATGACGCAGCCCGCAATGAGCCAACACTTAGCCGCCTTGGAAGCTGAGGTAGGGGAAGCTTTATTTATTAGAACGTCTAGAAAAATAGTTCCAACGGAGAGGGGAAAGGAATTGTATTCCCAGCTCGCTCCTCTGATCGAATCATTAGAGGATACAACGATGAGTTTTAAATCTGCCTCGCTGCCAACGTTAACCGTCATCAAGCTGGGAGCGGCACATGAATTTTTTAGTGAAAAAATACTGCCTCAGCTTCATAACTACAAGACATGCACCCTTTCGCAATTTGGAACGGCAGAACAATTGTTAGAGCTGCTGAAGGAAGATAAATTGGATATCATCATTACTTCAAAAAGGTTCCAAACGCCTGGCGTGGAATATTTGAAATTAATGGATGAAGAGTTTGTAATTGTCGCTCCTATCGATTATCAAATCCTTGAGTCCGATAACTTGAAGCTAATGGAGCAATGGCTCTCTGCCCAGAGCTGGATCAGTTATGGCTTGGAATTGCCGATAATCAGAAGAATTTGGAGGGAGCATTTTAAGAAACGTCCTTTAATTAGACCCATTCATATCATTCCTAACCTGCATATGATCTTGAAGGCAGTCGAGAACGGCGCGGGCTTGAGCGTTTTACCGACATACTTATTAGAAAAATCGTTAAACGATGGCAGATCAAAGGTTGTGTTTGAGCCATTAAAAGTTAAAAACGAGTTGTATATCGCCTATCCATTAAAGAATAAGCATCTGCCCCAAATTAATGAGGTTATGTCGCTTATTCGGGAAAATAAGTAAGGTCAACTAGTAGATACTAGTTGATCTTTTTTTATTTTCGAAGATATAAATACATAAATATATTTATAAATAACACTCTATTTCATAATTTGTTTTATTGATTGCTTGAGGATTAGAATAAGGGTACAGCAATAATAAAAACTATTGGAGGCTAGACAAATGTCAAAAAAAGTGTTGATCGTTGTCACTAACCATACCGAGATTCATGCAGGCAAAAAGACGGGGATATGGCTGTCGGAATTTGCTGAGGCACATATGGCATTTACAAACAAAGGGTATGAGATTGCGGTAGCAAGCCCGCTTGGCGGAGAAGGGCCCGTTGATCCCGGCAGTGTAGATGCTGGCACTCCGCAAGAGATTTTAGATGCAAAAAAATATTTAGAAAATACAATTAAGCTAAATGAAGTATCGGCAGACGATTTTGATGCTATTTTCTTGCCGGGTGGTCATGGAACGATGTACGATCTGCCAAATGATACGAACCTTCAGAAGCTGCTAATCGATTTCTATGAAGGAGATAAAATTGTAGCCGCCGTTTGCCACGGACCGGCAGGATTAGTCGGCGCTACTTTATCGAATGGTCAACCGCTGGTAGCGGGTAAAAGAGTCAGTGCATTTACAGATCGGGAAGAGGCAGCAACGACGCTCGATCAGCATCTTCCTTTCTTACTGGAAAGCAAGCTTCGCGATTTGGGAGCCATATTTGTCGCAGCGCCGAACTGGACTGCTCATTATGAGGTGGACGGCAACCTTATTACAGGGCAAAACCCACAATCGACGTTAGTAGTAACTAATGCTGTCATTGAAAAACTAGGCTAATGGATAAGCTAGATACGAGATGGGGAGGGAAAACATGAAGGTATTTGTTACAGGAGCTTCAGGGTATATTGGCGGATCAGTAGCTAAAGCTTTGCTTGATGCAGGGCATACGGTTTATGGCTTGGTACGTAATCCTGATAAGATGGAACCGCTCAGAAAAATCGGCATAGAACCCGTTCTTGGAAAGCTAGAAGATACGGATATTCTAACGGAATACGCAAGGCTCAGCGACGCGGTTATTCATACAGCCGACTCGGATCATTTGCAAGCAGTCGAGACCATTATAGCTGCTTTGCGCGGAAGCGGAAAACCATTTTTGCATACATCGGGTTCGAGCGTAGTGGGTGATGATGCCCGTGGCGACACGGCGAGCGAACAAATTTTTGATGAAGAAACGCCATTTGTGCCCATGGATATTAGGGAAGAGCGCGTAGCGATAAATAAACTTGTGCGCAAGGCTGGTATAGAGGAATGGGTCAGAGGCATAGTGATCGTTCCTTCGATGATTTATGGACATGCGCTTGGACTGCCTGTAGAAAGCGATCAATTGCCGCAAATCATTCGCAAGTCACGAGAGTTGGGTGCAGGCGTTCATGTCGGCAAGGGCGTTAATCGCTGGTCCAATGTTCACATCAAGGATTTGGCTCGGTTGTATGTGCTGGCTTTAGAGAAAGCACCCTCGGCTTCTTATTTCTTCGCTGAAAATGGCGAGGAATCCTATGGAGACATTGCCAAAGCGGTCAGTGATGCGCTGGGTTATGGAGGCAAGACATGGAGTTGGCCAGCCGATCAAGCGATTGCGGAGCTTGGAGATTGGGCGCGGTTTGCCATTGCCTCTAACAGTCGGGTACGCGCTGCTCACGCCAAAAATCTACTAGGCTGGGCACCGAAGGAGGAATCGTTGCTCAGCTGGATTAAACATCATTTGAAAGAATAAAGCGTGAAGACGGGATTTACTTTGAGCGTGGGGCTTTGAAAAAGTCACATGTAAACGTATTTGCCGCAACGCTTGGCGGTTGAAAATTTTGCGCGCATGATTACCGGGGAAAAGCTCCCGTTAATTCAACCGAAATTGGACGGAAATCAGTATTAGAAGGAATTTTCCGTTAATCTTTTGTTTTTGATCCATTTTGGGGCGAAAATGATCCGATTAACGGGAGAATTTCCATTTTATTTGGTCTAGCTGCCTTTTCATTGGGAAATGAGATGGAGCTTTTCCTGCTATTTTGAATCAAAGAGAAAGGTTTGAGGATGCGGGTTAGCGGTTGGCTATAGTGGACAAAAAGTTGTCAACGATATGGTTGAACTCACTCGGCGCATCCACGTTTGCACAGTGACCTGCCTGGGGCATGAGCACCAATTGGGAATGCCTTTCTAAATCATGAAGCTCCCTTGCGGCGTCTTGAATAAGTTTAAGATCATGTTCTCCAACTACGATCAGGAGCGGGTAAGGCATCGGAGTATCCTTTTTGATAAAAAAAGCATTCATACCGGCCATAGCGGAAAAGGATTTTCGAGTAAAATGCTGCACGCCTTTGGCAAATGCGGCGCGGCCTTGCTCGGTGTGGCATGATGCTGAAGCTAAATAAGCTCTAAATTTGTTCATCGAAAATAAAATATATTTGATCCATTTGAGCCCTTCGCTTCGCTGCTTCTTCAATACGCGCTCGTTCGCCTTGTGTATCGAATAACCTCCTACGATGATTACTGATTTTACCCGATCCGGATAACGGTCAGCAAACGCTTGCGCGACAAGCGATCCCATGGAGACACTTATAATATGGCAGTCTGCAAGGTCGTTTTCCAACAAAAGCTGGTTTATGATTTCAGGCATATCCGTTAGGGTGACTTTAGTGCCGCTGACTTGATTTTCCCCGTGTCCTGGCATATCCAATGTAATAACTCGATAACTCCTCTGAAAATAAACCGTTTGTTCCTCAAAAATGTGATGGTCCGTAAATGCGGGATGCAGCATCAGGATCGTTTCTTTTTCCTTATCTCCTGAGATGTAATAAGTGAATTGTGCGTTTCTGAACGCCAGCTTTTTAGTTATTTGATCGCTCTTCATCATCGTCCGCCTCCAGTTCCGTCATCAGCTCTTTAAACCATGCCAGCATGCTTCGGTGATAAAAGAGTCCCAGATCCAACGTTTTTAGCTGGAATTTGACGACCTGCTTCAGCTGCTCGGGAACTTCCTTGTGGCTGGATTCCATAGCAGAGGCTTCGAATGCTTGAACGGAAGCTTCAAGATGGGCAATGACTGCTTTGATGATCGTTTGGCGATCCGCTCTAGTCATAAATCCTAAGAAAAACAATCGCGTCGTCACATCCTGCTCCAAACGATTGGGGGCGATGGAGGAAAGCATCCAATCCATAAAATGCTGCCTTCCTAGCAGATTTATCGAATAAATCTTTTTTCTTCTTCCATTTTCAACGATTTCCTTGAGATCGACATGCCCATTGCTCTCTAGCTTCTTTAATGCGGCTTGAATGCTGCCAAGGCTGGCGCTAAAAAAGGGAGATACTTTTTGCTGCAGCACATTTTTTATATCATATTGTGTCAAATGGCGAATCATAAGAAGACCCAATATAACAAACTCCAAGGCAATGGCCTCCTTCACTAAAATGATACATCGATCTTAACATACCTAATAGGTATATGTGAAGAGGTGCAAATATATCACTTGTGTTATTGGGCAGGCTTAGCGAGCAAGGAAAGTGTTAATGCAACGGTAATGTCCACAAAGGATCAATCGCGGTTTGATTTCATTAGCACAGTAAGCCCGATTAATGTACGACGAGTGTTTGTGCTAAAGCTGCTGCTGGGAAGCTTTGGCTTATTTTTTATGCTACTATTGTCCTTAAGATTAGCCATGCAGAAGGAGCTGGAATGGTCTATGACAACGAATAATGAGGCATCAAATAAAGCTGGAGGGAAATCGGCGGAACAGCTGGAGAAGGGACATCAACAGGTTGTTGCATTTTTGAACAAGCTGGAGCATCCCCTCAAGCCGGAGATCGAAGAGGTTCGGAATATCATTTTAAGCGCAAATACAGCGTTAAATGAACACATCAAATGGAATGCTCCGAGCTTCCAATTTCAACATGAAGATAGGTTTACGTTTAACCTGCAAGGGAAAGGATTTTTTCGAATTATTTTTCATTCCGGTGCAAAGGTGAAAGACAATGCCGTTAAGCGTCAATCGTTCAATGATGCGACAGAGCTATTAGAATGGGTCGCGGATGATAGAGCATTCGTGAAATTTACAGATATGGAAGATGTACAAGCTAAGAAGGATAAGCTCGTTGAAGTGATTTCGAGGTGGTTGGATCATTCAAGCACTTAGGTAAATCTGATAAATAGAAAGCAATCTAGAAGAAATCATCATAGTTTAGCTATGCTAAAATGAAGGACAAGAACGTACAATATCAACTATTATTCATGTAGAGGAGCGACAACGATGCCTAAACAATTTTGGTTAAATCTTCCGGTTAAAGACCTTAATCAGTCTAAAGCGTTTTTCAGCGAGCTTGGGTTTACCTTCCATCCGCGTCATCTCAACAGCGAAGACATGGCAGGCTTGGTTATCGGTGAGGCGAAGGTTATGGTCATGCTTTTTCCGGAAGCTACCTTCAAAAAATTTACTGGCCAAGAGGTTGCAGATACTGCGCTGGGAACCGAAGTATTGCTCTCTATTGATGCGCAGAGCAAGGAAGAAGTGGATGAGCTAGTTGAAAAGGCGGTAAAGGCAGGCGCAACAGCTTACAGTAAGCCGAAAGAGCAAGACGGCTGGATGTACGGAGCCGGCTTCGTCGATTTGGATGGCCATCGTTGGAATGTGCTGTATATGGATATGAGCAAGATGCCAAAGGCGTAGAAGCTGCCACAACTATCGGAAAGGGGCTGTCCCACAAGGTCACAATGACCAAATGGGACAGCCCCTTTTATGGGATGAAGAAGATTGACGCTGTTAGTCTTGAAAATAGACGTATTGCGCTGCTACTCCCACCAAATGGTGGCTGGAGCGTCGTTCCAGCAAAATAGAGCTAGAAAGTAGATCTATTATCCTCAATCGTCTAGAAAATAGACGTATTGCGGCGCTTCCTCCACCAATTAGCGGCAGGAGCGTTGTTTTAGAAATAATAGATCTAGAATGTAGATCTCTTATGCTCAAACGGACCAAATACACAAAAATAAGTCTAGAAAATAGACGTATTGCGGCATTACTCCCACCAAATGGTGGCTGGAGTGTCGTTCCAGCAAAAATAGATCTAGAA
Source organism: Paenibacillus sp. PL91 (assembly GCF_012935325.2). Classification (GTDB taxonomy): domain Bacteria; phylum Bacillota; class Bacilli; order Paenibacillales; family Paenibacillaceae; genus Pristimantibacillus. Next base: position 287,098 of record NZ_JABBYG020000005.1, read on the forward strand.
TGTAGATCTATTTCCTCAAATGGACCATATACCCAAAAATAAGTCTAGAAAATAGACGTATTTTTGCGACGCCTATTCCACCAAATGGTGGGGTGAGCAAATTCCAATTCGTGTAGTCAATTGATCTTACTTAAAGGAGCCCACGCGTCTTTCCGATGTGGGCTCCTTTATTTGTTGTGCCTCCTACAAAGAACAACAGCCCGCCTAAAAAGAAGCCAAGTTCCGCGCTTGCCGCCTAAAAAAAACACAAACGAAGCAAAGCGACTCCATTGTTCAGCCTATCGATTCTTTATAGGATAAAGGCATAACTCAAAAACAGCTTGGATAGGAGGGCAAAGCCTATGCCGCAAATTTCGATTAAAATGTACGAGGGCCGCACAGACGAGCAGAAGGAAGAGATTACCCGGGTTTTCACGCGAGAAATGTCCAGAATTATCGACCGTGAGCCGGAATTCATTCATATCGAATTTAATGAAATTCCAATCGACGAGCATGCGCCTGCAAATCTGCGCAAGAAAATGGGGTAAACGATGATGCTCAAGATGCAGTATATGTGGAAATACAAAGCGCTTTATTTGATCTCGATTCCGGGCATTCTGTTCTTCCTATTGTTCAAATACGTGCCGCTGCTTGGATCGGTTATCGCTTTCCAAAATTACAATCTGTTCGCGGGCTTCAAGGGGAGCCCTTGGGTGGGGCTGGCGCATTTCAAGCGGATGTTCAGCCACTATGATTTCCTCCGCATTCTTGGCAATACGCTGCTGCTTGGCATCTATGACTTGGTATTTGCTTTCACAGCGCCGATCGTGCTTGCGCTCTTGCTGAACGAGGTAAGGCTTGCACTGTACAAGAAGATTGTGCAGACGATCATCTATGCGCCGCATTTTCTTTCGTGGGTAATTGTAAGCGGTATCTTTGTCGGCGTTCTATCGCCCTCCTCGGGTGTCGTTAACGCGATTATCGGTTGGTTTGGCATTGAGCCGATTTATTTTCTCGGGGAAGACTCGTATATCCGCACCATTCTTGTCAGCTCGGGCTTATGGCGCGATGTAGGCTGGGGAACGATCATCTACCTCGCGGCGCTTGCCGGAATTAATCCGGATCTGTACGAAGCGGCGGAGATGGACGGGGCCAGCAGATGGAGGCAGACGCTCTCGATTACGCTTCCTGCGCTGCTGCCGGTTATTACGATTTTGTTCCTGCTGAAGATCGGCGATTTCCTCGACTACGGATTCGAGCGGGTATTCGTTTTCCAAAATCCGCTTAACCTTCAGAACAGTGAAATTCTCGATACTTACATTTATAAGGCGGGGCTCAATCAAATGCAGTACAGCTATGCGACGGCAATCGGATTGTTCAAGTCGGTCGTCGGCCTCACACTACTTTCCATCGCCAACTTTGTAAGCAAAAAAGCGACCGGCGAATCGCTGTATTAAGGAGGGACCGCAGATGATCAGACGCGAATCGATAAGCCGCAAACTATTTCTAGCTTTCAACTATACCTTCCTTACGCTGCTGGGCTTATTCATGTTCCTGCCGTTCTTGAATGTCATTGCGCAGTCTCTGAGCAGCGCCGGCGCGATCGACCGGGGAGAGGTCATGTTCTGGCCGGTTGAATTTACGACAAGATATTATGAATATGTATTCGATGATGTTTCCATATGGCGAGCGTTCAGCGTAACGGTGTATATTACGGTGCTTGGAACGATCATTAATCTAATCATGACAGCATCGCTTGCGTATCCGCTATCCAGACAGGAATATGTCGGCAGAACCTACATTTTGATCTTTGTTCTTATGACGATGATATTCAGCGCGCCGCTCATTCCGCAGTTTATTCTTATGCGCGAGGTCGGATTAGTAAATACGCTGTGGGCGCTTATGATTCCGACGGCGATCAGCGCCTTCAACCTGTTCGTGCTGCGCTCGTTTTTCACCCAAATTCCAACCGAGCTGGTTGATTCCTCGCGAATTGACGGCTGCAGCGAGCTGCGCATTCTATGGAGCATCATCCTGCCGCTTTCTAAGCCGGCACTCGCAACGGTAGGTATTTTCTACTCGGTGACGAATTGGAACAAGTATATGGATGCCTTGTATTATATTAATGATGTGAAGAAGTACCCTTTGCAGGTAAAATTAAGACAGCTCCTCATTACGGACGATCTGACGGATACGGGCAACCTCGCGTTCGAGGCGGCATCGCAATCGGTGCAGGGCGTACAGATGGCCGTCATTTTGGTGGCGACGATTCCAATCATTATGGTGTATCCGTTTCTGCAGCGATACTTCATTAAAGGCATGATGATAGGATCGATCAAATCATAAGGCGGCAAAGCTCAAATGAGCGGATACTAAAAAAAAGACAAACGCAGCCAAACGGAGTCCATTGTGGCACTGTGCGCATCAAATCTACAATGGAATTGTAAGCGCTATTTTATAGAGGGCGTACTATCCAACGAAAAGAGGGGAATCTATGAAAAAGATTTTGGTACGTGCAATGATCATAGTTCTAACGCTTGCGGTTATTGCGGGCTGCAGCGGCAATAATGCGGGCAAAGGCAATACCGGCGGCAATGCAAGCGAGAAGCCTTCGACGAATGCGCCTGGTGAAGAGAAGCCAGCCGAGCCGGTCAAATTTTCTATTTCGATGCGAACGCTAAACGTAGCTTATGTCGAGAAGAACCCGGACATCAACAAAGACAAATATGTGCTTGAGCTGGAGAAAATGACAAATTCAGATCTCGACATCCGTCTCATTCCGCATAATGAATATCAAGATAAAATGATTCAGATGTTCGCAACCAATGACATCCCTGACGTGGTGCAAGGCAGCGGCGGGATTAGCGGCCCTGAGCTTGCGGGCGCTGTAGAGAACGGTGTTTTCCTTCCGCTGAATGACCTCCTCAAGGAGCATGGTCCGGATTTGCTCAAATTCATTCCCGAGTCTGCTTGGGAGAGAATGACCGACGCGAAGACGGGCAACATTTACGGCATCCCGGAGGTGCTGACGAATCCTTCGCGCCGGGCGACTTGGATTAGGACGGATTTGCTCAAGAAGGCAGGCAAGGAAATCCCGACGACGGTTGAGGAGACGCTTGACGTGCTCCGCGCATTTAAGGAGATAGGGGTGGAGCAGCCATTCGCCGGCCGCCAAAACTTCAAGTACGCGGATACGTTCTTCGGCGCCTATGACGTGCTTGGCTATTTGAATCAATTTAAAGTGTTCCCAGACGGCCAAGTGAAGCCAAGCTTCTTCGACGTCGACAACATGAAGAAGGCTATCGGCATCTACAAGACGATGCATGACGAGGGCTTGATCAGCAAGGAATTCGCAACGATCGAAAGCACCGATTTCAAAAGTATTGTTACGAGCGGCAAAGCAGGCATGTGGTCGATGAATGCGAATGAGCTGCCGATCTGGGGCGCTCAGCTTAAGCAGAACGTGCCTGACGCGGAGGTTGCCCTTATCCCGTCGCCGGTTGGTCCTGACGGCAAGGGAGGCTACGCGCATTACAATCCGGTTACTCGCTCGTTTTACATTAACGCCAAGGCGAAGGATAAAGCAGCTGATATTATTAAATTTTTCAACTGGATGGTCAGCGAGAAAGCAGAGCTGTTCTTCAGCTTCGGCATTGAGGGCGAGGATTACCAAGTGACAAACGGCGAGCCGGTATTCGAGGTTCCAACGGATACAGCCGGCACGGACAAAATGCGTTATCTCAACTACTGGCTCTGGATGGTACAGGATACGACCTATAATAAGCGGGTATCCGAGCTATCGGATTCCGGCAAGCAGCTCATAGACGCCTTTGACAACATGCTGGCGAATGAAGGCCGCAGAGGGCTCGAATTTGATCCGCGTCTGGATGCGCTCGTTCAATATCCGGATTTGAATCCGAAGTCCGACGAAATGCCGCCGCTTATTCTGGAGCGTGTACTCAAGATGGTTTACGGAAGAGAGCCGATCGACAATTACGAGAAGCTGCTTGAGGAGTATCTGTCCAAAGGCGGCAAGGAGATTATCGAGCAGGCGACGGAGCGCTATAAGAGCGGTGAGAGCGCTTTCGAATAAGGTTTACGGGGAGCAGGCTGTTGCTTTACTATGAGGATACATGAGGACTCTTCGCAGCTAGCTTAAGAGCTGGCTGCGGGAGCATCCAGTCCGAAGGGGGAAAGCTACATGCACCGTATACTCGTGGTCGACGATGAGCCGATGATTCGCAAAGGGCTCGAGAAGCTTATCCAGCAAGCTGATTCCTCTATCATTCATACCGATACGGCCGAGAACGGCGTAGATGCTTTGGAGAAAATCCGCAGCAGCAGGCCTACTATCCTATTCACCGATATTCGGATGCCTCGCATGGATGGCCTTGAGCTATGCCAGCGCATGCAGGAGCAGTATGGCGACATACCGATCGTCGTCGTTTCGGGCTACGGCGATTTTGAATATGCGCAGAAGTGCATGTCATACGGCGTGAAGGAATATTTATTGAAGCCTGTAACGAAGGCTGGCGTGCAGGGCGCAGTCAGCAAGCTGCTCGCGGGCCTTGCAGTTAACATTGAGCACGCTTACATTCCGCTGTCCAGCTCAGAACAATGGCTGGAGCGGCTGGATGAGGCGATCTGGCATTTAAAGGATGAAGCGATTCGAGAAACGACAGAGGAGATGCGCCTTTATTGCGGCTCGCGCCGAATTGACGAGCGGCAGCAGGAACAGCTGCTGCACGAGCTGTTAGCCAAGCTGGTCAAGCAGATTAATAAGCGCGATGTTTATAAGGTGGAGTGTGAGGAGCTGCTAGCGGAAGCGTCGCGGCATAGCGGCTTTGAAGGGTTCGAGCAATCGGTACAAGAGCTGATGAAGCTCATTCGCGCAAAGCGCAAGGGTCTTGCGAGGGAGCCTATCGAGGAAGCGAAGGCGTATATTGAGCGCAACCTCTCCAAGGAGCTGTCCTTGGAGGAAGTTGCCGATATGCTGGGACTCAATGCGTCTTATTTCAGCCAGCTGTTCAAGCAGATGACCGGCGAGACGTTCGTGCATTACCGGATCAAGCGGCGGATGGAGTTGGCAAAGAAGCTGCTTGCCGCTCCGCATCACAAAATAACGGATGTCTCATATGAGGTCGGCTATGCGGACCATCCGCATTTTACGAAGACGTTCAAGAAGTTTACGGGCTATACGCCCTCGGAATACCGGGCGACGCTGGGGATTGAATGATGAGGAAGAGTCTGTCGCGCCAAATGTTCGTTTACTTTTTTATCGTGATTTTGCTGTCGCTGTCGATGGTTGGCATCTTCTCGTACGTGGAGTCGTCGCGAGCGATCGATAAGCAGGTTGAAAAATATATGACGACGGTTATCGATAATGCGGCGATGCAGACCGATAATCATCTGGCTACCTTCGAGCGGGTGAGCAACTCTATTTTATCCCAGAAGCTCGTGAAAAAATTTCTCGATATGGATCCGTCCGACAGCTACGAATATTACCAGTTCACAAGCCAGATCCGCAAGGAAGTTTTCGAAAAGGTGTTCATTACTTACCCGACGCAAATTCATATGATGTATATACTCGGGTATCATGGACGGTCTATTTTTGACCAGAATCAAAGCTTCTCGTCGTTGTCGCTCGATCCGTCCGCACGACTGGCGGAGCTCAATGAGAAGACGCCAGCCAGCGGCGAGATCGCGATTCTGAAGACAAGCCTGCTCGATAAGGATCAGAACAAGGTCATTACCCTGGCTCGCAAAATCCGGGGTTATTCGTCATACAATCCAAAGGGCGTGCTGGCCATTGAGTTCAATGAGCAGCAGCTCAGCAGCCTATGGAGTCAGGTCGAGCTTGGCGAGCAGGGCTTCTTCTTCATCCTCGACCGCCAGGGCAAGGTAATCTATGCTCCGGAAAATGAAACGATGAAGGCGCTGCTGGAATCGGATATTCCGGAGCGCTTAGTAGCAGGCGGCGATCAGCGATTCACCGAGCGAGTGAACGGGGAGTCAACGATGATCATCTCGCGAAAGTCCGATTATTCGGGATGGAGCCTCGCGATCTCGATGCCGCTGAAGGAGCTTCGCGATCCGATCTCGAACATCCGCTCGACAACGATTACGGTCGGTCTTGTGACGCTCGTCATTGCGCTGTTTCTCGCCATAAGGTTTGGCAGATCCGTCGTAAACCCCATCCGAATATTGAAAAATGGGATGCGGGAGACGGAGAAGGGCAATTGGATGAGCATCGAGACGAAGCCCAGGGAGGACGAAATAGGCGGACTCATCCATAGCTATAACCTGATGGTAAGCCGGTTGTCGGAGATGATCGAGCGCGTCTACGATACGGAGCTGCACAACCAGAAGACGCAGCTAGAGCTGCAGGACAACCAGCTTGAGCGGCAAAAGGCTGAGTTCCAAGCGCTGCAGCTGCAGATCAATCCGCATTTTCTATACAACACGCTGGAGACGATTAATTGCTATGCGATCGTGCAGGATTCAGCGGAAATATCGGAGATGGTAGAAGGCATGGCCTTTATGCTCCGCTATTCGGTTCAAACGAATCTTGAGGAAATTACAATCGCGAATGAGCTTAACCATGTGCGCAATTATATGATCATATTAAAGCATCGAATCGGTCGTGACTTTGAGATCGATGTGGCGATTCCGCCTAATCTGCTGCTCGCGAAAATGGTGCGGCTCACGCTGCAGCCGCTGATCGAAAATATTTTTCAGCATGCATTCCCTGACGGGATGGACGATCGTCATACGATACGCATCGATGCGATGGAGCAGGGCGATAAGCTGCTTGTCGTTGTAGAGGATAACGGCTCAGGCATGACTGCGGCAAAGGTTGAGGAGCTGCGGCTGCGGCTGCTGCAGAATCGGCTTGCCGATGATGGCCATGAGTTCAAGCGAAAAGGCGGGATCGGCGTCGTCAACGTGCATCGCCGTATCCAGATGGTGTTTGGCGAGGCTTATGGATTAACGATCGAGAGTAAGCAGAATGAAGGCACGAGGATCATCATGTCCATGCCTAAACAATATAGCGGCGGCTTTAGAGAGCCGCTGCGGGAGGAGCATTAACGATGAATATTAATCTTACTGGGAGAATCGCACTCGTAACTGGAGCTTCGGGAGGAATCGGCCGGGGGGTAGCAAGCATGCTCGCGGCAAGCGGTGCGAAGGTTGCGCTCAATTATTTGAACAGCCGCACGGGAGCAGAGGAAGCGGTTGCCGCTATTCGCGCTGCAGGCGGCGAAGCGGAGGCGTTCCAGGCAGACGTGACAAAGCCGGAGCAGATCGAAGGCATGATACGGTCAGTTGAAGCTTATTTCGGAGGCAGCATCGACCTGCTTGTGAACAACGCAGGGCATCTGGTTCAGCGTCTGGCGAATGAGGAAATGACGGAGGACTTATATACGAAGGTAATGGACGTGAATCTGAAAAGCACCGTATTCGTCAGCAAATACGTCATTCCCGGCATGAAGGCGAAGGGGCGCGGAAGCATCGTCAATATGACGTCGATCGCGGCGCATAACGGCGGCGGGCCAGGCGCGTCCATCTATGCGGCGAGCAAGGCAGCCGTGCTTGCGTATACGAAAGGGCTTGCCAAGGAGCTTGCCGCCAGCGGCATTACGGTAAATGGGGTGTCGCCGGGCTTCATCGGACAGACGGCGTTCCACGATACGTTTACGCCGGATGCCGCTCGCAAGGCTACGGTGCAGAGTATTCCGCTCGGACGGGAAGGGACGCCGGAGGATGTAGCTGGCGCAGTGCTGTTCCTCGTATCGGAGCTTTCTTCCTATTTGACGGGAGAGACGATCGAAATAAACGGAGGCATGTTCATGCGATGAGCATCCGGGAGAAGGCTGAGCGTTACGGTTGGTGCGCGGATGCGCTGAAGGAGCTGGCGGCTGAGCTGGATCAGGTGATCGATGCAGCCGGCCAGCAGAGTATTCATGAGCCAAGCATCCCAAAGGAGCCGGGCGGCTGGTGGCATAGCTATGTATGCCCTGTCCATCATTCGGAGCTGCTGTTCGATCCGCTCGAAGAGGATGCTACTGCTTATTCCTGTCCTTATGGCTGTGAGCTTACCGGCGAGCCATATCGGGGAGCGTGGCTTGTGTTCAAGCATCAGTCGCTAGCAAGGCATGCGCTGCAAGCGGCAGCGGTATATGCCGCTACAGGCGAGAGCCGCTATGCGGAGCTTGGCCGCGCGATCATCATCAAGTATGCGGAGCAATTCCCGCATTACCCGGTTCATCCGGACGCGTCGCCATGGATGCTGAAAGGCAGAGCCTTTCATCAAGCGCTAACGGAAGCGATATGGGCGACAACGATCATAAAAGCGTATTTGCTGCTCGTGGACGAAGGAATTTCCTTCAAAGCTGCGGACGCGACGCTTCGCACGTTCTTTGCGATGCTGGAGAGCAGCATGCTGGAATATCATGCGATACTGACCAGCGAGCGGGGAAATCCCGAGAACAATTACACAGCTTGGCTGAACGCAGCATTGTCATGCGTATATGCGGCTCGCGGCGAACAGGAGAAGCTGCTGGCGCAGCTGGATGCCGAGGGAGGCTTCCGCCATCATCTATCGATTGCGGTGAAGCCTGACCAGCTGGAGTTTGAGGGAAGCATCTATTATCATGTTTTTGTATTGAGGGCGTACTTTATTAGCGCCGAAATGGCTCGAAGATTCGGAGAGGACTTGTACCAATATAGCGGCGAGCAGGGACAGACATTAAGAGGCATGCTGGCCGTGCTTGCTCAGCTGGCGGACGCGGGTGGATCTTTGCCAGCGCTGCATGATGGGCCTTACCGGCGCGAGCCTTATGCAAGGGAGCTTGCCGAGATTTTTGAGATCGGATTGACGCATTATGGCGATGAGGCTGTGCTGCCGCTGCTCGGAGAAGTCTGCCGACAGCTTAGACCAAAGGATCATCTCCGCGGAGGGCTGGAGGCTGTTTTATATGGAACGGGGGATTTAGACATAAAAGCAAGGAAGGCTCATGTGGAATCGGTGTGCTTGGAAAGCAGCGGCTTTGCCATGCTCGCGCATGAAGGCAACAAGCTGTCATGCCTGCTCGACTTTGGCTCGCACGGCGGCTCGCATGGTCATTATGACAAGCTAAATCTCATGCTCAGCCACCGCTCGTATCCGCTCTCGCCAGACCGCGGCACCGTGCCGTACGGCTCCCGGTTAAAGAAGGAATGGTACCCGCATACTGCATCCCATAATACGGTCAGTATCGGAGGCCGCTCGCAGTCTGAAGCGCAGGGTGCCTGCTTGAAATACGAAATGGCAGAGAACCGCTCATACGGATGGATTCGCACGAGCAATGCCTATGAAGGAGCTATTCTTGATCGCCATGTGCTGGTCAATGAATGGTGGGTGCTGGATTGGTTTGAGGTGCGATTGGAGGAGCCGCAGCAGGTTGATTGGTGGTTCCATTATATTGGGAATGGTGATACGAGCATCGAAGCGGGACATAGCCTTAACGGCGGCGCTTCCTTGCCGATGCCGCTTGGCGAGCACGACGGCTACTCTTATGTTCAAGCTAACTTTCGCCATGATGCGGCATTCTCTCGCGCTTTTGAGTTCCGAATTAAACAGGAGGAGATGCTCAGAGGGCATTCAACGCCGGAAGCTGTGTCTGTGGCGCTTTGGGCAGACGCTGGAGCATCGCTCATCCATGTGCTGTCGCCGGGAATTGCTGACAATCCGTCGCGCATGGCCGAGGGATTGCTTCATCGCCAAGTCGGCGACAGTGTCCGTTTTATCGCTGTGTATGCATGCGGCAACGAGGCGCCGGAGCTGCGGTGGACGGAAGCGGGGGAGCTGCTCGTTAGTCTCAGTGGTGAGGATGCTGCGGCAAGCAAAATTTATGAGCTTACCGACGACGGTCTGAAGGAGAGAGGGAACCTGCGATGAACAAGCTGTTTGAGCCGCTCAGCGGCAAGCTGTCCGTACCTTATGAGCCGAATGAGCAAACGATGCTGCTGGAGAATCCCCCTCGATTTACGTGGATGCCGGCCAGGCTGGACGATGACCGATATGTGCTGCAATATGCGATGACCGACTCGTTCGACGAGGAGCAGACGGTTACGGTTCAATCGATTCCTTATAACCTGTACACGCCGGATCATCTCTTTGCTCCTGGCCGCTACTATTGGCGTTACTCCTTGCAGCCAGAGGTGGAGGGAGCCCAGATTGGTTGGAGCGAGACTCGCTCGTTTATCGTGCCGGAACAATTGCCCAAGACGCCGCTGCGAGCGAGAGCAGACCGATATGCGGAGACAACTGCGGCTCACCCCAGACTATGGCTCGGGCCGGAGCAATTGTCGGCATTCCGCTCGGAGCTGGCGAAGGATGAGGCTTATTGCGGCTGGGACGCCTTTTATGAACAATCTGTTAAGCCATGGCTTTGTAGAGAGCTGGTCGCCGAGCCAGAGCGTTATCCGGACAACAAGCGGGTCGCGAAGCTATGGCGCAAAATGTATATGGATTGTCAGGAGACGCTTTATGCCATTCGTCACCTAAGCGTAGCGGGCGTCATCATGCAGGATGAGGAAATGATTGAGAAGGCGAAAAGCTGGCTGCTCCATGTCATCCGCTGGGATACGGAAGGGACGACCTCGCGCGATTACAACGATGAGGCAGCGTTTCGGATTGCCGGAGCGGTTGCATGGGGGTATGACTGGCTGCATGGCTATCTATCCGATGAGGAGCGGGAAGCTGTGCGTGCCAATCTGTTTCGTAGAACAGAGCAGGTTGCCCAGCATGTCATCGACCGCTCCAAAATCCATCACGTACCTTATGACAGCCATGCCGTGCGTTCTTTATCGTCCGTGCTGACGCCAGCATGCATCGCGCTGCTTCATGAGGAGCCGAGGGCGCAGGAGTGGCTCGATTACACGCTGGAATATTACTCCTGCCTATATTCGCCATGGGGAGGGGAGGACGGCGGCTGGGCAGAAGGGCCGCTCTATTGGACGACGGGGCTCGCTTTCGTTATCGATGCGATCAATCTCATCCGCGGCTATACGGCAATTGATCTGTTTAAGCGGCCGTTCTTCGCAAAGACAGGCGACTTTCCGCTCTATTGCGCTAGCCCAGGCACGATTCGCGCTAGCTTCGGCGACCAATCTTTTTTAGGAGAGCCGACGAGCTTGAAGACCGGCTTTAACGTCCGCCAATTCGCGGGCCTGAGCGGCAATGGGCTTTATCAGTGGTTTTACGAGCAGACAGCCGCAGCTGACAAGGACGCGGATTCGAAGTTTTATAATTACGGCTGGTGGGATTTTCGCTTCGATGAGCTGTTGTATAGACATGATTATCCGGCAGTTGAAGCGATTGCCCCAGCAGAAGGAGCCATTGCGCCGGTCAAATGGTTCCGCGATATCGGCTGGGTTGCCATGCATCATCGGATGGACGATCCGCAGGAGCATATTATGCTGCTGGCAAAGAGCAGCCGATACGGCTCCATCAGCCACAGCCATGGCGATCAGAATGGCTTCCTGCTGCATGCTTATGGCGAGCCGCTAGCGATAGAGAGCGGCCATTACGTCGCCTTCGGCAGTACGATGCATATGAACTGGCGCCGTCAGACGCGGTCGACCAACAATTTGCTGATCGACGGCCTGGGCCAATATGCCGGCAAAAACAAAGTGCAATGCATGGAAGCGAGCGGAAATATAGAGGATGCCTATTACTCGGCAGAGGGCGGAGGCCGCGGCTTTGCGAGAATGAACGCGACGGCAGCGTATAAAGCGAATGTCCCTTATTTGGAGCGGTACATAAGAGAATTGTACTTCTTCAATCAAGGTTACGTTGTCATCGTCGATTATGTAGATTTGTCACAGCCTGGCAAGCTTGACTGGCTTATGCACACGATGTACGAGATGAAGCTGTCGGAGCATACCTTCCGCGTGAGAGGCAAGGCAGCGGACATGGACGGCCGTTTCGTCTACTGCTCATCGGGAAGCATGACGCTAACGCAGCATGATCAGTTTACGGATGTCGATCCCGTTGAGCTGGAAGGGCTTGATAATCAGTGGCATTTGAGCGCAAGTACAAACGCAGCTACAAGCCACCGCATCGTAACGCTGCTCGTACCGATGAAGAAGGGCGAGGAAAAGTACGTTTCTTATTTCCTCGACGATCAGGATCACGGCGTCCATATCTATTTTACGAATGAACACGGCATCACGCAGAAGATTGAAGTATCCAAGGCTTATTAAGAAGCATGTCTCTAATTGATCTAAAATCTAGTGAACTAGAAACTTTCAATTTGAAAGCCAAGCAGAAAGAGAAAACGAGGGAAAGACCGGCAACGAGTCAATAGGCTCGTTGCCGGTCTTTCTTCATGATGGTGCAGGGACTACTTCAACAACCAAAGCGCGGGAACATTTGAAGGCTCCCAGCTTACAATTGAAGTATGCGACTGCCGACATTCATACAAGGAACCATTGTAGGTAACGAGGGCTCCAGTCGTATAAGCCGTATTAGGTGCCCATGCAGGAGCGGAGGATGCGGCTGCGGTTGTGCCATTTATGGTACTGGCAGCGGATTGATTGCCTGCAGCATCGATTGCATGCACATTGAACGTATAAGTCGTGCTTGCGCTAAGCCCGGTTACCGTATAAGAGGTTGCAGTGCCAGCAACGGTTGCTACTAGCGTTGTGCCCCGATAGATTTTATAGCCGGTTACGCCCACATTGTCTGTTGAAGCGTTCCACATCAGCATTAAGCTTGATGAGGTCGGTGCTCCCATCACATGCAGTCCGCCAGGTGCAGTCGGTGCTTGCGTATCGTTTCCGACAGGAGCATTCGTAGTGACCGAAATAGAGTTGCTTGCGCTTGACGCATTGCCCGCAGCATCTATTGCCTTAACATTGAAGGTGTATGCAGTGTTAGCTGTTAACCCTGTAACATTGTAGGATAGCGTCGTACCGGACACCGTTCCGACTAAGGAAGAGCCATTGAAAACGCGGTAGCCGGTAACGCCTACATTATCCGATGAAGCATTCCATGCCAAGGATACGCTGGTGGATGTTTTGGCAGGCGACGTTAGGGAAGAAGGTGCAGTGGGCGCTTGCGTATCGCCAGGATTGGTTCCGCTGAAATTGACATCAATCACATTGTAAAAAGCGTTTGCGGTATCGGCAATTTCCCAAACAGCTAAAATGACTTGATAACCAGTGCGGGCAGGCACGTTGCAGGTGTTCGAATAGGAGAACGGCGGTTGTCCGCTGTAGTTGACGGAGCAGAATGGAGTCAAATCAAAGGAATCGCGTGTGAGAGCAGCGTTCGGATTCCAGTTTTGCTTCGTAATATAGTATTTCCAGCTAGCAGTTGAATGATTGGCGGTAAGCTTCCAAGTAAATGTATTTTGACCGGAGGAAATGTTCACTTTCGACCAGCGTGTAGCCGATTGTTCGTCAAGCTTCGGGAATGCTCCATTTGCGCTCGCGATTTTGCCGTCTGCAGGCCCTGCAGCAGGGAACCCTTTAGGCGCTTCTAGACTTTGAGGTTCATAGACAATCGTTCCGCAATCTGTGTTCTGGCCGGATTTACAGAGGGCGGCGCGACTCGCAGGCCCTTCAACGTAGCCATGGGCAAAAAGCTGTTGCGAGAAAAGCGTCAATCCAAGAGCGGTAATAATCATAATGCTCAAGTAAGTGCGGAAATTTTTCACCTTAAAATGGGGCAAACGAATGGTTGACAATGAATTAACCTCCTTCAAATTGGGTGTTGCCGATATGTATAAGCGCTTAAACTAATAGCGAATATACATCTCGAAAAACCTTACCGTTGATGGGGGAACAAAGCCTCCCTTCTTATGAAAATTGTATATATAAACTCATATTGAGTTCATATCAAGATCGGAAATAGGAATGTAACGCGATGAAAAGGCCATTTGGCGAAGCCGTGTGATTTACCGGTAGGATCATTCTCGGAGGGGATTGGACATATTTGTCATTGGAGCTGCGACTGAAATCAGTGTACTACACTTTTTTTATAATTATGAGAGTATTTTGGATTATTTAATCAAAATCATGATTTATGACGTCATTAACAAGAAAAAAATGGTCATAAATATTAGGCGATTGTGCGCAGCCATTGGCTTTTTGATTGAAACTTGATTAGCGAATCACAAGGTTTAATGTAATGATACTCCGAATTACAATAGGTCTTTTTAATCATAAATAGCAAAAAAGTTCGAAAGCATTAGGCCAAACTACGTGATAGAAAGCCGATTCCGCTTAAGACGGATTTGGAAAGGATCGAAGGCTGCTTTTTCACAAAGACTTTTCTTGCCCCCGTTCCATCGTATTTTTTTACCCCTTGACCCCTCAAAGCCGCATATTTTTACCCCTGTTTCGAGAGATATTAACCCCTTATTTTACCAATTGCCCCATTGAAATGAACTAAACAATCCCATAAAATTTTAGTAACAGCAAGAATTCATGACTGCTAAAATAACACTATTTTAAGGGGGAATAACAAAAATGTTTAAAAATTCAAAATGGTTTTTGTCTTTAGCGCTCATATGCGTCTTGATCTTGTCGGCATGCGGCAACAACGGAAACAATACGGCCGGCAGCAGCAATGAGCCAAGCGCGACGCCAGCTGACGAAGCGACAAAAGCGCCAGAGGCAGAAAAGGTTAAGCTTCGTGTATTCTCCACATTCGGCGGTACGGACCCTGGTAAAGTAGCTTTCGAGAAGGTTCTGAAGGAATTTACGGATGCGAATCCTAATATTACAGTTGAAAATGATATTATGTCTGCGAATGATGACGGCTTCAGAACAAAAGTGAACACGGATATGAACAGCGGCAACGAGCCGGATCTATTGTTCTACTTTATCGGCAAAGATGCTGAGGGCTTTGTAAACGCTGGCAAAACCGTGCCGTTGAACGACATCCTGGACGCAGATCCAGAATGGAAAGGCGGCTTCATCCCTGATGCGCTTGAGCTTGCCAAACAAGCGGACGGCAAAATCTACTCCATTCCTGTAACAGGCTTCTACGAGGGAATGTTCGTAAACAAAAAGCTGTTTGAAGACAACAATGTTGAGCTTCCTACAGATTGGGAAAAGCTGAAAACAGCTGTTAAAGCTTTCGCGGCTAAAGGAATCATTCCAATCTCGGCGCCATTTGACCAATCGCACTACCTGATCGAACATTCGATTTTGGCTGCTGCCGGTCCTGAAAGCCAAGCAAAAGGTTTAAAAGACGGAATAGATCCAAACTGGGAGCTCGGCTTGTCGGGCTTGAAAGAACTGTATGATCTTGGCGGCTTCCCTAAGGA
Organism: Paenibacillus sp. PL91; assembly: GCF_012935325.2. GTDB lineage: Bacteria > Bacillota > Bacilli > Paenibacillales > Paenibacillaceae > Pristimantibacillus. The sequence goes on from NZ_JABBYG020000005.1 coordinate 302,400, forward strand.
TGCTGCAACAATCGATCTTGGAATGGCTCAGAACTACTACTATGAAGGCCTTGCTGCAATGCTGATTGAAGGTTCGTGGGCAATTGGCGGCATGAGCGACGAGCGTAAAGCCGAGACAACAGTAATCCCGTTCCCTGCCATTACTGGCGGTAAGGGAAGCGGCAACGATATCGTAGGCGGATTCGGAACTGGCTTCTATCTCGCTCAAAAAACATTCGACGACGCGAAGAAAAAGGATGCAGCTATCGCACTGTTGAAGCATGTTACATCCAAAACGAGCATCCAAACGATCGCTCAAGCCAATGGCGGAACGCCAGCAGCTGACGTAGAAGTAACCGGCCACCCGCAGGTTGTTCTTGACGGATTTGCAATGGCTGCTAAGGCTGCGTCAATCAGCATGCCAGTAGACAGCAAAATGTCTCCTGAAACGTTCACAACGATTCGTTCATTTATTAAACCTATCGTAACGGGTGAGAAAACGCCGAAAGAGGCGCTTGAGGCTGCTAAGAAAATCGAGGATGCGAATAAGTAAGCGAAATGAATCAATGATGCTCCAAATGATACCCGCCGCCCCTCTACTTGTACGGGCGGCGATATCATTTCAAGATCAAAAAAACTTACACCGTAGGTGATTGTATGAAGGGCGATAGGAAGTATATCTTTTTATTTTTGTTTCCGGCTGCGGTTTTAATGTCGATTTTTATTTATTATCCTTTTCTTAAAAGTATATATTTGAGCTTCTTTCGGACAAACGGTTTTTTTGATAAGAAGTTCGTAGCATTTGAAAACTACAAACGGCTTTTTTCGGATGAAATGCTGGGTGCAGCAACGCTTAACACGTTAGAGATCATGCTCTATGTTGTTATTTTCCAAGTTGGCATTGCATTGGTATTAGCCGTTATGGTGGATAGCATGAAGTGGGGAAAAACATTTTTCCGAACCGTATTTTTTTTCCCAATCGTCATTTCCGGCGCAGCGATCTCATTGATGTTCGTATTGATTTACAACTACCAGTTCGGTTTGCTAAACAGTGCGCTGGCTAAGCTGGGATTTGAAAAAATCTTGTGGCTTAGCGAGACAGGCGCGCTGCGGGCGATCGCCGTTCCAACGGTATGGCATTACGTAGGCTTTTACTTCATCTTGTTCCTTACTGCGATGTCCAAAATTCCTTCCGATTTTTACGAGGCGGCGAGGATCGAAGGCATCTCCGGCATAAAGAAGACCGTGTATCTAACGATCCCGCTCATTGTTAGCGATATTAAGGTCGTCTTGATACTGGCGATTACCGGTACGCTCAAAGTATTTGATTTCATTTGGATTTTGGCAAGAGGACAGAACGGCACGGAAGTGCTTGGAACCTACATGTACAAAAAAGCGCTGATTGATTTGAACTTCGGCTATGGCTCTACCGTAGCGATTTTTATTGTTGTATTTGGCGTAGTGCTGTCGGTGATTACGAATCGTTTGCTCAAAAGAGAAGAAATTACCTACTAACGGTGGAAAGGGGGGACGGAAATGCAGCAAATGAATATGGAGACGCGCAAAAGGAAGAAAGCGACAATCGAAAAACGTTTTGCAGCTAGCGATATTTTGGTATACCTTTGCTTGAGCTTATGGGCTCTAACGACCATTTATCCGTTGTTCTGGGTCGTGAACAATTCGTTTAAAGTATCCAGAGATGTTATGAACAATTCGTTTGCCTTCGCGTCAAATCCCGTTATGATCAATTATGAGAACGCGTTTGACCGAATCAATATGGGACAGAGCTATATGAACAGCTTGATTATGTCCGTGAGCGGCGTGCTGCTCGTATTAGTATTTGGCGGTTTGGCAGCCTATGTAATCGCAAGATTCCGTTTTCGGGGCAGAAACGTTATTTTCTCCTTACTTGTCGCAACGCTATTAATACCTACGTTTGCAACTATCGTACCGGTATATGAGATTCTTATCAAATGGAAGCTGGTTAATACTTACCTGGGACTGATACTTCCTCAAACCGCGGGCAATTTAGCTTTTGCGACGCTTGTTATTGCCGGATTCATGGCCACCATTCCGAAGGATTTAGAGGAAGCGGCTTTTATAGATGGATGCAATCGCTATTCTATGTTTACGAAAATATTTTTACCGGTTTCAAGACCGGTATTTGCTTCAGCCAGTATTTTCGTATTTTTATGGTCCTATAACGATTTGTTCTCTTCGTTAATTTTTGTGAACAAGGAAAATGTACGTCCGATCGTTGCGCTATTAAATGAGATTAGTTCACAATACGGAACCGATTTTGGACTTATGGCCAGCGCCGTTTCCCTTACGGTCATTCCCGTATTCATTATATACTTGTTTATTCAAAGGTTTATTGAGAAAGGCCTGACGGAGGGCGCAATCAAAGGTTGATTGGTCACAAGAGAGGCGAAAAACCCCTGCAATGGAAGCATTGCGGGGTTTTTTTGCCTACATGTACCGTGACCGGCTTGGCAGGGAGAGGATGTTGGAGAAGAATGAACCCTACGATTTGAACTGCTCACGTACTTCTGAAGGATAACTGCCAAAATATTGGGTAAATAACTTCGTGAAATGCCGCGGGCTATAATACCCAACCTGCTCGGCGATTTTCTGAATCTGCAGATTTGGCTGAGACAACAACAGTTCCTTCGCTTTAAGCATCCGTGTTTCAATTAAATATTTGGTAAAGGTAGTACCGTATTTTTTGTGGAAAATCGCGCTTAAGTAGTTCGGGCTCATACCGACCTCCTCCGCAATTTGGGCAATTCCGATGTCATTCATATAATGCTGGTCGACATAGGCGATTACCTTTGCGATCAAATCACCTTGCTCCCGATTGGCATCAGACATCACATGCAGCATATTTATTCCGCAAGCTTGCAGGCTTGGCACCCAATCCTGCAAGCGCACCCCAGTGAGAGAGCAGGGCAGCTGGCGATCCAAAAAAGCTGCAGCATGGGTCCAATCGGCAGGCTTGCTTGGAACAATGCTTTTCAGGTCCTTCTCAAATGAAGTAAGCGCCTTCGCATAGTTCAAATAATCTTTTTGCAAATAAAGCTGTGTTACCCGGGCCAGCCAATTGCCGATTTTCAAATGACCCTCGAGGTTGTCGAGCTGCTTCAAATCTTCACATTGATGCAGTTGTCCAGTCGGCAGCAGTGAAAGCAGAGGCGTGAAAAGGTGAAGCTGTGCAATGGTTTCAGGTATTATGCCAATTTCCTCGCATATTGGCGCTTGCAGGGCATAGATAGAAAATGAATCCGAGCGTAAATCTTTGAAGCTAAACGCCAGCTGGCGGTTGTATATCGCAAGAGGCGATCCGCCGATCGCTTCACTTTGCGGGTCCCAAGCTAGAAAGGAGATGGTCGAGCCTTGCGGCATTTTAATTAAGCAGCAGCGAGTATCGCTGCGAGAAAGCAGCGGCTTTATGATCTGATGATGATTAAACGCGAGCTGCGGGCTTGCATCCTCTTGTGAACCATTCAACGACGCTTTTAGCAAGGTGATGGAATATCGGTAGCGTTTCATCTGTTCAGGCAGACGCAAATTGGAATGATCCAGCTCGCTTGTGCTATGCAGCACGGACAACAGATCATATTCGAACTGTCGGTTTAACCGCATCATCACTTCAGTACGCTCCGCTAGAACCTGCCGCACAGCTTGTTCCAGTTCAGAGTAAGGTACTGGCTTGACTAAATAATCGGTGATGCCAAGCAGCAGCGCTTCTCTTGCATAAGCAAAATCATTAAATCCCGATATTATGATCCATTTCGTGTGCGGAGAAAGGTTTTTTCCGATTCGAATCGATTCGATCCCATTAAGCTTAGGCATACGAATATCGACAAACACAAGGTCAGGCTGATGCTGCCCGATCAGTTTTAACAATTCTTCCCCATTTTTGGCTTCACCTTTAATTTGAATAGGGAGGTCCATTTCACTAAGCATGCTCACTAAAACATGCCTTGCGAGCTTCTCATCATCTGCTAGTATAATATTCATTTGAAGTGGTCCTCCTTTATAGGGATGTAAATATTGATGGTTGTTCCATGGCCGATGCGGCTGTTGATAATAAGCTCGGAATCCGGATGGGCAAGCTGCAGCCGGCTTCGCACATTGGCAATGCCGATATGCTCCTTCGCGTTATTTGGTTTAGTATCAAAGCCTACTCCGTTATCGGCAATCTCGATGGCAAGAAGCTGCCCACCTTTTCCTATTACCGTGCGGGCAATGATTCGTACCTCATTTGATTTATCGTCCGGCTCCGTGCCGTGGATGATAGCATTCTCGACGAGCGGCTGCAAAAGTAGCTTCGGCAGATTGAAGCCCGCAAGCTCACTATCATAATGAATAAATATCGTTAAATCATCCTCGAAACGCAATTGCTGCAGCTCTAGATATTGGGATAAAAAAGCGAACTCCCTCTCCAAAGTTGACAACGCATGATCCCTCAAAATATAGCGAAGCATGCCGCTTAAGGAAAAAATCGCATTCTCTAGTTTTTTGTTATCTCCATTTCTGTTCAAGGCAATAAAACCGTTGAGCGTATTATATAGAAAGTGAGGCTGAATCTGCGCCTGCAAAGCTTGGTATTCAGCATCCCGCTGCGCGAGCACCGCTTTGTACTGCGAGTTGATAAGCTCATTGATCTGAGAGATCATGCTGTTTAGTGCGCCTCCCAATTGTGCAATCTCATCTCTGCCTCTGCTCTCATAGCGCATCTTCATATTCCCCCGCTTAACCTCCATCATAACGTGGAACATTCGCTTGAAAGGTTCAACAATCCAGCGCGACAAATATAAGAAGAGAAGAAAGGTTACGAGCAAGCCGCCGAAGGATAGAAAAACTCCTGTCTCGTAAATCCATCTTGTTTTTTCATTGATCTCCGATTTGTCGAGTAAAGCGACGATGCTCCAGCCTGCTGAATCGATCTTATTGTATACGGCAGCATATTCAGCTTGTCCGTCACGAATGGATTCCGGCTTCATTTTCATTTGCTGCACGATTTTGGCTGATAACGGCTTATTGGCATAAATGATTTGATTGTTCTCATCTAAGATGGCGACACTAGAGCTGACATTAAAATGAATATTGGCTGTAATTTTGCGAAGCACGCTTGTTGCGGCGTCAGACATAATAACGCCAAGCGGTTGACCGGACTCCGGATCTTTGAGGAGCCTTGCGACAGAGAACACCTGGGCGGGCGATTCACTGATCAGATAGGCTTGATGATGCGAGTTGATAAAGGCTGCTTTTCCGTTCGCAGCTTCTGCTTTTTTGTACCAAGCTTCCTCTTCGAATGGATAATCATGTATGAGCTTTAAGGTGTGATTACGTGAGTTCAAGTAAGCTTGTCCAGTAATAGGAATAACAATTGTACTAATAATATCTTCTCTGGTATTGCTGAAAAAAGCAGATAACGTACTCGTCAGAGCACGGTCGGTTTGTAGTCGGACATAATCATTAGCCGTATCATACTGATTGCTTGCTTTGATTTTGAGCGCCTGAATAACGTTGTCATTCAAATAAGGAGAGGCGGTTAATCTCTCCAAATCGTCGAAATAAGTTTCGATATTTTCTGCAACTGCCGCCAGCGTATTCGCGGTAAGCTGCTGTGTATCCTTCGTTAGCAGACCTTGAAAATAGTAGGGCAGGACAAAGGCCAGCACTATAAATGGAGCTACGATGCTGAGCGAATAGATGAGTGTTAATTTAAAACGCAGCGTATGAACAACGTTCAACTGCAGCCCCTCCTTTAATGCGATTGGTCGCCAACTCTCATGCATAGCATATGAAATCGCATTCAAGGATGTCAACAGCTTGTAGACGTTTTCAATATTTGGTGTAGAAATCAGCGCAAACTTCGTAGAACTTTAGCATATGGGCGTATGATACTGGCATGCTATCATGAAAGCGTAGTCAACAAGACAACAAACATTGAGGGGATTGAGAGAGATGACGATGAAGCACACGAAACGGCTGATGTTTTTAACCCTGGTACTAGTATTCTTGCTGTCGGCCTGCAGCTCACAGGGAACTAAGGAAAATGAAAGCGCTACAAATGCTGGCAGTGCTAACAATACCAGCACAGAAACAAACACAAACACGAGTGAGAAGCCGGTAACGATTTCGGCATCGACGAACGTAGTAGGCGAGCAAGCGGCATTGATTCAAGAGCTGACTGAAAAGTTCATGACTGAAAACCCGAATATTAAAGTTGAGCTAACTGCGCCAGGCAGTGAGTACGAGAATATTATGAAGCTGAAAATGGCGTCGAATGAGCTTCCGGATGTTTTCTCAACACATGGCTGGTCACAAATTCGTTACGGCGATTACTTGGCTGACTTGAAGGATGAGGAATGGGTAAGCCGTCTGCAAGAGGCGATCAAGCCTGCGGTAACGGATGCTAGCGGTAAAGTGTATGCGCTGCCAATGGATCAAGATAAATCCGGTATGGCGTATAACGCAGAAGTGCTTGAAAAGTACGGCATTGAAATTCCGAAAACGTATGATGAGCTAATGGCTGCCGCTGAAAAAATCAAAACAGAAAGCAAAGGCGAGGTTGTTCCATTCCATGTCGGTGGTGCGGACAGCTGGACGCTTGGACAATTCTTCAACTACTTTGCTACACCGCTTTACATTAGTCCAACTGAAAATGATTCTGCATCGTTTGTAGATGGCACATTTGATTGGAAGAAATGGGATCAGCTTGCACAGATGTTCCTGGATCTGAAAACAAAAGGCTACTTGAATACGAACGTTCTGACTGCGAAATACAGCGATGACGCACAGGCGCTTGCTGAAGGCAAAACCGCATTTGAATTTTACGGTTCTTATATTATTGAAGAAGCTAGAAAGCTAAACCCAGAATTCAAAGGCGGATTCATGCCGATTCCAACCATTAAAGAAGGTGACACGCCTACTTTTGCCGGTGGAGAAAAAACAACCTTCGGCGTTTGGAAGGATTCCCCGAATATTGAAGCAGCTAAAAAGTATGTAGCATTTTTTGCTCAACCGGAAAATATCGCTGCAATGGCTAAATCGTCTGCGCTTCCTCCAGGTCTTGACGGCGTTGAAGTTGATGCAGGCGATCTGACAAGCTTCTATGAAAAATACAATGATACTCGTATCATTCCTTACTTTGACCGCGTATTCCTGCCAAGCGGCATGTGGGATGTCATGTGCAAAAACGGTGCTGATCTATTGGCAGGCGGCATTAAAGTTGAAGATTTCTCTAAAAACATGCAGCAGGAATTTGAGCGTCTAAGAGCAGTTAGCAAATAATTTTAATATAAGAAATAACGAAAGAACAACATAGAAAACGGCATACGAAGATAGCTGCGGCCGCATACGGCTAACATGCATGCGGCCGCGGCTCATTTTTGAAAAAAAGAAGCCGTACATGAGGAAGGAGGTTTGGAGATGCCAGCTAATAAAGTTGTCGTCAAGTCGACAGAGCATGTGATTTATCATACCAATAAACGGAAATCGAATCGATTCGCAAAGCTGTTCCGTTTTCCAGGCCTGTTGAATTTGATGTATGTACCCGCTTTGATCTTGTTTTCAATCTTTATTTTCTATCCGCTTATTAAAGGCTTTCAAGTATCGTTCTATAACTGGAATGGATTTTCGCAAAATATGATCTGGGTCGGCCTTGAGAAATACAAAATGATGTTATCTGACCAAAAAGTGATTACGACTTTCAAAAATACATTGATTTATGGACTCGGCAGCACATTGCTTCAAAACTTGTTTGGTCTGGCCTATGCGCTGTTTCTTGATCAGAAGATCCGTGCAAAGGCGTTAATTCGTACCGTTGTGTATCTTCCGGTTATTATTAGCCCGCTTATTATGGGTTACATCTGGTATTTCATCTTTCAATATAACAATGGAGCTTTAAATGACATCACGGCATTGTTCGGAGCTGCGCCAAAGGATTGGCTTTCTAATGGACCGATGGCTGTATGGATTATTACATTCGTAAATACTTATCAATACATGGGTATTGCCATGATTATCTTTTTGGCTGGATTACAGTCAATTCCCAAGGATTATTACGAAGCGGCTGAAATCGACGGTGCTCGTTGGTTTGCCCGATTCAAAAATATTACGATTCCATTGCTAATGCCTGCAATTACGGTCAATATCGTAGTCAACATAATCGGCGGCTTGAAGCTGTTTGATGTTATCATAGCGATGACTAACGGCGGTCCCGGCTACGCATCCATGTCGCTTTCGACGATGATGTACAATTTAATGTTTGCAAGACAGGACGCAGGCTATGCATCCGCATTAGGCATTGTCATGTTTTTAATGATTTGCGTCATTAGCTTGACGGCACTGTGGCTGCTTCGCAGGAAGGAGGTACAGGCATGAGCAAAGTGACGAAATACATCGCTGCGTTTTTCATCGTAATTGTTCATATCATTCCTTTCTACTTGCTGGTCAACATGGCCTTTAAGCCAATGAAGGATTTAAGCTCCAAATGGGTACCGGCGTCCAACATCAATTTCAGCAATTTCGTTGATGCCTGGAAGCACGCGGGACTAGATAAAGCGCTTATGAATAATATTATTATTACCGTTTGCACCATTGTACTCGGGATCTTAATTGGTGCGATGGCATCCTATCCATTGTCGCGCTTTAAGACTAAAGTGAATCAGGTTGTTTATATGCTTTGCGTGTCCTGCTTGGTCGTACCGGCACTTACGATTCTCGTTCCATTGTATAGGCTGGTTGTCGATGTCAATGGCATCAATACGCATTGGGCGATTATATTGATTCATGTCACCTTTATTCTTCCAATGACCATTTTCTTATATTCAGGATTTGTTGGAGGCATTCCGAAGGAATTGGACGAAGCGGCTTTAATTGACGGCTGCAATCATTTTGAGATCTTCTACCGCATTATTTTCCCATTAATGAAACCGATTACAGCTACGGTTGTCATTATACTGGGGATGCAGGTATGGAACGATTACCAGTTCTCGATCTTCTTTCTGCAAAAAGCGGATTACCGTACGATTCCCGTCGCGCTGTCATCATTCATCTCGCAGTTCCAGAACAATATTAGCTGGGTGGCGGCGGGCTGTATGATCGCGATGATGCCGATGACCATCATTTATATGTTTTTTCAAAAATATTTTATTAAAGGTATGGCAGATGGCGCAATCAAAGGTTAGCTTTATGGAATCCATCTAGCAAAACAACAAAAACCACTTCCTCGGAAGTGGTTTTTGTTGTTTTATTGGATAAGTATTTAGTCGAATGTAACGCGATAGGTCAAATACTACGGATTGTCCACCGGCAGATGAAAAGTTCGAATATAACTCCGACTATTTAAATAAGCATAAACAATACATCTAGGAAGCGCATTCAAAAAAAATGACATGCAGGGTCGACTAGCAGCAACCAAATGAAGGAGGAAAAAGTGTGAAAGCGTTCAAAAGAAAATTTGTTCTAATGTCAGCAATGATCATTTGTGTTTCATTGTTATTTGGTTGTACGAGCAATACGAGCAATAATGGTACAACGACGAACGAACCCAGCAATACGAATACAGAGGGCGGGAATGCCGAGACGACAAAGAAAACGATCACGATTACGTATAGAGATGATGGAATTGGCGAGCAAGGAACGCTTTATAAATGGATCAAGGAAATATCTGCGAGTTATCCGAACAAAAATGTGGAAATCAAACCAACGCCTATACAAGCGTCCGAAGGAGATTATTTTGCCAAAATTGCTTTGGCATTGAAATCCAAGGACACGGCGCCTGATATCGTTACGGAAGACACGTTTATTTTGAATTCGGATGCAAGCGCAGGGTTTCTGGAGCCCTTGGATGAGAGACTAAAAGGTTGGGAAGATTGGACCAATGGTTCCTTTATTGAAGCGATGAAAAAGGGTGTGACAGCAAGCGACGGCAAAGTTTATGGCGTTCCCTACAACACCGATTCAAGAGGCCTATGGTATAACAAAGAAATTTTCAAAAAAGCAGGCTTGCCGGAGGATTGGCAGCCGAAATCATGGGATGACATCCTAAGCGCAGCAAGAACGATCAAAGAAAAAGCTGGCGAGGATGTTGTTCCGATCTGGATGAACCTTGGTAAGGCAACAGGAGAAGCAACATCGATGCAAACCTATGAAATGCTGCTCTATGGAACGGGAGATAGATTGTATGATGATGCCACCAGCAAATGGATCATTAAGAGTCAGGGCATATTGGATGCGCTAAGCTTCATTGAGACGATTAACAAGGAGAAGCTTGGACCGCCGCTGTCTAAAGTATTGAATGGTCAGGCAGGAAACACTTCCTCGCGGGAATATTTGCCTCAAGGCAAGCTTGCCATCTCATTAGATGGCTCTTGGATCACAGGCAACTATTTTGAAAGCGGCGCTGCGCCATGGCCGGAATATAAGGATGTTCTAGGCTTTGCCCCAATGCCGACAAGCAAAGGCCAGGCACCGGGCTCGATTACACTGGCAGGCGGATGGGCGTTATCTATTCCTAGCAATGCGAAGAATAAAGATGAAGCATGGGACTTCATCAAATATGCATTAAACAAAGAGAATACTCAGAAGCTTGTCATTGCTTCAGGCAACATTACGGTTCGGGCAGATGTGGCAAAGGATCCTGAATATACAAAAATGCCGTTTAATGAAATCGCGACGGAGTATTTGCAAAATGCGGAGTTCAGGCCAGCGCAGGATAAATATCCTGAGGTGTCGACTCAAATCCAAACGATGGTTGAGTCGGTGACTACAGGTACGTCGCCTGCGGATGCGCTGAAAAAGTATGCGCAGGATGTAACAAGAATTGCAGGCAAAGAAAATGTAACGGAAAAATAAAAGAAAGAAGCTAGCTTGCTCAAGCAGATCCTTGCAAGCGGATTTGCTTGAGCAGCCGCTTTTTTTGATTTTCAGCATGCGGGAGGAGAACGATGCATGAGCAGTTTGACGGGAAATGTTCTCTATAAGAAAAGAAAATCATATGTTTGGCTCTATTTTTTGCTTCCATCAATAGCGATCATGCTCGTTTTTTTTATTTATCCGATTTTGTTGACCTTCTTTTATTCCTTCACGAATTTGGCATTGACCGGGGAAGCGGCCAAGGAGCTGAAATTTGTCGGAATCGACAACTATACTCGCATGTTTGAAGACCCGACAGTTAGAGTCAGCATATGGAATACGCTCGTTTTCTTGATAGGCTCTGCTGTTATCGGTCAGCAAGTGCTGGGATTTCTGATTGCACTATTAATGAAGCATAAAAATAAGATGTTTAGGCGCGTCGTTGGCACGATTGTGCTGGCAGGCTGGGTAACGCCTGAAATAGTCTGTGCATTATGCCTATACAGCTTTTTCGGAGATGAAGGTACACTCAATGCTATTATTACATCCATTGGACTTCCTGAAGTTCTTTGGCTGTATACCGTTCCAATGGTCACCATCATCCTTGCGAACATTTGGCACGGCACGGCTTTCTCTATGCTTGTGTTCCAAGCAGCGCTGGATGATGTGCCGACGGAGATTGAAGAAGCAGCTGTTGTAGACGGGGCATCGGGCTGGCAGATTTTAACGAAAATTACGATTCCTTATATTAAAGATACGATTACAACGAATATGATGCTCGTAACGCTGCAGACGCTTGGGGTGTTTGGACTCATCTATGCGATGACCGGCGGAGGACCAGGAACTTCAACCACTACTTTGCCTATCTTTATGTATAACCAAGCTTTTGTTAATTATCAGCTCGGCTATGGCACCGCAATATCCTTATTGCTGTTGTTAATTGGCATTATTCTTAGCTTGTTCTATATCCGCTCGATGAAAGAGTAAATGTACAAGGAGACTTCGTATGAATGCGAAACATCGTAAACTGATTTATCGAGTCCTGCCCTATACGATTCTTACTTTGCTCGGAATTTGTTTTTTGCTTCCTCTTCTATGGGTATTCGTGGCCTCCATTGATCCCAACGCGATGCAATCGCTTAAATTACCGAATCAAATAACGGGTGGCAACTATGTTGATGTGATCACCAATCGTGTCAATCAGCGTGCATTTGTCATTGGCCTGATCATGTCAGTTGGCCAAGCTATACTCGTCGTCATAATCGCTTTGCTCGCAGCCTATCCTTTGTCACGCTATCAAATGAAATATAAGAAATCGTTTATGCTGACGATTTTATTTATGACTTCTTTGCCGATTACAGCTGTAATGGTACCTGTATATCAACTGTTTTTAAGCCTGAAATTGTATGACAATATTTTTGGGGTCATTTTATTTTATGTCGCATCCTCGATGCCATATGGCATTTGGATGCTGAAAAACTTCATGGATTCCGTACCGAATGACCTGGAAGAAGCTGCATGGGTCGATGGGGCGTCTGTCTTCGCCGGCATCCGCAAGGTTGTTGCGCCATTAATGGTTCCGGGCATTTGTACGGTAGCGATTTTCACATTTTCCGGAAGCTGGGGCAATTTCTTTGTTCCGTATATTTTATTGCAGACACCTGAAAACTTCCCGGCTTCATTGAAGCTGTATCAGTTTTTTGGGCAATACGGCATGGTGGAGTATGGCAAGCTAGCGGCGTTTTCCGTGCTGTATGCGCTTCCTTCGGTCATCATGTATATCCTCTCCCAGCAATTTATGTCCAAAGGGTTTGGACTGCAAGGCGGGACGAAAGGGTGATAAATGAATCGGTTTGAACCTTATCTTATTCGATGAACATGCCTGCCAAGGGCATGTTTTTTTGTGTTTGAGGATGTCCGAAAAAGGGGCGGGGCTCCTGCGCTGAGCGCTGTTCATGCAGTTTTTTTGATGTTTATGGGCATATTTAGGGAATGCTATCCTCTCAAGGGCAGGGTGTGAACGTATGAAGATATGGCATTCGTTAAGGTTTAAGTTGTTGGCTTCCTTTTTGCTATGTATACTGGTGCCATCGTTGATCTTGTCAATTGTGAGTACGAACTATTATCAAGTGATGATGGCAAAGGAAACGGACCGGTTGACGACCAACACGATCCAAGCAATGGCAAATAATGTAGAGGCAAACATAGAAGAGCTTGATCATTTAATGACCAGCCTCTATATGAATCAAAGCATCATGCAAGCGCTGCAGCTATTTGGAACAGCAGATTATGACTCGCTTGATGAACTGACCAAATTTAATGCGAACAAGGCACTGTTCCAGCTGCTGCCTTCGTATTTGCAATATACGAACGACAACATTTTAGGCAGCGTCATTATTGCAAGTAATGGAATTACGTTTTCGACGAATAAATACGACTCGAAGACAATACTGCTGGACAATTATCCTTATCGTGAGAAAGAATGGTACAACGAAGCGATCAAAGCCGAAGGAAAAACGGTACTGATTGACATGCACGAAACCGATTATTACAGCGGAACCTCAACGCCTACCGAAGCGTTCTCGATTGCTAAAGCGATAAAGGACCCGAATTCGTCGAAAATATGGGCCGTCGTCATGGCAGATGCCAAAAGCTCGGCGCTTGAAAATATCGTGAAAAACATAAATTTTAGCGATCGCGCAATTGTAACTGTGTTGGACCGTAATAATCGAGTTCTTTATGCCAACAAGCTAGTAGAAGAAAATATGATCAATCAGTTGACGGCAAATAAGTCGACAATCAAAGATGGCAATGATACTTACATCAAGAGCAGTCAGCTCATTTTAGGCATTGGATGGAAGATGGTGGTGCTCTCCTCCTATACGGAAATGCAGCTGTCGTCGAAGCGGTTGTACAATGTTTCTGTCTTGTTCAGCGCCTTGTGCGTGCTGACCGCTTTTGCGCTATATTTTGCTTCCTCCAGACGGATGATGGATTCCTTGAAGAGCATTATTGCTACAATTCGAAAGGTGGAAAGAGGGGACCTAGGCGCACATCTCAGCATTGCAGGCAAGGACGAGATTGCACAAGTTGGCGCCGCCTTGAACCATATGGTGTATACGTTAAGAGACTTGATCGAGCGGGAATACAAGGCGGTGCTTGGTCAGCGAAACGCCGAATACCATGCCCTGCAAATGCAAATACAACCTCATTTCCTCTATAATACGCTGACGGGTTTAATGGGCTTAAATCGGATGGGTGACCGGATAGGCTTGGAGAAGTCAATCTTAAGTCTTACCTCGATGTTAAGATATACGCTAGAGCAAGATAATTGGTCTACTGTTGATAAGGAAATGCAGTTCATAACCAACTATTGCAACCTTCAAAAATATCGGTTTGAGGACCGAATGGCGTTTCATGTATTTTACGATGAGGAAACAGCAGCCTGCCCTATACCGAAGCTGCTCTTGCAGCCGCTTGTAGAAAACGCGGTGATTCACGGTCTTGAGCCTTTAAGTCGACCATGCACGATTGACATTGCAGCAACTATTGCGTACAAAGAGGACATTTCTTATTTAACCTTGACTGTAAAGGATGATGGAGCGGGTTTTGATCACGATAATGTTGCTGCGAAAAAGCCAAACATTGGAACAAGCAATATTAAGGAGAGACTCTCGATCGCTTTCGAGGATTATCATTTTTCAATTGTCAGTAACGAAACGAAGGAACGCTATGCACGATTGAAATTAATTACAAAGAGGTTGATCCATATGAAAGTACTGATAGCGGATGATGAAAGAATGGTGAGGGTCGTTCTCCGAAGCACCTTGGAGGAAGTCGATTCAAGCCTTACTATAGTCGGAGAAGCGAAGGACGGAAATGAGCTGTTGGAGTTGGCAGCGCTCTATAAACCGAATATCGCTTTTGTCGATATCAAAATGCCTGAGCTAGATGGACTCACAGCCATTAATCAGGGAAAAATGCTTTCCCCTTCGACGCACTGGATAATTTTAACGGGATTTTCCTATTTTGAATATGCACAGGAAGCCATCAAGCTTGGGGCATATGCTTATTTACTTAAACCGATCGATCCGCAAAAGTTAAATGAGCTGCTGAAGGAAATTAAGCTGAAGCTTATGGCCGAGATGGAAGCCGCCAACAAAAGCTTTAAACGGGACTTAATCGCTAATTATTTTATTCATCTCTACGATAGGGAGCTGGAGCAAACTTTCGAAGGGAGGGAAATCGGAGGGTTTTTGCTCATTAAGGACAGCTCTTGGAGTGAAGCAAGGCAGGTGGTGGTGCTGACGGATTTTTTTGGCCGGTTGTCCGGGCTGAATAGCGAGCTTACGCCGCATGCCATCCATACTGCGATGATTACGATGTCAAACGGCGATGTAGCCTGTATATACGGCTATGATCCAAGCTGCCGGATATTGGCAGAGCAAATTTCGGATCAGGTTTTGCGCATGCTTGACGAGCTTAACGACCCGCAATTCCATTTGACAATGCTGGCCTTTCAGTCAACAAAGGACCTCGCAGATTTGTACAGGCAGTCCGATCAGCTGAAGTTAAATAAGCATTTGAGGGTACTATCAGGCTTTCAAAATAAACAATGCTTAAACGATTTGGAGCAAATAGCGAACGTGCCCGTTATGGATAAGCTTTGCAAAAGGGTTATAGAGCTATGTGACAGCTATAAAGATGAGCTCTTGCTCCCTTATTCGGATCAAATTAAGGAAATTCGCAAAATAGTTGCAGAAAATACTTCTATAGATCGGCTGGATAATAACACCAAAATTGCTGACTTTATTTATTGTTCCATTGGCTGTCTGCTCGAGGCTGAACAAGGACTGTACTCCATGCTCAGAACGCTGGAGCTATATGGCGGGAACATCAAACATACGAGAGCGGATACCTCCGATTTAATCGAACAAATCGTCGAATATATTGAGGCAAACTATATGAAGGAAATTAGCATATCGGAAATCGCTGATCACCTGAAAGTGACAGCCAATTATGTGAGTCGGATTTTTCATCAAAAGAAAGGCATGAGATTTATCGATTTCTTAACGGAGGTGCGTATCGCCCATGCCAAAAAATTGTTTTACGATCATCCTAAAATGCCGGTCAAGGAGGTAGCTGCTCGAGTCGGATATTTCAGCACGCGATATTTTTCCAAGCTTTTTCTCAAGGAAGTAGGAAGCTATCCCTCCGATTTTGCAAAAAATCCGACGCTTTAAGGCTGAAGTATTTCAAGTTATAGGTGTAGAAATGAGCTCTGCTAGTATAGTTTTGTATCAATAGCCAGAAGAATAAAAACGCTTTAAAATGAAATGGCATGTCACGGAATAGAAAATTAGGAGGAATGGTTCATAGTGAGAAAACCACTAAACTTGAACATTGCCATCCTACTAGTCCTGATGTCGGTACTGGCCGGCTGTTCATCAAAGCCCGCCAACGCTAATGAAGCCACCTCACCGCCGGGTGCTCCAAAGTCTGACGTTAGGCTTACCTTTATGACGAACATCGTCGGCATGCAATTTGAACTTCTTGCTAAGATCTGCAAAGCCTTTACAGCTGAAACCGGCATTGAAGTGGAAGCGGTCTCACCAGGTTCGGCCTACGAAGAAATTATGAAACTAAAAATGGCAAGCAATGAGCTGCCGGATCTTTTTACTACGCATGGCTGGTCAGTTGCAAGATATAGCGGATATTTGAGGCTGCTTAATGATCAGGCTTGGTTTTCTGCCATTAACCCGTCTATTCAACCTCTAATTACAAATAAAAACGGTGAAATTTACGTACTGCCAGTTGACGTTGATGTGGCAGGCATTGTGTACAATCGCGCTATGATGAAAGTGCTGAATATTAATATTGATGAGCTGACTACATGGCATGCATTTGAAGATGCGCTGACAAAGGTGAAAGATGCAGGACACATTGGCATTCACATTGCCGGCAGAGACAGCTGGACAATTGGACAGTTTTTCGACTATACGGCACCTTCCTTTTTCACAACGAACGAGAACGACAATTACCGTAAACAATAAAGAAAGAAGCGCTGCAGTTTCTTGACTTTATCGCGAGACCTGAAAATGTGGATAGCATCGCTTCATCCAACAACCTCCCTGCTGGATTGATTGGCATTTCATCCGATGCCGGCGCCGTTGCGCAAGACTATGCCAAATATGCGAACACAAAAATGATTTCTTACTTTGATCGTGAGTACCTTCCTAGCGGAATGTGGGAAGATTTATGTGCAACTGGAGCGGCAATATTAGCCGGACAATCCGGTGCAATTAAGGATGGCGTTAATGTAATGGCGCAAAGCTACAAAGATAAATTAAGCGAGCAGCCATTAATTTTTCAGATAGAGGATGAATAGAATGGACCATTTAATAAAAGCGATTAAATTAAGGGAAGCTGGGCAGTTGGAAGAAGCAAAAACGATACTGTTTGATTTGGCGAGGGAAGAGCCTCGTAACCCATCAGTATGGTATCAGCTTGCTTGGATTCATGATGTCATGACATTGGAAAGAGGAGCCGTATCTTATTATATTATTGCATTAGAGCTGGGCTTGTCTGGGGAAGAGAGGCAAGGGGCCTTGTTAGGGCTCGGAAGCACCTATCGATCTCTTGGCATGTATGAAAATGCCATAAACGTATTTGAAGAAGCAATTAAAGAATATCCAGAGCGAAGAGAGTTTCAGGTTTTTTATGCGATGACGCTATACAACCTGGAGGATTACGGACAAGCGATGGAAATCTTATTAAAGCAGCTAGCAGATACGAGTGAAGATAAAGGCATACAAGCTTATAAGAAAGCGATACATTTTTATTCGAAAAAGCTGGATCAAATTTGGAATTAAGCGATGTTGTAACGGTGAAATCGATCGTTTGCTGCAACGCGATAAACCGTTGCAAGGCTTATCATAGAAACTAGGTTGAGAGGAAACCGCCGTTTGGCGGTTTTTTTGTGCTGTGCATGCCAAAAAACACTAACGCAGGACATGGAAGTGATTGGTTTGCGATGGGATAGGGTATTAGAATAAGAATAACAAAACGAACCCATTAACGAGGAGGAATTGTTATGTCGGAAATTAATCATGTCGTAGATAAAGACGGCGAGCTGGCGCTCGGGAAAGTGGATCAAGCGCTGGATCGAATGGACTCGGGCAAAAAAGACGAGATTTTACAAAATTTCTCGGAATTCAAAAGCTATCTAGCGAAAAGAATCGAGCTGGCAGAGACTGTTGGTTTAAACGAGGAACAGCTCGCTTTAGTTGCGCAGAAGATTGCAGGCTATCTAGCGAAGCATGAAGAGCCGCGTAATCGAGAAGAAAAGCTTCTGCAGGAGCTTTGGAAGGTCGGAAGCGAGGAGGAGCAGCATAAGCTGTCTCACTTGCTGGTGAAGCTGGCGCAGTCAGAAGGATAAGGCAGGTTGAAGGGGCAGTCGCAAAGGGGTAACAACCTTTGCTGCTGCCTCTTTTTTGTGTTTAAGTATAGTGATTTTGCAACATTATGTGGTAATGCCTCGTTATGTTAAATATTGGAGCGTGGCTGAATGCTTGCGCTGATGCCTATAAGTAACTAACTATCGCGTCGTGCAAGCCGTTTACGGGAATAGAGCTAGTATGTAGATCTATTCTTTCCAAACTAGTTAGTTTTACAAAAATAAGCCTAGAAATTAGACTTATTCTGGCGCTAGGCTACACAAAATGCCCATTCGGGGATCATTTCAAAGAAATAGAGCTAGAAGGTAGATCTATTTTCAACCAGCTAGCTCATTTTACAGATATAAGTCTAGAAAATAGACCTATGTTATGGAGGCATTATAATGAAGCGATTATACGCCATTTTGTTTATTTTGCTGTGGGTGACAGGCTGTAGTGCCGAGAATGAAACGGAAAAAGAAGTGAAAACAAGCACGAGCATCGAGCAGCAAACAGCGGTAAAGGCAAGTGAAGCAAACAAGATGCCTAAAGCCATGCCGGGCAACTTTAATTTCATGGTTCGTTTTGGTTACGGCGAGGTGAATAAAAATGAAATTAACACCTTCCAAGGTACGGTCACAAAGGATTTAATCATGAATGGGACGGCTTCTGCAAAAATAACATTAACGGTCGATGAGATGCGGAGCATTTATGAGAAAATGCGAGAAATAAACATAATGGGAAAGAAAGAGCTAGTGCCCGCCAAAATAAATTGCGAGGCTACTCCTTTTAACGAGGACAGCTGGGAAATTCATGTAAATGGAGAAACGAACCAATTTTCTTGGTCAGACCAATACTGTGACCCTACAAGCGATGCAAAGCAGCTGCTGGAATTGCGAAACTTTATCCAGCATATCGTTGCAGAGAAAGAAGAATATAAAAAACTGCCTGAAGCAGAGGGCGGCTACGAATAGATAATAGCAAAACCGCATGCTGCGCGATGGCGACATGCGGTTTTTTTGCATTTTCCTACGGCATGCTATTCCTTTACGGCACCAATCGTGATGCCTTTAACAAAGTAACGCTGCAGGAAAGGGTAAACGAGTAATATGGGCAGAGCGCCGATAAAAATTTGCGATGCTCGGATCGTTCGCTGCGACATATTGGCAACCATAGCCGGATCAAACTTCGTCAAATCGGCCTGCACGATAATCGTTTGCATGAAGCTGGCGAGCGGCAGCCTTTCTGCTTCTTTAATGTAGATCAAACCGTCAAAATAAGCGTTCCAGTGACCCACCATCGTAAACAAGGAAACCGTCGCAATGGCTGGCAAGGAGATGGGCAGATAGATGGTGAAGAATGATCGGAAGTGGCCTGCACCATCCATAAAAGCAGCTTCTTCAAGATCTTTAGGCACGGTTCGGAAGAAGTTAAGCAGCAAAATGATATTAAAGACCGCTACCATGCCTGGAAGAATAAGCGCGAACAGTGAATTCATCAGGCCAAGCTTCAGAATGAGGATGTAGCCTGGGATCAAGCCGCCGCTGAACAGCATCGTAATGACAAAATACCAAAGATAAATATTGCGTGCACGGAATACGCGGGTATCCTTGGAGAGGGCGTATGCCGCAATGAGATTAACGAACATCGCCATCGCCGTTCCGAGTACGGTCCGCTGCACGGATACCCATAGGGAGGATAGGAAGTTGGCGTTATCAAACGTTTTGGCATAAGCTTCAAATGTAAATCCGATCGGCCAAAACGTAACCAAGCCAGCGTTGGCGGGCGCGGTTGAGCTTAAGGATACCATCAGAAGGTGATAGAGCGGCAGCAGGCAGAGAACCGATATCGTAACCAGAAAGACATTGTTGAAAACGGAGAAGATACGATAGGATAACGTTTTGTGGTACATAGGAGGTCCCCCTTTCTAGAAGATGCGATAGCCGGCCAATTTATAGGCAAGTCGGTAGGATATGATGATTAAAATAAGACTGATGAGTGATTTGAACAGGCCCACCGCTGTAGCGAAGCTGAATTGCCCGCTCAGAAGTCCTTCACGGTAAACGAAGGTATCGATAATATCACCCTGCTGATAGATCAGAGGACTGTACAAGTTGAACACCTGGTCAAAGTTTGCATTAAGTACATTGCCTAGCGCCAAGGTCGCAACAACGATCGCGATCGGTACGAGGGAAGGGATGGTCAGATGCATCGTTTGCTTCCAGCGGGTCGCCCCATCAACCTCTGCGGCTTCGTAAAGAGCGGGGTTAATGCCTGCAAGCGCAGCTAAAAAGATGATCGTGTTGAAACCAAATTCCTTCCACACGTCGCTGGAGATAATAACAAATCGGAACCAATTGCCGTCGCCAAGGAAAAAGATCGGCTTAATTCCGAATACATGCGATAGAAATTGGTTGATGAGCCCAGTTTGAGCAAGCACATCGATGAGAATTCCTGCTAGTGTGACCCAAGAAAGAAAGTGAGGCAGGTAGACTAACGTTTGAATGCCTCGTTTCAATCCCATATTTCTAACCTCATTCAACAATAAGGCGAAAATAAACGGAATAAACAAATTCATTACAATTTTGCTGCAAGCAAAGAACAGGGTGTTCCACGTAATTTGCAAAAAGTATTCATTTTCCAGCATATAGCGAAAATGCTTTAAGCCTACCCATGGGGAGCCGGAAATGCCTAGCCCTGCTTTATAATCTTGAAACGCCATTACGATTCCCGTCATTGGCAGATAAGAAAAGACGAAAACCAATAGGACAGCCGGCAGAACCATGAAGTGAAGCATCCAAGGCTGCTTGTATCCGCCTTTGATTTTCTCGCGCCGAGTGCTCTTGAGGCTCATTTGTTTAGTCGTGTTTGCGTCCATATCTCTCTCCTGTTCCCTAAAAACTCATTTGTGTATTCTGAGAAACCCTGATATATATAGTAACAACAAGGTCAGCCATCGAACTATAGGATATTGTTAGGATCGATAGGGTTTTGTTAGGGACATTTCATGGAGGGGTCAGTTATGGTGCTTAGTAGAGGGATGTCGTTTATCCGAAGAAAAATGGGCGCAAAATTCAGTTTATTTGCCAAAATGAACGGTTTGATCTTTATTCTGTTCATTCCGATTATTATCATGTTTACTTATTCCAACCGCATAGCATTAGATGTAATCAGCAAAGAGCTTCAAGTTTCCAATACGAAGCAGCTCTCTTTCTTATCGAGTCAAATCGATTCAAGAATCAATCAAACGATGGACTTTATTATTACGTTCTCAAGAGACCCGAATGTGCAGAAGTTCAATGGCTTAAATATTTGGGATGATGGCTATGATCGGATGCAAACCAGATATGTGGTGCAGGAGAAGATGGCGCTGCAGTCAGGGGTTATGAATATTTGGCCGGTCAAATATACGGTATATTCCCAGCAAAACAAATCGATCATCTCGAATTACAATAACCCTGCCTCGTATGATGAGGACTATCTCAAAAGAAATATGACGGGAAAATGGACCTACGGTGACGGCGAAAGCGTTCCGGAAGGGACACCAAAATCGTTTCATTGGTTTTATACGGATTCATTTGGCCAACAGGGGACGCTCAGGGGAAGCAATCTAGTGGCTGAAGCCAGCTTTGGGCATGAAAATATTCAAAACATGCTGGATACATATAAAGCGGGCGGACAGGGCGATCCGATATTTTACCGTAAGGGTGAAACTCCGATTCTAAATCGCAGCGCATCCAAGGCGCTGTCGAATGAGCTGATTCAATATTTGGATGGGCATCAGCTTGAAGACTCGATGCAGCAGGTCGTGAGGCTGGGTGGTGAAAATTATTTGGTCAGCGCTGTGAAATCACCACAGCTCGATTGGCATCTAGTCGATATTGTTCCGGTTGATCAAATTATGGGACCGATATCGTTCAGCCGCAATTTATTTTATGTTTCGATGGTACTGCTGTTTGTCGTAGGCATTTCTGCCTCCGTGCTGCTTTACCGGAACGTGCAGCGGCCGATCAGAAAGCTGATTCGGGGCTTGCAAAGCGTACAGCGTGGTGACTTCTCGGTTCAGATCAAGTCGAACGTCAACAATGAGTTTTCTTTTTTGTTTTATCGATTCAACGACATGTCGCGGCAAATTCAAAGTCTGATTGAAAACGTACTTAATGAAAAGCTGCGAGTGAAGGAAGCGACATTAAAACAGCTGCAGGCCCAAATAAATCCCCATTTCCTATACAACTGTCTCGGTTATATTATTAATATGGCCCAGATGAAGGATGAGGAAGCCGTCGTATCGATGGCCTATAATTTAAGCTCGTACTATCGCTACACGACTCGAATGGAGAGACCGACGGCTACGCTTAGCGATGAAATTAAACTCATCATAAACTATTTGGAAATTCAAAAGCTTCGCAACGGGAGAATTCATTACACGATCGATATACCCGAGGAGATGCTGGGTCAACAGGTTCCACGATTGATGCTGCAGCCGATCGTGGAAAATGCCGTTATCCATGGAGTAGGAAAGTCCTATTCTTCAGGTGAAATTCGAATTACCGGCGAAATGTCAGACGGCTTTTGCAGAGTATTTATCGATGACGATGGTCCAGGTATGAATCCCGAGCCGCAGGAGGCGCTAAATCGTAAAATGCATGAGCCTCTGCAAGAGGAAATGGGCTGCGGACTCTGGAATACCAATCAGCGGATTATCCATCTTTTCGGTGAAAATTCTTATGTTTATTTCTCGAAATCACATCTAGGCGGTTTTCGGACAGAGATCAATTGGGAGACGGCCTCTGGTCAACAACTTCAACAACCATTGATAAAAGGGGATATATAACATGCAGATGATCATAGTAGACGATGAAGCCCACTGGGTGGATAACCTATCCATGCATAAACCTTGGCATACACTTGGTATAGAGCAGGTTCATAAAGCATACTCGGGCCGCGAGGCGCTTCAAATTTTGGAGACGCATCCGATTGATATCGTCATTTCGGATATTATCATGCCTGAGATGACGGGTATAGAACTCATCGAGCGAATTCGCTTGCGCGATAAAAAAATAAAATGCATCATTTTATCGGGTCATTCCGATTTTGAATTTACGAAGGAAGCGCTCCGAAACCAAGCGGTGGACTATTTGCTGAAACCGCCGACCGATAAGGAATTGTTTGGCGCAGTGAAGACGGCCATCGATCAATTGACGGCAGAATGGGAGAGTATTAGCTCCTTCGAACGGACAGAAACGACGCTGCGGGAAAATTTGCCGCTGCTGCGCGGCCAGCTTCTTCTGGATGCCCTGCATGGCCACCGGATGTCCATTGATGAATGGAACCGGAAGCTTGCGAGTTACGGCTTGCCATTCAGCTGCGGTGACAGCGCCTTGCTGCTCGTTCGAATGGAGGAGGAATTCGAGCAATATAAAAACAACGGGCAGCAGCTTATGGAATATGCGATCGTCAACATGGCTGAGGAGATCATCGGAGAATTTGCCGTGGTTTGGGGCGTCAAGGAGGAGCATGGGTACCTTGCTTTCCTCGTTCAGCTTAAGGAAGGCGGCTCTGATGTAGGGAAGGAAACGATATTGGAGAAGCTTGCCATCCAGCTTCAGTATAAGGTCAAGCAATTTCTGAAAGGCTCGCTGTCGATTGTGATGACAGAGTGGTTCAAGCTGCCGGAGCAGCTTTCGGAGCGTTACCGGCAGGCTTCTAGCTATTTTATGCAAATCGTTGGGGAAGAGCGCGAATTTGTGATGCGCGTAGGCGATTTGGAACAGAACGATTCTCAAGGGGCTCTTGATGCCATCTATCAGCCTCCAACCTTGATCAACCTGCTGGAAGCCGGACGCTGGGACGCGGCAGAGGATAAGCTGGCCACCGTGTTCGCAGAGCTGGATGAGCGATGGTCCGAATCTTTGGAGCACTGCATGGAGGCGGGATTTTTAATCGCGTCTTCCTTCACTCATCTTGCGCATCGGAACGGCCGTACTCTGACTAAATTGCTGGGAGAGGATATCCAGCCCCTGCAGAGCGGCGAGGCTTTCAGCTCGATAAGCAAGCTACGCAAGTGGTCCGTTGGCGTGCTTGGCAAGCTGAAGGAGGAAACATCGAATGAAGTTAAAGATTTCCGTTCCCTGTATGTGACGAAGACCCAGCAATTTGTGGAGAAAAACTTGCATCTGGATGTTTCTTTGCGCACGCTGGCCGATCATGTGAACCTGCATCCTACGCATTTATCCAAAATTTATAAGATCGAAACCGGGGAAGGCATAAGCAATTTTGTGTCCTCTCTCCGCATGGACCGTGCCTGCCATTTGCTTCGAACAACTGAAAAAAAGGTGTACGAAATCAGCACGGAGGTCGGCTATTTGGACCCTGCTTACTTTATAAAAGTGTTTAAACGTCAGTTTGGCGTGACGCCTCAAGATTATCGAGACGGAAATAACAGCCTAACAGATTCTTATGAAAACTAACATAATCATATAGATCCCCTACCCGGCTAGTTGGTAGAGTTACACTGTAGTGATCTTACATCGTAGGGGGAAATGAAAAATGAGTACATTCAGAAAACCATGGCTGCTGCTCGTGGTTATGGCACTTGTTGTGATTACGGCCTGCAGCGGAAATAATGCGGGCAAAGGGAATGCAAAAGAAGGAAACACCGCTAAGAATGAAGCGAGCGCAGCACCAACCGAAGCCGCGACAGGGTTTGACCTTGGGAAATATGATCCGCCTATTGAGATTAGCACCGTATTAATGCCGAAGAAGTATATTAAGGATGAAACGAAGGAGAACAATGTCCACGACCGCTGGATGTTGGAGCAATTTGGATTGAAATATAAAGATAACTGGTATCCGGCAGGCAGCGATCAATATAAACAAAAGCTGCAGCTTGCTATCGCGTCCGGAGAGAAGCTGCCTGATTTTGTACCCGTACCAACCGACGCTGTACTGACTAACCAACTGATCGATTCCGGTCAATTTATTGCGATCGATGAGCTGTTCGAAAAGTATGCCAACCAAATTTGGAAGGAACATACGGTACAGAATCCAGAATTGTGGTATCCGTTCACGCGGGACGGCAAAAAATACAATCTCCCGATCCTTGAATATACGGACAATGACAATACATTGCTGTGGTTCCGGGAAGATTGGATGGAGAAGCTGAACCTGAAAGCGCCAACGACGATTGCGGAGCTTGAAGTCGTTTTGGACAAATTTAAAAACGAGAATCCGGACGGATTGGCTCCAAAAGATGTATATCCGCTTGCCATTTCTTTGAAAAATAATACAAACACATGGATGGGCTCGCTGGATTGGCTGTTCGGAGCATATGGCACGGTAGAGGAGCAATGGAACAAGGATGCGAATGGCAATCTTGAATATGGTTCCATTAATCCTGGCGCTAAAAATGCACTTGCGAAGCTTCAAGAATGGATGAACAAAGGTTATATTCATCCTGACGCGGCTTTGTGGGATGAAGGAAAATCTGCTGAAATCTGGACTAAAGGGAACGCAGGCATCCTGCCTGGCGCGAACTGGGTGCCGGACTGGCCGGCTCCGGATTTGTTGAAAAACGTACCAGGATCAAAATATAAAGCATATCCTGTTCCTGCTGGGCCAGATGGCTTGATGGGCACCAAATGGCAAAATTCCGGTGTAAACAGCAGTATTATGATCAATAAGGATGCGAAGCATCCTGAAGCGATTTTCCTTTATTACAACTTCCTGCTTGATAACCTAGCGAATCCGGCAGTCGGCAGCAAATTCGAATATGGCTTTGCCCAAGGGTATGACTGGGATATCGTGGATGGCGAGCCGACAAGCAATAAAGACAAAATCAAAGACTTCTTTAATGAATTCCCATACATTACCGGACCTGCTCGCATACCAAACCTTTACATGCAAACGCTGGTTAAACTGGCCGAAGGCAAAAAACCGGAGACGCCATACGAGAAACAGCTTGCAGAATTCCGTAAACCAGAAAACTGGTATGCAGCGAAGGTAGTTATGTCGCAAAAGGATATCCGAAAACAAAATTACTTTACCGGCGCGGCAACGCCGACGATGATTTCGAAATGGAACCTTCTGCGCCAGTCTGAGATGGAGACCTTTAACAAGATCATCTACGGCAAATTGCCAGTCGATGCTTATGATGAATTCGTTGCCAGCTGGAAGTCTAATGGCGGCGACCAAATTACGAAGGAAGTTAACGAATGGTTCAAGTCGGTAACGCAAAAATAAATGTGATATCGCTATTAACAAGGGGCACGCCAAATTGGCGTGTCTTTTTGCGTGCGGCGAAGAGCAAAGGGGAAGCGTTTCATACAAGGGTCGTTGTTCGGATAATATCCGTATATGATAATATGAATCTATTATTCTATTAGAAAGGACGTAATCATGATAAGAAGGCTTGGCAAGGGAGCGGCGATTGTAATTCTTTTGTTTGTTCTGTATCTCCTTTATTTAGCGTACAGCATCATGTCCTTCTCCAATGTGAACGAGCTAAGGAAGACAGACGCTGCTATTGTGCTTGGAGCGGCAGTCTGGGGCGATGAGCCTTCACCGGTTCTAAAGGAAAGGCTAAATCATGCGATTTCGCTGTATGACAAAGGCTATACCCGCTTGATCATCGTAACCGGCGGCATCGGAGAAGGGGATGGGCTGTCTGAGGCAGAGGCTTCAAGGCGCTACGCCTTGCTGCATGGGGTGCGCGATGAGGATATTCTCCTTGAGAGTGAATCAAGCATTACGGAACAAAACCTTGCGAATGCTTATGCAATTGCGAAGCAGAAACAACTCGAGACATTCACAATCGTAAGCGATCCGCTCCATATGAAGCGCGCTCTTGCGATGGCTAGCGATCTGGGAATGGATGCTTATTCCTCGCCAACTCAGACGACCGTATACAAGAGCCTGCGTACTAAGCTTCCTTTCCTCGCGAGAGAGATGTTCTTCTATATGGGATATGAAGCAAAAGAGCTATTTGCTAAAGGTTAATGGATGATAGGAATGGACAAGAGGGAAGCCCATACGATTTTGTATGGGCCTTCTCCAGGTTCACAAGCCCTCGTTTACTTCACTAAACCTTTCTCTTGCTTGAATTTATCCCATTGCGCCGCGGCTTCCTTTTCAATCTTCTCTTGCCCGGAGGCGATCAATTTCTCCCGGTATTTCGAAAGCTCCTTCGCCGGATCGACGGAACCGGATTCCAGCGCAACTTGGTATTCGTTGTTTACCGCCGTTACGTTAGCGATCTCGGCCTTTATGTTCTCTTCGTTCACGCCAAACCCGCTTGTAGCAGGGACGATGGCGCTGTCATTGAGCGCAATGGTTCTCTCCCATGTGTCCGCTGCTTGGCCGGGCTTGAGGTAAGCATTGAACTGATTGCCGAATACCCAGTCGCCGTTCGGAGCATAGCCGGAATCCTTAATCGGCTCGATATATTTATCGTCTGTCTTGTTATAATGCTTGCCTTCAATCCCATTGCAGATCAGATTGTACAAATACGGGTCGGTATTCAGCAAATTGATCAGCATCAATGTGCGTTCTGGATTTTTAGAGCCTTTGTTAATAACATGCATTGCTCCGGCAATGCCCGTAAAGTAGCTGTCGGATATAGGCGCATAGACGACTTCATTGCCGCCGTTAACGGCCATTTCGCCAACCTCTCCGCCCGGCTTCGATGTAAACTCAAGGGCGACGGCAACGTTGCCTTTGCTCTTTAGATCATTAATGTTCTGGATGATCGGAGCATCGTCATTGATATAACCGGCTTGGTACCAGCTGCGCATCGTATCGAAATACGATTTTTTCTCATCAAGCGTTTGCAAGCTGCCAATATATTTAAGCGTTGGATCATCCTTCGCGTAGCTAAGCACCATTCCTTCGCCAACCTTTGTGCGGTCTGTGTACAAGCCCCATGAGTTTTGCGCAAGTCCGAGAGGGATAATGCCCGGCTCATTGTCCTTCAGCGTTTTTAGAAACGGCTCGAGCTCCTTGTATGATTGGATCGCGCTAACATCCAGATTGTATTTATCGACAAACCGTTTTTGAATGACTAAGCTCTTCGTCTTCGCTGCTACTTGGTAGATGGGGAAGCCATACACTTTACCGTCGACTGCAAGCATATCCGGCCAAAATTTGTCCGGTATGTTGGCGCGGGCTTCGGCTGCATATTGGCCAATCATATCCTCTGTAATTTCCAAATAAGCGCCTCTGTCGATGTAGGGCTGGTAATTGCCGAGCCAACCCTTTGAGCTCCAAGCTAAGTCGAAGTTTTCGCCTGCCGCCAGCATCGCATTGAGCTTAGGCTCGTATTCGTCGAATGTGAGCGGTTTAAGGTCAACGGTCGCATTAATTTTTTCTTTCAAATATTTGTTGATCTCGTCATTAACGAGCTTCTGGTCCGGGCCGGGATTTGCGGATACCGGATAGATGAAGGTGAGCTCCACTTCCGGAAGGGAAGGCGCTTCAGAAGCGGCTGCATCCGGCGTTTCCTCGCCAGCGTTACCAGCATTGCTTGGCGCATTGGTCGCGTTAGGCGAGTTGCTGTTGTTCGAGCATGCCGCGATGATCGCAAGGCATAAAATGACCGCAAACCATTTGACCAGCAGGGATACTTTTGTTTTTTTCACTTTAGAACCCTCCATTTATCAATTGTGTTGTATATGGCACAATAGTCATTCCTTAACCTTTCAAGGAACCTACTGTAATACCCTTCACGAAATACTTCTGGAAGAAAGGAAATATGATGAGCATCGGTCCGCCGGCAAGTATAGCCATTGCCATTCGAACGGATAAAGTCGGGAAATTGGCATAAGCCAGCTTATCAGCCACCTCAGCCAGCGGAGAATTAGCCAGAAATTCAATTTGGGACAAAATGCGGACGAGCAGCAGCTGAAGCGGAATGTACTTATCATTGTCAATGAACAGCAGCGCATAGAACCATTCATTCCAATAGCCGAAGGAGATGAACAAGCCAAGCGTTGCGAGAGCAGGCGTGGACAGCGGCAAAATAATGCCAAAGAAGATTCGGAATTCCTTGGCGCCGTCCACTTTTGCCGATTCAATGATCTCCTTCGAAATTTTGTCCATAAAGCCTTTCATAATCATAATATTGAAGGGGCTAAGCAGCGTCGGAATGATTAAGGCAAGCAGCGAATTTTTCAAATGCAAATATTGCGTCATCATAATGTAGAACGGTATAAGTCCGCCATTAAACAGCATCGTGAAAAAAATATAAAAGGTAATCGGCCTGTTGTATCGAAAGTCCAATCGCGAGATCGGATAGGCAGTCATCGCAGTCAACAAAAGCGATATGACGGTGCCGACAACTGTAATAAGAATGGTGACAAGGTAGCCCTTCAGCAGCGGATCTGGCTTCTCGAACACGATGCGGTACGCTTCCCAGCTCCATGCCTTCGGAATGAATTGATAGCCGTTTTGCATGAGGCTGTTCTCGGAAGTCAGTGAAATAATGACGACCAGAACGAACGGCAGGGCGATCATTAGGCACAATACGGTTAAAAATATGTTTATGAAACCGTTCATGAGGCTGAAGCCTTTAGTATTTGGCATATCGAAACTCCTCCATTTTTAAAACAGTGCGTTATCCTTATCTGCCCTGCGCACAAGATAGTTGGCGGATACGACGGTAATAAGGCCAACGACCGATTGCAGGAAACCGACCGCTGCTGCGGAATTAATATCGCCAAGCTTCGTCAGAGCACGATATACATACGTGTCGATAATATCCGTCGTCGGGAAGTTAGGTCCTACATTGTTTGGCACAAAATAATGCAAGCCAAAGTCGCCGCGGAAAATGTTGCCGAGTCCCAGAATAAACAGGATGATGACCAGCGGCTTGAGCAGCGGAAGCGTAATGCGCCACATCATTTGAATGCGCGATGCGCCATCGAGTCTAGCGGCTTCATAATAATCGGTGTTAATGCCGGTAATGCCTGCGTAGTAGACGAGCGTCGAGAAGCCGATTCCCTTCCATAAGGCGACAAGCGGCAGGATGAAGATCCAAGGCGTCGTTTCCAAATACCACTTATGCGGCTCGAGTCCAAACCAGCCGATTATCGTATTGAGGTAACCGCCCTTATGATCTAGGAAGGCGTTCGTAATATAGCCTACAAGAACAAATGAGATGAAGTAGGGCAGAAACATCGTAGTTTGATAAATTTTGATCAGCCGTCCGCTCAGCTCATTGAGCAGCAGTGCGAGCAGCAGAGCAGCGAGCGTTCCGAGCACGATGTACGAAATATTGTAGAGCAGGGTGTTTCGGATGATGCGTACGGCATCCTGCGCCTTGAATAGAAATTCAAAATTAGCGAAGCCGACCCATTTGCTGCCGAAGATGCCTTGGTCATACCTGAAATACTTAAAGGCTAGAATCAGCCCGATCATGGGGATGTAGGCAATGACGAGTTTGAATAATATGCCGGGCATTGCCAGCAGCAGCAATTCACGATTTTTGGTCAGATGCTTCCATTCTTTGCTGATCCAGCCCGGTGCTGACGGCCGTTTCTCCGCCTTCGTGCCTGCTGCTTCACGCGCTATTTTGGCCACTTGCAATCTCCTCCATCTGAAGCGTCTCGGTTCTGATGCCCATCATGCCATGCAGAAAAGCAGCTGGGTAGAATAGGTTTTGCGAATGACTGTAATTGGGGAGTGTAAAATATTCGATTTTGTGAAAATTCGCGGATTAGTCGGTATGATGCAGCGATAAAAGACCCTTCGTTCACTTGGAAGCAGTGAACGAAGGGCCTTATTGTCTTCTTTATGGAGCTTATGAGATCGATTTTTTCATGCGGTATTCCTTTGGTGTCGTGCCTACCTTGCCTTTAAATAACCGGAAGAAGTAGCTTTGATTCGCATAGCCGCATTTGTCCATAATTTCCGCAATCGTATAGTTGTTCTGCTCCAGCAGCGCCTTCGCATGATTCAGCCGAACCTCGTTGATGTATTCGGTAATCGACAGCTTATAGCTCTCTTTAAACAGCTTGCCGATATAGGCAGAGGACAGCTTCACGCTCGTTGCGATGGATTGCTGGCTCAGATTGATATCGGAAAATTTTTGCTCGATCAATTCCTTGACGGTCTCCAGCATCATCTCGTTTCGTTCCATATTGGCAGGCCGCTGTCCTTCGCAGATTTTGGCGCAGAGCGACAAGAGCGAGAGATACATTTCCTCGAGCGTTTCCTTCTCCTGTGCGATCTGATGGATATAGTCGATATCGACGTGGAAGGCGACCAGCCGATTATCGCTAATCTCGCTTACCGCATTTTTTATTACCCATGCCAAATTAGATACGGTACGAACCATGTCGTCATAATTAAATCCGGCGATGAGGGAAAAGGCTTTCTCCAGCTCGGTGCCGACATTGGTTAGCTGGCCCTTCTTAAGCGCTTCGACTAGCTTTCGCTCAATAGCATCCGGCAGCGACATTTGCTTGCTCGCTAAATTCATTTGAATGTCCTCTGCTGTAATGATTGATTTATGTCCCTTCACGATCATATATTGGCTGAGGCGCAGCGCTTGCGTGTAAGCTGCCGACAAGAAAGGGTACTGCGAGATGACATCGCTGATGCCGCAGGATAGGGAGATGCTGTAATAGCGTTCGATCGTATCTTGAATCTCGCGAAGCAGAGGGGGGACTTGCTCAAACAGCATGTTCTCATCGTACATACTTCGCGAGAGAATAAGCACGACATGGTCGCCTCTAACTTCGACGGCTTCGCAAGGATAGTGCCTGCTCATCATTTCTTGAGCAATATTTACGATTGCAAAATTGTACAGCTTCTTAGTGGAGCCCGTCATGCTGTTATCATAAATGGCGAAGTTATCGATTTTCATTACACAGACAAGCAGCTCATCCTTAACCGATATATTGAGCTCATGCTTCTCGATGAGATGCTGCATGTCATGATGCGAGAACAGCTGGCTGTCGGTTAAAAACCTTCGGATATAATATTTGCTCACGATCTGCTCGGAGCTGATCTCATTCAGCTTCTCTGACAGCCGCATGTAGTTGTCGCTCATAAGTCCAAGCTCGTCGCGGGCGCTTTTGCCAGAGCTTCGCTCGTCGGGCAGATGCGGCCGGATTCGCTTAAGCATATTCTCGATTGGATTATAGAGCTTATAGGACAGCCAAATCGAAAATCCGACGGCAAGGAGCAGGAACAGGCCTGATATCATCAGCGACTGATTGCGTGTCTTCGTTACTTCCTCCATCATCTTGTCGTAGGACTGTATGAATAAAATCGTCCAAGCGCCAAGGCCATCGTCCATATACGTGATCATTTCTTTCTCTTCGGATTGATCGTCGATGACGAAGCCGGCTGAATGGTCTTCTGTGGCTTTGCCGGTTTGGACGATTTCTTTGATACGGTTCTGATCACGGTTGGTCATGTAGGAGGCGCCTGGGTCTGAGGTCAATAATTGGCCATTTTGCGTTTGAATATAAATTTCACCCTGATCACGGCTGCTCGCAACGTTCATTTTCTTTAAGCTCTCGAACACCCAATCGGATTTGATGAACAAAATAATGGCGGATTGGCTGCTTGTAAACGATTTCAAAGAATCGGTTACGATAAAGGCAAACGTATCGATACGGCCATCGTCTTTCTCCAGGCTCATCGGAATAAGGCGATTGGTAGGCTGTGGATGGTTTGGGTCCATCAGGACGCTTCTAATCTTCTTTTCCGTGATGCCTCCATCGAGCAGGAGGCTGCTGCTCGTACCGTACAGCTCCGACCGAGCTTTATTGTAGACAACCATGGAGTGCAGGAAGGAGGAGCTTTCCATAATGTTAGACATTTGGCGATGGCCGCGAATGAAATCCATCTTGGGCAGCTCGTCATTAAACATAAGCGGGATAAGGAAATGATCGCGATAGACGAAATTGGATAACCTGGTAATGATATCGTTCATGTAGGAGAGATTATATTGAATTTGCGAGAGTACCTTCAGATTGGACTCCTCTTGAATGCCCTTGACTGATTTCTCAAGAATGTAAGTGTTAGATACAGCGGACAAGGCTAGCACGACCACCATGGAAGCTGTAATGGAGAACATGACTCGCTGCAAATATTTTTTGGATTTGTAAAACCCGAATACTTTCATCCGATCCAAGCCCCCCTGTGTCAAAAATCTGTTTACTTGGGTCCGATATTGGCGAACTCGATGTCGGTCCAGCCTAATGAGTAGGCGGGCGACTTAGGGTGCAGCCTATAGTCAGTTTCATTGGCATTCATGAACAGCGGCTCCGTAATGAGCGTTTCTCCATCGTATTTGCCGTTTGCGAGCAAACGCCACTGCTCCCAGTCGTATTCCTTTCTACCTAGCCGATCCTGCCCGGAGGAAGCCAGAGGCAGGTTGCCTGCGACCTTGCACGGCTCGCCGTTTCTCCAATAAAGGCTGCGGTTAGCGGCGGCAAAACGTTCTTCGCTATAATTTACAAAATAATATAGATAACCCGAATTGTAAATGATATTGCATGCAATAGCGATTTGTTTATTTTCTTCGCCTGCCATCTCCTGAGAGCCGATCGCGGCGATTGCATCGGGATTGGACACAAGAAGGTTATTTCTAATCCGGTTGCCGATTCCCTTCGAGAAAATAAGCATCCACAGCTTGCCTTCGCCTGTGCTGAATAGGTTTCGAATGACATTGTTCGTAACGGTGAAATCATCCGCCGCGTCGTCTAAATAGATGCCGAAGCCAAAGGAGAAATGAATGCCGCTATCATGCAGGTGGTTGCTGTGTATGACATTGCCTCTGCCAGTACCCCAAGCCTCGATTAGACCACCGTCCTGACTGTCCGTCATAACAAACGAAATGTCGTTGCAAGCGATCCGATTGTTTCGGGTGTGCAGGAAACCCCAGTGATTATTCCAAGTTACCGCGATGCCGTAAAGCTCAGCTGGCATTACTTTATGCCGCAGCCCCTTCATGGATATACCGTAGCGAGGCATATCGGCAATGTAATTGTTTGAAATCTCGTTGTCTCCGCTTTGATAGAGCAGAATGCCGCAGCCGTGTCCAACCAGCTCGCCGCCATGCTGGATACGGTTATTCGTGATGTGATTATAGGCGTTAGTATAGGAGTGAGCCGGGCTATCGAATGGTCCTGCTCCCGGCGCGAATCCGTTCAAGCTGATGCCGATGTAGCCAACATTCCGAATATCATTGCTGTCTATTGTAATATGTTTCGAATAATGATCCAGATAAATGCCGCAGCTCCCCGAATGCTTCAGCTTGTTGCCTTCAATCCGAATATGCTCTGCATGATTAATATAAATGAGGCCTTCGCGATGCTCGGGCTGCTCTACGTTATCATCCATCATCCGATATTCGCGCGAAAAATCGGTACATGCGAGCGAAAATCCCGAGATGCACAAGCTGCGCACGGGCTGCAGGTGGTTCAACCCGTTGATATCCAGCAGCCGTTGGGCTGTTGGCGCGAGGATGGTTTGTTCATTCGGATGATCAGCGCCAATTTCCGGCCAATAATAAACGATCCCTGCGGATGAATCCAGGTGGAACTGTCCTGGAGATTGAAGGAAGTCTAACGATCCTTGCAAAAAATATCGTGAGCCTGCCTCGACCGGCCAAGTGGTGGGGCTCTCGAATTGCACATATCGATTTTCTGGGTCGAATGAGGCGACCGGCTTCGTCTCCGAGAACCAATTCCACTCTCCTTCTCCCGGCCAGACATATACTTGCGTGCCCGCGAGACTGCTGTGAAGCGGCATATCTTCCGCACGGATACGTATGCCTCGCTGCTTTAAACGCTCATCACTGTTCGCTTGAAGGCCATCTGTTCGATAGTAACCTGCTGCGGGCAGCCTTGCTTGCTTCACACGGGCACCATCTGCATACAGCGTGTAAAAGCTCATTCCCTTATCAACATGGGCTTGCCAGATGCCCTCTTTAAATGGAACCCAGTTTGTGATCCGTTTGCCGCCTACGAGAGCGGCTTCCTCGCCGGGGAAGCTGCAATAGCGGACCTCAAATCCGTCTTTTCCGGAATCTTTATCGTTGAAACGCAGGGCGGATTCAAGCTCATAGAGGCCGCCGCGCACATACACCATTACATCCTCGCTCATGCCATTCTCGATTTTCTTTCGAACTTCTAGCTGCGCCCTCTGTAGAGTGTGGAAAGGGGCATCGGCAGTTCCACGATGATCGTCGCTTCCGTTCGCCGCCACATAATAGACCGTACTCATAACGAAAACCTCCTTTTAGAGCAATGAGCGAATAACTGTACATTATAGTTATAAAACCGATGTCTAAAGCGGCGCAAGTGCATTCAAATAAAGTACACTTAATCGTTTTTTTCACAGTTGGTTGGCTCCCACTTAAGCAAATACGGAAAAAGGCGTGCGAAAGAATCGGCTGACGGAAATGCGGTGAAGGAGGAAAAAACCTTGATCAGCATGGCTTGCCATGATGGATCAAGGTTTTTTGGGCTGCGGTAAAAATGGCTATTTCGTATGGGAAGCATGCTATTAGGTTAAAGTGAGATCTTTAAAAAAAGCTAAAACGGTTTCGTCATTATGATGGGCTGTAACGGCCAAACCAAGCTGAATCGTAGTGTTAAGCTTCAAATGATGTGCGGCAAAGAGCTTCCATTCTTCCTCTCCCGTACGGCTAAAGGCTGCAAAGTTGTCGCCTGATCGCTTCAGCCTAATCCATGTCTCGGGAAAAAGCACGGGAAACTCCGGTGATTCAGAAATGTAATCGGAAGGATAAATAGCTGCGCTGGCGCCACCCGTTTTTTCACGGAACTGCAGCTCATATCCGCCGTTGTTCTTATTTCTGGCGCTGTTATCCGGAAATACCATATGGTAGATATGAGGTATAATCGATAGCCGGAGGAAGGAAAAGTAGTGATCTGAAGGTAAGTCAATAACCTAAAGGTTATTGCTAGAGTGGAGTGCTGCTAAAGCTATGCTTTTATTTTTTGAGATAAACCTCATAATGGGATTGAAGGATTTGTATGCTAGATGTCATACTAAACCTATTAGGCAAAGATTCCAAAAGGCTAGAAGCATGGCGAGACAGAAATATTTTTAACGGCATACCGAAGAAAGCCAAGCAGAAACAAATAGGAGGAGAACGAATGACTAGATTATTCCAGACGAATGAGCTTCGGAAAGTGTTTTCGCTTGATGGCAGCTGGGATTTCACTGCTATTAAAGATGATGGGGATAGCCTTGAATCGATCTCTTATCCCTATAAGCTGACCGTTCCAGGCTGCTGGGAAATGCATCCTGAATTTCTAACGTACCGAGGGAGAGGAGCATACCGGAAGCGGGTAACGATTAGGGAGAAAACTGCGCTGCGCTTCGTGTTCAAAGGCGTTAGCCATACAGCCCGGGTGTATTTTGACGGGGTGCTTATAGCAGAGCACTATAATGCATACACCGCATTTCATGCGATCGTAAATGAGGTTGAGCAGGGGGAGCATGAGCTCGTCGTGCTTGTTGACAATAGCTTTGGCGAATTTTCCGCGCTGCATGTGCCAAATGATTATTATACATATGGCGGCATCAATCGTCCTGTGGCGATGGAAGAAATTAAAGACCAGTACGTGGAACGAATCGCTTTTACACCGATCTGGGAAAATGGTGCTTGGAAGGCTTCGGTTCAAGCCTATATCCATAAGCTTAATAATCTAGAGCTTTCCTATCGTCTTAGCTTTCAGTTGAACGGCAAGCCGTATGAACTTGGAGAAGGCAAGTTGCAATCAGACGGCGAAACGATGTTGAGCGGCATTTTTGATTTCCCAGAGGTGGATGCTTGGTCGCCAGAGAGTCCCAAACTTTATGAGCTTAGAATGAAGCTTATTGTTGAAGGGAAAGAAGCTGACGATTTAATTGAACGGGTAGGTTTCCGTGTAGTGACGACGGCAAATGGTAAAATACAGCTCAACGGTAAAGACATCGTATTTAAAGGTGTGAATCGGCATGAGGATCATCCGATGGTGGGCTCCGCCATTCCGTTGCAATTAATGGCTCTTGATGCTGATTTAATGACGGATATGGGCTGTAATGCTGTTCGGACAAGCCACTATCCTAGCGATGAGCGTTTCCTCGATTTATGTGATGAAAGAGGCATTTTAGTGTGGGAAGAAAACCATGCGCGTGGCCTTAGTCTGGAGCAGATGAGCAACCCTAACTTCCGCTGGCAGTGCGAGCAGGTAAACCGCGAAATGGTAGAGCAGCATCATAACCATCCATCAATCGTTATCTGGGCGATTCTAAATGAATGCGCTAGCAATACTGCAAAAGGCCGGGAAATGTACAAAGAGCAATTGGAGCAAATACGAGCGCTTGATGCAAGTCGGCCGCTGACCTTTGCGTCTCACCATAGAGAAAGTGAGCTATGCTTCGATTTGGCGGATATCGTCTCCTTTAATTTATATCCCGGATGGTACGGGGATGAGGATCCAGGCGAGCTTTGCGATTTGGCGCGAGGTTGGGCAGACGCAAAAGGCGGCCTAGGCAAACCTATGATTATGAGCGAGTTCGGCGGAGACGGCTATTACGGCCATCGGGATGCAAGCAGAGTTCGGGGGACTGAGGAGCGGCAAGCGGACATTATCGAAGCGAATTTATCGGCTTACACGTCGAGATCATTCATCTCGGGCATGTTCATTTGGCAATATTGCGATTGCCGAGTAACGGAGGGAACGGATTGGCTAATAACAAGAGCTGGCACGCAGAACAGTAAAGGAATCGTTGACCGTTACCGCAGACCGAAGCTTGCTTATGCAACCGTACAGCGATATTTTAAAAAGCTAGATAAATCGTTTAAATGATTATTCTAATGAGCCACTAACATGCTTATATAAAAAGAAACTGCTTCTTCCTGAATGGTTGCTTGAAGCTTCCTTTTCACGAGAAGAGCGGTTTCTTTTTGCTTCGTTCTAACAACACACAACTGGTGTATGTTGGTTAAAGGCTGACCAAATTGGGTAATGATGATTAAGCCAGTCCTTTATTTCTTTTAATCGGCGTGAAATACATGGAAAAAAATGATACATAATCGTTTTGAAAAAAGGAAAAATATAAATAACCAAACATCAAATTTTTCTACTTTAAAGTGTTCATTACAAATGCTCCCAAATCAGATGTGGCTGACGGCAGTAAATCGCAGTAACGGTGCACATCTAAATACATGTATGGTATTATATTATTAACGATAAACCAAGCTAAAAGCGAAGCTGCCATAATGAAGGAGTTTTTATTTTGAATGATGCTATGATCATGTTAAAGAAAACGAGCCGTACTTTTTATATTCCTATTAATCGTCTAAAAGAAGGATTAAAGGAAGCAGTAGCAGCAGCCTATTTGTGTATGCGTGCGATTGATGAAATCGAGGATCATGAGACGCTTGCGGACGATGTGAAAGTGGAGCTATTGAATGGCATTCATGTTGCATTCGAGTCAAAGGATGTCGTTACCGAATCTCAAAGGCTGTTGTTCCCCTATCGTGACATATTGCCCGATGTGACGATGCGAATTCATGAATGGGCGTTGTTATGTCCTCCTACAGTCACTGATGTCGTATACCTAAACACTTCCAAGATGGCTAAGCAGATGGCCGAATGGGTTCATGTAAGCTGGAACATCCGGACGGAAGAGGATTTGGACGGTTATACGTATAGTGTTGCTGGCATGGTTGGGGAAATGTTGTCTGAAATCTGGTTCTGGTTTGACGGAACAAAATCAGATCAAGAGAAAGCGGTTGCTTTCGGCAGAGGCTTGCAGGCTGTCAATATTTTGCGCAATCGTAAAGAAGATTTGGAACGCGGCGTAGATTTTTTTCCTGATGGCTGGGGCACGAAGGAAATGATCAAGTATACGCGGCGCAATCTAAAGCTAGCTGATTCCTACATTGTAGATTTGAAGGGCGGACCGGCTCTCGACTTCTGCAAAATCCCGCTTACATTGGCGCATGCGACCGTTAACCTTATTGCAGCAGGCGGCAACAAGCTTACAAGAGACGCGGTAATGAAGCTTGTAGGCAGCATCAATTAACTGATCAATTCGATAAAAGCCAAGCCCATGATCGAAACCATGGGCTTGGCTTTTATTTGTGTCCATTTAGATAACGTTATTGATTCCTTATTACCTTCTTATTATTAAAATTCGAGCCTAAAGTCGATTTATAAAGCACATAACCTCCCGAAACGAGTGAAATCAGGAAGCACGCGAAGACGAGAAGCGAAATGGCTGACCAATCGACGATGCTTCGACCAAGATACGTCTGCCAGCCAATGGCGATTAAACCGAGCAAGAAGGTGATTCCTGTCATATGGATCCATAAGCTGCGAGCCCTAGCGGAAAAGGAAGTTCGTTCAGTAAGCCATGCGACTACCGGTACAGCTTGCAGCGCGTGGAAGCCAAGGCCATGTAGCACAATAATGTTACCGTGAGTACCGACAAGTCGGCCTTCATTTATAGATATCCAAATACCTGCTGCAAACGAGAAAAGGATAGCGATCATTGCGTATCGGATGCCAGCCACTAGCTCTGGCCTGAGCAAATACGCTTTTCTGCGGAAAAAATGAATGGCTAAGAACAGATAATAAAGGACGAGCATCAGCGCTACGAAAGAGAAAATGGAACCGACCGTGACGTCAAATGGCTTACCGTCTTGCACAAAGCGTGGATTCACGCCACGAAAATTTTGCATCGTTTCTGCAAAGTAAGAATACAGCGCAAGCAGGATGAAAGACCATCGGAAGAAAGCTCTGCTCTTTGTTCCCATCGCGGCAAAAGGAATGATCGCCGCCGTTGACAGCAGAAAGATGCCAAGCGCTGCATTAAAGGAAAATGCATCGGATACATTCCCATTAGGTGAAACGGGACCTCCATAAAGCAATACCCATACGGCGCATATCCCTGCAAGCAGGAAGCCAAGCAACCCGGTAAGCACTAACCCTTTTTCCCCTTCAAAAAAACGAACGGATGGATTTGCCTTTATAACTGTACTCCTATTTCTATCCATAACCATTGTAGCTTCTCCTTATCTGTCCCGATTGACTTTGATGTATTTATTGTATGGCGTGAGAGAAATGGAAAAAACATCCTTAAGTCTGCATCTTTGTTTAGACATTAGTCGCAATAGCTGTCAGTCTTGCGACTGACTGGCACTACGAATTTATGATAAATAGCGTTCCAAGCAAAAAGGAGCTCCCACCTCATATGAGGCAGAAAGCTCCTAACATCCTGCAAACCGCAATTCGTTTGAATTTTTTTCGTTATACGCTTCATCGCGATATCGCTATAGAAGAAGGCAGCAGGGAGTAGACGTTTTGCAGCAAAAGCAAGCTGCGGCTTAGCTTGAACTTTGAGCCCGAGAATGTGCAGCGGTCATAATTGAAGCGAAGGGACGAGATATGGTTCGTACAGTTCGTAAATGAGCAGCCAATATAATGCGATCCGTCAAAGTAAACCTCTTCGTCTTTAAATGTTTTGTTAAGTATATATTCCATTTTGTAATCCTCCCTAATGAAAACTACTATTCTATTAAATGATATGAATCTAGTTAATGGTGTATAACCAAATTGCTATAAAATGAAACATTTGAACTACAAGGATAGGCCAGAATAAGAAAAACCACGAGAGAGCGATAGGTCGCACTTCGTGGTTTTCGTTTATTCGCTGGTTACGCGAGGCAATGCTTCTATAAATGCGAGCAAGGCGCTGCTGACAAAAGAGTCCTTGCGGGTAATAAATTCCGTCTTCATGTACTTGATCGTTTCGGGAATTTCATGCGTACGGATAGCGCCTTCTTCTTCTTGTTTTACGACGACGATTTTTGGCATCAACGAGATGCCTAGTCCAGCGCTCACTCCGCCTACTATCGCTTCTAGCGTGCCAAATTCCATCATTGTCGGATGGGTTAAGCCGCTTGCGTGCAGCCATTTCTCAAGAACGGCCCGATAGGAGCAGCCCTTACTATAGACGAGGACAGGCTTCGTCAACGCTTCTTCAATGCTGGTTACAGCGTTATGCGATACAATGACAAGCTCTTCATTAAATACGGGAAAGGAGCTAAGCTCAGGATGCTCGCACTCGCATCCGATAAAAGCGCCATCCAGCTCATATTGAAGCACCTTCTCGATTAAGGATTGAGAATGCCCGGTAGTCAGCGACAGAAGTACCTTTGGATGCTGACCATAATAGTCGGCTAGCAGCGTTGGCAGCCGAACCGCAGCAGCCGTCTGCGTTGAGCCGATCGTAAGCGGACCGTTAGGTTCATCCGAGGAGGTGAGCGCCTGAGCGGCCTCCTCTAACAGGCCGATAATTTTATCGGCATAGGCGAGCAGCGTTTTGCCGCTTGAGGAAAGCGTCATTCCTCGGTTATGGCGGAGAAAGAGAGCAGTGCCCAGCTCCGCTTCAAGATTTCGAATTCTCGCGGTGACGTTAGACTGTACATAGCCAAGCCTGAGAGCAGCTTTAGTGATGGAGCCCTCGCGGGCAACCATATGAAATACGCGTAAATCTGCACTTTCCATCGACAGCACCATCCCCACAATTCGAAACGTAAAATATCCGCTTTTGCTATCACTATTTATGATACTAAGTATCTTTAATGATCATTATACATAATACCCAAGTCTGATTACAATGGATGTAAAACCAATGACAGCCTAGGGATAGGGACGGGATGGCAGCGTAGAATTAGTCGGAGGAGAGATGAAGGATGGATTTAACAAACAAGGCTGCACTCGTTACAGGCGGCGGAACGGGTATAGGCAGAGCTACAAGTATGGCGTTAGCTTCCAAGGGAGTCCGAGTGGCGGTCAATTATTCGCGTTCCAAAGCGGATGCGGAAGAAACCGTCGAGCTGATCCGAATGGCGGGCGGAACGGCGATCGCGATACAAGCGGATGTGTCAAAGGATAATGAGGTAAAAGAAATGGTGAATACGATTGTACAGCGCTTTGGCACCGTTGATTTACTCGTGAATAATGCAAGCATTACGCGCCACATCCCGCTTGAACGATTAGAGGATGTAAAGGAGGAGGATTGGGATGAGCTTTACGACGTTAATGTGAAAGGGATGTTTTACTGCGCGCGTGCTGTCAGTTCTTATATGAAGGAAAAGAAACAAGGCGCTATCGTTAATGTTGGCAGCATTGCAGGAGTGACAGGCTTAGGCTCGTCGCTGCCTTACGCCGTATCCAAAGCAGCTGTGCATGGGTTAACCAAATCGCTAGCTCGCGCGCTAGCACCTGAAATTAGAGTGTGCTGCGTTGTGCCAGGCGCGGTTGCGACAAGATGGTGGGAAGGTCGTGAAGAGATTATGGTTCGGCTGGCCGGACAAATCTTGCTTCAGCGCATCTCGACACCCGAAGATATCGCAGGCTTGATTACCGCTGTTTTGCAGCAAGATTCGATGACGGGTCAAATGATTACGGTAGATGGCGGGCAATCGTTATAATCGTAAGAAAGTCCATTTCGGTCGCAAGGAAACACAACCTGCACATTCACATGATTCGATATACTTGGTTATAACAACGAGAAAAGGGGGAATCCGAAAAGAAGGCAAGGCTCATCTCGGTCTAGTCCCGCATGGGTAGCGCCACATTATTGAAAGGAATGATGATGAAGAATGAGAGTATCCAGATTGATCTGCCTCATCCAAATCTTTTGCCTCGCCGCATTAGTTTGGAGCTTGCCGGTATCCGGCAGCGCAGGGGTAAATGAAGAGGTAGCCGAAACCTCAAGTAATGTGCATGTATCCAATACGGATGAACTTGAAAGCGCTATCAATGATGCTGCTCCAGGTACGACGATTTTACTTGCCGACGGAACCTACGACCGTAGCGGATCGTTTCGGATCGAGGGCAAGCACGGGGACGAGAGCAGCCCAATTACTATTATGGCGGCTAATCAAGGGCAAGCGACAATCACTGGACGCGCAGGCTTCTCAGTGATCAACTCTTCGCATGTCGTATTGCGAGGGATGAAGTTCACTGGAGAGTCAACTGCCATCAGCATAAACAACTCTCATCATGTTAGGCTGACCCGAAATACATTTGCCCTTGCGCCGACGAGCAATCCGAGCGGCTTGAAGTGGGTGCAGCTCACAGGAGACGAAAACCATCATAACCGGATTGACCGCAATGAATTCGGACCTCGTACTGATCTTGGGCAAATGATCGCTTTCCAAGGCAAGGTCATGTCGCAATATGACGTGATTGAATACAATTACTTCCATGACGCCGCCCATCAGTCATTGAACGGCGGCGAGACGATTCGAGTCGGCCTGTCCGGCTCGTCGATGTCGAACGGCTTCGCAACGATTCAGTACAATCTGTTCGTCAATCTAAACAGCGATCCCGAGGTCATTTCGGTCAAGAGCGGGAACAACACCGTTCGGTACAATACCTTCATTGATAACAGAGGCCAAGTAACCGCGCGCCACGGGCATAAAAACAGCTATTATGGCAATTATTTCTTCCGTACCGGAGATAAGCCTAACGTCGGCGGCTTCCGCATCTATGGCAATGACCACAAAATTTACAATAACTACTTCCATAACATCAATAATGCCATCCATATCGATGGGGCGAATTACGACGCAGGGCCAGACGGAAGCCAGTATGACTCGACGGTGCTGACCAGGCACTGGCGCGTGTACCGCGCACAAGTATTCCATAATACGATCGTGAACGGAACTCTCGGAATCGTTGTCGGCAAGAGCTACGTTTACGGACCGGTGGACAGTGTGGTAGCCAATAATATCGTCATCGGCACGGGTGGATCGTTGTACAGCGACGTGAAGTCGACAAATACCTTCTACGAGGGCAATATCGGCTATGGCGACGTGCTGAGCGACGTTCCGAGAAGCACGTCCGAGATTTGGGAGGTCGATCCGCTCCTTGTCAGTCAGAATGGGCTATATAGACTGACTTCAGAGAGCCCTGCCATCGACGCCGCAACTGGCAGCTATCCGCTTGAAGTCGACATGGATGGACAACCTCGAGCAGTCAGTGATATCGGAGCGGATG
The DNA here is from genome assembly GCF_012935325.2 of Paenibacillus sp. PL91. Taxonomy (GTDB): domain Bacteria; phylum Bacillota; class Bacilli; order Paenibacillales; family Paenibacillaceae; genus Pristimantibacillus. The sequence continues at coordinate 346,726 of NZ_JABBYG020000005.1, forward strand.
AATATGCTATGGGACCTGTTCGCACACAGCCGATCACGACCGCAGAAGTAGGTCCGAATGCATTGACGCATTTGACAGCACAGGCTGAAGGAACACAAACTGCCAGTGGTTGGTATACGTCCAGCGTTGCCGTCAAGCTTGAAGCCATTAATGCAGAAACAGGCGCAGGCCGACTGGAATTCCGCTTGAATGATTCTGATGAATGGCTAGAATCGCCTTCGGGCAATCCCATTATGCTAACCGAGGATGGACAGAATAAGCTTAGCTACCGATATGTTAATGAAGGAATCGCTGAGCCTGAGAAGGAGCTGATCATTGCTATCGATCGCGATGCACCTTCCTTTCAGTTGCTCGGCAATGGCGCCTCTATCGGAGAGGCTACGTCCTTCGCCGATACAGAGAATCTTGCTCTTGAGCTGCAAGCGGAAGATGCCGGATCAGGAATCTCAGCTCAGACCTTTAGCTGGGGCGACGATGTCTACGAGACTTCGGCACTTATCCCATTAACGGGTCGTTTAGGCGAGCATGTGATCAAGGTGTCTGTTATTGATGCGGCTGGACATGCTGCCGAAGCTGTATATCATATAAGCGTAACTCCTACATTTGAGACACTGCAAGGCTTGCTTGCACAGTATATAAACGCGGGAACAGTCAGCGGACCGTCTGTTAATCAGCTTTCCAACAGCTTGAGGCAAGCTTTGCATCACTATGAGCTCTCAAATGCAAGTGGCTCCATTAAGCAAGCTGTGAAATTTCTGGACAAATTCGCCGAGTATGCGGAGAACGCTCATGCAGCCCAAATTTCACCTGAAGCGAAAGAGTCGCTGGTCGGCTATGCGGCGGCATTGACTGCTTTCCTTCAAAAGTAAATAAAAAAAGCGCCTCTGCCAGCTTCCCCGTCTGCATGGACGAGTAGGAGCGAAGAGGCGTTTTTTTTTACATTTGACAAATCTGATCGTCCCTTTTATGATTAGTTTGAATTCAAACAAGTTGAAGGGTGTGAAGCTCCATATGGGAAAAGATCATCATATTTCACGTTTCCCTTGGGAGCATGAGGATAGCAATACTTTGCTCATTAAGCTCGCTTTCATTAACATTCGTCGTGAGATAGAAACGGCGCTGCGTCCGCTAGGGTTAACTCCGCAGCAATCGCAGTCGCTCCATCTGCTGTCGATGAAGCCGGGGGCGATGAATGCCGATTTGGAGAAGCTGCTGTTCATTGATAAATCGAGCGTAACCAGCTTAATAAATGGAATGGTGAGGAAGGGCTGGGTTGTTCGGCACAATCATGAGCAGGATGCGAGAATGAAGCGGATTTATTTGACGGAAAAAGGAAACGAAATGCATCAGCATAGTTTGCAAGCCGTCATGCAGGCGAAGGATAAAGCGAATCTGCCTCTAACGGTTGAAGAGTCCGCCACCTTAAGAACGTTACTCAGAAAAATCATCAGCGCTTACGAGTAGCAACCTTGTAAGCATGTTTTCCCCGTATGTAGTTTGAATTCAAACGATAATGGGTTTTAAGATAGAAAGGGTGTATAGAACAAAATGGAAACCGCAGGTGTTAAGAACAATGCCGAGAAGCTTATGCCTATTTTGGCGTTCACATTAGTTTTCTCCATTATGAATGCTTCTATGTTTAATGTCGTTATGCCGGTTATCAGCAAAGAATTCGCCATTACGCCATCTCAGGTAAGCTGGCTGCTGACCGGCTATATGATCGTATACGCAGTCGGCTCCGTTACATACGGAAAGCTTGCGGACAAATACAGGCTAAAGGACTTATTAACGTTCGGCTTGATATTTTTTGCGTTAGGTTCAGTCGTAGGGCTTGTCGCGAATGAATATTGGATGATTGTACTTGGACGGATTTTGCAGGCTAGCGGAGCTGCTGTTGTCCCTGCTACGGCGATGATTATTCCTGTGCGCTATTTCTCTCCAGAGAAGCGTGGCAGGGCGCTAGGCACAGTAGCTGCTGCATTGGCGCTGGGCACGGCCCTTGCTCCTATTGTTGCAGGTTTGGTTACGAGCCTGATCAATTGGAGATTTCTTTTTCTGTTATCGTTGATTCCGCTGCTTATGCTGCCTCTCTTTAGAAAGTATTTAGACAACCATAGGGGCGCTGCTCAAAAAATAGACTTTTTAGGCGGCATCCTGCTTGGAGTTTCGGTTGCCTTGCTGCTCATTTCGATTTCGCTTGCAAACGTATGGTTTATGATAGGCGGAGTCGTGACGCTTATTTTGTTCATTATACGCATTCTGACTGCAGCAGAGCCATTCATTCAACCGAACCTGTTCATCAATAAAAAGTATTCCTTCGGTTTGCTTATTACTGCGCTTGCAACTGTATTAAGCTTTACTATGCCGTTCGTCACCCCGCAGTTTTTGGCGGGCCTGAACAATCTTTCGCCAGCGATTATCGGACTTATTATGTTTCCGGCCGCGATTATTTCTGCCTTCATGGGTCGGCGGGGCGGCAAGCTGGCAGATGAAAAGGGCAATTCCTTTTTGGTGTATACGGCGATCTCGCTGAGCTTCACTTGTTTTCTCTTGCTCTCGATCTTTGTAGGCTCATCGCCGTATGTGATTTTATTTTTGCTCATATTCGGAAATTTGGGCCAGACCTTTATGCAAATTGCGATTTCTAATACGATTTCGTCGACGCTCGCTAAAGAACAAATCGGTGTTGGGATGGGCCTCATGTCCTTGCTCAACTTTATTTCTGGCGCGATGACCACAAGCGTAATCGGGAAGCTGCTGGACGCGAAGGAAACGACAATCCATTTTAACCCGTTCGCTCTTCATGGCGGGGCTTATCTTTACAGCAATATTTTCTTTTCATTAGCTATATTAGCCGCAATCATTGTCGGCATTTATTACTTTGCATTTAGCTCGTTCGGCGGGAAAACGGGCATGAAGGCGAAGCTGAAGGATCGCAAGTCATCTTCTACGACGGCATAAGAGCAGCTGTGAAGCGGTTCGAAAATTGCAACTGCGTTTTTATATAAGCAAGCCTAATCGGATAGACTAAGAAAGCATTTGGGCCAAGCGGTTCAAAATGCTTTTTTTTTTCGCTTGACAGCAGTAACTGTATAAACTAATATTACAGTATCAAAAAAAGTTACAGTTAATGCAAGCAGATAAATGTGAAATGGGAGAGATGCAAGAAATGAACTCAAATTATAAGCCATTGTTTGAAACGTTTTCTTTGAAATCAGGTGTTGATTTAAAAAACCGCGTCGTGATGGCGCCAATGACGAATTTTTCCTCGAATGAAGACGGAACGGTATCCGATTCTGAGCTTCAATATTATGGCCGCAGATCAGGCGGCGTTGGACTCGTCGTCACGGCTTGCATTTATGTTTCACCAAACGGCAAAGGATTTCCTGGGGAATTTGCCGGTGATAGCGACGAAATGATTGCCAGCTTAAGAAGCTTAGCTTCTACAATTAAAGAAAAAGGCGCTAAAGCCGTATTACAAATTTTTCATGGGGGTAGAGAATGCCCGCCTCATTTAGTGCCGAATGGCGATGTGGTTAGCGCAAGTGCTGTAGCGTCTGAGCAAAAAGAAAATGTTGTTCCTAGAGCGCTGAGGGATGAAGAAATCGAGGGTATTATCCGTGATTTTGGAGAAACGACAAGAAGAGCGATCGAAGCAGGCTTTGATGGCGTTGAAATTCATGGCGCCAACGGTTATCTCGTGCAGCAATTCTTCTCTGCTCATTCGAATACGCGTGAAGATAAATGGGGCGGCAGTATTGAAAAAAGACTGCGCTTCCCGCTAGCGGTAGTCGATGAAGTAAAGCGTGTCACAGCTAAGCATGCGAAGGGACCGTTTCTTGTCGGCTACCGGTTCTCCCCTGAGGAAGCGACGACACCTGGCATTACGATGGAGGATACCTTCAGACTTATTGATGAGCTTGTTGTCAAGGAGCTTGATTATCTTCATGTATCGCTGCAGGATTTCTGGTCGCTGCCAAAGCGCGGCGCGGATGAGACGAAAGCCCGCATAGAGTGGATCCAAGAGCGCGTTGGCCATTTGGTGCCTATTATTGGTGTCGGCTCCATCCATACGCCGGATGATGCGCTGAAGGCTCTTGACACGGGCATTCCGCTTGTTGCGATTGGCCGCGAGCTCATCATTGAGCCGGACTGGGTCGAGAAGGTGGCAGAGGGCAGGGAATCCGAAATAAAAACAACGCTAAGCAGAGCCGATCAAGACCGTTTGGTCGTGCCGACGCCACTCTGGCAGGCTATTGTCCATACACCAGGTTGGTTCCCGCTAGGCGATTAATATAGAAGCAAACAGGTCAGAGATTACTCTGGCCTGTTTTTTTTTGCCATGCTGTTTAAACTAAAATGATTTGCCAGTTGTTTTAGTACTAAAGTTATTGTATCATCATATAATAGGTTGGCAACCTAACTAAATGCGAAAAAGTAGTTTTGCTGCCAATAGGCCATAATAAAATAAAATGTTTAGGAGTGCAGGGCAAATGGAGCAATTAACTCAAAAGAAAAAAGTTACAATCATGATTGCTCTGATGGCAGCGATGTTCTTCGCCGCTATCAATCAGACGATCGTGAGCACAGCAATGCCGCGGATTATTGCAATTTTAGGAGGCATCGAGTATTACACTTGGGTTATCACGATCTATATGCTCACCTCAACGATTGCGACTGTATTGGTAGGGAAGCTCTCTGATATTTACGGGCGAAAACCATTCCTGTTATCCGGGATTGTACTCTTTATTATTGGTGCTTTTCTTTGCGGGACTTCGACAACGATATTTCAGCTCATTACGTATCGGGGTATTCAAGGCTTAGGAGGCGGTATTCTTATGTCCGCCACAGTCACCGCGGTAGGGGATTTGTTCGCGCCGCGCGAGAGAGCAAAATGGACTGGCATAATGATGGCTATTTTTGGCTTCTCCAGTGTAATTGGTCCGACACTTGGCGGATTTATGGTCGATCACATTGCGTGGAAATGGATTTTCTGGATCTTCCTTCCGCTTGGTCTAGTCGCTTTTGGGATGATTTGGTCGATGTTCCCGAAAACAGTCCGCAAGACAACGGAATCGATCGATTATCTCGGTTCCTTATTCCTATCGCTGACCATTATTTCTCTTCTGCTCGGCTTCTCATGGGCAGGAACTAAATATGATTGGGATTCATTCGAAATTATCGGTTTGCTTGGAGCAGCGGTCGTTTTCTTAATTATTCTGCTGCTTGTTGAACGCAAAGCGAAAAGCCCCGTGCTGCCATTAGGGATGTTTAAGAACAGCATCGTTACGATTTCGAATTCCATCGGCTTCCTCATGAATGCCGGAATGATGGGCGCAATGATGTATTTGCCGTTTTTCGTACAGGGTGTGCTTGGTATATCGCCAACCACTTCAGGCTTCGTTAATATGCCGATGTCGATTGCGATGATCATCCTCAGTACGTTATCGGGCCGCTGGATTTCAAAATCAGGGAAATACAAACGATTTGCGCTTGCAGGTATGCCATTCATGGTAGTAGGCATGCTGATGATGGCCTTTATGACCAATGTTGGCGTTGCGGTTGCAGCGATGATTGTATTTGGTATCGGCCTTGGTATTTCGATGCCTGTATTTACATTAACGGTTCAAAACGCAGTAGCTCCTTCTGAGCTGGGTGTAGCTACCGCTACGGCAACATTATTCCGGAACCTTGGCGGTACGATCGGCATTGCAGTAATGGGTACAGTTATGAACTCGACGCTAACTAGCAAGCTTGCGGAAGCTGTTAAAGCGGGAGAGGGACCGGATCTCTCGAAGGTAGACCCTGCTACAGCGGAGAAGCTGACGAGCTTCCTCAATCCGCAAATGCTGCTTGACCAGCCTAAGCTGAAGGAATTGCACGCAACTCTTCCTGAACAAATTCAGCCTTTATTTACGCATATTATCGAAATGGTTCGTTCAGTGCTCAGCGATTCACTTACAGTCGTATTCCTATTCGGTATGGCATTGCTGATCGTTGCATTCGTTCTTGTGTTTTTCTTGAAAGAAATTCCGCTGCGTTCCTCCAATGACATGAAAGCTAAAGCGAGTGTGGAACAGACGGATACATTAAAAAAAGAGCCAGCTCTTAATTAATGATTAAGAGAGGCTCGTAGCGGCGGGATTTCGTTGTTTGCAGCAATGCTTCCAACGAAATCCCATTTCTATATTTAGATCTCATCGTTCGTTTTTGCTGACTCAAGATATTCAAATACCTGATTTAGCAAGCCGACGAGCTGATCGCTTTGCTCCTTGCCCAAATGATCAATCATCCCTGTGAAAATAGCTTTAAATCGTTCACTCGCCTTCTGGGCTAGCTGCTCGCCTTTGTCGGTTAACGTAATTTCCGTTATTCTGCGATCGGTCTTATCGGTTGAGCGCATGACGTAACCAGCGCTAATTAAACTATTTAACATTTGCGTTACTGTAGGCGATGTCACTTGAAGCATTTTGCTTATTTCAGATACGTTTGTGCCTCCTATGCCTTTGTCGTTGCTTTGCTTTACACATACTAACAATCGGATTTCACTGGCCTTAAGTCCGCCCCACATCGTTTTTTTACGCCAGTCTGCTCGTCCAAAACGCTGGAAAACACTAATTAAATCCGAAACATTTTCATATTTATCCGTGCTCATACGATTCACCTCAGTGAATTTATTTTATAAATTAATTAGGTTACCAACGCAATTATAGTAAGATTGAGGTTAATAAGTCAACAATGGAAAAGAAATGAGGTGCAGGATGAACGAATACGATGAATGGAAGGAGCTGTTTCCCCTTTTAAAAGGGGTGTACAAAAAGCTGAAAGCCGAATGGTATAAAGGGATCGATTGCAGCTTCTCCGTAAACCAAACGAGAATGATTCAATATTTGGATCGCCAAAGTCCAATGAAATCAACGGAATTAGCCGAGATGCTTTTCATTACAGCCGGCGGCGTGACGCTTATCGGGGACAAGCTTGTAGAGAGAGGGCTTATTCGAAGATATCGCGGAGATGAGGATAAGCGCGTCGTATATTTAGAAATTACAGACGAGGGCAAGCAGTATATCAAATCTTTTGAAGAAAACGACGAGGCCATCATTCGTTATATGAGCGAACGCGTCTCGCAGGAGGATTTGGCCCATTTGAGACGAATATTTTCGTTATTTAATGATTAACATATGATGCATAGAAGGGGAAAATAGCAATATGGTGATGGATCAAATGCACAAAATGAAAGAAATGAAAAATCAGATTACACGTTTTATGATGATGTACAAGTTTGCGCTGCAAGAGCTGGAGACGAAGATAGAAATTTTGAAAGAGGAATTTCATTTATTGCATGCCTATAATCCGATCGAGCACACAAGCTCACGCTTGAAGTCGCCGAAGAGCATTTTGGAGAAGCTGTACAGAAAGCAATCCGAGCTTACCTTCTCCAGCATTCGTAGCAACATTAAGGATATTGCAGGCTTGCGCATTACTTGCTCATTCATTTCGGATATTTACCGCATTAGCGATATGCTGAAAAATCAAAGTGATTTGAACATTTTAGAAATAAAAGATTATATAAAAAAACCTAAGCCAAATGGCTATCAAAGCCTCCATATGATCATTGAGGTGCCGGTATTTATATCAGACCGGGTTCAGAACATCTGCGTGGAGGTGCAAATTCGGACGATCGCAATGGATTTTTGGGCTAGTCTAGAGCACAAAATTTATTATAAATATCATCAATCCATTCCGCCGCAGCTTTTGGAAGAGCTGAAGGAGGCAGCGGAATCCGCATCCGCGCTGGATCAGAAGATGGAGCGTCTCCACAACGAGATCGAAGCGATCAAGGAAGAGCGCGAGGACGATATCGGAGATGAGATGATTCGACTGCTCATGAACAATCAGAGCTTCTCGATTCCCGGCATGCTGCTCGATCTTTTCGATGAGGGCGAGCTAAAATAATAGTCGTGAACCTTTTGACAGCGACATAAAGTGAAAGTAGTGCATTACATACTACCGAACGAAATGCGTTGTTGAAGGGTGGTCATAAGGCGATGGTCATTTCCAGCTTTCAAGCATTCATTCAGGTGTTTGGCTTATCGATCTCCATGAGCTTGGTTGGCGGCCTAATTGGTCATTTTGTGAAAAATGGGATTGTCGAATTGCCAAAGCTCGTCATAGAATATGATGAGGCTGGATTAACGCTGTCTTCGAATTGGTTAATGAAATGGATACAGCGGGTGTACTATTTTGTTATTTTCGTCATTGGCTTCAGGAACCATAGCAATGCGAAGAAGAAAATATTTTTTGATCTTGGTTTTTTAGGCGATCTGCTGATCGCGATTGGAACGGGAATACTTGCGAAGACCGCGCTATCCATGGCGAACACAACGGACAATTTTGCGGTTGTGAGCAGCTCTTTGCTGGCTGGCTATGCTGGCTTATCCTACTTGAAGAGCAAGCAAAATAAAGAGTTTGCAGATTTATTTCCGGAAGAAATGGATGATCAAAATCCGCAATCACCGCCGAAATAATATGCAAGTTTACTTAAGTGCTGCGTATAATGACCATAGATGAAAAAAGGTGATCCTTGCGGAGCGAGTTTTTTATCTAACAAAGGAATCGAATGTTTAAGATGAAAGTTTCACTCCAAAAAAACGTTTAAGGAGGGTGGAGCCTTGGGGAAAACAACAGTTAAAGTGACACCTGAAGAGATGCAAGAGCTCAAGAAGCTCGCTGAAATTGTCAAAAACCCTCAACTTCCGATGTCTGACCGCCGCATCGCTAAGACACAGTACGAGTCCATTATTAACTTTGCGAAAAACAGCAACCGCAGCATTATATCATCGGTCTAATACGCAGCCCAATGGGATGAAGCCGTTCCTTCCCGGAACGGCTTTTTTTTGTTTGTTTCATTCGTTAGACTAGCAAATACCACACACGAACCGCAGCATAGATCGTTAATTGCCCAGGCTCGATGGGCGTAACTATAGAATCGGATTGGAGAGCTCTCCTGAAGGGGATAGGTTCGGTGCCGCGTGGCAGCTCTTGAACTTTGCTGGGTAATGGGGCGATGGAGGCTCCGAGCGTATGCGAGATGGCAATAGCTTTAAGCTGGGCATTTTGGATGGCAAGCGACAATGCTTGATTTTCAAAACGTTGTTTTTGAACAATGGAAAATTGAATGGACGACACCGTATTGGCGCCATGAGAAACGGCCGTATCCACAACATTTCCAGTCTGCTCTACCTCGTCAAGGGTGATTTGCAGCAGATGGGTTACCTTGTAGCCCTTGAAAATTTGCTGGCCGTCTGGAAAATCATACTGGATTTCGATTCGATAATCGTTCGTTTGGATATTTTCACGGGGGATATTTAAATCTTGCAGTGCATGGATGATGTTCGTCACAGTTTGTGCGTTTTCGGATTGGACCGGCTGCAGAGCTATTCCTTCTGTAACGGCTCCAAGAATGATCAAGGCTCTATCTGGAGCAGCGGCAACTGTCCCTTCGCCTAAAACCTCAATGGTGGGCAGACTTTTGCATGGAGCGGGGGTAGCCGCATAATAAATGGGATTACCGTACATCGCAGAGCTCCTTTCGTAAAAAGCGAGATAAACTAATGTATGGAGGAAAGCGCCCCAAAATTCTTGCATCCGCGTTTCTTCTTGCATGCGGCAGCAGCGGCAGAACATACAAAAATGGCGGGCAAGAGAAGATCTCTTGCACCGCCATTTATTTAAGGCAATTCGATTGCAACTTCGCGCTTGCTGGCTGCAGAGCGGAGCACGCCGTCGATAATTGCCTGGTTATACAAAATCTCTGCGCCAGGGATAGGAGCAGGGCGATTGTCCGCAATAGCGGCAACAAAGTCCTTAACCTTCTCGTCGAACAGATTAAGGCCGTGCTGGATAACTGGAATGGTTGATTCTATATGCTGATCTACCACATCATGATAAAGCGTCATGCTGCCTACGCTGCCATCCCATACGCCGCTCCATGGGCCGGTGCCTGCCGGCGTAACCTTAAGGCCGCCGTCTGTTCCGAGAAACATAGTCGCTCCAAGCGTATCCATATGCATAGCCCAGCTGATTTTGTAATTCAGCACGATGTCGCCTTCAAGGCGAACCATCGCTACGCCAAAGTCCTCCACGTCAAAATTGGCGGCTTCCCTATGATATTTCGGATTTGTTCCAAAATGATTGGAAGTGTAAGCCGATACAGTAAGCGGCTTCGGATAGCCAAGCGCATTTAGCGCCATATCAAGCGAATAGCAGCCGATATCGGCCATAGCGCCAGCGCCAGCCAGCTCCTGCCGGATGAAGGTGCCCCCCGGCATGCCGCGGCGTCTGCCGCCGCCTGTCTCTACGAAATAAACGTTGCCTAGCTTGCCCGATTGCACGATTTCTTGGATTAACGACATGTTGGGGTCGTACCTAGGCTGGAAGCCTACTGTCAGCATTTTGCCGCTGCGCTCAGCCGCTTGAACCATGTCGATGGACTGCTGAAGCGTCACAGACATCGGCTTCTCGACCAGAACATGCTTGCCGGCGTTTAAAGCGTTTACGGAAGTCTCGTGGTGAGCGAAGTTAGGCGTACAGATGCTGACACCGTCAAGATCAAGCTCCAGCAGCTGTTTGTGATCCTCGAATGCAGCCGCATGGACAAGCCCTTCCTGCTCGATAAAGGCTTGCGCTCTACCCGCCAAGCTATCCGCTACCGCCACAATTTCGACATGGGGTATTTTTTTATAGGCAGAAGCATGCGCTCTAGCAATGCCGCCGCTTCCTATTATTCCAATTCGTATCGTTCTCGCCATCGTTTTTCCCTCTTTTCATTGTCATGCCTTTACTTTAGCACAGCTCTACAAGCCGTGAAATTCCGAGAAAAGGACATCGTGACTACAAAATCGTGACATCGCCGCCATTGTAGCAAAAATCCAATTAGCTTCTGAAAACGCAATTGCTGCCGATGCGCTTCAATGTTGTCGCGGCTCGTATTTCCGGCATACAGCTGGCTTAGTAGTTCAATCCATTACGAGAGCGGATAGACTCGAAGCATATTACGATTTGGGAACAGCGGCTTGTCATAGGGCCTTGGAATATCATTTTCCAAATGAATGGCGCGGAAAAAAGTTTGATAGTATTCCACATGGCTGTCATCCAAGCTCTCGCATTGATAGGCGAAGTCCGGTGACAACAGGAAAGAGCTGTATGAGAAGCCCTATAAAATCTTCGACAGCTTCCGGTATTCGCGGGGAGAGATTCCCTCATGGCGGCTGAATATTCGGCTGAAATAGTGAATATCGGTATAGCCGATAAGGATGCCGACGTTCTCGATCGATTGATCCGACTCGCGAAGCAGCCTTCTCGCTTCGCGGTGACGAATGGACTGCACAAATTCGCTCGGCGGCATGCCGGCGATTTGCTTGAACAGCTTGGCTGTATGGTCAATGCTCAAATTCATTTTTTCGGCGATTGCCTTGTTTGTCCAGCTGGCGGAAGGCTCGGCTTCAATTTGTTCCATCAATTCAGCAAGCTTCCCGCCATGCAAGGAGGCCTGCCCGGACGTCCGCGATAATGGCGACCGAAGCAAATGAGCAACAATTTGGAGCATCAATGCCCTGCAGACAAGCTCATATCCGAGCGGGCGCATCGTAAACTCGTGAACAAGCTGCTCCATGAGCTGGACGCATACGAGCGGGGGCGTATATACCGGATGTTCGGACAACGGCGCCAAACCCTCGATTCTAGGCTCTTGCGTAAATTTATTAGGCTGAACGGCCGCCTCGTTTACAACCATGTCGGCTTCCGTCTGAATGTCGAGCTCATCGAAAAAGTCAAAGTGAATGCCCAGAAATCGGGCGTCAGGGCTCGAAACGACTTCGTTTTGGTGATAGACGCCGGATGGCAAAAAGACAAGCTGTCCAGCCTCAATCCTATAGCGCTGTCCACGCATAGTTGTAGCCGCTTCGCCTTGGCATACGTACAGCAGCTCAAAATCATAAAGTCTGCGTCTTGGAAGGACGCCGGTCGGCATGCGCTGGAACTGCGCGTAATGGACGCTTGGCGACCACTCTCGGAACGTTGTCATACGAATGCTGGGATAGCGGGAATCGGGCTTCTCCAAGCGGCAGGCCCCTTTCATAGCATATTTGATAGAAAGAGAACGGAATCGTCCAAATAATCGCTTTATTGGCTAAATATATTTTGTCGGTAATCGTTTATTATATACGTATTATCACATGCACTAGCAAACCATTCAATATCTCGTAATAAGTTAAAAGCATAGGAGGCTTTCCAATGAAAAAAGGGATCAATATTTGGTCGTTTAAAGGCGGCTCCACCATTGCCGATTGCATAACGACCGCCAAGAAAGCGGGCTTCGACGGGATTGAGCTGTCTTTAAACGAAACAGGCGAGCTAAGTCTGGCAGCAACGGACCATGAAATCCGCGATATTCAAAATCGGCTCGAGGAGGCGGAGCTTGAAATTGCGGGCCTCGCGACTGGATTGTATTGGTCATATCCGATGACAAGCGAAAGCGCGGCAACGCGGGAGAAAGCGATCGATGTATGCAAGAAGCAGCTGGAGCTCGCAGCGGCTCTAGGCGTCGATACGATTTTAGTTATTCCCGGCGCGGTTGGCGTAGATTTTATACCGGGTAGCGAGATTACCGATTATGAATATGCGTATGACCGTGCGCTTGAATCGATTGGGAAGCTGGTGCCTTTTGCAGAGAGTGCGGGGGTGTCCATCGGCATTGAGAACGTATGGAACAAATTTTTGCTGTCGCCGCTGGAGCTTCGTTCATTCGTAGATGCTCATGGCTCCGCTTTTGTCGGTTCCTACTTTGACGTAGGCAATGCACTGCAGAATGGTTATCCGGAGCAGTGGATTCGGATTTTGGGCCACCGCATCAAAAAGGTGCATTTTAAAGATTACCGTCGCCAAGCAGGCGGCTTGCACGGCTTTGTTGATCTGCTGGCAGGAGACGTAGACTATCCGGCCGTTATGGCGGCGCTTCGTGCGATTGGCTACAGCAATTACGTAACAGGTGAAATGATTCCGCCGTACAATCATCATTCAGAGCAGATCATATTCAACACTTCTAAAGCGATGGATGCGATACTGGGCCGTCAAAACGCATAATTCATAATCGACAGGGAGGTAATGACATGTTAAAGGTTGGCTTAATCGGTTTTGGTTTTATGGGACGCATGCACTTTGACAATTATGTTCGACTTGCTGCCGAAGGAGCACCGTTGCAGCTCGTTGCAATCTGCGATCTGCTGATCGAGGAGCTTAAGGAGGGCAAGGCATCAGGCAATATCGCAACGGAGCAGGATGTTTACGATCTTACTCCCTACAACTTGTACGATAATATTGCTGCGATGCTGGAGAATGAGGAACTTGATGTCGTGGATATTACTTTGCCAACCTATTTGCATGCTGATCTAGCCTGCTCGCTGCTTGAGAGAGGGCTGCATGTCCTTTGCGAGAAGCCGGTTGCATCTAGTTCAGAGGACGGCTGGCGGATGGCGAATACGGCAAAGCGTACGGGGAAAACATTGATGATCGGCCAATGCCTGCGATTCTGGCCAGCCTATGAATATTTGAAGGCTAGCGTAGAGGATAAACGTTTCGGAGCCGTCACCAGCGGTTATTTCTTCCGGGGCTCTGGTGCGCCGAAGGGCTGGTTCCTCGAAGGTGACAAAAGCGGAGGCTGTCTGCTCGACATGCATATTCATGATGCGGATATGGTGCACTGGCTGTTCGGCAAGCCGGAGAAGGTATCGACGATTGCGCGCAATGTCATTCCGGGAAGCGGCTATGACGTGGTGTCCACGAATTATATTTATCCCGACGGCAAGGTGCTGAATGCGCAAGCGGACTGGACGCTGGAGGGAGATTTTGGCTTCGCGATGACGTATCGGGTTAATTTTGAAGGCGGCAATATTGTCTTTGAAAATGGCCAAGTGAAGGTGAATCCGAACAAGGAACCAGGCTTTATCGCCGAATTGTCAGAGGATATGGGCTATTACCGCCAAATCAAATATTTTATTGAATCGGTTGAAGCAGGGACGCCCGTATCGATCTGCTTGCCGGAAAGCGCGGTAGGCACGCTTGAAATAATTGAAGCGGAGATGCGCTCGGCTGATGAAGGCGGCACATTGATCCAACTATAAGAAGCTGCGCCCACCAGTGGCGCAGCTTCTTTATTTTATACCCCATATAGCTGACGATACACGGTTGGCGTCATGCCCTCATGCTCCATAAACCGTTTGTTGAAATAGCTGACGCTAGGATAGCCGGCATCGCCGGCAATTTGGCCGATGTTGATCTCTTTGCGCTCAAGCAGCCATTGCTTCGCCATTTGAAGGCGGCAACGCGTAATAAAGTCCATAGGCGTCATTTCCATAACGCTGCGGAACAGCTTGCAGAAATAATAGGGGGATACGCCGGCATGCTCGGCCCAATGCTCCAGCACAAAGGGCAGCGTCGCCTCCTGCTGCATGAGCGGAAGCAGCTCCAAGATGCGGTTGCCGGATGTGCTCGCTTTGCTGCCCGAAATCGGGACAGCCTGCTCCACAAACACGGCGAGGATCGCATAGGTCAGGGCAGACAGCTTGGTCGGATGGAGCATGCGGTGCGTCTCGGCTTCGGCTAGCAGTTCCTCGTGCACCTGCTCCCAAGCGGCAGGCTGGCGTATCGTCCAAAGCTGGCTTTTGTGAAAGCCTCGTTCGATCATATAATCCTGCAGTCCGGTACCATAGAAATGTACCCAGCGAATGTCCCACGGATCATCCTTGCTGCTGTAGTAATGCTGCCGCTGCAGCGGAAAGTAAAGCACGGCCTCCCCCGCCTCAAGCGTATGCACTTTGCCGTCCCATTCCACATACCCTTTGCCGGATACGACGTAATGAATATTAAAGTTGTTTAACGAGCCGGCTTTTCGCATCGAGTAATGCTCGGGGTGATCCCAGTAGTGGCCGACTGATTCAGGGAAACAAAAGAACGGATTCTGCGGTAGCGTTAGCAGAAGGGTTTGCCTTTGCATATGTTTCACCTCAATGACAATATTGTTATAGCTCATAGCAAAATAATATCATTTTATTTTTGAATGTTCTACTTTAAACTAGAGGAAAGCATAAGTTAACCGTTCCATTTCCACTTTATTTAGAAGCGTTTAATGAGCTGCAATGAAATCTAACGGTATGACTAACTATGCTTACAATCACAATATAATAATAAAATAATTGCTGAGGTGACGCTAGGATGAAGACGGATAAGCTGAAATGGGGCATTTTGGGCTGCGCTGGAATTGCCAAGAGAGCGGTTATTCCTGGCCTTAAACGCTCTGAATTAAACGAGGTGGCTGCTATTGCGAGCCGCAGCGGGGACAATGCCAAGAAAACGGCGGAAGAGCTGGAAATACCGACAGCTTATGGCAGCTATGAAGAGTTGCTGGCTGATCCCTCCATTGATGTCGTGTACATTCCGCTCCCAAATCATTTGCACCGGGAATGGACGATTCGGGCTGCGGAGGCGGGCAAGCATATTTTATGCGAGAAGCCGCTTGCATTGACGGAGAAGGAAGCGGCAGAGATGGCGGAAGCGGCTGCGAAGGCTGGGGTGCTTTTGTCTGAAGCCTTCATGTATCGATACCATCCAAGGTATGACATGATCAAGAAGCTGATCGACGCGGGAGAAATCGGTGACGTTCGCGGCATTCGCAGCGCATTCACCTTCAATAACGCAGGGCATAAGGAAAATGTGAGATACCGCAAGGAATGGGGCGGCGGCTCGATCTATGATGTCGGCTGCTATCCGATCAATGCGGCACGACTGCTGCTTGGCAAGGAGCCTGAAGCGGTGACGGTACAAGCTTTATTTTCGCCGGAGCATGATCATGTCGATATGATGGCATCCGGATTGATAGAGTTCGAAGGATCGGTGTCGCTGACGTTCGATTGCGGCATGTGGGCGGCTTTCCGCAACCCGCTGGAGGTGCTTGGCACGGAGGGCATCATAGAAGTTCCATCCGCCTTCGTAACCGGAGAGCCGGGCAGCGGCAATTTCTTCGTAACTGCAAAAGGCGAACGCCGCGAGGTCGAGGTGCCGCATGTGAACGCATACACCGCACAGGCCGACCATTTGGCTCAGGCTATACGGGGCGGAACGCAGCTGCAATTCGGCGGCGCTGATGCTATAAGCAATATGAAGGTCGTTGACGCTTGCTTGCTTTCGGCTCATGAGCGTACACGTGTCATCATTTAACGATACAACATTCTAAGGAGGTAAGGATTAATGGAATTTATTCAAATACAGGGATCGCCAAAGCCGGTATCGCGCTTAATGAAGGGCTCGGATTACTTTTATCATGATGCTTACGAGAAAGCGTCAACGAATTTGGATGCTTTTCTAGCCATTGGAGGCAATTCGATCGATACGGCGCATATTTATTGCGGCGGCCAAAGCGAGGAAGTCATTGGCCGTTACATGCAGGAGCGGGGCAACCGCGAGCAAATCGTCATTTTGACAAAAGGCGCGCATCATAATCAAGACGGCCCGCGGGTGAGCAGAGAAGCGATACGCCAGGATTTGGCTGACAGCCTTAAGCGTCTGCAAACCGATTATATTGACCTTTACGCGCTGCATCGTGATGATCCTTCCGTTCCTGCGGGAGAGGTTATCGAGATTCTTAACGAGCATGTGCAATCAGGCGCTGTAAGGGCGATCGGCGTATCGAACTGGACCTGGCAGCGGATTCAGGAAGCGAATGAATATGCAGCAGCAAAAGGACTCGTAGGATTCTCATTCAGCAGTCCGAACCTTAGTCTAGCCAAAGCGAACGAGCCGTTCTGGGCAGGCTGTGTGTCTGCCGATGAGGAGACCTGCGCTTGGCATGAGAAGGAGCAGTTCCCGCTGCTGTCATGGTCGTCGCAAGCAAGGGGCTTCTTTACAGGCAGATTCTCGCCTGAGGTACGCGACAACGCCGATCTGGTGCGCGTATTTTATAGCGACGACAATTGGGAGCGCCTTGAGCGCGCGAAGCAGCTGGCAGCAGAGAAGAACGTCAGCGCGATTCAAATCGCGCTTGCATATGTGCTCAATCAGCCGTTTCCGACCTGTGCTTTAATTGGCGCGCAATCAGCGGAAGAGCTTCATTCCTGTGATGCTGGCTCTCTTATTCAGCTGACCAAGGAAGAGATGGACTGGCTCGATCTAGCAACGCAGAAGGTGTAATAAGACGGCAGACAATGAAATCGTAAATGATAGAGGACAAAGCTACTCCTTGTGAGCAGCTTTGTCCTTTTTGTACGTTCTTGGACTAATGCCATACGTTTTGCGAAATAAAGCGGCAAAGTGATTGTAGTTGTAGAAGCCGACATCGAGCGAGGCTTCCGTGGCTGTCCGGCCCATGTGCTCCATTAGCAATGCGGCCTGCTGCAGCCGGAGCCTGTTCAGATGATCCAGCACGCTTGCCCCCGTTTCCTGTTTGAAGAGATGGGATAGTCTAGAGACGGAGAGGCCAACTGATTTGGCTAAATCGTCGATTCGGACTGATTGCTGCATGTTGCGGGATAAATATTGCAGCGCGAGCTCGATGCGCGGGTCAAGCCGCCGCTCCAGCAGCTGCGCAGAAAGCAGGATCACCTCGCGCAAACTATTCTCGCAAAGCATATGCCAGAAGCTTGCCCGCTCGCGGGAATCGTTCAAAATATGATGGAAGGTTTGCTGCACCCTGCTTTGCATATTGCCATCGGGAACGGTAGCGACGATGCATTCCTCATTAGGCAGGTAGTCGATTTCAGGTAGTTTTTGAAAATGCGCCCAATAGAAAACCCAGCGGCTGCCTGACACGGTTCCATATTCATGGGGAATGCCGGAGCGAAGCAGGCCGATTTGTCCGCTGCGACAGCGCTTTTCTCCGTGGGGCGTGCGCAAGTAGCCTTCACCCTCCAGCGTATAAAAGATGAGCCAATCGCTCATCCCGCTAGGCCTTCGATACCGATAGGAGTCTGATTCATAAAAGAGACCGCTTAACAAGGCTCCCCCATTTGTCTCATCAATGGTTTCGATTCCGTTATTACGAACCATATCCGTCTCCTCCTCCGATTATAAAATAGCAGAATACTAATAGTTTTTAGCAGTAATCATTCTTCCTTAAAAATAACGAAAGCTCTATGATTATGTCAAGAGCAAGGAATAAATCAGTGAAGGAGAGATAGGCGATGACAAAGCAATTAAACGTGTTAACGGAGGAGCAGGTCAATCAATTTCTTACGGATGGCTATCTTGTAGTAAAGGATCTATTCTCACAAGAGGACATTCGTACCATTGAGGATACATTCGAGGAAATTAGCCATACGACAGTACCGGGCTTGTTCGAACCGGATTTGTCAGGCGAGGTTGAGGATCCTTTAAAGCGATATCCGCGGGTCATGCACCCCCATCGATTTAACGACACGGCCAAACAATATTTGCTGCATGAGCCGGTGATGGCTGTATTAGCCGATCTTTACGGCGAGGAGGCGCTGGCCGCCCAAAGCATGTTTTATTACAAGCCGCCAGGCTCCAGAGGCCAGGCTCTGCATCAAGACAATTTCTATTTGCAGGTGGAGCCCGGCAACTGCATTGCGGCATGGACGGCAATCGATGCGGCTAATGAGGAGAACGGCGGATTGCTGATCGTTCCTAAGACAAGTGCGCATGAGATTAGCTGCCCGGAACTAGCCGATTCTACCGAATCCTTTACGACGCATTACGTCAAGCCGCCAAAGGACCAGAAGGCGATGCCGGTTATTATGGATAAGGGCGACGTTTTATTTTTTAACGGCAATTTGATTCACGGCTCTTATCGAAACAAGACAAAGGATCAATTCCGCCGCGCCTTCATATGCCATTATGCGAATGCGTCAGCCACTCATATCAGCAATCATTATCGCCCGTTGTTTAGACAGGACGGCACTCCCGTCGATTTGGAGATCAATACGGACGGAGGACCGTGCGGAATCGAATTCGAAACGGCGTATCCGCACTAGACGATGATGAACAAAAACGAAGAACTCCGGGTTGAGATGTCATGGTGGGGAATGAACGGACTGCAAGGGACTGCTGGGCATGCGACTGCTATTGAGGGGAAGTTTAGGCTCATAGCAGAGAACGGCTTCGATGGGATTAACGCATTTGTGCCTGCGCCGGAGGAGAGTGATCTATGGAAGGAGCTTCTTCGCAAATACGGCTTAGCCTTCAGCGTAAATGCTTATCCGGCAACATTAAGGGACATGTCCGATTTTTTGGACAAAGCCGTTGATTTTGGGGATATTGCCTACATTAACGCACAAGTGATGACGCCCTTCCTCATAGGGGACTCGGCGCTCGAGCTGCTCTCGGGCATCGACGCGCTATCTAGGCAAGCGGGCATTCCAGTCTATATCGAAACGCATCGTGGGACGATCACGCAGGACCTGATACGAACGCGGCAATTTTTGGAGTCGCTGCCGAAGCTTGGCCTTACGATTGACTACTCTCACTATGTACTGGCAGGTGAGCTGCATACGGTATCCCCCGAAGCGGAGCATATGCTTCAAAGCTTGCTGCCGAACGCTTCGAGCATCCATACGCGCATATCCAACGGCGAGCAAATTCAGATTGATCCCGGAGAAGCAGGTGACCATCCGATGCTGCCCCATTTTGCAAGATGGTGGGAAAGCGCCATGCGGCACTGGCGCAAAAGGCCAAGACTGCCAAATGATACATTCCCTGTCGTTATTGAGCTGGGGCCTCCGTCATATGCCATAACGAGTAATTTGGCTGGCACAGGGCAAAGCGAGATCAGCGATCGCTGGCAGCAATCTCTTTATTTGAAGAAGCTCGTGCAGCAGCTTTGGCAAAAAACAAGTCTCAAATAAAAACCCGACTGGACAGCGATGGTCCAGTCGGGTTTGCCTATTTTTAGCTGCAGTACGCTACTCATCATCCCCGGTCACATCTACCTCTAACAAATGGGATAGAACCTCCCCGCTCATCATTCGGTCGCCCGCCTCATACGTGTAGCCGGCTTTGACCACCCCGATCATTTTTTCTGACACCAGCGCATCCGTAACGGCAGCCGAATAAACGATCAGCAGTCTGGCTCCCGGCAGTAGGCTTCCAAGCAGCCAGGTTTGATTGCCGTCATAAGCGCTTGGGCTTAACCTTTCTCCGTCAACCCGGAACGTCCTAGGAAGCAGATCAACGCCATAGGGGAGGTCGCTAGTAAACGATACGATTGCGGGCAAATTGCCAATGTTCGCCAGAATAGCCTGAATGCTCAGGCTATCGCCGAATTCGACCACCGCTCGATCCACCTGCGCAGTAAGTTGGATGATAGGTGCTATTAAAGCCGTTGTGGCGGTATTGGAAAGAGAGCGGCTGCTAATCACTCTGCCGTCCGATAGCCGAAAGGTATATTCGATTCTAGCTGAATTTGTTAACGCAGAAACAGAGGAAACCTGTGAAGGGATTTTTGCCGCAAACGTTATAAGGCTTTTCGATTGGCCGAGCAATGTGCCAAGCTTAATTCCATCCTCGATTTCTGCGCCTGGAAGCGGAATTCCGTTTAGCTTTAAGCTATTCACCATAAAGTTGACGCCGTCTGGCAGCGTATCCTCAAGCGTGGCGTCTACTGCGATATTTTGTGCATTTCTAATATGGATCGCGTAGAGAAGGGTATCGCCGGGAAAGGCGCTTTGCAGATTAACCTGCTTGACGGCAATGATTTCGGGACTGATCAGGGTAACGGTCACCTCATTTGATTGCACAGAATTCGGCATGCCCGAGACGAGATAGCGAGTAACGGCTTTGGTGACAAATAAATAAGGCGTATCCTCCGTCGTTTGCATGCGATAGGTAACGCTGGCTGTTGATTGAGATTTTATTTGGCCAAGCGGGATACCGACGCTTGGATCTGCGCTGGGCGAGATCACGCCATTAATCGTTACACTGCCGGGTGCAAAGAGCACGCCGGCAGGCAAGGTAAGGAAGGCGACAGCATCTCTTAGGCTGAGGTTTCCTTCATTGACGATCGTTAATGCATACGAAACAAAATCAGAGGGAAAGGTCTGATTGGTGCTGGCGCTTAGGCTAGCAGATACCGATATCGCATTGACCGGTGTAGTAAGCGTATTTGAATAGGTGATGCTTGTGACGCTGCGTCCCTCTGCTGTTTGGAATACAGAGTCGGCGCGTGCTTGATTGACGAGCTGCAAGCTGGGCGGAATAGAGATGACGAAAAGCTGGAAAATAATTTGAACGCTCTCCTGCGGTGCCAGACTGCCAATCCGAATGCCGGATTCCGGATTAGATCCGGGGAGGGGAACGCCGTTTAGCAGCAGGCTGTTCGCTACGAAGGAGGTTCCCTCAGGCAGCTTGTCGGTCACCGTAACGATTCCAGCTACATTTCCGGTGTTCGTTGCTATTAATTTGTACGTTATCGTGCTTCCAAGAGAAACCTCGCTCTCAAATGCACTCTTATCAATGATGATGCGTGTGCCTACCAATGCGGTATTTACTGTATTCGAGTAAGTGACCATTTCGACGCTTCCTGAAGCAAACTGAACGAGCGATTGGTTTTGTATGATAGGGTTTCCGCTCGAAATTAGGCTCATATCGTGACGACCTGCACCTGGAACGTAACGGTTGAGCTTGCTCCGGGAGCAATTGTACCGATTGAAATGCCGCTGCCCGGATTCGCCGATGGCTGTGAAGAGCCATCAACAATGACACTTCCAGCCGTGAATGTCGTTCCAGCAGGTATGGGATCGATGAGGATGACATTGCTTACAGCTGCAATTCCGTTATTCGTCACAATCATGGTATAGGTAATCGTATCGCCTACTACCGCATCAATAGAGGATGTGCTCTTTACGACGGTCACATTAGGCGAAGATACAGGAATGGACAACACGTTGGATAATATCGAGCCTGTCAATAATCGGCCATCAGGCGGCGTGAATGAGAAGTTTGCTGTCGCTTGGTTGACAAGCAGCTGCGGCGACGGAAGCGCATCTACCGTAACCTGAAGCGTAATCAGGACACTGACGGTAGCGCCTGGTTGAACAAAGCCGACGGAGACGCCTGTCGCCGGATTGACTCCTGGCTGCGGAATCCCGTTGATCTGGACGCTGTTTGGCACGAACGCAGCCCCGGTTGGGATCGTGTCGAATACAGTAACCTCTGCAGCTATGTTGCCTGTATTCGTAATAGTAAGCGAATAGGTTACGGTATCTCCGACTGTCGCGTTTGCCGTATCGGCCGCTTTGACAAGCGAAAGGAGGGGCTGATAGACCGGCGTAACGACTGTATTGGAGAACGTATTCCCAGAAAAGGCGCCTGACGTAAAAGTCACGGTAGCCGTATTATTTAAAACAGCAGGGCTTGGCAATGATGTGACCAATATGTTGAAATCGACCAATACGGTTGCGCTTGGCGCAATTGCGCCAATTAATATACCTAAGGACGGGTCGGCTGAAGGTTTGGACAAGCCGTCGACGGTTACGCTTCCGGCTTGGAAGGCTGCGCCTGCCGGAATTTGATCGATTGCCAGCACATTGTTGATCGTTACAATTCCGCTGTTCGTAACAGATAATCGGTACGTTACCGTATCGCCAACGACGGCATCGATGACGGACGTACTCTTAACCGCTGCTACGTTAGGAGCGGATACCGGTATCGATAAAGTATTTGTTCGGAATGACCCGTTCAACGTGCGTCCATCCGGAAGCGTGAAGTTGTACGTCGCAGACGCTTGATTGACGAGCTGCTGAGTTGGCGGCAATGAATTGACGATCACAGAGAACATGACTTCAGACGTTGCAGTCACGCTTCCGAGCGGAATGCCCGCTGCAGGATCTGCACCCGGAACAAGCTGGCCGTTAACGATGACGCTGTTCTGAACAAGGCTTGTGCCAGCGGGTATCGTATCGGTCAAGGTGACGTTGCCCGGATAGTTTCCTCTGTTTTGCACAGCTATCGTATAGACAAGCGTGTCTCCGACTGTGGCAATGCTTGTGCTGCCGCTTTTGACACCCGTTAAAATGGGCTGATAGACGGGAACGATAACGGTATTCGAGAAGGTGGTCCCAGAGAATACGCCGGATGTAAAGCTGACGGACGAGCGGTTGCTGAGCTGCGCAGGATCAGGCAGCGCGGTTACGGTCACGTTGAACGAAACGATAACGGTCTGCCCTTGGGCGATGGTGCCTATAGCAACGCCGGTTGCTGGATTTGCAGCGGGCCTTGTTGCCCCATCTACCTGTACGCTTCCGGCAACGAGGACGCTGCCAACCGGCAAAGGGTCGGTAAATATGACATTGTTAACGGCTGCAATACCGCTATTGACGATGGAAATGGAATAAGCAACTATATCTCCGATTGCTGCAGCTGTTGAAGCTGTGCTTTTGGCAACGCTGACGTTGGGCGCAGAAACAGAAATGACGACCGTATTGGAGCTGGCGCTCCCGCTAAGCGAACGGCCGCTAGGCAGGACAAACGAGTAGCTGGCAGCCGCTTGATTGGTTAGCTGCTGCGGATTCGGCAGCGAATCAATGATGACGGAGAAGGTGACGGTAACGGTTGTATTCGGAGCAACGGTATTAATATTGATGCCGGTTACAGGGTCTGTGCCGGGTTGAGGCAATCCGCCAACGAGGACGCTGTTCGTCACAAAGACCGCGCCGGCTGGTATATTGTCCGTTACGATCACGCTTCCAGCATAATTCCCTGTATTGCTGACGTCGATTCTGTAGCTAATCGTATCGCCAAGAGTGGCATTGATGGAATTGGCGCTCTTGCCAAGCGAGATGATAGGCTGGTAAACCGGCGTAATCACAGTGTTTGATGATGTCGTGCCCGAGAAAGCTCCTGAAGTAAAGGTAACGTTGGCCTGATTGCCGATTTGTCCGGATACAGGAATGGCAATGACGCTCACTTGGAAGGTGACCGTAACCGTACCTGACGGAGCTATTGATCCAAGGGCAATGCCGGATGACGGGATGCCTGGGGCTGGCGTGCCGTTGATCGTTACGCTGCCGGAAACGAATGTTGCGCCATCGGGAACGGGATCGGTTAATACGACGTTATTGATCGTTTCGATCCCGCTATTGGTAACGCCAATGGAATACGTAATAACGTCGCCTAGCGCGACATCGACTGCAGCTGTGCTTTTTGCGACCTCAACGTTTGGGGCAGATACCGAAATGGACAGCGTATTGGACTGCGCAGTGCCATTCAATAGTCTTCCGTCTGGCGGTGTAAACGTATATGCGCCAGTAGCTTGATTGACTAGGAACTGCGGAGATGGAAGCGTCGTGATGATGACCGAATAGGTGACAGGGATTGAAGCGCCAGGCGGTACAGGGCCTACGTTAATCCCGGTCGCTGGCGACTCCCCAGGATGAGGAACGTTTCCGACAACGACACTGTTTGGCGCAAACGTTGTTCCAGCCGGAAGCGTATCGCTTAATGTAAGCTGGCCCTCCAAGTTTCCGGCATTGGTTACAAGGACGGTATAGGTAACGGTATCGCCTAGTGTAGCTTGGCTCGTATTCGCACTTAGCAGCAAGCCGATTTGCGGCTGCGTTACGGGTGTTGATGTTGTATTCGACGAGGAGGAAGCCGAGAAGGAACCTGATGTGAAGCTGACCATTGATTGATTCGTAATTTGTGATGGTACTGCCATCGTTACTCTCACCTCAAATGTTACGGTAGCCGAACCGCCTGGGGCGAGGGTACCGATTGGAATGCCGGTCGATGGAGTGGAATCCGCCCGGGGAGTGCCGTTTACAAGCACGCTATTGTTGATGAAGGCAATATTACTCACTAACGGATCGTTTATGACGACATTGTTTACAGGCGCGATGCCGTTGTTGGTTACGACAGAGGTGTAGAGGAATTGATCACCAACAACGACGGAGGCAGGAATTAGAGACTTGACTAACGAAACGTTTGGCGGCGATACAGGTATCGATACGGTATTGGAGGACGAGAATCCATTTAATTGCCTGCCGTCAGGCAATGCAAAGTCGTATTGCGCGCCTGCCTGATTGACCAGCCTTTGCGGCGAAGGCAGCGACACGACAGTAACGACAAAGCTGATTTCCGTCGTTGCGCCAGGCAACAAAGTTCCAATTGGAATGCCTGTAGCTGGGTTTAAACTTGGGAACGGTACGGAATTTATGAGCACGCTGTTTACATCTAAGGCAGTACCGGCCGGAATGTTATCCGTGATGATTACATTTGCGCTCGTATTGCCGTTGTTGCTGGCTCTTATCGTATAGGAATAGGTGTCGCCTACGGTAGCGCTTTGTGTGCTGGCGACCTTTTCAAGCGTAATGATAGGCAGAAACACAGGAATCGTGACAGTATCGGATAGGGAAGAGCCTGTAAACGAGCCTGATCTGTAGCCGACGCCAGCGCGATTGGCTATAATAGCCGGACTAGGCAAGAAGGTTACCAGCACCTGGAAAACGACCGTAACGACGGCAGAAGGTGTGATTGTTTCAACAGCAATGCCGACGTTCGGGTTAGAAGCCGAAGGGACGCCGTTTATGGTCGTGCTGCCTGCTACGAAGGTCGTTCCGGCCGGGATCATATCGGAAATGATTGCGTTTGATACGGCTACGATGCTGTTGTTCGTAACGACAAGCGTGAACGTTATGATATCGCCAATTGCAGCAGCTGCAGCATTTGCCGATTTCGCAATAGATACATTTGGTACTTGAGCGGGTAGGGTAATCGTATTCGAGCTGCTGCTTCCAGCCAGGGTTCTCCCACTAGGCAATTGATACGTGAACCCTACGACTGCTTGATTGACTAAGCTTGGCGGAGACGGCAGCGTATCAAGAAAAATCTGAAAGGAAACGCTCGAAACGCCGGAAACGGGCAAGGCGCCAAGCGCTATGCCTGTTAGCGGACTATCGCCTGGGCGTCCCTGCCCGTTTACGATTACGCTGCTTGGCACAAACGTTGATCCGTTTGGAATGTTGTCTGTCAACGTTGCCACGGCAGCAATATTTCCGGAATTTCTTACCGTAAATGAATAGGTGACAGTACCTCCCACGGTAGCGATTGTTGGCGATCCGATTTTTTCGACCTGTATGATCGGTTGATAGACTGGTGTAGACACGCTGCTGGACAATGAAAGACCCGAGAACGATCCTGAGCTATAGGATATGGATGCTTGATTGACTAGCGAGCCAGAACTTGGAAGAGAAACCACATGGATAGCGAACGAAACGGTTACAGATTCACTTGGCGGGATTGTGCCTAGACTGATGCCGCTTGCAGGGCTGGCGGTCGGTCTAGGCGCGCCGTCAACGATTACAGTTCCCGATAAAAACTCTGTACCAGCAGGAAGAGCGTCTATTAAGACGGCATCCGTGATGGCAGGGGCTCCGCTGCTCGTAACGACTATCGTGTAAATCAGCTCTTCGCCTACGGCTATGTCAGTAGAGCTAGCGCTCTTAACAGCTATTACATTGGCAGATCTAACGGGAATCGTCACTGTATTGGATACAAGTGAGCCTGAAAAGACTCTTCCATCAGGAATTTGATACGCATAGGTCGCGGAAGCCAAATTCTCTAGCCGAGGTGGCGTAGGCCGTGAAACCACCTGCACTTGGAACGTGACCGTCGACGAAGCACCTGCTGCAACGGAGCCGATTGCAACTCCTGCGGCTGGATTAGCGCCAGGCACGACGACGCCATTCACGCGAAAGCTATTTGGAATATATGAAGTTCCTCCTGGTATATTATCGGTTACTGTGAGTGTAGCTGCTGTGCTGCCCGTATTGGCTGCCAACAACGTATAGGTCACTTGATCACCAACGGCTGCGTTTTGCGTATTTGCGCTTTTGACAATCGATAGTTGAGGAGCAAAGACAGGTACAGTCACGGTATTTGATGGAATGACTCCCGAAATTACCGATCCGCCGGCAATGCTCTGGAAGGTAAAGGCAGCATTTGCCGTGCTTGAAAGCTGGGCAGAACTGGGCAGGGAGTTTACGACGATTTGATAAGTAACGGTTACAGAGGTCGATGGATTCAGTGACCCTAGCGGTGCTCCGGTTCTTATATCAAAGGTTGGCTTGATGATGCCGCCAACGGTGACGCTACCCGTTACGAAGGATACGTTTGGTGAAAGGGTATCGGTCAATACGATGTTGGCTGCGCTCGTTGTTCCCGAATTGCTGAGCGAAACGGTACAGGTAATGATATCTCCAATTGTAGGCCCTGTTGTATTTTCGCTGAGCACTACGTTAATAAGCGGCGCATTTATATTGATTTGAAAGGCATTGGCATTCAGGACATAGACATTCCCGGAAGTTGCAAGCGAGAGCACAGCTGAGCTTTGGTTGTTCGTCAGCCTTGCTGAAATGTCGACGTTCGTAATATCCCAGCCTTGGCGGCCGCCAACTATATTTGTGCCTGGGTCTCCGTTCGCCTGGTTCCTGCTTCCGAAGGTTCCGGTCGTATTTAAAGCGCCGGTATCATCGTTCATTTGCGAAGCAAAAAAATTGTTAGCCAAGTTATTCGTTCCCGATAGAGCGACTAAGCTGGCTGCCGTCGGGCCAAACAGCGCTTGATCCCCTGTTCGGTTGGCATCCCCTTCCTGCGCACTGAACAAGGCTCTCCCGCCGAGTGCGCCTGAGATCGGCGTTGCAAAGCCGGTAATTGTCGTGTTGACGGGTCCCGATGTGCTCTGAACGAGAATAGCTCCAGCACGTAGCGACATGTTCCGGAACGGCAGGGAAGGGTTTCGATAAATGACGGCGAGCGTCCAGCCTGCATGATTGGCGGTTGAATCGCTGGGGATGACAATCGTACCAACGACGCCGCCTGTCGCATACGTACCTGCGCCGGCTGGCTGAACAAGCGATGTGACATTTGAAGAGCGGACATAGCCGAAAGCGCCGCCTCCAAGATTAAAGGTATTGCTTGTAGCTGCATCAGGCGACACGCTGGAGGTGCCGAGCGGCGTAGTGAAGGCAACCGGATTGTTGATTGCCGCGCTTAAATTTACATCACCGTTAATATAGCTGCCGCCCCAAATAAGCTCGGCATAAAGAACCGTGCTTCCAGCGGGAAGGACAAGAATTGCAGCCGAGCTGTTCTCCAAGTAGTTGCTTGTTGTGCCAAACGGAAAGGTGCCATATCGAATGGCCGTATTCGTTGTACTGAAAGCGCCGATACTATCGGACGTGCCAGGTACCCCCGCGACTTCAGAGCGGCTGAGGCCCAGCGTATTTCCCGTAAATGTAATGGCGCCGGTTGCGTTTAATGATGCTCGGACGACCAGAGGTATTGTATCCACCCCCCTTAAAAAACGTAGTTGCTTATAAAAACAAATAGATTGTTTAAGTGTATGAGCCAATATTCGCCATTTTGTTTGTCTTGTTTAAAAAGTTTTTTACTCCATTGGATCTGGTTTAATATTGTCCAAGCATAGAGTCTAAATTCGTCCAATTAAACGCTTTCATTTACAAGCTATAATGATTAAAACGCTTACAAGGAGTTGTGTTTGCGGTGACGGGACATAAACGGATACAATGGTTTGCAAGTACGGAAACCGAGTATTGGATCAATAAGACGATAGAGGTAGCTGATGATGGAGATGCCAATCTCATGTTCACAGAGGAGAGCTTCCAACAGCTTGAAGGTTTTGGCGGCTGCTTTAACGAGCTTGGTTATGCTGCGCTGCAGCATTTGAAAGCCGAAGAACGCAGTCAAGTTATGCATGCTCTCTTCCATCCCGATGGCGAGCATAAATTCAGTATTTGCAGACTTCCGATTGGCGCGAGCGACTATGCGCTGGAATGGTATAGCTTGAACGAAACAGACGGAGACTTAAGCATGGAGCATTTTTCGATTGCCCGTGACCAAAAATATTTAATTCCTTATATAAAGGAAGCGCTAAAGCTCAATCCTGAATTGAAGCTGTTTGCCTCTCCGTGGAGCCCGCCGACCTGGATGAAGTTTCCGAAAGCCTATAATTACGGCACGCTTCGCTGGGAAAAGGAGATTTTAGAGGCGTACGCGCTGTATTTCGTTAAGTTTGTCGAGGCGTATCGGGCAGAGGGCATAACCATTCATCAGGTCCATGTTCAAAACGAGGTTGTGGCGGATCAAAAGTTTCCTTCCTGCGTTTGGACGGGCGAGCAGCTGCGCGGATTTATCCGCGATTATTTGGGGCCGGCCTTTGAGCGCCATGGACTCGAAACGGAAATTTGGCTGAGCACGATCAACGCGCCTGAGGCGTGGGATGAATGGCTGAAGAAGAAGGCGACTGATTTTGATGCCTATGCCAATATTGTGTTAAGCGACCCGGAAGCTTACAAATATGTGAAAGGCGTCGGCTATCAATGGGCAGGGAAGCATGCCTTGCAGCGAACCGTTCAAAGCTATCCGGAGCTTCGATATATGCAAACGGAGAATGAATGCGGCGACGGCGAAAATACTTGGTTTTACGCGAGATATGTGTTTAATCTCTATCATCATTATTTCACGAATGGCGTGAACGCTTATATTTACTGGAACATGGTGCTTGAGCCAAAGGGACGCAGCACATGGGGCTGGGAGCAAAATGCGATGCTTACCGTTGACAAGGAGAAGGGGCTTGCCGTTCGTAATCCCGAGTACTATGTCATGAAGCATTTTGCCCATTTCACATCGCCAAACGATAAAAGAATAGGTCTGAGAGGCCCGTGGTCAGGCAATGCAATCGCTTTTGAGAAGCCGGACGGCACGCGCATCATCGTTTTAACGAATCCGTTCAAGGACAAGAGGGAGCTGCGGTTGTCTATCGGCTCCAAATGCCAGCTGCTTGAGCTGGAACCGGAATCCTTCCATACGATCGTCATTCCATGCGGATGATGATAGCCTATCAACTAACGCCAGCAATCGATGGGGCGTTAGTTTTTTGCACACTTCAAGCTAGATAGAATCGGGAGGCGCAGCGCATATGTTGGCCAAGCTAATCCGTTTACTGACAGACCCCTTCCGGCGCAGTATTCGGAATAAATTGATCTTTACGATGATTTTCTTAACTGTTATTCCGATCATAGCGGTAACCGCTTTGGCAGCCGAAAACAACCGAAAATCGATGGAAGCGGAAGTTATCGGAACGAATCTGTCTAATATGAAGTGGACGGGTATTTATTTGGGCGAGCAGTTCTCCCAATTAAACAATCTCGTTTATTCCGTGCTGATCAGCCCTCATCTCAGTGATTATTTGGCGAGTACGGAAGGGTCGCTGCTCATTAACCAATTCGCCGCCCAAAAAAATATAATGGATACGCTAAACAATTTATTTTATTCCGCAGGCAATCATGTGATCGGCGTTGAGATGTTTTTGAGGGAGCCTAGTAAATTGTTTACCATAAGCGGCAATCAATATGATCTGGAAACCTCGCCCGACATTCCGTCTCCCTACAAGCAGCTATTCGAGGAAAACAAAGATTTCCTAATCCAATCCAGCAATGGGGACGAAGGCCACTTTCAGCTTATTCGGAGCATTAACCGATTTGAAGACCGGGAGAAGCTAGGCGGCATCTCGCTCAAAATCCGTTGGTCGATGCTTGATCAGACGATTAATTTAATTGGCCGCGGCGAGGAGCATAAGGTGCTCATCGCGGGCGATGACGGGAATGTGCTTTATCAGCGTTTTGGCGAGCATCCCTCAGAGGAGGTTATGCAGCGGATCAAGGAGACCAATGAGGCTCAGGGTTATTTCCGTATGCCAAAGGAGTACGTCTTCTACAATACGATTGATCCCGTCGGCTTGAAGCTGATTACGATCATCCCGACCAGCTTTATTAACAAGAGCGCCCTATCGACGATGCAATTTGGCCTTATCGTCGGCGCAATCTCTATCGTGCTTTCAGTCTTAATCGCGATTTGGCTTGCTTGGCGGACGGCGACGCCGATCGTCACGCTGGCGAGATCCATGCAAGGGCTTGGCATCATCAAGGAAACCGAGCTGCCCCAAAGCAATCGCGTGGATGAGATCGGTCTGCTCGAAATGAAGCTTTACAACATGTCCTACCGAATTAGAGAGCATATTAAAACGGAATACAGCATCAATCTGGAGAAAAAGACGGCGGAGCTTAAAGCGCTCCAAGCGCAAATCAATCCGCATTTTTTGCAAAATACGCTTCAAATGATCGGGAGCATGCTCTTTACGAAGAAGCCTGCCGAGAGCTATGAAATCATTCGCTCGCTTAGCGACATGTTTCGTTATGTGATCCGGGACCCAGATGATCTCGCTTCCTTAAAGGCGGAAATCGAGCATTTGAACAATTATATGCTCATCCAGAAGCAGCGGTTTTCGTCCAAGCTCAGCTACAGCTTGGAAGTGGACGAGTCGGTGCTGGCAACCCCGATTCCGAAGCTGACGCTGCAGCCGATCGTTGAAAATGCTTTTTTCCACGGATTAGATAATAAATCGGGCAATTGGGAGCTGAGCGTGAGCGTGGTGCGTGAGCATCATGCGGTACGTATACGAATCTATGATAATGGCATCGGAATCCGTGAGGACAAGCTTGCCGTCCTGCAAAAGCGGCTGCACCAGCATAGCGGACAAGTATGGACGCACGGCATTCGCATCGGCATTCAAAATGTCGCGTCCCGTATTCAGTTGCATTTTGGTCCAGACTACGGGATCACGGTTGAAAGCGAGTTCGGAGCGGGAACGACGGTTACGGTTACGATTCCAAACCAAGCAGGGGGAGAGCAGCATGCATAAAGTGTTAATCGTGGATGATGAGAGCTGGACAAGGGACATCATCAAGGCATTTGGCGAATGGGAGCGTCTTGGCATGGAAATTGTAGGTGAAGCAGAGGACGGCAAGGAGGCGCTTCGGATGACGGAGACTTTGCATCCGCATATCGTCATTACCGACATGCGGATGCCTGGCACGGATGGCGCTGCTCTCTTGCAGATGCTTAATGATCAATTTCCGGCTATCAAGACGATCGTCGTAAGCGGCTATGATGACTTTCAATATGCGAAGCATGCGCTTCGCTATAAAGCAATCGACTACCTGCTTAAGCCGGTTGATCCGAAGGAGCTGAATACCGCCTTGCAAAATTGCAAAAGCGGGCTTGAGGCTGAGCTAATGGAGCGCGGTCCATTATCGCTGGATCTTGATATTTCCTATTCTTTGGCCACGTATAAGAAGCTGTTAAAGTCGCATTTTAATGAGCTGAATACGGAAGGCGTCAGCGCTACGCTTGATCAAATGATGAAGGAGCTTGTGCGCAGCGGAATTACGAAAGCGGCCATGCTTGAACAGGTCGTACAGGAGCTGCTCCTGCTGCTTAAGGAGTTGATGAATGCTAATTCGTTAGACAGCGACGCTCTGCATGCGCCTTATGGGCAAGAGGTCGTCGAGTCGAGCACGAGTACAGCTGCCTTTCTTACTCATCATTATTTGACTACGCTGGAGCAGCTTATTCATCAGCGGAAATTTAAAAACAAATTAAATTTGGATGAAGTCAGGCTGTATATGGAGAAGCATTTCACAGAGCCGGTTACGCTGGAGCAGCTCGCCAGAGCCTTCTTCGTGAGCAAGGAATATTTGAGCAAAATGTTCAAGCAGGAGTATGGGCGCAACGTCACCGATTATATGCTGCACCTGCGTATGGTGAAAGCAAAGGAATGGCTGCTTGATGAGAGCATTCCAATTAAGGCGATTGCCGAGATGGCCGGCTATGAGGATATCACGTATTTTTATCGCGTGTTTAAGAAGCATTTCGGTATCGCGCCCGGTGAAATGAGGAAGGGCGGCGAGGTTTAAAAATGTCCAACGAAAGAGTCTAATTCTGTCCAATTAAACGCTTTCATTTTTTAGATACAATGAAAGCGTAAACAAAACAAGCTTCCGGGAGGTCAAATTAGATGAAAAAAATAGTTAAGGGTTTACTCGTTACCGCACTCGCGACAACGCTGCTAGCTGGCTGCGGGAACAATGCAAATAACACGGACAACACAGACGGTGCGGTAAACAGTGGCGGCGAAGCCAAGAGCGTGAAGCTTAAAATGTTTATTGCACTGCCGCGTTTTAAAGAGCATTTCGATAAATATATAGCAGACTTTGTTGCGAAGGAAAAGGCCGAAAAAAATATCGACGTAACGGTGCAGCTCGAAATGCCGACTTCCGATAACGCGGCGCAAATTTTGAAAACTCGCCTCGCATCGAATGATGCGCCTGATATTTTCGCGCTTCATGCCATCAACGAAATTCCTTCCTACTACAAAGCAGGCTACTTAGAGGATTTATCCGACCAGCCTTTTGTCGGCAAGCTGCTTGACAGCGTTAAGCCTGCTGTTACATCGACAGACGGCAAGGTAGTAGCGGTTCCACTGGAAACCTTATCATGGGGCTACTTGTACAACAAAAAAATATTTAACGATCTTGGGCTGACGCCTCCAAAGACATTGACGGAAATGAAAGCGGTTGTCGAAAAGCTGAAAGAAAATAAGCAAACGCCATTCGTGCTTTCTTATAAAGAAGCTTGGATTCCACAGCTTGTGCTGCCGCTTGCAGCAGGCGCGCTAATCAACACGGAAAACGCTGATTTCATTGAACGGATGAATAAGGATGAAGGCTCCTTTACCGAGCTGAAAGCGATGTTTGACATCTTTGATCTGATTAATGCGAACGGAACGGATAAAGCGACGGAGGTTGGCGGCGATGATGGCGCGGCGGCATTTGCGGCAGGCAAAGGCGCAATGTGGCTGCAGGGTCCGTGGTATGCAGAAACGATTCTGAAATCTAATCCGGATCTTGATTTTGGAGTGGCACCGCTGCCATTCAACGATAACCCGGATGCGACTCTCATTAACCTAGGCGCTTCGACATCATTGGCTGTTTCCAAAAGCACAAAAAACAAAGAAGTTGCGCTGGATTTCATCAACTATATTTTGGATGACAAGGATTCA
This sequence comes from Paenibacillus sp. PL91, assembly GCF_012935325.2. Taxonomy (GTDB): domain Bacteria; phylum Bacillota; class Bacilli; order Paenibacillales; family Paenibacillaceae; genus Pristimantibacillus. Next base: position 380,705 of record NZ_JABBYG020000005.1, read on the forward strand.
AACGCATTCTTCCAAGCGCTTAAATTCAACCCGATCTCTGACGTGCATACGTATGAAAGCTACCCATGGGTAAACGATGCAATGGTTTATGTCAAAGAAGGCAAGTCCTATCAAGATCCATCTATTCCTCAATCCGTCAAGGATGAAGTGGGGAAAGGGCTGCAAGCTTATTATGCCGGCCAATTATCGCAGGATGATGTACTCAAGGCGCTTGATAAGGCTTGGAAATCGTACAACAAAGTAAATAAGTAATCGACTCATGCTCGGGATGAAGGGGAGACAAGGAGATTCCTGCTTCCCTTCGTCCCGATTTTAGTAAAGACAAATAGGAGAGGGGCGGATACTGTGCCGATCAAGAGCTACAAAAAATACATCTCGTTATTTACGTTTGTCGCGCCCGCATTTATTTTATATGCCATCTTCCTGCTGATTCCGACAATCGGCGGAATGTTCTACAGCTTCACCGATTGGAACGGCTTGAATCGAAGCTATGACTTTATTGGCTTTGGCAACTTTGTGGAGGCGCTTAGAGACGATCCCGATTTTGTCGGTTCGTTATTGTTCACCTTAAAGTATGTGCTGTTCATGGTCGTGCTGCAAAATGTATTCGCTTTATTGCTGGCAGTGTTCATTGAATCACGCCGCAAAAGCAAAGGCTTCTTCCGCACCATCTTCTTTATGCCGAACATGATAAGCACGATCATAAGCGCATTCATGTGGACGTTCGTATTCGCGCAGGTGCTGCCTCAGCTCGCTGAGAAGACAGCGCTTACGTTTCTGGATCAAGCTTGGATTGGCGATCCAAAGGTAAGCTTCTTCTCGATTCTGACTGTCTCGCTATGGAACGGTGTCGGCTACATGATGATTATTTATTTGGCTGGCTTGCAAGGCGTGCCGCAAAGCTTGAAGGAAGCAGCCGTTATCGACGGGGCTACCGCATTCCAAACGTTCCGCAACGTGACGCTGCCGATGATATCGCATGCGATTACGATCTGCTTCTTCCTCACGCTTAACGGCGCGTTTAAAGTATTCGAGGTCGTATTTGGCTTGACTGGCGGGGGCCCGGGACGGAGCACGCAGGTTATTACGATGAACATTTACGAGGAAGCATTCTCGAACAACTTCCGATATGGCTATGCCAGCGCAAAATCAGTTATTCTATTCGTCATTATTCTAATATTCACATTTATCCAAATACAGGTCATGAAGAAAAAAGAGGTGGAAGCATGAGCCGGAAAAAATCAACCTCCCTCCTTATTACGATTTTCCTGTCGATTGGGGCTGCAATCTCTTTTTTTCCGATCTACTTGGCTGTTATCAACTCGTTCAAGACGCAGGGTGAGATGTTTAGGTCGTTCGTCTCGCTGCCATCGAAGATTCAATTCGACAACTACGTAAATGCTTTTCAACAAATCAACTTGCTGGGCAGCACGCTTAACTCGATCGTTATTTCGGTGCTCGGCATCGGCGGGATCGTCTTATGTGCTTCGCTTGCTGGCTATAAGCTGTCCCGTACGAGCGGAAAGATAAGCAATCTGATCTTCTTCCTGTTTATCGCTTCGATGCTCGTGCCGTTTCATTCGATAATGATTCCGTTGACAAGAATGGCCAAAGCCTTGTCCGTTCAAGGCAGTACGTATGGGCTTGCAATCATATATATTGGACTCGGCGTCAATATGGCGATCTTTCTGTATCATGGCTTCGTGAAATCGATTCCGAAGGAGCTGGAGGAAGCGGCGCAAATTGACGGCTGCAACGAATACCAAACGTTCTTTAAAATTATTTTTCCGCTGCTTGTCCCGATTACGGTAACGATAGCGATTTTGGATTTCCTCTGGATCTGGAACGATTTTCTTCTGCCGCTGCTCATGCTGACGGACGTAAGCAATTATACGCTTATCCTGTCTACGAATACGCTGTTCGGAGAATATAACAAGGAATGGTCGCTTATTTTGGCGGCACTCGTATTGACAGCCATTCCGGTCATCATTATTTACTCATTCTTCCAGAAATTTATTATGCACGGAATTGCCGAGGGGGCTGTCAAAGGATGAAGAAACTGTTATACGGCGTCGCCTATTATGACGAATATATGCCTTATGAACGGTTAGAAGAAGATATTCGGATGATGAAGGAAGCGGGCATTAACGTGGTTCGCATCGCGGAATCGACCTGGAGCACGCATGAGCCGCAAAACGGCGTGTTCGATTTTTCTTCCGTGGACAAGGTGCTGGATGCGATGCATAAGGCAGGGATCGCGGTTATTGTAGGAACACCAACCTACGCCGTGCCTGCTTGGATGGTCAAGGAGCACCCGGACGTTCTTGCCGTAACCCCTCGCGGGCCGGGCAAATATGGAGCTCGCCAAATTATGGACATTACGAATCCCGCTTATCTTTTCTATTCGGAGCGAATCATTCGGAAGCTCATAAGCCGCGTTAGCGTGCATCCAGCCGTTATCGGCTACCAGACGGATAATGAGACGAAGCACTACGATACGGCGGGGCCTAACGTCCAGCTGCAATTCGTCAAATATATGAGGGAAACCTACGAAACGCTCGACGTGGTCAATCACAAGTTCGGGCTTGATTATTGGAGCAATCGCATCAATAGCTGGGAGGAGTTCCCGTCCGTCGTCGGAACAATCAATGGCAGCTTAGGCGCGGAGTTCGCGAAGTTTCAGCGGAAGCTCGTTAACGAGTTTTTGGCATGGCAGGTTGCCATCGTGAACGAGTATAAGCAGCCGGGACAATTCGTGACCCAAAACTTTGATTTCGAATGGCGAGGCTATTCGTTTGGCGTACAGCCGTCCGTAGATCACTTTGCTGCTTCTGAGCCATTCGATATTGCAGGAGTCGATATCTATCATCCTTCGCAGGGGGATTTAACCGGCATCGAAATTTCATTTGGCGGGGACATGACGCGTTCGCTCAAAGACGATAATTACTTAGTGCTCGAAACGCAGGCGCAAGCATTCCCGCATTGGACGCCGTATCCCGGGCAATTGCGACTTCAGGCATTCAGCCATCTGGCATCCGGAGCTAATATGGTTGCGTACTGGCACTGGCATTCGATTCATAATTCATTTGAAACGTATTGGAAAGGGCTGCTCAGCCATGATTTCCAGCCGAATCCTGTCTATAATGAAGCCAAAACGATCGGCGCAGATTTTGCAAGGCTGGGCACGGAGCTTTCCAGCTTGCGCAAAAGCAATCATGTTGCCGTAATGGTCAGCAATGAGGCTTTGTCTGCTATGGAATGGTTCAAGCTGCCTGACGGTAAAACATATAATGATGTCGTTCGCTCACTCTATGACGAATTGTACAAGCTTAACGTGGGGGTTGATTTTATTCAGCCCGCCTGCACCCATTTGGACAAGTATAAGCTTATTGTCGTACCGGCGCTTTATGCTGCCCCTTCAGACTGTTTAGAGCGATTAAATGTATTCGTTCAAGGCGGCGGTCATGTCGTATATACGTTCAAAAGCGGCTTCGCCGATGAGGTCGTTAAGGTGCGCACTTCACAGCATCCCGGTATCATACAGGCTGCCTGCGGCATATCCTATAGCATGTTCGTAACGCCAAATGACGTTGGCTTAAAGGGTCCGCTGATCGAGCAAAGCGCCGAGGCTGGCCAGGTACAAGCTTGGATGGAGCTCATTACGCCTACGACCGCTGAAGTGCTTGCTTATTACGAGCATTCGCAATGGGGAGAATATGCGGCGATTACGCGAAATCGCTACGGCAGCGGAACGGCAACCTATATTGGCTGCATGCCAGGTCCTGCAGTTGTAAGGAGCGTGCTGAGCGGCGCTTTGAAGGATGCAGGCCTTTGGGGCGCAGAGCAAGAGCTGGTTTTCCCAATCATTGTGAAATCAGGCTTGAATGCTAGCGGAAAACAGATCCGATATTATTTTAACTATTCGAACGCTGCCGTTACATTTGATTATAAGCATCAGGACGGTACGGAGCTGCTGACAGGAAACGAAATGACGAACGGACAACAGCTTGAGCTTGCCCCTTGGGGCTTCCTCATTATAGCAACGTAAATACGAAGAACCTTCCGATCACTTTACAAGTGATTTTGAAGGTTCTTTTGTCCTTTTACTTCGAGAATAAGGCATCCCTCTACTAAACTTGACGCAACTTAATAACTTATGTATCATTGCTTACGTAAAGTAACTGAGTTATCGAAAAAAGACATTATCTGTCTTTTGATATAAAGCATGGAAAGCGGTGTTTGACATCAAAGAGGAAATACAGCTGGAAGCTCCCCTTGTGAAGGAGCATGCAGACGCGTTTGAGTTTGGCATTTATACGTTAGGTGATATTAGCGCAGATCCCGTAACAGGGCAAACGCTGAGCGCAAGAGATCGCATGAAGGAAATCGTTGCGGCAGCGAGGCTTGCTGACGAAGCGGGCATTGATATATTTGGAGTGGGCGAGCATCACCGCTTGGACTTCGCTGTTACTTCTCCTCCCGTTGTATTAGCGGCAATTGCTCAGGTAACGAAGCAAATTAGGCTAACGAGTGCAACGACAGTGCTTGGAACGTCAGATCCGGTAAGAGTGTTCGAGGATTTCTCGACCTTGGACCTGTTGTCCGATGGACGGGCGGAAATTATTGCGGGCCGCGGTGCTTATGTGGAGTCCTTCCCGTTGTTCGGCTATGAGCTGGGGGACTATAAGGACCTCTTTTATGAGAAAATCAATCTGCTGCTCGAGCTGAATGAAAACGAGCGGATGACATGGAATGGCCGCTTTCGCACGGCGCTTGAAAATGCTGAAATAGCGCCTCGACCGTTGCAGGAGTGTCTGCCTGTGTGGGTCGGCGTCGGCGGTACGCCGCAGAGCGCGGAGCTTGCCGGAAAGCTGGGTACGGGCATGGCTCTTGCCATTCTTGGCGGCGATCCTGCGCACTTCAAGCCGTTAGTTGATGTGTACCGGGAAGCTGGAATACGTGCCGGGCATAAGAAGGAAGCATTGAAGATCGCGATCACAAGCCATGGCTATATTGCCAAGTCGACGCAGCAGGCAAAGGATGAGTATTATCCTTATTACGCGAATTACGTCGGTCAGTTCATGGGCGGAAATGCTAGGGGCGAGAAGATGGCGCGCGAGCAGTTCGAGCAGCTGGCGAGTCCGGTGAACGCGCTGGCGGTTGGCAGTCCCGATTTGATCGTTGAGAAAATTTTAGCGCAGCATGAGCTGTTTGGACATAACCGATTTATGGCCCAGTTCGATATCGGAGCAATTCCCTTCCCCAAGGTGGCCGCTACGATTGAGCTGCTGGCGACTAAGGTTGCGCCGATCGTACGGAGAGAGCTAAACAAGAAAGCTTAAAGGATCGAATGAAGAGACTCCAGCGCTATAGCAGCGATAGGGCAGTCTCTTTTTTTTATGAAAGGCAATCTCCTTGCTCAAATAGTTAGCCGTGCATAGCCGATTAGCCTTTGGTAATGGTACAATTAAAAGAAAATAGATGAATAAGGGAGAGGCGCATGGAGGCTTCTAGATTAGAGGAATTAAGACAGCATATTGATCAATTGGACAGCGAGATGATTTCTTTGCTGGCGAGGCGGTTTCAATTAACAGAAGAAGTGGGTATTTATAAAGCATCAAATAAACTGTCAGCACAAGATCCGAGCCGCGAGTCCAAACAATTTAATAAAATAACGGAGCTGGCAAGCCGTAATGAGCTGAATCCGGAATATGCAATCGCGATCTACAGGTGCTTGATGGACGTCGTCATTTTAAGGCATAAAGAAATTGAGCAAAGCTACATGCAGAACAATCGGATTGGGCAAATATAAGCAGGCTAGCTTATTGACCATATTGGCTTAAGGGGAAGGGATGGCAACGATGATTGTGTACGAGAAGGAAAACGCATTTATATTAATTGCGCAGCATGATCATGCACGCATTTCCGGAGATCTTGTGTCTGCTTGGCAAGAACAATTATTTCATAGTGCCGAGCGCAGAGATGAGTTGGCTTATGCCGCATATGAGCATGATAGCAGCTGGATTGATCTGGACCGTATTCCGCTTTGGAATGATGCCGACCATATTCCTTTCTCATTCCGTGATTTCCCAGGTAATATTAGGTTTTTCTTCTATTCCAAGGGGCTTGATCACCTTCAGGAAACGAGCGAGTATGCAGCGCTGCTCGGCAGCATTCTATATACGACGCTAGCGGAGAAATTCAGAAACGAGGATACGATTGCATTCGTGGAGAAAGAGTTTGCACGCCAGAGCGCGATCATCGAGCGCCTTCAATTGGATGTGAAGCTGCTACAGCTTCATGCGAAGGCGCTGCTGCTTTGCGACGAGCTGTCGCTATTTGCATGCATGGAAAAGCCGGGCACGCCGAGGCAGCAATATGAATGGTTCGCGGGTGGCTTTACGTATTGGTTCGACCGCACAGGCGGCACGTCATTGATCGCCGATTGGACGGATCAGTCTACGATTGAGTTGCAGCCGTTTCCGTTCAGCAGGCCTGTGGAGACGACCTTGTCTTTCAAGGAAGTAAGCAAGGCTGTTATCGGCAAATACGGCATTGCGCAGGCTTATGCGCGCGAGCCGTTGCAGGAGCTTAAGCTTCTGTTTCAAGAAAAGCGCATATAGGCTTTCGAATAAGACCTTGATTTTCTACTTGGGTAGAGAATCAAGGTCTTATTTGGTTGTGGTATAAATCCAAACTAAGTTCATTACTTGACCGGTCCCATTGCCTCGATTTTGAGATCCAATTTCACGTTAATGGTCGCATCTTTGATCGCCTCGCCCCAGCGATCTTCCACCTTTTTATATTTCTTGTATTGGAACGCTCTTGCGTACACGCCAAGGCCGATCGGATCAATTTGGTGCTTCTGCAGCTTCTTTATTAACTTTTCCAGCTCTGCTTTCATTTGTTTGACGATTAGCTCCTCTAGTTCGTTTCCATCATTTAAGACATCAAATGCAAATAAACGCTCAGAGAGAGTTATGGTCATCTTAATATGATAATCAAATTGAAATCGGTTGTCTTGATAGGAGGTTTTGATTTTTGTTTTAATTTTGCTTGCAGAAAAGCTTATAATATCGGTTGCGAATGGGCCTGTTTTGGGCTCGCTTGGAATACGATAGGATAGGCCGATGCCTGCTTTTGCCTTCTTCTGCAATAAGCTTAACAGCACCGTTTCTTGCGCGTGAAGTGATGTGACATACTTGCCCTTCTCGCTCAGCAAAGCCGCCCCTTCTAATCCGATATCATTTTTTATTATTTTTATTTCAGCCATATAAGGCGTGACGCCTTTCTCGTAAAACTGCCTGTGCAGCTCCTGGACTGTCGTCGCGTACGTTTCTGATCTCTTACTTTTTGTATCGACCATTCCACGTATTAAAATCGGCATTTGCGGCTGCTCCTTATTGTTTAAGCGGAACAGATCCGATACGTTGCCATCGACGATAACGACGCGGTCCATAACGGTATTTCTTGCATCGCGAAATAAGACATCAAGCATCTTAAACCAGCCCTCATACTGCACCAAACGTTTTCCGATCAAAATGACCTTGAGATTCCGTCCTTGCCAATTGCCTGCTGTAAAGGCATCCTGCTTTGTTTTTGCTTGGCGGAGCGTATTGGTAGTACCGCTGCTTTGCTGGCTCTGCCTGTCCTTCTTCCGGCTAAATATGGGCATGGTGGAATAATAATGCATCTTGTTATTTTCATCTAAGTCGATGCCGAACGCCAGAGGTGTAGCCGCATTTTCCAGCGTTAATTGATCGCTGCATCCGGTCAGCAATAGCACGGTAAGGATAAGCAAGCTGGAGATGAGCCGTCTATTCATACGCTGCTCTCCATTCTATTGCGCTTTTTTAGCATGAGATAGCCAAGCAAGAGGAAAGGAAACACATATTCCATCCCGATTCCGTACCATCCCATCCACATGCCGAAACGATTGCTTTGATTAAAGGTTGGAATGTAGAAGTAGGAGCTTACGACAAGCACGAAGCAAAATAGTTGGAGCGGCCGAATGACATTTTCGGTGCCAAACGACCAGCTAATACAGTAAGCAGCTATGTAGGTGGATGGAATCCACGCCAAAGAATAGATGATGATGTAGTAAGAGATAAACGGAATTTCGATTCTTTCCATAAATTGAAATTCAATCGTTTTCAAAATACTGACGATAGGCTCATTAAACGATTTGATCTCATCGGGATTGAAATAGATAAAGCAAACGATGGTGATAAGCAAATAAGCGAGCATCGTTAATCCGTTTGAGAGCACCATATTGCGGAACGCTTTTTTCTGGTTTGTTAAATACGGATATAAAATAAAGATAGACACCATGCCAAGACTTGGGTAAAGCAAAGCAGGGATTGCTGATATGATGGGTGTTATGCCTTCTTTAAATAAAGGGAGCAAGTAGAGCCAGTGCGCATGCTTAAGCGTGAACAAATAGATGAACGGAATCCAGCTCGAGAGAAAAAAAACGACCTCTGCGTAGCGGCCAAGCACTTGGGGGCCGTGTTTGCTTATCATATAAGTAGGAATCAAAAATAAAAACATGAACATATAGGACGGCGTAGTCGGCATTAGCCATGATTTTGTAATCAGAATTCCTCGATCAAGACTATCGTACATAAACGTCAAATAATAGAGGCTGAAGAAGAAGGCGTAGCATTTGCCGACCCATGGGCCAAAGGTTTGTGCGAGTAAATCAAGTATCGTGCCATTTGGGTGATATTCCATAATTTTCACAACAACGTAACAGATGACAATGTTTATCGCAAAAGAAATCGGAATCGCCATCCACCCGTCCGTCCCGGCAGCGTCGGCAAGGTCTCTTGGCAGAGAGAGGATGGATACGCTCAGTTGAAGGCCTGACAATAGAAAAATGAGCTGTATGGATGAGATTTGATTTCGCTGGGCGCTTTTCATTCTTTTTTCTCCTTTCTAACAGCTATGCCTCTCCTTTTCTGCTGCAAGGGAGCGCTGTTTGTCGGGCGATCTCTAATTAGCCAAATGGGAACTCGAATGATAGCATCCTTCCAGTCGACTAATCGCATAGGCGCTATAGGGCTTCCATAAGGCATGCCTAATGATTTTAGGGTTAGCAGATGAGCGATCATGATCATTAAACCTACGACAAGCCCAACAAAGCCAAACGCGGTTGCAAGCCCCATCAAAATAAAACGGATAAGCCGCACGGCAGCGACCATATCGTAGTTGGGCAAAATAAACGAGGATATGGCGGTGAAGGCGACGACGATAACCATGATATTGCTTATTAAACCTGCCTGCACAACAGCTTGGCCTATAACGATACCGCCAACGATACCGACCGTTTGTCCAATCGGAGCCGGCAGCCGGACGCCAGCCTCACGCAGCATCTCCAAGGTGATTTCCATAAGAATCGCCTCTACGAAAGGCGGAAACGGAACCTGCCCGCGAGATTCACCTAGCGTCATCAGCAGCTTCATCGGAATAATCTCAAAATGAAAGGTGACAACAGCGATATAGAAGGCAGGTAGAAATGCGGCGGTGAAGAACGCAAACAGTCTGAGCAGTCTTAGAAACGTAGCGATCGGCCAGCGAATGCTATAGTCGTCTATATTTTGAAAGAAGGTGAGAAATGTAACGGGCGCAATGATTACATTGGGCGATCGGTCAACGACGATGACGCATCTTCCCTGCATAAGCTGAGAAGCGGCTGTATCTGGACGCTCGGTCGAGACAAATTGAGGGAATAAAGAGAATGGATCGTCTTCAATCAGCTCAGAGAGCTCTCCTGCGTTTAAAATAACATCGACATCGACTTTCTGAATCCGCTGCTCCAGCGCATCAATCAGTTTAGGATTTGCCACATCAGCCAAAAACAAGATCGTCACCGTAGTTTGTCCGCGGCGTCCCACGGTCAGCCTTTTCATCTTCAGCTCTCGGTCGGTAATATAACGACGGATCATTGCAATATTTTGATCGCCCGTTTCAACGAAGCCTTGGTGTGCGCCTTTTAATGAAGATTCAAGCTGGGAATCCTGAATGGCTCTTTGCGGCCAGCCTCTTGTGTCAAGGATGTAAGCTTCTTCTCTGCCGTTTACGAACAATACGCTGCTTCCTTTAAGAACGGAGGATTCCATTCGAGAGAAGGAGGTCTCAGACATCATTTGTCCCACATTCATAATCAGCTCATCGCCGGGCAACCCGCTGCCTGACTCTTGCTGAAGAGGGCGCAATACATCATGATTAATGGCTGTCCGCTCTGTCATGCTTTCTAAATAAATGATTAACGCTTGCTCGTTCGTCTGTTTGATCGTTAATTTTCGAAAGACTAAATCAGGCGTATCTGAAAATTTGTTTTTGATAAGCGGGATGATTTCATTTAGGTCTGAGCTTATGCGATCGGTATGGTCATGAAGCATATCTTCAGACTTCCCATTCATCGATAGATTCCTCCTTATCTTTGCATTTCATTATCCGCTGCTTATTTTGTCACGTATTTCCAAAGCTATGCACCAGACAACAAATACCCCCATGCCGTTTGGCAAGGGGGTATCATGTTATTAGAAGAAGCGGTTTAAGCTGAATTCACTTATGTGCCTGCCTTGAACAGCGTTGCAATGGAGCCGCCTTCTGTAATAATTTTGATTGCTGTAGCTAGAAGCGGCGACATTGGAAGTACGATAAATTTATCGGAGCGCTGCTCGCCAATCGCAATCGTGTCGGTAATGACGACTTCTCGGATGTTCGGATGGTCAAGCTTCTCAAGCGCATTGGCTGAGAAAAGTCCATGAGTTGCACATATGTATGAATCATGTGCGCCTTTTTTCTTGAGCGCTTCTACGACGTTCACGATCGTGCTGCCCGTATCGATCAAATCTTCAATAATGATCGGCGTCATGTCCTCGACGTCTCCGATAATATGCGTAATCTCGGACTGATTGTGCGCTGGACGGTTTTTGATCATGATGGCGAATGGGCAATCAAGCAAGCCGGCCAGCTTTTCTGCGGTTGTTGCCCGTCCTGCATCCGGGGATACGACAACGGGATTTTTAATTTTTTTGCCTCTTAAATATTCAATGATCAAATCAAGCGCCGTTAAATGGTCGACTGGAATATCGAAGAAGCCTTGAATCGGATCGGCATGCAAATCGACCGTAATAATTCGATTGGCACCGACGGTAGTCAGTACATCCGCCACTAGCTTTGCCGAGATCGGCTCTCGTGGGGCAGACTTTCTTTCTTGCCTTGCGTAGCCGTAATAAGGCATGACGATATTGATGGTTTTGGCTGATGCGCGCTTAGCTGCATCGATCATGACAAGCGTCTCGATTAAATGCTCGTTAACGGGATGGGATAGCGACTGGACGATAAAAACGTCGCAGGTACGGATCGATTCCTGGTAGGATACGTGAATTTCACCGCTCTGATGCCTGGAGATCGCTACTTTTCCAAGCGGCATCTCAAGCTCCTTGCAGAGCTCCTCGGCAAGCCTCTCGTTTGAGGTGCCGGAAAAAATTTTTACTTTTTGCATGAGATCTCTCCTTAAAACTACGGGAATCGACATTGTTTGCTCAATCATAACAAACAAAGCATGGCAGGACAAATAATTGTCGAGCTTGAAGGGGATTGGAACAAATATTGAAAGGCAATGCGCTGCCAATGGGCATATGGATCGCCCTATCCGAGCTAGGGGTCGTAGCCTGCTGCCTCTTTCTCATTCAATAACCGTTACAAGTAGCGTTAGCGCCTAGCTGCTGCCGTTCGAGGAAGCAGCGCATGCTGCTTCTTTGAACGGCTCTTTTTTTTGCAGCAGCGCTAGGTGTATAATGTGTGCTTAGAAGGGAGTGGGAGCATGTCGCAAGAGATTAGAGCTTACGAGCTGGTCGCATTGAAGGAAATAGCGGAGATGCTTAACCGTACGAACGATATGGACCAAATGCTCAATGACGTGCTTGTCAAGCTGCTTCAGGTCACAGGCTTTACCACGGGCTGGATATTTGTAATCGATAATCGAAGCGATAGCCTTTGCGTGGCTACGCATAATTTGCCGGAAGGGCTAAATGCGAATAATCAAGCGGTCATGTGCGGCTCGGAATGCTGGTGCGTGGAGAGCTACAAGCAGAACAAGCTGCATCAGGCCGTTAATATTATAGAATGCTCTAGAATTACATATGCGAATACGCACGAGTTTGGAGATACGGAGGGCGTATCGCATCATGCGACCGTACCGCTCAAAGCAGGATTAGACCAGTTTGGACTGTTGAATGTCGCGCATGCGGGGAAGGATCAATTGACGGAGGAGGAGCTGGCGCTGCTGCAGGCGGTAGCTTACCAGATCGGGACGGCGATTAAGCGAATCCGGCTGTATCAGGTGCAGGAGCAGCATGCGCTGCATTACGCCAAGCTTGGCGATGTTATCCAAAAAATTAATGCGATACAGGATATTAATCAGCTTCCGCTTCAAGCGGTGAGACAAATCGGCGATACGTTTCATTGGCAGCATGTGTCGTTATTTATGTATGAGCAGCAGCAATTATCGCTTCGGGCGCATTATTCGGATAATCAGGTCAAAAAAGAGTGGCTTTCTCTCGCGATCGATCAAGGGGGGCCGGTAAGCACGGCGTTTAGCGAAAATCGTCTGGTAAAGCTATCGGATTGCCATGAGGTGCCCTGTTCGAGTCTATCGACCATCGGCATTCCTCCCTACTCTTCGGCGGTGGCGATTCCCCTCCGCATCAGAAGCCGACCGATAGGCGTACTGTTTATCAGCAGCCAGCTCGGCAAGCAGTTCGATGATTACTTGGAGGATTTCATGTACTCGCTAGGCGATCATTTTACGCTAAGCGTAGAAAATTTACGGGTATATGAGCAGCGGCGGGAGCTGGCTCGCATGGAGGAACGGAACCGGATGGCGAGAGACTTGCATGATTCGGTTATCCAGAAGGTGTTTTCGTTATCGTTCCTTGCCAAAGGCGCCGAGACGGTTCTGGCTGGCAAGGAGCCGATTGTAGAGCGATCTCTTCAAGAGATCAGACAGCTGTCGCAGGAGGCTTTGAAGGAGATGCGGACGCTTATTTGGCAGCTTCGGCCTGCCGGCTTGGAGCATGGGCTGATCACAGCGCTTAAGCAATACGGGAAAAGCATGGATTTGACCGTATATGAGCAGGTGGAGGGGGTGCGCGAGCTGCCCCGAGCGATAGAGGAAGCCTTTTGGCGAATCGGGCAAGAGGCTTTAAATAACGTGAAGAAGCATGCGGACACGAATGCTGTATATGTTCACTTGGTGAAATTGGAGCAGGTTGCGAGCATGGAAATTATGGATAAAGGCAGAGGCTTCTCGCCAGAGAAGCGGAGAGGAAGGCTGTCGATGGGTATGCTCTCTATGCGGGAGCGTGCGGAAACGCTAGGCGGCGAATTATCGATCAAGAGCGGCAAGGGACAGCCTACAGTCATTAAGGCGACGATTCCGGTTGCGACAGAGATGGAAATGTGGGATGAGGAATGAGGAGCGGCTGTGAAAATAAAAATTTTGCTGGTAGATGATCATCTTATCGTGTTAAAGGGGATTTCGTTCTTTCTAAGCATGCAGCCAGATTTCGAGCTGGTCGGCGAAGCGCATAACGGGCAGGAAGCGGTTGAGAAAGCGGCCGAATTGCTGCCCGATATCGTATTGATGGATTTGAATATGCCCATTATGGACGGCATTGAAGCGAGCAATCTCATTGCCCAGAATAATCCGGAAATTAAAGTGCTCGTGCTCTCAAGCTTCTCGGACCGCAGCCATATCGTACCTGCGCTGCAATCCGGGGCAATCGGTTATATGCTGAAGGATGTGGAGCCCGATCAGCTTGCAGAAGCGATTCGAAGCGCCTATAAAGGCAATGTTCAGCTGCATCCGGACATTTCAGCCGCGCTGCTTGCACAGATGGCGCCCCAGGCAGAGGAGGTTAAGCAGCTTCCGAGCCGCGAGTTAGCCGAAATATTGACGCCGAGGGAGCTTGAGGTGCTGCAGCTGCTGACAAAAGGTATGAGCAACAGAGATATCGCGCATGCGCTGACAGTTGCCGAGAAAACGGTAAAGACGCATGTGAGCAGCATTTTGAGCAAATTGAATTTGACGGATCGTACGCAGGCAGCCTTGTATGCGGTGCAATTGATGAATGGCAGCGACTAATGCAAAAGCTGTAAGCCTATAGTCTTAGGACTAGTCCTCCGCCTTTGGCGGTTTTTTTTTGTTTATTTTTCGGTCTATTTGCCGATGCTGCCGAGATTAAAACTTAATACAATAAAGGTACTTACAAAAAGTAAACTCAAACAAACCTTGGAGGGAAAAATATTATGAGTACTGTATTATTTGTTAAAGCAAACGATCGTGGAATCGAGCAGGCAACAAGCGTTAAGCTATACCAAGCGTTTCTAGACAGCTATGCAGCTAGCCACCCAGAAGACACGATCGTTGAGCTTGATTTGTTCAAAGAAGAACTGCCTTACATGAACGCGGATATGATCAACGGAAACTTTAAAGCAGCCCGCGGCTATGATCTGACTTCAGAAGAGCAAGCAGCTGTACAAGTATCCGATAAATATATCAATCAATTCCTTGCAGCGGATAAAGTCGTATTCGCATTCCCGCTTTGGAACTTTACCGTTCCAGCAGTACTGCACACTTACATTGACTACCTTTCTCAAGCTGGCAAAACATTCTCTTACACAGCTGAAGGTCCAGTCGGCCTAATTCCGGACAAAAAAGTCGCATTGCTTAACGCTCGCGGCGGCATTTACTCCGAAGGTCCAGCGGCATCTGTTGAGATGTCTCACAACTTCATCCGTAACGTAATGGGCTTCTTCGGTGTAAAAAACGTAGAAAGCATCATTATCGAAGGTCACAACCAGCTTCCTGATCAAGCGGAAACGATTGTTTCTTCCGGTCTAGAGCAAGCTAAGAAAGTAGCTGTAGGCTTCTAATAAAAAGCTACAACCGTAAGCAGCAGGACTATTGTCAAGGCTGCTGATAAACTCCATTTCTTATACGCAACGAGCCTTTAGAATCGTTTCTAAGGCTCGTTTTGCGTGTTTGGAAGCTGTAATCGATTCGAACCCTCCTCTTATACGATCATCCTTAAACCTTTCACCCCCATTCGGTTAAAAATAAAAAATTAACGGGAGAAAATCCTTCTAACTCTCATTTTCACCTGGTTTTTTTTGGAGTAGATGCAGTCAGCAGCAATGACCTTCGTCGAGTAAAGGATTAGATTACCTGAATGAGAGTGCTTTCATCAAAAAAAGGTTGACGCAGCCATGCTGCTAGTGGTTTTATTATATAGACCGATCGCTATAATCGAGGGGTGAATAAATACGGAAAAGCCAAATACCCGCCAAAATATTTTGGATTCAGCATCTAGACTTTTTTTCACAAAAGGGTATCATGCTACAGGATTAAGCCAAATTATTAACGAAAGCAAATGTCCAAAAGGCTCATTGTATTATTATTTTCCAAATGGCAAGGAAGAGCTGGCGCTGGAATGTATCGCTTGTACGAAAGCGTTTGTCATCGAGCGGTGGAAAACCAAATTTGCAGCGTTCGAGGATCCGTCCGATGCGGTACAGGCTTTCGTTCACGATATGGGCGAGGATGCCGAAAAATATGATTTTCAAGGCTATATGCCGTTTAGCTTCTGGATGGCAGTGGAGACCTCAGCCATTAGCGAGAAGCTGAGAGCTGCGGGGCAGGATGTGTTTGCCTCCTGGCAGGCCGTCATCTCAGACCGGCTGATTGTCGCTGGCATGGATAAAGCTAGAGCTGAGGAAGTAAGTGTCGTCGTGGTCTCGCTGCTGGAGGGTGCATTGATCCTTGCTTTGACGAAGCGTGATAAACAGCCGTTACTATCAGCGGCGAAGTGTGTTCCGTATTTGATTAATAAATGCCCTTCTCTATGAGAGGTCATCAATAAAAGATAGATAGAATGTAGGAGAGTGGAGAGTTTGCAAGCAACGATGGCAGCAACGCAACAAAATACGGGGCAGAAATATAAAGTCATCCCCATCATGATTTCTTTATTATTAAGCGGCTTTGTCGGTATGTTCAGTGAAACGGCTTTAAACGTGGCGCTTAGCGATTTAATAAGCGTATTCAACATAACGGCGCCGACTGTACAATGGCTGACGACCGGATACCTGCTTACGCTAGGGATCTTGGTCCCTGTCTCGGGTCTACTGCTTCAATGGTTTTCGACTAGGCAGCTATTTATAGCTGCGCTAAGCTTCTCTGTTCTCGGCACGTTGGTAGCGGCGCTTGCCCCAAGCTTTGAAGTATTGATGACGGCACGTGTCATTCAAGCTGTGGGAACGGCTTTGCTGCTGCCGCTTATGTTTAATACGATACTCATTATTTTCCCTGCAGATAAAAGGGGAGCGGCGATGGGTGTGATCGGGCTCGTCATTATGGTCGCGCCTGCCGTAGGCCCAACGATTGCGGGTCTTCTCATTGAAAATTTGAGCTGGCACTGGATTTTCTGGTTATCGCTGCCGTTCTTAGTTATTGCACTATTGTTCGGCATGATGTACATGCAGAACGTTTCCACAATTACGAAGCCAAAAATTGATGTCATGTCACTCGTGTTCTCAACGCTTGGCTTTGGCGGTATCGTGTTTGCCTTCAGCAGCGCGGGCGAAGGAGAAGGCGGCTGGGGCAGCGCGAAAGTAATCGCTTCGATGATCGTCGGCGTTTTGGCCCTTGTCATCTTCGCTTTTCGTCAATTGACGATGAAGCAGCCGATGATGAATTTGAGGGCGTTTAAGCATCCAATGTTCGTTGTGGGTACGCTGATGGTATTCATTTGTATGATGGTCATTTTATCTTCGATGCTCGTATTGCCGATGTATTTGATTAGCGGGCTTGGCCTTAGCGCGTTAACGGCAGGACTTATTATGCTGCCAGGAGGACTTTTGAACGGGATTATGTCTCCAATTATGGGCAGCTTGTTCGATAAATTTGGACCGAAATGGCTCGTTATTCCGGGGCTCGTTATCGTTGCAGCTGTGCTTTGGTTTTTCTCTGGCATTACGACAGCATCCACTATTGCGCTCATCATTGTGCTTCATTCCTGCTTAATGATCGGGATCTCCATGGTATGGATGCCTGCTCAGACCAATGGTCTTAATCAGCTGCCGCCTGAGCTGTACCCGGATGGAACGGCGATTATGAACACGCTGCAGCAGGTTGCTGGCGCAATCGGCACTGCAGTTGCCGTGAGCATCATGACAGCTGGCATGAACAGCTTTATGGAGGGCGTGGCTGACAAGGCTGATCCAGCTAATGCGCCGCTTGCGATGACAGCGGGCATCTCGGATGCATTTATATTCGCTATGATCGTAGCTATAGTCGGCTTGATCGTCGCATTCTTCATTAAACGGGTTCATGTAAGCAAGAGCAAGCAGCATTAATCGATATGCAAGAACCAAGAAGATTCGACCGCTATCTGCGATCGAATCTTCTTGCTCGTTAGAAGGGCAATTGTTATAGACAAACCCCTGCAATCCCGATATGATTGATTAAACAATCGAATAATGATAAAGAAAAGGTGCAGACAAAGCGTTTTATTGTTTGCTTAATAGGGAAGTCCGGTGCAACGCCGGCGCGGTCCCGCCACTGTATGTGAAGAGCGCTTCTCTCAAACAAGCCACTGTCCGCTTAATGGATGGGAAGGCAGAGAAGCGTGATGACGCACGAGCCAGGAGACCTGCCTTTTCTTCTTTTGTTTCCTATTCTTCGGGGGTAAGAATATGGAGACGTGATCGTAACACAGCAAACATCCGATCTTTTTTTATATGCTGAACTGATCTTTAATTTGACATGCAGATCCCTTTCCATTAGGGGTCTTTTTTTGTTTTAAAGCGTGGTTGATTAGCTAGGGTGAAAGGGAGTAAAGAGAAGATGATGACAGATATGAATGGTAAAAGATGGTTTTCCAGCTTCGTCATGCTAGTACTGATTATTGGTTTATTAGCTGGCTGCGCCGCCCCTGGTCAAAATATCAATGACCAGGGGGATCAGACGCAGGAAACGCAGGAAAGCGAAGCATTGCAAGGCGATCAAGTAACGAATGCCGGCAGCATGGAACAGCCCTCTGCCTTCAGCGAGGCTGAGAAATCACCGACAGCTGCCCCGACAGCTGCGCCGAAGTCGACTGCGACGGTTAGCCCAGAAAATGAGCAGCCTACGGACGCCGCAGGAGATAAGCCGGCGACAGCTGCGCCGAAGCCTGACTCTAAGCCGACCTCAGCTCCTGATGGGAAGGATCAGATTAGTGCTGCCCCTTCAGCAATTCCGAGTGCAACCGCGAAGCCGGTTAAGACGGAGAAGCCTTTGCCTGCCGAAACGCCGCTGCCAGCGAATGTCGTAACCATCTCGATTGTAGCGGACGAGGAGACGGGCACCGTGCTTGAACCGACCGCCGTTGAGCTCAAGAAGGATGATACGGTGCTTGAGGTTTTGAAGAGAATTACGCGAAAAAATAAAATTCAGATGGAGTACAAAGGATTAAAAGCAGCAGCGTATATCGAAGGGATCGATAACATCTACGAATTCGATCACGGCGCGAAGAGCGGCTGGATGTACAAAGTAAATGGCGAATTCCCGAACAAAAGCGCTGGCGCCTATGCGCTCAAGGAAGGCGATGTTATCGAATGGCTGTATACGATTGATCTCGGCAAGGATCTAGGAGCTGAATATGAATGAATACCGCCTTCGGCTCCGTACATCCGATTACAAGCTTCAGTTACTATGCGGGTGTGATTGCTTTTAGCATGCTGCTTTTCCATCCTCTGTTTCTAGTGAGCTTGCTTGCCGTGATTGCGCTTGTCGTTATCATTCACGGGGAAGGAAAGCAGCTTCTAAGGCTGCTTCCTTATTATGTGCTGATGGGCGGCTCCGTTGCAGTTCTCAATCCGCTTTTTTCGCATCGCGGGAGGCATATTTTATTTTATTTCATGGATCAGCCGATTACGCTGGAGGCGATTTTGTACGGAGTGACGATGATGCTTTCACTACTGGGGATTTTACTCACATTCGTATCGTTTCAACATATTGTCACGACAGACAAATGGATGTATTTGTTTTCTCGCGTGCTGCCGCGAACCTCACTGCTTACGTCGATGTCGATCCGCTTCGTGCCGCTTTTTTTGCGGAGGCTGGAGCAGATTACGACCGTGCAGCGGACGAAGGGCGTATCGATAATGGAGGGAAGCTTGCGAAAGCGCAGCAAGGACGGCATGCTGCTCGTTCGCGTGCTATTAACCTGGTCGCTTGAGGAAGCGCTGCAGACGGCAGATTCCATGAAGGCGCGCGGTTATGGCACGGTTAAGCGAAGCTCATACGTCATATACCGCATGGATCGAAGAGATGGGTATACGCTTTTATTTTTGGCAGCGATGGGGCTTGCATGCATATGGGGCTGGACGCAGGGCTTTGGCGTGCTGACCGTTTATCCGCGGCTCGAAACGATGTCTTTTCACCGAGGGGAAGGCTTTGTTTATGCGTGCTATTGTGCCTTTCTGCTAACCCCGGTCGTACTCGAAGGAATGGAGAGAAGGTCATGGAAGTAATTCAAGTCAATCAATTGACGTTCCACTATCCCGATGCAAAGGGGGCAGCACTCGATGAAGTATCGTTTCATGTGAAGCAGGGCGAATTCGTCGTTTTATGCGGCGCTTCGGGCTGCGGAAAAACGACGCTGCTGCGGCATCTGAAGAAAGAGACGCTGCCGGTAGGCAAACGCTCGGGCTCCGTTAAGTATAATGGCGCTTTGCTGGAGGAGCTCCCTGCGGCCTTAGCGGCGGAGCAAATCGGCATGGTCTTCCAAAATCCCGAGAATCAGATCGTGATGGACCAGGTATGGCATGAGCTCGCTTTTTCGATGGAAAATGTCGGTTATGAGCAGGCGGTTATGCGCAAGCGTCTAGCTGAGATGAGCCATTTCTTTGGGCTGGAGGAGCTGCTATACAAGTCCGTGCATGAAATATCGGGAGGCCAGAAGCAGCTGATCAATTTGGCCTCCGTCATGCTGCTGCAGCCGAAGCTGCTTCTGCTGGATGAGCCGACCTCGCAGCTGGACCCGGTTGCGGCGCGTGATTTTTTGCAGCTCATTTACCGCTTGAATCAGGAGATGTCGATGACGGTTATTATCAGTGAGCATCGGCTTGAGGATGTTATCCCGCTTGCGGACCGGATCGTTATGCTGGAAGGAGGCAGGGTGAAATACGACGCTGCCCCAAGAGAGCTATGCCAATCGATCGGAGATCAGGAAGCGCCAAACGACTTGTCGTACTTGCCGTCTGTCACGAAGCTGTTTTTGTCAGCTCTTCCGGCAGGCAATCCTATTGCAGTCCAAGAAATACCGCTTACGGTGCGGGAAGGAAAGCGGTGGCTGGCTGGTCAAGACGGAATAAAGACAGATTTAACGGGTCATGAAGGAAATCACGAAAGCAAAGTGCAAGATGCGAAGCAACGGCTGCTAGCCTGTGATGAGATTACATTCAAGTATGAGAAAACCGGTTCAGAGGTGCTGAAGAAGCTGTCGCTTAACGTGTATAAGCATGAGTTTTTGGCGGTGCTTGGCGGCAACGGGGCTGGGAAAACGACGATGCTGCAGATGATGGCAGGACTTTTGCAGCCGCAGCGCGGCAGAGTAAAAAAGGAGAAAAATATTAAAGTAGGCTACTTAGCTCAAAATCCGCTCCTCTATTTCAGCTATGATACCGTTGAAGAGGAGCTGCAGCGGATGGCCGCCTACGCGGGGCTTGTAGATCGTGAGGGGAAGATCGCAAGGATTGTTGACGCATTGCAGATTGCTGCCATATTGCCTAAGCATCCTTATGATTTGAGCGGCGGAGAACAGCAGCGGGCAGCGCTTGCGCTTGTGCTTCTTGGAGAGCCTGAGGTGCTGTGCCTCGATGAGCCGACGAAGGGTCTAGACCCCATAGCGAAGCAGCGGACGGCGGAGCTGCTGCAGCAGCTTTGCCAATTAGGAAAAACCATTGTTATGGTTACGCATGATATTGAATTTGCTGCCGAGCATGCGACGCGCTGCGCGATGCTGTTTGACGGAGCAATAGCCGCTGAGGCGGCACCGGCATTGTTTTTTGGAACCAATTATTTTTATACGACGGCCATTAACCGGACGGTTCGCGAATGGCTGCCGGATGCGTTGACGGTCAAGGATGTGATTGACCGATGGGCAAACTAAAGGTTTGGTTTCTCTCCAGCATTGCCCTGTTCATTGCGGCGATGGCGTTATCGTCGGCCATTACGGATGAGCATTACCTGCTGCTGAGCATCGTGCTGCTCTTTGTGACGATGCTGCCTTTCTTTGCCAGATTCGAGAGACGGACGATAGAAGCCCGCGAAATCGTCATTCTAGCTGTTCTGGCTGCCATTGCAGCCGTCAGCCGCGTGCCGTTCGCACCATTGCCAAGTGTACAGCCGACTTCCTTCGTCATCATTATTGCGGCTATCGTGTTCGGCGCTGAGTCTGGCTTCATTATTGGAGCGATTGCCGCGCTTGTGTCCAATATTTTTCTTGGACAAGGGCCTTGGACGCCATGGCAAATGTTTTGCTGGGGCATGATTGGAGCAACGGCCGGCTGGCTTCGCCATACTTGGCTCATCAAAACCAAGATCGGCTTGCTCACATTCGGCTTTGTGTGGGGCTTTTTGTTCGGCTGGATCATGAATATATGGTATATCATTGGCTTGCCGGACGCGCTAAGCTGGAATTTGATTATTATCGCCTATATCCAAAGCTTTTATTTTGATCTAGCGCATGCGCTGTCAAATGTGTTCTTCCTTGCGGTGTTCGGCAGCAGCTGGATCGTTATTTTGTCTCGGTTCAAGAAAAAGTATGGATTACTGGGTTCATAGCATAACCAAATGCAGGCGCCAGCTATTATGCTGGCGCCTTATTCGTCGTTCTTTAATTGGTTGGGTAAAATACATGCCAATTGGACGGTTACAAGCCGAGGAGATCCATTTATGATGATTCTATAAGGTAAGTTGTCTATCATTGTGCGGGTTTTAAAAAGGAGACAGCGAATATGAACGAACGAAACGTAAGGGTAGCTGTCGTGCAGGCAGCACCGATTTTATTCGATAAAATGTCCGCCTTCCACAAAATTGCTGGCTATGCCAAGCAAGCGCAGGCACAAGGCGCCAAGCTGCTGCTTTTTCCAGAGGTATTTATCGCCGGCTATCCGAGAGGGCTCTCCTTCGGCGCCCGGGTCGGAAGCAGAACGATGGAGGGACGCGAGGACTTTGCGCGATACTGGGAAAGCGCGATTGATGTTCCTGGAACGGATACCGATTTGCTTGGAGAGATCGCCAAAGAAGCAGGCGTGTATTTGATCGTTGGCGTCGTGGAGCGGGATCAGGATTACAGCCGCTCAACGCTTTATAATAGCATCATTTATATCGGGCCGGACGGCCGCTTGCTTGGCAAGCACCGGAAGCTGATGCCGACCGGCTCGGAACGGTTGCTTTGGGGACAAGGGGACGGAAGCACGCTTACCGTAATTGATACCCCATTTGGCCGAATCGGCGGGTTGATTTGCTGGGAGAATTACATGCCTCTTGCCAGAACGGCCATGTATGCGAAAGGGATCGATATTTTAGTAACGCCAACAGCAGATGCTAGAGATACTTGGCAAGCAACGCTGAAGCATATTGCATGCGAAGGGAGGTGCTACGTATTGTCGAGCAACCAGTTTGTAACAAAGGACTCTTATCCAGCGGACTTGAATGGCTATGCGGAGCTTGCGCAGGACCCGGACACGCTATGCCGGGGAGGAAGCGCAATTGTTGGTCCTTTGGGTGATTATGTAACGGAGCCGGTATATGGGGAAGAAACGATTTTGTACGCGGATTTGGATATGTCGCTCGTAACTGCAAGCCGCTTTGATTTCGACGTTGTCGGTCACTATAATCGCTCTGATATATTCCAGCTTCACGTAAATGAATCGAAACAAAGCATTGTAACCTTTACTTGACGATTTAAATAGAGGAGGAACTCAGATGGAAGTGCCTGTAGGCGTATGGATCGCTTCTGCGATTATTGTAGTTATTTTAGCATGGATCACGTTTTGGATTACGAACAAGGCATATTCGCGGAGATGGGAAGATCAGGATACCGAAACGAAAGGCAAACACTATTAGTCAGCAGCAGCTGTATTCGTCCTATTAGAGCAAAGCTCCCATGGCTTTGCAATTAATGCTACAATAGTAGAAAAACATGAGGGGAAGAAATCGGGAGTATAGCTAGTGAGATGCCCCGGACAAACTGATGGATGAAACTGAACCTCTTGTCACGAAGCAATGCGCCAGCTGCAAGGAAGAGAAGCCGCTCTCCCAATTTTTGCGACGGACGGGCAGACGCTCAAGCACCGGTTCGCGTCGCGGCGCTTGCCGGGCTTGCAGAAAGGTGAAGGCTGCTGTCGCCTCTGTGGCTGAACCTGCCCCAGTGGCAGCTGTCGCAGCCCGTGAGAATGTAGTAAAACGACGCAGCAGAGCACAAGCAGCAAAGCCGCTGCTTTCTTCGCCTCCAAGGCCTTCCATCCCGCTGCCGAATGACCCGGCAGCTCTAAAAACGACTCGACAAGGGACGATTTGGATGAGAGGCAAGACGGATAAAGGCCGGCGCTGGTATCAAGAAATAGAGCTGGAGCTAGCGGTAACGCTAGTGAAGGAGCATGCTGCGGTTATCGTGAACCGGCATACCATTCGAAGGTTGTTCAGCAATAAGGATTTTCGCCGCTATATTTTGGAGCGGGACGAGCATACCTGTTATTTTTGCGGACAATTCGGAGATACGATCGATCATATGCTGCCGCGTGCCAAGGGAGGGCATACGACGCCTGTTAACTGTGTCTGCGCGTGCAATGCTTGCAACCAATCGAAGGCGGATCAGGATATAGAATCGTTTATGAAATAGGAAAAGCTTGTTTTTTATCATGTTTGTTGCCATTCTGCCACCGTTCCGAAACTGGGACGGTGGCATTTTGTTTGTATCGGACGTTAACTTCATTCATGCAGCCTACCTAACTCTGCTGAACATAACAATTGATGATAATTTGTTATTTAAATTTATTTTTTTATTCATATTGATATCATATTGTTATTTATGTTATGTTTTAATAACGGATTTGATTATGAAAATAGTTCCAGCTCAGAGATGAATACCCAATGACTGTTTTTTGATCCTATAAGGTGAAAGTAGAGGGGGCTGAGAAGGAGGTGGTTGGATCGAATAAATAGGTGGGAAGTGTACCGATTTACTTGCAGCCAGATCGATCACTAAAAGCCAGGCCTTCATCACAAAAACAGTAGGAGGAATTTAGTTATGTTGATGATCCGGAAAATGAAATTAACGCTTATGGTTGCTATTATGCTGGCTATGGTTGTCCCGTTTATCGCAAATGAACAAAGCTTTGCAGCTAACGGGTTTTATGTAAGCGGTAACAAATTAAAGGATGCGAACGGAAATGATTTTGTTATCCGGGGAATCAATAATCCTCATGCTTGGTATGATACCCAAGCATATAATGCTTTGAGCACGATTAGCTCCAAAAAAGTGAATGCGGTCAGAATCGTGTGGCAAACGAGCGGATCGGCAGCACGTTTACAGCAAATCATCGATCGCTGCAAGGAGCTTGGGATGATTGCGATTGTCGAATTGCATGACGTAACAGGCTCTAATAGCGCTAGCGGTTTAAACAATATGGCAAGCTATTTCGCCAGCAGCGCGGTAAAGGCTGTACTGACCGGTAATGAAAAGTATGTACTCGTCAATATTGCGAATGAATGGGGAGACTCAACGCTAGCTGATACGGCATGGCGTGATGCCTACAAAACGGCTATTACGACCATTAGGAATGCAGGAATTCACAATACGATCGTAGTAGACGGATCTGGCTGGGGGCAAAATTCTTCTCCAATCAAAGCCTACGGAAATGCGCTTCTTTCACATGACCCGGATCATAATGTCATGTTTTCGATTCACATGTATGGCTCTTGGAATGATTCCGCACGAATTGGCTCGGAGCTGCAGGCGATTAAGGATTTGGGCTTGGCGGTCATGATTGGGGAGTTCGGCTATAACTATAACAACGGCAACAATAATCTGGGGAGCCAGGTTAATGCTCAGGAGGTTATGAACCAGAGCCAGGCAAAAGGAATTGGTTACATGGCTTGGTCATGGACGGGAAATGATTCTGGCAATGCTTGGCTTGATATGACGACAAGTGATTGGCAGACGCTGACCTCATGGGGGAATCTCGTCATTAACGGAACAAATGGCATAGCGGCTACTTCAGCCAAGGCCTCTGTTTTCAGCAGCGGAACTAATTCAGCTTTGTATGATTTTGAAAATTACAGCACGCAGGGGTGGACCGCTTTAAATATAACCGGCGGCCCATGGTCAGTGACAGAATGGGCAGCGAGCGGCAGCAATTCATTAAAAGCTGACGTTACGTTAGGCGGCGGTCAATTTACGCTAAAATATACCGGCTCTAACAATTTCAGCGGCAAGTCATCCATTTCGGCGAAAGTTAAGCATGCCCCGTGGGGCAATGTAGGGAGCGGCTTACAAGCGAAGCTGTTTATCAAAACAGGAGCAAGCTACACATGGTATGATTCTGGAACGGTAAATATCCAAGCATCAGGCGCTTCAACGCTCACACTGAGCTTGTCCGGCGTAGCTAATTTGGGTGATGTACGTGAAGTGGGCGTGGAATTCTTGTCAACGGCTAACTCCAGCGGAACCTCCGCCGTTTATGTGGATAGTGTGGTGCTTCAATAAGCGATAAGCGGTGTTATTTAAATGATAAGGGCTGGGTAATACCGGCCCTTATCCTTTCTTTGGTAAGGCAGCTCCAACTTAATTTCTAATCATAACCTCAGCCTGAATGAGCGTTTTTTCATGGCTTGTGCTTGGATTGAGAATACGCCACAGCATTTTATCGACTGCACGCTTACCTAGCAGCTCCTTATCCACATTCACCGTAGCAAGAAAAGGAATTTGCGGATGCGTATTGTCGAAGCCGGTAAATACGAGCGTTTCGGGTACAGCCATCCCCATATCTCGGAGTGTTTCCAGCGCGAATAAAGCAAATATATCGTTGGCGCATACGAAAACTTCTGGCAAGCCATGCTCCAAGACAGCAGCCTTAAACGTGTCGTGGAAGTTTTCAAGTTCCGGTCCCATTAACGAAGGGATTTGCTTCATCTCGATGTCGTTGTCCTCGAGTGCGGAACGGAAGCCAAGATAACGCTCGTAAAAGCTTTGCGCATCTCTAATATTGCCCAAAAACTGATAGTTTTTGTAGCCCTTCGTAATAACCGAATTCATGATTTCTCTCATGCTGGACAAGTTGTCGGTAAAGATGGAGTCGCATTGAAAGCATGGATCGAAATGATCGACCATGACGACAGGAATGCCTAAACGCTTAATATCCAGCAAAACAGGTGTTGAAATGGATCCGACTGTAATGATGCCTAGTATAGCTTCAGGATTTAGTAGAGAGAACATAGAATCATCCGTAGGCTCCGTTAACGTTAAAATGTTAATGCCCTTCTGGTTCAGCCTGGCAGAGATGCCGTTAAATATCGGCCCCCAGTACAGCGATTCGGTGTTTTGGTAACGCACGTTCGGAAAAAGCACAAGAATCGTCCCCGTCCAGTTTCGCGTATCGATGTCCAGAAGCTCGCTCGGTACAGGAGCAGCTTGAGCGTCCTTAAAGTAACCGAGCTGTCCTGCCGCTCTCAAAATCAATTCCCTCGTTTGTGTGCTGACTCCAGATTTGCCGGACAATCCCCGTGATACAGCGAATTTCGATAATCCTGTAAAATCAGCTATTGCTTGAATCGTTACTTTGCGCCGCATATCTGTCATCCTACCTTACTTTTATTGTTTGTTAGCTATATTCGAGTTTGTTAT
The DNA here is from genome assembly GCF_012935325.2 of Paenibacillus sp. PL91. Classification (GTDB taxonomy): domain Bacteria; phylum Bacillota; class Bacilli; order Paenibacillales; family Paenibacillaceae; genus Pristimantibacillus. Next base: position 407,671 of record NZ_JABBYG020000005.1, read on the forward strand.
TTTGTTATGTGACTAAATATAGCTCGTTTCGGGGTGAAATACAAGCGCTTTTACTTAAATCATGAGTCTTTATGGCTATTTTTTTGACTGTTATTATCAATAACAATAAGAAAACAATTGACCACTTTTGTTTTTGGTGATACATTTGTTATGCAAAACAAATAAAACAAATAACAAAACAAAAACGAGGCGGTGGTTTGTAAGGGAGTAAGTCGCGTTATTTTTTTATTCATTCATGCAAGCGCTTTATTAAGGGCAGTTTTTTTCAATACCCACTGATGAATGTAAAATTGGGAGGTTCGGTCATGAGAAAAATACATGGATTATCCGTTCTCGTATTATGTTTAATGCTTATACTTACAGCTTGCAGCGGCGGAAATAACGGAAATAAAGGAAACAATGCCGCGCCAATAGAAAGCGCTGACACTGAAGCGACAGCAGCGCCAGAAGAGGCGGCTGCAACGCCGGAGCCAGTCGATATGGGCGGCCGTGTTATTAAAGTAGCAGCATGGTGGGATTTGAAGCCCGCTGGGACAACAACATCAGAGAAAGCACGCCTAGCGAAAATCGAAGAGGTTGAGAAAAAATACAACGTCAAGATCGAATTCGTAAACGTGCCATTTGAAGAATATATGCCAAAATTTACAGCGACGATTCTATCGGGCGAGCCATTCGCTGATATCGTACAAATGGAATATAAAGCGGCTTTGCCTGCTATTTTGAAAGGGCAGCTGCTTCCTCTTAGCGAATTCACGACCAATGCCTCGAACATTAACGGCGAAGCGAATCTAATCGCGAAATCGCCTCCTATTGCAGGTCAAGAATATGCGTTCGATGATCCGGGTACTGGCGGCACGGGAATGCATTATAACCGTGACCTATTCAAGAAGCTAGGACTTCCAGATCTGCAAGAGCTGTATACGAGCGGTCAATGGAACTGGGATAAATTTATGGAAATCGCCAAGCTGGCAACGAAGGATACAGACAATGACGGCAAAATCGACGTTTACGGCTATTCCGGCTGGTCGCATGATTTATTCCGTAACCTCGCAGCTGCAAACGGCGGCTTTATCGTAAACGAAAAAGACGGTACACAAGGCTTCACGGATCCAAAAACGATTGAAGCGGCAGAGTTCGTAAACCGCATGTACAATGTCGAGAACGTTGTAAGAGTCAAATCAGGAAATAAAACGAACTGGGAAGAATCAAATACGTTTAAAGATGGCGATGTAGCCATGTTTATATCTGCGGCGTGGAATCTTGGCGGCTTAACCTTCGATATCGGAGTCGTTCCGATGCCGACAGGGCCACAAGGCAGCCCAGAAATTACTTTTGCCAATAATGCAGCAGCAGCTAAGTTTATTCCAAAAGGCGTGAAAGACCCGCAGCTCGTCTATCAAATTTATGAAGAGACGTTTGATATTCCTAATACGCAAGAGTTCCCGAGCCAAGAATGGCTGGAGAGCCTCTACAACCACGAAGAGGACATCCTAATGACTCGCGATCATATTAACGGCACAGGACAGATTTTGCTGGATGACGCTTATCCGGATTTCCCGACTGGGAAATTCATTGAAGATATTATTGTGAACAATCAATCGGTAACCGCAACCGCTGAGAAATACAAGCCTGAAGCGGAAGCTTCTATCGCCAAGCTAGGCAAGTAATTGATCATTATGGTCTTGTCATGAAGGCTAGGGGATGTCCTTGCGACTTCCCCTACTCTTTTGAATAGGTGATTTTAAGCTTCCCCGACCGGCATGGACGGAGAAACTATTTCCGCTTGTAAGGAGGACTTCTGGTGGTAAGCAATTTGCGGCTATCAAACATAACTAGGAAAATCGTGCCGGTCGTTTTGGCATTTTTAATTGTCCTTCCATTTGGCATGAGCGTACGGGCCGTTGCAAATCCAAGCAAAACTTCAACGGACGAACAATTGGAAAGCGGCAGTGATACGAGCGCTTTATTTAATGAACGCAAATATGCGCAATATATTTCGGAGCACGAAGGGGCCGCCAGGCCAGGCAAAGAGATTGTTCTGGAAGCAGCGGATTACAGCCGTTTGGATGGAGCTGGATTCGAGAAAATCGATCAATACGAGGGCATGGATGGCACATCGCTGTTGACTGGCGAATCAGGCAAGGCGGATTGGACGTTTGAAGTAGAGGAAGCAGGCTTGTACAACCTATCGCTGCTCTATTATCCGATTGAAGGGAAAAGCTCAGCCGTTGAGCGCGCTTTATGGATAGATGGGGAGCGACCTTTCCGAGAGGCTGCCTTTTTGCAGTTTGACCGGATTTGGGACAATCAAAAGCAACAGATCGTACAGGACAACCAAGGCAATGATTTAAGGCCAAAGCAAATCGAGAAGCCGCGCTGGAGCGAGAAAGCTTTTCAAGACTCCGACGGCTATGAGAATGAACCTTTTCTATTTTATTTTTCACGCGGCACTCATACGATTACGCTGGAATCTACTAGGGAACCGATGGTGATCAAGCAGCTCAAGCTTTACCAGCAGGCTGCGCCATTGCCATACGATCAAATGCTCAAGCAATATGATGCAGATGATATAAAGGAAACGGAAGGCCAGATGATTGCCATCGAAGGGGAAGCGTCTAGTGCCAAATCCTCGCCAACCTTATACCCGCTCAGTGAACGCTCAAGCGCTGCCGTATATCCGTACAGCGCTTCGAAAATAAAGATCAATACGATCGGCGGCTTCAACTGGCGCTTGCCCGGCCAATGGATGGAATGGGAGATCGATGTTCCAAAGACGGGGCTTTACAAAATGGCCTTTAAATCGCAGCAAAATTTTGTTAGAGGCATTTATTCGACCCGGAAGCTTACCATTGATGGCGAAGTGCCCTTTAAGGAAATGGAGAAGATCGCATTCCGCTACAAAAGCGGCTATCGGCTCGATGTAATGGGCGGCAAAGATCCTTACCTGTTCAAGCTGGAGCAGGGCAAGCATACGCTGCGGCTGGAGGTCAGTCTTGGCGAATTCGCCTCTCTTATTCGGGAGGTGGAGGAGAGTCTTTATAACCTGAATGAAATGTACCGGAAAATATTGATGATTACGGGCACGAAGCCCGATGAATTCCGTGATTATCAGCTCGATAAAAAAGTGCCGGATTTGCTTTCGGTATTCGGAGCCGAAAGCGAACGCCTGAAAGCAATCGCAGCTCAATTGGTGGAATTGTCCGGCCAATCCAGTGACCAAGAAGCGCTGCTCAAGACGATGGCGCTGCAATTGGACGAGATGATAAAGGAGCCGGACACCGTTCCAAGAAGGCTGACGGCTTATAAGACGAATACAGGCGGGCTCGGAACTTGGGTACAGCAAGCGAGGCAGCAGCCGCTTGAAATTGACACCATCTATGTGACCTCGCCGGATAAGAAGTTTCCGAAGAAGGGGATGGGATTTGGCGCAAAGCTGAAGCACGAGGCAACGACGTTTGTGTCCTCCTTCTTCACGGATTATAACCAAATCGGGAATGTAGCCGAAGATGATGCCGATCGCTCCATTACCGTATGGATTGGCAGCGGGCGGGATCAAGCGAACACGATGAAAGCGATGATTGACGAAACGTTCACGTCCGTTACTGGCATTAATGTCAATTTGAAGCTGGTTAATATGGGAACGCTTCTCCCTGCAACGCTCGCCGGCCAAGGGCCTGATGTTGCGATGCAGATCGACAACGATATCCCTGTTAACTTTGCGATGAGGAACGCTTCCGCCGATTTGACCCAATTTGCAGATTTTGCAGAAGTGAAGGATCAGTTCCGCCCAAGCGCAATCGTGCCGTACAGCTATGAGGATGGCGTATTTGCACTTCCGGAGACGCAAACGTTCAATATGCTGTTTTATCGCAAGGATGTGCTGAGCGAGCTGGGTCTTGAAGTGCCGCAAACCTGGGATGATGTTTCCAACCTGCTTGCTGTGCTCAGCAAAAACCATATGCAATTTGGTCTGCCAGTCGTCGCACAGGCTGCCGTGCAAGGGCAGAATATCCCTCCCAACTCGATGTATGCAGCGCTGCTCTTCCAAAATGGCGGCTCCTTCTATCGCGATGGCGGCAAGGAGTCTGATCTGGATTCCCGCGTGGGGATCGAGACCTTTAAGCAGTGGACGGAGTTTTACACAGATTATAAGCTGGAGCGCGAATATGACTTCGCCAACCGTTTCCGCACTGGACAAATGCCGATCGGCATAGCGGATTATACGACCTATAATCAGCTTTCCGTGTTCGCGCCTGAAATTCGCGGCATGTGGGGATTCGCTCCTATTCCGGGCACGGTGCAGAAGGATGGAACCGTAAATCGCGAGGTACCAAGCGGCGGCAGCGCCGTCATTATGCTGAACAAAGCTGAGGATAAGGATGCGGCTTGGCAGTTTATGAAATGGTGGACGAGCGATGCTACGCAAACGGTATTCGGACGTGAAATGGAAGGGCTGATGGGCGCTGCGGCACGTTATCCGACGGCGAACATTAAGGCGCTGGACAGTCTGCCATGGCCGGTAGCCGATTATGAAAATTTAAAAGCGCAGTTCGAATGGGTGCAGGGCATGCCAGAGGTGCCGGGCGGCTACTTCACAGGACGCCATTTGTTCAATGCCTTCTATAAGACGGTAGTCGGTCAAGTGGAAGCGCGCGAATCGATCATGGACTATGTCCAGTACATGCAGGATGAAATTAGGACGAAACGAAAAGAATTTGGTTTACCGCAATAATGGGGGAGGGTCAAGCATGCAAAATTGGTGGAGCCTGAAGTTGCGGGAAGTGAAAGCCAATAAGCATTCGTATATTTTGCTGGCGCCATACATGGTGTTGTTCGCCGTCTTTACGATATTGCCAGTCATTATTTCGATTGTGCTGAGCTTTACGTATTTTAATATGCTGGAATTTCCGAAATTTATCGGCTGGCAAAACTATACCCGCCTGTTTCTAGAGGATGACGTCTTTTTGATTGCGGTGAAAAACACGATATTGTTCGCTGTTATTACCGGTCCGATCAGCTATATCGCTTGTTTTGTGTTCGCATGGATTATTAATGAGCTCTCGCCGAAGGTTAGAGCGGTCATGACGCTCGTTTTTTACGCGCCTTCCATATCCGGAAACGTATTTTTTATTTGGCTCATGATCTTCTCCGGCGACCGCTACGGCATAGCTAACGGATTGCTGCTCAAATTAGGCTTTATTTTAGAACCGCTGCAGTGGCTGAAGACGGAAGCTTATATTATGCCGATCATCATTCTTGTCCAATTATGGCTTAGCCTTGGCACCGGCTTTCTCGCTTTTATTGCCGGACTGCAAACGGTCGACAGCACCTTGTATGAAGCGGGCGCGGTGGACGGCATCAAAAACAGATGGCAGGAGCTTTGGTATATTACGCTGCCCTCCATGCGGCCGCAGCTTATGTTCGGAGCGGTCATACAGCTAACAACCGCGTTCGCCGTAGCGGATGTGTCGATTGCGCTTGCTGGGTTTCCGAGCGTCAACTACGCAGCAGAAACGATTGTTACGCATCTAATCGATTTCGGAACTACCCGATTCGAAATGGGATATGCATCCGCAATCGCTACCGTGTTGTTCATGATCATGGTGGGATCCAATCTGATCGTCCAAAAACTTCTTCGCAAGGTGGGTGAATAAAATCATGACCTTCTCGTTTCGTATCCGCAAGAAACGGGTGAACCGATCGTTCTGGGGCAGCTTCTCCCTTTTCCTATTGCTTGCGGTGTTCGGCGCATTCATGATCTTGCCGCTCATCTACGCCATCAATAACGCTTTCAAGCCGCTCGATGAAATTTTCATGTTTCCGCCGACGCTTTTTGTTCGCAATCCCACGATGAACAATTTTGTTGATCTGATGGGCTTGCTCGGCAATTCATGGGTGCCGTTCTCGAGGTATATTTTTAACACCGTATTTATTACGGGCATGGGAATTATCGGGCATGTGCTGCTCGCCTCGGCTGCAGCCTATCCGCTTGCTAAGCACAAGTTTCCCGGCAAAAACATGATGTTCGGGGTAGTCGTTCTATCCTTGATGTTCACACCTGCGGTCACAGCCATTCCGACGTACATGATCATGTCCTGGCTCGGCTTAATTGATACGTATTGGGCGGTCATCATACCGGCATTCGCGTATTCGCTTGGCTTGTACTTAATGAAGCAATTTATGGAGCAAATTCCCGATGTGCTGCTTGAGGCAGCCAAAATCGACGGTGCGAGTGAGTACCGGATTTTCTGGACGATCGTGATGCCTAACGTGAAGCCGGCTTGGCTCACGCTTATCATTTTGCTGTTTCAAATGCTTTGGGGCAGCGATGGGAACGGGTTCATCTACAGCGAGCAGCTGAAGTCGCTGCACTTTGCCGCCAATCAAATCGTACAGGGCGGTATCGCTCGTGCCGGTGCAGCCGCTGCTGTAGCGCTTATTCTGATGAGCGTTCCGATCACCTTGTTTGTATTCTCGCAAAGCCGAATCATAGAGACGATGGCAACTTCAGGAATGAAAGATTAAGGGGGGATAGCGCTTGGCAGCGAAAAAATGGCTTCTCGTGGTTGCGGTGGCATCCCTATTGTTTGTACATGCTGCGCCAGTGCCGGCGTTCGCATCGTCAACGCCTTATGAGAGCTACAACTATAATTATTGGGAAGAAGCGGTGCCTGCCCCAGCGGCCTATATTCCGGGTCGTACGATATCGGGTTCAGATCTTGGCATCGGCGAATTTCTGGAGCCTGCCGATATGGTCGTTGCAGGCAGCGGACTCATCTATATTGTGGACAGCGGCAACGGCCGGATTGTGTGTGTGGACGACCAGTGGAAGGTGCAAAGCGTCATTACGGGGTTCGACAACGCAGGCAAAGCGGATAGCTTCAAAAACCCGTCCGGCTTGTTCATCGACGACGAGAGTAATCTTTATGTGGCAGATACGGATAATGGACGCGTCGTCGTCCTGACGAAGGATGGAGACTTGCTCCGCTTGATAGAGAAGCCGCAATCCGATATTTTGGCGAGTGACTTCAAATTTAATCCGTTGAAGGTGACGGTGGACAAGGCTAAGCGGGTTTATGTCGTAGCCAAAGGCGTATATGAAGGCATCATGCAGTTTGACGAAAACGGCAGCTTTATTGGCTATGTAGGGACAAACAAAGTGAAACGCGACTATACGGAGTTTTTGTGGCGTTTTCTGTCAACGAAGGCACAGAAGGCTCAAATGGTGCTCTTTATCCCAACGGAATTTTCAAATATCGATATTGACGCAAAAGGCTTCGTCTATGCGACGAATATTGATCCTGACTCCAGGGAGCCGGTTAAACGGCTTAATCCTTCGGGCGAGGATGTGCTGAAGCGCTTCGGTTATTTCGATGTAAGAGGGGATATTCTGTTCCGCAGAGTGGTTGGCCCCTCCAAGCTGATCGACGTAAAGGTGCAGGAGAATGGCAGGTACAGCGTGCTCGATGCCAATCAAGGCAAGGTGTTCACATATGATGACGAAGGCAATCTCCTCTATGTGTATGGCGGAAAAGGCAATCAGACGGGTACCTTCAAAATACCGGTAGCGATTGAGAGCTCGGGACAAAATCAGCTAGTGCTCGATCGGGGGAAAAGCAATATCGTCGTATTTGAGCCTACGAAATTTGGCTCGAGCGTCAATGAGGCTATCGGGCTTCACTATAACGGCGAGGATAAGCTGGCAGTACCGATCTGGCAGGAAGTGCTTCGGTTGAACGCCAACTATGATATCGCGTATATCGGTATCGGCAAATCGTTGTTAATGGAGAAACGAAATGGCGAAGCGCTTGAATACTTCAAGCTTGGCATGGATCGCGACGGCTATTCCGTCGCCTACAAGCGGTATCGCAGAGAAGTGATGAAGGAGCATTTTGGGACGTTCCTGACAGTGCTATTGATCCTGGCAGCCGCATGGGGCGCATTCAAGCTGGTTAGCTCTCGGAGACAGAAGCGAATGCTGACGATGCCCGGTTTTGCCGCGCAAAGCATGAAGGGGGAGAAAACGCCATGAAGCAGGATTTCATTAAGTTTCCGCTGCACCTGATTGTCCATCCATTTGACGGCTTCTGGGATATGAAATATGACGGCAAAGGCAAAGTGCGGGTAGCTCTAGTTATACTTGCGCTAGTTGTGATCTCTATCATTTTGCAAAATCAGTTCGCGGGTTTTCTAGTTAACTATAATGATCCTCGTTATTTGAACAGCATCACGCAGCTTCTCACAATCGTATTTCCATTCTTTCTGTGGTGCGTTTCCAACTGGGCGATCACAACCTTAATGGATGGGGAAGGGAAGTTTAAGGAAATCGTTATGGCAACGGGCTATGCGCTCGTTCCCATCGTCCTCCTTTACGTGCCGATCACTGTCGCAAGCCGGTTTATGGTCGAGGAAGAGACTGCTTTTTATTATTTGGTCATTTCGATCTCCTCCATCTGGTTTGTAGCGCTTCTCTTTGTCGGTACGATGACTGTACATCAGTATACGGCGTTCAAGACGATCATGACGATGATTCTAACCGTCATTGTGATGGGCATCATCGTTTTTCTAGGCACGCTGGTGATGAGTATGATGCAGCAAATATACGAATTTATCGTTAACATTTATCGAGAAATTATTTTCCGTACGTAGAGGAGGCCGCAACCGTGAGAAAACGAAAAATGCTGTTTGCGGTGCTGGCCTGCGCCGCAGCAATCATTATCCTTGCCGCTACACTGCTGCTGACGAATCGTGGCGTGCGGGCAATCGATGCAGCCGCTTATCTGAATCCAACCATAGACATGGAAGCTGGCAGCGAGCTGAAGGTGCTGTCTGACTCGTCGGCAGGCGTGCCTGGCATGAAGCTTGTGGCGGACAACTCCGAATTATCGCTCTACTACAGCCCGGACACGACGGAAATAGCGGTGAAGGATAAACGCCAAGGCGAGGTGTGGTACAGCAATCCGGTTAATCGGAGCGATGACAAAATCGCCTCGGCGTTCGAGAAAGAGGTATTGTCCTCGCAAATAACGGTGCTATTCCGGGACACTGTCGGCACATTGGACAATTTTACGAACTTTGCCCGAAGCGTCAGCGCGAAGCAGTTTACAGCCGAAAGCATTGAGAACGGCATCCGGATTACGTATACGATTGGCGACATGTCACTCGGCATCGATGCGCTGCCGAAGTTCATTAGCAAAGCCCGTCTGGAAGAGAAGGTGCTGTCCAAGCTGGATGAAACTTCAGCGAAGTACGTGTCCGTACGCTATTATCCGAGTGCGGCGAACCCGGAAGTCTTGGAGCGTCTCGATGAGCAGATCTCCAAGCAGCTAGTACTAAACAAGATGATGGCTGCTTTCCAGAAGGCGGGATATACCGAGGAGGATCTCGCCTACGACAACGAGGAGAACGGGGCTGGGGAAGGAAGCCAGTCGTCCAAGCCAAACTTCGTTATTCCATTGGAATATCGTCTTGATGGAGACTCCCTTGTCGCTTCCATTCCGGTCAAGCAGGTGAAGGAGAGCGCGAACTACCAGATTCGCAGCATCGAGCTGCTCAACTTCTTCGGCGCAGCAGGCTCGGAGCAAGAAGGCTACATGTTCGTGCCGGACGGCTCGGGCAGCCTTATTCATTTGAACAACGGCAAAGTGAAGGAAGAGCAGTATGTGCAGAAGGTGTACGGCTTCGACCCGAACGACAACAGCTTCAGACGCGGACAGGTGAGCGAAAGCGCCCGCATACCGGTATTCGGCATGAAGGCAGGAAGCTCTGCATGGTTTGCCGTCATTGAGGAAGGAGACGGTATAGCGAGCATAGCGGCCGACATTAGCGGCAAAAAAAATGCCTATAACTACGTGCACAGCAGCTTTGCTCTGCGCGGCGAGGATGAGCTTGAGCTGTATACCGGTGCTACCATTCAAGAAATTCAGCTGCTTAACGAAGAGATTTACCAAGGCGATATTAAGGTTCGGTACAGCTTCTTGGCACCTGATAAAGCTAGCTATTCAGGAATGGCAGAGCTTTACCGCGATAGACTTGTAGAGGAGAAGGCGCTAGAGCCGCTGAAAGCAGGAGAGGATATCCCTTTCTACCTTGATATCGTAGGGGCAGTCGATAAACAAAAATCATTTCTAGGCGTGCCGTATCGCTCGGTTATCTCCATGACGACATTTGATGAAGCTGCTCGAATGGCCGCGGAAATGAAGCGGGACGGCGTAAATCGATTGCTTATGCGCTATACGGGCTGGTTCGGCAAGGGCGTCAACCACAAAACGCCGGTTAAATTAAAAACGGACAGCGTGCTTGGCAGCAAGTCTGATTTGATGAAATTGTCTAAGCAGCTGGAGCAAGCCGGCGGTACATTGTTCCCGGATGTCGCCTTCCAGCATATCTATCACGATGATGGCGGCTTTACGCCTTCCTCCGATGCGGCGCGGTTCGTGACACGCGAGCAAGCGGAGCTGTATCCGTTCAACCGGGCTTTGAACCGGATGGATATGTCACTGGGAGCCTATTATTTGTTATCACCAGCAAAGCTTCCCTATTACGTGGATACGTTCATGAAAAAGTACGAGCCTCTCGAGATGAAGGGTATAGCCCTTCGCGATCTTGGCAGCGTACTGAGCTCAGACTATAGGGTCAGCCGCGTCATTCAACGGGAAACGGCCAAGCATATCGCCATGGAGCAGCTTGAGGCGATCGATAAAGGAATTGAGAACACGATGCTAACAGGCGCGAATGCTTATGCATGGCCGTACGCAGACCATCTTGTTAATGTGCCGACAGCATCCAGCGGTTTCAATATTACAGATGAAGAAGTGCCATTCTATGAAATGGTCGTTCACGGTTATATGGATTACGCCGGCAGCGCGGTTAATTTGAGCGATGAGCAGGATTTGAAGAAGCAGCTCCTTCGCTCGCTTGAGCTTGGCGCGGCACCTTATTTCTCGTGGACGTTTGAGCCGTCTTCGAAGCTGAAGTTTACCCCATTCGATACGATGTATTCTACGTATTACAAGGACTGGTACGAGCAAGCGCTGTCCATGTACAAGGAGGCGAATACGGCTCTCTCAGCGGTTAGAAATGAACAAATGGTCAATCACACGCGCCTCCAAGAGGGCGTAGTGAAAGTGGAGTATTCGAATGGAACAACGATCACGGTCAACTATACGGATAAACCCGTTGCCGTTGACGGAAATACGGTCGAAGCCGGGCATTATAGAATCGGAGGCGAGCGCCCATGAACGGATATAAGCTGACCTTAAGCCGGAAGCGTTCGCTGCTGGGCTTCGCCTTTGTCGCGCCTTGGCTCTTTGGCTTTGTGTTTATGTTTGCAACGCCGCTTATCCAATCGATCAAATTTAGCTTAAGCAAATTGACGGTTGCCCCGGCGGGCTATGAGCTCGAGTACGTTGGCTTGTCCAATTTCAAGGAAGCGTTGTTCATCGATGCGAACTTCAACCGGATATTAACACAATCGATTACGGAAATGGCATTAAACGTGCCGATGATTTTATTTTTCAGCCTCTTCTCGGCAACGTTGCTGAACCAGAAGTTCCGGGGCCGAATTATCGCGCGCGCCATCTTTTTTCTTCCGGTCATTCTCGCCTCGAACGCGATCTCGGCAGCCGAGTCGGCAGGACTTATTAATCTGGTTGGCGATGCGAGCGTCGTGAATGAGATGGGCAGCGAATCTTCGGATTACAACATTATGTCGATGGTCATGATGCTCAGCGAGGTTGGCTTGCCGCTCTCTTTCATCGATTACATTATTGAGGCCATTACGCGAATCTATGAAATTATAACGAGCTCCGGCGTGCAAATTCTTATTTTTTTAGCCGCGCTGCAGTCCGTGCCCGGATCGATGTATGAGGTCGCGAAGATGGAAGGGGCTACGGCGTATGAATCCTTTTGGAAAATTACGTTCCCGATGGTTAGCCCGCTTATACTGACCAATGTCATTTATACGATTATTGACTCCTTTACGGGCAGCGCCGTTACCGACATGATTTTTACGACAGCGTTCAAAACGCAGAACTTCGGTCTAAGCTCCGCGATGTCATGGGTTTATACGCTAATCGTCAGCATGGTCTTGCTTGTAATCGGCGTCGTTCTATCAAGAAGAGTCCACTACAACTAAGTATCTAGCAAAGGAGGAAACAGCTTATGGAAGCTTCTCAGGCCGTGCGCAATGAGGAGAATAAGTATCGGATGCAAAAAGCGAGAAACAAAACGGTCGACCTGCTCTATTCGATCTTTCGGTATGCGCTTGTGATCGGGATATCGTTCATTATTATTTATCCGCTGCTGATGAAATTTTCAGTCGCCTTCAAAGCCAAAGAGGATATATACAATCCGACGATCTACATGGTGCCCGTTCATTTTACGCTCGATAACATCAAGATGGCGATGGAGATTTTGAACTATTTCCCGCTGCTCGGCAACACGCTGCTTTTTGTTGTCGTAACGACCGTGCTGACAGCCGCCTCCTGCGCCCTTGCCGGGTACGGGTTTGCGCGCTTCTCATTCCCGGGCAGCAATGTGCTGTTCGCGCTCGTCATCTTGACGATCCTTATTCCGACGAGCACGCTGATGGTGCCGATGTACCTTCATTTCAGAAGCTTTGACCTGCTGGGGCTCGTGAAGCTTTTTACGGGAAAAGACGGCGTGAATCTATTGAATACGTATTGGCCCTCCGTCATTACCTCGGCGACCGCGATCGGGCTGAAGGCAGGATTGTTTATCTATATCTTCCGCCAGTTCTTTAAAGGGATGCCGAAGGAAATTGAGGAAGCGGCGCTCATCGATGGCGCTGGAGGGGTAAAGACCTTTCTGCGCATTATGCTGCCGAACGCGGTGCCGCCTATGCTGACGGTCGTATTGTTTTGTTTCGTCTGGCAGTATAACGACACCTTCTTCACATCGCTGTTCATGAGCGAGACGCAGCTGATGCCGCTGAAGGTCGCTTCATTATCCGCCCAGGCGAATCAGCTCATTCCGCTCTTGCTTGGCGTTGGAAGCGGCGCAAACGTGAAGGCCGATCCGAACCATGTGGCCATGATTATTGACACTGGCATTTTGCTCGCCATTATCCCGCTCATTTTGCTGTATTTGCTCGTTCAGCGTTACTTTGTGGAGAGCGTCGAGCGCAGCGGCATTATCGGCTAGCAGCCTGATTCATAAGGTCTTTCAAATATAAATAGACTGTAACAAGAATGGGAGAGACCATAGATGTGGAATGTAGAGCAGAAGTCAGCATTTAAAGTGGAGCCGAAGCTCATTAATCCAAATGCGGATGATAACGCCAAAAGGCTGATGACGTATTTGTGCGACATCTATGGAACCCGGATATTGACCGGGCAGCAAATCGGCGTAGTGTCGACACCTGAGCTTGATATTTTACATGAGGTTACTGGGAAATGCCCAGCCGTTTATGGGTTTGATTTCATGAACTATTCACCGTCGCGAACGGAGCGAGGGGCAACATGCTCCGATACGGACATTGCCATCGATTGGTGGCAAAGCGGCGGTATCGTAACCTTCTGCTGGCACTGGAATGCCCCTAAGGATTTGATCGATTTGCCGCCGGACCGAACATGGGGCAGCGGCTTCTATACGAAGGCGACGACCTTTGACGTGAAGAAAGCGATGGACGATGAGGAGTCGGAGGATTACCAGCTGCTTATTAGAGACATTGACGCAATTGCTGCTGAGCTTGCGCGGCTTCAAGCTGCTGGCGTGCCCGTGTTATGGAGACCGCTGCATGAAGCGTCGGGAGGCTGGTTTTGGTGGGGAGCGAAGGGGGCTGACCCGTGCATTCGGCTTTGGAAGCTGATGTATGACCGGATGACGAACTTGCATAAGCTCAATCATTTGATCTGGGTGTGGAATGGCCAGCACGCAGACTGGTATCCGGGTGATGAGTACGTCGATATTATCGGCGAGGATATTTATCCTCCCGAGCGAAATTACGAGTCTCAGATGGAGAGGTTTGCCGCGGCGAAGTCCTATACGAAAATGAACAAAATCATCACCTTGTCGGAAAATGGTGCGATACCTGACCCTGATTTGATGCTAAAGGATAATGCGCTATGGGCATGGAATTGTACATGGTATGGCGAATTTGTCTACGATACGATAGATGGCCGCAGAGTATATGCCGAGAAGCATACGGAGAGGGAGCAGCTGATCAAATTTTACAATCACCCTTTCTCTCTTACAAAGGATGAGCTGCCAAATCTTAAGAGCTATAAGCTGCGAGAGTAACGTATAGCAGCAAAGCCTAAACCTTTATCGAGGAGTGCGTTATCCATGACGTTGTCGATTTGGAACCACAGAAACAAGCTGCAGCGTACGCGGCAAAAAATCGAGGAGGGGCGCCTGACGGTCGGCTTTATCGGCGGCTCCATCACCGATGCCAGGCCGCGCCACAATTGGCCGGAGCCGGTTATCGGCTGGCTCGCGGAGCAATATCCAAACACGCGTATTACGGTTGAGAATGCAGCTATCGGAGCAACCGGCAGCGATTTGGCAGCTTTCCGCGCCAAGCGTGACTTGACCGATCCGGATTGCGATCTCGTGTTTATCGAATATGCGGTTAATGATGAGAATGAGCCAACTATGAAGCGCAATCGTACGAGAGAAGGTTTAATTAGGCAGCTGCTCGCCGCAGGTAGGCGCGACATAGTTATCGTATATACGTACTCGCAAAATATGTATGATGCGATGCAGTCGGGTGCGGTACCCGATACGATAAGCGAATTTGAACGTATTGCTGAATACTATCAGATTGGGTCGGTATGGATGGGCCTATATGCTTTCGAGGAGGTCAAGAAAGGCAGGCTGCGCTTTGAAGAGTGGCTGCCGGATGGACTTCACCCGACGAGCAGAGGAAGCTTAAGCTATGGCCAAAGCGTCATCGCGTATCTGACAAAGGAATTAATGGAATCGGATACGAAGGAAGCTAGGCAGGAAGCAAGTCTTCCAGAGCCTCTTGATGTTAAGTGCTGGGACGATGTGTATGCCCTTTCCTTCGATCAAGTGCAGACGAGCGGCCCTTGGGCCGTACGCAGATGGCCTCACCTAGAATGGATCGATCATGTTTTGGAGACTTCGGCTGTCGGAGCGGGTCTTTCGTTCTCTTTCGAGGGAAGAGGCCTCGCGCTTGGCTTCGACTTTGGCAGAAGCTCCGCAGAGTTTCGGTATCGAATAGACGGAGGTGAATGGCTGACCTCGGAGCGAGAGCGTCCGTCGTGGTTGGCGGAGGACGGCTGGTATCGGCTTAGCTGCTTTGGAGACGATTGGGCCGGTGGCTCTCATCGCTTCGAGCTTGAGGTGATACATGGCAATCGCGCCAATTGTACAGGCACCAATTTTCGATTGGCGAAGGTAGGCATTATACGGTGATCATTAATAGAAAGCAAATGGTTATAGGCGCAGCAGCTGTAACCTTGCTAGCGGTTGTGGGCTCGGGCTTCTGGTTTGGACTAGCCTTCAACGCAAAAAAGGAACCGCCATTCGCCATTTATGAGGCGGAGGATGGGCAGCTAAGCGGAACGAACGTTTCGCAAGGAGCTGACGGGTTCTCCGGCTCTGGCTTCGTGACCGGCTTTACTGATGAGGACGATCTGCTCATGATTGAAGCTGAAGCGCCAAAAACAGCGCTTTACGATGTGTGGGTCAGCTATCGTGCTCCAAATGGAAATAAAGTGGCGGGTCTCTCGTTAAACGATAATCCGCACGGCGATTTGGCATTGGAGTCTAACCAATCATTTATAGAGCTTAAGGCGGGAAAAATGCTCCTAAACAAGGGCGTAAACCGTATTAGTCTTACGCGCGGCTGGGGCTACTACGATATCGACTATATCAAATTGCAAAAAACGAAGCCGGCAGCAAAGCATAAAGTTGCCAATCGATTAGTTAATCCAAATGCTTCTGCGGAAGCGAAGCAGCTAATGAATTATTTGGTGAAAAGCTACGGGAAGTCGATGCTATCAGGTCAGACGGAGCTTGAAAACGTAGACTGGATTGAGAAGAAGACCGGCAAGAAACCGGCAATGGTCGGATTTGACCTAATTGATTACTCACCTACAAGAGCTGAGCATGGAGCCATTTCGTATGAAGTGGAGAAGGCGCTGGGATGGCATAAGCAGGGGGGCATTACAACTTTCCTCTGGCATTGGAATGCCCCTTCCGGCGTAATGGACGAGAAGGGAAAAGAGTGGTGGCGGGGCTTTTATACCGATTCGGTAACCTTTGATTTGGAGCAAACGTTAAGCCATCACGAATCGGTGGATTACAAGCTTCTACTATCGGATATCGATGTCATTGCGGAGCAGCTCAAAAGATTAAATGATGCGAAGGTACCCGTGCTGTTCAGGCCGCTGCATGAAGCGGAGGGCGGATGGTTCTGGTGGGGAGCGAAAGGGCCTGAACCGGCGAAAGAGCTTTACCGGCTATTGTATGATCGGCTCGTCAACAAGCATGGACTGAACAATTTGATTTGGGTGTGGAATTCTGTGCAGCCGGAATGGTATCCTGGTGACGATGTGGTTGATATCGTAAGCGTGGACAGCTATCCGCCGCCAGGTGATCATTCACCGGTTAGCAATCACTTTGATAACCTCGTTGCGCTCGTCAATGACAAAAAGCTGGTAGCTTTAACCGAAAACGGTTCAATCCCCGATCCGGATCTAATGAAAGCCTATGGAGCGAATTGGAGCTGGTTCGTCACTTGGGAAGGTGAATATTTGACCGGAGGGAAGCATAACAGCGAGCAGATTTTAAACAAAATATACAATCATCCAGACGTTATAACACTTGACGAACTGCCAAACTTATTCGGAATGAAAAAAGATGCAGAGATAGAAGAGTGACAAGCGATAGGAAGACATAACCCTTCAGGAGGACGACATGAGAGAAACAAAACAAGTGCTGAACAATTGGAAATTTAAGGCGTGCAAGGATAATGAGTGGTTGGAGGCAATCGTTCCGGGCTGCGTACATACAGACCTGCTGCGAAATGGCGTCATCAAAGATCCTTTCTATGCGACTAATGAGCATGATTTGCAATGGATCGACAAAATCGATTGGGAATATGAAGCGCGCTTTGACGTGGAAGAGCAGCTATATAAAGCCTCTTCGCTTGAGCTGGTATTCGATGGCCTCGATACGTATGCAGACGTCTATGTGAACGGCAAGCATGTGTTGTCCGCCGATAATATGTTTAGAACGTGGAAGGCAGATGTAAAATCGGTTGTGACGGCTAAAGCCAATATTTTGCTGATCAAATTCCGCTCGCCCGTCCAAGAGGATTTGCCGAAAATCGAGAAGCTGGGCTATAATCTGCCGGCTTCGAATGATCAATCTGAGCTCGGAGGGCTTGGCGCGCAGAAGATTAGCATTTTCGCAAGAAAAGCGCCTTATCATTATGGTTGGGATTGGGGCCCGAGGTTCGTCACTAGCGGCATTTGGCGCGAAGCTAGGCTCGAGGGCTGGTCTGACATCAAAATAAATGACGTTTATGTTAAGCAGGACCAGGTTTCGGCATCGGAAGCTAGCCTAACGGTTAGCGTAGAAATAGAATCAGAGCACGCGTGGAGCGGCTTGGTGAGACTGGGCGCGGACGGCCAAGCGTGGGAGCAAGAGGCTCATTTGGCAGAGGGCGTTAATGTCATTGAGATGCCAATCGTTATCGAGCAGCCGAAGCTATGGTGGAGCAGAGGACTTGGCGATGCCCATTTGTACACCTTTACAGCAGAGCTGCTGCATGAAGAGAAGTCAATCGCAGCCAAATCCGTACGCACCGGCTTGCGCTCTGTTCGCTTAGTAAGAGACAAGGATGCGGTAGGGGCAACCTTTTATTTTGAGCTTAACGGTGTGCCTGTATTTGCGAAAGGCGCCAACCATATTCCGAATGACAGCTTCATTACGGAAGTGACGGATGAGCGCTACAGGCATGAAATCGTTACGGCAGCGGAATCCAATATGAATATGCTTCGGGTGTGGGGCGGCGGCATATACGAGCAGTCAGTATTTTACGAGCTATGCGATGAGTACGGCATATTGGTGTGGCAGGACTTTATGTTCGCATGCAGCATGTATCCCGGCGACAAGGCATTCCTCGATAATGTTCGCATGGAAGCGGAAGAGAACGTGAAGCGTCTGCGCAATCACCCTTCTATCGTGCTGTGGTGCGGCAATAACGAGATTGATTCCGCTTGGGCGCAGTATGACGAGAATGGCGGCTGGGGCTGGAAGAAGGATTATACGCAGGAGCAGCGTGCCGTTATATGGGCAGACTACGAGACTATATTCCATGACATTTTAGCCGACGCGGTTACGGCGCATGCGCCGGGAACACAATATTGGCCGTCTTCACCGCTAATCTCGCTTTCGGGAGACATTAACCAGCATGCGCATCCGCTCTCCACCGAGGGAGATGTCCATTATTGGGGTGTTTGGCATGCGGTTGAGCCGTTCGAGAACTACAATGTCAAAATCGGTCGCTTCATGAGCGAATACGGCTTCCAGTCGTTTCCTGAATATGATACGGTCATGACGTTTGCGACGGAGCAGGATTTGGCGCTTGATTCAAAGGTTATGCGGGCGCATCAGAAGAACGGCGACGGCAATCGTCTCATTAAGGAATACATGGATATTTATATGAACGAGCCGAAGGATTTCAGCTCCTTCCTCTATATGAGCCAAGTATTGCAGGCTGAGGCAATGAAGATGGCGATTGAAGCGCATAGACGCAGCATGCCGTATTGCATGGGGACGCTTTACTGGCAAATGAACGATTGCTGGCCGGTTGCCTCTTGGGCTGGCGTGGATTATTACGGCAAGTGGAAAGCGATGCAGTATTATGCCAAAAGAAGCTTTGCCGACACGCTGCTATCGTTTGACAAAACGGATGACGGTAAGGTTAACGTGCATGTTGTAACCGATTTGCTTGCGCCGATTTCCGGGGACCTTCGGTTGACGCTGTACGATTTTGCCGGCACTTTGATCAAGCAGGTGTCGAGCAAGGTTGAAGTGGCGGGCAATAGTGCGGCTATCGTCAGCTCAATTAATGAGCAGGAGTGGCTGGATGGCCATGAGGCAGGCAGCATTGTATTGTACGCAGAGCTTGAGCAGGACGGCCGGCTAGTGGATAGCAAAGCGTATTATTTCGTCAAGGCGAAGGAGCAGAAGCTGACAGCAGGCACGATTCGCATCAACGAAGTAGAAGGCAGCAATGGCACGGCGTTCTCGCTGGAGGCGGATGCTCTGCTGAAGCAAGTGTGGCTAACTGCAGAGGGGGAAGGCATGTTCTCCGACAATTTCTTTGATCTTATCCCTGGCGTCGCGAAGACGGTAGAATTCCGTTTGCGCGAAAGCAGCGAGAAAATGAGCAAGCCGGCAGCCGCTGGCAAAGTCCAAGCGCGCTCGATGATTGATTTTTTGGCTGACAGCAGCGAAGAACAGGCATAACAAGCAACTAGGCGCTAGTGACCGAGCATTGGTCAGCTAGCGCCTTTTTCTTCAGTAAAGGAACTCTTTTTTTGAGGTATTTATAAAGTTTATAAAAAAAGGTAAGTAAGATTGCAACCTTTTATTTTGAGGCTCGTCTATGAGGAAGGAACGTTCCAAAAACTAGATGAGGTGACAACGATGACTGCAAAATTCAAACTGGTTACATTAGCCGCTACTGCTGTTCTATCCCTTTCGATCGCTGGACAAAGCTTTGCCGCGACATCAACGTTTACAGATCTTACGAATGCAGCAGCTAAAGATAAAATTTCCTCCCTTCAAGAGAGAGGCTTGGTGAATGGCGTCAGCAGCGATCGTTTTTCCCCGGATGCAACGCTGACAGCGGCACAAGGCATTAAGCTCATTGTGAATGCTCTCGATTTGAATATGGATTTGATCCGATTTGTTAAAGAGCCTAAGGCGACGGATTATTTTGAAAAAGCGGATAATGCCGCTTGGTACGCAGACACTTTAATCATCGCCGCGAACAATAACATGGATCTTCCCAAGGATCTTGACCCCAATCAGACTTGGACAAAAGAACAGTTTACGCATCAGCTTATTTTAGCGATTGAGCTGCACAGCAATTTGCCGATGATCAAAATCATGCCGGTTGAGATTGGCGATCAGGCTGATCTATCGATTGAATATGACGGCTCTATCCAACGCGCGCTTGCGCTTGGCATTGCTGCTCTGGATAACGAAGGCAACTTTAAACCACAGCAGAGCATTTCCCGCGCGGATGCAGCGGAGCTTATCTTTAATGCGCTAGCTTATATTGAGGCTCATCCAGCTCCTGCTCAACCATTGTCTTAATTGCAAGTGAAGTAACGAGGGAGGCGCCTGTGAAGGCTGCCTTCCTTTTTTCATTATGGAGTGGAAAGCGTTCATTTAAAAAGCAGAAAATTCGTTATACATTAACTCTTTACTGCGCCAAAGAGTTAATGTATTATTGTGTTAAAGTTTTTTAATTACGTCTATGAAGGTGATCCTATTAATGAGTGAAGAAATCGTGATACAAGCACGTAAGGAACTAACACAAATGAAGCCCTATTCCCCTGGAAAGCCGATCTGGGAGGTGCAGAAGGAGCTGGGCTTGGAGCGGGTTGTTAAGCTCGCCTCCAATGAGAATCCGCTCGGGCCTTCTCCTAAAGCGGTAGAGGCTATGCAGGCTGCATTAACAGATCTCCACCGTTATCCAGACGCTCAATCTATACAATTGAAGCAAGCAATTGCAGGCCGTTATGAGCTAGCGGAAGAGCAAGTTATAGTGACCAATGGCGGGGATGAGCTGATTACGCTTATTTCAGAAACTTTTTTGGATGCGAGCGATGAGATTATCGTACCGGGTCCTACCTTTAGCGAATATGAATTTGGAGCCCAGCTGATGGGGGCTAAGGCGATAGTAGCACCGCTCAAGGGAGATTTTCAATACGATTCGGATGCTATCCTTGCAGCAGTGACGGAACGGACCAAAATGGTGTATTTATGTTCTCCAAATAATCCAACCGGCACGATTTTGTCCAAAAAGGAGCTGCAGCACCTGCTCGATTCCCTTCCGAAACGGGTGCTGGTTGTGCTAGATGCCGCTTATAGCCATTTCGTTACGGCGGAGCATTATTCGGATGGGGTTGAATTTGTGAGAGCGGGCTACCCGCTAATCGTCTTGAAAACCTTTTCGAAAATATACGGTCTTGCCGGAATTCGTGTAGGCTTCGGGGCAGCGCCGCAAGCGATTATTCAAAGCATCCTGCAGGTCAAAGAGCCGTTCAACGTTAACGCTTTGGCACAGGCAGCAGCAATCGCTGCTACTGGGGACGAGGAGCATGTAACGCGTTCGCAAACGCTAGTTATAGAGGAGCGTGAGCGTCTGTATGCTGCATTCCAGCAGCTGGGACTTAGCTATACAATGAGCATGAGCAACTTTGTGCTGGTGAAGGTAGGCGAGCAATCGGAATCTATATATAAGCAATTGATGGCTAATGGGATTATCGTTCGTCTAGCAAACACATGGGGATTGCCCCTGCATTTACGGATATCGATAGGGACGCCAGAAGAGAATGATTTGTTGATCGCAGCATTAAGTGATATTTTGAAACAGAAGGTATAATTAAAAAAGATCAGCCTGTCTGGGAATTCCAGCAGGGCTGATCTTTTTTAATTGAATCAATTCAGATGTTACATCGGAGAGCTATGATAATATTCGCATAATTAACCGGTGAATTCTTGGACCCATGCGCCCTTGAAATAGGCGATGCCGATTTTCGAAAAGCTGCCGCTCAAAATATTCGCTCTGTGGCCTTCGCTGTTCATCCAGTCGTTCATGACCTGCTCGGGAGTAGGCTGGCCTTTAGCGATATTTTCGCCTGCGGCGTTATACGTAATTTGAAACTTTTTCATCATATCGAACGGCGATCCGTAGGTTGGGGAGTTATGGTCAAAATACTGATTGTTGATCATATCCTGCGCCTTGACCATCGCCATTTTAGACAAATTGCTGTCCATGCTTAGGGAGCTTAAGCCCGCCTTGGAACGCTCGGCATTTACGATTTGCAGCACTTTCTGGTCAAACTCAAGCGAAGTTGCAGGTTGCTCAGGCGCATAATCAATCGGATCCTGATTGCCGGATATCCATTTTGGAATGGCATGATTATTTTTTTTCATCGTAATGGATGACTTTCCTGCTTGAGGGGTTGCAACAGATGAGGCTTGCGTTACATTTGGTACCGAGTGAATCGTCGTTGTTTTTCTTTGCGATTCAGAAAGGGCGGACTGCTTGTTTGCAGCGTTATGATCGTTCGAACAGCCAGCGAGCATTAACAATGCAGCAATTACAATGTACTTTTTCATTGAACAGACTCCTCGATAGTTGGTTGTGGTGATTGCCATTAGGCTATATGATTACCTATAAAGACTGCTATTATGCCATTTTGAGGCGGGGAGCAGATAAATTAATCGTTATTTCGAAAAGGCACTTGCGTATTGTAAATGCCTATGGTATATTATCAATACAAACAACAAATTTAACCTTGAATTCACATATTGAAAAGGTTGTCATTTGTATGATGATATCTTTTTCAATGTGTGATTTTTAGTTTTTCTGGAAAAAACATGTTAAAAAAATTATTGGAGGTTTTTATAATGGAACAAGGTACAGTGAAATGGTTTAACGCAGAGAAAGGTTTTGGCTTTATCGAAGTGGAAGGCGGCAACGATGTATTCGTACATTTCTCCGCAATTCAAGGCGAAGGCTTCAAATCCCTTGACGAAGGTCAACGCGTTGAGTTCAACGTAACTCAAGGCAACCGTGGACCACAAGCAGAAAACGTTGTAAAACTGTAGTATTTAAATGAAGAGCCCTTAACTTCGGTTAAGGGCTTTTTTTTATTGCAGTAACGAGCGGAGCATTAAAACAGAAAAAGCCACCACAAGCGGTTTTCATGCTCGTGGTGGCTTTTCAACGAATTAACGGAGATTAGCAATGTTTACTTCTGGATTCACGTCTTCCTCGTAATTAATGCCGTCTGTTTCAAAGCCGAACAGCTGGAAAAATTCACGACGATAGCCTTCAAGATCGGATAGGTCATACACATTTTCCGTAGATAGCTTAGCCCATACTTCTGCAACCTCAGCTTGGATTTCTGGTCTCATCTCCCAATCATCGACACGGATAAGCCCTTTCTCGTCAACGAGCGTTTCACCTTGGCCATACAGACGCTCGGAGAACAGACGATACATTTGCTCAATGCAGCCCTCGTGAATGCCTTTTTCCTTCATGACTTTATATAGCGCGGATATATAGAGCGGAACGACTGGAATAGCCGAGCTCGATTGCGTTACCAGTGCTTTGTTGACGGATACGAAAGCGCGGCCGCCATTTGAGCTAAGCTGTGTATTTAGGCGCTGGGCTGTCGCTTCAAGGTCGTTTTTGGCTGCGCCAATCGTGCCTTCGCGGTAGACTGCATGCGTAATTTCAGGTCCGATGTAGGAATAAGCAACTGTTGTTGCGCCTTCAGCTAGCGCACCTGCATTCTGAAGGTCGTCAATCCACATCTGCCAGTCCTCGCCGCCCATAACCGCAATGGTCTGGCGCAGCTCGTCCTCAGTAGCTGGCTCGATTGTCGCTTGCGTCACTTCACCGCTGTGGAAGTTAACGGTTTTGTTCGTATACGTGCCGCCAAGCGGCTTAATAACGGAAGCGAAGGTTTCACCAGTTTTAGGGTGTGTGCGGCGCGGGGAAGCGACGCTATACACGACCAAATCAATTTGTCCAAGCTCGGTGCGAATAAGGTCGATCGTTTTCGCTTTAATTTCGTCGGAAAATGCATCTCCAACGATGCTGTAGGATTTACGGCCAGCAGCGGCTGCTGCCTCTTCGAAAGCAGCGGAATTGTACCAGCCGGCCGATGCCGTACGTGCGCCCTCAGCTGCTTTGTCAAAGTAAACGCCGATCGTGTTAGCGCCTGCCGCAAAAGAGGATACGATGCGGGAAGCGAGGCCATAGCCCGTTGAGGCACCAATGACTAGCACGTTGCGCGGTCCTTCGATAGCTGGCTGTGCTTGGACATAATCGATCTGGCGCTGCACTTGCTGCGCGCAGCCCTCCGGATGTGCAGTAGTACAAATGAAGCCTCTCGTTTTCGGTTGAATAATCATATTGGAATATTCCTTTCTTTTATGGAATTCGTTTGTTTACATTATGTAACGGTACAACGGGACAACTCTATCCCATTTTACCGACTTTTGCTGCATAAGGGAAGTTCCCCTTGACGCGTTAAGCATTTATTTGCAAAAAAAGATTAGCGAGATTCAAACAAATAAGCGCCGAGTCAGCCATTTAGCTAACTCGGCGCTTATTTATGTGAAAGTTAACGACGACCTGAGAGCTGCTGCTCAGCCATTTGAACAAGCCGGCGAGTAATTAAACCGCCGATGGAGCCCATATCGCGTGTAGTCATATTGCCGTAATAGCCGTCTTGCGGAAGTTGAATGCCAAGCTCTTGAGCAACTTCAAATTTAAGCTGGTCGAGCGCTGCGCGCGCTTGCGGTATAAGAAGTTGATTTGTACGGTTTGCCATCTTTTCTCAGCCTCCTTCTTGGTCCTATTATGCGGAACCTTTGAAGAGATTATTCGCTAATTGCACCTAAATTTACCGCCTATTTTCAGAATGAGTCCGTGCTAAAATGGTTAGACGGAAGGAGGCGGCGTTATGTTTATGAAGCCTATGCTCATGACGAGGTATGAGAAGCCTTTTGATGATGAAAATTATATATTTGAACCGATTATTGACGGACATCGGCTGCAGCTTTCCTTTATGGCAAGCAAAGCGAAATTATATACGAGGCATTTTAACGAAATTACGCAGCAATATCCCGAACTACATAATGTTCCTTTGAGAAAGCCCGCCGATGTCGTGTTAGACGGCGAGGTTGCTTATGTAAATCCGCACACGGGAGCAATAGAGTTCGATACGCTGCAGGAACGATTCCGGTTAAAGAAACAGCCCCGTATTCGGGATGCCAGGCATACAACGCCGGTGAAGTTTTTTGTATTCGATATTCTCTTCTATAACGGGGTTGATCTGAGGGACACGCCGCTGCTTGAGCGAAAGAGGCTGCTTAACGTTATTTTGGAGGATAATGCTTACTATAAGAAGATGCTGTTCGTAGACACGAATGGCAGAGCTTTATTTGATCTCGTCAAGCGCTCTGATCTTGAAGGTGTCGCGTGCAAACGGAAGGACAGTGTATACGCGGAAGGGCGCGGGGACAGCTGGCTAAAGGTCAAAAATGACGAATATGGCATTTTGCCGATGGCTGACACGCATTAGGAAGAGGGAGCTTCTAAACGGAGACATTGTTAATGCAATTATTAATTAATATACTTATTCGAAAATATGGTTTGAGTGGGATGCTGGCGTAAATGTCGTTGGCGTCTTTTTTTGTTGCAAAAATAATTGGAGTTACTATATAGCTTGGGATTAGCCTATTCTCATTGCGAAATTGTTATTGACGATAAGTGAGAACTGTCGTTACAATATAATAATTAACATTATTAGTAATCAGTTAATAAAAATATTCTTTAAACTGCTACTAATGTTTTTGGATTTCGAGGTTGCGAAAAGAGTTGAAGTCGGGAATGGTAAGATTCATTTTGATTTCGTGAAATGAAAGCGCTCTTTTGGAGTCGGACAATTGTGGAAGGAGGTTGTGTAAAATATTCACGCAATTTAATTTAATAACCGTATTTTAAAACGAGTGTAGGTTTGAATCGGAAGGGGACAAACGTGGTGAATCAATCATTTAACAAATTAATAGCAATCGCTCTTGCATTCGTTTTGCTGTTGCCTGCGCAATTGGTTATGGCGGCTGATGTGGAAACTGGAGAAGCAATAAGCAAGCAAGAGATGACAGCTGCAAGCAGCACGTACTCCGATGTATATGGGCATTGGGCTGAGAAGGATTTTAACGTTTGGCAGAATAAACAACTGATTAAAGGCTATGGCGACGGTATTTTCAAGCCGAATCAGGCGATTAGCCGCGCGGAATTTATAACGTTGATCAATCGCGTATTCCGGTTTGTTGAAGAGCAAGAGGTATCGTTCTCGGATGTACCCGCATCAAGCGCCTTTTTTAAGGAAATGGGGAAAGCGTTGGCAGCAGGATACATAACCGGCTACAGCGATGGAACGATCCGTCCGAACGGTTTGATCACTCGCCAAGAGGCAGCGGTTATGTTGTTCAGAGCGTTCAGGTTGAAAAGCACAGTAAATCATGAAAGCGCTCTTACCGATCTAGCAGTGCTGCCTGCTTGGAGCAAGGTCGCTGTAGATACATTAGTAAATGAGAGCTACATCGAAGGATACGAGGACAAGACCTTTAAACCAACGAAAAAGATTACAAGAGCAGAGGCGCTTCGCCTCGTAAACAATATTTCCGGCGAGATTTTGACAGAGGAAGGCACTTATTCAGATGTCATCACCCGTAATATAGTCATCAATAAAGCAAATATTACGTTGAAGGATACGCAAATCGAAGGCAATCTGTATTTATCGGAAGGGATAGCCGAAGGCGATGTTGTGCTGGACAACGTAACGGTGAAGGGTGCTTTGCATGTATTCGGCGGCGGAGAGAACAGCATTAAAGTAAATGACTCGGATATTGCGCAGCTATTTGTCGATAAGAAGAATGGCAAGCTCCGGGTTGTTACGCAAGGCAAAACAACGGTCGGTCAAGTGTTCGTCCTATCCGGCGTCAAGCTAGAGGAGGATGCAGCGTTAACTGGCGCGGGTTTCGGGAAAGTAATCCTTGAGGAGGAAATGAGAGCAAACGCTACGGTTGATCTTTCAGGCAGCTTTGAGCAAGTGGATGTACAGGCCTTATCTGCTCCTGCCATTCATCTCCTAAAAGGGATCATTAATAAAATGATCGTGGCGCAAAAAGCCGCCTTGCACGTCGAAGAGGCTTCCGAAATCAAGGATATCGTCATTTCATTTGACGGCAAGATCAACGTCGTTGGCAAAGGGAAAGTGATAAGCGATTCGGCAAACGGAGCAAAAATAGAGCGTGATACTGCTCCTTCCATATCTAACCCTTCAGGTCCTGCGGCGACGCCGGAACCAACGGTTGCGCCAACAACAGCACCAACAACAGCACCATCAGAAACGCCAGAGCCGACAACGGCTCCAGCTCCTGTGTTTCAAAACGTATCGGTGCATGATCCATCCGTTATAAAAACAGACGGCACCTATTATGTGTTTGGTTCCCATTTGGCGGCAGCCAAATCAAATGATCTCATGAGCTGGTCGCTCATCGACTCGGGCGTAACCGACACGAACAAGCTCTTCAAGAGCGCGGAGAGCGATGTCAAAAAAGAACTGGCTGAAGCGTTTGGCTGGGCGGAAACGGATACGCTTTGGGCTGCAGATGTCATTCAGCTTGCCGACGGCAAGTTTTATATGTACTACAATGCTTGCAAAGGAGATCAGCCGCTCTCGGCGATGGGCATTGCAGTAGCGGATAGCATAGAAGGACCTTATGTCAATAAAGGCATCTTCTTGAAATCAGGCAAAGGCATCAGCGCAGACGGAACTGCTTATAATGGCACCAAGCATCCGAATGTCGTCGATCCAGATACCTTTTTCGATAAGGATGGCAAGCTGTGGATGGTATACGGCTCGTATTCCGGAGGCATTTATATTTTGGAGATGAACCCCGAGACGGGCTTCCCGCTAGAGAATCAAGGCTACGGAAAACGCTTGATGGGGCAAAATCACAGCAGGATCGAGGCGCCGTACATTCAATATAATAAGGCCAATGGCTACTATTATTTATTCGTCACCTTCGGTGGCCTTGATGCGGTAGGCGGCTACAATATGCGGGTATCGCGATCCTTAAACCCGGATGGTCCTTATGTGGATTACGAAGGCCAGGATATGATCAACGCCCATGGCCCTGCCGGCTCTTTCTTTAAGGATGATGCGATTGCGCCATTTGGCGTGAAGCTGTTCGGAAACTTTATGTTTAGCAACTTAAATGGCGAAGCGGACTTTCCGGTTTACGGCTATGTATCTGCTGGTCATAACTCGACCTATTTGGACGAAGCAACGGGCAAGTGGTTCAATATTTTCCACAGCCGGTTTCCGTTCCGCGGGGAAGGCCATGAGGTTCGCGTCCATCAAATGTTCATGAATCAGGATGGATGGCCGGTTGTCGCTCCCCATCGCTACAATGGAGAGACGATTGCGAAAATATCAGAAAGCGACGTCGTAGGCGACTATCATTACATGAATCACGGGAAAGAGATTACGAAGGATATTAAGCCCTCTGTACACGTAAAGCTGGAAGCGGACGGTACCATTACGGGCGCGGCAACCGGTACTTGGGAGCTGGATGGCGATTATTTTGCCAAGCTTACCGTTAATGAAGGTAGTGGTGAAGCAGTCGTTCCAACCACGTACAAAGGCGTGTTTGTTCGGCAATGGGATTCTACGACGCAATCTTATGTGATGGCATTCAGCGTTTTGTCAGGCAAAGGTACTGCGGTATGGGGGAGTCAGCTTGCCATGCTGTCTGACCAGGAAATTGTAACAAATGCGGTGAATCTATTAACGCTTGGCGATACGAGCCGTATTTTCAATCCTATTTCACTGCCTAGCGAGGCTGCAAGCAATTGGCCGATCGTATGGGAGTCCTCAAACCCGGCTATCGTTTCGGCTAGCGGAGCTGTAACAAGGCCGGCATACGGCGAGGGAAATGCGACCGTGCAATTAACGGCAACGATTACGCTTGGAACGGCTTCAGCATCCAAGACGTTTACTCTAATCGTTCAGCAGAAAAACGAAAGTGTTTTAGCGGATGGGTTGGTTGCTCAGTATAACTTTGAGGACAATCTCGAAGAATTTACGGGTCATTCCGCTGCAGGAGCAGTGACAGGAAATAAGATTGATCAAGCAGGCGGGCAAATCGCATTTGCTGCCGGTGCCGCTGGGAAGGGCAAAGCGGCAAGCTTTGACGGCGCAACTGGTGTGCTGCTGCCTGAGGGCTTGATTTCGACAAACGATTATACGGTATCGATGTGGTTGAACCCGGAAGAGGCTGCGAATCTTGCACCAGCCTTCTTTGGCGCTCAGACGATGGAGAGCTGGATTAGCTTTTTGCCGAGAGGCCATGATTTTGCAAAAAACAATACGATGCTTTGGTCGGGAACAGCATGGTCCGACGCTGCAACCGGCGTCAAAATCAATTTGGACGAATGGACGCATATTGCCTTTACCGTTCAAAACGGCGATGCAAAGGTATATATTAATGGCGTTCAGAAATATGCGGGAACAGGCATGCCTCATGTTTTTAAAGACAAACAAGGCGTATTCGCGCTTGGTGTCAACTATTGGGACACCCCGTATAAGGGGCTCATTGACGAGGTTCGAATCTACGACATGGCGTTAGACGCGGAGAAGATTGGATGGCTAGCTCTGGGCGAGCCTGATTCTTCGGTGCTCGTAACGGCGATTTCGCTTAGTACTGCGGAGAAAGCGATAGCGATCGGTACCGCCTTTACGCCACAGGTTGCAGTTATGCCCGCAAATGCCGCCAACAAGGCGCTAGCGTGGACCTCCGAGGATTCCAGCATAGCTGCCGTGGATGCGTTGACTGGACAAGTAACTGGCATAGCATTCGGCACGACTACCATAACGGCTACAGCCAAAGATGACGGACATAAAACGGCAGCCTATACGGTACATGTAACGGACGGCAAGGTTGCGCACTACGCTTTTGAGAGCAATCTTGGAGATTCGCTCGAGCGTGCGGCTGACGGCGCAGTTACTGGAAATCGAGTAAATAATACGGGCGGCTCCATCGCATATGAGGCAGGTATTGCGGGGGCGGCAGCAGCATTAAATGGTGCATCCGGCATCCGACTGCCTGACGGAATCATTGACGGCAACGTCTATTCGGTATCGATGTGGCTGAATCCAGCAGAAACAACGACCTTTACCGCGGCTTTCTTTGGGGCTCGCACCAATGATAGCTGGATTAGTTTCGTGCCAAATGGTCCTAGCAACAATGATACGATGCTTTGGTCGGGCACAGCCTGGTATGATGCAAGCGCCGGAATGAAAATGAACCTCGGACAATGGACGCATGTTGCATTTACGGTGAATAACG
Source organism: Paenibacillus sp. PL91 (assembly GCF_012935325.2). Taxonomy (GTDB): domain Bacteria; phylum Bacillota; class Bacilli; order Paenibacillales; family Paenibacillaceae; genus Pristimantibacillus. Next base: position 437,848 of record NZ_JABBYG020000005.1, read on the forward strand.
GTGAAGCAAGGGTATATATGAACGGCGTTCAAAAATTCGCAGGCACCGGCTTTCCGAATGTATTCACAGACAGCAGCGGCGTTTTTGGCTTAGGGGTTAATTATTGGGATACCCCGTTTAAGGGCATGGTGGATGAGTTGAAAATATATAGCCTAGCGCTAAGCGCCGAGCAGGTGTCGGCTGATTTTGCGCTTGGCAATCCGGCAAACGCCGCTTCATCCGAATTGAACGAGACGAGTGGCTCGCAATGAAGACGAATCCCGCATATATGAAAAAGCGCTGAGTGCGGGCGAGATCGCGATTTTAGAAAATTAAAGAGAAAGAAGGGGGCATAACCAATAACTTGGTTATGCCCCCGATATGCTGCGGTCTTTCCCTGAGCTTCACTTTGGGGGAGGCCGCTTCACTTTTCCGAGCAAAGTATGAAATGGTATAGAAGACGGATATTTAATGATTCATATGTCATCTATATGGTTAAGTAGATTGTAGGAATAACACCGCTAATAAATGGGCAGCGGCATGCAGGAAGCTTAAAGAGAGGCATAGCATCGAAATCAGCAGCTTTAGCAGCATACGATATAACGAAAGAAGGAGCTGCAAATCGCGTTAAGCGATCACAACTCCATTCTATAGCACTCTGATGGACAACTAACTTAATACACGTCTCGCCGTCACGTAGCTCTTGGACCAATAGCTTAAATTTAGACTAGATACCGTAACGCCCTGGCTCGAGGAGCTGTGAATGATTTTATTGTTGCCAGCGTAAATAGCAACATGGCTAATCGACTTGCCGTTTGTTTTGAAAAAAACAAGATCGCCCATGCTTAGGGAGCCTTTTGGAACCTTCTCGCCAATCGTTGCTTGGGCAGTGGAAGTCCGTGGAAGGGAAACGTCTAGCCCTTTGAATAGGAATTGCGTGAACGAAGAGCAGTCAAAAGCGTATGTAACGCCAGCAGGTGCACCGAATTTATATGGAGTTCCAATGTATGCTTTGCCTTCAGAAACAAGATCGATCGTTTCAGGTGTTGCAGCCTGCGCTTTTTGCGCAAATGATCCGAATGTGATTGCCGACATGACGATCGCGCTGCATATGCCTGCTTTTGCAATTGATTTCATAAATTTTGATTTTCTCATGCTGTCAGGTAGTCCCTCCGCGTTTTCGTATTATGTGTGTAATGACTATAACACATTTACAAAACGGCAATTTTCGCTCATGAGAACGAAAAGGCGGTAAGAATAGGGATTATGAGCAATTATGAGAAATAAATGAAAAAATATTAATGAAAAAAGGCAAATTATGCGACTTAAGGCATATTTACGCCTCTAGCGCTTACAAGAAGGGTGTACCATTGCTCTCTTGTCATCAATTCCGCTTGTTTTTCAGCATCTTTACAAGCTAGAATACGCTCTGGATTCACGGTGCCGATAACGGGTTGAATGCGAGCAGGATGCTTCATCAGCCAACCTAGGACGATTGCTTCCGGCGTTGTATCGTTCTCATCCGCCAGCTGCTTAACGAGAGCGGCTGTTTGCAATTCCGCTTCTTTCGCATTGTCAGACGGTCTGCCGGAAAATCTGCCTTGTGCGAGGGGACCCCACGCTTGAATTTGAATATTTTCCATTTGCATAAACTCCATATGCCCTTCAGGAAAACTATCATTTAGTCCGGCTTTTTGGTTGACATGAACGCCATGATCGACCCAGTCATGACGCAGCAGGCTCATCTCAAGCTGATTCACAACTATTGGGTCTGGCAATTCACGCTGCAAGAAACGGATTTGGCCAGGGCTCATATTAGAGACGCCAAAGTTGCGTACCTTGCCAGCGAGTTTCAGCTTCGTGAAGGCTTCAGCGATTTCGTCAGGTTCCATGAGCGGATCTGGACGGTGAAGCAGCAGAACATCCAAGTACTCTATGCCAAGCCGCTCTAAGATTCCGTCTACCGAACCCAAAATATGCTCCTTTGAGAAATTGAATCGTCCTGGCAGTACGCCATCCGCCAATTGAATGCCTACTTTGGATTGGATAACCATTTGTTCGCGCAGCCTCGGCTGCTGCTTGAGCACTTGTCCAAATACGGATTCCGCTTTTCCTCTTGTATAAATGTCCGCATGGTCATACATCGTAATGCCGATTGACAAAGCTGCCTCAACTGCAGCCTCCGCTTGAGAGATATGATGGGATGTAATCGGGTCTGCTAGGTCCCAGCTTCCGCCGAGCCCCATGCAGCCTAGCACAAGTCGACTGTCTGATATTCCGCGACGAGCTAATGGCATCAATTTCATTTTTTATCATCCTCCGCAATCGATTTAAATTTACCTTCAATCGGATTCTATTATACCGTTCTATTTCAAATCATATAAGCACTGAAAAAAAGTTCACTAACTAACCTTGTGACACCTATTATATGAAATAAACGCTGCTGCAAGCTATCATTGCAAGCGCTTCTTTTTGATGCTACATTACATAGTGATTAGGTTCTAAAGAGAATGCTGGGTGAAAATAGTCCAGCTTCGCTACTACATATTTGGGAGGAATATCGATTGGCTTATATTACCTGCAACTTTTTCTCGGAAGCGCTGGGCTTAAGCACGTCTATGACCGTTATTTTGCCGCAGCAAACTTCCTCGCAAATCGGGATGAATAACCGCAGCAGCAAGAAGCTGCACAAAACCTTATACTTATTGCACGGCTTATCCGACGACGATACGATTTGGTCAAGAAGAACGTCAATCGAGCGCTATGTAGCTGAGCTTGGGCTCGCCGTGGTCATGCCGAATGTGCATCAGAGCTTTTATACCGATATGGAGTACGGCAATAAATATTGGACTTTTCTAACGGAAGAGCTTCCGGCTATCGCCAGATCGTTCTTCCCTTTATCAGACGCACGCGAGGACAATTATGTTGCAGGCTTGTCGATGGGCGGCTACGGCGCCTTCAAATGGGCGCTTAGACATCCTGATCGGATCGCAGCTGCGGGCAGCTTGTCAGGCGCACTCGATATGGCAACCCATATCAAGCAACCGGATCATATGAAGCCGTTATTCAACCTTATTTATGGAGATAAAGAGATAAAAGGCACCAATGAGGATTTATTGCATCTTGTTGCAGAGCTGTCTTCTTCGAATTTGCCGAAGCCGGCATTATATCAGTGCTGCGGCACGGAGGATTTCTTATACCATGATAATCTCGCATTCCGCGATGCCTGCAAGCAGGCAGATTTTCCTTTGACGTACGTAGAAGGTCCAGGCAGTCACGAGTGGGGCTATTGGGACACGCATATCCAGCATTTTTTACGGTGGCTGCCAGTCGATAACGAGTAGATAGCAATTGCACGATACGAGTAAATAGAGTGAGAGAAGGAAGCTTTCAGCCGGAATGGCTGGAAGCTTTCTTTTTTATTTATTTTAGGGTTGCAAAATGAATCCGCTGCCATTATGCTTTGTATAGGATTAATGTTTATGTTTATGGATCAATAGATACATTAATTCAATTGTTGTAATACGTTATTTATTCTAATCATACCGAAGCGAGGGCGAATAATTTGGCAAACCGCGTAACCATTAATGCCGATTTGGCAGCAGGTACAATTAACCGCAATATTTATGGGCATTTTTCCGAGCATTTGGGTCGTTGTATTTATGAAGGCATTTGGGTGGGCGAGGATTCCCCAATCCCGAACACGAACGGTATCCGCAATGATGTTGTAGCCGCGCTCAAGCAGCTAAAAATTCCAGTGCTGCGCTGGCCGGGCGGCTGCTTTGCCGATGAATACCATTGGAAGGACGGCATCGGACCGCGCGAATCCCGCAAGCGGATGATTAATACGCACTGGGGCGGCGTCGTTGAAAACAACCATTTTGGCACCCATGAGTTTTTGATGCTGTGTGAAATGCTGGAGTGCGAGCCTTACATTTCGGGTAACGTGGGAAGCGGCACCGTTCAGGAAATGTCTGAATGGGTGGAATACATGACGTTTGACGGCGTGTCGCCGATGGCGGAACTGCGCCAAGAAAACGGCAGAAAGAAGCCGTGGAACGTTAAATATTTTGGCGTAGGCAATGAGAACTGGGGCTGCGGCGGCAACATGCGTCCCGAGTATTACGCTGATCTCTATAGAAGATACCAAACCTTCGTCCGCAACTACGGCGAGAACAAGATCCACAAAATCGCATGCGGACCAAACGTTGACGATTATCACTGGATGGAAGTTCTGATGCGTGAAGCGCATCGCATGATGGATTCGATTTCCTTGCATTATTACACGATTCCGGGTGAATTTTGGACGCAAAAAGGCGCGGCAACGGGCTTCTCCGAGGATGAATGGTACTCCACGCTGAAGAAAGCGCTATGGATGGATGAGCTGATCGAGCGCCATTCAACGATTATGGACAAGTATGACCCGAGCAAACGGGTTGGTCTAATCGTTGACGAGTGGGGAACTTGGTTCGATGTAGAGCCGGGTACGAACCCAGGCTTCCTCTACCAGCAGAACACGATTCGCGATGCGCTTGTGGCGGGCGTTACGCTGAACATTTTCCACGACCATTGCGACCGGGTGCAAATGGCTAACATCGCGCAGGTCATCAACGTGCTGCAATCGGTTATTTTGACCGAGGGCGAGAAAATGATTCTGACGCCAACGTATCATGTATTTGATATGTACAAGGTGCATCAGGATGCAACGCTGCTAACGACATCGATTGACAGTCAGGATTACGCCCATAACGATCAGAAGATTCCGCAAGTATCCGTTTCAGCGTCCAAGGATGCGGAAGGCCGCATTCATATCAGCTTGTGCAATCTGGACAATCAGTCCGGCGCTGACGTTGAAATTGATCTTCGCGGCTTAGCAGGCGCAGCGCTTAAGGTGTCGGGGACTGAGCTTACCGCGGCAATCAAGGATGCTCATAATACGTTTGAGCAGCCTGAAGCTGTTGCGCCGACCGCTTATCAAGCCTTTACGGTAGATGGCGCAACCATCAGCGCGAAGCTAGCGCCAATGTCGGTTACCGTTCTTGAACTGATTTCGGAATAAGGAACCGCTTATTATGAGCAGCAAAAATCAGTGCAAAGGCTGCCGGGACGAGTATCGTGTGACGGACGAGCAGATCGATCGTATTTTGGCGGCGCCGATGTTTCAATCGGACATCAGCGTACCCGATGATGTGTACGAGCAGCGCTTGCAGCAATGCAGCGGCTGCCCGAAGTTTCAATACGGCACAACATGCGTTATCTGCGGCTGCTTCGTGCGGATTGCCGCCAAATACAAAGACCGAGCCTGTCCATTGCCGGGCGAAAGCCGCTGGGCGAAGTATGCTTGAACATATATGAAGACAATTGGCCGCTTTCCGCTATTAGGGAAAGCGGCTTTATTGTAATAAAAACCCATTTCCCCCTTCAGCTAATGACCGCAGCCATTGCGGAACGGCGGAAATTCACAACTTTTAACCTGATATTGCAAATACTTTCCGAAATCATCTTTGTACAATAAAGCTAATTGGGAGGAAAGCTAGACCTGTTCTGAAAAGAAGGTGCTAATGTACAGCGGATGAATTGGCAGGCCTGTGTTGCTACAAAATGTATCGTCATGCCGTAAAATGCAGCCTATTAGCTGCGATGATCCTCTCATTAACAACTCTATGAATGTGGAAGGGACGATTTCTATGAAAAATTGTAAGCGTTTTACGATGATGGGCTTTATTGTTCTGCTGGTAGCCATGGCATTGCCGAGCTTCGTGTTTGCGGCTGAAACGCCTGTTTTCACGCTCACACAGGATATGTCGGATAAACAAATCAAGATTTCCATTACAGGAGATAAATTAAAAGATATGTACGCTTACGAAGTGAAGGTAGCATTTGATGCAAAGAAGCTTCGTTTCAAGAGCGCCAGCAGCGGCATAACAGGCTTCTCCATTACGCCAATGGTGGAAGGCGCGCAAATCGTATACGCTACAACCAAAATAGGCAAAAAAGCGGGAGAAAGCGGAAAGATTGTATTGTCCAGCTTGCTGTTTGAGGCTATTGGCAAAGGGAAGGCAGAAGTGAAGCTCACGGATGTGAAGCTCGTTAACAGCGCCCTTGAGTCGGTCACCTTAAAGCCGAACGCCAAGATAGCGGCAGAGCTTGGCAAATCGCCGGTGTTCTTCAAAGACATTGCGGGACATTGGGCAATTGCGTCGATTGAACGGGCCGTTGAGCTTGGCTTCATTAACGGTTACACCGACGGAACGTTCCGGCCGAACGCGCAGGTATCTCGTGCCGAGTTTGCAGCTATGCTCGTTCGTGCGCTTGATTTGCAGACGACAGCAGGCGCGAAATTATCGTTTAAGGACGCCGCAAGCATTCCAAGCTGGGCAACCGAGTTCGTAGGCGCGGCAGTGGACGCTGGCATCATAACTGGCTATGAGGATCAGACATTCCGTGCAAGCACCCCTATCAAACGGAGCGAGATTGCTGTAATGGTAGCGAGGGCGCTTAAATGGCAGGTTGATCCTTCCAAAAAATCATCGTTTGCCGACCGTGACCAAATTCCAGCTTGGGCTGATCCTTCTATCGCAATGGCTGCGGAAGCGGGCATCCTCAAGGGAAGAGGCGCTAATCAATTTGTGCCAAGCGCGAACGCCACACGGGCGGAAGCGGTAACTCTGCTGCTTGCCATGATCGATCTTAAAGACTAGCAGCCATAGTTAAACATCTGTGCGCGAGGAGTAGATAGAATGAAGAGCATGTTTTGGATTATAGCTGGATTTTTGCTTGCAACCGCTTTTGGCGTCGCTTTAATTGTGAATTCGGATCATACGAACGGCGAGGAAGGGAAGAAACTGAACGCTTCTGCGCTGGAGAGCGTGTTAAGCGCAGATCAAGAGGCGGCATTGCATCGCAAAACATCATCGGGTGTGAAAGCACCTGCCTTTACGCTAAAAGCGCTGGACGGTAAAACCTATACGATCGGAGAAAAGAGCGATAAACCGATCGTCTTGCAGTTTTGGGCGAGCTGGTGCGAAGCATGCACCGTGGAGGCGCCAACGCTCAAGAAGCTGCATGAAGCGTATCGGGATAAAGTCGAGTTTTATGGCGTCAACCTATCATCCGAGGAGAAGCAAGCGGACCATATTTCGGCATTCATTGAGCAAAACGGATGGAGCTTTACCAATTTGCTGGATGCCAATAAACGTGCTTCCTATTTATACGAGCTGCATGCGCTGCCAACGACCTTCATTATCGATAAGGATGGCACGCTGCGGGGTACCTTTCATATGGTAGATCCTATGGAATTTGAGCTGAAGCTGGATCAGCTGACGGAAGGGAGGTGAGCACGGAGAATAACGGTATCTATGAAAAATAACATCAAGCTCAACATACTTATTCATTATTTTGACCAATGTTAGAGGGAGTGAAGCAAGATGAGGTTCAGCGCAAAGCTGAAGTCTAGCATAGTGATGCTGCTTATATTCGCACTGTACATAAGCAGTTTTCTGCCAGCTGTCCACATAGAGGCAGCGGCTGAAGAGGAGCCAGGTTTTTTCGAGGATCATTTCAACAGGTCGGTTATTAATGAAAATTGGAATGTAATCGATGGCAGCTGGGCGACTGCTAACGGCAAAATGACAGCAGAGAGCGGCAGCGGCTCAAAGGCGCTCGTCAAACAGACAGAGGTACAGGATGGAAGCATCGAAGCAGACATTAGCTTTGCTAATCGAAACGGCGACGCTGGCTTGTTGATCCGTACAGTTAGTGCAGCGCCTGGCGCCGATAATGTACAAGGCTATTATGCAGGAATTTCCGCGCAAGGAACGGGCAGCGTGTTTCTGGGACGCATGGAAAACAAATGGACCGAGCTGAAGCGCGTGAAGATTGCGGTTGATCCAAGCACGGTATATCGTTTTAAAGCTACGGCTGAAGGGTCGCAAATCAAGCTTTATGTGAATGGCAATCTCGTATTAGAGCAGACGGATACGACATATACAAAGGGCCAGGTGGGCGTAAGGCTCTACCAGTCGCTGCCGACATACGACAATATTCAAGTAACTGATCAGCAGCAAATAGATGTATTCACGGACAATTTTGATGCTCCCCCGCAGGAGATGGCTTTGCCGAACTGGCAAACGATTCAAGGCGAATGGAGGCTGCAAACGGGAGGGATTACGGTTAACAAAGGCGCTAATCAAACACTGCTTGTGAAAGAAACCTCGTTTAATGATTTTACGGTAGAAACTGATTTGAAGCTGACGCAAGCGGACGGCTCAGCAGGACTCCTGTTTCGGAGCCAGCCCAGCGAAGCAGGAAAGCTGGTTCAAGGCTACTATGCAGGTCTGCAAGGCGATGGGAACCTCGTTCTCCGCCGCTTAAACGAGGAATGGACCGAACTGAAGGCGGTCAAAGCTTTGGACATTGTTGCCCCTAACAAGTTTTATCAGCTGAAAGTCGTCACTTATGGCTCTGGCATTAAGATTTATCTGGATGATATGCATAATCCGGTGCTGGATTACAGCGACGATAGCGCGCAGAAATTCACTGCGGGAGGCGTGGGGATTTGGGCTGATGAAACACAGCCTCTATTTGACCATTTTATTGCGAGCGATTATTACGTGCCAGCGGAGTCATTCAAAGAACCGGTAGGAAATAAAGCTCCGCTTCTGCAAACGCCGTTCGTACCGCTTCCACTAGGCTCCGTGAAGGCTGAGGGCTGGCTGCTTAAGCAGCTTGAGCTTATGAAGGATGGAGCAACCGGCTATGCGGAGGATTTGTACGGCGAGCTTAACACCAATTCCGAATGGCTTGGCGGGACAGCGCCTGAATCGAACTGGGAACGCCCCGTTTATTATGTGAAGGGCTTAGTAGCGCTTGCCTACACGCTAGACGACCCGGATCTGATCGCCAAGTCGCAAAAATGGGTCAATTGGATGCTGACTAGCCAGCAGGATGATGGCAACTTCGGTCCAGCCAGCGATAATGATTGGTGGCCGCGCATGGTTGCTATTTATGTGCTGAAGGATTATTACGAGGCGACTAACGATGAGAGGGTCATTCCGTTCCTAACCCACTATTTTCACTATCAGTTAAACAACTTGGATAAGCGTCCTCTATTTGATTGGGGACAAATTCGCAGCGGCGACAACTTAAACGTAGTCCTGTGGCTCTATAACCGAACAGGCGACAGCTTCCTGCTTCAATTGGCAGAAAAGCTGCATGAGCAAGGCACAGATACGACTGATGTTTTTGCGAACGATAACTTTTTGACAGCCGCTAAGAGCAATGCCGGCAACTTCTATACGCAGCATACGGTCAACGTTAACCAATCGATCAAGACACCTGCTATTTATTATCAATTATCGAAAAATGAAGCGGACAAAGATGCCTACCAGGCAGGCGTGGCGCATCTCAATCAATCCCATAACCAAATTACCGGCATCAATTCCGGTACCGAAATGCTGGCTGGGCTTGCATCGACGCAAGGGGTTGAGCTTTGTGCCATCGTTGAACGGATTCATAGCGACGCCGTCACGGCGATGATAACCGGCGATCCGACGATCGGCGATGCGCTTGAGAAGCTTACGTTCAACTCACTACCCGGTGCGATGAGCAAGGACATCAAGACGCATCAATATTATTCGCTGCCCAATCAAGTGCAGAGCAGCCTGACCGATCATGGCTTTAAGCAAAATTATGATACCGGCACCGTACAGTCGCCTTATTCGGGGTTTCCTTGCTGCCGCTTCAATATGCATTTGGGCTGGCCTTATTTCGTGAAGGATATGTGGGCGGGCACGGCTGATGGAGGGCTTGGCGTCATTGCCTACGGGCCTAGCCGCGTCTCGGCGAAAATCAAAGGCGCCAACGTCACAGTGAAGGAAACGACAAACTATCCGTTCGAGGACCAAATCCGGTTCACGATCGAAGAAGCGTCTGAAAGCGTTAAGTTCCCGCTTAAGCTGCGTATTCCCGATTGGACGGAAAATGCAACGATTATGGTGAACGGACAGCCGCAAGATGCGGTGATATCGGGGGAGTATTTCTCCATTGACCGGGAATGGAAGAAGGGGGATACGGTTGTACTGACCGTGCCGATGGAAATCAAAACGTCGACATGGGTAAACAACTCCATCGGCATTGAACGCGGACCGCTCGTCTTCTCGCTCAAAATCGAAGAAAACTGGGTGGAGCAATCGAATCCGGCACCTCAAGTGAGGGAGCCAGGCTTCAAGCAGTATAACATCAATGCTGAATCACCATGGAATTATGGTTTATTGATTGATCGTGACAACCCTGCCGATTCCATTGAGGTTATTATGACCGATATGCCGGAAAATCCATTTGTACAGGAGACGACCCCGATTAAGCTCATCGCGAAGGGGAAACGAATCCCGTCATGGGGCAAAGCGCCTAATGGCGTGTCGGCAGCGGAGCCGCCTGTCGGTCCTGTTTATTCCGAAGAGCCTACAGAGGAGATTACGCTTGTACCGTTCGGAGCGGAAAATTTGCGGGTTACCTATTTCCCTGAGGTGACGGGCGATCTAGACGTTCAACCGGCTAAGTATGAGGCTGAGAAGGCTGAGCTGTTCAAGGCAAGCGCTCGCAGCAATAACATCCACGCTTCCGAAGGCGGCTATGTTGGCGGTATCGATTATGAGGACAGCTATGTTCATTTTAATCAGGTTGAGGTTCCAAAGGCAGGAGTCTACAAAATGTTCATTTGGTACGCTCAAAACACGAATAACTACCAGCCTGCGACCGCAAAAATGATCATAAATGACAGCGTGGAGCAGACTGTACAGCTTTCCGGAACGATTAACTGGGGCAGATTTATGGCTACCAGCGTTAACGTTGAGCTTGAGGAGGGAGTCAACTCCATCAAATTTATGCGCGGCTCTGGAGCAAGTCCCGGCTTCTATGAGCTGGATTATATTGCTTTGGCGGCAGTAAACGGCGCAGCCGCTGGGCCGGAGGAGGAGCCGAAAGCAACGTTGACAGGTGCTGCAAGCGTAGCGAGCGGACAAAACATCGAGCTTTCTGTTGGCGCTGCCAGTGTCACCGCCAGCGTATATCAGAGCGTTTATGCGCAGGATATGACGGTATCCTATGATCCGAGCAAGCTTTCTTTCAAAGGTGCTTCCTCGCTCAGGGAAGGGCTGAATGTGCTTGAGGCAAAAGAGGTTGAACCGGGCAAAATCCGCATTCTCGCTTTTGCGCAGGGAGTGGGCTTTACGCCGAACGCGGACTGGCTGAAGCTGACCTTCCAAGCCGCTGCATTAGATTCGGCGGAGTCAACCAGCGTCACGTTGACGAATGCGAGACTTGCAAACGGCGATGGAGCTGAGCTTGCGCTAAGCGATGCTAAGCACAGCCTGCAAATAACCGCTCGAGCGCCTTCCGGCGACGTTAACCAGGATGACAAGGTTTCAATAGGCGATCTTGCCATTGTAGCTGCGGCTTATGGCAAAACGAGCGCAGATCCGGATTGGGCACAGTTTAAGAAGACAGATCTAAATCAAGACGGAAAAGTAGATATTGAGGATCTTGCGATGCTTGCTCGTTTAATAATCGGCTAAATGAACCATGGGGGAAGACACATCACTTCCCCCGACCCATTTAATATGAATTATTGGAGGTTCCATACATGTTGAAGCGAGGCAAAGCAATAAGTATGCTTATCACTTTTTCGATGATATTCAGCATAGCGGCTTCTGCTATTTCCTTTGCGCCGCGAGCTGCGGCAGCAGAAGGAGGGGAAGCGGCACCGTACCATGGTCTGAAAGCCGAGTATTATACGGCCGGAGGGCCTCCCAATTATACTTTCGATACCTTTAAGGGTACCGGCTACGATCCGAATCTGGACATTTCTAATCTAGAGCCGTCGATCAAAATGTACACGGGGCAGGAAAACCGCGTCGGGATTAGATGGACGGGATTTATCCAGCCTGAATATACGGAGAATTATACGTTTTATATTACTGGAGACAATGGCTTCCGGTTATGGATTGACAATAAGCTGACGATCGATCACTGGGTCGCGGACTGGGATAAAGAACAAACCTCGCAGCCGGTCGCTTTAGCTGCCGGCCAGAAATACAGCATTAAGCTGGAGCTGTTCGAGGATAATGGCGGCTCGAATGTGCATATGCGCTGGGCAAGCCCAAGCGTAGCGAAGGAAGCGGTCCCGACGCAGGCTTTTTATTTGCCGGAAGGCTTTGCGCCTGGCGGCACGGTTTCGGAGGATGGGCTGCAAATCGAGCTTCCCTTCGACTCCTCATTAAAGCCGGTTACAGCGGAGTTTATCAATCATTTTAAAGTAAATATCGCAACAGGAAGCTTGTCTCTTGTTTCTGCAGCGTTGAAGGAAGGCAACGATAAGGTCGTTGTCGTTAGGCTTCAAGAGCCGCTTTATTCCAAGGATGTGGGCAATGTCAAAGCCATCTATGACGGGAAGGGCGGTCTAGAGACGCTGGTGGGCGAGGTAGTAGCAGGCTTCGATAAGCCATTGCTGAATGGCTCGAAATATCAAATCATGTCTCCATGGGCGGACGATGTGGATAAAGCAAATGTGCTACCAGAGTACCCAAGACCGCAATTGGCGCGCGCGGACTGGGTTAATCTGAACGGCGAGTGGGAGTTCCAAGCGGCTAAGAAGGATGAGGCAGTTCCAGCAGGCCTTGCGCTGAAAGAAAAGATTCTTGTACCCTTCGCAGCAGAGGCGAAGCTCTCGGGCATTAACCGTGTGGAGGATTTGATGTGGTATAAGCGCACGTTTACCATACCCGAAAACTGGGACGGACAGCGCGTAAAACTTAATTTTGGCGCGGTAGACTATTTGGCAACGGTATATGTGAATGGGCAATCGGTAGGCAGCCATAAGGGCGGCTACACGTCCTTTAGCTTTGACATTACCGATTACCTGGTGGCAGGCGACAATGAGCTTATTGTCCATGTGCTAGACGAAACGGATATGGGAGCAGACCAAGCTGTCGGCAAGCAAACCGTTAAGAAGCTCGGAGGCATTTGGTATACTTCCGTATCCGGCATTTGGCAGACGGTATGGCTGGAACCGGTAGCGGATGCGCATATCGACAAGCTGGACATGGCGACGGATATTCATACGGATGAATTGAAGCTGAACGTTGCGGGCAGCGGCATCCAAGGTCAAACCGTTGAAGCTGTGGCGCTGTCAAACGGCGAAGTCGTCGGAACAGCTTCGGGCGCAGTAGGCTCGGAGATTGTAGTTCCAGTACCTAACGCAAGACTATGGTCGCCCGATGATCCGTTCCTCTATGATTTGAAGGTTTACTTGAAGGATGGATCAACAACAGTAGACGAGGTAACGAGCTACTTCGGTATGAGAGAAATTAAGCTAGGCAAAGTAGATGGCGTTACTCGTCCGCTCTTGAATGGAAGTTTTGTGTTCCAAATGGGACCGCTCGATCAAGGGTTCTGGCCGGACGGCATCTATACGGCACCTACGGATGAAGCTTTAAAATTCGATATTGAAGCCGTCAAGCGCGTTGGCATGAATACGATCCGCAAGCATATTAAGGTAGAGCCCGCCCGCTGGTATTATTGGGCGGATAAGCTCGGCGTGCTCGTATGGCAGGATATGCCGAGCCTGGAGGATCGCCAAGGCAATAAAGGCGCAGATATTACGCAAGCGACGAAGACGCAGTGGTTTAAAGAATACAAGGAAATGGTTGACCAGCTGCGCAGCGTGACATCCATTATCGTATGGACTGTATTTAATGAAGGCTGGGGCCAATTCGACCAAGGCGGTCAGCAGACTAGGGACGCTACGACTTATGTAAAAGGACTCGACGCGACGCGTCTCGTAAACAGCACGAGCGGCTGGTGGGATGCCGGAGCGGGCGATCTGCTCGATATGCACAGATACCCTGACCCTGGCGCGCCGAACGCAAGCGATACAAGAGCTGCGGTGCTTGGGGAATACGGCGGTCTAGGCTTGCATGTGCCTGGGCATGAATGGAGTCCGCTCGTTTTCTCCTATCAATTAATGGACAGCAAGGAACAGCTTACTTCCACTTACGTCAATTATATTAATAGGTTGAAGCAACTGAAGGAAGGTGGCCTAAGCGCTGCCATTTATACGCAAATTACAGATGTGGAGTATGAAATTAACGGTTTGCTATCCTACGACCGCAAGGTTGAGAAAATGGACTTTGACCGTATTGCGGCCGCCCATCGCGAGCTTATCGGCACAGTGACCCAAACAGATCTGCTAGCTGAAATCGCGAAAGCGGAGGCTATGGTCGGTCAGGCGAAAATCGGCATAGGCGCCGGGGAGTATACCCAGCCAGTCGTCGATGCTTTTAACGCTGTTCTTGATGCAGCGCAGGAGGTTGCCGAGAACGCAAACGCTCTGGCTGCGGATATCCAGAATGCATTGAAGTCGCTGCAAAGCGCGCGAGAGCAGCTTTTTGCCCGCGTAAACGATCCGATTCCAACGGGCTCGGATGTAGACGGGTTTGATGCTGCGGAGCTGAATGGAGCATGGTCGATTTTTAAGGCGGATAACAGCAAATGGTCATTAACGCGTAAACCGGGCTTTCTCAGCCTAGATACGTCCGCTGGCGATACGTTCCAAGGCACTAATAGTTTGCCAAACATATTCCTTAAGGACGCGCCTGCCGGCGACTTTGTGATTACGACTAAAGTGGAGGCGCCCGTAAGCAAAAACTATCAGCAGGCAGGTCTCTTCCTTTGGCAAAATGAAGACAATTACGTGAAGCTAGGCCATGTATGGGATACAGACGGGTCAACAGGGAAAAGTCTAGAGACCGCATACGAGAAAAATGCGGCTTATGTAAAAGCGGCAAATATGGCCAAACATCCAGGCTTTGACACTTCTTACTTGCAGATCCGCAAGGTTGGCAATGTCGTTTCCACGTTTTATTGGGATGGAGGCGCTTGGAAGGCTGCAGCTGATCCGATGGCCGTCAATTTAAGCAATCTAAAAATCGGATTCTACGGATTATCCTCTGGGGATAAAACCTCTATTCAAGCCAATTTTGATTATTTCTCAGCTGGCCCGGTGCAGGCGTCAGATAAAGCAGCGCTTCAAGCTGCGGTTGCAGCCGCGGAGGCACAGCATAGCGCAGCGGCTGCAGGAACGGAGCCGGGACAATATCCGCAGGCTGCGAAGGATGCTTTCGGAGCAGCAATTGAAGCGGCAAAAGTCGTTGCAGCTAACGCTGCTGCAGATCAAGCGGCCGTAGATGCAGCCTTAGCCGCGCTGAGTCAAGCAGCAGCAGCATTTGCAGCTGCAGTCATACCGACTGCTCCTGTAGAGCCGTCAGCATCGATCGCTGGCCCAGCACACGTAAAAGCAGGGCAATCCTTTGATCTAACGGTTGGCTTGTCGAATATTTCAGCAGAGAACTATCAAACGCTTTATGCGCAAATTTTAACGATTAGCTTCAATCCTAACCAGCTGGCGTTGTCGGAGGCTGTTTCCTTGAAGGAGGGCTTTGGCATTTTAGAGCAGCATGTTGTGGAGCCTGGCAAGGTTCGCGTTATTGCGGCGGGCCAAGGCAGCAGCATCGCAGCTAATACGGAATGGTTGAAGCTTACCTTCCTCGCCAGCGTAACAGGTGCGCCTGTCCGCGCGGATGTATCCGTCAGCGGCATTGAAGTCGCTAACAGCATAGGGGAAGAGCTTGCCGTAAATGGTGCAGCACATACGGTGCAAATTAGCGCGCAAGTAGACTTGACCGCACTGAACGAGGCTATTGCAGCAGCGGAAGCCATCTTCAACGGAGCGGTAGTAGGCACACAGCCTGGTCAATATCCAGCTGCAGCCAAATCGGCATTAGGCGCAGCAATTGCAAAAGCAAAAGAGGTTGCGGTTAACCCGAATGCAACCGACATGCAAGTAAGCGAAGCAATCGCAACGCTGAACGCAGCCGTGACCGCCTTCCAAGCGTCAGTCTTGTCAGGCGATATTAATAACGATCAAAAGACAACAATCGGCGATCTTGGCATTGTGGCGGCTGCTTACGGTAAAACAAGCGCAGATCCGAACTGGTCGCAATATAAGAAATCCGATCTGAATGCCGATGGCAAAGTCGACATTGAAGATATTGCGATGCTTGCGAGATGGATTCTTGGGTAAAGCGGACGTTAACGCAAGGTAACAAAAAGGGTGACCAGAGCCAAATGGCTTCTGGTCACCTTTTTTTCTCGTTATTTGTAGCTAGGGAGCCAGCTGCCATGCGCATCGATGAGCTCGTCGCAGAGCGATACGATATCATCCATAGACAGCTCAGCTGATGTATGCGGATCGAGCAGGGCAGCGTGATAAATATGATCGCGCTTGCCTGTGATCGCAGCTTCGATGGTCAGCAGCTGCGTGTTGATGTTCGTGCGGTTCAGCGCAGCGAGCTGCGGAGGCAGGTCGCCTACATAGGTTGGCGTAACGCCATTTGCATCGACCAAGCAAGGCACTTCTACGCATGCTTCCTTCGGCAAGTTTGTAATCAAGCCGGTATTCATCACATTGCCGCCGATCTTGAACGGATTGTTCGTTTCAATCGCTTCCAAAATGTAAGAAGCATACTCATGGCTGCGGCAATGCTCGAGATTGCGATCGTTGACTAGCGATTCGCGCATCGTCTTCCAGCCCGCAATCTGGTTCACGCAGCGGCGCGGATATTCATCGAGCGGAATATTGAACCGTTCGATAAGCTCCGGGTAGTTGCGCTTGATGAAGTACGGATGATATTCGGCGTTATGCTCGGATGATTCCGTAATATAATAGCCGAATTTCAGCATCAGCTCGTAGCGCACCATATCATTATGCTGTTCCTTTTGCTTCTCAGCCGCACGGCGTTTAATTTCCGGATAGAGATCGACGCCGTCCTTGCTTGCTTCAAGCAGCCATGCCATATGGTTGATGCCCGCAATTTTGTATTTAACGCCTGTTGGATCTAGATCCAAATGCTCGAACAGATGCGGCACGCATACTTGCACGCTGTGGCATAGGCCGACGGTTCGCACGCCGCCGTACGTATTCATCACGTTTGTGAGAACAGCCATCGGATTCGTGTAGTTCAGGAACAGCGCGTCCGGACATACCTCGTTAATATCACGTGCAAAATCGAGCATAACGGGTATCGTGCGCAAATTGCGGAAAATGCCCCCGATCCCAACGGTATCGGCGATCGTTTGGCGCAGGCCGTATTTTTTTGGAATTTCAAAATCGGTAATGGTGCACGGATCGTAGCCGCCTACTTGGATCGCGTTCACGATATATTTAGCACCGCGAAGCGCTTCTTTACGGTCGGAAAAAGCTTTGATTTGGCAAGTGCTTCCGCTCGTTTGCTTTAGATTGAGCAGCATTTGCTCGGAATCATGCAGACGTTCGGCGTCAATATCGAATAAAGCGATTTCAAAACCTTGAAGCGCTGGGGTTTGCATGACGTCGCCGAGAATATTTTTGGCAAATACAGAGCTGCCTGCGCCAATAAATGTAATTTTAGACATTAGACAATAGCCTCCTAGTGGATGATTGCTGACTCCTCTAGTATAAGGAGGAAAAAGGGAAATGAATATGGAAGGAACGAAGCATTATATGGAGAAATGTTGCATCATTTAGTATGATAGCTAGAGCAGTCCCGTTTGGAGGTGTGGCGTTGGAAACGCATCATAGTATTTCATTAAGTATTAATGCAGCTCCTCTAAAAGGAGAAATGTCAGTCTTATTTAGTGGGAAGGGGCAGCCGGTCGCTGGCCATTTTATCGGGCCGGCTGTTCACGATTATTATTTAATTCATATTGTATTGGGCGGCGAAGGCCTATTCGAAACGCTAGGAAAGTCTTACTCGTGCAAGGCTGGCGATGCTTTCGTTATTTTTCCCGACATCTTGGTCAAGTACGAGGCAAGCATGAGCAACCCTTGGCAGTATATGTGGGTCGCTTTCTCGGGCGAGATCGTAGAGTCATCGCTCAGCTCGATCGGCATTACGCCAGACCAAGCAGTCATTCGCGATTGCTCGCTGCCCGTCATGCAGAAAATGTTCAGAAGCATGCGCAAAAGCATGGAGAAAACGAATGCTCCTGCGCTTGGAAACATGGAGTCCTCAGGCTGGCTGAGGCTGATTTTGCATGAGCTCGGCCGGCTGCAGCTAACGGAAAATGCCGAGGCTGACGTTCCACCCCCCCGCTCTTACCGCCAAATCGATCAGGCCATTCGCCTGCTTTCGTTGCAGTATGGGCAGCAGCTGTCCATTGAAAGCATCGCCCGTACGCTCGGCTACCATCGCGCTCATTTAACGAGGCTCTTCAAAGAGGCGACAGGCTTGCCGCCCATGCAATATTTATTGAAGGTGCGGATGAAGAAGGCGGAGGAGCTGCTGGAGGGAGAGCTTACAATTGCCCAGATCGCTGCCTCCGTCGGCTATAACGATCCTCTCTTTTTCACCAAGCAATTTCATAAATGGAGCGGGCAGTCTCCTACCGACTTTCGGAAAAATTTGCTGAAAGAATAGTTTAGCTCTTCTATGAAAAGTTATGCGGCTTATGGCTGTTTAACTTTTTTCTTTTGTCCAAACACGTCAAGTTCATGCGCCATATAATGTCTAGGAACAGGTAATGGAGGTGTGAAAGCCGTGATAACGATTAGCTTGTGCATGATTGTCAAAAACGAAGAGGAAGTTCTAGCAAGATGCTTGAATTCTGTTAAAGGGCTAGTAGATGAAATCATTATCGTAGATACAGGATCTACCGATCGCACGAGAGAAATTGCAGCTAACTATACGAATCAGATTTTTCATTTTGAGTGGATCGATGACTTTTCGGCTGCTAGAAACTTTTCATTCCTTCATGCTGCCGGCGATTATATTTTATGGCTGGATGCGGACGATTTGCTGCAGGAGAAGGATCAAGAGAAGTTCAAAGCGCTCAAACTAAGCTTAGATCCGGCTGTTGACTCTGTTTGCATGGATTACTACGTTGCGTTCGACCCACTTGGACAGCCGACAGTTGTTAGTAAAAGAAACAGGCTCGTGAAGCGTTCCCGTCAATTTCAATGGCATGATCCGGTGCATGAGCAGTTAGCGGTCTCGGGAAAAGTCATTCTTTCTGACATTGCTGTGAGTCATGGGCGGGTGCATGCGAAGTCGGATCGGAATTTGCGCATCTATGAAAGAAGGCTTGCGCACGGAGTCGCTCTCTCGAATCATCAGCTGCTGCAATATGCAATGGAGCTAACGGCCAATGGTTACTACGAAAAGGCAATTGAAATCTATGAAGCGATTATTGCCGATCCAACGAGTTATTTTGAAGATAAATTGTTAGCTTGTGATCGAATGGCTCACTGTCATCACGAGCTTGGCCATAAAGAGCAAGAGCTGCAGTCGCTGTTAAAAACGTTCAACTACGACGTTCCGCGTGCCGATTATGTATGCCGGATCGCCTACTATTTTCAGGAAAACAGCGATTTTGCGAAAGCCGTAAACTGGTACTTATTGGCGCTCAAGCTGGAGAAGCCGAACGACCGTTTGCGCAGCATCAATAACATGGCCTGGACATGGTTTCCCCATCTTCAGCTCGTGAAATGCTATGGCAAGCTCGGGCAATTAGAGCATGCCTATAAGCATAATGAAATTGCGCTTTCGTACGCTCCAACCGATCCAAACGTCTTAGAAAACAAACAAGTGCTGGAGAAGCATTTGCGCAGGAAAGGTTATTTGAAATGAAGCTGATGAAGGCTTTCAGGCAATCTGCAATCAGGTATTTGCAGCAGCGCTATGGGAGCCTATTTCACATTGTCAAGGCGAATATCGTATCTATTAGAAGCAGCCATCCATATGATAAAACATGCTAGAACCATTTTACTAGGAGGAGAGGCAATGACTTTAAAAAGAATAGGGACGAAAAAACGCGTCTGCAAGAGGATCACTCGCAAGAGTGTCAGCAAAACTACCTTTTGCAAGAGGATCGTCAGCAAGAAGCGCGCGAGCAAAACTGCTACTAGAAAAAAACGAGTCTGTAAGCCGATTATTTGTAAACCAATTGTGAGAAAGAAGCGTGACGGCAAGGCGAGAATTAGACGCAGCTCCGCGTTTAGAGCAGTATCCGGGGTTGATCAAATGCTGCTTGATGATATGACTGCCAAAATTCAATATCAGGTAGAAGAATTGGATCTGGGCAATGAATATAATTCGGCGAACTCGACATTTCGACCCAAGCATGATGGCGTATACTCGCTTTTTGCAAGCGTGTTTTTTCAAACCGTCACGGAGACGCAATACACGCTAGAATTAGAGATTAGAGTCAATGGCGTACCTAGAATTTCAGATCAAGAAGATTATGTGACGACAAGCGGCATTATTGACGCTGGCGGTATCGTAGAATTACAAGCGCGCGATAGAGTGGAAGTATTTGCGACGGTTCTTGAAAAAAACGTAGAGATTCAGAGCGGATTTTCCACACGTTTTGAAGGAGCTAGAATCAGCTAGGTAAAGTTACCCGTTAAAAGGATTCGAATAAATGAATGATGAAACGCAAACGAGCGCTAGCGGCGATACTAAGGGCTCGTTTTTCTTTTCTTCGATGAATTACCAACACCACCACCAACACAACCGCTAGCACAAACACTACTACCCACACCGATAAACACACTAGAGAAAGATTAACTGGAAAAACTCCCGTTATTTCAAGCAAATTCGTTCGAAAAACGGTATTGGATGGAATTTCCTCCACGGCCCCCTAATTAAACTGGAGTCTTAGCCCCCAATTAATTAAACTATTAGCAAAGGGGAGGCATGTTAGAT
>NZ_JABBYG020000050.1 GCF_012935325.2 Paenibacillus sp. PL91
TCATTAAAATCAATAGAAAGCTTCTTCATATAAACCTCCATTAGGCTCTCCGTCCCGTTAGTTCAACCAAGCCTCTTTTAATGAATTCATGAAATTCCGTAGTACATTGAGTGCTTACTCACTTGAAAGATCTCATCACTATAGTACCATATATTGTAACTAACCTCCCTCTATGGAGAATCATTTTTCTCTTAAATACGTTTGTTTTCTTAGATTATGAACGTTTTCCTTTCGCACAAGACAACTATTAGATGGGATAAGATTGTAGAAGATGATAAATATGGGAGCAAAAAAAGCGCAAAAACACATCCACCCAGACCACTCGTTTTAAAAAGTGGACATTCTGGAGATATATGGTCGCACTCTTGGATCTCCACTTTGACTCATGGCGGTCAACCCTCCCATGTCTCACAGAGTCTACGCTCCCACATTCCTTCATTCAACCTGTCCATGAGGTGGAGGTCGGATATTGCTGCCCGGCAGGATCTTCGTCCGTATGTTAGTGTTGTTCCGACTCATCCGTGCTTCACTTGTCTGTAACGGTGTTATTACGTTCGGCTTCTATGAAAAAACGTGAACCCTAAGCTGCTAAAGACATGACCGTAAACCGGGGTATATCCCGCAACATTTTTTCTTCACTAAACGGATGTCCCTTCTTCAGGACACCAAAGAGAATTCGTATCAACTTACCGCAAAGCGCAATGAGCGACTGCATCTTTTTCAAAGGGTTGTTTGGCCGCTTTGTGTAATATTGATGCAGGGCTTTAAATGCACGATTCTTTGCCACAAGTGGCATCATGACGCGGAATAGCAGCGCTCTTAGTCGCTTTCGTCCGCGTTTCGTGATCTTTGTCTGTCCCTTGTGTTTACCACTTGTGTTTTCTTTGAGGTTCAACCCTGCGAGTTTGATGATCTGTTTCGGATGCCGGTAGCGCTCAATATCTCCAACTTCAGCGAGAAAACCAGCTATGCTATCCCGACCAATACCTTTAATGGCTAGTAATGGCTTCACATGCGGGATTTGCTCCAGGAGTTCATCAAGCTTTACCTCAAGCTCTTCAAACTTGCTTTCAAGCAGTTTATACTGTGTTAACAACAGCTGGAGCTCGATTTTTGCTAGCTTTGTACCTTCTCGTATGCCAACGGAACGGCTTGCAGCTGCTTTCATACGTCTCATACGTTCTATGCCGAGTCCTCGCTTGGCCACCTCTCTAAGATGCTTCAGCAGAGATTCTTCTGACTGAGAAACCAGCTCATACGGCATCAAACAAAGACCGAGCATCTGGCGTGCGGACTTGCATTCCCAATCCTTAAACACCGTGAGAAACTCTGGAAAATACCGATCTAACCAATTATGGACGCGGCCTTGCACCACACGCAGGTCAGTCGACAGATGATCGCGAATTTTCATTGCTTCCCTTAGTTCAGCATAGATGCCATGGGGAAGATTAGGTACGGCGTATCTTCCGTCTTTGACGAGCTGTGCGATGACTCTGGCGTCTTTGATGTCATTCTTGGTCGGCGAATTGTCGTCTAATTCTTTGCTTTTCTTCACGTGCAGCGGATTAACTACTCCGCATAAGACTTGTTGTTCCTTCAGATAATACGCGAGGTTCAACCAGTAGTGGCCAGTGGGTACCATACCGACTATGACGTCCTTGAACCCTTGCTCCGTCGCAATCTTTCGGAACCAACTAACAAATCGTTCAAAGCCTTCTCGGTTATTTTCAAAGGTAATGGACTTTCCGAACTCGACTCCGCGGTAGTCTTGCGCTCGTGCCACATGTTTGAACTTTGCTATGTCTACACCGACAATTAGGGTAGAAGAAGTGATTTGATTAATGCGATCATTTTGAGTAGAATTCATTTTGTAGTCTCCTTGGTTTGTATTTGGATCCGGTCGCTGGCCAGCATCTGGGACCCACATACATCATACCAAGGAGTCTTTTTGTTTCTCAAACCTCGTATTTCTTCATAATAGGAATGCTGCCCGTTAGCGTAATGAAGCAGCCGATCATTGTGGTCGGCTGCTTCCGTGTTTTTATTGAACTATCGTGTCCCCGTTAGCGTAATGGACGAAAAATGTTTCATTTGTACAACATTTATTTTAAAATTGGCTGTAATTATAAAATAAGGCAGTTCGAAGCTCGCGCTCGAACATGACTTTTGGAATTAATCGTACTTATTCATTCGGCATCCGTCGTCACGGACTGCTTCTTCTTAGGCTTACCTGTCAAACCTACTTCCACATCGTATGCATCAAAAATTTGCCGGGCGATAGGCGATGCACCATAACCCCCAAAGCCGCCATCAGGTACAATGACCGCTACTGCGAGCTTGGGATTCTTTGCAGGTGCATAAGCAATGAAGACGGCATTTTCCGCTGTACGCTTCGCCACGTCTTGCTCCGATGTACCCGTCTTCCGTCTGTAGGTATAATCAACGCCTTCAAAGCCTTCCGATTTTACCAGGGACATGCCCTTCTCAATCTCTTCCCAATATTCAATGGGAAAATCTACGGTGTTCAAAATCTCAGGCTTAAATCCCTGGATAATTTTCTTGTCTGAATCTTTAATTGCATTCACGAATTGGGGCTTCATCCGTTTGCCGTGATTAGCCAGCATTGCTGTATATTGAGCAAGCTGTAATGTCGTATAACGTCCTTGCTGACCATAGGAAGCCATAATAAGTGCAGATTGCGAACTAAATCTCTCCGCGGAGTCAAAATAATCGATAATACCTTTCGATTCTCCGTACAAACCGCTTTCGGTAAGCACGCCAAGTCCAAATTGCTTCATATATCCATCCCAAATCTCTACACTGCTCTTGCCGTTCTGCTCGCCTCTCTTATTAAGCTTGTTGCCGATCATAGCGGCCATGAATGGGTTCGATGAATTCTGAATAGCTTCCGCTCCGTCTATGTTCCCATACACATGCCCCTGGGAATTTGTAACATAAGTCTCGTAGCCTTTTTTACCGTAACTGAATCTGCCGGTATCCTTGTAGTACTCCGTCGTGGAAAATAATTTCTCATTCAATCCAATTAGAACGGATAATGGCTTCAACGTAGATCCAGGCGGCACGATGGAAGATGGGTGTTTTTTTCTTTCTCCCTCCGTCTCATACTTACCGTAAACGCTGCGAATCGTTCCGTTCTCCAATACATTGGAGAAGTTCTCGTAATCTACTGCGCTAATGCGGCCGCCTGCCCAAATGTTCGGATCGTAGTCAGGCATACTCGCCATGGCCACAATGTTTCCGGTATCGACCTCCATCGCAACGGCAAAGCCGGTTTTGGCGTATTCCGCCCGTTCGTATCGATTGGATGAGGTCGTTATTTTTTTCAATTGATTCATGATGGCTTCTTCTGTTTTCAACTGAACGTTTTTGTTAATGGTCAGATAAATATCCGAGCCTTTTTCGGGATTCGTTATTTGCATTGGGCCGATAATACGCTCCGCATTGTTAACGGGATACGTCTTCAATCCGTTCTTTCCCCGAAGAACATCCTGGTACATATACTCCAGACCGTCCATGCCGACATCCTCTTCCTCCAAATACTGAAGGGTCGGCTCTTCCTCCACGCTTTTTTCCTTGTAGAAATCTACCGTTTCGCGAACGCCTTTATACTTTTTCAAATAGCCCACTAGCTGTACGGAAATCGAATCGGAGTCATAGTTCCGAACGCTTTCCTCAATGATATCGACGCCTTTGAAAGCCGTGCGGTTTTCCATGAAATAAGCGATTTCATTATTGGTCAAGCCTGATTTGATGCGCCTTGGTGTCGAGATATTATTCCGGCTGAACTCAAGATCCATTTGGCGGATAATATCGTCTACGGTCATCGCTTTCTCCGGATCTCCGTGCTCCATATACACTTCATACAATTTTCTCGCCATTTCCTTCGCATTCGCTTTAGCATCCTCCAGGTTAAGCTCCGGCTGTATGCTGAAATATAACGTTTGGGTGGATGTGGAATACGCTATCGGATAGCCTGTAGAATCGTAAATATTGCCCCTTATCGGCGGAATCTTTACGCTGCGTGTTACTTTTTCGATGCCCTCATCGCTAAGCGTCGGTCCCTCAACGAACTGTAAAATGGCCAGCCGAACGATCAATATGCTAAACAATGCGAACGTAACAAAGAAAAATAAGTTCAATCGAAACGAAAATTGACGACGATTTATTATTTCCCGCTTTTGCGGATCATCTTGCACGTTTAAACACCTCATATTCATTTAATAAATCATTCTTATATGCCTTATTACGCTCCGGCATATGAGTGTCGTCAAACGCTGGCGCGTTAAACTAATCTCCTGCGCTTGCCCATGTGGCATCAAGCGGAATGAACTCATTGAAAAGAGAAAGTAGCCGGAAACCTTTAGAGGACGCGGCATTGTATTTAAATCTATTTTTTCATTGGTCCACTACCCTCAATATTTTGAATAGAGCTAAGGTTACATCGACATAATTATCGTTATTGTATAAATGTTCCTTTTCGTGCTGGGTTTCGTGGATGTTGTTTGCGCGTATTCCAAATCCACTCTCAATTCGTTCTACGTGGTATATTTTACCACATTTGAGATTCTCATGAAACCCATTAATCACCAGCTAACCTGTCCGTTAGCTTAACAAAGAAATGGAGCAGTTGCCGTAGCAAACTGCTCCTTGATTGTTCAACTATCGTGTCCCGTTAGCGGAACGAATGATCCTACATAAAATAAGTTAAAATAATATCTCCGTTTCCTTCTAACTCGCCAGTTTC
>NZ_JABBYG020000051.1 GCF_012935325.2 Paenibacillus sp. PL91
GATTTTAAAAAGACATTTACGAGTCCCACCCACGGAGTAATGAGTCTTAATGTTGCGATTCAAAGATATGTTTGGCACGATCGGCATCATATTTCACAAATCGAATCACTAAAAGAACGTATGGGATGGTAAGTAAATATCATTTATTTGTACATATGGGTCGATGGGAAATAAGAATTATCCGTTCAACTAACGGGACACGATAGTGGAGGAGTTGCTTCGAGGAAGCTCCTCTTTTGGTTTATTGAAGTAAACGGGCAGTAGAGCATGGTGGCAGACAATTCTCCTTGATCATATTTGCTCAAAAGTGTTTAAGTGATGGCGTTTAAGATCCGTTATCCAGATGGCTGTAGTATAATTAAAAGAAAACAATCAGGAAAGGCAAATCCATCTCAATGCAAATAAAAAGTAAATTACTCATTCTGGGTATGGTAGTTGTAACTGTAACTGTAGGAATTATGTCGGGGCAATTGCTGGCCACTTCCACTTCAGCTGCCACTCCCACCTATTATGTAGACTCCAAAGGCAACGATGGCAACGCGGGCACCCAAAAATCTCCTTGGAGAACTCTCCAGCATGCAGCAGACGTAGCTAAACCGGGTAGCACGGTGTATGTAAGAGGGGGCGTCTATAAGCAAAAACTTAAAATATCCCGCTCCGGCTCAGCCCGGGGTGGTTCGATCACGTTCACAAACTTTCCGAAGGAAAGGGCAATCATTGATGGAAGCGGACTTTCTGTCACAGGACAACAAGGCATTGTTGAGATTGAAGATGCCAGCTATATCACGATAAAGGGGTTTGAAATCCGTAATTTTATCACAACAAAAAAAGATCAATTGCCTATAGGTATATATGTCCACGGCTCGGGAAGCTATATTAACATCCTGAATAACAAAGTGCATGACATCAAAAATACCGTTGCACCAACCGGAAGAGACCTGCTTGGCCGGGATGCACACGGTATCGCTGTGTATGGTACTGATGCACCCGCCTCCATCCATCATGTAACGATAGAAGGAAATGAACTTTACAAGCTGGTACTTGGTTCAAGCGAGTCCCTTGTTTTAAACGGCAATGTCGATACTTTTTCCGTGACGAACAATCTCATTCATGATAATGACAATATCGGAATTGATCTCATCGGCTTCGAAGGAATATCTCCGCATCCGTCCTACGATCAAGTGAGAAACGGATTAGTCAGCGGCAATAGAATATATAACATCACATCCAACTTTAACCCTTCTTACGGCAAATCACTTCCTAACAATAGCAATGCGGCCGTCGGTATTTATGTAGATGGGGGGAGAGACAGCGTTATAGAACGAAATTACAGTTACAAGAACGATATTGGCATTGAAATTGCCAGTGAAAATACAGGGAAATCCACAACCGATATTACCGTGCGAAGCAACATCATCTACAATAATCGATATACCGGAATAGCGATGGGCGGGTACGATAGTGAACGAGGCGCAACTGTAAATTGCAAGATCATCAACAATACCATATATCAAAATAATTCGATGAATGACGGTAGTGGTCAAATTCTGCTACAGCACGATACAAAGAATAATTTGATCACAAATAATATCATCTTTGCGGATTCATCGAATGTCTTCATCTATAACGAATACTCGAAAAACTCGGGAAATGTGGTAGACTACAATCTTTATTACGCTCCCGGAGACGTTTCGAAAGCAACTTGGACTTGGAAAAACAAGGAGTATGTCGGTTTCAACGCTTATAAGACCAGTACCGGAAATGATGGACACTCTATTTTTGCCGATCCCAGGTTTGTGAATCAAGCGACAAATAATTTCCACCTTAAAGCTGCTTCCGCAGCAATTGATGCGGGTAGATCATACAATTTGATCATCAAAACCTTGGACATTGACGGTCAAGCAAGACTACAGGGAGTATCTGTTAACATAGGGGCAGATGAGTAATGGGCAGTACCGCCGCTCTCGTCCTACGATCCTATCCGTTACGCTAACGGGAGACGTTAGTTCATAATACAAACGATGAAGGAGCTGCTGCGGCAGCTCCTTTTACATCTTCACAAAATGAGGGTTTTTGT
The DNA here is from genome assembly GCF_012935325.2 of Paenibacillus sp. PL91. Lineage (GTDB taxonomy): Bacteria > Bacillota > Bacilli > Paenibacillales > Paenibacillaceae > Pristimantibacillus. Next base: position 2,078 of record NZ_JABBYG020000051.1, read on the forward strand.
ACAGATGTACTGCTGGGCGTTAAGCTAACGGGCAGATTACGCTAATGGATTCAGACTAACATAATAATCTTATCGGTTCTTTACATGTGTTTGCCACGTTATTAACTCGCTTCAGAGCCCTTCCTTTTATGCGTTTGATCAATCATATTTAAGACTAAGGTCTAGCTGGAAAATAGACCTTAGTTTATTTTCGGCATTATTTTCAAGTGTGGGCTGCACTCGGGTCCTGCGCCGTAACCCTGCTAGCCGTTATATTGAAACCCCTTTTTCCAGACAGTCCAGACTATACAAAGGGATTTGCTCCAATGTGGGTTACGGCATTCGCCGCAATAATTGGAGTGATCGTTTTGCTGCTGTCAATGGGTTGGATGCGAGTAAGACTTGTACCACGTCTACTCGTGCTAATCAGCGCATGGAGCGCTTCTATTCTGCTAATCTGGTCATCAGCTGGTATCGTCTTTGATGCACTCCGCACGGCCGCTGTGATTGGAATACCCGGTTTGCCACCCGTCGTTGACTGGTCAGGCTTTGTGTCCCGGGCTATAAGCCTCACAGGAGCAACGTTACTGGCAATGGTCACCATCTCTTTTCAGCGCGTATCCCGCGGTGCATGTGTTGCGTGTGGCCAAGGGCCCTTGATCAAGAGGAAGATTCGCTCGAATGCGTGGCTTGGCTATGCCGCTTTCATCCTTTCATTTCCATATCCTTTGCTGAAAATCTACTGGACACTTGGTGGGAATTTAGGGGGCGGTCAAAATTTCGGCCATCATTCTGCGTTTGGGGAAATTCTGGTTTTTGGTGCTAGTGCATTGCTTTCCCTTGCTCTTGTCCAAAGATGGGGGCGCATATTCCCCCGTTGGGTCCCGTTTTTTGCTGGCAAAAAAGTTCCTCGCAGGATTTTTATCATTGGAGGTTGGATTGCTGCCTGTATGACAGCTCCTATGGGGCTACTGGCGATATTTGGGACTTTTATGCAAGCACTAGGTCTGGCTGATGGTCCTGTGCGTTTTGATGGCAACGGATTGATGGTATCCATGGTGTACGGAGGGTGGATGTTGTTAGGTATCGCACTTGGTGGAGCCACCTGGGGCTATCAGCAGCAAACCAGAGCCAGTTGCGTACAATGTGGCCGATAACTTTATTTATAAGGGGGGCCATTTTTATACTGGGATAAAGTTTTCAAATTTGATACAAAAGGTGACATTGTTAAAATTAAGGAAGTTAATGCGGTATTCAAACCATGGGCAAATGGGACCCGTTTTTGTGCTAGGTACAAAATGAAATTTATATTGAAATTGACAGCAGTCGCTTGTCTAAAGATGATATGATTAAGCTGGCGAAGTCAATGAGTTCATTACGCTAACGGAGAACGATAGTTCAATAAAGACACGGAGGCAGCTGATCACAATGATCGGCTGCTTCATCACGCTAACGGGCAGGAGAGTTCCAATATGTGGTATTATAAGTGTTGATGACAAAACTGCAGCCAATTTTGAGAGAATCTAAATGCTAGGTGATGCGCTCAATAACTCTTGCCGCTCTAATCTTTCCAGCTCATCATCATGTAAAGCTGCTCGACGCTTTAGGAGTTCATATGTCTCGCTCCACTCGTCAGGGTATCTTGTCCATTGAATTCGCTTATTCAGCTCTCCAAGGGCATGCTCTACTCTATTTCTAAATTGTTTCCATACCATCTTAGCTCTGTAATAGTCACCGTTATTACGAGTAGCATTCACTACGTCATAACAGAGTTTGTCTTTTTTGGAAATCTCCATACTGATTTCATCAACTTTAAAAAGTATTTCTTTTTTGAGTTTGGCGTCATTCTCCATAGTTGCGATCATTTCGGATATAATAGAAATTATATTGTGATTATTTTGAGCTGAGTGATTAATACTTTCAGCGAGTTGGATAGTCATAGATTTTTCCCTCCTAGTAACGGGATAGTTTTATAAAGAGCTGTTACCATTCTGGTTTTATATAATATTGTTCGTTAGAAGGAACTTTTTTTAGTCGCTATGCAAGTGATAAAGAAGTAACTCATTTCTGGATTTCGTTGTGTTATTCAATTAACGGGTAACGATAGTTCAATGATAGCAGCGGCGTTCTAGGACTTTATTTCTCGTCCATAGCTGCCGTCGTATTCGGACCATACTGTCTATTAGTGTGTATTGATATCCACTCATGTACAATAGAAAGTACGTTTTT
>NZ_JABBYG020000052.1 GCF_012935325.2 Paenibacillus sp. PL91
CTAACGGGCAGATTACGTTAATGGCAACAGCACCCCATATATTGTAAAATCTATCTTGAAGGCTAATGAAAACGATAGCTTATAGCTCCAAGGGGGAGTTACTTATTATGGAGAAAATAATGGTCTTTATGAATTCTATTCTGCTTACCTAGAAATATATCGATTGCTACACCACCACATATCGACCAATCAAACCCTCGGTTATTAAGAAATGTAAAGGCTCCTGAAACGCCATTATCGAACGGAAGTATTCCGATTTCAAGCTAGATACCCCGAGCAAGCCTTTCCAATTGATCCTTTTTTATTTCACAAGCTTCATTCGAATGGCAGTGACTACTGCTTGTGTGCGGTCCTGCGCCTCAAGTTTTTGCATGATATGGTGTATATGCGTTTTTGTTGTGCCTTCAGAAATGCATAAAATCGCAGATATTTCGTGGTTTCTCTTTCCGTAAGCAAGCAGCTGCAATACTTCCGTTTCACGCTCTGTCAATGCGCCAAGCAGCCGGTCTTTGCCGGACGAATCTGGCTCCTCCATGCCCGAAGTCAATATTTGGTCTAGAGCGCGTTTGGCCGTGCTGCTATTGAACAGGGTTGCCCCCCGGTGCATGGCCCGAATACCGCTCAGCAATTCATCGGTTTCTGTATCCTTCAATAAATAGCCGGAAGCCCCGGCACGAATCCCGTCAAACACATACTGTTCAACATCGAATGTCGTTAAGAGGACGACTTTTGTGTCAGGCAAAGCTTCAACGATAGACTTTGTCGCCATAATACCCGTTCCGCCCGGCATGCGGATATCCATCAAAACGATATCCGGAACGTTTCGCAATGCAATGTCAACAGCTTCTTCTCCGGTCGAAGCCTCTCCGACCACCTGCATATCTTTTTGAATGTCCAATATGTATCGCAATCCTTTACGAATGAAAGGCTGGTCATCCGCCAGTACGATTCGAATCATTTTCTCGGTTTGCATGAATCGTCTCCTTATAAGCCGTACTCGATGTAATATTAAGTGGAATAACTGCTTGAATCTTTAAACCATTCGGTGAATTTGCGGAGAAAACGATGCTCCCTCCGGCAGATTTGCATCTTTCGATCATACTGTTTAGGCCAAATCCGAAATTCAAAGGTTTCTCGTCGCTGAAATGACCGTCATCCGTAATAAGGAGCATTACATGTTCATTCTCTTCTTCCACTAAAATGTTAACCAGTTTCGCATCAGCATGCTTGAGGATATTGGTTAACGCTTCTTGCAAGATTCTGTAGAGAATCACGCTGCATTCAACCGGCCACTCCCCAATAGGTCCGATTTCTTTATATTGTATCTGTACCATAGAATTAGCTTCGATTTGAGAGACGAGGCCCTTCAGCGCGATCGGTCCCAGGCCCTTCTCATCGTCCGACCATTCCTTTACTGCAAGCCTTACCTCATCCATCCCTTTCCTAGCAACCTTCAGAGTCTCGTCTACGCTGTTTGCCGCCCCAGCCGGATCCTGGGGAATCATCAGCTTCAATGCTTGTAGTTGAACAATAAGCGAGGTCATCTGATGTCCAAACCCATCATGAATGTCGCGTGCCAATCTCGTACGCTCCGTCAGCGCAGCATAACCCATCGCCTGAACAGATGTTTGCTGCAATTCGGAATATGCCGTGTTCAGTTGTTCCAGTTGCTTTCGGTTCGTGCGATGCGCTTCGCGAAGCAGGCTTTGATTTCTGACCGCGATATACATGAGGACAGCTGCAATTAGAGCGCCATATGAGACCTTGTCGACCAGCATCATTGCAAAAATGAGGCAAACAGTGAAGACGGCGAGAGTAACGGTTGAACGATTCCATTTCGGATCGGCCACACCCAGCATATACAGCAGCGGCCAGAAAATGCGGTGATCAGGGTAATCGGAATGAACGATGCGAATGATGAGGGTTATGCCAGCAAGAATGCAAACCGCAAGGAAGTACCTCTTAGCATTCCACCATCCTTTAGGTGCTGCCGCCATCCATATGTAACAAGCCGCGAAGGCAGCGTAAACGATAAGTACGTGGGTATGCAGAAACGGATACTCTGGCATGATCAATATGAAAAAGGCAACGATAAAGATAGTATGTGCGGCGCGGGCGTTAAAGTGCTGAAATATGTTTTTATTCATTTTTCAATCCTTCATTCGGGTGGTTTACTTCATCATAACAGATGAATCCGTCTTGCTCATCAATCGATCGATATAGACGCTAAATAAAAATCAACTGCAGATAGACGTAAAAGAAATTGCATTGTGTTATTTTTGGTGTGCAAAAGAAAACGAGGAGTGATTGCCATGGAATTGGCCAGAAAAGACGAAGATGTCAAAGAGAGAGGAAGATTGAAGTTTACAGGCATACAATTGCTGAAACGATGGCCCTCATTGGTGGCGTTAGCTATGGCCGCAACAGGGCTCCCGGCTTCGACGGATCCCATGTCATTTATCCTGATTCTCATCGCGCTTGTCTACCCGATTGCAGGCGCAATTCGCGGTCATCTCCGCGGGGTTCGTACCTTCTTGATACAGGCGGCCGCATTACTGTTTTTCAGCATTATCGCGTTAGTGTCTCTGTATGTCGACAGAGAAACGGGACTGATCCTGCTTGCGGCAGGTTATATCGGCCATGCGGCCTGGGACTTTGCTCATTTTCGGAGCAATAAGATCGTCTGGCGGTGGTATGCGGAATGGTGCACTGTTTTGGATTTTTTTATTGCAGCCTTTCTGCTCGCACCGATATTCATGTAACAAGTGGAGAGGATGCCTTTGCAATTGCATAAAATCTGATGGGAAGCGGCATTGAATTTTTGACCATTACCATTGACCGCAGCATGATACACCTTATGCATTGCGAACATACGCCAAACATATTGGAATCAATCCCCTAGGCTGGGCGATCCTGCGCGGTGATGAGACCATAATCAGCACAGTGACTCGCTCTTTTACTAGAAACTATTGAACTTGAAACAGAAAGGGAATGATTCTAGATGAAATTGAAACGCTTTATGTACATGCTACCGTGCCTACTCTTGCTCCTTGCCATGACCGCATGTGGTCAAGATCAACAACAAACAGCTCTACTTTCTTCTACACCAGTCGAAGCCACATTCATGCTCGAACCAAGTCAACCTGCTGCCAGAGACAACGTTACTTTTGCGGTAACCGTTACCCAGGATGGCAAACCAGTGGATGACGCGAGCGAAGTCATATTTGAATGGTGGAAAGAGGGGCAAGAGCCTCATATGATGCTACCTGCTACTTTCCAAAATGATGGACTCTACATCGCCAAGCAGCCCATTACTGAACCGGGATCGTACTTCGTCTATTACCATGTGTCGGCGCGTGATTCCCACACCATGAAGAAGATCCCTTTCACGGTTACTGCCACGAAGGAACCATCCGCTTCCGCAACGACACAAGATTCGCCAGTTGAAACGATTGCTGGCAGTCAACCTGAGCAGAGTGGCACCCATGATCATGGAACTACCCGCCACTAGGATCTCTCCCTCGCTGCATAAGACTTTATGATGTTCTAAGAAAATAAAGTATTTTCTTAGTGCTTAGGTTAAGATAAGTCCCCTGTTTAAGCACTACATGCTACCCGCGTACGTTCTTTAATAGGTGATTGGAAATGGAATATAATGAGGAGGACGTAGCCCAAGCGAAGGCGCGGGAGCGTTCTTTTTATTGAACTAACGGGCAGTTTAAATTAGCAATTCTTAGCAATTCATAAGAAACAACCCAAGCTGAAATGTGCTAAGCTGATTTGGAGAAACACGCAATAGAAATTCTGAGTACTGCCGACACTGTCATTTGGGGACGTGGCACTTATCAGGGAATGCACAGTTATTGGCCATCTGTGCCTTCGAACCCATCAGCTTCGCAACATGAACGGAATCATGCCGAGTGGATCGAAAAGATAGCCAAAATCGTTTTTTCCACGACACTGGAGAAAGTCGAATGGAACAATTCCAGATTGGTGAAAGAAAATGTCAAGGAAGAGATCAAGAACCTCAAGCAGCAGGCAGGCGTTGGAAACTAATAATTGGAGGGCGTTATTGAAATGGCTAAGCTGATCTACGCTATTAACGTATCTTTGGACGGTTACACTGAGGACGAGCAAGGCAATTTAGAGTGGTCGATCTCCGATGACGAGGT
>NZ_JABBYG020000053.1 GCF_012935325.2 Paenibacillus sp. PL91
CTAAGTGGCAGTCCGTTATGCATCCGAAGTATCGTCTGAAACACTCCTATAGAGGCAACCCATATCGTTTATTATAGTATATACTTTTTTGTAGAAGTGATAACTTCGTACCATGCCATAACGGAATTCATAGTGGCATGAAAGATTGCATTTACGAAAGGAGAAATCATGGTGGATCAAACATCCTGGGCTTTAGCAAAAAGCACCGTTACTCCGTGGTGGATGGGGAGTGGGTACGCGGCGTTCTCCTGGGTATTTATGTAAAATGGCAACTAGAAAAGAGAGTATTGTGCGGAAACGTTTTTTCAAGTCATTTCGACCGCTGCATTGGCGACTGACGCGATCCTATATGCTGATCAGCATTTTGGCCTGGCTCCTTGTAGAGCTACTGCTCCTCTTGGCGCTCGGGTGGGGAATGTATATGTCGCGCTCATTTTTGCTAACGAGTGCCTTGAAAAGCAATGCGAATGTGGCCGGTTCTTTGCTGGCAGGCGATCAAGGACCCGATCGTGCAGGCTTGACTCTTTGGCTCGAGCAGCAACAGCGAGTCGTGGACAAAGTGTTTTCTTACACGGGCATACTTGCTGTCGTTGACCGGCAAGGGCAAGTTATCGCTTCGACAGGGGTCGGCGTCCGCCCTCCGTCACATGGAACTTTGCTGTCGGCACAGCTCACAAATCAGGCAGCGGATCATTTGCAAATGTATCTCGACAGCCAGGGTGACGTCAAGTTGATAACGCATGAGAGCGCATCAACAGGAGTTCTCGTATTCATACCGCTTGGGGCAACGGAGAAGCAGGCAGATGGAATTCTCGTTATGCAAGCGGAAAACTTCAAGATTCATCCCTCGTTATGGCTTGGAATCGGCGTGACTGTCTTGCTTCCAGCCTCAGTAATCATAGTTCTATGTGTTGGAGCGGCAGGCGCTGTGTTTGGTGCGGTCACTTCACGGCCGCTCATCCGGAGATTCGGAACATTGGCGGATGCCGCTGACTATTGGAGTCGCGGCGATTTCTCCGTCTTGTTTGATGATCCGGGCGGAGACGAAATCGGACGGCTATCACGCCGCTTGAATCATATGGCTGAACAGCTCCGGCACCATGTGCAGGTGCGCCAAGAGCAAGCGGCTATGGACGAGAGGGGGAGAATGGCGCGTGATTTGCACGATAGCATCAAACAGCAGTTGTTCGCGCTATTCATGCAAATTAGTGGAGCGAAAGCACTTCTCCTGCAGGGGAAAGAAGGTGCGCTCCCCAGGCTGGAACAAGCAGAGGGCTTGCTGGGGCAGGTGCAGGACGATCTCACGAATCTGATCCATGAGCTGCGTCCCGCCATGCTGGAAGGCAAAAGGTTTCCGCAAGCGCTGCGCGAGCAAATCGAGCAATGGGCAGAGCGAACTGGGATCGATGCTGTTTTTCAAGTCCAAGGGATGAACCCGATCCCATTGCAGCTGGAAGAAGCCTTATACCGTCTGACACAAGAAGCGTTGTCGAATGTTGCACGCCACAGCGAGGCGCGTGCCGTTCGTATTCATCTCATGTTTGAACCGGATAGGACGACACTGGAAATATCCGATAATGGCCGAGGGTGTCATGTCTCAAGCAAAATAGGAAAAGGGGTCGGTCTCCTTTCCATGTCTGAACGGCTCCTTCCATTCGGAGGACAGGTTAGCTACCAGAGCAAGCCGGAGCAAGGGTTTGTCGTCACTGCAACGGTGCCGGACCATGGGCAGCAGGACAATGAAGCATGATGGAGCCTAAGTACGAGTCTATAAGTGAAGGGAGCGAGAATACCGATGGAGGATAAGATTCACATTGTGCTGGTTGATGATCATAGCTTGGTGCGCCAGGGAGTTCGATCATTTCTCGAAACGCAATCCGATTTGCGCATCGTGGGGGAAGCGGCTTCCGGAGAGGAAGCTGAACATCTTGTAGCCAATCTGGTGCCCGATGTCGTCCTGATGGATTTGTCGATGCCGGGAATTGGCGGGATTGAAGCGATCCGCCGAATAAAGAAACTCAGCCCCAATTCCCAGATTGTTGTGTTGACCTCTTTTCAGGAGGACGACTATATTTTTCCCGCTTTGCGTGCGGGAGCTCTTTCTTACGTATTAAAGAATGTCCAGTCGGGCGATCTTGCTGACATTATCCGAAAAGCGCGTGGCGGCGAAGCATTTCTCCATCCGCGCGTGGCCGCTCGGGTAGTGCAGGAGCTTCGCGAGGAACGAAAGGATATTCCGAACGTTTTCAATAATTTAACCGATCGTGAGCTTGAAGTATTGCGCCTTATCGCCCAAGGAAACGCCAATGCAGCAATCGCGCAATCGTTGGTCATCAGCGAGCAAACAGTGAAAGGCCATGTCAGCAATATCCTTGGCAAATTGCAGCTGGCGGATCGGACCCAGGCGGCGGTCTTCGCTTGGGAACAAGGCGTCGTTCAGCGCAAGCGAGGAGATGTATAAGTTGAGAGAAAAAGGAGTGATTATATGAAAGAACGAAATGAAAGGATGCAAACAACAGGTGAGAAATGGATGGGATACGGCGCGTTTGCCGCGGCGCTCGGGCTGGGCGTTATCCACTTTATCGGAAACCTCATCGGTTTCGTTAACGCACCTGCTGCGGAACAGAAGATAGGACTGTTTTTCGCATGGGGTGTACTTCCCAGCCTCATCTGTTTCATATTTGCGGCGGCGGCAATGACTCTTGTCCGCTTCTGGGGCGGAAGAAAATGGTTCCGGGCAGCGCTTGCTCTCACATGGACCGCTTTTACATTTATGAGTTTACACGATGTCTGGCATTTGATTCTCGCGGTGCAACGCAAGGACTTCATGATTTTCCTTTATATATTAGGGCCGGGTCCATGGTCTCTGATTGGAGCAGTCTTGTTTGGTTTCACCGCGTGGCGTGCACGGCGCAGATTGATAGACGGCATGACTAGGGAAGCGTGATAGATATGCATACGCAAACGCAACATACGCAAACAAAATCGTTGGTTTGGTCGGGTTACGCAGTTTTTATTTGGTCCATCGTTTATATGTTGCCACACCTTTACTGGGCTTTAGGCGGCACGATAGGGGAGAGTCTACTAAAACCTGATATCGTACAACATATCCATTTTGATTTGATTAATGGGATTGCATCTGTATTTCTAACCATTGCCGGAATCATTGGTCTTGCATTTATTTATTGGAGTAAGGGCAGATTTTCTAGTTATCTGTGGCTATTTATAGCCTGGGCAGGATGTTCGTTAGCTGCTTCACACGGCATTTATGGAATTGTTTATAGAATACTTCAAATCAGTGGGCTAGTCGGGTTGGAATCGGGATCATTTAACATCCATGAAGATGCCTTTGTGTTGTGGGATCTAGTGCTCTTTGAACCTTGGTTTTTAATCGAGGGGATATTATTTGGCCTATTAGGGTACTGTTTCTTGAAAAACGCCCGCAGCAGAAAATTCTGGCTGGCGGCTTGCATGATCGGCATTATTGTCGGTTTGGTCACTGGGATTATGGGTGTGCGATTTGCATAAGCAATTGGCAGGCAGAAGGATGCGCCCC
>NZ_JABBYG020000054.1 GCF_012935325.2 Paenibacillus sp. PL91
GGGATTATTTTGAGCTGAGTGATTAATACATTCAGCGAGTTGGATAGTCATAAATTTCTCCCTCCTAGCAACGTGCTTACCATTCTGGTTTTATATAATACTTTTCGTTAGAAGGGGTATTTTTTAGTCACTAAGCAAGTGAAGACAGCTGCTAGTAACAAAAGGGGAAGTGAATACATGATGAGCAGGCGCTACGGTGGCTTGTTCTTCTTATTAAGCTAACGGGCAGGATAGCGTGGCGAATCGTGTGGAATATCTGCAGTCGATGTAACACAAAATAGATTCTGAGTTACTTAAAGGGCATCAGATTTATGCTCAGTTATGCGAAGAATATCGGCTAGGACAATATTTTTTGAAGGCCAATAGCCTCTTATTGAATTAACGGTAATTGAGCTCTGTTGACACAAGAATTTCATCATGATATCTTTAGTAAGCTAAATATTATTCGTGACTACTGAGGTGAAATATTAATGACAGATAAGGTAGACTGCGATATTCGCCAGTCGTTGGATAGGATTTCCTCCCAAATGCGTCGAGATTATAGCGAGTCTCTACGGGAACTTAATCTTTACGTTGGCCAAGAGCATTTACTTTACCGTTTGTGGTTAGGTGATGGGGTAACACAAATGCAACTGTGTGAACACCTAAAATGCGAGCCGCCTACGGTAACAAATATGGTTAAATCCCTAGAGCAAAACGGATTTATATACCGTAAACGCGATCAAGATGATGCAAGGGTTATGCGAATCTTCCTTACCGATAAAGGCAAAGAATTAGAAAAACCGGTTGAATTCAAATGGAAACAGCAGCAAGAAAAATTACTGCATTCCATATTACCGGAAGAGCGCTTATTATTAAGGCGGCTTTTGAAGCAAATGGAGAGTAACTTATTATAAGTTATCTCTTGCATTTATATTTAGCATGCTAAATAAATGTGAATTAATTACAGCGGCTGAGACAAGGGCTTTCCATTCGAGACGTTCTTGCTCACGGAGTCATTAATTATCATCCAGTAGTGGCAGGTACCCCCGTACAAGTTGCTAACTTCTTGGAAATACCGTTTTTGGTCGATGCATGCGACGGCTCGATTGATCCAGAAATAGCCTATGCCCATTTTTTGGAACTGATTGTCCCAGTTTTGCAGGACCGAGGTTTGTTCCACAAGGAATATGAAGGAAAAACACTGCGCGAGAATATAGGAGTTCCTTAACAATACGGAAGGCTAAATTATTTAAATAATTAATATAGGAGAGGCCTAAAATGAATAATAGAATATGCGAAATATTAAATATAGAAAAACCGATTATACAGGCCCCGATGTCTTGGATTACTAATGCCGAATTTGTTGCAGCGGTAAGTAATGCTGGTGGATTAGGATTTCTAGGTCCAAGTGCCGGCCAGGTTGATATAACTCGTTCACCCGAAATAAGTGCGGAAAGAATGAGAACTGAAATACAAAAAACAAAATCGTTAAGTAATAAGCCATTTGGAATAACTGTGATCGTAAATCGTGATCTAAATTACACATGGCCAATTTTAGAAACAGTTATTGACGAGAAAGTTCCAGTTGTTCTTGTTAACGATATACTGGATGAAAGAATCTTTAAACCATTAAAAGAAAACAATATTAAAATTGTTTATAGACCCCTTACTCCTACTATTGAAAATGCAAAAGCTGCAGAAGAATTTGGAATAGATGTTTATGTAGCGACTGGATTTGATGAAGGTGGTACTGTTCCTGAACGAGTCATTGGAACATTTTCGATTGTTCCAATGATTGTAGATGCTATAAATACTCCCGTAATGGCAGCTGGTGGTATTGGAGACGTTAGAGGAGTGCGTGCCGCATTTGCTTTAGGCGCTGAAGGTGTTTTTGCTGGTAGTGTCTTTATTCCAACAAAAGAAAATCCAGCAGCAGAAAACGTGAAACAAATGATTGTAGATGCTACAGCAGAAGATTTACTAATGTTCCGTACTTTACCAGCATACTATCGGTCTCTACCTACTAAATTAGCAAATAAACTAGTCGAAATGGATAAACAAGGTGTTAGTCGTGAAGAAATAGCAAAAATGATGGTTGGATCAATTGGAATGCGTATCGGCATGCTAGAAGGCAATACAGATGATGGCTATATTTCTGTAGGTACTGGAATTACGCCAATTAAAGAAATCAGAACTGTAAAAGAAGTGGTTGATGCTTTAATGCAAGACTTTAATTGAAATATTTAACAGCTGACTTGGAATATAAAAATTCTCTCTATCTTCTTGATACGTCTGAAAGCGATGTGTCCAGCCGAAACAACGATAGCAGTATGGCTAAAACGCATTTGCTTCATTTCAGAGGAGAATATTTTTCTAAAGACGTACATTGAATAATAGCCGTCTTCACAAGGAAGCCTTGTTATATCGAAAGCGGGAACCAGACATTGCATTATCCTTATCGCGAGGCAATTAGTTCGATGCATTAACACGACGGCAGCCGACCAGTTGATCGCCGAAGTAAAATAACATTTAGAATAGGATGGTATGAGAAATGAAAATGAGATTTGGAATTATAGGTGCAGGTCCAATCGGTTCAAATATTTCAAAAAAATTAGTTGAGAATGGACATGATGTCAAAGTTGCAGATGCTCGCGGAATTGAACGGCTAGAAGGAAAAAAACTTTCGGGAACACCTGTGAGTGTAGAAGAAGTCATTACAAATATCGATGTTCTAATCATATCTATACCTTTGCACGCACTGCCAAGCATTCGCAACTTTATGGATAAAGTTGGGGAGGAAGTGGTCATTGTAGACACCTCAAATTATTATCCTTTTAGAGACAACAAAATTGAAGAAATTGAGAACGGGTTGGTTGAAAGTGTTTGGGTTTCAAATCAATTAGGTAGACCAATCACTAAAGCTTTCAACAATTTATTAGCCTATACGTTAGAATATAAAGGAACTTCAGAAGGTACTAGTGGACGCATTGCCATTGCGATTGCTGGTGATAACCTAGCGCATAAACAAATAATGATGGATATAGCAAACGAGCTAGGTTTCGATACAGTAGATAGTGGTTCATTAAATGATTCATGGAGGCAACAGCCAGGTACTCCTGCATACTGCACAGAACTAACCATAGAGGAACTAACCGAAGCAATAAAAAAAGCAAATAAAGAAAAAGCCCCATTCCTACGGGATAAAGTGATAAAGAAGCTAACGGCGGCTACTGGCGGATATTCGCACCAAGACATTGTGAATCTGAATAGAGAGATATATAATTCCTGAGGAGAGATTCACAGAGTTAACACAACCTACAGACGACTTATCACCAGCCATGCACAGTTATAACCACAATGGTGTTCATATCAAACTCAAACGACACGAATGAGTAATCAATTCTTAAGCTAACGGGTAACGATAGTTCAATAAAAACACGGAAGCAGCCGCCCATAATGATCGGCTGCTTCATTACACTAACGGGCAGATTACGTTAATGGCAACAGCACCCCATATATTGTAAAATCTATCTTGAAGGCTAATGAAAACGATA
>NZ_JABBYG020000055.1 GCF_012935325.2 Paenibacillus sp. PL91
TCGATTAAGACCGCATCCTTTATCACTTTACTTCTCTAATAGATTAACGTAATAAAGTGATAATGTAAAGTTATGTAGGTCGGTCAGCCACGCTAAACTACCAGTTAGCATAATGAAGGGCCGCCATGAGGCAGCCCTTCCGAGGTTGAACTATCGTTCCCCGTTAGTTTAATAGTGGGTTACCCCGACCACCGATATACTTAATTTATTTTACTAGAATCTTGTACGCAAAAAACTCTTGTCCGCGATATGGGCGGCAAGAGTTTTTGCTTTCGGCAGTTGCGGGTTACCAGGCGTAAACGCCCTTCTCATCCAAGAATTCGCCGTTATGACGTTTGCCATCTGTCGCATAACCCACTATAATCGCAGCGGCGGCTTCTTTCGATTTACCGCCTGCGGCATTACCGTTAAGATCTGTTGAGGTGAATCCAGGCGTTACCGCGAATACTTGAGCGCTGCTGTTTTTGACTTCATAAGCCATTGAAAGAGTCATAGCATTGTTAGCCGTTTTAGATGAGTTATAATCGAATGCGTTTAAAGTAAATTCAGCATTTTGCATATGGTCCAAAGAAGCCATGTCGGTCGATACATTGATGATTGTGCCTTCGTTATCTTTGATTAAAGGGAACAAACGCTGATTTAAACGGAAGGTCCCGAAAAAGTTAACTTCGAAGGCATTCCGCAGATCTTCCTCTTTGGTATCCGTAAAAGAACGGGAGAAAGCGCCAGGCATACCAGCGTTATTGATCAGAAGCTTCAAGTCCGGATAATTCTTGTTGATCGTAACGGCAGCCTGTTCGATGATTTTCAAGTCACCCATGTCGATTTGTATAAATTCTACGTCTAACCCCTTGGAAGTTAACTCGGAAACGGCTGCTTTACCCCGATCGGCACTGCGTGCGCCAAGGATGACTTTCCAGCCTGCTTCACCTAACTGCTTAACGATTTCAATTCCGATTCCTTTATTTGCTCCGGTTACAAAGGCGGTCCTTATCATGCGAATCCTTCTTTCCCTAATTTAATTTTTCTTTAACAATTTATAAGTTACTATGCTACACTTAGTGTAGGTCAACAATTATTTTTTTATAAAAGAGGGTTAGTATGTTAACGATTGGAGAAGTGGCGAAGGAAGTCGGGATCAATATTGGAGCGATCCGCTTTTACGAAAGAAAGGGACTGTTGAAACCTGCTGCCCGAAGCGAGCAGAATAACCGTCTTTATAAGGATGATGATCTGAGCTGGCTGGTTTTTATCAAATGTCTTCGCGAAACCGGGATGAGTGTGGAGGACATCAAAAAGTATTATGATAAGGTGAACGAAGGAACCTCAACCCTGCCGGAGAGAATCAAACTGATTGAAGATCAAAAGCAAAAGCTGCTGAAAGATATTGAGGAGAAGGAAGCGCAGCTCGTTCATTTGGAAGAAAAACTGAAGCGCTATTATCGCGGGGAAAATTATTAATATAAGCATATAAGCCGGGTCATATAGACTAAACTTTTGAATCTCATGTAAGAGCAAGTACCATAATGATGTTATCCGCATAGGAATGCCGAAACGTTATCTTCCGAAACCCATCCGTTCACCGCTGTCAGCGTTGCATCGATTTCTTCGTCCGTATGCGCTGTGATCAGGAACCATGGATAGGCGATTGAAAAGATGCTGTCACTCAGACGATTCACCGCGGCATTCACGACTCGAACGGGATTTTCATGGATGTCTTCCTCCAAGTCCATTGGTAAGTTTTTGTTGTTTTAGCATGAAAAATATTCCAGTGATTGTAATCGAAATCAATATTTGGTTTAAGGGTGGTTCATTGACGTAATCTGCCCGTTAGCTCAACGCTAATCACCAGGACATCTGTACAAAATTTCTTATTTTGTGAAGATTGCAAAAGGAAAAAGGAGCTGCCGCGGCAGCTCCTTCATCGGTTATGGATGTCGAAAGTAGTAAAGTGTATTGTTACACATTATCCTTGAGACGTTTTATGCTTGATCAAGTACTCCCGTTGTCTCTTGAGATGCCATTTGTTTTTGCGCTTTAGTTACTTGATTGCGTTCGTGGTTGAATTCGTTTGATTCACTGTATTTAGCAGGAACTTCTTTGGTCTGATCTACTTTCCCTATAGCTTGCGACTTAGTCATGTTTATCTCCTTCGCAATCAAAATCCAAAAGGCCCATGAAATGAAAATCATCTTAGTGTGCTACTAGGTACAGACTTGAGTATCCACGTCATCCGGGTGCGGAGTCGATTGTTCAAACTCCGGGAATTCCCTCTCCTCTATTTCAGGGATGTCTGGCTGTGGAATTTCACGAATATCATCCATTTTCTTATTCCTCCATATTTACATCTTTTCTGTAACGCTTGGCCTATATATTGTTTGTGAATTTTCCAATTATATACGTACGATCGTACTACGCAAGAGTGATGTGGCTGCCGGCCAAAAAAATCGGCTATGACTACATGTTCTTGTCCTAATACGGCTGCGGATATATGTTCTTGTCTTTCGCTTTTGACAAGAACATATATCCGCAAAATAAAAAAGCCGCGCAGCGCGCAGCTCTCTATGCATATATGTTCTTGTCCCCCGATATTCATTGAACTACGTTACCCGTTAGTTTAACTTTTCCATAAATATAATGATATTCCTAATTGAATCGAGGATTTAGGATGATACTCACTTACTGAGAGTGGTAAGGTCAGAGCTCATCCACTTGCATTCTATCTAGGCGTTCCAGCACTTCATTAGTCGAAAGGTCATCAAGTGGTATGTTCGTTTTTCATCCATAAATTAAGTTCACTCCCCCTTTTGTTACCAGCAGCTGTCTTCACTTGCTTAGTGACTAAAAAAAAACCCTTCTAACGAAAAGTATTATATAAAACCAGAATGGTAACAGCACGTTGCTAGGAGGGAGAAATTTATGACTATCCAACTCGCTGAATGTATTAATCACTCAGCTCAAAATAATCCC
>NZ_JABBYG020000056.1 GCF_012935325.2 Paenibacillus sp. PL91
GGAGTTACAAAGGTGTTTGGTAGGCGAAGAGGTCTGGAAAGGCCCGCCAGAGCAGGTAAAAGCCCTGTAACCGAAAGCAAGCACTCTCCGAGACGGATCCTGAGTACGGCGGGACACGAGAAACCCCGTCGGAATCCGGCAGGACCATCTGCCAAGGCTAAATACTCCCTGGTGACCGATAGTGAAGCAGTACCGTGAGGGAAAGGTGAAAAGCACCGCGGAAGCGGAGTGAAAAAGAACCTGAAACCGTGCGCTTACAAAAAGTCAGAGCCCGTTAAATGGGTGATGGCGTGCCTTTTGTAGAATGAACCGGCGAGTTACGATCACGTGCAAGGTTAAGTCGGGAAGACGGAGCCGTAGCGAAAGCGAGTCTGAATAGGGCGAATAAGTACGTGGTCGTAGACCCGAAACCGTGTGATCTACCCCTGTCCAGGGTGAAGGTGCGGTAACACGCACTGGAGGCCCGAACCCACGCACGTTGAAAAGTGCGGGGATGAGGTGGGGGTAGCGGAGAAATTCCAATCGAACTCGGAGATAGCTGGTTCTCCCCGAAATAGCTTTAGGGCTAGCCTCGAGGAATGAGCGTCGTGGAGGTAGAGCACTGATTGGGTGCGGGGCCCGCCAAGGGTTACCAAGTCCAGTCAAACTCCGAATGCCATAGACGTGCTACTCGGGAGTCAGACAGTGAGTGCTAAGATCCATTGTCAAGAGGGAAACAGCCCAGATCATCAGCTAAGGTCCCCAAGTGTGTGTTAAGTGGGAAAGGATGTGGAGTTGCAAAGACAACCAGGATGTTGGCTTAGAAGCAGCCACCATTTAAAGAGTGCGTAATAGCTCACTGGTCGAGTGACTCTGCGCCGAAAATGTAACGGGGCTAAACACACCACCGAAGCTATGACATGTACCATTAGGTACTTGGGTAGGGGAGCGTTGAATACGGATTGAAGTTGGACCGTGAGGACTGGTGGACTGTATTCAAGTGAGAATGCCGGTATGAGTAACGAAAAGACAAGTGAGAATCTTGTCCGCCGAAAGCCTAAGGGTTCCTGAGGAAGGCTCGTCCTCTCAGGGTAAGTCGGGACCTAACGCGAGGCCGAAAGGCGTAGTGGATGGACAACAGGTTGAAATTCCTGTACCACCGTAAACCGTTATGAGCAATGGGGTGACACAGAAGGGCAGTGACGCGGGCTGATGGAATAGCCCGTCCAAGCAGTGAGGCTGATCGATAGGCAAATCCGTCGATCATTAAGGCTGGGCTGTGATGGGGAGCGAAAATTGTAGTAGCGAAGGTCATGTACTCCGGCTGTCAAGAAAAGCCTCTAGCCAGGTGAAGGTGCCCGTACCGCAAACCGACACAGGTAGGCGAGCAGAGCATGCTAAGGCGCGCGGAAGAACTCTCGTTAAGGAACTCGGCAAAATGACCCCGTAACTTCGGGAGAAGGGGTGCCTCGGTAGGGTGAATAGCCCGAGGGGGCCGCAGTGAAAAGGCCCAAGCGACTGTTTAGCAAAAACACAGGTCTGTGCGAAGCCGTAAGGCGAAGTATACGGGCTGACGCCTGCCCGGTGCTGGAAGGTTAAGGGGAGCGGTTAGGGGTTAAACCCGAAGCTGTGAACCGAAGCCCCAGTAAACGGCGGCCGTAACTATAACGGTCCTAAGGTAGCGAAATTCCTTGTCAGGTAAATTCTGACCCGCACGAATGGCGTAACGACTTGGGCGCTGTCTCAACGAGAGATCCGGTGAAATTTTAATACCTGTGAAGATGCAGGTTACCCGCGACAAGACGGAAAGACCCCATGGAGCTTTACTGTAACTTGATATTGGACTTTGGTACGATCTGTACAGGATAGGTGGGAGCCTTTGAAGCATGAGCGCCAGCTTGTGTGGAGGCATCGTTGGGATACCACCCTGATCGTATCGGAGTTCTAACCTACTACCGTGAAACCGGTAGAGGGACCGTGTCAGGTGGACAGTTTGACTGGGGCGGTCGCCTCCTAAAATGTAACGGAGGCGCCCAAAGGTTCCCTCAGAATGGTTGGAAATCATTCGAAGAGTGCAAAGGCATAAGGGAGCTTGACTGCGAGACCTACAAGTCGAGCAGGGACGAAAGTCGGGCTTAGTGATCCGGTGGTACCGAATGGAAGGGCCATCGCTCAACGGATAAAAGCTACCCTGGGGATAACAGGCTTATCTCCCCCAAGAGTCCACATCGACGGGGAGGTTTGGCACCTCGATGTCGGCTCATCGCATCCTGGGGCTGAAGTAGGTCCCAAGGGTTGGGCTGTTCGCCCATTAAAGCGGTACGCGAGCTGGGTTCAGAACGTCGTGAGACAGTTCGGTCCCTATCTGTCGCGGGCGCAGGAAATTTGAGAGGAGCTGTCCTTAGTACGAGAGGACCGGGATGGACGTACCGCTGGTGTACCAGTTGTTCCGCCAGGAGCACCGCTGGGTAGCCAAGTACGGACGGGATAAGCGCTGAAAGCATCTAAGCGTGAAGCCCCCCTCAAGATGAGATTTCCCAGTATGTAAGACCCCTTGAAGACGACGAGGTTGATAGGTTCGGGGTGGAAGCACAGCAATGTGTGTAGCTGACGAATACTAATCGGTCGAGGGCTTATCCTAAAA
>NZ_JABBYG020000057.1 GCF_012935325.2 Paenibacillus sp. PL91
AGTTGAGTTTCTGGATTTAGCTTCTTATTCAGCGAACAACCCTCTTGTTTACTGAGACGATAGATTAAGCTAACGGGGAACTATAGCGTAACAATCAACAGAACAAAGCTGCTAACATGGAACGGCAGACTCGTTGAGCAAACGGGCAGGTTAATTGAATTCCAAGAACGGTATGCGTCAAAGAATAATCAGGTAAAATAGGTATCTTAATGAATGATAGATATAGAATATAGATTGGGGATTTTCATGCCTAAACAGATCTCTGAGGAAGAAGCTCATTTGCTCGGTATTGATACTTTGCATCAAGAAATGGATAACGGAGAAAGGCGATTCAGGCTGGTTAGTTCAGATGGTAGTTCGTATATCCGTACGGAAGCTTCAAATAATGGCGGATGGCAGAAGAGCCATTATCATAAGTCCCTTAGAGAATTTTATGTTGTCCAAAAAGGATGGCTGGTTTACACGGAGTATGTCTCTGATAACAAATTAGTTTTGAAACATTTGGAGCAGGGGGAGAGCATACTGGTAAAACCGTTTGTTCACCATAACTTATACATGTCAGCATATACTGTCACACACGTAATAAAATATGGTGGTGAAATCGAGAATGATTGGTATCCTTCCCCTGAGTTAGACAAGCTTACATTGCATTTGCCCGAGTCCGAGCTTGCTCGTATGCGAGATTGTTATTAAAATAACGGGCAGTATAGCTTGGAAGTATGTTAAATCAAATAATAATCATTGGAGGTAACCAATGTTAGAAAAAATTGATTTTAAATCTGGTCAAGTAATCCTTAATGATTTTGATTTTGATGATACGACTCCTCTTGAAGAACAAATCTGGTCGTTTAAACACGATATACTTCAGGTGAGATATGATAAAGGTTTAATTTTGGATTTAGGATGGTTACCAGAATTCAATTTAGAAGATGGGATTTTACATTCGTGAATATAGCTCCCAAATGCCCCTAAGTTATGATCAATATGAAGAAGCAGGAGAAAAGTTGTGGAATGCGCTTCTAATAATGGTTCCAGATGATCATATAAATAATTTTAAAAAGAATGTAGGAATTAGATTTTAGAAGTAGAAAAAACTTAATGTATCCATCATTAGGATTCTTTTGGTATAATTTGAAAGCATTATAACATGGGGGGTTGCTAGGATTATGCGAAAGGTAATTAGTTTAATTTTGACGATCGGTCTCTTGGCAGTATTTATTATGCCATCGATTTCGACGGCGCACTCGGGGCGTACAGATAGTAGTGGAGGACATAACTGTTCAGAAAAATCTATTGCAAAAGGACTTTGCACTGGGTATCACTATCACAATGGAGGAAGCTCTGGTTCGAGCGGTTCAGGATCTTCCAGCGTAACCAAAGAAAAAGTTATTTATAACGAATTCGCGCCAGAACCACATTGTATATTTGTAAAAGATGTGTATACAGACACTGATACTTATTACAAATATTATGAACGTTTATGGGATTGCAATCTGTACTCTGATGAGGGAACTATTTATACAAATATGGACAACGGATTAATTGTAAACAACAACAAAAAATCATTATCTTATGCAAATAGTTTTATTTCTGTTAAAAACCAAAGCTATTTTTATGCTAAAGATTTTGCAAAGGCATTTGGGTTAAATATTGAGGTGGACAAGAACAACAACCTTACCCTATCGAAAAAAGGATTGTCCATAAAAATTGATAGAGCGACAAATAAGATTTTTCTTAATGGTGAGTATACTAACTTAAAAGTTGTCAGGCTTTCAGGACTATCTTTTATTCCCTTCCGCTATGCAGTAAAATGGGTTGGAGGGAAAATAACATCGATTGATTACGACTTTTCTGTGGAGTATAAATCTTGAATATCACAAGCGAATTTAATAATAAAGGGGGGAGCCAGTCAAGGTATCCCTTTTTACTTTGCCATTATACAAAACCAGCGCGTAAATCCCCCCGTACAAGGTTTGCTAAAGATCGATTTTTGAATTATTGTCAAACAAAATGGAGTTCTGTCAGAGGACAACAACATATATGTATTGGAAACCGCCTAAACAGCGGTTTTTTTGTTGTAAGGGTATATGTTCTTGTCCAAGCCTGAAGACAAGAACATATACCCTTAGCCGAGATTGAAAAGAACATATACTCATAACCGATTAATCCTGAGATAAGGAACTATCATTAAGCTAACGGGCAGTATTGCGGAGGAGTCAGTAGGTAGTAAAAGGAAATATTCCGCTACTTCTCGAATTTATACTAAGAG
>NZ_JABBYG020000058.1 GCF_012935325.2 Paenibacillus sp. PL91
TTTGTATCCTCCCTTAGTTGAACGGAAAAAAGTATCTTTATATACTAAAAGTGAGACCTTTACATCTAAAGTAATCTTCAGCTTGTTTAATTCTTTTCCAATATACTCAACAAAAAGTTCATAACGTCTCTTTAACCATTCAAATGACCTACTCATGATGTTTGTAATTATACATGTATGAGTGATCCGGTAGGACGTCCAAATTTTTTTGAAAATATCCCAACCTTTATTTCGCCTGGCACACTATTTGATTGTCAGGAATTACAGATGCAACTACGGAGGAAAAAGATGGATTCAATCGGGAAGAACGGAAAAGAAGCGGCGGAAGCGATTCGGAGCTATGTCAAACCGATTTTCGGTTTTGCGTTGAACCGGGTCAAGCAGCGGGCGGAGGCGGAGGATCTGGCTCAGGAGATTATGCTGCAGTTGTTGAAATCCTTCTCCGGGGTGCGGGACATTAGATGCCTTGAGGCTTACGTCTGGACGGTTGCCCGATACACTTGGGTGAATTGGTTGAAAAAGCGTGCGCACGCTCCCCAAGCAATCGAAATCAACGGCATGTCCGAACTGTCGGCCGCCCCTTCCCGGGAGCCGCTTGACCGGCTGCTGGTAACCGAAGCTTACCGCGAGCTGCGCCGGGAAGTCGCGTTTCTGTCCGACATCCATCGCCGGATCGTGGTCATGCATTACTACGACGAGCTTAAAATCGGCGATATCGCGATTGCTCTGAACATTCCTGTCAACACGGTGAAATGGCATTTGAGCGAGGCCAAAAAGGAGTTAAGGAAAGGGATGAAACGTATGCGTGCAACAGGAACTTTGAGTGTCAATCCGGTCAGCATGGGGGAAATGGGCCATTCCGGTTCGGCCGGCAGACTGGGCGAAACCAACGATTTTCTTGGACGCGCCTTGGCGCAAAATATCGTTTACGCGGCTTATCACAAGGCGCGTACCGTACATCAAATCGCGGAGGAGCTCGGAATGCCGCCGTCTTTGCTGGAAGGCGAAGTCCGGCACCTGGCCGATTACAATTTTCTCATCCAAACCTCTCCCGGCAAATATCAAAGCAATACCATCGTCTGGGACCTCTTCGAGTTGGCCGTAGCCGGTCATCGATTCTGGCAAGAATGCGCCGCCGAAGTGGCCGATGTTCATTTCGACGCGTTAATGGAAGTTCGCCGGCAAGTCGAGGATAGCGGAGTGTACGTTCCGGACGGCGACTATAACTTCCTGCTCTGGACCTTGCTGCCCAAGAACGTTGAGGAGCAATCTTGGCGGAGCATGCCGGCGGGCGACAACTTCGATGCGGTCGCACCAATGCGAAAGGACGGAGGTCAGTATATTGCCTATGCGGCGTTGAACCGGAGCCGCAATGCCGATCCGGGTTTTGATTTGAGTAGTTACGTCACCTTTGGTCCGTCGCTCCGCTACGTCGAAGACACTCCCTTATACTTGTGGCAATTCAATACGTACTGGAGCGACCGCCAGGTGGATTGGCGTTTCCTGGAATACCGGAATGTCGAGATTTGTCATGCGTTCCAACAAGGGGAACTGCCCGACAACGAAGAGAACAGCGAGCAATATTCGTTCCTGCTGGAGAAGGGGTACATCCGCAAGACGGAGGAGGGGTACAAGTTCAATGCGGTTTGGATCGACTCTCCGCAAACGTTGGATCGGTTGAACAAGGCAATGCCGGATTTGTCCGCTCTGTATGCGCCTGCTGTCGGCAAGCTCTACGATAAAATGCTCAAGCTGTTCCTGCAAAATCAGCCGAAGCATTTGGAGCCGCAGCTTGCTTACATGGTGAGAGGCAATACCGGCGGAGGTCGGCTGGTCGCTTATATTTTGAAGCATTTGATCGATAACGGGAAGTTGAAACCGCCGTTGCCGCACCAGCAGAAGACGATTTCAACCTGGATGGGGCCGGTCAAGTAAGTCGGTTCGGAAATGTATACGAAGAATGGCCGTTCCCGGG
>NZ_JABBYG020000059.1 GCF_012935325.2 Paenibacillus sp. PL91
TCTGTGGCTCATCATCACTCGACGGTACCGCAGCTGGACACCTCGCTGCAAAATTCACCTTGTTCTCGCTGTTCTGGACATCACTGACCTACCTGTTGAGTCCCTCATCCTATTCGGCGCGCACATATACAGAACTTTCAAATGCTGTAGCTTATGCGATCAGCGCAGATCAAATTTAAGGATCAATGCTTTCGAACTATATGATTAAACAACTCAGTCTGTAACGGAGAAAGTGAAAAGATGCTTTAAATTTAGGTATTGGTCAAAAGAGTTTAAGTAGATATTCCCGCATGAGAATATTGAGATTTTTTATTAATTAAATTCTATAACTCAGTTTTTTACTAATGTATTTTAAAAATAAAATTGGAGTGGAATAGGAGCAATACAATGATAACAAATGCATGGAAAATTTATATGCTCGCCGTCGTCAGCTTCCTTGTCGGTACGTCGGAGCTTATTATCGCGGGGATTCTGGATAAAGTAGCGGCATCTATTGGGGTTCCCGTATCTGTAGCTGGGCAGCTGATTACTGTTTTTTCATTGGCGTACGCTTTTGGGACGCCTGTTCTGATGGCTATAACGTCACGAATGGATCGGAGAAAACTACTCATTTATTCTCTTGTCGTATTTGTCATTGGCAATGCCATGACGGCTGTTTTGCCAGGATTTTTCTTTCTATTCATCTCGAGGATCGTTCTGGCGCTTAGTACCGGTGTATTTATTGTTACCGCATTGATGGTGGCATCCAAACTCGCTCCGCCCGGTAAACAGGGCAGCGGTATCGCTACTGTAGTGATGGGCTTTTCGACCGCGCTGGTTGTCGGCGTTCCACTAGGTAGAGTGGCCGCTTCTTTCTACGATTGGAAGATGGTCTTTGCAGGCCTCGGGGTACTTGGGCTGCTGGCCATTGCCGCGGTGTCCTTCATAATTCCAAAATCGGAAGGGGAAGAGCCGGTGCCGATCGGCAAGCAGCTGGCCTTGTTGAAGGAGCCTAGAATCGCCGTGGCGTTGCTTATTACGTTCTTCTGGATTGCCGGATATTCGATTGTTTATACGTACATTTCGCCGTTCCTGCTCTCTGTTACGGGAATGAGCGAGCAAATCGTAAGTATCGGGCTGTTCGCTTTCGGCATTGCCAGCCTGTTAGGATCCAAGTTCGGGGGTTACAGCTCGGATAAATGGGGTGTACCCCGCACGCTCATCGGCAGTTTGCTGGTTCATGCGGTGGCTCTGATCCTTATCTCACTCGCGGCCATGTCGCCAATCGTCATGTTCCCACTGCTCATGCTGTGGTCCTTCTCCGCCTGGACGTCGGGCCCGACTACGCAGTACAATTTGGTCCAGCAGGCACCGGAAGCATCAGGTATTATGCTAAGCTTGAACAACTCTGTGGTGCAGCTAGCCATGGCTGTCGGTGCAGGCCTCGGTGGAGTTGTCGTGGAGCAAGTGTCACTCACGTCCATCAGTTGGATCGGGGCTGCTATTGTGTTCGTCGGAGCTGCAACGACAGCTGCATCCTTCCGATTATCGCGTTCAGAAGCCCTCCACAGGGGGTAAATCTGCTTAAAAAACCTCTGGAACTATCCTGCCCATAGGGTGGGATTTTTTTTGATGAGAAAAAACTATTAAACTAACCTG
>NZ_JABBYG020000006.1 GCF_012935325.2 Paenibacillus sp. PL91
CATGTTCGGCATATTGCCCATGCTGCCGGGGGCTGCCATACCGCCCATTTGCCCCATGTTCGGCATATTGCCCATGCTGCCGGGGGCTGCCATACCGCCCATTTGCCCCATGTTCGGCATATTGCCCATGCCGCCGGGGGCTGCCATGCCGCCCATTTGCCCCATGTTCGGCATATTGCCCATGCCGCCGGGGGCTGCCATGCCGCCCATTTGCCCCATGTTCGGCATATTGCCCATGTTGCCGATACTGCCCAGGTTCATCTTTTTTTCTGCCAAGCCAAAGACCTCCATTCGAATGGTATGACATATAGGTATGCAGGAATGAGTCGGGTCATACAACAAATGGAATAGTCAGATTCCAACGTTTGGCGGGTGCCACTCGTCCATACAACTCTCTTAAATTTGCATAGAATAGAGTAAGTTCGAGAGGGAGGGGGGATAGAAATGTCCGCCAATTTGAAACTGAAAGTTCGCAATGTGAAAACTTCACGCAAAACAACTAGCCGCGCTCGCATATCTAACTGCAAATGCAATGACAATCACAAAAGCTGTGGCCGCAGAGAAGACCCAGCAGTCGAAGGTGTGCAGGAAGCAGGAAAAGAATTAAGCGATATTTTCAAGCAATTGAAAGACGAACGTACTGCGGCAATGCTGGTCAGAGCTATTCGCTGCCGCGACGCAAGAGCGATTCAAAACTTGCTTGATTGCGATTGCCGTGTTGTTAATTTCTTCTGCACGCGCGATAAAGACTGCGTAAGAATTTGCTGCCAATTCGGAAGATACAATGATGTAACAGTTACCTTCGATATTTGCATTAGAAGAGTGCAGGATGAGTGTCGTCGCAACAATTTCTGGCAATTTTGATTAATAAGAAGGGCTGCCCAAGCATGTGGGGCAGCCCTTCTTGTTGATTTGTAGAAATCACGGGGGCTCAGTTAGCCGCATACGTTATAGGAGTGAAAGCTTAGAAAGCCGAAGGAGAATGGAGGGGAAAAGGATGCCGCAAATACCTAATTTTCCGCAAGCGCTGCTTGATGAACACAAAGTATGGCATCACACGAATCATTTGGTACCTGGGACGGTGCCGCCGCCTGGCTATGGAGAACGCTTCCTGCGATTTCATCGGGATTATATTAATCGGGTTTACAGATGGCATGACTCCATGGGCTACGATCGAAGATGGATAGCGGGATGGAGCCAGATTCCGGAGGGTATTCGGCGTTCAAGCTGTTTTGATGCGGGAGCGGAGCAAAGATTGCAATACAATTTGCAATCGTTCGCGTCAATCGATCAGCTTGGCAGCTTTATTGAAAGCAATTTGCATGGCTGTTTTCATGATATGGCTGCGCAGCTGTACAATCAGCCGGAGCTGAATGACTTTGATCTTGCGCCGCGCCATACCGAGTTTTATAACATCCATGGATGGATTGATCAGTGGTATACCAATTGGGAGCGAATTTATGGAGCACGCGGTCATGCAAGCAAAAGCGCTGCAAGCATTAAGTACAGCCGTGCAGCGCCCGAAGTACGTTCACATAAAAAGAATATTCGCGAGGCACGAATTGATTCGCTTGAACAAAGCGTGAAACGCTCGTTAGCTGATCGGTCTGATCGACAAGCTCGACGCCCAGCGCAGACACCTCGGATAAAGAGCCTTCAAACATTGCGATCAGCTCATCAAGGTCGGCCTCGTATACGCCGGCCACTTCTTCTGGCTGCAGCCGCAGCTTCGTTAAAGGCACTTCGCAAACAAGGGCAAAAACGTCGCTGACCTCACGGTCAATGAAGGGCTTGCCATTTACTTCGCCGCGGGCATCCTCGCGTACTTGTCCGAGCGAGATAAGCTGCTCGAACTGGGCGCTTACGCCAAGCTCTTCCTCCAGCTCGCGCATCGCTTCGCGGATGGTCTCGCCTGCGGCCAAATGGCCGGCAGCCGTAATGTCGTAGCAGCCCGGATTCGTATCCTTGCTGGCCTGGCGCAGCTGGAACCGTACGAATCGGCGATTCCCCTCGCGACGCGTCAGCCAGCAATGGAAGGTCCGATGCCAGTAGCCCTTCGCGTGCGTCTCTGCGCGCGTCGCCGTGCCAAGCGGGTTAAGGTGTTCGTCGTAGATGTCGAACAGCTCCTCAGCCATGCGCGGCAGCCTCCAGTTGGGACGTGCAGTGCTTGCAGCGCGTAGCCTTGATCGGCACGTTGGACAGGCAGTATGGGCATTCCTTCTCGGTTACTTCAACAGGAGCCTCTTCTTTTTTCTCGTTGCGGCGAAGAACATTGATGACTTTGACAAGCAGGAAGATACAGAAAGCAACGATTAAAAAGTCCAGCATGACATTGATGAATTGACCGTAATTAATGTACGGAGCCGAGGCTGGGTCTTTTAGCTCAGCTGAGTTAGAATAGAGAGGAATCTTTAAATCTTTAAAATCAACTCCACCCAAAATCCTGCCAATAGGCGGCATAATAATATCGTTGACGAGCGAGGTGACGATTTTGCCAAACGCTCCTCCAATAATGACACCGACAGCCAAGTCGATAACATTGCCTTTCATCGCAAATTCTTTAAATTCCTTAACGATTTTCATACTTATCCTCCTAAAAATGTTGTGAAGCAAAAACGACTGCACAAGTAGAAGACTATTTTCATCTAGTATTGCCCTGTTTCTACTTCTGCCATTCTAACATAATAGCCGAAGTCGGGAAGAAGAGAAACACCCTCTGAAATTATGACAGAAAACTGCGGAATTTTGCATAAAAAGAGAGGGTTTTATTGAAAATTGTCGAACTTAACTACTTGTAAATAAATTTATGGATATGCAAGGAGTCCTATGACCCAATCTATGATCATTGGCAATCCCTTCTATTTAGTTTTGTCTATCATCATTATGTGCTTTTCCGCCTATACGATGCTCAATATGATTGAGCAGCCGCAGCCGCGTGAGCGGGCAAACGGCTTCAACTGGATGATTGGCGGAGCCTTTGTTTTTGGATTAGGGCTGTGGACGATGCATGTCGTATCTTTGCTTGCTTCAGATTATCGAATACTTATTGATTGGAGCATGCTGCTCGTCCTCATCGTATGTGCCATTATCGTCTATGCAGCGCTTTCTGTACTAAGAAAGCAGGAGCTGAGGCAAGGACGCTATTTATTTAGTGCTCTATTAATGGCGCTTGGGTCTACGAAGCTTCAATATATGTCCATGCTGTCAGATTCGGTAATTATACTAAAAATGGATTGGCTGCTCTATTTGCTTTCCTACGCCGTTAGTTTTATTGGCGCTTATATAGCCTTTCGCAGGCTGGAATCCAAGAAGAGAATGTATAAGCTCAAAAGCTGCTTGTCGCTTGGACTGTCCAATATGGTCATGCATCAGATTAGCCTATATGCGCTGCAAATTGATTATAATGATATTTTATCAACGGATTTACTAAACGAGTATTTGCGACTGCTTGCTTTCTTGCTCGGGCTGTCCACATTAATCATTCTAAGCTTTAGTCTAACGGCTTGGCTGAATGCGAGCAAATACAGCCAGATCGATGAGCGGTATAAGCTGCTAGTCGAGAACTCAATGGATACGATCGCTTTAATTCGGGACAGCAAATGGGAATTTATGAACCGTGCCGGTCAGCGATTATTTGAAATACAGTCGGAGAAGGAAATCATCGGTTCTAGCATATACCAGCTCCTTGATGAGAAGCACCATAATGAAATGGCTGCATGGCTCGCAGCGGGACAAGAGGGAGAGGAATCGCCCAATAAGCTGATTGAGCTGCAATGGATGTCGATGCAGGGCAAGCTTCTCCATACAGAAATGGTCAGGGCAAGCTCCGCTTTTTCGGAGAAGCAGATTGTGCAGGTCATTATTCGCGATATTTCCGAACGCAAGAAGAACGAGGAATTGCTTATTAATTCGGAAAAGCTTTATGTCGCAGGCCAACTAGCTGCTGGCATTGCCCATGAGATTCGAAACCCGCTCACCTCGTTAAAGGGCTTTTTGCAGCTTCTCTCAACAGGCAGGGGCGATAGCAGCAGCTTCTACGAGATCATGAAATCTGAGCTGGTGCGGATCGAATCCATCGTGAGTGAGTTGCTTATGCTCTCCAAGCCGCAAATTTATGAGTTCGTGCATAAGGACTCGCGCAAAATCATGTCGGAGACGGTAAACCTGCTGGATACGCAGGCCATTATGCACAACGTCATCATTGAATTCCACGCCGATTATCGTCCGCTGTGGGTACATGGCGTCGAGAATCAATTGAAGCAGGTGTTCATTAACGTACTCAAAAATGCGATAGAAGCGATGCCAAGCGGTGGCGTGGTTACGATCAATATGTCTCTTGATGAAGCTCGCGGCATAATCATACGAATCAAGGATGAAGGCTCAGGCATCCCAGCAGAGCAGCTGTCCAAGATCGGACAGCCCTTCTATACGACTAAGGATAAAGGGACGGGGCTCGGCTTAATGGTTACATACAAAATCGTGGACAACCATCAGGGCCAAATCACAGCGGAGACCCAGATAGGGGTAGGGACGACCTTTATTATTCAGTTGCCATACAAGGAGCCGCCGGAAATTGAAACCTAATTTTGAAGGTGCCGTAATATGCTTAAGCAGTGAGGAGTTACGATATTTTAAGTGGGGGTTGATTAGATGTTTAATCGTTTTTTGGCGAGTATCGGTATTGGTTCCGCGAAGATTGATACGGTATTAGAGAAGGCTCGTTATGCACCCGGTGATGAAGTTCGCGGCATTGTGAAGATTCAAGGCGGCAACGTAGAGCAGCGTATCGAAACGATACAGCTATCTGTAATGACCGAATATATACGCGAGAGCAACGATACGAAAATAACGCAGCACGGCGAGATTGGCCGCTATCATGTCAGCGCACCTTTCACGCTGCAAGCGGGCGAAAGCCGCGAGGTGCCTTTTTCCTTCCAGCTCCCGCATCAAACCCCGCTTACGATTGGACGCGCACCGGTATGGGTGAAGACGGAGCTGGACATTCGCGGCGGCGTTGATCCTGGCGACAATGACCGCATTGAGGTCGTTCCTACCGCTCCAATGAATACGGTGCTGGAGGCGCTGAACCAGCTAGGCTTCCGTCTGCGCAAGGCAGAATGCGAGTATTCCTCGCGTCTTGGCGGCAAAATGCCATTTGTCCAAGAGCTGGAGTTCGTACCGACTACGCAGTTCCGCGGGCAGCTTGATGAGCTTGAGGTTATGTTCTACCCGTCGGATCGCGAGCTGGAGCTGGTGCTGCAGATCGATCGGCGCGCGCGCGGCCTATCCAGCTTTTTTGCAGAGGCGATGGATATGGATGAGTCTTTCGTGCGCACTCGCTTTACGAATGAACAGCTGGCAGCAGGATCCAATGCGATCGCCCATCAGCTGTCTGACATTATTTCGCGTTATGCTTAAGAAGGCCAGCGAATAGAAGGCAGCTCGGGAGTGCTCCTGCAGGAGCATTTCTGGGCTGTTTTTGTTTGTATTTGCAAGCTAGGCAAAGCGGTAGTGAACATATGGTTTTTTTCGGTATAATAGCTGGAGGAGGGATTTACGTTGGCAGAACCGCTTAAAGCAATGTATGACGGCTTATTTCTAGAACAATTTGCAAGCTTGGTGAAAACGGCATGGAGTCCGTTTGATGAGGCTCATTTCGTCGAACGCGTTAGGGACGGCAGCTGGGAGCAGCTTGAGCTCAAGGCACGATCGCGGAAAATAACAGAAGCGCTGGGTGCCTCATTACCGCAATCCTATGACGACGCGCTGGCTGTTTTATATCAAATAGATGAAAAATGTACGGGGCTGCCGTATTTGTTTTTTCCAGATTTCGTTGAAGTTTACGGAATGGAGCCGCAGCACTGGGAGGTATCCTTAGCTGCGCTGAAACGATTTACAACACGATCAACCTCTGAATTCGCCATACGCGCTTTTATTTTGAGCGATCCAAAGCGTTTGACTCGGCAAATGCTCGAATGGGCAGACGATCCGAATGAGCATGTTAGGCGGCTGGCGAGCGAAGGGATTAGGCCGCGTCTGCCATGGGCGCAGGCGCTGCCGCTCTTTAAGCGCGATCCATCGCCGATTATTCCTATTTTGGACAAGCTAAAGCGCGATCCTTCTCTTTACGTGCGCAAGAGCGTCGCGAACAATTTGAATGATATCGCGAAGGATCATCCGGAGATTGTCACCCAGCTTGCTGAAGCTTGGAGCGGCGAGGATGTGAGGACGGATTGGATTATCCGGCATGGCTGCCGCACGCTCATTAAGCAATCCAATCCGCAGATCATGGCCTTATTCGGTTATGCCAAAAATGAGAGCTTAGATGAAGATGCGCTTCCGCTCGTGACCGCTGCCGCATTAGAGGTAGAGCCAGGTACCGTTGCAATCGGCGGTGAGGTTTCTTTACGCTACCGTGTGCAGCTGCGGGAGGGTGAGCCGGCAAAGCTTCGAATCGAATATGGCATTGCCTTCGTGAAGTCAGGCGGCAAAACATCGTTGAAGCGGTTTTTGCTCTCAGATCGCGAGTACGCAGGCGGCGCTTCCGCATCAGGTACAAGGGTGCATCGCTTTGCGGATTTAACCACGCGCAAGCATTATAGCGGGCTTCACCGCTTCACTTTATGGGTAAATGGGAAAGAGGTGGCCAATTCCGAGCTGCTTGTGATGGAGGCTGAAGCAACATGACGATTGGTGCCAGAGTATTGAAAACGGGGATGGCCGTCGCGTTAGCGATATACTTAAGCAGCTTGTTTGGCTTCGCATCCCCGCTCATTGCTGCCGTTGCAGCCATTTTTACGATTCAGCCATCGATTTACCGGTCATGGCAGCGCGTTGCGGATCAGGTGCAAACCAATCTCCTTGGCGCCTTCATTGCAATCATAGCCGTTCGGTTGTTTGGACATACGCCAATTGCGGCGGGGCTTGTCTGTATTGTAGTTATTCTGATTAGCATCCGTTTGAAGATGGAGAGCACGATCAGTCTGACGCTCGTGACGGTCGTCGCGATCATGGAAGCGAACGGACAGGGCTGGGATGTAGCGATTGGGCGGATATTGATGGTTCTTACCGGAATCGGGGCTTCTTTCGCGGTCAATGTGCTCGTATTTCCCCCGCGCCCTAGGAGGCAGTTCACCGAGCAGGTGCATCAGGCCTACACACAGCTCTCCTTGCTGCTGCGAACGGCTATTTCCAATGAGATGAAGGAGCAGGTGTTCAACCAGGAGAAGGATAAGCTTCACGTGACGCTGAGAAAGCTGGAAGAGCGCCACGCCGTATTTGAAGAGGAGCGCAAGCTGCTTGCAAGGGCAAGGACTAGCCATGCCCGCCAGCTGCTTGTGTCGAAGCAAATGATCAAGACGCTGCAAAAAGGGGCCGATCTTCTTGATGTAGTGGAGGAGCATTATTTCGCCTCGCCAAGTGCTGGAGAGTGGGCACTGCGCTTCGATCGGCAAATTGAGGAATTATCAAAGTATCACGAGCATATTTTGCTCAAAGCAGAGGATAAAATGAAGCCGCATGCGCTAATCGAGCCGGAGGAAGAGCGTGAAGCAAGGTTCGTAAAGGACCTGACGGCATACATTATGGATGATCCGGATGAGCATAAGCGTCTCGTCTTTGTCGCTTCGGGACTTTTCGAATATGCCTATCATCTGCGTCGATTGGAGAAGCTGCTCGATCAGGTGCAGCAGCGCGAGGAGAATGCGAAGCGCGGCGCTGATGAATCGGAGGCTGCCGAGAAATAGTGCGGCATTCGCAGGCCTCATGCTATAGGAATATAACAAAACAGCAGGAGGGAGCATCGCGATTAAGCGCTCCGGCCTGCTGTTTTCTTTGCTATAAAGGGGTCAAGCAAAAATATTTATTGATCGTCGTCCGTTTTGTTGCTGCCCTCGTGACGGCGAGGATGCTGCATATGCGCTTCTGGATTATCATCATCATCATGCGGCACCAAGCGAGGATCGGTATGCCCTTGATGATGGTTATTGAAGAAGAGCTCGACCAATTGCCATTCTGTCGATCCAAGCATAAGGTCTGCCGGGAACACATCCCCGCGCTCGAGCTGTTCCTCGCGGCCCCATTCGTTTCGGTAGGTGCCCTTGACTTCAACCGTTTCACCTGACATGGGATTCATCTCATGATGGTTTTCTGGATTGCTCATATGGTGTCAACCAACCCTTCCTATGCTTATAATCCGTGCTTCGGCACCGCTGCGCGATCCGCATTTGACTGCAGCTCGCTGGCTGATTCTTTGCTGGCTTGATTGCGGTCGGCTTTTGATTGCGCTTTGCTTGCCGCTTTCTGCTGATCGGATGGCTGTTCTCCTGACATGTGGTTACCCTCCTGAGGAATTCATCGTTGTCTTCACAAGAAGATCCTCAACAGTGTGCCACAAATGGAGGGAAAGTATGAGTCCAGTTAACGAAAGAGAAGGAGGAAGGTCTATAATAGCTGAAGGCCGCAGGAGGGACAAATGGAATCGCGTTCTGTGACGGTTTCGCTGCAAGCCGGACACGGTTCGGAGAAAGCGGCTGCGGCGCCTGCTCTTCTCTCGGATTTGGCGCCATCCTTGGCGGAATTGTCTTCTGAATGCGGACGCAGATGGGCAGGTGTGCCGAAAATGGTCTCCACCATTTCTTTGAGCTCCTTGTACCGATCTGAGTCGTCAGAGGCGATTCTAACGAACATAAACATGCCGGTTAGCAGCGCGCCGGCAATAATAAGCACGACGGCGGTTGCCAAAGCGTCAAACCAAGTAAATAAGAGCGGCGCTGCATGCGCCGCTCCTCCGATCAACAAGCTCCACTCTGTCACTCGCGCTCACCTCACCCATTCACCTGATAACGCGACTCGAGGCGCTTGCCTCCGAACCACATGACCAGCACGGCGGTAATCGAGACAAAAATACGCCAAGGCTCATCGACCAGATTGCCGATATCGAAGCTAATCAGAGAGATGCAAAATATCATGACGGCCTTTCCAAGCAAAGTGGCAAGCAGAAAGGTGTGAAACGGAACTTTGCTTAGACCGGAGACAACCGTAATGACGACGGAAGGGGTGAAGGGAAAGCAAGCAAGCAGAAACAAAGGCGTGAACCCTCTGCGCTCGACCCAATTGAAAAAACGTTCCGACTTCGGAAAGCGTTTCTCAAGCCTGCCCTTGACGTTGCGCCCGAGCGAGCGGCTAATCCAAAATACGGTTACAGCGCCGGCTGTTACGCCTATCCATGAGAATAGAAATCCTAAGCCAAGGCCGTATATGTTGGCATTAGCGGCAATGATAAGAATTAACGGAAGGAAAGGGAGGAATGATTCAATCAAGGGAAGCAAAATGCCGGGCAGAGGGCCCCACTGCGAATAGCTTTGCAGCGTCCATTGAATAGAATCGAGATCCAGATGCTTTATGTATTCCAGCCAATTGCGCCAATCATCCATAGATTTAACCCCGATCTACTTATTTGTAGCTTTTTCATTTGTAGCAAACGCCTCAAAAGGGAACCATAAATAAAACAACCCGATCGCACCAAAAAGAATAGCGCTAATCCAAAAGACGGCAACCTCGCCGTTCCAAGCGGCGATCATGCCGCCTACAATTGGTCCAATCATAACGCCAACGCCTTCGACGGTGGATAATATGCCCCAGCCGAGCCCTTCCTGTTTAGGAGGAACATAAGTAGCCAGAAGCGCATTCCAAGCGGGTAAAATCGCGGAATAAGACAAGCCTAACGCAATTGCTATAAGTAAACAATACCAGAACGGCAGGCCGGAGGCTAGCATGTATAGACCAATAGCAAATATGCAGAAGCCGATAACAAGAAACCATTTTTTGCCCCCAAGCTTATCGGAAAGCTTGCCCATTGGAATGAGTCCTGCAGCAGCGCAAATCCCGCCTACCGTAAGGAGTATCGAGTACTGCGTTCCAGAGAGTCCTAGCTCCTGATCAGCAAAGCTCGGCAGAATCGGAACGAGCATGCTGGCACCCGTCGTTTGCAAAATCATGCCTGGAAGCAGCAGCCTCATTTTGCTAAGCCTGCCTTTGAGGATGATGAGCTGCTTGCGGAACGGCATGCGTATTGGCGTAGTAGCCCGCTCTTTGCTCATGAAAATCGTTAACAGGCATGCAGCGACGGACATGCTGACAAGCAGCTTGTACGTAAACGATACGCTAAAGTCGAGCAAAATATTACAGACAATCGGCCCGCTCCCAAGTCCTACCATCCAAATCGTATAAAGGACTCCCATTTGGGTAGCGCGCTGCTGCTCGGTTACCTTCGTGAGGCAAACGATCCAAATCGGCGACATGCCGATGCCATACAAGGCGGCTGTACCGATGAACATCCATGGAATCTCAGCAAATTGGAGCAGATAAACGCCGATAAGAGAGATAACAAGCCCTGCTTGCACGACGATACGGATCGAGAAGCGATCTAACAAATAGCCGATAGCCATCTTGAGCAGCGTATCAGTAACGTAGTGCGCCGATATGGCAGCTCCGATGACATCGGGCGCAAGCCCCAATGTTTTTGTGCCATAAATAGGCAATAAGCTAACCAGCACAGCACCTCTAACAAACTCTACAATGAACAAAATAACGGAGATGAGTCGCATCTCCGCTCCAAACCAACTGTTCTGATTTGTACGCAAGGACAAGCTCCTTATCCAATTATAAAGTCGCTGCTCTCTCCATTATACGCAAATTGGATAGCATATCCAAAACGATGCTGTCGGCTGCTGTTTGCGAGGCTTGAAGCTGTTTGGTGGACAGCTTGCTATTTGTAAGACGTAACGGATCATGCACAAGTTTCAAAATTTGTTCCGTCAGCTCATTCGCCTCGCTCGCTAAAATAGCCGCGCCTTTGGATTCGAGATACAGCGCGTTTTGTTTTTCTTGGCCGGGGACCGGCCGGTAAATGAAAATCGGGAGTCCTGCAGCGATCGCTTCTGAGAGAGTAACGCCGCCAGGCTTCGTTATGAGGCAATCCGAAAGCGCCATCAGCTCATGAATAGGATCAATGAAGCCGTAAACATGAAGGCGCGAGGCTCCGCTATGAGTCTGGAATTGTTTTTCAATCGTTTCTTTCAAGAGGTGATTGCGTCCACACACAAGGGCGACCTGTACGTGATCGTCTTCCAGCAATCCGCTGCAAATTTGGGATACGTCAGGCATGACGCCTTGCGCGCCCGCCATGATGAGCACGACAGGTTTATTGGGATTCAATTTATAGCGCTCGTAGAGCTCGTTTGAGGCTGTCGTTGCGCGGAAGCCGCGCTTAAGGGGGATGCCGCTTACTTGAATAGAGCTGCTCGGAATGCCGAGTTGCATAAGCTCATGCTTCAAATCCTCCGTTGCAACGTAGTAGCGCTCAATGCTCGGATGTACCCAGCGTCCATGCAGATCGAAGTCAGTGATAACGGCATAGGAGGGCGGGTGAACATTTTTTCGCCGCTTCAGCTCCGGCAAGGCGAAGCTTGGAAAAGTGTGCATGACGATATCCGGCTGCTCCACCCTGAGTATACGACGGATCTTGTCTCTTCCGAAGGAGTGAAGCAGGCCGCCGAATAACGAGTCATGCTTCATCAGTCTTGTAAAGTCATACATCCAGCCGTAGAGAGAAGGCATATGCGTATAGCTCTTTAGATAAAACTTCCTCGTTACCACATTTATCCAAGGATGAGACTCTGCCATTAAATCCACCATTACCGTACGATAATTGCCTTGTTCCTCTAGCGCGCTCTTAATTGCGTGAGCGACCTGTAAATGTCCTTCACCATAAGATGCGTACAAAATTAGCAATTTTGGCTGTGGATTATTATTGAACATGATCATATGTACACCTCCTGCCGTTAGTTTAGCGGACGAATGTCAAGCGAACATGAACGCAGTTTGGTTACTTTGTGTAATTTTTGTATAATGAATACGTAATCCATCCTATTTCAAAATTGAAGGAGCGATGATTAGAGTGCAGTACACAAAACTAGGAAGATCAGGGCTTCGCGTAAGTCGATTATGTCTCGGTACGATGAATTTTGGCGTGGACACCGATGAGAAGGAATCATTTCGTATTTTAGATGCTGCTTTGGATGCAGGCATTAATTTTATTGATACCGCGAATATTTACGGCTGGGGCGAAAATGCAGGCCGGACCGAAGAAATCATCGGCAAATGGTTTCAACAGGGAGACGGCCGCCGCGAGCGTACCGTTCTAGCTACTAAAGTGTATGGCGATATGCATGATGCCCATGACGGACCTAACCGCGAAGCAGGCTTATCCGCCTATAAAATCCGCAGACATTTGGAAGGCTCGCTTAAACGGCTTCAAACGGATCATATTGAGCTGTACCAAATGCATCATGTGGATCGGAGCGTGAACTGGAGCGAGCTGTGGGGAGCATTCGAGACTGCCGTATCGCAAGGCAAAGTCGGCTACATAGGCTCTAGCAACTTTGCGGGCTGGGATATAGCGGTTGCACAGGGCGAAGCGAAGGCAAGAGGCTCGATTGGGCTAGTATCCGAGCAGCATAAATACAATCTGCTATGCCGTCTGCCGGAGCTTGAAGTGCTGCCTGCTTCGAGGGAATTGGGCCTTGGCGTCATCCCGTGGAGCCCGCTTGATGGCGGATTGCTTGCAGGCAACCATCGCCGGAAGGACGGAGGCCGCCGCAGCGGAGATACGAAGCGGCTCGAGCAGCACCGTGAGCAGCTGGATGCTTACGCTGCATTCTGCGACGAGCTTGGCGAGCCAGAGGATCTTGTATCGCTAGCTTGGCTGCTTGCTAATCCGGCTGTGACAGCTCCGATCATCGGCGTTCGCACCCTGGATCAGTTCGAGCGCTCGCTTCGCGCAGTCGAGATCTCCTTGGATGAATCGGCGCTGAAGCGCATCGATGAAATATTCCCTGGCCCTGGCGGGGATGCACCTCGCGCATACGCCTGGTAAAAGAAAAATCGCCCCGTTTCCTGAACTGGAAACGGGGCGAATCCTATTTTGGATACCGATTAAATCAATAAGTTGAATAAGACAGGGTCTTTGTTAAGCTCAAGAAATTGAAAGCCCTTCTTCGTCATGCGCTCGACGAGGGGATCATAGTCTTCCCGGTGCGTAAGCTCAATGCCGACGAGTGCGGGACCGTTATCCTTGTTCGATTTTTTCGTATATTCGAAGCGCGTTATATCATCATTTGGCCCAAGCACCTGGTCGAGAAATTCCCGCAGCGCACCGGCGCGTTGTGGGAAGCTGACCATAAAATAATGCTTATAGCCCTCGTAAATGAGGGACCGCTCCTTGATTTCCTGCATGCGGTCCACATCGTTGTTGCCGCCGCTCACGACGCAGACGACCGTCTTGCCTTTGATCTGCTCGCGGTAGGCTTCAAGCGCCGCAATGGGCAGCGCGCCTGCCGGCTCGGCGACAATGGCATTCTCGTTGTACAAATCAAGCATAGTTGTACATACTTTTCCTTCAGGTACGGCGATCACGTCGTCCAGCAGGTCTTTGCAAAGCTCAAACGTCAGATCGCCGATACGCTTGACGGCTGCGCCGTCCACGAACTTGTCGATATGATCCAGAGGCGTCACATGGCCTGCATCAAGAGAAGCTCTTAACGATTGTGCTCCTTCCGGTTCAACGCCGATAACCTTTGTTGCAGGAGAGACGATTTTGACATAGGAGGAGACTCCGGCTGCAAGTCCGCCGCCGCCGACGGTTACGAACACGAAGTCGGGTACAGCTTCAGCCGCTTCCATTAATTCTTGGCCGACCGTTCCATTTCCAGCGATGATTTTTGGATCGTCGAAGGGATGAATGAAGGCCATGCCGCTGCGATTGCTCTCGGCAACGGCCTCGTCATATGCATCATCGAAGGTATCGCCTGTCAGGATGACCTCCACATAGGATCCGCCAAAGAAGTTGACCTGCGTTACCTTTTGGCGTGGAGTCGTGCTTGGCATATATATTTTGCCGGGGATTCCGAGCGTTTGGCAGGAGTAGGCTACCCCTTGCGCATGGTTGCCGGCGCTTGCGCACACAACGCCCCTCGATAAGGTTTCCGGCGAGAGAGAGCGCATGAGATGGAAGGCGCCGCGTATTTTGAAGGATCGAACGATTTGCAGATCCTCTCGTTTCAGCAGTACATTGCAATCGTATCGCTCGGACAGCACGCGGTTATGTTGGAGCGGTGTACGCGTAATGACATCCTTTAAATGCATTTGCGCTTGAACGATCTCTTCAAGCCCAATGCGGTGTAAGGGTACGTTGTTCGTGTTCACGGGTGACCATCCTCTCAGCTTACCAGATCAGCAGCATAGATTATTTGATCTATTATAGCACTATCAATGCATATTGACGTATGGGATTATCGTTTATTTTGAAATAGAGGAGGGGTACAGGTATGGGGAAAATGCTGAAACGATTTGTGACGGCAATCATTATCATTATTTTGCTGCTTGGCGGCGCACTGTGGTGGCTGCTATCCTATATTGCGCCGGACGAGAAGCTGGATATGAGCTACGCGCCAATTGATGTGAAAGAGAAGGCGCTGGCTATGGTCCGCAAATTAAAGCCGGAGCTCGTCCTTACGGAAGAGGATATCAACCATTTGATTAAAATGAATATGAAAAGCAAGTATGCGGCCGTGGGAGCAGGCGGATCATCCTTGGAGCTTGCAAAGGATATTCGTCTGGATGGCGCCGTGTTCGAGCTGGAAGAGGATAAGCTAATCGCTCGGATGAATGTAACCTATAAGGAGCGTATTCCAGCTGAGCTGCATGCTGTCTATTCGCTAGAGTGGCAGTCGCCGAGTATTACGCTCAGGCCCCAGTCGCTATCGATTAAGGAAATGGCATTGCCGATCAGCATGCTGGAGACGATCATTATACCGCTCGACTTGCCGGCTCAGGATGTCGTAACGGTAAGGGACGTTCAGTTCGAGAACGGACAGATCAGAATACGGTTCAAGGTGAGTCTTCAATTACCATTATAACAAGGTTCATCATGTGAGAGAGCCAAAAAACCGTCCTCGTGGGGGACGGTTTCTTGTGCTATGAAATACTAATGGTTCATTTATTAGATGATAGATACGCCAGCGCTAGCATAACCTACTACGGCAGCAGCAAGAGCCAGGTCGGCTGTATCGGCGGAGTATACCATGAGAAGACGGGTTCCCGCAGTTACTGGGATAGCTAAAGCAGGAGCAGTACCGGTTCTTGTTTCGCCTAGGGCAAGGAGGCCTGTAATTGGTGCAAACGTTACAGCAGCGCCAGCTACAGGGTTGAAGAGATTGTCACCGAGAGGAGCGCTGTACAATTGTGCCGTAAGGGTAACCGAGGAGGTAAGCAAGTTAACTGTTGCCGTATTGCTGAAGAAGGCTGAAATCGAATCTATCAAACCATCGCGAGGAACTGAAAACGCATAGTTAAAAAGAGGTCCGCCAACAACGGAGCCAGTAAGATCGATCGAAGTGCCAGTCAGTACAACCCCCGGCAGAGAAATCCCAAAACCAATTAGACTTACTGTACCAACTAAACCGCCTGCTACAGTAGTTGCGGTAATAGGTGCTCCTGATGCAAAAGGAATCATTGCTCCACCGGAAGCAGGACCAGTTGCGCCAGTTGCGCCAGTAGCTCCGGCAGGGCCTACTGCTCCAACAGCACCAGCAGGACCGACAGGACCAGCAGGGCCAGCAGGGCCAGTTCCTCCTGCTGTGTATGGACCCGCAGGGCCGACAGGACCGACAGGACCTTGAGGTCCTCTGCGGCCTGAGCTTCCTCTCCGACCATTTTCACCTCTCGGAGCTTTTACGATAAGCTCCTTCTTGACGATGATAACTTTATCTGCATCTTTCTTTCCTTTTGGACTGCAGCCTGAAACAGGTTTTCTAACGCAACGTTTCTTGTGATTATTTAAATAATTCAGCGAAAGCACCTCCTTGGTATTTGCCATATTCTACGTTTGTACTCTATCTATTGATTGGGTATGTATCCGTTATAGTCATAGACCTTCATCTATATTTGCTTAAATGTACGTTTGTAGGGAAGCTATTTGTCTACGATAAGGATCACGCCAATCAGAGAATGACATAACGAGAGGCTGTTATAAATGAT
Source organism: Paenibacillus sp. PL91 (assembly GCF_012935325.2). Classification (GTDB taxonomy): domain Bacteria; phylum Bacillota; class Bacilli; order Paenibacillales; family Paenibacillaceae; genus Pristimantibacillus. The sequence goes on from NZ_JABBYG020000006.1 coordinate 16,099, forward strand.
TTGACATCGCAGTTGAGAATGGTTATCATAATTACGAAAGTGATAATCATTATCACTTTAAAGAATACATATTCACATATAGCGGGAGGCAGAGCATGTGGGCTTGCTTTATGAGATGGTTCTAAAAAAGCGAAAATCGGCGTTCCTGCTGCAAAAGGAAGACAATTGGAAGCAGCGGATCATGGGATCTGCGCATCAAAAACGGTCCCTAACGGTTCAATTGCCGGAGCACGGGAGCAAAAATAAAAAAACAATAACGCTGCATTACGCTATACGATTAAGTGATATTTTTCGGAAGGAGCTAGAGAAATGCAGACTGAAACAAGCAAGCCTTGGAATTGGATGCTCTTTCCTTTCTCATCGGTAAAGGCAGGACCCGACTGCTTGTTCGCGGCTTCAGTCGGCCACGGAATTTATCAAATCGATGCGCAGAGCAACTGGAAGAAGCTCGATCATGGGATGGAAGAGCAGGCTAACGTAAACCGGCTGCAGCTCCAGCATGAGCTGCTGCACGCCTGCACGAGCAGCGGCTTATATGAATGGAATGGAGATGCGTGGGAGAATGATGGCTTAACGATTCCTTGCTATCAATATCGCAAAATTGGCGGAAGCAGCTACGCTGCCACGGAATATGGACTCTGGTCCAAAGCAAGCTCCAGATGGGAGCAAATCGCGTGCAACGAGAAGCGAGTATATGATTTTATCAATCTGCCTCAATATCTAATCATTGCGCATGATAGCGGAGTCTCGCTCTATGATCGCTTTATGGATGATTGGGCGCATTTTGAGCTGGAAACTAGCGTCACGAGCTTAGTGGTGTTCAAAGGCCATTTGATCGGCACGAGCGAGCAAGGCGAGCTCCTAATCGGGGATAAGAAAGGCAGGTTTGACCGTGTGCGCTTCGGCAAGCCTTTTATTTTTTCCGTGCTGGCCAAGGGGAATGACATCTATGTATGTACAGATCGAGGACTATTTCAGCTTGCTTACATTTGCAGTCAAGTCACGCTGCTGTCCGTTAAGCTGGGCTGCCCGGTAACCGATATCGACATGCAGGGCGGCAATTTATACTTGGCCACGCTTTTTCAAGGCATTCAGACGGTAAGTATATGAGACTAAGAAACAGGAAGCGGAGGAATCGCAAATGCCAAAAGTACTTGTCGTATATGCGAGCATGACAGGGAATACGGAAGAAATGGCTGAGGCTATTGCTGAGGGAGCAAAGGAAGCGGGCGCGGAGGTTGTATCTAAGGAAGCATTCGATGCAAGCGCTGAGGAGCTTAACGATTATGATGGCATCATCATTGGCGCGTACACATGGGGGGACGGCGAGCTGCCGGATGAGTTTCTTGATTTCTATGAAGCGTTGGAAACCCTTGATTTAAGCGGCAAGAAAGCGGCTGTATTTGGATCGGGAGACACCTCCTATCCGATTTATTGCGGCGCGGTCGATACGATTGAAGCGAAGCTGAAGGAGCTTGGCGCAGAGATCGCCGGCGAATGCATCAAGTTTGAATATAATCCATCGGAAGAAGAGAAAGAGCAGGGCAGAAGCTTAGGCCGTCAAATAGCAGGCCTTGCAGCGGTTGCCGGATAATTCAGCGTGAAGGGCGGCCTATGTGATGATGGAGCAACTGCCAACGGTATTAAGAATTGAAGATTATAAGCTGGAAGAGCTGCTGCGCTGCCCTGAAAGATTCGCAAAAAGGAAATCGGGTATGCGGGAAAACGACGTAAACTGGCGGCAAATGGTCCAGTTCGCGGCAAGTCACAGCGTGAATGACTTTTATAGGCTTCCTGAAGAAGCGCGTACACAGGCCGCGATAGAGGCTGCGGTGGAGCGCTGGTGGACGAACCGAAATTATAAATTCCATTCGGATGAGCATTTTTTGCAAATGAAGCAAATGGTTAAAGCGCATTTGACGGCCTTTCTGCTTGGCGGCTCATGTCCAAGCATGCCGATTATATTTTATGAGCAGCTGACTGCCTATGTGGATGAGCTGGATTTGGAGCTATCGCAAATTTTTCATTTGGTTTCCGTCGACATCGAAGGCGCTGCTGACGATTACATCGTGCAGAAGCTTGCCATAGATACCGATCAGGATTCCCTCGATTTATTATTTCATATGACGTCGGTATTTTGCATGAGCGCCTTCGGGAAGCTTCCGATTCGGATTGAGGTTTTGTCGCTGCTGAATGGCAAGCGCACGGTGTTTGTGCCAGACGAAGCATCGCTGGAGCGGTCGTATGATTATATGTATTTGATCAAAAGCTTGCTGCCAGACGTGGATGTATTCAAGGTTAATCCAGGCCGATCGGTACAGCTAGTCATGTAAAGTGGAAAAACAATAGGATAGTTACAGCTAAGCTCTCAGTCATTTTCCTGACGCGAAAATGAGGGGGCTTTGTTTTGTTGTAGACAAATGAAACGGTTTTCAAGTAAGATGGGCATTAGTCATTTTTTGCATATTTACACATGGGAGCTGAATAAGAGTTTTGTTTTGCTATGCAAAACTAAGCATATGCTTACGAAGTAAGTTTTGCTCTGCAAAACTTTAGAAGGAGAGATTAGGTTGTCAGAGGAATTATTGCTAACTTTTCGGTCACCGCCTTTGCCGTTTTTCATAGAATCAAACCGAATAACCTATCGCGCTGGCGAGGAGCATCCTAATCGTACAAACCTAGGCGTGTTTGATTTATTGTTCGTCAATCAGGGAGCGCTGCATGTAGCAGAGGATAATCACCGCTGGACGCTTGGGCCGGGCGATGTGCTCATTCTAAGGCCGGACCGCTGGCATTATTCCACTCGTCCGTGCGAGGAGGATACCGTGTTTGATTGGATTCATTTTCAGACGGTGGGCGCTTGGGAGGAAACGGTAGGCAACCAAAGCGGCTCGCTGAGAGGCGACTACTATACGTACGCGATTCGGCTGCCGAAAAAAATGAAGCTTACCTATCCGGATGAAGCGAGGCTTATTTTCTCGCAGCTGCATGAAGCAGCAAAGAGCTCGTCGCATGGCGCGTTCTGGGATCGTCAGCAGCGATTTTTGCATTTGCTGCAAATGCTGGATGAGGGCTGGCGCTCGGATGCGGCTAAGGCCGCGGTATCGGTTGCGGAGCGGGCGGCTGCTTATTTGAAGCTGAATTACCGCAGCCCAATCAGCAACACGATGCTAAGCGATGTGCTGCAGCTGCATACCAACTATATTACACGCTGCATGACAGAGGTATTTGATTGCACGCCGCAGCAATATTTGCTGTATTACAGGCTCGATCAGGCTAAGCTGCTGCTTATCAAGACGGACTGGACGATTGCGCGGGTTGCGGAGGAAACCGGCTTCCGGCAAACGCCGCATTTCTCTAGGCTGTTCGCCTCGCACACAGGCATGCCTCCGCTAAAATTCCGAAAACGTTTTACGATGTAGGTGTGTTTAGGAATATCACTGCTGTATGAGAATGCTCGGGTGCAGTGGGTATGGGAATAGAAAACGAGCGTCAGCTGCCGCTGTTGCCGACCCGATCATTTTGACCAGAAGCGTTGCATAATTTTCGACCCTTTAACAAAAACTGGATTCAACAACGTGAAAAGGGTGGTCGCGATGATTGAACGGTTTTCGTTAACGGCAGAATTAGGCGATATGGTGGAGATGTTTCAGGTAGGCAAGGTGATACGGGGGCATACGAACCGGTTCAATGTGGCGCCGACTCAGACGGTGTCTATCGTAATGAATGATCGTTTTGATCAAAGAACGATGCAGGAGTCGAGATGGGGGCTGTTCCCTTTTTGGGCGAAGGATGCGATCAATGCGGATCATATGACGCTATCAGAGAAGCCCTTTCTGGAGCGCATGCTGCGGAGACAAAGATGCGTGCTGCCGTGCAGCGGTTTTTTTGGGCAAAAGCAGTTCGGGAAAGAGCGTGACCCGCGGGCGATGCACATCGTCGTTCCGAGCCAGAAGCTGTTTGGCATCGCAGGCATCTATGACTGCTGGAAAAATGTGAGCGGCAAAGAAGTGCGTGCCTTCACGATGATTACCGCCGCTTCAACAGGTGCGATGTCCGTGTGGCAGCCTCGCGTTCCGGTTATTTTGGACGAGGAGGGCATCGAGGACTGGCTCAATCCGCGCATTACGGAATTTAGCGGCTTGCGCAAGCATCTGGAAGCGATGGATTCCTACCTCATGCGTGCCTACCCTGTAACCAATGCGGTGCATGATGATTTGTACGAGTCGCCGGATTGCATCCGCGAGATCCGTCCGGATTTCGCCTAAGCGCGAGGCCGTAACAATATAAGGCGTTATTTCAATTGGCGAGCTTCTTATGAGGTTGAGCCGATTGAGATAATGCCTTTTTTTTGTTCGAAAAAGGGAATGCCCCTGCCGGGCGCTGATGGTCAGCGGCAGCAGGGGCGGGCGCGTTATGGATAGTATGGGAGAGGTTGGGCTGGTATAGATTACTGAAAGGTGGCTAGGCGCGATTGGGGTGATGACAGTTTGCATGAAAGATGCTAAGCGCGGCATAACAGATAATCAGATTACATGAAAAGAGGCTAGGCGCGGCACAACAGATAATCAGATTACATGAAAAGAGGCTAAGCGCGGGCGCGTTCGAGCTCTGTCGTCAGAAGTGGCACGACCTCGAATAAATCACCTACGATGCCGTAATCCGCGACGCCGAATATCGGAGCGTCGGGGTCTTTGTTGATGGCGACTATGACGCGCGATTGGCTCATGCCGGCCAGATGCTGAATGGCGCCGCTGATGCCGCATGCGATATAAAGCTGCGGGGTAACCACCTTGCCGGTTTGCCCGATTTGCAGCGCATAGTCGCAGTAGCCGGCATCGCAGGCGCCGCGCGAGGCGCCGACAGCACCGCCGAGCGCGGCGGCCATCGCTTGCAGCGGCTCGAAGCCTGCTGCACTGCGCACGCCTCGACCGCCGGATACGACGATGTCGGCTTCGGCGAGATCCAGCTGGCCGCCGGTGCGGCGCACAAGGCTGCGCACGGCGGTGTAGAGCGGAGGCACCGTGAACGGCAGAGCCTGGGCGGTGCCAGTAATATCGGCGGCGTCCAGGGTTTCCGCCGCCGGCAAATTATTCGGGCGCACCGTGATGACCCACGGATAGCCCGGCACGAAGCTGCGCCGCTCGAACGCCTTGCCGGCGTAGAGCGGGCGAATGAATAAGGCGTCATCGCCATCGTCAGATGCTTCGATGGCGATGACGTCAGCGATGTGGCCGGCGCCATGGGCCGCGGCCACGCGGGGCGCGAGCTCGCGCCCCATAGCGGTGTGGCCGAGCAACAGCGCGTCCGGCTGCACCGCAGCCATGGCTGCGCCAAGGGCGGCGATGTACGCCTCGGGCGCGAAGGCGCGGAGGGAAGGATCGTCGGCGATATGCACGACGTCCGCCCCCCGCGCGGTTAGCGCGGCGGCTTCTTCCGCCGCGCCGCCGGAGCAGGCAAGGACGGCATGGACAGCGCCGTCCTTGCCTGCAAGCCGCCGTGCTGCGCCGAGTGCTTCCAGCGCCACGCGGCGGAGTACGCCGTCCCGGCTTTCTGCAAATACGAGAATCGTTTTGGACATAGGATGCTGCTCCTCTCCCATAACTTTATTACTGAGAACGTGATGTGACTGCTATAAACTAACGGGTTACTTAAATGCTGCTAGGAGCGAACTGGGTTACTTCAGTTGCTAAAGCGAACGAACTGATTACTTCAAATACGGCTACCAACTATTTGATTACTTCAATTGTTCCTACAACTAGTTCCTTCAATTACTCCTGCGTAGCGACTTACGCAGCCACGCATTCCCCCGCCTTTGTGTTCCGAACCAGCTCTACGCTGCGGTTTATGCAATAGAAACCTGACATCAGAGCCTCATTCACGGGCTACGTTGCACTTATGCAATAGAATGGTTCACTGAACTCTTCTAGAGCTTATCAATGGATGATTCTGTTGCACAAACTGCAGTGTAGAGGAGCAAACTCAGCTTCATATGCGATTCTGTTGCACAAACTGCAACGTAGCCATGCTAACTTACGCTTCTTCCATCATCACAATCAACTCCACCATCCACGCTGCCTATACAACGCGGCTTGCCCGAGGTTTAACCTCAAAGAAGCTTCACTTCCTCCCTAGCCCCCCACGCTGCAAACACAAACACAACGCAGCACAAATCTCCAGCCTCAAAGAAGCTTCGCTTCTTCCCTCAACAACGAAACAAGCGCGCTCGCTTGCTCCGCCGGAGCACCGGGGATACGTTTGCCCGCTGCCCGTGGCGGCGGCGGGAGCAGCTTCGAGCGAGTGGTTCGCGGTGCAACGCTTTCAGCTGTGAGCGCGCCGCTGCCAGTCAGCTCGTCGAGCGTCACGATGCGAAGCGGCTTGCGCTTTGCCTTCATAATGCCCGGCAGCGACGGATACCGCGGCTCGTTTAAGCCTTGCTGCGCTGTAATGAGCGCCGGCAGCGGGATCGATACGGTTTCCGTATCGCCTTCGATATCGCGCTCGACTAAAGCGTACCGCGCGGCAGTTACCGATACAGGAGCGCTAAGCACTCCATCCGCTGGCAGTGTGCCTAGCTCACCCGCAGTAACAATGGTGACCTTAACAGCGGAGGTGGCATGCGGCAGGGAAAGCCGTTCAGCCACTTGAAGCGCCACGCTTCCGGCGCCGCTATCGACCGCGAATAAGCCCGCTAGCAGCAGATCGGGAGCGAGCGGCTCAATGACGGCAGCCAGCGCAGCAGCGATGGGGGTGCCGTCATCAGGCAAGGCCGAGCTATCCAGCCGTATCGCTTCATCCGCTCCAATCGCCAGCGCAGTGCGGAGCGCCTCTTGCGACCGCTCGGGTCCGCAGGTAACGACGATCACCTCGCCGCCGTGCTGCTCGCGCTGGCGAAGCGCCTCCTCCAGCGCATACTCGTCGTAAGGATTAATGACAAATTTGGCTTCTCTTTCATCGACACCCGTCTCCGTTACGACGATTTTCTCCTCGGTATCGAACGTTTGCTTGAGAAGCACCACTATTTTCAGCATAGAAGCTCCCTCACTTATTTCGATATTTGGTTAACACGTCCATCATTGCTACGATATGTCGATTGGCAAATGAATAGACCGTACGCATTCGCCTTGCGAGCGGCATGTTCAAAGCAAAAAGCTCATATACATGGAGCACCGCGGCTATTTTGAAAGCGTTCTAAAGCTTGTCCGACTACTTCGCGCATTGGTGCTTGTTCCATGAGCCGGCATATAAGAGGGGGCGAGGCATATGCCAACGTTATTGGCATTAAAGCAGGTCGATCACTGGCTGGTCTGGGGAAAATGGACATTGTTTGCGGCGGTCGTGCTCATTGCTGTTTCTATGTTCGTGCTTGTTGTGCAGAGGCGCGTTTTGTACATGAGGCTAGGGGTGCCGACGGTGTTTAAGCGGTATCAACGCGAGCCGAAAAGCAGCAAAACCAGCTTCAGCGGCCAAGTGCTCGGCCATCGCAAGCTGCTGAACGATGTACGAAGCGGAATCATGCATTTGGTTTATTTTTACGGCTTTATTGTGCTTCAGTTTGGCGCGCTGGACTTGATTTGGAAAGGGCTGAACGAAGGTGTGCCGCTCCCGCTGCCCTACTATAACGGGTTCTCGCTGACGCAGGAGATGACGGTAACGCTTGTGTTTGCGGCTGTTCTTTATGGCGCATTTCGTCGTTACGGGGAAAGGCTGCCTCGGTTAAAAAGGGGCTGGAAGCCGTCGCTTGTCATGTGGTTTATCGGCTCCTTGATGCTCACGATTCTTTTCTCTTTAGCCTTCGAACGTCTGGCTTCGGTGAGCGGGTCAAAAGCTTCTATCGTAGAAGCTAGCTATGCCCCGGTAAGCAATCAGCTGGCTATGCTGCTCGAGGGCATGGGCGTACAGCCGCAAAGCGCGGCAGCCCATGCGGGATTTGAACTGTTTTGGTGGCTGCATCTGATTGTGCTGCTGGGCTTCCTCGTTTATGTGCCGCAGTCGAAGCATTTTCATTTGCTGACTGCTCCGGTCAATCTGTGGTTCCGGCGCAGCACGCCGCCCGGCCGCCTTACGCCGCTGAATTTGGAGGACGAGGAGGCAGAGTCCTTCGGCGCGGGGAAGGTAGAGCATTTTACGCAAAAGCAGATGCTTGATTTGTATGCCTGCGTTGAGTGTGGACGCTGCACCAACGTTTGCCCGGCTGCGAGTACCGGGAAACTGCTGTCTCCGATGCATCTGATCGTAAAGCTAAGGGATCATTTGACCGAAAAAGGAGCCGCCATTACGTCGAAATCGCCGTGGCTTCCTGCGAGCATATGGCAGTCCAAAACAAATGCCCCTTACGCCCATGTGATGGGAGCAGTTCTTCCTGCATGGGAGACAGAATCCGAGGGAGCGACAAATATCGAACCGACGATGGCGGCGCAGGGAGGTGCATGGAGCGTGAGGGATGGCGCAAAGCCGGAGGAGGTGGAGCTGATCGGAGAGGTGCTGACCGAGGAGGAGCTTTGGGCATGCACGACATGCCGCAATTGCGAGGAGCAGTGTCCAGTCGGCAATGAGCATGTCGACAAAATCATCGATATGCGCCGTTATCTGGTATTGATGGAAGGCAGGCTGCCATCCGACGGGCAGAGAGCGCTTCAGAACATCGAGCGCCAGAGCAATCCGTGGGGCCTGCCGCGCGCCGAGCGGGCAGCTTGGATTGCCGATTGCGAGAGCCGCACCGGCATAAGGGTCGTAACGATGCAGGAGCTGAAGCAGCAGGGCAAAAAGGCAGACATTTTGCTATGGGCGGGCTCAATGGGGGCCTACGATATGCGGAGCCGCCGCGTTTTGTACGATTTGGTCCGGCTGCTTGACCAAGCGGGAGTCAGCTTCGCGACACTTGGCCTTGAGGAGAAAAGCTCGGGCGATACGGCAAGGCGGATCGGCAATGAGCTGCTTTTTCAAGAGCTGTGCCGCGAGAACATAGAGACGCTCAGCAAGTATGACGTCAAGCAAATCGTGACCGCTTGCCCGCATACCTACAACACGTTCAAAAATGAATATCCCGATTTTGGCCTCTGCCCAGACATCGTCGTGGAGCATCATACCGAGCTGCTTGCGCGTTTGCTTGCGGAGGGCTCGCTGCAGCCGGTGCATACGATTGACGAGCGCGTGACGGTACATGATTCCTGCTATCTCGGTCGCTACAACGACACCTACGAGGCGCCGCGCAGCCTGCTTAGAGCCATTCCGGGAGTGACGATCGAGGAGATGGAGCGCTCTCGCTCCAACGGGATGTGCTGCGGCGCGGGCGGCGGATTAATGTGGATGGAGGAGCATTCGGGCACGCGGGTCAACCTTGCGAGAACCGCGCAAGCATTGGAGGTGAAGCCGACTGTCATCAGCTCTGCTTGCCCGTATTGTCTCACGATGATGGAGGATGGCCTGAAGGCGTTGTCTGCGGATGAGAAAGTGATCGCACGCGATGTGGCGGAGCTGCTTGCCGAGAGTGTTTTTGGCGAGTAAATAAGTTGCAACTTGGAATGTAAGAAAAAGAAGGAGGCTGCCTATGACGTTACAAGCGTCGCAAAAAAACGCCGGCTCCATTCGCAGAGCCGCCGTTATCGGCTCAGGCGTAATGGGTGCCGGCATCGCCGCACATCTTGCGAATGCGGGCATGCATGTCGTGCTGCTGGACGTGGTCCCGCAGAAGCTTACGGAAGAGGAGGAGCGGAAGGGGCTGACGCTCTCGGATGCCAAGGTGCGCAATCGGCTGGCAAGCGCTGCCGTTGCCAGAATGGGCAAGGCGCAGCCTGCGCAGCTCTATGACCCGTCTTGGTCTTCACGCATCACGCCAGGAAATTTAACCGATCATTTGGAATCGCTTGGCGAGGCGGATTGGATCGTTGAAGCGGTTGTTGAGCGGCTGGATATTAAACGAGAGGTGCTGGCAGCGATTGAAGCGGCTCGCAAGCCCGGAGCCATCGTCTCTACCAACACGTCGGGCTTGTCGGCAGCGTCGATGGTTGAGGGCCGGAGCGAGGAATTTCGCCAGCATTTTGGCGTGACGCATTTTTTTAACCCGCCGCGGTATATGAAGCTCGTCGAGATCGTTCCGACCGTAGACACTTCTCCCGAGGTCGTGGGATTGCTGAAGGAGGTTTGCGAGAAGCGGCTCGGCAAAGGCGTCGTAATTGCGAAGGATACGCCAAACTTCATTGCGAACCGGATCGGAACGTACGGCATGCTCGTCACGCTCGAGGATACGCTGCGCTTTGGGTTGACGGTAGAAGAGGCAGACGCCTTGACCGGGCCTGCGATGGGCAGGCCGAAGACGGCGACGCTGCGCATGCTTGATCTGGTCGGGCTCGATACGCTGCTTCATGTCGTGGACAATGTGCGGGAGAGAAGCAGCGACCCAGCGGAGCAGGCTGTGTTTGCAAGGCCGCCGCTGCTGGAGCAGCTCGTAGCATCCGGAAGGCTGGGCGAGAAGTCTGGAGCCGGCTTTTATAAGAAGGTGAAGGGGAAAGGCGGCAGCGAGATTGAATCGCTTAAGCTGGATACGCTCGAGTACGGGCCGAAGCGCCCTGTTGGCTCTCCAGTTATTGATGCCTCCAAAGCGGCGAAGGGCGCGGCCGCAAAGGTGAAAGCGCTGCTTCGAACTGATCCTCGTGACCGCTATGCGCAGTTCGCATGGTCGACGATCAAAAAAACGCTGCTCTATTCCGCCGCTCAAGTTGGTGTCATTGCGGATTCCATCTCGGATATCGACCGCGCGATGCGCTGGGGCTTTAACTGGGAGCTTGGTCCGTTCGAGCTTTGGGATGCGATTGGGCTTCGGGAATCGGTGCAGCAGATGGAGAAGGAGGGCGAGGAAGTACCGGCTTGGGTAAGGGCTTGGCTGGAAGCGGGCCATGAAAGCTTTTATAAGACGGAGGGCAGCGAACGGGTCTATTCGGCAAGCGGCGCATACAAGCAGGAAGAAGCGGAAGCGGACTCGATTTCTTTAGCGGGATTAAAGGCTTCCGGCAAAACAGTGCTCTCCACGTCGGGCGCAAGCTTGATCGACATTGGGGATGACGTTGTGCTGCTCGAATTTCATTCACCGAACAATGCGATCGGGGGCGACATATTATCCGCCATTCGGCAAAGCGTGAAGGAGGTATCGCAAAATTGGCGCGGGCTGGTGCTCGCGAATGAAGGACGGAATTTTTGCGTCGGAGCGAATCTGATGCTTCTGCTGATGGAAGCGCAGAACGGCGAGTGGGATGAGGTCGAGGATATTATCCGATTCTTCCAGGGCAGCATGCTCGATCTGAAGCGGCTTGACCGTCCAGTCGTTGCTGCGCCGCACCGGATGACGCTCGGCGGCGGGGTAGAAGCCTGCTTGCCTGCCGATCGCATTGTGTATTCGCCAGAGACCTATTTTGGACTCGTGGAAACGGGAGTGGGCCTTATTCCTGCGGGCGGGGGCTGCAAGGAAGCGGCTGCGATGGCGGCTGAACGGGCTCTTATAGCGAATGGCGGCAAGCCGGGCGGAGACCTGCAGCCGCATTTGAACGCGCTGTTCGAGACGATAGCGATGGCCAAAACCTCCTCTAGCGGCTATGAGGTTAGAGGGCTTGGATTGATGCGGCCGCAGGATACGGTCATTATGCGGCAGGAGGCGCGCATCGCCGAAGCGAAGCGGGCGGTGCTGGAGCTGGACCGGGCGGGCTACTCGCCGCCAGCGGAGGGGCGCATTCGCGTTGCCGGGCGTGAAGGCAATGCGGTGCTTAAGGTAGCGGTGCAAGCGATGCAGCTAAGCGGCTACATTAGCGAGCATGACGCGCTTATTGCCGGCAAGCTTGGCGCTGTGCTCGCAGGCGGCGACATTCAGCCGGGCGCTGAGGTGAGCGAGCAGTATTTGCTCGATCTGGAATGCGAAGCGTTCCTCAGCCTTTGCGGCGAGCGGAAAACGCAGGATCGCATGAGTCATATGCTCGCAACGGGCAAGCCGCTGCGGAACTAAAGTCTATTCCAAAGGAGGAGAGCGAAAATGTCAGCTTCATCACCGTTTGAAGAACACGATCGCGATGCCGTTATCGTTGCTGCGGTGAGGACGGCGGTCGGCAAAGCATCGAAGGGCAGCTTGGCGGAGACAAGGGCGGAGGATCTGGGGCGGGCGGTGCTGCAAGGCGCGCTGGAGAGGCTGCCCGGCTTATCGCCTGAGCTTATTGAGGATGTGATTATCGGCTGCGCGATGCCCGAAGGCGAGCAAGGGCTGAACATGGCCCGCACTATCTCGCTCTATTCGGGCTTGCCGGTTACGACGCCGGCCGTCACCATTAATCGGTTTTGCGCATCGGGGCTGCAGGCCATCGCTTATGCAGCGGAGCGCATTCGGCTTGGCGATGCCGATATCATTGCGGCTGGCGGCGTGGAAAGCATGAGCCATGTGCCGATGACGGGCTTTAAGCTTTCACCGCATCCGGCCATCGTAGATACGAGACCTGAAGTATATATGGGCATGGGGCATACGGCTGAAGAGGTTGCCCGCCGCTACGGCGTGACGCGCGAAGCGCAGGATGCCTTCGCATCGTCAAGCCATCGCAAGGCAGCGGCAGCTATTGATGCAGGGCGCTTCCAAGCGGAGATCGTGCCAATAACCGCAAGCCGTTCGGGCGTGAACGATGCAGGACGGCCTTGGTCGAAAGTTTTTCAATTTGATACCGACGAAGGGGTGCGGCCGGAGACGACCGTTCAGACGCTAGCGCCGCTTAAACCGTCGTTCGCGAGAGAGGGAACAGTTACGGCAGGCAATACCTCGCAAATGAGCGATGGAGCAGCCGCCGTTATCGTGATGAGCCGGGCGCGCGCGAAGGAGCTGGGCCTGCGTCCGCTCGCCGTTTTCCGGAGCTACAGCGTAGCTGGCGTCGCGCCCGAGGTGATGGGCATCGGTCCAATCGAAGCGGTGCCTAAAGCGCTGGGCAAGGCAGGCATTACGCTTGATCAGGTCGATCTCTTCGAGCTTAACGAAGCCTTTGCCGCACAATGCGTTCCGATTATACGGGAGCTTGGCATCAATCCCGAGCTGGTCAATGTGAACGGCGGCGCGATCGCGCTTGGGCATCCGCTTGGCTGTACGGGAACAAAGCTGACGGTGTCGCTCATACACGAGCTTGGCCGCAGAGGCGGCGGGATCGGCGTCGTGACGATGTGCGTAGGCGGAGGGATGGGAGCAGCCGGAGTGATCGAAGTGTATGGCAGCTGAATCGCATGAACAGCTCATTCTATTAAACATTAAGGCCCATTATTATTTACGGTCCTAATAAACGATTTGACTGAAGGGAGACCTGCGGCATGACGGAGACGATACGATTTGGCGGACGGTTTGTCGTGGAGGACAGTATGCCGGAATCGGTTGTGACGCCCGAGGATTTTACGGATGAGCAGCGGATGATGGGGGAAGCGGCACAGCAGTTTTTGGAGGCTGAAATTACGCCGCGCGATGCGGAGCTGGAAGCGCTGAACTACGACTTGACCGTAGAGCTGATGCGCAAAGCCGGCGATCTGGGTTTGCTGGGCGCCGATGTGCCGGAGCCATACGGCGGATTAGGACTAGATAAGGTGAGCACGACGCTGCTGGCGGAAACGTTAGCGCGGGCATCATCGTTTGCGCTATCGGTAGGCGCCCATACGGGCATCGGCACGCTGCCAATCGTGTTTTTTGGTACGAAGGCGCAAAAGGAAGCCTACCTCCCAGCGCTTGCAACGGGAGAACGCATTGCGGCTTATTGCTTAACCGAGCCGGCCTCTGGCTCGGATGCTTTAGGAGCCAAGACGACAGCGAGGCTGTCTCATGACGGCAAGCATTATGTACTGAACGGCTCCAAGCTGTATATAACGAACGCCGGCTTTGCCGATTTGTTTATCGTCTATGCGAAGGTTGACGGGGAGCATTTCACCGCTTTTATCGTCGAGAAGGAAATGTCGGGGTTCAGTATTGGGCCAGAGGAGCATAAGATGGGCATCAAGGGTTCGTCAACACGTCCTTTATTTTTTGAAGACGTGCAGGTTCCCGTGGAAAACGTGCTGGGGGAGGTTGGCAAAGGGCATCATATCGCCTTTAACATTTTGAACATCGGACGGTTCAAGCTTGGAGCTGCCTGCCTTGGCTCCTCCAAAGAGACGATCGAGCTGGCATCGGCTTATGCCAATACGCGCAAGCAATTCGGGAGGGCGATCTCAGCCTATCCGCTTATTGGCGCCAAGCTTGCCGACATGAACATTCGCACGTACGTGCTGGAGAGCATGGTTTACCGGACTGCCGGCTGGATCGATGCGATGCTGAAGGCAACGGAGCTCAGCGGCGAAGCGGCGGACGATGGCATGAAGATCGCGAAGGCGATCGGGGAGTATGCGATAGAATGTTCGATCGTCAAAGTGTTTGCATCCGAAGCACTCGATTTTGTTGCGGATGAAGGGGTGCAAATTCACGGCGGCTACGGCTACATTCGCGAGTATAAGGTTGAGCGGATATATCGGGATTCGCGGATCAATCGGATTTTTGAAGGGACGAACGAAATTAACCGGATGCTCATTCCCGGCACGCTTATGAAGAAGGCTTTGAAGGGCGAGCTGCCGCTGCTGCGCAAAGCGCGTGCATTGCAAGCTGAGCTGGTGCAGCCGATGCCGCTACCGCCGTTTGAGAAGCCGCTTAGCAAGGAAGCGTACCGCGTCGCGCAGGCGAAAAAGACGTTTCTCGCCATTGGCGGCCTTGCTGTTCAGAAGCTCGGACTGCGGCTTGAGCAGGAGCAGGAGGTACTTTGCTCGCTTGCCGATTTAATGATCAACATATTTGCCATGGAAAGCGCGCTGCTGCGCTCCCAAAAAATTTGGAAGCAAAGCGGCGGCGTCGTCTCTGAAAAAACGGAGAATGTCATTGCGATGACGACGGTTTTCGTGCAGGAGTCCATGGAGAAGGTGGAGTCGCTGGCGAAGCTTGCGCTTGCCGCTCTGGAGCAGGGAGACGGGCTGCAAATGCAGCTTTCGATTCTGAAGAAGCTTATGCGCGCGCCGCTATCGGATACGGTAGCTTTGAAGCGATCGATTGCCGCTCGCGTCATTCGCAGTGAGCATTATGTCGTGTGAAGGGGGAGAGCATGAATGGATTCGCTCAGACCGGAAGACCCGTCTTTGCCCGAACAACCGCCCGCCGAAGCTGAAAAGCTCGCGCGTCCATGGCTACATCATTACCCGAAGGAGGTTTCTCCTTCGCAGAGCTATCCCGATCAGAGCATCGTCCAATTTTTATTGAATGCGGCTAAAAGCCATCCGAACCATACTGCGGTTCATTTCCTTGGCAAAACCGTGACCTATAAGCAGCTGCATGATGATGCTGTCCGCCTCGCCTACGGTCTCCTTTCGCTTGGCATAGCCAAAGGAGACCGCGTGGCGATTATGCTTCCGAATTGTCCGCAGACCGTTATAGCCTATTATGGCGTGCTGCTTGCAGGCGGCATCGTCGTACAGACGAATCCGCTCTACGTCGAGCGCGAGCTGGAGCATCAGCTGGCTGATAGCGGAGCCGTCGCCATCATTACGGTTGATCTGCTCTATCCGCGCTTGTCACGGGTGCGAGGCAAGCTTCCTGAGGAGGGGCCGCTGCCGAAGCTTAGGCATGCCATCATTACGTCAATTAAGGATGGACTTCCGTTTCCGAAAAATTTGCTCTACCCCCTTAAGCAGCGCAAAGAGGGCTTTCGTGCGGATATTCCATATGGCAGCTTTGGCGTAGTCGGTTATAAGAAGCTGCTGTCCGCGAAGCTGCCTCAAACGCTTCTGCCCGCGCCTGCCAAGAGCGCCGAGCTTGCGGTGCTTCAATATACAGGCGGTACGACGGGCACGCCAAAGGGCGTGATGCTGTCGCATGGCAATCTCATTGCGAACACGATGCAAATTTCTGCTTGGTGCTATAAGGCGGAGGATGGCAAGGAACGTTTCCTTGCGGCGCTGCCTTTGTTTCACGTATTCGGATTAACGGTATTAATGAATATGTCGGTGCTGCGCGCAGGCACGCTTATTCTGCTTCCGCGTTTTGAAGTAGAGACGGTGCTGCAAACAATCAATCAGCAGAAGCCGACGATTTTTCCTGGGGCGCCCACGATGTATGTCGCGCTTATCAATCATAAGGCCGCTTCCAAAACGGATCTCTCCTCTATTAACGTATGCATAAGCGGCTCGGCGGCATTGCCGCTTGAGGTGCAGGAGCAGTTCGAGGCGATGACCGGCGGCAGGCTTATTGAGGGCTACGGCCTCTCGGAGGCCTCCCCTGTGACGCATGCCAATCCGATATGGGGACATCGCAAAATCGGCACGATTGGCATACCTCTCCCCGATACCGACGCCGCTGTGATCGACCCGGAAACCGGTGAAAGATTGGGGATAGGCGAGCTTGGCGAACTAGTCGTACGCGGCCCGCAGGTTATGCAGGGATACTGGAATAAGCCTATGGAAACCGATCAAGTGCTGAGGGATGGCTGGCTGTATACAGGCGATCTCGGGACGATGGATGCAGATGGCTTCTTTACCGTAATGGATCGGATTAAGGATGTGATCATTGCAGGCGGGTTCAACGTTTATCCGCGCGAGGTAGAGGAGGTGCTGTTTGAGCATCCGGCTGTTCGCGAAGCAGCAATTATTGGCGTGAAGGATGAATACAGGGGCGAGACGGTGAAAGCATTTATCGTATTTAAGGAGGGCTGGCAGGTTTCGAGCTATCAGCTGGATCGCTGGTGCAGAGAACGGTTAGCGTCCTATAAGGTGCCGCATCACTATTCCTTTCGGGAAACGCTTCCAAAAACGATGATCGGAAAAGTGCTTCGCCGGAAGCTGCAGGAGGAGGAAGCGGAGAAGCAGTCTGCCGAGGACAAGGGAGAGTGAACGGCATGGATGAGGATTGGTTTATTCAACAGGCGGATCAGGCCGGTCACCTGACTAGGCTTGCGGAGCGTGCGCAAGCGACGTTCTGGGGAGTGCTCGGGTGCGAGGTTGTGCAGGCGAATGGCAATAAGGCAACCATCTGCCTGGACGCTTCAGAGCGGCATTTGAATTTGCTTGGCATCGTTCACGGCGGAGTACTTATGTCGCTTCTGGACAATGCAATGGGCCTCGTGGTCATGCTGGCAGTACCGGATGAGCGGACGGTTACGGCGAATTTAAACACACAGTTTCTTGCCAGCAGCAAAGGCGGCGTAGTTGTGTGCGAGGCAGAGCTGGTGCATCGAACCAAACGAACGCTGACGCTGCAAGCGCAGGTGAAGGATGACGGAGGCAAGCTGCTTGGCCTTGGAATGGGAAGCTATCGAATTATTTAGGGGGCGGAAGCGGGCAATTTGCTTGCCCGCTTCCGATTCGTTATAATATCTAATATATGGAAAGTATAAAGGCTTTAAAAATGACTAACAGTTGTTCGTTTTTTTACCGATAAAGTAATAAGAGAAGGGAGGCGAGGATATGGTTCAGGGCTGGGTTACAACATTGGTGCTTGCTTTCGGAATTATTGTTGCCGTTATTGGCGTAATCGCCTATTTAAGAATGTTTCGTAAAGACAGGCTCTCTTCAGCGTCCCATCGGTCCGTCGATATCTCGTCTCCTAACGTCAACAAGCCAGTAAAACTAATGGATAGCGGGAATAGCAAGGACACCAAACCCGAACATGCCTCGCCGCCAGATTAATAATTGTTCACTTTCATAATGGAAATCAAAATGTTATAATAGTAAGAAAAATGCGAACATTGTGACTCATTGGCCATGGAGTTACCTGCACCGAATGGGGGTTCTTGCGGTGTAATCGCCGCATGCGGTCTCGTATAATGCTGTTTAGGACGACCATCCAACGTAAAGGGGAGGAGATTTCATGGCGAAGCATAGCCAGAATGAAGTCAAGGAAAGCCTGAAGGAACTCACGAGAATTTTTCAACCCAAGGACCCGCGTAAATTTGTTAAGGAGTATATTCGCAAGTACCGGATTACCGGAGGCTACGAGGATGAATTGACGACATTGGTGGAAAATGAATTAGGCAGAATGAACTCCTCGGTCAGCTAACTCATCATGTAAAATACGGCTTTGTAAGCTGCCATTTGGCAGATTACAAAGCCTTTTTTGTTTATCATGGACGGTTTAGGACATTGGCTACTGATTACCGTCTTGGTCATGTCTAATGATTTCATCGGCTACAGCTTGCGGCGGATAGGATTGCATGATGTATCCCATAGTTCTGACCGTTACTCGTTCACCAACATTCAAGTCATTATACAGAGCGATATCATTAACGTGATAGACCATGACGTCATCTTTATCTTCATTATTCAGAAAATAGGAGAGGGATTTTGCTTTGGCTTCTTTTTCAGAGAGGTGATGGACGACCGTTATGGTAGCAATGTTATTGCCGTTGATTCCTTTTTCGATGATATAATCGCCCTTTTCCGATTTTGTGCTATAAGCGATGATTGCTGCTATTAAAGGTATTAATACAAACACTAGAGCAAACCTTCGTTTCATCATCGTTCCTTCCTTTCATTTTCCAAACAATCGGATTAGCTTAGAAGTGTTAATCACAATCATTTACGTTATTAAGTTATGTATGTTGCGGTCTAGCTGCACGCCTGAAAATACCTAATATTTTACATAAAACCATACTTTAGGAGATAACGGTGCATCTGCCTCCTTTTTTAGTTGCTTTCACCCCCCCTCAAACATAATTTCGCCATATATGATCGGCATGTGAAGTCTTTTTCCCGAATAAGTTATACATAGACAAATCTACTTGTTATCGTACTGCTGTTACACCTGTGAAGTGGATTTTGCTCGGCAAAACTTAGGTCTACGTTTACGAAGAAGGATTTTTGCTACCTCAAAACCTGGTCTATCTTACGAAGTGGATTTTGCTTCGCAAAACCTTAAGGAGGTTAGTACACACATGGCAGTGGATTTGAAAACGAAGGAACATATTCGGGGAATTCGCAAGGCTGGGCGTATTGTCGCTGCCTGTCACAAGGCACTCTCGAAGAGGATAGCGCCGGGAGTCACGACGCAGGAAATTGATCGGTTTGTTGAACGGTTCATGCTTGACCGTGGAGCAACGCCGGCTCAGAAGGGTTATAAGGGATACCCGTTTGCCACGTGTGCTTCCGTTAATGAGGTTGTCTGCCATGGCTTTCCCGATTCAGAGCCGCTTGAGACAGGCGATATCGTCACCATTGATATGGTAGCCGACTTGAATGGCTGGAAAGCGGATTCGGCTTGGACTTACGCGATTGGCAAGACGAATGCGGCTACGGAAAAACTGCTTCTTGCAGCAGAGCAAGCGCTGCTTGACGGCATTAAGCAGGCTAAGCTCGGAAATCGGCTAGGCGATATAGGCTATGCGGTGCAGTCGAGAGCGGAGAGGGCTGGCTTTGAGGTCGTCACGTCGTTCGTCGGTCATGGCATCGGCAGAAGCATGCATGAATATCCTGAGGTCATGCATCGAGGCATACCTGGCCAGGGAATAGAGCTTGAGGAAGGCATGGTTATTACGATTGAGCCAATCGTTACGGCAGGCAGGGCGGATGTTTACATTACGCAGGATGGCTGGACGGCCCGCACGAGGGATGGGGCGTGGGCAGCGCAATTCGAACATACGGTAGCGATTACAAAGGAAGGCCCGATTGTATTGACCCGCTGGGATTAATAAGGAGAAATCATTTGCGATGCAAGCCCAAAAAGCCGAGCGAGCGCAGGGAATCGAGCCTGCACCTGCACGGCCTTTTTAATGGAATAGGCAACGTTACTAATCAATGATAGCTTCAACTTCTATTTCAACAAGCAAAAGCGGGTCGATTAGCGCTTTTACTTCCACCATCGTTGCAACAGGCTGAATGTTTTTGAAAAACTCGCCATGAGCCCTGCCGATTTCTTCCCATTTGGAGATGTCAGTCACGAACATTCTTGTCCGTACGACATGGGACATCTCAGCCTCAAGCTCATTCAGCGCTTTTTCGATCGTTTGCAAAATGTATTTCGTTTGCTCGTAGGGATCCCCGACCCCGACGACCTCCCCTTCCTTCATGGCAGTTGTTCCGGCCACTTCGATCCGATTGCCAATGCGAATGGCACGGCAATAGCCGACGAGGGGTTCCCAAGGCGAGCCTGTAAAGACTTGCTTTCTGCTCAAAATATCTACTCCTCTCTGTTGGTAATAAGGAATGTCAGATTAACCGAGCTTCATCTTCCGGTAATCGGAGGGCGTCACACCGAAGCTCTTTTTGAACAAGCGATGGAAATAGGAGCTGCTCGTATAGCCGCTCTTCACCGCAATGTCGACGATAGACCAATCGGTCTTCTCCAAATGCTCCTGCGCCCTCTCCAGCCGCACATTATTAATGACATCAACGATTGCGCTAAACGTCTGCTGCTTATAAACCCTGCTTAAATAGATAGAGGACATATCTAATTCATCGGCGATCCAGTTCAAGCTGAGGTTCGGATTCGCGTATTCACATTGAATGAGCTCGTTGATCTTGCGAATTAAATCCGTTTGCTTCGTCGAGCGCTTCGCAGACAGCTTCATTTGGATGTCATCAAACAGCGAGAAAAAAATGTCATTCACTTCATTAATCGTTTCAAAATGGTCCGGCGAAGGAATATGGATGCTGAGGCTCGCCTCAACGTCGAGACTATTATTTTTCTGTATCGTAAACAAAATATTGTTGACCGTCATCGTCAGATGCGAGATGGCAAGCTGCACGACATGAATCGGAAACGAAGCCGTCTCCTGCACGATCTCCGCGAACAGCTTCTTCGCTTCCTCCGTTTTGGAAGTCATTAAAGCATCCGTTAATTTCCGTTCACGATCAACCGGGAAAATATACTCCTTTGATTTTAAGCTGATGATATCCTGAGCGTCAATCAAGCAGCCATGCCCATAAAATAAGCGATGCTGCGATGCTTCCTTCACCAGCTTATAGAGGTGGGAGAGATGCTGCGCTTGGAATGCTTCCGGACTGTAAGTAACGGAGAGGCCAATTTTCAAATAATCCATGGACGATTGCTGTATTTGAACGAGCACCGCACGAAGCAGCTCATCATCAGGCTCATCGGTATCATCGAGCCGATTTAGAAGCATAATAACATAGTCGGCATCCATATCGACGGTTTCCACCCGGTAATGCTTAAGGCCAATTTCACCGCTTATATTCATAATGGCGAATTTGTAGACATGCAAATCATCCCCGCGCGTCTGCTTTAAGGCGGCAAGCTGGTCAATTTTTAGCAGGATGACACGATATCGTGAGTTGAAATCAAAGGTGATTCCGTTATTTGACAGCTTCTGAAGCTGGGTGCTCGTTTGCAACGATTGCGAGCCTTGGATGAGGCTGCGCAGCATATTTTGCCTGATCGTATAGGAGCTGTTTCGTTTCTCTGTCTCCAGGATGTTCATTTTGCTCATGATCTGATGAATAGGGCGGTACAGCATCTGTGACAGCAGCCATGAGATGAACAAGCCGATGACTAAAATAGCCGCAGCGATCAAAATCGTCGTATTGCGGATGGAATAGATCGCTTTGGTTACTTGCTTGTAAGGCGTAATGCGTACATATTGCCAGTCCAGCGAATCCGGCGAGGTATAGGAGACAAGTGATTTTTTGCCTTCAAAATCCGCGACAATATAACCGGATTCCTTATTTCTAATTTTATCGATTAGCAGAACATTATCCTTGTCGCTTAATTGCCTCGGCAGCAAGGTATCGCCTGACAGCAGACGATCCTGATTATCCAATATAAACGATTTCCCCTCGCTGTCGCTCTTATTCACCCCAATGTCCTTATTGATCCAAGCGGATGAAATATTAATGATAACAGCGGAATTGATGGTTTGCGTTTTGCCAATGGCATCAAAGCCTAAATAGGTATACGCCTTAGTCGGCTGCTCTCCAGCTAAGCTAACCGTTGTATACGTTCTCGGGATTGGCGTAAACGGACGATATTGCTGGAAATTGCCGAGTATATCGAGTATCCCCTTATCCGCAAACTCCTCTTTGCTGAATGTGCCGCTCTCTCCTTGACGGCTCGCCGTATAAAAGAGCCCATTAGCCGAATTGTACACATAAATGGATTCAATAAAAGGCATCGAGTTCAAATAGTTGTTCAACTCGTTCATCGCAGCGGTCACATCGTAAATATTAGGCTCTGTATAGAACATCAGCTTAGCAATGGTGAAGGTTCTATACATTTGGAAGGAGAGCGATTGCGCGCTCTCGGTCATGCTGATCACTTCTTTGCTGGTTTGGGTTAAATTGCTCACGTCGGATTGATAAGCTTTCTTCAAATCAATTTGCATATAGGTGAAGAAATAAAATATGGAGGATACCAATAACGTAAGCACAATGCACAAGGTAATCGTGAACAGCAGCTTGCTGTACAGTTTCCCGTTGTTTTTCAAATGAACTGCTGACATGCTAGCCCCCCTCTATGTATGTATAGCTTCTTTAAGACAGCGCTGTGATGAAATGTGCGTAAGCGCTTCCGATTTTAAAATGTCATCTGGCCTGAGCATCATGCGATTAGTTTGATTAGTTCACTCCATAGGCGCTTGATACATTCATCATTATAATCGGCGTTTATTGCTGGGTGCAATGAACCAAATAAATGAAGGTGAATGAACCTGATATTAGGAAGTGAACAATCCATACCATAGTGAAATTATTGGCGAAACCGTGCAAGATAGGTGACAATTCGCTGATCAATCCGTTAGAATGTCACGGAATTCCATGATAATAGCGGAAGGGACAGTGAAACCATGATTAGTTCGAAGCTGAAACAGATTTGGTATGGAGGAGACTATAATCCGGATCAATGGCCGGAGGAAATATGGCATGAGGATATGCGTTTGTTCAAGGAGGCCGGCATCAATGTCGTGACGCTTCCCGTATTCAGCTGGGCGAAGCTGCAGCCCTCGGAGGATACATACCAGTTCGAATGGCTGGACAAATTACTAAACTTAATTGCGGATAACGGCATCTATGCTTGCCTTGCGACCTCGACCGCCGCGCAGCCGGCGTGGATGTCCCGCAAATACGAGGACGTGCTGCCGGTTGACGTTGACGGCAGGAAGCGCACGCATGGCGCGCGTACCTACTTTTGTCCGAACAGCAAGACGTACCGCCGTTTGTCGAGCCAGCTGGCGCGTGTGCTGGCCGAGCGTTACAAGGACCATCCATCGCTACTAATCTGGCATATTAATAACGAATACGGCACGCATTGCTATTGCAGCAATTGCGCGGAGGCGTTCCGCGAATGGCTGAAGGTGAAATACGGGACAATCGAGCGGCTGAACGCCGAATGGAATATGAGCTTCTGGGGCCATACCGTCTATGAATGGGAAGAGATCGTGGCGCCATCCAATCTGAACGGCGACAATCGCAACTTTCAGCCAATGGCTATCGATTACAAAAGGTTCATGTCCGACTCGATTCTCGGCTGCTATCAGGGAGAATATGACGAGCTGAAGGCCGTTACGCCGGATATTCCGATTACGACGAATATATGGGGTCTGTTTAACGGGCTTGATCTGCAAAAATGGGGAGAAGCGATGGATGTCGTCTCCTGGGACAGCTATCCACAAATGAATGAGCCTATGGGCAACGTCGCAATGCGCCATGACTATATGCGCGGCTTAAAGGAGGGCAAGCCGTTCATGCTGATGGAGCAGACGCCAAGCCAGCAAAACTGGCAGCCCTACAATAGTTTGAAGCGTCCCGGCGTTATGCGGCTGTGGAGCTATCAGGCGGTGGCGCATGGCGCCGACACAGTGATGTTCTTCCAGCTTCGACGCTCCTTCGGGGCATGCGAGAAATATCACGGAGCCGTCATCGAGCATGTCGGCCATGAGGATACGCGCGTATTCCGGGAATGCGCCGCTTTGGGACGGGAGCTGGATTTGCTAGGCGATCGTTTGCTGGATTCAGAGGTTCATGCTGAGGTTGCGCTATTATTCGATATCGACACGTGGAACGCGGTTGAGATGACGAGCGGGCCAAGCGTTGATCTAAACTATTTGGAACAGGCGCAAAAGTATTACAAAGCCTTTTACGATCAAAACATCGCCGTAGATGTGCTTAGTCCGCTTAGCGACTTCTTGAAATACAAAATAGTGGCCGCTCCTGTGCTCTATATGCTGAAGCCGGGCGTTGCCGAGCGGATAGAGGCGTTTGTGCGGGATGGAGGAACGTTCATTACGACCTTCTTCAGCGGTATTGTAAACGAGAATGATCTCGTAACGCTGGGCGGATATCCAGGCAAGCTTCGCAGCCTTCTTGGCTTGTGGGTCGAGGAAATGGACAGCCTGCTGCCTGAGATGCGCAACAGCATTGAAGTGGGCGAGGCATTCGGCCATGTACAAGGAACCTATGAATGCGGCCTGCTTTGCGACCTTCTTCATTTGGAGGGCGCGAAGGCGCTCGGCACATATGGAACCGACTTTTATGCGGGAATGCCGGCTTTGACGGTTAATGCCTATGGAAAGGGAGAGGCGTATTATGTGGCGACGGCGCCTGAGCAAAGGCTGCTCAGGGACTTTGTCCGTACCTTGTGCGAGAAACAGCAGATTACAGCTCCTTTCCAAGCGGGAGCGGGCGTTGAATTAGCGCAGCGCGTGAAAGAGGGGCAAACGTACACCTTCGTGCTCAATCATAACAGCGTTCTTGCCGCCATCGAACTAGGACAAACGAGCTATACGGACCTATTATCGAGGCGCGATGTGAGCGGGACGGTTGAAATCGACCCGCATGGCGTCATGATTTTGCAAATAGCATAAGGCTATATACGAAAAAACCATGAAATCGCAAGTCTCGAGCAAGGTTCGAGCTGGCGGGTTCATGGTTTTTTTTGGGTTGAATTCAGGTGAAATGGCTTGTTAATGCATAAAAGTTTAAATCGTTCACTCGTTCAATCGCTATTTCGTTCACTGACTTTGCTTTCTTACTCTTTTCCGGCACACAAGGAGGGACGTACAGTGAGAACAGAGCAGACAACACAAAAAAGAACAGAACGCTGTGAGAGGAGACATCATCTGCATGTTGAAAAAAAATGGACTGCTTAAGGAACTGGTAACGAACCGTTTACTCTTCCTTATGTTAATGCCAGCGCTAATCTTCTTTATTGTAAACTCGTATGTACCTATGGTGGGCATCTACTACGCGTTCACTCGATTCGACTTCAATACGAGCTTATTCAATAGTCAGTTCGTGGGACTCGACAACTTTAAGTTTTTATGGAAATCCGGGGTTCTCGCAAGGCTTACCTTAAATACGGTCGGCTACAACGTCGTATTTATTCTACTCGGCAACGTACTGGCGATTGCACTTGCCATTCTGCTAAGCGAGCTGCGCTTGCAATGGTTCAAGAAGCTGACGCAATCGATTATGTTTCTGCCTTACTTCGTTTCCTTCGTTATTCTAAGCGTTATCGTTTACAACGTGTTCAACTTCGAAAGCGGATTTCTGAACTCGACGCTGGGGTCTTTCGGATACGAGTCGGTAGACGTCTACAATACGCCGTGGGTTTGGGTGTTCCTCATTATCATTTTCTACTTGTGGAAAAACATCGGTTACAGCATGGTCATCTATCTGGCATCGATTACCGGGATCAGCGAAGAATATTATGAGGCTGCCAAAATTGACGGCGCGAACATCTTCCAGCGCATTTGGTACATTACGGTTCCGATGCTGAAGACGACGTTCGTCATGCTTCTGCTATTCGCACTCGGCAGCATCATGAAAGGCCAGTTCGATTTGTTCTATCAGCTGATCGGCAACAACGGCGTTCTATACAATACGACAGATATTCTCGATACGTATGTGTACCGTTCGCTCAAAGTAACGTTCGATATCGGCATGTCGACGGCAGCCGGACTTTACCAGTCGCTATTCGGCTTTGTCCTGATCATGACCGTCAACTACATCATCAAGAAAATCAATGACGAATACGCATTGTTCTAAGCGATCAGCTCACAGTAGGAGGTACCTATGAAAATCAAAGACGACAATTATATGAAGTGGTTTAGACTCATTGCATTCGTAGTCATTCTGCTTGCAACCGTAGCTTGCTTGTTTCCGTTCCTGCTGATCATCTCCGCTTCCTTCACGCAGAACGAGGCGATCATTAGAGATGGCTATCATCTCATCCCGACCGTATTTTCCTTCGAGGGCTACGAGACGGTGTTCCGCTTTCCGAAGCAGGTATTGACCGCATACGGCGTAACGACATTCACGACGGTGATCGGAACGACGCTAGGTCTGTTTCTGATGACGATGGCTGGTTACGTTCTTCAGCGCAAAGATTTTAAATACCGTAATTTCTTTGCCTTCATGATCTATTTCACGACCTTGTTTGGCGGCGGGCTTGTTCCTTGGTATATCCTGATGACCAAATATTTGAAGCTGACCGATACGCTTACGGTTCTGATTTTCCCAGGGCTCATGACGCCTTTTCTTATTATATTGATGAAAAACTTCATTCGCTCCGCAGTACCGGATGAGGTGATCGAATCCGCGAAAATCGATGGAGCAAACGACTTTACGATTTATAGCCGGATCGTGCTGCAGCTGTCGATGCCGGGCATCGCAACGGTTGGTTTGTTCCTTGCGCTTCATTATTGGAACGACTGGTTCACCTCCTCGTTATTTATCAACGATACGACGAAGTACCAGCTGCAATACTACCTGTACAACGTTATTAATGCGATGAGCTTTATTGCGCAAATGGGCTCAGGCACTGGCGTATCGCTAGGCTCCGACATGCCGACCGAATCGACCAAGATGGCGATGTCGATCATCGTAACAGGGCCGATCCTGTTCTTGTATCCGTTCGTGCAGCGTTATTTTGTCAAAGGATTGACGATTGGTGCGGTTAAAGGTTAGAACTAGACAAGGAGTTTATCATTCCGCGTTTAGCTGACATAGATAAGAACTTATTAAAGGGAGGATTCACATGACAAGGAAAGCAGCAAAAGCCGTCTCCATGTTACTATCGATCATCGTATTTATTACCGTTCTGGCAGCCTGCGGATCGAACAACAATAATGGAGGCAACACCGCAGACACAACAAATGCGCCGAAAGAGACAGAGGGCACAACGAAT
Source organism: Paenibacillus sp. PL91 (assembly GCF_012935325.2). Classification (GTDB taxonomy): domain Bacteria; phylum Bacillota; class Bacilli; order Paenibacillales; family Paenibacillaceae; genus Pristimantibacillus. The sequence goes on from NZ_JABBYG020000006.1 coordinate 43,244, forward strand.
GCGGGCGCTGGGGAAAAAACGGGAATTGATACTTCGAAAAAAGTGGAATTGCAATTTTATATGTTAGGTGATGCTCCTAAGGACATTGCTTCCATCCAAGAGCAAGTAAACAAAATGGCATTGGAAGATTTGAATGCTACTGTCAAATTCAACTACACGTCTTGGACGGATTGGGATCAAAAGTATAAGCTGCTGCTTGGTTCAGGCCAACAGGTTGACTTGATCTTTACGGCGGAATGGACGCAGTACCAATCGTATGCGAAGAAAGGCGCGTTCCAAGCGCTTGATGAGCTTCTTCCAGCAGCTGCGCCTGCGCTAAACTCTTTTGTACCTAAGGAGATGTGGGAAGCTGTCAAAATCGACGGCAAAATTTACACGGTGCCAGCTACTTACAAAGAGTATGTAACAGACGGCTTTGTATGGCGCGAAGATCTTCGCGAGAAATACAATCTGCCTACACCGGTTGATATCGCCACATTCGAGCAATACCTAGATGGGATCAAGAAAAACGAGCCAACGGTTACGCCGCTTTCGATGAACTCTGACGTGAAAACAAACCTGATGGACCGTTTCAAAGGGATTGCACACGCTCCAATCGGCGCGCTTCCTTACGGTATCGGCATCAACTATGCAACACCTAACGATGTATACTCCTACTGGGGTTCGGATGAGCAAAAACAAGATTTGACCGTCTTGAAGCGTTGGCAGGACAACGGTTACATGGTGAAAAACGTGCTGGCCGTCAAAGACACGCTGCAGGATCAAGTAACGAGCGGCAAAGCCGCGGCTATTCTTGGCGACAACCCGACTCGCTTCAATGACATGGTGATCAAAATTCAATCGACTCACCCGGATTGGAAGCTTGGCTACCACCCATTCCCGGAAACAAACGGCATTGCGACACCGGTTCACCCGATCCACAACGGCTTCGCGATTCCAGCTAGCAGCAAAAACGCAGAGCGCGCGCTTGCGTTCTATGAGAAGCTTGTTACTGACAAGCGCTACAACCTGCTTACGCAATACGGCGTAGAAGGCAAAAACTATGAAGTGAAAGACGGCTACTACTCCATGATCGGCGATTCCAATTCGAACGGCTTCCCTCGTGAGGGCATGAACGGCTGGGCTTGGAGAAACCCGGAGTACATGCTTTTCGACAAAAACTATGACGGCGTAAAAGCAATCTTTGAAAAGCTTGATAAAATCCAAGTGCCGGATAAATTTACGGGCTTCGCCGAAGATTACACCGCTTACCAAGCAGAGAGAGCAGCGCTTGAGCAAGTGGAGAAGCAATACCTGTTCCCGCTTAACGCTGGTCTTGTGAAAAACGTAGACGAAGGCTTGAATACGTTTATGGAGAAAGCGAAGCAAGCCGGTCTTGAGAAAATTCAAGCCGAGTACACGAAGCAATGGCAAGCGTATGTAACGGAGCAGGGCATTAAATAAGCGATTTTATGATTTAGGATCGAAAAGGCTAAAAAACCGCTCAGTGGCGGTTTTTTAGCTTTTTTTGTTATCCGGTTATTGAAAGGACCATTGCCGTAAATCCTCGACTCTCAACTGAAGCATCTATAAATCCAGCTGATGCGGACCCAACAATGGTAAACGAATAATTATAGGTTCCTGGTGCAGGATTATCTACCCAGTTTAAAGGAGTGGTTACCGTTGCTTGATCAAAACCCGGTTGATTCGGACCTTGAAAAATAGCGCTATTATTGACGTCAACGATGTCATTTGGATTTCTGGAAATAAAACTATTAACGGAATAGCTTTGAACATTAGCAAAATTAATATTGGCAAAGGCATCTAATTTTACCGACTGATTAAGTGCAACAGTAATTGGAGGCAGTGTTAACTCGACCAAAACAGAGCCTTAGGTATCTTCATTCATTGTAAATGGAATCGATTCATTGCTCCCCGCAAATCTAACAACGATTATTCCTGAAGGTCCCTGAAGCCCTGCCGGACCCTGAAGTCCTTGGGGACCTTGTTGTCCTGCCGGACCTTGTGCTCCTGTTGGTCCTTGGGTTCCTGCTGCGCCTTGGACACTTATACTGCGAACAGCTTGATCTGTGATTGCGGCGGTTGCGGCCGCTGTTGCAACTGCTGTTGCAGCCTCGCTAATGGCTTCCGTAACGTTTGAAGTAAGCGATCTTACGACGGTGGGTGCGATTTTATCTAATGTTATCGATTGCCTTGCTAATCTGGAGGCCGTAACCGCTTGAGGAGCGATTTTGCTGTTTGTAACAGCGCCTCTTGCTAACCTGCCGGATCTTATAGGCTGTTCAAGCCTTCTGATTTGATTCCTTAATGCTTGCAGATCACTCGCAACACTAGCTAGCGTCCGTCTGGGTAATGCAATCGTCCTCTCCAATTAGATATTGGCATAACAATAACCACATAGTATGTAGATGGGGGAGTGTCACGACACGATGTTTGTCTTGGTGAAATCGCCTATTCTTGTTCTTTTCAGCCTAGGGTGTTGTAATACTTTCGTAATGGTTTCCTAATGGTTTCGCAAGGGTATCGTTCTTGGTTGGTTAGCATTATTCGATATGATCGGCAGGTAGCAAGGCGATGTGATAATAATGGATGCAGAATGAAGCTGTTGCACTTTTTTGCAAAGCGTCGTATCCGCGTCCTAACGGCGTTATAATGGAGGAAGAAGAGATAAGGCGGATGAAACCAGGAGGAACCAGCGTTGAGCGCTAAAATAATAGTAGCCGATGACGAACGGAATATAACGGATGTGTGCCGCCGCTATTTGGAGCGTGAGGGCTGGACGGTATGGGTTGCGGCAGACGGGGAGGAAGCGCTTCAGCTGTGGAGAGAGCATCAGCCGGATTTGCTCGTGCTCGATTTGATGATGCCGAAGCTTAGCGGGCTGGAGGTATGCGACCGGGTTCGGGAGGAAGAGGAAACGCCGATTATTATGCTTACGGCGCGAGGCGAGGAAGCTGACCGGCTGCTAGGCTTGACGATGGGTGCCGACGATTATATGACGAAGCCGTTTAGTCCGCGAGAGCTTGTGCTGCGAATCAAAAATATTTTGAGAAGAACGGGTGTTCAAGCAGGCAGCATAGCGAAGCAGCAGAGGACGGGGCAAACGGGAAGCGAGAGTAGAAACGGTGAGACGGGGCGATCGCTTTATTTTGACGGATTATCGATCTTTCCGCAGGAGAGAAGGGTTACGGTTAAGGGCGCAGAAGCGGATCTAACGGCAAAAGAATTTGATTTGCTGCATTTGCTGGCCCTCTATCCCGGCAAGGTGTTCTCGCGAAGCCAGCTGCTTAATCAGATTTGGGATGTCGCTTACGATGGCGATACGACGACTGTGACGGTGCATATTCGTCGTCTGCGGGAGAAGATTGAGGAAAATCCGTCCGATCCTAGCTGGATCAAAACGGTGTGGGGGATTGGCTATAAGCTGGACGGAAAAGGAGTAACCGGATGAAGCTTCGCTCCTACTTATTGCTGGCTAATACGATCAGCATTGCGTTTATTATTATTTTGCTGCTCGCTTTCTATCGGTTTATGCTGCTGTCTAAGGAGCAGTTCATTTGGCTGACGCTTGCGACTGTTGGAGCGGGCTTGGTGTCTGGCTTGCTTCATTTCCTGCTTGTGAGGCCGCTTGAAGCGTCTGTTCGCCGGATTGGCGAAGGGGCTGGACGAATTGCGGCAGGTGACCTGGAGGCGCGTGTGGAGCATGCCGGACTAAAGGAGTTCAAGCAGCTGGCGGAGCAATTCAATCATATGGGCGTTAGCTTGGGGGAGAGCTTCCGGCAGGTAAAGGCTGCCGAATCGGCGCAGCGTGAGCTCGTTGCGAATATGGCGCATGATTTGCGTACGCCGCTCGCCTCTGTCCAGTCGTATGTGGAGGCATTGGAGGATGGCGTCATTCAAGACGAGGAAACGTTCAAGCGTTATTTGGGGACGATTCGCAGCGAAACGATCAGGCTTGGCGAATTGATTCAGGATTTGTTCGAATTGTCCACGCTCGATGCCGAGAGCCGGGAGCCGAAGCAGCTTCGGCCAGCGATTGTTGAGGATGTTCTCGTGGAGTTATTGCCGCGGTTTACGAAGCCATTGGATGAGAAGTCGCTGCAGCTGAGAGTGAAGCTGCCGGAGTATCCGCTGCGCTTAACGATGCAGCCGCGCCATTTGCAGCGGGTCCTGCAAAATTTACTCGAAAATGCGATAAGGCATTCGCCGCAGGGCGGATTGATTTTAATAGAAGCGAAGGAGCTGCAAGAGGAGTCGGGGAAGCTTGTCGGCTTCACTGTCTCTGATGAGGGGGAAGGCGTGCCGGAGGCAGAAAGAGAGCGGATATTCGAGCGATTCTATCGTTCGGATCGTTCACGGAGCCGGGAAAGCGGTGGCGCGGGCTTAGGACTCTCGATTGCCAAGCTATTGGTGGAGCAGTATGGAGGCAGCATTGGCGTTCAGCAGTCAGGTGTACAAGGGAGCTCGTTTTGGTTTACTGTGCGTGAGTTAGCAGAAGGTGTAGGAAAGGTTAATTTGGCTAACGACTTAAGGAAGAAGGGGGAGGCATAGCAAATGAGCGGACTATTGGATCGGCTACGCAAGGGCTATGGAAAAAAGCTCGTTTCGCTTCATGCTTGGAACGGCTGGATTGTAGTTATATTGGCGCTGACCGGACTTATCTTGATAGGCGGCTTCTGGCGCGGTATTCTCGGTGAGGGCAGAGTTTGGATCAAGTGGGCGCATATTGTCGTCGGGATTGCATCCATTTTGCCGGTTATCTATTACCTGCTGCTTGCGGGCAAGCATTGGAAGCAGCTGAAGCAAAAGCCTTGGCAGCGATTTAATGTGCTTGTGGTGCTTGGTTTATTGCTCGGCTGGTTCGGGTCCGGCGTGCTGCTATGGCAGTTTAGAGCGGTTGGCCCGGGCGTATCCAACGTTGCGCTAGTCGTGCATGATTTGCTGACATGGATCGGGCTTCCGTATATCATTTACCACTCCATCACCCGGGTTAAGTGGCTGAAGGAGCCGAATCGCCGCACCATCAAAAATGAGCAGGAAGCGGATAGGATTCATCCTGCCGGCGCGCCTCAGGCTGTCTATACGCGCAAGGCGTTTATTCGGGGAGCAATCGGCATAGGTCTCGCGGTTACCGTTGGACCATCTTTTCTGAAATGGCTGGGTACCTCGCTATTAAATGTGGGGGGGAGCCAGTCCATAGAGAAGCTGATTGAGAGCGATAGCAATAAGCTGCTTCCGGCACCTGAGCCGCTGCCTGCGTCCGCGCCGCCGGTTGGAGGAGGCGCAGTTGGACAATTCCGCGTATATACGGTGACGCCGATCCCTTCTTTTACGAATGGGGATTGGTCGTTTACGATTGATGGGCTGGTTGAGAAATCGTTTAAGTGGGATTGGAAGCAGTTTGTGGCGCTCAAGCGAACGGTGCAGGTTAGCGATTTTCACTGCGTGACCGGCTGGTCCGTGTACAAAAACACGTGGGAGGGCATTCCGCTCAAGGAGCTGCTGAGGATGGCGGGCGTGAAGTCCAGCGCTCAAACGGTAAAGCTGTATTCCGGCGATGGCGTGTATACCGATACTTTAACGCTTGAGCAAGCCGACATGGACGATGTGATGGTAGCGGTTATGCATGACGGCAAGCCGATTCCTAGCGATCTGGGCGGGCCAGTCCGTCTTATCGTTCCGAAAATGTATGCGTACAAATCGGTGAAATGGCTAAATCGCATCGAATTGATAGAAGGCGAGCATGTCGGCTATTGGGAAGCTCGCGGTTACGCGAATGACGCTTGGGTGTAGACGCCTTGTGAGAGTTGGAGGCGGTATAAGAGTGAAGGAGGAGGGCAGGCAGGCAGAGGCCTGCCCTCCTTTTTGCGCATGGTTTTAAGGGCTTCAAGGATTGGGCATTCTCCCCATATGCTTCCGAGCGCTTCGCGAGGCAGGATTTTGCGGTCGTTACTAATGTTTAAAAAATACAGGTGATTCGTAAAATATCACATCCAAACTAGATTTATTTTCCAATATGATAGGCACAAGGAGGTGAAAGCGCTTTAACTTTTAAATTCGCATCATGTAAAGGCATTAAGCATGCATGATCAAGAACACTAAAACATTGGAGGTTAAGTTCATGAACAAAAGGATGAAATCATTCGTCGCAGGAATTACAGTCGCATCTATCGTCGCAGTAGCATCTACCGTATACGCAGCGACAGTTACCATCAATTCCGATGGCGCAAACACCGGCTTGACGCCGCTGCAAATCTTTCAGCAATATTTGGGCAGCGATCCCGTGGATGGCCCGACGGATTCCTACCATATCAGCGAAACGACCTCATCGTACATCGCGGGTAACAATGTCTTTCAATTCAAGGCGGGAGACGCTTCGGACACGGCTGCCCTCGACGGATCGAATACGGACAGACAGCGAGTCGAGGTTAAAGCGTACAAAGGGTCGCCTAGCAATGCAACGGCTTCAAAGGACCAAACGACTACGTATAAGTGGAAGTTCCGTCCGATGAGCCCTTATCCGCAATCTCCTTCAGGCAACTTCCATCATATTTTCCAAGTGAAAGCGGTGGATGGGGACGATGGTTATCCGATTCTGACGTTCTCGGTCGATGGCGGCAACTTGAAATTCAAGCATAGCCCGATCGGAGCAGATGCTTCTCAGGTCCAAACGTTGGCGCAAACGGCGTTCTCCAATATCGACGGTCAATGGGTTGAAGCCACAGTTACCATGAAGCATAGCGATAGCGGCTCGATCAATATGACACTCAAAAAGCTGGACGGAACGACCTTGATGTCATACAGCGGAACGAAGGACAATTGGAGATCCGGCTCCACTATTAATCGTCCGAAATGGGGCATTTACCGCAAATTGTTTACCGGCATTCAGGAAGCAAAAATCCAGTTTGCCGACTTTCAAATTACAGAATAACAAGAAGAAACCGTCAAGGGGTTCATTACCCTTTGACGGTTTTCATTTTATGTCCGCTAAACGTTATCCCAAGAGCGATGCGATCGTCGGACATTTTGTGGCCGCTGATGCGCTCGAACTCGCCGAGTCTTGTGAAAGTTGAATGTTAATCCTACCTCCACACTATGCTTTAATGATATGATGATTGTAGCAACGATACAGTCAGAGCCAGTAGGCCATATTTTATCAAAAAATAGTGATGGGGAAGGTGCTGCTAATGAGTAAGGCGAGCATTTTGCATCAGACGTTTACGTTGGAGCTGAACCCGGGAGTATATGTTCGAGGCGATATAAGAGTGAAGGAGGAGGGAGGGCGCAAGCCTGTCCTCCTTTTTGCGCATGGTTTTAAGGGCTTCAAGGATTGGGCCTTCTTCCCGTATGCTTCCGAGCGCTTCGCGAGGCAGGATTTTGCGGTCGTTACGTTTAATTTCTCCCATAACGGCGTGAATGAGCATGATTTTGACGAGCTGGATAAGTTCGGGCAGAACACCTACTCACAGGAGCAAGCGGATCTGTCAGCCGTACTTTCAGCTGTACTGGAGGGCGGAATTCCGCTGGCGGAGCGGCTTGACACCGAGCAGATTTTTATCGTTGGGCATAGCCGAGGCGGCGGGAACAGCGTGCTGTTCGCGGCAGAGCATCCCGAAATACGCGGCGTCGTGACGTGGAACGGGATCGCCGATGTCAACCTGTTCGGAGCCGCGTTCCGCGAGCAGGTGCTGCAGGACGGTGTAGGTTATGTGGAAAATGCGAGAACAAAGCAGCAGATGCCAATTGGCGCTGCATTTTTTGAGGATCTGGAGCGTAACCGGGAACGGCTCGATATTACGGCTAAAGCGGCTGCGCTGCGCACGCCAGTGCTGTTCATTCAAGGCAAGCAGGATTCGGAGCGGCTTCTTGAGGGCTATCGCAAGCTGCAAAATGCGGCTCCCCACCATCGCTTCGCGGCGCTGGAGGGTGCTAATCATACATTCGGGACGGTGCATCCTTTTGCAGGGACAACCGATGATTTGGAGCGGGCGATCGCGCTGACGGGTGCTTTTTTTGCGCCGCTGTTGAAGCGGAAAGCGGTAAGTGAAGAATAGGAAATGCAGGTAAGTGATAGATAGTAGGGAATGAAGCGCTGGTAAGTGATGATTGATAATGAAATATTGGTCAGTGATTGAAATAAATAATGGGTAGAGGAGCTGGTCGAAGTGACTTTTTACAAAAAGGCGGATTGGGTGCTTGAACAGTTGGGCGTGGAAGGTACTGTCATCGTGGATGCGAGGTATGCGTTAAATGATTCGGAAGCGGGTGCGAGGGCGTATGAAGAGGCGCATATTCCAGGCGCTTATTATGTAAGTTTAAGTCATGACCTCTCTGGACCGAAGCGTCCGAATGGAGAGGGTGGCCGCCACCCGCTGCCGGAGCCGCAGGCGCTAGCTGCTGTGCTTGGACGAATGGGGATCGGTAATGATACAACGGTCATCGCCTATGATGATCAAGGCGGTGCGATGGCTTCTCGCCTGCGCTGGCTGCTGCAATGGCTAGGACATGATGGACAAGTTTATCTGCTTGAGGGCGGATTCGCAGGCTGGCAAGCGGCAGGGCATCCGGTCAGCACGGAAGTTCCTGAGGAAGTCGAGGGAGTGACATTTACGCCTGTCGTTAGGGAGGACATGCTGGTTAGCCGAGATGAGGTTAAAGCACGCATTGGCAAATCCGGCACGGTGCTGATCGATTCGAGAGAAGCTCCGCGCTACCGTGGCGAGGTGGAGCCGCTCGATCCGGCGGCCGGACATATTCCCGGCGCGATCAACCGCTTCTGGAACGAAGGCAAACGCGCCGACGGCACGTGGAAGTCGCCAGAGGAGCAAGCCGAGCGCTTCGCAGGATTTTCTAAGGATGACGAGATCATCGTGTACTGCGGCTCAGGCGTGACGGCTACGCCGAATGTTTTTGCTTTGCAGGAAGCGGGATTCCGCAATGTGAAGCTTTATGCGGGGAGTTGGAGTGATTGGAGTTCAGATAGCGGGAATCCGGTTGCCACGGGTGAGGAGCAAGAACTGAAAGGCGTATAACAGTATGAAAGATCTGAATACATCGCCATTGCGCTATAGGCCTTGGGCGATGTATTTGTTATGCTCTGCAGCCTGATAGTGGAAATCAGATGATTGGAAAGGTGAAACCAGCAATCCATAAGAAACCGACCGCTTATGTTCATGTCATAATAAGAGGCGGGAGAACCATTTTTGATTTACTGGGAGAAGTAAGTTGTATAGAAAGCGATATTCGCAATTATTCTGTGCCTGCAGATAGAATTAGTTGTATGGAATATGGCAATGACTTACTAGGAAGCCTCGAAATCAATGATGAATACTTTTGCTCCAGAAAGGTGTAAGAGATGACACAAACCGAAGAAAAAAAACATTGGAAAAGGGATATTATTCTCTTTTTGAGCAGTCAAACCATTTCGTTATTTGGTTCCGCATTAGTTCAATATTCGATTATGTGGTACGTAACGCTTACTACAAAATCAGGTCTTATGATGACGCTATTTATCGTTTGCGGATTCATTCCTACTTTTCTGTTATCGCCGTTTGCCGGTGTGTGGGCGGACCGCTTCAACCGAAAATATCTGATTATGATAGCGGATGCCATGATCGCTATTGTTACGCTGCTGCTCGCTCTTACTTTTTTACTGGGATATGACGCGCCATGGTTGTTGTTTGTCATTGCCGCCGTCCGCGCGCTCGGAGCAGGCATTCAAACGCCTGCAGTGGGAGCGATATTGCCGCAAATTGTGCCTGAGGATAAGCTGACGAAGGTCAATGGAATAAACGGAACACTTCAGGCGCTGATGATGTTCGTTGCGCCTATTGTCAGCGCGACGCTGCTTTCCATGGCAACCATCGAAGTCATTTTCTTTATCGATGTTATCACAGCGGCGATCGCGATCTTTACGTTATTTTTCTTTCTGAAAATACCTTTGCACCAAAAGGCGTCGGATAAACAAACGACAAGTTATATGGATGACTTTAAGCAGGGATTAATCTATATTAAGAATCATAGCTTTCTGAAAACCTTTTTTATTTTTTTCGCCTTTTTCTTTGTATTAATGGCGCCGGCCGCGTTTTTAACGCCGCTGCAAGTCACTCGCAGCTTCGGAGATGATTATTGGCGATTGACGGCCATCGAAATTGCTTTTTCAATCGGGATGATGGCCGGCGGAGCCATAATCGCATCATGGGGCGGCTTCCGCAACAAAGTATATACGATGACTTTCGCTAACTTGATTATGGGCGTATGCACGTTAGTTTTGGGCATTGTTCCGATATTCTGGATTTACTTAATGGTGATGGCTGTATTCGGCGTTGCAATACCAATGATGAATACGCCAACGACCGTCTTGCTGCAGGAAAAGGTGGACCAGAATTATATGGGGCGCATTTTCGGGGTATTCGGTATGATATCGACTTCGATGATGCCAATTGGAATGCTGATATTTGGCCCGCTTGCGGATGTGATTGAGATTGAATGGCTGCTTGTTGGGACCGGATTGTTAATCGTTATTCTGGCCATATTCTTCGGTGGTAACAAACGCTTGATTGAAGCCGGAATGCCTGTAACCAAGGAAGCATTGCAAGAGTGAGTGATGAATTCTGCAGCTAGAGTGATTGGAATTCTGATAGTGGGAATCCGATTGCCACTGGCGACGAACAAGAACATTGAGTGGTAATAGTAATAAAAGCAAATACAGAGCCACAGAGGTGTGACCTCCGAGGCTCTGTATTTTTGTATGCTTCGGAATCAACGCGAAGTCAACACGATTTAACAATCAGCAATCCAATCCTTCAACATACTTGGGTCAACAGCAGATGTCGAGGCGGGGGCTGGTTGCTGATGCGCTGAATGTACGGAGAGTGCGGGGGAGAAGATAGCGCTATAGCGGAACGTGTTCAAGAAAATACATCGATTTATTTCGTTGACAGCTGATCTCCTCGGCCGATTACAGGAAGGTCGATTTTATCGCGAAATGGTTGGCGGGCAACATTTGGGGAACGGATTGGCCATTCGTATGGTCGCTGCTGCCGTGGCTTGCGATTCTACTTCCTTACACGCTATACAAGTCGAGCGCCCTTAACCTGCTGGCAATGGACGAAACGGTTGCCGTGGGCGCTGGCGTCTCCATCAACCGGGACCGGCTGTTGCTGCTCGGGAGTGCTGTGGCGCTTGCCGCAGCGGCGGTATCCGTCACCGGGGGCATCGCGTTCGTAGGCCTGATGGCTCCCCATATCGCCAAGGCGATCGTAGGGCGCCGCCACCAATATTTCGTCCCTCTCGCTGTCCTGATGGGAGGTTGGCTGCTCTTGTTCGCCGATACCGTTGGGCGTAATCTCGTCGATCCGGCAGGCATTCCCGCCGGCATTATGGTCGCGATTATAGGAGGACCTTACTTCCTGTATCTTCTGCTGAAGAAGTAATCACGGCGATGCATCATTTGGGGATGGGATAATTGGACGCTTCAGAAGTGCTCTGGGTCAGTGCGGGGAAATAAGCCTAGTTTCTTGACTTATTTCTGCGTATGAGGCTGGTTTCGGGAGAATAGATCTAGTTTCTAGATCTATTTTCTGGAAATGGGTGCCACGAGCGCTATATTAAGGGGCTAAAGCCGCAATAAGTCTAATTTCTAGACTTATTTCTGTGAATTAGGCTGGTTTGTGGAGAATAGATCTAGTTTCTAGATCTATTCTTTGAAATGGGTGCCACGAGCGACATTTGAGAGGCTAGAGTCGAAATAAGTCTAGTTTCTAGACTTATTTCTACGTTAGCAAAGCTGGTTACCAGCTGGAGTGATTGGAGTTCTGACGCGAGTAACCCGGTTGCTACGGGAGAGGGGTAATAGCCGTAAGGTGAATAGTAGCGTATAAGATTTGAATACATCGCCATATGGGCTGCTTGCCTTTGGCGGTGTATTTTTTATGCTCAGAGTCAACACGGAGTCAACAATCGCTCGCTTCAAGATGCTCTTCACAGAGCGTGCGTTCTTACGTTTTTTAGGTACATCACACATCACCCGCGATCTTCCACTCTCAAACCTTTCAACATGCGGTGTGTTTCTGCTTGTCCTACACAGACAAATAAAGGGTCTGCGAGCCCTCAAACGAGGAATCCCAGCCCTTCAATTTACTAACAGTTAGCCTGCTATACTCTTATCGTGATGATCGCAACATATTTCTCCAACACCGTATATCGCGGCAAAGAGGGGGTTCGCTCACTCTTGGGGACGAGTGCCAGGCTCCAAGCCTGTAGATGTTGCTGTCTTGATAAGCCGGACCGTTACGTCACTATGTAGCCGGATTTGGCAAGATAGCCGGATAGCGGCGTCCTCGATTCCTTTATTACGGAGGACTGTCGCTTCTGCCTCTTCCATCTCGCCCGCATTCCCAGAGAGCACCTCTACGGCGCATGTCGTGCACTTGGCATTGCCACCGCATCTGTGCAGGATGTCGATCCCGCTATCCTCTAGTGCAAGCACGAGCTTCGTACCTTCAACTGCCTGAATCGCGTCTCTTCCTTCTACTTGAACCGTAGGCATTGGCCATTCCTCCTCGAATTGTTCATCCTTAAATTTTCCTAACCCGCTTATATTAAACCATTACTTTCGTGAATAAGTCCAATTCGATAGTCATTTCGTAAAAAAGAATCCGCCTTGAACAACTTCGCCTTCTGATTGCAGGTCAGGTCCCTATGCATCAGCGGGGAGACTTGCGTCATTTTGTATATCGAAAGCGTGGCAATCTAGGTCAGCAGCAGCTTGAGTTGGCGCAAATACGAACGCAGTTCCGGAACAGCCTCCAGATGTCCCTTCAGTACTCGCAACAGGACAGGGTTCGGCTTTTCCGAGAGCACTTCCTTGCGCAGCAGACCGACGACGTCTCTCAACTCCGTACGAGCGGCTGCTGTTAAGGGTAGCGTCTGGATACGCTCCTCCATCGCTGCGAGGAAATCACGGAGCGTTCCCTTTCTCGCCGCCTCGTCGCTTCGGTTCAATGGATTGTAATTGACGATCCATTCGCCGATAATCGCTTTTGGCATCGTTCGTATCAAATCCTGAACGACGGCTTCCATTCGATCGACAATGAAGTCAGCTAGCTCTGCGATCGGCAGCGAGATCACCTTCCCTAAGACACCGCTCATATATTCGTGGAGGATACCCTGGAAGATCATAACGGCGTCCCATGAAGACGATAGGGACACGATAGACGGGAAAGCTCCGCTTCTGAAATTCCCCCCTGAGAGATTAAAAGCCGAGCTCGACACCTTACCGGACGAGGTGCGTATTCAGTTCGAGAATATCTTTGTTCGTCCGTCCAAGCCAAATGTGACGCGACTCTTGGCGGACGGCGAGACGCTTCCTATAGGCGGTGGTCTAACGGTAATCCATACGCCAGGACATACGCCGGGCCACATCAGCCTTTACCACCAGGCGAGCAAAACGCTGATAGCGGGGGATGCCTTGGTTATCCAGAACGGCGAATTGCAGGGTTCATCTCCTTATTCCACGGTTAACATGGAGCAAGCTCTCCGCTCGTTGGAGAAATTCAAACCGTTTGACATTGAAGCCGTCATCTGTTACCACGGCGGACTGCTGAGAGGCAACATTAACAAGCGCATTGCGGATTTAACCGTGCAGCCGTGATCCTCTTCCTAGCCATGCTTACGCTTTCGCACGTCGGGGGAATATTTCATTTTCTCTGAAATCATAGAATCCTATGTTACGGGCAAGGAGTAAGGGCTGAGAAGCCCGATGGTACGGGTGATATGAATACATTTCCATATGTAACGAGCGCTTGCTCGTGTTCTCGTTCCAATCCTTCGTACAGACAAACAAAGGCCGGTAGCCTGCTCTTTCGAGTGGCAACCGGCCTTATTATTTGCATAGCCAAAAACCCCATATTGGGAATGAGTAAATGGTCTACAATTCGCTCTGACCCGCTATATCCGTAACTATCGTTCGGTTTCTACCCGTTTCCTTAGCCTTATATAAAGCTTTGTCGGCTAGATGGAACAATGCTTCTGCAGAAGCAGAGTGTATTGGATAATGGGCGATGCCCATTGAGACCGTTATCTGCTCCCCGACTGCATGATTACTCGTTTCCAACGTTTTGCGAATTCTTTCGGCTACTAGATAAGCATCGGACACTGTGGCTAAGGCGAGAAGCACGACGAATTCTTCACCACCATAACGGCAGCTTACATCACCGGGTCGAACAGATAACATAATGATTTCGGCGAGTTGCTTCAACACTTCATCCCCGGTTTGATGGCCGTATGTGTCGTTAATTTTTTTGAATCGGTCGATATCCATAACAATAATGGAAAAAGAGACTTGTTCAGCTATCCATTTATTCATAATGGTTTCAAGCGTTCTTCGGTTTGTTAACCCGGTCAATGGATCCGTCATGGCATCGCGCGTTAATTGCTCCGTCTGCTTGCTTATATCCGTTAAAGCAACGATTATCGCTTTTGTCAGTAAATCAGCCTCCCTATTCCAATGGTTCTTGGTTTCCGAAAGCTGGACTTTTTCTCTCCCGATTTTGCTAACGAGGTCGGCAAGTGATACGAAAGGGCGGGCCAATCTACGAGCAAGCCATATTGCGGAAAGCAATAATAAGATAAACGGAAGAAGTATATACAAGAGTAAGGTTTGGATATGATCATTCAATTGTTCATGGATAGCACCGATCGGAGAATAAACCACCACACCCCAACCGTTCTCCGGAACGGTTGAATATCCGGCGAGGAGGGGAACTCCTTTCAAGTTGATCATCTGCTCCTGCCCGCTCTTGCCTTGAACAAGCTTCTGAACGACTGGATTAGCGCTAACATCCTCTCCTAACCGGGTTTTATCGGGATGGTACAACAGATGACCGTCTGACCCTACCACATAAAAGGAGGAGCCAACATCATCGACGTTACTGCTGCCAAAAATCATATTCATGATGTTGTTCTCCTGCAAAAAAATGGTGCCCCCGACAATGCCGCGGTATGTCCCGTTCTTCTCAAATAACGGCTCACTCATAAATACAATGAGGCGATTGCTTTTGGAGCTTGTATACGAATGGGACAAGTAGGGCTTTCTCGAAGCCAGTGCTTCTTTGGCAGCATCCGTCGAAATGCGGCTCCCGACAGCGCCTTCGGAATAAGGAGATCTGTTGCGGATGAGTCCCGTTTCATCAACCACGAAGACGGAGTTAAAGTAGTTGCTGCTGTGGCGCATGAATTCGAGGTTATTATACATTTCATCTTCGTTTGTAGTAGGATTACTTGATAAAATACCGGCTGTATACTGAAGGCTGCTCCGCATCGATTTAAATAAGGAGTCCATGGTTTGACTCATTTTTGCAGCGTTTGTGAAATTTAAGGTGAGTGTTGTTTCGTATAATGCCTGTTTTTTTGATTGATAGGATGCAATGAGTAAGATCGTTAACGTGAGTACGACGGAAAGTGCGACCAATCCCGACAGTAGAGTGGCTAGACCGATTTTATTCCTTTGGCTTTTTTTAATCTCGCGTAGTACAGGCATGGTAAAACTCCTCTTTAATAAAAATGGCTTTCGTTACAATTCGACGTTATTCTACACATACCTCTCAAATGCATGTAATAATCACAATAATAATTGCTACTATTATCCTATTTACTGTAAGTAGAATGAGGAGACTGGAGAAGAGTAAGAGTCGAGAAGGCACATCTTACGTATGGAGCATTAATCCAATGTAGGTCTATACGAAAAAGAGAACGTAATCTGAAAATAGAGGATAGAGGGCAGGGGGATCAGGTGAGTGGAACCTGTCTGCTCCCAAGCGGGGATGAGTATTGATTGTAGTGCCGATAGCCCACCTATTAAAAAAGTGACCCGCAAGATGGTATACATCCTACGGGTCACGGTCTTTAGTGCTCTTAACTTGCTGGCTTAGCCAGTCGCAACGGCCACCCAGTGCCCCTTTTTTACTTCCACGAATTCGGAGCGTTCGAGGCCGTAGGGATCAGCTTTGGAAGCTTCCTCATGCGGCACTAGCTTCTTCTGCGATTCAACCTTGGGATCGGGTACCGGAATGGCCGCAAGCAGCGACTTCGTATAGGCATGGATCGGGTTCGCGTAAAGCTCCTCGCTTTCGGCAAGCTCCACGATTTTCCCTTTGTACATCACCGCGACGCGGTCGCTAATATGCTTCACCATCGATAAATCATGGGCGATGAACAGGTACGTTAGGCCGAGCCTTTGCTGGAGTTCCTCCAGCAGCTTCACGATCTGGGCTTGAATCGAAACGTCTAGGGCGGACAACGGCTCGTCGCATACGATAAATTCCGGCTCCACGGCCAGCGTTCGCGCAATGCCGATCCGCTGGCGCTGTCCGCCGGAAAATTCATGCGGATACCGCATGGCATGAGACGGATCTAGCCCAACCATCTCTAGCAGCTCCTCGACACGTCTCTGGCGATCCCGCTTGGTGGTCGTTATTTCGTGCACGTCAAGCGCCTCGCCAATAATATCAATGATGCGAAGCCTTGGATTCAGGGAGGCATACGGATCTTGGAAGATCATTCCCATATGCCGCCTCATCGTCTTCATCTCAGAGCGGTTTAATTGCTGGAGCGGAATGCCTTTGAAGAGCACCTCGCCGCCAGTCGCTTCATTTAAGCGGAGAATCGTGCGGCCGGTCGTCGACTTGCCGCTGCCGGATTCTCCTACCACGCCGAGCGTCTCGCCTGCCTGTATATCGAAGCTGATATCATTAACCGCCTTAACAATCTGTCCTTTTCCCATATCAAAATATTGCTTCAAGGCGCGAACCTGCAGCAGCGGCACGCCCTCTTCCCGCTGAACAATCGCAGGCACGGGCTTCGGTTTTTTCTTCTCGTCCAAGCGCGGTAATGCGTTGAGAAGCTTAACGGTGTAAGGATGCTGCGGATTTGCAAAAATTTGCTCCGTTGTCCCCGTCTCGACGATTTCCCCGTCCTTCATCACGACGACGCGGTCGCACATGCCGGCCACGACGCCGAGGTCATGCGTAATTAAAATAATGGAGGTACCGAGCTGCTTCTGAATATCCTTCATCTGGTTAAGGATCTGTGCCTGTATGGTCACGTCAAGCGACGTTGTCGGCTCGTCCGCAATAAGCAGCGATGGGCGGCATGCTAACGCAATAGCGATCATGACCCGCTGACGCATCCCGCCAGAGAACTCATGAGCATACTGATGATAGCGGGCTTCGCTGTTTGGAATGCCTACGAGCTTCAGCATCTCAATCGCTTCCGTCCGGGCTTGCTTCTTATCCAGCTTTCGATGCTTGATCAAGCTTTCTTCAATTTGGTTGCCGATCCGCATCGTCGGATTAAGGGAGGACATCGGATCTTGAAAGATCATCCCGATATCCCTTCCGCGTATGGCTTCCATTTCTTTGTCGGTTTTAAAGGCAAGGTTTTGGCCTTGAAAAAGCACCTCGCCGTTTTTCACCATGGAAGGAGGAGAGGGCAGAAGCCTCATAATCGTACGTGCGGTAACGCTTTTGCCGCTTCCGGATTCGCCTACGATTCCCAGCGTCTCGCCTTTACGGACTTCAAAGCTGACATGACGGACTGCTTCTATTTCTTTGTCACGGGTGAAAAAAGAAACCGATAAATCGTTAACTTGCAATAATGTATCCATATATGCACCTGCAATTCTGTTGTTTTCCAATAAAGAATAGTTAATATTTAAAAAAAGATGATGCTTTTTTTTTACCTCATACTCCTTATAGCATGTATAATGAAAAAAAGTAAGTAACCAATTTAAAAGTTATTGACATATTCCAACCCTTAAAATAAAATCTACTATATCGATCGGAATAATGCAATTTAAAATTACGAGAATGAAAGGAAGCGGACTAGCTTGAAAGGGCACGCAACTGCAACGGGTAATGGCTTTGTTGATCATATTGCCGCCATCTACCGCAAAATGTTACTACATCCGGCCTACAGTCTGCTTTTATTGCTGATAGGAGCACCCGTATCTGCCATCGTGTATGGCGTTCATCAATATCGTAAATCCAAGTACGGCTACAAAGCTATCGCCGAGGAGACGAAGAACAAGCTGCTTGCGACCGGGTACCGGGGTAAGCTGCTGCTTGAGGCTAAGGAACAGCTTATCCGCAAGCACCGTTTCTTCGGGCAAACTGTCAGCGCAGAGCAGACCGAGCTGGAAGCGAATCGGATGGCTGAGATGAAATTCAATGAGACGTTCAGCCATGAACTGGAGAAACGGCTTGCCAGCGAGAGCGGACTGAAGTTTTCGTTTGGCGATACGTATCATGCGTTAGCTTTGAATCCGGCCTTTTTCGCATTATCGCTGATTATCGGTTTCCCTATGTATCTATTGATGGCAATCTACTCTATGCCTTACTTGAAATACGTCGCGGAACGATTGGTGATGGCTATATTCGTCATCTTCGGAGTCGCGTTTCTCGTTTTTACGATCCTATATATATCGCCGATGAATCCAGCGGCTAACCTATTAGGCGAGACAGCGACCGCCGAGCAAATTGCAGCGTTCAACCATCTGTACGGATTGGATCAACCTTATCTTGTCCAGCTATGGGACACGCTTAAAGGCATCCTTACTTTCGATCTTGGCAAGTCTTTCGCGGGCAACGAGAACGTAACCGCAGCCATTGCCAATAAATTTCCGGTGACGCTGACGTTAACGGTCATCTCGACGCTGATCGCCGTATTAATCGCTCTGCCAATCGGCATTGTTTCGGCTACGAGGCCGAATTCCTTTTTTGATTATACCTTTATGTTCATTGCCTTGCTCGGATTATCGATCCCGAATTTTTGGCAAGCTCTTATTTTTATTTTGAATTTCTCGATTAAGCTGCCATGGCTGCCCGCAACGTATAACCCCGAAAACTGGCTGTCCGCGATTATGCCGATCGTCGTTCTCGGTACGGGACTAACGGCTGCCGTAGCCCGCATGACCCGTTCATCGACGCTGGAGGTCATCCATGAGGATTACATTACGACCGCAAGGGCAAAAGGGCTTGCCCGAAAGCATGTGATATGGAAGCATGCCGTAGGCAACGCGCTAATCCCTATTATTACGGTCATCGGCCTGCAGTTCGGCGGCATGCTCGGCGGAGCGGCGGTTACGGAGAAAGTATTCAATATTAGCGGTATAGGCAGTTATATCGTGGACAAACAATTCATTCCTGACATTCCTAGCGTGATGGGCGGGGTCGTCTATACAGCCATTACCATTTCGATCGTGAACGTTATCGTCGATTTGCTGTATGCGTTTTTTGATCCTAGAATCCGTTCGAAAATGAAACAATACTAAAGCAGGTGCTACTCTTGACGAATCCTACTATCACTAAGCAAGAAGTCAGGTTCAGGCTGAAATCAAGCCAAGAATACGGCCAAGCGAGCTTCGCCGGCATCGTATCCCTGGCTCTGGCGCTTGTTCTTCTGCTAAACAGTTATGTTCCCGGCGACGGGTCATTTAAGCCAGCAGTACTCATCGTAAGCATTGCTTATTTCGCCTTTGCGCTGCTTGAGTTGGCGGTATGGGCGCTCATTCGAAGCGATCTTATCCGGTTCGGCGCAATTAGACGTTCCACAAGGTTGCTAGGTTATGTGCTGCTGTTAAGCGTGCTAACCGCGAACGTGTTCGTTGCAACCACTGCGTTCCAGCTCATCAAGCAGAAAAAAAGCGCGGCCTACACGCTAGCCGTTTACTCGCTGCTTACGACCTTGCTCGTATTCGCGGTTTCTGCTCTAAATCTGTTCAAGCCCTATGTGGCAAACGGCTTCCTAATAGGCATGTTCCTGCTGATCATTGCCGCGATCCTGCAGCTCGCAGCGTTGCTCCTGGTTGCCAAGTATGCGGAGAAAGCGGTTATGCCGCGCTGGATGGGATTAGTTGCCGGCATTCTTATCTTAACTTCGGTGTCCGGCAATTTGTTCGCTTTATTCCTGGGATTATTGCTGATTGCCAAGCTGCGGGACAGGGGCTATACATCCGGTTCCAAGCTGGGGGAAGTCGTCGAGCGTCTGTCGAGAAGCTCGACTTCCATGCTGGGACTGCTCTTCATCTTGTTCCTGCTCACGTTGTCCATAACCAGTTATCTGACCTTCGATTACGGCCTTGCGATCGAGAACAACTACAGCTTAATTCTTCAATCTCCTGAGCTGGCCTACCCGCTTGGAACGGATAACTTCGGAAGAGACCTGTTCTCGCGTATCGTCTTCGGAGCACGCATTTCATTGGCCGTCGGCCTGTTGTCAACGCTCATCCCCGTCCTGATCGGGGGCGTGCTGGGTGCGGTCTCCGGCTATTACGGGCGGCATACGGACAACATCATTATGAGAATACTCGATATCCTCTACGCGATACCGGGCATTCTGCTTGCCATTGCCATTATCGCGGCATTCGGCGCAAGCACCGTCAATTTGATCTTGGCATTGAGCGTAGGCGCGATCCCGACGTATGCCAGGACGATGAGAGCGAATGTCATGCTCGTATCCACTCTGGAATACGTACAGGCCGCTAGGGCATTCGGCGCAAGCGACCTGACCATTTTGTTCAAGCATATCGTACCCAACTCCATCGCGCCGATGATCGTAAAATCTACGCTGACGATTGGCACC
Source organism: Paenibacillus sp. PL91 (assembly GCF_012935325.2). Lineage (GTDB taxonomy): Bacteria > Bacillota > Bacilli > Paenibacillales > Paenibacillaceae > Pristimantibacillus. The sequence goes on from NZ_JABBYG020000006.1 coordinate 63,884, forward strand.
GCGGTCATCTCGACCAGCAGCTTGAGCTATTTGGGGCTCGGCGTAGAGCCGCATATTCCGGAATGGGGCAACATTTTAAAGCTCGGTAGCGCCTATCTCGAGACGCATGCCTTTACGGCCGTCTATCCGGGACTTGCGATAATCGCGCTGGTGCTTTCGTTCAACTTCCTTGGCGACGGCTTGCGCGACGCGCTTGATCCGAAGCTGGATTAATGCTTCAATCCCTTTTTTAACCTCATTCATATTCCATCGACTTCTACGTTACGAGACATGAACGGACGATAACTGAATGTGAGTTAACATACAAGATAACGATAACCCAGGAGGAGAATACCATGAAGAACAAAGGCAAATTCGCCGCTTTGTTGCTAATCAGCCTTTCGATTATGCTCAGCGGCTGCAAATTAACGACTAAAAACGACGTGGCGGAATCGCCGTCGCCAACGCAAGGAACGGAAGCTGTCGTCGACAGCAACCCGGTAGACATAGAGCTGCTTGGCATGAGCTCAAACGAGGCTGACCTTAACATCGTTCGCGACCAGCTTGCAAAAAACGGATTTAACGTAAAATTGAATGTACAGGCCGATTACGGCAGCTTCAAATCGCAGCAGGATGCCGGCAATTATGACATCGCATTGTCCAGCTGGACTACCGTTACCGGCAATCCTGACTACGCGGTTCGCTCGCTCTTCAAGACTGGCGGAGACTACAGCATCCTTGCCGATTCGGAGATCGATACTTTAATTGATGCCGCCGGTGCTCAAACGCCAGAAGAGTACACGGAAACTTATAAGCAATTCGAGCAGCAGCTCGTCTTCGACAAGGCTTATATCGCGCCGCTATACAACTCGCTTAAAGCGCAGGCTTTGAACCAGGACGTACTGAACAAGGATTCCGTCCGCATCTCGAAGTCCCGTTCCCTTCCTTGGGAAGACGTCGATTTTAAAGACACAGCGAAGCGCGGTACGGATGCGCTAGTGCTTCAGTCGACTATGCCAACGCTGACGTCGCTTGACCCGATCAAAGGCAACGACGGCTCCATCAATATTATCAATACCAATATGTACGTTCGGTTAGTGAATCTGACAGATGACGATAAAATCACTTCGGAAGGCTCCTTGTCATACAATCATGCCATTGCCGAAGGCAATTCCGACTACTACTTCATCCTAAGAGACAATATCAATTTTGCCCAAATTAAAAACAAGCTTGCAGCAGATACAGGCGAACGCGTTGGTGCTGACGATGTCATCTTCTCGCTAAACCGCGCGAAGGACAAAAACTCCGTGCCTGACCACCGCACGTTCACTCTTCACGAGCATATTAAAAACGTGGAGCTTGTGACGGATGCCGCAGCACTGGAAGCTGTTAAGCTCTCCGGCGGCAGCGACAGCGTGAAAACCGCTCTTGAGCAAGGCCTTGGTACAAAAATAAACGAGCTCGTATCGGACAAGAAGCAAGCGAACAACAAAGAGGGCAAATACCAAGTCGTTAAGCTTACGACGACTGAGCCTTTCCCTCAAGTGCTGAACTATTTGGCTCATCAATCGGCAGGCATCGTGTCCAAGAAACAGGTAGAGAGCATCAATAAGTACGACGTGGCTAAATTCGACGTGAACAAAGATATTCCTTACGGCGACCAAAACACGGTAACGGAAGGCAGCGCGTACAACAATACATTGTATACGAGCGGTCCTTATATCCTGTCCTCCAAAAATGATTACGAGGCGATCTTCTACAAAAACCCTGCTTATATGACTGGCACGGAAAATGAGCCGAATATCGCCAATATTAAAATCCGTTTCATTAAAGACGCAGACAGCAGCTTGTCCGCGCTTCGCAGCGGCGAGATTCATATCTACTACGGCGTATCCGAGACGAAATTCGACGTCGTGAAGGGCGACAGCAAGCTGGCGCTTCAAACGGTACGGAGCAACGCTGTTTCTTACTTGCTGTTCAATACGAAAAACCGTCCAGTCGCAGAAAGCGCAGACCTGCGGAAAGCCGTTCTCTACTCCATCAATCAGGACGAGATCTTGTCTTTCTACAACGGCAATAAATTCAAAGCCGTTTCCACGCTTAGCCCGCTGGTCGACACAGGCCTGGAGCTAAAAGCCGATCCGGCGAAAGCGAAAGAATTCTTAAACGCCTACAAAGCGAGCAAATAACTTTTAATACTGGCAAGAGACTGCCTCCGGTTATCGATGATGACCGGGGCAGTCTCTTTCCTATCGAGCTGCTCACATGCGGAGCACAAAGGAGAGATCACGAATGGATGACAGAATCAAGCCTGATACGAAACTATCGCAATGGGATGCCCTGATGTTGGAATCGCTGAAAGCATACGACTGGTCCGAGGATGAGCTCATTAGCAGAGTTCAGGCCGGCAATCTGCCTGCGGATGAAAGCAAGTTCCATTTCGATTACGCCGCTTTAACCGCTTTGGCGAACGAGGATGCGGACAACTTCGCGCAAGCTGTGAAGAACGGCTACCAAATCAAGTACAACACGATCCGCGGCATTCATAGCTGGATACTCGTCGCGCTGAAGCAAGAAGCGGAGCTTATCCTGGAGCCGGATAACGAAGCGGTCAGCGCATACTTGTCTGAGGCTGACGCGCAGCGTCTAGCTTCCGTCCTTTCATTCGGATGGAGCTTATTGCCTCAAGAGGGGACACAAGATTCGGACGGAAGAGTCTTGTATAGAGTCGCGCCTACACGAGCATAAAAGGCTGTATGGATAGATGAAGTGAATGGTAAAGGAATTGTTTATGATGAAGGCTGCCGTGAACTAACGTTCACGGCAGCCTTTTATTAATTAAGCCCTGTGCATCTATTGCAATCTCATTCTCCGTAGCTTCCCCGTATCTTCATTCACCTAATAACGCATTAAAAGGATTCAGCCCCGTTTTAAATTTCTGGGACTGAATCGCATTATTTATCTACTCTTTAGAAAAAGCGGATTCGTCTTTAATTTCCTCTTGAAAACCTCGAATGCTTTCTTTGCGGCGCTCATTTTTTTCTTCGATTTGATTTAGTTCCGTGCTGCTGATTTCGGATGAAAATTCGTTTAAATAACTTTCAGCTTCTTTCATGTTTTCCTTTGTATTTTGGATACTTTGCTGTAAATGCTCAACATTATCTGCCCGATTATCCGGTTTTGCCATTCGTTTATCGCCTCCAGGTAATAGTTGCGCTCATTGGAGCACTAACCATTAGTTTTGTCACTATCGGACAATCTTATGTATTTAAAAATGTTTTTCGAACACGATTGTAATCGTTCCATCGGTTTACAGACAGGAAGAGGAACCGGAAAGACTGGCTCTGAGAGAGGCCCATGCAATTGCGCATGGCCCTTTTCGATTTATTGAGAACGCTTATTACGGGCATCTGCGCTTCTAGCAATCTCCATTATCTAGTAAATGATGCAAACATATGCGTGAATAATAGAGTTCAGATACATATGTTAAGTATTTACAATAAGGGGATTTTATAGTGGTAAAAATTGAATTATAGTTATATCCGAGGAAGCAAAACTTCAAAATTACTAAGATGAATGGAGATGGTTTAATGTTTTACACGCTTTTCACGGATGGTACGGTAAGCTACACGTATGTGGCCAACAAAATCGTTGATGGTCTCGTAGGTCTAATTCCAGGCGGACAAGCTGCAACAATCGCTGCTTCAATTGCATACAAACTGAAGGCGATCGTACGCACCACAGACGGCTTTAGCTGGTGGGATCTCGGCGGCGTCATCGTCGATATCGGGAAATTCATTATTGACCTGCTGCCTGCAGCAAAGCTGGCGAAAGTGGTCGGCATTCTGTGGGACTTGTCGCAATTGCTCTAATTCCATACATCGTATCATAAAAATACAACCTTAGCCATATATGGCAAAGGTTGTATTTTTATGATCATTATAGTAAAGTATTTGTTAGTTCTTGTCCGACCTTGGTAGACTCTATCAGGTTTTGGGAGAAGTTGTTATTCGCTGCTTGGATTGGTAATGAGATCCCACTCGAAGGAGGTGATTCAATTGACAGCTAAACTGGTGGACACGAGGAATCTGGCCTTTATTTACATCGCTATCGTCGTCGTTTGCTTCTCAGTGGGCTATTTCAATGCTGGCGTCGGGAGACCGCCTGACGATGTTGAGAAGCTGGGGACACATTTCATTTGGTTCGTATTTATCGCGAATACGATAACCATTCTGTTCATGTATTTACTGTCCACAGTCGGCTTGGCCATTCCATTCATTATTAAGAACTTGTATTCCATCGGTTACGCCGCGAAGGCAAGTGGAATTCCGCCGTTGATTTATTTTCCCGTTTCGCTCATACACGGTATTTTTGAGTTAATTGCGCTGTTCCTTGTACTATTCACCTGCATACAGAATATAAAAATTCTTATCCTTATTAAAAAAGGAGGTGAATCACAGAGCGCGTTCTGGACGTTTAATAAGCGATTGCTGCGGCGAGAGATTCCATTGACGGTTGTTCTGCTGATAGTTGGAGCCTTGCTGGAAATTCTGGTATCGAACCGGCTCATAGCCGCGATTGTGGGGTAAGGTTCATTAATTTGTACTAGGGGGAATGCCGGAATGCGCAGGGCTATGAATGTAGGATGAAGTTGAATAAATATGGAAATAGTATTTTGCTGCATGACAGTATGAAGATTGTGTTCATCGACATCAACGACATTTTGTTCCTGGAGAAGCTGGGAAACGATACATACATCCATACAGCGGATAAAACGGTGAAGGCATCCGTATCCTTGAAGAATATTCATACTTTATTGTCACCGGACTTTGTACGCTCTCATCGATCCTTCATCATTAATAAGAGGCGAATCGTTGAAATCCAATTTATGAATGCCTCTTGCTGTGAGGTATTATTCGGGGAGCAGAAGAAGGCGTTAATCAAGAAGGAAAAAGTAAACGAAATTATAACTTAAAGGAATGATCCTTTTGTATACATACCGAATGTATAACCGCTATTCCACGAAAAAGTCCGAAGTCCTCAATGAACAGGGAGAGGTCATTGCCTATATTGAACGAACTTATTCAAATCCGTTAATGAGATTGCTGGATATCGTGACAGAAGGGGCGATGTTTACCGATTACCGAATTACAGATGCGAATGATAAGCTGGTCGTCGAGGCGAATCAGGTTCGGACGTTCATCAAAAGAAGACAGTACTATATCACCTATCATTCGGGTGAGGGCACCTCGAAAATTCATTTGGTCGATAAGAAGCTTTTGGATCTTGGCGAGAAGACGGATTTTGAATATCAGGGCAAAACCTACCAGCTCAATAAACCATTGATGGACTGGGGAATAATCATTCTGGATGGAAAACCGTTGGCGGAGTGGAAGGAAACACTGACAATTCCGGCCAAAGCCAATTTCAAGCTGGTGGATCCTGCATGCAATGAGCATGAGCTGCTGCTATTGGGTATCTTCCACACCTATCTTCATTCCCCTAAATAATTAACTAGAATAGAGGAGGCTTTTTTCTATGAAAAAGAAATGGATCGCTATACTTTTATCGTTCATTTTCTCCGGTCTTGGACAAATCTATGCCGGTTCCCTCATTAGAGGAATTGTATTCGCTGTGCTATCAGTCATCGCTATGATCTGCAGCCAATCCGTGTCTGCGGTGTTCAGCCTAGTATTTCTGGCGATATGGGGATACGGCATGATCGATGCGGCGCAGAAGGTAACGAAGGCCAACCTGGCGGTTAACAGTCGATAGCTAGCAACCCCGATAGGCAGACCAAATATAAGGATAAGGTGAGGTCCTTTACGATGTCCATTTCGATTAGTGGAGACAACTTGATCGTCAAACGGAAGGACAAGCTTGTCTTTGTCCCAATTGAACGAATTTGTTTCATTGAAAGGCAAAATCAAAAAACGTATATTCACCTGGATAAAGAAGTGATTTATTCCAGGTCATTGTTGAATGAGCTGTTCGTCTATTTGCCCCCGCATTTTAAACGCTTGCATAAATCATTTATCGTGAATTTCAAGCGAATCCAGGAGCTAGTGCCGATCAATGACCAGATTTACGAAGCGAAGTATAGGGGCGGGAAGGTTGCGTTGGTTTCTAAAAAGCTATATTTGGTAACGATCGAGGGCTTCTAGCAGACGGAGAATGACAAGGAGGGACATTCATTTTAATAGGCTTACGAGAGTGCGGCATATCTGATCCCCACGCCTCATGCTGATTGAGTCCACCTTCAACATCAGGCGAGGGGGGATCGTACTCATATGGAGCTATTATTATCAAGCTGTAGGAGTTGGTCTGGTTGCAATCCGAAGCTGTACTCGGCAAAGCGAAGAAATCAAGAGGGATTTGGGCGTGGGGCATTATCGTAGTTATTGCGGCTGCTGCCTTTGGCCTTGGTTATGCGTATTTGGAGGTGCTGCGGTCCGAATCGACGAAGATGATTTATGAGCTGGTAACGGTTAAACGAGCGGAGATGGCTAAAACCGTGATTGTCGCAGGGATCGTAAAGCCGGAGCAGGAACAAAGCCTGTATTTCGATACCGAGAACGGCGAGGACGCGGAAATTTTAGTCAAGCAGGGTGATCGAGTGCAGGAGGGAACGCCGCTCGTTAAATATACGAATCGTGATAATAACGTCGATATGAAGCGGGCGCAGTTAGCGCTGAAAAGCGTAGAGGTCCAGCGGGAGGAGCTGGAGCTGCGGCGGAAAGAACTTGAACGGCAGCTGTCCACGGTGATGAGCAGCCAGGATGAGGGGCAGTTGAATCAATTCCATGAGCAGGTCGCCAAGCTGGAGATGGATGAGAAGCGGATTCTCATCTCAGAGCAGGAGGCTCAATTAACGTTTGATGAGCTAGAGCAGCAGGCCGCCGATACGATTGTATACTCCTCACTCGAAGGCATCGTCAGTCAGGTGATGCCGTTAAATGATGGTTATGTGCCAAGCGGCCCGATTGTAGAGCTGGTGTCGGCGTCACAGATAGTCGAAGCGGAGGTGTCGGAATATGAGCTGGAAAATGTCCAGGTTGGACAGGCCGCTTTGTTCCGGTCGAAGGCCTTCCCGAATCGGGAGTGGGAAGGGGCAATCAGCTTCCGTGACGAGCAGCCTGCCGAGACGGCGGCAGCTGATGAGAAGGGGGTCAGTACGTACCCAGTTAAGCTAAGCCTGGCGTCAGGAACGCATCCACTCGCGAACGGATCGCATGTCAATGTGGAAATCCAGACGGTCGTCCAGGAGGTGCTCGCTGTCCCGTATTCGAGCGTATTTGAGGATATGTGGGATCAACCCTCATTGGACAGCGACGAGAAGCCGTCGAAAAATGTATACGTGGTGACGGCCGACGGCACGGTGGAGCAGCGTGAGGTCAAGGCAGGTCTGATATCCGATCATCTGATTGAGATTACAACCGGCGTATCGGAAGGGGAGCGGGTTGTGAAGTCGCCATCATTAGATATTCTGGTCGGCATGAAGATCATTGAGCAGAACATTAAAATGGTTGAAAGCTAGGCAGGGTGGGTGATAGGCTGTGAGAACCTTAATCGAGAACTTTGAAATTGCTATCTCGTCGATCTTTGATCATAAGTTAAGATCGCTACTAACGATGTTTGGGATCGTCATTGGCGTTGGCGCTGTCATTGGCGTTGTTGCCATCGGCCGGGGCGGGGAATCGATGCTAAAGAGCAATTTGGCCGGACAGCAGGAGAACACGCTGACGATTATCTATGTGCCGAATACGGATGATATTTCGTTTGAGAAGGAGCCTCCGGCTTATTTTGCGGATAAGGATATAATTGCGCTTCGAACGATAGACCAAATTAAGCAGATCTACGCCACGAACGACAGCACCGTCGATGTCACCTATTATCAGAACGAGAGCGGCGCCAGCCTGAAGGGGATCGATATGACCTATTGGAACACGGTTAAGGCGAATATCGTTCAGGGACGGGCGTTTACCGATGAGGAGTGGGAGGGAGGTAAGCGGGTTGTCATCATTACGGAGCGCCTGGCCCGGAAGCTCGAGGAAGAGCTGCCTGCCATCGGAACCGGCTCGATCCTCTATATTAATTATGAACCTTTCGAGATTGCCGGTATTTATGCGGCCAAGTTGGAGAGTGACCTCGGCATAATGATGCCCAGGGCCTTATGGCCGGTGCTGTATGATAATGATCATATACAATCCGTCGACGTCCAGACGTACAACGCCGATCAGTTGGAGCTGGTCAGCAAGAAGGCGGTCGACGTGCTCAATTCCACTAGTACGCTCGACGGGCATTATGAGGTGGTGAACCAGGAACTGTTCAAAACGATCCTGACGACGGTCACCCGTGTCATGACAAGCGTCGTGGGCGGCATCGCCAGTATTTCCCTTGTTGTCGGCGGAGTCGGCGTAATGAATATGATGCTGGTCTCGGTGACGGAACGAACGCGGGAGATCGGAATCCGCAAGGCATTAGGAGCCAGCTATCGGAATATTCTGGTCCAATTCCTGATCGAATCGATGATTTTAACGACGCTAGGAGGCATGGCCGGCATCATTATCGGGCTGGTGTTCGCTAATGTCGTTGCGCATTTTGCAAAGTGGCCGCCGCTTATCGATCTGTCGATCATCGGCATCGGGGTGCTGTTCTCGATGGTCATCGGAATCTTCTTCGGCTTATTGCCCGCGAACCGCGCGGCTCGGATGAAGCCGATCGAGGCGCTGCGTTATGAATAACGAATGGCGAATGATTAATGGAAGATGATGAATAACGCAAGACATCTAGTATGATTCCTATGAAAGCGTGCGTGAAGCTATGATTACATTGACCGATATATCGAAGCTGTACCGGAACGGAGCGGTCGAGGTGACTGCGATCAAGCAAATTTCACTTCATATCAAAAAGGGGGAATTCGTCTCCATCATGGGTCCGTCCGGCTCAGGGAAATCGACGCTCATGAATATAATCGGTTGCCTCGATACGCAGGATTCGGGCAGCTATGAGTTGGACGGCATTCAGATCGAATCCCTGCAGGAGAAGGAGCTGGACAAGGTTCGCAATCAAAAGATTGGCTTCGTGTTCCAGAGCTTCAACCTCCTGCCAAAGCAGACGATTCTGCGAAATGTGGAGCTGCCGATGATTTATGGCTTGTATTCCAGAAAGGACAGGATTGAGCGGGCGAAGGTGCTGCTGGACAAAGTAGGACTCGGCGAGCGCATCAAGAATCGGCCGAATGAGCTTTCAGGCGGGCAGCGCCAGCGGGTCGCCGTCGCCCGGGCGCTCGCAATGAATCCCTCAATCTTGTTAGCCGACGAACCTACAGGCAATCTGGACACCGCCTCAGCCGCCGATATCATGCAGCTGTTCTCCCAGTTGAATGAGGAGGGGACGACGGTCATCCTCGTTACCCATGACCCCCACATTGCGGACTATGGAACACGGATCGTACTGTTCGGGGATGGTGAGATAAGGAGCGATGTCCGCCAAGAGCGATGACCGGTAAAGTGTATGCGTAAACCGCAGCTCGCCATACTTGCGCAGAAAAAACGTTTTATTAGAGTTTGTTATTATGTCTCAAAGTGATAACTACATTTCCTTTTTTACGGCCTTGATCGACATACCGGTGCGCCTCGACCGTCTGCTCCAGCGGATAGCAGCGATCAATCACTGATTTCAGTTGGCCCGCCTCGACAAGCTCCTTGAGAAAAACGAGATCTTCTTTGCTTGGGACTGCCGTCCCGCCGATGATTTTCTTATCTGTTGTCATCGAATACCACAGCGCTTTAAGCTCAGAACCCACCAATCCCGTATGAAGATAATAGCCTTTTTGCTTCAGTGAGCTTTTACATTGTGATAGCGAAGTCTTGCCAACCGCGTCAAAAATAATATCGTAGGCCACGCCGTTTTTTGCAAAATCCTCTTGCGTGTAGTCTATAATCTTATCTGCGCCTAGAGATTTTACCAATTCTATATTCCGGGTACTGCATACCCCAGTGACTTCTGCCCCATAGTATTTGGCAAGCTGCACCGCGAAAGTGCCTACGCTGCCCGATGCGCCATTGATAAGGACTTTTTTTCCGGGCTGGATGTTAGCTTTCTTGAGGAATGACAGGGCGGTAAGTGCTCCAATAGAAAGAGTAGCAGCTTCCTCATAGGTCATATTGTTTGGCTTTTTCACCACAGCGCCATCCTCGGGCAGACATTTATACTCGGCGTGGGCACCAAAATTCACCTTGAAGGTCGATGCGAAAATCGGGTCGCCTGCTTTGAACTGTGTTACATCTTTTCCGACTGCGGCCACTTCACCGGCAAGCTCCATTCCGAATATCGGATTTCTTGGTTTTCTAAAACCTAAAGCAATTCGGCCGGGGAGCCAGAACATGGGAGGGACGTTAAAGCTTCGCATCCTACAGTCCCCGACATTTACAGTTGTCGCAAAGACTTTTATTAATAGTTCATTGTCTTTGGGCGTAGGTTTTTCGACCTCTTTGAGCTGCAGAACCTCCGGTGATCCGTAGTTTGATGCCACAATAGCTTTAATAACGATTCCTCCTTATGATAGGCGTGCGGCTATTAGCTCATTCGTTTTCGTTTTTGCCGATTCGGAAGCGAAGGCAGTTAAATTGAATCCTTTAACGATGAGCCATACCGCTAAAGTCATTTCATATAAGGCTACCGGAAGCGCCAAAACGGCTCCCCATGTTGAAAGTTGAAGAATAATACCGAACATTTCTAACAAGGCTGCGATAAAAATAAGTGTCGCTCCAGCAAGACCCATGACGGATATAAATCGGGGTACGAGTTTTGATTTATAGAGCAAATAACTGCACAGCATCGTGTTTATGCCAAGCATAAAATTAGGTCCCAGCATAAAGGTCCAGTCATGTACGGCTTTTAATAAGGTACCTGAGGCTTGAAAAGCGGAAGCATCCGAAGCGGCTGTTTCTACAAATTGCTGACTTAAGGTCAATAGGGATAGTACGCTGACGATACCAACCATTATAATAACGGCCTCAAGAAACCTGAAGCAGACATACCCAAGAGCTATACTTTCATTTTGCTTTCTTAATAATGGAAACAGCATAATCGAAGTGCCAATAGCTGAGCAGACAAGAATTAACTCAAAAAGCGCTCCCAGTACCACTTGGTTTTTATGCTCAAAGCCTGCAGTAAGGTAATCCGGACCATTTAGAATAGGGTCGTATAAAAGAAGACCTACAATTGACGTGACCGCCGCTAGTATAAATAGCGCTCCGACAATGATTGCGGTTTTTCTGTTGGCTATCATTTTTTTATCTCCTTCTTTTTTATATATTAGATATACGCCTTCTTCATCCAGTCCGATATGCCAAGCCCCTCTGATTCATGTAATTCCTCGACATCAGTCATTCTAATTAATGAACCGTCTTTGATGGCTATAAAGCTATCCAATATCGATTCGATTTCTGTTATCTCATGGCTGGTCATGACTAATGTCTGACGTTCCAGATCGACATAAGAAATCATTCCCTTCACGATAGATTGCCGCACCAACGGATCAAGTCCAGATAACGGTTCGTCCATTAAAAGGTAAGGCACTTCTCTGGCTAGCGTAAGCACGATTTTTAATCGGCTGCGATTTCCTTTTGAGAGCTCTTTGATTCTCTTATCTGGGTCTAGCTGCATATACTTCATGATTTCCTCAGCCTTAGCCATATTGAAGTCCGTAAACTGCGAAGCCTCAAAGGCCAATGCTTCTCTTACCGTGAATATGGAGTAGAAAGAATCATGCCCCGATAAGTAAGAAACGAGCTTGGAGATTCTGCGATTCGCCATTTCTCCATTAACGGTCACTGTTCCACTTGTCGGCTGCGAAAGACCTGCTATAAGCTTCAATAGCGTTGATTTTCCACTGCCGTTTTCGCCCACAATGCCTATGATCTTACCTAAGGGGAGCGTCAATGAAATATTTTTAATTGCAGGACGTTTCATATACGTCTTTGAAACATTAGCCAATTCAATCACATTACGCATCTCCTTTATCCATTTTGTTTAAGTGGTCCTGTAGTCCGGCGATCATTTCATGTGAGCTGTATCCCATCTCCTGCATGACCTGAACAAACGTTAGAATCTGCTCTTCTTTCAAATTCCCGCGTAGTTGAATCAGCCGCTCCTCATTTTCTGTGACAAATGTTCCTTGACCTCTTCTTGTTTCCAAAATGCCCTCACGCTCCAGCTCGCTGTAAGTACGCTGTATGGTATTCGGATTGACGTTGTAGGATAACGCCATATCACGGACAGATTGAAGCTTCTCACCAGCTTTTAACTCTTTGCTTACAATCAGTCGATTGATCCGATCTGCCAATTGCAGATAGATTGCTTTTGAAGTATTAAATTCATCCATTCCATCGTTACACCTCAACTTTCCTATCAATGACCCAAGCACTCAAATAAAATAGTCCAATGATTACAATAAAGTGGTACAAATATTCTCCTGCATAGGCGGGTATGGGATCTATTGAGAATGTCGGAAAATTCATTTCTAAGTCTACCCACTGCGTTAATAACTTATATGGTTTAGAGGAATCAATTAAGGCACCTACCCAGCTTGGTAGGATGACCGCGCCAAGAAGCGCTAACCAGGTCCAATGCCCAATTCTATATTTAAGGGCATGATGTATGGACCATAAGAGTATCACGAAGGCGCTAATCATCATGGAGATTATAAAAAGATGAGGAAAAATCAACAATGCCGCCTTCAAAGTATCCGTCCAATACGCTTCAATTAAATGGAACCTAGTAGTAATCAGCAATCCTGCCATCAAATAGAGAATAATTAAGGATACAGCCATCATGACCATTCCGTTTAATACTTTACTTAAGAGTAGGGTGGGGGCCGATCGTTGGCTATGCAGCCAGAGATGCAGCTTATCCGCCTCTGTTCTCAAGCTGATCAACAAGATGACCGGAAGGTAAAAAATATGGAGCACAATAGCAGCTAATAAGGGTATGAATAGGTATAAGTTGTCACCAGTACTCATATCCACGTACAACGTTAACAATAAAACCAAGAAGTTCATGACAAGCCCTATGAAAAAAACGGTTCTTGTTAATTGAAAATCCTTTTTGAATAGAGCCGACCATGCGGTCATTTGTATCTCCCCTTATATTTGAATTTGAACAATGAATTATTGTATTAGTGAGATAGTACACTAATTCATTAATTCATGTCAATGGGCATTAATAAAACGACTGGAATCTAAGCTAGGCAGTCCTAAGTCCTTCCGTTTGCATTAACATCCCATGTATATTCTCCTAATTTTTAAAATGATATTGTCGAAAAAACGGTACTTTTTACCTGAAATTATGATAGAATTGGGAAATCATATATTAATAGGAGAGATTATACTTATGCATGTTAGATTGAGAAATGCTGCAGGCGGAGTGAAGGAAGTGAAAGTCGGGTTCAGTTGGACTACGCTCTTATTTGGGTTTTTCCCGGCGCTATTCAGAGGCGATTTGAAGTGGGCTGTCATTATGTTTATTATCTCGGCAGCAGTTGGAGTATTCACAGTGGGGTTTGGAGCATGGATTCCCGGTATCGTCTTTTCTTTTGTTTATAATAAAATATATATTAAAGAACTGCTGGAAAAGGGTTACCACCCAGCAGATGAGCATGCTCAATCTGCACTGCGTACTAATGGAATCATTGCGGCTTAGATCACCATTTCTAAGTTATTTTTATCCGCCTGCGATCGCAGGCCAACACAAAGAGCTTACTCGGTTACCCGAGTAAGCTCTTTGCCGTTCGTTATACCCAATCACCAGTTATTGCCGGATACTCTTACCACTGTAAAATTCGGACTTCCGCTTTCGCCGTAAATGGCTGCAACACCAGGGTTGTTCACCTTTACATTCGTAAAGCTTGCTCCACCGACAGCTGGTCCTTGGCCTTGTTCTCCTCTGACAACAAGCTTAATACCGTAGCGGGTAGGGTTGTTGATATTGACGTTCTCTACACGAACATTTTGCATAGCAAGGTTCTCCGGAGACTTCGTCTGGAACATTAAACCAAAGTAAACCGGGTTATTGATGTCCACATTTTTCACCAGAATGTTCTTGAAGGTTCTGTCTCCTCCGAAAAACCAAATAGCACCAAAGTTCTGATACTCGTTGATCTTGTCATCTGCTCCGACGCTGGTCCAGAAATCTCCGCCCGTCCGGTCTAATGTTACTCCGTCAATAACGGTGTCTTTATCGCCAAATCCTAATGTGTTGTAGCCGAAGCTTAAGCTGCTAATTGTAATTCCAGGATAGGTTAATGTATCTGCTCCGTAGAGGTTTTGATAAAGGTTATCCGAACCGCCATATACGGCAAAAGCCGCTGCACGTCTTACACAGGTTGCCGTCAGATTGATGTACTTATTGCCTACATTGTAGGAACCGCCAGCATCGACCGCACTGAACAAAGCGAACGCATCGTCACCGGCTCCTCTGGAATAGTTGTTGTCAATCACGTTATAGGATGAACCGTTCGTCATGTTGATTCCATCTGCGAATGTGTTTTTAATACGGTTGTCTTTGAACGTATTGTTAGATGAGTTGACTCCCCAATATAAGCAGATGAAGTGCTCTACCCAAATATTTTGAACCGTTACGTTCTGCATGCCATTGCCGTCGATGAATTTGCCTGGTCCGTCTATTCGGTATACATAGTTGCCCCATGCAGACAGGTCCTTAATAGTAGAGCCGTTGGCTGTAGAACCAATATTAAAGCCTACATCCGTATTGGTTTGATTTTGTGGCGCTACGAGTTTGGTATGCCATGGGCCGGCGCCGATGATTTCGGTTGCACGTCCATAAAGGAATATTTTACTGTTAATCGTCCACTCGCCGGCAGGTATGAAAATCCCTTTTTTCGTTGAATCCTGTCTAAATTCATTAAGCGCTTGCTCAATGGATTTTGAAGCGGAAACCTGAATGTATTTGCTTGGGTCAGGGTTAGACGCTGGAGGCGCGACATTTTCCGTTTCGATCATGTCTACATAGATGGAAGGTACGTCTCCAGCATCCTTTTGGATTTTGATCTTCGTTCCGGCTTCATATACTTGGTCAAGCAGCAGCTGGGAATCTTCATAGAGCCAGTAAGCGGTTAAACCTGCTCCAGGGCTATTGTCATAGCCTAGTCGGCCAAGCGTACTTGGTGTCGCATAAACGTTAGAGAACTTGGATGTTACTGTGAATTTACCTTTACTCACACCGTTTGCATAAATAGTAACGGTTCCGGTCGTATTTTCCGCTACGGCGTTACGAAGTACAAAGGCGTTAGCCGGAGAGGTTAGCGTGAACTCTACATATTCTCCTGTTGCATCAAGATGTACGGCAGAGCGTCCTGAGGCTTCACCGGCAAAGTCGCCAGGTTTGAAATTTGGAGCTAATTTTGTTCCGTTTGTAGTGTTGGAAGGAGACTCAGCTTCCATAATGGTAAACGGCATATTAGCGCCGCGGCCTGAATATAGGCTGGTTGTATTTGTGTTGTTTGCTTGTTTGATGATTACCTCGTTTGCATCAGCTGCAACGGTTGTAGTTACCGTGTAGCTGCCATTGACAGCCGTCCAGGTTCCCATACTTACATTAACGGATTGTCCGGCTGCTAATGAGCCGTTATAGGAACCATTCAATGTTTGAATGGTGGTGCCGACAGAGTTCTTTAGCACGACGGTGATTGGATGAGAGCCGCTTGCAGAGGCGATGTTTCCTTGGTTTTTCAAATTGACTGAAAAGGTTACTGTATTGCCGCCGCTTGGATTACTTGGATTCCATGCAGCTGTTGCAATTAAATCGGAGCTTGGCACAGGAGCAACGGTCAGCGTAGCCGCATTGCTATAGCTATTGTTATTCTCGTTCTGCTCGATAATGGCGTTGCTCTCATCAGCCTTGGCGCTGATCGGGTATGTTCCAGCGTTTTTTGTCCCTGCATTCAGCGAGACCGTTGCCGAAGCGCCAGCTGTCAGTGCGGCTACCGGGGCAGACCCTGCTAGCTCGTTACCTAAATAGAAGCTGACCGTAGTCGCAGGAGAGCCCGTGTTGCCGATATTTTTAACCGTTGCGTGAAGTGTAATGGCATCTGTCTCGACCGGTGATGCTGGCGTCCATGATATTCCGGTAATCGTAAGGTCCGGATTCGGAGCTGGAGTGCCGTATATTTCGAACTCAGCCACTTGACCGGCAGGAGCGCCGGAGTTGGTAGTGATGTTCAATCGTACCTGTTTCGCTGTAGCTGCAACCGGAATCGTTACCGTGTTCCCGTCAGCAGGGTTGAATGTATACGACTGAGAGGCAGCCAGGTTGCTGAATGTTGCGTTGTTCTGATTGTTGCCTAACACTTGAATTGTTTGCGAACGCGTGCCCCATTCGCTAGACGGGTTTAGCTTTAAAACAACCGATGTGATGCTGTGGTTGGCACCGAGATCGACAGTCAACTGGCTCGGATTGCTCCCGCCTTCCCAGTATGTAGCCGTATTTCCGTCGTTGCCGTTTGCTGCTACGAATGTGTGGATCGATGAGGTAGAGGTGATCGTTTTGCCAATGGCTAAGTTGGAGCCAGCAGGAGGTGTTGGCGATGGTGTAGGTGTAGTTGAAGGCGTTGATGTTGGCGATAGTGTAGGTGTAGGACTTGATGTAGGTGTTGGCGGCGGTGGAGTAGGTGTGGGCGTTATCGTGGAACCGTAGATTTCGAATTCGGAAATTTGGCCTGCCTGCCAGCCGGTGTTAGCCGTAATGTTTAGGCGAACGTAGCGGGTACTTGTTGCGGTAAAATTGATCGTCACCGTGTTGCTGCTCACCGACGGATTGAATGTGTAGCTTGTAGAGCTGACAATATCGGTAAACGTCGAGCCGTTCGTACTGCCCTGCACAGCCAATGTTTGCGTGCGCGTTTCCCAGCCTGTCGGCAGCTTCAATACGATTTGATCGATGCTTGCGCTTGCGCCGAGATCGACTTGAAGCCATTGCGGGAACGCGTTATTTTTACTCTCCCAATACGTGCTCTGGCTACTGTCGTTTACATGGCTAGCTTGATACACATCTGCATATCCGCTGGCCGTAACAATCTTGCCAAGAGCAAGGTTAGGGCCTCCGGCGGCAGAAGAGGGAGAAGGGAACAGTGTGAGCTGCGAAAGCCATACAACAATTGCCAAACACAAAATAAAGAACGGGTTTCTTTTTCGCAAATCGCTCGTTGAGAACATAAAAAACCTCCTAGTATAGTCTAACCAGCTATTAATGCGCTTTCATTTTTGCGCAGAGCTCCATTCCTTTCTTAATCACCTCCTTTAAGTGTAATGCCGTGAGACGCAACGAAATAAAACCAACTTTTATGTACGATTAACCTTGCACGATCATGCGGTATGTTGAACGATCCCATGACACCAGCATAAATCAGTTGCACGGCTTGCTGAAGACGCATTCCTACGTTTATCGTGTGTAATCTTATTGTTTAGACTGAAAAAATAGGGGTATCCTTCGCTTCCCCGCCAGATGTCGCAGTTAGTCCCCGCCAAAAGCCTAGTTCGTAAACAGACCGAGGACTGTTACGGATACAGAAGATAATCTCTACAATAAAGCTATAGATGAGGAACAAGAAAGGGCGATTGAATATGAAAAAATTATTTCGTTCAACAACGGACAGCAAGCTTACAGGTTTATGTGGAGGCATCGGTCAATGGTTAGGAATTGATTCCACTATCATCAGACTGCTGGTCATCATTACGGCGTTCTTTAGCTTCGGAGCTGTGATACTGGCGTACTTTATCGCTACGTTGTTTGTGCCAAAGGGAAATAACAATAACTTCAGTTTTTAGACTGAGACTTCATACAATTTGAGGAGAGATGATAGAATGGGAATTTTACAGCGTGTAGTTAGCATGACAAAAGCAGCGGCCAACGAGATGTTAGACAAAATCGAGAATCCGGTTATGATGCTTAATCATTATTTGAGAGATTTGGACGAGGATATTGCAAAAGCGGAGCGCGCCATGGAACAGCAGCAAGTACAGGAGCGCATGCTTCAAGCCAAGCTCAATGATCTGAATGAGCAAGCAGCTCATTATGGAGAAAAAGCAGAGCAAGCACTATCCGCGGAGCGCGAGGTAGATGCCCGTATGGCGCTTGAAGCTAAGTTCATCTATCAGGAGCAAGCCGAAGAGACGACGAGGCTGCAGCAGCTTGCCAAGCAAGCCGTTATTGAGCTCGGGCTGCACGTCCAGAACCTGAAGGAAGAGAAAGTCAAGCTTCAAGGAAAGCATACAGAGCTAGTTAACCGTGTACGGCAGACTGCTGGAGCACCGGGTTATAAATCCGAGCACTCGTTGCAAGGAAGCTCGGCATCCAGAGGCTTCGAGCGGATCGAAATGAAGGTCATGGAATGGGAGGCGGAACGTGAGCTTGCCAAAGGTTATAACCGTGTAGACGCTGGTAAAATCGGCTTCGATCACCAACAAGAGCAACGAAGCGCTCGTGTGGATGAAGAACTGAAACGTCTCTTGCAGAAGAAGCCTAACAGCTAACCAAAGGGTTATTCCAACAAAATTGCTACAGCAAAAGCCTCAGTCACGTTGACTGAGGCTTTTACTACCGTACCAACCCCAGAAAGTGAAACCTCCCAGGAAATGGATACGTAATATGAATTTAGCACCTTAAATTTGGAAGGGATAGTGGAATAATGAAAAAAATCTCGTACATACCGAGAACGGCTTTATGGGCCAAATCATTTGCAGCAGCCTTATTGACCGTATGTTTGATGGCCTCAACGGTCTACGGCGCTGCGCCGGAAGAAGAAGGCAAAGGAAAAGCAGTAGAGTTAAACGTGGAAAATGCAGCTATGTTCCTCGATAAATTTTTTGCCTCGGAAGAAGCCAAACCGCAATATGTAGGCGCATCCGTCGTTGTTGTGAAAGACGGCAAGGTTGTTGCGCAGAAGGGCTATGGCGTTGCGGACAAGGATAAGGGAGATGCGGTAGATCCTGCTTCCACCGTCTTCCGGATCGCTTCGGTTTCGAAGACCTTTTCGGCTGTAGCAGCTATGCAGCTTATTGAGCAGGGAAAGATTAACCTAAAAGATGATTTTCTGAAGCATCTGCCGGATTTGGAGGTTGAAAATCCTTTCAATACCCCTGTCACGATCGAGCAGTTGCTGACACATACGACTGGATTTGAAATTCGTGACCCGAATAAGGAAGATCTTCATTTTGATTTTGAGAAGACTATTTCAATTGAAGATTATGTACGAGCCAATTTGCCTCCGGTTATTCGGAAGCCGGGCAGCTCTTACATGTATGATAATTTTGGCTCCCTGCTGCTTGGATTAGTCGTGGAGAAAGTAAGCGGAGTGCCGTTCGACACCTACATGGCTCAAAATATTTTTAAACCGCTTGGCATGAAAAACAGCGGCTTCAAGCTTGAAGGCACATTAAAGGAACGCTTAGCGACCGGATACGATGTGACAGGTAAGCGGGTAGAACCATACGCGCTCGCGCCGACCATTATGCCGCACGGTGGAATGCTTACGACTACCGAGGATGTAGGGAAATTTATGATCGCCTTTCTTAATGGAGGGGCATCCGAATCCAGCCGAATACTTGCCAATAAGACAGTAGAACAAATGGAAGTATATCAATCATCTATTCATCCGCTTTTGCCTGACACCACTTATGGTTTTGAAGCACCGTTCCAGATACCCGGTGCAGGAAGCAGTTCCAAAATCATCACAAAAGGCGGTGATCTGCCAGACTTCAGCTCTTATTTATTTCTTATTCCTGAGCAGAATACCGGTGTTTTCTTGACGTATAACCAGCAAGGCGCGCTGCGCAACCTGTTTTATCCGCAGTTCATCCAGACCTTTTTTCCGCAATATGCGGCTCCTGCGAAGCTAGCCGATTTTAAAGCGGCATCGAGCGATCAACTGGAAAAGTTCACCGGCTACTATGCGGATCTTCGGATCAAGAGTATAGTCTCGAGCATGAAGACGGAAGAATCGGGTCTGACGATTAGCGACGTTTACATCGGGCCTCGCAAGCTGCATCAAGTGGATGCGAATTTGTTTGTCGATGAGCTAACGAACCA
The DNA here is from genome assembly GCF_012935325.2 of Paenibacillus sp. PL91. Taxonomy (GTDB): domain Bacteria; phylum Bacillota; class Bacilli; order Paenibacillales; family Paenibacillaceae; genus Pristimantibacillus. The sequence continues at coordinate 83,972 of NZ_JABBYG020000006.1, forward strand.
ATTTACCGGATTCAAGCTGGACGAGAACGGAAACGTTCTTTTTATGAAAGAGCCATATCTCAATCCATTTGGCTATGCAAGCAAAGGAACAAAGCCAGCGGGCTTTGCTGATGTGACGAAGGAGCATGCTTTTGCGGAGCAGATATTAAGCTTGCAGTCACTTGGTTATTTTGCGAACGACGCAAGCAAAGCCTTCGAGCCGGAACGGCAGGTGACTAGAGGAGAATACGTGAAATTTATTTTGGAAACGAGTAATCTGAAAGGCAGTGAAACGACTGAGCTCGCTTTCGGCGACTTGTCAGGCCATCCTTCAGCAGCCTTCGTTCAGGCAGCTTATGAGCTTGGAATGGTGAAGGGGAGCGGCTCTGGGAAGTTCGAACCGGATCGCGCCATTACGCGCCAAGAAGCAGCGGCCATGCTGTGGCGTTTGCTTAGCGCTCAGTATCCGTCAGAGCTGTTTGAGAAAGTGAAAATTGCAGGCAAGACGGACGCTTGGGCAGTTCCAGCCGTTAAAATGATGGTCGCTCTCGGCATCTATGGGCCGGAAGTTAAATTCAATGCAGACGGATCAGCCGATTACCAGTCCCGGAAGGTGTTGAATCAGCAGGAACAGGCTGCCATTCTATTCGCCCTGCTTACGCAGCCGACGGATCAGATCGCTGCAGCCCTCTCGAAGGGAGCGCCGGAAAGCGCCAGTCCTGCCGTTTTGCCTAACGCCTCATAAAGTTATGCATAGTTAAATATAAATAGGATTAATCTTTGACATGTAGCCTGCGATTACGCGGTCCGTTAACGGACGCGATAATAGCGGGCTCTTAACTTTTTGCAATACAGCAGCCGCAGCAAAACTAAAAAATGGACACCCTCAAGCCAAAAAATGAGGATGTCCATTTTTTAAATCCATTACTTCGCAGCCGTTACGCTTACGCGGGCTTGCTCATTCTTTTGGAGCAATGTAGAGAAACGGGATAGCGGAGTCTTTTTTCCGTTTTTAAAGCTAGGCATCATTGGAACCATGGATGTAGGCCTCCTTTACTAGTTTCATAGTAACAATATCATATGGAATAAATTAGGGTCAATTGTATTTTTTTATCGTTTTTTCTCGTATGGTGGAGAGGTACTTTTTTATCTCTTGAAAATTGCCCCTATAACGGTTTTCTCGTTCATATGCTCCGTCATACTCTCCTATTTTGAGCGCGAATTTAGAGTAAAGCCGGTTTAGATAACGATGGCTCGCGAGCACGTTAAATTCCATCCATTGTACTCGTTGATTGTCGTTTGCGATATGCTGGATAAGGCGATGAAAACCATCCAGAAATAATTTGCTGCTTCGATATTTCTCTTCGATAATAACGGAGTCAACAAATGCGATTTCTCCGTTGGGATTTGGCTCGTAATCACTCGATACGTAGCGGAAATTTCCCCAGCCTATCGTCTGGTTATTAGAATCGAGGATTAGCATAATGCTCGACTCCGGAAGGGTGTGCATGATATTTATCAATGCATCCGCCAGAGTGATATTATTGCGAAAATCTTGACGATTTTTAATAAAAAACAGGGCATAGCGGGCAAAATCGGCATCGGTTCTGCATATGATGTGCTGTGCGCGCATGTAGCTAGCTACCTCCTGACTAATGAATAATAGAGTTCATGCGGATAGGCCATAGCAAAGCTATGATAGTTTGTGAAATCTGCACTGTAATGGGCGATGACCCCAAAGTCGGTTTGCATTTCTGAGATTTTTTGTGCAAAGCGAGCACATATTTTATCTAATCCGGCGCTATCCGGAACCCAAAATCGAAGCTCCTGCGGCGGTTGCTTCAATTGGGCCAGATGCTGTCCAAGGAACTGAAGGGCTTGCATAAAGATACGGCCCCGACGATATTTCTCCAGTAGAAACACAACTTGAATCTGCACGACATGAATGTCCTCGTATTGCTGCTCTCCCGTTCCGTGTATGTATCCGACTGCCCCAATGACCTCATCTTCATCCAGCAGTAAAATAGCTTCTCTATCCATGAAAATGGGACTCGAGAGATAGCTGAGAGAAACAGGAAATGAGTAATTTAGATTTAATTTTTCGTAATTCTCCAGCAAAAATTCGATATACTTCTCTTGATATTTTGCAGTTGCGCAAACAGAGAAATGAACGCTCATTTTACAATAACCATCCTTTTTATTGGTTGTATCGTGAGTATACCATTAATTAGGCGGTATGTGACCCTGGTAGTGGTCCCTTTGGCATAAATGTATCCGTTACCCGCTCACTACGATAAATAATCATCTATTGTTTTTAGAGTACAATCTATATTTCCATAGGTATTTTATTCCTTGTTAGCTTGCTAGAATACCCTGTAAGCGTTGTCATTTTGAATAAGCTTAGGGGGATGGATATGCGAAGTAAGTTTTGTCTGTTGTTAGCTTTTTTACTATTGTTCGGATCGTTAATGCCACTCGGAAGGTATGGAAGCGCTGTGCAAGCGGCATCGGGTACCGTGATTCAGAACGGATTTGAGGATGGACTTTTTGGGAGCTGGATGCCTTTTAATTGCAGCGGAGGGACAGCGCAGATTGCAGTGTCTACGGATTATGCGGCGACGGGATCAAGCTCCTTGCAGCTATCCGGTCGAAGCGGCGTAAACTGCAGTCCGAGTATAGATTTGAACGCATTGCTTCAGGAAGGGCACAGCTACGATATCTCGTTTAAGGCAAGACTGGGAGCAGGCTCTGATCAAGCGCATGTCACGATGAAAATGACCAATCAAAGCAACAACTATGATTGGATCATTGGCAACCAAAGCATGAATGATCAAGGCTGGACAACCTTTTCGAAAACCTCGTATACAAGACCGGCGGGCACAACCTCGCTTACGATGTATTTAGAGACAGCGGCATCAACGGCTGACGTCTTTATCGACGATGTGCTGATTGTGGATAACACGCCGCCAGACGGAACGGAAGAACCGGGAACGCCTCCGATAGGCGAAGCGGAATTTGGTTACAAATTTGATGGCGGAACGACAGAGGGCTGGGGACCGAGGGGGGACGGAGTTGTCGTAGCTGTATCCGGCGAGCAACAAAAATCGGGTTCATACAGCTTAAAGACGGCGGGACGGTCGAGCGATTGGCATGGGCCAACGGTTAGCGTATTCGATAAGCTCACGAAAAACGCGAAGTACGAGGTGAGCGCTTTCGTCAAGCTTGTGGATGCACCAACAACTTCCCATTCGTTTAAAATTTCAGCGGAGCTGGACGCAAGCGGCTCCAAAAGCTGGGTGAGCGTTGCCTCGGCAGCGGTAACGACGACTGATTGGGTAGAGCTCAAGGGAACGTTTAGCTTCAACTCGAATCTTTCTGATATAAGCTTCTATATTGAAAGCGCGAACGCAGCGGATTCCTACTATATTGATGATGTACACGTGAAGATGACGGAGCTTCCTGTAACATCTCCGCCGGTTCAAACGGATCTTGCAAAGCTGCAGGAGGTTTACAATAGCTATTTCAAAATCGGGGCGGCTTTGGAGCCGAACCAGCTCGAAGGAAAGAGCAGAGAGCTTCTGGATCAGCACTTCAACTCAGTCGTGGCAGAGAATGCGATGAAGCCAGGCTCCATTAATTCCATAAAAGGAACTTACAATTTTGAGAGCGCGGACCGGCTTGCTAAGTTTGCCCGGGACAATAAAGTGAACATGCGCTTCCATACGCTCGTGTGGCATCAGCAAGCGGCGGACTGGATGTTTTTGGCGGATGATGGCTCTGCACTAAGCCCTAGCGCGGAAAATAAAGAGCTCGTTATTCAGCGGCTTAAGGATTATCTTGGCGTAGTTGTACCCAGATATGCAGACGTTGCAACGGATTGGGACGTTGTGAATGAGGTTATTGACGAAGGCAGGCCAAATGGGATGCGTGATAGCCTATGGTATCAGCTGACCGGCGAGGATTTCATTAAGGTCGCGTTTACTGAAACGCGCAGATTGCTGGATGAGATGTATGCGCAGGATCCGGTAAAGTATGCAATGGCTAAGGATTCCAAGCTGTTTATTAATGATTACGGGACACATAACCCGCAAAAAGCGAAGTTTCTTCTTAGTCTTGTTACGAGATTAAAGGAAGAAGGCGTGCCGATTGATGGTGTTGGCCACCAGACACATATTAATATTAGCGGGCCTTCCATACAGCAGATTTCTGATTCCATCAAGATGTTCGGCGAGGCTGGCTTCGATAACCAGTTAACGGAGTTTGACGTTTCTGCTTACACAAATAACACGGATGCCTATCAGGATGTGCCTCAGGAGCTGCTTGCCAAACAAGGCTACCGCTACAAAGAATTGTTTGATGAGTTAAAGCGGCTGGATGATACCGGCAGAACGGCTGATAATCCTGAGGGATGGATTAGCAATGTAACATTTTGGGGAATCGCCGATGACCATACTTGGCTTCATAATCGGCCAGTCACTCGTCAAGATGCGCCATTCGCTTTCGATAAAAATTATCAAGCGAAGCCTGCTTATTGGGGAATGGTTGACCCATCGAAGCTAACTGCCGTGAAGAAAACGGCAAATGCTGTTCATGGTAGTCCGAGCCTAAGCGGCATGGATGATCTCGTTTGGAATACCGTTCCGGTTATTCCGCTTGAGAAGAGCGGCGTCTTGGAGGCTGGGATGAAATTGTTGTGGGACGAAGACCAGCTTTATGTGAAAGCGATTGTGACAGACCCATCGAAGCTGTCCGGCGATAAGGTCGATTTGTTTGTGAAGGATGGCAGCGCAATAAAATCCGTGCAAGTTGTACGGGGAACTGCCGGTTCCGTTGAAACCGATAACGGGTATACGATTGTTGCGGCAATTCCGCTAACAGGCAGCACGGCTGGAAGCAAAGCTTCCTTCGATATTCGGGTTACGGATGCTGGTTCAGATGACGGTACGGAGCATGGCAAGAACGGCAGCATTATTTCCTGGAGTGATCTGGGCAACAGCCAAGAAGCGAATAGCAACGGCTATGGCGAGCTGACGCTTATACCGGGAACGCAAATATCCAACGCGAACTATGGCACTCCTATCCTCGATGGAGAGCTGGATGCCATATGGGCTAATGCTAACAAGCTTGATACAGCTGTTAAGGTGGAAGGCGGCGAGGGCTCCAAGGCTGAATTTTACACGATGTGGGATGATGAGCATCTTTACGTCTATGCGATGGTAACTGACAAGAAGCTATCTGCAGCGAGCGCAAATCCTTGGGAGCATGATTCCATCGAAATCTTCTTGGATCAAAATAACGGAAAAACGAGCTCCTATGACGCGGATGACGGCCAGTACCGGATTAATTTCGAAAACGTCCGTACCGTTGGCGGCCATGCATCCCATGACAACTATAATGCTGTAACGAAGAGTGTGTATGGACCTGGCGATATCGCTACGGGATACATCGTTGAAGCAGCGGTTGATCTGGATATGATTGCACCTCGTAACGGAACCGTGATCGGCTTCGATCTCCAGGTCAATAATGATGATAATGGAACAGGGAAAAGAGACAGCGTATGGATGTGGAATGATCCGACAGGCAAGTCTTACGAGAACACCTCGAGGCTTGGCGTAATGGTGTTGGGCGGCAAGCCTAATGATGGCGGCAGCACAGGAAGCACAGGAGGCTCAGGAAGCACAGGAAGCATTCCGCAAGCCAAGCCGGGCGAGCTGAATGTGACGGTAGACGCGAATGGAAATGCGAAGGCTTCCATAAGTGCCTCCGATTTGAACAAAGCGCTCTCTGGATCCAAGCTTGGGCTGCTGAAATTCCATGCTAACGGTGCGGATAAGGCGGAGCAACTCTCGATTGCTATTTCGGCTGATCTGGCTGATGCTGCGAAGCTGGCTGGAATCAAGATCATTGAAATAAGCTCAGGCATTGCTTCGGTTCAATTGCCGGTATCGTTATTTGAAGGAGCGGGCAGCTCAGACACGATTGAGCTTAATATCAGTAAAATTGCTGCAGAGGCGTTATCGGATGTGATTCGCGCGAAAGTGGGCTCGAATACCGTATACGACTTCAAGCTAACCGTTGGCGGTAAAACAATCAGCCAGTTTGGTGAAGGAGTGTCCGTCGGAATTTCGATGCCTTATGTTTTGGAAAAAGGCGAAAACAGGAATCAAATTGTCGTGTGGTATGTATCGGACGATGGAAAACTAGAGGTCATCCAGAATGGCAAATATAACGCCATAACGGGTATGGTTGAGTTCGCAACGACACACTTCAGTCAATTCGCTGCTGTTTTCATTGATGTGAGGTTTAACGACGCGGCTTCCATCGCTTGGGCAAATGACAGTATTCGCGGCCTTGCGGCACGCGGCATCGTTAACGGTATATCTGAACAAGTATTTGCGCCGGGCCGTGCTGTGACGAGAGCGGAGTTTATCCAAATGCTGATGCACACGCTGGACCTGGAGCAAGCAAGCGCAAGCAGCTCATTCCTCGATGTGAAAAGTGGTACCTGGTATTACGATGCAATTGCTTCCGCTCAGCAATTAGGTATTGTATCGGGATTAGCGGATGGCACATTTGGAATTAACGACCAGATTAGCCGTCAGGAAATGGCTGCAATGGTGTACCGAGCTATGCAAAAAAGCGGTCATATTTTAAGTGATGTGAACCATAAAGTGGAATTTGATGATGCTGCGGCTATCGCGGAATATGCCAAAGAGGCTGTCGTGGCTCTACAAGCTGCAGGCATCATAAATGGCATGGGCAATGGCAGCTTTGCTCCAAACAATTCTGCAAGCCGTGCACAAGCGGCCATTATTTTATATCAGCTGCTGCAGCAGCAAATAAATTAATGGCTGCCTAATTATAGTAACCGATAAGGAAAAGAGCCGTTTAAATGTGTGCATATATGTGCAGAAAGCCTACATAAGGCTCGGACATATGCAGCTCACTTTAGCGGCTCTTGGTTTGTCCTAGGAAACCACAGGGTTCAATGGGATCTATTTCTGTTTAATTGTTTAATCTCGTCTTCAACAGGGGTAATAGGTGTTAGGTTTCTTTAGGCTGGTGCATGCCGATAAAGCTAAAGATTTAATTCCGAGAGGAGGGCAACAAGATGCCATGGACAAAGGATGATTATCCGGAATCACTCAAAAATTTTATGGCTCCCGTGCGCAACAAAGCGATCGAAATTGCCAATGCTTTGCTTGAGGATGGCTATGAAGAAGGCAGAGCCATTGCGATTGCAACGTCCCAAGCGAAGGAATGGGGCGAGAACCGAGATAAGCAAATCCGCAAAAAAAACGCGTAGCCGAGGCAGCTCGCATTTACACTCGAAAATCGCCTCCAATTCAACAGCTCTTGCGAGTCTGTTAATTGGAGGCGATTTTTTGTTGTTTTATCCTCAAAAATGAAACATTCCTATTAGGAAAGCGATTGTATGTGTCGCAAACGTTAAGGAGCATTCCGTCCATATTGTGTAATGTATATGTCATGTATTGATCATTTTGCGGTGAAAAATTCCGAGTTAATCGCTTTCATTTAGTTGTTGAAATAATATTAAGATAAATGATGTCATTGATATTGACACTGTTCCGTTGAGCGTTTATCATTAATACCAGCAGTGGAGAAACTAAATGAATAAATCGAAGAAATGGTAACGAAAAGCGATTAATATTGCATTTAACGTATCATATCGGTGGTAAATATATGTATTTAATTCAGTGGAGAAAAAAATGGGAGAGACGTCCGTGAAAAAGCATGATCAGGATTTTATGAAGAGGCAAAACCGTCTTACCGTCTTTGAAATCATTAAAAACCAACATCCCATTTCCCGTGCTTCTATTGCGAAGCAAACGGGAATGAGCCCAACTACGGTCAGCAGAATTGTCGGTGAATTGACGGAGCAAGGCTATCTTTTGAATTCCGATCAAGTATCGGCAGGACTCGGCAGGAAGTCGACGCTGCTGGGTATGGTAAATGCTTCGGTGCTATCGGTCGGCGTTGATCTGGACCGCAGCCTAATGAGTATCGGTATCGTCGATTTGCAAGGCAAGCTTGTTTGCAGCAGCAAACACCCGCGAATACCGGATGAGAGACCGGAAACGACGCTTTTGCGCATTAGCGAAGCGATAGAGCAAATGCTGATACAGCAAGAGCTGGATAGAACCCGCATCGTCGGCATCGGCGTTGGGCTTCCCGGCATCGTGAACAATGAAGAGGGAATCGTCGTCTTCTCCGTTCAGCTTGGTTGGAAGAACGTTAAGCTGGCCGAGAGATTGAAGGAACTGACCGGCATTGAAATTGCCGTTGATAATGAGCTGAAGGTGCGGGCGCTTGCCGAGCATTTGAAAGGGGCTGCAGTTGGCTCCAGACGTACTGCGCTGCTAGGGTTTGGGCATGGCGTCGGTTCAGCGATTATTCTCGAGGGAGAGATCTACCGGGGGGTCATGAACAGTGCCGGTGAAATCGGCCACACGACAGTAGACCCGAGCGGGATGATGTGCGAATGCGGCAAAGCTGGCTGTCTGCAAACCTACATCAATATTAGCTCGTTGTTATCGGAGGCGAATCGTATTCGCCAGGTAGGCACGATCGAGGAGTTATTTGAAGCGAAGCGTGCAGGCGAGCATTGGGCGATCCATCTGATCGATCGCGCGCTCATGTATATGGCCATTACGATTAACAATGTTGTTTGCATGTACAATCCTGACAGTGTGATCTTAAGCGGTGAGCTTGTCGACAAGTTTCCGGATATTCACGATGAAGTCGAAAAGATCTATCTCTCGCGTTTCTTATGGGAACCGCTCCGTGATTCATTTGCATTCCATCGTTCGATGCTGAACGAGAGAGGCGTCATGATTGGATCAGGTTTGTTGTCTCAAAATCGTTTTTTCGCATTGGAGTAAATTTATTTTCGGAGAAGGAGGTCGCAAAGATGGGATTTACAACTCTAGTAGAAGAGTATCGCGGCGGCGTACTTGAGAATGTGCATTACGGTGCTGTTAGCGTAGTGGATGAGAAAGGCAGCATCCTGTATAAGGCAGGTGATCCGGAGCATCTCACGTTCCTGCGCTCCGCCGCGAAGCCTTTTCAGGCTTTGCCGGTGATGAAGCGAAGAATTGATGAGGTATATGGCTTGACGAGCAAGGAGGCATCGCTCTTCACCGCTTCGCACCGAGGCGAGGCTTTCCATATCGAAGCGCTGGAATCGATGTTTCAGAAAATGGGATTAAAGGAAGAGGGGCTCCATTGCTGCGCTACGTACCCGCTTAACGAGGATGCGAAAGCCGATCGTCACCGGGCTAATGAGCCCAAACGCAAAATCTTCCATAACTGCTCAGGCAAGCATGCTGGATTATTGGGCCTTAGCAAGCATATGGGCTGGGATGAACAAACCTATTACGATCCCAATCACCCTGTTCAGCAAGAGATTATGGAGATGATGGCTTACATAGCCGAGGTGCCGAAAGAATCCATTCCGCAAGGCATCGACGGCTGCGGGCTGCCCATTTTCGCGCTTCCGCTCCATAAAATCGCATATTCCTATTTGAAGCTGGCTTGTCCCGACTTGATCGGGGACACCGATATACGAAATGCTGCTGCTGCAACCGCAAAGCTAATGAATGATAATCCCGATATGATCGCCGATACGAAGTTTATTTGTTCGGCATTGCTCAGGGATGGCAACTTGACGGCAAAGGGCGGGGCAAAGGGCGTATACGGCATTGGGCTCCGCAAGGAAAGAATCGGCATCTCGCTGAAGGTATCCGACGGCTCCGAGCAAGTTTGGCCTTGTATTATCGCATCTATACTAGAGCGCATCGGCTACGGCAATCAAGCTACGATTGACCGTCTGTATGCACTCGTGCCGAATGAGATTGTGAATGACGGCGGAACGCCTGTTGGCAAGCGCCGAGCTGTTTTCCAGTGGCAAGTCTGATCGTAGGGCAAGAATAATCTCCAAGTCGAGTACGACCGGTTTAGGAGCTGTTCTAATACATCATTTCTATAGGGGAGTGTAGAAGATGAAAGCAAAAGGAAAAGTAAGTTCGATGTTCATGCTGTTGCTCATCCTAGCTGTAGTTGCTGCAGGCTGTGGTAAGGCGAACAATAACGGAGGCACAGGAAACGCGGGCGGAGACGCTACGAACAAGCCGGAAGCAACGAATACGGCAGCAAAGAACGATAAGGATATCGTGATTGCCATTAATGCTAACTTTATTACGCTCGACCCGCATAATGCGAGTGACACTCATTCGATCAGCGGCGGCAGAACGATGTATGAAGGGCTGATGGGTTTCGATGAAAATATGCAGCTTATTCCTGTCCTTGCTACAAGCCACCAAATAAGCGAAGACGGACTTGTGTATACGTTCAGCTTGAAAGAGAACGTTAAATTCCATGACGGCACTGACTTCAACGCAGAGGCGGTTAAGGTCAACATTGCACGTATTCAAGACGAGAAAAACAATTTAAGACTGCGCAAAAGCTTCGCTAAAGTTGCTAAAGTGGAGACTCCCGATGCTAAAACAGTAGTCGTTACGCTTAGCGAGCCATACAACGCCTTTCTAAATAAAGTAGCTATGGCGGGAATTATCAGCCCGAAAGCGCTTGAGGAGAGCGGAGCTGATATTGCGAAGAAGCCTGTAGGTACAGGCCCGTTCAAATTCAAAGAATGGGTGCAAGGCGATCGCCTAGTTGTAGAGAAGAATGCTGATTACTGGCAGGAAGCTCTACCGAAAGTGGACAGCATCACCTTTAGACCGGTACCGGAGAATGGCTCGCGTATTGCCATGTTGAAAACCGGCGAAGCCGATTTCATCTATCCAATGCCAACAGAGCAAGTGAAAGAGGTTGAAGGGCAAGAGGGAATTACGATCGATACAATTGATTCGACGATCGTTCGTTATGTGACATTGAACACGATGAAGAAGCCTTACGATGATGTAAAGGTGCGTCAAGCGATCAACTATGCAATCAACAAAGAAGCGTATATCAAAGTTGTAAAATCGGGCATTGGCGCTAAGCTGGATTCCACGATGTCTTCGAAAACACAATACTATTCCCAGCAAACGGGCTATGACTATGATGTTGCGAAAGCAAAAGCTTTGCTAGCTGAAGCGGGCTACCCGGATGGCTTCGAAGCTGAAATCTGGGGCGAGAATGATTCCGAAACGATTAAAGGCATGCAATTCATTCAACAGCAATTAGCGCTTGTTGGCATTAAGCTGGAAGTGAAATCGATGGAAGGCGGTACGCTTTCCGATCAAATCAACTCCGCGAAGACGCCTGAGGAAGCCAAAATACAAATGTGGTATGTGAGCTGGTCCCCATCTTCCGGTGATGCTGATGGTGCGACAAGAGGCTTGTTCAGCAGTGAAATGTTCCCGCCTGCAGGCTCCAATACGGCCTATTACAAAAATGACAATGTCGACAAATGGATCGCAGAAGCGAATAAATCGACTGATCCAGAAGAAGCAAAAGGGATTTACGCTAACATTCAAAAAACGATTTGGGAAGAAGCGCCATGGGCATTCATGGGCGTTGACCAAATTATCGCAGGGAAAAGATCATACCTGGAAGGCGTCAAAGTATATCCAGACGGTTCCATTAATGTCCTCAATGCTGAAGTGAAGTAATGAGCAGGCATGACAAACGTTAGGCTTAGTATCATATGAAATGAACGGGGCCGCTTCTATAGATTAACGGGAAGCGGCCCTATTATATCATTTGTCGAAACTGAAGGAGGCTTATAAGTTGGGTAGATATGCTTTACAAAGACTCCTCGGGGTTATTCCATTGCTGTTTGTTGTATCCGTGCTTGTCTTTATGTTTATTCACTTAATACCTGGCGATCCGGCGAGGCTTATTGCGGGGAAGGACGCTACGCTTGAAGAAATTCAAGGCATTCAGGAGCAGCTTGGCCTTAATCTTCCGCTTTGGAAGCAATACGTGAACTATATGGGGGATCTGCTGAGCGGCAATCTAGGAAATTCAATTCGTTCGGGCATGCCGGTTACCGATATGCTGGAGAGCAGAATTATGCCTACTTTGTGGCTTACGTTCCTTAGTATGGCTTGGGCACTCGTTATCGGTCTTCTAATTGGCGTAGTATCTGCGGTGTACCGCAACAGATGGCCGGATTACGCAGGCACGCTGACAGCGATTTCGGGTATGTCTATTCCCGGGTTCTGGCTTGGACTTGTACTGATTCAAATTTTCTCGGTAGAACTTGGTTGGTTTCCTACCGGTGGCGTTGATTCTTGGAAATCTTATATTTTGCCTTCCATTACGCTTGGAGCGGGCATTATGTCTATGTTGGCTAGATATTCGCGGTCATCGATGCTGGAGACGATGCGAGAGGATTATATTCGTACAGGTCGTGCAAAAGGCTTGCGTGAGTCCGTCGTTATTGGCAGACATGCGCTTCGCAATTCCCTTATCCAGGTTGTTACCGTAGCGGGCCTCCAATTCGGCTTTTTGCTTGGCGGTTCGGTAATGGTCGAGACGGTTTTCAGTATTCCGGGACTCGGCAGGCTGCTGGTTGATTCTATTCTTTTCCGCGATTATACGGTCATTCAAGCGTTGCTATTGCTATTCGCTACACAGTTCATTCTGATCAATTTAATTGTAGATTTGCTGTATGGCGTACTCAATCCAAAAATTAGGTATTCGTCGTAGTTGATGCGATGAAGACATGTAACAATACGAATGGCCATGCGACAGATGATGTTGCTTACAGCGTTTATTTAGGGTTAGGAGGAATATCATGAGCAACAATTCGACGGTAATGGGAAGCGGTTCCCCGTTACCGGAAGAGGTGCAGGCCCCGGTTAAAACGAGGGGGCGATTCGGAGAGTTTAGTCGCAAGTTTTGCAAACAACGGATGGCTCTTGTGGCTGCCTGCTTTATATTATTGCTTTTTGTCGTTGGAATCTTTGGGCCGCTCTTGGCGCCTTACAATCCTGATGAACCGAACTATGATGCCTTAATGTTGGGGCCCTCCGCTGCTCACTGGGCGGGTACGGATGAATATGGCCGTGACATTTTAAGCCGGCTCATTGATGGGACGCGGCTGACGTTAGCCGTCAGTCTCAGTGCCGTAACGATTGCAGCGGTGCTTGGTACTATTCTTGGCCTGCTAAGCGGATTTTTCGGCGGTTGGTGGGACCGGATTATTATGCGGGGCAGCGATGTGCTGTTCTCGTTTCCTGACTTACTGCTCGCTATTGGTATCGTGGCTATTCTCGGACCTGGTCTATCGAACGTCGTTATTGCGGTTGCCGTATTCGGTACACCTTCCTTTGCGCGAATCATTCGAAGCGTGACGTTGTCCGCTAAGGAAACGCTGTTCGTTGAGGCCGCTCGTTCGATGGGAGCTAAAAATAACCGAATTATTTGGCGTCATATTTTTCCTGAGACGGTTTCCAGCATTATCGTTAATGTATCGATGAAAATCGGCGGTGCTATTCTGGCGGCTGCCTCACTAAGCTTCCTCGGAATGGGCGCGAAGACAACAGAGCCCGATTGGGGCGCCATGTTAAGCATGGGGCGCGATTATTTGAGTATTGCCCCGCATATCGTCTATTTTCCGGGCATAGCGATCTTTTTGACTGTACTTGCTTTTAACCTGGTCGGGGACGGACTGCGAGATGCTCTTGATCCCAAGATGAAAAATTAAGGAGGGACAAGACATGACTCAACATTTGCTGGAAGTACAAGGATTGAAAACGGAGTTCAAGCGTGGCAGCGGCAGCATAACGGCTGTCGCGGGCGTTGATTTTCATATAAAGAAAGGCGAAGTGCTTGGTCTTGTCGGTGAATCCGGCTGTGGGAAAAGCGTAACTTCCTTGTCGATTATGCGGCTGCTTAAGGATACGCCGGGCAAAATCGCCGGAGGAGCCGTTCGCTTCGAAGGAACCGATCTGACGAGTATTTCGGAGAAGGACATGCGCCGCATTCGGGGCAATGAGATGGCGATGATTTTTCAGGAGCCGATGACGTCGCTTAATCCTGTGCTGCGGATCGGCTTGCAGCTGGCAGAACCGATTATGCTGCATTTGGGCTATAGTCGCAAGAAGGCCCGCGAGCATGCGATTCATATGCTGAAGCTTGTTGGCATTCCCCGTGCGGAGGAGCTGGTGGATGACTATCCGCATCAGCTGTCAGGCGGAATGAGGCAGCGGGTGATGATCGCCATGGCTATGTCGTGCAACCCGAAGCTTCTTATTGCGGATGAGCCGACGACTGCGCTCGATGTGACGATACAAGCGCAAATTCTTGACCTGATGAAGCGGCTGAAGGAAGAGCAGGATATGGGCATGCTGCTCATTACGCATGATCTCGGCGTTGTAGCTGAACTTTGCGACCGGGTAGTCGTCATGTACGCGGGCCGTGTCGTGGAGGAAGCTTCCGTTCATGAGCTGTTCGCAAATCCGCAGCATCCTTATACGAAGGGCTTGATCCAATCCGTTCCGAAGCTGCGGCAAAATGTACGCCGTTTGGATTCCATTAAAGGCAATGTTCCAGACCTTTCACAGATGCCGCAAGGCTGTAAGTTTGCGCCGCGCTGTTCGTTCGTCATGGAGAGCTGCCTCACGAAAGAGCCGGATTTACTTCCTATCGAGGGGCTTTCGGATCGTAAGAGCCGCTGCCTGCTTACGCAGCAGGAGAACACGGAAGGAGTGGGACGCGCATGAAGGATACGCCATTAATAGAAGTGAAGGGCTTGAAGAAGTCCTTTTCAGTTAAGAAGGGCTTTCTCGGAACGACTAAATATTTGCGCGCGGTGGATGGGATTTCATTCGCTATACGCAAAGGAGAAACGTTCAGCCTCGTCGGTGAGAGCGGCTGCGGCAAGTCGACTACAGGCAGGCTGGTGACGCGCTTGCTTGCGCCAAACGATGGCGAGGTGTGGTTTAAGGGTCAGAACATCAGCCATATATCCGATAATCAAATGCGTCCGCTTCGCAAAGATATGCAGATGGTATTCCAAGACCCATACGCTTCGCTTAATCCGCGGATGAAGGTTAAAGATCTGGTCGCGGAGCCACTCCTTATTCATACGAAGCTCTCTCCGAAGGAGAGGGATAAGCTGGCTTGCGAGCTGCTTGAAACCGTTGGCCTTAGCAGCTTCCATGCGGAGCGTTATGCGCATGAATTCAGCGGCGGGCAGCGGCAGCGGATTGGGATCGCACGGGCGTTGTCCGTTCGTCCGAGCTTAATCGTTGCCGATGAACCGGTGTCGGCTCTGGACGTGTCCATACAGTCTCAGGTGCTGAATTTGCTGCAGGATTTGCAAGAGGAATACGGCCTCACTTATTTGTTCATTTCGCATGATCTCAGCGTTGTTGAGCATATTAGCGACCGAATTGGCGTCATGTATCTCGGCTCGCTAGTAGAGACAGCGGACAAGGATACTTTGTACGACCGTCCGCTGCATCCATACACGCAAGCGCTGCTTTCTTCGGTTCCGGTGCCGGACCCTAGCCTTAAGAAGGAACGCATCATTTTGAAGGGGGATCTTCCAAGCCCCGTCGATCCGCCATCGGGCTGCCGGTTCCATACAAGATGCCCTTCCTGCATGGAAATCTGCAAGCAGCATGAGCCGGCGTTCCGGGAAATTGAACCGGGGCATGAGGTCGCATGCCATTTATACGATGAAGAGATGTTGAGGCTAGAGCGTTAATTGAACTTATCTAGATACTTTAAGGCAAAGAAGGGAAAGCGATGAATATTGTAATCGATTCCGCCGATTCGGCGGATATTCTCGTCTATCTGGCTTATGAAGAGGAGGTCTTCCCCCTCAAGCTGGGGGAAGCACATAAACGCAGCGGCAGCGTGACATGGTTGTACAGCCGAGCGGAAGAAGAGCAGGACGCGCTTGCGGTAGGAATGGGCAAGCGCCGCGATTTGACGCTTGAAAAGATTCGCCGGGCAGGCGGATCAGCTGCTCGTATGGTGCAGCGTGAAGGCAGAAGCAGCGCTTCGCTTGTCCGCGTGGCGGGTAGTGCCGAAACAGGTGCAGCCCGCGACGATAGCGAAATCGCTGCCGCCGATTGGCTGCAAGCGTGGACAGAAGGCTGGCTTCTCGGCTTATATCGTTTCCAAGCTTATAGGGATGCAACGAAGATAAACGATACGGTTGATTTATGGCTGCAAGCGAAGGATTGGCCGGAGCTGAAAGCGGCAGAACCAGCCGCTGTACTTGAGAATGGGAGAATCCGTGCCGAGGGCGCAATGCTTGCGAGGGACCGGGTGAATGAATCGCCGGATACGCTGAATCCAGCTACCTTCACACAATGGATGGCGGATTACTTCGACCGTGATGCTAGCTCTGTTAAGGTTCATGTGTACCGAGGACAGGAGCTTGTCGATCTTCAGATGAATGGCTTGATCGCAGTAGGCGCAGGAAGCAAGCATGAGCCAGCGCTCGTTGAAATCCGCTACGAGGGAAATCCGGAGCTGCCGATGCTGGCTTTGGTTGGCAAGGGCGTTACGTTCGATATGGGCGGCATGAACGTGAAGACAGCCAGCGATATTAGCGATGCCCGCATGGATATGGGCGGCGCGGCCGCAGTCATTGGCGCGATGGACATTCTGCTTCGGAAGCGGGCTAAAGTGAATGTGACGGCGCTGATCCCGGTCGTTGACAATGTGCCGGATGCGGAGGCGATTTTGCCGTCGTCGGTCATTCGTTATCCGAACGGGTTGACGGTTCAGGTCGCGAATACCGATGGCGAGGGCAGGCTCATTCTCGCAGATGCATTGATACATGCAGCGAATATCGGCGCAGCAGAAGCCATTGATATTGCAACATTGACTGGGAATGTTGGGGCTGCGCTAGGTCTTGGCATTGCCGGCATTTGGGGCGATGCAGACATGACGCGAAGTCTCGTCGAGATTGGCGAGCGCAATGGGGAGAGGCTATGGCCGATGCCGCTTATGGATGAATACGAAGCGGATCTTAAGAGCCATTATGCCGACCTGCGCAATGTCAGCACCTCTCCGTTTGCAGGTGCCATTACAGCAGCGCTCTTTATTCGCCGATTCGTAGCGGAATCGATGAAATGGATTCATATCGATATGGCGGGTACGGTTCAATACAAGCAGGATATGAGCTATTCAGAAGCAGGCGCGACCGGATATGGGGCACGGCTTCTTGCGGACTATGCGATGAAGCAGGAACAACGATAAAAAATGGATGGAGAGGGGGCTTCGTTATGATTTTGGAAGTCATCGCTACTTGTATAGAGGATGCTTTGACGGCAGAGGCAAACGGCGCAGACCGTCTTGAGCTGATTACTGCCATTACGGAAGGCGGCTTAACGCCGGGAATCGGATTAATTCAGCAGGTTGCAAAAGCGGTGAGCATCCCTGTCTTTGTGATGGTTCGTCCGCATAGCCGCTCATTCGTATATTCAGATAACGATATTTTGACAATGGCAGCGGAGACGAGAGCGATCGCAGAGAGTGGTGCGGCGGGTATTGTTGTTGGGGCATTGACTTCGGAAGGCCGCATCGACGAGCGGGCTCTGGAAACCTTGCTGCCATTAACGAATGGCTTGCAAGTGACATTCCACCGCGCGTTTGACGAGCTGGAGGACCAAATTGCCGGTTTGCGGACGCTGAGCCACTACCCGCAAATTAAACGAGTGCTTACCTCTGCCGGACCCGGTCCGGCGATGGAGGCTATTCCGGCTATGCGCGGACTGGTCCAGGAATCGCAAGGCGGTTCGGTGAAAATATTGGCTGGCAGCGGCTTGAAGCCGCAAGGCATTCAGGCGTTTATCGAGCAGACGGGAGTGACGGAAGTGCATTTTGGCTCGGCTGTCCGTATCGGCAATGACTCGCTGTCTCCAATTGATCCGGCTGTCTTGCGGGCATTGGCTGAGAGCCTGCGCTGCGTCGATTGATACTAGAAAGTGAAAAGGTGATTGGCCATGCATAAGGTTGAAAGCTACGTAGTCGGAATCGACTTAGGAGGAACAAAGATTGCAGCGGCGCTGTTCGACTCGAACGGCACGCTATTGAATAGAGAGCAGATAGAGACTGCCGGCGCGCGAACGGCCGAGGAGGTAGTCCGGCGGATGAGCGGAATGATTCGCTCAGTTGCCGAAGGACGGCCGTTAATCGGCGTCGGATTAGCCTCTCCCGGAGCGGTCAACAGCCGGGAAGGTATCGTTATTAACGGCACTAACCTCCCGGAGTGGAACAACGTCCCGTTGAAGAGATGGATGGAAGCGGCGCTTGGCACGCAGGTGCAAGTAGTTAATGACGCTAATGCTGCAGCCTGGGGCGAGTATGTAAGAGGCGCAGGCAAAGGTGCCGAAAATATGGTTTACGTCACCTTCAGTACAGGTATTGGAGCGGGAATCGTCATGGACGGCAAACTGCTGCTAGGCACACATTCCTTCGCGGGGGAGCTGGGTCACAATATGATCGATCCTAGCGGTCCGGTATGCAGCTGCGGAAGATACGGCTGCTGGGAAGTGTTTGCTTCTGGTACGGCAATTCGCGATACGGCGCTGAAGTACATGGAGAACAGATCCTCGCTCATATCCGAGCTGGCAAGCGCAAGCGGGGATAAAGTGACGTCTCAGCATGTATTTCAAGCCATGAAATTAAACGATCCGGTAGCTGTCGAAGTCATTGACCGGACGATTCATTATATGGCGCAAGGTTTGGCTAATGCGGTTCATACGTTTAATCCCGATCGTATCGTGATCGGCGGAGGCGTAAGCAAAGCGGGAGAATTACTGTTCCCAGCGCTGCGGAAGAAGACAGAAGAGCTTGTGATGGCACCGTACAGAGGGACTTACAGCATCATGCCTGCCGGCCTAAAAGACGATGTCGGTCTGATTGGCGCCGCGGCATTATTTCATACATTCGAAGCAGGAGCATGAAGTTATCATCCATTTTATAAACGGAGGGATTCAAGGATGGGAACGAGAGAAGAAAGAACGGAATGGTTTTTGCGGGACAGATTCGGTTTGTTTATTCACTGGGGACTTTATTCGATTCCGGCCAGAGGTGAATGGGTTCGCGGCAACGAGCGGATGAGCAAAGAGCATTATATGACCTATTTCGATGAATTTGACGCCTCTCGCTATGATCCGAAGGCATGGGCTAAAGCAGCTAAGGCAGCTGGACAGAAGTACGCTGTGCTGACGACCAAGCATCATGACGGATTCTGCTTATTCGACAGCCAGCTAACGGACTTCAAGGCGACCAACACGCCGGCTGGACGCGACCTCGTTCGTGAATATGTGGATGCTTTCCGGGCTGAGGGAATCGCCGTCGGATTGTACTACTCCATTATCGACTGGGATCATGGCGATTATCCGGGTTACGGGGATAAGGCGCATCCCGACCGCAGCAACGAAGCGGCGAAAGACAAGCCGATTGACTTTGATCGATACCTCTCGTACATGCATGGTCAAGTGAAGGAGCTGCTTACCAATTACGGCAAAATCGACATCATGTGGTTCGACTTCTCTTACGACAATATGACTGGAGAGAAATGGAAAGCGACAGAGCTTGTACGGATGATTCGCTCGATTCAACCGGATATTATTATCGACAATCGCTTGGGCGGCAACATTCGAGCGGCCGAGCCGGAGGAATATGCGGGTGACTTCTTCTCACCGGAGCAAATCATACCGCCAGGCGGCATCGTTGACGTGAATGGAGAGTCTATTCCTTGGGAAGCATGCATTACGCTTAACGATAACTGGGGTTACTGCTCAGATGACAAAAACTATAAGTCGACTAAGCAAGTTATCCGAACCATGGTGGAATGCATCAGCAAGAATGGCAATCTGCTGCTTAATGTAGGACCCGATGCCAAAGGCGAAATGACACGCGAGTCGCTTGTCGTATTAAGCGAGGTCGGCGAATGGATGCGCTTGAATGGAGACAGCATTTACGGCTGCGGTCATTCGACGCTGCCGAAGCCGGAGTGGGGCCGTTACACGCAAAGGGGCAACAGGCTGTACGCTCATGTCTATGACAGAGGGATTGGCCCAATCTATTTCCAAGGCTTGAAGGGGAAAATCAAGAGGGCAAGACTGCTGCGAGATGGTACGGAGCTTAAGATCGAGGTGCCGTGGATGGCCGAGGAATATTCCGATATTGAAGGCGGAGCATTCATTACACTGAAGGGCGCAGAGCTGCCTGATGAGATGGATACGGTTATTGAACTCGAGCTATTCTGATTGCCGAATAAAGGGCTGTAACTGAAGGTCTAAGACTTCAGTTACAGCTCTTTTTTTATGTGCCAATAGACGTGTATTTAAGACCAACCCCAAAACGAGAGGAGCCTGCCGCTTGGTGGCGGACTTACTCATCATATGAAGTATCTCGCCTTGGAGTTAAACAACTTAGAGGGCATTTCTGCAGAAGATAAAGAGGGCATTGTGAACGATTTTAAAAAGTATGGCGTTGACGTATTGGATACCACTTTAGAGCAATTGGAACAAGAAGGGCGAGTGGGTGAGGCGCATTCTATTAAAGGGGTGCTGCTTAAAGTGAAGAGCACAGAAGCCACTGACAATAAAGTCGTCGTTAGGGGATTTGTTTATAAATCCGCCAAGGGCGGCATCGGTACAGAAGTTGTTGTAGAATACGCGGATAGCCAATGGCGAGTGACCAAAGCTACAGCTACGGGGATAAGCTAACGTGGGCGCTATGCCGATTGTATTTAATCTAGTAATCTAGCGAAAAATACACACCGAAATCTATCATTCTCCATACAATAATAGTAATTCTTAATATAAGGGAGATGGTAGGTATGACAAACAGAGGGGGATGCAAAAGCTCTGGGAAGCGAAGCCATGGGAAATCAGGGAACCAGAGTCAAGGAGGCAAAAAAACAGAGAGCCGCAGTCATGGCAATAATGGCTCAAAGGAACAAAGCTGCGACAAAAACAACCGTGTTCTTAGCATGCTGCTCAAGCTGGGCGTAGGTTCTACGAATATTCGCATTTTTTTTGGCGGAAAAGTACGTTCGGGCGTGTATTTAGGTATAGTTGACGATAGTGTGGTAATCAATGTTAAAGGCTCCGTCAACTATATTAGCATTTCCTCTATCATTGCGATTGAAGTTGGGCTCGGCAAAAAAAAGAAAAAGAAAAAAAGATCAAGCTGCAGAAAGTCTATTTGTTTTTAATTTCAGTAAGGGTGTTCGGCTTCAAGCGTGACAAGTGTAAATGACGCACTTGATGACCGCACAGCGATTAACTAGACAAAGCAAAGGAGGACACGCCCCCCTTTGCTCTTTTTTATGCCATAAATGAAAACAAAACCCGGATGTTCATTCATGCTGACGACGTGACATTTGGCAGGACCTCCGCTTTGTCTTGCTCAGCGCTCGTTTTCCTTCTTTTATAGAACGACAAGACGCCTGATGTAACGGCAATCGATAGAGCAGAGAACAACCCGCTCGTAAGCGGTAATACGGATAGGCTGGTGAGGACAACCAGGAGGTCAAAAACGAAGTTGGTCATGCCGGGATTGATTCCATGTTTTTTGTGCAAGTAAATGGCAAGTATCGTTGCGCCGCCGAGCGAAGCGCCGTTACGGAACAAGGCGGTGAGGCCGGCGCCGACAAAGGCTCCTCCGACGATAGCTCCAACCAGAGATGGGATCATAAAGGAAGGCAATATGTTATCCATGGCGCTTATTAAAGAGAGAAGCGCGATAGCTAGAATGGTTTTGATGGTAAAGGATTTGCCCATGTAAAAGTAAGAGAAAACAAAAAACGGAAGGTTGAGCAGGGCGAATAAATAGTGGAATTGGACATGCAGCAAGGGCGATAAGCTTAAAGAGAGGCCCGCTGTTCCTCCGGTAACGATATGGGAATGCTTTAGGATGATCAATCCGCCGGCAGTAACGAAGCAGCCTATTGCAAAATGGAGCCATTTGTTGATGTTTTCCTTCACTTTGATGTCTGACTTCCGAATCATATCGCATGCACCGCCTGCTTAAGTTTGTTAATATAAGGATACAAAATAGCGCGAATCGTATATATAATAAACGGAATGAAATTGATGTGAAATTAGGTAACATTGAATGAAATGACAGTGTTTTTTCTGCAAAATGAAGGGAGGCTTTTCGAGGATGGATCAATTGGATCGAACGCTTCTACGATTGCTGCAGGAGGATGGGCGAATGACGGTGAGCGAGCTGTCCAAGCGACTGGCTTTGAGCCGTCCCAGTATTTCGGAGCGTTTGCTGCGTCTGCAGGAGAGAGGGGTCATTACGGGATTTGGCGCTCGCGTATCGCCGGCCGCAGTCGGGAGAAACATACAGCTGATCATTCAAATGAGCGAATTGAAAGTATTCCCGATGGAATTCGAGAAGCGCATCATGAATGACGATGAAATTATCGAATGCCACCGGGTAACGGGAACAGTCAGCTATATTTTGAAGGCGGCGGTAACGGGGATGGATGCGCTGAGCGAGCTCGTAGAGCGGCTAATGCCATTCGGCAATGTCAACACCTCGGTTATTTTGTCTTCTCCGGTGATGAACCGGACGATGCTGCCGAAGGAATAAACGACAGATAAAGAGAGGATGTACTATATGGAACAAGCAATGACACTAATGGAAGCTTATAAAAAAGCCAGCTATCCCTTAATCGGTCATGGAAGGCGGAACGTACAGGTGCTGAAGGAAGCGCTGGCACAATGGGATGATGAGCAGGATAGCGATATGTACGGCAAGGGGGAGCTGATCGAAAATTTTGAGGTGCGAATGGCGCGCCTGCTAGGCAAAGAAACGGCTGTCTTCTTCCCCAGCGGCACAATGGCTCAGCAAATTGCGCTCCGGATTTGGTGCGATGAGAAAGGGATTAAGAAGGTAGGCTATCATCCGTTAAGCCATCTGGAAATTCATGAAAAAGACGGAATGAAAGAACTGCATCATCTTGAACCGATATTGCTGGCAGATGAAGAGAGGCCTGTTCTTCTTAAGGATCTGCTCGGACTGAAGGAAGACATCGCCTGCTTACTGCTCGAGCTGCCGCAGAGGGAAATTGGCGGGCAATTGCCGGAATACGCGGAGCTTGAAGCGATGTCGGCGTTTTGCCGGGAAAGAGGAATTAAGCTTCATCTTGATGGGGCAAGGCTGTTTGAGATTCTTCCCTATTATCGAAAGTCCGCTAAAGAGGTTTGCTCGCTCTTCGACAGCGTGTATATTTCGTTCTATAAAGGAATTGGCGGTATTGCTGGAGCTGTCTTGGCCGGAGAGCGCCATTTTACGGAAGAATCGAAGATTTGGAAGAGACGTCATGGCGGAGATTTAATCAGCCTGTATCCCTATATTATTGCCGCAGATTATTATATGGAGCGGCGGCTGCCGCATATGGAGAAGTATTACAGGGAAGCAAAGGAGCTTGCTGAATTATATAACGGGTGCCACGCGATGAAGACTATCCCGGAAGTGCCTGTATCCAATATGTTTCATGTGCACACTACGGTAAAGAAGGAGCAGCTTGAACCGATTCTTATCGCAATCGCTAATGAAACAGGCATCGGCTTGACGCAGTCAGTACGTGATAAAGGCGATGAAGGCTCGTATTTTGAGGTTAACCATGGCGATCGGTATGGCTTGGCTCCCAAAGAGTCTGTTATAGAAGCTTTTCGTTTGCTGGACCGGAAGCTGCAAAGGTAGGACGAGCTGCTTCAGCGGATGCGACTGGAGAGAGAGGATATGCAATGAAAATATCGGAATTGCGTCATGCGATCAACGGTTTATCTGAACGGGAAATCCAATCATTAATCATGCAAATAATGCTCAAGGCCGATTCTGTGGAAAATGATGCTTATCCAATAGAAAATTTGTATAAGGATTTATTGGAGATCTACCAGTTCGTTATAACGCCAAATAAACAGCAGCAATGGGAACCTGACGAG
The DNA here is from genome assembly GCF_012935325.2 of Paenibacillus sp. PL91. Lineage (GTDB taxonomy): Bacteria > Bacillota > Bacilli > Paenibacillales > Paenibacillaceae > Pristimantibacillus. The sequence continues at coordinate 107,863 of NZ_JABBYG020000006.1, forward strand.
GACTGCAATCAAGTGCATATCGCTTTTGGCGATTCGTTTGCGGGAAGCTTGAAAGCAGCGATCAAGAAGCTCGGGAGGGAGGATACCGATAAGGTAATCACTTTTCGCGACCGCTACTCAATCGGACCTATATGGCAGCTGCACGAAGAGGAAGGACGAACGAAAAGGCAGGAATGGTTCTTCGACCATATTAACGGTAGAGACGATGAGGATGACAACGAAGAAATGCATCAGAGCTTGATAAGGCAAATCTCGCTCATTCCGCCTCAAGCAACCATAACGATATGGAGCAGCATGAATGCCCACGAGCAGGTAGGATTACGTTATGCTGTATACTTATTAAGAAAAAGTTTGAACCAGGTATTTATCCTATCTGCAACGGAGGCTTGCAGCAGGCTGTTTAATAGACCAAACCTGACGATAGAGTATACGCATGCTGGAGAAATAACGCCAGACAAGCTGCAGGCTGTCCTCCGTGACAGAAGCGAGAGTATGCCGATAAGCGGCGATTCAAGAGCGGCATTAGAGACAGAATGGCTGAAGCTTGCCGAGCAGCCGGAGGTACTGCGCATTTGCAAAGACGAGCGAGTTCTTCCTGTTAGCCAAGATTATTTCGATTCCTATCTGATGGAGACCGTTGAAAAACTGCATAGCGGAAGAGGAAATCGGGACTTCATCAAAGCTGCTCGCGTGATTGGCGAAGCGTTAGGATACTGCGATCAGTATGTGGGTGACGACTATTTTGAATACCGAATTCGGGAATTGATTTATAGCGGCCGTCTCAAAATCAAGGGAGTCCCGCGCGCTATGCGCTATTACAGCGTAAGAAGCAGCGTGGACTGAAAAGAGGTGACGTAATGGCTAATGAAAACAGCAGATCAAAAACGTTGGGCGAATTTCTGAAATCACGCAGAAATCGGCTTCAGCCGGAACAGGCAGGCTTTGCCTCCTCGTATGGACAACGAAGAACGCCGGGACTACGACGTGAGGAAGTGGCGCTGCTATCTCGCCGAAAGGCGTTGCGGCGGGTGCTCGATATCCTGGCAGCGTCTAACAGATGAATATCTTAACGTTTAAGCGTTTGTACCATCCTGAACAATAAAAATCCCCATTAGGTCAAAAGTGGAAAGGGAGTTCATTCGAGAATAAACTCCCTTTTCACATTCTGCCCAAAGGGGATCTGCTGTTCCTAAAGCTTAGCCACAATAATGCCGGCCACAACCAAGCCCAAGCCTACAAACGTTTTCCAGCTTGGCACTTCCGAGAGGACGAAGAAGGAAACGACAAGCAAGGCTGTAATATCAAGAAATTTAGAGCTGGAGACGACCAGCGTATTGCTGCCTAAATATTTATAGCCATATTTGAAGCCCAATCCCAGCAGTACATTGGCAAGAAATAAGATGGGGATCATATACGCTTGATACTTCAAGGTTTCTCCTAATGAAGCGCCGATAAATTTTGTCTGAAAGGCGAACACGCCGTTAATAAGGAGATACCCCAAAAACAAAATGACAATCGCATAAAACATTTGTTTATCTCCTTTGAGCCTACTCCGTCACAATACCGTAGACGAGTACCGGAGGCGTTACCTCGCTGCCGATGCGAATATTCTCGTAAATGATCTTCAGCACATCGTCCACATTTTCGCGATTCGCATGAATCGTAACGAGTGATTCTCCCGCTTTGACCGTATCGCCGATTTTCTTATTCAGCATAAGTCCTACAGCTAGATCAATTTCCGATTCCTTAGTCGCCCGTCCAGCTCCCAGCAGCATAGCCGCTGTGCCGATCTCATCCGCAACAATCTCCGTAACGACGCCATCCTCTTTGGCAGGCACTTCAATGAGATAAGGGGCTTGCGGCAGCTTTTCAGGATGATCTACGACAGAAGGGTCGCCGCCTTGATTGGCGATAAAGGCTTTGAATTTATCGAGCGCTTTGCCATTGCGGATAACTTCCTTCAGCAGCTCCTCGGCTTCTTCCAGTGAGCTGGCTTTATTCGCCAGAAAGACCATTTGGCTGCCTAGCGCAAGACAAAGCTCCTCCAAATCCTTAGGCCCTTTTCCTTGCAGCGTATCGATAGCTTCCTTCACTTCCAAGGCGTTGCCGATAGCAAAGCCGAGCGGCTGGCTCATATCCGAGATAACGGCCATCGTCTTGCGGCCGACGTTATTGCCGATGCTTACCATCGCATGCGCAAGCTCTTTGGCATCGTCTACGGTTTTCATAAACGCGCCGGCGCCAGTCTTCACGTCGAGCACAATAGCATCCGAGCCGGCAGCAATCTTCTTGCTCATAATCGAGCTGGCAATAAGCGGGATCGAGTTGACCGTTGCCGTAACATCGCGCAGGGCATACAGCTTCTTGTCCGCTGGCGTTAGATTGCCGGACTGGCCGATAACCGCAATTTTATCCTTATTCACCAATTGCACGAATTCATCCTTTTCGATCTCTACATGGAATCCTGCGATGGCTTCCAGCTTATCGATTGTACCGCCAGTATGTCCAAGGCCGCGGCCTGACATTTTGGCAACCGGGATATCGAGCGCAGCTACTAAAGGAGCGAGCACCAGCGTGGTCGTATCGCCAACTCCGCCTGTGGAGTGCTTGTCTACCTTCACGCCTTCAATCGCCGACAGGTCGATCGTATCGCCGGAATTCACGATCGCCATCGTCAAATCGGCGCGCTCGCGCTCGGTCATATCCTTGAAGAAGATTGCCATAGCCAGGGCGCTAACCTGATAGTCCGGAATTTCATCCTTCGTATAGCCTTCAATAACAAAGTTGATTTCTTCTGTCGTCAGCTCTTCGCCGTCACGTTTTTTCTCAATCAAATCAACCATTCTCATCTGTTTCTCTCCTCGCTTTGTATCGCTTTTTATATAGAAATAACGGTTTCGAGTGCGACTTCCATCATATCGTTAAAGGTGCTTTGACGCTCTGCGGACGTAGTTTCCTCACCAGTCAGCAGGTGATCGCTCACCGTCAAAATCGTTAATGCGTTGACGCCGTATTTAGCAGCCAGCGTATAAAGCGCGGTTGTTTCCATTTCCACGCCTAGGACGCCGTGATCCATCAGCTTTTGCACAATAGCTTTGTCGTCCCGATAGAAGGAATCGGAGCAGAAAATATTGCCCACATGCAGCTTTAATCCCTTAGCGATACCACGCTCGTAAGCAGCCTTTAGCAAAGAGAAGCTGCCAATCGGCGAGAAATCGTAGCCGCCAAACACATGGCGGTTGACGCTGGAATCCGTACAAGCCGCTTGCGCCAAAATGACTTCACGCACGCGCACGCTTTCTTGCATAGCGCCGCAAGTGCCTACGCGCACCAAGTTTTTTACGCCATAATCGCGTATCAATTCGTTGACATAAATACTGATAGAAGGGACGCCCATGCCTGTTCCTTGCACGGATATGCGCTGACCTTTGTAAGTTCCTGTAAAGCCCAGCATACCTCTGACCTCGTTATAGCAGATGACATCCTCCAAATACGTATCCGCGATATACTTGGCTCTCAGTGGATCTCCCGGTAATAAAATCGTTTCCGCAATTTGGCCTTGCTCGGCTCCAATATGAACACTCATCGTCATTCTCCTTCAACTTTGTTATTTTAATACTGCTAAAAAGCTAGTGCCATGCGCGGGCCTCGTCACTCCGAAATTTTCTGCAATAGTCGCCCCAATATCCGCAAAGGTTTCCCTTAATGGAAGGGCGTGCCCGCCTTGCTCAAAACGTGGAGAGTATACTAATAAAGGCACATATTCGCGAGTGTGATCCGTTCCGTGATAGGTTGGATCATTGCCATGATCCGCAGTAATGATAAGCAGATCCTGATCGGTCATTTTGGCGAACACCTCTGGCAAACGAGCGTCATATTCCTCTAATGCTTGTCCGTACCCTTTAGGATCGCGGCGATGTCCGTATAACGCATCAAAGTCGACGAGGTTCAAGAAGCTAATACCCGTAAACGGTTCATCGAGAACGGCAATAAGCTGATCCATTCCGTCTGCATTGGATACGGTGCGAATGGTCTTGGTCACGCCCTCTCCATCATATATATCGGAAATTTTTCCGAGAGCAATGACATCGAAGCTGGCATTTTTTAGTTCATTCATCACCGTAGAGCCAAATGGCTTCAAGGCGTAGTCATGACGATTGGATGTCCGTTTAAAATGACCTGGCTCACCAACAAAGGGGCGAGCGATAATTCTCCCCAGCATGTACGGATCCTCCAAGGTGATTTCTCGGCAAAACTCGCAAATTTCATAGAGCTCCTTCAATGGTACCACATTCTCATGGGCGGCGATTTGCAAAACGGAATCCGCAGACGTGTAAACGATCAATGCGCCTGTTCGCATATGCTCTTCGCCAAGCTCGTCAATAATTTCCGTGCCGCTGGCCGGTTTGTTGCCAATCACTTTGCGCCCTGTTTTGGCTTCAATCCGTTCAATTAATTCCGTCGGAAAACCGTCTGCGAATACGCGGAAGGGTACCGCGATATGGAGCCCCATGATCTCCCAATGCCCGGTCATCGTATCTTTGCCGTTCGACGCCTCTTGCATCTTCGTATAATAAGCAAGCGGCTGGCCGGCGACCGGAATCCCTGCTATTTCCTTGATGTTGGATAATCCAAGCACAGCCATATTCGGCATGTTCAGCCCACCGCACTCCTTGGCAATATGACCGAGCGTATCCACATCGAAGTCTCCGAAGCTTGCAGCATCAGGCGACTCGCCAATGCCTACCGAGTCCAGAACAATGAGATGAATCCTTTGATAGGTATGCATACGTATTAGACTCCTTTCGTTATTAAATAAACAGTCCTGCTATGATGGCAGACAAGACGCTAACCAAAGTAGCCCCGTACAGCAATTTCAAGCCGAAACGAGCAACCACGTTGCCTTGCTTTTCATGAAGCCCTTTTACAGCGCCGGCGATAATGCCGATCGATGAGAAGTTGGCGAAAGAAACAAGGAACACGGATACGATACCGACAGCGCGTGCGGATAGATTAGGATATTTCGCAAGCTCCAGCATAGCTACGAACTCGTTGGATACCATTTTCGTCGCCATAATGCTTCCTGCATCGACGGCGTCTTTCCAAGGAACGCCCATAATAAAAGCGAATGGAGCAAAGATATAGCCCAAAATGGCCTGGAACGAAATGCCGAATATACCGCTGAAAAGTCCATTAATCAGAGCGATCAACGCGATAAAACCAATCAGCATCGCGGCGACGATGATAGCGACCTTGAAGCCGTCTAAAATATATTCACCGAGCACTTCAAAAAACGATTGTTTTTCTTCTTCCTGCACCTGTAAAATATCGTCCTCGGCTTCAATCTTATACGGGTTGAGAATGGAGGCAATGATAAATCCGCCAAACAAATTAAGGACAAGCGCCGTTACGACGTATTTAGGCTCGAGTATGGTCATGTATGAGCCGACAATCGACATCGATACCGTGGACATCGCTGAGGCGCATAACGTATACAGCCGATGCTTCGGCAGCAAGCCGATCTGTTTTTTGACCGATATGAATACCTCGGATTGTCCCAAAATAGCAGAAGCTACCGCATTATAGGATTCCAATTTTCCCATTCCGTTTATTTTGCTCAAGACCAGACCGATATATTTGATGATAAAGGGCAGCACCTTCACATATTGCAAAATGCCGATGAGAGCTGAAATAAAAACGATCGGCAGCAGCGCGCTGAAAAAGAACGAGAATTGCCCTTCATTTAGAAGGCCGCCAAATACAAAGTCGATTCCCGTGTGGGCAAATCCGAGCAATTTTTCGAACATGCCGGAGAAGCCTCTAATTAAAACTTCGCCAACGACGGTGTTTAATAACGCAAAGGCTAAAATCACTTGAAGCGCAACCATGATGAGCAATGGCTTATACCGGATGTTCTTTTTATTATTGCTGGCAACGTAAGAAAGACCAAGAACAACAAGCAAGCCCAATATAGCGATTAAATATTTCATTGTTCATTCTCCTAGTAAGTTAGTCTAGTACTTGATGCAGCATTACTATAAAGCGCTTTCAACTAAGACACCGCTTACTTTCCCATATCAGTGGCTTGAAAAGCACCCGGAAGGAGCTGTGATATCGTCCATTCTTCGGTATTGCCATGAAGATTCGTTAAGTAAATTTTCGTATTTTCATCACAAAATTCCGCTAAAACCTGCCGACATGCGCCGCACGGTGAAATCGGTCCTTCCGTATCGGCTGCGACGGCGATGGCCTCAATAATGTGATCGCCTTCGGATACCGCTTTGAAAATAGCTGTCCGTTCTGCGCAATTCGTTAACCCAAACGAAGCGTTCTCGATGTTGCAGCCCTTGTAAATGCGTTTGCTGCTTGTCAGCAAAGCCGCGCCAACAGCAAAATGCGAGTAGGGAATATGAGCATGCTTGCGTGCATCAATCGCTTCTTTAATCAATTGCTCCTTCATCTTTTCAATCCCCCGGAAAAGCTGCTCCGTTTGGGAGCAGCACCATTTAATTTAGTAAGAAGAGGTCGATTGCTCGCCTTCCATAATCTTTACGCCCGAGCTTGCGCCGATTCTGGATGCGCCTGCAGCGATCATTTTTTCCATATCGGCAAGACTGCGAATGCCGCCGGAAGCTTTGACGCCAAGCTTGTCCCCAACCGTTTTGCGCATAAGCGCTACATCCTCGGCAGTTGCTCCGCCGGTGGAGAAGCCAGTTGAAGTTTTTACGAAATCCGCTCCTGCTCGAGCTGATAGCTGGCAAGCTCGAACCTTTTCATCATCCGTAAGAAGTGACGCTTCGATGATTACTTTCACCAGCGCCTTACCTGCTGCAGCTTCAACAACGGCTTGGATATCTTTTTCGACCAATTGATCATTGCCTTCTTTTAAAGCCCCTATGTTAATGACCATATCAACCTCAGTCGCTCCGCCTGCAATCGCATGCTTGGCTTCAAAGGCTTTCGTCTCAGTAGTAGACGCTCCTAGTGGAAATCCGATTACGGTACAAACCTTAACCGTGCTGCCTGCCAACTGTTCAGCTGAATAAGCGACCCAAGTTGGGTTGACGCAAACGGAAGCAAAACTATATTTTTTCGCTTCTTCCGTTAATTTTGTAATCTCCGCTTTTGTTGCATCGGCGCGCAAAAGCGTATGATCTATCATTCCGGACAAATTTAACATAGCCAGTTCACCTTCCCCTTATACGAATCCTCAAATGCATGACTATAATATCATGAGGTTGAACATATGTAAACCAGTTGATGAACAAATGTTCAAACCTAATTTTGTCTAGAGTAGATAAAAAAGTCTGCTGTAAAGGGCAAGACAGAATGAGCGATAATTTGATGCAGGGGATAGAAGAGAGGCCCGTTTCGAGGGAAGCGCGTGCTTAAATGAGGAGGAAGAGATCAGGTAGTTGCACATATACACGAAAAACTGCCCGCAGAGCGCGGTAGGTGATAGCTGTTTCTTTCGGCAGCAGACTTAACTGGAAAAACTCCCGTTATATGTAGCGGTTTTGGAGAAAACGATCAATTAGAAGGATTTTCTCCCGTTTATTTTCTAATGTTTATCGATATGGGGTGAAAGTGTACGTATTAACGGGAGATTTTCCTGTTAAATGATCTGAGGTCCTGTTTTTCAGGTGATTAGATGGAGGCTTTCCAGTTATTTCTGTTCAATAGCTGCGGTTTGAGACGGATGGTTTATGAGGTCGTTTGAAAATAACGTTGTCGCAGTATACGCTCGCCTAGAGATCTTAATATCGGCATCCAGCTGAAGGCTGCGTGGCCCAAGTTACAGTAGATTAAGAGTTGAGGGAGTATGGTATAACGATATCTTTATTTCGAAAACAGAGCATGGTGAGGGGTAACCTCCGATGCTCTGTTTTTTTATTTAAAACGGATGAATGATCGATGGCTCCGACGGTTTGAAAGCAGAGCAAGCTAATTGTTGTCATTCTGAAAGTTGTTTATCACATTTTTTGTTAATTTATCCGGTGTGAGTCGATAATTCATTCGAAATAGCATCTAATCTCGAATTATCCTTACGATTTGTAAAAATATAAATTGACGTTAGGTTATATAACGTGATATATTTTCATCATGTTAAATAAGTTAACATTAAAGGTGTTTTCATTACAATTCGTTCGATTCAAGCTGCTAAAATGATCCAAATTGAAGGTATTTAGCAACTTTAATCGACTTTCAGATCAATCACACTTTTTTTATTGTTAAATAACATAACACGAGAAAGGCGGAGGTAACAAGATGAACAAAAAAACGAACAATCCTATTCTGCTTATTGTTTTATTCGCGCTTGGCTGGACCTTCATGTATGCGGATCGTAACATTCTTTCTCCTGTTATGGGAGTCATTGGAGATGAATGGGGACTATCCAAAACACAGCTTGGATTAATGTCTACTGTATTCTTCATCACGTATGCAGCTATGCAAATTCCCGCTGGTATTTTAGCCGACCGATTCGGCAGGGTGAAAATATTAGTTATCGGATATGTGTTGTTCGGAGTGGGGACGATTTTGAGTGGATTTGCTCCAGGTTTTATTATTTTTCTAGCTCTGAGAGCATTCACAGGATTAGGAGAAGGGACGTATTACGGCCCTGTATATGGCATCACATCAGGCTCGATTCCTCCAAAATACCGAGGATTATCTTCCGCATTTATTAACAGCGGTATGGCTATCGGCATTTCCCTTGGCTTTATCGCCTCCAGTTACTTTACCTATACATTAGAAAAAAGTTGGCAGTTTTCATTTTATTTATTCGGTTTTTTGACAATCGTGGTAGCTATTTTAATTGGTGTATTCGTGAAAGACGACCGCAGCAAAGAACAGCGTCAAGCCGCTAGGGTCAAGGGCGAGCGGGGCAGCATGAAAGTTCTGTTTACAAGAAATCATATTTTTACATACATCCTTATCTTTTGCTCGCTTTACGGATTTTTTGGAATGCTGACATGGCTGCCTTATTATTTGCAAAGCGTACGCGGCTTAGAAGGCTCACAAACAGGTATCATTTCATCACTCGTCCCATGGGCATCCATTCCGGGAGCGATATTGTTTGGATATTTGTCTGATAAAATGAAAAACAAAAAGCCGCTCATTTTGCTGCTTGTCCTGCTGGGCTCTATCTGCCAGTTCGTCATTCCGTATGCGGAGAATTATTCGCTCATGATTGTAGGTTTGGTCATTTATGGCCTCGTCGGCAAATTGGCGCTTGATCCGATTCTAATCTCGTTCATCGCGGAAATTACGCCGTCCCATATGTATTCAAGAGCATTCAGCTTCTTTAACTTTGCTGGCATGCTCTCGTCGATATTTGCGCCATACCTAACAGGTTATCTGGCAGACGCTATGGGCAATATCGAGTTTGGCTTTTATTTGTCAGGCGTGCTGCTGCTGATCGGCGGAATCTTGTTTATGTTCACGAAGCATGGCCCGGTCCCAGCCGGTGTTGCCTTTGACGCTAAACCGGCAATAAGTAAGTAGAATACAAGAGCCGCAAGAAACAGTCTCATTGTGGAGACATTGGATAGAAAAAATCATAAAGCCGTTTTAAAAGCAGAGCATGGTGAGGAATAACCTCAAGTGCTCTGCTTTTTTATGCCTGATTTCAACTCGAATGTAAGCGGATAAAACAGTAGTGGAAATTTTGGATGGAATAGGATATTGTAATATTGTAATAAAAATTACAATAACAACAACGGGAGAACACACACTTATGTCTAACAAGAAACAGAGCGTTGTTATATCCATTCGGTTAGATGATATTACTTTGAAGGCAGTAGACGTGCTTGTTGATTCTGGTCTTGAGTCGAACCGTTCAAGGGCAGTCACGCATTTGATAAACGTAGGCATACAAGCATCCGAGGAGCTGCTCCAAAAAGCCAAATCGCTTGCAGATAACGTTCAGCAATTGCGAAATGAAATGATTGATGCTGTAAAGCTGAACAATCTAGACAAGGTGGCAGAGCTGATCAACAAGGATTCGACGCTTGTTAATGCAAGCAACGCTAGCGGAGAAACGGCTGTTTTGATGGCGGCCTATTACCGCTCAAAAGAGATTAAGGAATTGCTTTTGAATAACGGCGCGGAGCTCACTATTTTTGAGGCGGCAGCAGTTGGCAATACGCAGCGCATAAAGGACTTGCTGGCAGATTCACCTGAATGGCTCGAAAGCTACAGCAGCGATGGCTTTACTCCTTTAGGCTTAGCCGCTCATTTTGGCAACGAAGAAACGGTGAAGTTCCTATTGGACAAGGGTGCGGACATAGACGCCAGAAGCAAGGATGGGAACCTGAACAATATGGCCATCCATGCCGCTATAGCCGGAAATTTTGAGCATATCGTGAAGCTGCTGATCCAACATGGAGCCGATGTGAACGTGAAGTGTGAAGGGAAGTGGCGACTTGGCTTTACTCCCCTTCATGTAGCTGGACATTTTGGCCGAGTCTCGATGATCAATATGTTGCTACTGGCAGGAGCAGATCGAACAGCTGCCAACGATGCGGGAGAAACGCCCTACGAATTAGCTAAGTCAAAGGGGCATCAAGCGTCAGCTGTTCTTTTGCAATAAAAAAACAATCAAAGGAGAAATTTCAATGGAGAACAAGCTGGCCATCCAACCCGAATTAGTAAGAGATTTTGTCGGCAATGCACATGGTGACCTGGATCGTGTTAAAGAGCTTCTCCTGCAAGAGCCTGGGCTCGTCAATGCAGCATGGGATTGGGGCGGCGGAGATTGGGAAACAGCTATCGGTGCGGCCGCTCATATGGGAAGAAGGGACATCGCTCAGTTTCTTATCGAAAATGGGGCGCGCCTCGATTTATTTGCGGCGGCGATGTTAGGGAAGATTGATATTGTCCGAGCTATGCTTGCTGATAACGCTAATCTTGTAAATGCAAGAGGTGCGCACGGAATTCCATTAGTCGTTCACGCTCAGCAGGGCGGGGAAGAGGCGGCGCAGGTTCTCGATTTGCTGAATGAGTATTTATAATCTTTATCATTGCCAAAAAGCCATCTCACGCCGATATATCGGTACGGGATGGTCTTTTTTTCTGGCATGCGGCTTACGGTTTCCAGGCTTCTTTCTGCCGAGGAGAAGCTCTACGAACAATAGATTAGGCACCCAGCAAAGCCACTCAATAACGATAAAGGTATCGTTCGCATCGGTTAGTCCTAAAAATACCGCTTCCGGCTTGTACAGGAATTAACGTTGTAAATGACGAAACAATACTTGAGCTGTGTGTGAGGCGAGTGACGTGAAGAAATGATCATTTTTTTTCAAAGCGTTATGTCGATTTCTAACTTTGCGATTCGTCGTTTACGTAGGAGCGAGATTAACGGTTCGATGAGAACGAATAATCGGGTCTCCATTATGAACCCAGGAGGGAAATAGATATGCGATTTATGATGGTTGTAAAAGGGACGAAGGATTCCGAGGCGGGGGTTATGCCTAGTCAGGAGCTTCTCGAAGCGATGCTGCGGTACAACGAAGAATTGGCTAAGGCCGGCGTCCTGCTCGCTGCCGATGGTCTCCATGCAAGCTCAACTGGAATCCGGATATCGTATCCGGAGCCAGGCGGCAAACCGAAAGTCATTGACGGACCTTTTACCGAGGCAAAAGAAATCATAGCCGGCTACACCCTTATTGAGGTCAAATCAAGAGAAGAAGCGATCGAGTGGGCGATGCGCATGCCAGATCCCCACGGAAATGGCGAAGGGCAAATCGAGCTCCGTCAGGTGATCGATGCGCCAGAGCTGACACAGAACCCGGAAACGCTGGCCGTGCTTCGCGATCAGATGGATAGGCTTAAAAAATCGTGAACGACTCCTCGGTTCAGCGTACAATCGACGCCATCTGGCGTATCGAATCGGCTAAGCTGATCGCCGGGCTGGCGAGGATGGTACGTGATGTTGGTCTCGCGGAAGATCTTGCCCAGGATGCGCTTGTCATTGCATTGGAACGGTGGCCGAATATCGGCATTCCGGACAATCCCGGCGCTTGGCTGATGACGACGGCAAAGCGCCGGGCGATTGATCTGCTGCGCAGAAGCAAGCTGCGTGACCAGAAGTATGAGGAGTTTGGGCGAGGAAACGCCCTGTACTCTGAAGATGATATGGACATGTCGATGGATGGAGAGGTTGGCGATGACCTGCTCCGATTGATTTTTACTACCTGTCACCCCGTCTTGTCCAAGGAGGCGCGGGTCGCCTTGACGCTGCGTCTGCTCGGGGGGCTTACGACCGATGAAATTGCACACGCGTTTCTCGTCGGAGAGTCCACTATCGCACAGCGGATCGTTCGGGCGAAGCGTACGCTTAGCGCGTCTCGGGTTGGCTTTGAGGTTCCCGTAGGTGAGGAGCTTAAAGAACGCCTGTCGACCGTGCTCGAAGTCATCTATTTAATGTTTAACGAGGGCTATACCGCGACTTCCGGCGGCAGCTGGATACGTCCGCTGCTTTGCCAGGAGGCGCTAAGACTAGGACGCATTCTGGCGGAAATCGCAGCTGGAGAGCCGGAGGTTCACGGCTTGGTTGCCCTGATGGAAATTCAGTCGTCCAGGTTTAAAACAAGGGTAAATGCAACAGGTGAGCCTATCCTTCTCATGGACCAAAATCGCGCGTTATGGGATCAGCTGCTGATCCGTCGCGGCATGGCCGCTCTCGAGCGTGCGAGAAATCTCGGTCGCCCGCTTGGGCCATATGCGCTTCAAGCTGCGATTTCCGCGTGCCATGCGCAGGCTCGTACCGCATCCGAGACCGACTGGGCGCGTATTGCCGCCCTTTATGAAGCTTTGTCACGCGTAATGCCTTCGCCTATCGTAGAATTAAACCGAGCTGTGGCTATCGCCATGGCTTTCGGTCCGGCATTTGGCCTTCAAATTGTAGACGAGCTAACCTCTGAGCCATCGTTAAAGGAGTACCACCTTTTGCCGAGCGTACGCGGTGATCTTCTGGTCAAATTGGATCGTATGGAAGAAGCTCGCATCGAGTTCGAGCGAGCCGCCTCGCTTACGCGCAACACGCGCGAGCGCGAGCTTCTGCACAAGCGCGCCGCGGAATGCGCTTCAAAAGGGTGCTAACATTCATCATGAAAAAAGGTAACGCAGAGACAGTGCCAGGCACAGACGGATTTCTTTTTTTAAGCGTTATTAAAATAGATGAAACGCCATGTCGATTATGGTGCCTCCCGTTCGTCGTGTAGGTAGAGGCGGGTTGCAAGCAGCCCAGACTCATTTGATATCGGGAGGTAACCTACATGCGATATATGTTAATTGTCAAAGCGACCAAGCGTTCTGAAGCTGGCGTGAAGCCGAGCCGCGAGCTTATGGATGCGATGGCTGCGTATAACGAAGCGCTTGCAAGAGAAGGCGTGCTTATCGCTGCTGAAGGCCTGCAGCCAAGCTCCAGCGGACTGCGGATCACGTATTCGGTTCATGGCGACATGCCCGAAGTAACGGTTGGGCCTTTTGCAGAGGAGAAGCAGCTCGTTGCGGGATTTACGCTGATTGATGTGAAGTCGGAGGACGAAGCGATCGAATGGGCGAAACGGATGCCGAATCCGAGCGGCTGGGGCAAGGGAGAAATTGAGCTCCGCCAGCTTTTTGAGGACGAAGATCTGCTGCATGCTTCCGCAATGATAGTGATGGAGTCCGATTTGCGGGATCAAATCGATATGCTGAAAAAAAGCTGATATTCCTACTGCTAATCTGTCGATTCAGTCATGGCTCGTTCGTCGTAAGAATAAAGCCTGAAGTTTCGGATAATCACTAGTGGTCGCTACAGTGATAATAGCCAAAAAAGGAGATTGAAAACATGAACCAAGAAGTAACGGATTTTATCGCATCGGTAAAAGAGCCTTGGCAAGGGGAGCTATGCTCCCGCCTTCGCGAGGTTGTAAATAGCGCGATTCCAGACGTTCAGGAGCGCATGCAATACAAGAAGCCTCATTTTTTGAAAAATGGAAAATACGCCGCTGTTATTTCAACGTCGAAAGAAGCAGTGAGCTTTACGATCTTTAACGCCAGCGAGCTGACGCTGCCGGAAGGGCTGTTCGAGGGCCCTCCGGAAAGAAAAACAATTAAGCTTCGTCAAGGAAATACGGTGGATGCCGATCAGCTTTCGTCGCTGGTAAGTGAGGCTTCCTCCTCTTTATAAGCTCGAACGGCTGCTGCAATAAGCGTTGAATGGAGATTTCGCGCATAGTCAACGGCTGGTTGTAGGCCGGATTTTTCCTGTGAGGGAAAAATCCGGTTTTCTTTGTTTTGCAGTCGTATAGACAGGGTGATTCTGTGCAAAAAATAGAGCGAGTCGTTAAACGGAATCGCCCCTCACAGACGCTTCGGTTTGACCCGAATTCGAGGGACGGGCTTTCTTTTCTTCACCGTTATTGTGTATATTGATGCTTACAGTCATTCTAAAAGGAGTGTCGACATGAACCGTTTTGGACAAATAAATACGCTTCGCAATCAAATTTTCCTTGGCTTCATGCTCGTTATGGTCATTGTGCTCGGTTCGGTTGGCTTTTTTACGTATGGACAGGTATCGGTCCTGCTGCGCAATAATGCGGAGAAGCATATTCAGCAAACGGCTGTCCAGGCGACAGGCAAGCTGGATGTGCTGCTCAGGCAAATTGATACGTTTACGATGCAGGTAGCAACCAATGCAACGATTCAGCGGCTGATGATGCTGGAGGCGGAAGGGCGGAAAATCACTTTCGAGGAGCGGCAGTCCCTTCAGAAGGAAATTCGGAAGCAGGAAGCATATGCAACGGGCATCCGCTCATTGGAGCTGTATACGAAAGACTATCGCATGCTGTTTCCGCTAACGGAGGTCAGCTTGGACAACCGAGTGCCTGCGGATTGGATCAGCCAAGCAGATCAGGGAGATGGAAAGCTGGTCTGGTTCGGCATGGACCCTCGCTTCCCCGATTCGATCATTGCCATTCGCCATGTCAGGCTCATTGATCGCTCGTTTTCGGATGCAGGGTATTTAATGGTGCAAATTGATAAAAACTATTTTGAGCTTACGGACGCTGTTGGAAGCGCTGACACCGGCTTGCGCGAAATGATGGGCCTATTCGATGCCGCTAACCAGACGATTACCTCCGACTTTTCCAAAGAAGTAGACGTGGAGAAGATGCAGCAGAAGGGGGAAGAGACGGTCACGCTAAGCGGAGAAAAATATATGGCAATCGATAAGCAATCGGAAGCGACAGGCTGGAAAATTATTATTTTAACTCCGGTAAAATACGCGACGGAGGGCATTTCGATTTTGCGCACGGTTATCCTTATTTCGATTTTAGTCGGTAGCTTGCTGTTTCTCTTTTTGACATTTATATTATCGACGATGATTACGCGGCCCATATTGAATTTGATTAAGGCGATGCGCAACGCCAAGCTTGGGACGCTCAAGCCTATTCCGGTTTCGTCTACTACGATGGAAATTAACGAGCTTAATAATACGTATAATCAAATGGTTGTCTCTTTGAATGAATTGATTGAGGTCGTCTACCAGAAGGAAATCGTTCAAAGCCGAACAGAGCTGAAGGCGCTGCAGGCGCAGATCAACCCGCACTTTTTGTTCAATACGCTGGAGGCCTTTAATTGGGCGCTTGATGAGAAAGGGGAAGAGGAGCTGGCTCAAATCGTCATCGCGATGTCTGGATTGTTCAGATACGTCATTTCTCGCGCGGACGAGGACGAATGGGTGACGGTCGGCAACGAGCTTGATCATGCCATACGATATTTAAAAATTATGGATATGCGCATGGTTGATAGACTGACGTGGAGCGTTGAAGCCGATGACACATGCCGAAGTGTACCGATTCCGAAGCTGCTTATTCAACCGCTTGTGGAAAATGCGATCCTGCATGGCGTAGAGCAGCGGATAGGTGCCGGAACCGTAACGCTTCAAGTCGAGCCGTCCGAACGGCCGGGCTTCACGCGAATTGTCGTGTCGGACAACGGACCGGGCATGAACGAGGACAAAATCGAGGCACTATACGCGGCGATGGATAAAGGACATGATCCGTCTTCCTTCAAGGGCACTGGGGTAGGCATAAGCAATGTGGAAAGAAGACTGAAGCTCTATTATGTCGCTGAAAGCGACGGATTGGAAATTCGAAGCGAAATAGGCCGCGGCACGACCGTTGCCTTTGAAATACCGAATGAACATGGGAGGGACAAACAAAATGAAAACCATACTGATCGTGGATGATGAGCCGAGGACGAGGGAAGGCGTGCGCAAAGTGCTGGAGGCGTGGTCAACTGGACAGTATCGAATCGAAACCGCATCAAACGGGATCGAAGCGCTGGAGTGGCTGACGCAGCATGAGGTTAACTTGCTTGTGACCGACATTCGTATGCCTGAGATTGGGGGGCTTGATTTGGTCGAGCGAATAAACGGCTTGCCGAATCCTCCCGTTGTCATCATTATTTCAGGTCATCCTGAGTTCGACTATGCCCAGAAAGCGCTGCAGTTTGGCGTGATTGAATATTTATTGAAGCCATTGGACAAAGCTAAACTCATTCAAGCGGTAGAAACGGCTATGCAGAGAGAAGAAAGCAAGCATCGGATCGAGCGAATGGAGAAGCTGGTAGACCCCAAGCTGCTGATTGCCATGGGAGAAGAAACGAGCTACAGCCCCCAGGTGCAGGAGTCCATTCAGTATTTAAACGAGCATCTGCATAAGCCGCTGACGATGCGCGATACGGCGGAGCATTTGCATATGAACGCAAGCTATTTGAGCGTGCTGTTTAAGGAGCAGACCGGGCTTACGTTCAGTGAATATTTGACGAGGAAAAGGGTGCAAAGGGCGAAGGAATTGCTGTCTGGCACGAGGCTTACGATTGCTGAAATCGCTGATCAGGCGGGCTATCAGACGTCGAAATATTTCGTGAAGGTATTTCGCTCGCTAGAAGGCGTCAGCCCAGGCCAATATCGCAAAACGATCGCTCATGCCGAGCAGACAATCCAATAAAAGTAGTATTTTTCCCAATTCATATGCCCTTACGATGATAGAGCGGCGAAGTTAAACTAGATTTGTAGCAAACAAAATCTATCACCAGCAGAAAAGGGGATGTAAACGTGTTCAAAAAGAAATGGACAATTCTGCTATTGACGCTGTGCCTTGCGATTATCGCAGCAGGCTGCGGCCAAAAGTCGAACAACGGCGGCAACGAGACTTCTACTAACGGCACAAATGAAAGCGGTGCCGAAAAGGTGACCGTCAACTTTATGCACTTGTGGCCTGAAGGCGTATCCGCGGGTCAGAACAAAATCGTTAATCAAATTATTACTGAATATCAAAAAGAGCATCCTAATGTGACGATCAAACAGGAAGTGCTGGATAACGAACAATATAAAAATAAATTGAAAGTGCTTTCAGCTTCCAATCAGCTGCCGGATGTCGGCGTTACTTGGGCTGCGGGCTTCTTGCAGCCTTACGTAGAAGGCAAGCTGTTCACGCCGCTTGATGATCTAGTGAGCGGGGAATTGAACGGGAAATTCGTCAACGGCACAACGGAAGCATACGCAGTAGACGGCAAAACGTACGGTTTGCCGCTCGAATTCAACATTTCGCCCATTTATTACAACAAAGCGATCTTTGAGAAATACAAACTTGAAGTACCGCAAACCTACGAGCAATTTAAGCAGGTTGTGAAAACGCTCTCCGAGAACGGCATCGCGCCAATCACGCTTGGCAATAAGGACCGCTGGACCGGATCGCTTTGGTACATGTACCTGGCTGACCGCTTTGCCGGACAAGAAGCATTGTCAAGCGCGATCAGCGGCTCAGGATCATTCAAGGATGAGAATTTAGTTAAGGCTGCAAGCGAGGTTCAAGCGCTCGTTGACAGCAACGCTTTCGTGAAAGGCTTCAACGGCTTGTCGAATGAAGAAGCCAAATCGGAGTTTTTGAACAGCAAAGCAGCTATGTACATGATGGGCACATGGGAGCTGCCTAACTTCACAACCAATGAAGATATTCCTCAGGAATTCCGCGACAGCGTAGGGTTCTTCAAATTCCCGACGGTTGAAGGCGGCAAAGGCGACATCAACAGCTGGGTAGGCGGACCGGGCGTCGGACTATTCGTTTCGGAAAACTCCAAGGTGAAAGAAGAATCGAAAGCTTTCGTCCAATATTTTGTGGAAAAATGGGGAGAGCAATCCGTTACGGGAGCGGGCGTCATTCCTGCAACGAAGGTGGATACTTCCACGCTTGATTTGCCTCAGCTTTATGTAGATCTATTTAACGAGATGAATAAAGCAAGCAGCATCACCTTGTTTGCAGACGTTCAAATGCAAGCAAGCGCCGCTGAGACGCATCTGAACTTGATTCAATCGTTATTCGGCAAAGCTGTGGCGCCAGAGAAGTTCTCTGAAGAGCATGACGCAGCGATTTCCAAAGGAAACTGACAGCTTCTAGAGCAGGAAGCAGGGGATAAGGCTTATCCGGTTAATCAAGCCGGGTAAGCTGCACACCCCGATAATGAGAAAGGAGTCGGCTAATTTGGATAAGGTCATGTCGAATAAAAAAATAATCGCGCTGTATGTTTTGCCTTCTCTGCTTTTAATTATGGCTATTGTATACATTCCAATCGTTCTGACAGGCTACTATGGATTAAACGAGTGGAACGGTATCGGAGCGATGAAGTTTATCGGTTTGGATAATTATCAAGCGCTAATCAAGGACAAAATGTTTTGGAGCAGCGCGGGCCATTCGCTTCTATTGGCTGTTTTTTCAGGGGCTAGCCTTATACTCTACTTAATCGTTGCTATGGTATTATCGGCAAAACTGAAAGGCGCGAACTTGTTCCGCAAAATCTATTTGATTCCGATGCTGCTGTCTTCGGTTGCGATCGCACAGCTGTGGCTGAAAATTTTTCATCCAACGAATGGCATTTTGAACAGTCTTCTCGAATCTATTGGAGTCGCCAATCCTCCCGCATGGCTTGCAGAGCCTTCGATTGTTCTGTTTGCTTTATTTATTCCAATCCTGTGGCAGTATGCGGGCTTCTATATTTTGATTTATTACGCTGCGCTTAAAAACATACCGGCTTCCCTAGAGGAGGCTGCGAAGATCGACGGTGCGAACGCGTTCCAAATTGCTTTCAAAATCAAGCTTCCGCTCGCAATGGAAGTCATTAAAGTAACGATCGTGCTTGCGATCGTCGGATCGCTCAAATATTTTGACCTCATCTATGTCATGACAGACGGTGGGCCAAACGGCTCCAGTGAAGTGATGGCGTCCTATATGTATCACCAAGCTTTCCGGGCTTATGATTTTGGCTATGGCAGTGCGATCGGCTTCTTCCTGCTTATCATTTGCCTAGTCGTAACTTGGATCATCCGTAAATTGACTGCATCAAAAGATACGATTCAATATTCATAAGGAGGGAGGCTTCATGATGTCTGGAACCTCAAGGCAGCTCGGTGGCGGGGTGGAAAGCCCCGGAGCAAGTGTAGCAGGCAAGCTTGGCTATACGCTGCTGTATATCGTGCTGATCGCTGTTGCCGTACTGCAAATTTTTCCGCTCATATGGCTGCTGTTTTTCTCGCTTAAAAACAATCAGGAAGTGTTCAACCTTCCTCCGCTGTCGCTGCCCATGCATCCGAAGTGGGAAAACTACGAGAAGGTGTGGAGCGCCGGCAATATTGACGTTTACTTCTTCAACAGCGTCTGGATTACCGTCGTATCGACGGTTCTGACGATTGTGCTCGGCAGTCTCGTTACCTACGCGATTACGCGGATGAAATGGAAGGGAAGCTCTTTCGTGCTTGGCCTATTCATGGTGGCGATGATGATTCCGGTTCATTCGACGCTCATTCCGCTGTTTAGCATGTTTAATAAGGCTCATTTGATTGATCAGCCGTTGTCGCTCATTTTGTCCTATGTGGCGTTCAATATGCCGATCACGATCATGATTCTGCTTGGGTTCTACTATGCCCTGCCGCGTGAAGTGGAAGAAGCGGCGGTCATAGACGGCTGCTCCGTGAATCGCATGTTTTTCCGGATCGTGCTGCCGATGACGGGCTCCGTTATTGCTACAACGGGAATCATTAATATGATTTATAATTGGAACGAGTTTATTTTCGTCAACACGTTCATCAGCTCGGACGGCTATAAGACGCTGACGGTCGGCGTGCAAAACTTTATCGGCCAATATACGACGGATTGGGGCGCAATCGGCGCGACGCTTATGATCAGCATTTTGCCGATTCTGATCGCCTTCCTGTTCCTGAGCGACCGTATTGTAGAAGGCATTGCTGCGGGTTCGGTCAAAGGTTAAGCGTTAAACGTAAAGAACCTCCAAACACTTCGTTTAAGTGCTGTTGGAGGTTCTTTTCTTTTCTTTTCTTTTCTTGCTCTATCCCAGTAAAAGAAGAAAGTCCTCCGGAATGTCGAACCCTTTCCAAGAGGACTTTCTATTTTCATTAATGGTTTTCGTAGATGAAGTAATCGAAGTCTGCATGCTGGCTGCGGCCCGATGTATCCTGGCACTGCATGCCGACAAATGCGCCGGTAAAGAAGCCGCCGCCTTTAATGTAATCATCCGAGAGCTTGTAGGACTCGAAATCTGCGGGAAGACGGGTCCAGCTCCTGCCGTCGAATGAATACGAGTAATAGTACAGCGTATTTTCCGTATCCACGCGCAAGTAAACATAGGCAATATCTTCAGGAATGGCGATTTCTTTGCCGCGAAGAGGCTCCGAGAACGAGAAATTATCGCATGCGACAAGCTGCAAAATTTTGCCCTTCTCTTCATTCCACGAAATTTGGCAGGATGTCCAGTTTTGCGTGTTGTAGTAGTTCACAAGCCCGGCTGATTGCTGGAAGCTCGTCGGATGGAAAGCGACCTTCGTTTCCGCCGTAAAGTTAAAATGCTGCCAGCGCCTGGCGATAAACGCTTGCGTGAATTTCGACGTCAGCGATTCTTTACCGTAAAGGCGCAGATGCCCGGGATTGTCGTGTAGCGATACGATCTGATTTCCAAGCGGGATGCGCAGGCTTTGGAAATGCAGGTTCAGCGTATCGCTGTCAAAATCATCCTTCACCGGATAATCAGGCTCCCATTGCACCTCCGGAATATTTGGCCCTTCAATGATGAGCGAAGGCTGATTGCCGCCGACGACGTAAGGCCACTCATCACGCCATTCGACCCGCTGAATCGCCGTTTCTCTGCCGAGCGGGCAGTAGCCGCGTGGATCTAGCAGCGGCGCATTTTCGATAGAGAGTGGTCTTCCAACCAAATGCACCAAAAACCACTCATCCGTATGCGTTTGTACGATAGATGCATGACCGGCCTTCTGAAGCGGAATGCGCGGCGCATGGAACGATGTGATCAATGGATTTTCGGGATGAACCTCATAAGGGCCGCGCAGCTGCTTGGATCTTGCTATCGTTGCCTGATGATCATATTTCGTGCCGCCCTCAGCCGTAAGCAAGTAGTAGTAGCCATTGATTTTGTACAGGTGGGGCGCTTCCGTCAGCTTAACATCCGTTCCTTTGAAAATGATTTCCGGCTTGCCGATCAGCTTCTGCTCGCTGACGCTGTATTCTTGCAGCAGTATGCCGTAGAAGTTATGATGTCCGGCCCGGTGATCCCACATCATGTTTACAAAATATTTTTTGCCGTCCTCGTCATGGAACAAGGAAGGGTCGAAGCCGGAGCTGTTTACATGGATAGGCTCCGACCACTCGCCATCAATCGTGTCACAGGTGACCAGATAGTTGTGGCAGTCCTTCCATTGCCCTTCGGTCACTTTCACATCGGTGTAGATAAGCCAAAATTTATTGTCGCTATAGGATAGCGCAGGAGCCCAAATGCCGCCGGAGTCCGGGTTGCCCATCATGTTCAGCTGGCTTAGCCTGCTCAGAGGCCTTGCGGCAAGCCTCCAGTTTTTTAAGTCTTTGGAGTGGTAAATCCCAACGCCGGGAAACCATTCGAAGGTCGAGACCGCAATATAGTAGTCTTCGCCAGCACGGCAAATACATGGATCGGGATTAAAGCCTGTTAAAATCGGATTTTGAATCGCAGTCATTTCTTTTCTCCTTTGCGAATGTGATAGAAAGCAGAGCCGAAAGTGCAGTGGCTGCAGAGAAGCAGTTACCCATCTTAGCAGTCTTCTTCGTTACAAAATATACGCTATAATATCAATATGATAGCAATGATTTTGCATCGTTCCCATATCCAAAGCTGGATGAAATTTACCCAAATCAATCAGGTTAGGCGAGCTCGCAAATGATAAAGGAGGAGATGTTCATATGTCGACAACATTTGAAACCGTCCGCAAGGAATTTATGCTCCCCGATATGGAATCCACCTTCCGCGTATTTGCAGCGCATTGGCGGACGGTTGATCGGGATTGGAATTATCCGCTGCACAAGCATCCGCTCTTTGAGGTGAATCTCGTATTATCGGGCGTACAGGAGATGACTGTCAACGGACTTGCCTATCGGCAAAATCCGGGTGATCTTATGCTGCTGGGTCCGGGAGACAATCATGAAAGCAAAGTGATCGAAGGCGGTGAAATGACGTATTACTGCTTGCATTTCGACGTGGATGAACGGTCCTTCCGCGAGCTTCTTATCCGCAATAGCCATTGCTTTCATGAGTCCGGCAGCGAACTGGCGATTGCGATCAAGCCTGCGTTGGATAAAATCATGGCGTTAACATCTAAGGAGGCTGCTGGGCGGGTTGAATCTCGAATGAGTATTTTGTCCGCGTTGTTCGAGCTGTTCGCCGGCTTAAGCGGGACCTTGTCGGAGCTAAATCGGAACAGTGCCGGAGTGCGCAAGTCTGCTGCGGCTTCACAGATTGCGCTTATGCTGGAGCAAGCGGTAGAGAATGCGGCAAACGGGGGAGAAAAGGACAGCGAGCTGGACACAATCCGGTCGATTGCGGAGGCGGTAGGGTACAGCATGTCGTCGGTCAATCGGATGTTTACCCATGTCTATGGAGTATCTCCGCGGCAATATTTATCCACCTTAATGTTGAAAAAAGCCAAGCTGCTGCTGATGGATCCGGACGCGAGCGTCGAATCGATATCGGCAAAGCTTGGCTATCATAATATGGCTCACTTCAGCAGGCAGTTCAAGCGTTGGACCGGCGAGTCGCCGAGCAGCTTCCGCGGCCGGTTTCATGATTGACTATCGCCGCGCTAGCTTTTTGATTATTTTTTTCCCAATGATAGATGAGAAATAGAAAGCAGGGACAGGGTCGCTTATGCTCCAAATCGCCGGTGCTTTTCTGGTAAAATGGGTTTTTACGATCTGCATGATGCCTAGCTGCCCCGCTTTCACATAATCGCGCGAGGAGATAAGATCCTCAAATAAAAAGCAAAAGGCGATGCCGATATCCTCTCTAACTGCATAGCTTCCAACCGGCGTCCCCGTGAGCTCCTTATACGCGAGCAATGGAAAATCAACGCCGCATTTTCGGAGAAGAGGATCGAGTGTAGTCGTTCTGGCATTTATTTCGAGCAGATAGTATTTCCCCGTCTCCGCATCCTTCTTAAATTCAATTTCAGCGAAGCCCTTATAGCCGATCGCTTCCAGAAAGGGAGCTCCAATGTCATAAAGCTCCTCCACATATTTTTGCTTCGTAAAGGAAGAAGCGCCAAAGTTAATCGGAAACTGCCTTAGCTTTTGGCAGGTGAGCCAGTGGGTCACTTTGGATGTTTGATCCAAATAAGCGTCAAACGTATAGACATGATCATCGAAGCCGGGAATAATGCGCTGTACGATAACGTCTAGCTTGGCCTGTGCCGATTTTTCAAGCGCGACTCTCATTTCCTCCAAGTTGTTGCAGGTGAATATTTTAGCGCGGAACAAGGATACAAACGAAGGGGAGTCTGTCGGCTTCACGATACATGGAAATCCGATTTCGTCAGCGACGCGTTCCTCGAACCGCTCCTCGGTTGGACTGATCGATTCCGGAACTAATACACCGTGCTTCGTAGCGAGCGTATGAAGATATTCTTTGTCCATGATGCTGCTCCAAAAACCCTGCTCGGTCATGTTGATATGGAAGTAGTTTTTGAGCTCATCGAGATAGGCATCTATAAATTCCACATAGGGATCGACGCTTGGGAACAGGACAGGCTTCACTTCCTGTTGCTTGGCATAGCTGATTAAATACTGCAACAGCTCTTCCTTCTGCTTCTTATAATGAGGGACTATTAATTGTTCGCTTAAATATTTAGACTGTGCGCCGTATGTATTTTCTTTGGAATGGTCCATGGCGACCGTATAGATGCCATTCGATCCTAGGCCTCTTATAATGCTAAGTCCTGTATAGAAGTTAGAGCCTAATATGACGGCTTTATTTTGCACGTAGGAACACTCGCTTCCATTAATAGTTTGGATAGTCAAATAACGATGAGCGGCAGCAACTAAATATTAGAAAATATATCATGATTTTTCCTTATTATCAAAGAAGTAATCGCATTAATTAAGCTTCTGCTTTCGGATTTGTACGCCGTATTTCGGATTACACGCCTTAAGCTGAACTCCTGTGCTATATTTTGAGTGAATGCTGGAAGGGGTATACCAAACCTACATATAAGGAGGCAATCCGATTATGAGCGTGTATAGCGGCAATAATGACGTAAGCGGTTTCATTCAAGCGGATGGGAAAAAGATTATCAATGGGGATGGCAAGGAGATTGTGCTGAGAGGCGTAGGCTTCGGAAGCTGGCTGCTGCCGGAGGGCTATATGTGGAAGTTCCCGGAGGGCGGAGACCGTCCGCGCAAGATTGAGGCGATGGTGGAGGCGTTAATCGGGAAAGAGAAGGCATCGCGGTTCTGGGATACATATGTGGAGCGTTATGTCGATGAGATAGATGTTCGCGAGGTTGCTAAGCAAGGCTATAATTCGGTTCGTCTTCCGATCAATGCGCGCGGCATTTTAGAAGCTGGAGATGAAGTGGTCTTTAATGAGAAACGGCTGGCGCGGATTCACCAAGTCATCGAATGGTGCAGAGCCTACAAGCTGTATGTCATATTGGATCTGCATGGAGCGCCGGGCGGGCAGACGGGAGCCAACATCGACGACTCCGAGAATGACCAGCCTGAGCTGTTTATCGACCGCAAGAATCAAGAGCTGACGATTGCGATCTGGCGAATGTTCGCGGAGCGGTACAAGGATGATTGGATCATCGCCGGATACGACCTTTTTAATGAGCCGCTGCCCGATTGGTTCAGCCAATACAATGGCCAAGTGGAGCCGCTGTACAAGGAAATTACGGCAGCGATCCGTGCAGTGGACAAGCGTCATATGATCATAATTGAAGGCGTTCATTGGTCGACGGACTGGAGCATATTCACGGACAAATTTGATCATAATTTGATGCTGCAATTCCATAAGTACTGGAACAATCCCGATTCGGAGAGCATCCAGAAGTATTTGGATAAGCGGGAAGAGTGGAATGTGCCGATCTTTATGGGTGAAGGCGGCGAAAATAACGCGCAGTGGTACAGCGGTGCGTTTCAAATGTTCGAGGACCATGAAATATCGTGGAATTTCTGGACATGGAAGAAGATGAGCACGTTGAATTCGCCATACTCGATTCGCATGCCGGAAGGCTGGCATTTGCTGACCTCTTATTTGGAAGGCGGCGCCAAGCCGGATGCGGAGACTGCGGAGAAGATATTAAATCAATATCTCGACAATCTCAAACTAGAGAACTGCGATGCTTATCCTGAAATCTCACGTTCGCTGCTGCGCCATCTTCCGCTCCAAATTCCGGCTGAATTTTACGGACAGGGTGAAGGCAAGGGCTTCGGCATTGTGCGGAAGAGGGAGAATAAGCTGGAGCTGCGGGCGAGCGACGGCGTACCTATGCGTATGATTACGGGCAAGGCCGAGAAGCCAAGCTATCATTCCGAAGGCGGCAAGCCTTGGGCCGAGGATAACACCTTATGCGTGGAGCTGTATGCAGGCGACTGGCTTGCTTATGATGCTTTATGCGTCGAAGCCCGTAAGTTCGATCTTCGTGCCAGGCTGCATGCGGCAGAGGGCGGGGCTGTCCTATCCATTGAATGGGAAGGGCATGAGCAAGTGACCCGTGCGGTAAGCGGGGAGGAATGGCAGGAGAGCCTGATTATGGAGAGCGTCGATACGGCAAAAGGTGCAGTACGCGTCATTATTCGTGTGCTTCAGGGACAAGTGGATTTGGACTGGGTTACATTTTCCTATGCTGAATAATGTGTAGATCCAATCATGTGATGCGCGGCAGCTTCTGCCCGCATCACATTTTTTTTGTGCACAAAAACGACAGCTTTAGCCCAAAACCGAAAAATGGTCACCTGAATACGAAATCTAAAGCCTTACGGCAAGAGGGACAACGATCTACAATTAATCTATAGAGTTTGCAAAGGCTTACATCAGATTTTCATCAGCATGGGGGTTATTATTTTGAAGACACAGCTAAGTACGGCACCAGCATCCTTGCCTGCTGCGGACGCAAAAGCAGCGAGAAGCAAATGGTTTAAGAAGCTGTATAGCCAAAGGCATGTCCAGATTATGGCGCTGCTCGGCGTAATTTGGATGATTATATTCAACTACGTTCCGATGTATGGCGTTATTATCGCTTTTAAAGAATTCAATATTGTGAAATCCATTAGTGAAGCGCCTTGGGTAGGCTTCGCTCATTTTAAGGAATTTTTCCAAGACGAGAGCTTCGTCGGCGTGATGAGGAATACGCTCGGCATCAGTTTGATTAAGCTGGCGATCGGATTTCCGCTTCCAATTATTTTTGCCTTGTTCCTTAACGAGGTCCGTTCTGTCGGATTTAAAAAAGCAATTCAGACCATTTCCTATTTGCCTCACTTCCTGTCATGGGTCATTCTCGGCGGCATTTTAACAACGTGGCTGGCGGATGTAGGTGTTATCAACAATGTGCTGCTCGCGCTTAATCTTATTAAAGAGCCGATCTCGTATTTGGCAGAGCCGAGCTACTTCTGGAGCATTATCATTACATCGGATATTTGGAAAGAGCTTGGCTGGTCCGCCATTATCTATCTTGCGGCTATCGCCAGCGTATCGCCGGAATTGTACGAAGCGGCAACCATTGATGGAGCGGGGCGCTTTCAGAAAATGTGGTATGTCACGTTGCCGAGCATCAAATCGACGATCTCCATCCTCTTCATTCTTGCAGTAAGCGGCGTGCTTAACTCCAACTTCGACCAGATTCTCGTACTGAGAAACTCGCTGAATGAGAGTGCAAGCAACGTAATCGATATTTATGTTTACCAGACCGGCATGCAGCAAGGACGCTATTCCTATTCGACAGCGGTCGGATTGTTCAAGGCGGTCATCGCCCTTATTCTCTTGCTGATAGCTAACCGCGTAACGAAAAAAATGAACGATACATCACTTTTCTAGAAAAGGAGGAGTCTAGCCGTGTTTAGTATTAAACGTAAAACAAAGGGAGAAGCTTTCTTCGACCTCTTCAATAACTTTGGCATGCTTCTCATTTGCTTCGCGACGTTATATCCCATTTGGTATGTGCTGGTCAACGCCTTCAACGAAGGGCAGGACGGCATGCGCGGAGGGATCTACTGGTGGCCGCGGATTTTCAGCTTTGAGAGCTTCGACGCGGTTTTCCAAAGCACCGGCATTATGACGGCAATGGGCATTACGGTTGCAAAAACCGTGCTTGGAACGCTAATTCACGTGTTTTTTACAGCTATGGTTGCCTTTGCTTTCTCTCGTAAAGGTCTCATTGGCGGCAAAATATATATTCTCTTTGGCACCGTTACCTTGTTTTTTGGCGGCGGCCTGATCCCGACCTATCTGCTTATGAGAGATCTTCATTTGCTCGATAATTTCATGGTCTATATCATTCCGGCAATGTTCAGCTTCTTCGATCTCATCATCTTCATGACCTTCTTCCGAGATATTCCGGATGGGCTTGAGGAAGCAGCCAAAATTGACGGTGCGAATGATTGGTCGATTTTTGCAAGGATTATTCTTCCTGTTTCCATGCCGGTTATCGCTACGATTGCGCTGTTCCACGGCGTATACCAATGGAATGATTATTTTGCCGGTGTCATTTATATGAACAACATGGACCTGCAGCCGGTTCAGACGTATTTGTACCGGGTTGTCGCTCAGTCCAGCTCTAACCAGATGCTTGCTGCTATTCCTGGAGGCATTGGCAAATCGGTTACGACGCAATCCATCAAGCTGGCTACGATGGTCGTTACAACGCTCCCGATCGTGATCGCTTATCCGTTCCTGCAGAAGTATTTTGTCAAAGGGATGATGATTGGCTCGATCAAAGGTTAACCACCGGCAAAAACTTCCGTCCTTTAACGGGCAGAGGATTGCATATATAATCATTCATACAGAGAAGGGGAAGACAAAATGAACAAGAAGCCTAAGCTCAAAAATCTATTGATGCTGATGATCGCAACGGTTCTAGTCTTAACAACGGCTTGCTCATCAGGCGGCAACACAAATGAGAATAAAGAAGAGGGCACGGGTGCTCCTGCTGAAGAAGTGAAGCTTACGCAAGACGATAAGGGCTGGGAAGTGGATAAAAGCCCGATTACGTTTGACTGGTATATCAACTTTTCTTGGTTCCCTAACAAATGGGGCGTAGACGCTACATCGAAATATATTACGGAGAAAACAGGCGTTAACGTAAACTTTATCGTTCCTGCCGGCAACGAAGCAGAGAAGATGAATACGATGATCGCATCGGGCAGCCTGCCTGACTTTATTACGCTAGGCTGGTATGAAGAAGCGGTTAAAAAAATGATTGAAGGCGATCTGGTACTGCCATTGAATGAGCTTGCTGACCAATATGATCCTTACTTCTACAAAGTAACGGACCCGGCTAAGCTTTCGTGGTACAAGCAGGAAGACGGCAATGTTTACGGCTATCCTAACTCGTCCTCATCCCCTAAGGATTATGAGAAATTCGGAGATAACATTACGTCAACACAAACGTTCCTAGTGCGTAAAGATATGTACGAAGCGCTTGGAAGCCCGGATATGCGTACGCCGGAAGGCTTCTTGAAGGCACTTGAGGCTGCGAAGGAAAAGTATCCTGACGTTAACGGACAACCGCTTATTCCGCTAGGCATGTATGATTTTAACGATACAGGCAATGCGTCGCTTCAACATTATATTCAAAATTTCTTAGCTATTCCGTACGATAAAGATGGCCAGCTGTATGATCGCAATACAGATCCTGAATATGTGAAATGGCTCAAAACGATGCGTCAAGCGAACGAGAATGGCTTGTTGGCGAAAGACATCTTCATCGACAAGCGCCCGCAAATGGAAGAGAAAATCGCGCAAGGCCGTTACTTTGCGATGCTGTATTCTAGATCAGACCTAGCTAACCAACAAAATGCGCTATTTGCAAATGATCCGAACTCCATCTATATCGCGGTAGACGGTCCTGCGAATGCGAACTTGGATCAACCGACACTGGCTGGACCATCGATTTCTGGTTGGACGGTTACATTGATCTCCAAAAACGTGAAAGACAAAGCGCGTGCGATTCGTTTCCTAGACTATTTGATCTCTGAAGAAGGTCAGCATGATACTTTCTTCGGCAAACAAGGCGAAACTTGGGATAATATCGATGGCAAGGATCAGTTCCTGCCGGATGCGCTTAATCTGTTGAATACGGATCGCGGCGCTTTCGACAAGAAATTTGGAGCATCCCATACGTTCTGGATGATGATGGACACGAACCTTACACCGGTATGGTCTCCTCCTGCTGTTGAGCCGTTCAAGCAATTGGAAGACTGGACACGCGGCAAGGCGAAGAGCTTGTCTGAGTTCGACCAGCTTAATCCTACGGGCACTTCGGAAGAAGGCATTATGAATACGAAGATCGATCAAGAGTTCGGTAAAGTGCTTCCGAAGCTAGTGCTTGCCAAAACCGATGCTGAATTCGATAAAATTTGGAACGACTATCTAGCTAAACGCGAGTCTCTCGGCTTTAGCAAGGTACAGGCATACAAACAAAAGCAATACGAAATAAACGTAGCGAAATTGGCTGACGCCACCAAATAATCGAATCATGACTTCTATGATTTAAAGGATGGCCAAAACGAAAGGTACTCCAGAACCGGAAACGGGCTGGAGTGCTTTTTGTTGCATAGGAAATAATAACAGTGAATGATATACGGAGCGGAAGTGAAAAAATAATGGGCAGGAAATTCCCGTCGTACCTTCAATCGATTACACATTGGCTGGGACGCAGATCGATGCAAAGCCGTCTAGTAGCCGCTTATATTATCATTCTATTAATACCAAGCATCGTTGTATCGAATTATCTTTTTGGCCAGATCAGGGATAGTTATACGAATGATACGATTAAACAGGGCCAATACTTGCTGGAAATGGAAAAAGTGAATATTTTGAATCAGATTGAGGCGATGGAACTGGCTGCCCAGCTCACGATATCGGAATCTGAAATTTTAGAGTATATATCGACTAGGGAAGAGCCGCCTATTGAAGAGCTGCTTGACCTGAATCGGGGCCCTCTTACCGATATGATCAATATTCAAACGAACAATCCGAATATTGCCCATCTCCGCTTATTCGCGAACAATGAGCACATATCGGAAATTTGGCCGATTATCTTTCATGAGCGCCGGATACAAAGCGAGCCATGGTTCGCTAAGCTGGATCAATTGGATGGCAAGGAGCTTTGGATGTTCAAGGACAAGGACCCGGATATATTGCGTCGTTATGTGACTGATGTTAATGACCAAATGCCGAAGGTTTCCCTCGTACGCATCATACATGCCGGGAGTAAGCGCATTGGGGTTATACAGGTGGAAATGCTGCTGAAGCAATTCTCGCCCAAAGCTTTTGCGAATATTAAGGATGAGGGCTCACAGATGATGCTTGCAGACAGCAGCGGCGCTATCTATCTGGATGACAATCAACCGTTTGCAGGCCGCAATCCGGAGCTCCGCCAAGCGATTGAGAACGAATTTGCTGAAATGAACGAGCAAGGAATTAACGAGAAACGCTTTGTCGTGAATAAACATCCCTACCTGCTCGTCTCAACGCCAATCGAGCAAGCCGATGCCCATATTTTGAATGTCGTGTCCTTGCAAACCGCGCATGAACGCATATCTGGGGCAGAGAAGCAGATCATAGCCGCAAATCTGATATTGATCGGACTGCTATCTATTATTACGTATATGTTGAATTCCTTTATTCTCAAAAACCTGAGGCGTCTGACAGAGGCGATGAAGAAGGTGAGAAAAGGGGAAGTGCCTACCGGGCTGCCGCTCGGGGGAGGCGGAGAAATAGGGGAGCTTGCCCATCATTTCAACAAATTGATTCATACCATTAATGAATTGATTGCGCAGGGAGTGAAGAAGCAAGCGCTGACGAAAGAGGCTGAGCTGCGTACGCTTCACAGCCAGATTGACTCTCATTTTTTGTACAATACGCTTGAGAATATTAAGATGCTGGCAGAGATGGAGAACCAGCGGACGATATCCGATTCACTCACCTCGCTCGGCGGGATGATGCGCTATAATTTCAAATGGTCAGGTGAATATGTCAGTTTGCGGGATGAGATACGACATATTCAAAATTACATTGCCGTTATGAATATTCGGTTCGACGAGCCTATCGAGCTAGAGCTGCATATACCTCCGAAGCTGATGGAGATCGAGGTGCTCAAAATGTCCCTGCAGCCGATCATCGAAAATGCGGTAAAGCATGCATGGCTCGGAGTGGAAGAGAGCAAAAGCGCCATCTTGATTCATGCGTCCGAAAATGAGCGTGCCGAAATTATCATTACGCTCAGGGACAATGGAATAGGCATTCAAGCGCAGCGTCTGGAGAGATTAAATGAAATGATTCATGCCGAAAATAGGGCAAATTCTTCCCGCGGCGAAGAGGTTGGCAGCGGAAAGCAAGCGTTCGGAATTGGCCTGCGCAATGTTCATCAGCGTATTCGGCTTTATTATGGCAAGCAATATGGATTACATGTGTACAGCAGCGAAGGGCAATTTACAGAGGTGGTTATTACTCTTCCTAAGGTGCTGTTAATGGGAGGGGGGGTCCGGATATGAGGAAGCTATTAATCGTAGATGACGAGAAAAATATCCGATTAGGGCTCAAAACCATGATTGAACGAGAATTTCCGGAACGATACGATATTCGGACAGCCATTCATGGAGAAGACGCTCTAACGCAGTATAATAGCGAACGGGCGGATATCGTCATTACAGATATTCGCATGCCGGTAATCGACGGTATTGAACTGATTAAGCGGCTGACTAAGGAAGCGGAGCCAGAGCCAAAACCGATCTTTATTATTTTGAGCGGATATGATGATTTTGCCTATGCGAAGGCTGCAATCAAATATCAGGTTAAAGATTATTTGCTGAAGCCTATAAGGCGGGACGAGCTATTTGAATCGCTGCGCAAAAGCGAGATTACGCTGCAAGCACAAGCTGAATTAGCGGAGAGAGTAGCGGTGAGCGATACGTACCGTGAAGAGCTGCGAATTAATTTGCTTAAGGAATGGTTTCGGCAAGACAAGCCTGCCGCAGACAGCATAAGCGATCTGGCATCCAAGATTGGCTTCGAGCAAATGACGTCCCCGTTTACTGTCGCTGTCTTGAACTATAAATCAGAGAGCGGCGACTCGATGAACAAGGATGAGTTTAAGCTGCTCGTTGAGAGGATGCTTCAGCCGATCAATGGCGTTTTGGATATCTCCTTTTTGGATAGCGAGAGTAAGCTTGTACTGATCGGAAGCCCGGCCTGGCAGTTCGAGGAATGGTTTCGGCAGGCAGGCGGAAGGGAGCTGGACGGTCTGCGCATGGGTGTAAGTAGCGAGGGCAACAAGATAGAGGACTTGTTCCATTGCTATAAGCAGGCATCGGAAGCGCTTCAGTCTTCGTTCTTGTATTCGAATTGCCGCATGCTGCGTCATGAGGACATTCGAGAGAAGCGACGGGATCTCAAGCTGCCTGACGAGGAGATCCGCAAGCTTGGGAATATGCTGGGGACCGATCGTGAACGGGAAGTTCAAGAGCTGCTGAAGCAGATCTTCCGTACGGAGGACTTACCTGACGTTGACATCCATTACTTAAAGCTAGTTGGAAAACGGATGAATGAGCAGGTGCTGGACGAAGTATTCCGTATTTACGGCGAGGAATCGATCGAAGTGCTGAAGCTGTATCGCAAAGTAGGCAATATGGATAACTTTCGGAGCTTTCATGACTATTACCGAAGCTTGGAGCTTTTGCTGTTAAGCGTAAATGATTATATCCGAGGCATTCGTTCTGCTTACAGCGAGCATTCTGAGATTAAGTCGGCTGTTGCCTATATAGAAGAAAATTATTACAAGGCGCTCAATATGGCTGTCGTAAGCAATTATGTCGGCTTGAATTACTCCTATTTCAGCGAAGCGTTCAAAGCCCATACAGGAGAGAGCTTCGTATTATTTCTGAAAAAAGTGCGTATTCGCAAAGGCAAGGAGCTGCTGCTCGAAGGGAATCAGAAGATGCAGGAGATCGGAGGCGCCGTCGGCTTTGAGAACAGCAAGCAGTTTTCACGCGTGTTCAAGGAGCTGGAAGGTATCTCGCCGCAGGAATATCGGATTAAGGTCAGATCGGATGCTGGTCAAGGCCAAGTAAGCAATAGAGAATGAATGTAAGAGGAGCCGCGAGGCTCCTCTTTTTTTATTGTTAGGTTTGGGCTAAATTAGGGTACTAATACTTATAAGCGAAAGGAGCTGTTGAAAGATGTTATTCGATGATCGTTTGCCGCAAGACATTCTTGAGGTTAATCCCGATAATGAACCTGAAATTACACCGCCGGCTTCGCCGGAGATTAAGCCTGTGCAGCCTGTCCCGGAAATTATTCCGCAGACGCCGCCAGAGATTAAACCAGACGTCATACCTGAAGTTAAACCGGATATTCCCCCTGAGGTTCCGCCAAGGAATGATGTCACATAAGCATATATAGAGAATGAAGGCCAGGAGCTCTCCTATGGAGATAGCCTGGCCTTTGTTATGCAAATAGACGGGGCTTCGGGCAACCCCGGCGTATTGGATGACTGAGCAGACTGAGATGCTGGGCGTCAGAATGGGCGTCAAAAAAACGGCCCCGGCATGGCACACCCAGGCGATAGCGCTCAGATTAGGAACATTTACCTATCATTCATTAGATATGGGAATGAAGGATTAGCATGTGATATAGCCTGATGTAACCTTCGTGTAATATCGACGTGCGATTAAGCTGCCGCGAATTACTAGGCGCCCTCAATAAGAGAAATCATGTATATAAATATTAAAAATGAATAAAACGCGAAACGTGATTATTTTTTTAATGATCATCGAAATATCAATAAATAGATTGCAAAATCAACAAAATTAAAGCATTAATTTTTGTATATTCTTGAATTAAATAAAATATTATTATTGAAAATAATAATTAAATAAACATGTATTTTTCCACATTAATACTTGACATAATGTAAATTTAACATTAATATATGTAGAAAATAAGGATTCATAACCATAATTAAGTAAAATAAAATGAAAAGAAATAATACTTTAGTCTTACTAAGCAAAGCAGTTCGATCAAAAGTATTAGTATATCTTTGTCTTAAATTGTCTGAATATTATGATAATTAATGCTTTAGAACTAGTTGATGTTAGGGGGATTCCATTGAATGAAAGGCTGCTGAAAATCGAGCATTTAACGACCTCTTTTCGAATCGCGGATCATTATTATGCAGCAGTGGATGATGTGACACTAACGGTGAGGGAAAATGAGGTTTTAGCCATTGTCGGGGAATCCGGCTCCGGCAAGAGTGCGCTAGCCTACTCGATTATGGGGCTGCATACGAGAGCTAGAATAGAAGGAAACATTTATTACAATGGCCAAGACATTGCCCATATGTCGCCCTCGATGCTGAACAGGTTAAGGGGCAACGAGCTCGGAATGATCTTTCAAGATCCTCTGTCAGCTTTAAATCCGCTTATGATTATTGGCGCACAGATTGAAGAGGCCATTCTCCTCCATAAGCCGAAGCTTTCGAAGAAGGAGCGGACGAGTAAGGCAATCGAGCTGCTCGCCAAGGTAGGGATTCCGCGCCCAGAGCATACCTACGGGCGTTACCCCCATGAATTGTCCGGCGGAATGAGGCAGCGGGTTGTCATTTCGATTGCGATCGCTAATGAACCCAAGCTATTGATAGCCGATGAACCGACAACCGCGCTCGACGTAACGATTCAGCTGCAAATTCTCGAGCTGCTCAGGAAGCTAAAGGAGGATAGCAAGGCTGGAATCGTCTTGATTACGCATGATCTCGGTGTCGTTGCCGAAATGGCTGATCGCGTCGCTGTTATGTATGCCGGCCAAATTGTCGAGATTGCCGATATTTATACGCTTATCTCGAATGCCCAGCACCCCTACACAAGATCGCTGCTGCAATCCATTCCGACTGCCAATGAGGCGAAATCCAAGCTCCATGTGATTCAAGGAATCGTTCCGTCTCTGCAAAATCTTCCTCGCCAGGGCTGCCGCTTTCGTTCGCGGATTCCTTGGATTGATGAATCCGCGCATGAAGAAGAGCCCATCATGCATGAAATTTCACCGGGGCATTTGGTCAGGTGCAGCTGCTATAGGCACTTTCACTTCCCTGATCCAAAGGAGGAGGATCGTCAGCATGTCATTTCTTAAGGTTAGTGATCTGAAGGTGCATTTTCCAAACCGCGGCGGCCTTTTCAGCAGAAAGGGCCAACCGGTCAAAGCGGTAGACGGTATTCACTTCTCCATGGAGCAGGGCCAGACTTATGGTCTTGTTGGAGAATCGGGCTCCGGCAAAACCACGACAGGCCGAGCGATTATAGGCTTAAATACGATCACATCGGGCAGCATTCTTTTTGAAGGACGACAGCTTGCTGCAGATGGCGTGCAGAGACATTCCGCATTCCGCAGAGATATTCAAATGATCTTCCAAGACCCTTATTCCTCTTTAAATCCGAAGAAGCGAGTACTGGACATTATTTCCGAGCCATTGCGAAACTTCGAGAAGCTGTCGGCAAGCGAGGAGAAGCGCCGCGTCCAGCAGCTATTGGAGCAGGTAGGCTTAAGCCCGGAATCGATTTATAAATATCCGCATGAATTTTCGGGAGGCCAGCGGCAGCGGATCGGCATTGCGAGAGCGATTGCGCTAAAACCTAAGCTGATTATCGCTGATGAGCCGGTGTCGGCACTTGATGTGTCGGTACAAGCGCAGGTGCTGAATTTTATGCAGGATATCCAGAAGGAACTGAATCTTACCTATTTATTGATCAGTCATGATCTCGGCATTATTCGGCATATGTGTGATCAGATTGGCATTATGTATAAGGGCCGTTATGTTGAGCAAGGTACGACAGCGGATATTTTCGATGACCCGCATCATATTTATACGAAACGTCTTATCTCTGCCATTCCTGATATTGATCCGAACAAACGTGAGGAAAAGTATAGGTTCCGAGAAGCGGTAAAGGCGGAATATGAACAAGCCTATGGGAACTATTTTGACGAGGATGGCATGGCTTATCCATTGAAACCAATATCAGAGACACATTTCGTGGCTTTGCCTGAGAGAGGTTGAGGACGATGTGGAGGACAATTGCGCGAAGATTGGTCATTATGGTTCCTCAAATTATATTACTGAGCATTCTTGTATTTTTAATGGCCAAGGCGATGCCGGGAGACGCGCTGACAGGCCTGCTCGACCCAAGCATCGATCCGGCGGCGCTGGATGCGCAGCGTGAGAGGCTAGGCCTCAATAATCCATGGCATGTGCAATATTGGGACTGGATTACGAAGGCTGTTCAAGGCGATTTCGGGCAATCGTTTCGCTTTAAAATGCCGGTTTCCGACCTGATCGGACAGCGGATGATGAATACGGTATGGCTGTCTTTAGCGACATTAATCCTTACCTATTTAATAGCGATTCCACTAGGCATTACGAGCGGCCGCTACCATGACACTTGGGCGGACCGATTGATAACCGGCTATACGTACATAGGCTTTGCGGCGCCGTTGTTTATTTTTGCCCTAGTGATGTTATGGGTGTTCGGCTTTCATTTTGGCTGGTTTCCGACCGGCGGAAGCATCGAACCTGGATTAGAGCCCGGAACCCTTCAGTACGCAGTAAGCAAATTCTATCATTTGCTTCTGCCCGCCTTGTCTATCGCCTTAATTACAACGGTAACGACCGTTCAACTGCTCAGAAGCGAGATTATCGACACGAAGCAGAAGGATTTTATCATAACGGCAAGAGCGAAGGGCGCTTCAGAATCCCGCGTGTATAATCGGCATATTTTACGAAACTCGTTATTGCCGATCGCAGCATTCTTTGGCTATGAAATTACGGGGCTTATCGGAGGTACGGTATTCATTGAAAGCATCTTCAGTTACCCGGGAATGGGCGAGCTATTTTTGAGCTCGATTTCGCTGCGTGATTTCAGCGTCGTCACGGCGTTGGTTCTCTTGTACGGAGTGGCATCCATTTTAGGCGCACTAATTTCTGACATGATATTAAGTATCGTTGATCCTCGTATTCGAATTAAATAAGAACCCGAGACCTTGAGGTGAATGAAATGAGGAAGGAAACCGCCCCAATAAGCGCGCAGCAGCAGCTGGACAAAAGCCCTTCAGGCTGGAGCATCATCTGGCGGGAAATCGTCCGAGACAAGCTGGCTTTCGTGTCATTGATTTTCCTGAGCCTAGTTATCTTGTCCGTCTACGGAATATCGCTTGTTCTGGATCAGGCGCAAATCGTAACGATCGATTTATTCGAGCTGAAGCAGCCGCCATCGGCAAAATACTGGCTCGGCACCGACTATGGCGGACGCGATGTATTTGGTCAATTGATTATCGGAACCCGGAACTCTTTATCCATTGGCATTATTGTTACTTTGCTTACTGGAATAATTGGCGTTTTAGTAGGACTCATCTCCGGTTATTTCGGGGGGGCGGTAGACAATGTTTTTATGCGATTTGTCGATTTCTTTATGATTTTGCCGACTCTAATGATCGTAATTGCATTTGTCACAGCCGTGCCTAAATATAGCATCGTTTCTTTTTCACTCATTATGACCGCTTTTCTATGGATGGGGATTGCAAGGCTGATTCGCTCCAAAGCGCTGCAGGAGAAGGAGCTGGATTATGTGCAGGCATCAAAGACGCTTGGCTCTTCTAATCTGAAAATAATGCTGTCGCAAGTACTGCCAAATCTTAGCTCCATTATTATCGTTACGATGACTTTGAATTTGGCGGCAAATATCGGCTTGGAATCCGGCCTTTCCTTCCTGGGGTTCGGTTTTCCAGAGAGCACGCCTAGTCTTGGTACATTAGTCAGCTATGCAAGGGACCCGCAAACGCTAGAATCGAGATGGTGGATCTGGTTACCTGCGTCATTACTGATCCTGGTATTGATGTTGAGTATAAATAATGTCGGTCAAGCGTTAAAGCGTGCGACGGATGCAAGGCAAAGAAAAGGATAATAAAGGAGGAAATTTATGGTTAAGAGGAAGTCTGTATTTGCAAGGTCTCTCATCCTTCCGCTCATGCTGGCGCTGCTCGTCTTTCTTGCAGCTTGTACTTCCGGCAATGGGAACAATGCGGGGAATCCGTCTCCGACGGACGGAGGGGATAAACCAACGCCGACCGAGAGCGAGAAGCCTGCCGTAGAAGATGGCCTTTATTCGATTGATGATTTCAGCAATGTGAAGAAAAATGAAGGCGAAGCGATTAAAGGCGGCTCCATCACCTTCGGCTTGGTATCCGATACGCCTTTCGAAGGGACGCTGAATTTCAACTTTTATTCCGGCGATCCGGATTCTCAGGTGTTGGGCTGGTTTGATGAAGCACTGCTGACCTGGGATAAAAACTATGTATACACGAATGACGGAGCTGCAACGTATGAAGTGTCGGAAGACGGCAAAACGTTTACGTTTACGATCCGTGATAATGTCAACTGGCAGGATGGCAAGCCGGTAACCGCAGAAGATTGGCTGTTTGCCCATGAAGTCATTGGAAATCCGAAATATGACGGCCCGCGGTATGACTCTAATTTCACCAATATCGTAGGGATGAATGAATTCCATGAAGGAAAAGCGAAAACCATCTCCGGCATAGAGGTGCTTTCTGATAAAAAGCTTAAAATTACGTACGTGGAATCAACGCCATCCTTATTGACCGGCGGCGTGTGGTCTTATCCGCTTGCCAAGCATATTTTCGGCAATATGGATGTAGCTAAAATTTCTTCTTCGCCAGAGGTTCGCGAGAAGCCGATCGGCTTCGGGCCTTTTAAAGTGAAAAGCATCGTTCCTGGCGAATCGGTTGTCTTTGAGAAAAACCCGGATTATTGGCGGGGAGTGCCTGCTTTGGATGAAGTTGTTCTAAAAGTTATTAACCCAACGACCATCGTTCAGCAGCTCGAAAGCGGCGGGGTCGATCTCGTCAATTCATTCCCGGTAGATCAATACCCGGATAATGCGAAGATGGCTAACGTTGAATTCCTTGGCGCGATTGACCGTGCGTATACTTACATTGGATTTAAGCTTGGAAAATGGGATGCAAAGGCTGGCAAGGTTGTTCCTGATGCGAAAGCTAAAATGGGCGACGTTAATTTGAGGAAAGCGATGGCGCATGCCGTCGATAATGACCAGGTCGGCAAAAAATTCTATCACGGCTTGCGCTGGAATGCAACGACGCTGATTCCGCCGTCCCATCCCGAATACCATGATGCTACGAATAAAGGTCTAGCTTTTGATCCGGAATTGGCTAAAAAGATTTTGGATGATGCGGGCTATAAGTTAGATGGGAAATTTCGGACCAACCCGGATGGCAGCGAGCTAGTCATTAACTTTATCTCGATGACCGGCGGGGATATTGCTCAGCCGCTTGCCCAGTATTATGTACAGTCCTGGCAAGCAATCGGATTGAACGTTCAGCTGGAAATGCTGGAGTTCAATACCTTCTATGACCGTGTTGGCTCCAGTGGCGAGGATGACCCTAAGGTTGATGTTTATCAAGGGGCATGGGGCGTAGGCATTGACGTTGACCCAGCAGGCTTGTATGGACGCGATGCCATCTACAACTTCTCGCGTTATGCAAGCGATGAGCAGGATCGTCTGCTTAAAGCAGGCGTGTCGGCGGAAGCCTTTGATGTGAAGGTTCGCCAAGGCATTTATAAGGAATGGCAGCAGCTAATGGTCGATGAGGTGCCTGTTTTCCCAACCTTGTACCGTGCTGTGATCGTTCCGGTCAACAAGCGGATACTCAACTATGCGATAGGCGATGGAACAAATCTATATCCGCATCAGATTGCCATAACGCAGGATAAACCGTTTGTAGCGAAATAAGAAGCAGAAGGGCCCGGCCGTTAATGGTCGGGCTCTTCCCTATTGCAGAGCAGAACGATTAATACTTGCCGTGACCAAGCAAGTGAGACAGACATTATTAATGTTTATTAATAGTCCTTGTTCTCGTGCAACCAATGAATGGCAATAAGCGTCTAACTTTTTGGAATGCTTTATTACATTGTTTGGAGACAGGGGAATTGGAACGCATGAAATTAGGAAAATGGACCATCTGGCTGCTGTTTGCAGCTATTTGCATGACTGCAATTGCACCGATCAGCCAAGCAGCACCAAAGGCAGGCATTCATATTATTTTGAACGGAAAAACGGTTGAGAGCGATGTATCGCCTTATATCCTTCCGAAGGTTAACGTCACGATGGTACCGCTTCGTATCATTAGTGAAGAACTGGGGGCGAGTGTGAATTGGAACGCTAAGGAGCGGTCGGTAACGATTCAAGGCAGCGGAAATAAACAGATTTTGATGACCAGCGGCAGCACAATTGCAGACGTTAATGGGGAAAGTGTCAAGCTGGACGCTTCCGTTCAGGTTAAAGCCGGTAGGGCGATGGTACCGCTTCGGTTCGTCAGCGAGCAGCTCGGCTTAACGGTTAATTGGAACCAGGCGAAGCAGACGATTACGCTGACAGCTGCAATCGAAGATCCATCAGAGGACATTCCCCTGCCAGATCCAGTACCCAATCCCATTCCAGATCCAATCCCCGTTCCGGAACCAAGTCCAGGACCAGTCACAAAGACGGAGCTGCGCGGAGCATGGGTTTCTACCGTGTACAATTTGGACTGGCCCTCTAAGTCCTCCTATCAGAATGCGGTGAAGCAGATGGGTGAATTCATCAGCCTGCTGGATGAGCTGCAAGGAATGGGAATGAACGCAGTATTTGTTCAGGTACGTCCTACGGGCGATGCTTTGTATCCTTCAAAGCTGGTGCCATGGTCAAAATATTTGTCGGGCGTACAAGGCCTGGCCCCGACGTATGACCCGCTTGCTTTCATGATCGAGGAGACGCATAAGCGGAATATGGAGTTCCATGCCTGGTTCAATCCGTTTCGGGCAAATGTGGATACAAAAATCGATCAGCTGGCTGATATCCATGTGACGAAGCAGCATCCAGACTGGATCGTGAATGCAGGAGGCAAGCTGTACATTAATCCCGGCATTCCAGCGGCACGCCAGCATATTATCGATACAATCATGGAGGTCGTGAACGGCTATGCGATTGACGGCGTACATTTGGACGATTATTTCTATCCGTCGAATGTGGCCTTTGCCGACGATGCAGCGTTCAAGATTAACAACGCCGGTAAAATAACATCAAAAGCGGACTGGCGCCGGAACAATATTAACGAATTTGTGCGTCAGCTCGGAGAGTCGATTCATACGGTGAAGCCGCAGGTGAAATACGGAATCAGCCCATTTGGGGTGTGGCGGAATAAGTCGGTGGACAAAACGGGCTCAGACACAAGCGCAGGCGTAACGGCGTACGACAATATGTATGCGGATGCTAGGACGTGGATTCAAAAGGGGTGGATTGATTATATCAATCCGCAAATTTATTGGAGCCTCTCCTTTAATGCTGCACGCTATGACAAGCTTGTAGACTGGTGGGTACAAGAAGTAAAGGGAACGGGAGTTGACCTGTATATCGGGCACTCGCCCTATAAGCTCGGGACGAAGGAAGCGGGCTGGCAAAGCGCTCAGGAAATGATTGATCAGCTGGAATACAACAAGAAATATCCAGAGGTGAAGGGCGATGTGTTCTTCAGCGCTAAGGATCTACGGAAAAATCAGCTCGGCATTATAGATGCGCTGCGCACTTATTATTTCAAATAAGCTTATTATAAATATGTACAATGCTTTGCCGATGCGGTAAAGCATTGTACGTTTTTTTTGTATGATTCTTGACGGCTTGGCTATTGTAAAACTCAGAAATATTTTAAACGGTGCGAAAAAATGGTTGCAAGACAGGCATCTTTCACACTCACTCGCGAACGGATGACATAATAACATTATTGTCATTGCTATAACGGTATGATACGATAGGACGAAAGTGCTGAGAGGGGGGAGTAATGAGCATGCCCAATCATCTTGCAAAAATGTGATTCAAGGCGAATGCTCTGCTACCCATTATGACCAATGAACTTCCACTAAGTAAGGAACAAATTTTAGATGCGGCAGAACAGGTGCTGAGACGTTTCGGGCCTGACAAGACGTCGGTGGTCGACGTAGCCAAGGTGCTTAAAGTGAGTCACGGCACGCTGTATCGCCATTTTGCGAGCAAAGCTTCCTTGCGGGAAGCGGTAACCGAGCGCTGGCTGCACCGATGCATCGCATTGCCACTAGAGGGGATTGCCAGCCAGACGGGCGGCAGCTCCACGGAGCGTATGCGCTTATGGATGGAGACACTTATCCGCAGCAAGCGGAACTACGCAGCCAATGATGCCGAGATGTTCGCGATGTATGCGGCAGTAACGCTAGATGCTGTTGAGATGATCACTGTACATATCGATCGCTTGGTCAAACAGCTCGCGCATATCATCGAGGAAGGAATGAAAGCAAAGGAGCTTAAGCCAGGCGAATCGGAGCAGGCTGCGAAAGCGCTGTTCATCGCAACCTCTCGCTTTCATCATCCCGCTCATGCGTTCGAATGGTCGGCAGAGAAGAGTGATGCAGAGTTCGATATGGTGTGGAAGCTGCTGCTAAACGGAATCGCCGCATAGTCAATAAAATGAAAGCTCTTCTGATGACGGACATCTGAGGGGCTTTTTCTTTTTATAAGGGAGAAAATGAATGGTTCGCATAAATGAATGACAGAAATATAATTCTGTCACTTGATATTTGTTAGAAGTGCGAATATAATCAAAACATAAGAGCGACATACTGAGGAGGAACAAATGATGGAACATAAATTAGCGGGCAAGGTAGCTTTGGTAACAGGTGCATCTAGAGGTATAGGACGTGAAATTGCTGAGGAATTGGCCCGGAACGGAGCAAAGGTTGTTGTGAATTTCGCGAGCAATCCAGGTAAAGCAGAGGAGGTCGTTAACGGCATTAAGCAGCAGGGCGGAGAAGCTGTAGCGATACAAGCGGACATCAGCAAAGTAGCGGAAGTGGAAATGATGTTCCAGAAGACGCTTGAAGCTTTTGGGCATGTAGATATCCTTGTTAATAACGCCGGTATTATGATCACAAAACCAATCGTGAGCATGACGGAGGAGGACTTCGACAAGCAGTTCGCGATCAACGTGAAGGGCACGTACTTTGCTTGCCAACAAGCGGCTTTGCATATGAATGCGAACGGACGAATTATTAATTTCTCGACGTCGGTTAATGGTGCCATGTTCCCAGCTTATAGCGCGTATGCGGCTACCAAAGGTGCGGTTGAGCAGATAACCCGTCAGCTTGCCAAGGAGCTAGGGCATAAAGGCATTACGATTAATGCGGTTGCGCCTGGACCAATTAACACCGAGCTTTTTAAAGTAGGCAAGTCGGAAGAACAAATTGCGGGCATCGTAAATATGAATTCTTTTGGAAGATTGGGTGAGCCTGAAGATATTTCGAGTGTCGTGGTGTTTCTAGCTGGCAAAGAGTCACAATGGATGACGGGACAAACCATTCGCGTGAATGGCGGATTTATATAAATGATACTGAAATAACAAACGAGGCAGCCCAGGTTTATTTTCTCCTGAGCTGCCTCGTTTCATGCGGTTAAGCTATTTTACTTTTCTTTATCTTCATTAAACCATAGCGGCTCTTCGTTATCGACTTCGCCATTATAGTTAATGAGGATCTCTTCCCCGGCATTTATTGCCGTGTAAGCAAAAAAATCAACCGTATGATTGTCAAAATTAAGATCATAGTAGGCGTTAGGCGTATAGGAATGGTTGAACAGCATACCATAGCCTAGCAGTATAGCGGTGTGATTAGCGCCATACTCAAACACATAATCAGCAAGCAAGGTTTTCTCTATGTGTTCATGCTCTTCATTTGGGAAGGGAATTACCGGTGCTTCGTGAATAAGATCGCCTTTTGCTATATCACGTGTCGCGAATACCCCTCTATTGAATTCTCCGTCGCTAAGCTTGGAAGTCTTTACCTCAATCATGTTGCTCACCTACGTTTTCTTTAGTCTAAGGAGTCCCTTATTATATAAGAAATCTAACTCATCTAAGGTAATATAGCAATTTAATGAGGAAATAGCCAGCATCTCGTGTTCGCGGCGCATAAAATTAGAAACAATAATCGCCGCTTGACCGTCTATCCTAAGAGGTGATTGCTATGTATCGAAAATCGCTGCTTTTTGTCCTTTGCTGGGCGATCTTACTAAGTGCGGCCGTGATTATGAAGCCGGCTGTCGTTTATGCATGCTCCTGTGCCATGTCGCCGTCTCCAGAGTCGCAAGTTAAGGAAACGCTTGAGCACAACACAACCGTCTTCGCAGGCAAAGCGATGAAGGTTGTCCAGCCGCCT
Source organism: Paenibacillus sp. PL91 (assembly GCF_012935325.2). Lineage (GTDB taxonomy): Bacteria > Bacillota > Bacilli > Paenibacillales > Paenibacillaceae > Pristimantibacillus. The sequence continues at coordinate 152,750 of NZ_JABBYG020000006.1, forward strand.
GAGAAACAAATGATGTCCAGCGCTGACTTGGTCCAAGTAAACTTCGAAGTATCTACGGTGTGGAAAGGTGAATTGGAACAGCGAGCAATCGTCTATACGGCAATGAGCTCGGCGAGCTGCGGCTATGAAAATTTTATAGAGGGCCAGCAATATCTCGTGTCTGCCAGCGAAGTATCAGAGAAGCTTGAAACGGGTATATGCGATTTAACGAAGCCGCTTGATATGGCGAGAGAAGAGCTTAAGATTTTATGGGAAGGCCATGCTCCGCTGCCTCTACATTCGAAGCAGACTTTGCCAAGCAGTCAGCAAGACGTTGAGGCAACCAAAGCGCCGATTGATTCGAAAATGCTTTTCATGATACTGCTAGTCGCGTTCTTCATCATGATTGCGATTGTCATCCTGCTGGTAAGGCGCCGCCGCTTGAAATGATCGCAGATGCCCTATTTTACAAGGCCGGGAGCTCCGTAGGAGAGCCCGGCTTTATTCATGTGAAGCACATTTTCATGTGAATAATTAACAGGGTGAGTGACAAACGATAATCTAATGAAACCATGCTATATTTACAAAGACAAAATCTATGGCAAAATGGTATTGGCGATACGCAGCCCGTAAGGGGCGTCGCGCTCAAAGCCATGTTTTAGGGGGAGCCTTATGTATAAGCTGCTGTTAGTCGATGACGAGCCGGAAGTGACGGAAGGATTAATGATAGAAATTGACTGGGCAAGCTGCGGCTTCTCGGAGGTAAGGACGGCTGGAAACGGCAAGGAAGCGATGGAGCTATTTGAGAAAATGGAGCCGGACGTGCTCATTACTGATATTAGTATGCCCTATATGAACGGGCTTGAGCTCTCGGAATGGGCTAGGAAGACGTATCCGATTACTCGGATCGTGATTTTATCCGGCCATGATGAATTTGAATATGCGAAGCAGGCGATTCATTTGCAGGTCGAGGCCTATGTTTTGAAACCGTTCTCAGCTGAGCAGTTGACGGAGACGATTGCAGAGGTTGCCAAGCGGATGGATGAGGAGCGGGAAAAGCGGAGCAATGTCGAGCTGCTTGAGGAGCATTACCGTACAAGCTTGCCTATTGTTCGAGAGAAGTTTTTATCGTCCTTGATTACACGCAAACAGCAGCATAAGGATATATCGGTGAAAGCAGCCAAATACGGCATGCAGCTCGAGGGTGAAGGCTATGTCGTATCGATAATTGCGGTGAACCACTCGGACATCGGGAATGAGGATGCTGCTCAGCAATCAACGCATTCGCTAGCCTCCTCAACCGACTTGGACCTGAAGCTATTTTCGGTATGCAACATCGCAAATGAAATATGGACGAGACATGAGCTAGGAAAAGTATTTATTCATCAGGACCAGGTCGTGCTGTTCTCCGTAAGTCCGCGCCCGGACTCTGAGCTGATTATGGAGCAAACGCAGGATGCGCTAAAAGAAATTTTGCAAAGCATCGAGAAGTTTTTGCGGTTTCCGGTCATGATCGGCGTCGGAACATTCACGCGGGATATCGGCAATTTGAAATATGCGTACGAATCTGCCACGGTTGCTCTTGATTATCGGCGAATTCTTGGCAATAACCTCATCATCTGTATAGATGATATGGAGAACCGCGACCATGAGAAGCTCCTCTTCGACGAGTGGAAGGAGCAAAGTTTAATTAGCGCCGTCAAGCTGGGCACAGAGAAGGAGCTGGAGGAGGTCGTTGAGGGGCTGTTCGACGAAATCGCTCGCGTTCAGGCGCCTGTGCATGAATACCAGCATTATTTGCTCGAAATGGTTACAGCCATTATCAAATTAACAAAAATCCATGAGAGTGATTCCGATGATATTTTCGGGGGCAGCTGGGGGATATTGAATCAATATCAGAAGCTGAACAGCATGCAGGAAACGAAGGCTTGGTTCGGGGAGCTGTGTGCGAAGGTGAGGAGCCGCATCGCCAGCCGCAGGCAGCATACGTATAAGCAAATTGTCGAGGATGCGATCAGCTATACGAAGAGCCATTTTCACGAAAGCGATTTGTCTATAGCTAAGCTCTGCGCACAGCTGCATATCAGCACCGGCTATTTCAGCGGATTGTTCAAAAAAGAGCTGAAAATGACATTCGGCGCCTATTTGCTGCAGCTGCGAATGGAATCAGCCAAGGAGCTGCTGCGGACGACGGAGCTTAAAGCGTTCGAGATTGCCGATAAGGTGGGCTTCGCGGACCCGAACTATTTTAGTCTGAGCTTTAAAAAATATGCAGGCGTATCCGCCAAAGAATATCGTAGCGGCTTGACGGAGCAGGACAGATGATGCAGCGCAGAAGCATTCAGTATATTTTGACGGTATCGTTTACGCTGTTTTCGGTATTTATCATATTAATTGTTAGCGTCGTTTTGTATGGCCGGTTCTCGGCTACTGCCAAGGAGAACGCCTTCCGCAACTCGCAGCAAATCGTTGATCAGGTCAGCTACAATCTTGAAAATTATGTAGAGGTCACGTCCGATCTGTTCAACATGATGCATCATGCGATTGGCCAAAGCGAAAATGTGAAGTCTGATATGATGCGCCAGCAGCTGGAATCGATGATGTCCACGCGCACTGATACGGTGTCGCTTGCGCTCTTTGACGATAAAGGACAGTTGTTATTCGACTTGCCGAATGTAGAACTAAAGGACACGCTGCAGGTGACCGAGGAAGGCTGGTTCCGAAGCGCGCTCGATACGACGGGGCATTTGTCCATATCGCTTCCTCATGTGCAAAACCTGTACAAGCAGCAATTCCGCTGGGTCGTATCGATCAGCAAAAGCATTACGGTTCAGCATAATGGCAAGCAGGTGAACGGTGTTCTGCTGCTCGATGTAAATTTCAATACGATAGATGAGCTGTCTGAACGAGTAAGCTTAGGGCAAAAAGGGTATGTGTACATGCTGGACGAATCGGCAGGCAACATCGTGTATCACCCGCAGCTTGAGCTCATTTACGCGAGTCTGAAGGATGAGAATGTCGAGCTTGCGCTCAAGCATACTTATGGCAGCTATATAGATGAATCCGCGGAGGAAGCGAAAATGATCAGCGTCCAAACGATCGGCAACGTGGGCTGGAAGGTCGTTGGCGTATCGTATATGGATGAGGTGATGACCACGAGCTCAGTGCTGAACCGCTCGATGTCCAAGCTTCTTGTCGCGTTGGCGCTCATCGTTTTCTTATTGTCCAGCATGGTTTCCCGTCGTATATCAAGGCCGATCAAGCGGCTGGAGCTGTCGATGAAAAGCGTGGAGCGAGGCGACTTTGATCTAACGGTGAGCGGCGAGGGGCCGCTTGAGATTAAGCATCTTGCGGATCGGTTCAACATTATGATCGGCACGATCAAGCAATTGATGAATCGAATCGTTACGGAACAGGAGAGCAAACGAAAGTACGAGCTTGAAGCGCTGCAAGCGCAAATCAATCCACATTTTTTGTACAACACGTTAAATACGGTCGTCCGCATGGTCGGCATGAACAAGAACGAAGAAGTGATCAAGACGATTACGTCGCTGTCGAAGCTTTTCCGAATTAGTATCGGCAAAGGCAAGAGCTTGATACCGATAGCGGATGAGATGGAGCATGCCCGAAACTATTTGATCATTCAGCAGATGCGCTTTAAAAACAAATTCGATTATTCCTTTGATATGCAGGAAGAGGCTTTGTCTTATGTAACCTTAAAGCTGATTATCCAGCCTTTAATCGAGAATGCGCTTATGCATGGCATCGAGCCTTCCGTCGATAAGGGGCATATTGTCGTATCCGCAAGGCTTGATGGAAGCGATGTGGTCATTAAGGTGATCGATAATGGGCTTGGCATGTCCGAGAAGCAGCTTGGCAAAATCTTGACGGGAGAAGTTGTTAGCTCGAAAGGGTCTGGTGTAGGCATTATGAACGTTCAGGAAAGAATTCGGCTTTACTTTGGCGAGAAGTATGGGCTGCATTTTGAAAGCGAGCTGGAGGTCGGCACAACTGTAACGATTCGTTTCCCTGCTCGATTGCCTGAGCAAATCGAAGGAGAGGATCAGCCGTAATGGTCATGAAAAAAGGAAGCATCATTAGCCTGCTGCTCTTCCTTGCAGCTGCCTACCTGCTTTATGCTGCGCTTTATCCAGATGAGCAGGAGCCGAAGGAGGAACGGGCAGGGAAGACGATACAGCTCATTCTTCGTACTAGCAAAGGCGACTATTGGCAAAACGTGACGATGGGTGCGCAGGCAGCCGTTAAGGAATTTGGCATCAATCTGCATGTCTCCGCTCCAACGGACGAAGGCGATGTTGCGGGCCAGCTGCAAACGGCAATGCAATCGCTGGAGACAAAGCCAGATGCCATCGTGCTTGGAGCGAATGACGATGCGGCATTTGAGCCGTTTCTGAAGGAGGCTGCCAAGCGGCATATTCCAGTCATCGCAATCGACAGCTTGCTCACATCAGGCGAGACGAAATCTTATATAGGCATGGACAATTATCTTGCCGGGAAAGAAGCGGTGCGCGAAATGGCTGGCCAGCTTGGCGGCGAAGGTGACGTAGCAATGGTTACGTACACCAAAGGAGGCATTAACGGGAAGCTGCGGGAGCAAGGCATTCGTGATGCCGTTGCGGAGTTTGAAGGCATTCGGCTCGTTGACAGCCAGCCCTGCTCGGATGAATACAGCGAATGTCAGCAAACCGTCAGCGGGATGCTGGATAAGCAAAAGGTTGACGGTATTCTGTCGCTTAACACAGAAACATCGATCGGCGCAGCGCTTGAGCTTAAGCGCAGGCAGGCTGGGGAGAAGATTAAGCTGATCGGCTTCGACAGCTCGCCAGAGCTTCTGGAATTGCTGCAGGAAAATCAGTTGCAGCTGTTAATTGTTCAAAACCCGTTCAGCATGGGCTATCTTGGCGTTAAGCAATCGCTGGAGGCATTGCAAGGGAAACAAGTTTCTGCCCGCGTGGAAATGGACATGGAGTTTATTACGGAAGAAAATATGTTTTGGCTAAAAAATCAAAAACTGTTGTTCCCCATCGTTCAATAAAACGAAAGACATGAGGATATTAATAAAAATGATGAGGATATTAAATGTGAATCCAGCGCCATTTGCGACATAATGAAGCTGTAGTTAATTAATCCACCAGGGGGCAATAAAAATGAAAAAGTGGACAGCAGCGATTATGATCGGTGCACTTGCGGTTACGGCAGCAGCATGCGGAAACTCAAACGGTGAGGGAAGCACTAGCGGCTTGCCAAAGGCAGGAGTTGCGATTTATAAATTTGACGATACATTCATGAGCGGCGTGCGCAATGCTATCGATTCAGCGGCAGAAGGTAAGTTGGCAGTAGATATCGTAGATAGCCAAAACTCGCAGCCAACACAAAATGATAAGGTTGATCTATTTATTACGAAAAAAGTAAAAGCGATGTCGGTCAATCCGGTTGACCGTACGGCTGCAGGCATCATTATCGATAAAGCTCAAAAAGCAGACATTCCAGTCGTGTTCATCAACCGTGAACCGCTTGCTGATGATTTGGCAAAATGGGATAAAGCTTACTTTGTAGGCGCTAAAGCGGAAGAGTCCGGTACGATGGAAGGCGAAATCGTTGCTGAGTACTGGAAAGCACATCCGGAAGCGGATAAAAACGGCGACGGCGTATTGCAATACGTTATGCTAAAAGGCGAGCCGGGACATCAGGATGCTGAGCTTCGGACGAAGTTCTCGATTCAAGCAATTCAAGATGCAGGCATTAAAGTAGAGAAGCTAGCTGAAGATACAGCGATGTGGGATCGCGTTAAAGGCCAAGAAAAAATGGCGGCATTCCTTTCTTCCAAAGGCGACAGCATCGAAGCTGTTCTAGCTAATAATGACGACATGGCGCTTGGTGCAATCGAAGCCTTGAAAGCTGCTGGCTACTTCAAGGACGATAAATTTATGCCGGTTGTCGGCGTAGACGCAACAGATCCTGCAAACCAAGCTTTGAAAGAAGGAACATTGCTCGGAACGGTTCTGAACGATGCGGCGAACCAGGGTAAAGCAACAGTTGAGCTCATGCGTGTACTTGCGGCTGGCGAAACGCCAACGAAAGAAAACACTGGCTTTGAAATTACAGATGGCAAATATGTTTGGATTCCATACCAAAAAGTAACGCAAGAAAGCAAATAATACGAGTAGACAGATAGATAAACAAGAAGCAGGGGAATAACGTCACTTGCGTTGCCCCTGTTTTTTTTCGCCCGCTTGCTAGGTGGGCTGGATAAAAGGAGGCTATACGATGGCAAAGCAGCATCCTTATTTGCTTGAAATGAACGGGATTACGAAGACGTTTCCAGGTGTCAAAGCGCTAGATGATGTAACGCTGAAGGTACGTCCCGGCACAGTTCATGCTCTAATGGGAGAGAATGGTGCAGGCAAATCTACATTAATGAAATGCTTGTTTGGCATTTATAAGCCGGATGCCGGCGAGATCTTCTTGGATGAACAGAAGGTCGATATTAAAAACTCAAAAGACGCATTGAACCACGGCGTCTCAATGATCCATCAAGAGCTTCACCCGGTGCCGCAGCGCAGCGTGATGGAAAACATTTGGCTTGGCAGATTTCCGGTAAAAGGCTTTCCCCCTTTCCGGTTTATTGACCATAAAAAGATGCACCGCGACACGGTAGCGTTGTTCGAGGATTTAAATATGACGATCGATCCGAACCAGCTTGTCGGCGAATTGTCGGTATCCAAAATTCAATCGCTTGAAATTGCCAAAGCGGTATCGTTTAACTCGAAAATTATCGTAATGGATGAGCCGACTTCATCGCTAACAGGCAATGAGGTAGAGCAGCTGTTCGCTATTATTAACAAGCTGCGGGCACGAGGCGTCTCCATTATTTATATTTCGCACAAAATGGAAGAAATATTACGCATTTCGGATGATGTGACGATTATGCGTGACGGTAAATATATCGGCACTTGGCCGGCTCCCGAGCTGACCATCGATACGATTATTACCCGGATGGTTGGCCGTGATCTATCGGACCGGTTCCCAGAGCGGACGAACAAGCCTGGCGAGGTCATGCTGCGGGTGGATGGCTTAACGTCACCGCACGCACACTCCTTCAAAGACGTTTCGTTCGAGCTTCGCAAAGGAGAAATACTTGGCGTAGGCGGACTTGTCGGCGCGCAGCGTACAGAGCTGATTGAAGCGCTATTCGGTATTCGTTCCGTGAAATCGGGCACGATTTACAAGAATGGCAAGCCAATTACGGTGAAATCGCCAATTGACGCGAAGAAGCACAAAATCGCGCTGTTAACGGAAGAGCGGCGGGTAACGGGCATTTTCCCAGTATTGTCTGTCATGGAGAATACCGCTATCGCAAATCTGGGTATGTATCAGAATCGCTTTGGCTTCCTAGACGAAGCGAAGATGAGAAAAGAGGCGGCGAAAGGCGTCGAGAAATTCAAAACAAAAACGCCGTCAGTCGATCAGCTTATTCGCAACTTGTCGGGTGGCAATCAGCAAAAGGTGCTGTTGGCTCGTTGGCTGCTGACCGATCCGGACATTTTGCTGCTGGATGAACCGACGCGGGGCATCGACATTGGCGCTAAATACGAGATTTACAGCATTATTATTGAGCTGGCGAAGCAAGGAAAGAGCATCATTATGATTTCGTCGGAAATGCCGGAGCTCATTGGCATGTCTGATCGCATCATGGTCATGTCGGAAGGACGCTCGACTGGCATTTTGGAAGGCCAGTCAGCGACCGAACAAAGTATTATGCGGCTGGCAGCACAGACAGGCTAATGATGAAGGATTTAAGGAGGTTTACGACAAATGGACACAGCTAAAGGCATAAAGATAAAACATGCATTTTCGCAAAACGCAATTTGGATTGTACTTGTCGCATTAATTTTAGGAATCGCCATTATTGATGCAAACTTTTTGTCTATAACAACGCTTAGAGATATGCTGGTGCAGTCCTCGACGAGGGTAATCATCGCATTAGGTGCTGCTTTTGTGCTTATTACTGCAGGTACTGACTTGTCGGCAGGACGCGTAGTCGGCCTCAGTGCGGTCGTATCCGCATCGATGCTGCAAATGCCTGATTACGGCAGCAAGTTTTTCCCTAACCTGCCGCAGCTGTCGCTCATCATCCCGATCGCCATTGCGATTATAGTTGGCTTGTTAGTGGGGCTCTTGAACGGCTTAATCGTAGCAAAGTTTAACGTTCCGCCGTTTATCGCAACGCTCGGTACAATGGTTGCGGTGTATGGTATGAACTCTCTTTATTTCGATTTGCCGCCGAACAACTCGCAGCCAATCGGTGGTCTACGTAAGGACTTTACAGAGATTGGAACAGGCGCCATTGGCGGCGGCCAATTCTCGATTCCTTATATCGTTCTTATCGCTATCTTCGTAGCGTTCATCGTATGGGTTGTTTTCAACAAAACGCGTCTTGGCAAAAACATGTACGCCATTGGCGGCAACATTCAAGCCGCTCATGTATCCGGCATTAACGTTGCTCGCAACCTGATGTGGATCTACGCGATTGCCGGCGCTTTGTATGGTCTGGCGGGCGTGCTGGAAGCTGCGCGTACAGGCGGAGCATCGAACAACTACGGTAATATGTACGAGCTTGATGCTATCGCAGCTTGTGTGGTCGGCGGAGTGTCAACGACCGGGGGCGTAGGCCGGGTGAAGGGGATCATCGCAGGTGTTCTCATTTTCACTGTCATCAACTACGGTTTGACTTTCATCGGCATCAACCCGAACTGGCAGCTGATCATCAAAGGCTTGATCATCGTCGTTGCCGTTGCATTCGATATTCGCAAATACGTTGCGAAAAAGTAATACAAGCAGGAAGAAGGAGCTGTCCCATAAGGTCGATGACCTTGGGCAGCTTCTTTTTTGTATGTATGAGGTGGTTTACAGGTTCCTATTGCATGAAAGGCAATAAGTTACGGCGTTGAGCAGTTTATATTAGGTTATGCCTCCAATCACGCTGCAAACATATTTAGCCACGCCATCCTCATCGTTGCTTTCCCCTACGAGGGTCGATAATGCGATAAGCGCGGGATGCGCATTGGACATAGCGACCTTGGTTCCTGCTGCTTCAAACATGCCCAAATCGTTCAGATTGTCTCCGAAAACGGTAATTTCCTCAGGCTCGCATTGCATCAGCTTAGCCCATTGCAGCAGCCCCTCCTTTTTGTTTGCCTTACTATGGCTGAACTCCAGGAAATAGTGATTCTCTATGTATTGGTCCTTCATGAGATGAATATGAACCTTATCTCCGAACGTCTGCTGCACCATCTCCTTTATGGGCTCCAATTCTTCAAGCAGCCCAATATAGGTCACTATAAGCGTGCGAAACGAAGCCGAGCATGCGAGCTGCGGCATTTCGCCAAAGCGGGGATCGTTAGGGCGGCTCTCGAAAAATTTCATATCCCCGGTTCGAGTCAGTTTTTCGTGCAGCACGCGTTCTTTATCTTCCTCATCCAGCGCAAATAAAAACGGGAGCAGACCATGCGTTCTTCCTAAGCTTATGATTTCATCCGTGGTTTCATTGTCGAGCCAATAGCCGCCAATGACCTTTAATGACTGCGGATCAAAAATGACGGCTCCATTATACAAAACAATAGGATATTTCCACGGAATGACTGAGACGATTTTGTTCGAGCTCATATAGCTTCTTGCAGTAGCATAGCTAATGATCATTCCTTCGTTCAAAGCGCTGCATAATACGTTTTTCGTATATTCGGACAAGGTGGCATCCGATTTCAGAAGCGTTCCGTCAAGATCGGTAAGGAAATGTTTAATCGCCAAAAATAACGCCTCCCATGTACAGCTAATTTAATTCTATTGAACTAACGCTATCTCTAACCATTAGCAAATCTAAGTAAGATGGGACATAGCGCCGGACCACGCTTTTGCTAGCAAGCGAATGCCCGTTCAACGTCTCTTTCCGTCATGCCTCCAAAGCTTAGTATAAGCTTTGTCATAATCTTCCATCAATCACGAGAAACTAAATAGAAAGAAGGAGTGTTTCCTATATTAGCCGTTGCATTTGCCTTCATATTACCTTAACATTAGTGTTTAAGTAAGCCGTCATGCCTTGACGGTTTATTTTTATTTTCGGAGCAAGTGTTGATCTCTAAGGAGTGAAGGATCTTGAAGCTTATATCCACCCGTTACAATTACGATAGATCGCCGTTTATTTTCTTATTTGTTGTTATGATGCTGAAAATGGCCCTGTTTCGCCAATTCGTCTTTAATGGCATTCAGGCAGATCGCCTGCTTACGGATGCGGCAGCCGTGCTTGCCTTGTTATTAATAGTCGACGTCATAACCTCCGCGAAATGGAGAGGGACGGTATTCGGGATACTGAATGCGGTGCTGTCGCTTCTCCTATTCGCTTCAACCGTATATTTTAGCTACTATGGCACGGTGCCTACCTATACCGCGCTGCACGGACTGGATCAGGTGCTGCAAATTCGGACAAGCGTAGGATCGATTATTCAAGTCAAATATTATTTATTTTTTGTTGATGTTATTGTGTTGGCTCTGCTGTATATGATAAAACGTGTACGGGGCACGCGCAGCGAGGGCAGAAGACGCGTCGTTCGGCCTTTGATCGCAAGTATTGCTGCTGTTTTGTGCGTCGCTGTATCGGGCGGATACATCTGGTCAGGCAGCTCTATCCCAAATGAGATTGTGCAAGCTGAAAGCCTAGGCTTTCTAGATTATCAGGTGGCCGCTGCGATTAAAGCGAATCAGGAGCAAAACGCGATTAAGAATGGAAGCGTGGAAGAAACGGCTGCTAGCGCAGAGGCGCTTCAAATTTCTTATTTTGACCAAGCAGGGGCTGCGGTGACAGCAGGTACGCCGAACTACTTTGGCTTCGCCAAAGGAAAGAACGTCATCGTCGTTCAGCTGGAGGCATTTCAAAACTTTACGATTAATCTATCGGTTGGAGGACAAGCTGTTACTCCGGTTCTGAATCAGCTGGCGAAGGAGAGCTTCTACTTTCCGCATTTCTTTCAGCAAATCGGGCAGGGCAACACGTCGGATGCCGAGTTCATGTCGAACACTTCCATCTATCCGACCGGCGTTATGGCTATGTCCACCGGCTATGGCGACAGAATCGTACCCAGTATGCCGAGATTGCTTGGAGACAAGGGCTATTCCTCGAACACCTTTCATATTAATGATGTAACGTTCTGGGATCGCAACCGGATGTATCCTGCATTAGGATTTGAAGCATACTATGATAAGCCGTCTTTTAAAAACGATCATTTCAATTCCTTTGGCGCCTCAGACGAGGAGCTATACAAGGTTGGGCTGGAGAAGCTTCAAGCGCTGGATCAGCAAAATAAACCGTTCTATGCGCAGTTTGTAACGACGTCCAGCCATCATCCGTTCAAGGTGCCGAGCAAGCTCCAGCGGATTAAGATGCCGGATTCGCTGCAAGGCACGCAGCTAGGCGATTATTTGACCGCAATAAACTATACCGATTATGCGCTCGGAAAATTTATTGATGGACTTAAAGCGAGCGGGATGTGGGAAAACACGGTGCTGGTCGCATACGGCGATCACTCCGGCCTTCAGGAGAAGGACAATGATCCAGCATGGGTCAGCGAGCAGCTTGGCATAAAATATGACAGTCAAGTCAGCCGCTTCAACATTCCGTTGTTCATCCATGTACCAGGTGAAGACGGGAAGGTGGTCGAGCAGGTAGGCGGCCAAGTGGATATTATGCCGACGCTTTCTAATTTGCTTGGCATTTCCCTCAAGGAGGAAGGCTATACGGCCTTTGGCCATGATTTGCTCAATACGACGCAAAATGTAGTCGGTATGCGATATTATTTGCCGACGGGTTCGTTTTTCAACAACGATATTTTGTTCGAGCCAGGCAAAGGATTCGAGGATGGCACGGCTACCGATATCAGGACCAAGGAGCCGGTAGCCGATTTCAGCCAATACCGCGAGGATTATGATTATATATTGGAGCTCATGAAGCTTTCGGATGAATATGTCCGTTTGCTGCCGAAGCGAGCGCCTTAAAAAAGATAGAGCGCCTCTTGTCCATTAGGACGAGGGGCGTTTTTTTCATCCAAGAAGCAATTATAAGCTTTAATGCAAGGTGGGAATGAGTTAAGATGGAATTAGCTCTATCCGATTATTCTATTTCATTAAACGTAAGGAATCGATGAGACATGCGAATTGGTTTTTTTGATTCAGGGATTGGCGGGCTTACCGTGCTGGCGGAAGCGCTCAAACGGCTCCCTGACAAGGATTTTCTTTATATGGCGGACACCCTTCATGTTCCCTATGGCACGAAACCGAAGGAAGACGTGAAGGCATACATTTTCGATACGGTTGGCAAGATGATGAATGAAGGAATGGACGCGTTAGTCGTAGCTTGCAATACGGCGACCAGCATTGCCATTACGGAGCTTAGGGAGCGTTACTCTCTTCCGATCGTAGGCATGGAGCCTGCGGTTAAGCCGGCGGTGGAGATGAACCGTGCAACGGGCAAAAGAGTGCTCGTCTTCGCCACGCCTTTAACGCTGCAGCTGCCTAAGTATTATGCGCTCGTCTCCCGCGTGGATGATATGGGGATCGTGGATTCGCTGCCTCTGCCGGAGCTTGTCCATTATTGCGAATCGCTGCAATTCGATAAACAAATTATGAATGAATATTTCAGGTCCAAGCTCTCTAATTATGATTTGAATGATTACGGCATCATTGTGCTTGGCTGCACGCATTACCCTTTCTACAAGGATATTTTGCGAGAGCTGCTTCCGGCTCATATCGAGATTGTAGACGGGAATGTCGGGACGGTGAAGCGTCTGCACGCCTTATTGAATCGTTACGGCATCGCCGGTGGCGGCGGCAGCGGGAACGTGCGATTTATGTGTACCGGCAACGAGCCGGCCTATATCGATAAAATGCAGACGGCGCTAGCCTTCTTGCGCGAAAAGGATGCTATGACGGAGACGCTCCCCAATTAACGATGCAAATAGGCGGACGACGCTCATGCTTGAGTGTTGTCCGCCTATTCGAGTTAATGGGCTGTCTATTTCGATGCTTCGGCTTCAATATCCTCTATCATAAGCAGGACAGGGCAATGGTCGCTTCCCAAAATATGAGTATCGATTTGCGCATCGATAAGCAGCGGGCTCAGCCTTGATGAGGCTAGAAAATAATCAATGCGCCACCCGACGTTCCGCTCGCGAACCTTCGGCATGTAAGACCACCAGCTGTACACATCCGCACGATCCGGGTAAAAATGTCTGAACGTATCGAGGAACCCAGCCTCCAGCAGCTCCGTCATCTTGCCTCGCTCTTCTAACGTAAAGCCTGAGTTGCCCAGATTCGGTTTCGGATGCTTCAGGTCGATCTCCTGATGCGCCACGTTCAGATCGCCGCATACGAGTACAGGCTTCACGGTATCCAGCTGCTGCAGGTAGCTGCGGAACCGATTTTCCCATTCCATTCTGTAATCGAGTCTCGTCAGGTCGCGCTTCGCATTAGGCGTATATACGTTAACGAGGTAGAAGCCGTCGAACTCAAGCGTGATGACACGCCCTTCGGGCTCCGAGTTTTCCTCTATGCCGTAGTGCACGGATAGGGGCTTTATTCTCGTGAACACGGCAGTGCCGGAGTAGCCTTTCTTAATCGCATAATTCCAATACTGGAAATACGCCTCGCCCAGCTCCATGCTGATTTGCCCATCTTGCAGCTTCGTCTCTTGCAGGCAAAAGATATCGGCGTCTGTTTCTTTGAAGTAGTCGTTAAAGCCTTTGGTTACGCATGCTCTAAGACCGTTTACGTTCCAGGATACGAGCTTGATCATCATTTATCTCCTTGCGTTTTCTATCATTTATTTACTAGTTTAGCATAAAGGAGCTCCTATGTTCGAACTAAAAACGTATTTCGCCAAGTCTCAGAAAGACATTCGTTTAGAATTCGGAACAGATATAGAGGTATGTGAGAGATTGCATAAATACGAGCGGGAAAAGCTGCATATGGATATGGATGATGACACGCAACTATGGAACTTCGTTCATTTTAGGGATGTCGACGTTATACATTCTCCTATGAAAATCACGATCAAATATAAAGGCGAATCTATTATTGATTTAGACAACCCGTCTGCTTCAGGCAACGGTCTTTGGTTAGATTATTTAGCATGCTTAGAAAAGTACATGGTTAATAAACGAGCTGTAACTCTATATGGATATGAGTGTGAGATGAGCATGACGGCGAGCGGCGACAATGAATTGAAGTTTTGCATTTACTCGGCTCACTTCAAAGAGGCGCTCATTTCCGTAGTGCTGCCCGAACTGGAATTTGTCGAAGCGCTGCTGAGCGAACTGAAGCATATTTGGACTAAAATGGAGGAACATGGCCTATTCGAAACGGCAGCAAGAGCATCAACTAAAAATATCGGCTTAGGTGCGGACATCTTCAAACGTATTGAACAATGTGAGCTTCATATCGTTAAGCGTTAACATGATTAAATAGGATTCTCTTATTACAGCTAGTTTGAGGCAGAAAGGGGAAGAACATGAGCAAGGTCAATAAGTTGAATTCGCTAACCCACTACAAAATGATGCTAAGCCGCTATCTGCTACCTCGAAAGAAGTCGCTGTTTGCGCTTGCGCTGCTCCTTTTTTCCTCGATCGGACTGCAGCTGATCAATCCGCAAATTATTCGGTATTTTATTGATACCGCCCAATCGGATAAAGCGCTGGAGCCGCTTTACTACGCTGCGGCGCTGTTTATCGGATTCTCGCTCATCCAGCAGCTTATTTCGGTTACCGCAACCTATGTGAGCGAGAACCTCGCTTGGCGAGCGACGAACCAGCTGCGCGGTGACCTTGCCGAGCATTGTCTAAAGCTGGATATGTCTTTCCATAAATCGAATACCTCGGGATCCATCATTGAGCGTGTCGACGGGGACGTTAATGCGCTTGCCAACTTTTTCTCCAGCTTCATCATCCATTTAGCAGGCAACCTGCTGCTTATGCTGGGCATTATCATTTTGTTATTCCGTGAGAATGTGCTTATCGGCGCAGGGATGCTGCTGTTTGTTGTGTTCGCGATGCTAGTCATTCAATGGATTCGCAAATTTGCAGTGCCGGTATGGGCAAAATGGCGCCAAATCAACGCCGAGTTTTACGGCTTTATCGGCGAGCATCTGGAAGGCACGGAGGACACGCGGGCGAACGGCGCGACCGGCTTTGTCATGAACCGTTTCTACGCGCTGCTGCGCCGCATGCTTCCGCTGCGGAGAAAGGCGTTTCTCGGCTTCTCATCGATGTGGATCACGACGATTATCGTTTTTGCGCTAGGTAACGCGATGGCTTTTGCCATAAGCGCGTATCTGTGGAAGGCTGGCAGCCTCTCCATCGGAACGGTCTATCTCATCTTCTATTACACGGAGCTGCTGGCGAAGCCTATTGAAAAGATAAGGACGCAATTCGAAGATTTGCAAAAGGCGGACGCAAGCCTGCTTCGCATCCGGGAGCTGCTTGCTACGGCTCCAAGAATCGAGGACGGGCCGGGCGCGAAGCTACCGGCAGGTCCGCTGGCGGTAGAGCTGGACAATGTCACCTTCGGCTATGACGAATATCCGACACTTGAGGAGCTGCAGCTTCATTTGAAGCCGGGAGAGGTGCTTGGACTGCTTGGACGGACAGGAAGCGGGAAGACGACGCTGGCGCGCCTGCTGCTTCGCTTCTATGATCCGCAGCAGGGAAGCATTAAGCTGAGCGGTACGGATATTAGGCAGTGCAAGCTCATGGAGCTGCGCTCAAAGGTGGCGCTCGTAACGCAAAACATTGAAATATTGCAAGGAAGCGTACGGGACAACTTGACCTTCTATGACGATAGCATTTCTGACCAAGACATTGTTCTTGTTCTGCGCGAGCTGGGGCTTCGAAGCTGGTATGAGTCGCTGCCGGAAGGGCTTGATACGCCGCTCGCATCGGGCGGGGGCAGCCTGTCGGCGGGAGAAGCGCAGCTGCTTGCCTTTGCAAGAGTGTTTCTAACGAATCCAGGCCTCGTCATTCTTGATGAAGCCTCATCCAGGCTCGATCCGCTAACCGAATATCGGATGGAGCAGGCAATCAGCAAGCTGCTGAGTAATCGCTCCTGCATCATTATTGCGCACCGACTCGCCACGGTGCAGCGGGCCGACCAGATCGTTATTTTGGAGCAAGGACGCATCGTGGAGAGCGGGCCAAGGATAAAGCTCGCTTCCGACCCGGGATCACGGTTTAGCCAAATGCTTGCGGCTGGACTAGAGGAGGTGCTGGCATGAGCACGTTTATGTATATGTGGCGTTTGATATGCTACCGCAAGGCATGGTACATCACCAATGCGCTCGTCTGGACGATTATTTACTTAATGCCGATTTTTCCGGGACTTATTACGAAAGCTTTTTTTGATTCTTTAACGATTGATTCAGCCGCCGGCTATGGAACATGGGGGCTGATCGCGCTGCTGATAGGCGCCGCGCTTGCCCGCAGCGCCACAGTGCTGATCGGGTTTATAACGGATGTGAATTTTCGGTTCCGGATGGGCATGCTGCTGCGCCGCAATTTATTGGAGCACATATTGAAGGAGCCGGGAGCAAGGGCGATACCTTGCTCGCCTGGCGAGGCCATCAGCCACTTTCGCGACGATGTCGATCAGTCTGAGGAAGCGGTAAGCTGGTCCGTTGACGTGTTCGGCATGACCTGCTTCGCGCTCGTATCGTGCTTTATTCTCATTCGAATCGATGCGCAAATGACGCTGCTCGTCTTTTTGCCGCTGGTGATCGTCGTTATTGCGGCGCAGCTAGCGACGACTAGGCTGCAAAAATATCGTTCGGAGAGCCGTGAATCTACAGCGAAGGTAACGGGTGCGATTAGCGAAATGTTCGGCAGCGTGCAGGCTATTCAAGTAGCAGGCGCCGAGAAGCGGGTAATGGCAAGATTCAGAGAGCTGAACGACAATCGCCGCAAAACGATGCTGAAGGATAAGCTGATGACCGAGGTGCTGGATTCGATTTTCTCCAACTCAGTGAACCTCGGCACGGGGCTGATTCTACTGCTCGCCGGACAAAAAATGCGCGGGGGAGAATTTACGGTAGGCGACTTTTCTTTGTTTGTTTACTACCTGACCTTTGTCACACAGTTCATTTCGAATTTCGGCAAGTTCCTCACTTATTTCAAGCAAATGACCGTTGCGCTGCTTCGTTTGACAGGCATTTTGCAGGGCGCTCCGGCTCAGGTGCTGACGGCCGATCATGAATTGCATTTGCGCGAGGACGCCTCGAAGACAACCACTTCGGAGCAGCCTGCAAGCATGCGGCTAGAACAGCTTGAGGTCAGCGGATTAACGTATATATATCCTGAGACCGGAAGAGGAATTACGGATGTCGACTTCACGCTGAAGCGCGGCTCCTTTACGGTCATTACTGGCCCAATCGGCTCTGGCAAAACGACGCTGGTGCGAGCCTTGCTGGGACTTCTGCCGCAAGATAGCGGGACGATTCGTTGGAACAGATCTGAGGTAAAGGATGCCGGCTCGTTTTTTGTTCCGCCGCGGAGCGCTTATACGGCTCAAGTGCCAAGGCTCTACAGCGATACGCTGCGCGAGAACATATTGCTTGGCCATTCGGATAAGGATGGCCAGCTGGCAAGAGCGCTTCATACGGCGGTGCTGGAGGACGATCTAGGGCATTTGCAGGATGGACTCGATACGGTCATCGGGCCTCGCGGGGTGAAGCTCTCCGGCGGTCAGGCACAGCGAACGGCTGCGGCTCGGATGCTTGTCCGCGACAGCGAGCTATACGTATTTGATGATCTCTCCAGCGCGCTGGACGTAGAGACCGAGCAGAAGCTCTGGTCCCGACTATTCCGCGAACGCGGCGATGCAACATGCCTTGTCGTCTCGCACCGCAAGACGGCTCTTGCGCAGGCTGATCATATTATCGTAATGAAGGATGGACGAATCGAGGCGGAAGGAACGGCAGAGAGCCTGCTTGCTTCGAATGAATCGTTTCACAAGCTATGGCATGGTGAAGAGAGCTAGCGAATCCATTTTATTTGGTTTCCCGCAAGGCAAGCTATTGCAAGGCTGCTAAACCATAATCAGGAGGTATTCAAATGAAGCAAATGGAGCAACAAAGCGGCGAAACGGTCAAAAGTCCGATATTGAACAAGGTAGGATCTATTTTTGTTCCGGTTAAGGATATCGAGAAATCGCGGGATTGGTATTGCCGGCTGCTCGGACTTCCGAATGATTGCGAAATAATGAATGGGCATCTTTGTCCATTGCCGATGCAGGGCACCGGCCTTATTTTGGATACGATGCCGATGTGGGGCGGGAAGGAGCCTGGCGGAGCTCCTAATCTAAGGACGCCGGCTTTTATGCTAATGACGAATGATCTTAAGACATCTTATGATTTTGCTGTCGCCAATCAGGTGAACCTTGTAACGGATATTCAGCATGATCATTGGTTTGTCATTAAGGACCTGGATGACAATATGCTTATGATTTGCAGGGAGTAACAAGCGATAGGATTGCAAAATAGGGCTGGGTGCCTCTCCCATTGGAGAAGGCACTCGGCTTTTTGCTTTATAAAAGTTAGTTGACATCCACTTACCCTAATGATAGGATGAATATATACTAATTATAGGATTCACAAAATTAAGATATATAGCAAGAGAGGAGGCTAAATCATGAAGATGAACGTATATACGCCATTGCAGCAAGCGACGGGCTCCTTTGAAGGAGGCAGAATCATTGAGCAGAAGCCGATCGGGTTCCCTCAGGATTTGGGTGCGGTTAAGCGGGTTGGGCCTTTATTTTACTGGGCTTGGGCACATGCCATGGAGGGTGGCAGCATTGGGCTTCATCCGCATAAAGGGTTTGAAATTATGACCTATGTCGTGAATGGGCAAGTCTCGCACGGAGACACGCTTGGAACGGAAAGCACCGTAGGTCCTGGCGGCGCTCAAGTGATGCAGACAGGTTCCGGCGTATCGCATCGCGAGAAAATAGATGGGCCTGACGCTGAGATCTTTCAAATATGGTTTGAGCCCGATCTGGAGGAAGCGATCAAAAGGAGACCTACCTACAACGAATATGTTGCCGAGAACTTTCCTTGGGCTAATAATGATCACGTTCAGAAGAAGACCATTCTTGGTGAGGGATCTCCCATTCATTTGGTAACGGATGCACAAATGTGGGATATTTCATTGGACGCTGGCAGCGAGTATGAGCACACGATTCCTGAAGGCTATTCCATCGCAGCATTAGCCATTCGAGGAAATGGCAAGTGGAGCATAAGGGGAGAAACGACTTCATTCCAGCATAAAGACTTTACCGTGCTGGAGGCAGGCAGTACTCAGTCAGAGACGGTACGCTTGGCAAGCGAGCAGGAAAAAGTACGCATGATCGTCATTCAACTGCCGAATCAAGTCGCTTACGAGCTGTATCAGCGTTAATCATTTCGAACATAAACATTTGAGGAGATGAGCAGGATGTCAACGATTAAACTAGCTATTATCTATTACAGTGTAACGGGAACGAATTATCAAATGGCGCAATGGGCTGAGGAAGGCGCAAAGGAAGCGGGCGCTGAGGTGAGAATTTTGAAGACCCCGGAGCTGGCAGACGAGGAAGCGATTCAAGCGAATCCGATTTGGAGGGCGCATGTTGCTGCGACGGTGGAAATTCCTGAAGTTTCCTACCAGGACTTGGAATGGGCTGATGCGATTATTTTCAGCATCCCGTCTCGTTTTGGCGGCATGCCGGGTCCGGTTAAGCAGTTTTTGGATTCGACGGGCTCGCTGTGGTTTAATGGCAAGCTTGTCAATAAAGTCGTAAGCGCAATGACCTCGGCTCAAAATGCGCACGGCGGACAAGAGCAAACGATTCTTAGCTTATACACCTCGATGTATCACTGGGGAGCGATCGTCGCTGCGCCAGGCTATTCAAGTCCTGTTACCTTCGAAGCTGGCGGCAATCCATATGGAACGAGTGTGACGGTTCAGGGCGGGAAAATGGTGGAGGACGTCAAAGTAGCGGTTGAATACCAAGCGAAACGGACCGTAAATGTAGCGCAGTGGGTAAAGCTCGGACAAGCTCAAGCGTAAGCTTAAAGGAGCTAAAAAGGAATGAAGAGGCGGCGTGAGGCTTGCCTCTTTTTTTTGTGTGTAAGGCTTCTGTTGGCAAGCAAAAGAATAAGAGATAAGATAGGGCTAGAGTGATGCTGCATGCATCTTTTACTATGGAAATGCAAAGGGGAGCTAAGGCAAATCATGCTGAATATAAATCAACGCTTGCTGCAGATGGAACAGGAAGAGCAGGAGCTTCGCTTTGAGACCTTTACGAATGATACAGCATTGGAGTTAGGCTTGGAGATTGTGGAGGAGGCGCGTCGCAGCGGCAAGCGCATCACGGTTGATATTACCCGGTCAGGCCAGCGATTATTTCTGCATGCAATGGAAGGTACAACGGTGGAGAACGAGGACTGGATTCGCCGCAAAAATAATGCAGTAAAACATTTTGGCACAAGCTCTTGGCATGTGGCCTGCAGGCTTCGCAATGAAGGAACGACGATGGAGGAGAAGCATGGGCTACCTCTTGCCGATTATGTAGGAGCTGGAGGGGCGTTCCCGCTTATCGTTGAGGGTGAAGGGCAGATCGGCACGATTACCGTATCCGGCTTGCCGGACCAGGAGGATCATGATCTGCTTATTTCCGTGCTGCGCCGCTACTTATCGAAGTAACTAATGACGCATTTTAAAAGCCAAGTATTGATTTTAACTAATATAAGCGACATAAGTGGGCTTGGAAGGCGGGAATTGCAGTGGACGCTGCTGGCTTGAGAACATTTTGGAAATCGTATTTGACCGGTTTGCAATTGCATGTGGCCGTTGTGGAGTATACGAAGGTACCGCTCTCGTGGAATGACGACAATTACACGCCTGACGTGAATAAGCTTTATTATATTCAAGAGGGCGAGGGATACATAAAAATTGGGGATCGCATCTATTATCCGAAAGCTGGCGATCTATGTTTGCTGCC
Organism: Paenibacillus sp. PL91; assembly: GCF_012935325.2. Classification (GTDB taxonomy): domain Bacteria; phylum Bacillota; class Bacilli; order Paenibacillales; family Paenibacillaceae; genus Pristimantibacillus. The sequence continues at coordinate 173,822 of NZ_JABBYG020000006.1, forward strand.
AGCGGATGTGACCCAATCCTATGGCACGATCAATACGAATACGTTCGGCAAATATTGGTGCCATTTTACGGCGAAGCTGGGCAATTTCAATCTTTTTCAAGTGCTTGAGCTGCCAGTCATACTGACGGTAACCGATCATCCGGCATTAAAAGATAAATTCGATCGTCTTAGGTATCATCATAAGAGCGAGGAGTGGACGGCTGACCTGCACGTGCAAGCGATCTTCCTCGAAATGATGGCGATGTTTCTGGAGCAGACCGATCGGGTTACGATTAACACGCCGACAACAAGCTCGTTTGAGAAGATGAACGTTGTGCTTTCCTATATCGAGGAGCATCTTTCCGAAAATATTTCGGTCGATACGCTGGCGCAGCTGGTTCATTTTCACCCCAATTATTTCATACGCATGTTCAAAAATACGACCGGGCTCTCGCCGATTCAATATGTGAACCGCAAGCGTATGGACAAGGCAAGGGAGCTGCTTAGCTTTACCTCTCTAAGCATCTCTGCCGTAGCTGAAGCGCTGGGGATGGATGCGACATACTTCTCGCGGCTCTTTAAGGAGTACACGGCGCTTTCGCCAAGCGAGTACAGAGAGCTTTTGCTCAAATAGAGCTTATCGGCCAGACCAATAAACAAAGAACCGCGGCAGAAATGCCATGGTTCTTTGTTTATTGCAGATCAAGGATAAAAGGCGTTCGCGCTCGTCGTAGTCGTACACCAGCGCGCGTTAAAGAGCGACTTGATTAGAATATCTTTTGCTTCCTCCGTGCCGATATAGCGGAGCGCTTCGAGCGCATGCGCCCGTACGTAGCGGTTCTCGTCATCGAGCGCTGCCTCCAAAGCGGGAACGGCAGCAGCAGCAGCGGGGCCAAGCTTTGCCAATGAAAGGCCAGCTGTAAAGCGAACCTGAGCATCCTCATCCGTTAGGCAAATGATTAAGCCTTCAACCGCTACAGCGCAGGTTGACTCGATCATCCCCAGTGCTTCAGCGACCGCGCTGCGTAATGCTGCGGAAGGGTGGGACAGCAAGCGAGCAAGCCTTGGAAGCGCAGAGTCCGCGAATTGACGCAGCTCGCCAAGCGCGAATGCAGCATGAATGATGGTTTCTTCGCGATCCTGATCCAGCGCGGCAATTAATCCGTCGACAGCGTCCGAGCCAGCCGCCGACAGTCCATAAGCAGATATGCGTGATATGTCCACACTCTCATGGTGGAGTCCAGCGAGCAAGGCAGCTACGCCTTTAGGGCCATACCTCGCCAGCTCATAAGCTGCGTTCAGCGCAGTTGGCTCGAACTTATTTTCTAAACCGCTTGTGAGCGCTGCAAGCCGTGCAGCATCCCCATCCCGAGAATTCGCTATGCTGCCGACGCTGCCCGACAGCCAGTTCCACGTTTCTTCCCATAACGTTTCATGGCTTGCAATGGGCAGCGCAAGATCGGAGGGCTCTTGCCACTCTGCTGCCTGATTGTTCCAAGAAGGCGCGGTTGGAGCTGCCGTGCGCATAAATTCGAACTTCAGCATATAGCGGGCGCTGCCTAACACATTTGGCGTTGAGCGATGCCAAATATCGTAATGAATGAGCGCGAAAGTGCCTGCTTCACCGTTAGCGTATGCTTCTCCTGCGGCCTCATCGGAGGCGAAGGTGCGCGATTCGTAGTTTTGCGTGCCGGGGAGAACGCTAGTGGGCCCAAGCTCAAGCGGCGTGTTTTGCGGAAAATACATAATCATCGCCCACCATGGGTGGTGGTTGCGCATCCGCGAGTAGCCCCAGTAGCTGTCCTTATGCCAGCCGCCGGCAACGGGCTGCGCGTTGTAATGGCCATGCCTATGGGCATGCAGCATATAGTTCGGCCCCAGCACGCTTGTTAATGCGCCCGTAATGACGGGGCTTTCGAATACCTGCTGAACTTCCCGGATTCGCGGCAGCAGGTTATTGCCAGGATTTCCTTCCTCGTTGTAAACCCTAGTAAGCTCCTCGGTCATCGCAAGGTGAAACGATTCAGGGAAGTCTGTTTTTAAGATCAGAAATCCTTCCGTAATAAACTTTCTCATTTGCTCATCCGTCAGCAACAGCGGTGATTGATTCATGTGATCGATATCCTCCTATGAAATGAATTTATACACCGATTATAGGAGATGCCGCGCAATTGCTACATACACGAAACTAAGTGAAGCTTGCATAAAACTAACTTCCTGCCTCAAGGCCGACAAAAAAAGCTTGAAATGAAACGCAGGTCAATTGGACATAAATGAGAGTGTATAGTCATGCAAGTGGAATATCGATATAATAGCCTTATTCAAGGTTTAGGAGGATACGGGTCATGGACTTGAACTACTATAATACCTTTATTACGGTGTCTTCAGACTGTCCGGTGGAGATCGGTACGGTGCCGCCTGACAAGAAGAGCGGGCGGACGAAGCCGAGCCTCGAATATGAGCTGGCAGCCAATCAGCCTTACAGATATACGCAGGAAGAGCTGTTGTACGAGGTGCATATTCGGCATAAGGGGCTTGCTGCAGAGGAGCCTGAAGCAAGAGGGGGCGAGCATTGGGATGAGTTTTTCTCGAAGCCGATGGCTTGCTTAAGGGCCTCTATGCTGCCGAAGAAATATGGCTGGGGCATCCATTTTAATGAAGCGGGCAAGCTGGCGCTCGTACCTAAGGAATCAGCTGAATACCATCAGTTTGCTGAAGGCGGACGCGACAATGTAAAGGTGCTGAAAGGGATGCGGAGCAGTAAAAAATAAAGCGGAACTGTAATTGCAGAATGATTGTTTACTGCTCCTATATGAAGTTCGATATCGTGACAAATAGAGTGCTTAAGCTGGCTGCATAAAGGGGTTACGTTGTACAAAGTGCAGCAGACATCTTCTTTCTGATGAGTGGCACTCGAGTAATTTCAACTTATAAGCATAGGGGACCACCTCACGCGTCAGTGAATCTCACTGTCACGTGATGTGGTCTTTTTTTTAGGCATGAATCACATTCGGTGCTGCAATTGCGCTTGCGATGAGGAAGCCAGCTAGCTGTGCAACAATTTGTGCAAACGTTGTCATTTGAGGTTGAAATGGTGCATAAACATGATGTAATGGGAAAAAAGTGAGAAAATAATTGACAGCGCTTTATTTTTAGGATTAATATGGAATTCAGCAAACGCTTTCATTTCTCGATTTTTGAAAATAAAGCTTCTGAATGAGGATTGAAGGTAAGATGCACATTTTTTATGCCTTTTATGCAAACGATTGCACAAAATCATGGCTGTTATTTTTGACTAGGCAGGAGGTGTCAATCAAGAAGCAAGCTGGCGTGGTGAGGCAACAAGTATTAGAGGCTTGAAAGCAACTTTAATGATAATTTGGGGAGGTTCATCCGAATGGGCTTTGCTTTAAAGCGAAAGAAAATGCTGTCCCTTATGCTAATTGCAGCGATGCTCTGGTCCATGGTCGGCGGTATACCGATCAATACGAGCGCTGCTGAGCCAGTACCAGTTTCAGTTCCGGTGGTGGTCGGACCCAATCTAGAACCTGTACCGGCGAACCATCTTCGCATTCACTATCAACGTGCCGATGGTCTTTATACGAATCTGGGGGTATGGGCGTGGGATCATGTTGCCGTGCCATCTACGAGCTGGCCGGTGGGTGCAACGGCTTTCCCGGATGATAAGCGGGACAGCTACGGCGCTTACGTCGACATCCCGCTTGCCGCAAATGCCAAAAAAGTGGGCTTCCTGATCGTCAATCGGTCCAATGAAGGGAAGGACGGCGGCGATAAAGCGGTAACTATAACGACTCCTGAAGTGAACGAGGTGTGGATACAGCAAGATTCCGATAAGGTTTCTTATTACGAGCCGGTAGAGCTTCCGGCCAATACGGTGCGTATTCACTACGTCAGAGCCGACAATAACCAAAGCGCATACGGATTGTGGCTATGGGATCAAGTAGCGTCGCCATCAACGAACTGGCCGGCGGGCGCATCCGCATTCACGGCAGAGAATGTCGATCGGTATGGGGGCTACGTAGATATTCCACTACAAGAGAACGCGCAAAAAATAAGCTTCCTAGTCGTGAACCGAACGTTGGGCGATGCCGATAAGGATGGCGGAGATCGCACCTTCAGCCTTCTTGATCGTTATAATCAGCTTTGGATCAGAGAAGCTGACAATCATGTGTACGTTTCTCCTTACTGGGAGCTGCCTACAGGGCTTGTATCCGCCGAAATACTGTCTGAGAGCAAGCTGCTTCTCGGGTTTACGATGACCGACGGTCTTGCTGCGGATGAATTGAAGCAAGCGATTACGATTAAGGATAAAGACGGCGCAGCTGTCGCGATTAATCAGGTGACTTTGCAGGCGGATAAGAAAAGCGTCCTCGTTTCAGCAGATATACAACTGGACAAATCTCCGCTTAGCATCACCTACCAAGGCAAAACGGTAACGGCTGCTGCAGGCTGGAGAATGCTTGACGAATTGTACAGCTACGAAGGAAATGACCTTGGTGCGAGCTATGACTCGGGCCATGTTATTTTGAAGCTGTGGGCGCCAAAAGCAAGCTCAGTCGTTGCCAACGTTTACGATAAAAGCGACTCCGCTCAGCTAGTCGGCAGCGTAGATTTGACGCAAGGCGACAAAGGCGTGTGGTCGGCTGCCATTGCGCCGGCTGATCTGGATGCCCAAGGCATAACCGATTTGAAAGGTTATTTCTATCAATATGAAGTAACGAATGACGGTGTAACAAAAAATGTCCTCGATCCGTACGCCAAATCGATGGCGCAGTTCAGAGTCAATACGAAAGGAGAAGCGGGGGAGGACGGCGATGCGGTCGGCAAGGCGGCAATTGTTGACCTCGTCGGGACTGACCCAGCGGCAGACTTTGATTTTGCCCAAATCGACGGCTATGAGAAGCGGGAGGATGCGATTATTTGGGAGGCGCATATTAGAGATTTTACGTCAGATCCTAGTATCGCAAATGACTTGCATGCAAGATGGGGCTCCTATAACGCATTCAAGGATAAGCTGGACTATATCAAATCGCTTGGCGTTACCCACATTCAGCTCCTTCCGGTCATGGCTTGGTACTATGGCGATGAGGCGAATATGGGCACCAGGGAAATGGGGTATTCGGCTATCAATAATGAGTACAACTGGGGTTATGATCCGCATAGCTACTTCTCGCCGGACGGCGCTTATTCCGAGAATGCAGCCGATCCCGAGCTTAGAGTCAAAGAATTAAAAGGTCTCATCGATGCGATTCATGATGCGGGCATGGGGGTCGTTCTCGATGTTGTGTATACCCACATGGCCAAAGCAAGCTTCCTTAACGATATCGTGCCTAACTACTACGCGTTCCAGGATGCGAACGGCAACAACATCGGCGGCTTCGGGAACAATCTGGCTACCTCTCACCTAATGGCGGAGAAACTAATGGTTGATTCCGTTAAGTATTGGTTCGATGAGTATAAAATCGACGGCATGCGCTGGGATATGATGGGCGATGCCACCTACGATGCGGTTCAACATGCTTATGATGCCGCAGCCAGCATTAACCCGAACGCCTTGTTCATCGGCGAGGGCTGGAAAACGTTCGGAGGAGCCGCATCCGATCCGTCATTAGCAGGCAAGGGGGCAGACCAAGCTTGGATGGACAAAACGGACAGCGTTGGCGTATTTTCTGATGAGATTCGCAACGAATTGAAATCAGGCTACGGCTCAGAGGGCGAGCCCAGATTTATAACGGGCGGTGCTAGAAGCATCGCAACGATTTTGGCTAATATCAAAGCGCAGCCGGGCAATACGCCTGCCGATGATCCAGGAGACATGGTGCAGTATATTGAAGCCCATGACAACCTGCCGCTCTATGACGTTATTGCGCAGTCCATCAAGAAGGACCCCGCGGTTGCGGCTAACGATCTGGAAATTCATAAGCGCGTGCGGCTGGGCAATCTGTTGATTTTGACGTCTCAAGGAACGGCGTTCCTGCACGCGGGGCAAGAATATGGCAGAACGAAGCAGTGGCTGGGAGAGGGCAAGCCGGAGCAAAAATATCATGAGCTTAAGGATGCACAGGATCAATCGTTTGGTTATTTTGTCCATGATTCCTATGATTCCTCTGACGCCATTAATAAGTTTGACTGGCAGAAGGCTGCGAGTGCCGAGCAATATCCGATCAACCATACGACCAAGGAATATACGGCAGGCTTGATCGAGCTTAGGAAGCATACGAATGCGTTCCGTCTGGGCGACAAGGCTTTAGTTGATTCCAACGTTACGCTTGTCGATGCCAAGGAGATGAAAGCAACCGATCTGGTTATCGGCTACAAGAACAAAGCAACGGACGGAACCGGCAATTATTACGTATTTATGAATGCGGACAGCTCGGCAAGAACGCTTACGCTTACGGAGGACTTAACCGCAGGCACGGTAGTTGTTGATAATGACGAGGCAGGAATCGAAGCCGTTTCCGACCCATCGGGCTTTGAGCTGACGGCGAGCACGATTAAGCTAGATCCTCTGACTGCGGTCATAATTAAAATGGATGCGGCAGCTGCTGTATTTACTGGCCTGGAGCTGGACAGCGCGAGCTATTCGCTGCAGGTCGGCACGAAGCACCAGACGGCGGTTTACGCGAAATACAGTGACGGCAGCAGAAAAAATGTAACGGGCCAAGCAGCGTATTCCTCTAATAAGCCAACGGTAGCTGCTGTAGCTTCAAGCGGTCAGGTAACCGCGATTGGTGCAGGAAATGCAGCGATCACGGTTACCTATAATGGCGCTTCCGCGAGCGCAACGGTTACGGTTACGACCGAATCGTTGAAGCGTTACGTGCAATTGAATTACATCCGGCCGGATAAAAACTATACGGACTGGAACTTGTGGATTTGGAACACTGGCGTAAAAAATGACCAAATCAACTTTGACAAAGTCGAAAACGGCATTGCATCCGTTATGCTCGAAATTGCTCAGGATGCAACAAGCGTAGGTTTTGTCCTTCGCAAAGGGACAGATTGGAACACCGCGAAGCAGGATATTCCGGATGACCGCGTCATTCCCATAGCGCCGGGCGCGGCATTCACGAAGGTGAACATTACGAGTATGGTGAGCCAGGTCGATATTTTGCCAAGCGTTAACGGACCTGTTCTGAAGGACGGCGGCATTAGCTTCCGATACCGGGATGATATCTTGTTCGCAAGTGGACATCTGGGCGATATAACAGACGTTAAAGTGAAGATAAACGACACAACGTATGATTTGGTGTATGATGCCGCGAAAGAGTGGTTTGCGTACACCCTTGCCAATGTAGAAGGCGGGATATACGAATATACCTTCCTTGTCACGAAGAAAGGTGAGGCAGAGGTTGAAATAACCGATCCCCATAACACGACAGATGGAAAATCGGTTATTGCGTATCGGAAGCCTGTCGTTACAATGACGTCATCCGTGCAGCCAGCCGCGATATCGTATAACGAAAATGCGGTTCTGACGATAAAGGCAAATGCTTCGGAAGAGGTAGCTTTTACAGAAGGCTATATGGATCTAACGGCGTTAGGCGGACCAGCAAAAGTTAATTTTGACACCAGCCTGCTTGCCCAAACGATTGCGGTAAAGGATACGGTAACAGCGGGCACAAAGGAAATACCGGTAACGCTCATTGATGAATTTGGCAATAAGCATACGCATACCGGTTCGGTAACGGTAAAAGCAAGAACGTCTGTGGGCAATCTCGACTTTGATTGGGATGAGGCACGTATTTATTTTGCGCTGACCGACCGCTTTGCAGATGGCGATGCGACAAATAATGCGGATGTGGATAAAGAGCATCTCGAAGCGTACCATGGCGGAGATTTCAGAGGGATGATCGACAAGCTGGGCTACTTGCAGGAGCTTGGCATCAATACGCTTTGGATTACCCCGATTGTCGACAATATTGATTTCAACAAAGGTGTCGACTTCAACAGCAAGCAATATGGCTATCACGGCTATTGGGCAAAAGATTTTACGAAGCTCGACGAGCATCTTGGCGACATGGATACGTTCAAGGAGCTTATCGACAAAGCCCATGACAAAGGCATCAAAATTATGGTCGATGTCGTGCTTAACCATACGGGCTATGGACTGAAGGCAGACGAGAATCGTCCTGGCATAACGCCGGAGGACAAAGCGCGCTTTGAGGGCATGCTGCGTACGAACGGCGTTCAAGCGAGCACGAACCCAATTGAGGGAGAACTCGATCATCTGCCAGATCTTAAGACAGAGGACCCCGCCGTGCGCGAGAAAATAATCGAATGGCAAGCCGGCTGGCTGGAGCGTGCCAAAACGGATCGCGGAGACATGATCGATTATTTCCGAGTAGACACGATTAAGCATGTGGAGAGCACGACATGGAAGGCGTTCAAAAATGCGCTGACCACTATCAATCCAGACTTCAAGCTGATCGGCGAATATTTTGGAGGCACGATTGACGGCGATGGCGGCATGCTTCGCAGCGGGCAAATGGATGGCTTGCTCGATTTCAGCTTTAATGACAGAGCAAAGGAATTTGCCAGCGGCAAAATTGAAGCAGTCGACGCTTATTTAGCTGATCGGGAAGCGAAGCTGGATAACGGCGCCACGATGGGGCAATTTCTAAGCAGCCATGACGAGAACGGATTCCTTTCTCATTTTGTCGATGGAGACAAAGGGAAGCTGAAAATCGCAGCGGCGCTTCAAATCACGGCAAAAGGGCAGCCTGTCATTTACTACGGCGAGGAGCTAGGCCGTTCGGGAGCAAATGCCATTGATATGGGTGCCGGGCTGTTCAGCGAAAATCGTACAGATATGCCGTGGGATCAACTGAACGCGGAGCAAGCGCTGCATGACCATTACGAGAAGCTGCTGAACATTCGGGCTAAGTTCTCGAAGGTCTACGCCAAGGGTGCGCGTACGACGCTTGCTGCCTCTGATTCGGCAGGGTACCTAGCTTTCAGCAAGCAATATAACGGCACAAATGTCGTAACGATCATTAATACCGCAGTGGAAAGCAAGTCCGTTACGCTAGCAGTTCCATTCGTGGCCGGTGCAGAGGTAAAAGACGAATATAGCGGCCAATTATACAAAGTAGCGGCAAATGGTCAATTGACCGTTGATGTGCCGGGCAGAAATGAAGGCGGAACGGTTATTTTGAGCGAGGTGTCAGTTGTGGTGCCGACACCGACACCGACTCCAACACCAACACCAACACCAACACCAACACCGGAGGAAACGCCGACACCAACGCCAACACCGGAGGAAACACCAACGGCGACACCATCGCCAACACCATCGCCAACGCCGGTGGAAACAACAGCACCAACCCCGGTTGCGACGCCAACTGTAACGTCGAGCACGCCGACAAACACGCCGCTGGCGGCTGACATTCAGGTCATTAACGATGACAGCTTGCGAGGCGGTAAGGACGGCAAAGCAACGGTACAACTTGCAGATGGGAAAAATACCGTTCTTCTGCCGCTAAATGCAGCCGCTGCGTTAGCAGGCAAAGCTTTGGAGCTGAAAGCTAGCGGCATTACGGTCATGGTACCTAACGATATACTAGCCTCGATGCAAGGTCTCGTACCGGCAGGCGAAGCGGGCAGCTCCCGTATCCAATTGGAAGCAAGAGCAGTGGCGACTGCTGAAGCTGACGCTTTGATTGACCGAATCGATGGCAATCAAGCAGATGTGAAAGCGGGCTCCTTGATTTATGAGTTCCACTTAAGCGTCCTTACCAAAGATGGCAAGAACGTAAGAGCTCCCAAGTTCGAGAAGCCAATCACACTCACGTTTAAGGTTAACGCAAGTGCAGATACAGACCTCGTCGGTGTTTATTATGTAAGTGACGATGGCAAGCTTGAATTTTTCGGAGGAGTGTTAAGCGGCGACACCATGACAGCGCAGGTAACCCATTTTAGCAAATACGCTGTTCTTGAGTACGATAAATCGTTCACAGACGTTCAAGCAAGCCACTGGGCATCGGCAGCGATTAAGTCACTGACTGCCAAGCATGTCGTAACGGGCATTAACGAGAAGCAGTTTGCGCCGCAAGCGAATGTAACCCGTGCAGAATTCGCGGCAATGCTCATTCGAGCACTTGGCTTAAAAGCGGAAGGCACAGCGAGCTTTGCAGATGTCGGGGCGGACAAATGGTATTCTGCGTATGTGGCGACAGCAAGCGAGCTTGGCATCGTGAATGGACGCAGCGGTCACGTTTTTGCTCCAAACGAAACGATCAGCCGTGAGGAAATGGCAGTTATGCTGATCCGAGCTTATATGCTGAAGAAAGGGGAAGCGTCGGCTTCGGCGGCGGCGGAATCAACATTCACTGATCGCAGCCAGATCAGCAAGTGGGCTACCGAATCCGTTGCTACCGCTAAAGAGCTAGGGCTAATACAAGGCAGAGCAAACGAAACCTTTGTACCGAAGGGGAAAATGACGCGTGCTGAAAGCGCGCAGGTAATCTACAACTTGCTAGGGAAATAACTATATGTAAGTAAATAGCAATCTATTGATTTTATATACAGAGCATTGTGGGGCGCTGCCTCCGGTGCTCTGTATTTCTTTTCTTCCCCGTTATAGCCAAGTTTTCGTTGTATTCTACATTCTGGTTATTAAGGATAACTCATTTTTGCGAAAAGAGTTACTTCGAGAAACATCGAGTTGTATGATATTGTGTCTGCTTTAATTGACAGAAGACCCGAATATGTATGGAAAAAGCCTCAAAACCCACGGTCAAAGCGGAGTTGGAGGCTTCTTATGGGAAAGGGCTATTCTTAAAATATGGTTATGCCTTTTTGTACATGGTTATAATGATTTTATCTTTTAGATATCTTTTAAATTTATAATTCATATAAGAATACTAGGAAAAAAGGGATTGACATAGCACCACATGCGATATAATATTCATGTAGTCGACCTGTCCATACATTACAGATAAGAATAGCGAGGGGTAATAACATGAAGAGAATAAGCACACTAACATTATTGATGGTACTTACCGTATTGCTGCTTGCAGCTTGCGGCGCCAAGAAAGATAATAACAATGAAGGCACTCAAGATCCAGCGGCAAGCCCAACTGAGGAGGCTTCCAATTTGCCTGGACAAGCGGCTTGGGATGCGATTAAAGCAAGCGGCAAGCTCCGCATCGGTACAGAGGGCACATACGCACCATTTACGTTTCATGATGAGTCAGGCAAGCTTACAGGCTTCGACGTTGAGATTGCAGAAGCGATTACGGAGCGACTTGGCTTAAAGGCTGAATTTATTGAGACTTCGTGGGATTCCATTATCGCTGGCCTTGATGCTGAGCGCTTTGATACTATTTTCAACCAAGTGGGCATTACGGATGAACGGAAAGAGAAATATGATTTCTCTGATGATTATATCGTTTCCAAAGCAGTTTTGATTGTTCCTGAAGATAATACGGACATTAAAACGTTCGCAGACCTTAAAGGCAAGAAAGCGGGACAATCGTTAACGAGCAACCTTGCTGAAATTGCCCGCGAGAATGGGGCAGAGATTGTGACGACGGATGGTTTCAACCAAGCGATCGATCTGCTTGCTTCGGGGCGTATCGATGCTACCGTAAATGATGGACTATCCTTCTTGGATTTAAAGAAACAAAAGCCTGACCTGCCGCTTAAAATTGTTGATGAAGCACCGGATGCAGCCAAGAACGCCGCTCTTTTCAGAAAAGGAAATGAAGCTTTGATTGAAGCGGTAAACGGCGCGCTTGCCGAGATCAAGAGCGATGGCACTTACCTTAAAATCTCCGAGAAATATTTTGGAGCTGACGTCTCTAAATAATGAATGCTGCCTTGCTGACTAACAGCCACAGGCGTAAAGGATGCTTATAATATGACTGATCGTCAAATAGAGATTCTTATAGATTCATTGCTGCCCCTGCTTAAAGCAGGGGTAGTTTTTACGATTCCGCTAGCATTAGTTTCCTTTATTTTAGGTCTTATATTAGCTGTTGCTACTGCACTTGCAAGACTGTCCACCATAAGAGTACTGCGGCTTGTCGCACGCTTCTATGTATGGATCATTCGCGGAACACCGCTGCTTGTCCAATTGTTTATTATCTTCTATGGTCTTCCTTATGTGGGAATTATATTAGATCCGTTTATTGCTTCTGTCATCGGCTTCACGCTCAGTGTAGGCGCCTACGGCTCCGAGATTGTACGTGCGGCGATTCAGTCGATCCAGAAAGGCCAATGGGAAGCCGCATATTCTTTAGGTATGACAAGGTGGCAGGCGCTTCGGCGGGTCATTTTACCGCAGGCTGCTCGCGTGTCGATTCCACCGCTTGGCAGCTCGTTCATAAGCCTGGTAAAGGATACGTCTCTTGCAGCTACCATTACTTATGTGGAGATGTTCCGTGTAGCGCAACAAATTAACGCAGCTAAGTACGAGCCTCTTCTGATTTATTGCGCGGCTGGGGCCATCTATCTGTTGTTCTGCTCTGTACTGTCATGGCTGCAGAATGTTACCGAGAAACGATTGGCACGGTATTCCGCAAGCTAAGGGAGAGAATATAGATGATTGAAATACGCAATTTGCATAAATCCTTCGGAACATTGGAAGTGCTGAAGGGAATTGATTTGACGTTGGAGAGGGGCAAAGTGCTCGCGATAATAGGACCCTCCGGTTCCGGCAAGACGACGCTGCTTCGCTGCTTCAATCTTCTAGAAGTGCCTGATCGAGGCATATTAACGGTCGGCAAGCAGAAGTTGGATTTTGAGACGGGGAAGAAAATTCGAGAGAATGAAGTAGTAGCCCTGCGTAAGCAAACGGGTATGGTGTTCCAGTCGTTTAACCTTTTTCCACACAAAACAGCTATTGAGAATATTATGGAAGCGCAAGTGACGGTGCAGAAGAAGAGCAAGTCAGACTCTCGGCAACGCGCCGCAGAGCTGCTGGCTAAGGTCGGCTTGGCCGACAAGGCTGAATTTTATCCGCATCAATTGTCAGGCGGACAACAACAGCGGATTGCCATAGCCAGAGCCATGGCTGTTGATCCGGAGGTGCTGTTGTTCGATGAGCCGACATCAGCGCTGGATCCTGAATTGGTTGGCGAGGTGCTCAAGGTTATTAAGCAGCTTGCTGCGGACGGAATGACGATGATCATCGTCACCCACGAGATGAAGTTCGCAGCTGATGTGGCCGATCGTGTCATTCTCATGGATGGCGGAGTTATTATTGAAGAAGGGCCGCCGGAGAACGTTTTAGAAAATCCTCAGAGCGCACGTGCCATTCAATTTTTGAATCGATTGGCCAGCTATGAAATTTAGTTGAAAAACATACGAAGAGGGGATGCTGCCCAGGCTGGCAGCATCCCCTTTATATTTATATCTTGAACCTGCCGATCAAAGCATGCCATTCTTGCGCCATCATGCTGAGCGATTCAGCGGACGACGTTACTTCTTCCATCGAGGCCAGCTGTTCTTCGGAGGCAGATGCTACGTTTTGCGGAGAGCAAGTGAAGAAGCCTCCAACTCCACGATGTACGTGGAGCTGGAGGCTTCTTATCATCCGCATTTCAATGCGGGGTGAGCCATATTCTTTGGGACTGTCTCATACGCTACTCTTCTTTGCCATGGCGGATGAAAAGCCACACGCCGAACAAAATTAATGCGCCGGCCGCTAGCTGATAGCCTGTTAACGCTTCTTTCAAAAGCGCCCACGCGAGAAGGGAAGCAATAACAGGCTCGCCAAGCACGGACATTGAAACTGCGGCAGCGCTCATATGCTTGAGCAGCCAGTTGAACAGATAGTGGCCAAATAGCGTCGGAACGATCGCCAGCAGCAGGAATATGCCCCATTCCTTCGGGCTGTAGCCAGTAAAGGAGTTGCCCCGTACGATATTGTAGAAGGCGAGTGCCGTTGCTGCCAGCGCGAATACCCAAAAGTTATAGGCAAATGCACTCATATCCTTCCGCAGTTGCTTGCCGATCAGCATATGAACGGCTACTGCCGCCGCGCCGAGCAAGGACAGAACATCGCCGAGCAACGCTTCTCTCGAGAGGGAAAGGTCGCCTGATCCGATGACGACGGAACCGATGAGCGCGATGCCCATGCCCCACAGCATCATGCGATTTGCCTTCGTGCGGAACAGCCAATAAGAGCCAAGCATGACCATGACCGGCTCCAGCGTCAAAATCACCGTAGAGCTAGCGACCGTCGTTAGCCGCAGCGACGCCATCCAAAGCAAAAAATGCAGCGCCAGCATAATGCCCGAGGCTGCTAACAGCCGCCACTGCCTTGCACTAAGATGAAATAATTCCGACCGATATTTCCAGACGAGCGGGAGCATAATAAGATTGGTTAAATATAGTCTGTACATGGCGATAACGGCTACGTCGGCATCAGACCAACGAACGAATATGGAAGAGAACGAGATGGCGATAATACCGACGATGTAAAGCAACTCATAAGTAGCAAATGATTTGGTGCCGCGATTCATAGTTGTAGATTCTCCCATACTTAAAAACCCCCTAACGTCCCATTCACAGCAGCATGCTGCTGTTGGTGTTGACGGGCAGGGGCTTATTTAATATTATTTGATCGCTTTAACGCATGGGAGAAGCTATCCAGCTTGTCCTGCTGAAGGCTTCGCTGCCTTCTCCAGCTCAGCGTCGAAATACTGCTGAAGCTCCGCTACTTTCCTTACATCCTCGAAGGAGGCTTTTCCGGCAAGATAACGTTCAGCGAAAACTTCCCATTGCGGCACGATTTTTTGCGCGTTCATCGATCGAATCGCATTTTTGACCATTCTGCGTTCCTTCGCGTTCGTGTACATATCCTTGAATTGCTGCTTGAGATCGAAATCCAGCTCGCCAAAAATTTTACGGAACACCTCAGCTGTCATACGTGCGTCGTCCAGTGCCCGGTGCGCCGAGCCTTCCGCTGTTATTTCGAGATCGATGAGAGCGGCTTCGACGCTGACATCATTCGTAACGTTCTTATAGCGAATATAGCCCTTGAGCAGGTCGAAATATTCGGCGGCCATCCAGAAGCCGTCATCGAGCTTATGCATCCGCGTATCGAACACAATTCGCTTTAAATCCTCGCCGCCCCATGTGAACAGCAGGAAGCTGTCGCTTTTTTTCAGCCAAGCAGTGAAATCGCCGATCACCTTCGGAAAACGGCTTGCGATATCGATGTCTTCCTGCGGAATTCCGGTTTTCTTCTTAATAAAGCTATTCAGCTTGGAAAAATAAATCGGTCTTATTAAAGCAGAAAATTCATCCGTCTGCTCAAGCGAGCTATTTAAACGAACCGCACCGATCTCAATCACTTCCATGGGCAATTCGCTTGCAAACTTGCGTCCATTAAATTCAATATCGAGTATAATATAGTCCAAAATCTTAACCTCCGATAGATAGCCTGTGTTCTCCATTCTATCAGAAAAAGTTATCCAGATGGGAACTACAATATGGTAGAACGCTTTTGCGCGTTTATTTTCTTAATTTTATGACATAAAAGATGACCGTTGCTAGCAAAATAACGAATGAGATAGGAATGCGCCGCCAAATGCCAATCCCAGAGGTGATTCCCAAAGCTTCTACATTTATAGGATTTAGTTCCCATAAAAAAGCCTTCAGCAACAGCCCGTAAGGCAAATGCTGAAGGCATGTTTCTGATCTAAGAGCGCTTTGTACGGCGGGAATTCAGCCAAAGCGGAATGCGGAACACTAAATTGATCAGTAACACGACAAACACGAGCACCGCTGCTGCTTTTTGGGCAATTTCCTGCGCATCGCCGACGATGGCTTCCGATTGCACATACCAGAGGTGAACGGCGAGCGTAGCGCCTGGCGAGAAGAGGCTGAAATCCCACATTTCGCCGGATGTCGTTACGCCTGCGGTCAGAATGATAACGGCACTTTCGCCAAATGCGCGGCCAGCAACAAGGCAGATGCCCGTTATGATGCCGTTAAGTGCGGCTGGGATAAGCGCGCGGGTTATCGTTTGGAGATGGGTGCCGCCGAGCGCGAACGATGCGCTCTTCAGCTCCTTCGGCACCGAACGGATCGATTCCTCGGTTACGCGGGTTAAAACAGGCAGATTAAGAAAGGCAAGGCTGACAGCACCGCCGAGAATGGTCAAGCCGATCTCGAAATATTCAACGAACAAGGCGATACCGAACAAGCCGAATATGATGGAAGGAACCGAAGCGAGGCCTTCTACGCAAATGCGCACGAAGCCGATCAGCTTGTTGTCAGGCGCGAATTCCGCCAAATAGATGCCTGCCGCCATTCCGAGCGGAATCGAAATAAGCAAAGAAATGAACAGGATATAGAAGGAATTCAGCAAGGTAGGGCCTATGCCGCCGCCCTCGTCAATTTCGCTTGGCAAGCCAAAGAGGAAGTCCCAAGTTAGCTTCGGGAGCCCATCTTGCAAAATAAGATAGAGAAGCCCGAATATAAACGCGATGATTAGTAGGCCAAGTGACCATACGATGCCTGTGAATAAACGGTCTTTTAACCGATTAAGTCCTTTTTTGCCGCTAAAGGGATTCGTTAAAGGGTTCATGTCTATGGCTTGCTTCATGCTTGCGTCCCCTTTCTTTGAAGCCAACGAATGGCAACGATCATAAGCAATGAAATAACGAGGAGCAAGAAGCCCATTAAATAAAGAGCGTAGTTCCAAGTCGAGTCAAACGGTACATTCGAAATTTGCATAACGATGTTGCTCGTTAGGACGGAGGTCGGTTTGAGCAGGCTGTCGGCCAGCTGCGGCGTATTGCCGATAACCATTACGACCGCCATCGTCTCGCCGACTGCGCGGGCCATGCCGAGAATGACTGCATACATAATACCGCTTTTGGCAGAAGGAATCAGAACTCTCCATACCGTTTGGAACCGAGTAGCGCCAAGCGCATAGGAAGCGTCGCTGAACTTGGCAGGGACCGCGCTAATCGCGTCATCGCTAATACGGCTTACGGTAGGCAAAACCATAATTGTAAGCACTAGCGCTGCTGCGAGCAGTCCGTCGCCCATGCCGCTGCCGGTCACCGTCCGAATTAAAGGAATTAGCACGGTCAAGCCCAGGTAGCCGTATACGACAGAAGGGATGCCGACGAGCAAGTCTAGGACCGGACGCAGCATGTTTTTCAGCCAAGGCGGTACGAATACGGACAAAAACACAGCGATGATTAGCGAGATCGGCACACAGATGAGGAGCGTCAGCGCAGTTAAAGCAAAGGTGCCGAAGATGAAGATAAGCGCGCCATATTGCTCGTTCTCTGGATTCCATTCTGTGGAGAAGAAGAAGTCTGCAAACGATATTTGACCGAAAGTCAGCACGCCGGTTCGGAACATAAGCAGCAGTATCAAAAAGAGAATAAGACATACAAAGCTTGCAGCAGCGATGCAAAGGTAACGAAAGAGACGGTTCGTAAAAAACAGGCGGGATCTGCGGTCAAATGGCTTACTGCTGCCAGCTAAAATCGCCTTGCCAAGCTCTGCTTTGATACGCGGCTGCGTGCCGGCATGAGTGGATTCCAACATAATAATAGGCTCCTCCAAGCGAAATCGGCGGTCGCCGGCCTATGGGCAGCTTCGCTCGTTTCGCGGTTAAATATTAACGGGACTAAAAAGTAATTACTATTGAAGGAAAGAACGGCCGGCTTAGGCGCTTATTTGCGCAAGCCGGCCGCTCCTTTATTCCAATCTATTTAATTGCCGAGATCGGAATGAATTTAAGCTTCTTCAGCGAACCGTTTTGGAACTTCGTGCTTTGTACGTATTTGATGAATTCTTTAGTCGCGCCAGTTGGCTCGCCTTTAGTCATGTAGTAGCCATAGCCCCAAACCTTGTACTTGCCGTTAATAACGTTAGCTTCAGTTGGTTCAACATCGTTGATAGTTACGGCTGTCATTTTGTCTGTTACGTAAGCAAGGTCCATATATCCAATCGCATTTGGTGTCGTTTCGATCGTGGACTTCATGTCGCCGCTAGTTTTTACTTCTTTGTAGTTGTCGCCTTTAGTCATGAAATCAGTACCGTCTAGCGCTTTATCTTGGAAGTTAACGCGAGTTCCGGATCCGAAAGTACGGTTTACGACGATGATTTGAGCGTCCTTGCCGCCAACTTCTTTCCAGTTTTTGATTTTGCCGGAGAAGATGCCTTGCAGATCTTTTGTCGTTAGTTTTGTTGCTGTTACGTTTTTGTTTACTACTGCTGCAAAAGGAATAACTGCAACTTTATGAGCGACTTGGCCTTCGAATTTTTTGAAGCCAGGCACATCCTTCGAAGCGTCCCAGTCTACAGCGCCGATGTTGGCAATGCCTTTGCGTACAGCTTGCGGTCCTGTGATCGAGCCGGCAGCGGATGCGGAAATTTTAACTTTTGGATTAAGCTTCTTGAATTCATTAGCCGCTTGAAGCGTCAATGGAAGAAGAGCGGAAGAACCGTTAATGACGATTTTACCGCTTAGTTTGCTTGCTGCTGTAGCAGTAGGGGTGGATGCTGGAACTGAGCTGAAGCCAACTACGGCGATAAGCGCCGCGATTGTTAATTGTTTAAACCATTTCATTAGGAATAACCTCCATTAATTAGTTTGTGATGTTTTTCCAATTGCCTTGTGCTGATACAGCGAGTTGACCATCAATAAGAGCTGCGATATCGGAGCTGCCCGAAACGATCAATTCCGATGCGCTGTCTGAAACGGACTGTACGAGTTTGCTAGTGCCAGTTGCGTTGTCGATCTCGTAAATCGCATTTGTGCTGATACCGTCAGCCGTAAGCAGATACAGCTTGCTTCCGCCTTGAACCAGTTCATATACGTCTTTGTCAGCGAACGAAGGCGTGCTTGCATGGCCTGTATTATCGATCGTAACCAGCTGACCAACGCTTGCTTCGTCTGCACTTACGCTTACGTAGCTAACTTTGGAGCCGTCTGCCGATAGCTCAAGGAATACTTTATCAGCCGTATCTTTGGTCAACTGAACAGCTTTATTGTTAGCAGTTGCCGTGTTATAGAAGTAGATCTGCGGCTCTGTGCCTGTTGCATCGATTGCTACATCATCAAGCTCAACATCCTTGCTGCTGTCAGCAGTAACTTTCGGTTGTTTAAAGACGTAATATGCAAATTGCTTGCCATCTGCGGATACGGTCAAGTTCGCTTTGTAATCAACTTTATCTTCAAGCACTTTGGATACTTTGCCGTCAGCTACAGTAAGCTTCGCGATAACAGAGCTTTTGTCGCCTTGAAGGAAGAAGAGGGACATGCCGTCGCTTGACCAAGTCAGCTCATTTTTGATCGAGCTGTCCGTGCTTACTTGATTCGCTTGTTTCGAGACCAGATCGATGGTGAATACAGCACCGCTTGGATCGGAGTAAGCTGCGCTTTTGCCATCAGGAGAAAGGACAAGCGCAGAAGCGCCTTCGGATTTGAGCAATAGCTCATATTTGCCAGTAGCTGCATCAACTAGGTAATCCTCGCGGCCTTCGCCTGTGGAATTCGATACGATAAGCTGGGAGGAGCTAACCCATACCGCTTGCTCTGCTCCTGCAAGAAGGTTAACCGTGCTGATCATGTTGTCTTCGTAGGTGCCGCCAAGCGCTTGAACGAATGCAGCAGGTTCGATAAAGGTAGAGTAAGCTACTTCTTTAGCTGGATGCTGAAGAGGAGTTGCTGCACCGTTAACCGTGATCGTTTTGGAAGCAGCTTTCAGCTTCAGCGTGGTTTCGCCAAGCTTCACAACAACCGTATGGTCGCTGTTAATGTGCAGCGTAGCACCAACCGCATTGACGATGTCGCGAACCGAAGCCAGTGTAACGCCGCCGTCTACAACCGTGCGAATGGAAACCGGATTTGCATTAACCATAAAGTTCGATTGGCTGATTTGTGCTGCTTGGATGCTTGCCGCCGTTTGTGCGAAAATCGGAGTAACTGCTGTTGCGCTAATTGCTGCTGCGATCATCGAAACTACCATTGCTTTTTTCATTTGCATGGAATAGGGTCACCTTTCTCAAATGGGGTTTTTTATTGTAAACCGAATTTCCGACGGCCTTGGTCGGTATGTATAATTGGCTTGATCCCTCCCAGGCGGCGTTAGTTCGTTACATTCCATATGTTGGGTTTCTAGTTCTACCTGATCATATCAGCGATTTATCATCCCATTATTTAGAAATTGTATGGAATTTGTAAATGATAGTAGGAATAGAGTACTAGAGTGGGACTTGTTTCTATGAAAGTAGATATTTCCCCCTTAATAAGAAAAAAGTGCACCATTGCCTCATTTGCACGAGGTTTATAATGGGAGGGACTGCAAATCTATTTGCCAATTGGAGGATTAATCGATGAACATATCAATCGGAGGCTATTCATTCAATAACACGTATTTGGAGGGGAAGATGGATGTATTCGGTTATTTGGAAACAGTCAAATACCGCTATCGCATGGATGTCGTCGATTTGTGGAATGGTTTTTTTATAGACAGGGGCAGCAAGCCAGTAATGAAGCTGGCCGATGAAAATTATATTCGGAAAATTCGCGAGGCGCTTGATGAGAAGGAAATGCGCGTTGTTAATTTTGCAATAGACGGAGCCCATTTATGGGACCCGGATGAAGAAATGCGCCAGCATCTATACGATAATGCGCTGCTGCATTTGCGGGCGTCTGTGATTTTAGGGGCAGAGACGGTTCGGATTGATACGGGCGGAAGTTATCAAGACTGGGAGGAAATGGGCGAGGCTCAGTTTGAATATACAGTAAAGCGTTACCAGCAATTTGCCGCTTATGCGGCAGACCACGGCTTTCTAATCGGACCAGAGAATCATATGGGTGCATCGCTTGATCCAAATGAACTGAAGCGGCTTGCAGAAGCAGTCGACCATCCATCCTTCGGCTTTCTCGTTCATTTAGGTCGTTGGAAGGAGAATCAAGCGGAAGGGGATAGGATCGTTTCGCCTTGGGCCTACCATACTCATTTCGATGAAAAGACGGTCGATGGCAGCCATGCCATTGAGACGATTCATATGCTGCAGGAATCAGGCTATAAGGGCTATTGGGGAGTCGAATATAACGCGCCGGGCAACCAGTATGTAGAGACGGAGCTGCTTATTTCCAAAGTGAAAAAGCTGCTAGTAGATGCAGGCCAACAACTCGGCAAAGGGGCTCAGCAAGATGAATAATATTCGAATTGGCATTATCGGAGTCGGACAGATCGGCAAGATGCATATCGAAAAGTACAAAAACATACCTGGCGCTGAGCTTGTGGCCGTGTGTGATGTGAATGAACTGGAGGCTAGGCGGGTTGCGGAGCAAAGCGGCATTCCACATGTCTATTCGGACTTTAGGGAGCTGCTGAAGCGAGAGGATTTGGACGCGGTTGACGTATGCTTGCACAACAATTTTCATGCGCCGGTCACGATAGCTGCGCTACAGGCAGGATTGCATGTTTATTGCGAGAAGCCTATAGCGGGAACCTATTTCGATGGGAAAGCGATGCTTGAAGCAGCCAAAACTTATGGAAAGCAATTGCACGTACAGCTCTTTACGTTATATGGTAAAGATACAAAGGCGGCGAAAACGTTAATTGACGGAGGCATGCTTGGAAAGCTCTACCATGCGCGCTCAACAGGCTTCCGCAGAAGGAATCGCCCGTTCGTCGACGGCTATGGCACGCCTTATTTTACTCGCAAGGAGACGGCGGCCGGAGGCGCTTTGCTCGATATGGGCGTGTATCATATTGCACAGCTGCTCTATTTGTTAGGAAATCCGCAGGTCGAGAGAATCTCAGGCAAGCTGTATCAGGAAATGGATATGCTGCAGGAGAGAAGGGGGCAGAGCGGATTCGACGTCGAGGAGCTGGCTGCGGGCTTTATTCGGTTTGCAGGCGGCTTGACGCTTGATATCGTTGAAGCGTGGGCCGTGCATATGGGCGGCTTTGAGGGCAGCAGCATCGCCGGCTCCAAGGGAGGCGTACGCTTGCCGAATGAGCAGACAGGAGCCGGCGCGCAGCCGTTTAGCTTTCATAGCACCGTATGCGATATGGATATGGACAGCACGCTGGATTTGGATATGATGGATTTGCGCAGGCACCGGCTGTACGAGAATGAGGATGCTTATAACTCCTCGCAGCATCACTGGGTAGCGGCGCTTCAAGGCAGAGTGCCGCTCCTGCCAACAGCGGAAGTTGCGCTGAATACTATGCTAATTAGCGAAGGCATCTACATGTCGGAGGAGCTAGGACGGGAAGTCAGCGCGGAGGAAGTGATAACGCGCTCGCGAACGTCCGCCGCTCAGCTATAACAATAGTAGCGGATAGCTAGCCGTCTGACAGCGGGATGAAGGACAAGGATATGAACCAGAAGCGATCGTTCCATTTCATTAAGGCGTTTAATTTCTTTGTATACGGCGCGATTGCCGTCTACAGCACTTTCTTTGCGATTTATTTGCAATCGATCGGAATGTCTACGATGGAGATCGGTACATTAATGGCTGGCGGGCCGGTTGTCTCTATTATCGCGAATCCGTTGTGGGGCTTTTTGAGCGATCGGCTTCGCAACATTAGACGTTCTCTGATCATTATGCTCATGGGCAGCATGCTCATCATGCAGCTCGTATTTTTGTTTGAATCCTATACGATTATTTATACGAGCATGCTGTTCTTTTTCTTTTTTCAGATGCCGCTATTCTCGCAAACCAACAGCTTGATTTTAAACAGCATTGAGGGAACCGGGCTAAATTTCGGCGCTTTCCGCTTATTCGGCTCGCTAGGCTGGGCGCTGATGGCGGTCTCGGCTGGACCAGTTATCGGACAAATCGGCATCGAGCGCCTGTGGATCATTTATACGGTAATGATGCTTATCTCGCTTGGGTTTGCCTTCACGCTGCCTAAGGGTGAGGTAAAAGGAGCTGCGCCTGCGGGCAAGGTCAATTATCGCTCCATGTTCGTTAATCGAACCTTCCTATTGTTCCTAATCATCGGGCTTGTCATCTCCATCCCAAATTCGATGAATACGACTTTCATTTCGCTTTATATTAAAGAAATGGGAGGAGAAGCCTCATTGATCGGCTGGTCTGCTTTTTGGTCATCGATCTTTGAAATTCCGATATTTTTGCTGCTTGATCGTTATTTGAAAAAAAATGCGAAAACGATGGTGCTGTGCCTGATCGTCATCAGTACCCTGTTCGCGCTGCGTTGGTTTCTTATGTCGCATGCGGACAGCGCCGAACAAATTATTTATATTCAAGTGCTCCACTGCTTAACGTTCGGCGGCTATTATTATATCGGCACGCAGCTTACCGTGCTGCTGGTGCCGGCTGAATTCAGAGCCTCGGGCCAAGCCGTCTATGCGCTGACATGGGGAGGTTTATCTGGCATCGCAGCAGGCCTTGTCGGAGGCTGGGTGTTCGAGCAATCCGGCCCTCAAACGATGTACCAACTAGGCTGCGTACTGGCAGCGGTCGGAATTGTCGGCTTCACACTGCTGTATGTAAAGCTGCGAAGATCGGTCAAGACGAATAAGGATATGAGCCTTAGTGCATGAAGCATGCAACCTTTTTCAACATAGGGTCGTTCATGTAAGTGAACAGACAAACACCAACCAAACAGAAGAGGTGAACGACCATGAAAAAACGTTGGAGCACTGCCATTGCGGCGGTCGCTGTCTTGCTTTCTGCATCAATTTCAACACAGGCCTTCGCGGCTGGACCTTTTAGCGATATCGCGAATATTGGCAGCAAAGCAAAGATTGAAGCTCTGCAGCAGCAGGGCATTGTAAAAGGGGTGAGCGATACGGCATTTCATCCAGAGGACAATCTGACTGCTGCGCAGGGCATTTCATTAATCGTGAGAGCGACGCAAATCAGCCTCGCGGCCATTAGCTTTCCAAGCGCGCCAACTGCTGACGGGTTCTATACAAAAATAAAAAATGACGCTTGGTATACCGAGGATTTCGTCATTGCTCACTATAATGGTCTGGATATCCCGGCGGATATTGATCCGCAGGCACCGCTTACTAAGGAGCAGTTCACGCATTATCTCGTGCAAGCCATCGAGCTAACGGGCCAATATCCGACAGTCAAAATGTTCATTCCGATTCAAGACGAGCAGGAGATCACGATTGCTTACCAAGGTACGATCCAGCGTGCGCTTCTGTACAAGATCGTTTCTTTGGATGAAGAAGGAAACTTTGATCCATCGCATACGCTGACGCGTGCTGAAGCGGCAGCAACCTTGTACGATGCGGTAAGCTTTATTGAAGCGCATAAGGATAATGTTGCTCAAGAGCCGGAAACAAACGGTTAATGTTTCAATGGCAAAAATAAAAAGCAGCGGATTGGACCTTGTAAGAGCGCCCAATTAGCTGCTTTTTAATTATTATTTATATCCATTTATTGTCCGAGCATCGCGATAATTCCAAGCGGAGTAATGAGAATTAAATGTGTAACCTTTATTTATATCATATATGCAATAAATAAATCAACAAAAAAATACAAAAAAACCTTGAATTATATTCCAGGCTGTAGTATCTTCAGTATAGTAAAGTTTAAGGGAGGTGAACGGGAATGGAGAAGATGGCAATGCAAATGATGATGAATATGTGCATGGATGAAATGATGTGCAAGATGAAATCCATGAAGATGATGATGGACATGATGATGGAAATGAACATGATGGACAGCATGGATATGAACATGATGATGATGAAAATGCAAGAGTGCGATGAAATGTCTACGATGATGATGAAAATGATGCGCGATATGGAGCAAGTATCGATGTAATTCTATCCAT
The DNA here is from genome assembly GCF_012935325.2 of Paenibacillus sp. PL91. Classification (GTDB taxonomy): domain Bacteria; phylum Bacillota; class Bacilli; order Paenibacillales; family Paenibacillaceae; genus Pristimantibacillus. The sequence goes on from NZ_JABBYG020000006.1 coordinate 198,580, forward strand.
CTATGAATCTGGCCATTCATAGACTTTGGTAATGATGCTTCATCGGCAGAGCGGATCGCTGCATGCCATCGTTTATAGCTTTACCCTACATAGCTAAGCAGAGCAGATACCTGCATGCAGGCTTTTTTTTATTTGTAGTCCTTTTGTTATTCAACCTCGATCCCTTACTCTAAAGCGCGTAGTGGGCTTTCAGCTTGCTTGCGATCATCACGCGTTGCTGCTTAAACTCCCAAACCTTTTCTCTTAGCTGCTGTTGCTGCTGCTCCGAATGTTGTGCGCTGCGGAGCTGTTCATATATTTCAAGCATTTTACGATTAATGTTATCGAACCGAAGCCATAAATCGACGCGAATGCCATGCTCGATTTCAAGACGAATGTGGTTATCTTTATTATGAAGATTTTGAAGAATTTGCTGCTGCCAATCGGCATCTCCGATTTTCACGGCAAAGTTATATAGATCTAAATAATCATCAATCCATTTTGCTGCTATTTGTTTCTCGGAATACGTCATGCTGGTCAGCTCCAATCTCCGTAATGTTCATATACCTAGTATTATACTCGGAATTAACGGGAATGCAAGGGGTTGTTAAAAAGATTATTAAAAGATCAGACATACGGTTAGAAACTAGGTATGATAAGGTTTATGCTTGTGGTAGCTGACATTGAAAGGAAGGGCGGAATTAAACCCAACCTAAATGATTGGAATTAATCCCGCCACAGCGAGTCGGGTTTGAAATTCAGCAGGAGCCTTGGCTCTTAAGCGCGGCAAAAACAGCAAAGCCATGATACTTGTAAATGCAGTCAGAGTCGGCAAATCCAGCTTCGCGAAGCCATTCAAGCTGATCCTGAACGGTAGCGTTGATATCCACTTTCCGGCGCTCGATAGAGGCTTCAATCGCCTCACTCGATAGGCCGCTTTGCCTAATGGCTGCTTGCCACTGTGTCATGTAATAGTCATCCCAATGCGGTGTCGTGCCAGCCGCTTGATCGGCGTTAACGAAGCTGCCACCGTCCACTAACAGCTCATGAATGCTGCGCAGCAGCGCTCGTTTGGCTGGGTGTGTCAGGTGGTGAATGGACAGCGAAGAGATGACAGCGTCGTATTTTACTGTATACGGGTAGCTAGTATAATCGGCCGCAATATAGCTGACCAGTGGGTCATCACCGAAGCGCGTGCGCGCTTCTTTCAGCATTTCCTCGCTTAGATCGATTAAAGTTAGTGATGCGTTCGGGTATTTGCTGCGTATGAACGAGGAAAATAGCCCGGTTCCTGCTCCTAAGTCCAATATGCGGGGGGCGTCGCCCGCGCAGCTAAGCCAATCGGTTGCGACGCCGTAAAAATCATCAAAGCAGGGTATAAGCTGGCGGCGCTGACGGTCATATTGGGGGGCGACCGCATCAAAATGCTGTTTAACAATATCGCGCATGGAATTGCCTCCTCAAAGTGGATGGTTGAATGCAAGCTGCTGTTTTTCCGTGTTAGGTTAAGTTGTATATTATAGTCGCTTTATTCATAAGTGAAATATATAGAATGAATATACTTTATAGGTTTAAACTATTAAAATAAGGAGGACGGGCAACAAAAAACTGGGTATTGCGCTTCCTGTTCTTTGGTGTTATCATTGGTAAAAAATTTACGATTATCGATGATTTCATACAACAAGCTAAATAGCTTTTACATTCAATGACGAGAAAGAGTACGTTACGGGTCTGATCGAACAGAGAGTTGGGGCAGCTGAAAACCAACGTTCGGGCGCTAGCGGAAAGCCATCTCCGAGAAGCAGGCTGAACGAGAGTAAGCTCTGCCGCATTTCCAGCGTTAACGGGAACATGCATTGATTGATGCATGAGCAGAGTGTTGCGCTTTAAGCGCGAAACTAGGGTGGTAACACGGGTGGAGACTCGTCCCTTTACAGGGATGGGTCTCTTTTTTTGTTTTCTTAATAACCTTTAGGAGGAATATAGGTATGAAAACATGGTCGATGAACGAGATGATTTCCCCGGTAGTACAGCAAATTCCGCCTTCGGGCATCCGCAAGTTTTTTAGCATGGCAGAAGGAAATAAGGATATTATTTCGCTTGGCGTCGGGGAGCCTGACTTCGTAACGCCGGAGAATGTTAGGGCGGCTTGCGTCCGTGCGCTTGAGCTCGGCAAAACCTCCTATACGCCGAACGCAGGACTTCTTGAGCTAAGAGAAGAGATCGCAAGCTATTTGCACAATAGCTTTCAAGTGAAATACGAGCCATCAAATGAAGTGCTCGTTACGGTCGGCGGTAGCGAGGCGATCGATCTTGCGCTGCGGGCTTTAATTGGGCCTGGCGATGAAATCATTGTGCCCGTTCCGAGCTATATTGCCTACTCCCCGATTGCTCAGCTAAATGGCGGGAAAACCATCGAGGTCGAAACGTTCGCGAAGGATGATTTTAAGCTGAAGGCAGAAGCGCTGCAATCCGTGCTTACGCCGCGTTCGAAGGTGCTCATCATTAACTACCCTAACAATCCGACCGGCGGAATAATGACCCTTCAAGACTGGCTGCCGATCATCAAAATTGTGGAGGAAAATAACCTTATCGTCATTTCGGATGAGATCTACGCGGAGCTCACCTATGATGAGAAGCATATAAGCTTTGCTGCTCTGCCGGGAATGAGGGAGAGAACGCTGCTGATAAGCGGCTTCTCCAAAGCTTTTGCGATGACGGGCTGGAGAATCGGCTATGCGTGCGGCCATCGGGATCTGATCGCTGCCATGCTGAAAATTCACCAATACACCGTTATGTGCGCGCCTATCATTGGCCAGATCGCGGCGATTGAATCATTGCGGAACGGTTTAGAGGCGAAGGACATGATGATGGAATCCTATGCACAGCGTAGACGGATGTTCGTGAAGGGCCTTAGGGAAATCGGTCTGCCCTGCCATGAGCCGCGTGGTGCGTTTTATGCGTTTCCGTCGATTGCGCACACGGGTCTTAGTTCCGATGATTTTGCGCAAAAGCTGTTGTTCGATGCTGGAGTGGCTACTGTTCCCGGCCATGTGTTTGGTCTTGGGGGAGAAGGGTTCATTCGCTGCTCCTACGCATCCTCCGTATCCAGACTTACGGAAGCAATCGATCGAATCGATCGCTGCCTGAAGGCTTCCAGCCTGCTGCGGAAATGAAGAAAGGAGCCTGTGCAGGCTCCCTAGTCGTTAAAGTAATAATTATTCGCTTGGAAAATAAATGTGGATCGAGGTGCCCTCTCCCATAGCAGAGCACACCTCAATTCGGCCTTTATGCGCTTCTACGATCATTTTGGCGATGCTCATGCCGAGGCCGGAGCCGTCGCTTGATTCTTCAGTATTGGTGCCGCGGTAATACCTCTCGAACAGGTTGCGTATGGTCTCCTCATCCATGCCTCTTCCGTCGTCGCAGACGCGGATGAATGCTTCATCATTCAACATGCCGCTTGAAACCGTCACTGTGATGCCGGGCTCATTGTGCTTCACCGCGTTGGACAACAGATTATCCATGAGCCGCTGCAGCCATTTTTCATTTCCGTATATGACAATAGGGAGTTCATCTCCCTCGTAGTGGAAATCGACATCCGTGAGGGTGACGTCGTTCACATATTTTAGGATGGATCTTCTGACGAGCTCGCCGAGCTCGATTTCGTTCTTTTCCATGGGCATGGCTCCGCCGTGCTTTAGCTGATAAATATGCGAAAAGTCAGTTATCAGCTCCAGCATATAGTCGCTTTTTTCACGAATCATTTTGCCCATATCCTGAAGCTCCTCAGCGCTCCAGCTCGCAGGCGTGCTCTCCAAAATATAGCCGTAGCCTTGAATGGTGGAGAGAGGTGTACGCAGGTCATGGGAGATGCCGGCCATCCATTCCTCTCTTGTCTTCTCCAGCTGCAGCCGATCTTTCTCCGTTTGCGCCAGCCGTTCAGCCATTAGGTAGAAGGATTCGATAACCTCCCGATAGAGGCGGTAGCGGATGCGCAGCTTGCCGCTGCGGTGGAATACCTTTCGGCGGTCCTTGGGCGTAAGCACCTCTCCATAAAGTCCGCTGCCCATGCGCTCGAACCAGCCAGAGAACAGGATGAGCGGTTGACCGTAACGGTGGCCATGCCAAATGGAGATCGCGAGCGACAGCAGAAGAATCGAGCCTCCCACCAAAATGAAGACGCGTATGATCTCTTTAAAAACGGGCTGCTTGATGAACGTTCCTGGCTCGTTTGGCGTATGCATGATCCAAGTCATCCCGCTAGCAGACGGCTGATATACGGAAATATTGGTGTCGTAATAACCGGGGCTTTGCTGCATGGACAGCACTTCCAAAGGCTCATAAATATTGAAGGCAGAGGATTTATCGCCAATCGTCTGGACGCTGTTGCCTGCTTGATCGACGATCAGCAAATAGCTGTCTGTTTCAAGCAGCTTAGCTAGCAGGACTTCTCTATACTGCTCGTTTACGAGGCCATTTTGCTGATAAGCCGTATACCAAGCTGTTAGCTTCTCTAGCTGCGGGTTCTTGTAGCCGAGCAGATAGAATAGCGGAGTATCATAGGTTTGGTCGAGCTCGCTGTCGACAATATAGGCTCCGTATTTTCCGGTTTGCTGAATCGATAATAGCTGCGTAACCGAATAAGATGCGGGCTGATCGTCAGGCACATTGATGGCAAAAATGGCATTGCCCTTGGGGCCAACGACCTGCAGCCACATGTCGCGCTCTTTAATGAGCTTCGTCCAATGCGCAGGAAGCTTAATCTCGTCATTCTCATAGTAGCTTCCCGTTATGATCGAACTGAGCGCACCGGTATGGAAGTTGCGTTTGAGATCGTCATTCATTAGTTTGCTGATAAGGATAAGGAACAGCACCATCATCGCTATGAAGATAAGGATGGAATAGATAATGAGCTGGTAGGTAAAATGAAAAGCCATTCGGCGCTGGACCTTCATAGGCTTACTGGCTCCTTGGCTAATTTATAGCCTAGCCCGCGAACGGTAAGGAGATGCGTCGGCATGCTGGGATCGTATTCGATCCTCTCCCTTATTCTTCGGATATGAACCATGACCGTATTGTCATCACCCATTCCGTCAATGCCCCATACGGCTTCATAGAGTTGTCCCTTGGAGAAGACGATGCCTGGATTTTTGCAAAAATGCAGCAGCAGCTGAAAAACCTGGGCAGGGCAGGGGACAGATTTTTGATCCACCAATAGCTCGCCGGCTGCCTCATTCAGCTGGAAGCGGCCAAAGCTGTATACTTGCTGAGCGGTTAAAGCCGTTATTGATGGAGGGACATGGCTTGAGGCACCGTCCATTTCACCGATTCGGCGGAGCCGCGCTTTGATACGGGCAGCAATTTCCAAAGGATTAAACGGCTTCGTGACATAATCATCGCCGCCAAGCGCGAATCCGGTTAAAATATCCAGGTCCGATGCTTTGGCGGTCAAAAATATAATATGCGGTTTGCCGAGCTGCCTGATTTTGGAGCACAGCTCAAATCCGCTGCCGTCTGGCAGCATGACATCCAGCAGAACGATGTCTGCGCCGTATCGAGCAATCGTATCGAGTGCCTCTTGGCACGTTCCTGCTGTATAAATATGCTGGAAGCCTTCCTTCTGAAGGACAAGCTGCAGCATTTTGACAATAGACGGCTCATCGTCAACGATAACAATTTTATTCATATTCATCACCCGTTAATATGCTAGCATACAAACCTTAACAGAAGTTGAACGGTGTAGGAAAAAGTTAAGCTGATGTTATAGTTCCGTTTGCCGACTGTTCAAGAAAAGTCATTATGATTGTGGAAGAGGTGATGGAGATGGTTAACCAAATAGAAACAGGAAGCCGGATTCGTATTATTGATGCGATTCGAGGTTTTTGCTTGCTCGGCATATTGATTGCCAATATGATTATTTTTCAATACGGCATTTACGGTAGGGAAGTTATGCGGAATTTCAATCCTTCCAAGCTGGATGATGTGGCGCATCAATGGCTGCTTATTTTAGTGGAAGGCAGTTTTATGCCGATCTTTATGTTCTTGTTCGGGTACAGCTTGTTTAAGCTGAGGGAGAGCTTGGTATCAAAGGGGCTTAAACCGGGAAAACCGTTGGTGCGCCGCTTTCTTATGCTGATGGTGCTTGGCCTGCTGCACACCTTATTGCTGTGGGAGGGCGATATTTTGCTCGCCTACGGGGTAACTGGCTTTTGCTTATTGCTATTTGTAAAAAGGAAGCCAAAGACGCTTATCATTTGGGGCGTCATCTTAAGCGTGCTTCTAGCAGGCATTAGCTACGGGTTAATGGACGACACGCCCGAAGAGAAGGAAAGAATGACGCAGTATGTGGAGCAATCGATTACGGTATATAGCGAGGGAACCTATTTGGAAGTAGTGGATTTTCGAATGAATGAAGATCCGCTGGGTTTGCCATTGGGCGCTATAATTGTCATTATTTTATCAATGCCGTTGATCATGCTTCCGATGTTTTTGTTCGGCATAGCGGCTGCCAGCAAGAAGTGGTTTCATAACCCGAAGCGGGAAAGGCGCCGATATATTTGGGCAACCGCCATCCTGCTGCCGCTTGGCCTGCTGCTTAAGAGCTTAGCCGTGCTGCTGTCGGAAGGGGCTTGGAATGATGTATTGACTACGCTTGGGGCAGAATTGCTGGCGCTTGGATATATATTTGGGCTGGCGCTCGTGTTGTCCTTCTTATCGAAGCGCTCGATTTTCATTTCGGCATTCGAGGCGGTGGGGCGGATGTCTATGACGAACTATTTGATGCAGACGGTTATTTGTACCACTTTATTTTACGGCTATGGCTTTGGGTGGTTCGGTCAAATCGGAGTGTTAAATGGCTTGCTGCTTGCGATTCTCATCTATGCCCTTCAAGCGGTCGCGTCCAGCTATATATTGCGAGTGTTCAAAAATGGCCCGCTAGAGCGGCTGCTGCGGATGTGGACGTATTGGTCGTTTAGCGGTAAATCACGGACTTCGCGGAAAGCAACAGATCAGGTGGATGTAAATGTGGTTGCGTAGGGTGTTATTAATGGAGTAAATGGTTAATGGTAAGCAAAATATTACAGCCAAAGCTAAAGGAGCGACTTATGCAGTCGGCTCCTTTTTTGTTGAAAAGCGTGTTATGGGTTGGCAAATTGGCGGATTGGCACTGAAAGGCTGCATTGCCTACTCAGAGCTAACAAATTGAATGTCGATCGTTTTGGTGGAGGCGGTTGCGAACGCAAGCAGCTTAGCGCCTTCCGCTTGCAGCGCCTCTCGATCCGCAGAGCTCAGCGGCTCAAAAGGCTGGATGATCAAAGTAGCTGACTGGCGGTTTTGTTCTATTTTCCACGTGCCGCTTACGAATCCGTCTATAAGAAAGGTAGCTCGAATGATGCCGTTTATCGTAAACACAAGCGCTTTGTGCTTCTCGCTAATAATTCGGCTTCGGTCAAAGTAAGAGAGCAGCATGTTGTCGAATTCGGATAGAAATCGCGGCGGTGAGACTGTGTCGGAAGGGGGCAAGGGAGCGCCCGGCAGGTCGAAGAGCTCATTGCCTTGCTCATCTGAGAAGGTACGGAGTCGCGGACGCATATTCTCGACTGTCTCACGAAGCTTGCCCAGACCTGACCATATTTGCATGTCTTTAACGGAAGAAGGGCCAAAGGCGGCTAAGTAGCGCAGCAGCATATCTTCTAATGAGGGCGAAGCAGCCAAAGACTTGCCAAGCCAAGCTTCCGCAGAGGTATGCTTCGCTTGGCCGCTAGACCACCATATTCCGCGTGGCGGCACTTGAATAAGCGGGACAAATGTCCGAATCACATTGCTGAGGGTCGCTGGATCAATGTTCGGCCATGTCTCTCCGAGCAGCTTGCCTAGCTCGGTTGGGGTGCGCGGCTGCTCCTCCACAAGCGCGCGTCCTGCTGCGCTAACCGCTTTCAAGTCTACGCCGTGGAGTTCTTTGCCGTAAGAACTGAGGAGACCTTTCTCAATTGCCGGTTGAATCAAGGGACGCAGGGCCAGACAATCGCGTGCGCTGACCAAATGGATCGTTGAGCGCATAAGGGCGATACGAACCACTTGCCGATCCTTTATAAGCGCAGAAAGCTGCTCCTGCCGAAAGTCCTCAAGCCGTGTCCATAGGGCAAAATAGGGCGGATTAGGCGCTTGCGCTTGGATCGCAACTAATTTTTCGATTGCTTCCAGCACGGAAAGGCACGAGCGACGCAGCAGCATTTGCCTCTCCAGCAGAGCGCGATTAAGCTCGCGTTTACTTAAAATGGGCGCTGTTGCAGTATTTGAAGCGGTATTTGAATCGGTATTTGAAGTAGTATTTGAAGCAGTCTGTGCATGCTGAGACTTAGCTGTAGCCATGCTGCAATCTCCCCCTCAATCATCCATTCTCATCATTATTAACTTAATAATAATGGATCAACCCTGACAGCATTATGTCAGTGTTGAATGTTCATGAGGAAATATATGAATGAATTTTTTCCTCTGTCCGCTGATACAGGGATACACTTGCGCTGCATTAGCGAAGTGGCGCATAGCTTTTCCAATGATCCTCCAACCAGCTCATAGAATCGTATGTCTCTTCCGTTAATAATTGGCCTAAGCAGTTTTTTTGTTACAAGCGAATGAAGTCTGATTCGTGAGGTGCGGAAATTCAATTGTAAATGGTTTTGGACATCTTTTGGGCGTATTTTGCGTCCTAGTGACCAAGCTAGTTGGAGTACTTCCCGGTCTTTATGGCTCAGTTGATGATCAGAGTCGCTGCGAATGAGGTGAGGAGCCAGTGCTACTTGAAGCAGCATGCGGCAGATTTCAGGACGCCGCTGTACATCATCAAACGTGAAGTGGAGCATTCGCCAGCCCATGCCAGTTGAAAAGTTATCTCGATTCACAGCGTAGCTATGCTTTTCTCTATCCATATCTTTGATATGGCTTTGAAAACCGTCGCACTTCAAGCCAAAGCGGCCAAACTCCGGAAGGAAGGCGAAGTCGAGAAGTTGAGATTTGCGGTTCCAATCATAGATTTCATATTCTGGATGCAGATTACGGAATGTGCCAAAGAGCGGCCACCATACGTTTTGCAGCAGCAGCTTTTCGGCGAAACCATGCCCCCTTACTAACCGACCCTTGCGTTCCCCAGAGCGATGCAACTCATGATATTCGAGAAACTCGCGATAGCTATGTTCAAATTCATTCATCCCAACCATCCTCCTTCAGAAAATAAAAAAACGCCCTAAAGCCACGTGGGTGGCACTAGGACGTCGTTCTTCGTCTGCTTAAAGTATATAACATTCAACCTTGGGGGGACCAAGTCAAATGTTGCGAACTGTTGCACAACAAGCTTCCAGCTAAAGCTCCGCACTCCGCACTGAAGCTAGCGGGCACCTTCCCGCCTATCAAAGCAAAAAAAGCGTAAACCGTGTGAGACCATCATTATTCCTTAATGTTTCCAGCCTGCTTCAACCGCTTTGCGATTGCCTTGAACTCCTCGGCGGAAATGCCGGGTGCAAATTCCTCTTCGACCGCAGGCGCTTCTGGAATCGGAAAGCCTTTTGGCGAGCCTTGGATCACTTCGAGCGGAAGGTCATCCTCAGGATGCGTTCCTTTCCAGATCTGATCGATCGCGGTAAAGTCACTGTCACTCCATGTGTATAGCTTCGTATGCACGCCTTTTTCTTCGTATTTCCTTGCCTCGTTGAACGATTTGTTGCTGAGGGATGGAATAGGCACTAGCTTGGTGACATTTACGCCTGTTGCGATCTCCAAAGCTTTGGCATAAGCAACCACGTGAACGCCGCCCCGAACGAGGAGGAATCCAACGACTGCGCGCGCTGCCGGATGATCCGTCATTTCGTATACTTTCATTTTGTGCGTCCTTGCTCCGCATTCGAGGAAGAAATTATGAAGCAAGTCTTCCACTAGATTGCCGCTGTTAAACACATTGGCACCTGTCCATGGATTGCCCATGGAGTCGAACGGCATGGCGCCTTGAGCGCCGGCAAGAAAGTGATAAGACAAACGCGCGTCTTTAGCAGAACCGAGCGGAGTGTCATCGGGCTCTTTATAGTCTGTTGAACCTCTCAAGCATTTGTTGATCGCATGGGAAACGAGCTCGACGTGTCCTAGCTCCTCCGCCGTTATGCTCATCACCAAATCGTAGAAAGGTTTAAGCTTCTCCTTGGAACGGAAATTAAAAGATTGATACAGGTAATTGTTTAACGTTGACATTTCTCCGAACTTTCCGCCAAGCAGCTCCTGTACGGCAGCCGCGGCATTTGCATCCGGCTTCTCGACATCCGGGATCTCGATCATGATTTCATCCATGCGTTTAAACATTAATTTCTCAACCTCCTAAGTATGAACTAGCCTTACCTTAGTAGATTTAAACTTGACTAGAGACGGTTAAACAGCATTCGATAAAAAGCAGAGTGCTGCACAGGGAATCTGGCGGAAAATGTAAAGGGTTGCAACCAAAAACGCCGTAGCCGTTCCATTCCGACGCCTGTTTATGTTATTTTTATAGGAATAATACCCATTCATATAGAAGAGGAAGTGAAGCATATGACTACGCAATCGAAAGAGTGGATCTTGCACTCGGTTATTTTCAGCTTGAAGCATGAGCAGGGCTCAGAAGCTGAGCGTCAGTTTTTGGAGGATGGACAGCGTATTCTTACATCTATTCCAACCGTATCGAACTTTCAAGTCTATAAGCAGGTAAGTGGAAAAAATGAATATCGCCACGGCTTCGCGATGGAGTTTGCGAATCAAGCGGATTACGAAGCGTATAACGAGCATCCGCTTCACGTGCAATTTGTTAACGAGCGCTGGGTGACGGAAGTTGAAAAGTTTCTAGAAATCGACTATCAAAAATAGAATTACGATTGATGATTTGGTCGAAACGACATATAATGAGCGTAATAGAGTGCACATTTTCGAACAAATATGAACGAAATGGGAAGAGGGACTAACAGATGAAAAAGCTTAAAGTGCTGCAGCAGCTAACGGAAGCGGGCGTTGTGGCGGTATTGCGCGCAGACTCGCCAGAAGAAGTAGTGGAAATGTCGCGCCGCGCGATCAAGGGCGGTATTAAAGCGATTGAAATTACGATGACGGTACCTTTTGCGCTTCGTGCAATCGAGCAATTATCGAAGGAATATTCAAGCGACGTATCTCCTGAAGCGGACAACTTCGCGATTATCGGCGTTGGCACCGTGCTTGACCCGGAGACAGCGCGCGCTGCCATACTAGCAGGGGCTGAATACGTCGTATCGCCTGCACTTAACCCGGATACAATCAAGCTGTGCAACAGATATTCGATTCCGATTTTGCCAGGCACGATGACCATTCACGAAATTCAAACCGCGCTTGAGCTCGGTGTAGATATCGTAAAGCTATTCCCAGGCAATCTGTACTCGCCAAGTGTAATTCCTTCTATAAAAGGCCCGCTGCCGCAGGCTAACGTGATGCCGACTGGCGGCGTCTCGCTCGACAACTTGAAGGATTGGATCAAAGCAGGCGCAGTTGCAGTCGGCATTGGCTCCGATTTGACAAAGGATGCAGTAAAAACCGGAGACTTCTCGCTCATTGAGAAAAAAGCAGCCGCCTACATCGCCGCGTACCGCGAAGCGAAAGGACTGTAATCGGAAACCCCTGATGGAGAGTAAACGCCTCTATCGGGGGTTTTTCATCACCTTTCTACCATTTTATTCCACGATAAAACCTTAGGAGGATATTTATCCCATGCTTTCTATTGACCAAATTCGAATTCGTGATCCGTACATACTCGTAAGTGAACAAGAGCAATGCTATTACCTCTACGGAACAACCGACCACAACGTGTGGTCAGGCCCGGGAACCGGCTTCGATACGTACAAAAGCACCGATCTAGAGCAATGGGACGGTCCATATCCGGCTTTCCGTCCTGCGCCGGGCTTTTGGGCGGATCATCATTTTTGGGCGCCTGAGGTTTATTTTCACAATAACAGCTATTATATGTTCGCTTCCTTTAAGTCGGAGGATAAGCGCCGCGCAACGCAAATTTTAAAAGCAGACAGCCCGATTGGTCCGTTTGAGCCGATTAGCAGCAAGCCAGTCACGCCGCCCGATTGGGAGTGTCTGGACGGTACGCTGCACATTGACGAGAATGGCGCGCTTTGGATGGTATTTTGCCAGGAGTGGGTGCAGGTGAAGGATGGGAAAATGTGTGCGATTCCTCTAACAGAGGATCTGAGCGAAGCAGCAGGAGAGCCGATTACGCTATTCGCAGCCTCGGAAGCGCCTTGGACGGTTGCGGGTGGAGAAGACAAGAACGTATTTGTAACAGACGGCCCTTTCCTATTCCGAAATAAAGCAGGCGAGCTGTTGATGTTATGGTCAAGCGGCTCGAAGAATGGCTATGCGATCGGCATTGCACGTTCGGAATCAGGCAGTATTAAGGGACCATGGAAGCAGGATGACGAGACGCTGTTTCCAGAGGACGGCGGACATGGCATGCTGTTCCGCTCACTGGATGGCAAGCTGATGCTGGCCATGCATACGCCGAATAATCAGCCCGACGAGCGGGCGGTATTTATTGAGGTAGAAGAGAATGGCTGCACGCTGCAGAGAAAATAAGAAGCGCGGCATTTTCGGGAAAACGTACGCAGCAGTTATTTCTTAGCTCGAATAATGTTCGAATTCCTGTCAATTGTTTGCGATCTTCCAATCGTTTTGGGCATGATTGCTTGATTCTCAGCTAGATTAGCGTTATAACAGAAACAGGGTCATGAAGTGACAAACCAAATGGTTAAAGGAGTCGTTCAATTAATGGATTACCGGATTGAGAAGGACACGATGGGTGAAATTCAGGTTCCTGCGGACAAGCTTTGGGGAGCGCAAACACAACGAAGCCTGCAAAACTTTAAAATTAGCGGAGAGCGCATGCCGATTGAGGTCGTCTACGCGATGGCTTACATCAAAAAGGCTGCCGCTCAGGCGAATGAGAAGCTCGGTGTGTTGGATGCAGCAAAATCGGCTATTATAGGTGAAGCGGTAGACGAAATCGTAGCAGGCAAATGGGATGACCATTTCCCGCTCGTTGTATGGCAAACAGGCAGCGGCACGCAAACGAACATGAACGTGAATGAGGTTATCGCAAACCGTGCGAACGGGCTTTTGGCTGAACGCGGCAGCGATGTGCGCATTCATCCGAATGATGACGTTAATCGCTCGCAAAGCTCGAACGATACATTCCCTGCCGCTATGCATATCGCAGGCGTTATCGCGCTGGAGAACCGCTTGCTTCCATCGCTTGATTTGCTTAATGGCACGCTTCGCGCGAAAGCGGAGAAGTTTAACGATATCGTAAAAATCGGCCGTACGCATCTTCAGGATGCTACGCCAATTACGCTTGGCCAAGAAATCAGCGGCTGGTATTCGATGCTGGACAGAACGCGCGCTATGCTTGTACAAAGCGTAGATACGATGCGCGATCTAGCGCTTGGCGGCACGGCTGTTGGAACAGGCCTTAACGCGCACCCTGATTTTGCGGTGGCGGTTGCGGCAGAAGTAACGGCTCTTACAGGCAAAACGTTCGTGACAGCGGAAAACAAATTCCACTCGCTCACAAGCCACGATCAAATCGTATACACGCATGGCGCTGTAAAAGCGCTCGCTGCTGATTTGATGAAAATCGCCAATGATGTAAGATGGCTCGCAAGCGGCCCCCGCTGCGGCATCGGCGAAATCTCGATTCCTGAGAACGAGCCGGGCAGCTCTATCATGCCAGGTAAAGTAAACCCAACACAAAGCGAAGCTTTGACGATGGCCGTATGTCAAGTTATCGGAAACGATACAGCTATTTCGATGGCGGCAAGCCAAGGCAACTTCGAGCTGAACGTGTTCAAGCCTGTCATTATTTATAACTTCTTGCAATCGGTAGCTTTGCTGGCTGATGGCATGGTTTCGTTTAACGACAACTGCGCGATTGGCATTGAGCCGAACGAAGCGGCAATCAAGCGCAATCTTGATCAATCGCTCATGCTCGTTACCGCGCTTAACCCGCACATCGGCTACGAGAATGCAGCTGCCATTGCGAAGAACGCACACAAAAAAGGACTTACGCTCAAGGAATCGGCTATCGCAAGCGGCTTGCTCACTTCCGAGCAGTTCGATGAGTTTGTTCGTCCAGAGAATATGATCGGAAAACGTTAATACAAGCAAAGGGCCGGCGCCCGTCACGTGATGACGAAGCGCTGGCCCTTTTGCTATGTGGCGAGGTTTATTTCAAATAGCTGTCTATGATTGCTTTAATTTGCTGGACTGTCCGCTCAAGCGATAGGTTCTCTATCACATGCTCACAAGATTTGCGATAGGTGACCTCTTCCGTGTAATGGCGCAGGTAGCTGTCGATCACCTCGTATGGCGTGCCTTTGCTCTCGAGCCGCTCGGATACTGTGTTCTTATCGACGTAGAGGAAGATGCGAATGGCGCGGTCACCATACTGCTTGCGAATCGTATCCGAGCCATCGCGATTTAAAATGAGATAGACGCTATTGCCGGCTTGGTGAGCCATATCCAGATAGCGCTTGCCGATTCCGTAGCGGTATTGGTCGATTTTGACCGATTCGGTGAATAGGCCTTCCGCTTGCATCTGATCGAATTGCTCTTTGCTTACGTAGCGATAGTCCATATCGGGACGCTCTTTGTCACGCGGCGGCCGATCTGTGCAGGAGGGGATATGCGCGATGCCGGTTCCTTGCAGGGCTTTGTGCGCCGCGGTCTTGCGGCCGGAACCACTGGTGCCGGTAAATATAAATAAATAAGGTTTACCCATGCGGAATCACTCCTTCCTCGTACTCGTTATATCGGCCTATGGGAGCATCTTTATGATTGCTAATTCATGCAGGCGATAAAGGGTCTTCCCAGGCCGCCTCCAAGTGAAGATAGAGCCTTTTTGTGGTATGATACGAGAGGCTGCAATTGCAGCTATACTATTCGAAAAAGTAGGTTTGCCTTATGCATTTATTGTCTGTTGAACATATAACGAAGAGCTATGGCGAGAAGCTGTTGTTCGAAAATGTCACGTTTGGCGTAGAGGATGGCGATAAAGTCGGCATCATCGGCGTGAACGGTACTGGGAAATCAACCTTTCTCAAAGTAATCGCGGGCCTTGATACAGCGGATTCGGGCACCGTGTCAATTGGCAACCGGGTTACGGTAAGAATGCTGGCGCAGGACCCTGTGTTCGCTCCTAATGAAACGACGCTGGAGCACGTGCTTGGCGGAGATTCGCCGCAGCTAAGAGCCGTTCAGGCGTATGCGGCTGCGATGGAAGCGATCGAGCTGAAGCCGAGTGATGAAGCGCTGCAGGAGAAGCTGATCAAGGCGAATCAGCTTATGGATGAGCTGGATGCCTGGCAGCTGGAGAGCGACGCGAAGATGGCGCTGTCCAAGCTTGGCATCTATGATTTTGAAGCGAAGGTGGAGACGCTCTCGGGCGGTCAGCGCAAGCGTGTCGCCATGGCGGCTGCGCTATTGCTTCCGTCGGATGTGCTCATTCTGGACGAGCCTACGAACCATATCGATAACGATTCGGTGGCGTGGCTGGAAGGCATGCTGCAAAAGCGCAGAGGCGCGCTTCTCATGATTACGCATGATCGCTATTTCCTCGATCGTGTCAGCAACCGGGTCATTGAACTGGATAAAGGACAGGCCCACTTTTACCAAGCGAACTACAGCCGCTTTCTAGAGCTGAAGCTTGACCGTGAGGAACGCGAAGCGGCAACGGAGTCGAAGCGGCAAAACCTGCTGCGCAATGAGCTGGCTTGGATTAGACGAGGCGCTAAGGCGAGAACGACCAAGCAGAAGGCGCGTATCGATCGGTTCGAGGCTCTCAAAGCGGATGCGCCTAAGCAAGCGGGCGGCAAGATGGACGTATCCGTTGCTTCAACAAGGCTGGGACGGAAAATCGTTGAAATCGAAGACGTTACGAAACGCTTCGGCGACCGTACGCTCATTCGTGACTTTAGCTATATTGCCGTTCCTGAGGATCGTGTCGGAATCGTTGGGCGCAACGGAAGCGGGAAGTCTACGTTGATGAAGCTCATTACCGGCCAGTTAACGCCGGATGAAGGGACGGTCGAGCTTGGCGCAACCGTTAAGCTGGGCTGGTTCTCGCAGGAGCATGAGGAAATGGATCAATCGCTGCGCGTGATTGAATATATTCGCGAGGGCGCAGAGCAGGTAAAAACAGGGGACGGCACAACGATATCGGCTGCTCAAATGCTGGAGCGTTTCTTGTTCTCGCCAACGATGCAGTGGACACCGATCTCCAAGCTGTCCGGCGGCGAGAAGCGCCGCTTGCAGCTGCTGCGCGTATTAATGAATGCGCCGAATGTGCTGCTGCTGGATGAGCCGACGAATGATTTGGATATTTCGACCTTGACCGTGCTGGAGGATTATTTGGATGATTTCCCGGGAGTCGTGTTTGTCGTCTCCCATGATCGTTACTTCCTAGACCGTACGGTGGACAAGATTATTGCATTCGAAGGCGATGGCGTTATTGCTCACCACACTGGCAATTACTCGGATTATCAGGCGTTTGTCGAGAAGCATGGCCATGTTGCGCCAGCGACTGCCGCTTCTCCAAAACAGGCAGCAGCTGTTGATTCCAGCAGTAAGGCAGCGCCTGCGGCGAAGTCGACAGGCGGCAAAGAGCGTGCGCTCAAAATGTCCTACAAGGAGCAAAGGGACTTTGAGCAAATTGACGGCTGGATTGAGGAAGCGGAAACGTCACTGGCTGATGTTGCTGTCCGTATGGAAGAAGCAAGCAGCGATTCCGGGCGATTGCAGGAGCTAATGGCGGAGCAGCAGCAGCTGGAAGAAAAGCTGGAGCAGTTGATGGACCGCTGGGCAGAGCTTAACGAATTGGCTGAGCAGATTGCTTCTCAGAAGTAAAATTACAGGCTGGAGTAAAGAAAAAGTATGCTGCAGCATATGCGCTTGAAATTATATTAACAGCATTAATATTGGAGAGAGGCGGTATGATTCATGAGCAAAAGCGATATTCGCAACATTTATTGCATTGGTCGTAATTATAGACTTCACGCATTGGAGCTGGGCAATGAGGTGCCTGAGGAGCCGCTCGTATTCACGAAGCCGTCTCATGCCGTCGTTCCGATGGCGGGTAACGTTGTCGAGCTGCCTGGAAATGTGGGCGAGGTGCATTTTGAGCTGGAAATCGTGCTAAGAATCGGCCGAGCTTACGAGCCGGGCATCGATACCGAGCTTTGTATTGATGGTATGGCGCTTGGGCTCGATCTAACGCTGCGCGACGTACAATCCAAGCTGAAAGCGAAGGGACAGCCGTGGCTTGCTGCCAAAGGCTTCAAAGGCTCGGCTCCGCTTGGCGAATGGCTGGCGTATCCGGGTGCAGCAGCACTTGCTGAGAACGAATTTGTTCTGCTTCGCAACGGGGAAGAAGCGCAGCGCGGAAAAGCAAGCGATATGCTGTTTAGCGTCTCCGAGCTGATCAAGTACGTAGGCGAGAACTACGGGCTTGGCGCCGGCGACATCCTGTACACGGGAACGCCAGCGGGCGTAGCTGCTTTGCATGAGGGCGACCAGTTGCAAGCATTATGGGCGGGTACGTCTGTAGGCAGCTGTAGTGTGACGCTTGTTTAAAATTCAGGCTGTTAATGAGTTAGATGATTAAGTTAAATATCGAACGGACAGTTCTTCCTGCTAGGAAGAACTGTTTTTGTTATGCAGCATTTTGGAGACTATAGGAAAGCAAACGAGGATGCCCCAGGAGCGATTTTGCTCCTGAGACACCCTCGTCTTATGCTGTAGCCGCTTATTTACCGTTAAATGCGCTCAGCATCCACACATGCTTCTCAAGCGTTGTATGAATGGCTAGAAGCATATCGGCCGTCGTTTCGTCATCAGCCTTTTGAGCAGCTTCCATGCCTTCCTTCAGCTCGCCGATAATCGTCGTGAAATCCTTAATTAATTGATCGACCATTTGCGTAGCATCCTCTTTATTGGAAGCTTCTTCAATGCTTGAGGTTTTCAAATAATCCTTCATGGTTGCGATTGGCGTGCCTTTCACCGCTAGCAGACGCTCCGCAATCTCATCTACGTGAAGTGCGGCCTCTTCATAAAGCTCTTGGAACTTCGCATGCAACGTAAAAAACTGGGAGCCCTTCACATACCAGTGGTAATTATGAAGCTTGATGTAAAGCACGCTCCAGTTGGCGATTTGGCGGTTCAAATGTTGTTGTACGGTTGTGTTTGTTTTAGTTGTTGTTGTCATGATAATCATCCTTTCTGATGGTAGTCTGCGCTATTTGCAGTCTGCGAATACGAAAATGGTAATGTTGATTGTAGGTGGTGTTAGTGATTTAGACTAACTCCTTGTTTATAATTATTACAAACTAGAAGAGGTTTGTCAATATTAATACACCGATTTCTTAGAAATGAAACAGGATGATGATTATTTCTTAAATGATGGAGGCTATATGCTGAAACAATTCGGATGTACTCGTATAGATTCGTACGGCCTTAGCTTAAATGGGGGAGGAGTTAGCTAATACAGGAATGGCCAAGGTGACATCAATTCTAATGCATCTCCTTGCTGCCGTTCCTTATTGCAGCTGCTAATGCAGGAGTCTCTCACCAATCAGCATGCCCAAACTAACAGAAACCTCTCATCCCGCCGGACTTTTCAATTTTAAGCTAATTCTGCTGCATTTCTGCGGTGCGGCTCCTCATTTAGGTAGTCATGTTAGGTTTCTGTAGTAGTTTCTGCAATGGAACGATGTAATGCCGTGACTTAACAAAAGAAAGCCGACGGTCAAAATCTACCGTCGGCTTTCTTTTGTTATTATACTCGCGCAGCCTCTGCTGCCTTAATCTCCGCTTCCGCAAGCATGAAGATCGTTAAGATAAACATTGCATGCGACCAGGTAAGAGGGACTACCCATGCCGTTTCACCGGTGTTTTTGTCCACCTGCTCGGGGAGCAAGCCTGTTTCTGTGCGGTGATCGATCGCCCACTTCAGCAATTGCTTCGCTTCGTCGATGCTTCCGGTTTCAATGCGATAGTGAGCAAGCCATAAAGTAGTGAGAATCCATGGATTGCCTCCGATATAGATGTCATCCTCATAGCGCTTGATCCCGCCTACGCCAGGCACGGTCAATGCGGCTTCTACTGCATCAGCGGTACGACGCATACGGTCATGGTCTGCTGGAACGGCGCCGAAAGGAACCGCAATGCCGAGCAAGCTGACATCAATGACTGGATCGTGGTTTAGGGTATGCTTTTGGTAGCCTTTGATGCTATCCGATACAAAACCCGTAGCACCCGAAGCAATCGCTTGCTCATATTTGCCAGCTTGAACGGTAAGATTTACGCCGCGGTAAAACCGTCCGCCTTCTTCATTCCAGCACAGCTCATTAATCGATGCCGAAATCCGCTCTGCCGCGGCCTTCCACTCGGCTGCAAGCTTAAGGCTGCCTGCTAGCTCCGCAAAGCTGGCAGCTGCCGTCAAACCGCCATATACAGCGGCAGAGGAGTACGTATGAGATGCTTCACGTTCTTCCCACAGGTCGATGCTCGGTTTAGGCAATCCGCTCTCCGCGTCTAGGAAGCCCATCAGGAAGGAAGCGCCTTTCTCCACGGCAGGCCATACCTGCTTGGCAAAAGAATGATCCTTCTGCTCCAAATGATGCTGCCACATTCCCCAGATGATCGACGAGCCTTCATCAATTTGAAGTCCCCAGGATGGAGCGAGGCTGCCATCATGATAATGTCGCTGCTGCCATGAGCCGTCAGGCGATTGCGCAGTAAGCGTCCAAGCATAGAAGCTGTCGGATAGCGCGCCAAGACCTGCTTTATCAAGCGCGGTCGTAATGAATGCGGCATCTCGGCCCCAACAATACGAATAGCCCCCGCAGCGCACAAAATTTTCATCGAATTCCGGAGCTGCAATGATGCTGCCGGTTTCCTCATCGGACATGAGCTTAAACATAAGCAAGGAACGGTCATATAAATCAGAAATTTCGGCGTCAGGAATAGGACAAGGTGCAGCCTCAGCCAAAAATTCATTCCAGTAAGCCGACGTTTCGGCGATCCATTCCGAGCTTGGCTTGCTTTTTGCAGTCCGCATTTGTTGCAGCACGCTTTCTTCGTCATGACCAGCTGTTATATAGACGGGAATGGAAACAGATGCACCAGCCGCTAACTCATCGATGCGCCATTTTAAAGCGCCGTCTGGCCTCATATCAATGTTTTTGCCATTTAACTCGCCTTGCCCAGCTAACTCCCAAGCAAGTCCAGATTGGTATCCTGTGCACACGTTTGCACTTGAAAGCGCAAAATAGTACTTATGGCGAAAGTGAACCAACGAGTCGTTAGCGGCATTAAACATCGTCGTATTGTATAGCTGATTCTCGCTGACTAGGAAGGAAGAATGAACGATAAATGAGAAGGAAGCAGGCTGATCGCTGCTGTTCGTGAATGTATATTCACGAACGATAATATCTTGGCCAGGAACAGCAAAATGGACGCTTCCTACTTGAATGGGCTGCTGCTCGGAACGAGCGCTAACGTCAAAAATGTTGGTTTTGTCCACATATTTAGCCTCATGCTTCCAGCCATCCGACTCTTCATCAAACCAAGATACGGGGGATTGATCCCGCTGAATGCCGGTGCGAATAGCATCCACATGCTGCGGCAAATCAATGTTTGGCCACCACAGGCGGTACATTTTGCCTGTGCGGCCAAGCGATGCGAGAAACTTGGAATTGCCGATAATGGCATCCACTAAAAACGGTTTTTTATTTGACATGCTGTCAACTCCTTTTGGATACGGTTTGAATAGAAGATTCGCGAACGATCAGCCTGTGCGGAATGATCATGCGGTTCTGGTGCACGCTTTCCTCTTGAATGAATCGGATTAACATTTGAGAAGCGGTGTAGCCAAGCTGGTAAGTTCCAATATCGATAGAGCTGATTGGAGGCGTTGCAAGCTCGGATAGGGCGATGTTATTGAAGCTTACAATGCTGAGATCATCGGGAACCTTGTAGCCCAGCTCTGTTAAGCCTCGCAATACGCCGAAGCCGACAACATCGTCAATAACGACAAGGCCGCTAGGCCGCTCGGGCAAACTCATCATAAATGACATCGCGCGATAGCCGCTTTGCTGCAAAAACTCGCCTTCCACGATCCATTCCGATTTAACGGTCAGACCTGCCTCTTGCATCGCTCTGCGATATCCTTGCATCCGGTCATGCGCAACGGTCAATGAAGGAGGACCGCTGACGAAGCCGATTCTTTCATGGCCTTGTAAAATTAAGTGCTGAGTAGCATCATAGGCTGCTTGTTCGTTGTTATTGTCGACAGATAGGATGTTAGGACGATCCTCCGTACGGCCAATTAAAACAGTAGGAAAGTTATGTTTGTTCAATAGATCGATTAAGGGGTCATTAACCCTGGAGGATAGCAAAATCACGCCGTCAACTCTGCGTCCGAACACAAGGCGGGAAATCGTTTCGGTCTCATCGCTTGGAGAGGTGGCAGCAGTAAGCAGCATATCGTAGCCTGCACGCGTGGATTGAGTTAGTATTCCGCGAAGCAGCTCTCCGAAGAAAAAATCCTGGAAAAGCTCTTCTGCAGGACGAGGCAGCATAATGGCTAATGTCTGGGTGGTCTTGGATACTAGGCTCTTCGCCATTACATTCGGATGATAGCCCATATCCTCCATTATTCTTTTTACCTTTTGGGTAGTTGCCTTACTTATACGAGGGTGGTTCGAAACGACCCTGGATACAGTAGAGGGCGATACACCGGCTGCTTTTGCAATATCTTTAATGGTTACCATATATATTTGAGCCCCCATCGCGCAATCATTTGTGCATGTGCTAATATGCTTCATCCTAATGCAACTGTTGTCTAAAAGTAAATATATATCTTAGGAAAGCGATATACAAATGATAAAAAACTGAAACAAATAGAGAAAATAGGCGAAAATGAAAGCTAACGTATTATTTATATGGAAAATTGAACTGTGCAAACGTTTTAACAAACTGTATGCACTGTTGTATGATGAAACCACGATTAGAACGCTTACAAGACAATTTTATAGTCTTAAAAAAGGGTGAAACGGTTAATTAGCCGATTTCACAGCATTTTCTAGCGGTTCTTGTACAAACGTTTGCGCGGATGATGCTCTATGCTTTTTATTGGCGTGGCGTATCTCATTGTTTCGCCTATTGTTTGTATGAAGCTGGCATTTTATGAAAATGGGCTAAAGGAATTGTTTGGAAGGCGCTAGTTCAAAAAAAGGCATGAAGCACATTATGGAGGGGGATTACCTAGCATGAAAAAGTGGTTTGTAATGTCATTAATCGTAGCTTTGTTTATTGTTTCCGCATGCGGCGGATCGAACAAGGGCGGCAACGCAGAAAGTGCTGGAAATGCAACGAATGCTCCAGCGAACAATACAGCGGGCAACACGAATGAAGGTGCTGCTGCAGCTGAAGAGATCGTTCCTGAAGAGGGCGCAACGCTTCTAGTATGGGAAAGTAAAGAAGAGCGTCCATTCGTTGAAGCAATCGCGAAGGAATTCACGGAAAAATACGGCATTGAAATTAAATTCGAGGAAATCGGCGCAGGCGATCAAGTTAACAAGCTGGTAACAGACGGACCTGCCGGTTTGGGCGCAGACGTTGTATTGTTCCCGCATGATAACCTTGGTAAAGCTGTAACGGCTGGTTTGATTTTGCCAAATGATTACTACGAAGAGCAATCCAAAAGCGCGAACTCAGAAATCGCTGTAAATGCGGTAACGTATGACGGCGTACTATACGGCTACCCGCGTTCGGTTGAGACATATGCGCTATTTTATAACAAAGCTCTAATCAAAGAAGCTCCAAAAACGTTCGATGAGGTTGTAGCGTTCTCCAAAACGTTCAACGATACGAAAAACAACAAATACGGCTTGATGTGGGATGTAGGTAACTTCTACTTCAGCTACCCGTTCATCTCCACTGGCGGCTATGTATATGGCGATAACGGTCAAAACAAAGAAGATATCGGCCTTAACACAGAAGGCGCAATCGCTGGCCTGAAATACTACGGTTCCCTGAAAGACAGCATCTTGCCTTTGAACTCCGGTGATATCAACTACGATATCAAAAAAGGCTTGTTCATTGGCGGTACGCTGGCAATGGATATTAACGGTCCTTGGACGATTGGCGATTACAGAAACGCAGGAATTGATTTCGGCGTAGCTCCATTGCCAAGCATTAACGGCCAACCGGCTTCTTCCTTCTCTGGCATTAAAGCTTGGTATGTTAACTCATTCTCGAAATTCCCGAACGCAGCTCGTCTATTCTCCTACTATGCTTCGACTAAAGAAGCGCAGTTGAAAAACTTTGAGCTGACAGGCGCGATTCCTGCGAACATTGAAGCAGCAGCAGATTCTACTGTACAAGGCAACGAAGTTGTTAAGGGCTTCCTGGAGCAGTTTAACCAATCGACGCCAATGCCATCCATTCCTGAGATGGGCAACGTTTGGAGCCCGATCGGCGCAGCTTTCGCTGACGTATGGAACTCCGGCAAAGACGCAAAAGAAGCGCTCGACAATGCCGTTCAACAAATTAAAGACGCTAACAATGGCGCAGCAACAGCAAAATAATAGCATTTAATCGGGCTTGCCCGCCGAATCCATTCGGCGGGTAAACCGATGTCTATAAGCCGTAACTTTCCGTACAGATACAGCAGGATGTTTTTTTATATGAAAGGAAGGGAGCCAGGCGGGATGAATCGTCATCGCAGCACCGCGGCTATATTGTCGTTACTCGTAATGGGTCTTGGCCAATTGTATAACCGCCAAATAATAAAAGGTTTAATTATGCTCGCTGTCGAAGCGGCAGCGCTTATGTATTTTATCCCGAATTTAGGGAGAGCTATCTGGGGCATTGTAACACTCGGGGACAAAACGCAAGGTCTTGAGAAAATAGGCAAAATCAGTGTTCGGGTAGAAGGAGATCACTCGATCTTTCTATTAATAAGCGGATTAATTACGTTAATTTTATTCATACTTTTTGTCATTATCTATGTTATGAATATCCGCGATGCATATCGGAACGGCAAGCAAAGAGATGAAGGAGTCATGCCTGCAAGCTTCAGCCAAACGCTGGCACATTTGACGGATCGTAATTTTCCGCACTTGATGCTTACGCTGCCGGCGCTGGGCGTTTTGTTTCTAACCATCATGCCGATTATCTTCATGGTCATGCTTGCGTTCACCAACTATGCGTCGCCTGATCATATTCCGCCAGCAAAGCTGGTTGACTGGGTAGGCTTTCAAACATTTGCTAACCTGCTGACGCTCAAGACATGGAGCCATACCTTCGTGGGCGTATTTACGTGGACGATTGTATGGGCGATTATCGCAACGGTAACGACCTATTTCGGCGGTTTGCTCGTTGCTTTGCTTATTGAACAGAAGGGGATTCGTTTTAAAAAGCTTTGGCGGACGCTGTTCATCATTCCGTACGCGATTCCGCAGCTTATTTCTTTGCTCGTTATGAAAAACTTGTTCAACGGACAATTTGGTCCGATCAACCAATACCTAGGCTACTTCGGAATGGGCAAGCTGCCTTGGCTCACTGATCCCTTTTGGGCGAAGGTCACGGTTATTATCGTTAATATGTGGATTGGTATTCCGGTATCGATGGTTCTAATTCTCGGCGTATTGACTGCTATTCCTAAAGACTTGTATGAAGCGGCTGATGTAGACGGCGCGACTGGCATCCAGAAATTCCGTATCATTACGCTGCCGTTTGTTTTGTTCTCTACCGCTCCGATTCTCATTAC
The DNA here is from genome assembly GCF_012935325.2 of Paenibacillus sp. PL91. Classification (GTDB taxonomy): domain Bacteria; phylum Bacillota; class Bacilli; order Paenibacillales; family Paenibacillaceae; genus Pristimantibacillus. The sequence goes on from NZ_JABBYG020000006.1 coordinate 223,436, forward strand.
ACAATTTGCAGGCAATATGAATAACTTTAACGTTATTTTCTTGCTGACGAACGGTGATCCGGTAAAAGGGGATTATCAGTACGCGGGCAGCACCGATTTGCTCGTAACCTGGCTGTATAAGCTTACGCTGAACAATAGCCAATTCAATATGGCATCTGCGATCGGCATCATAATCTTTATCATCGTGGCGTCGTTCTCCATTTACAACTATCGCCGCTCGCGGTCATTTAAAGAGGAGGATATGATTCAATGAAAATGGGCCGCAAAACCGCAAATGTTGTGCGTCTGACGCTTAGCTATATCATTCTGATCGGTATAGCGATCTGTGCCGTCTATCCTGCTCTTTGGGTGCTGCTTTCCTCGCTTCGGCCGGGTACGGCTCTATTTAGCGAAAGTCTCATTCCGGATACGTTCACTTTGGTTCACTATAAAGAGTTGTTCACGAGCCCAAGCTTCCGTTATGGGGTTTGGTATATGAACACTTTAAAAATTGCGACGCTGACGATGATCTTCTCTACGATCCTAGTCACGCTCAGCATGTACGCATTGTCGCGCTTCCGCTTCCGCGGGCGCAAAATGACGCTGACGATTATGCTTGTACTCGGCATGTTCCCGGGCTTCATGAGCATGATCGCAATCTTCATCTTCTTGCTGCAGCTTAACCTGCTCGATACGCATGCGGCGCTCATTATCGTATATTCAGCGGGCTCAGTGCTTGGAGGCTTCGTTGTCAAAGGGTTCTACGATACCATTCCGCGGAGCCTCGATGAAGCGGCTCGGATCGACGGCGCGTCCCATCTTCAAGTATTTGTGAAAATTATGCTTCCACTGTCGCGTCCAATGCTGACCTATGTGGCGCTGACTTCGTTCGCTGGCTCATGGGTGGACTTTATCTTTGCGAGACTGGTGCTTCGCAGCAAAGACAACTGGACGCTCGCTGTCGGCATGTGGGACCTCGTTAATTCCTACCAGAACAGTAACTTTACGCTGTTCGCTGCGGGCGCGGTTTTGATTGCGATTCCGATCACGCTGTTGTTCGTCTTCCTCCAGCGCTTCCTTGTACAAGGGCTGATGTCCGGCGCTTCGAAAGGATAAGAGTATGAAACATAAACGTTTGCGTTTTGCGGCAGCGATTTTGCTAGGTTCGATTTTACTTGCCGTGCTCGCTTCTTGCTCTTCAGATGAAGGAAGCAATAGCGGGAAACCGGCTGCTGAGCCATTGGAAGAAACGGCAGAGCAAAGCGCAGGCGAGGAGGCAGTCGCTGCTGCTTATACAGTAGATGAACAGCCTGGCGGCGTGTATTATGAAATATTCGTCCGTTCCTTCTATGATACGAATGGCGACGGAATTGGCGATTTGAATGGCGTAACCGCCAAGCTTGATTATTTGAAGGAGCTTGGCGTTAGCGGCATTTGGCTTATGCCGATCAACGCCTCACCTAGCTACCACGGCTATGATACAACCGATTACTACGCGGTTAATCCGGAGTACGGTACGCTGGATGACTTGAAGAAGCTACTAGATGAAGCGCATAAACGCGGCATCAAAGTCATTATGGATCTTGTCGTGAATCATACGAGCAAGGAGCATCCTTGGTTTAAGGAAGCGCTCGCGGATGAGAAAAGCGCTTACCGCAGCTGGTATACCTTTGCGAAGCCGGGTGAACAGGCAAGAGCGGACGGCGCGGTAGGAGGCGACCCATGGCACAGCTATGGCAGCCTTAACTATTTGGGCGTCTTCTGGGAAGGCATGCCTGACCTTAATTTTGATGAGCCGAAGGTTCGCGAGGAAATGATCAAAATCGGCCAATATTGGCTTGAGCAGGGATTAGACGGCTTCCGCCTTGATGCTGCCAAGCATATCTATGGCGATTTTGCTTCAACGGCAAGCACGCCGGAGATACAAGCGAAAAATAAGGTTTGGTGGCAGGAGTTTCGCAAAGGCATGAGTAAAGTGAAGCCGGATGCTTATTTGATCGGTGAGGTATGGGATTCGCTGACCGTTATTGCTCCATACTTCGATCAAGCGCTGAATTCGGCTTTCCACTTTGATCTTGCTGGCCGATTGCTTAGTGCGGCAAGCTCGGAGCAGGATGCCGATCTTGCTTTCTCGTTAGGCCGTGCATACGGCGTATATGAGAAGTCTTCAGGCGGCACATTCGTTGATGCGCCTTTCCTTAGCAACCATGATCAAAATCGTGCTATGACTGTACTCGGCGGCAATGTCGATCATGCGAAGATGGCTGCTGCTATGCTGCTTACGCTTCCGGGCACGCCATATCTTTATTATGGCGAGGAGCTTGGCATGAAAGGCGCTAAGCCGGATGAGTATATTCGCGAGCCTATGCTGTGGTACAGCGCAGCAAGCGGAGGCGAAGGGCAGACGACATGGGAGAAATCGCGTTTTAATGCGGATGAGGCTTCGGTATCCGTCGAAGCGCAGTCGGCTGATAAGCAGTCGATGCTGAATCATTATCGCGAGCTTATCAAGTGGCGGAACGAGGAGCCGGCTTTGCGCGATGGGGGGATTGCGGCGTTTAAGCTGGAGCCTGCTAACCAGAAGCTGAGTGCTTATGTCCGCGTTCTCGCTAGCGAACGGGTACTCGTCGTGCACAATTTATCGGGCGAGGCGCAAACGGCAGATTTGCAGCCGTCGAAAACGTTTGGCGAGTTCAAGGAGTTAGCCCGTGCGACTAATAGCGGTGCGAAGCTGGAAGGCAGCAAGCTGACGCTGCCGGCGTATAGCACGGTTATTTTGAAATAAAACGAATGGAGGGAATCGCACATCGGGTGCGGTTCCCTCTTTTTTATCCGCTGCATGTAGGTTCCTTCCTATCCTTATTTATTTTCCAGCTTTCCGGCTCGTCGGCTGTTCATTAAAGGGATAACGATTAGTTGAATTCGCGTATGGACTTCATTCGAATGTAGGCGAAGAGCCCCATAATAAGCATCGCTGCTCCGCTAATAGCTATAATGACGGCTGGGCCGTAAATATCGGATAAGGTAGAGAATGCAGCTAAACCTACAGGGGGTGCAACGCTTGTTAAAGCGCCTATTAGCCCAAATACTCTGCCTTGCATTGAAGGATCAATCGCTACTCGCAGCCCGATGAAGATGATCGTCGTACTGAATGAGAAGAGGAAGCCGACAAGAAGAATAACCGGCAGCGCAGCAGTTGCCGAGGGCAGCAGTGAAATAACGATGAATAGTGGCCCCATCAGGATCATACTCCCTATGATCCAATTTCCTCTTCTTTTCAAACGTGCATCAAGCTTCATGATCAAAATAGAGCCTAAGACATAACCGAGCGGAATACAGGCCTCCATTAGCCCGAATACAAAGGGTTTTGCTTGCCACACCTGAACCGCCATGACTTGAATGAGCATGAAGGTAGATAGAAAGAAGAACATAACGAGCGGCAGCAAAATAATGACAGCCTTAGCGAAAGGATCATGCCAAACAAAGCGGAAGCCAGCTGTGAGATCTTCTTTAAATGAGGTTTGCGGCTTTGCCTCATCCTTGACCGCTTTATAAGGGAACTTACCCGCTGATAAGAGAAGAATGCCCGACAGCAGGAAGGTTGCGGCATCGATTGCAATCGCAAAAGCCCCGCCAAATGCGGCTACAGCAATGCCCCCAAGCGCGAATCCGGATATTCGAATGATATTATCGGAAATGCTGATCGCGCCTACAGCCTTAGACAGCTGCTCTTTGCCTACAATTTCGATGAGCGAGGCTTGGAAGGCAGGCGTTCGAAACACACCAGCAAACGCCACAAGCCCGGTTAAAATGACGACATAAATAAAAGGCACGTTCGGCAAATAAATAAGGACGGCGATGGCGGCTACAAGGATGAAACGAACGATATCCGTTGCCCACATCAAGGTGCGTCGATCGGTGCGATCCGCAATCGTACCCGCGAATGAGCCAAAAAGCATGCTGATGACAAGGTGGGTGATGAGCACAGCCGACATCAGCTTGGCGCTGCCAGTTGATTGCAGCACCCACAGGTTTAATGCGATGCTGTGGAACGTATTGCCAAGCAGCGATAAGCTATAGCTGGAGAAGACGAGCATAAACGAGCGGTTGCGCCAAATGGACGTTGTACCGGCATTTTGCTGTTGGGCAGGGGAAACGTTGGAATCAGCTTTTTTGGCTAGTTCGAGCAAGGTTATTCCTCCTTTATACTGATGCAAAGTGATAGCTAGACGGCTGCAGCATAACCGCGTAAGCACGCAATGCACGGTTTTCAATATTACTGCTTAATCGTTTAAGTTGTCGAAGAAAAAGGCAGAGATTACTCTGCGTTAGGGTTATTGCTAGCTTCACATTCCACGATTGAACTTGCTTTAACTTCGATATATTTATGCTCAAGTCCATTCATGGGATTGTCTAGAAGCGTCATCATCAACTGAAAGGCTTCTACAGGCTTTCGATGATTAAACTGAATCCGAGTTACTGCTGCTGGAAGGATGTCAGGGCAATCTGTCGTACATATGACAGTCAGCTTCGCCGGATTAACATACTTGGCTGTTAGCATCCCGATGAACTCATTGAGCACAATCCCTTCTTTTTCCGCATGCTGTTCAAGAAAGCGTTTAAGCTGCTCTTCATTTTCGACCATATGAATCATACTTGGAGCAATGCCGCTGCTGTCCATAATAGACTGGGTAAGCTCGACATTGTTGAAGCTGTCCATAATGAGATAGCTTGGATTGATAGGTAAGGGAGTTCTAGCCTGTGCAAAAGCATCTTTATAATCAAAATTCACTTTATAAAACAAGGCATCATCAATGATACTGTCAATGACGATAAGCGGCACGCCTTCTGAAAAATGACTGGATATCAGATGGAAATTTTCGCTTATTACGTCTACTACAAATATACCGTCTAAATTTCGCTCGGATATCACATCAAGCTTTGGATTCAAGGCTTCAAGGCTGGACAAGACGACATGGTAGCCTCGATCCGTAAGCAGGCGCTCAAGCCGATTAATAAATGAGGCATAACGAAGCTGTTTCCAGATGCCCTCATCGTTTGAACGGTTGATGAGAATGCCAATTAGCCCGGACTTTTGCTTTACTAACGACCGTGCAGCTAGGTTAGGGACGTAGTTCAATTGTTTTGCAGCATCCAGCACCCTGCATTTCGTCTCATCGGGGATCGTCTGGTTTGTAACGTTGTTGAGCACATAGCTTACTGTAGCGACGGAAACCTGGGCGGCTTTTGCAATATCCTTTAACGTAGCTTTTTTGATGGGAATGCAGCTCCTTGATAGGGTAGTTACTTATAACTTAATCGTTTAAGTTATTATGGCATGAACGATATGCGATTGTCTAGTGGCAGCTGCAAGTAAGTCGAAAAACGTAAACTGACACCTAACTAAACCATAAAGAATAAATTAGTACAGCACGCTTTCATGAAATGAGGGATTCATATCGCATATAACCGTGATTACCATGGCAAAGGCGTAAAGAGCGGAAAAACAAGAGATAATGACAGTGACGATAATCTTCCCGATCTCATACAGTTTATTGGACAGTTGCTTGTTACGGCTGGGGATATTGTCACAGCGGCTGGGCAAGCTCTAGCACTGGAGCAAGACCAGAAGGCACAAATTCAGTCGCAAAAGGATCAACAGGATAAACAGCGCGATCAGCAGCAAGTGCAATTACAGCTTGAGCAGATGCAGAAACAAATCAATCAATTACAAAAGCAAATTAAAAATAAATGATCATAATACTTATGGGAATCAAAAGATAAAATGAGATTGGTTGCTTTGGGTGTTAGTGGAAGGAGGAACGGTAGCTGTAAGCACGCATGTGTGCTTACAGCGTGAAATAGGCAGCAAATCGAAGAAAAAAGGCAGCCCATCGAGGGACTGCCTCTTTTTCTGTTTAGATTGGTTAGAACAACCGTTACTCTGCGGACTGCTCCATTATTACAAAGCCATACGCTGGCAGTTTAAGCTGCAACGTGCCATCGGCATTGCTTGCAATCGCAGTGCCTTCTGAAAATTCGCTGATGCCGCTCGATAGCAGTACTGACCATGCAGATACGTTATCAATCGAGTGGACAGCAGTAGCGTTTGAATCTTTAGCATGAACAGCGTTTGTATCTAATTCCTCAACAGCCTCAGCTGTGACTGTGTTTACCTCGGCTTTCAAAGCTTCAGTGGGAGCGTTGTTAATCTCTGCTGCAGCAACAACATCTGCAACCTCACTGCTTGCGAAGCCTGTGAACGCTACAGCATGCGGAGCAGCAGCACCTTGCCCAATTGATGCAGCCTCAATCGCGAAGCTAAGATCGGCTGCTTCACCCCGTGCATTCAGCGCAACAAGCAGGCGCTGGTTGCCATCGCGGCGTTCATACACTAAGGTGCCGTCTTCTGCTCCGACATGCACGAAGCGGATGTCGGCGCTGCGAAGCGCGCTGTAGCGGTGGCGAAGACCGATCGCAGACTTATAGAAGCGAAGCAGCTCGGTATTTTGCTCGGCCTCGTCCCACACCATACATTTGCGGCAGCCAGGATCGCCCGCGCCATTTATTCCTACCTCATCTCCGTAGTAAATACATGGGGTTCCCGGGTAGGTCAGCTGGAACAACGAGGAGAGCTTCATCGCTTCCGTGTTGTCGCCGCAGATTGTGAGCAGCCTTGGCGTGTCGTGGCTATCGAGCAAATTGAAGGCCGATTCCGTCACCTGCTGCGGGTAGGCTGCAAGCTGCGTGCCGATGGCATTGGCGAAGGAAGTCGCGTCGATCGTCTGGTAGGCGAAGAAATCGAGCACGGCGTTCGTGAACGGATAGTTCATGACCGCATCGAATTGATCGCCCTGCAGCCACATCATTGAATCATGCCAAATTTCGCCCAAAATGTACGCATCCGGGTTGACGTCTTTCACCGTCTTGCGGAATTCACGCCAAAACTGATGGTCAACCTCATTAGCAACGTCAAGACGCCAGCCGTCGATGCCGATCTCCTCGATCCAGTAACGCGCAACCTCGAATAAGTATTGCTTCACTTCCGGATGCTCGGTGTTCAGCTTCGGCATAAGCGGCTCAAAGGCGAAGGTCTCGTAAGTAGGGACGCCATCAACGACCTGCAGCGGCCACTCCCGAACATAGAACCAGTCCGCATACTTCGACAGCTGGCCGTTCTTTTGCGCATCGACAAATGGCGGGAACGTTTTGCCGGAATGATTGAATACGGCATCAAGCAGGACGCGAATGCCGCGAGCATGGCAAGCATCAACCAATTCCTTCAGCTTCTCGTTTGTTCCAAAATGCGGATCAACCTTCATATAATCCTGCGTATCGTATTTATGGTTGGTCGTCGCTTCGAATAGCGGCGTGAAGTAGACCGCATTTATGCCAAGCTCGGAGATATGATCCAAGTGATCGATGACACCCTGCAGATCGCCGCCAAAAAAGTTTTGAGGAGTCGGCTCGCCGCCCCACGGCAGGACGTTTTTAGGACTCAGCGACGGATCGCCGTTCGCAAACCGCTCCGGAAAGATTTGATAGAATACAGCGTCCTTCACCCATGCCGGCGGCTCGAATACGTCGATCGGATTAATATAAGGGAAGTCAAAAAATGAATTGGAGTTATCAGGAAGCGTATGCTCAAAGCCTTTGTCGGAGAAAAGAATCGTCTCAGCACCGCTCGTTAAGCGGAACGCATAGCGCAGCCGGCGAAAAGGCGGAATAACGGCCGTTTCCCAATAATCGAACAGCGCATCGGAAGAAAAAATACGCATCGGGACGTTCGTGATGGTTTGATTCCATGCATACTTGTCGCCGACGATTGCTTCTACTGCCGCAACATCGTCTTTTTTGGTGCGCAAGCGGAGATGCAGCGTTTTGCCGTCGTAGGCGTACGCCCAGTTTTGTTTTGGTCTGTGATATACAGCTTCTAATAACATCATGAATCGCTCCTTATAAATCGTATAGAAAAGAGGGTGAAAACGCGAAAAAAGGTACAACCTCTGCTCATAAAGCCGAGGTTGTACCTTTTCCCATAACACGTTCAGGCGCCGCTTACGCGAAGCATATTGCGAACAAATGGTTGCGGTAGCATTGCCTTTCTATTGTAACTCTCAACCACTTTATTATACATAATTTGCACGTATTGTACCAGTCACTTTGCAAAAAAAAGTTTAGGCATGGACCTCTGCATGCGCCTGTGATTCCAAGAAGCGCTCGCAATCAAGAGCAGCCATACAGCCGCTTCCGGCAGCGGTAATCGCTTGACGGTAAGTGCGGTCTTGAACGTCGCCGCAGGCGTATACGCCTGGGATATTCGTCTCCGAGGTGCCTGGCTTCACGATAATGTAGCCTTGCTCATCGGTGTCGATTTGGCCGCCAAGGAAGCTTGTATTCGGCGTGTGGCCGATCGTAACAAATACGCCGTCTGTCTCGAGAAGCTCTTCTTCGCCCGTTTCATTATTGCGCACCTTCAACCCTTGCAAGCCCATGCCAGTTGCAGCGACTTCAAGCGGTGTGCGGTTCAAGCTCCATACGATTTTGTCGTTGGCGCGAGCGCGGTCCTGCATGATTTTTGAAGCGCGCAGATCGTCGCGGCGATGTACAAGTCTTACTTCGGAAGCGAAGCGGGTAAGGAATACGGCTTCCTCCATCGCGGAGTCGCCGCCGCCGACTACGATAATCTTTTTGCCGCGGAAGAAGAAGCCGTCGCACGTCGCGCAAGTGCTGACACCGCGTCCGATATTTTCTTGCTCGCCCGGAATGCCCAAATATTTGGCCGAAGCGCCAGTCGAGATGATGATCGATTCCGCCTGCAGTTCGCCAATGCCTTCCACGTCAAGCGTATAAGGACGTTTGCTGAAGTCTACGCTCTTCACGGAGCCTGTCTTGAACGTAGCGCCGAAACGCTGCGCTTGCTTGCGCATGTTGGACATCAGCTCGCTGCCTAGGATGCCGTCAGGGAAGCCTGGGAAGTTCTCAACCTCCGTAGTAGTCGTAAGCTGGCCGCCTGGCTGCCAGCCTTCAATAACGAGCGGCTCCATGTTCGCGCGGGCCAAATAAATAGCAGAGGTTAGTCCGGCAGGACCTGTACCGATAATAATCGTTTTATAAGTCATCTATGTTCTCCTCCAGTTAGAAATGCTCTGAGATAATAAATACTACTTTAAAATTATTATAATCTAGTATCAAAGTCAATATGATTCATCCATCATTCATGCATCGTTCATGTAACGTTCATGTTCATATTGTAAGCTGGTTGCATGAACGATATATGCAAGCTTGGAGGACGTACATAATGCCAAAAATCGTCGTAGCAGATGATGATCCGAACATTCGCGAGCTGGTCGGCCTGTTCTTGAAAAGAGAAGGCTATCAGGTCATTGAAGCGATAGATGGAGTAGATGCGCTTGAAAAGCTGGAAGCGATTCGCCCTGATCTGGCGATTATCGATGTGATGATGCCGCGCATGGATGGCTGGGCGTTATGCGCGGCCATGCGCTCCAGCTATGATATCCCGCTGCTGATGCTGACTGCCAAGGGAGAGACCTCGCAGAAGGTGAGGGGCTTCGAGCTTGGAGCGGATGATTATATGGTCAAGCCGTTTGATCCGCCGGAGCTGATCGCTCGGGTGAAGGCGCTGCTCAAGAGATACCGAATTACAGCATCTCAGACGGTCGAATTTGGCGATGTCATCATGAATCAAACCGACTTCCATATGTTCGCAAGCGGAGAGAGATTCACATTGCCGCCGAAGGAGTTCGAGCTCCTCTTCAAGCTGGGGAGCTATCCTGGGAAAACCTTCGCGCGGGATCAGCTTATTGAACAGATATGGGGGATGGATTACGAGGGCGACGAGCGAACGGTTGACGTACATATCAAAAGGCTTCGCGATCGTTTTTCCGAGGAGCAATACCGCTTCCGCATCGTAACGATACGAGGCCTTGGCTACCGGCTGGAGGAATGGGCATGATTCGGAGCTTGTATGTTCGCATAACGGCTACTTTTCTCATTATTGTTTTGATCAGCATTGGCGTTGCCTTTCTTTTTACGAATCAAATGTTTAAACGGGATGCAAGGGGACAGCTGCCGAACCAAATGGAGAAGTCGATAGAGCGAATCGAGCAGCTGTATGCGGTGTCTAAGCCGGCTTCGATACAGGAGTTTTTGGATGAGATGTCGACCTTGCAGGGGCAATCGATTATCGCAGTAAGCAGTACCAATCGGGTAGTGACTGTCGGTGAGCGAAGTCAGTTTATGCTGGCGAGAATTACATATGAACAGCTGGTTAAAGTTTTCAGAGGCAGCATAGTGCGGCTGGATGTATTCAGCAGCGCAGAAGGCGAGCCTCCCATGCCGCCGGCCTTTGGCAAAATGGTGCAATTCGGCAATGAGAATTGGGCATTATTCGTTCAACCCGACCGTTTTCCGCAAAATAGCAACTTCATATGGACGGCTGTCACGCTGCTCTTAACGCTGCTTGTGGTCGGAAGCGTCCTTATATTGGTGGCGGCTCGGTATTTGGTTAGGCCGTTAAAAATGATGACGAACGCCGCAACGCGAATGTCGGAAGGGGATTTTACCGTTCGCTTGCCTGCAAGGCGCGGCGATGAGCTTGGCGAGCTGGCCGAGAGCATGAACAAAATGGCGCTTAGCTTGTCGCAGCTTGAAATGATGCGGCAGGACTTCGTATCGAACGTGTCGCATGAAATCCAGTCGCCGCTCACCTCGATTGGCGGCTTCGCCGAGGCGCTGCGCAGCGAGGACGTAACCGAAGCTGAACGGGAACGCTATATTAACATCATCAAGCAAGAGAGCATGCGGCTTTCGCGTTTAAGCGAAAATCTGCTCAATTTGGCATCGCTGGATTCGCAGCAGCATCCGTTTCACCCAGAGTCCTATCGATTGGATCGCCAGCTTCGCGATGTCGTATTGGCTAGCGAGCCGCACTGGATCGCCAAGCGGCAGACCGTTGAGCTGTTAATGGAAGAAACGACGATTATTGCAGATCGGGATCAGCTTAATCAGGTGTGGATGAATCTGCTTTCCAACAGCATGAAATTTACGCCGGAGGACGGCAAGATCTCCTGCTTCCTATCGGAGCAGGACGGCTTCGCAGTCGTACGCATTTCGGACACGGGTATCGGAATAAGCGAGGCGGATCGCGAGCGCGTGTTCGAGAGATTTTATAAAGGAGATGTATCGAGGGATAGAAGTCAAGGCGGCAGCGGGCTCGGGTTATCTATAGTCCAGAAGATTGCGTTAATTCACGGCGGCAGCATTATGCTCGAGCCGGGTGCCGACCAGCTTGCCGGCGCAAGCTTTATTATTCGGCTTCCGCTTGCGCCGCCTGCCTAGCGAATAGCGCTGTAAAGCATGGATAAATAAGGGTAGAAACGTTATGATGAAGGGAGTAATAGCGTGTAATGTAACGATGTGGAGGAGAAGCTACAATGGAGAAGCGGATACGGAAAGCGATTATACCTGCCGGAGGGCTGGGCACCCGGTTTTTGCCGGCCACGAAGGCACAGCCGAAGGAAATGCTACCGATCATCGATAAGCCAGCTATTCAATATATAGTAGAAGAGGCAGTCCAATCCGGCATCGAAAGCATCGTAATCGTCAGCGGCCGCAACAAGCGGGCTATCGAGGACCATTTTGACAAATCGGCTGAGCTAGAAATGGAGCTGGAGGCCCGTCACAACGAGGAAATGCTGGATATGGTACGCAAAATATCGCAGCTCGCGGACATTTATTACGTTCGCCAGAAGGAGCCTCTGGGCCTGGGCCATGCTGTGTTGTGCGCGCGCCGCTTCATTGCGGACGAGCCCTTCGCCGTATTGCTAGGCGATGATATTTTGAAATCGGACCCGCCTTGCCTGCGCCAGATGATGGACGTGTACGAGCAGCAGCACTCGTCCGTCGTTGCCGTTATGGAGGTGCCTTGGGATCAGACGCATAAGTACGGCATCGTCGATATCGAGCGCGGCAAGCAGGTTGCGCGCGTACGCGATATTATAGAGAAGCCGGCGCAAGGACAAGCTCCATCCAACTATGCGGTTGTCGGCCGCTACGTCCTCGACCCTGTTATTTTTGACCTGCTGGAGAAAGCGACGCCGGGGAAGGCTGGGGAAATCCAGTTAACGGACAGCTTGCAGCAGTTAAACCGAATTTCTTCGTTATCCGCCTACCGCTTTGACGGACGCAGGCATGATGTCGGCGATAAGCTCGGCTTTGTGCAGGCTACGATTGATTTTGCATTAGAGCGTGCTGATCTGGGCGATGAGGTCAGAAGGTATCTGCTGGAGAGGCTGAAAGAGTCGAACGGATAACGCAATCATTTGAAGGCCGCCGCCGGGCGGCTTTTTCTTATTTTAGTGTACAGCCGCCAGCAATGATAAGATCATGTACGTACAAGTTAAGCATATGCTATACTACTGGCATACAACTACGGAGCTGAGGTGTGAAGTGAAGGAACAGCAAACGCCCAAATATATGCAATTAAAGCAGCAAATTTTATCCTGGATCGTCACGGCGCAGTTTAAGCCGCATGATAAGCTGCCTTCGGAGAACGAGATTGGCAAGCAGTTCGAAATGAGCCGCCAAACCGTTCGTCAGGCGCTAGGCGATTTGGAGCAGGAGGGGTGGCTTTATCGCGCCCAAGGGAAAGGTACGTTCGTCTCCGATCAATCGGCGCCAGAGCGGAAGAACTCCCCGCAAGGGATGACGATCGGCATGATTACGACGCATATTTCAGATTATATTTTTCCTACTATTGTTAGGGGCGTTGAATCGAGCCTGCGTGCGGTTGGCGCAAGATTGCTGCTCGCAAGCACCGATAATGAAAAGGAGAAAGAGAAGGACAGCTTGGAGTCGATGCTTCGCGAGCCGCTGACCGGACTGATTATCGAGCCGACGAAGAGTGCTGAAGGAAATCCGAACTTTAACTATTTTTTGGCGCTGGATGCGCTCAAAATTCCTTATATTATGCTCAATGAGCGTTACAGCGACGTGGATGCGCCATGTCTCCGGGTTGATGATGAGCTTGGCGGCTACCGGGCTGCTGAGCATCTCATTAAGCTTGGACATACGCGTATTGCCGGATTTTTCAAAACCGATGATTTTCAAGGCGTTCACCGGATGCGCGGCTTTCTAAGAGCCCACCGAGAGCAGGGACTGACGGTTCCGCCGGATTATTTGCTCCGCTACTCTACGGAGGAGAAGCAAGACAAGCCGGCACAGGCGCTGTCCGCGCTGCTTCAGCGAGAGCCCGGGGAGCGCCCGACCGCTATTATTTGCTACAATGACGAGCTTGCCGTTAGGATGCTCGATATCGTGCGGCAAATCGGACTTGCAGTGCCAGAGGATTTATCCATCGTTGGCTTCGATGATGCAAACCTGGCAACCGCTACAGAGGTGAAGCTGACGACCGTTGCCCACCCGAAAACCGAAATGGGGGCAGAAGCCGTCGTCATGCTGCTCGGCATGGTGGAGAAGCAGCAGCGCCGCCAGACGGTGGACAAGGTCTATGACCCGCAGCTCGTCATCCGTGAATCGACGCAGCCTCCCAAAAGCTAACCCTACGCTGATCAGTTCAACTGTGTAGGCAGGCCATCAACAAAAAAACACGTGACACACTTGTACGTACAACTTATAATAAAAACAGAGCTATTCGATGGTAATGTCCGTATAAGTGGTAATGGGCAAGTACATGAATGCAAGTTTGAAGGGAGCGTACAATTCTCATGTTGGAAGCGTTGAAGCATGCGGTTTGGGAAGCGAATATGGATCTTCCGAAATACGGGTTGGTCACTTTTACTTGGGGTAACGTAAGCGGCATCGACAGGGAGTCCGGCTATGCAGTCATTAAGCCTAGCGGCGTCCCTTATGAGGAGTTAAGAGCGGAGCAAATGGTTGTGGTGGATTTGGAAGGCAACGTGGTTGAAGGCAGCCTTCGTCCTTCCTCGGATACGGCAACGCATGTGTTATTGTATAAAGCATTTCCAACGATTGGCGGAATCGTCCATACGCACTCGCCATGGGCGACAAGCTGGGCGCAAGCGGGACGCGCCATTCCGGCGCTAGGCACGACGCATGGCGACTACTTCTACGGCGAGGTGCCTTGCACGCGCGCGATGACGGAAGCGGAAATCAAAGGCGCCTATGAGCTGGAGACGGGCAACGTGATCGTTGAAACGTTCGAGGCAAACAACATTGATCCGAATCAAGTGCCTTCGGTGCTCGTAAATAGCCATGCGCCATTTTGCTGGGGCAAGGACCCGCATAATGCGGTCCATAATGCGGTCGTGCTTGAGGAAGTGGCGAAAATGGCGCTGCATACGTTCCAGCTTAATCCGAACGTGCAGCCGATGGATCAATCGCTGTTAGACCGTCACTATTTGCGGAAGCATGGAGCAAACGCCTACTACGGCCAAAAATAAGGAGGACTCGGATAATGAGCAAAAAATATGCAATTGGCGTTGATTACGGCACGCAATCGGGACGCGCAGTTCTTGTTGATCTCTCTAACGGTGCTGAGGTAGCGGAGCACGTCACGCCTTATACGCACCACGTAATCGATGAGAAGCTGCCGGTCTCAGGCATTAAGCTGGAGTATGACTGGGCGCTGCAGCATCCGCTTGATTATATTGAAGTGCTGGAATTGTCCGTTCCTGCCGTGATGAAGGAATCCGGCATTGATCCTGCCGACGTTATCGGCCTAGGTATCGACTTTACCGCTTGCACCATGCTTCCGATTGATGCAGCGGGAGAGCCGCTTTGCACGCAGGATGCCTACAAGGATAATCCGCATAGCTGGGTGAAGCTGTGGAAGCATCACGCCGCCCAAGATGAGGCTAATCTTATTAATGAGATGGCTGTGCAGCGCGGTGAGAAATGGGTGCCGCGTTACGGCGGCAAAATTTCATCCGAGTGGATGATGGCCAAAGCTTGGCAAATTTTGAATGAAGCGCCCGAGATCTATGAAACTGCAGATAAATTTGTAGAAGCTACGGACTGGGTTATCGGCCAATTGACCGGCAATATCGTGCGCAATAGCTGTACTGCCGGCTACAAGGGGATGTGGCATAAGCAAGAAGGCTATCCGAGCAAGGAATTTTTCAAAGCGCTTGATCCGCGCCTTGAGAATCTGACGGAGACGAAGCTGCGCGGCGAGGTCGTTCCACTTGGCTCTAAGGCTGGCGAATTGCTTCCTGCTATCGCTGCTCGCATCGGACTGGCGCCAGGCACTGCGATTGCAGTCGGCAATGTGGACGCGCACGCGGCCGTTCCGGGTGTTGGCGTAGTTACGCCAGGAAAGCTGGTTATGGCGATGGGAACATCGATCTGCCATATGCTGCTCGGCACGGAGGAGAAGGAAGTGGAAGGCATGTGCGGCGTCGTTGAGGACGGCATCATTCCGGGCTACTTCGGCTATGAAGCGGGACAATCAGCGGTTGGCGATATTTTTGAATGGTTCGTAGAGGAATCGGTTCCTGCTTATGTCCTGCAAGAAGCGGAGCAAGCTGGCGAGAACGTCCATGTATATTTGACGCGCAAAGCAAGCGAGCTGAACGTTGGAGAATCCGGCTTGCTGGCGCTGGACTGGTGGAACGGCAACCGTTCGGTATTGGTGGATACGGACCTGACGGGTACAATCGTAGGCTTGACCTTGCTGACGAAGCCTTGGGAAATCTACCGTTCCCTGCTTGAAGCAACGGCCTTCGGCACGCGCAAAATCGTCGATGCGTTCCACAGCAACGGCGTAGAAGTCAATGAGCTTTACGCATGCGGCGGCTTGCCGCAGAAAAACGCGCTGCTCATGCAAATTTATGCGGATGTCACGAATCGCGAGATTAAGGTTGCCGCATCGAAGCAGACGCCTGCTCTTGGCGCAGCGATGTTCGGAGCGGTAGCGGCTGGCGCGGCGAAGGGCGGCTTTGACAACATCGTCGACGCCGCCCAGAAGATGGCCCGCGTACGTGAGGAAACGTTTAAGCCGATTCCGGCAAACGTTGCGGTATACGAGAAGCTGTATGCGGAATATAATCTGCTTCATGACTACTACGGCCGTGGTTCAAACGACGTGATGAAGCGTCTTAAGGCGATTAAAGAAGAGCAAGCTTAAACAGTTTACCGGATTAATTCTATACAAGAGAAGCCATACAAAACAAAAACGACTCCTGCAGCTATTGAAGCGGCGGAGTCGTTTTTGTTTGCCAACTTTGAGGATTGCAGGACCTTCGACAGCGTTCGGATTAGCGACCTGCGCATTCTGTCGAACTTGTACAGAAATTGTATAGTTTTGACTAGTAATATAGTAGTAGCTCTAAAGTATGACATTTAGGAAGGAGTTAGGTGTTTTGGACTTACCCGAAAAAAGATCCAAGGAAGGGAGATTGCACATATTGGAGTCTAGAAGTGTAAGAATGAAGAGCCGTAAGCAAAACCGCTTATGGGGGAAAAAGAGTCTCGCCTTATTTATGGCAATTGCCATATTATTGGTGCAGCTTCTTCCGGTTCCCTATTTTGTGAACGCTGCAGGAACGGATACGGGAGCTACATACTTCACCGGTATGGATAACTGGAAGGGCGGCGCTGCTGACAGCACGGCTGACAACGATATGGACAAGCTTGTCGGCAACGAAGGTGCCGAGAGCGCAAATGTGTATCCGATCGAATTTAAGATTAAAGATGTTAAGGCAAAGCCTACAAAAAGCGCCTATATGCTTGTTCGGGCTTATGATGTAGACGAGTATGATGAAGCGAATAAAAGCGGTACGGGCGAGTGGGACCGCGTCTATTTTTCATCCCAGCCTGAGGACATCGCATTGGCTGCTCCGACTACACCTTGGCGCTCGACGGGTTTCGGCAGTGCTACATACAAGAAGGAGTTTTCTCAAGCGTTCTACTTGGGAGCCCTGTCAGGAAAAGACAGCACATGGAATACAACAGTCATTGAAATTAAAGCAGATCAATGGGACCGAATCGCTGCTAATCAAGACCAATACGTAGGCATTTCCGTTCATCATTATTTTGATCATCCAAATGCCAAAAATGACTGGGTAACCAACGTGGATTGGGGCCAGCTTGTCATCGATGGCGGCATAAAGCAAACCGGTGAAATCACGGGTGCGACGGTAGCAGTCGGAACGAACAAGATAACGATTGACACGGGATTTTTGCCGAAAGAAGCCGGAGACTTCTACATGGAAGTCAACGTCATCCAGAAGACGCAAATCGGCACCAAAATCGTGGATCAAAACGTAGATTTGGAAGAGAAAAGCTTTTTAAACGCCAAACAAGGGGAACCGAACACTTGGGGTAATATTGAGCTTTCTGTTCCAGGAGCCGATCCCAATAAGGATTATACGGTGAATATCATGCTGTTCGATAAGCAGGCAGACAAAGCTCAGCCCGGCACCGCACAGCATATCTACTCCTTATCGACCTTGGACCCTGCTGTAAAGGATATGGCGAAGACTGGCCTTCAGTATGAGCCAACGACATTCGCATTAACAGATTTTAGCAGCAAGTATTATCGCGTGACTGGACAAGCACAGCCGACTAAGCTTGAGAAGGTGAAAATTGTCACGCTTCCGAGCGGGGGTACACTTAAGCTGCTGAATGCGGATGTGGCACTTGGCGATGAGATTGCTAAGGCTGACCTTGCTAACCTGACCTTTGTTCCTGCTGCTGAAGGGTTTACGGGATCCGCGTCATTTGATTGGAACGGCTATGATGGTACCAAGTATGCTGCTATCGATGCGAAAGTAACCATCACGGCAAATGCCGCTCCTGTAGTGGCTAATATCGCCAAGATGATTAATCAAGGCGAGACATTGGCTTTAGGAGCAACTGATTTTACAAGCCAATATACAGATGCAACTACGCCAAGCGAGAGCTTGAGCAGGGTGAAAATCACTTCATTGCCTGATCCGGCGCTAGGAAAACTATGGATCAAGACGGGCAGTAATCCAGCCGTAGCGGTTACAGTTGGCAGCGAAATTAGCGCAGCTGATTTGGGCAAGCTTATCTTTGTTCCGGCAAACGATGCCGTAGGCGCGGCTTCGTTCCAATGGAACGGCTCGGATGGCAAGCAATATGCGAAGGATGCGAAGACGGTGACCATTACCATCAATGCTGCGCCGGTAGTAAGCGATATCTCTTTCGCAGCTATAGCAGGTACGTCGGTTTCTTTGAAAGCAACGGACTTCGCTAACCCTAAGGCATATGCCGATGAGGAAAATGAAGCGCTAACGAAGGTACGCATTACGCTGCCAGCGAACTTTGCAAATAGCGGAAAGCTGATTTATACCTTAGCAGGCATTGAGACTCAGGTTGTATCGGGAACAGTCATTACGATTACGGATCTGAATAGCCTGCGCTTCGTGCCAGCCCTGAATTTGGCAGAAGAAAGCACGGTCCTATTTGATTGGGAAGGGTATGACGGCAATCAGTACTCCTTAGCGCCAGCTAAAGCCAGCATTACCTACACAAACGATCCTGTTGTCAGCAATATTGCCAAAACAGGGCTTCAATATGACCCAACCAGCTTTCAGGCAGATGAGTTCAAAAGCCATTATTCGAAGGCTAACGGAGCTTCTAACGCGAATGAACTTAAGCTTGTAAAGATTGTTACGCTGCCTGCAGCGGAACAAGGTGAACTATTCTTAAACGACGAAGCCGTTGCTGCTGGTGACGAAATCGCCATCGGTGACATTGCAAAACTAACCTTCGTTCCTGCATCAAGCGGGTTCACAGGTACAGCTGCTTTTGGTTGGAATGGCGAAAATGGCCAAAAGTACGCAGCGCTATCTGCTGCTATAACCATTACAGCTAATGCCGCACCGACGGTAGATCCGATTAACAAGTCGATTTTGAAAGGCGAGACGGTACCATTTAAGCCGGCAGGCTTTGCATCCGCATACAGCGACTCGGATCATGAGAGCATAGATAAAGTGAAGCTTGTAACGCTTCCTGATCCGGGTAAAGGCCAGTTAGTCCTGCAACTTGGAGACGGACCGGCAATGCCGATAACAACGCCGGGCTTTGAGATTAAAGCCGCAGAGCTGAGTGGATTAACCTTCATTCCTGCTTCTGGCGCGACAGGCTCGGTAACCTTCGACTGGAGCGGCTCGGATGGCAAGCAATATGCGAAGGATAACAAAAAGATAACGATTAACATCAACACACCGCCAGTTGTTGGCGATATCATCAAGGCTGGCCTATCGGGTAGAGTCATTGATTTTAAAACGATTGATTTCACAGAATCGCCACGTTTTACAGATGCGGATGGTGATCTATTAAGCACAGTTATTGTTACCCTTCCTGCACATTTTGAAGAGAGCGGTACACTTTGGTACACCTCTTCAGTAGGAGAATCCGTATATGTGGAGCAAGGCAGTGCCGCTCCGATTGCAAAAAACGTACTGGCAAGCTTGAAATTCCAGCCTTCAGTTCATTTGGCAGAAGGCAGCACGGTTGAATTCGAATGGAGCGCAAGCGACGGCAAGCAATATGCCGAAGCGCCAGGCAGGGTATTGATTGCATACAACGGAATGCCTGTTGCGGAGCCCATTACTGCAAATGTGGAAGAAGGCACAACTGAAATCATCATTACGTTTAAAGGGACGGACATGGAGACGGTGACGGAGCTCGTGTACGGATTAGAGAGCAATCCAGGCAAAGGCTCGCTCAGGCCCGCAGATGATGATGTTTCAGGAGATACTTGGATCTATACGCCAGATCCTGACTTTATTTCTGGACAAGATAGCTTCATGTACAGTGTAACGGATCAAGACGGACAGACTTCGGCTCCAGCAACCGTAACCATTAATATCCATAGAGCGCTGGATGGCTGGGTGGGCGACAAGGCCCAAGGTGACTCCACGGTATTTAAAATCATACCGGGCGAACAGCTTAAGCTGGGCGCTGTAAGCTCGTTGCTCGCGGAGAAGGTATATGCGAATGTGAACGGTATTAGGGTACCTCTTACACTTGTTAATCAGGACAGCTTTGAGCTGGACGGCTATAAAAAGTGGGAGAATACAACGTATTTGCTGCCTGAGGTGACTGTGGCGAACCAATACCAAGTTGATTTTACAGCAGTAGATGTAGAGGGAGGCCAATTAGCCCCTGAAATCAGACTGCTTGATAACGATTTTGAGTTGCTAAAAGCAGATCTTCAACTTACAGCAAGCCCGGAGAACATTTTGGGCGATGGCAAATCGAGTACCGAGCTATCAGCCGTGCTGACAAATGCTGACGGATCGCCAATTGCAGGAGTAAACGTTATTTTCACGGCTCCCGTAGATAAAGGTGAATTTGTAGGCGGCAATACAGCGGTGACGGATGAGCAAGGGATAGCAAGGGTTACTTATAAGTCGGAGAAAATTATGGGTGTCGACGAGCAGCTCATTCCTATTCGGGCGAATGTGTACGATAAGGCACTTGGCCTGAAGGCTCAGGATGTGGTTACCATTACATTCCTGCCTGCCGCAGTGAAAGGTTTTATTACGAAAGGCAGCTCAAATATGCCTGTAGCGGGAGCTAGCGTTCGCGTGACGCTTGATCTTGATGGAGACGGCATGATTACGGCAGGAGTAGATTTTGATCAAACGATCGTAACCGATGAAAGCGGAGCCTATTATGTTGTTGTACCGAAGGGTGACGTTATTTACGATTTGGATGTGACGCAATCGGTATATGTAGGCGGTGTTGCTACACCTGTTACGTACAAGCAAACAGCTCAGGTTGGTGAAGTTACTGGCTCGGTGGAAGAAAACTTCGACTCTGAGAAAACGGTAACGGGCATCGTGCTGCTTAAACAGCCGGACGGGAAGTCTTCCTTGTTTGGCGGCGAGCTGCTTGCCAAGACGACGATTTATTTGAAGCAAGCGGATGGCAGCTATGTATCAGAAGCCGGAGCTCCGAAAGCTTTTGCACTCAATGGACAAGGTGTATTTAATGCGGATGGACTGGCTATCGGCGAGTACGAACTTGAAATTAAATATGAGGTTGAGCCGGGCAAAGCGATCACATTTAGTCGGACTTCGGTGAGCGTAACAGCCTCCGGTGAGATGAATATTTCTGAAGCATTGGTCGATCCTTACGGTACGATTACCGATTCAGTAACGAAGGCTGTTATTGAAGGGGCAACGGTAGTGCTGCATTATGCAGACACTTTTCGCAATAAAGGCAAAGGCATTACGCCGGGAGCAAAAGTGACCTTGCCGGCTTTGGTAGGTTTTGCGCCGAATGACAATGCTAGTCCGGAGCAGCTAAGCGATGCATTTGGTTTCTATGCGTACATGGTCTACCCAGAAACCGATTATTATCTTGCTGTAACGAAGAACGGATACCAAAGCTACTTTAGCCCAATTCTTTCAGTAGAATGGGAAATTGTCAGACATGATTTGGAGCTGATTCCAGTTGCAGCGGATGTGCAAGCTGCGCCGTCAGCTGATCCGACGCTAACCCTTTCCATAGATAAAAACAAGGTAAAGGAAGGCACAAAATCAACGGTTTCAGTTGAATACAAAAATGCTTCCGGCAGCGCGCTTGCTGCTGGCGAGATTAAAGTGACGATTCCGGCAGGAGCTGTTATTGTAGATGCAGCTGGGGGAATCGTAAACGGAAACTCGGTAGTGTGGAAGGTTACAAATGTACTTGCAGGACAAAGCGGAGGCTATAAGCTCGTTATCGAATGGCCGCTTATGAAAGCAGCAGATACAGCATTCGATATTCCAGGCGAGCTTCTTGCTAACGGCACAACAATTAAATCATCTGTGAAAATCAATGTATACTCCGAGCGTTTTGGAGAGCTCGCGCATTATCGTTATATTTTGGGTTATCCCGACAAGGAGTTCAAGCCAGAAGGTTCGCTGACTCGTGCAGAGCTAGCCGCAATTGTTGCAAGGCTTACTGAAAACGAGGATGTTAACTATCCAATGTCTTATAATGATATTCGCAAGGATCACTGGGCGACGAACTACATTGAAATCGCAACAAAAAACAAATATTTCAGCGGCTACGAAGACGGCTCCTTCCGGCCTGATGCGTCTGTTACAAGAGGAGAGCTTGCATCCGTAATGGCAAGGTTCCTCAAGCTTGAAGTGAGCGCACCTGCGACAACACACTTTAAGGACACAACAGGTCATTGGGCAGCAGATACAATCGAAGCATTGTATAATGGCAAATTCCTTACCGGTTATCCAGACGGCAGCTTTAAGCCGACAAAAGAAATCGTTCGGGTCGAGGCTGTTACGATGATTAACCGTATGCTTTACAGAGGTCCATTGCAGGGCCTTGATCAACAATTCCCAGACATGCCGCAAAACCACTGGGGCTTTGGAGATGTGCAGGAAGCAACCATTTCTCACAGCGCCAAGCGTAAAGAAGATGGCAGCGAGAAATGGATCGCAAATCTTAGTGACGATGTAAAATAAACAACATTAATAAAGGCAGCTTCTCTGGTCAAAAACCATGAGGGGCTGTCTTTATTTGGTTAACTAAATTTCCCACTAATTTAAATGGAGATTACTTACTATTTCATATAGAATAGATAGATATGTAGAGAGAGAATCATGTGCTGGGAGATGAACGGAAGTGTATTGCCATCATTGCGGAAAGAAGCGGACCGACGATGCCATCTATTGCAGCCAGTGCGGCAGACTGCTTGCTATGGAAGAGGGGACGACAGCGGCAGTTTATGAGAATCAGACTGTGGTTTTATCGGAGACAGCCGTTTCTATAGAGACTTCATATGAGAGAGAATTAGCCAGTATGAACACCAGCTTGACTAGTGCTGTACGGAGAAGGAACACGAAGCGAACGATTTGGGCATGGTTAATGCCCATTATGCTTGCCATTGTCACGGCGGGATCTTTGTTTAGCTACTTTCTCTATCAATCAGGAATGAATGATAGAGTCGTCCAGCTTCATGCTAAGGCGAAGGAGGAGGCGCTGGCAGGCAAGTATGCGGAAGCGCAGGCGCTGCTTAAGGAAGCGCTGACCGTTCGTCCAGGCTTTGCTGCGGCGAAGAAGGATGCAGAGGTTGTTGAACATGTCGCCGCGCTGTCCCAATCTCTTGCGATTGTTGGCAAGAAGCTCGAGGAGCAGAAGCAAACGGAAGCGGAGGAGTTGTTAGAGCCGCTTAAGAGCGAGTTGAAGGGTCATACTGAGCCTATCTATGCCAAGGTGAAAGAACAGCTCGGCGAGTATAAGGTGCAGCTTGAACTGATGAAGCTGACGGAAGAGCTTGCTGATTTGAATACGGTGGACGAGCTTGCAGCAAAGCTTAATGTGGCGAATCATTTAGAGGGTGAAGAAGCCTCTGCCGTGCAGGAGCAGATTTTGGCGAAAATCGTAGATATCAGCTGCACGGAAGCGGAAGCTTTCCTTAAGACCAAGCAGTACTCAGACGCCCTAGAGGTAACGGAAAGGGCACTGGAATTCGCCAAAGACAACGAGCAGCTAGCCGCGCTTGAGAAAAAGATCAATAAAGCGCAATCCGACTATGAGAAAACGGAGCAGCAGCGGTTGGAGCATGCGATGCAGCAAGCGGCAGCTGAGGATTTAAAAAACCAGACAGCGGCTGTAGAGGTCATTAAGATTGATTCGATGCTTGATGAGTTTGGTGACCTTACGATTACTGCGGAGCTGAAAAATGCAGCCACGCGGCCTATTTATTCGATTACCGTGAAGTTTAAAGTTTATGATGCGGCAGGCGTAGAGGTAGGCTCAGGCACCGCAGCAGCCACCCCGGATTACGTCGATGCAGGCGAGAAAATGAGCTTCACCAGCACCGTTTACGGCATACATGTTGAAAATACGACCGTTGTCGTTGATCATGCGACTTGGTATTTGGATTAAAGGGGGCGATGAGATGAGTAGACGAGCATGGATCAGCGCCATCGCATCAACCCTGATTTTATGCGGAGGCTTGGCTGCCGCCTGGGGTATTCATACCGAGGTGCCTAAACAGCTTACAGGCAAGCCGCTGCTTGCGGTTACGGCAGAGAAAAAGACAAAGACGCTTAAGGACATCATTTTCGAGACGCAGAAGCTCGTCGTGATGATCGAGACGGAAGATGGCGATCAAGGCTCAGGCTTTCTCTATAATTTGGAGGGCGATCTGATCACGAACGCGCATGTCGTAGCTGGCTCCCATAAGGTGAAAATTAAAACGGCGGATGCGCGCGAGCTGGACGGCGAGGTTATCGGCATAAGCACGGAGACCGATATTGCCGTCGTCCGCGTAGCCGCTCTTGCAGGCACGGAGCCGCTGCAGGTTGTACGTGACGAGAAAGCGGAGGTAGGCGATGAGGTGCTTGCTGTAGGCAGTCCGCTTGGTTTTCAAAATACGGTTACGACCGGTATTATTAGCGGCCTAGGCAGAAGCTTTGAGATTGAGCCGTATTTGTACTCCGATTTATACCAAATCTCTGCCCCGATTGCTCCCGGCAATAGCGGAGGACCACTCGTTGATCGTAAGACGGGTGATGTGCTCGGCATTAACTCGGCGGGCTACGAGCAGGGCTCCATTGGCTTCAGTATTCCAATAGCGAACGTCATTGAGATAGCAGAGGGCTGGTCCAAGGAGCCGATGACGGAGCTTCCAGAGCTTGAGCAATCAGAGGAATCGGCTGATTTGGAGGATAATGCGTCGGTAGAAGAGTTCGCGGGTTACCTCGTTACGCATTTCTATGACAGTCTGAACAATGCCGATTACGTCTATGCGTACTCGCTGCTTGGCGGCAACTGGAAGGAAGGCACCAGCTACGAGAAGTTCAGGGAGGGTTACTTGGGTACGCTGAACGTCGTAATTGACAATATGCATGTTTATGACAGCAAGAACGAGAAGGCAACGGTTATTGCAGTCATTTCAGTAGACGAGCGGGTTGACGGCAAAAACGTGCTTAGCAAATACCAAGTGACCTATGAGGTTGGCTACGAAAATGATCAGCTAAAGCTTATTAGCGGCAAAGGAAAGGCGATTAAGTAAGAGGCTGCGGTGGCTGTGTAAAGAGAAAGAGAGAAAGAGCTAGAAAAAAACGAAACAGTTAGAAAGACCGAAAGAGCTAGAAAAAACCGTCCGGGGGTGACGGTTTTCTCTAGCTCTTTGTATTGAAGCTTCGATTTAGATTTCTTCTGAAGGGATGAAGCCTTCGTTTTGGTCAGAAAATTCCGCTTCGCTATCTTCCTCGCGTGGGAAAGGTCTAAAAATGAGCTCCAGAGCAACAGAGTCATTGCGCTGAACGGGGAAGTTAAGCAGCGTTGCTGGAATAATGCGTCCATTTAATAGCAGGCGGTAGCTAATATTGCCGCCAATCGGAATGCCGCTAACGGAAACGATTTGCCCGTTAAAGTTGAAACGTACGACTCCTGTTTCAGCAAGAGCTTGATAAATTGACAAGCCCGGACGGAAAGGCACGCGATAAGCTTGCGTCACGTACGGGAATATTCTTCCTCCATTAATGACGACCGTTACAGAAGCTTGCGGTACAGGAGGGAATGGGAACGGAATCGGAAATGGAATAGGGAACGGGAAAGGGAATGGCCCCGGTCCTGGCGGGAATGGCCCCGGCCCTGGCGGGAATGGCCCCGGCCCTGGTGGGAACGGCCCCGGCCCTGGCGGGAATGGCCCTGGCCCTGGCGGGAACGGCCCTGGCCCTGGCGGGAACGGCCCTGGCCCTGGCGGGAACGGCCCTGGCCCTGGCGGGAATGGCCCCGGCCCTGGCGGGAATGGCCCCGGCCCTGGCGGGAATGGCCCTGGCCCTGGCGGGAAGCCGCCCGGTCCACCCGGTCCGCCGCCTGGCGTAGGCATCGGCATGATCATGCGTGGTCCACCGCAGCCGCAGTCACTGCCGGCTTGTGCGTATTGCCGCGGAGCTGCAACAAATTGTTGCTCATTAGCGTAAGTATAGTCCATGCAAGCACTCAGTCTCCTTCACGAAACAGTTTAGGCATATATCCTTCTGTATCGTATGCGGCATACGCCTATGCGGTGTTCGCCAGTTTTTATAAAGGGAGCGATAATCCAAATAACTCCTGCTTCGTAATTGTGGCAACCGGAAACCCGCGACTTTGTCTGTATAGCAAAATATACATAGCAAAACAAGCTCTCAGATCGACTGTAGAAGCTCGTTTTATCTAGTGGATTTCATATTCGAATAGGAAAAATTATTCCAAATACAATGTTTTTACTGAGCTCGGCAAATACCCTCAACCGAAATGATTCCCGTGGGGCAGCTCGGGAAAAATAACGGGAAATTGTCCAGTTAATTTTGCGTTTAGAAAGCATTTCGATCATTTAACTGGAAAAACTCACGTTAAATAAAGCATATTCATCTCAACTGAGCCATATTTAAAAAATTAACGGGAGAAATTCCTTATATTTCCGATTTTCGTCCAAAATCATTCGAATTAACAGGAGTTTTTCCTGTTAATCATGCTGATGGTTGCCTGGAGCAATAGCTTGGCTGATACTGCCGTCTGCACCTGCGCAACGTAGGTAGTGGATGTTTCGGTTGAGGCTTGTGTCTGAATCTGCGCGACGTAGCTTGTGGATGTTTCGGTTGAGGCTTGTGTCTGCATCTACGCGACGTAGGTGGTGGATGTTTCGGTTGAGGCTTGTGTCTGCACCTGCTCGACGTAGGTGGTGGATGCTTCGTTTGAAGTTCAATCTGCACTTGTACAACGTTGGTGGTAGATGCTTCGTTTGATGCTCCGACTGCACCTGCACAACGTTTATGGTGGAAGCTTCGTTTGATGCTCCGTCTGCACCTGCACAACGTTTGTGGTGGAAGCATCGTTGATGCTCTGTCTGCACCTGGACAACGTTGGTGCTAGATGCTTCGTTTGATGCTCCGTCTGCTCCTGTACGACGTAGGTGGTGGAAGCTTCGTTTGATGTTCAATCTTCAATTGTACAACGTAGGTGGTGGATGTTTCGGTTGAGGCTTGTGTCTGCACCTGTGAAACGTAGGTGGTTGAAGCTTCCACAGTTCCTGCGCAGCGTTTCGCTGGCACTCCTCTCCGCGCGCAGAAGCGCTGCTTTCCTCCTAAGGACCAAGTTGACTGTCCCGTGTATTCACAAAACTGAAAATAAACAAAACAAAACGAGCCCCAGAATCGCTTCCAAGGCTCGCTTTGCATCGAGGGAGTCGTATAAGAATCCCTTAATATTTAGTTGATTCCCAAAACACTACTCTATTAATGAGGCAGCGTCAGTTAGGAAAAACGATATTATTTTACAGCTGCTTCGTAACGTTTGCCAACTTCATCCCAGTTAACTACGTTCCAGAACGCCGCGATGTAATCAGGGCGTTTGTTTTGGTAGTTCAGGTAGTAAGCGTGCTCCCAAACATCAAGACCAAGAATTGGCGTTTCGCCTTCCATGATCGGGCTGTCTTGGTTCGGCAAGCTGTATACTTTCAATTTGCCGTTTGCTACTGCTAGGAATGCCCAGCCGCTGCCGAAACGAGTTGTAGCTGCTTTAGCGAAGTCTGCTTTGAAAGTGTCAAAGCCGCCAAGCTCGCTGTCGATTGCTGCTGCAAGAGCGCCAGTAGGTGCTCCGCCTGCGTTTGGAGCGATTGTTTCCCAGAACAAGCTGTGGTTAGCATGTCCGCCGCCGTTGTTGCGAACAGCAGTACGGATTGCTTCTGGAACGCTAGCAAGATCGGAGATCAAAACTTCGATTGATTTGCTTTGCAATTCTGGAGCGGACTCCAAAGCAGCGTTAAGGTTAGTCACGTATGCATTATGGTGACGGCCGTGGTGAATTTCCATTGTAGTCGCATCGATATGCGGCTCAAGTGCGTTGTGCGCGTACGGCAAAGCAGGTAGTTGATGTGCCATTTTTTACAGCCTCCTAATTATATGTAGTTATCCAAATCCATTATCCCTTATCCGATTGAATAAATCAACATTAATCAACATTAATGTTTCAAAAGTCGCATGTGAGTAGGACGTTCAAACATACCTGAAATAGGGTAACACCATCCTGCATAAATTATGCGAGATAGTCGTTTCGAAACGTGTCCGTTAACAAAAAAAGCGATTAAAACGATGTAAGCGCTTAATATAAAGCGTTTTCAGGAGATAATCGATGATTTGTTTAATTTTTTTAAGGAATATTAAAGATAGAAGCAGGATTTCGTTAAAATTTGTCGTAATTAATCTAAATGCAGTACTATGACATGGTATAGAAGGTGTAATTTTAATGAATGTTCGTTCCTTCCAGTTGTCCGATTACCGACCAATTACAGCACTACTCGAGGATGTACTTACAGAAGAGTGCTACGAACAAACGATGGAGGCTTTTGCCCGCCAGTTGTCATGGGATAGTGATTTAGTTTTAGTCGCTGTCGAAAATTCCGAAATTGTGGGCATGATTATCGGTACGATTGATAATAACAAAGGTTATTATTATCGAATTGCCGTCTCTCCTCTCCACCAACGGAAAGGAATCGGTAGAACGCTTATCCAGGCATTGCGCCAGCGCTTCGAACAGCGCCATGTCACAAAGATACTAATAACCGCGGATGAGCATAATGAACCAGTTCTGCCGCTGTATGAGTCAATGGGCTATGTGGCCAACGATTTTATCAGATCATTTCAGAAACTGAGCATTGTTGCGGGTTAACGCGAACTTTACTGCATGTTAGATTGTACGCAGGGCATATCTGCATCGCCATTGCTTTTGGCGGTGAGATATGCTTTTCTTATTACTATATACTTTTACGAGGAGAACGGGATGGAACCATATCGGCACTGTGTCATCAAAAGCTTCAAACATAACGGTCACATTCACCGTACATGGCAGCAGAATTGGCTCGTCCCGGATGAGCTGCGTGCTGATGAGCATAAAGAGGAGTCGATGATCGTACTCATTAACCGCCAAACGCCGATTCAAGAGTCTGATGGCAAAGTATGGATCAGCCGCGTTCCCGCAGTCTCCTTTTTTATACCAGGGCAGTGGTTTAATATCGTCGCTTTGCTTGAAGAGGGAGGCGTCCGCTATTATTGCAACATTGCTTCGCCGCCTTACTTGCAAGGGGATGTGCTTACCTATATTGACTATGATTTGGATGTTATCCGGACGGTAGACGGCGAAAGGTTCGTTGTCGATCAGGATGAATACGAGATGCATAAAGCAGCTTACCACTATCCGAAAATGGTTGACGACAAAGTGCAGGAAGGTCTGGATGCGCTTTTGCAGCGGATTGATCAAGGGCGTGCGCCCTTTCAAGATCAACGAGTGATCCGCTATTATGAGGAATGGCGCAAACGCATGGATGAGGTGGAGCAATGAGCCCGTTTAATCAGGACCAGGAGGCAGAGAAGACCGCTGGCGAAGCTGCTGCAAGCAATACTACATGGCTGGAAGAGCTGCTGGACTGGACCAAAACATTAGTGTTTGCTTTTGCCGTTGTAATGCTTCTGCATTTTTTTGTATTTAATCTCTCCAAGGTCGAGGGGCATTCGATGGAGCCGACGTTAACGGCGCATGAATGGCTCTTTGTTAATAAATTCATCTATTTGGTTGGCAAGCCCAAGATCGGGGATGTCGTTATTTTGAAGGAGCCGAACACAGCCGCAAAAGAAGAGAAGTATCTGGTGAAAAGGGTAGTAGGCTTACCGGGCGATCGTATCGAGGTTCAAAATCAGCGACTATATCGCAATGGCAATCTAGTGGACGAGCCGTACACGGATACATTAATTGAAGATATGAGCTATGGACCGGAAGTAATCGGCGAGGGGCTGTATTTTGTCATGGGAGATAATCGACATGCAAGAGCCAGTCTGGACAGCAGGACATTTCATGCAGTGCCGGAAGAGCTGATAAAGGGCCGAGCCGATTATATTTTATGGCCATACAAGGAAATAAGAGGGCTGTAGCGCGGTGTGTTCGGAGTAAGTTTGCAACGCAGACCCAGTCTAGTTACATGCTAACGAACTAGGTTTGCTGCGCAAAATCTTTAAGGAGGGGTCGACAATGAAGGACGTTATCATCTATACAGACGGCGCTTGCTCCGGCAACCCGGGTCCGGGGGGCTGGGGAGCGGTGCTGTTTTTTGGCGTTCATCAGAAGGAGATTTCGGGCGGCGAAAAGCACTCAACAAATAACCGCATGGAAATTCAGGCGGTAATCGAAGGCTTGAAGCTGCTGAAGGAGCCCTGTCAAGTAAAGGTGTATAGCGATTCGGCGTATGTCGTGAATTGCTTCCAGAAGGGCTGGATCAACGGCTGGCTGCGCAACGGTTGGAAGAACAGCAAGAAGGAGCCCGTAGAGAACCAGGAGCTGTGGAAGGCGCTTTGGGAGCTTATGCAAAGGCATAAAGTAGAATACGTGAAGGTAAAAGGCCACAGCGATAACGAATGGAATAATCGCTGCGACGAGCTGGCTCGTGCAGCTATTAAAAGGTTATAGCTTATGACAAATAGATGGGCAAAGCTGAAAGAAGAAATGCTGGAGGCGGCACCAAGCCTTGGCATCGACAAAATCGGAATCGCCTCCGCCGATCCTTTCGTTTCTTTAAAACAAATTTTGATCAGGCATCGCGAACTCGGGAGAGAATCCGGCTTTGAGGAGCCGGACATTGAGAAGCGCACGAATCCGGCGCTGCTATTCGAAAATCCGCAGTCGATCATTGCGATCGCAATCGCGTATCCCTCGAAGCTGAAGGACCCTCCCAAATCGGAGCCAGGGGCAAGGCGGGGCATTATGTCGCGCTCGGCTTGGGGTGACGATTATCATAAGGTGCTGAGGAATCGGCTTGCCAAGCTGGAGGCATGGCTGAGAGAGCGAGTGCCGGAACTTCGCGCTGAAAGCATGGTCGATACGGGCGCCTTGTCCGATCGCGCTGTGGCAGAGCGTGCTGGCATAGGCTGGAGTGCGAAAAATTGCTCAATCATTACGCCCGAGTTTGGCTCGTGGATCTATTTGGGCGAGATGATCACGAATTTGCCTATTGAGCCGGATGAGCCGATTACGGATAGCTGCGGTTCCTGCACAAAATGCATTGACGCATGCCCGACGGACGCCTTGGTTGGGCCGGGACAATTGAATGCCAGCCGGTGCATTTCCTTCGTGACGCAAACGAAGGGAATGGTCTCGGACGAGTTTATGCGCAAAATCGGAAATCGGCTGTATGGCTGCGATACCTGCCAGACCGTCTGTCCGATAAATCGGGGCAAAAACTGGACACACCAGCCGGAGCTGCAGCCCGACAACGAGCTGGCAAAGCCGCTGCTCGTCCCCTTGCTTACGATAGGAAACAAGGAGTTTCAAGCGAGATACGGGAGCACCTCCTCGGCATGGCGCGGCAAAAAGCCGATCCAGCGCAATGCGGTGATCGCGCTTGGCAACTTCAAAGAGGCAAGCGCGGTGCCGGATTTGATTCGTGTGCTTGAGCAAGATACGCGGCCGGTGCTTCGCGGTACCGCAGCATGGGCGCTTGCGCGAATCGGCGGCGAGCAGGCCGAGGAGGCATTGCTTGCAGCTTCGAGCAAAGAGAGCGACGAGGAAGCGCTGCAGGCGATAGCAAATGCGCTTGCTCAAATCAACAAAGACGCTGAGAAGATGACGGAAGCAGGTGGCGTGATTGACTGAGCGGCTATACGCGGCCGAGATTGATTCGCCTATCGGAGCGATGACATTAACAGCAACGGACACAGGCATTTGCCATTTGGATTTCTCTTCGTACGCGGATGCCTTGGATAGGCTTCAGCCATGGGCGCTTCGCCATATAGGACCGCATATCTCAGACATTATGCTGGTTGATGCGCCATCCCACCCGCTGCTGAAGGAAGCAGACAGGCAGCTAAAGCTATATTTTGCCGGAGGACTGCAGCAGTTCGAGCTCCCTATTCAGATGTACGGTACGCCGTTTCAGCAGAAGGTGTGGGCAGCTTTGCAGCAAATTCCATTTGGCGAGACACGCACCTACAAAGATATTGCGGTGATGCTTGGCCAGCCAGGCGCGATGCGGGCCGTAGGCGGCGCGAATAATCGCAATCCCGTATCGATCATTGTGCCCTGTCATCGCGTGATTGGGGCGAGTGGCCAGCTGGTCGGTTATGGCGGTGGCCTTCCGATCAAGATGGCGCTGCTTGATCTGGAGTCAAGGACATAATACGTTCGAATTTGTCTGCCTCAAAATGGTTGCGATAAGTGCTAAGCTGTTCATTGCGAACATAGGGTGAACATGCTATCATGGGAACATTATACACAGCAGGAGATTTAGAAAGGATCAGGTGGATGTATGTCTTGGGTTAATATTGTGGTACCAATCGTAACTTTATTGGCAGGAGCTGTAGGGGGCTTTTTTGTAGGCGTTTTCTATCTGCGCAAGCAGCTTGAGAAGATGCAAAACGATCCTGAGATGATTCAAAAGATGGCTAAGCAAATGGGATACAACTTGAATAAACAGCAAATGCAAAAAGCTCAGCACATGATGAAAAATCAAAAAATGCCTCGCAGATAAAGAAAAGCGTAATGGTAGCCGGAAGGAGTGTTCAGAAATGGCGGGTAGGAAAGACTACGTCAATTCAAGTGTGACGAGCAATCGGGAGCAGATTGAACACCACGTGAGAGAAATATTGAAGCTGATTGGCGAAAATGTGGAGCGCGAAGGCTTGCTTGAAACGCCTGCACGCGTAACTCGGATGTATGAGGAAATTTTTGCTGGCTATGAGGTAGATCCACGCGAGGTGCTTGGTGTCACATTCGATGAGCAGCACGAGGAGCTTGTCATCGTCAAAGACATCGTATATTACAGTCAGTGTGAGCATCATATGGCGCCGTTTTATGGGAAGGCGCATATCGGTTACATTCCAAGTGGCAAAATCGCCGGGCTCAGCAAGCTGGCTCGCCTTGTAGAGGCAGTTACTCGCCGCCTGCAGGTGCAAGAGCGCATCACATCGCAAATCGCGGATATCCTTGCTGAGGAGCTGCAGCCAAATGGCGTGATGGTCGTCGTGGAAGGCGAGCATCTATGCATGTGCGCACGCGGCGTGAAGAAGCCTGGCAGCAAGACGGTAACATCCGCTGTACGAGGCGAGTTCCGCAGCAATGCAGCGCTTCGCTCCGAGTTTCTTACTTTGCTCAAGCAATAAACTGCTCGCAATAGAAAGTCCGTCATGGAGAATTACTCCTGGCGGACTTTTTTTAATGGCATTAAATGTTAGAATGGCACCCAAACCAGCCTGCGCGCCTCCTCGAATCGCTCATTCACGTAGTGCCAATTGACCACTTTCCACCAGTCATGCACATAGTCAGGGCGTCTATTTTGATGCTTCAAGTAATAGGCGTGCTCCCATACGTCCAAAGGCAGCAAGGGGACAATATCCCACTGCGATTGATTTTGATGTTTCTCCGCGGTTAAAATTTCAAGCCGTCTGCTGCGCGGACTCCAGACCAGAATAGCCCAGCCGCTGCCCTCGACCTTCTCTGCCGCCTCGCTGAATTGCTTCTTAAAGCCGGAGAAGCTGCCAAAATCGTTCCGGATCTGATTGCTGAGCGCCCCTATCGCCTCACCGCCGCCGTAGGGTGACATCACGTACCAGAACAAGGTGTGCAAGTAATGGCCGGCACCGTGAAAGGCCAGCTCGCGCTCCCAATGCTTCACGAGATCGAATTGACCGGTATCGCGTGCTGCCTGCAGCTGAAGCTCCGCTTTGTTCAAGCCATCGACATAGGATTGGTGGTGGACCTGATGATGAATATGCATCGTATGTTCATCGATATAAGGCTCAAGCTCATCGTAGGCATATGGCAAAGGAGGCAGCGTATGGCCGCCAATCGGAACCACCTGAAGGAGCGGGGTGCGCTGCCGGCTATTGCCGGGGCTATTCACAGCTTGACGATAAGCGCTCATCAGGCCGATGTAATAATTCGATTCCCGGATGGAATGCGAAATAACGGTTTTGGTTAAAGCTGTGGATACAGCAGCCGTTCGCTCAGTCAGCTGCGCGAGCTGATCGACATAGGTTCGGGATTGTTCAAGCGCAGCATCGACAAGCGCGTCAACGGTCTGCTCGACATGTGACGGTAAGCGTGACGGATAGGGCACCCAATCATCCAGCCATTGATTCGTATAATGGGCAGTTTGGGAGAAGATGGGCTCCCACGATTCAAGAAGCTGTACATACTGGCGCTCAAGCTCCGGGGTTGCCTGCAAAATAACGGCGGCATGCTCTTTTTCCTGGAGCTTCCAATGTCGGATTAATTCCATAACGCGAACGGGCATGAGCGTTCCATAAACAAAAAGCACGACCATCGCCTCCTTTTGTCGCAACAAGTGCATCTATGTTAGATGTATTCGTTGTGAAACGGGCTTATGTCGTGCTTTCTGTTTATAATCTTTCTGCTTGGAGCTGCTGATCGACTTGGCTCAGAAACAGGGCAGCTCTCTGAATATATTCGCTCGGATGTACTTGGAACAGCAGCTCATGCTTGCCATCAGGTACAATCCACGAGCGGGAGAGTACGTTGCCTTGCCCTTCAGCGATGGCTTCTGCCGTCTGAAAAGGAGCCTTCACGTCATTCGTGCCATGAATGATGAACAGCGGGATATCGTAGACGTTAGAGATAACCTCGCTTGCCGGAATCGAGCCAAAGCTTGTTCCCGTCCAAAGGGGAATCATCGATTCAATGAGCGGCAGCGAGAATCGCGGCAACGAGATAAATTGATTCAGGTTATCAAATAAAGCCTCCGGGCTTGGGATAAATAAGCTGTCGAGTATCATCGCATCGATAACATCGGTCTGCAGTGCAGCTTGAAGTGCGGTGCCAGCACCCATTGAGAAGCCCCAGACGACGATATCCTCGGCGCCGCGGGACTTGGCATAATCTACAGCAGCGAGCAGCTGCTGCGACTCCTCGAGGCCGCCAGTGGCTGGAGCCTTGTACTCCTTCGAGGCGTAGCCGTAGTCAAACAGCAAAATATTATAGTTTAAACCGTGCAGCAGCTTAGAGAGCTCATACATCGGTACCCAGGATTCTTCACGATTGGCGCCATAGCCATGGCTGAAAACAACAGTGCGCGCCGATGGCGCTGATTCGGTCGCGCCTGCTTCCGCAGGAATAAACCAGCCGCTGACCGTTGTATCTCCGCTTTTGCTAGGGAAAATGACATCCTCGTAATCTAGTCCGATAGCCGCTTGCGGATTAGAGGATAGCGGTGCCACAAAAGGATAAGCAAGCATCCAAGCGACATATCCATGAAAGATAATGAATGCAAGCAGGATCATGGCAGTGAGAGAGGCGATCGAGGCAACGAGCAAGTGCTTGCCGCGGCTTCTCGTTTTGCGAAGCTGGAACAGGTTCTCGGCATCTCCTAATGGGAAGGGCTGAAGGTTTTGCGGAAATCCGCCTTCAAGTGGCAATGGTGTCATAATGGTCGTGCTCATGTCGTTGTCCTCCCTCTGCTTACATCAATAAATGGGACTCGTTTACGCTCAGCGCTGTAAGCGCTTTTTCTCTTCTAGTACTTTAATCGTAGTCCGGTCCTATAAGCCTGTCAATTGATGTCGAGGTAATGTTAATCATTTGTAATATTGCTGTAATGTAAAGAACTTTTCTTTACGATAATGGAAGCGATGAGTTATACTGAATGAGAATTGGTTTCATTGGATGAAACTTTTGAGGAAGAGGTGCGGCTGCATGGAAGATGGAAAATCGACGGTTCGGGCTGTGGATCGAGCGCTTGATATATTGCTGTGCTTTACATCGAAGACGGACTGGGCGATGACGGAAATTGCTGAACATGTCGGCCTGCACAAAAGCACGGTTCACCGGATGCTCGCTACTCTCGAGGAGAAGGGCTTCATCGAGCGTGATCGCTCGACTGACCGTTATCATTTAGGATTAAAAATGTGGGAGCTGTCCGCCAATTTGTCGCGGTCAGACGACCAAGCAACGATATGGCTGCCAGAGATGGAGCGGCTTCGCGACCGGCTGGGTGAAACAGTCAGCATATATGTTAGGGACGGCTCCGAGCGGATCCGCATGCAAGCGGTGCAGAGCAATCAGCCCGTACGGCGGGTAGCGCCGGTAGGCGCAAGGCTGCCGCTTTATGCAGGCGCGTCAAGCAAGGTGCTTATTGCCTACTCCGATCCCCTTGTACAGGAAAGCATTTTTGGAGATCCGGCATGGCTTTACTCCATTGATCTAGACCAGTACAAGCAGCAGCTCGAAGAGGTTTGCCTGCAGGGTTATGCAACAAGCTTCGAGGAGCGCGAGACGGGCGCTGCGGCTTTGTCCGCACCTATATTTAATCGAACAGGTAAGATGACTGCCGCTTTGTCTGTATCGGGCCCTGCAAGCAGGCTGACGATGGAGACGATGAGGGAGTATGCGCCAGTCATGATGGAGTCCGCTAAGCGTATGGGGACTATGATTTTATAGCCAAGTAGAAACAGCAGAGCTGAGGCGTGCCTCGAGCCTGCTGTTTTCTGTTTTTTAACGTAAAAAAGAGCTTTGCCGTCTTATCGGCAAAGCTCTTTTTTGTACTTGCTCAGCAATTATGCTGTTGTATTCATGTTTGCGATCATTTGGCGAAGCACCGTTTGCAGGATACCGCCGTTGCGATAGTAATCGACGTCAACCATCGAATCTAGGCGCACGATTGCGGGGAAGTCGAAGGTTGTGCCGTCTTCACGAGTTGCCGTAACGGTAACTTGCGAGCTTGGCGTAACGTCATTGGACAAGCCAACGATATCGAACGTCTCGCGACCGGTAATGTTAAGCGTCTTCCAGCCTTGACCTTCTGGGAATTGGAGTGGCAATACGCCCATACCAACCAGATTGGAGCGGTGAATTCGCTCGAAGCTTTCCGCGATAACAGCTTTAACGCCGAGTAGGTAAGTTCCTTTTGCTGCCCAGTCACGGGAGCTTCCAGTACCGTACTCTTTACCAGCTAGAACGACTAGGTTTTTGCCGGATTTTTGGTATTTCATCGAAGCATCGTAGATCGACATGACTTCATCCGTAGGCAGGTAAGTCGTTACGCCGCCTTCTGTTCCTGGAGCCACTTGGTTACGAATACGAATGTTCGCGAACGTTCCGCGCATCATGACTTCGTGATTACCGCGGCGGGAACCGTAGGAGTTGAAGTCTTGGCGTTTCACGCCATTTTCGATCAAGTATTGGCCGCCTGGGCTGTTAACTGTAATGTTACCAGCAGGTGAGATATGGTCAGTCGTTACGGAATCGCCCATAAGCGCAAGCACGCTTGCTGAATGAATATCTTCGATATCCGTTAGATCAGGACCAAGGTTTTCGAAGAACGGCGGGTTTTGGATGTAAGTCGATTTTGCATCCCACTCGTAGCTTTCGCCTTTAGGTACTGAGATCGCGTTCCAACGCTCGTTTTGCGTAAATACGTTCTCGTATTTGTCGCGGAACATTTGCGGGTTAAGCGCAGCAGTCATCGTGTCTGTAATTTCTTGCGACGTAGGCCAGATATCTTTCAGGTATACGGCTTTGTTGTCTTCTGTATAACCGATTGGTTCGGTAGTCAAATCGATGTTCGTAGTTCCGGCAAGCGCATAAGCGATAACTAGCGGCGGGGAAGCCAAGTAGTTTGCTTTTACTTGCGCGTGAACGCGGCCTTCGAAGTTACGGTTACCGGAAAGCACTGCGGATACCGTCATATCGTTGTCTGCGATCGCTTTGCTTACTTCGTCTGGAAGCGGACCGGAGTTACCGATACATGTCGCGCAGCCATAGCCGGCAACGTGGAAGCCTAGAGCTTCAAGCGGCTCAAGCAGGTTTGCTTTTGTCAAATATTCCGTTACGACAAGCGAGCCTGGCGTCAAGGAGCTTTTTACATAAGCAGGCTTCTTAAGTCCAAGTGCAACTGCTTTTTTAGCAACGAGGCCGGCACCGACCATAACGCTTGGGTTAGAAGTGTTCGTACAGCTTGTAATTGCGGCAATTACGACTGCGCCAGTGCCCATTTTGCTCACTTGGCCGTCATTATGCTTAACCGTTACAACCTGATCGATTTTATCGTCAGTCAATCCGTATCCGCCTTTGTCGATCGGCGTGCGGATGATGCTGTTGAACGATTCTTTCATTGCAGTAAGCTCGACGCGGTCTTGTGGACGCTTCGGACCTGCAAGAGAAGGAACGATTGTGGAAAGATCAAGCTCGACGATGTCAGAGAATACCGGATCTGGCGTCTCATCCGTACGGAACATGTCTTGCGCTTTGTAGTATGAGCCAACAAGCTCGATCAGATCTTCAGAGCGGCCCGTTTGGCGCAAGTAGCTGAGCGTCTCGTTATCAACAGGGAAGAAGCCGATTGTTGCGCCGTATTCCGGTGCCATGTTGGCAACCGTAGCACGGTC
This sequence comes from Paenibacillus sp. PL91, assembly GCF_012935325.2. GTDB lineage: Bacteria > Bacillota > Bacilli > Paenibacillales > Paenibacillaceae > Pristimantibacillus. The sequence goes on from NZ_JABBYG020000006.1 coordinate 261,778, forward strand.
GGCAAGGCTGATGTTGGACAAACCAGGACCGAAGAACTCAACGAATTTGCCGACTACGCCTTTTTTACGCAAAATTTGAGTAACCGTAAGCGCAAGGTCAGTTGCTGTTGAGCCTTCTGCAAGCTTGCCTGTCAATTTGAAGCCGATAACTTCCGGCATTACGAAGTAAAGCGGTTGACCAAGCATACCAGCCTCAGCCTCGATACCGCCAACGCCCCAGCCAACAACGCCAAGACCGTTGATCATCGTAGTGTGGGAATCCGTACCTACAAGGGAGTCTGGGTATACAACAGTCTCGCCGTCGATTGTTTTTGTTGCCGCAACGGATGCCAAGTACTCAAGGTTAACTTGGTGAACGATACCTGTGCCAGGTGGAACCGCGCGGAAGTTATCGAACGCCGTTTGTGCCCAGCGAAGGAAACGGTAACGCTCTTCGTTGCGCTCGAACTCAACTTTAGTGTTATATTCAAGTGCTTCAGGCGTACCGAAAGCGTCAACCATGACCGAGTGGTCGATTACAAGATCGACTGGCACGAGCGGGTTGATTTTTTTTGGGTCTCCGCCAGCTTTTTTCACAGTGTCGCGCATTGCCGCAAGGTCAACGACAACCGGTACGCCTGTGAAATCCTGCAATACGATACGAGCAGGGATGAAAGGAATTTCTTTATCTTCGCGTCCGTCAGCCCATGTAGCAAGCTGCTTCACATGTTCTGGCGTAATGGCACGGCCGTCAAATTGACGAACAGCAGCCTCAAGCAATACTTTGATGGAAAAAGGCAGTTTCGAAATATCGCCTAGTCCTTGCTCTTCAAGTCCGCCCAGACGGTAGTAAGCGTATGATTTGCCACCGGCGTCCAGCGTTGTGCGAACCGAATAATGATTTTGTGTAGACATCGTCATTCTCCTCTTTGAATGTAGTTTGTGTTTCATTCTGTGAAACACAATTTCAAAATCGCTATATCTATAGTATATCGTTAAAATAGTCCTTCCGTAAAGTCCAATTATGTCCTGTTGCGCCTGTAAATTGTGTGGAATCCATGAAGACGAATGTTACATGAAACGGAAGCCGGCTTCATATAATGAATCAGTTAATTAGCGTTAGGCTTTACGCCTATTCCGGCCGGCCGCATCTGTTTACGCCTTAAAATATAAGGATGGATAAGTAAGAGCCAATCCATTTCGGCTTATATTTTGTTGCGAAACGCTTATGTGCCTGCGGTTAGGTTGCAGCCGCTGCGCTTGCATGCACGACAAGGTTAAGGAGGATTGCAATGTCGCGAATGGGTAACGGAGGACAGGGCTTTCAGGGTCAAAAGCGCAACCAACCACCGTCCAAGCCGGTAGCAACACAGCGCAAGCCGCAGCAGAAGGCTTCAACACATGCTCTACAGAAGCAGCCATCGCCTTTCGAGCTGCAAGTGGAGAGGCATGCTGATACGCCAGATCACGAGCTGCCAAGTCAGACTAGAACAGCACAAGAAGCAAAGCCAGCCAAACAGCAAACGTCTAAGCTGAATTCGCTTATGCGTTCATCCGATTACGATCCTTATAGTCAGCAGGGGAAGCTGCAAGGCTGGAAATCTGCCGTACATCGCTATGTGAGCTTATATAATCAAGCCGAAGCGAATCAGCATGCGACCGTGCTGACGGATTACGTGACGGATGCCGATCACTGCGACCGGCTTCGGTGCAGGCTTGAGCGGCTGCGCGAGCGTGATTTGCTGAGAGGCGCACTGCCGGCAGGCAGCGAGACAAAAGCAGAGCTCATACGCTTTAATGAATCATCCAGTGAGGTTTCCGTGCTCATTCGGCTTCACATCAAAAGAAGAATGGAACAGTCTGGACGATTTTACATGGAGGAAAGATCCGAATTCGAGCGTCTTTGGCTTGGGCTGTCGGGCAATGCCTGGGAAGTCCTGCGTGTAGAGCCGATTATATCGGAGCGCAGGCCGCGTTTTGGCACTGTTTCAGATAACTGGATGACCGTCGATGAGCATTCGGAGCTATTTGGCGATCTATCGTCACAGTCAACACCATATTTAAATTATGACCTATTACAGCAATTCAAACACCGGCCAGCCGGCATTCGTTACAGGAGAGATTTGGTTGCTGCTTATGCGGATCGCTGGTGGAACGAGGGCAACCCTTCCTACGAGCTTTTTGAGGTGAATTGTACTCATTACGTGTCGCAGTGCATCTTTGCAGGCAATGCTCCTATGAACTATACTGGTAAAAGGGAAACGGGCTGGTGGTATAAAGGACGGAATAAGGGCAGCGAATGGTGGAGCTACAGCTGGGCGGTATCCAATGCGATAACGAATTATTTGACAGCATCCAGGTCTTCAGGCTTGCGAGCGGAGGTCGTGCAATCTGCCGATGAGCTTCAGCTTGGCGATGTCATTACGTATGACTGGAATGGCGATCAACGCTTTCAGCACAGTACAATCGTTACAGCCTTTGACTCGTTCGGTATGCCTCTGGTGAATGCCAATACTGTTTCCAGCAGGCATCGCTATTGGGATTATCGTGATTCCTATGCATGGACGGAACAAACGAAATATCGTTTTTTTCATATTGCAGATCTATTATAAATAATTGTACCGGAGGATATGCCATGGGGAGCAAGGTTAGAGTAGGTTTAGTTTACGGGGGGAAATCGGGAGAGCATGAGGTCTCTTTGCAAACGGCTTACGCTGTAATGGGAGAATTTGACTATAACAAATACGAAATTAAACCTTTCTATATTACGAAGCAAGGCGAATGGAAAACGGGCGATGCGCTGCATGCCCGTCCAAGCAGTGTCGAGGAGCTTCGATTTGCAGGGAGCGAGGCGAAGCAAACAGGCTTTGCGCTCGCCCCTTTGTTTGCAGGCTTAAACGGAGGAGCGTCTGCTGACAGCGAGACACGCATTGACGTTGTATTTCCGCTGCTGCATGGCACATTTGGGGAAGATGGTACAATTCAAGGCTTGTTCGAGATGGCGAACATTCCATACGTCGGAGCGGGCGTTCTCGCTTCTGCCGTTGGGATGGACAAGATTCTGATGAAAAAAGTATTTGCCCAAGAAGGCTTGCCGCAATGCGTGTTCCGCTTCTTCAACCGGACGCAATGGGAAAGAGATGCTTCCTTCTTCATTATGGAGTGCGAGGTTTCGCTCGGCTATCCTTGCTTCATTAAACCGGCTAATTTAGGATCAAGCGTTGGCGTATCCAAAGCCAAAAACCGCGAAGAATTAGTTGCTGCCGTTAATTATGCCTTCCGCTTTGACCGCAAAGTAATCGTGGAGGAGTTCGTAGATGCTCGCGAAATTGAAGTGAGCGTGCTGGGCAACGATGATGCAAAGGCATCCCTGCCAGGCGAAATCGCGCCTTCCAATGAGTTTTATGATTACAAAGCCAAATACATTGACGGTAAATCGACTATGCAAATTCCAGCAATTCTATCGCCAGAAATAACGGAATCCATTCGAGAAATGGCAGTCCGCGCATTCCAGGCAATTGACGGCTCAGGGTTATCGCGGGTAGATTTCTTCCTACGCAAAAACGATAACCAGATTTTTATTAACGAAGTTAACACCTTGCCCGGTTTCACGCCATTCAGCATGTACCCGCTCATGTGGAAGGAAACCGGCATTCCATATAAAGAGTTGTTAGACACCTTAATTTCCTTGGCTCTTGCTCGCCACGCCGAAAAACAACGCATAGACTTTACAGGCGATGCAGCACAGTAGGCCGTCGAATCCGTAACCGAGCATGATGAATAGATTTGGGAAAAAATCTTTTATTTATTGTTTTGGTATGGCACGGTTTTTATGTGCAGGGGAGGTGCTTTTACTCTGTTTTGTACATAAAAGCGTTCCGCGTAACCAAAAAATACTTAAAGGAGTTTTTTCTTTATTCATCATTTGGACAAGCTATTGAGGCGTATTTTTGTGTACGGTAGCTTGGCTTTTACATTTACACAAATCGCCGGAGCAATTAACAGGAAAAGCTCCATCTAATTGGTCAATCGGTCGGCTTTTACTTGATTTAACAGGAATTTCTCCCGTTAAATAAGAGCAAATCCTCTAAAAGGGGCACTTTACACCAAATTACATGGAGTAATTCCTGTTAATTACTGATTCGAGCATAAATTCGTGAATTTAACGGGAGTTTTTCCCGCTAAGTTAATATTCGACCAGTTAGCTCGTGACAAATAGTGCGGTGGTTCGAGCATGTCTCCAATGGGGAAAGTTTGGTAGGTGCGACTACGTCTGAAATTATGAGTTTAATGCCCTTAAAAGTAATATTCCAGCACAAACAGTAAGCGTGTCCCGCAGGGACGAAAGCGATCCACCGCAAACGCAGCTATTGAGCGTCACTTGAGCTCTTGCGTTAGTCCAGTTGCGGGTGTCCAGAGGGTGCAACCCTTGGGGCCCTCCCTTGGAAGGGAGGGTTTGGGTGGGTTCGAAAAGCCTGGTATAAATTTTCACTGAAAGGAGGGAAAAATAATGGGTTTTGCAACCGAATTTAACTCAGTCTGCAAATTTAAGTCCGAACAAGAGCTGTATGAATTGTTGGAGTATGGTCGGGGTAAAATGGTAAAGAGCGGCTTTCGCGTATTTCCGACTGGCCAGAAGGTTATCGCTTATACACCGGCCAATGAGGCCATTGCGATTGTCCGCATTTTAGCTTCTATCGCGGAAATTAATTTTCAAGGCGAAGAAGTGACACAAGTGGAGATGGAGCTCGTGAGAAAGCTGACCGAGGAAGAAGCAAAAATTCAAACGGCGCTTGCCTTTGAGATGTTTTTTGGCGAGAAGGCTTAATCGATGATCGTTAGATTAGGCTTTGTCGCGATGAGCTTGCAGGTAGAGAATGCATCACCGTCAAGAACGATGACGTTCGCAAATTTTTCGAAGCTGGATGACCGCGAGGCGGGCATTCGAAAACTGGAGAGAATTGCGGAGGAGAATCTACGGAGCACGCTGCGCATTTTGAAGCATTGCAAGGCTAGCGGCATTCAGATGTATCGATTTTCGTCCAAGCTTATCCCGCTTGCTACTCATGAGCATTTATTGGATTGGAATCCTTTTGCGGCACTTGCGCCTGCTTTCCAGGAGGTTGGCGAATTTGTTCGAAAAAACGGAATTCGCGTGTCCTTTCATCCGGATCACTTCTGCGTATTCAGCACGCCGAGACCTGAGGTTTTGGCTAAGTCGGAGCTGGATTTGCTCAATCATATTCGAATGCTAGAGGCAATGGAGCTGGACGAAGCGACCAAGTGCAACATACATATCGGCGGGGCATATGGCGACAAGGCAGTAGCTGCAGAGCGGTTTATCCGTCAATTCAGCGCCTTGTCGTCTCGTTTTAAGCATCGGGTTACGCTTGAGAACGATGACAAAACGTTTAATGCAAGAGAAACGCTTGAGGCGGCTGAGCAGGTGGGAGTCCCGATGGTCCTCGATATTCATCATCATGCGGTTAATCCGGGCGACATTGATGAGGACGAGCTCTATAGCGGCTTATGGCCAAGAGTGGAGCTAACCTGGCAGAAGGAACGCGAGCGGCTTGGCTTCTCTAGCGCCAGTCAGCTTCCAGCTAAAATTCATGCTTCCAGTCCCAAAAGCGTATCCGATCCTCGTGGTCATGCAGATTTTGTGGAAGCAGAGCCATTGGTGCAATTTTTGCGCCACGCGGCCCTCAACACGGAATATTTGGACTGTATGCTTGAAGCGAAGAGCAAGGACGAGGCTTTGTTCAAGCTCATGGAAGATTTGAAGCAAATGGAAGCAAGTGGAACAGGTATCAAGGTGCTGGACGGCGGACGAGTTGAAATTGCTGCTCAGCATTAAGGTTTGTTGCAAGCGCCGTCAAGGTTAGTCCTTGACGGTGTTATTGTATGTTTGCAGTCTCTCAGGTCCCAAAAACAAATAAGACGTTTTGAAAAAGTTGAAATAGGAGATCTCATCATGGAATGGATACTTCTCGTACTGCTCGGGATCGTAGCAGCGATGTTCGGCAGCATCGTCGGGCTTGGCGGCGGCATTATTATCGTGCCCGTGCTCATGCTGATCGGTCCGGTGCTTACGGGCGACGCGATCGGCCATGCAACGGCTGTCGGCATTTCATTAACGGTGTTAGTCGTTACGGCACTTGCATCAACGTTAAGCTATGCCAAGCGTAAAATTGTCGATTTCCGCAGCGGCTGGTTATTCTTCATCACGAGCGGACCAGCGGCGATGCTCGGCTCCGCATTGACGGGCGCGCTTCCAGCCGGCGTGTTCCAGCTTGTATTTGGCATTTTTATGCTTCTGATGGCATCGCTCCTGATTGCTCGCGACTACATGAAACCGTTTTCTAAACAATGGTCAACCGTCCGCACCATGACGGATGCATCAGGTGAAGTACATACTTACAGCTATGGCATCGTTCCGGCTCTAGCCATCGGTTTTGGCGTTGGCTTAATATCCGGATTATTTGGAATTGGCGGCGGGTCGTTGTTTGTGCCGCTTATGGTGCTGCTGTTTCGTTTTCCGCCGCATTTGGCAACGGCCACCTCGATGTTCGTCATTTTTTTGTCATCTATTCTTGGAAGCGGCATGCATATTTATTTGGGAGAGACGGATTGGATGCTTGTGCTTGCATTAGTGCCAGGCGCTTGGATCGGAGGTAAGCTTGGTGCTGCAATAGCGGTGAAAATGAGCGGAAAAGGCTTGTTATGGCTGCTCAGGGTAACGCTGCTTCTGCTAGCTGGGCAATTAATTATTGAAGGCTTAAAATCTTTTTAATATTGTGAGAACAGTCTTATGCGAAACTTGAAAGGTGCTCATACGTAATACCCGATTACATGAATGTAAACGATCGTAAATTTACATAGAGGAAGAGTGATGGACCGTGAGTGACCAGAACAACGCATTCGTTGTAGGCGGGAAAAGCTTTACTGCTGTCGCAATCAACTGCGCATCGAAAGCAGGAGAATGGATTAAGATGAAGCTTGGCAATCATGCCAGCCTTGATATAAAGTATTCCTCGCATGACCTTGTTACGGAAGTGGATAAAGGGTCGGAGAGGCTGATTAAAAATTTGATTTTGACTCATTTTCCGCACCATTCCTTTCTAGGCGAGGAGGGTGTGGAGCCCGGACCAGAGGCTTCTACGCGTGCGCTTGAAAATATTCGCGACGCTGAGTATTTATGGATCGTCGATCCGATTGACGGAACGACCAACTACGTACACGGCTTCCCTTACTTTTGTGTGTCGATCGCGCTTGCGCACAACGGCGAGGTCATCGTAGGCGTTATCTATGACCCGATGAGAGATGAGCTGTTTGTCGCGGAGAAAGGCAAGGGAGCCTACGTCCATGGCAAAAGGATGCAGGTGTCCAAAGATGATACGCTGCGCGGAAGCCTTGTTGCAACCGGGCTGCCGGCCGATCATCATTATGCACTTCCTCTTAATTTGAAAGGCATACAAGCGGTAGCCCCGCAGGTTCGGAATCTTCGTATTGCCGGCTCGGCAGCGCTGCATTTGGCGTACGTTGCAGCAGGACGGTTAAGCGGATTTTGGGAAATTGGTCTTAACAGCTGGGATTTGGCGGCAGGCTCGCTGCTTGTGCAGGAATCTGGCGGCGTCATAAGCAATACGCTTGGCAAGCCTTACGATTTGGGCGTTCGCAATGTCGTAGCATCGAATGGACTTATTCAAGAGGAGCTAATCAAAGCTTTAGCCGAAGCGGAAGCAAGCGAATAGAGGAGGAAGGACAGCGGACCGCTTACAAGCGGCTTCGGTGTCCTTCTCTGTCTCTGGCTTAAGCGCATCTACCCAATAGAGAGGGAGGAATCAAGCGGAAATGACTGGAAGGAAACGGATAGCCGCACTGATGATGACGATGGTATGCGTAGGTATGCTGGCTGCATGCGAGTCAAATGAAACTTCCGAATCGCAGCCAACAGCAACTACGCCAGTATCCGAAGCGACGGACAAGCCGCAAGAAGCGGAGACGAATGAGTCGGCAGAAACGGATGATACAGCCGCGGCGTACGAGGTGCTGGCGCAGGAGCTTCATGTGCCGTGGGTTATAACATTCGATGAGGATATCGTATATATTAGCGAACGAGAAGGAAATATTGTCAAGGTTGATGGCAATAAAATGACCCGTCAAGCGGTCCATTTGAGTAAAGGCGTGCATGGTATCGGCGAGGGAGGCTTTCTTGGCTTCCTGCTGGCACCGGATTTTGCAAAGTCAAAGCTGGCTTATGCCTATCACACCTACGAGGAGAAGGGCCGTATTTTGAACAGAGTTGTACTTCTGAAGCAAAATGGCGAGCAATGGGATGAGGTACGCGCTCTGCTAGAAGGTATACCGGGCGCGGCCAATCATGATGGCGGAAGGATGGCTTTTGGGCCGGACAATATGCTTTATGTGACGACAGGCGATGCGCAGCAACGGGAGCTGGCACAGGATCGCAACAGCTTGGCGGGCAAAATTTTGCGTATGTCGCCGGAGGGCAAGGTGCCAGAGGATAATCCGTTCCCCGGCTCTTATGTGTATTCGTATGGGCATCGCAATCCGCAAGGACTCGTATGGAATCACGAGGGTGTGATGTTTAATACAGAGCATGGTCCATCAGGAGATCCCGGCGGGCATGACGAGATCAACATCATTAAAGCGGGCGGCAATTACGGCTGGCCGACCATTTATGGGGATGATGAGCATGAGGGAATGATAACCCCGATTTACCATTCAGGGAAAAAGGCGATTGCGCCTTCGGGAGCGACGATTGATGAGAGCAACCGTATTTTGATTGCGACCTTGATGGGGGGAGCGCTTTATCGTTACGACCCGGCAACGAGAGAAATGGCAGTCCTATTCGAAGGGGAAGGCAGATTGCGGGATGTGAAAATAAAGGATGGACGGATCTACGTCATTACGAACAATACCGACGGGCGCGGCATCCCTTCAAAGACGGATGATCGTTTGCTGCTGCTTAAACCTATTGAGTAGCCAATTAGCAAATTGATCATATAGCGACATATAGTAAAAAAACGATCAGTCCTCTAAGGTCTGCTCGTTTTTGTGTGCATAACGCACTGTTGTTAGTTTAATTTAGCGAAAGCGTGATTAATCGCATGAATGGTTTCATCAATGTCGGCCTCTGTATGCGCCGTCGTGAAGAACCAAGCTTCGTATTTGGATGGCGCGAGGTTGATGCCCTGCTCCAGCATGAGTTTGAAAAATCTGCCGAACAGCTCGCCGTCCGTATCCTGCGCTTCATCGTAGTTGGTAACGGGATGGTCGCAAAAATGAGCCGAGAACGAGCCGCGAATTTGGTTGATCGTGAGCGGGATGCCATGCTGCTTCGCGGCAGCATGGAGGCCAGCCGCCAGCTTGGTAGCGAGGGCGTTCATACGGTCGTAAATGCCCGGCTCCTGAAGCAGCTCCAAGCAGGCGATGCCTGCCGAGATGGAGGCAGGGTTGCCGGCCATCGTGCCCGCTTGGTAGGCAGGGCCGAGCGGAGCGACCTGCTCCATAATTTCGCGGCGTCCGCCGTAAGCGCCGATCGGAAGGCCGCCGCCGATGATTTTGCCAAGCGCCGTCAAGTCCGGCTCGATCGCTTGATGATCAGGGAAAGCGACATATGTCTGTGCAGCGCCATAATGGAAGCGGAAGGCGCTGATGACCTCGTCATAGATGACGAGTGCGCCGGCATCGCGAGTGAGCTTGCACAGCCCTTCTAGGAAGCCTTCATGCGGCATGACCATGCCGAAGTTGCCGACAATCGGCTCAACCATAACGGCTGCCGTCTCGTGGCCCCAGCGATCTAGCGCTTCCTTCAGCGCAGGGAGGTCATTAAACGGCACGGTAATAACCTCGCTGGCGATGCTGGCGGGAACGCCGGCGCTATCGGGAATGCCAAGCGTGGAAGGACCAGAGCCTGCCGCGACGAGCACGAGGTCGGAATGGCCGTGATAGCAGCCTGCGAACTTGATGATTTTGGTTTTCTTCGTATAGGCGCGCGCGACGCGAATAGTCGTCATTACGGCCTCCGTGCCGGAATTGACGAACCGAACCTTGTCAAGCGAAGGGATCGCTTCCTTCAGCATGCGGGCGAGTGTAATTTCAAGCTCTGTTGGCGTGCCGTACAACGTTCCATTTTGCGCGGCGCGAACGATCGCTTCAGTTATATGCGGGTGAGCATGTCCGGTTATAATGGGGCCGTATGCCGCCAAATAGTCGATATAGCGGTTGTCGTCGACATCCCAGAAATAAGCGCCTTCTCCGCGTTTCATGAACACCGGCGCGCCGCCGCCTACCGCTTTGTAGGAACGGGAGGGACTGTTGACGCCGCCGACGATATGCTGCAGCGCTTCTTCATAAAGCTTATCTGAATTTGGTCGTTGTATTGCCATGGATAGTAGCCTCCAATAGAATGGGTTGTGGGTATTACAAGAAGCAAAATACACGCAACTTGAGACAAGCCGTTGCGTGTATTTATAGGTTATTCTTTCGAGCTGGAATTGGAATTGGAGCTCGAGCTGCTGGTCGCACCGTCGACTGGCGTGGTGGATTCGGTAGGCGTTGGCACCGTATCGTCCTGCTCTAGCGTCATTTGTACGAAGGCGCGAAGCTCATCCTCGTCGCTGATTCCAATGACGGATGCGCCGCCAACGCGGTCTTCCGCGATCAGCTCCATCGGCGGTATTTGCGTTGTGCTGGCTACATGGCTTTTGACGCCAAGCTGGCCGAGCTTCAGCATATCAGGCACGCTGATGTTCATTTTGACGTAAGGCTGTACGCTGTCGAGAATTTTTTTCATATTGATAATGTTCCAGGTCGATTGAAGCTCTTTGGAAACTGCCTGCAGGAAGTTTCTTTGGCGCTCGGTTCGCGTGAAATCGCTCATGGCGTCATGACGGAAGCGAACGTACTGAAGCGCTTTGTCGCCGTCCAGCAGCTGATACCCTTTTTTGAGATCGATATCATAGCGGTTGCCGTCCGCATTGTCCGTATAATGCATATCTTTCTCGACGTCGAAGTAAATGCCGCCAATCGTATCGATCAGCTTCTTAAAGCCTTCAAAGTCGGTATATACATAGTATTGAATGTCGAGACCAAGCAGGTCGCCGACTGTTTTCATCGCTAGCGGATATTCTCCCAGAGTGAGCGCAGTATTGATCCGGCCTCTGCCATGTCCTTCGATGTTGACGTAAGTATCGCGAAGCACGGAGAACAGATGCGCTTTCTTGGTAACGGGATCGAAGGAAGCGACCAATATGGAGTCCGAACGAGCCGCTTCGCCCTCATCTACTCCACGAGCGTCACCGCCGAGCAGCAAAATATTTACGCGTTCCTTGCCTTCCCATTCGGGAATCGGAACAGGGGTTGCTTCGACGTTGTCGACTGGCGTCTTCGTCTCCTCTGGATCGCTGAAATTATCGAGCGCATTATAGATGCCTACGCTCCAGTAAATGATAAAAGCTGCTGCTGCACCAAGAATTACGGCGAGGCTAATGTATAACCATTTCCATCTTTTTTTCTTATTCGTCTGTTTAGGCATTTCGTTAGACGTGCTCCCTTCAGATGCTGCTGGATCTTTTTGTCCCAAGGAGGGTACATTTCAAATGTAAGCATGAGCAAAGATGGCATAGCGAATGGTCCGCTTACAGTAGAAGGTTAGCGGAGCTGTTTACGCTAGAAATATAAGAACGCAATAAGGCCAGATCAATAACTTATATTTCATCAGCAAACGGAAGCTGCGCTATCCTCTTGCAGACTCAGCCGTTTACGCTAGGCGTGAACTACTGTATGATTACATATCATAAAATTATAAAGCTGAACGACATGCAGAAGCAAGTTTTATCGTTTTAGGTAAAAAAAGATCGGCATTTCCTAGGAAATGTCGAAGTGAAAGGGGCTATATCAACCAGATGTTAGCAATAGATGTAAAGGATTTACGCAAGCAGTTCAGCGTGCAGAAAAACCGTGAAGGCTTATCCGGCGCCCTCAAGGACTTGTTTAAACGCGAGTACAATGAGGTAACGGCGGTTAAAGATATTTCCTTTCAAATTCCGCAAGGCGAAATATGCGGCTATATAGGAGAAAATGGAGCAGGCAAGTCGACAACGATCAAAATGCTGACGGGCATTTTGGTGCCAACGTCAGGCGAGCTCAAGGTGAACGGCTACGTGCCGTTTAAGGATCGCGAGAAGTTCGTAAACGGCATCGGCGTCGTATTCGGCCAGCGCTCCCAGCTATGGTGGGACATCGGCGTAATTGAATCGTTCCAGCTGCTGCGCAAAGTATATCGCGTTTCCGAAGCGGATTTCCGCAAGAGGCTGAACGAGCTCGTTGAGCGGCTTCAGCTTGGCGATTTGCTCAATCGTCCCGTTCGGAAGCTTAGCCTCGGACAGCGGATGCGCTGCGAGCTTGTCGCTTCGCTTCTGCACAATCCATCCATTCTTTTTCTTGATGAGCCGACAATCGGCCTCGATATCGTCGTGAAGACGGAAATTCGCGATTTTCTCCTTCAAATGAACAAGGAGCAGGGAACGACGATTTTGCTGACGACACATGATTTACAGGATATTGAGGCGCTTTGCTCACGAGTTATCATGCTGGATGACGGCCGCATCATTTATGATGGCGGACTTGATGACTTGAAGAGCCGGTGGAGCAAGGGCCGGGAAATTCAGTTCCATTTTGCAGGGCATACGCCTCTTGCAGTCCTTCAGCAGCTGACCCATTCACTGAATGTAACTTGGACGATGGAAAATGAAGTGAGCGCGAAAATGTGGCTGCCGCATGCCGTTAATGTATCCGATGCGCTGGCATGCGTAGTAGGCGGCGTTGAAATACGCGATATCAAAATCATTGAGACCAACACGGACGATATCGTTCGCAGCATTTATTCCTCAGGCTCCGCGCAAGCGGCGAAGGAGACGGCCCAGTCATGATGAGCGCTTATATCGATTTTATTCGTATACGGTTTATCATGATGCTTGCTTATCGCGTTAATTATTATAGCGGAATTATTATTTATGCCATTAACATTGGCGCTTATTATTTTCTGTGGCAGGCGATTTACGGCGATAAGGAGACGCTTGCTGGCTTTACCGTGACTCAAATGACGACTTACGTCGCCGTGTCATGGATGGCTCGCGCCTTTTACTTCAACAACCTTGACCGCGAGATCGCGAATGAAATTCGGGACGGCAGCGTAGCTGTTCAGCTGATCAGGCCCTATTCCTATTTATTCGTCAAAATGATGCAGGGCTTCGGCGAAGGCTTATTCCGCATGCTGCTGTTCATGGTGCCGGGGATGATTATCGTTTGTCTCATATTCCCGGTTACGCTGCCTACAGATCCGATGACATGGCTCATTTATCTTGTCATGCTGTTCTTTAGCTTTCTTATCAATTCACAAATTAATATTTTGACCGGCTTGTTCGCGTTTTTCGTTGAAAATAACGAAGGCATGATGCGGATGAAACGGGTTATGGTCGATTTGTTTTCCGGCGTGGTCGTGCCGATTGCCTTCTTCCCAGGCTGGCTCTCCGCAATCATGCAGTGGCTGCCGTTCCAAGCCATCACCTATTTGCCGAGCTCCGTATTTACGGGACGGACGCCGAGCAGCGAAGTGCTGCCTGTATTCGGCATTCAAGTGCTATGGTTTGTAGGTTTGCTGGTGCCAATCTGGCTGACGTGGCGCGCTGCTCGCAAGCGGCTGTTCGTGCAAGGGGGTTAATAGTCATGAGATACGCATCATTGTTCTGGGAATATATTAAAAACTACGCAAAAACAAGGCTGACCTACCGCGCCGATTTCTGGGTTGAGGTGCTGTCTGATTTATTGTTCCAAGGGATGAACCTCATCTTCATCTTGATTGTGTTCCAGCATACGCCGTCCCTTGGGGGCTGGTCGGAGGCTGAAGTTGTGTTCGTCTATGGTTTCTTCATGATTCCTTACGGCGTGTTCAGCACCTTTTTCAGCATTTGGAATTTCAGCGAGCGCTATATCGTAAAAGGAGAGATGGATCGCGTTCTGACAAGACCGGCCCATAGCCTATATCAGGTGCTGCTCGAAAATGTTGATCCGCCGTCGCTAATCGGTTCCTTCGTCGGAGCGATAATAATGGTTCTCTGCTGGGCGCAGCTCGATCTGCCGTTCCAACTGCTCGATTTATTGATGCTCATGCTGCTCGTGCTGGGCGCGGTTCTCATTTATGCGGGACTGTATACGGCGCTCAGCGCCATATCCTTCTATTCCGACGCGCCGACCGGCATCGTGCCGCTGATGTACAACATTCAAAACTACGGCCGCTACCCGGTTAACATTTATAACAAAATGATTCGGTTCGTGCTGACCTGGCTGCTGCCATTCGCTTTCGTCGGAGTAATTCCAGCATCCTATTTCCTTGAGAAAAAGGCTGATGACCTGTCACAGCTTGCGCTGCTGACGCCTGTCATGGGCATTATCGTATTCTCATTGGGGCTGTGGCTATGGAACCACGGAGTGAAGCGTTATCGCGGAGCGGGCTCTTAGGCTGATCACTGCGAGCACCGCGCTTGCGGTACCATTACAAGTTGTTTTTGGAGGACGTTAAATGACACAGCTTCAAATTGGAGATACAGCACCGGATTTCGTATTGCCGGCATCAAATGGTAACGATGTTTCACTTCGTGATTATCGCGGGCAAAATGTAGTTCTCTACTTCTATCCGAAGGATATGACGACAGCCTGCATACAGGAATCCTGCGACTTTCGCGATGCAAACGTGGAGATGCTGAAGCATAACACCGTTATTTTGGGCATCAGCCTCGATACGGTAAAATCGCATCAGCGCTTTATAGAGAAGAAGGAGCTGCCTTTCCTGCTGCTGGCGGATACGGAGCACGCTGTGTGCGAGCTTTACGGCGTATGGCAATTAAAAAAGCTATACGGCAGGGAGTATATGGGACTAGTGAGGTCGACGTTTCTGATTGATGCGTCAGGCAAGCTGGTTCAGGAATGGCGCAAGGTAAGGGTAAAGGGGCATGCACAGCAGGTGCTTGAAGCGGTGCAGCAATTGCAGCCAAAGGTTACAGGGTAATACGAGGCATATAGTAAGTTGAAAATGGACGGCGCAGAGAACGATATCTGCACCGTCCATTTTTTTATTTTGGCCCAGCGTACCTTACAAACCTGTCACCAAAATTGTCACTCAAATCGATGGCTGACATTCGGTCGTTTCTATAGGATAGGTAGTAGATAAACAACACGCGAAGGAGGCAACAACAAATGAACAAATGGATAAAAACGATCACGACTGTCGCTGCCGTTATTATTGTTGTTATTTTCACAGGGCAAGATTCCTTTTAAATATAGGACCATTCATATGAAAAGCAGAGGAGATGGAAGATGAAAAGAGGGTTAACAATCGTACTGGCTGTTGTCGCAGTCATCCTAATCGCGGTGTTTGGCGGGAAAGCAATAATGGACAACATTTTCCCGCAAGCGGACGGGATCATTGCCTACGGAGAGAAGCAGCAGATAGATGCCGTTTTAAAGAACCATGCTAAGCAAATTGCTGCAAGTGATGTGTTTGCAATCAAAACTGCAGATGCTGACGGAAAAAAGATCATGTATCTGTCGCAAAAGACGATTGATGCGTTGATCCAAAAAAAGCTGCTTACAAAAGTAAACGAGGATGGAAACACGGAAACTTTGCTTTCATTGCCCCCGGTTTCAGAAGGAGAGGGCTTATTATTCGCCAAGCAAGAGGCGGACAAGGTTATAGGGAGCAAAAGCACGCTGCCGGTCAAATATGAAGGAAATATCATTATTGGGGATGGCCGAGCCTATGTAGATGTGTTTGTCGTGCTTGAGGACTCCCATTGGCAAGCGTTGCAAGAGAAGGAAAAAACGATGGCGGTTATGAAAACCAAAAAAAATGCTGAACGTTTAATGGGAACGTTTGAGGTGGAGACACAACAGCTAGTCAGCGTAAAATAACAGCACAACCTAATAGGTGCCCGCGAGTCGTTAAATCGACTTGCAGGGCGCTTTTTTGCTTTGTTCCCACGGCAGCTGCCAGAGTAAAAAATTGGAACGGGGAAACAATAGAGGAAGCTTACCCAACCGTGAAATAGAGGGGGTTGAACGGTGAATTTACATTAATTGTTTAATTTTGACATTGACAGCAAGCGGACTCATTAATACAATATTGTATTGCTTGTCCTATGGGGGGTTATACAACTGATTAGGCTCATTAACATCAAAAAATCTTACCGTGTAGGAGCTGTTTCGGTCGAAGCAGTTCGAGACGTTAGTTTATCGGTTAAAAAAGGTGAAATATTCGGCATTATCGGACATTCCGGCGCGGGGAAAAGCACGCTGCTGCGCTGTGTCAATCTGCTCGAGAAGCCGACGTCGGGCACTGTGACTGTGGGGGACGTGGAATTGACTGGCTTGTCCGAGCGGCAGCTGCAGACGCAGCGGCGGCGTATCGGAATGATTTTTCAGCATTTCAATCTGCTGTCGATGTCCACGGTTAGGAATAATATTGCCTTCCCGCTTGTGCTGGCTAAGCTTTCGAAGGCTGAAGTGAACAAGCGTGTAGACGAGCTGCTGAAGCTTGTTCAGCTTGATGGTCACGCAGACAAATTTCCTGCGCAGCTATCGGGCGGCCAGAAGCAGCGGGTCGGCATTGCAAGGGCGCTGGCAAACAATCCGGACGTTTTGCTGTGCGATGAGGCCACATCGGCGCTTGACCCGCAAACGACGAATTCGATATTGTCCTTATTGCTCGATATTAATGAAAAGCTTGGCATTACCATTTTGCTCATTACTCACGAAATGAACGTCATTCGTTCGATTTGCGACCGCGTGGCGGTCATTGATCAAGGCGAAATCGTTGAGATGGGCGACGTGCTTCACGTCTTTCTCAGGCCTGAGCATCCCGTTACCCGGGACTTCGTCGATCAAGTGTCGGACAGCGGGGCCAACGGCCAGCTGCTGCGCGGTCGCACGGGGCGTCTGCTTCGAATGACTTACATCGGCGATTTGACCTATGAGCCGATTCTGTATAATGCAGTGAAGCCAACATCGGTGCAATTCGCTATTTTGCAGGGTACCGTATCACGCATGAAGCAGACGCCATATGGCCAGCTTATCGTGGAGCTGATCGGCAGCAATGAGGAGATTGAACGGGTCATTGACGTGCTTCGCAAGGATGGTCTGGAGGTGGAGGCGATATGATGAGCTTCGAAAATGTTCGATGGCCGGAGATATGGGATGCGACCAAGGATACGCTCTATATGATGGCCGCCTCGCTATTCTTTACAATTATTTTAGGATTAGTAATCGGCATCATCCTGTTTTTAACGTCCCGCAGACAGCTGCTGCAGCAGCCTATCGTTTATGGCGTGCTTTCGTTTATCGTCAACGTGCTGCGTTCCGTTCCGTTCGTCATTCTTATGATATTGATTATGCCGCTCACCAAGCTGATTACGGGAACGACGCTTGGCGTGGAGGGCTCGATTCCACCGCTCGTCGTTGCGGCTACACCTTTCTTCGCGAGGCTGGTAGAAACATCGCTGCGGGAGGTGGATCGCGGCGTCATTGAAGCAGCTCAGGCGATGGGCGCTTCGAAATGGGATATCGTGCGGCGCGTGCTGCTGCGCGAATCCAGTCCGAGCCTGCTCGCCGCGGTGACGATCACGGCGGTTACGCTCGTCTCCTATACGGCGATGTCAGGCGTCATCGGCGGGGGCGGGCTTGGCGATCTGGCGCTGCGCTACGGCTATCAGCGGTTCCAGACCGATGTGATGCTCGTGACCGTTGCCCTGCTTATCGTACTCGTTCAGGTGCTGCAATCGATTGGCGATGCTCTGGTCCGTCGTTATAGCAGAAAGTAAATGTTTTGAGAGCTATGCCTTTTAAAATAAAATAACAACTTTGGAGGAAAGAACATGAAAAAGACAAGCTATATGATCATAGCTATGATGCTAATGTTCGCATTAACAGCATGCGGACAAGACAAAACTGCCGAGGGTAATACAAATGCGAATGGTGAAGCAGGACAAGGAGCAGAAGAGGTTACATTGAAGGTAGGCGCGTCTCCTGTGCCGCATGCGGAGCTGCTGGAATTCGTGAAGCCGATGCTGAAGGAGCAGGGCGTAAACCTGGAAGTTATGGAGTTTAACGATTATGTTCAACCGAACACGCAGCTTTACGAAAAAAATATCGATGCTAACTTTTTTCAGCATACACCTTATCTAGAGCAATTCAACAAGGATAAAGGCTATGATCTTGTTAACGTTGCAGGCGTTCACATCGAGCCCTTCGGCGCTTACTCGAAAAAAATAACAAAGATTGATGAGCTGAAGGAAGGCGCAAAAGTCGTTATTCCTAATGATCCTTCAAACGGCGGACGCGCGCTTGCGCTTATGGCAGAGAACGGGCTGCTGACGCTGAAGGACGGCGTGGGCGTTAACGGTACAGTAGCAGACATTACCGAAAATCCGAAGAAGCTTGAAATTACAGAAGTAGAGGCAGCGACGCTGCCGCGCGTGCTTGGCGAAGTAGATCTTGCGCTCATCAACACGAACTATGCGCTTGAAGCTGATCTTGTTCCAACAAAGGATGCGCTGTTCATCGAAGGCAAAGACTCGCCGTATGTAAACATACTGGTTTCGCGTCCTGACAACAAAGACTCCGAGGCAATTCAAAAGCTCGCAGCAGTGCTTCGTTCGCCTGAAGTAAAGAAATTTATCGAAGAAAAATATAAAGGCGCGATCGTAGCAGCATTTTAAGCGCCAATAGGTTAAGAAGCGCCCCTGCCAAGCTGGCAGGGGCTTTTTATTGAGAAGACTTGAAACATGAGGGGATTCGTATAGGGAATAATAGACTCCCGATATGAAAAATTCCAACCCACGCACGCACCAACCCACCAACCCATTACCAATCTACCGCCACGCTGACTAATCACATTCCCGCTAAACCAATCTAACGTCCTGTCAACCCACCATAATCCCACCGATCCATCGACCCACCAGTCCACCGCCGAGCTACCTGTCAATCTCACCACCAAAACGCGTTCTGTCAGCAAGATTAACGGGAAAAGCTCCTTTTAATTCTAGAAATATAAGGCGAAAATCAGGTTTAGAAGGATTTTCTCCCGTTAATTTTCGATTTTTTAACCAATTGGGGTGAATGTGCTTCATTAACGGGAGGTACTCCAGCTAAATGGTTTATTTACAGGTATATCAGACAAATTTGATGGACATTTTCCTGTAATTTCGGTTTATCTACAACGGTTAGAGGATGTTCTAATGTATGGAGTCGTATTCGATCCGAGCTGATTGGTGTACGTTTTCCGGTATCGCAACTTTTATAGACGAATGTGCGTTATTAACAGATGTAAAATCCAGTTAATTGAAGATGAGGAGATGATTGATAATGAAATGGGGATTTACAATCTTTATTTTGGCCTTATTGCTTATCCTTCCGACTACTGCTGGAGCTGCGGCGCAGGCAAAATATCAGTTCAGCTGGGATGACGGCAGAACTGGGAGCATTACTGGAACAGCACTTGTGAAGAACGATGTCACGTTCATACCGATGACTGGCGTAATCAATCAGTCGCGGCTAGAGCTGAGCTGGGACTCTACCGGCAAACGCGCTCAGTTCAATGGCTGGAGGAAATCTTTTGCCGTACGGATCGGCAATCTTACCAGCATGCTGGACGGGAAAATGATTAAGCTGGAGAGTGCTCCATTCCTTCATAATAAAGAGCTTTATCTGCCTGCCCGTTTTGTAGTCCGCGCGCTTAATGGTAAAAACACAACATGGGACGCAGGCACCAAGACGTTCAAGGCTAATCAGCTGCAAACGTTCAAAAAATACGAATTTGCTCATGAGGGAATGAAATATGCCGTAGAGGGCAAGAGCGGTGATATCTACGTTACTGACACCAAAGGCGTACAGCGTAAGCTTGCTAAGCTAGGAATTCCGATTAGAGAGTATTTGAACGTCGATTTCCAAAAAACGAAGGGCGGTCTGCTGCTTATGAATTTATACGATAACTACGGAGAGCCGCATCTTAATAATCAATATTTCACACTTATACTGGAAGATGGAAAGGTTATTCAGCAATCCAGCGTACATTATTGGAATCGATTAGAGAAAAATGTCTCAATAATAAATGACCAACTCGTATTGCTCGATGGGAAAACGCTTCGGCTGATCGAGGACGGCAGCGGAAAATTAATTGAAACGATCGATTTAGTGAGGCTAGGCGGAGAAGATGACAATTATTTTGTCGAGTATTTCGATAAGGATGTGCTCCTGCTGCGCGCAAACAAGAGTGGAATACTGAAGCTTGTTGACAGGGATACAGAGACCGTTACCGTTCTCTACAAAGAGCTGCTTGATGCGAAGCAGCAGGAATATGTAGAAACGAACGATACGCCTTATATTGGTGATTTTCTGAAGATCGTCAAGCGCGAAGGCGATATGCTTTTATTCAAAAATGAATTCCCTTATGACAAGGATAATAATACGTATAGTCTAAAGATTTCTGAATAGGCAAGGACACATTCCTAATGCCTTTATGTTTCCTGTAACGAAAGCCAATGACGGTCAACAGCCGTGATTGGCTTTTTTTATCTAGGAAAGCTAAGGGCTTAGTCATTTACTAGAGAAGCTGCTCATATAATCTATCAGAATGAATAAGAGTTTTATTCATAGGTAGAGAAGGGTGGCAGAGTGAATGCGGCGTGTGTTGCTGGCGACGATTGGTGTTATGGTCGTATGGTTTGGATTGTTTGAGATGGGGGGCTTTACAGCTTATAAGAGCGAGGGCGCTAATGAGCGGGAAATCGTGCAGGCAAGGGAAGCAGTTGCCTCGTTCACTACTTATTATGAAGCTAAGCCGCTTCTAGCTAAGCAGGTATCCTATGAAAATGATGTGAAGCAGGAGAGCGGAAAGGCAGAGCCTTCTGTGACGGCTCCTCAAAATGATAGAGAAGAGGCGGCGCCGGTCGATCCGAACCAGAAGATTTTGTATTTAACTTTTGATGACGGCCCAAGTGAAAATACGGAGCAAGTTCTTAATATATTGAAACAGGAAGGGATTTCGGCGACGTTTTTTGTGCTCGGCGAGCATGTGCTGAAGCAGCCGAAAATCGCTAAGCGAATCGTTGAAGAAGGCCATTCGATCGGCAATCACACATTTAATCATAAATATGAGCGATTATATGGAGGTTTTGCCGAGTTTGCGGAACAGATCATGAAAACCGACGAGGCGATTTACCGAACAACCGGCGTAAGAACGACGCTGGTTCGGGCACCGGGAGGCACGTATAGCAATTTTGACCGGAGCTACTTCGATGCGATGGCCGCAGCAGGCTATCAAGTGCATGACTGGAATGTGGACAGCGGGGATTCAAAGCGGATAGGCGTGCCTGCCTCCGAGATTTTGACCACGATAAAAAACTCCAAGCTTGCCAAAACGCTTAATGTGCTGCTTCATGACAGCGCGGGGCATGCGGAGTCCGTTAAGGCGCTGCCGGCTATTATTAAATATTACAAAAGCAAAGGCTATGCATTTGCAAAGTTAACGGATCAAATAGATCCCATTCAATTCAAGGTTGCCAAGAAGCTGAAATGGACTAGGGCGCAGGCGACAAAGCTGGAGAAGGCGAAGCTGGTTCAATTTTCAGAGAAGCTTGGTCAAAGCGTCCTGCTTGCGCAGACGAAGAATAATGCGCCGAGCCTCATTTTGCACCGCGGCCAGGAAAGTCTGGCGCTTGGAGCGAAGGATTACGTCTTAAGAGACGGCACTATAGAGGTATCGCTGTTTAAGCTGACGGAGTGGGTTTATGGCACCGTAGAATTCGATATAGACCACGGCGCGATTGAAGCTTACGTAGATGGCAATCGCGTGCTTGCTCTGCCCAGCCAGGCTAGCCAAACGTCTACGGAACAAGCGGACGAAATTGTTGTTCCGGTGCGATCGACGCTGCAAAAATTCGGAATGGAGATTACGAAATATATTTATAACGAGCAGCAGCGTGAAATTTGGGTGACAGAACAAACATAGCGCTTCTAGCAGGTCTAAAGAGAGAGAAAGCTGGGGACACTGAAAAATAGATAGATTTATTTTTCAGGAGGCGATTTATACGATGATTTCTCCCCAATTTTCAGATGATGCGAAAGAGGATCGTTATAGCCACTGGCCGGAAGCGCCGCAGGTGCTGCTGCATCGATTGCTAGTAAAGGTAGAGAACGTGCTGCTAGGAAAGCAGCAGGTCATTCGAAATACGTTAACCGCGTTGCTGGCAGGCGGTCATGTGCTGCTAGAGGATGTGCCAGGCGTTGGCAAAACGCTGCTTGCGCAGGCGTTCGCGAGAGCGGTAGGCGGCGATTTTAAAAGAATTCAGTTTACGTCCGACATGCTCCCGGCTGATATCGTAGGCGGAGTCGTATTGGATGCGCGAACTAGCGAGCTTGTCTATCGGCCTGGCCCGATTATGGGCAATGTGGTTCTTGCCGATGAGATTAACCGTACGTCGCCGCGTACGCAGTCTGCACTGCTTGAGGCGATGGAGGAGAGACGTGTTACGGTGGAAGGCAAAACCCGCAAGCTGCCCGTTCCTTTCATGCTGATCGCGACACAAAATCCGCTTAGCTTCGAGGGAACAAATACGCTGCCGGAAGCGCAGCTGGACCGATTTATGATGCGTCTGACGATTGGTTATCCTGGCTCCGCAGAAGAAAAGCGGATGCTGGCGCAGTATGCAGACGGCAATCGGATCGAGCCGGAACGGCTCCGTCCCGTCATTGCAACCGAGGAATGGCTGCAAATGCAGGCGGAGGCGCGTCAGACGCATATGCATCCAGCGCTGCTTGAATATATGGTGCAGGTGGCGGATGCGACACGCCGCGCGCCGGAGGTCATGCTGGGGCTAAGTCCGCGCGCGCTGCGCGACTGGCTGCGGGCATCGCAGGCCAATGCCTATATGGAGGGGCGCGGCTATGCGATTCCTGATGATTTGCTAGCGACGGCCGACGCAGTGCTGCCGCATCGATTATCGCTTCGTTTCAACGCTCACGCCAGTGGCAGTGATGCTGCTGCTGTCATTAGCCGGACGATTCGCGAATGCAAGATGCCGGCTGCCGCAGGAAGCGAGAAGCGGAGATGAATGCACCTTTTCAGGATGGTAGATTGACGGAGGAGCAGCAGGAGACAGATGTGACGGAGAGCCTATATTCATCACAAGAGCAAGTAAACGCAGAGCAGCGTGCTGGCGATAGGAATGCTGTCAACGGACAGAAGGCAGCTGCGGAACAAGTGAAAAAGGTTGACCAAGAGCAAGAGGAGCTTGCGGGTGCCTACCGTACAAGATGGATTGCCTGGGGGATCATTGCTGTCGGCTGGGCAGGAAGCTTGGCGGCGATTATACTGCGGGGCGGCGCGGTGGAGTGGTTTATGGCGGCGGTTCTTAGCATGATTATCGTCGTTAGCGGGATAGCTCCAATAATGGGTGCGGCTGGTTTAAGTGCCTATCGGTCGATGCCTAGAGGAGAGACGCGAGACGGTGGACAGCTGACGATTCGTTTAGCTGTCAGGAGATCCTATCTCGTTCCCTTCGTTTGGTTAGCGGTAAGAGAACAAACGGTTAACGAAAGCTCATCCGCCAATCGCGAAATAAGCGTTCGTTCGGTGTTTACTCCGCTGCTTCGCAAAGAAACAAGCTTCAGCTATACGCTGCACCATTTGCGCCGCGGGAGGCATCCCTTCGAGCATGTGACTGTTACGGTAGGAGACTGGCTTGGACTCACAGCTATTCATAAACGAATGGAAGCGAAGTCGGAGTTTGTCGTTCTGCCTGGGTTGCCAACAGTAGATACTGTGTATCGGCCAGAACGTTCCTTCGGTACTGCAGCTCATGCAGCGCCTTCGCTGGTCGTCAGCAGAGCTATGGACCCTCGCGGAGAAGCGGGACGGGAGGAAATTGAAGCAGCGGTAAAAGCAGCGGGGATCGGGCCAGATAGCCGTCCCTATCGCGAGGGTGATTCCTTGCGGCACTTGGACTGGCGCAGCGCGGCCAAAGGCCGGGGGCTTCAGACGAAAATCTATACACAGGAGCAGCCTGTCAAAACAATCATTGCCGTCGATACGCTCGCCTCTGCATACGAGAGGGATGATCGTCTGTTCGATGCTTGCGTAGGATGGTCTGCGCTTGCCATTTCACAAGCTGCTTCTTTCGGGAGTGCCATAACGCTGCTCCTTGGACAGGGTCAGACAGCAATGCATTCATCTTCTGACGGAGCGTCGCAGACTGGCTTGACCGATATGCTGCATGCGATGGCTTTGCTCCGTGCGGATGGTAAGGGCTCGCTGGCAGGAAGCTTTGTTAAAGGATCGAATTCGCTTCATCGAGGAGGCACGATACTCGTATTCACCGCCGATTGGAGAGGTGGACGGAGCTGGGGCGAGCTGGCCGGATATGCTGCTGAGCAAGGCTGCAGGGTGGAGCTATTTATCGTTACACGAGCGAACGTGCCTTCCTTCGCTATGCGAGAGCAGCAGAAGTGGCTGGAATGCGGCGGCGTCAAAGTGACGTGGCTGCATGTTCCTGCGGGTATGGACGCACTTCCTTATGCCGAGGCAGAGGAAGGAGGGGCAGCTCATGAGCTTGCATAAAAGCTTTATCGCGGACCGTACGGGAAAAGGACTTCAGGATGGCGGTAAACTGTCGAGCCGTGAAGCGGAAGAGGAGTCGTTCGGCTACCGCATGATCACTAGCCTGCTTCTATTCGGCTTGCTTGCGGAATGGCTGCTGCCATGGATGAATGCTGGCACATGGTCGAATATATACAACCCGGGGCCGCTGCTGCTTGTGATTGGCATCGTGATGCTGGCGGGATTGTTTCGAATGCCGTTTGCCGTTACCCTTTCGATGAATATGATATTGTGCGTGCTAAGCCTCATGTGGCTGTATAAGGGCGCTGACCAGAGCAGCCTGCAATGGCTTCTCGGCTTTCCGGTGATGCTGAAGGACCATATTATGCTGCTAGTGGAAAATGGGCTGTGGGCCATGTCTGGAGAGCTTCGGACGCTGCTGCTGTTTATCGGCTGGGCGATGCTTGCTCCGGCCTTGCAAGCGCTGCTCTGGATGCGTCAGACAGCGCTGGGCATCGCTTGCCTCACACTCGTTTATTTAATTACGCTTCATGTATGGCTCGGCCATGATGTGATGGGCGGCTTGATGCGTACCGTTGCAGAAGGTCTTCTGCTTGGCGCGATTGTCTCCGTTCCGCGTGTGCAACGGATTATTGATTGTGGCATCGGCAAGCTAAAAGGGCTTGATATGCGCTGGTTGACTGGATCGGTTTTTGTCGTGCTGACCATACTGGGCTGCGGCTTGCTGTTTGCAAGCGGCCGTGAGGCTTCTATGCCGCCCGCAAGCTGGACGAACACCTTTAACGATCGAATTGAGCAAGCTGTTCATTCACTAGGTCAGCAGAAGGGCTCGGTTACGGTTATGGGTCAAACTGGCTTCGATCAGTTTGGCGGTGCATTTACGGGCTATGGATTTGACGATAGCGAGCTTGGAGCGCCTGTACGGAAGGACGATAGTGTAATATTTATGGGAGCCTCCTCTGTCAAGGCTTATTGGCGCGGAGAATCGAAGATTTTATATGATGGGCGCGGCTGGCAAAATACGGTCAGCAATCCAGTGCTGCTGCCGGTTCGCGGCTCTGATGTTGCGGCGTCGGCGCAGGCTGCGAAGGATGCAGGAAGCAATCAGCTCGGCCTGGTCATTCAGCAAACAGTCGTCTGGGCCAAGCCGACTGCAGGGATGCCTCTTTTTACATCAGGCTTGTTCGGTCGCGTAACGGAGCTTGTTGCAGCCGATCCTCGCCGCAAACTGGGAAGCTATGTATACAATGACAGGAAGAGCTCTTTATACCCGCAGTCGGATACGGCGAAGGTGGAGCGTTATACGGTGGAAAGCGTCCTGTCAATCACAGATGAGGAGCAGCTCCGCGCATTAAGCCGTTCGGATGGAGAAGTGGTTTTAGGCGAAGACGGTAAAGCTACAGAGGCTTCCAGCTTATCGGAAGCTGAGCTTGAGCCTTATTTGCAGCTGCCCTCGGCGCTTCCAAGCCGGGTAACCGCCTTAGCCGCAGAGGTTGCGGGGGGCGGGGTTACGAGCCGTTATGACCAGGTAAAGGCGATCGAGGATTTTCTCAAAAGGAGCTATACCTACACGTTGGAAGGCAGTACAACGCCGCCGGAGGGCAGCGACTTTGTTGATCATTTCCTATTTGAGCAGCGCGAAGGCTACTGCGTGCATTTCTCTACGGCGATGGTCGTACTGCTTCGCTCGCAAGGCATCCCCGCTAGGTGGGTGAAGGGCTTTACTTCCGGCACTCCTGTCAGCATAAGCTCGGGCAGTATGCTTGGTGGGGAAAACGCTGGTGGAGCAAGCGCGAGCGAGAGTACGCTGGGCAAAGCGAATTCCGATGAAGCGGGCTTGGGTCAGGATAGACTGGACAAAGTGGATTCGGATGAAGCGGGCTTGATTCAAGATAGCCTGAGTAAGGCGAATTCGGATGAAGTAGGCTTGGGTCAGGATAGACTAAGCAAGGCGAATTCCGATAAAGCGGGATTGGGAGGAAGTGCGCTAGACGCGGGAAGCTCAAATGGTAAGAGCGCTAGCTCGGATAGCCATCAGCTGGTGAGTTATGAGGTGAAGGGCTCTGACGCCCACGCTTGGGTCGAGGTGTATTTCCCAGGCGCAGGCTGGGTGCCGTTTGATCCAACGCCGGGATTTAACGGCGTAGTTAATGTCGCGTCCGCCGGTTCTGCGGGCGGCGCGCTCGCTGCTCCCACGATGGGAGCAGCGCTGGCGAGCGGCGTAGGCACCGAGGCCTTTGGTCTTAGCGGGGCGAGCTCAGCGGGCCTCGCATGGATTGAGGCGGCGGCTGAGCAAGCCGCCTCTGCCGTGGCGCGAGGGGCAGACGCCCTCGCGCAGGCGGCGCGGAGCGCCGCCAAGGGCGCAGCGGCGGCATCGCCCGCCGCTGTAGCTGCCGCAGGCGCGGCGGCGCTAGCGCTCGCCGCCGCGGCCATTGCTGCGGCGCAGCACCAGCGGCTTCGCCTGGGGCTGGCGCTGCGCCGCTACGGCGCGGCCCACGCCGGCATCGCGAAGCTCGCCGGCGCAGCCGCGCCCTATCCGTCACATAACCCTGTGACGGACAGAGCTCCATCGCGCCGCGGCAAAGCACGCGGGCGCAGTCAAAAAGAGCGAGCGACAGACGAGCGGCTGCGCGACAGCTTTATTGACGTCGCCGCTGCGCTGGCGCCGCTGCTGCATCGCCGCTTCGGCGAGCACGCGCAGGGACTGACTGCGCGTGAATACGCGATCGCCGCAGAACCGGCGCTCGCGGCGGAGCAGCAGGACGCGCTCCGCCAGCTTACGAGCTGGATCGAGGAGGCGCACTTCGCACCGCCAGGCCCGTGGCCGGGTGCGCCGATGCCAGCCGCGCTGCGAACCGTTTTGCGCGTGCTCGACAAACAACAGCCCGTACACAAATCGAAGCGCCCCGCCGCAAAGCAGAAAAAGGAGCGGAAGAAGCGGACCTTCGATGTCAAAGCTCATAATAACGATTAAGCGATATGGTGGAGCTGGTTTTTATTGTATGGGCTCTCTCTAAAAATAATGAGCTTCTGTTCTGCAATGACATAGTCTTAGCCCTATTAAGACTGTCGTGTTTATGCAAACGGAATCGGATTCCCTTAAATAGAGTGAGAGCTTATTTCTATCAGCAAAAAATGGTACTGTAACATATAGCTGGAAAAACTCCTGCTAATTTTCGCTTAGTAAGCTGTTTGACAGCAATAACAGGATTTTATCCCGTTAATTTTTCGAATTCTCGTCGTTTGATGCATGAATCGTAAAATTAACGGGAGGAATTCCATCTAAATAGGAAAATACATCGAAATTCAGAAAAATAGATGGACAATTTCCTGCTATTTCATCTGTGCTCCTGTTTCGTGAACCTGGAACATATACAAAGCAGCTCCAACTAAGCTCTATAAGTGCTACTCTAGATTCAAAACTCCAACTCAGCTCTAAGCAGTGCTGCTCTGGATACAATCTCCAACTCTGCTCTAGCAGTGCTACTCTGGATTCAAAACTCCAACCCAGCTCTAATAGTGCTGCTCTGGATTCAAAACTCGAACTCAGCTCTTGCAGAGTTAACCTGGGTGCACATACGGATCTCAAATCTCTTACTCTGCTTTACTAAGCAAATCTAAATAACATCAAAGCCTCAACCCAGCTCTTGCAATGCTAATCCTGCTCATTTTTGACTATGAAAATCGCAAACAACCGATCTAAATAAAAAATCATCAGCCTCGCATCCTGAGGCGCTTTCCGCAAGTCTTCATCGCGTGAAGCGCTTCAATATTTTATCGAAAACGACGCTGATCATTCGAATTTGCTGCCTTTCAGACTATCCGATGTCGCTTCTTCTATGAATTGTCACGCTCATCGCCTTGACTCGCTTAAACAGCCTTATATATAATTACTACATAATTTGAGGGAGGCTCGGTAATGACTAAGCAAAATGAAATCATCGTTGTTCTTGATTTTGGAGGACAATACAACCAACTGATTGCACGCCGTATTCGTGATTTGGGCGTATACAGCGAGCTGCTGCCTTACAACACGCCGGTAGAACGGATCCGCGAATTGCAGCCGAAAGGTATTGTATTCTCGGGAGGACCGGCCAGCGTTTATGAAGAAAATTCACCAATGGTTGACCCGGCTATTTATGATTTGAACATTCCGATTTTCGGTATTTGCTACGGTATGCAGCTTATGTCGCACCAGCTCAGCGGTAAAGTTGAGCGTGCGGGCAAACGCGAGTACGGCAAAGCTGAGGTTGAATTTGTGGAAGGCTCCCGCATCGGCTTTGGTCTAGACAAGGTTCAATCCGTTTGGATGAGCCACGGCGACCATGTCGTTGAGCTGCCTGCCGGCTTCCAGGTTGACGCAAGCACGGAGCATGCTCCTGTTGCGGCAATGAGCCATCCGGAACGCGAGTTCTATGCTGTTCAATTCCACCCGGAGGTTCGTCACTCCGAATTCGGCAATGAGATGATCCGCAATTTCCTTTACAACGTTTGTGATTGCGACGGCACTTGGACGATGGAATCGTTCATTGAAGATGCGATTCGCGATATTCGCAACGAGGTTGGCGACAAAAAGGTGCTATGCGCGCTTTCTGGCGGCGTAGATTCTTCCGTTGTGGCGATTCTTCTTCACAAAGCGATCGGCGATCAGCTCACTTGTATGTTCATCGACCACGGCATGCTGCGCAAAGGCGAAGCCGAAGGCGTTATGGAAACATTCGTAGGCAAATTCGATATGAAGGTTCTCAAAATCGATGCGCAGGAGCGTTTCCTTGGCAAGCTGAAGGGCGTAGAAGATCCTGAGCAAAAACGTAAAATTATTGGCAACGAGTTTATTTACGTATTCCAAGAAGAGTCGGATAAATTGGATGACTTTGAATTTTTGGCGCAAGGCACGCTTTACACGGACATCGTAGAGAGCGGTACGGCTACGGCGCAAACGATCAAATCTCACCACAACGTTGGCGGCTTGCCGGAGGATATTAAGTTTAAGCTCGTTGAGCCTCTTAAAGCTCTGTTCAAGGATGAGGTTCGTAAAGTCGGCGAAGAATGCGGACTGCCGGAAGCAATCGTATGGCGCCAGCCATTCCCGGGTCCAGGTCTTGCTATTCGCGTTCTAGGTGAAGTAACGGAGGACAAGCTCCTGATTGTCCGCGAATCCGATGCGATTCTACGCGATGAAATTGCCAAAGCTGGCCTTGATCGTGAAATTTGGCAATACTTCACCGCGCTTCCGAATATGAAGAGCGTAGGCGTTATGGGCGATGCTCGTACGTATTCTTACACTGTCGGCATCCGCGCGGTTACTTCAATCGACGGCATGACAGCAGACTGGGCGCGTATTCCTTGGGATGTGCTCGAGAAAATTTCGGTGCGTATCGTAAACGAAGTAGACAACGTTAACCGTATCGTCTATGACGTTACTTCGAAACCGCCTGCTACAATTGAGTGGGAATAGCATAACAAGCACAAACCGCCGAGAGCATGCTCTCGGCGGTTTCTTATTTTGCAATATGATCCTCGTATATAGCTCTAAATAATCGACAACAAAAAGCAGATGCGAGCAAGAAAGCCACGTTAGGTTATGAACCGTAGGTTTCAAAATTTCACCACTTACATATGTTGTCAATAATTCGCCATCTGCTATAATTTAAATCAAGACTACACATAGAAAGTCGTTTTGCATTCGCAAAACGAAGCACATGCTTACGAAGTCGTTTTGCTTCGCAAAACGTGAAGGAGAAATAAAATGAAGCTATACCCTTCCATCAGCAAAGACCTTATCGAGCTGCCGCAAGCTTTTCCGATTATCATCTCGCAGTCTGTGGGGGTAAATCCTACCTTTCAAAGGCTGCACTGGCATATGGCGCTCGAAATAAACTACATTTTAAAGGGCAGCGGCTACTATTTAATCAACGGGAGTCGGTATGACTTCCAGCAAGGCGATATCGTTCTTATTCGTTCCAATGATCTGCATCGTGCGTTTGAGGCTGAGGATCTGGTGATGAATGTTATCATGTTTGACTCTGCGTATCTTGCTCTAGAACAGCGTTATGATGCGGAGCTGCTCATTCCGTTTCGTGAAACGGGCCTGCGGTTTGACAATGTGCTTGACCGGAGCCATCCGATGCTGGCATTGCTAGGAGAAATCATTTCGGATATGGCTGTTGAGTTTGAGCGCAAGGAGCCTCATTTTGAAGTGGTTGTACGGGCAAGGCTTATGCAGTTTCTTGCGTTTGTAAATCGTTATTTTTCGAAAAACAATGAAACAGGAACGCCATATGCGAGAGGAATGGAAACGATTCGAGGCGTCCTGCACGACATCGAGGCTGACATTTCTTACCCGTGGACGCTTAAAGAGCTGGCAGAGGCGGCGCATTTAAGTCCCTCGCGCTTCAGTACGCTGTTCGTTCAAGTCGTCGGAACTTCGCCTATGGATTATTTGATTCAATTGCGCCTATCGCACGCTGCTCATCTCCTGGAGTCATCCGACAAAAAAATTATTGAGGTTGCAGCAGAATGTGGGTTTCGTAATTTATCTAATTTTAATCGGCTGTTTAAGCAGCATGTAGGTAAGCTGCCTTCAGAGCTGCGCGAATAGAAAAAACAGTAAGATAGTATCACAACATCGTTCTTTTTCATTAGAGGAGCGGTGTTTTTTATTTTAAAATAGAAGAAAGTATAAATCATATGTTTTAATCGAAAGTAAAAAATTAGGAGCGTGACCGAATTGATTTTTCTTGGGGTAGATGCAGGAGGCACCAAGACGCATGCCCTGCTCGTTGACGAAACTGGTCATGTGCTAGGCAGAGGGCACGGTGGGAATGGCAATCACCAAACGGCGTTTGATGAAGCAAAGACAAGCATTGATCATGCTTGCAACCAAGCACTTCAAGAAGCCGGCGTGTCGAAGGAGCAGGTGACTTTTGCTTATTTTGGACTGGCTGGAGCGGATCGCGAGCCTGACTATGTCATTTTGCGTCCGATGATCGCCTCGTTAGGCTTCACAAATCATGCGATCGCATGCGATACGATGATCGGAATGCGTGCTGGTACTCACCAGTCGTATGGCGCGGTTATCATAAGCGGCACCGGCTTAAATGCGGCAGCCCGCAACCCGCAAGGCGATGAGCTTCAATATGGCGGCTTTGGTTATATGTTTGGAGACGGACTTGGCTCAGGAACCGATCTGGCGATTCATGCCTTCCGCAGCGCTATTCGGGCTTGGGAGGGCAGAGAGCAACCGACGCTTCTCACCGAGCTGGTCCCACAGCGGCTTGGCTACAATAGCATTCAAGAAATGTACGATGACGCATTGGAAAATAGCAAACGACCGTCCCACAGTCTTGCCAAGGTTATGTTTGAGGCAGCTGAGCAAGGCGATGCGGTGGCGATCCGTGTTTTGCAGGAGGCTGGCCGCGAGCATGGGAATTCGGTTAATGCATTAATTAAGCGGCTTGGCATGGAGCAGCTAACGTTTGATGTCGTTCTAACTGGAAGCGTGCTGTCGCGCGGCAGCTCCCCACATATGGTTGATGCCATTAACGAGGCGGTTCTTGCCGTTGCCCCGCATGCCAAAACCGTTAAGCTAACCGTTGACCCAGTCGTTGGCGCAGTTATGAGCGCGATGGATAGCAGCAGCATCGTTATTAGCGATGATGTAGATGCTGCGCTTAGAAAAATTACGTTATAAAGAAATCGGTTTAATCGTTTCAACATAAACAAAGAGCATTCATTCACATTTGCGAAAACATTGAGGGAGGCTATTTACATGTCCAAAAAACCACTAAAGGTCGCTGTCATTGGCGGCGGTTCCTCGTATACCCCTGAAATCGTAGAAGGTTTTATTAAAAAATACGACGAAATGCCAATTCGCGAGCTATGGCTCGTTGATATCGAAGAAGGCCGCCATAAGCTGGCGATCGTCGGCGAGCTTGCAAAACGGATGGTCGAGAAGGCTGGTCTGCCGATCGAAGTGAAATTGACGCTAGACCGTCGCGAAGCCATTGCTGGAGCGGACTTCGTTACGACGCAAATGCGGGTTGGGCTGCTTGAAGCAAGACGCCGCGATGAGCATATTCCGATTACGCATGGCGTAATTGGTCAGGAAACAACGGGCCCGGGAGGCATGTTCAAGGCGCTTCGTACAGTGCCTGTTATTCTTGATATTTGTAAAGATATCGAAGAGCTGGCGCCAGATGCTTGGATGCTTAACTTTACGAACCCTGCAGGTATAGTGACGGAAGCGGTACAGAAATACAGCAAGGTGAAGACGGTCGGCCTATGTAATTCACCTATTAATTTTCAAAAGTTTCTTGCTAAGGAGTACGGTGTCAGCGAGAGTGAAGTGTTGCCAGAATTCGTGGGCATTAACCATTTACACTGGGTTACGGCTGCCTATGTAAACGGCGAGGATAAGCTTCAGGAGATGATCGGCGGCGGACGCGATTATTCCGCTACGAACGTAACGGCTTTTGATTGGGACGCGGATTTCCTAAGCTCGCTTGGCGCACTGCCTACGTACTATCTTCGTTATTTCTACATGACAGACACGATGCTGGCTGAAATGAAGGAATCACTAGAGAAAAGCGGTACGCGTGCGGAAGTCGTTAGCCGGGTCGAAGAGGAATTGTTCGAGCTTTACAAGGACGTTAATCTAAACGAGAAGCCGAAGCAGCTTGAAAAACGCGGCGGTGCTTATTACTCCGAGGCGGCTGTTAACTTGATGCATGCCTTATACACGGATAAACGCGATATTCAGACGTTGAACGTGAGAAACGGCAGCATTATCGACTTCTTGCCGGAGGACGCAAGCATTGAGGTTAACTGTGTCGTAACGGCGCAAGGCCCGATTCCACTGCCGCTTCAACGTGTTCCCGAGCAAATTAAAGGACTTATGCATGCGGTCAAAACGTACGAAGCATTAACAATCGAAGCGGCTATTAGCGGGGACAGAGGCATCGCGCTGCAAGCGCTGGTTCATCATCCGCTCGTTCCGAGCGTATCTGTCGCGAAGGCGCTGCTTGAAGAAATGCTTGAGGCGAACAAAAAGTATTTACCAAACTTTTTTAAAAAATAATAAAAACCGGCTGCCGATAGGGCAGCTCAAATAGGAAGGGCGGGAGTCAGAATCCCGTCCTTTTTTTGTTCATAGAGCCATTTCACAAATGCTATAACATAAAAACTTTTACATTGACAATGGCGAAAAACGGTTATAAGATAACTGATGTAAATGATTATGATAATTATTATCAATCAAACAATAATGATTATCACCGAACAATGGGATGTAATGGTTTTTTAAAAATAGGGGGTAAGAGGAAATGAGTAAACGATTAATGAGTCTGATTTTGGTTATTGTAGTGATGCTAGTCGCAGCAGGCTGCGGAGCGAACGAAACAAATAATTCGGCAGCAGGCAGCGAAACAAGCGGCAATACACCGGAGACAAATACAAGTGCGGATACGGCTGCCGGTCCGATCGTCCTCAAGGATGCGAAAGGCGAAGTCAAGCTTGATAAGCCCGCTCAGAAGGTTGTTGTATTGGAATGGACATTTACCGAAGATATTATCGCACTTGGCATGCAGCCGATCGGTAGTGCCGACAATGAGAATTATAAGCTATGGGTCTCTTCTGAAGTCCCTTTGGATGCGTCCGTAACGGATGTTGGTTTCCGTCATGAGCCGAATTTAGAGACGATCGCATCATTGAAGCCCGATTTGATTATTGCGAATACGGATAGCCATGAGGCGATTTACGATCAGCTTAAAGGCATTGCGCCAACGCTCATATTTAGCCTGTACCCACCTGAAGGTGAAGGCGACCAATACACTCAGATGGTGGATATATTCAAAAATATTGCAGCAGCAGTCGGCAAGACCGCTGAAGGGGATCAAGTGCTCGCCGATTTGGATAAGCACTATACAGACGCAAAGGCTAAGCTGGCAGCAGCAGGCAAGGAAGGCTTGAACTACGTGCTTACCCAAGCATTCAGCTACCAAAACGCAGCTACGATGCGCTTGTTCACGAACAACTCTTTAGCTGTACAGACACTGGATCGCATTGGCCTCAAAAATGACTGGAAATCGGAGAACTTCGAGCTCTACGGCTTTAGCACATCGACGGTTGAAGCATTGCCTGCGGTAAAGGATACCAACCTGATTTATATCGTTCAGAAAGATGATGATATTTTCTCAAATGGCCTAAAAGATAATTCGGTATGGAACGGCCTGAATTTCGTGAAAGAAAAACGCACTTATGCACTAGATGGCACAACTTGGGTGTTCGGCGGCCCGATCTCCTCTAAAGTGATCGTGGATCAAGTCGTAAACGCATTAACGAAATGAGCGCCATGACGAAGGATCATAAGAAAGAAGCCAAAGCGGGTATGTTTTGGCGATTGATTGGTATTTTCGGGGGCGGCTTTGCCGCCCTTTTCGTTCTATCCATACTGAGTCTTTGCTTCGGTGAAGCAAAGATTCCGGCTGCAACCGTATTTGACGGTTTACTGCATAGGCAAGATATGATGGAGCATAATCTGCTGTGGGATATCCGGATGCCGCGAACTGTGATTGGCATTATAGCGGGCGCCGCGCTTGCGGCGGCTGGCGCGTTATTGCAGACGATAACGAGAAACCCGCTTGCTTCATCCGATACGCTGGGCATTAATGCGGGCGCTTATTTTATGGTTGTACTGGGCATGGTTGCTTTTCCAGCGCTGCAAAATCAATTCCCCTTTTTACTAGCAGTAGCAGGTGGCTTTCTCGCTGCGTTAGCAGCGTATTTCTTAGGCGGCGGCAAGACGGCAACGCCTGTAAGACTAGCTTTATCCGGTATGATCGTCTCGATGGTTCTCGGCGCCTTTACGTCGGCGATTCATATTTTCAAGCAAACGGAAACGCAATCTTTGTTTTTATGGGGCTCTGGCTCCTTGATACAGCTCGATTGGAGCGGTGTAGTGTATGCTTGGCCTTATGTGGCGGTATTGCTCGTTCTTGCCGTATTCGCAGGGAAGCAATTTGATGCGCTTGAGCTTGATGAATCGACTGCTCGCTCACTAGGGCAGCGCGTAGGCTTGACTCGCGCAGCGGGGCTGGCGCTTTCCGTGTTTATGGCAGCTATCGTGGTTAGCGTGGTGGGGCCAATCGGCTTTGTCGGACTCGTTGCGCCGCATCTCGTTCGGCTCAGCGGCATCCGCAAGCACCGCTTGCTTATCCCGGCGAGCGCGCTGTGGGGCGCGCTGCTGATTACAGCGGCAGATCTGCTTGCGCGAATGGTACGCAGCAGTCTTGGTGAAATGCCGGTTGGCGCTGTGATGGCGATCATTGGTGCGCCATGGCTTATTTGGCTGGTGCTTAGCAAAATGAAGCCTGTTTCCGGTTCCGGCGCGGGACAGTCCTCGATGAGCATTGGCGGAGCAGCGCTGCGTTTGCGCTTTGTACCGACGGCTATTTTTATGACCGTGCTTCTAATCGTTATTATCCTTGTCAGCCTAACGCTTGGTGGAACAAAAATTCCAATTGTCGATTTGCTTAGGAGTCTTGTTGGGACAGGTGATTCTTCTTACTCCGTACTGCTTAATTTGCGCCTTCCTCGTACGCTTGTTGCTGCAGGTGGAGGAATTGCCCTGGCTATAAGCGGCGTTCTCATCCAAAGCGCCGTTCGCAATCCGCTTGCGGACGCCTCCATTATTGGGGTGACCTCGGGTGCGGGCTTTGGCGCGTTAGTCGTGCTTGTCGCTTGGCCGACGCTGCCGATTTTTGTTCTTCCGATTGCCGCGATAGCGGGCGGGGTTATCGCTGCCGCTTTTGTGTTTTTCCTAGCGTGGCGCAAGTCGCTTAATCCATCGGTTCTTATTTTGCTCGGAATCGCGGTTTCAGCAATTGGCTCTGCCGGGATACAAGCGATGATCGTTAAGGCTAGTCTATGGAGCAGCACCGCCTTTGTCTGGATAACCGGCACGACCTACGGACGAGGCTGGAACCAGTTTAACAGCATATTCATTTTTCTACTTATCCTTGTGCCAATTGCTTATTATCTAGGCCGAAAATTTGATCTGCTGGCGTTTGGCGACGAGAGCTCGGCTGGCTTAGGCTTGCCGGTGCGAGGGGCGCGGCTGTGGTCGATGATCATCGGCGTGCTCCTTGCTGCCGGGGCAGTTGCGAGCGTAGGGACGGTTGGGTTCCTCGGTCTGATAGCGCCTCATGCGGTACGCATGATGATCGGGCATCATACAAGACGTTCCATTGTGTTATCGGGGCTGCTCGGCGGCTTACTGCTGGTTGTAGCGGATACGCTTGGACGAACAGTGATGGCGCCGAAGGAAATACCGTCCGGACTTATCATTATGCTGATTGGCGCGCCTTACTTTTTGTTTCTAATGTATCGTTCACTCGTCAAAAAGGGGTAAAACATTCGAAAGTATGGATAGAAACGAATAATACAGTTATTTATTGCCATTAATGTTCGTTAAAAATGGTTGACAAAGAGGCCGTATTCTCTATAAAATTGTAAACGGAAAACAACAACAGCATATTTTTTCGTATAATCTCAAGAATCGGCTTGAGAGTCTCTACTCGGTCACCGTAAATGATCAGGCTACGAAAATGGTGGAAAAGCTCGCTGCGGTCCGGCGGGTATACTTTTCCCCTTTTTGCAGAGCCTAGGAGAAATGCGTATTTTTGCATTTTTTTCTAGGCTTCTTTGTTTGTTCCACCACATTTTTGGGAGGTTAGTAATCAAAATGGAACGTTTCTTTCGCTTAAAGGAACACGGAACAAATGTCAGAACAGAGATTATGGCGGGGCTGACGACTTTCATGACGATGGCTTACATATTGGCCGTCAATCCAATCATACTCACACCGGCTGGTCTAGACTGGACAGCAGTATTTCTAGCGACGGCGCTTGCTGCCGGCATCTTCACCATTGCGATGGGCTTATTCGTTAACTTCCCTGTCGCGCTTGCTCCGGGAATGGGCTTGAACGCTTATTTTGCATCGGTTGTCATTGCATCAGCATCATCAGACACTCCGATCTCGCCTGCAATGGGACTGACGGCCGTCTTTATTTCAGGGATTATCTTTATCATTCTCACGCTGACCCAAATTCGCCAAATGCTTATAACAGCTGTTCCAGACAGCTTGAAGCATGCGATTACAGTCGGTATCGGTTTGTTTATTACCATTATCGGCTTGAAGAACAGCGGTATTATGACTATTGCTGTATCAAGCTTCACAGATATCAAGCAAGGCGTTTTCACGCCGGTTAGCGGCTCCGAAACCGTTATTCAGCTGGGAAGCTTCCACAATGAAACGGTTGTACTCACTGTCATCGCTTTGCTGCTAATCGGCGTACTGATGGTGCTTCGCGTACCAGGTGCCATTTTGTTCGGTATTTTGGGAACGACAGTCATTGCCATTCTGATTGGGCATGTAGACGTGAAGGCCGCCTTTACGAATCAAACCTGGGTGCCTGATTTTACGAAAATGAACTTCTGGCATTTTGATTTTGCGGGATTGTTCGAGGTTGGTCTCGTCACCGTCATTCTAACATTCACGTTCGTCGAGATGTTCGACACGTTCGGTACGCTTGTGGGTACCGCAAACCGTGCCGGTTACATGAAAGATGCGGAAAAAGGCAAAAAACGCATTGGTAAAGCGATGTTCGTGGATGCGATTGGCGTCAGCGGCGGCGCGGTGCTAGGCACAAGCACGGTTACTGCATTCGTAGAGAGCTCCGCAGGCATTGCGCAAGGCGGACGTACGGGACTTACGGCAGTAACGACAGGCATTTGCTTCCTGCTCGCGATCTTCTTGTCGCCGATCGTTGCGCTCGTTCCGGGTGCGGCTACAGCTGCTGCGCTTATTATCGTAGGGGTACTAATGATGCAATCGGTAAAAGATATCGACTTCTCGGATATGGTTTACGCGATTCCGTCCTTCCTGACGCTGGCATTCATGCCGCTTACGTACAACATTGCAAACGGTATTTCGTTCGGTATCGTATCGTACGTGCTTCTTGCAACGGTTGCTAACTTGTCGGGCAAAGGCAAGTACAAAATACACTGGCTCATGTGGATTCTAGCGGTGCTGATCATTGGCCGTTACGTATTCATGGGCGGAGAATAGACAATATTGAAGAAGCAGCGCTGGACCGGCGCTGCTTCTTTTTTTTGCATGTGAATCGGCTGGAATCCTTTTTACGGCAATCATTTGCTATACTTTTGAAAAAGGATGCTTCGGCAGGCGGAAGGGTGACAATATGCATTGCGTAGATTTGAATTGCGATATGGGAGAAGGCTTCGGCGTTTATCGAACGAGCTTGGACAGCGAGCTGATGAAATATATAACTTCAGCGAATATTGCATGCGGGTTTCATGCGGGAGACGCTGCGACTATTCGCCATACGGTTAAGCTGGCGCTTGCACATGGCGTTGCGATTGGCGCGCATCCCGGGCTGCCTGATTTGGCTGGCTTCGGCAGGCGTGCGATGGATATTACGCCAGAGGAGGCATACGAGCTGACGGTTTATCAGCTTGGCGCGGTCTATGCGTTTGCCAAATCCGAAGGAGGAGCCGTCGCGCACGTGAAGCCGCATGGCGCCTTGTATAATATGGCTGCCAAAAGCAGGCCGCTTGCCGATGCGATAGCGGAGGCGGTCTATAAAGTGGAGCCGAGCCTGCTGTTATTTGGTCTAGCAGGAAGCGAACTCATTCGTGCAGGTGATGCGATTGGCCTGCAAACGATCAGCGAAGTATTTGCGGACCGATCCTATGAATCGGATGGATCGCTTACGCCGCGGGGAACAGAAGGAGCGATCATTGCGGACCCTGCTCGCGCGGCAGAGCAAGCGATAAAGATGATCAGAGACGGCGAGGTTCGTACGCGGCAGCAAAGCAGCTTTATTTTAAAGGCGGACTCGGTTTGTGTACACGGGGATACGCCAGGCGCATTAGCGCATGCGATCAGGCTGCGGGCGGAATTAGAGGCAGAAGGCATTGCCGTGAAGAAGGCAGGTAGATGAGCGTGGAGAAAGAGACATCCATGTTGAATGCTTCTTACGAAATGATGCCGCTTGGCGATTCTGCCGTAATCATTAGGTTTGGCAGCAGCATGGACACGGAAACCAACCGGATTGTCATGCATTTAAGCCGAGCATTAGAGGAACAGCCATTTGCCGGATTAATCGAATGCGTGCCGTCCTTCGTATCGGTAGCCATTCACTATGATCCGCTCCTTGTACAGAAAAGCAGGGCAGGGGCGGAGCACCAGCATGCTACGATTTTTGAAACCGTATGCGCTAAAGTGCAGCCCTACCTATCCGATGAGCAGCTGTGCGCTTCCAATCAACCGGCTAGAACGATTGAAATCCCTGTTTGCTACGGCGGGGAATATGGCCCTGACCTTAGGCTCGTAGCTGAGCGGAATGGACTTTCGGAGGAAGAGGTGATCGCCATTCATGCGGATGGGCACTATTTGGTGCATATGCTCGGTTTTGCGCCAGGCTTTCCTTATCTGGGCGGGATGTCGGAGAGAATAGCCGCGCCGAGACATCAGACGCCAAGAACGATCATCCCGGAGGGAAGCGTTGGCATAGCAGGTAAACAGACAGGCGTTTATTCGGTAGCAACGCCAGGCGGCTGGCAGCTGATCGGGAGAACGCCGCTTGTTTTGTTTCGTCCTCAGGACGAGATTCCGAGCCTGCTAAGACCGGGGGACTCGGTTAGATTTAAGCCGATAACGGAGCAGCAATATAAGCTTTATATAGAAGGTGAATTATGAGTATACAAGTGATCCGTCCCGGTTTGTTCGTTACTGTGCAGGATCTCGGGAGGCATGGATTTCAAAAATATGGCGTAGTCGCCGGCGGGGTTATGGATAAGGGAGCGGCGCGAGCGGCTAATCTGTTAGTCGGCAACGAGGGGCATGAAGCGGTGCTTGAAATTACGCTTACCGGAACGGTGCTGGTTTTGGAGAAGGATATGCTGCTCGCGATTTGCGG
Source organism: Paenibacillus sp. PL91 (assembly GCF_012935325.2). GTDB lineage: Bacteria > Bacillota > Bacilli > Paenibacillales > Paenibacillaceae > Pristimantibacillus. The sequence continues at coordinate 302,452 of NZ_JABBYG020000006.1, forward strand.
TGCACGTATGTTCGTCACTGCCGATGGCGGGGAGCTGCCTCTATGGAGACCGGCGCTCGTTCGCGCGGGAACCATCGTCAGATTCGGTGCCTGCGAATCCGGCTGCCGCTCCTATTTGGCCGTTGCGGGCGGACTGGATGTGCCGGAGGTGATGGGCAGCAAAAGCACCTACCTGCGCGGCGCTATCGGAGGTTATCAGGGAAGGGCATTAAAGGCAGGAGATGTGCTGACTGCCAAAGCTCCCGGCTTGCTGTCAGAGCGATTGAAGCATGCTTTGAGCCGAGGCTGGGAGGGCAGCTTTGCGGTACCGCTTTGGCATGCAAGTCACTTCGCCATCGCGGATAATCTGGCAGACCCGATCATTCGCGCGATGCCGGGTACCCATTACGAGTTGTTCACACCGGAGAGCCGGACGAGCCTATTTCGCCAAACCTTTCAAATATCCGCTCAATCAGACCGGATGGGGTACCGACTTGAAGGCGCGCAGAAGCTTATGCTCGCTGCTCCCATAGATCTGCTATCGGAGGCCGTTGCAAACGGAACCGTACAAGTGCCTTCTGACGGAAATCCGATCGTCCTGCTAGCCGATAGACAGACGACGGGCGGTTATCCCCGAATCGCGCAGGTCGCAACGGTCGACATTCCTGTTTTCGCACAGCTAAAGCCGGGTGAACGCTTTCGCTTCGAATGGATTACGCAGCAAGAGGCGGAGGAGCTTTATTTGGACAGCGAGCGTGACATGAGAATGCTGAAGGCCGCTATAGCATTAAAATTTAATGCCGCAAAATAAGGCGATGCAAGATGAAGATTGCACTTAGCGACTGAGCCTCTTTGCTTGATTTATGGTAGACTACTAATCAAGAAGCTGGAAATACCGGAAGGCACGGCATAGAGGAGTGATAGCAATTGTTCGCACAGCAGCGGCATCAATTAATTATCCAAAAAATTAATAGCGATAAATCGATTCGAGCATCGGAGCTTATGGAATCGTTTGGCGTTTCTTTTGAAACGATAAGGCGCGATTTGGAGCATTTAGAGAACATTGGCTTATTGCAGAGGGTTCATGGCGGGGCGATATTAAAAGAACCGGATTATAGCCGGGAAATCCCGCTGCCGATTCGTGAATCGATTTACATGACAGAGAAGACGGAATTGTCGCAGATCGCCATTCGATATGTGACGGAAGGAATGTCCATCGCACTCGATGTGAGCACAACCAATACTCAGATTGCGAAGATGCTCAAGACAAAGTTCGAGCGCTTGACGATTATTACGAATTCGCTTCCGATCGTAAATGAATTAATCGATGTGCCTGGTTTTACGCTGATCATGATCGGAGGCGTTATCCGTCAAGCAGAACAGAGCATAATCGGAGATTTGGCCGAAGAATTCGCTTCCCGCTTTCATGCGGATTTGTTTTTTATGAGCATGAGCGGAGTTACGTTGGACGAGGGCATTACCGACAATGCGATTGGCGAGGTACAGGTGAAGAAAATTATGCAAGCAAACGCGAAACGTACGATCGCGCTTGCCGACAGCAGCAAATTTGATCACGTCTCCCTGCTCAAGGTATGCGGTTGCGCGGATGTAGAGCGTTTCGTTACCGATTCGAAGATCAACCATGAGCTAGTCGATAAATATAAACGGAGCGGCATTGAAATTGTTTGTGAGTAGGGATAAGCAATGAAAGGGGACTTTAATTGTCCTAACGACCCTTGGTTAAATACCAAGGGTCTTTTTTTTTGAGATCTAATGAAAAGTTGATATTAAGATATTGTAAATATGTGCGTTTATGTGATATTGTGTTGGAATATATGGATTTCATGTGTGATACTGAGGAGGTGTTACTGAATTGATTGTCATTTCTCTTATTCTCGTCTTGTGTTCCGGTTTGGCGCATGCAGTGTGGAATATGCTGGCTAAGCAAAGTACGGATAAAGCGTTGTTTTTATGGGTGATTTATATGCCTGCAACCATTCTTTTGCTGCCGACACTCATCAATGAATTGGCTAGTGCGTCATTATCGCAGACGCAGTGGCTGTTAATCGGGGCATCGTTAATGATGCAAAGCGTATATTCGTTGCTGCTCGCCTACACCTATACTGCTGGCGATTTATCGCAAGTGTATCCGATCATGCGGGGGACGCCAACCTTGCTTATCCCGGCCATTGGCGTATTGTTATTGAAAGAGACGCTGCCCTTGTGGGGCTGGATCGGACTCAGCTTTATGCTGGTCGGGTTCGTCGTCATGCTCGGAAGATCTTCGGGAAAAGGGCAGCATCAGTCTGTTTATAAGCCTGTGCTGCTGGCGATGAGCGTTGGATTATGCATTACTACCTACACGCTTATCGATAAAGTGAATTTGCAGCATCTTTCTCCGCTTGCGCTGCTGGAAGTGACGAATATCGGGTTTGTACTAGGACTGACGCCTGCCGTTCTTCGTTCAAAACGGCTTAAGCATGTCATTCGTACACATCTCCATATTATTTGGATTGGGGCGATTTTGTCGCCAGGCTCGTATTTGCTGTTTTTGTTTGCAGCGAGGAGTGCCAATGTTTCTACTGTTGCACCTATGCGCGAGGTAGGCATCGTGTTTGGCACGCTGCTTGGCCTATTTGTTTTAAAAGAGTCGCAAGGGACCCGCAGAATTACGGCTTCGATCGCTGTAGTAATGGGCATCATCATGATTGCGTCATCAGGGCATTAAACAATAGCGCGTGAATACCTAACGGAGAGGGAGTAAGGATGAAGATGGAAAACGCCAAAGAGCTTCGTTTTCGCAAAGACGGCACTTTTACAATTGTCCAGTTCACAGATATTCATTGGCAGGACGGATCGGATTTAGATTTGCGTTCCAAAGCTGCGATGGAGCTTGTGCTTGAGGCAGAACAACCGGATTTTGTCATGTTTACAGGAGATGTCATCTATACGGGCAGAGGTTCAGACGGGGCAGTCTTATGCCAAGATCCGCTTCAAGCGTTCCGGGATGCGGTTGCAGCTGCCGAGAAGCGCGGAATTCCATGGGGCATCGTTTTCGGCAATCACGATACGGAGAACGATATTACCCGCGATGAGCTGATGGGCGAGGTGCAAAATCACGCTCACACCTTTGCCGAACCGGGACCGCGAGATATCCATGGCACAGGCAACTACGCGTTACCTGTACTCGGGTCTGACAACGATCAAGCGGCAGCTGTGCTCTATTGCCTGGACTCCGGCGATTATTCCAAGCTGCCTGGCGTACCCGGCTACGATTGGATTCAGCATGATCAAGTGCAGTGGTATATGGAGCAATCCAAGGAGTGGAAGGCTCGGCAGCGAGGCGCAGCATTGCCGGCACTCGCATTTTTCCACATCCCTCTGCCCGAATACCAAGAAGTGTGGGACCGGGAAGTGTGCTATGGCCATAAGCATGAGGAGGTATGTGCGGCAAGGACGCAAGCAGGCTTCTTCTCGGCTATGCTGGCGCAGGGAGACGTCATGGCAGCGTTCTGCGGCCATGACCACACGAATGACTATTGGGGAGAGCTTTACGGAATTCGTCTTTATTACGGACGCGCAACAGGCTATAATACTTACGGCAAGGAAGGCTTCCCGCGTGGCGCCCGCGTGATTCGCCTAACCGAAAACGAACGGAAAGTGGAATCATGGCTGCGTCTTGATGACGGCTCGGTCGTCCAGCAGCAGCCGGAGCATCGGCCGGATAACGTTTAATACAAGCACGTCTAATAAAATAGCCCGAAGAAGCATCGATGTCCCGAATATTCTTAGGAATGCGGGACATCTTTTTTTTGCGGAAAAGAGTCTGCTAAAATTCATGTAGAGGAAATTCAAGGACAAAGGCCGAACCTTATGAGGTTGAAATGAGGCGTCGCAACAGTATTTTTAATGGTTTTCTACAAAAAAGGATATCGTGTAAAGAATCGTGAATCGCTGTTTGTACAGAAATGAATACCGTTACAGCAATTGAAAATGTACGAGGCTTCTATTATCCATTAGATTGGGACTAGGGCGAGCTGGCAACTGGCAAACGCCTTATAAATAAATTCGTAAAGGGGAGTCACGCATGAAAAAAAGGATATTTACTAGAATTGCTCTGCTGCTTGCCATCGTATTGATGTTCGGAGGAATTGCAACGGCTTGTTCCAGCGGCAAGTCAGAACAACCCGCTAATAACGCGGCATCCAGCAGCGGAACGAAAGAAAATGCGGGGAAAGATGATACGTCGGCTGAACCTGTACAGCTAAAGCTCTGGCATCCTTTAAACCCTAATGCGCAAGCCGTCGTTCAAAGCTTAAGCGATGTAGCGATGGTGCAGGAATGGGAGAAAAAGACGAATGTGAAATTCGACTTTGAACATCCGACGGGTACGGGCGCCGACGCTCAGCAGCAATTCGGCGTGATGGTAGCGTCCAATGTACTTCCGGACCTGATTGTTTGGAACATGTCCAACTTCCAAGGCGGTCCAGCCAAGCTGTATCAAGATGGAACGATCATTAAATTAAACGATCTTATTGATCAGCACGCACCGAATTTGAAAAAAATTCTCGAGGAAAATCCGCTTATCGCCAAGCAAATTAAAGCGGATAACGGGGATATTTACGTATTCCCTAACTTGAAGGTTGGCGATCACGGCAAGTACAAAACGTTCTCCGGCCAGATGATACGCAAGGATTGGCTCGATGAGCTGGGCTTGCAGCTGCCTGAAACGATCGACGAATGGGAGCTCGTTCTAAAAACGATTAAAGAGAAAAAAGGCGTCATTCCATATACATCCGAGAAAGACACGCTTCTTGGATCAAAAAGTTCGATGGACTTTATCGGGGCTTACGGCATCGGCAAAGACTTTTATCTGAACGGCGACAAAATCCAGTATGGGCCGCTTCAGCCTGCATTTAAAGACTACTTGGCGCGCATGCAAAAATGGTATCAAGAAGGTCTGATTGATCCGGACTATGCTTCCAACGACAACAAAGCGAAGGAAGCGAAGATCACTTCAGGCAAAGCAGCCTCTACCTTCGGTTACATTGGCGGCAGCATGGGCGCATGGCTTCCTTCCTTGCAGCAGGCGGATCCAAAGGCGATGCTTTCCGCCGTTCAATATCCGGTGCTAAATAAAGGAGATGAGCCTAAATTTACAGAAACCGGCTGGGATTACAGCAATACGGGAGCCGTCATCACAAGCGCGAACAAAAATCCGGAAGCTACGATAAAGGCGCTTGATTATTTGTTCAGTGAAGAAGGCGCTATGCTGAAAAACTTCGGTATTGACGGAACAACATATACGCTGGTGGATGGCCAGCCTAAATTTACGGATTTGATTATGAAAAATCCGGACGGCCTGCCGATCGGCCAAGCGATGGCGAAAAACTTCATTGCGAACTATCCGTTCCCAGGTCCGGACGATGACCGCTATAATGACCAATACTATTCGCTCGACGCCCAGAAGGAAGCGGTAAAAGCGTATGCCAAATTCGCCAAAAACTCTGCCTCCGTTCTCATCCCTCCCGTTTCCTTGACGCCGGAGGAAGCAAGCGAATTCAGCAAAATTATGACGGATGTGGATACGTATCGTTCAGAGATTGTCACGAAACTGATTATGGGCACCTCTAGTTTGGACAGCTTCGATAAAGCGATCGAGCAGTTTAAGAAAATGGGAATCGAGCGAGCGATAGAAATTCAGCAAGCCGCTTTCGACCGTTTCAACAAACGATAAACCGATTGAAGCGAAGGGGAGACATTCTCCCCTTCTTTTATCAATCAATCTCGGTGGAAAGAGAGTGCACCTGCGATGATGAAAAAACTAGCTAACGATCTTGTGAGAAATAAAGCCATCTATTTTATGGTGCTGCCAGTCGTTTTATATTATTTTATTTTCAAATATCTTCCGATGTACGGTTCGATTATTGCTTTTAAGGATTTCAGCATTGCCAAGGGTGTATGGGGAAGCCCGTGGGTTGGAATTGACAATTTCAAGGACTTTTTTGACAGCATCTACTTTTGGAGGGTGCTGCGCAATACACTGCTGCTAAGCTTCTATCAGCTCTTATTCGGTTTTCCTGCGCCGATCATTCTTGCCATTTTACTCAATGAAATCCGTTTGAAGCTGTTCAAAAACGTTGTTCAAACGGTCGTCTATCTGCCTCACTTTGTATCGCTCATTGTCATTTGCGGACTCATTCTCGATTTTACGAACCGCGATGGGATCATCAGTACGATGATCGAATTTTTCGGGGGCGAACGCACTACTTTGCTTGGCGATGCGGCTAATTTTCGGTTCATTTATGTATTCTCCAGCATATGGCAGGAGCTTGGCTGGTCGTCCATCATCTTCTTGGCGGCGCTCAGCGGCATTAATCCCGAGCTCTACGAAGCGGCTAGAGTCGATGGCGCCGGGAGGTTTAGGCAAATGTGGAGCATTACGCTTCCGGGCTTGGTTCCGATCATTATGATTTTGCTCATTCTTCGAATCGGGGGACTTATGGATATCGGATTTGAGAAAATTATTTTGCTCTACAATCCGAATACCTATGAGACTGCGGATATCATCTCTTCCTTTGTGTACAGGAAAGGGCTTGCAGAGGGCCAGGATTACAGCTTTACTTCTGCCGTCGGCTTGTTTCAAGCGGGCATCAACTTTGTTTTGCTCATCAGCGCTAACTGGTTTTCCCGCCGGGTATCCGGGAACCGATTATGGTAAGGGGGAATGGGAACTTGAAAAATAATACCATGACAGACCGCACATTTGATATTTTGAACGCTATCCTCATGCTTTTGCTCATCATTGTCACCATTTATCCTTTTTATCATGTCGTTATGGCTTCCTTAAGCGACTCTAATCGATTGATTGCACATCAAGGAATGCTCCTAGGTCCGCTCGGATTTAGCTGGGAGGCGTATTCCCGCGTGCTCGACAATCCGAATATATTCAGCGGTTACCGGAATACGCTGCTCATTCTTTTCTCGGGAACGCTGTTCAACTTGTTTTTCACGGCGCTTGGCGCCTATGGCTTATCCCGTAAGTTCATGCTGCGCAAACCGATCATGATCGCTATCATTTTTACGATGTATTTCAGCGGCGGCTTGATTCCAACTTACTTATTGATCAACAATTGGCTGCATATGGGCAACAGCTTGCTGGCGTTAATCGTGCCGGTCGCAATCAGCACATGGAACCTGATCATCATGCGTACCTCCTTCGAGGCGATTCCCGAGAGCTTAATTGAATCTGCCAAAATAGACGGCTCCGGGGAGTTCGGTATCCTGTTCAAAATTGTCGTTCCGCTTTCCATGCCGATTATCGCGGTAATGATTCTTTATTACGGCGTTGCACACTGGAATTCTTGGTTCAATGCGATGCTGTTCATCCGTGACCGTGAATTGTTTCCGCTGCAAATCATTTTACGGGAAATACTGGTCATTAACGATACGAGTTCTATGCAGCTGGGAGACGCGATGGCTGATCAAGAAGGGATCAGGGAAAGCATCAAATATGCCACGATTATGGTTGCGACGCTTCCCATATTGCTTGTGTATCCGTTTCTGCAAAAGTTTTTCGCGAAGGGCGTTATGATCGGTGCGGTAAAAGAGTAGTTGGTATATACTCGGAGTATACTTCTCTGGCGGTGGATGCTCATATGAAACGCAAGGTTTATAAGTTTTGGCTGTACTCGTACTTATTTGTCTTATTTATTCCAATCCTTATTACCTTGATCGTCCTGCTGCAATCACAAGAAATGCTGGTCAAGGAAGTGCGCAGAGCTAACGACACGCTCCTCGATCAGGTTCGGCAATTAGTGGACAATCAGATCACTGACATTCGCAGGTTAGGCACGCAATTATCGTTTGACCCGAGGGTCATGACGTATTTAAACCGTGAAACGTTGGATACGGCGGAAGCCAGGTTCGGTACGATGGATATGATCTCAAGCCTTCAGTCTTATACGATTGCAAACGGAAATATAACCGATGCCTATATCTATCTCAAGAACAATGACTCCGGAATAACGACAACGACGTTTATGCCGGCAGATGATTTGTATTCCGTGCTCCATAAGGCATCGGGAAAAAGCTTTGCGGAATGGACAGAGTGGCTCCAGGCGAGCCATGCTGGGCTTTTCGTTACATTGAATGAAGGCGCTAAGCAGACGGAAAACTCGCTCGTTTACGTGCAATCTTTGCCTATTCAAGAGATTAAAGCTGCCCCTGCGACTCTCGTTGTGCTGCTCAATCAGGAGCGGCTCAAGCAAGCCATTTCGAAAATCGGTCTAGCAACCGAGGGCTCGGTTTATATCCTCGATCGCGAGGGCCATCCCATTATGATTACAGGCTGGGAGACTGGACTGGCTGAGCTGCCGATACAGAAAATGAGCAATCAAAGCGGATTCCTTACGGAATTGGTGGACGGCAACGATGCGGCCATATCTTATGTGAAGTCGGATACGACGAATTGGACCTATATTTCGGTTTTGCCGGAGCAAGTGTATTCCGCTAAAGTGAAGCTGCTGAAAAATTTGATTTATATTGCGATGCTGCTTTGCATCGGGCTGGGCGGGCTTAGCGCCTTTTGGCTTACGCGAAGAAATTATGCCCCTATTCAAAATATGATGAATTTTGTTTCGACAAAGGTCAAAACAAATATGATGAATATGCCGAACGAATTTGCGGTCCTGCAATCGTTTATGACCGACAGCGCAGCAATTCAAGACGAAGCAAGCAGAAAGCTGCTCGAGCAGCATCAAGTGCTGCGCAACCAATTTTTGGCCCGTCTGCTGAAAGGCCGAGTGGATATGAGCTCCGCGCTGCCGCAAGCCATTGAATCGTTCGATTTTCGGTTCGAGACGGACCGTTTTGCCGTCATGCTGCTGCAGATCGAAGACTATGAGCCTCTGTTCCAGGCGAATCAAGAAATGGATGCGGAGAAAAAGATCCAATTCGTTTACTTGATCGTTACGAACATTTTTGAAGAGCTTTTATCCGCAGGCCATCGCTCCTATTTCACGGAAGTTGACGGCATGATTGCATGTGTAGTGAACGTCCTAGGGAAAGAGAAGGAAGCGAAAAAAGAGCTGCTCAAAGCGGCAAATGACGCCAAACCATTTATTCAAGAGAAATTTTTCGTTCGTTTTTCCGTCGGTGTCAGCGATATCCATACGTTTTGGTCGACGCTGCCAAAATGTTACGAAGAGGCGGTCGAGTCTTTGGAATACAAGCTTGTTCTTGGCTCCAACCAAATCATTTCCTATGAATCCATTAAGCGGCCCAAAAATGATTTGTATTATCCGCTTGATACCGAGCGCCAATTGATTAACTTGATGGCGGCTGGCAATTACGATGAGGCGGCAGCTGTCCTGCAGCGCATCCTCATTACGAATTTTTCCGAGGGAACGCTGTCCATTCAAATGGGCAAATTGCTGATGTTCGAATTGGTCGGCACGATGCTGAAAGCGGTAGAGCAGCTTCAGCTCAGCACGAAAGAAATCATGGTAGAGAAAACGGATTTAATTAAGCAGATTACGGAATGTGAAACCTTCGCAGAGATGGAAGAAGAAATTTTGGACTTCCTAAAGAAAGCCTGTGATTATTTGCAGCAAAAGAAGAAAAGCCATAATACCGATCTGAAGAGCCAAATTGTCGAGCATGTGCTGCATAACTTGGATGATATGAATATTAGCTTGACGAGCATTTCGCTTGCTTTCGATATTAACCCGACTTATTTATCCCGATTTTTCAAAGAGCAAACCGGAGAGAATCTCGTCGATTTCGTTAATAAGCGGCGTGTCGATAAAGTGAAATCGCTGCTTGCTGAAACCAACCAAGCCATTCAAGATATTGCTGAGCAATGCGGCTTTGCTAGCAGCCAATCGCTGTTAAGGGTGTTTAAAAAGTACGAAGGCATTACGCCGGGACAGTACAGGCAGAGCAGGGACGGAAGAGAAGCGTTAGAGCGGTGAGGCTCGGAGCCGTCTATTATTTTTATATGATGCCGGAATAGGGGGAGGATGAATCACATGAGCGTATGGCAAACAGCTATTGAGGACGTTTTACGGAAGACAAGGCGAAATATCGCTAAGTTCGGCGACCAATTTCCGCATGTCAGCACGGACGGAGGCCGCTCGTATGTGTTGAACGCCAACGATGATTGGACCGACGGCTTTTGGTCCGGCATGTTATGGCTTTGTTACGAATACAGCGGCGACGACGCATTTCGGCAAGCGGCAGCCCGAACCGTTGAAAGCTTCCAGGAGCGCTATGAGGCGAACCGGGTGCTGGACCATCATGATATCGGGTTTTTGTACTCGCTGTCAGCCAAAGCGCAGTGGATCGTAGAAAAGGATCAGGCTGCCAGGCAGCTTGCGCTAAGAGCCGCCGACAAACTAATGGCAAGGTGGCGCGAGCCGGGTCAATATTTTCAAGCGTGGGGACCTGCTCATGACCCCGTAAACGGCGGCCGGATTATTATCGATTGCATGATGAATTTGCCTTTGCTTTACTGGGCCTTCGAGCAGACAGGCGATGAACGGTACCGCCAGGCTGCGGTTATCCATGCCGATAAAAGCCGGCGTTATCTCGTCCGCGGGGATGACTCGTCCTATCATACCTTTCATTTTGATCCAAAAAATGGCGAACCGATCGGCGGCGATACCGCTCAAGGCTATACAAACGGGTCGACGTGGACGCGGGGACAAGCATGGGGCGTTTATGGATTCGCGCTGTCGTACCGGTATACGGAGGATCGGCTTTACCTGGAGACGTCAAAAAGGCTGGCACGTTTTTTCCTGAGCCATCTGCCGGAGGATGAAGTTGCTTACTGGGACTTTAATGCCCCTATCGAGGCGAGAACGCCTCGCGACAGCTCGGCCTCTGCCATCTTTTGCGCCGGTTTGCTGGAGCTGCTCGATTTGATGGATGAGGGTGACCCGGAGCGCGCGTATTTCGAACGAAGATTACGGCTTTCGATGGAGTCGCTTGTACTCCATTATGCGACCATTAACGACCCTAATGCGGAAGGATTGATCAAAAGAGGCTCTTACCATGTTCGAGGCGGATCCTCTCCGGACGATTTTATGATTTGGGGCGATTATTATTATTTGGAAGCTTTGCTTCGCCTAGAGAAGGGAATCAAAGGGTATTGGTACGAAGACCGATAAAAAAACAGTCGAGCAGGTAAAGCGATCCTGCTCGACTGTTTTGGCTTTAATAACGTTTCTCCGACGGTCTACTTAGGGGAGCCCTTCTTTAAACCGGACATATTTTTAAGAACGAGCATAAGGTTTGCAGGTTTCTCGGCAAGCCTGCGGGTGAAGTAAGGATACCACATGGCGCCGTATGGGACATAGCAGCGGATGCGATAGCCTTCTTTGGCTAGCTTAGCTTGCTCATTCATGCGAAGTCCATACAGCATTTGAAATTCAAAAGCATGCTTCGGGATTCGATGCGTGCGCGCGTAAGCCTTCACCCAGCTGATGATCGCATCGTCATGCGAGGCGATTGCCGTATAGACGCCTCTGTCCAAATGAAGCTTGATCAAGTTTTTGAAGCTTGCTATGACCTCGTCTGGCTTCTGATAGGCGACATTATCCGATTCTTTATAGGCACCCTTCACGAGGCGAAGGTTAATGCATGCTTGCAGCATATCCTTAGCGTCCTGCTCCGTTCGGAATAAGTACGCCTGCAGCACGGTCCCCACATTCGTTAAGCCTTCGGCATGCAGCCGCTTCACGATATCGATCGTCGCCTGCGTATAAGGCGTATTTTCCATGTCGATCCGGACAAAATTCCGATGTCGCCGAGCATGCTTCACCACATCGCGAATGTTGGCATAGCAGGCGGCCTGGTCCAGGGCGAGTCCCATTTGGGTTGGCTTTAACGATACGTTGGAGCTTGCCTTGCAGGCAGCAATGCCTTCAATAAGCTTTAAATATTGCTCCTTATATACGGAAGCCTCGCTTATATCGCGAATGCCTTCGCCTAGATGATCGAGCGTAGCCATAATGCCGAGCTTGCCGAGCACCTCGATTTCCTTCAGAGCTTCCTCAAGCGTCTCACCTGCAATAAACTTGCCGGCAAGCCTCTTGCCATAGGTCGTTGACAGCTTCTCTACAAGCGGAATACCCGTGATCGTCAATAATGTTTTGCGATACCATGTTGCTCCGATGCCCATCACTGCTGCTCCTTTCCCAAAAAAGCGTTAGTAGGAGTCTGATTCAGGGAGTTCGGTATTAGTATATTCACAAATTATCGCTATCGCGCTATGCGAGCCTAATTATTTAAAAAACAGAAAATGCGTCGGCAGCTTGCGAAGCTGGCCGTCGGAAGGCTTATTGATGACGCGCCCGTTAAAAATGAGCGAGGAAGAGCCGCCGCCATCCAAATTATAGCCGTCTACCGCACCATACCGCTGCAGCAATAGCTGCATTTCGCCAAGTGTAGCGCCGGAGCTGCCGGATTCGTTATATCCATCAGCGACAAGAAATAGCAGCTGTTCATCCTTGTAGTTGGCTATAATGGTTCGCGGAGCGCGCTTCGGGCTCGTTTGCCATTTTACCGGAATCGGCTGTGGAGCTCCGCCGCGCAGCAAGACAGGCACAAAGGATGCGCCGAACCTCGGATTATGAGCATCAAGCTGCTGCTTGGTCGCGAACTTCCCGCCGATCAGCTCATTCTTATCGTTTAACCCGACAAAAAACAAATCCTTATGGGGCGGCTCGAAGCCGGTCGCATAGCTGCCGTCAACGATAGTCGTGCTTAGCGGATATCGCTTTCCGCGGCCATCGGCAAAGCCGCCGGCATTAATGCCAGCTACAGCCTGATGACGATTCACGGCGGCCAGCGTGGTCTCGGCCTTGCCAAGCTTATCCCCGCCAAGCGCCATCGTCATCGCGTCTTTGCTCTTCAGCTTCACTTTGAGCGCATAGGCCGTAAAGTTCTCTGCTTTTATGTAGAAGAGCTGAGCTCTCAGCTTGTCCGATTCGATAGTAGCGGAAGCATTGCCCAGCTTCCTCGTTATATTGCGATCGTAAATTTGAAGCGGCCTCATTGCTTGTGAGGCTGCCATCGATGTAATTTTTGCCATATCGGCATTCGTTTGCTTATACAGCTTTATTTGCCTTTGTATGGACTCACGAGTTTGTGACGCCGTTTCCTGGGCGAGATCAAGACCAGTCGCGGCAGGCTTAATATCCGTTTCAGGAAGCCTTACTTGTTCGGTTATGGGCTTTGGAAATGCCTGAGAAGGCAGCTGGATGACAATATCGGAAAATAGCAGCCAAATCATAATGCCGAGAAAAGGTGCGCAAGCGAGCAAGGCTGTGCGGTTCAACGCTCTGACGGTCAGATTCATTTGAGCACATCCAAGCTCTTCTGCAGCTCGTTCAGCTGCTTCTTGACTTCATTCAACTGTGTATACAGCTTATTGCTGTTGTCGGTCTTGGAAGCGGCGTTATCCTTCGTGAACGTAAGCAGCTCATTTAGCGCATCGACCTTGGCTTTTAGCTCGGAAAGATCGGTCGTGTAGTTCGTTTCAAGCTGAAGCATGCGAGCCTCGTAGGCTTGCTGCATCGCCGAAATTTGACTGGCGGTTTGTCGCTCCAGATCAGCGGACAGCGTCTGCTGAATCCGTTCAGTATACCATTTGGCGCCTAGTATGCCGGAGCATATAATAATGAGCCATACGCAAACGAAAAGGAGGAAGGGACGGTTTCCTTTCTTTCTGCGCGTCTTCTTGTCGGTTTGGCTAGCAGTGCGTTGTTCCAAAATCAAATCACTCATTCTATTCATTCACCTCTCTTGTTAGTCACTTGCACGAAAGATCGGATGAACGAACTGCAAGCATTGGGACTCATAGTTTTAGACATCTATTGCTGGTAAATAGTTGCGCATGTCATCTTATTGTAACAAAGAGAGGTATAGAAGTCCTCTGCGATAAGTGGGAATTTTATGTAAATTTGATTTTTCACCGGAACATTCTCCCCCTTACCTGCGTCTAACCATACGGGATGCGGCAGTCGATGCCGCAAATTGGAAGGAGATTAAGATGAATAGAGAGAATTGGTTCAAGCGAATTGCTAAGCGAGCAATCGTAGCCAGCTTGCTAGTAACGCTTGTAGGCACAGGTTTTGGAGCGAAGGAGCAGGCAGATGCAGCAGAGCGTCAGCCCATTAAGCTGGTGTTTGTGCACGGGTCGAAGCAAATGACGTTAAATGGCAAGGTGCAGAAAATGGCAACGCCGCTGCCGGTAGTAAAAGGGGTCACCATGATTCCGGTTCGTACAATGGCCACCTCAGTAGGGGCTAGCGTATATAACGATAGCAAGGGCACTCATATCGATACTTATCTCAACAAAGTGACGTTAAACGTCAACATGCGCGGCGCGGTCCGCAACGGAAAATATATGGTCATGCCAAATGCGGCAACCCGCATAAATGGCACCATGCATGTGCCATTGTCCTCCGTTAAGCTGCTCTGGAACGCAGCATATGTGTACAATGCACAGCTAAAGCAAATAACGATAACGATTCAGCCAGATCCGAATATCGCTCCGATTGCAAATTTTAAGGCACCGGTGCAAGTGAAGCTTGGCGAGCCCGTAGAATTCGAGGATCTTAGCCATGATCCTGATGGAAAGATCATGAAAACGGAATGGACGGGACGCAAAAGCGCGTACTTTGAGCCAGGGGTTTATACGGTAACGCAATCCGTTTATGATAACGATGGCACTTGGAGTCCCCAAGCAACGCAGGATATAACGGTTACGGACGAAGTCATGTACACGCCTTATGAATACTACATGCGCTATGGTAATCCCGGCGATAAATTCGGCGTAGATGCAAAGCTGATGAATAGCTTTGAGGATGTAAATACTTTTGAAACAAAAGGCTACACGACCTTGTATATGTCCAATGCGCCGGAGCGGTTTTTTGGTGAAGGACTGCTGTACGAGGATGTACTGGATGGTCCAAGCCGATTGTTCATTCATCATCGGAACGGCGCTGAAGAACGGATGAAGTTAGCGGTTGTGGTGACGAATATGCAGAGCGAAGCGATTAAATTGACGTTAGGTAACCGAGGCTTAGCGGGTCCAAGCGTAAATGCTATGCAATTTGGATCTGCTGCAGTGACAAGATACCTGACAGGCAGCTTGCCTCGCGAGATGATTATTGAACCAGGCGCATCTGCTGTGCTGCTGCCTGAGCTTGAGAAAATCATTATGAATCCAGGTGAAGGTTTTTCTGGTTTGCTGGATGTTGACTCGGATGGACCATTGACGTTCTCGACGATGGCTCTGAGAGAATGGTCGGACGCTCTCAGCTCGGTGTTTAATTTGGATCAGCTTGAGAAGGTTGGCAATCGAGGAAGATTTTTGGATACGGATCAGTTAATTGAAGTGAATGAGACAATTGGCCTTAAAGAAAGCAAGCTGCGTCTAGGCAGCCGCGGCACCAGCATGGTTGGAGTAGATGCACTGACTGGTGAATCGACATTCAACGGCGGGGAATATGGGGCCGTAACGACAATCAAGCTTAAGGATGTCGCCTACGGAACCCGCATTATCCTGAATCCGCGTGCAGGCATTTTCCAAGGCGCGGTCTCTGTGAATGGCCATGTTGTATCTGTTCCGACAGGCGGGCATTTGAACTTAGGCGAGGGCGTATTGATTTATACGCAGATCAAACCGGAGGACGGGCAATCGGCTCCTAAGCTGCCGCCGGAGGTTACGATTACTTATACATCACCAGGAGCAAGTTCGTTACCGATCTTATTCGTATTTTTTCCAGGCTCCAATTTTGAATAATTGACGACAGGAGGATATGCCGTTTAAAAGCGGCAGTCCTCTTTTTTGTGATTAGCGGCAGTCCTCATGTATAATAGAGGTGCTAGTTATGATTTGAACCAATTAGGAGGGTGATCAGCATGGATCAACCAATCACAAATAACGGCGCAAGCCGAGCTCAGGCGAAAGCCATGTTCGCAGGAGGCTGCTTCTGGTGCATGGTATCACCATTCGAGGAAATGCCAGGCATTATAAAGGTCGAATCCGGATACACGGGCGGGCATACCGTAAACCCAACTTACCAGGAGGTTTGCTCGGAGACGACAGGACATGCGGAGGCCGTGCAAATTACGTATGATCCGCAAATTTTCCCATACGAGAAGCTGCTTGATATTTTTTGGAGACAAATTGATCCGACGGATGCAGGCGGGCAGTTCCATGATCGCGGCGAATCGTATAGAACTGGCATTTATTATTATGATGAGGAACAGCATGCGCTTGCGGAAGCTTCCAAGCAGGAGCTGGAGGCAAGCGGCCGCTTTGATCGTCCAATCGTAACGGAGATCGAGCCTGCGCAAGCTTTTTATCCGGCAGAGGACTATCATCAGGGCTATCACAAAACGAATCCATACCGCTACAAAATGTACCGTAATGGCTCCGGCCGCGATGCGTTTATTTCGCAAAATTGGACCGTTAAGAAGGATCAAGCCGAGCTTAAGCAGCGGCTGACGCCAATCCAGTACGAAGTGACGCAAAACAGCGGCACCGAGCGTCCGTTCACCGGCGAATACTGGGATCATACCGAGGATGGCATTTATGTGGATATCGTCTCGGGAGAGCCGCTGTTCAGTTCCCGCGACAAATACGATGCGGGCTGCGGCTGGCCGAGTTTCACGAAGCCGCTGCAGGCTGCCGCGGTTTCCGAGCATACAGACACGACGCACCATATGGTGAGAGTCGAGGTTCGCAGCAAAGAGGGCGATTCTCATCTTGGCCATGTGTTCGATGACGGACCGAAGCCGACAGGGCTCAGGTATTGCATTAACTCCGCATCGCTGCGGTTCGTCGCCAAGGATAAGCTGGAGCAGGAAGGGTACGGCGAGTACCTGCATCTGTTCGAGCAATAGAAGCGGAGGACCCGTTAAAGTTATTTGATCGGAGGAGATTCGGAAGATGAACATTGAGGAAGCGATTCGTACTCGGAGAACGATAGGTAGAGTGAAGAAGGACCCCGTTGAGCGTGCGTTAATTGAAAAGCTGCTGGACGCAGCAGCTTGGGCGCCTAGTCATTTTAATACTCAGCCATGGTCTTTTATTGTCATGACGGGTGACGGAAGAGAGCGGCTTGCCGAGGGCTATGCACGCGTATCTGCTGCCGCTGTTCCTGAGCTGAGCGGTGAGCAGCTTGAAGAGCGATTGGCTAAGGAACGTACGAAAGCTTATCGTTCGCCTGTCGTAATTGCAGCCGTTTGCTCGCCGTCAGACGATCCGCGCGCGGTGCTGGCAGAAGAGCTTGCGGCTGCTCAGGCCGCTGTGCAAAATTTGCTGCTTGCTGCCCATGCAAATGGTCTTGGAGCGATTTGGCGCTCCGGTGACCCGATGTACCATCCGCTTATGAAAGAAACGTTTGGTCTTGTGGAGAAAGACCAAATCGTCGGGTTTATTTACTTGGGGTATCCAGACATGGTTGCGCCAGAGCCTAAGCGAATTCCTGCTACGGCGAAGACAGTATGGCTGGTGTAGAATCTATGGAAAAGCCCGCAGTGTTCGTGATCTACGAGCGCTGCGGGCTTTTTTTTTGTCAAAAGAGGCGGAGTCTATACAAGTTTCTTAATCGTAAAGTTGGCTTGAAGCACATACCAATTTTGCGGGAACGGAACGCCAAGCACCCAGTAGCTGAAGCCGCGCAGTTTATAGGTTTTGACCAGATTGAATTTGGCCTGTACGCTGCGTGCGTCCTCGTACCAGACGATATGCTCGCGCCCTTCCTCATCGTAATAGTTGTAGTAAGGCGATTGGCTCTCGTCGTCGTATTGGATTTCAGCCCCATATTTGCCTGCACGGTCTACCGCTTCCTTTGGACTGACGGTAGGGGCCCATTTAGCGCCTTGCACATAAGGAAGCGTCCAGTCATAGCCGTATAACGGCATGCCCATGACGATTTTTTCGGCCGGAATGACGCTCAGGGCGTAGCTAAGCACTTTATTAACCTCGTTCAGCGGCGCGACGGCACGCGGGGGACCGCCGGACCAGCCCCATTCATAGGTCATTAATATGACAAAATCAACGATACGTCCATGAGCGGGATAATCATGTGCTTCATATAGCGTGCCGGTCTGGCTGGCGCTTAATTTGGGAGCGAGGCAGGTGGACACGAGATAGTTCTCCGGATGAAGGCCGTCGACAAGTCTTTGCAAAAATGCGTTGTAAAGCTCGCGGTCGGCGGGTGGCACGTACTCAAAATCTACATTGAGGGCTAGATAGCCCTTTTGCTTCATCGTAGCAAGAATGTTTGAGATAAGCTTTTGTTGAATAGCTGGATCAGACAAAACCGCATGAGCGATATCCTGGCTGAAGGTACCGTTCTCGAAATTCGTAATCACCATCATTGGAGCGGCACGCTTGGCGTAGGCGGCGTTAATGATAGCTGAGTCATCTAAAGTGGTAAAACTGCCATCGGCTTGTACGCGGTAGCTGAACGGGCTTAAGTAAGTTAAGTACTCACCGATTTCCTCGACGATTTCGACGCCGGCGGATCCGAATTTCTCCGTATATGCGTTGACTTCAATCGTTGGCCGAGCTGGCTGCGGAATGACGATCGTTTGGCCGGGATAAATCAGTGCAGGATTAGTGATCTGGTTGACAGCCGCCAGCTCCTGCAGCGAAACGCCGTATCGCTGGGCAATTTGCCACAGTGTTTCGGAAGCACGCACCCTGTGACTGGCTGCTTCTGTTGGAATGATGAGCGACTGGCCAATGACGAGTACATTTTGATTGCTCAATCCGTTGGCTGCCGCAATATCATCTACGGAAACGTCATGGTTCTGTGCCAGCTTATAAAGCGTGTCACCTTTTTGCACGACATGGATCAGCACCTTCGCCGAACCTCCTTTACAAAAATCAATCTACATGCTCACGCGACAGCCCTTGCTGCCGCTTCTTATTCCAAATAACCCACCGTTATAACTCTATTCAAAAAGAGCTATTCCTAGTCTGCTTATAACAAAGTGCGGCTGTATAAGGCAACTGCTTTGGTGACAGTGAAATTTCGGAAAAATGATAGCCAAAGTGCGGAAGGAATACGGAGTCTTGGGAATAATACGCAAATAGGGAGGAAAAACGGTGAAAGATGCCTTTTTTTCTTTCGGTGGATCCTGTTCATTGTTTTGGTGATCGATACTTTGCTGACGCTGCTGGTTGCTTCGGTTGAGGCGCAAGAGCGATGAAAGCGGTGTATATCAGCGGGTAAACCCCTTTTTTTGGTTATACAGTTCGCATTTTCCGGCTCTTTTCTTCAAAAAAACGAACCTTTATAAAACATTCTCTTTTAATGTTCGTATTTCATTGACAGTAGTTTGGGGATTAGATAAACTAGAATAGGTTTGAGGCAGAGCTACTGCCGAAGCGGAAACGGCTGTCGAATTTCCTCGAATGAAGGCAGCGGCGTTGCGCGTAAATTTACAATTGGAACATAAGGATGAATCTGAATATTTTCTTCCTATTTTATGAAAAGTCATCTCGTATATATTTGGGATTAGGCCTGAATGTTTCTACCCGGAAACCTTAATTTTCGGACTACGAGCAAGATGAATGGACAAGCGAACAAGCGAGTTGTATCGAGTGACAACAACAGGATCACGGCTTGGATCGCCATATAGCAAATTCGCAGCTCATATATGCCCTTTAAATTGGACATAGGTTGCCTCTCTTACGGGGCAGCCTTCTGTTGTCTCTCAGGCATAGCGGCACGGCTTGCTCGTCCTCATTGAAGTGAAGCTTAATGAATGCCCGCAGTCATAGCGATTGCTTGTCGTTCCTTATGCTTCCGCTCGAGTCCTGCGGCATTCCTATTCAATTGGTTGCTGACGGGATTTTTCTGTTTTTTAGGCTTTAAGTCATAGTGGCTTGATGGTTTATAAACTTATACATGAAAGTGGGTTTGATCGCATGTCTGCGAAGGTTGGCGTCATCATGGGCAGCAAATCGGATTGGGACACAATGAAACTAGCCTGCGACGTTCTGGAGGAATTGCAAATTCCTTATGAGAAAAAGGTCGTTTCGGCACACCGGACGCCGGATCTCATGTTTGAATACGCGGAATCTGCAGTAGAACGCGGGCTTAAGGTGATTATCGCCGGAGCTGGCGGAGCTGCTCATTTGCCCGGCATGGTCGCTGCGAAGACGATTTTGCCGGTTATTGGCGTTCCCGTAAAATCATCAAATTTGAGCGGGCTTGATTCTTTGCTCTCCATCGTTCAGATGCCTGGCGGCATTCCGGTAGCTACAGTAGCCATCGGCAACGCGGGCGGAACGAATGCGGGACTTCTGGCAGCACAAATGCTCGGGGCTTTCGACCCAGAGGTGCAAGCACGCGTGGAAGCGCGCCGCGAGCGCATTAAGCAGGAAGTGCTTGAAAGCAGTGAAACGCTATGAGCAGCGAAGCAGGCAAGCAGCCTCAGCTAAAAACGCTGCTTCCAGGCAGCACGATCGGCATACTTGGCGGCGGGCAGCTAGGCCGAATGATGGCGAATGCGGGCAGTGCGATGGGCTATCGGTTCATCGCGCTTGACCCGGCGGTCGACAGCCCGGCCGGGCAGGTTGCGGAGCAAATCGTTGCCGCCTATGATGATCGCGAAGCGGCGCGCGAGCTTGCGAAGCGATCGGATGTCATAACCTACGAATTCGAGAATGTGGACGCCGATGTGGCAGCGATGCTGATGGAGGAGTCCTACGTGCCGCAAGGCAGCAAGCTGCTTTACACTACGCAGCATCGGCTTCGCGAGAAGCAAGCGATTGAAGCGGCAGGCGTGCGGGTTGCTCCTTACCGCGAGATTCGCAGCGTCGAAGAGCTTCGCGAGGCGGTTTCCGCTTTCGGAACGCCCTGCGTGCTGAAGACGGCGATGGGCGGCTATGACGGCAAGGGCCAATGGGTCATTCGCAGCGAGGGCGAAATCGACGAAGCATACGAGACGCTCTCCCGTGCAAAGGTACAGTTGGTACTGGAGCAGTTCATTCGCTTTGATAAGGAATTATCGGTTATAGCGGCAAGAAGTCCGCAGGGGGAGATCAAAGCTTTTCCCGTTGCGGAAAACATACATGTCGATAATATATTGCATCTGTCTATTGTTCCGGCAAGAATCAGCGAGGAGCTGCAGCGCGAAGCGGAACGGCTTGCGATGAAGATTGCTGAAGGGCTTGGCGTAGTTGGCCTAATCGCAGTAGAGCTGTTTGTGACGAATGAGGGCGAGCTGTTCGTGAACGAGCTTGCGCCTCGCCCGCATAACAGCGGTCACTACACGATGGAGGCATGCCGGACGTCGCAGTTCGAGCAGCATGTGCGCGCTGTGTGCAACCTGCCGCTCGGCGACACGAAGCTGATGAGCCCTGTTGTTATGGTTAATGTGCTCGGACAGCATGTTGAGCCGCTCCTTGAGCTCACGGCACGTCAGGATGAGGCCGCAAAGCGTCTCAACGTAGCGCCGAAGCTGCATTTGTACGGAAAGAAGGAAGCCGTCTTTAAGAGAAAGATGGGACATGTCAATGTCCTGGCAGCGAACATAGATGCTGCGCTTAGCTGGATCGAAGAAACAACTATTTGGAAGGTGTGAAAAATTAATGTTAGAGCGTTACAGCAGACCGGAAATGAGAGCGATTTGGACAGAGGAAAATAAATTCAGAGCGTGGCTGGAGGTTGAGCTTTGCGCATGCGAGGCTTGGTCAGAGCTGGGCGTTATCCCGAAGGAAGACGTAGTCGCGCTTCGCGCCTCCGCAGACTTCGATATCGACCGGATTTATGAAATCGAGCAGGATACGCGCCATGACGTTATCGCGTTCACGCGCGCCGTATCAGAGAAAGCAGGCCCAGAGGGCAAATGGGTACATTACGGACTTACTTCCACAGACGTTGTGGATACGGCAATCGGCTACCTGCTGCTTCAAGCGAACGCAATTCTTGTCAAAGATATTGAACGCTTTATCGAAATTCTAAAAAACAAAGCGCTGCAGTACAAAGATACGCCTATGATGGGCCGTACGCATGGCGTACATGCTCAGCCAACGACCTTTGGCCTGAAAATGGCGCTTTGGTACGAGGAAATGAAGCGCAACCTGGAGCGTTTCCATCATGCGGCTAACAACGTTCAATTCGGCAAAATGTCCGGCGCTGTAGGTACCTTCGCAGATATCGATCCTTTTGTTGAAGAATTTGTATGCAACAAGCTTGGAATCACTGCTGCTCCTATCTCTACACAAACGCTGCAGCGTGACCGTCACGCTGAATATATGGCGACACTTGCTCTTGTAGCTTCATCGCTCGACAAGTTCGCAACCGAAATTCGCGCCCTGCAAAAGAGTGAATTCCGTGAAGTCGAAGAGCCGTTCGCCAAAGGTCAAAAAGGCTCCTCGGCGATGCCTCATAAACGCAACCCAATCGGCTGCGAGAACATTTCCGGCTTGTCACGCGTCATTCGCGGACATATGGTTACGGCTTACGAGAACATTGCCCTATGGCATGAGCGCGATATTAGCCACTCTTCCGTTGAGCGGATCATTTTGCCGGATGCAACGATGCTGCTTAACTACATGCTGAACCGTTTGGGCAACATCATCAACAACCTGACCGTGTTCCCGGAAAACATGAAGCGCAACATGCAAGCGACATACGGCGTACCGTTCTCGGGACGCGTATTGACGAAGCTGATCGACAAAGGCTTCAGCCGCGAGAAAGCTTATGACACCGTTCAACCGCGCGCGATGCAGGCGTGGGAGACGCAGCGCCAATTCCGCGACATCATCGGTGAGACTGAGGAAATTACAAGCGTGCTGACTACGGAAGAAATCGACGATTGCTTCAACCCGGCTTGGCACCTCAAGCATGTCGATACGATTTTCACTCGTTTGGGATTGATTTAAGGGGAGGCTAGCCTGATGACCGCAACATCGCAAGCTTTATCGACGGCTGTCGATTATATCAAGGCTCCGCTTATTTACAAAGGCAAGGTTCGCGAGCTCTATGATCTGGGCGAGCATTTCCTGATCGTCGTAACCGACCGCATCTCTGCGTTCGACTACGTGCTTGACCCGGCTGTGCCGGACAAGGGCAATGTACTGAACCGCCTGTCGGCTTACTGGTTCGAGCAAACAGAGGGCATTCAAGTGAATCACGTTGTTCACACTGACGTAGAGAAGCTTGGCGATCTTGTAACTGAGCCTGAGCTGCTCAAGAACCGTATCATGGTTACACGCAAAGCAGAGCGCATCGATATCGAATGTGTCGTTCGCGGCTATATCACAGGCGGCGGCTGGAGACAATATCAGCAAACGTCTGCAATCAACGGCATCGAGCTTCCGGCGGGCCTTCGCAAAAACGAACGTTTTCCTGCGCCAATCTTCACGCCGGCTGCGAAAAACGACGTTGGCCACGACGAGGACATCCCGTTTGAGAAGATGGCTGAAATGGTCGGCGCCGAGCTTGCCGAAGAGCTTCGCGACCGCAGCATCAAGCTTTATGAATTCGCTCACGGCTATTGCGCCGAGCACGGCATCATCCTAGCCGATTGCAAATTCGAATTCGGACTTATCGACGGCAAAGTCATCCTGATCGACGAAATCTTCACGCCTGACTCCTCCCGTTTCTGGGCGGAGGGCAACTATGCGCTTGATATTGAGATCGACAGCATGGACAAAGAACCGGTACGCACGTACTTGCTAGGCTCCGACTGGGATCGCGACAGCAAGCCGGCACCGCTCCCCGAGTCCGTAGTAGCCGAAACAACGGCGCGTTACCGCGATATCTATCGCCGCCTTACAGGCGCTGAGCTATAAGAAGCTTTACGGTAAGCAAGTATTAATCTTAAAAACGTCAAGCGCAAGCAAAGACGCTTAAAAAAGGCACGCGCCATAGCGCAAGCCGCAAGGCAGGCAGCCAGCGAGAGCGCTGCTGCACCCCATAAATGCAAGGCAGCCATTGCACTGGCAAAGCTGCACGAATCAAACCGGTGGCCAGTGGAACGCGGCCACAAAAAATTGCTTCACCGACCACTCGCAAGGATTTGATGAAGAGAGTGCATGCGCGAAGCGTGGAAAGTTGTTGTCGTAGAGCGAAAGCGATCGCTTCTTGAAGCCGGGGAATTACCGCTAAGCGGTTTAATCAAAATTCCCCCGCTTCGAAAGCGACGTAGACAATAACTCCCACGCCCGCGCCCAGCACGCCCTCACCATCACTTCCTGCGAGAAAAACCCACATTTTCAGGAGGCTATTATGAAGGCAACCGTCTACGTCACCATCAAGCAAAACGTTTTGGATCCACAAGGAACCGCTGTACAAGGCGCGCTACACACACTGGGCTTCTCCGAAGTCGAAAAAGTACGCATCGGCAAATATTTGGAGCTTGACCTTGACACGACTGACCGCGCAGAAGCGGAAGTACGCATCAAAGCAATGTGCGAAAAGCTGTTTGCGAACACGGTTGTAGAAGATTTCCGTTTTGAACTGGAGGGATAAGGCGATGAAGTTTGCGGTACTTGTATTTCCTGGCTCCAACTGTGATATCGATTGCTACAAAGCAGTCGAAGACACCATCGGCCAGTCGGTTGATTACGTATGGCACACGACTACGGATTTGTCCGCTTATGACGCAATTCTAGTGCCGGGCGGCTTCTCCTACGGCGACTACCTGCGCTGCGGCGCAATCGCACAATTCGCAAGCGTGATGGGCGAAGTGAAAAAAGCGGCCGAAGCAGGCAAGTATATCCTGGGCATTTGCAATGGGTTCCAAATCTTGACGGAGGCTGGCCTTCTGCCAGGCGCATTGATTCGCAACAACGGACTGAAGTTCCGCTGTCATCAATCGCAGCTTGAAGTGGTGAACAACAGCATTCCTTTTACAAACCAATATTCGCAAGGCGAAATTATAAATATTCCTATCGCTCACGGCGAGGGCAACTACTATTGCGACGACGCAACGCTGGCTGAGCTCAAAGCGAACGATCAAATCATTTTCCGCTATGCGGGCGACACGAACCCTAACGGTTCGGTTGAGAACATTGCGGGCATCAGCAACATAGCAGGCAACGTAGTAGGAATGATGCCGCATCCAGAGCGCGCAATTGATCAATTGCTCGGCTCGGAAGACGGCAAACGGATGTTTACATCGATTTTGAATGCATGGAGGGAACAACATGGCGCAGCAGTTAACAGCTAAAGAACCGACAGCGGAGCAAATTGCCGAGCAAAAGATTTACAGCCAGTTTGGCGTATCCGATTATGAGTTTGAGCTGATTTGTGGATTTCTAGGCCGTAAACCTAACTATACAGAGATCGGCGTATTCAGCGTCATGTGGTCAGAGCACTGCTCTTACAAAAACTCCAAGCCGATCCTAAAGAAATTCCCGATTACGGGACCTCGCGTTCTAATGGGACCGGGCGAAGGCGCGGGTATCGTAGATATCGGCGACAACCAAGCGGTTGTATTCAAAATCGAATCGCATAACCATCCGTCGGCGGTTGAGCCTTACCAAGGCGCAGCAACGGGCGTTGGCGGCATTATCCGCGACATTTTCTCCATGGGCGCTCGTCCGATCGCTTTGCTGAACAGCTTGCGTTTCGGTCGCCTAGAAAATGAACGCGTTAAATATTTGTTCGAGCATGTCGTCAGCGGTATCGCTGGCTACGGCAACTGTATCGGTATTCCGACGGTTGCAGGCGAGGTTATGTTCGATGAGAGCTACGAGGGCAACCCGCTCGTTAACGCCATGTGCGTAGGCCTAATCGATCATGATAAAATTCAGCGCGGCGTCGCTAAAGGGGTAGGCAACCCGGTATTCTACGTAGGTCCTGCTACTGGCCGCGACGGTATTCACGGCGCTACATTCGCATCCGTAGAGCTTTCCGAGGAATCCGAAGAGAAGCGTACGGCGGTACAAGTCGGCGATCCATTCATGGAGAAGCTGGTTATGGAAGCGACGCTTGAGCTTATCGATTCCGGTATCGTGCTTGGCATTCAAGATATGGGAGCAGCAGGTCTTACTTGCTCCAGCGCAGAGATGGCTTCCAAAGCGGGCAACGGCCTTGAGCTTTACCTTGATGAGGTGCCGCAGCGCGAGACAGGCATGACGCCTTATGAAATGATGCTTTCCGAGTCGCAAGAGCGTATGCTCTTCGTCGTAGAGCCGCAGCATGAAGCGCAAGCGAAAGAAATTTTTGACCGTTGGGGCATTATTTGCGCCAAAGTAGGTAAAGTAACTGATGACGGACGTCTCCGCTTGTTCCACCAAGGCCAAGAGGTTGCCGATATGCCGGTTAAAGCGCTCGTTGACGAGTGCCCTGTATACGACAAGCCTTCCAAAGAGCCTGCTTACTACAGCGAAAATGGAGCAGTAGACACTTCGGCTTATGAAGAAGTAACCGATTTGACTGGCGCGCTGGAGAAGGTTCTTGCTTCCCCTACAGTTGCTAGCAAAGAGTGGGTTTACAATCAATATGACTACATGGTTCGTACATCAACAGCTGTTCAACCAGGCTCCGATGCGGCAGTCGTAACGATTCGCGGCACGCGCAAGGCGCTTGCGATGACAACGGACTGTAACGGACGTTACGTATATCTAGATCCAGAAGTAGGCGGACGAATTGCAGTAGCAGAAGCAGCACGTAACATCGTGTGCTCCGGCGCTGAGCCGCTTGCTGTAACAGACAACCTGAACTTCGGTAACCCGGAGAAGCCGGAAGTGTTCTGGCAGCTTGAGAAATCGGCAGACGGCATGTCTGAGGCTTGCGTCGTGCTAAATACGCCGGTAATCGGCGGAAACGTAAGCTTGTACAACGAGAACGCTAAGGGCGCCATCTACCCGACACCGGTAATCGGTATGGTCGGTCTCGTACATGACATTGACCACATTACGACACAAGGCTTCAAAGCAGAAGGCGACGTTATTATTCTCGTTGGCGAGACAAAAGCGGAGCTAGGCGGAAGCGAGCTGCAATACGTATTGCAAGGCGCTGCTGCAGGCCGTCCTCCTGAAATTGATCTTGCAACTGAGAAAAAGGTTTTGGATGCCGTGCTTGGCGCTATTCAAAAAGGTCTTGTGGCATCGGCTCATGACTTGTCCGAAGGCGGTATCGCCGTTGCAGTTGCAGAATCATGTATCAGCGGACGCCTTGGCGCGGAAGTGGCATTGACGTCTGAGCTGCGCGCGGATCACTTGTTGTTCAGCGAATCGCAGTCCCGTATCTTGCTTTCGGCTAAGCCTGAGCAAGCGGCAGCATTGCAAGCCCTGCTTACAGAGCAAGGCGTCGTTCATGCGCAAATCGGTAATGTTAAAGGCAGCAGCCTGACCATAAGCGTTAACGGAAAAGCCGGCATTCAGGCGCCGGTACAACAACTGGAGAAGGTCTGGAAGGATGCGATTCCATGTCTGATGAAATAAGACAGGAGCCTTTGCTGTGGACAGGAGATCACTATAACGAAGGCATTGGCCGTGACGATATTTTTGACAAATTGCGTGAGGAATGCGGCGTGTTCGGGGTATTCAATCTCCCCGAAGCGTCCAACCTCTCTTATTACGGGCTTCATGCGCTTCAGCACCGCGGAGAGGAAAGCGCGGGAATCTGTACCGTTGATACGAAGAACGGCAACAAGTTCGCTTATCACCGCGGCATGGGCCTTGTAAAAGAAGTATTCGACAAAGAAAAGCTCGATATGCTTGCCGGTGACCGTTCCATCGGTCATGTGCGTTACTCGACAGCAGGAGAGAGCAAGCTTGCCAACGCGCAGCCGCTTATTTTCCGCTATAGAGATGGCGACCTTGCGGTTGCGACGAACGGCAATATCGTAAACGCGCCGGAAATCCGCCATGAGCTGGAAATGTCGGGCTCGATCTTCCAAACGTCCAGCGACACGGAAGTGATTGCACATCTTATCGCGCGCTCGTCGAAGGATTTCGAGACGGCTGCGAAGGAAGCGTTGCAGCGCATTGTCGGCGGCTTTGCTTTCCTTATTATGACCAATGACAAGCTGCTTGTTGCGTCTGATCCGCATGGCTTGCGTCCGCTCGTAATGGGCCGCATCGGCGATGGTTATGTATTCTCCTCCGAATCCTGCGCGTTTGAGACGATTGGCGCTGTGTATGAGCGTGATGTTCAGCCGGGCGAATTGCTTATTTTGGACGTGAACGGCATGCGCGAGGATCGTTACGCGAAGGTTGACCGCCGCGCGACCTGCGCGATGGAATACATTTATTTTGCCCGCCCGGACAGTGATATTAATGGCATTAACATCCACTCGGCACGCAAACGGATGGGACGCCAGCTCGCTACGGAATCGTTCGTTGATGCGGATATCGTAACGGGCGTTCCCGATTCGAGTATCTCGGCAGCGATTGGCTATGCAGAGCAAACGGGCATTCCGTACGAGCTTGGCTTGATCAAAAACAAATACACCGGCCGGACGTTCATCCAGCCTTCTCAAGAGCTTCGCGAGAAAGGCGTCAAAATGAAGCTGTCCGCCGTTCGTAAAGTCGTAGAAGGAAAACGCGTCGTCATGATTGACGATTCGATCGTGCGCGGCACGACGTCTCTGCGTATCGTGAACCTGCTTCGCGAGGCGGGAGCGACTGAGGTGCATGTTCGGATTACATCGCCTCCTTTCAAAAACCCTTGCTACTACGGCATCGATACGCCGGATCGCAAGGAGCTCATCGCTTCTTCCCGTACGGTTGAAGAAATCCGGAAGCAAATCAACGCGGACTCTTTATCCTTTTTGAGCGATCAAGGCTTTGTTGAATCGGTTGGCGGCAATGACGGAGCGTATAATCGCGGCATGTGTCTAGCGTGCTTCGATAATGACTACCCAACGCCGGTTAACGAAGAGTCGGATAAAAGTTGCAGCTGTTAATAGCATATAAGATTAACCCTATGGAGCGATTGCTGCTCATAAATTAGTTAAGGAGTTGACCGAGAGTGTCAGAAGCGTACAAAAAAGCCGGCGTCGATATCGCGGCAGGCAACGAAGCGGTTGAACGGATGAAGAAGCACGTAAAGCGGACTTACCGTCCTGAGGTGCTGGCAGAGCTTGGCGGCTTTGGCGGTCTGTTCAGCCTGAACAAGGACAAGTACGATGAGCCTGTGCTCGTGTCTGGAACGGATGGCGTCGGAACGAAGCTGAAGCTTGCTTTTGCAATGGACAAGCATGACACGATCGGCATTGATGCCGTTGCTATGTGCGTGAACGATATTATCGTACAAGGCGCGGAGCCGTTGTTCTTCCTCGATTACTTGGCATGCGACAAGGTTGTGCCTGAGAAAATCGAAGCGATCGTTAAAGGGATCGCGGAAGGCTGCGTGCAAGCAGGCTGTTCCTTGATCGGCGGCGAGACGGCTGAAATGCCTGGCATGTATCAAGGCGGAGAATACGATATTGCCGGCTTTACGGTTGGTATTGTAGATAAGAAAAAAATGATCGACGGCTCGACAATCGCTGCTGGCGACGCTGTAATCGGCTTCGCATCAAGCGGCATTCACAGCAACGGCTTCTCGCTAGTTCGCCGTTTGCTTCTTGAAGATGCGGGCTACTCGCTTGATCAAGAGCTGGAAGAGCTTGGCGGCGCGAAGCTTGGCGACGTGCTGATCGAACCAACTCGCATCTACGTGAAATCAACGCTTAAGCTGGTTGAGCAAGTAGAAGTGAAGGGTATGGCGCATATTACGGGCGGCGGCTTTATCGAGAACATTCCGCGGGTTCTGCCTGATGGCGTGAACGTTGACGTGGAATACGGTTCTTGGCCGATTTTGCCGATCTTTGATTTGATGCAAACTAAAGGCGGCATTACGAATCGTGATATGTTCACGACTTTTAATATGGGTATTGGCCTCGTTGTAGTTGTACCGGCTGATCAAGCAAATGAAGCTCTTCGCATTGCAGCTGAGCTTGGTGAGCAGGCTTACCGTATCGGAACGGTTACGGAAGGAAGCCGCATCGTGACGTTTACGGGAGCGGACGTATAATGGGAACACTTCGCATCGCTGTTTTCGCTTCGGGACAAGGTACGAACTTCCAAGCGATTGTAGATGCGGTGCAGGAGGGGAAGCTCGATGTAACCATCGAGCTTCTTGTTTGTGACAAGCCTGCCGCTCCCGTTGTGGAGCGCGCACGGAAGGCTGGCGTGGACACGTTCCTGTTCACGCCAAAGGAATATCCGTCTCGCGAGGCTTATGAGACGGAAATCATCGCCGAGCTTCAACGCCGCGGCGTGGAGCTGATCGTGCTTGCGGGCTACATGCGCATTATCACGTCAGTGCTCGTTGAGCCGTTCTACGGCAGGATGATTAACATTCATCCTGCGCTGCTGCCGGCATTTCCCGGCGTGAACGGCATAGGGCAAGCGCTGGCGTACGGCGTCAAGCTGACCGGCGCCACTGTTCACTACGTCGACGGCGGCATGGACAGCGGTCCGATTATCGCGCAGCGCGCAGTTGAAGTAGCGGACGACGATACCGAAGACTCGCTCGCAGAGCGCATTCATACAGCCGAGCAAGCGCTGCTGCCTGTCGTTATTCAGCAGATCGCGCAGGGCCGCGTCTCGCTGAACGGGCGCCACGTAACGGTTAGCAGCCGCTAGTGCAGCAGCAAGGTGGGATAGAGCTAGAAAATAGCTCTATTCCACAAACTTCGGCTCTTTTGTGCGAAATAGGTCTAGAATCTAGACCTATTGCCAGCAGCAGCGGCGGGAATGAGCTCGTACGGGGTTAGTTGGAGAGAATAGAGCTAGAAAATAGCTCTATTCCACAAACTTCGGCTCTTTTGTGCGAAATAGGTCTAGAATCTAGACCTATTGCCAGCAGCAGCGGCGGGAATGAGCTCGTACGGGGTTAGTTGGAGAGAATAGAGCTAGAAATTAGATCTATTCCACAAGCTTCGGCTCATTAGAGCGAAATAGGTCTAGAATCTAGACCTATTGCCAGCAGTAGCGGCGGAAATGAGCTCATACGGGGTTAGTTGGAGAGAATAGAGCTAGAAAATAGCTCTATTCCGCAAGCTTCGGCTCATTAGAGCGAAATAGGTCTAGAAACTAGACCTATTTGCCTGCCGGCGGGAATGAGCTCATACGGGGTTAGTTGGAGAGAATAGAGCTAGAAAATAGCTCTATTCCACAAGCTTCGGCTCATTAGAGCGAAATAGGTCTAGAAACTAGACCTATTGCCAGCTGTAGCGGCGGAAACGAGCTCAATTTGGGGTTGCATCTACCTTAGAGTATGGAATGGTATTGTGGATCGGACGATTGGAAGGCTTTCTTTTGAGATAAGCAAAGGTTTGGTCAAATAGATGAGGAGGTATTTGCGTGGCTATTCGTAGAGCGTTAATTAGTGTTTCCGATAAGTCGGGAATCGTGGAGTTTTCCAGAGAGTTGGCAAGCCAAGGTGTGCAAATCATTTCGACGGGCGGTACGTTCAGCCTGCTTCAAAAGGAAGGCGTACCGGTTATCGGCATTTCCGATGTGACGGGCTTCCCGGAAATTTTGGATGGACGCGTGAAGACGCTTCACCCAGCTGTGCATAGCGGATTGCTTGCCGTACGTGATGATGAAGAGCATCAAAAGGCGATGAAGGAGCTTGGTCTAGACTACATCGACCTCGTAATTGTTAACCTTTATCCGTTCAAAGAAACGATCGCGAAGCCAGACGTATCGTATGAGGATGCCATCGAGAACATCGATATCGGCGGGCCAACTATGCTGCGTTCCGCTGCTAAGAACCACGCATTCGTTACGGTTGTTGTTGATGCAGGCGACTATGGCACGATTCTAGAAGAAGTAAAAGCACAGGGCGACACTACTCTTGAAACACGCAAACGTCTGGCTGCAAAAGTATTCCGTCACACGGCGGCATACGATTCCCTAATCTCGGATTACCTCTCCAAGCAAATGGGCGAGCCGCTTCCTGAGACTTATACCGTTACTTACGAGAAGGTGCAGGATCTTCGTTACGGCGAGAACCCGCATCAGAAAGCTGCTTTCTACAGCAAGCCGCTTGCAGCGGCAGGCAATGTAACGACGGCTGAGCAGCTGCACGGCAAAGAGCTTTCTTACAACAACATCAGCGACGCCAACGCTTCGCTCGCAATCTTGAAAGAGTTCGACGAGCCAGCGGTTGTTGCCGTTAAACATATGAACCCATGCGGCGTAGGTATCGGAGCAACGATTCACGAGGCTTACCAAAAAGCATACGCAGCAGACCCTACCTCGATCTTTGGCGGTATCGTTGCGGCTAACCGTACGATTGGCGCTGACACAGCTGAGCTGCTTAGCGGCATTTTCCTCGAAATCATCATTGCGCCAGACTTCACGCCTGAGGCGCTTGATATTTTGACGAAGAAGAAAAACATTCGTTTGCTCAAGCTGGGCGAGCTGTCCGCAGCTGGCGAGCGCAAGCCGGAATGGCTTGTGACATCGGTTGACGGCGGCATGCTTGTACAAGAAAGCGACGTTCACAGCGTGACAGAAGCGGATCTGCAGTTCGTAACGGATCGCAAGCCGACTGCGGAAGAGCTGAAGCAGCTTCTATTCGGCTGGAAGGTTGTTAAGCACGTTAAATCCAATGCGATTTTGCTTGCGAAGGATGACATGACGATCGGCGTTGGCGCTGGCCAAATGAACCGCGTTGGCGCGGCTCGCATTGCGATTGAGCAAGCGGGCGAAGCAGCTAAAGGAGCAGCGCTTGCTTCCGATGCATTTTTCCCAATGGGCGATACGGTAGAGCTTGCGGCAAAAGCGGGCATTACAGCCATCATCCAGCCAGGCGGCTCCATTAAGGACGAAGAGTCTATCGCTGCGGCGAATGCAAACAACATTGCAATGGTGTTCACAAGCGTACGCCACTTCAAGCACTAGATTCGTAGGGAAGCTATTCTATTGCAGCCGCATGCTTACGACAGGAAGCTGGCGAAGGCGGCGGCTGTATCTGTTTCATATAGTCAAATAGGGGGTTAGTGGATATGCGTATTTTGGTAGTAGGCGGCGGCGGACGTGAGCATGCCATCGTCTGGGCGCTTAAGAAGAGCGAGAAGGTTAAAGATATTTATTGCGCGCCCGGCAATGCCGGTATTGCACAGCTTGCGGATTGCGTGCCGATTGCAGTCAGTGATTTCGACGAGCTGATCCGCTTTGCGAAGGATGCATCGATTGATCTTGTCTTTGTAGGCCCGGATGATCCGCTTGCGGATGGCATCGTAGACGCGTTCGAGGCAGCCGGCATTCAGGCGTATGGCCCTCGCAAAAACGCGGCGGAAATCGAAGGCAGCAAAATTTTCATGAAAAATTTGCTTAAGAAGTACGATATTCCAACTGCGAAATACGAAACGTTCACCGATTACGAGACAGCTTCCGCGTACCTTCGCGAGCAAACGGCTCCAATCGTTATCAAAGCGGACGGCTTGGCTGCGGGCAAAGGAGTAACAGTTGCGGCTACGCTTGAAGAAGCGGAGCAAGCGCTGCGCGAGATGATGGTCGATAAAGTGTTTGGCCAAGCAGGCAGCCAAATCGTAATCGAAGAATGCCTAGTCGGTCAAGAAATGTCGATTCTAGCTTTCGTTGATGGCGAAACGGTTCGCGCTATGGTTCCCGCACAGGATCATAAGCCGATTTTTGACGGTGACAAAGGCCCGAATACGGGCGGCATGGGCACCTATACGCCGCTTCCGCATATCGATCAAGCGATTATTGATGAATCTATCCAGAACATCATTATTCCTACCGCAAAAGCGATGGTTAGCGAAGGCAGGCCGTTCCGCGGCGTTTTGTTCGCAGGCCTAATGATTACAAAAGACGGCCCTAAAACAATCGAGTTTAATGCGCGCATGGGCGATCCGGAAACGCAGGTCGTATTGCCACGTTTGCAAACGGATTTGGTCGACATCGTGCTTGCATCCCTTAGCGGCAACCTAGACCAGTTGGACATTCAGTGGAGCGACGAAGCAGCCGTTTGCGTCGTTGTCGCATCAGAAGGCTACCCAGCTTCGTATCCAAAGGGCAGAGTCATTACTGGACTTGCAGAAGCAGAAGAGCAAGGCGCGCTCATCTTCCACGCCGGTACTGCCGAGAAGGACGGGGAATTCGTTACTAACGGCGGACGCGTGCTTGGCATCGTAGGCCTTGGCCGCGATATCGCGGAAGCGCGTGCCCGCGCCTACGAAGCCGTCAGCGTCATAGACTTTGAAGGCAAGCAAAACCGTACGGACATTGCAGCAAAAGCACTTATATAAGCAAAAAGCAGGCTTTGCTTGCTATCCAGGTATAAAGAGAGACCGACCCATTGCGATGCTCGTTTAGAGCAGCGTGAGGGGTCGGTTTTTGTCTTATTAGGGCGGCCTTAGCTTTCTGGCTGGCCTTTTTTTGTTCGCTGAATGTGTCAGATCCACTCGAAAGGTGTTACTTATTTGTAACTCTATTAATTTGCAGTAGGGTTACAATCAATCTATCAGCGAGGAATAGTAGGTGAGTGGAATGGCAAAAGCAAAAAAGCATCGGCGCAATATTTTTACAGGGATCATTATGGCTGCTGTGTTAGTGTTGATCAGCGGCTGCTCGGCAAGCGAGTCTTTCAGTTTGGCATCTTTTTTGAGCAGTGAGAAGTCCCCTGTTGTAAACGAGGGCAGCGTTGGGAAGGGGCCACAGATGGCAGACGGAGCAGGCGCCACTGGGGATGTCGTTATCGTAGGCAATAGCGGCACCGCCGAAGGTGGTGGAATTATCCAAGGCAGCTTCGAGGGAGAACCGTCCACAGGCGAGGCGATTGACCCCCCTAACACACAAACGGACGGAGATAAGCCGGATGCAACAGCAACGGACAAACCGGACGCAACGGCAACGGACAAACCGGACGCAACGGCAACGGACAAGCCGGATGCAACAGCAACGGACAAACCGGACGCAACGGCAACGGACAAACCGGATGCAACGGCAACGGACAAACCGGACGCAACGGCAACGGACAAACCGGACGCAACGGCAACGGACAAGCCAGATGCACCACCATCAGCCGGAAAGCCGGACAAAGCTGTTGATAAGCTGGACAAGCCTGATATGCCTGTATCGGAAGCGAAGCCTAGCAAGAGCGATAAGCTGATCGCGCTCACGTTCGATGACGGGCCGGATCAGCGTTATACGACCGATATTTTGGATATCCTGAAGGAAAAAGGTGTAAAGGCTACTTTTTTTGTAGTCGGACAACAGGTGAGTAAAAATCCAGAGGTGCTTCAGCGCATCGTGGACGAAGGGCATGCAGTTGGCAATCATACTTACAATCATAAGGATTTATCGAAGCTGAATAAGCAGCAAATCATCGAGGAAGTTAAAACAGGCGATGCGGCGATCAAGAAAGCAATAGGCTATACACCTGCCATGGTCCGCGCACCATACGGCGCTGTATCGGATACGCTGAAGGGGGTATTAAAATCGAATAATCGTGAATTAGTCGGTTGGAACATAGATACGCGGGATTGGGCAGGCACTTCGGCAGCCAATATCCGCAAAATGATTAAGAACGAGGCGAAGCCTGGTGGTATAATATTAATGCATTCTTTTGGCGGCAAGCATATTAAGAACACGGTACAAGCTCTGCCAGACGTCATTGATGATTTGGTGAAAAAGGGTTATACGCTCGTTACCGCCGATCAAATCGATTAACACGGTTACATGCACGAGGAGGCTTTAAAGTTGGATGACGGAAGTGATACTAATGCCAAGCATAGGCGTGGGAAAATAATGTGTTGGAGCTTTCTGCTCTGCGGCGCTATCTCACTCCTATTCTTGTCAACTGGCTGTCGTTATACAGCCGCGCCTGCAGATCTTCTGCAGAAGCCAGCCATTTCGCCTGAGAAGCAGGCCATTGTACAAGCGATTGAAAAAAATCTGCCTGTTTACAGCAAGCTTACGCTTCCTCTCAGGGAGGAGCATATGGAAGCGATTCGCCTAATCGATGTGGATGGAGACGACGCGAAAGAGGCCATCGTTTCTTATTACAATGAATACAGTTCACCTGAGCTTATGGTGTTTAAATATACAAATTCTTTATGGAAGCCTTGGGTGCTTGTGCAGCAGCCGCTGGCAAGAATGATCGACTGGCTGAAAATCGAGGATCTCGATAAAGACGGGCATATGGAAATTTTGATCGGGTGGATCGGCGCATTCGATAGTCCGAACGTGCTCGAGATCTACTCATTTGATTCTGCGCCAGTACGTAATGAGACGGGCAAGCTGGCGCTGAAGCCAGTGGAGTCGATGCCCTACTCCTACGGGGATACAGGCGATATTAACGAGGATGGACAGCTGGAGCTGGCGATCATTTCAGAGCTCGGAACGAATCAGGAATTGGCGCTGCCTGAATTTTATTTAACCCTTTACCATTGGAAAAACGGCGGCATGCAGGAGCTGTACACGGAAAAGCTGTATGACGGAGTCAATGGCTATGACCGTTTGCTGATCGGAAAAATATCGGAGCGGCATAGAGGGATTATTTTGGAGGCATCCACGGGGGCTCATGCTACTTATACCGCCATGTATGTGTGGGAGAGAGGCAAGCTGCGGCTCGTATATCCAAACTTCGACCTTGAGTATGAAGGGTTTAGCGGTACGCCTACGATGAGCAAGGATATTAACAGCGATGGCATATTGGAGCTGCAGTGGGCAAAGGAGGCTCCGGGCTATCCGAACGTCTCTTATGCGGATTCGAAATGGTTGAATGAATGGGTGCAATGGGATGGCAAAAATGATTTTGTGAAGGTTAGAGAGGAATTCACCGATTATCGATACGGCATGCAGCTTCAAATTCCGAAGCAATGGATGGGACGCTACACGCTGCACAGCTCGGATGAGCAATACGCCTTCGTGGCGATTGATTATTGGAATGAGGAAACGAAGGTTACGGCCAAAATGGCTACTTTATATGCTGTGCCCCAGAAGCTTTGGGAGAGCGTCGAAAATGCTTGGAAGCAGGAAATGAAGCCTTACCGGCAGCTTTTGACGGACAGCGGCAACGTGTTTGCGGTTTCGTTCGTAAATGAAGCGCCGACGGGCTGGCCCGAGGCGGAGCGGCAAGCATTCAGCGAGATGGTAGGAGTCGAAGCAGAATTCGCTTCTTCTTTGACGATTCGCAACGATTAAGAGAGAAAAGCGGGTGCTCTAAGCTATGCGAATATTATTGTTGGAGGACGAGGAGTCCATCCGCGGCTTTGTCCGTATTAATCTGAAGCGCAACGATATGGAAGTGATTGAAGCTGAAACGGGCGAAGAGGCCATGGCGCTCGCCGATACGGAAGGGCCTATCGATATCGCGCTTCTCGACGTTATGCTTCCTACGATTAGCGGCTTCGAGGTATGCGAGCAGCTTCGCTCGCAATATCCGCGAATGGGCATCATTATGCTCACGGCGAAGTCGCAGGAGGAGGATAAAATACATGGGCTGGAGCTGGGTGCTGACGATTACGTGCAAAAGCCGTTTAGCCCGGGAGAGCTCATCGCGCGCATTAAATCTCTCTATCGCAGAATGAAGCCGGAGACCGCAGCGCCGGAGCGGGAGGCCGCAGCTGCCGAAGATGGGATTGCGGCGGCTAAGGAAGGAGCTGCTGAAGTTAATGCGGCAGCGGCGGATAGACATGAAGCTGCAACGTTCGCACCCTTCGCACAGCAGCCGATTCCAATACAGCAGGTGCCTGCTCCTTATGCGACGATTTTCCATCAAGAGCTTCGCGTAGAGCCGTTTCGCTTGTCCGTTGCTGAGCGCAAGCTGTGGAAGCAGGAGAAGGAAATTATTTTGACGCCAACGGAATGGACGCTGGTCAGGCTGCTGATGGAGCGCGTAGGCGAAAGCGTCAGCCGTGACCATATTTTGACTGAGGTGTGGGGTCGGTATTATGTGGGTGACCTTAAGGTGGTTGACGTGAACATCAGGCGAATCCGCCAAAAAATCGAGAAAAATCCGTCTGATCCCGCTTTTATTGAAACGGTTTGGGGCTATGGCTATCGGTGGAAGAGAGGCTGCGTCGAATGAAAAGCGTGCAAACGAGAATGGTGTGGAGCTATTTGCTGCTCATCGTGCTTGTCGTCAGCGTACTCGGCGGCGTGTTCGCGGCTTTGATGTGGAACTATTATTACGGGAGCGCGCAGAGCTCGGTCAAGCAAAGAGCGGAGTCGGCGTTATCGCTGCATAGCCGTTCACTTTCCTCGTTAACCGTGCAGGATCAAGGCGATTATATGCTGCAATATATGGTAGAGAGCAGCACCAGGCTGCAATTGCTCGACAGCACCGGCCAAATACGGATTGACTCGGATGGCTTTGCGCCGGATATCCATTATACGACAGCTGACGTGAAGGCGGCTATTGCCGGGAAG
Source organism: Paenibacillus sp. PL91 (assembly GCF_012935325.2). Taxonomy (GTDB): domain Bacteria; phylum Bacillota; class Bacilli; order Paenibacillales; family Paenibacillaceae; genus Pristimantibacillus. The sequence goes on from NZ_JABBYG020000006.1 coordinate 340,820, forward strand.
TCCGGGAGCTGGCGCGGCATAGATCCGTACTATGGCGAGCGCGTCATGTCGGTGACCATTCCGCTCTGGAATGAAACGCGAGTCGTATCCATGCTGCGTTATTCAGCTTCATTGAAGCAAGTGGATGCGATGGTCAGCCTGCTCATTCGAATGGCAGCCGCAGTTGGTGTGGGAGTCGTGCTGCTGTTTCTCGGTTTAAGCTTATTTCTCGCGCAGCGTATTGTAAAGCCGATCCGCGAGCTCACGCGGGCGGCACGCTACATGGCTGAGGGGGACTGGACGCGGCGGGCTGTACATCGGAACGATGATGAAATCGGACAGTTGGCTGAAACCTTTAATGCGATGGTCATGGAGCTGAGCAAGCGGGAAAAGCTTAAGGACGATTTTATATCATCGATTTCGCATGAGCTGCGCACCCCTTTGACCTCCATAAAAGGATGGAGTGAGACGCTAAAGGAAAGCGAGCCTACCGAGGATGACGAGGAGGTTAAGCTAGGCCTCTCGATTATTAGCAAGGAGACGGAACGGCTATCGGGGCTTGTCGAGGATTTGCTCGATTTCTCGAAGCTTTCTGCGCGAACGATGGAGCTGCACAGCGAGGTGCTTGATTTCAACAGTCCGGTTAAGGAGACCGTTAATCAATTGGCTGTACGCGAGGAGCACACACGGGTACGGATACTTGCCAACTATGGAAAAAGCCCGATCGTCGTGCGAGGGGATGCGAATCGGCTCAAGCAGGTCATTATTAACCTAATTGACAATGCGCTTAAGTTTACGCCAGCGGGCGGAACGATACGAGTCGCCACTACGATTGAACAGGACCAGGCGATGCTCACTGTAGCGGATACCGGCTGTGGGATCGAAGCAGAGGATCTGCCGCATGTAACGGAAAAGTTTTATAAGGCAAACACAGGTCAAGGCGGTTCTGGGCTTGGACTGGCGATTTGCAAAGAAATCATAGAGCTCCACGGCGGCCAGCTTACGATAGACAGCGAGCGTGGAGCCGGTACGATTGTGACGATTCGAGTGCCGATTATGCATGAGGAGTAATCCTCTGCTTATTGGTGCCCCGATCGTCATTCTTTATAGAACAACAATTTCCGATTGGCAATCACATAAATAACGGCAACAACAGTTCCTAGGATAAGCAGGAAGGAAAGCCAATGTTCCTTCAGCCATTCAATCCACAAAGGCATGGAAGCACCTCCTAAAAGTTTTGTGAAGCAAAACTTGCTTCGTAAGCGTGAGCTTTAAAGTTTTGTGAAGCAAAACTTGCTTCGTAAGCATGGGCTTTAAAGTTTTGTGAAGCAAAACTTGCTTCATGTTATTTCATGTGCATAGTATGTCCCGATTAAGCGGCAAAATAATGATCGCAAGCCTGATATGGCATAATAACCGAGGATAACTCCGCGAACGGGTTTATTTTCCTTTGTGTGATTGACAGGCTGAGAGCAGTGATGCTATTATGGGTTTATCGTTAATTCAAAGTATACGGGTAGGAATTATTATATATAAGCTATCAGGAGGTTATCGGGATGGAAAAGCACTTGACGCTGCGACACGACGGGCTTGAGCTTGCGGCAACGCTGCATTACCCCACTGACGGGAACAAAACCGATTCAGAGAAAAGGCAAGCCATTATTATATGCCATGGATTCATTGGCTCCCGTGTAGGAGTTGATCGTTTATTTGTGAAAACGGCGCGCGCGCTCGCAGCGCAAGGCTCTTACGTCCTGCGCTTTGATTACGGCGGATGTGGCGAGAGCAGCGGCGATTATGGCGCGCTTGGCTTCGATTCGATGGTAGACCAAACAAGAAGCGCGATCGATTATGTGGCAAGCATGGAATGTGTGGATCCGCTTCGAATCGTATTGCTTGGCCATAGTCTTGGCGGGGCGGTTGCGATTATGACGGCCGTTAAGGACAGACGGGCAAAGCGGCTTGTGCTATGGTCACCGGTTGCTTATCCTTTTAATGATATTGTGCGAATCGTCGGACGCAGCAGCTATGATAATGCGGTTACGACAGGCAGCTCGGATTACCAAGGCTATACGCTGCAGCCTGTGTTTTTCGAGTCGCTGCTTCAGCATCAGCCGTTTCAAGCGGCGACTAGATTTGGCGGGGAGGTGCTGCTTGTCCATGGAACGAGCGATGAGCTCATTCCAGTCGACTATAGCTTCCTCTACCAGAAGGTTTTCTGGACGCGCAGCGAAGGCTTATGCGACAAGGAAATTATTTTTCAAGCGAATCATACGTATTCTGCCCGCGAACATCAGGAGGGAGCGATTCGCGTTACCTCAGAGTGGCTGAACGGTCTCGACAAGCAGCAAGAGGATTGGCATCACTGGAGTATATAAGCGAGTTAAATAGGATGAAAAGAAGGGGCGAGCTTTTTTTGATTATAAAAAAGCTTGCTTCTTCTTATTTGGTTTGGCGTTTGTATTTGCCGTTATCTTATTTGTCGAGACATACGTCCTGAATTGTGTTTAAATGGAAGTTAAGTGAAAACGAATACAAGCTGAGCAAAGCGGGAAAAGGCAGGGTTTGTGCATGAATAAAAAAATTAAAAATTCGGCAGTTTTGCTATTATTGTCGCTCAGTCTATTTCTAACGGCATGCAGCGGGGGCAACGGAGGCAACGAATCTCCGGAGCAAACGAGTGAAACGAGCGAACCGACGGTCATGGCTGAGCCCGTTGCTACGGCTGTGCCGCTACCTTTTGATGCGCCGTTAACCGGATTGAAGCTAGAGAAGGCTGCTACTGCAAGGCCGATTGTCGTCATGATCAACAATTTTGCAGCAGCTCGTCCGCAATCGGGGCTGACAAACGCTGATGTCATTTGGGAAGTGCTTGCGGAAGGCGGCATTACACGGTTGATTGCCGTATTTCAAAGTACAAGCGCAGCAACGGATACCATTGGTCCGATCCGCAGCATCAGGCCTTATCTGATCGATATTGGGGATAGCTTTGGAGCGGTGCTCGCCCATGCAGGCGCCAGCAACGACGGCTATGCGGTTTTGCAGCGGCAGGGCAAGCCCTATTTGGATGAAATTTCGAATGCGGGCAGCTATTTCTGGAGAAGCAAGGAACGGAAAGCGCCGCATAATCTTTATTCGAGCTTGGAGAAGCTGCGTACGGGCGCTGAGAAGAAAAAATACAGCATGGATAAGCAGGTTCCGCCTTATACGTTTGCGGAAGCGGGTTCTACGGAGATCGGCGTTCCGGCAAGCGACATTACGGTATCCTTTTTACTCAAAAATTATAGTGTGGGCTACAAATACGATTCGGCGGCTGGATTATACAAACGTTCGATCGGCGACAAGCCGCATATTGACCTAAATAATAACGAGCAGCTTTCGGCTGCGAATCTAGTCGTGCTTGGTGCGGATCACAAGACGCTGGACAATGAAGGGCGGCTTTCCGTGGACCTGAATGAGGGAGGCTCGGCGATTTTGTTCCAGAAGGGTAAAGCGATCGAAGCGGAATGGGTACGTGCTTCCGATGGCATGATTAGAATCGTGATAAACGGGGAAGAGCTGCCATTTGTTCCGGGCAAAACATTCTTTCATATCGTGCCGAACAATCCGACATTCGAAGGACATGTTACATGGGTACAATCGTAGTAGTTTGGAAACACTGTTAACAGACGTTAACGGATGAGCTTCCAAGGATAGAAGGGACGCAATCTTGTTTCGAGATTGTGTCTTTTTTATGTTTTTTATGAAAATTAAAAAGTTTTCTTAAAACCTTTACATTCTCTTAACAATTCACATGTAAACTATGTTAAGATATTGTGGGCTCACAACAGTACGCCTAAACATCAAGTCGGATAAAGGGGATTACGATGTTCAAGAAAAAGGATATTTTCTTTAAGACGTTCGAAGAAATGGCAGACGCCATTGTTGAGGCAGTTGAGTATTTCGCCAAAGGCCTATCAGATCTATCGGATGTATCAGCTTTCGCTAAGACGATGAAGGAATACGAGAGCAAATGCGACAAATACGTGCATACGATTTTGAAGGAATTGAACAAAACGTTCATCACTCCGATCGAGCGCGAGGATATTATGGCCCTTACTACTTCGCTTGATGATGTGCTTGATGGCATTGAAGCTTGCGCGTCCCGGTTTGAGATGTACAACATTCGTGAAAAGGATGAGTACATAACGCTGTTCGGCGATATTCTAGTTCGTTCATCTCACCAAATTAAGAAGGCTATCTACTTGTTGACAGAGCGTAAACTGCTTGCGATTCGCGAGCCGAACATTGCGCTTAACGAGCTGGAGAACCAAGCGGATGACCTGCTTCGGGTCTGCATCAAGAGCTTATTTACGAATGTCAAAGATCCAATTGAACTGATGAAGCGCAAAGAGATTTACGAGATGCTGGAGCAAACGACCGACTTCTGCGAAGATGTGGCTAATACGCTGGAATCGATCATTATGCGTAACAGCTAATCTGAGGAGTAGGAGTATTACACAATGGATTTAATCGTTCTATGGATTGTTGTCTTTTTGGCGCTTTCGTTTGATTTTATAAATGGGTTTCACGATACGGCGAACGCGATTGCAACAGCCGTATCCACGCGGGCATTAAAGCCTCGCGTCGCAATCGTTATGGCTGCCGTCATGAACTTCGTCGGTGCAGTTACTTTTACGGGCGTTGCAGCGACTATAGGTAAAGGCGTCGCCAATCCGGCGGAGCTGGAGCATGGCGTTCCAATTGTTATCGCAGCATTGTTGTCGGCAATCGCTTGGAATTTGCTTACATGGTGGTTCGGTATTCCTTCCTCATCCTCACATGCTTTGATTGGCTCTCTTGCAGGAGCAGTCATCGGCGGTGCAGGCATGAGCGCCATTAACTCCGGCGGTCTGATCAAAATCGTTCAAGCGTTGATTTTTTCACCGCTGATCGCTTTCTCTGCTGGTTTTATCATCATGTGGATTTTGAAATTGATTTTTGCCAAATCAAGTCCGCATCAAGTGAATAAAGGTTTCCGGTTTGGCCAAATTCTCACGGCTGCGTTCCAATCGTTCTCGCACGGCACGAATGACGCTCAAAAAGCGATGGGCATTATCGTATTTGCCCTTGTTGCATCCGGCCTTCAGACGACGATGGACGTTCCGCTCTGGGTTAAGATTTCCGCTGCGACAGCAATGGCGCTAGGTACATCGGTTGGCGGCTGGAAAATTATTAAGACGATGGGTACAAAAATTTTCAAAATCGAGCCGATCAACGGTTTCGCGGCAGATATCGGTTCTGCTGCCGTTATCCTAACGGCAACGATGATCCACTTGCCCGTTAGTACAACTCATGTTATTACTTCGTCAATCCTCGGTGTTGGTAGTGCAAAACGCTTCTCCGCTGTAAAATGGGGAGTGGCAGGCCGTATCATCGTAGCCTGGATTATTACGATTCCGATTACTGTTTTAATGGCGATGTTCTTCTATTGGATTATTCACTTCTTCTTCCTATAAGATGGAGTGACAATGAGATAGTGAGGAAAACCTCACTCGCCATGAGCTTCCGCTCATGGGGATTGAGATTTTTCTCACTATTTTTTGTGTTCTCTGCAGGTCGATTGGATGGACTGCGACGTGCAAATCGCTGTGGACAACCGCTGGCGAATCACGGCGAAAATTGCGCGTATGCACATAATTAGTAACAGCTGTGTATGAATAATGGAACTGTACGCATCTTTTAGTTGTGCAGCTTTTTAGGGATAGGAATGTCTGCTGGGTAAGGGATGAAAGGCGCTACAATTGTGGATACATCCGTAGTTTCGCGTGATTTTATGTATGATCGATGTAGTGCATGGTGCGGGATATTCACATGGAAGCCTAGCTGTGCAAGTTATGCGCAGAGAAGGCTGCCGAAACATGTCGAAGGTTGCACTTGTGCACAGGCGAATTGATTATTCAAGCGTTAAATGGAATAAATGCTGTGGACAGGCAGGGAATATGCGTTATCCACAACCGGATAACCCTTTAATGGATGTGTGAAATGGTGCATAAATGAATAAAGTGTCAGAATAATTTGATTTATGCACAAATCGACCACAGCTGTGGATGAAATGAATACACCCTGATTGCTGCGCATAGCGCTCGGCAATCAGGGTGTATTTCTTGAAGGAGATGATCAACGGCGCTTTGGCTTGCGGCGACGTGCCCCGTTGCCCGCTCCGGTGCCCGAAGCAGGTTTGCGACGCTTGCGGCGTTTTGGTTTCCATTCAACTTCATCGTCATCCGATTTGTCGGGTTTTTTGAAGGAGCCCATGAGCACTTTGACAAGCGGTGCCATTTGGGAGACGCTAGACATCACCTTCTGTACTTTCGTAACGGTTGTAAGGATACCGTCGATGCCGCCAATGCGGTCGACAAAACCTTTGATTTCGGTTAGGTTGGGTAGATTGGAAAGGGAGAAGCCGCCTGCTTTGGAAGTGGCGGTCGTTTCGATTATCTCAGCTGTTGACTCCGGTATGACGGCGGGCAGGATATCCTGCGTTGGCGGCGTCACTGTTGCTGGCGGCATAGTTGGCAGGTCTGCGGCAAAGCTGAAGCCGGTTGACTTTGCGCCAGATGACTTGCTCAGCTGCTCTGCCGCTAGGCGCTCTCTGCCGTGCCAATCATAATGCTGGTTGCCGGTACCGGGGTTATTGCGATAATTCACACGGATCACAACCCTTCTTTTATAATAGTCTATGGGGTAGGCGAACATAAGGATTGGACGAATGTCCCGAGTGCGGAATTTTTTCTAGATAAATGCCCTGTGCTTGTATGCGTGTATGCTTCAAAAAGCAACCGCTTGGTTCTTCCGTTCTGTAAAGCGTGAATACGGTAATGTTTGAAAAAAACAGGTAAAAAAGATACAATAGTTACATTAGTTTTAATAGGAGTGAATACGAATGCAGCTTAAAAAACTTAACGATAAAGCAATAGATCAATTATTCGAAGCGATTCTCACATTGAAATCAGTTGAGGAATGTTATGTGTTCTTTGACGATTTGTGCACGGTGAATGAGATTCAATCCTTATCTCAAAGACTTGAAGTTGCGCGTATGCTGGGCAAGGGCAGTACATACAATGCAATCGAGGCGGAGACAGGTGCCAGCACGGCAACGATCTCCAGAGTGAAGCGTTGTTTGAATTACGGCAATGACGGGTATAAAATGGCTTTAGAGCGTCTTGGAAGGTAGGTTCCGTCAATGAAGCCTGGCATTCTCATTATTAGTCACGGCTCCAGGGAAACCGCTTGGGTACAGCTAGTCGATCATGCGATTGCGGCAGCGGCTTTGTCGCCGCGCTTGTCAAACGTTCCAATCATGTCGTCCTTTCTTGAAATTGTCGAGGGACGGCTTATTCAGGATGGAATCGATGCTCTTGAGGAGCAAGGTGTGACGGATATGTTCGTCGTGCCGCTGTTCCTATCTTCAGGCAGCACGCACGTGGATGAAATCGGGCAAGCCTTCGGTTTTCCATGGGTTTCGGATTTGGAAGGCGATCTTGGCACGTTCCGCGTTTCTGCCAATGTTCATTATGGAGTGCCGATTGACGACGATCCGGAAATCGCAGAGCTGCTCGCGATGAATATTGCAGAGCTGTCCTCGGAGCCAGAGAAGGAAGCTTTACTGTTGATAGGCCACGGAAGCAAGGAAAAGGTATTCCATGAGCGCTGGCAGGAAGGGCTGATGAAGCTCGGTGAGCGTCTTCGAGTGCTTGGCGGTTATAAGCGTGCCGAATATGCGATGCTTCTGCCCGATCAAGCAGCGGCTAAGCTTGCAGCGATGCAGGCGGCTAATCCGGAGGAAGCGGTTATCGTGGTGCCGCTGTTCCTGAGCCAGGGTTATTTTACGAACCATGTCATTCCAACGCGTCTTGCTGGGCTTGAGTATCGGTATAACGGCAGAGCGATGCTGCCACATGCAGCGATTGAACGATGGTTGGAGCGACAGATGTACATGGGCTTGCAGCGTTTAAATAATTAAGTAGACATATCGTCTGGAACATAGAAGATTGGTTGATTGGATGGTTAGGAGTGAACCGGGATGGCAATCAAACGGGCGAGATTAATTTATAACCCGACATCGGGAAGAGAAGAAATGAAAAAACGTCTGCCTGATATTCTCCAGCGGCTTGAGCAGGGCGGTATTGAAACGAGCTGCCACGCGACGGTTGGTGAAGGAGATGCGACCATTGCGGCAGCGGATGCGGCGGATCGCGGCTATGATATGATCATTGCTGCGGGTGGCGACGGTACGCTGTACGAAGTTATTAATGGTTTGGCGGCTAAGGCGAATCGGCCTCCGCTTGGCATATTGCCGGTGGGAACGACCAATGACTTTGCGCGGGCGACAGGCATTCCGAAGCATTGGGAGTATGCGGTCGATCTGATCATCCAACAATATACGCGGCCGATTGATGTCGGCAAGGCGAATGAGCGGTATTTTATCAACATTGCCGGGGGCGGCTCCTTGACGGAGTTGACCTATGATGTGCCTAGTAAGCTGAAGACGATGATCGGGCAGTTGGCATATTATATGAAGGGCATGGAGAAAATGACCCGCCTTCGCCCGACTGAGCTGACCTTTCAAGCGGCCGGCGTCGGAGAATTTCATGACGAGTTTATGATGTTCCTCATTTGCAACAGCAACTCGGTCGGCGGCTTCGAGCGTCTCGCGCCTGACTCCAAGCTGGATGACGGCTTATTGGATGTGCTGCTGATTCGCAAGTGCAACCTGCCGGAATTTATTAAGCTTGTGACGCTCGCGCTGCGCGGCGAGCATCTGAACGATCCGCATGTGATCCACTTCCGCACGGATGAGCTGAAGGTCACAACGCCGGATTATGTCCAAATAAACCTCGATGGCGAATATGGCGGCGTGCTGCCATGCACATTCTCGGTGCTGCCGTCGCATCTGCGTATTTTTGCGGATGAGACTGGTGAGTCGACGTATCGCTAAGCGCGGTTCTTCGGATGTAACAGGTGAGTCAGCATTCGCTAAGCACGGATGGATATTGTAATTAGGGAATAATGGATAGTGGAACGATGAAACAATAGAACAATGAAACGATGAAACAATAGAACAATGAAACGATGAAACAATAGAACAATGAAACAATGAATAGTTATTGAAAAGCAACAGCATTGAAGATAGAGCGGAGAGAGTTTATGAATAAAGGTAGAAGCAGAGGCGGCAAGGGGAGATCGCGCGGCGCGGCGGGTACGAATGCGGCGGCGATTCCAGTAGATGCGCCTTTTCAAAAAAACGAAGAGGTCACGGTCGATATAATCGGCCTGACGCATGATGGTGAAGGGGTAGGCCGCGCTGACGGCTTTACCCTTTTTATTCAGGGAGCGCTCCCTGGTGAACGCGTGCGGGCGAAGGTCATGAAGGTGAAGAAGCAGTATGGATATGCACGGCTTGAAGAGCTGGTGCTTAAGAGTCCATCGCGCGTGGAGCCGCCATGTGACATTTTTAAGGAATGCGGCGGCTGCCAGCTGCAGCATTTCGATTACTCAGCGCAGCTCGAGTGGAAGCGGCAGCATGTCGTGGATAATTTGGTGCGCATTGGGAAGCTGAAAGTGGCTGGAGAGGGCGATGCCGAGGGTGAGGGCATTGTTGTACACAAGACGGTTGGCATGGACGAGCCTTGGCGTTATAGGAATAAAGCTTCGGTACCTGTAGGTTTAAATTCGGATGACGGACAACTAATTGCTGGCTTCTATGCGCGCGGCAGTCACCGAATCATCGACATGGACGATTGTCTCATTGAGCATGAGCACAATGATGAGGTCATTCGCGTCGTGAAGCGCATCGGGCGCGAGCTTGGCGTAGCGCCATATGACGAAACTACGGGCCGCGGCGTGTTGCGCCATGTGATGGCGCGGACTGGCGTTGTGACTGGCGAGATCATGGTTGTGCTTGTAACCAACGGCAAGAAGCTGCCGATGGCGGATCGCTGGGTTGAGCGCATTCGCGAGGAGCTGCCAGGCGTGAAGAGCATCGTTCAAAATGTGAATGAGCGCGACACGAACGTGATTTTCGGCGATGTGACCCACGTCCTATGGGGCAGCGAGGTCATCTATGATGAGCTCGACGGCATTCGCTTCGCCATCTCGGCGAGATCTTTCTATCAGGTGAACCCGATGCAAACGGTGGAGCTATACCGCAAAGCGGTCGAATATGCGGGCTTAACGGGCTCGGAAACCGTCATTGACGCCTATTGCGGCATTGGTACGATCTCGCTGTTCCTCGCTCGTCAGGCGGGCCGCGTCTATGGCGTGGAAATTGTGCCGGAAGCGATTGAGGATGCGGCGCGGAATGCCGAGCTAAACGGCATCACAAACGCGTCGTTTGAAGCTGGACCTGCGGAGGTTGTTATCCCTCGCTGGCGTAAGGAAGGGATTACGGCGGATGTGATCGTCGTCGATCCGCCTCGCAAAGGCTGTGATCCGGCGCTGCTCGAGACGATTCTGGCGATGCAGCCGGAGAGAGTGGTTTATGTGAGCTGTAATCCGTCTACGCTGGCAAGGGACTTGCGGGTGCTAGAGGACGGCGGGTATAAGACGGTTGAGGTGGTACCTGTGGATATGTTCCCGCATACGGTACATGTGGAGACAGTCGTGTGGATAGAATGGGCAACGCCTTAATAGGGTACTTAGGGGCGAAAGCCCCTTTTTTTATTGGTGTAATTAAGCCTCTAAGGTCGAATCTCGCTGTGAAGGCAATTGATGATAGTTAGACCGCCCTCTTGACAACACAACATTAAAACATGCTATTATTAAACCGACAGGCAGTCGGTCGATAACGAGGAGATATAAGAATGAGAGTTGTAAAAGCAGCCGAGGAACGCAAGAACGAAATACTTGACGTGGCGGATGAGCTTTTCAGTCAGAAAGGCTTTGACGGCACGAGTACAAACGATATTCTCGAAAAGGTCGAAATTGCGCGGGGGACGCTGTATTATCACTTCAAGTCGAAGGAGCATATTATGGACGCGCTGATTGAGCGGTATAATGTCCGTCTTTTAGGTGCAGCGCAGAAAATTGCCGAAGACAAGAGTATACCCGTAGTCGAGCGGATAATCCGCGTTGTTATGGCATTGAACTTAAGCGGAGGAAGCAGTAAGGAAATTATGGAGCACATTCACAAGCCGCAGAACGCGCTTTTGCATCAAAAAATACAAAAGGTTATCATCAATGGCATTACGCCGATACTGACGGGAATCATCCGCGAGGGCACGCAGCAGGGACTATTTAACACGCCTTACCCGTATGAGTGCATGGAAATGATTGTTGTATATACGAATACCGTTTTTGATGATGATATGGTTCAAATGACGAACGAAGAGCGGGCTTCCCGCATTCAAGCGTTTGTTTTCAACGCAGAAAGGCTGCTCGGCGCCGAAAGCGGAAGCCTTATGTCCGTTATGCAGATGTTTGGCGGCGGAGAAGGAGGCAACAAATAATAATAGGAAGCGGCCTTACGTCATTCGAGTTTGGGGTTTAAAAAGCATTAAAATAAGAGGTGACATATGTATAACAAAATAATCCGCAACGACATTTTAAAGAGCAAATTGATTACACTGACAACGATGATATTCGTTGCTGCCGCGGCTATGTTGGTTTCGCTCGCGGCGATACTCGCCGTCAATCTCTATGGAGCGCTGGATACGTTGATGACACAAGCGAAAACGCCGCATTTTATGCAGATGCACTCAGGTGAGATTGATACTGCGGAGCTTGCGGCTTTCGCAAAGCAGAACAGCAATGTCGATGAATTTCAGGTGGTTGAATTTCTGAACATTGATGGCGAGCAATTTGTATTTGGTGAAAAATCGCTCGCGAACAGCGTTCAGGACAACGGGCTAAGCGTACAGAGCGAGAAATTCGATTATCTACTAGATCTTGAAGGTAACGTAATTAACGTATCCAACGGCGAGGTTTATGTTCCAGTAAGCTATATGAAGGACAACACCACTAAGGTCGGGGACAAGGCCGTAATAAGTGGAAAAGAATTTACCGTTGCGGGTTTCTTACGCGATTCGACAATGAATTCATCACTCTCCGCTTCAAAGCGATTTCTTGTAAGCAGCAATGATTACGCAGAATTTAAAACCCCTAGCAATCCGGAGTATCTGATTGAGTTCAGATTAAAGGATATGTCAGGGCTAGGCGCATTCGAAACCGCTTATGCCAACGCAGGACTTGAGATGAACGGACCAACGGTTACATATGCTCTTTTCCGAATGATGAATGCAATTTCCGACGGGATGATGATTGGGGTTATCCTTCTGGTAAGCGTGCTTGTCGTTGCCATTTCGTTCATGTGCATACGCTTTACGCTCCTTGCGAAAATCGAAGACGATTACCGTGAAATCGGAGTTATGAAAGCAATAGGGCTGCGCATTTCCGACATCAAGAAGATTTATCTGGTGAAATACGCGGCAATTGCGGCGGCAGGCTCTATTCTTGGTTTTGCTCTTTCGTTTGTTTTCAAAGGCATGCTTCTTAAAAATATACGGCTTTATATGGGGGAAAGCGAAAACTCTTCTTTTGCTTATGTCTTAGGAATCGTCGGCATATTGCTTGTATTCCTTGCGATTATTGCCTATGTTAACGGAGTACTTAGACGATTCCGGAAAATATCCGCCGCCGAAGCCATCCGCTTTGGCACTTCACAGGAAAAGGCAGCGGGTGCAAAACGTTTTACCCTAAGCGGAAACAGGCTGCTTAACACGAATATTTTTCTCGGTATCAAAGATGTTCTCGCAAGGAAAAGACTTTACGCCACAATGCTTGCTGTGCTGGTGATTTCGGCTTTCATCATAATTGTTCCGCAGAACCTGTACAGCTCGATTTCCTCATCAAGCTTCATCAGTTATATGGGGATTGGAAACTACGATCTGCGCATACAGTTGTCCGGCAATATCGACAATGTCGCTGATAAAGTCTCTGAAATCGTAGATACGTTGAAAAGCGATCAAGCCATTTCAAAGGTTGCTGTCCTTACAACAAAAACATTCAAAGCAAAGATGGAAAACGGATCAGAGGAAAATATTAAAATCGAACTCGGCGACCATTCGATATTTCCTATCGCATATACCAAGGGCGAAGCACCTGCCACAGATGACGAAATTGCGCTTTCGACTATATACGCAGATGAGCTGAACCTTATGGTCGGCGATGTCATTACGCTGGTGATTGAGGGACTGGAGAAAGATCTCACAGTAAGCGGAATCTATTCCGACATTACCAACGGCGGCAAAACCGCCAAGGCCGTATTCACCGACCATTCGGCGGGTATTATGTGGAGCATTGTCTCCGCTGAAGTTTCGGATAAATCCCTTGTTGACGCGAAGGTTGCGGAATATGCTGACAAGTTTGATTTTGCAAAGACTTCAGACATTGATGAATTTGTTAAACAGACCCTTGGCTCGACAATAAGCTCCGTCGAAATTGCCTCCAACGCCGCAATTGCTGTTGCGCTGGTGATAACGGTACTAGTTACATTGTTATTTATGAAAATGCTTGTCACAAAGGACAGATATTCCATTACCGTCATGAAAGCGTTCGGCTTTACAAACTCGGATATTAAGGCGCAGTTTGTTTCGCGTTCGATTTTCATTTTGATCATCGGAATTGTTCTCGGCACGCTTCTGGCCAACTCACTCGGAGAGATACTTGCGGGTAAGGTGATCTCTTCGTTCGGAGTATCGAAGTTTAACTTTGCAGTTAATCCGCTTTCGGCGTATCTGCTTAGTCCGCTGATGATGATCTGCGCGGTGCTAATCGCAACTTGGCTCGGCACAGCGCGCGCCGGACAAATCAAAATTTCCGAACATATAAAGGAGTAGACCTATGGAGAAGATACTTATCTGTGATAGAATCGTAAAATCTTTCGGTGAGGGCGATGAAAAACGCAATGTTCTCGACGGAGTGTCCGTTGAAATCAATGAGGGCGAGTTCGTTGCAGTAATGGGACCTTCGGGTTCGGGAAAATCGACGTTGATGTACGCATTGAGCGGAACGGATAACGTGAATGGCGGCAAGGTCGTTTTTGGCGGCAAGGATTTATCGGCGGCCTCTGAGAATGAGCTTTCAGATATACGCAGGACGGTTATGGGATTTGTTTTTCAGCAGCCGACTATGTTGAAAAATCTGAATATCCTCGACAATATCATTCTTACGTCTATGCGCGACAACAGAAAAAACGCAGCAAAAATTTCGGAGAAAGCAAGAGGCCTTATGAAAAGGGTAGGCATTGGAGAACTTGAAGAGCGCAGGATTACACAAGTATCGGGAGGTCAGCTTCAGCGTGCTGGAATTTGCCGTGCGCTTATGAACAGCCCGAAAATCATCTTCGGCGACGAGCCCACGGGTGCACTCAACTCCGTATCCGCGCAGGAGATTATGGACATATTTTCCGAAATCAACGCGGACGGTACTGCGGTTATGCTTGTAACTCACGACGCGAAGGTTGCGGCGCGGACGGAGCGTATTATGTTTATGCACGACGGAAAAATAGTAAGCGAGCTGAAGCTTCCGAAGTTTGACGGGGCGGATATGGATGGCCGGGTCGAAAAAGTAACGGTGAAAATGCGGGAAATCGGAATATGATTATCTCCACCAATAGTTTAAAACAAAACGGCAGAGATGTCGTTTTTTTGTTTTGATTTTGTTACAATGCTCGACGTATATGGAATGTTGCTCACTGTTGGTTAGGTAAGACTAATAGTGTTGAGCTGTATTGGCGGAGTTAGTAAAGAGGGGACTTAAGCTCCATTGAATATCTCCAAGACTTCAAATCGGTAGGTTTATTAATTTTCGTTTTGAATCCTGACATACATGATGTCAGGATTCAAATGTTATGCTTTCAAACAGATGGGCCGATAAGTCGTGGAAGAAGAGGAGTGAAAAGATGAAACTGGATCGCATGCTCGGAATTACGATGGAGCTGCTTACAAGAAGAAGAGTGACGGCAACAGAATTAGCAGCTAGATTCGAGGTTTCCATTCGTACGATTTATCGTGATGTAGATCTGATCAATCAAGCGGGCATACCCGTTGCTTCGTTTACGGGTACTGACGGCGGTTTTGAACTGATGAACGGTTTCTTCTTAACGAAACAGCACTTCTCTGTTGATGATTTTTCGGTCATCTACAATCTTCTTAAGGGCATGGAAGGAGCCATGGGGGGCCAATCCGTCTCGTTAATGCAGAAGCTTTCCAGTCTGCAGCCTGCTCTGTTGAATGGGGGATATCACGATAAGATCATATTTGATATGAGCACATCAGAACGCGAGAAGGAGATTGTTCATCCGCTCCTTCATGCGATCAATCGGACCCGAGTCATTGCATTTTCTTACACAAGCGCAACAGGCACCTTATCTCAAAGAAGGGTGGAGCCAATCAAGTTGTATTGGGAGCGCGGGACATGGTATTTGGAGGGATATTGCTTATCGCATCAAGGGAAACGATTCTTCCGGGTGTCAAGGATCAACGAGTTGGAAGTGTTAAGCGACCATTTTCAACTTAGAGAAATATCCTCTCTTCAGGCTGAGGAAGAGACTCAAGGCGTAAATGCCCATCTTCGTTTTGATTTAACTGCCCAGCCTCGAGTGTTCGAGCAGTTTCAGGGAGAGTGTACGCATCATGGGGATTATATTGACGTACACACGGTTTTCTACTCACAAGAATATGCGATTTCTATAATTCTAAGCTACAGTTCAAAGGTGACTATCATTTCGCCTGATGAGTTGAAGCATGATTTATTGGAAAAAATCAAAGAAATACAAGAGCTTTATAAGCAAATGGGAGGCGGAATTATCAAATGACAATATTAGTAACAGGTGCTACAGGAACGGTAGGAAGACATGTTGTGGATCAACTTGTGCAAAAAGGCGAACAGGTGAGAGCGGTGTCGCGCAATCCGGCAAAAGCGAATTTACCGGAGGGTGTTGAGGTCGTGGCAGGAGATTTGAATGAGCCAGATACGCTGCAAACCGCATTGGAAGGCGTTAATGGATTGTTCTTAATCATTTCCAGCGATGAGGCTAATGCGACGTTGGAAACTCAGCCCAAAGTGATTGAATTGGCGGAGCAAGCCGGTGTAAAACGGGTCGCCGTGTTGGTCGGTTATGAAGAGGGGCCTGTGGAGGAAGCGCTTAAAAATAGTGGGATGGAATGGACACTTGTAAAGCCGGGAGAATTTATGGCCAATATACTTATGGACTGGCGGGATTCGATTCGTTCGGAGGGGGTTGTTCGAGACGCTTTCGGAGACGCGCCGAGTGCCAGAGTCCACGAGGGAGACATTGCCGCCGTCGCTGTTACGGCTCTCACAGAGAATGGTCATCACGGACAAAGTTATATTCTTACAGGTCCGCAGTCTTTTTCGCGTAGAGAAGCGATCCGGACGATTAGTGAAGGGATCGGCAAGGATGTTCAATTTGATGAACTGTCGGAGGAGCAAGCGAGACAAAACTGGAGAGATCAGGGCTACGAAGAAGAGGATATCGACTTTTTTGTCCTTATGGGCAAAAATCCACCCGAAATCGGACACACGGTCGTCCCCACTGTGGAGCAAGTGACAGGACGTCCTGCCAGAACACTCGCGGAATGGGTGTTTGAACATAAAAATGAGTTTTTATAAAAAGTCAAAATTCAAACAAGGTGCCTTGGTTCCAACCAGGGCATTCTTTTATCAAGAGGACAAGGGGGGGATCAGAAATGTCTTATGCGATTGAAATCAATGGCCTCCGAAAATCGTTTAACGATCAAGAGGTGGTCAAAGGCATTCATTTATGCGTCAAAAAAGGGGAACTGTTTGCCCTGCTTGGCCCTAACGGCGCTGGAAAAACAACAACTATAGAGATGCTGTCCACACTTCTTAAGCCGGATGGAGGAACTGCGCTTGTAGCTGGTTATGATGTGGTGAAGCACCCCAAAGAAGTAAGAAAGAAAATAAGCCTGACTGGGCAGTTCGCTGCCCTTGATGAAGGGTTGTCAGGGCTACAAAATTTAATCCTGATTGCCAGACTTTATGGCTTTTCTCCGAAAGAAGCACGTTCTATAGCGGAACAACTGATTCAATCGTTCGCGCTATCGGATGCCAAGGATCGTATGGTTCAGAACTATTCCGGAGGCATGCGCAGACGCTTAGATATTGCCGCCAGCATCGTTACCCTGCCGGAAATTATCTTTCTGGATGAACCGACAACCGGATTAGACCCTCAAAGTCGCATAGGGGTGTGGGAAGTGGTTCGCTCGCTTTTGAAGCAGGGAACGACGGTGTTGCTGACAACCCAATACCTGGAGGAAGCCGATCAGTTGGCTGACAGAATCGCTGTAATCGATAAAGGAAACATTGTTTCCGAAGGGACACCCTCTCAATTGAAGGCATCCATTGGGGGCAAAACGTTAGCGATTCGATTGGCAGAACAGACAGATGAAGCAACCATCAACCGCTTGTTAGCTGATTATCATCATTTGACCGGATTTCAAGGCAATGATCCGCTTGATTATAATATACCGGTGCAAGAAGCCATTCTCGCGAGCCAAGCCATACATACGCTCGTGAGCAATAAAGTTCCGATAGACTACTTTTCGCTAAGTGAGCCAAGTTTGGACGAAGTATTCTTTGCTTTAACTGCCTCTAAACAGAAGAAGGAGGTCGTTCAATGAACAGTACCCCTAACCTAAATGAATCGATGTTGTTACGAAGGTCCGCGCCACGCAGTCCAAATTCCTTAACATCGACAACAATCCTCATGTGGAGAACATGGCAAAATACGAAAAACAATCTTTTTGGATTTGCAATGGATGCCATTCTGACTCCTGTTATGATGCTGCTCATTTTTAATTTTTTGTTCGGTGGCGCCATTGCGGGTTCCACTGAAGCATACATCCAATTTCTGCTGCCGGGCATCCTCGTTCTTACGGTTGTTCCTATGACCGTCTATAGCGGGACAACCTTATGCCAGGACATCTCGAAAGGGGTATACAACCGTTTTCGAACGATGCCTTTTTGGCAGCCGGCCTCCGTGCTCGGACCATTATTGACTGATGGACTAAGATATACAATCGCTTTGCTCGTAGCTTGTGGAACAGGGTTGCTACTCGGTTTCCGCCCGGAGGATGGGATCAAGGGCACAATAATAGCTATCTTGTTTATCATTTTTTTCGCCTTTAGTGTGAGCTGGATTTTTTCAATGATTGGTATCTTGGCCAAACGACCCGAGACGGTATCGGGATCAAGCATGATGTTGGTGTATCCCCTATTGTTTGCGAGCAACATTTTAGTAGACTCTTCAACTATGCCGAAATGGATTGGGGTCATAGTGGATATCAATCCAATCAGCATTGCGGTTGCGACAGTACGAGGACTTATGAATGGTACGGCAAGCACATCGGACATTGCAGCAGGGCTTGGCGTTTGTCTGCTGTTGATCGTCATCTTCGCCCCAATAACGTTGTATTTGTATCTGACTAAAAATAATCGCTAACTTCATTGATGAATGATATAATTGCCTTTTATTTGACCGTTCTAAAAAGCCGACTAATACATTCAACACGATCTTCGGCTTAGCTCAGTTGGGGTTACTTGTATTTAGTATGATCGATGTGTTGGTTATTGTATTATAGATAATAGAATGACTGCCTCAATAGGTATTAATAATATAGAACATAGGAGGATTACATGTCCTGGAGCAAATTGAAGCAGCAACTGGAGAGTTTTCTCTGTCCTGCGTTATATGGAAGGGTCGAATACCGTGCAACCAGCTACCGTTATTTGCCTGACAAACCAGGACTTTGTTATATTGCGGTAGATAAAAAGAACGTGCTCAATATGAGTGATACAACTACCTTAATCAGATGGTATCAGACGGAGCTGGAAATTAAGAATGATTCAGATATCCAAATTCCTATCAGCCATGAAGAAATGGAAGCGGTCAGAAAAGATACCAAGGGGATCGTTCCGGAGGATCGTCTAAAAGTAATTGCAAGAGGTAGAAAAATATCAGTATATGCAAAAGAGCTTATGTCAGCACAGTCATCATTAAGTAAATCAAATTTTGTCGTTGTAGCTAATAAGTTTTTATCCATTTCTATAGAGGAAAGCTTAGAGAGCAATGATATCTTATTGAATATTCTAGCTTTGGTGGACAGACGAGTTGGAAAAAAGCGAATGTTAAACATGACCGAGAAGATGAAGTTAAAGCATCCCATTGTGCAGTATTTTTATGAACTACGGCTTCGTACGTTATGAAAATAAATAACTCCTTCACCGCCAATCGAGAGCTCTGCAAAACGAATACAGGATCTATAAAATGAAACCCAGTGCCTTGATGGTACTGGGTTTGTTGTATATAGGAAGAAAAGTAAAGGGAGATGAGAATGGATTCAAACTCGATTTTGCGTTTAAGAATGGATTGTGGTTCCGTCTGAATGGGCAGACAATTGTGAGTTTTTGCATCCCGATGATACAATTGTGAGAATGCATGATTTATGGGATGTCGGAATCCTTCATTTGAAATACACACAAAGTACACAGCCATTCTCTACAATGGGTAATGGGAAGCGATAAAACATAGAGATGCTGGCGGAAGCGGAGTGCAGCGTAATGAAACGAACGATATTGCTTGTCGAAGACGATATGCTTATGCGCGAGGTGATAACGGACTATTTTAAGAAGGAACAATGGGAAGTGTTTGAAGCGGAGAACGGAAAAATTGCGCTTGAAATATTTGAACAGAACTCCGTTGATTTGGTTGTTCTCGACATTATGATGCCGGAAATCGATGGATGGTCGGTATGCAGGCGCATCAGGGAAAAGTCGGACGTCCCGATTATGATCATGACCGCCCGAGCAGAGGATGACGACCATCTGATGGGGTTTGAGCTTGGCGCTGATGAGTACGTAACGAAGCCGCTAAGTCCAAGGGTATTGGTAGCCCGCGCTACAGCCTTGATGAAGAGAACGGAAGGGACGACGGGGCGCGAGGGGGACACGCTTGTCTTTGGTCAATTAACGGTGAACAGGTCGGCGTATACCGTCTTTGTGGCGGGAACTAAGATCAATTTGTCGCCCAAGGAGTACGATCTGCTTCTCTTTCTCATCAAACATTACGGCAAGGTGCTGCCGCGCGAGTATATTTTGGACGCTGTCTGGGGGTACGATTACTTGGGGGATTTGCGCACGGTGGACACCCATATCAAAAAATTAAGAGCCAAGCTGGGAGACGAAGGACGATCGATAGCCACCGTTATTCGTTCCGGCTATAAATTCGAGACGGAACAATGAAAAGGCAAAGTGTAGCCCTTAAACTGTTCGTTGTCACATCTGTTCTGATCCTGCTTGTGTTCTCCTTATTGCTGCTTGCACAAGGAATGTTTTTCGAGCGGTTTTACCGCATGTCCAAGATTAATGACTTAGAGAAGAGCATGAATCAATTCGTTCAGCAATACAAACAGGCAAAATCGAGTGAACAGCAGGTGTCAAGGCTGCTGGGCGCATTCATGAATGAACATGATACAAGTACAGCCATCCTGAATACCCGCTTTGAACGAACAAGCATAGATCCCTATTTTCTGGAGCTGGAAGCAGGCAGCAAGACGATTACGGTGCGGATCTCCGAAGAGGGCATGACAGTGGATGAGATCCCGAAAGAGATACAAATCGGAGAAACGCTGGTCGTCGACGGGATCTTCATGGATGAGGAAGATACCATTATGCTGCCCGTTGTTATTCAGCAGACCGATGCCGCTCTTAAAGAGGGCTTGGTACGTGTGCAAGGGGTGGTAACGCATCTTATGCTGCCGGAGCAGCGGTCATACAATCCTCTCTATCAGGATGCTCTTGTCGATGATGCGCTTCTGGACTTGACTCCTCAAGCTGAACAATGGCAGTCTCGTCTGGGTAACGATTCGGTCATACAGCTGGAATGGCAGGACAAATGGAGTGGCATCCCATATACGATTCTCATACGACAGCTATCAGTTGGCAGCAAGGGGAATGCTTATTTATTCGTTATGACCTCTATGCAGCCAGTCGGGGAAGCTGTTGGCGTTCTTAAGCAATATGTCGTTTATTTGGCGCCGGTTATCGTTCTCCTTGCGATTATTCTGTCGTTGATTTATTCCAGAATTGTCTCCCGCCCCTTGGTGCTGCTGAGCCGTTCGGCAGCGCGTCTTGCCAAGCTGGACTTTACGGAGCAGCCGACCATCCATTCGAAGGATGAATTCGGGGAGCTGTCCAGAAGCATGGTTGCGATGTCCCGGAATCTGGATATAGCCATGCAGGAGCTGACTCATGCGAATGTGAGGCTGCAGGAGGATGTGGAGGAGAAGCAGCGGTCCGAGCAGCTCCGCAAAGAGCTGATCGCGAACATTTCCCATGAGTTGAAAACTCCTCTAGGGATTGTGAAAGGCTTTGCGGAAGGACTGCAGGATGAGGTGGCAAGCGAAAAAAGAGAGCGTTATTTGGCCCTCATCGTCAATGAAACGGATCGGATGAATGCATTAATTATGGATATGCTGGAGCTGTCCAAATTCGAAGCCAAGGCCATCCAGCTGCAGCCAAGAAGCATTGCTCTGGCAAGCTTTATTCAGAGGGTTGGCGATTCATTCGCTCAGCAGCTCGAGATGAAGCAGCTTCAATTGCGGATAAACGCGAATGAAGAGGAAGGGCTGTACGTACAGGCTGATCCTAGACGACTTGAACAGGTCATTTTAAATTTCATGAGCAACGCCATCCGGCATGCCGTGGAGAACAGCACCATTACGATCGACATCCAGCGAATGCCACTCGGGAAAGTGACAACCGTCATCGAAAATAGGGGACCAGCTATTCCTAAAGAGGATATCAGCCGGATCTGGGATCATTTTTACCGGGCGGAGCGTTCACGGGATCGTAAAACCGGAGGTACGGGTCTGGGACTCGCTATTATCAAGCACATTCTAGAGCTTCATGGCAGCGAGTATGGCGTGACGAACACGAAGCAAGGCGTAGCATTCTCTTTTACATTAGATGAAAGCGGAGGAACAACCCATGACTAAACCAAAATATATTTATTTGATTTCAGCTCTGTTCGTACTGCTGCTAGCGAGCGCATGCGGCAATCAATCGGGCAACGGAGCACCAAATTCGGTCGCTACGGAGGAAGATGCTGCATCTCCTGTCACCACTGAAGCACCGGATACGGATACGTCTGAAACGAAGCCGGAGAACGAAACATCCGGCGACAACTCAGATGAAGCGGACGCTGTCTCCGACAAGAAAATATTAATTGTCATTGACCAGACGGAGAAGCCGATTGAGGGCAACAGCTTCGATTTCACGGTAAAGCAGCTTCCGGAAGGATACATGCTAGCCGAAATGCAGTGGGTGTCCAAGGAGAACCTGATCGTTAATTCGGTTAAAGAAGCCATTGAACATGGAGGAAGCGGTGGAGATGGCTTCTATATTAGCGGCGATGGGCAATTCTCAGGCTTCTTTTACCCGGATACGATGAAGGGCGAGAAAGGGCAGGTTGTGTTCTTGTTCAAGGATGAGCAAGGCAAGGAGTTAACGTGGAAAAAGGAAATGACTTTGAAGTAAACGTTTCCAATCAATGAATGAGGCTGCTGCTGGATAGGGGAGTGCTGCGAAGCTTCATGTGGCCTTGATCTAATTTTGCACGCGTTCATGATTCATCGGTATTGCACTTACGATTTAGTTCTCTGCCCCTACCTGAAAAGGATCGGCCCTTAGGCTGGTCCTTTTCTTTGCTTGCAACAATCTTCACGTTATCTTACCTGAAGATCATAAAAGTGGTTGACAGCGAAATAGGTGTCAAATATATTACATATAGAAATAGTAGGAATTAATAATGGATGATCACTATTTGAACTTTTCAAACCAGCAACAGGAGGAGCCGACAATGAAAAGAGCACTAATCGGTATGATGATTTTGGTTTTGGCAGTGCTAAGCGCATGCAGCTTTTCGTCCGAGAAGCCCGCCGACAGCGTAGAATTGGCCGACGCGAATCAGCCAGCGAACATTGTGGTTGGCGGTAAACCGTTCACCGAGCAATTAATCCTGGTGGAAATCATGGCGCAACTTCTGGATGCTAAGACGGATCATCATATTTCCACGAAAGAAGGACTAGGCATCTCCCATGTACTCCTGCAAGCTTTGAAAGACGACGACATTCAGGTTTATGCCGACTATACCGGGACGGGATACATTCACATTCTGCAAAATGAGCTCCAGCCGGATGACACCCCGGCTACGGTCTATGAGAAAGTAAAAAAAGGCTACGAGGAGAAATATGGATTAACATGGCTGAAGCCTATGCCATTCTCTAATACGTTCACCCTGATCATCAAAAAAGAAACAGCGGAAAAATTGAAGGTGAAAACGTTCAGTGATCTGGTTCAGCATTCGCGGAATATGGTGCTAGGTACCGATGATCAATTTTTTAAGCGCGGTGACGGATATAAGGGAATGGCAGAAATCTATGGTTTTGAATTCAAGGGGCGCAAGGAAATGGATAACGGGATCGCTTATCAGGCGCTCCAAGACGGCCAAATCGACGTGCTTGTCGGCTACGCAACGGATGGCCGGATTCCCGGGCTGAATCTTATCACTCTGGAAGACGACAAACAATATTTTCCTCCGTATTTTCCTGCTCCGATCCTTAAACAGGACTTCCTGGCAAAGTATCCGGAGGTCGGCGAAACATTGAACCTGCTTGCAGACAGGCTGGATCAGGTTACGATGGCCGGACTGAACGCCAAAGTAGATAACGACAAAATGAAGCCGAAGGATGTCGCCAAGCAGTTCCTTGAAAGCTCTGGTCTTCTCAAATAAGCATAGGAAAGAGAGGCATTGCCCGTCATGAAAATAATAGATCTCTCCTTAATCATTGATGAGGAAACGAAATATGCCGGATTCCCTAGAAGCCTTGTGTACGGCGAAGAGGAATCGTCTACAAAGATAGTGGAAGTCGCATCACTCAAGAAAAACAAAGTTCAGTCCCATAATTTCACGATGTGCACGCAGCACTTTACCCACTACGACGCTCCCGCGCATTTTTTGGAGGGCGGATTGCAAAATCATGAAGTGCCGCTGGATTCATTCATCGGCGAGGCGGTAATGGTAGATATGCTGCATAAAGAACCGGGCTCTTATGTGACGGCGGAAGATTTAATGCAATCCGGTGCCGACATCCGCGAGGGCGACATTGTCGTCATTCGGACGGGTTGGACGGATAAAGCATGGGGGACATTCCGGTTCTGGGATGAAATGATCGGGCTATCGACGGATGCCGCTGAATGGCTGAAGGAGAAGAAGATCAAATCCGTTGCGGGCGATTTCATGCTGTGCGATTCGCCGCTGCATCCTCCGGATGGGCGGGTATGGAGCAGCGAGGATTGGAGCCCGAATCACTTCACGTTTCTCGAGGAAAACATCGTCATGCTGGAATGGTTGACGAATCTGGGTCGTATTACCCAGCCCCGATTTTTGTTCGGCTGTGTGCCGATCAAGCTGAAAGGCACCGACGGAGCGCCGTGCCGCGCTTTCGCGATTGAAGGATTGATTGATAAACCGGCAGTGCGAGTGAAATAATACTTCTTAGCATGACTTAACAATCAAAAGAAGACGCTTGGGAATCGCTCTCCGGCGCGTCTTATTTTGTTTCTTTCGATCATGGAAGCGGGTTATGGGTTGACATTTCGACAGGTAGTAACTACAATGGTTACAACGGTGGTGATGCGAAGTGAAACAGATTAGTAGCAGATTTTCCATTGCTGTCCACATCCTATCTCTAATCGCCGTTAGCCCCAAAGATTGTACCGGCGATTACATTGCAGGCAGCGTAAATACGAATCCCGTAATCATCCGCAGAATAATGGGGATGCTGAAGAAGGCGGGGTTGATAGACATTCGTCCAGGAGTAGGGGGCGCTTCCTTGCTGAAGGATCGGGATCAGATAACGCTTCTGGATGTTTACCACGCAGTGGAAGTCATCGATGACGGTCAACTGTTTAATTTTCACGATGAACCGAATCCGAATTGCCCGGTTGGCCGGAATATTGAAGCCGCTCTTCGTTTTGAAATGAAGGAAGCCCAATCCGCGATGGAACAAAGACTGGCTCAAGTGACCTTAAGTCAGCTGGCAGCAAAATTTGTGTAATAAAAAGCTCATAGAGCTTTTTTTATGCCGTCGTTGTAACCAAAATCATTATAACGACGAGTAATCATAAATGAAAACAAAATGGAGGAATTTATATGAAAATTTTAGTAACGGGTGTAACAGGAAAATTGGGATCAATCGTAATAGAAACGTTATTGGAAACCGTGCCTGCCAAAGATCTAGCAGTCAGCGTTCGCAACCCAGAGAAAGCGGAAAGCCTCCGTGCCCGCGGCGTAGACGTGCGTCATGGGGATTTTGACCAACCGGAGACGCTGGACAAAGCATTCGCGGGTATCGACCGCCTCTTGATCGTATCCACAGACGGTGACAACGAAACGCGGATTCGCCAGCATACCGCCGCTGTATCAGCAGCTCAGCGCGCTAATGTTGGTTTCATAGCGTATACGAGCCTAGGAAATGCAAGCGAAAATCCGATTTTTCTTGCGCCGGTGCATCGTGCCACTGAGGAAGCCATTAAAAACACAGGCATTCCTTATTCCTTCCTTCGTAATAACTGGTATTTGGAGAATGAGATAAGCAGCATCCAAGCGGTCCTTGGCGGAGCGCCATGGTTAACGTCGGCGGGATCCGGCAAAGTAGGCTGGGCGACCCGTCGCGATTACGCACAGGCAGCTGCAGCAGTTCTGGCTGGCGAAGGCCATGATAATACCGTTTATGAGCTGTCCGGCAAGCCTATTACACAAGAAGAGTTGGCTTCCATCCTTGCCGGCGTCTTGGGCCGGGAAGTTCCCGTTCAGCAAGTGGATGACGCCACTTATGCCAGCATCATGGGCAGCGCAGGCGTACCTGAGCCGGTCGTTCCGATTTTGGTTGGCATTCAGAGCGCGATTCGCGATGGCGCATTGGAAGTGGAGAGCAATGATTTTCAGAAGCTGCTAGGACGTCCAGCTACGCCGATCGAAGAGGCACTCCGTCAAATCGTCAACGAAATTCAGTCTTAATAAGCGCGTGAAACAAGCAAAGAGGTTGTCCAGAAGGTCTAATGTGACCGGAGGGATAGCCTCTTTTTTATGTGAGTGTAGCAAATCTGGATAGTCGGTTTTTTTGCTGTTCGAACAGTCACAATAAAATTTCAAAATTTCCATTAAGTTGGAGAATTTCTATGTTATTATTTGGATATTAAATCGTTCTGGTTAGGTTATTCAGTATGATTGAACGGAAAGGATGATCAGGATTGGACCTGCTTAACAGCGTTAAATGGATAGAAAAAGATGAAGTGCTAGATGATTTATTAAATCATGAAGATAGTTTAACGCTGCATCCCATAGATCAAGGTTATGAGGCTGAGGTCCTGAGGATCAGTTCAAATAATGCGCGCTTTGTATTGAAGGTATGGAATAAAAGCTCCAAGCCAGATGTTAGATTCCAGTTTCGCTTGCTGCATGAACTTCATGAACGGGGATTATCCGTCTCTAGGCCGCTGGGCTGGGGGAACAATTTAAGCGGAGAAATGGTGTTATTAACAAGCTTTGACGGCACGCCGGTACATAAAGTAGATGGCAAGAAAATGGCGGATATTGCAAATATTTTAGCTAGCATCCATCAAATTAACATAGAAGAAATGGTAAAATTACATCTTCCTAAGCATGATTTCACCGATTACTTTTTTCCCGGGGCAAGAGAACAGCATTTGGACATTTATCAAGCTGTAGTGCCCCTTGTTCAAAAAACGCCTATCAAGCATGAACATTTAATTCACGGTGATTTCCATTTAGCTAACATTTTAGAGGAAAATGGCCGATACACCGTAATCGATTGGACGAACGGACAATTAGGGGACCCTAGATATGATTTTGCTTGGTCGCTTATTCTAAAAAAAATATATATTTCTGAGCGATATGCCGAAGTGTTTCGTTCCGCTTATCTATTGGAAAATGATATTTTGCAGGAAGAACTAGAAGTTTTTGAAGCGCTGGCTTGTCTCCGATGGATTTTGCTTAATAGAAACGGTGGTACACCCAAAGGGCCTAACACGATAGAGAGAGTACAAGGTTTAATTACAAACAATCCATTTCTAAAAGAGCTGGAATTAGAGATTTTCCAATAAAAGAAAATAGGGGGCAGTAACGGAATGAACATTGAAGTTGAAGCTGTTTTTAAGCAATTTCCGATCCTGCATTCAGATGCATTTGTACTTAAGAAGATTGAATTTGATCATCTGGATGAAGTTTTCGAAATCTATAGCAATGACAAAGTATTTGAATACTGCGGCATTATACCCAAACACAATATAGATACGGTGAAAAACATGATAGGGCATTTTGAGAGAGACTATAATAAACGGGCAAGGGTCAAATGGGGGATATTCGCCAAACATGAAAATGATAGATTGCTTGGCATTATTGAAGCTTTCGATTTTAATCAAAAGGTAAACATGGTGACGATTGGCTACTTTCTGGCGGAATCGCATTGGGGAAGAGGAATTGCCACTGAAGCGGTAAAAATATTAGTCGATTTTTTGTATAAGGACGTCAACGTCAACAGAATTCAGGCGGAGGTGATGCCTCTAAATGACCCTTCCAAGAAGGTATTGCTGAAAAACGGCTTCATCAAAGAAGGAATGCTACGACAAGCGACAGTATGGTCAGGCAAAGGAATCGTTGATTTAGAAATTTACAGTATTTTAAAAGAAGACTATGTTAAATAATTAGCGAGCTGCTTTATCTTCAATATTCGAGCAGGATATTTGAATGAAACAACATGGGAAACCATTTTTACCGTTAAAGTTAGTGTAGACATGAATAAAATAAATGTGTTACATTTACTAAAAAGACAAAATATTTACATATTCACCATTGAAGGTTGGGGGCTAAAAAGTAACTTGGATGGTACAGCTGCGATTCAATCCTACCTAGTATCCTCCTCTATACTTTTTCCATAAACAGGTTACTTTCCGTCCTAAAGTTAAAGCGGTTACATTTTCGTGTTTGATATTACTTAGGAAAGGAGAAATGAAGAAAGCAGTAGATTGAGGCAGTATAAAAATGAAGGAGGAGATCGAATGTACACATTAAAATCAAACAAAAGTATGATGAAATTGATGGGCCCGATTTTTTTAAGCCTAACCATGCTAATGACTTTATTGGGTGCTCCTGCTAATTTTCAATCAAAGGCTCATGCTGCAGGAGAACAAAGACCTTTCCCTCAGCAAGTTAACTATTCAGGTATCATTAAGCCGAACCATGTTAGCCAATCTTCTATGAATTCTTCCGTTTCTTCGTATTATGATTACTGGAAAAATAAATATGTAAAGAACAACCTGTCGTCCCTTCCAGGCGGATATTATGTTAAAGGGGACATTACTGGAAGTGCGGAGGGTTTTGATCCACTAGGTACCTCTGAGGGCCAGGGCTTCGGAATGGTTATCACCGTCCTAATGGCTGGACATGACTCTAATGCAAAGACTATTTACGACGGCATGTTCAAAACAGCTAGAGCATTCAAGAGCTCAGGCAATTCCAACTTGATGGGCTGGGTCGTGGCGGACAGCGCAAATGCGCAAGGCCATTTCGGCTCCGCAACGGATGGGGATTTGGACATTGCTTACTCCTTAATTCTTGCTCACAATCAATGGGGCTCAAGCGGAACGATCAACTATTTGTCTGAAGCGATTAAAATGATTAATGCGATTAAATCCAGCAACGTTACGACGAGCAATCGCCTTAATCTTGGAGACTGGGACTCGAAGAGCGCATTGAATTCAAGACCGTCTGATTGGATGTTGAGTCATTTGCGCGCGTTTCATGAAGTAACAGGAGATCAAACTTGGATTAATGTGATTAACGGATTATATACGGCCTATTCGCAAGTCAGCAACACTTATGCTTCGTCAACGGGGCTGATCTCCGACTTTATCGTGGACAATCCGGCTAAGCCTGCACCGCAAAACTATTTGGATGAATTCCCGGAGACGAATCAGTATTATTATAATGCTTCACGCGTCCCGCTGCGGATTGTTATGGATTACGCTCTTTATGGGGACACAAGAGCTAAAACAATCGCGGACAAAATTGCGGTATGGATCAAAGGCAAGACTGGAGGCTCTCCTTCTCAGGTTATGGCAGGCTACACATTAAGCGGAACGGCTCTCAACTCTTACGGTGAAGCGGTATTTACATCACCTATGATCTCCGCAGCAACGACAAGCACTAGCCATCAGGCATGGGTGAATGCAGGCTGGGATTACATGAAGAACGCGAAGTCCTCTTACTTTAGCGATTCTTATAATATGTTTAACTTGCTCTACGTTTCAGGCAACTGGTGGAAGCCGGGAAGCAGCGGCGGATCGACAGATACGCAAGCTCCGACAGCACCAGGCAGCTTGACTGCAACAGCAGCATCAAGCAGCCAAATCAACTTAAGCTGGACAGCTTCGACGGATAACGTTGGCGTAACGGGTTACCGCGTATTCCGCGGTGGCGTTCAAGTTGGCACGCCTACTGGCACAACCTTTAACGATACGGGTCTAAGCGCGTCCACCGCTTACAGCTACACGGTAAAAGCAGTTGATGCCGCGGGCAATCTTTCGGCAAACAGCAACACAGCGAGTGCTTCGACAAGCGCAATTCCATCAGGCTCCAACCTTGCTCTTGGCAAGACGACAGTAGCGAGCTCAATAGAAGGTGCTGGCTTCGAGGCTTCCAAAGCGACTGACGGCAATTCTTCCACAAGATGGGCAAGTGTTGAAGGAAGCAACAACCAATGGATTTATGTAGACCTTGGCACAACTCAAAGCATCGACCAAGTGAAATTAAACTGGGAGGCCGCTTACGGAAAGGGCTACAAAATCCAAGTTTCCAATGATGCGACCACATGGACGGATGTATTTACAACCACAACCGGCAATGGAGCCATTGACGATATTACCTTCACAGCCACAAACGGTAGATATGTGCGAGTGCTAGGTACAGAAAGAGGCACGGCATACGGGTATTCACTGTTTGATTTCGAGGTATATGGCAGCGGCGGCGGATCGACAGATACACAAGCACCGACAGCTCCGGCAAGCCTAACTGCAACAGCAGCATCAAGCAGCCAAATCAACTTAAACTGGACTGCTTCGAGCGATAACGTTGGCGTAACGGGGTACCGCGTATTCCGCGGTGGTGTTCAAGTGGGCACGCCAACGGGCACAACCTTTAACGATACGGGTTTAACGGCGTCTACTGCTTATAGCTACACGGTAAAAGCAATTGATGCCGCGGGCAATCTTTCGGCAAACAGCAGCACAGAAACCGCTACAACAAGCGCTGCTTCAACAGGCTCCAACCTTGCTCTTGGCAAGACGACTGTAGCGAGCTCAATTGAAGGTACAGGCTTCGAGGCTTCCAAAGCGACAGATGGCAATTCATCGACAAGATGGGCAAGCATCGAGGGAAGCAACAGTCAATGGATTTATGTAGACCTTGGTACATCTCAAAGCGTTAACCGAGTGAAGTTAAACTGGGAGGCTGCTTACGGAAAGGGCTACAAAATCCAAATATCCAATGATGCAGCCACATGGACAGATGTATTTACAACCACAACCGGCAACGGAGCCATTGACGATGTTGCGTTTACAGCCACAAACGGCAGATATGTGCGAGTACTAGGTACAGAAAGAGGCACGATTTACGGATATTCACTCTTTGATTTCGAGGTATACGGTTCTTAACATCTAAAAAAGCCTGGCGGAGTACTCCGCCAGGCTTTTTGCTTTTATGATTAATCTAACGATGGAATAAACGTCATGGTAAAATAGAAGGGACCGAGGGGAAACCCTTGATGCTGCGCTCTTTCCTCTGTTTTAGTGTGATTTAGAAATAGCTCTATAGAAACGATGGTGTTTATGAAAATTGAGTTTGAAAATCAAACGATAGAATTCAATGTTGAATACGGAAATAGAGGGAAACTCTCCATTCAAATAGACTCTTTAGGCTTCATCACCGTTAAAGCTCCCAATGCAACAAGCGATGCGATTATTATTAGAGCTGTGGAGCATCATGGTAAGAGGATTTTAGAGAAATTAAACGTCCTCGCGGAGGCTCGGAATAAGCCTAAGACAAGAGAATATCAAGATCAAGGAAAGTTTCTCCACCTTGGAAAAGAGTATTTTCTTCATGAGTTGATCGACACCGGAGAATTAGACGAAGAGGAACTAAAGAAAAATCTTAAAAAATTTTATTTCACAAGCTGTAAGAAGATTATTGGTGAACGAATCAAGATCTATCAAAACCAACTGAAGGTTAAGCCAAAATCCATTGAGGTTGAGGAGTCGACCACCAAGTGGGGAAGCTGCAGCTCAAGCAAAAAGTTAACCTTTAATTATCGGCTGGCAATGGCACCTATTGAGGTGATCGATTATGTCATCATTCATGAGCTATGCCATCTGCATCATATGAATCATGATCGATCCTTTTGGAGACGCGTCGGCAGCATTATGCCGGATTATAAAGAGAAGGAAGAGTATTTAGCACGGCATGGGCATGCTATGACTCTTTGATCAGCATCCAATGCTGGAATGAATCGAAGAAACTTCTGTTAGCAAAAAGCAGAAGTTTCTTTTTTGCATTTTATAGCTATCGAACTTATCCAGTCTAAAATATTGATTAGTTAATATATTAATTGATTAGTAAATATGTTATTATATCCATGTGGATTGAAAATGGTCAGCAGGTTGATTGATTTATTTTGAATGAATCAGCATGGAAGTTAGGTTTCGTATGCTTTCTAAAACAAAGATGACAGGTGATCTTCTATGAAACATGAAAACGGTAACATAATTATTAATGACAACCGGATCGCGCATTATAAATTTGCTAATCCCGAGCATGTCGGCGAAGATAGCTCTGGGTATGGCAACGACGGGATAACATCAGGCTCATCGAAGCCTATAATCCAAACCGTAGCAGGCCGAACGGCTGTTACGCTTGCTGGCGGCAAAAACAAAACATCCTATGTGCTGCTGCCTTCGG
Source organism: Paenibacillus sp. PL91 (assembly GCF_012935325.2). Taxonomy (GTDB): domain Bacteria; phylum Bacillota; class Bacilli; order Paenibacillales; family Paenibacillaceae; genus Pristimantibacillus. Next base: position 372,975 of record NZ_JABBYG020000006.1, read on the forward strand.
ATCTTCTGAAGGAGGTCAGCGATCATACGGGAATTACGATTTCAACATGGGTCTATGCGGGCAAAGGGTCTAGCGTATGGGAGAGGATTTTTGATTTTGGAAAGAGCCAGACCGGTCCTTATATGTTCTTAACTCGGCAATTGCGTGGAACCTGCTTTGCAGGAGAGGACTTGATCGCAGATCCTGGAAAGTCTTTTGCAGCAGGCGAATGGATGCATATCTCCATGTCTGTTACAGGGACAGCAGGCGGCACACTAAGCAGCGCAGGGCCTGTTGTGTATGTCAATGGCGAGGTCGTTGCGGATGGATCGATCAGCCAGACATCGAGCGGTAGGTATGCGAAGCTGCGAGCATGGTTTGCTACGTTTGCGGACTCATCGAATTACAGCAACAATACCATCGGCATGTCTCAGTATGATGCGGATATGGATTTCTGCGGTTCTTTATCGGACTTCCGCATTTATAAAGCGGGGTTAACGCAGGATGAGATCATTGAGGTTATGTGCGAATCATTGACAGATGAAGAGATCGTTAACCTTGCTAAGGATAAATATCTAACGTTCCCCACCTCGATTATTACAAAAGATATTGCACTGCCTGCTTCGCTCATGGGCGGAAAAGTGGCTGTTTCCTGGAAATCCAGCGATACCGATGCTATATCTCATGATGGTGTTGTCAACAAGACGATTCATGCAGCCCAAGGCGTAACGATTACGGCTCTTTTAAAGAAAGGTGACAGCACTGTAGAAAGAAGCTTCATCGTCTCGGTGCTTCCAAAGGATTTGCCTCCTTACACGTTAACGATTAATGGCAATAATGAAATATTGGACGTAAGTCCAATCATGTACGGCCTATTTTATGAGGACATCAACAATGCTGCCGACGGCGGTATCTATGCAGAGCTTATACAGAACCGTTCCTTCGAGTCGTTTACGTTCGACAGCTATTCCCATGTTTGCGGCGAGCACGGCACATCGACGGGAAGAAATTATACCCCTCTGCATGCATGGTCAGGCGATACGGATAAAATGACCGTAAAAAACGCGGGCGGGCTAAACGACTTTTTTGGCATCGAGGATCCAGATGTGAATGCTCATTATGTGACGGTAGCAGGCGGCGCGACCATACGTAATAGAGGTTTTGCAGATACCAACCAGCACTGTGCGATGTTCATTCAACAAGACGCGAAGTATTCGTTCACGATCTGGGCGAAAGCGGAAGCAGCCGGCACCATTACGCTGCAATTGCAAAATAAAGAAAACGAAGCAATTAGTGATACAGCGATTGTGGAAGTAAACGGCGACGGCATTTGGAAAAAATATGGCGTCGATTCGAGAATCGTATTAACGGGATCAATGACCTCGCTTGGCCAGCTCGCACTGACGTTTAACGGTGAGATTTCGATTGATATGGTCTCTTTAATGCCTGAGGATGTTTGGGGTGCTGGCGAGGAAGAGCGATCCGCGACGGCTCATGCCAACTTCAAAGGTAATCCGAATTACAGACTGAGAAAAGATTTAGTGAATGCGCTCGTTGACCTGCATCCTACGTTTCTGCGTTTTCCCGGCGGCTGTATTTCAGAAGGCTCCCACGTCTGGGAAAATATTTATGATTGGAAAGAGTCCGTCAACGATATTGAGCTGCGCAAGGAAAACTTTAACGTATGGGGCTACATGATGACGATGGGCCTTGGCTATATGGAGTATTTCCAATTGGCAGAAGATCTGAATGCAGCACCGCTCCCGGTTATGGCCTGCGGCGTGCTTTGCCAAGCTCGTTCGGATTATGTGAATCCTGCGGGCGGCGCGCTGAGAGATTATTATGTTAAAAACTTTACGGACTTAATCGATTTTGCGATCAGTACCGATTTTGACCATAACGAGTGGGCCGCTTTACGCAAAAAGATGGGGCATGCCGCGCCGTTTGACCTGCATTATTTGGGCGTGGGCAATGAAAACTGGGGAACGGAGTTTTTTGCCAACTTTGAATACTTTAAAACGGCGATTGATGCCTATATGGATAAGCATTATCCCGGCTATGAATTAATTATTATCTCAACCGTTGGCGCGCAAGCGGATGATGACGCTTATCAGCAGGGCTGGAAATTTCTAAGCGGCAACGTGAAGGGCTCAGAATTGATCAGATTCACTGACGGCAAAACAAGCATCGAAGAAACCGTTACGTGGTATGAGAAGCAGGAGAACTACATGGATACGATTGCGGATGAGCATTATTACCGCTCCAACGAGTATTTGCTGGAGAACGCGGACCGGTACAACTATTATTACCGCGCCTATCAGGAAGATGGCAGCTTGAACGAGGCGGAGACATCGAAGGTTTTTGTCGGTGAATATGCATCTACAGATAAGAATACATTGGCAGGTGCAGTCGCAGAGGCCGCCATCATGACGAGCTTTGAAAATAACGCCGATGTGGTGAGACTGGCTGCAACCGCGCCTTTGTTCAACAAAGTGTTGACGGACGGCACGTATAGATGGACGCCGGATTGCATTTGGTTCGATGACGAGACGGTGTGGTATACGCCAAACTATTACGTGCAGCAGCTGTATGCCAAGTACCTCGGCACCAAGGTTATAGGTACTTCGTTTATGACGTATCGAAACGGCGAACAGACGGAGCTCATTCCTCGCGGCGGAATTGAAGTCGCAACAGGAAATGCAACGATTGTGCTGAAGCGTGCGAAAGTAACCTCTAACGCAGACGGCAGCGTCCTGCTGGAGCAGGATTTTAAAGAGCCATTAGATTTGGCTTGGAAAGTCATTCCGGGTTCGGCAGGCTGCACGCATGACCCGGCCAAAGGTCTAATTTTACACGCCCAAAGCAGCGGCCTGAACGGGTTGTACATTCTGAATGAAGCATGGACGAACTACAAGGTAGAGGTAGTAGCGGAGAAAATATCCGGCGTTGACGGCTTCTATGTAGGCGCAGGCTTGACGGATATTACAGCGGATAAAAAGGATGTAATCGAATATGCGATCGGCTATAATGGCAGCGCAACCGGCGTAAAGGTGTACAAGCAGGGAATAGAGGGCTATACGCTAGGCGATTATTCCTCGAGCACGGCAGCCGGCAATTTGAGAGCCTGCAACGATGAAGTGCTTGCCGATCAAACAGAGTATGCGATAACGGTTAACTACGGCGGAGCGAATGGGAAGCAGCTCATCTGCTCCTATACGGACGGTACAACGACTAGCAAGGTGTTGGAATACAAGCTGGAAGCTTACAACAGAGAGATTTATCATTCGGTTACAAAGGATGACAAGCATCTGTACGTGAAGCTTGTGAATGCCGACAACGTGGAGAAAGCGGCTAAGCTTGATTTTAAAGGGATAGACGTGACTGCAGCAGCTAAAATGGTGACGTTAACCGGCGACTCCTCGCTTGTTCATCTACCGAACGTCAATCAGAAGAATGACGAGAGGGTTAAGCCAAGCGAAACGGAAATAAACGTAGTTAACGGTACCGCAACGATAGCTTTAGCAGCCAATTCCGTAAACGTGATTGTCTTGGCGCTTATTTAATACGAAGTAAAAACCATAAAGGACGAATCAGGATAAACCCTGCTTCGTCCTTTTAACATTTAATCATATAAATGCCACCTTAACATGAGTCAAACAAAAAAAGTTAAATGTTTGATTTTGCCCGATTCGGGTCTGTTTCTTTTGTTTCATTACGATTTTTACACAATTTTATTACCGATGTTAATATTCCCCTTACAAAAGTGACGCAATATAATACTGTCATCACCCTAGTGAAAGCTAATGAGCGTATCAGACAATATGAGAGGGAGATTAAAAATAGCAACGTCGCCAAGACAACAATAATCATTTCGTCGCCTGAAATGATCATTCAACATTAGAATGTGGAGGATTGAGTAATTGAAACGATTATCGACATTGATCATAATGGCTGGTTTATCGATCTTTTTACTATTCATGTGTTATCCGACGCATACGCTCGCTCATCCATTGAGTGTAAGCTATAGCACGATAACGCATAACGATAGCGGGATCGAATTGGCGTATTCTATCGACATATTGTCTGTCACTGAATCTACTGATGTAGGTTTAATAGATAGACAAAAGCTTCGCGAATCCCAAGATGACATTAATGAATGGATTCGTCAAAAAATTGTGCTTAAAGTCGATGGCATTAAGCAACAAGGACAGTTGACGAGTATGGAGCTTGAAGATAGGCGATCTGAAGGGCTAACGATGGTAAGAGCAAAATATCAATTTTCAGACGTGAAAAGCGGACAAGAAATTAGCTTGGACGACTCCATGTACACAGAAAACAGCCCTAATTATACGAATCTACTTGTTTTTAAAGAGGGCAAACAAGTTAGTGAAACAGTATTGAAGGGCCGTGAACGACACTGGGAGGTGATTTTAGGAGATCCAGCGGGAGTATCGGGTAGGTCTGGCTCGCATAGCGGTTGGCTTGATTTTCTCTTATTGGGTGCGGAGCATATTCTTACGGGCTACGACCATCTTTTGTTTTTACTGGCGCTGCTTCTGAGAAAACAAAGCTTTAAACAATATGCTGCCATTATAACTGCCTTTACTGTTGCGCACAGTATTACCTTATCCATGGCGGTAATGGGTATCGTATCGGTTCCGTCTCGCTGGGTTGAAGCGATTATTGCACTTAGTATTTGTTTTGTTGCTGTTGAAAATCTATTTCGCGAAAAAATTTCGCATAGAGCTCTAATTACATTCCTATTCGGCTTATTTCATGGCTTAGGCTTCGCAGGAATTTTAAGCGAAATGGAGATTCCAAAATCACATTTGGCGGTTTCGCTAATAAGCTTCAATGTGGGCATTGAGCTTGTGCAGATTACTTTAGTATTGTTGCTGCTGCCTCTGTTAAATTTGTGGCAACGCAGCTCTTACCAAAAGTCAGGATTAATAGCAGTGTCGACTGTCATTGCGTTGATCGGCGCTTTTTGGTCGATGGAGCGTTTGTTTTTCTAAAAAGATTGAAGTATACGCTGGAACCAAACATTAGAAGAAAGATAGAGGTGGAGATAAGGCTTATGTTGTTATTAGAAAAGAGATTAACGAAGGTGTTGCTATCCCTCGTCATATTGTTGCAAATAGCATTGCTTCCTATCTCGGGCATGAAGGAGAGCCAAGTAGCTTCAGCTGCCGATCGAACTTTTAAAATTGCGGTTCTTCCCGACACGCAAATGTATTCCAGGCACAAGCCGGAAATTTATAATTCCCAAACGGAATGGATAAAAAAATATCAATATAGCGAGAATATCGTATTCACTACGCACTTAGGCGACATTGTTGATCAGAGCACGGTAGAGAGTGAATGGAAAAGTGCCGATGAAGCGATGAAGATCTTGGACGATGCGGGAGCTCCTTATGGTTATACAGCGGGAAATCACGATATTGCCGAATGGTTAGACGATGATAGCCGAGATGATAATGACAAATATAATAAGTTCTTTAATCAATACTTCAAGCCAGCAACACGTATGATCAATAAGCCTGGATATCAAGGATCGTCTCCGAAGGGCTATAGCTCCTACTATACGTTTAAGGGCGCTGGAAAAACATTTTTGGTTATGTTTATTGACTGGAGAGCGGGAGCCGAGACGATAAAATGGGCAAACCAGGTCATGAAAGACAACGCTGACAAACCAACTATTTTGGCAACTCACCAGCTTTTGAATATCGAAAGCGATGGGAAAACGGCGGTTATGACAGAGAATGGCCAATATTTGTGGGATGAATTGATTAAAAGCAACGACCAAATTTTTCTCACCCTAAACGGTCACCACCATGGTACTGCTCAAATGGTCAAAAAGAACGACAAAGGCCATGACGTATTTATGTCCGTTATTGATTATCAAGGATATTATATGGGTGGAAACGGCATTATGCGAACGATGGAGTTCAATCTGGATGCAGGAACGATCTCTGCAAAGACGTTCTCTCCTTGGGTCATGAATATGCCTTTGGATACGCGTGATGAAACTTATGATCTTGAAGAAATTAACGATGCCAACAACAAATTTATTGTGAACATGAATTTTAACGAACGCTTCAAAGGGATTTGGGATTCGCAAAACCGAGCGCCGCAAGCGTCTGACGTCAATTACAATATAGCAGAAGGCAAAACGCTGAGCGCCAAGCTGAAAGCAACGGATCCTGATGTCGACAAGCTGACCTACTCCATTGTCAGTGCACCATCAAAAGGTACGGTCAAGCTTGTCGATGCTTCGACCGGATCGTTTCTCTATACGGCTCCTGCAGGGGCAACGGGCAATGATACATTCACCTTTAAAGCGAATGACGGCTTTGTGGATTCTGAGATCAAAACGGTAACGATTAACGTTCGGAGCGCCTCGGATGGCAACGGCGAGGTTGCGCATTGGAAATTCGAAAAGCCAGCTGACGGTTCCTTCAACGTAAAGGATTTATCCGGCAACGGCAATGATCTGCACCGAGTTGACCTTATTCAAACGGATGTGCCAGACATTGATATGAAATGGACGGATGATAAGTCGCCGTTTTCCAAAAGCAAGGGCAGCTTAGAAATTTCTTCGCATGGTAAAATGCCGCAAGAGCTATCTTATTTAAGGACGGATGACGATGCGCCGTTAAATGCCATGACCTTCCAAAATGGCTATACAATAGAAGCGTATTTCCGCATTAACAGCAACTTTGACGGGAATCAAAACGGTTGGATGGGCATGCTCGGACGTGGAGGCACGGGTGCCGACGGCGGGAAAACAGACGGGGACAGAGAAGAGCCTCTCGCTACCTTGTCTATTTCTAACCTAAAGCAGCTGCAGTGGGCAGCTTACCCGGACAATTTGGATAGCCTGAGGACCAACTGGTCGGGCGAGATGTTCTTCGACTGGATTCACGTTGCTGTAGTGAACGATACGAAAAAGACAAAAATGTACGTGAATGGCTCCCCAGTACTGACGAATGACGAAGGTCCAAATTCGATTGGACTAGCGACAGCTCAGAAAAACGGCAAATTCGTACCGTGGATCGTCGGAGCGTACCATTACAACAATGTATTTGAAAAAGCATTTAACGGGGCGATTAATGAAATTCGGATTACGAATCGTCCGCTCGACCTCACTGAGTTTTTGATGAATGACAATGAAATACCTGTCAGCAAAGATTTATCGGTGATGACCGATCAGAATAAGGCGTATAGCGGCAAGCTGTTGGCTTCCGATCTAGACATGAACCCTTTAACGTATCAAATCGTTGCTCAGCCAACAAATGGTTCTTTATCAGTTGATAAGGAAACAGGAGATTTCGTCTATACGCCAATCCGCGATTATAACGGTGCTGATCAATTTACTTACCGGGTTTATGACGGCAAAGTGTATTCAAACGATGCTCATGTCAGCGTAACGGTAAATAAAAATCATACACCGAAGGCGCTAGATCACAATTATACGGTTGCTCCAGGAAAAGAATTGAGCGGAATGATGAAAGCGGAGGATACCGACGGCGACAAGCTCTCGTTTGAACTGCTCAAGCAACCGGGCAAGGGAACGGTCGAATTGACCGATGCATCCACAGGCACCTTTAAATATGTGCCTACCGATGGACAAACAGGACTTGATTATTTTACTTATCGTGTTACAGACGGTAAGAACGAATCGCTTGAAGCGGTAGTTATCATAGAGATAACAGCAAATGCGCCTAGCACAGGAGATTGGACGGCGTCTAATCTGGAATATACGGTCCGTCAAGGTGGAACTATCAACGGCACTTTCTCCGATGCGGTCGACAAGAATGAACGGGATAACGTGCTTGAAATCAGTATGGTAAGTCTTCCGGAAAAAGGACAAGTAACCGTAACCGAAGCAACTTATGGGTCATTCGTGTACAAAGCGGATTCTGCTAAGACCGGTACAGACGTGCTCACTTTTCAAATTAGCGACGGTATAAGACGGACGAATACAGCCTATGCACTCATTCATATTGAACCGAACAACAAGCCCGTTGCGGCGAATCTTCAGCTTCAAATGGTTAGGGATAAGAAGCTGGAAGGCGGCCAGATGAAAGCGAGCGATGGCGATAAAGATACGCTCACCTTCACGATCGTCACCCAGCCGGAATCCGGGAAATTGACAGTAACAGATGCCGTTTACGGATATTTCAACTACGAGCCAAACGCAGGCTTTACCGGAGAGGACAAATTTACCTATAAGGTAAACGATGGCATCTCTGATTCTAATACGGCTGAGGTCAAAATTAATGTTCATTCTCCTTCCGGTAGCGATGGTGGCGGTGGTGGATCAAATGTGATCCAGCCGACGCCAAAACCACCGGAAAAACCAACTGTGCCACCAGTGACACCTGAGAAGCCAGCAACTGAACCTCCAGCAGCTCCTGTAAAGTTTGAGGATCTTTCCGATCACTGGGCCAAAGGAGCAGTTGAGAAGCTGAGCGCGCTAAACGTGATTAACGGTTATCCTGATCAGACGTTTAAGCCGGAAAAAGAAATGACACGTGCGGAGTTCGTTGTTCTACTCGTGAAAGCTCTCCAGTTGAAGGGTACGGGTGGTCCTTCCTTTAGCGATCTGAACGGCCACTGGGCCGAGGAAGCAGTCCAAACGGCTGCTACGCTAGGAATCATTCAGGGGGTAAACGATTCGACCTTTGCTCCCAAGCAAAAAATTACTAGGGAACAGATGGCAGTTATTCTCGTTCGGGCTTTAAAGCTGAAGACCGAAAACGAAGAGAAAACGAAGTTCGTCGATCAATCGAATGTTTCTGCTTGGGCCGTCAGCTCCTTGAATACGCTTGTTGGCCAAGGCATTATCAAAGGCTATGAGGACGGCTCCTTCCGTCCGGATAAAGCGATGAACCGAGGCGAAGCGGCATCTGTAATCGTGAAATTGATGGACATGCAAGCGAAGCAATAACGTAATTAATAAACATAAAAAGTCAGTGAGGAATTGCATTCCTCGCTGACTTTTTTGTTTGAGTAGCGGGTTCAAGGCGAATAGTATAGATGCAAGCAGCTTACTCTAATTAGGCTTTCAGGTAATCCATAAATATATTTTTTAGGATAGCAAGCTGATGATCGGTTTCCAGATCAGATTCGAACAGAAGAATATTTTTTTGCAACGATAATTTTTTTGAGAAAAGACCAAATGTGTTGATGAGAGTCGTTAGTGTCTCCTTAACCGGAAGGTCGGAACGAATCGATCCATCCTCTATGCCGTTTTGAATGATTTTCGAATACTCGCTCGATATCATGCGATTCATTGCGTTGATATTATGAATATCCTCTAAAGGCTCGGACGCGTGAGAGGCATAGCTTTCAAAATCGACCATAAATTTAATGCTCGAATGATGATGATCCTCGATAAAGAAATCAAACAATATTTCGAGCTGTTCAAGGCATGACAAGGGCAGCTCAGCGACATATTGAAAACGTTGATGCATCGGTTCAAGCAGCTTGGTAGCGACTGCAACGATCAGCTTTTCTTTTTTGGGAAAATACCGAAACAGCGTCGCGATGCCAATATTCGCGTCAGCGGCTATATCCTGCATCGTCGTTTTTTCAATTCCCTTTTGATTAAATACGCGCTCTGCGGCTTCGAGAACGGTGAATAGGCGCTGCTGCTTGCCTTCCGAACGTTCTTTCTCGTATCTTTCCTTTGGATCCATAAGAGTTTAAATCCTTTCAGCTTTGCTATTTCGATTACATGTAGTATAGCGATTGGTTATCCTTTAAGCAAGGAAGGATTGAGCTTTTTTGATGAGTGTGATATGATTTATATCATAGTGATAGTCATACTATCATTAAATGATCATTTCTTCGTCATTCATTCAAAATATCGAACACCAAAGGGGACTTACACATGACTCGTCTAACTGGCAAAGTCGCAATTATTACGGGAGCAGGTAGTGGTATGGGGCGCGAAGAAGCACTTTTGTTTGCAAAAGAAGGGGCAAAGGTTGTTGCAACAGATATTAACGAAGCCGCTGTACAAGCCGTTGTAAAAGAAATTGAAGCTAGTGGCGGACAAGCTGCTGCCTATGCGCACAATGTGAGCTCGGAGCAAGAGTGGGTCAGTGTTGTCGAGAATACGATAAAGACTTACGGCAAAGTGGACATCTTAGTAAACAATGCGGGAATATCCCTTGCAATCGGGCTGCTTGATACGACGGTTGAACAATGGAATAAAGTCATGAGCATTAACTTAACTAGCGCTTTCCTTGGCATGAAATATGTCATTCCACATATGCAGGCGAACAATGGAGGCTCGATCGTCAATATTTCATCGATCGCAGGTCTGACAGGCAGCAGCGGTGCAGGGGCGTATACAGCTTCGAAAGGCGCTGTCCGCATGTTGACGAAAGCGGCGGCTGTCGATTTTGGCAAGGATCATATTCGCGTCAATTCGGTTCACCCCGGCTTTATTGAAACGCCTATGAGTGCGGATTTTGTAAATAACAAGCAGATGCTGCAATGGTTCTTGTCCCAGACGGCACTGCCTAGAGTCGGACGTGCATCCGAGGTGGCGGAAGCCGTTCTGTTCCTGGCTTCTGATGAGTCTGCTTATATTACAGGCGTTGAACTGCCGGTTGATGGCGGCGTAACCGCCAAATAATAACGGGTTATTAAGGGCTATCCAGCATGCGGATAGCCCTTTTGCTTTGGTGCGCATGTATGAATCGTAAAAATGGCGAAACGTATTATGAAAAGGATATAATAGAAAGAGCATATCGCCATTTGGAGGGTAATCATCATGCAAACCTTTACTCGTACAGACTCTATTGGAGTTATTCATTCGGATATTAACGTATTTCAAGCGAGGCCTGAGGATACAGAGGCCGTATTGCAGCTGCTTCATCACACCGCAGAATGGTTAAAGAGCAAAGGCTCCACGCAGTGGAACAGCTTGCTGCGAGGGGAGGATTCCCATCAGACGCCGGAGGCTATTAAACGCGGTGAAGTATATATGTTCATGCAGGGAAACATTTTGGCGGGCATGGTGATGCTTATGCAGCGTGCGAGCGCTTGGGACGTTGAGCTATGGGGAGATGAGGGACATGCATCCTCGATCTATCTGCACCGTCTTAATATTAATCGTGAAGCTGCGGGAAAAAATTTGGGTGAGGCGATTGTCCGCTGGGCCGATTCCGGTATTCATTTTCCAGGCAAAGATCGCATTCGACTTGATTGCATTGCGAATAACGCGAAGCTGAACGATTTTTATAAGAGCTGCGGTTATGAGTTTAAAGGCTCAGCCACCAATCCAATGGGACAGTTCAATAAATATGAAAAACCTGTTCTGCCGAGAGGATAAGATATGAGGTTGAAAGGCTTGAATGTAATGGTATAGGTAAGAGCAGGAGGGGCGGGCGGCCCCTCCTTTTTGTTTGGAAAATTGGCGTTTTGCTATGATTTCATTTCAGTAGAGCCTTTTAGGTTAAGTTCAGTGCATCAAGTGTTCTCATAACGGTAACGACCGCTTGGGCTTTCGTTACTTTGGACAAAGGAGCAAATTTATCCGAAGCCACGCCTAGCATAATTTGCTGCTCAACGATTAGCGCGACCGATGCTTTGGCATAGGAGGAAATTGCAGCTTGATCCTTGAAGCGCTCAAGCACTGAGACGTCTGCTTCATTCGACTTGCCCGCATATTTCAGCGCACTCTCTAATATGACGGTTATATCCTGGCGGGTAATGGAGCCGTTAGGATTGAAGGAATCCTCGGATATGCCTTTAATCAGCCCCAGCTTCTTAGCCGCCACAATATCTCCAGCGTACTTGGAATTGCTGTCCACATCCTTGAATGGATTGTTTGCGGTGTCAGGCAAAATGCCTAAACCTTTGACGATCATGGAGATGAACTCGGCGCGGGTCATGCTGCTGTTCACGCCGAAATGATCCGCCGTCTCGCCAGAGGCAATCAGCTTGGCAGCTGCTCGCTCCACGTCTTTTCGTGCCCAATCCAAGGTTACATCGTTAAATTTAAAATTCGTTTCAACGAGGGTATAAACGCTATTTCCGTTTCTTCTTAATTCCACGGTTACCGTTCCATCCGAATTCGTAGTGAACTTGGTAGGGACGGAGCGGAACTGATCTGAGCCTGGGAGATAGACTACGCCTGTCGCTCGGTTTGCGTCGATATCCTTTGCGCTTAAGGTGAAGAAGCGGCTGAACGTATGCTGTCCAAAATCAGTCACTTCCACATATGTTTTCTCCGAGTTAAGCTGTTCGATCTTAAAGTCGAGCGGTTTCGCAAGCAACTTAAGGCCGCTAGCTTGCGATAATTGCTCGATTTTGCCAGAGGTACCCGCATCCGTCGATGAGATCGAAATTTTAATATCGGCGGAGAGATGGATCGCATGAATCGGTATGACATACGTAACGCTATTCCAGACGATGGACAATGCCGGCATTTCCCCTTTTTTGGAGATCGCTTCGATAACCGCTTTAGAAATGAGGACATCGACTTGCTTCGCTTCATTGCTTACCGTTACTTTAAACGCCGCAGAATCGGTTGCATGGATTGACTTAATAGCAGCATCCGCTTGCACATTAACGGTCCATTTGTCTCCATCCTTCATGACGCTTGTATCGAGTTCATCCTTAGGCTTGGCTGGCGGCGGAGTTGTGCCTCCTGGCGAAGTGGAGGTCGAAGTTGATCCCGACGTTGTCGCGACAAGGACTTGGCTCGTAGGGGAAACCTTCAACACGCGACCATCCTTCTTCTCGATGGCAAGCACATGAATCTTGTATTCTGTATTGGATGCAAGCGAGCCTTCTGCATAATGGGTTTCATTTGTTGTGCCAGTGTATTGGTTATTGACAAACACTTCGTAACCCGTTGCTCCGACGACTGCATCCCATTTCACCTGAAGCGCATTCTCTTGCTTAATAGCAATAGCCAGATTGGAAGGAGCGGAAAGCGCGGATGCGTTCACAGAGCCGTCGATCGGCAAATCCTGTACTAATTGCGTGGACAGCGTTTTGTTGCGGTCGCCGCTAATATCCCAGCTCATCGCGCCTGCCAAATCCAAAGATTTGACGAGGGAGGCGTTATAGATCATCGATGTTTGATCATTATAGGAAATAAACATTTTATTTTCGCTATTGTACAAATAAGCGACTTTCGATGCTTCGTTCCAGTAGCGGACATAACCAGCCTTGTTCACATAGTTATTTTCCAGATCTGAAAAATCAAAAATGCCTGCTTCCCACGAACCGGCTGGAATAGCGGTGCAAGTCTGATATTCGCCGTTCGCCGGGCAGCCGCTCCAGCCTTTGCCGTAGAACGGAATGCCGAGTACAAGCTTATAAGCAGGCACTCCCCCATTCAAATGGCCCGTCACTCCACCTTTAACATTGTTGCGCGGCGCTGATTCTCTCGGGTGATTTTTATCCGCATACAGCGGTGCATTATGATGAGCGAGCATTTCCCAGCTTCCGCTGTAATCGTAGGTCATAATGTTGATAAAATCCAAGTAGCTGACGGAATTTGTGAAATCAGCATTTACGGTAAAATGGTCGCCCTGGCCGGAAGCGATCGTCAGCAAATAATATTTGCCGTCTTCGGAGCCTGCCGCATCCAAAGCTTCACGGACGATTTGCATCATGAGCGTGAAGTTTTGCTTATCCTCTGGTCGACGGCTATTATACGTCTCCCCGCCCTCAACCGGGTATTCCCAGTCGATGTCGAGTCCATCCAGACCATACGCACGAAGGAATTTCACGGCGGAGTTAGCGAATATGCGGCGGGTTTCCTCGGTTGCCGCCATGTTCGAGAAGTTTTTGGACCATGACCACCCGCCTACTGAAACCATCATTTTTAAATGCGGGTTTTCTTCTTTGATCGATGCAAACGTTTCAAAGTTTTTAATATCGTTGTCGTGATCGCCAAGGACGATTTCACCGTCATGAACGTATCTATTTTGGAGTGGGATTTCTTTGTTCTCACAAGCGGTTGAGCCTGTTCCGTACTTTTTCCAGCACAGATCCGCGAAGGCATAATTGATATGAGTCACTTGCGATACATCGACCTGCGTCGGCTTGAAATTTCGGGCGGTCTCAGAAACAGACCAAGAGGTGTAGTACGTTACGATGTTATAGTTGCTGCCCGGCACAGCATTAATCGAATCGCTCTTTGGTGATTCCCATAGATTGTTTTTTGCCGTTATTGTAAAAGCGTAGGACTGGCTTTCTGTTAGTCCATTTACTACATACCGGTTCGATTCGCTTGAGCCGATCAGCTTGCCGTCTTGATAAATATCATAGCTTGTGGCGCCAGGCGTGGGAGCCCAGCCGAGCGAAACCGTCGTTCGATTCGCCGTTACGACCTGCACATCGCTCGGAGCAGCTAGTTGCCCCCAAGTTAAGACAACTGCATTGCTGTTCGCCGATGCTTTTTTTGCTGAAGAATTTTGTGCTGCAACTTCAAAGGTATAGACTGATCCGGTTACCGTTTGCGCTTCAGAAAGGGGATAAGTAATCGTATCCGAACCGTCCCACACTCCTGATTTCCAGCCTCCATCCACATAGAAATCATAACCATCCGCTCCGGGGCTGCCAGTCCATTTGAAGGTAACGCTAGCATCCGTTACATTGGACACCTTCAAATGGAGTGGAGGTGCTAATGGAGGCTCTTTGTATTCGCTCTGATCTACCGTTGTAGTAAAAGTAACCAAGTTGCTCTTTTGCTCAGGCGTGAGATTCGGAGCTTGGATGCCGTCAGGACCAATATAAAAGGAATAGGTGGTATTTGGCGTTAGTCCGCCAACGGTTTGTGTGCTGCCGCTCGCCCAATAGATGTATTTGTTATTCTGATCCCAAATCCAATAATCTTTAATGCCGGGAGCTGGGTCCCAAGACAAGGAGACCGTATTATGCGTGACATCCACGACTTTTAAATGAGCTGCGCCTGCAGCAGGAGGTTGCGGGGTATCACTTTCAGCGGCATAAGATTTAGAAGCATTAACAAATGTACCAAACAGTAAAACAATGCTTAGCAGCAGCATATACATTTTCAAATCTTTCTTCCTAGCAAAAAAATTCACCATATCACCTCTATTAGTAATAGTCGAACAGTGCAGCATTCCTATTGAAGCGCATGTCTGGGTGTTGATGTCTTGTCGTGCTGGTTGAATAGATCCGGAAGGTTCGATGAATGGAGTTCTCGGTGACCGGGAGAAGAGCGGTGAAAGCAATTCAAGCGGTGGTTGTTTCTTGAGCGGTTGCGTGCGGTGGGCATGGAAGGAATGGAAGGGTATCCAATCGCCGTCCCATTTAAGATGTATTTAAAGTGCACCTCCCTGTATAGATATGTAAAGGCTTTGTGTAGCTACTATTATCATGGGACGAATAGGGATAGTTGGGAAGGGGGATATTCTATTTACGATGGGGTAAAATTGTATAATAATAGAATTTTTGTGGATATTGCGATATATAGGTGGTAAATGTAATGAACGGACAACGTTTCTGTAAGGAAGCTTCGATTGACGGCAAGAAACGAATAGGTTATGGTTAAAGTCGCCTGCGGATATGAGAGGCCCTATATCAAAATAACGAAAAGTAGGGAATGCTATCACGCCCTGCTTTTTTCTTTGGAGACCATATACGCGATTTAAAAAGAAAAAGGAGCCGTAAAATGCTTACAATTGTTGCAAAACCATTTGATCAAGACATGCAGACGCTTTTGGGTGAACTACAATCGGGTTATCATGCAGGGGAATTGAGCAAGAAGGACAGCTCGGAGCTGCCGGAGAAGATCTATATGCTTGAAGCTGATCAGGAAATGGTCGGATACGGCGTGATTTGGGAATATGAGAATGGGAAACAGTTAATTCAGAAGGCGGAATCGGATTATTTTAGCGATGATGAGAAGTATTTAGAAAAAGACTTCTATATTGATATCAAAAACAAGAGGGACTTCCTATTCATTGAAGCTTTGGATGTTCTGAAAGAATTTGAAGGCAAGGGCTATGCGGCATTCTTTATGAATTGGGTGAAAGAGAAATACCCAAACAAAAAAATGTATGTGTATTCGTTGGATAAATCAAGAAACTTTTGGTTTAAACAGGGGTTTGAGGTTTTGGGAAGCACGGCATGGATGACCTATAATTAATGCTATATAATAACGCGCCTCAGAGATCCTTCTCCGGGGCTTTTTTGTATGTCGTTGAACGTTGATAGAAGTTGGCTTGTATACATTATTCGTTGCAGCTTCAACTAACCTTTACAAAAACTACTTCCCCATTTAACCGATACGCAATACTTGACCTATACCATAGGAAAGTGAATTACAAATTTGTAGGATGTGCGGGAGGAGAGAAATGATGAGATTAGTTCTGATGGGAGATTTGCATTATCACGAAATCGATCATTCGATTCCGGGATTGCTGGAGGCACGGACCGTTTTCTATCACACCATGCTGGAGAGTTTTCTAGATATGGACGCAGATTTGCATATATCGCTTGGAGATCTTACGAATTTCGGATCAGCTTTGGAGCTGCAAGAGGTCTACGAGCATGTACGGCGCAAAGATAAAACGTTTATTCATGTACTGGGCAATCATGATCTTTATACGCAGACGAGAAGGGAAGTGCTGGAGATTACGGGCCAGCAGCGTTATCATGCCATTGATACAGAGACAGCGATGCTGGTCTTTCTGGATACGACCAAAGAGATGGACATCGAGGACTGGGGCGGTTGGATGGATGACGAGCAGCTGCAGTGGCTCTCTAGAATGGTCGAGCTATCCGGGACTAAACCGCTGCTAGTGTTCGGCCATCATCCCGTTTATAGCACGACGGCTAGATCGGAAATGGAGAAAGGATCGATTCATCCGAGCATCGATATGTGGCATATTTTGAACCAGAAAAAAGGAATTGGCGTCTATTTCAACGGTCACACGCATGTTGATTCCATCGTGGCGCAAAACAACTGGACATTTGTACAGCTATCCTCCTGCTTGGATGAGCACGGCTTTCGAATCGTGGAATGCGAGGAGCAGCAGATCCGCATCTCTGCAGTAGATATTGCCGACGTTGAGATTGCAAAGCATGCAGCATTGCTGCATCAGCATATGAAGCGCTATAAGCCTAATCCTCATGCAAGAGGAGTGGACTCGGATCGGGAGGTTGTTGTGTCCTTGATGACGGCGGAGCAGCCGCAAACCTAGAAGCGAGGAGGCGAACGAGATGAAGAACGGAATAAATCATGACGCTTTTTTGAAAAGGCTCGCTGCGCACAAAATGATCGCTTCGATTAAGGACCCTAGACATATTGAGCTCGCGCTAGAGCTGCGCAACCAATTAAGCGGCATTTTCCTGTTAACAGGCCATATCGGCGTCTTGAAAAGCTACGTCGACGTGTTCAAGGAGCATCAGCTGCCGATCTTCCTGCATTTAGAGAAGATTGGCGGGCTCAGCACGGATAACTACGGCCTTGATTACTTGGCAAAGGTTATTAAGCCGACCGGCATTATATCGACAAAAACGAATGTGGTCAAAACAGCGAAAAAAATGGGTTTACTCACCATTCAACGCTTCTTTCTCGTCGATACCGAAGGACTGGACAATATTGCAAAAAGCCTTTGCCAAATTGAGCCGGACATCGTTGAGGTCATGCCTGCGCGAATTCCAGACATGATCGGCAAGGTGAAGGCATTCACCTCGCTCCCGATTATTACCGGCGGCTTATTGTACGAGCAAAGCCACGCAGAGGAATGCCTGAAATACGGGGCAACAGCGATCTCGTCCTCCAAGCCCGAGCTTTGGAGAGGCGCACAGCCTCTTCCAGGCAAGGAGAAAGTAAGACAAATCATATAAATCTACTTTAAATCAGTCAAATTCATATAATCTTTGCAACGAGATAACATAGAATTAATAAACATCGCTTATGATTCATTATGAAAAGTAAATAGCAATCGGTTGGAGTATTGGAGAAACCTTATCCGCTGTGGACGCTTATGTCCTCGGCAGGATTAAGGTTTCTTTTTTTGCTGCCGACCTATTCCAAACAGTGAAAAGGTGGAGGAATGGAAAATGGTTAAGAAGCTTACTGCACTATCGCTCGCAATTTTCATGGTTGTCGTATTGGCGGCATGCGGTTCGAATGGCACGAAAGGGAACGCTGGAAGCTCAGCAGGCAACGGGACTAAAGCGGAGAGCACGAATGCCGCATCGTCGGAGAAGATCGTCATTAAATACTGGTACGCGTTCGGCGACAAGATTGAAGAAGCGAAGCTGCACATGGTCAATGAGTTCAACGAATCTCAGGACAAAATTGAAGTCGTTGCCGAGCATCAAGGCGACTATGAGGATCTTCATGCCAAAGTACAGGCGGCCTTCGCAGCGGGCGACGCTCCTGCAGTAACCGACCTCGAAATTGCGTCTACCGGCGTATTTGCCCGCTCCGGCATGCTTGAGGAGCTGACAACCTATGCGGAGAGAGACAAGGATGAGCTTCAGCTTGACGATTTTAATCCCGGCTTGATGGGGAACGCCTATGTGGACGACAAGCTGTACGGCCTTCCATTCATGCGCAGTACCCCGATTTTGTACAAAAACGTAACGATGCTGAAAGACGCTGGTCTTGATCCGGCTGGTCCGAAGTCATGGGATGAGCTCGAACAGTATTCCCGTGTCCTGAAGGAGAAGGGAAAGGTCGGCATGACGGTACCGGTTGATATCTGGTTCTACGAAGGGCTGGTTGCTCAAAGCGGTGGACGAATGCTGAGCGAGGATGGCAAGTCAGCTGCATTCAATTCGCCAGAAGGCGTGGCGCCGGTAGAGTTTTGGAAAAAGCTGTCCAGCGAAGGTCTTATCAAAATGCCTGTAGGCGACGAAGCGGGAGCAACCGCGGATAAAGACTGGGCTAATCAAATGTCCGCCTTCAAGTTTGGCTCCACCGCTGGCGTAACGGGAAGCCTCGAAATTGCGAAAGGCAATGGCTTCGAATTGGAAACGGCGTTTATGCCCGCTAACACAAGCTATGGCGTTCCGACTGGCGGCTGCCAGCTCGTCATGACCTCGAAGAGCAGTGAAGAAGAGAAGGAAGCGGCTTGGGCATTCATCAAATGGATGACGTCCAAGGAGAATACAATCTACCAGCATAAGCATGTCGGTTACTTGCCGACTCGTATATCCGCTGCGGAGAGCGAGGAGCTGAAGGCGCATTTTGCAGAGCACCCGCAGTTTAAGGTAGCCGTGGACCAGTTGGAATATGCAAGACCGCGTCCGATGGAGAACGCTTATCCGGAAATCGCTAAGATCATTAAGGAATCGATCCAGAAGGCGATTATCGATCCAAAAACGTCCCCGCAGGACGCGCTGAATCAAGCGGCGGAGAAAGCCAATAAGCTGCTTAGCAAATAAATAAACATCGCACTTGATTGCTGTTCGAAAGGGAGATGGCTCCCCGCTCGGGAGCTCTCTCCCTCTAATTATAGGAGCTGAGAGGTTACACGCTATGTACAACGAGAAATGGTTGTCTGAGATTAAAGTAATCGTTTTTGATATGGACGGTACGCTCTACCAGGAAGACAAGTTTATGGAACGCTATATCCGTTATCTGCTTGAGGGAACAGAGCATGAGCGCGAGACAGTAGCTGTCATCAGCGCGGTAAGGGACATTTTGAAGGGGCAGCATCCGTTTCAATTCGGTCATTTCTATCATACACAGGACGATTTGGTATTGGTTCGGCATGACGATAGCTTCATTCAAGGCTTTACGTGGGAAGGGACTGCGATTCATGAGCGTGCCAATGGATATGGACGATTGTCCTCGCAAGCCCCCCATCTGATTCATATCGGCGATCCGTGGGGAATTGCAGCGGTCGTCAGCCATAGATTCAAGCTTTCCAGAGGTAAATTGCAATCGGCATTCGAGCGGGTCCGCAAGGAGATGATCCTCGCGCCTCATCATTTCGAGCTGCATGGCGATTTGCTTCTAGCTATCGAGGAGCTCACTGCCGTCAAGCAAAAAATTGTTATGACTAATACGTATTTGGAATCCGGAATCGAGTTTCTGAATTACATGAATATACACCATTTGTTCGATGAAGTGCATTGCGGCGCGGAGAAGCCGGCAGGCATGGATAACTATATAACTTCACTGCTGGAGCGGGGGTTTCAGGCGCATGAAATATTGTCGATTGGCGATAACCCGTGGAATGACCTGCATCCGGTCAAGCGAAGGGGCGGCAGAACCTGCTTTATTTCCCCTTATGAAAGCAGTGACCCGGAAATCTGGGATTTGCGGTTAAAGACGCTGGATGAGCTGGCGCAGCTCATGCGTGCGATTCAGGAATCCATTACGAGGAGGCCGATACCTTATGGCGAAGATCGAGCTGAAGCATATAAGCAAGAAGTTCAAGGATGAAACCGTAATTGAAGATTTGAACTTAACGATCAAGGATGGATCGTTCACGGTGCTTGTCGGGCCGTCGGGCTGCGGGAAATCGACGACGCTGCGGATGGTAGCCGGTCTGGAGAGGCAGTCTGCCGGAGAGATATGGATCGACGACAAATGCGTGAACGATACGGCGCCGGGTCTTAGGGATGTTGCGATGGTTTTTCAAAACTATGCGCTGTATCCAACGATGACCGTACGCGGCAACATCGAATTTGGCCTCAAAAACCGCGGCGTTCCTAAAAGCGAGCGCGAGAAGCTGATCATGGACATTTCGGAGATTGTGGGGTTAGCGCCGCATCTAAACAAGAAGCCGCAGCATTTATCCGGAGGCCAGCGGCAGCGGGTTGCCCTAGCTCGGGCGATGGTAAAGAAGCCGAAGGTATTCATTCTTGATGAGCCGCTGTCCAATTTGGATGCGAAGCTGCGCAACCAGATGAGAACGGAGCTTATTCAGCTTCACAAACGGCTTGGAACAACCTTTGTCTATGTGACGCATGATCAGGTGGAAGCGATGTCGATGGGGGATGAGATTGTCGTGATGAACAAGGGGGTCATTCAGCAGGCCGACTCTCCTATGAAGCTCTATCACGATCCGGCAAACTTGTTTACCGCGGAATTTATCGGAACACCGGCTATGAACATGATAAATGGGTCGGATGTGCGGGGCTTGGATATCTTGACGGCTGCAAGCATCGGCTATGTAGGGTTCCGTCCGGAGCAAGCGCTCCTCAATGCTAGCGCGGATATCGAGGGCTACGTCCTAGAAGGCGAGATTTTAACCCGCGAAAGCTTGGGGGCGGAGCATATTTACCAGATCAAATCGCGGACGGGCATCTTTTTTGTCAAAGCATTCCTTTCTCCCCTTGAGACCGCCGAACATGTGAAGGTTACGGTTCCGCATGACCATCTCTATTATTTTGGACTGAGCGGGGAAAGGCTTCGCGACATTCAGGTCAGCACAAGAAGTCTTGTTGCTGCTGGAGGGATCTGACATGACCGTATGGGAAAAGCTGCGGCCCTATGGGATGGTTGCCCCGGCCATTATCATTTTTTGTTTGTTCTTTATTTATCCGATTTTTTACATGATCTATTTAAGCATGTTCGATTGGAATTTTGTCAGCCCGACCAAGACGTTTGTAGGCTTCCAGAATTTTAAGGATCTGCTAATGGAGCCGGATTTCCGGCAGGTGCTCGCAAATACGACGATCTACACCGTACTGACGGTGACGCTTACGACCGGACTCGCTTTGCTGCTTGCGCTGTGGCTGAACCGAAAGGGCTTCTTCCATGGCTTCGTGCAGGGGGCAATCTTTAGTCCGCATATTATATCTCTCGTGTCCATCTCGCTGCTGTGGAGCTGGCTGATGGACCCCGAATACGGGCTGCTGAACTGGTTGATCGGCCTTGTTGGCTTCGGCAAGCTGGACTGGCTGTCCCATCCGAGCACGTCGCTGGTCTCGCTCGTCATGGTAGCTGTCTGGAAAGGGCTCGGCTACAACGCTCTTGTGTTTATCGCGGGCTTGCAGAGCATCCCTTCCGATATTTACGAAGCAGCGTCCTTGGATCGTTCCAAGCCTTGGACGACCTTCACGAAGCTGATTCTGCCGATGCTGTCGCCGACCATATTTTTCCTTGTCATCATCAACATGATCGGATCGTTCCAAGTGTTCGAGACCATCGCCATTATGACGCAGGGAGGCCCGGTCAACTCGACCAATACGCTTGTTTATTACATCTATGAGTATGGCTTCCGTTTCTTTAAGATCGGATACGCTTCTGCTGCCGGTGTTATCCTGCTGGTTATCGTAGGGATTTTAACGATGGTGTACTTTAAGCTGCTGTCCAATCGCGTTCATTACCGTTAGGGAGGAATGAAGTTCTTGAAAGCTATAAACCGTACGATCGGCGGCAAGCCTATCGGGGCTGCTGCTGAAGAGAAATGGACGATCATACGGAGCAAACAAGCGTTTTGGAAAAAAGCGCTTTGGGTCGCGCTCCGCGTGCTTAATGTTGTTGGACTGCTGGCGCTGGTGCTGATTTTCGCTATGCCGTTTGTATGGATGCTCTCCACCTCGCTCAAGACGCTGCCGGAGACGATGATCTTTCCGCCGGAATGGATTCCGCGGAACCCGGTTTGGCAAAATTACGCCGATGCTTGGAATACAGGGCCGTTTCTCAGTTATTTCGTAAACAGTGTCGTTATCGCAGTTGGCATCCTTATTTTGCAAATGCTGACGATTATTCCTGCCTCTTATGCTTTTGCTAGATACAAGTTCAGAGGCTCCAAATTTCTATTTGGTATTGTCATGGTAACGCTGATGATTCCTGCTCAGCTGATCTTTCTGCCGGTCTACTTGGAGCTAAGCGCCTTCAAGCTGCTTAATACCCATCTCGGACTCATACTTCCGTTCGCATCGAGCGCCTTTGGCATCTTCCTGCTGCGGCAGGCGTTCATGCAAATTTCGGATGAATTGCTCGAAGCGGCAAGGCTTGACCAAGCAGCCGAGTGGAAAATCATTCTTCAGATCATGGTGCCTATGGTGAAGCCGGTGCTCGTTACCTTTGCTTTATTCAGCTTCATTGCCCATTGGAACGACTACTTCTGGCCGCTCGTCATGACGACGAATGAAACGGCAAGAACGCTGCCTCTCGGCATCGCGAAGATTAGAGAAGTAGAGGGCGTTGCAACATGGAATATTCTAATGGCCGGCAACCTGATTCTGGTTGCTCCTATATTGGTCGTATTTTTCCTATCGCAGCGTCAAATCATTAAGGCATTTGTATATAACGGCGTTAAATAAATAGATGAATGGAAGGATTGAGTCGAAATGATAACAATCGTTGCTCACCGCGGATGGTCGGGAGAGGCGCCCGAAAATACGATCGCAGCTTTTAAGCTGGCCATGACAGAACCGGATATCGCCATTATCGAGCTTGACGTGCATTTGTCTAAGGACGGAATTCCTGTCGTTATTCACGATCATACGCTGGATCGGACAACAAGCGGCGCAGGTCCGGTGAAGTCGCATACGTTAGATGAGCTGCGCCTATTGGACGCGGGCAGCTGGTTTGCTCCGTCGTTCGCGGGAGAGCGGCTTCCGACGCTGGAGGAAGTGCTGGAGCTTGCGAAGGGACGCTGCAAGCTGCATGTAGAGCTGAAGTCGATGGGCGATGAATATGTAGGCATCGAAGAAAAGGTGATTGCGCTCATTCAGCGTCACGGCATGCAGGAGGAGGTCGTACTCTCATCCTTCGACCATGACTCCATGAAGCGGGCGAACGAGATCGATCCTTCGATCCAGACGGGGCTTATTTTCTTAGGCAAGCCAACGCTGCTAGTTGAACAGCTTCGGTACACGGGAGCTGCGAGCGTGTCCATGCACTATGCTTTCGTCACGCCTGACTTTGTCGATGAAATGGCTGAGCATGGTATTGATCTGGGAGTATGGACGGTCGACGAATCTGATATCCTTGCCCGTATTGTAGAGCAATATCCGAATATGCGCATTACGACAAACACGCCGGACCGCTTGCTTCGGATTGTACGGGAAGACCGCGTAACATCCTAAGTCATCAGATGGCTAAACGGTTCAGTTGGAAGGAGGTAGAGCAATGACCAGTCGAAGAGCAACTAGTGTTTGGCGCAGGATCGGATTGGCATTGTTATTTCTTTGCAGCGCGACGCTGATCATATCTGCTTCTAATCTCCATACAGCCGAGGATGTTCTCATCATCGCGCATCGCGGCGCATCCGGCTACGCTCCTGAGAATACGATGGCTGCCTTCGAGCTGGCCGAGCGGCTTGGCGCCGACTTCATCGAATTCGATGTGCAGCTGAGCAAGGACGGTGAGCTTGTCGTTATTCACGACGTTACGGTTGATCGAACGACAGCCTTTACAGGGTATGTTAGCCAGTATACGTTAAGCGAGCTTCAAGGGATGGATGCGGGGAGCTACTCTAACGCTATTTTTGCAGACGAATCCCTATTATCGTTTCAAGAGGTGCTCGATCGGTTCGCTGGCAGAATGGGCATGCTTATCGAGTTGAAGGAGCCGCTGCTCTATCCAGGGATTGAAGAGAAGGTGGCTGAGGCTTTGAAGCGGAGAGCACCCCAGCTGCAGGTAGCTGGATTTGGGGGCTCGGAGCGAGTACGGGCTGTAGGGAAAAGCAGGAACAGCGCAGCCATCATTATTCAATCTTTCGAACGTGAATCGATTCGTCGCATGCACGCCTTGCTGCCGGATATTCCGGTTGCAGTACTTGTTCACAAGGATGAACACCCCCTGGCACCTGAAACGCTCGATGAGCTTGCATCATATTCGTCATACATTAATTACAGCCATGACCTGCTCGACGAGGATATTGTTCGGAATATCCATGCGCGTAACCGTAAAGTGATGGCATGGACGGTGCGTAATGAAAAGGACATGGAGCGTATGAAGAAGCTTGGCGTGGATGGCGTCATTACGGATTTTCCGGGGTGAGCATTCGGAACGGAATAAGTTGTTAATTAGGTCAGATCAGCCTTCGTGAAAGGCAGATCTGGCCGTTTTTTTGTTTCGGGCAGCGCTCCGCATGTTTAATGTAATAAGACTACGAGCGCTTGAGCTTGTTTTTGCGAGAGATATCATTAGTAAGCAGTTGTGCAAACCTATTTGGAGGTGGAACGATGGAAAGACGTAAACCAGCTTATATTTGGCGCAGGATTGGATTGCTGCTGTTGGCGCTGTGCTGCGCGACGTTGTTCGTATCTGCATCCAATCCCAACACACCAGAAGGATTTTTAATTTTCGCGCATCGTGGAGCTTCCGGTTATGCGCCTGAGAATACGATGGCCGCCTTCGAGGAGGCCGAGAAGCTTGGCTCAGACTTTATTGAATTTGATGTGCAGCTGAGCAAGGACGAAGAACTCGTCGTTATTCATGACGATACGGTGGATCGAACGACGGAGCATTCAGGTTCTGTGGACGAGTATACGTTGAACGAGCTTGAAGGAATGAAAGCAGGGAGCGAGGCAAGTGCGGACGATGCGGACGAAAAAATATTATCATTCCATGATGTGATGGATCGATTCGCTGGAAAGATAGGCATGCTCATCGAGATTAAGGATTCAAAGCTGTTTCCAGGAATTGAAGAGAAGGTGGCAGACGTTGTGCGCAGATACGAGCTTCGTCTTAATCATACTGAGTTTGATGGTAAAGGTCGAATAAAGGGAATGGGGAAAGTCAAGAACAGCGCAGGCATCATCATTCAATCCTACGACTTTGACTCTACGCGTCGTATTCACGACCTGCTCCCGGACATTCCTGTCGCTGCCCTTATACACGAGGATCAACATCCATTATCGAATGAGACGCTGGATGAGCTAACCTCTTATGCGGCATACATTAACTACACCCATGAGCTGCTTGACGAGAAGATCGTTCAGGCAATCCATGACCGAAATCGAAAAGTGATCGCGTGGACGATCCAAAACGATGGAGACATGGAGCGGATGAAGAAGCTGGGAGTGGATGGGGTTATTACGGATTACCCAGGGTGATGGTGAAATCACATAACCCGACTAGATGGTTATTCCTCAGATCGTTTCCTATTTAAATATAACGGAATCCATTCCATATTAAGTATGCAGAAGCATATTAACAAAGCAGGTCTAAGTACCTGTTTTTCGTAGATGGATTCCCAATTGCCAAATGGCGGATTATCTAACATGAGACCATTTTGCAAGCAAATTATTTGATTGGAAATATTGATTTATTAGGATTTTTTGATTTTTTCTGTGAGCAATGACATTACAGGTTTAAATGAAAGCGTTTTATTCATGCAAACATTTATTCCAATATAAGGTTATTCATTGCTTTATTTTTTAGTAGACAACGAGAAAAAAAGTGTGTTACATTTACTCACATGATGAGTGGGAAGCCGTTGCTCATTGAGGATGAGGGGTTACAAAGTAACTTGGCGGATACAGACGTGCATCATGCGCAGCTAGTATCTTCTCCAATCCTTTTTTACATAGGCTAGTTACTTTTCGCCCGAAAGTTAAAGCGCTTAAATTAATTGGCAATTTCATCAACGGGAAAGGAGCTATGGATGAAGTCGAAGAAGTGGAAGATTGTAGGGACTAGAAACGAACATTGCAGCAGCATAATAAAAGGAGGAATTTTAATTGCACACAATAAAATCAAATAAAAGTACGATGAAATTGCTGGGTCTTATTCTTCTCTGTCTAACCATGCTTATGACACTACTGGGAGCTCCAGCTAAATTTCAAACGAAGGCTCATGCCGCAGGTGAACAAAAACCGTTCCCACAGCAAGTTAACTACTCGGGCATTATTAAGCCGAACCATGTGAGCCAAGCCTCTATGAATAGCTCGGTTGCCGCGTATTATGACTACTGGAAATCCGCACATCTGAGAAATAACCTTGCATCACTGCCAGGCGGTTATTATGTGAAAGGCGATATAACCGGCAGTGCTGACGGATTCAATCCTCTTGGAACTTCTGAAGGACAAGGCTATGGTATGATCATCACGGTTCTGATGGCAGGTTACGATTCAAATGCGAGAACGATCTACGATGGTCTGTTCAAAACGGCGAGAGCTTTCAAGAGTCCGAATAATGCTAACCTGATGGGTTGGGTTGTAGCGGACAGTGCGAGTGCTCAAGGCCATTTCGACTCCGCTACTGACGGAGACTTGGACATTGCTTATTCTTTGATTCTTGCCGATCGTCAATGGGGATCGACGGGTACGATCAACTATTTGGAAGAAGCCAAAAAAATGATCACGAACGGAATCAAAGTTAGCAATGTGACTACAAATAACAGGCTGAACCTGGGCGACTGGGATACGAAGAGTGCTTTGAACACTCGTCCTTCCGACTGGATGCTTTCCCATTTAAGAGCGTTTTACGATGTGACAGGAGATCAAACTTGGTTGAACGTCATTAACAACCTGTATACCCTTTACAGCCAATTCACAGCCTCTTACTCGTCAAGCACGGGTCTGATTTCTGACTTTGTTGTAGGCAACCCACCTCAACCAGCTCCACAAAACTATTTGGATGAGTTCCCTGAAACCAATGAATACAACTACAATGCAAGCCGTGTACCTTTACGAATTGTAATGGATTACGCTTTGTACGGCGATACCAGAGGCAAGACTATCGCTGACAAAATGGCGGTATGGATCAAAGGCAAAACGAGCGGTAACCCGAATAACGTAAAAGACGGATATCAATTGAACGGTAATGATAGAGGCTCATATGCTACTGCGGTATTCGTATCGCCGTTCATTTCGGCAGCTACAACAAACAGCGCTCACCAAGCCTGGGTGAACGCAGGCTGGGACTGGATGAAGAACAAGCAAGAATCTTACTTTAGCGATTCCTTCAATATGCTTAACATGCTCTTCATTTCCGGAAACTGGTGGAAACCAGACTACAGCGGCGGTTCAGATACACAAGCGCCTTCAGCTCCATCTAGCCTGACTGCATCAGCAGCGTCAAGCAGCCAAATTAATTTAAGCTGGACAGCTTCAACGGATAACGTTGGCGTAACGGGATACCGCGTATTCCGCGGCGGCGTTCAAGTTGGCACACCAACTGGCACAACCTTCAACGACACAGGCCTAACGGCATCCACAGCTTACAGCTACACGGTAAAAGCAATTGATGCTGCAGGCAACCTTTCGGCTAACAGCAATACAGCAAATGCAACGACAAGTGCAGCTTCAACCGGCACGAACCTTGCACTTGGCAAGACGACTGTAGCAAGCTCAATTGAAGGTGCAGGCTTCGAGGCTTCCAAAGCGACTGACGGCAATTCGTCGACAAGATGGGCAAGCATTGAAGGAAGCAACAACCAATGGATCTATGTGGACCTTGGTACGACCCAAAGCGTTAACCGGGTGAAATTGAACTGGGAAGCGGCTTATGGTAAAGGTTACAAAATCCAAGTCTCCAATGATGCGACAACTTGGACAGATGCTTTTACAACAACAACCGGCAATGGCGCAATCGATGATATTACGTTTACAGCCAAAAACGGAAGATATGTAAGAGTACTTGGAACAGCAAGAGGTACAGCATATGGATACTCACTCTTCGACTTTGAGGTTTATGGTTCTTAATCTGTAAAGACGAGCAAAGCCTGGCGGGAAAAACTTCCGTCAGGCTTTGTTTTTTTAACACCATTTGTGATAAAAATCATATACTGACTGGAATTATAAAGTGATCCTGTATGCATAACCACTGCAACTGGGTCGTTTTTTGTTTTCATGCATCAAAGTGGTTGAGGGCACAAAGACCAAGGATCAAGAAAGAAGGTCTTTTTTATGGCTGGAATAAAAATAGAAGTAGATAAACGCCTTTTAATTTGTGGCGCAACGATTGTCACCATGAACCGGAGTAGAGACGTCCTAGTGGATCAGGATATTCTCGTTGTGGGAAGCCGTATTGAAGCTATTGGTAAATTGGACGATATTGCTGACAAAGTTGACGAAGTCATTCAAGCCGAGGGCCAATTTCTCATACCGGGGCTTATCCAAACCCATACCCATCTTACGCGGACGCTATTTAGAAATCTGGTGGCTGACAAAAATTTGGATCAATGGCTGGACGAGATTTTACGCCTTGAAGCTGCTCATGATAGAGATTCAAATTATTGGTCAGGTATGTTAGGGATTGCGGAGCTGTTTCTCGGTGGCACAACAGCCATCTACGATATGGAGTCCGTTCACTATACCGATAGCGCCTTCGAGGCGATCGCGCAAACTGGGATCCGTGCCTTCTCGGGGAAAAAAATGACAGATAGGATGAGCCCTGGGGGGAATGACCCGAATGATCTGGTTGAGCCTACCTATATCGCATTCGAAGAGAGTCTGAAGCTGTTTGAAAAATGGGAAGGGCGCGACGGGGGGCGAATTCGGTACTGCTTCTGCCCAGCTTCCTCCTTGGCCTGCACGATGAAGCTTCTGAAGCTAACGGCTGACTTTTCCTATAAGTATAACGCCCGGGTTCACATACATGCAGCGGAAACCAAAGAGGAACAAACGATCATTATGAAGCAGACAGGCATGCGGGTAATCGATTATCTGGATTCCGTTGGACTGGTAAGCCCTAGGACTGTTTTGGCTCATTGCGTTCACGTGAATGATCAGGAAATCAAAATCATCGCAAAGCGTGGTGCCCATGCAGCGCACTGTCCTACTGCGAATCTGTATCTAGCTTCCGGAATAGCCCCCATTCCGAACATGATGGAACACGGCGTCAATATTGGTGTAGGGGCTGACAATGCGGCAGACCATACCAATATGGACGCATTTCAAGAAATGAAGCTGGCCGCTTTAGTTCAAAAAGGTCTTCATATCAATCCCACGATTCAGCCTAGTGCGCAAAAGGCATTCGAAATGGCAACCCTCGGCGGAGCTCGTTCCCTTGGTTTAGAGAAAGAGATTGGCAGCATTGAGGTCGGGAAGAAGGCGGATTTGGCTATCCTTGATTTGAGAAAGCCGCATACGTGGCCGAATGAATCTCAAGTGAATACCGAACAAAGCATTTATGCACGGATTGTGTACTCGGCAAAATCTTCGGATGTGGTTCTGACTATGGTAAACGGCCGGATCGTCATGAAGGATGGTCAATTGCTCACCATGGATATAAACGAGGTTATGAGGAAATCGAACGAATCGATCACACGATTATTACAATGCACAGCTTTTGCGAGGTAACGATAGCTGCCTTTTTCATACATGATTTCGATAAAATCTTATATGTATATATAAAATCATTGAACGTTTGTATAACTCCTGGGGGCTGGAAGGAGAGACGTTTATGAAAGCGGATGCTGTCTTTGAAGGCGGGGGAGTGCGGGGAATTGCGTTCATTGGCGCTATACAAGAAATGGAGGCAAGCGGATACCAGTGGGAGCGCTTAGCGGGAACCTCCGCAGGATCCGTCGTTGCTGCGCTTCTGGCCTGCGGGTATAATGCCAGCGAATTAATAGACATTATGAATACGCTCGATTATTCTCTTTTGCTAGGAAAAACGTGGGTTCATTATTTACCGATTGTCGGGACGGCGCTCCCTGTTCTTTTTCGTTCAGGCATATACTTAAACACACCGCTAGAGGATAGGTTAACGTACTGGCTGAATCAAAAAGGGGTGTCTACCTTTGGTGATTTGCCGGAAGGAAGGCTGAAAATTATTGCTTCCGACATTAGCAGCGGAAAGATGCTGGTCTTGCCAGACGATTTGTCGCGCTATGCTATTTCCCCCTCAGAGTTCCCCATAGCTGCCGCGGTTAGAATGAGCACGACGCTTCCTTACTTTTTTCAGCCTTACCGATTAAAGACAAAGCTACGAAGGAAACCGTTCTATATCCTCGATGGAGGGCTCCTCAGCAACTATCCCATCTGGCTCTTTGACGTAGACGGAATTCCGAATTGGCCGACGTTCGGATTCCGGCTATTAGGCGAACAGACGGAAGCCTCATTGTATGACATTCGCGGTCCCATCTCCATGTTTCGTGCCATGTTCCAAACGATGCTGAAAGCCCATGACCAGCGCCATGTGGACAGCCATTCCGAAAGCCGAACCATTTTTATCCCGACAGGTGGAGTGGGCGCTACGCAGTTTGGGCTGAGCGCTCAGGACCGGGAGATGCTATTTCTGTCTGGACAAGGAGCAGCACGGAAGTTTTTGGCGGAGTGGGATTATGAGAAGTATGTTGAGGAATTTCGTGTATCTCGTAATTAGATTGCATGAAATCCAGTTGGAATTTTTCCTCGTCATACAAATCTTGCCATATGATAGGGATTGATGAATAATAGATTAGAGGGGAGGGATATATATGAGAATGGCATTCACCGTTGATGTGGAGGATTGGTTTTGCAGCCCGCAATTGTCTCTCTCTAACTGGGAGGGCTACGAATTAAGGCTTGAGCAGCCTATTCATCAAATCCTGGACCTGCTGGATGAAAATGATTCGATCGGGACTTTTTTTGTCTTGGGGTGGATCGCAGAAAAAAGGCCGGATTTGATCAAAGAAATCCATCGAAGAGGCCACGAAATAGCCTCGCATGGCTATTCCCATCGGTTGGTATATCAGCAAACTCCCCAACAATTTAAAGAGGACATTCAAATGTCAAAGGACATCTTAGAACAATTAATAGGTTCAAAAGTGTATGGATATCGGGCACCTTGTTTTTCAATGACGGAGTGGGCGCTCGAGATTTTAATAGAAGAAGGTTTTTCATACGATTCAAGCATTATTCCGAATACGTATAACAATCTCTATTCCAAATTCAATTTGGATGCATCCGTTTCTCATTCTTTTAAAATAAAAGAGGAGCTATGGGAAATACCGTTGCCTGTAAATCGCTTGGCTGGAGTCAATTTCCCATGGGGCGGAGGCGGTTATTTCCGTATATATCCATATCGTTACTTTCATTTAGGAGCAAGCAGAATTATTGGAAATAACGGTTCCTTTGTATTTTATATTCATCCTTATGATTTAGATCAAGATCAGCCTCGCATCTTTAATACTTCTTGGGCAAATAGCATTAGAAGATATTATGGGCTCGGGGATACCTATACAAAAATACAAAGCTTGCTGTCTGACTTTAAATGCACTTCAATAAGCCAATATTATCCTCAAATTGGGGGATAGAATGAATTGAGCATAAAAATAAAAGCGAAGATTATTGTTAATAAACGGCTGCTGGAAAGTGCAGCGTATCTCTATTGCGGAGAAAATGGCATGAGTAGAACAAGCATTCAACGACCGACTGCGGAGGAAATGAATGCTATGATTTCGCACGGTGTTGTATCCCATGATCTGAAGATTATGGATGAACCATTTGGTTATGCCTGTTATGAACACAATAGGCAGGTTTATGATCCTGATTTTTTTGATACCCTTCTTTTGAAAGAAGCCAAAAATCGAAAAAGCATACTGGATTTGTGTTGTGGCGGAGGGGCGACGATCGTTTCTCTACTCCAAAACGGACCAGACATTATATATGGATTTGATTCTAACGAAAATCAGATAGAGCTGATAGAAGCGCTTGTTGAAGAAATGAACGATGTTAATTGCAAAATTGTTGCGAAGGTGGCAGATGCCCATCACATACCGCTTGAGCGACATTCCGTCGATTTTGTGGTGTGCAGAGTGGCGCTGCAATATCTAGATACCGAACAGGTGCTGAAAGAGATGTACCGTGTGCTCTACCCGAATGGGAAGGTGTTTTTGCTCGTTCATGGCTCAGGATATATATTTGATTATTTGTTCTCGAGAAGGGGAATTTTCAAAACAAAACTTATCAGGTATGCTGTTCAAAAGCTTTTTTATTCGAGCAGCTCGGATCATAACTTCTCTCGCTCACAAGCACATTTTCTATTCACAAAGGAAGTTAAGAAAAAGCTGAAAGATGCAGGATTTAAAGATATTAACGTGCATACATCGAAAAAGTGGTTGAAATTCGGGATACTGCCCGTGTATTTCGCGGTAACTGCAAACATATAATTAAAGTGATCGATCGTGATGTACATCGCCAACGTTCAATTCGTATTCATTGTTTAATGTTTAGTGATTAGAAGCCGGTACCTTAACGACGAGGGTATTGGTTTTTTTAATTACTCGAAAAGCAGGTGGGAGCTATGAGCGAGAGGCTAGTGCTCGTTAACGGAGGAACGATGACGATTGACCATGTTATCCGGGTAGCCCGCTTTATGGCGAGAGTGAAGATAAGTCAAGATGGCTTCAAGAAGATGAGGCTCAGCCGGGAGTATGTCAAAAAGCTGCTTAGTGAGAAGCGGGTGGTGTATGGGCTGACGACCGGCTTTGGGAAATTCAGCGATACCTATATCTCGCCGGACGATGCGAAGCGCATGCAGCTAAATCTTATACGAAGTCATGCCTGCGGCATTGGAAAGCCGCTAGCGGTTGAAACGGTAAGAGCGACCATGCTGCTGCGCATCAACGCCTTATCGCTGGGCTACTCCGGGATCAGGCCGGGAGTTGTTCAGCTGCTTGTCGAGATGCTGAATGCTGGAGTAACGCCGGTCATCCCCGAGCAAGGCTCGCTCGGCGCAAGCGGGGATTTAGCGCCCTTGTCTCATTTGGCTCTCGTGCTGATTGGCGAGGGTGAAGCTTATTATCGGAATGAACGTCTGCCTGGCAATCAGGCTTTGGCGAGAGCCGGCTTACAGCCAATCGTGCTAGAAGCCAAAGAAGGCCTTGCCTTGATTAATGGTACGCAGGTGATGACGGGTATCGGCGCGCTTGCTTGCTTTGATGCTATAAATTTATCAAGATGGGCGGACTGTACAGCCGCGTTAACGGCAGAGGCGCTTCGAGGCATCCGCGATGCTTTCGAGCCGCTCACCCATGCGATTCGCCCTCACCTTGGGCAGGGACAATCAGCCGAAAATATCCGGCGCTTGACGCTCGGAAGTCAGCTGATAACAAGCCAAGGTCAATTGCGCGTTCAGGATGCTTATTCTATTCGATGTGCTCCGCAAGTTCACGGAGCAACCCGGGACGCCCTGCGATATATCCAAGAGAAGGTAGCAATCGAAATGAACGCTGCAACCGACAATCCGCTTATTTTCGCAGCCGAGAGTCGCGTTATATCTGGCGGGAATTTCCACGGCCAGCCGATTGCGCTCGCGATGGACCATCTCTCCATTAGCACATCTGAGCTCGCGAATATTTCAGAACGACGAATCGAAAGACTCGTAAATCCGCATTTGAATGAGCAGCTTCCTCCATTTCTTGCGAAGGACGGAGGCGTTCAGTCTGGCTATATGATTGCCCAATACACGGCTGCTTCGATCGTTTCTGAAAATAAATCGCTTGCACATCCTGCCAGCGTAGACTCTATTCCTTCGTCGGGCAATCAGGAAGATCATGTCAGTATGGGAACGATCGCAGCTCGTAAAGCGAATCAAATCGTACTCAATGCTTATTCGGTGCTTGCCATCGAGCTTCTATGCGCTGCACAAGCCGTCGATTTTCGAGGTCCGGAATATCTTGGAAAGGGAACAAAATGGATCTACGACAGATGTCGCGAGCATGTGGAATTTTTGGACGAAGATCGCGTATTAGCTAACGATATTCGCATCATCTCTGAATGGATGAGAAATACGAATGTATTCGAAGTAATGGCTTCCGTCATCCCGATCGAATAGCAGATGCGGAGTTCTGCGTTTTGGAAAGATGCACCAGAGGGGCGAGCCGAAGCAGGCTGCGCCTCTTTTTTTATTCTTTTGTTTCCCTATTTTCTCATACCAATCCCCCAAAGATCGTTTATACTTAAAAGAACGAAGAAAATCGAACTGGAGGTGACAAAGGATGGCTTATATGGTTCCTGAGGTTATTCGGACGAGCGCGACTGCCGGGGAACGGCTATTGTTTCGGACGCTGAAGGATCATTTGCCGAGCGATTATGTGGTTTATTTTGAGCCAGAGATTCAGGGGAGCCGGCCTGACTTTGTCATTATAGGCCCCGATCTAGGATTAGTCGTTCTGCAAGTGAAGGATTATACGAGATCTGCTTTATTCGAGGTTGGCCGAGATGAGTGGCTGCTGCATGGGTCGGGCGGACAAATGGAAACCGTTATGAACCCTTATCAAGAAGCTAGGGAGAGCATGCGGCATGTGGTGGGCGAGCTTAAGAAGGACGACAGCCTCGTTCAACGGGAAGGCAAATTTCAAGGAGAGTTAAAATTCCCGCATGGCTTTGGAACGGCTTTTACACGGATGAAGCTGAGCGACTTTATCGAATATAGCTTATACGATGTCATTGCACAGCAATTTGTGCTATGCCGTGACGAGATCGATTCGGATGATGAGGGCTTCACTGCCGATTCCTTGATTGAAAAGATCCAAGGCATGTTCACAGCATGGAGCCGCAAGCGTCACATTTTATCGCAAGAGGAAATTAGATCTATTCGCAATCACCTCATTCCTGAGGCGAGGATCAGCGCAGAGTTTCGCCAGCCGAGTAATCAGAAGCATCAGGAGCAGTTTGTGCTTTCGCTTCAAAATATGAAGGTGCTGGATCTGCATCAGGAAAATATGGCAGAACAGCTCGGTGATCGCCACCGGCTCATTCGCGGCGTGGCAGGAAGCGGGAAAACGCTTGTCCTCGCCAGCCGTGCCAAGCATCTTGCGAATCATCATCCGGATTGGAAAATTCTTGTCCTTTGCAGCAGCATCGCCTTATCGCAAAGCCTTCGGCAAACGATCGACCGGAGGATGGAAGAACCGGAGGATCTGCTGGACTGGATTAGGCTGGAGGAGCAAAAAGAAGGCAAGCCTCGCCAGCAAAACGTCGAAGTCTATAACTTTCATGAATGGCTGAAAAAAGCGCTGAATGCCCGGGATACGGATATCCCCTCACTCATCGGCAAGCTTGCGAAGAAGGAAGCGATCTTTCCTACTTATGAAGCGATTCTGATCGACGAGGGACAGGATTTTCAACCGGAATGGCTAAAGCTGCTTAGCTACTTGCTTAATCCGGTTACGCAAAATCTGCTGCTGGTAGAGGATCGGGCGCAAACGTTTATGAAGCGCAAGTCGAGCTTGCTGCAGGACACGGGGCTGGATTTTCGCGGTCGGTCGCGTATTCTTTCTATTAATTACCGCAATACGGCCCAGATTGCCCAGTTTGCATGGGATTTCTATCAGCGGCATTCGCTGTTCCAGAACAAGGTGAAGCTAGGCTCGGCAAAAGGGGTGGAGATTATCCCTCCTCAGAGCACTCGGAGAATGGGGCAGGAGCCGTCGCTGAGCCGATCCGCCAGCTTTCAGGAGGAGCTGCGGGCCGTAACGGAGCAAATTCGGTATTTGCAAAACGAACATAAGGTTCCTTTATCCGAGATGGTCATCTTGTACCGTGTAAAAAACAACTATTATTCCTCCTACACGGACTCGATCCGCCGGGCGCTTCAGGGGCAAGGGCTGAAGGTGAATTGGATGACGGACAATATGGATGCCAATCAGGAATTCGATAGTTCCGTTGATGCGATTAACGTATCGGATATTGATAGCGTGAAGGGGCTTGATTTCCGCGCCGTCTTTATCGTAAATGCCGAGAATATGCCTTTTTCGCTTGAAGAGGTTGAGGAACGCGAGGTATCGCTGTTTTATATCGCCATGACGCGTGCGCTAGACTGGCTTTATATTTCTTATAGCGGGGATTCGAAGTTTACGCTTTATTTGGACGAGGTTCAGCAGAAGCGTCAGGAGCAAAAGCATTCCGTGAAAAAGATGGGATGAAGCAGCGTTTCAGTCTAAAAAGAAAAGCAGGCTACCGAGATCATCTCGGTAGCCAGCTGCATTTATGCTCAGTTGAAAATTTGAATATCATCGATATTGATTCGGCTGCCAGACGTACCGGATACGAGTATACGGAAGCGAACGCTCGCATTCTCGTTTACGGTTATAGTCTGGACTGCGAGAGTAGAAGAGGGTGAAAAGGTTCCAGTGACATCCGTCCAGCTCGTCCCGCTGTTAACGGATTTTTGCAGCTTCCAGACTGCGCCTGTGTCTGTGCCG
The DNA here is from genome assembly GCF_012935325.2 of Paenibacillus sp. PL91. Classification (GTDB taxonomy): domain Bacteria; phylum Bacillota; class Bacilli; order Paenibacillales; family Paenibacillaceae; genus Pristimantibacillus. The sequence goes on from NZ_JABBYG020000006.1 coordinate 409,964, forward strand.
AAGGATGCATGGCTTACTTTGACCGTTTTGGCACCCGCAGCATCGAAGTTCATCGAGATTGATCCTGCTGATTTAATACGAGCTGCTTGCAGCCCATTTTTCTTATCCGTGCTAAGGTTGCCGATTAATGCATTATCCATATTCCATGATCCGCTAGATAACGCGACATTTCCTGCAGTGTAAGAGCCTTTGCTGCCGCTCTCGAAAGCTTCATTTAAAATCACAGTAGAAGCGGCCGTAACCGTGACCGTAAAGGTTGTACTTACCGAGCCTCCGTTCCCATCAGCGGCCGTAACCGTAAGGGCAGCCGTACCAGCAGCCAGCGGATTAATAGTGAGCTGCTTGCTAGCAACGCTAACCGTTGCAACCGAAGCATTGCTTGATACAGCCGATAGAGTTAGGGCGTTGCCATCGGGATCGCTGAATGTATTCGTTGCATCAATAATCGACGCGCCGCTTCCGACCGCAATGCTCCGATTCGCAATCGGATTGGCGACTACCGGCGGTTGATTGGAAGAAGTAATCGTATGGCTTCCGAGGTTCGTAATCGTATTATTTGCCAAAGCATCCCACTGTGCATCAGCGTATATTGTCGTACCGGCTGTAACCGTGCTTTTGCGAACGAGTGTCTTGTCCGTGCCAAACGAGATGCCTGCGGTACCAATCACGTCGAGGCTCGTGCCATTTTTGCTCAATGTGACGGAATCATCGCCATTAAAGCTCAAATTATTGGACAGCAGATCGGCTTGGGACAAAATGCCAGCTGCCGCGCTTGGATTCGCTACTACATACACGTCGCCGCTGGCGAGCGTCCCGCTTAAATTAATGGCCGTTCCGACATTAGATGAGCTGATGGAGTATCCCGTTAAATTAACGCTAACGCCCGTGCCGTTATAAATTTCCACCGCTTTGTTGTTGCTGCTTCCTTCGATATATTCAGAGAAGAAGACACCCGTGCCTCCGCCTCCAGGCTCCCCAGGATCTCCACCTCCAGTGCCATAGCCGTATGAGCCAGCCTTGAACGTTGAAGGGTCATACCATTTGTAGCCCGCTGCTGGAGCAGACCAAGGCTCGCTTTGCGGCTCAGTGGATGTCTGTGGATTTTCTATAGCCAGAAGCGGTGTAGGTTGGTCAAGCGTAAGCCCGCTGACTTGATTCAAGCTCGTATAGCTCTCTTGCAGCGCAAGCCAGTTCACTACATTAACGAGAAGCGTCGCATCATCTTGTTCTTGAAAGCCAGCGTAGGTTGTTTTGGTGCCGCCCGTTTCTTCTCTTTTGTACTTTGGAGTGGCGTCTTCTACCGGCGAGGAATCGCCAATGAAGGCAGCCTTGCCTGCGCCTACTTTGGAAATGGCAGCATATGGCCCCTCTGCAATTCCTCCTCCCGCATACACGCCTTGATCGACGGCATTGCTCCATTTCGCAGTGGTGGCAGGCAGGTATACGATTCCTTTAGCTTTATTAGGATCGATAATAGCGAGCGTCGAACCGGCATGCATCGCTACAGTAGAAACGCCGGCTGTAATATTGAAGGCTTGAGCTGGAGCTGCAATTTGATTAGCCGTTACATTGCCAAGCGCGTTGTACCGGAAGCGGACTCCAAAATTAGAGCCTAGCCAATCCGAGCTAACTACGCCGCTCATCGCTGCGGAGCTGCTTTCTTCGGCATTCATTCCTTGTGCTGGATTGCTCCATGCGCCGCGGCGGTAGCCGTTAAACGCCTCCGAGGAATCCCAACGGTTCTTGTTGCGATCTGCATTATAGTGATCCGCTATAAAAAAGATGCTTCCGCCATTTTGCACATATTGGAGCATTGCTGCTTGTTCCGTCGCCTTGTATGGAATGTTGGCTTCACCAACGACGAATACATCATAATCGGAAAGATCGCTTAGGACAATCGGCGTTGATTTACGCAGTTCTTTAACATCATAACCCTCATTCGCTAAAGCATTTCCGAAATCGGAAAAAGCGCCATCAATGACCCAATCGGCTGCACCGGCTGTTTGACCGTGAGTATTATCGAAAAGCACTTTTTTGCCGTTAGCTGTGCCAACATGCAAAATTTCGGGAGCCGGATCGCTCGGGCCCTCTGCATGGGCTTGCGGTACATAACTGATACTGGAGAATAGAACACTGAAGCTTAAAGCTGTAGCTAGCAGCAAACGAAACCATGGATGTCTAGCAATCATTAAACTCATCTCCTATCTAGTAATTTTGCGTACCTTGTACACAAGCTCATTCTAGCATATGTAAATCTTTCCATATAATAAAGTTTTATAAATAATAGAAAGTTGATTTTTAAATGCAATATAGTGAATTTTTCAATAGCTATAAAGACTTATTTATATCATTCAACGGAATCAATTGGAAGTGATAGACGCTGTACCTTATGCATATTATTAATCAAAAATGCGGATAGAAATGAAGGGATTAGACGGATGCTGCGCCATTTTGTGAATGAGCAGTTTACAATAGGTAAAACTTTTTTTTGTGCAACACGTTATTATTATTGTCATTAAGCGATGCATATCGATTCGATTTGATTTTGACGGGGAGGAAATACATACATTTGAAACCAATCATACAACTACTGCATTTTGGCTATCATCAGGCGATGAGCTGCCTATTTCCTGTTGCGATCTTTGGGACATTAGCTCTCTCCAGCGCCATAGAGGTGCCTTTCATTCATCGTTATGATGCCATCTTGCTTATACTGCTTGGCGTGCAATACTTCATGTACCGCAGCGGATTAGAGACACGTGACGAAATCAAAGTCATCTGTATATTTCACTTCATTGGTTTGTTGCTGGAGATATACAAGGTAGGGATGGGATCATGGTCATATCCAGAGCCTGGTTATACGAAGCTGCTCGGTGTCCCGCTCTACAGCGGATTTATGTATGCGAGCGTAGCAAGCTTTATGTGTCAGGTATGGCGGAGGCTGCGGATGGACATGACCGGCTGGCCGGGGCTTACACCTTCTGTGCTGCTCGGAGGAGCCATCTATTTCAACTTCTTCACGCATCATTTTATTCCTGATTTTCGATGGTGGTTGACGGCGCTAGTGTTTATTGTCTTCTGGAAGACACGGATCATCTATCAGGTACGGACGACAATTTACCGAATGCCCTTATCGATCGCTTTTATCCTTGTAGGTTTCTTCATCTGGCTAGCAGAAAATATTGCTACGTTTTTTGATGCTTGGAAATACCCTGATCAGCACCAAACCTGGCAGCTGGTTAGTTTTAGCAAGATCAGCTCATGGTTCCTTCTGGTCATTATAAGCGTCATCATCGTGGCTCAGCTTAAACATGTTAAAGCTAGCCGAACAGCGAACGATTCATGATCCAGCTAAGATAGACGAAGGAAGAACTATTGTTCAATAAAACAGCGGCAACTAGGACTTTATTCTCTCGTCCATGGCTGCCGCTGTTTCAATTTGAATAGGAACATGCTTAATGGAAACTCACCTTATATTATGCATGACATGCCTATTCATCCAGGATTCGAGATTGAAGCAGAGCTGGTTGAATCGGAACGATCCATCATCTATCAGCAAGCTGAGAACCGGATGCATGTTCAAAAGGCTTTGCTCCTTTATTTGCTCAATCTATAGAATCCTTTGTAAATGAGTAAAGGATAATGCTGGAAGCTGTCGAATAAGTTGCAAGATCTATAAAGCGATCATTCGCTAAACATTCCTGAATGGATTTGTATTGGAGAGTAAAACGATGAATCGACCGCGCAAAATACTCATCATTGAAGATGAGCAGGATATTTCCCGCATCATCAAGGATTATGTAACGATCAACGGCTATGAAGCGCTTATTGCTGAAAATGGAAGAGACGCTTTGCTTGCACTAGACAGCTGGCAGCCGGATTTTATTGTATTGGATATTATGCTTCCAGACGTGGATGGCATTGAGCTTTGCCGTCAAATTCGCCAAAAGAGTCAAACGCCCATCCTTATTCTGAGCGCGAGAGGCAGCGACACGGATAAGGTTCTTGGCCTTGGCTTTGGAGCGGATGATTATATGACAAAGCCTTTCTCCTTAAGCGAGCTGATGGCTAGAATCAATGCCCATTTACGTAGAATGGACAGCTTCGGAGCGCCGAGCCCCCATGAAGACCGTCTGAGCTTTGGCAACATCGTGATCGACAGGAAGGCGTATAGCGTAACGGTAGGTGGCAAGGAGATCGCTTTGTCTGCCAAGGAATTTGAGCTGTTATTTTATTTGTCTAAACATAACAATCAAGTGTTCTCAAAGGCCCAACTGCTCGATGCGATTTGGGGCTATGCGGAGTATGGTGATGAAAGCACCATAACCGTCTATATTCGCCGAATACGAGAAAAGCTCGAGGCTGATCCTTCAAACCCCGTCTATATTAAAACAGTCTGGGGCGTTGGCTATAAGTTCAGCCTGGATGACGCGTGAGATAGGAGAAGTTTATGCATTTAAATAGCTGGTTTAAAACGTGGTTTGCGGCCGTTTTTATTTGTCTTGCTATCATAATCGGCTGTGGCGCTTCCTTGCTGATCGACAGCTACAAGAGCGAGGATAAGGCTGATTCAGCATTCATCATTAATCAAGTGCGTTTAAAGGTGAGCGAAATCATGTTATATCTGGAGCGGCATCATGCTGAAATACAGGAAGAAGCAATCGGTGATACTCTTCAAGCGATGAGCAAAGCTAACGATCTGTCCCTCTTGTTTGCGGAGCTGGATGGCAGCATTCGCTTCAGCACTTTCTCGGGCAACAAGGCCATAACAAAAGTTGATGCTAGATCGGCGCTTCATTATGATTTATACACCTCCAAGGTACAAAAGAATAAGTTTAAAATCGCTTTTCCTGTCGTGGATGAACGAACGAACCAGCAAATCGGAAATGCTATTTTCACGCTACCGACAAGCGTTATCGAAAATGAACAAGCCCACGAAGTGCCGCTTATCCGAATGATCATCCTCCTCTCGTTTTTGATCATTTTAATCGCCCTGCTAGGCTTTCTTCGATTTAAAATCAACCGCCATATTATTCGGCCCGTTCATAAATTAAAGGACTATTCCGAAGCGATTTTGAAAGGCGATTACGAGCAAAAGGCCGAGTATGCCAGAATAGATGAAATAGGCGAGGTATATGCGGTATTTGACCAAATGCGCTTGGAGATTATGTATCTGAGTGAGCAGCGGGCAGAGCAAGAAAAAGCGCAAAAGGAGCTTATTACGAATATTTCGCATGATATTAAAACGCCGCTTACGACAATCAAAGCATACATAGATGCCATTCTTGAAGGGGTCTGTCCCAATATGGAATCGGTGATGGGCTATGTTGAAGTGATGCAGACGAATACGGACAAAATGGCGCGCCTTGTAGAGGACCTCCTCCTGCATGCCTTAAAGGAGCTAGGCCAAATATCCATTCACCTGACCGAGCAATACAGTCAAAGCATGCTGTCGACTATTATCAAACCGATTAGTCATTATGTTCGCTCTACGGGGGTAGCTTTCATAGAGCCGCCGGAAATTGCGAATGTGCTCATTAATGTTGACGCTAATCGTATAGAGCAGGTTATTTCTAATCTAGTTGCGAATGCGTTAAAGCATACGGCTGCGGGCGATTCGATTCGGATGAGCGTCGAGCTTGAAGAGGGGAGCTTGAATGTAACGATTGCAGACACGGGTAAGGGAATTCTTCCGCAGGACATGCCGTTTATTTTCGAGCGCTACTTCAAAGGACAACAGAGTACCAAGCCGCAGCAGGAGGGGAACGGGCTGGGGCTATCGATCTGCAAGCACATTATTGAGGCGCATAGCGGAACGATTTCTTTTAAAAGCATAAAGGATCAAGGGACGGTATTTCGTTTTTCCATTCCCATTTGTTAAGCAGATGCTGTAATACTTTATTAATAACTTGATAAGTATTTATCTACAACGGCCCCTTACAATGACTAGATAACAGCAATACGGGAGGGCTTAGCGGTGTCCAAAAAAGCAATTATTCGCGCAGCGAATCTATGCAAAACCTATTCGACCGGAAGCGAGCAGTTTCATGCGCTCCGCAACATTGATTTAGACATTTATGAAGGAGACTTTACCGTCATCATGGGCAATTCGGGCTCCGGGAAGTCGACGCTGCTCTATCTATTAAGCGGACTTGATAGTGTAACGGCTGGCGAGGTTTATTTTCGAGAGCAACGCATTGACCAATATAACGAGAAAGAGCTGGCACAATTTAGAGCGAAGAAAATCGGCTATATTTATCAAAGCATTAATTTGGTGCCCGACCTTACACTGTTCGAAAATATCGTAATGCCCGGTTATGTTGCGGGCTATCGCAAAAGTGAATTGAAGAGCAAGGCGCATCTCCTATTAAAGCAGCTGGATATCGAGGCGCTAAGCAATCGCATGCCAGCGCAAGCCTCTGGCGGACAGCAGCAAAGAGCAGCTATATCCAGAGCGCTCATTAATTCACCTGCCGTTATTTTTGCAGATGAGCCTACGGGAAGCTTGAATTATGATCAAGGCGTGGCGGTGCTCGATATTTTAACGAATATGAACCGTCAAGGCCAGTCGGTCGTTATGGTGACTCACGATATTAAAGCAGCTTGCAGGGCAGACCGGCTTATATTAATTAGAGATGGCAAAATAGGCGGCATCCTATTGTTTGATAAATATGACCATGCAAGTATTTCGGAACGCGAGCATATCATTTTCTCCTACGTGGCGGGGAAGGAGTAAACGATATGTATGCAGTATGGTCGCTTTGTTACGCTCATTTAAGAAAAAAGAAGCTGCAGAACGGGATAATCGCTTTGTTAATCTTATTATCTACCCTGCTTCTTGCTACATCCGTTACAGTCATTTCAAATACTAAAAATGTGTTTATGGATATTCATCGCAAAACAAATGGCGCCCATCAAGTATTGACGTTGACGAATCAGCTGCATGACCCCCAAATGGTCAAGAGCTGGTGGGATAAGCAGGACGGAGTGCGAACATCCGAGCTGCTGCCATACAGAAATTTATCGGGAGCCACCGTTCAAGGCAAAGAAATTGCGAATTTGTTTTTGTTTATGATGAATACGCCAGCGATTCCCGCGCAGGTAGAAAAGTTTGTTTTTGCGCAAGGCAACGAAGGGCTAAGTCCCGAGCCAGGGAGCATATGGATTCCTACTTCGATGGCAAATACCAATGCAATTACGATCGGAGACAGCATTGGATTTAAAACGGGCGAGCATTTGTTTGAGCTTGAGGTGTCAGCCATAGTGGTCGATATTCCATACGGCGGTCCTTTTGCAACCAGTGCACGGATTTGGATGAACGGCGCGGATTATCATAAGCAGCTTGATTCGCTGCGGGGCGAAGACATGTATATGCTTGGGCTTCGTTATAATGACTATAGTCAACATAGCAGTTATTGGCGAAGCTTTGAGGATGCTCTCGGCACTCCTTACCTGGAATCCAAAAACGATTTTGAAGCGATCTCATCCTTCTATTTCATTATTAATAAATTGATAGGCTTTGTGATGATTTTTGTGGGCATCATCATGATGCTCGTTGCGTTATATACGATTGGATTTACGATTTCCGATGCCATTCTGTCCAATTATAAATCGATCGGAATATTAAAGTCATTGGGGCTGTCCTCCAAAAAAATGGTCGCTATTTATGTGATGCAGTATGCGTTGCTTTCTATTGTTTCTATTATTCCGGGTCTAGCGATCAGTCATTTTTTATCGAGAGTGATAGTGGAAAGCTCGCTTTCATATTTAAAAGCAGGAGATTTATGGGTAACGATGCAAGGGACCGATAAGGCTATGCTGGCCGGAATCGTTGTATTAATCGCGGTTCTGCTTTGCGTGCTGGTCTATTCTATCAAAGCGCGTTATGTACAGCCGATGCAAGCTATTCGGTATGGCATGTCCGAAATGGAAAACAATAAGATAATCAAGCGTCTTCAGGTCATTAGAGGTGCAAAAAGCGTCTTTGAGCGATTGCCGGTCCCTTTCGTTATTGGACTAAGACCTCTTCTGAAAAATGTGAAGGATTCCGTCCTTATCGTCGTGCTCACAACGATTACGTCAGCCGTGCTTGTTTTGGGATTTGTTTTGTTGAATAGTATTTTCGCCATACAGCAAACTGCGCCATTGTGGGGATACGATTCATCTCATATTGCAGTAACTATTTTTAATAAGACGGCTTTTTCACGAGCGGATTTGGAGAAGGATGTACGGAATGATCCAAGAATCAAAAACATCGGGTGGATAAGCTCGCTGAATGGCGTTTTTGCTTCGGATCAAATAAGGGGCGATGAAGTCGCCAAGAGCGATTCCTTGAATGGCAATATAGACGTCCTTGACGGAAGCTTTGAAGATATGGGAATGGCTGTCCTGAAAGGGTATAACCCGCGGAACAAAAACGAAATTGCATTAGGCATCAATGTTGCCAAAAGTCTTGATAAGGATGTTGGCGATGTTGTAGAGGTGTATATCGAAGGACATAAGCATACCCTCACTATCACAGGAGTCTATCAAGCCATAGCGAACATGTCCTATTCAGCAAGAATTACGGCAGATGTGGTTAGAAAATATAATGAAAATTATAACGCGGCGGAGCTCTGCTTCATTAATCTGGCCGACAGTAAGCTAGCAGATCAAGTCGTGCAGGAACTAAATACAAAATATAAGGATTCTATTACAGCGGTGACCCAGCAGACATTACTGGATTCCGTCTATAAGGACGCAGCGACTATTTTGATTTTGCCAATGAGTTTGATGGGGCTGTTGTTTGTTGGTGTTACCTTCATGATTATTTATAGCATATGCCGGATGAGCATTCGAAAGGAAAGCAAAACCTACGGTATTTATAAATCCATAGGCATGACCTCCAATCAAATCAGAATGGCCATCTCGGGAGGGGTCGCAGCGTTATCTGCAATTGGAGTTGTCATCGGGATCGTTGTGGGTGTTTATGTGCTGCCAATCTTATTGTCAGACCTTTTCTCGGGTTACGGAATTGTGCAATTGCCTCTAATACGGGAATGGGGTGGCATAATAGCAGTTGCTCTGCTAAGCGTAATTTCAGCTAGTCTTGGTTCTTGGTTATCATCGAGAGTGATCCATCAAACTTCGCCGCGAATACTTGTTATTGAATAACGTTAAGGCCGAGCCTCGCACACATGTGGGGCTCGGCCTTTATTGCACTTGCTTTACTTTCAACGATCACGGTCAATCGGCTTCTATAATCTCCTTAACCTTCTTCATCGTTTCGTTAAAATCGACGCCGTCATGATTCCATACGATTACATCAGCATGCTGGATATACTCGCTGCTTAGTTCAATCTGTTCCGCTTTTTTTAACCTTTTGCCGTTCTCCGCCGGAAGTCCGCCCCTCCGTTCAAGTCTTCTCGCAATCGTTTCGATATTTGCGCCGACATAGACAGCTACGATATCTTGGTATAGCTTCTTCAGTGAAAGGACGCCTGCTAAGTCTAGAACGATGTGGGCCGTGCCATCTTGATTCAAAATATGCTCGATGCTTGATTTGAGCGTTCCGTATGAGTGTCCGTTGTAACGCGTCCACTCGATAAACGCGTTTGCCTGAATATGCTGATCAAATTGCTCGGCATCCATAAAAATATAATGAACGCCGGCCTCTTCATTTTGCCTAGAGGGCCTAGTCGTTGCCGTAATGATTTTTTGGCAGCCGCTATTGGTCAGTTCTTTCTGTATTTCGGACTTGCCAGACGCGGAAGGGCCGTAAAATGCGAATATTTTTCCCAAACGAAAGCGCTCCTTTACGATTTCTTCATTTATTGCTTCTAATAAAGACCATATATTGCTAAAATACTTCTAAAAGAATCCAACTGGGAGCGAGTCTATGATTCTCTATAAACATGCGTCGAATTCATTTTATAATGATACGGATATTCAAAGGTATATCGATACGGAAAATGCGAAGCAAAGGGTATCGATCCGAGATGATTTTGAACGCGACTTTGGCAGAGTCGTTCATTCGGCTGCGTTTCGCCGCTTGCAATCCAAGACGCAGGTTATTGGGATCAGCGAAGGCGATTTTCATAGAACGCGCCTCACGCATTCTCTTGAAGTATCTCAAATCGCTAGAGGGATTGCCACAACCTTAAATGAAAGATTTAAAGAGCCGGAAAGCAAAATCGACATCTCTCTTATAGAAGCAGCGGCGCTAGCCCATGATTTGGGACATCCGCCCTTTGGCCATCAAGGAGAGCGCGCTTTGAACAAATGCATGAGCTCATTTGGCCTTAACTTTGAAGGCAATGCGCATACCTTTCGGTTATTGACGAATAGGGAAGACGATATAGAAACGGGGCTCGATTTAACAAGAGCGGCATTACTGTCCATTTTAAAATACCCCGCCAGCATGAAAAAAGTAAATAATCCAGAAATAACGGGAAAACCGCCCAAAAGCAGTGTGTTTGAAGAGGACGAGCCGGTATTCGAGTGGGTGACCCAATGCTTTGCGCCGGAAGAGAAGGCCTACTTCATGGAGGTAACTGATTTTCAAGCCGGGAAGCACCGGAAAACGATAAATAAAACCTTCGAATGCTCCATTATTGAATTGGCTGACGATATTGCTTATGCGACTTACGATTTGGAGGATGCGTTTAAGCTGAATCTAATTCATTTAGACCATTTAAGCGAGATCGTGGAACGGCATAAGTCCATTTCATCAGCTAGAATCGGAGCAGCCCTGCGAATCTTTACGGAGAATAGCGGTTATAAAAATAAAACGAAGCCGTTTTTCGCGGATTTGGTGTCCGGCTTCATCAATGAGATTGACATTTTGGAGACGCAGCCATCTTTCACATCTAATCGCCTGCGGTACAAAGCGCACATTGCTGAGGATGCGATGCAGTTATTAGAGGATTTGAAAAGCTTAGTTATAGATCATGTGATCTTCTCGCAGAAGGTTCAGACCTTTGAATGGCGCGGGGGCAAAATCATCGAGATGCTCTTCGAGGCGATGATCAATGATAAGAATCTGCTCCCAGAGGATAGGAAACGAAGATGGCATGGATCATGCGACAGAGTGAATGCGAGGCTCGTTTGCGACTATATTGCAGGAATGACGGATACTTATGCGTTAAAAATGTATTCGCGTTTATATGAAGCTGCGGGCGGTCGGCTGTTTGATATTTAACTTCCGAAGCAGCAGTAAACACTGCTGCTTCATCTAATGGATGCAGAGCATTACAACACTTAAATATAGTTATTTAAATTATTTTAAAAAAACACTTGCAATACTGGGCGAGTACATGGTATATTCTTATTCCGGCCAAGAAATACACCGGAACGAAAGAAAAAAGATTGCTCTTTGAAAACTGAACAACGAGTAATAACTGCCCTTACGATTCTAACGAATCGTGAGAAAAAGCGATAAAAAAGTAATGAGCATTTCAAACACCAATTTGGAGAGTTTGATCCTGGCTCAGGACGAACGCTGGCGGCGTGCCTAATACATGCAAGTCGAGCG
>NZ_JABBYG020000060.1 GCF_012935325.2 Paenibacillus sp. PL91
GAAACTGGCGAGTTAGAAGGAAACGGAGATATTATTTTAACTTATTTTATGTAGGATCATTCGTTCCGCTAACGGGAAACGATAGTTGAATAATACATATTGATGAGCAGGCACTGCGGTGGCCTGCTCATTTTATAAGCTAACGGGCAGGATTCCTTAGTGATTACCCGAAATAGCATTATAATGATGGGGTATTAGTAACCAAACAAGAGGTGTTTTAATGTCCGAATATTCTCAAATACAGACTTACATTAAGAGTAACCCAGAAAATTTCAAGGATGTTATAAAGCAATTTGCTGAAGTGTTAAATTCTCTGGGGCTTGATTCTAAATACTTCACAACTGAGCAGGATTGGGAACTCTTACACACTTTGTGGGTTGGTGGTGACGCGGAAGAACAGTTTTTTAATAATGATGGTTACCAACTTCATATTCGTCCATATGTGACGGGGTGGACTTCAGCGAAAAGAAAAGAACTCCAAGATATTTGGTTAGAAGTTAGTTTACTATTCTTGACAGTAGATATTGAAAATCGAATTGGACAGCTAAAAGATGAACACAAGTCCCTCCTATGGGTAACGATGGAAAAATTATCAAAGGAGTTTAAAGAAAGTGGAGTATATTTCACAAATGAAGCTACGGACGGAAGACCATGGGAAGCATTAATATGTGGGGAAAAAGAAGGCATATGGGAATTTGATGCAGCTATTTTGCCTGAATATTTGTCTCATAAATATAATGATTATCCTACTGAAATGTTCATTAACATTAATGAAAACACAATTTTTGTTGCTAGGAAGTCTATCTGGAGGAGTGAACCTTGGTTGATAATTTGATTGAGCTAACGGAGAACGATAGTTGAACAAACATGGAGTAGTTTGCTGCGGCAGCTGCTTACTTTCTTTGTTAAACTAACGGGCAGGATAACTAAAAGTGGACATTGGAAAAGGTTAATTTCAACCCAATATTATAAATATCTTCACAGAAAATATATTGACAAGCAATATTATTTGTGGTATAATAATTAATTTTCTATTTGATATCCATTAGGAATGGTGATATATAGGTATTAAGAAACTATAATCACTAAGGAGGTTTCTGTATGGATAGTCTTCCATGCAAAGGGTGTAGGGGGTTGTGCTGCGGCCCTGTACCTGTCACAAAGGAGGAGCTAAAGAATATAAAAAAGAAAATTAAATCGATGCCTCTAAAAAAACGTATAGAGTTGAAAAATCAGGATAGGTATTTGGGAACCTGCATTTTTTACGATCTGGATAATGATAAGTGCGGCATTCATTTGGTAAGACCGTCAATATGCCGTGCGTTCGGTTACTATAAGAATTTGATTTGTTTTCGCAAACCTGAAGCAGCCGGAGTGGGAAATTGGAACACGAAAGATATTTATGCCGGTATTCTGAGTGAGGACTTTACTTGGAAAGATTTCATGTAACGCTGGAATCTAACGAGATACGAGTTCAATAAAACAGCGGCAGTCTAGGACTGAACTGCACCCCGTCAAGTAGACAGTACAAATAATAATAAAGCATTTAAGCGGCCTTGGACTGAGGCCGTTTAGTTTTGCTTGTAATCGTTCGTTATTGTAAAAATGAATGTAGGCTTCAATGTCCCTCTTA
>NZ_JABBYG020000062.1 GCF_012935325.2 Paenibacillus sp. PL91
CGATCTGATCATTGACTATTAGTTCATTTGTCCATATTTCTGAAAGTCCTTTTGCAGTGGTTAATGCTTCATATACCGTTGAAGCTGGAACATTCACGGTCTGTAAGTGCTCGATATTTGCCATATTGCTCATTCCCCTTCTTTATAAGGATTTAATTTATGTAATTATTTGTATACGAATATTATACCATGGTACGGTTGATGTGATTTCTTTTCGATTGCTCATTTTTGAAATAACGCATTAGGGAAGGTTGTTTAACTATGCTGCCCGTTAGCTTAATGCTTTTGGGACACCTTTAGAAAGAGTATTGCTTCATGTTTATAGTTTTCGAGGTTGTTTTCATTAAGCCATGAAGGCTCATCCGTTCTTGATAGATAAAAACGAATTACAGCTTCCGAACCATCAACATCACAACTCACTACAATGATAAATGATTTCTCTGGATAGTTACTGATCAATGATTTTTTCCATTCGTAAATAATATCAAGTGCAATCGAGAGATTTTCCAAGTGCAAGTGATTTATTGACGCTTCACACTCAGTCCTGTCAGAATAAATTGTTTTATCCAAACTCATCGGAAGGTCACGAGCAAAACTACTGATTAAAATACAGTCATTCCATTCAACAAAGTGAGTGTACTCATCGTCTACAATTGTCCCTGAAGGACTAGTCCTCAATAGCAACTCGGACATTGCTTTATTAGTTTTCATCGTAACCTCCAGGAATGTGTGCTCTATTGAACTATTGTGTCCCGTTAGCTTAATGCTCTAAGGGTGAATTAATTTTTGTGATCATTACTTATTACTATAATCACAATCCGAGTTCAAGCGTCATCTGCTAAAACAGGAAGTGCTGCATGCGGATGAAACCACGCTGCAGGTGCTGAAAGAACCCGGTAAAGCGGTGCAGTCGGACTCGTACATGTGGCTGTATCGCACGGGCCGGGGCGTAGAGCCAACGGTGATCTACGACTACCAGCGTACCCGTGGCGGCGAGCATCCGCGAGATTTTTTGATCGGATTCAAGGGGTACTTGCATGTGGATGGCTATGCGGGCTACCACAAGGTGAAGGATGTGACCCTGGTGGGCTGCTGGGCGCATGCGCGGCGTAATCCCGATGCAATCCGCACAGCATAGCGACGCAAGGGCTGGACTGGTGCAACCAGCTGTTTGCGATTGAACGCAAGCTGGGTGAAGTCAGTTGCCACAGCTTGCCGATTTGCAGGAGCCACAAGTGTTAGAGTCGTTTATGCCATGGTCACCGCAACTGCCGGACAGCTGCCGTCTCAGCTAATCTTTATTCATCATACACTCGCTACCATCTGACTGCTAGGTGGGGGCTATTTGATGCTCACCCGCAAAGCGACGCCAGGCTTTAGTTCGAACTCCTGAATCTTAATCGTGAACCCTTTGGACCCCACCAGTTCGGAAGATGCTTCGAGTCCGTCCAAGCCTGAAATACTATCTCGTGGGGCGCATCCTTCTGCCTGCCAATTGCTTATGCAAATCGCACACCCATAATCCCAGTGACCAAACCGACAATAATG
>NZ_JABBYG020000063.1 GCF_012935325.2 Paenibacillus sp. PL91
CCCGTTAGCTTAATCTATCGTCTCAGTAAACAAGAGGGTTGTTCGCTGAATAAGAAGCTAAATCCAGAAACTCAACTGCTTCGAACTTAAAATAAATTAGATTTAAATCCAAATATTCCCAGTCTTTGGCTTCAGAATGAGGTACAACTGAAACAAAATATTTTAATTTCTTCCTTCTAAGTTGTTTTACGAAATAATCATTGAGTCCATTTACTGATGTTATATCAATGATGATTTTCATACTGATTCAAATTCGCTCACTACTTCATGATCTGTTTTCATGGCCAACTGCCACCCATAATCACGGCCTAATTTGCTCATAAGCCATTGAACTTGCTCTTTCCGAGTTAGAGGCTTTTTCAATTGATTTCTTCCTGTATTTTAAGTGAATTAATATTTCTTTATCATTGTTCCAGAATTGGTAGCCAATTAGATCGGTTACCGTCTCTATGTATTTGAGCAGCTGCCGTAGCAAACTGCTCCATATTTGTTCAACTATCGTTTCCCGATAGATCATTTGATTGAAACTATGACAAGTTCATATCTAATATAAACTCCGCTTGTTTATTCATAACGCTTGGGGGATATGGCATCCCTTTCGTAAACCACCATTCCACGAGTCCTACGTATGCTGATGCAAAAAAATTCAGCATAATGTCCTCATTTAATCCGTTCCTTCTCCCTTCGACCAATTCCCATCCATTGCGGAGATCTTCAATAACAAATTCAAGGAATCTGCTGCGGAAGTACGGAGCTCCTTTACCCGACAGAAAAGCCGAAAAGAAGCTATAGTTTATTTCAAAATACTCAAACCAGGTTATTTGGGTTTCATCAGAGGATTCTGGATAACAAATTATTCGGAGTTCTTTGATGTGTCCTTCAATGAGATTATTCAATAAGTCGTATTTATCGTTGTAATGTAGATAGATCGTTTTTCGGTTAACATTTGCTCTGTCTGAAATTTCTTGCATCGTAATATCATCAAAATCTTTTTCACTCATCAATTCAACAACAGCTTTTTTAATCGCTTCTTGTGACTTTAATATACGTCGATCCACTTTAGACATACGTAATCCCTCACTTTTCCATAAATAAACCCCAAAATCTTTATTTTTGTTGCTTATTACTCAAAAGTTGCTCATCTGGTTATTGCAGTAATTGTGTCTTTTATATAATAATACACATGTGATGATTAATCCATACAAGGGGAATAAAAAGAAGGAATCAATACACAAAAGGTTGGCCAGCGAGCTCACCGAGCCTGAGGGAAGCTGGCGAGTGGTCCGCGCGATCTCGTCATGCTCTCACGCACGATCAGCAGTTTCGTCGCCGCCCTCCTCGGCTAGATGGCATCTTCGGAATCGCTGCGGCAACTGTACTTATTTTCGCCGTCAAACTGCGCACGATTATCCCGCATCTCGAATCTCGCGACCCCGTCCCTTACCTGTATCTTCTTGAATCG
>NZ_JABBYG020000064.1 GCF_012935325.2 Paenibacillus sp. PL91
CCCCAATTAATTAAACTATTAGCAAAGGGGAGGCATGTTAGATGGGGGGCAGGAGAATGCTGAAAGAAGTTCGGATAAGGATCGTCCAAGAAGCGTTGTCTGGCATTAAGATAGCTGTATTAGCTAGAAAATATGAGGTGCATCCGGACACTATTCGCAACTGGGTGAAGGACTATCGAGATGAAGTTGGGGACGATGAGATTCCCTCCACTGACGAGCAAATCCAAGAACTGAGACGTCTGCAAAGCATCGAGGAGAACTATCAAAAAACGCTCAAAATGCTTGGTGAAAAAGAGCTCGAGATTGAAATTTTACGTGAGCTGCTAAAAAAGAAGAAACCCGCTTATCCGAAAAATTCGAAGTAGCTGAACGCTTCATTAAGCGGGGGGAAAAAGCAGCGCTAGTGTTAAAAATCATAAGTCTAGCAGAATCCACTTATTATGATCGAAAAAAGCTTACTCGATTACCTTCAGGGTGTGTGTCCAGCCGTCCTAAAGGCCGTTCCTGCCCGGGATATTCGTTCACTACCTCAGGTAGTATGGTGTGCGACGAGCAGATCAAAGAGTGGCTCCTGGAGCTGGTCGAAGGCGAAGAACATGTGTATGGATATAAGCTTCTGGCCCAGTGTCTCCGCAACCAGCAAGGACTCATTTTGAATAAAAAGAAAGCCTATCGACTGTGTAAAGAGCTTGAAATTCTTCAGAAACAACGTCCTAAAGGCAACAAGCACCCGCGAAGATTATCTCGAAATCATGTTGTAACGGGTTGTAACCAGCTCTGGCAGATAGACATTAAGTACGGGCATGTAGTGGGGATTGAACGTTTCTTCTTTGTATTTAGCATCATAGACGTGTTTGATCGTGTTATCGTTGATCATTATCGAGGCTCAGTGTGCGAAGCTAAGCACATCTGTCAGACGTTAATTCGAGCGCTAACGAAGCGAGTAAAAGAAGGCGAAACTATGCCGATCGTGCGCTCCGACAACGGTCCTCAGTTCGTTAGCAAGTTATTTGGCGATACCTGTGAAAGTCTTGGCATTGTTCATGAACGAATCCCTCCACGTACGCCAAACATGAACGCCTATATTGAGTCTTTTCACAGTTTACTTGAACGGGATCTCTTTAGTAAGGCTGAATTTAAGTCGTTTGAAGATGCCTATGCCGAATTGGATAGGTATATGGATTTTTACAACCATAGAAAGATGCACGGCAGCCTCAAACGGATGCCTCCGGTTACATTCTCGGAGTGGGCGATGAAACTAAATGACCGTTCAGATTTCCATAGAGCGTTGTAATCAGACGGAAAATCAAGCTATTCTATGAAAACCTGATTTATGGGGGC
>NZ_JABBYG020000065.1 GCF_012935325.2 Paenibacillus sp. PL91
GAACGATAGTTCAATAAAAACACGGAAGCAGCCGACCACAATGATCGGCTGCTTCATTACGCTAACGGGCAGGATAATTTAATGGGCACCATAAAATGGTTGGAGGTATTCGCCCAAAAAAGGAGGCGTTTAGCATAGAGGGATAAGTCTCCAAAAATGAGAACTCCAGGAGGACGATCGTAGTAATTCCAATAACCACTTTCATTACCGGCTGGGAAGGCTATTTGAGATTAAAGGAAATAATTTTTGGAGCTATGCGGAAGGCGATAATAAACTATATTTAGACAAAGAGGATTGCGAAATAGATCCATTTCTCAATAAATAATGAAGAACCTAGATAAAATGAAGAGACCATAGCTCGTTGCTATGGTCTCTGGTCTCTTTCTATGAAGCGGTCAGTAAAATTACTAACTACGAAATTCGCCTCACTCAATTCAACAGTCCGTCAACGCCTACCGCTGAACCGTTTGATCGCTTCCTCGGTCACCGGCGCGAAGAGGTTAACCAGGTTGCCGTCGGGATCGCGAAACAGCACAGCACGGTTCCCCCACGGCATCGTGGTTGGTTCCTTTACCCACTCGTCGACAAACGGCTTCAAGCGCTCGTATTCGGCATCGACATCGTGGACGCGGAACTCGATGATGACAGTGTGATTGTCGGCCGCCACTGCGGAACCAGCGCCGAACAGTTGCACCGTCTGGGAGTGGCCGATCGCCAGGGTGCACGATGGCACAACGAGTTCGGCAAAGACGGGCGCGGGACGTTCCGCCGAAACACCCATGACTTTCTCATAGAACTCGACGAGACGATCCACGTCGTCGGTAATGATGCGTACAGAAGCAAAATTCACAAGATACCATCCTTCCTATAATAAATGATACAATACCGTATCATATCATTTGGGGTCAAAATACTTCGCATTTATCTCCCACTCCTTTACGGTTACTTACGATTATAAAAAAACGCTACTGACAACAGTATGTCAGTAGCGTTTTAAATTTTTTTTGGCTCCTCCCGAATTCGATTTCGGAATGCGTCAGTACACGATATGTCTTGATTCTTATCTTTCCAGAACTGCTCCATTATGGATTGCATTGATCAGTGATACGGGTGCAGCATTGATTGTCATATTGAACAGTATAAGGCTACTAAGGGTTAAAAATTAATGCCTATTGATTAAACTAACTGCGAACGAGAGCTCAATAAAGACATGAAGACAGCTGGTCTGTGCGATCGGCTGTCTTTGTTGAACTAACGGGCAGGTTAGTTTAATAGTTTTTTCTCATCAAAAAAAATCCCACCCTATGGGCAGGATAGTTCCAGAGGTTTTTTAAGC
>NZ_JABBYG020000066.1 GCF_012935325.2 Paenibacillus sp. PL91
ACCGGTGACAAATAGCCCAGTGCACTGTGAATTCGCTTGCGATTGTAGAAGAATTCAATGTATCTGTAAATCTCGTTATAGGCTTGTTCCCTCGTTATAAATCGTTTGCAGTAAACAAGTTCTTTCTTGAGTAAGCTATGAAACGACTCCATACATGCGTTATCGTAGCAGTTCCCTTTACGGCTCATACTTGCAACCATTTTGTAGTCTTTAAGCCGCTTGCGGTAATCATCTGAGGCGTATTGCGATCCGCGATCAGAGTGGTGTATTACCCCTTTTTTTGGCTTCTTTGCTGCGTATGCATCTTCCAGAGCGCCTAGTACGATGTCGGTTGTCATACGGTTTTGGAGGCGCCAACCTACGATTTCACGTGTACAAAGGTCAAGGATGCTTGCAAGGTATAAACGACCCTCTTTGCACGGAATGTAGGTAATGTCAGCAACCCATACTTTATTCGGTTTTAACACTTTAAATTGCTGATTGAGGATGTTCGGAGCGATCGGCAAGTCATGGTTGGAGTCCGTTGTTTGAACTTTAAATTTTCGGGAGACACAGGAACGAAAGCCAATCTCTTGCATATACAAACCAACTGTTCGCTCAGACACCTCTGAGCCTTCCTGCTGCAACAGATAGGTGATCTTGGGTGCTCCATAACGTTTCTCGTTGTCATTGAAGTGGAAGATGATCCTATCCATCAATTTGCGCTTGCGCTGTTCCTGCTCACTCGGTCCTTTGGACTTCCATTTGTAGTAACCGCTCCGGGAAACAACAAGTACCTTGCACATCTTCTCCAAATTAAACTCGGAGCGATGATCTTCAATGAACTGAAATTTTAGTTCTTTGGCTTGCTGAAGATGTGCACTGCCTTTTTTACAATCGCTAATTCTTCTTCAACATCGGCGATCTTGCGGTCTTTCATACGAAGTTCGCGTTCTTGCTCTTTAAGTAGCTGTTCCAGCTCACGAATACGATCATTACTGGGGATAGGCTCATTCTTGAAATCACGATACTTAGCCTTCCAGGAATACAACGTCTTTGCAGGGATATCCAATTCAAGGGCAATATCCTCCACCGTCTTCGACTGCTCCAGTAGGTACTTTACCGTCTGTTTCTTAAACTCTTCGTTATACCGTTTCCGTTGTTCACCCATGCGAACACCTCCTAGATATATTCATTATTGATTTCTCTTAACGAGGTGTCCACTTTTTATTCTAGATGTA
>NZ_JABBYG020000067.1 GCF_012935325.2 Paenibacillus sp. PL91
AAGCTCATCATCGGCATGGAGCCAACCGGCCATTACTGGTTTAACCTGGCCAACTGGTTAGCAGATAAGGAATTACATGTGGTTATGGTTAACCCTGCTACGACCAAGAGAAACAAAGAAAACCGGGATAACAGTCCATCAAAAAATGATCCCAAAGATGCTCTTGTCATCGCAGACTCTGTCAGCCTTGGCTTCTACTACGAGTACACGCGTCAATCGGTTGTGTTTCAACGATTACGGACCATAATGAGTGATCGCGAATTCTGGGTGTCGAACAGTGTACGCCTGCAGAATCGAATCATACGTTGGCTGGACATTCGCTTTCCTGAGTATCCATCCGTATTCAAAGATTGGACCTGTAAGCGATCATTGGCGACCCTCAAGACATTCCCTTGCCCACAGGATTTGGAGAAGTATGCAGTACCGGATGTAATCCATGCTTGGTGAACCCATATGCAGCGCGCGGAAGGTTCTACGGGGATGGAGAAGGCTGCACAGCTCATCGCTCATGCTAAACGCAGTGTCGGAGATCGAACCGCGGTAGATGAATCGAAGGCAGATTTAATACGGCTACTTGAAGAATATGAACGCGTTACCAGCATGCTTGAACAGATTGAAAAGGACATCGAAGCCCTGCTTTCTGAGATTCCAATGGCACAGCAGCTTCGCACCATAAAAGGTCTCGGGAAGATCTTCACCGCGGCCATACTAGCAGGCACAGGAGATTTAAGACAGTATGCGCATGGACGTCAGGTATTACGAAAGGCTGGCCTGAATTTGGCTGAAAGTACGTCAGGAAAGCGAAAAGGACGAATTGTTCTTTCGAAACGAGGAGACTCCGCCTTGCGAAAATATCTCTATCTCGCGACGGTTCAGCTCGTTTGGAATAACCCCGTATTCCGCCATCTGCATGAGCATAATGTGAAAGAAAAGAAAATGAAAAAGCAACAATCCATATTTAAGTTAATAGGAAAGCTGGCAAGAATTCTAGTTGGTATTGTTCAACGAGGAGAAAAGTTCACGCCAGAAAAAACCGTACTTGCCTGGGCAGAAGCAGCTTAAGTTAAATCACGTATATTGACTCATTCGCAGGATTTCACAAAGAAAGCACGGAGGACCGAGTTCGTCACCCAAAAGGGCTCAGACCCATCCGCTAAACGCTATCGGTCTCCACACCTTGGACAGGTATAACGAAGGAATGTAAGG
>NZ_JABBYG020000068.1 GCF_012935325.2 Paenibacillus sp. PL91
TTGGACTGAGGCCGTTTAGTTTTGCTTGTAATCGTTCGTTATTGTAAAAATGAATGTAGGCTTCAATGTCCCTCTTAAGCTCCTCAAAAGTATGGTACGTGTGCAAATAATACTTTTCACATTTCAAGGTCCCCCAGAAAGATTCCATTGGACCGTTATCGATGCAGCGCCCAACCCGGGACATACTCTGAATCATTCTGTTTCCATCTAAGAGCTTCTTAAATCCTAAGGAAGTGTATTGGTAGCCTCGATCGCTATGAAGCATAGGGCTGCTTTCTGGAGCTGCTTGCATGGCGAGTTTCAACGTCTGGAATACAAGGGGATTGTTATTGGAACGCCCTAATACGTACGAGACAATGGATTTATCATGGAGATCGAGAATAGCGCTCAAATACGCTTTCTGGCCGTGGCCATACTTGAATTCTGTTACATCGGTGAGCCATTTTTCATTCGGAGCATCGGCATGGAATTTACGGTTTAGCAGGTTCTCCGCCACCTGCTGTGGTGTGGCATTCGTGTACTTCTTTTTCTTTCTCCGGATAACGGACTGGATTTCCATTACCTCCATTAACCGCTTTACGCGCTTGTGGTTAATGGTTTTTCCGGTTTGTTTTCGCATATGCAAGGTTAATTGGCGGTATCCAAAGGTGCGCTCCACTTTCTCATAGATGGTCATCATCACCTGGATCAACTGCTCATTTTCCTGCTCACGAGAACTGGGTTTACGATTTAGCCATTTGTAATAGCTTGAGCGTGCAATTCCTGCAATTTCGCATAGAAGTTGAATGCTAATTGACGCATCCTTTTGAAGTGTTTGGATGGCAAGGTAAATCGTTTCCTGCCGTGTTAGATTTAGCGTCGCCTTCTTTCGAGTTCCTCTAACTTTTTTAAGAATGCATTTTCCGCCCGAAGTCGCTCAATTTCGTGCTCCATCTGCTTCATCTTGAGTTTCTGTTGGTCGGCCTCCGTTAACTCTTCCGGGGCTTTCTTTCTCCCTCGGCCATCCTTTAGCGCATCCTGACCGCCACCTTCGAACTTCTTCACCCATTGGTATACTTGCTGGTAGGAGACCTGAAACTGTCCCGCTGTCTCCTGGTAATCATGTTGATTGATCAGACAATACTGGACAATCTCGATCCTTTCTTGCCAAGTCGTAGAGCGACCTATTGTCATAGCTTTTGTTTCCCCTTTATAGG
>NZ_JABBYG020000007.1 GCF_012935325.2 Paenibacillus sp. PL91
AAGCCCAATTGGCGGGTTGAGCGCCTATAATAAGTCTACTTTCTAGACCTATTTCCGTGAATTGGGCTAGTTGGTGAAGAATAGATCTAGTTTCTAGATCTATTTCCGCTGGCGGAGTGCCCGGAAGCACATTTGGCGGGTTGAACGCCTATAATAAGTCTACATTCTAGACCTATTTCCATGAGTTGGGCTAGTTGGTGAAGAATAGATCTAGTTTCTAGATCTATTATCGCTAGCGGGGTATCCAGAAGCCCATTTGGCTGGTTGAGCGCCTATAATAGGTCTACTTTCTAGACTTATTTCCGTGAATTGGGCTAGTTGGTGAAGAATAGATCTAGTTTCTAGATCTATTATCGCTGGCGTAGTGCCCGGAAGCCCAATTGGCTGGTTGAGCGCCTATAATAAGTCTACTTTCTAGACTTATTTGCGTGAGTTGGGCTAGTTGGTGAGGAATAGATCTAGTTTCTAGATCTATTTCCGTCAGAGGAACTTCCTGTTGCCCACTTGGTTGCGCGAAATAAAAAAAGCTGCCCTTTAAGGTTGATAACCTTTTGGGACAGCTCCGGTGATTACTTAATGCCTGAAATGGCGTAGTTCTCGATAATGTGCTTCTGAAAGAAGATAAAAATGATTATAATCGGCACGACCATAAACGTGGAGCCGGCCATCTGAAGCGCATAGTTGCCGCCGTATTGCCCTTTAAGCAAGGACAAGCCGACGGATAGCGTGTACAGCTTCTCGTCATTGGCAATAATGAGCGGCCATAGGAAGCTGTTCCATCCGCCGATGAAGGCGAGAATACCTTGTACCGCGAGAATAGGCTTCGAGATCGGAAGCACGATCTGCAGGAAGGTACGGAATTCGCTTGCACCGTCAAGACGGGTCGCTTCAAGCAGCTCGTCCGGAATGGTGGACATAAACTGACGGAACAGGAATATGCCGAACGCCCCGACAAGGCCTGGCAGCACGACGCCGATCATCGTATTCGTGAGATGCATCTCATTCAAAATCAGGTAGACCGGAATCATCGTAACCTGACCTGGAATCATCATCGTAGCGAGCACGATATAGAACAAGTTATTGCTGCCCTTGAATTTATATTTCGCAAAGCCGAACCCGGCCATCGCATTCATGAATAGACCGATAAAGGAGAAGAGGACGATAATGAGCGTATTTTTCAAATAGACGCCAAAGTTCATATTCTCGAACAAATTTTTAAAGTTTTCCGTCGTGAACCGCTCAGGCAGCAGGGTAGGTGGGATATTTTGAATCTCGCCCTCCGGCTTGAAGGCAGAAAGGATCATCCATACGAAAGGAAGGATGACCAATACCCCGCCGACTGCGAGGCAAATGCCCAGTATCCACTTGAGCGCTTTTTCGCCGCTTGAGGCGCTAGACGCTTTGGTTTGCGAACTCATCCATTACACCTCCGTTAGGATTATAGATCCGTTTCTTTGTTTTGAAATCTGAATTGAACGAGCGTAATAATAATGATTGCGATAAACAGGACGAACGATCCCGCTGCCGCATATCCGAAGTTGCTAAGCTGGAAGCCGTTGCGGTAAATGAACAGCGCCACAGAGGTCGTGCTATCGAGCGGGCCGCCGTTTGTCATAATGAAGGGCTCCTCGAAAAATTGCAGCCAGCCGATCATCGTCGTGATCGATACGAAGAAGATCGCGAAGCGAAGCATCGGAATCGTAATATAGATAAGCTGCTTCCAGGTGCTTGCGCCATCGAGCTGAGCCGCCTCGTAGTAAGATTTCGGAATGCCTTGCAGAGCAGCGATAAAGATGATCATATTTAGACCGATCCCTCTCCATACCGCCATCAGAATAAGCGATATCTTGGCCATAATTGGGTCTTGAAGCCAAGGAACGGTAGGCAGATGGATCGAATCGAGTGCATAGTTAAGCAGACCAAAAGCCGGATTGTAAAGAAAGCCCCATACAACCGCAACGGCTACAACGTTCGTTACCGAAGGCATGTAATAAATAACGCGGAAAGCTTTGAACGCACGGTTCGCGCCAAAATTAATCATGATCGCAATAGCGAGCGAGCATAAGATAACGAGTGGAACCCCGATAATAACGTAAAACAACGTATTCAATATGGCTTTTACAAAAATAGGATCGGCCAGCACGTCTACATAGTTTTTGAATCCGACGAATGAAATATTGGACCAGTCAGCGAGACCCGCCAAGTCCATATTAGTAAAGCTTATTATTAAGGCTACGAGGATCGGCAATAACGAGAATAAGGTAAGTAAAATAAGCGTTGGAGCGATAAAGAAATACGGTGCCTTGCTCTGGGAGATCCCTTTCATATACGACCCTTCCTTTGCTATGAGCGCCTGGCTTCTTCCATTCCTAATGGAACCGGCAGCGGCTCCGTTTCAGGAGCGCTGCCGACACTAGCGATCATTATTTATTCAAAATTTGCTCGGATTTAGCGTTGAAGCTGTCCAGTTCCTTCTGTACGTCTGAGTTGCCGCGGTAAATTTTCTCGAATGTGGATAGAACGTTTTGGGCAATTTCTTCCCATGGCTTAATAACTGGCATTGGCTCCGAGTTGTTCATTTGCTCGCCAATAACTTTCAAGTTAGGGTCAGTCGTCAAAGCTTCGTCTTCCCATGCTTTCTTCGTGGAAGGAAGGGAGTTCGAAAGCTCCAGCCATTTCAATTGCGTTTCAGGCTTGCTCATGTAAGCTAGGAATTTCAAAGCTTCCTCTTTGTGCTCCGTATATTGGAATACGGACAGGTTAGAGCCGCCTAGGGAAGATAGATTGTTCTCTTTCTTAGGAAGCACGGCAGTAGCCCACTTGCCTTTAAGCTCAGGAGCTTGGTCGTTGATTAGTTTAATCATCCATGGGCCGCTGATGAACATAGGCAAAATGCCATCGCCCTTGAACGCAGGGATGATGTCCATGCCAAGATCAATCGGCGCAGAGCCGTCTTTGAAGAAGCTGTTCAAATAGTTGACCGCTTCAACAAACTCGGGTTGGTTGAATAACGGCTTGTTGTTCTCGATAAGCTTCGAGCCATTTTGACGCGCAAACATGAATAGAAGCGATTGCTCGTTTACATCTAGGCTGATGCCGTACTTGTTTTTGCCGCGAGCTTTGAGCTTGGTTGCAGCATCCTTCAGCTCGTCCCACGTTTTAGGAGCTTGATCATATCCGGCTTCCTTCAGAAGGTCTGTACGGTAGTAAAGCACGCGAGTGTCGATATACCAAGGCACGCCGACAGTTGCATTTTCGTATTTAGTCGTTGTAATCGAACCGGGATAGAAGTTCTCTTCAGCAAGCTCCGGATATTGCTCGACGTAAGGAGTCAGATCCAAAAGCGCTTTGGCGGAGCCGAATTCAGGAATCCAAGTCGTACCCATTTGAAGCACGTCCGGGCCTTTCTTGGAAGCGACAGCCGTTAGCAGCTTGTCATGCGCCGTATCCCAAGGAAGCGCCTGTACATTGACTTTAATGTTAGGATTCTCGCTTTCGAATTGCTCAGCAATTTTCGGCAAGGCTTTGGCTTCTTCACCCATGCCCCATACGTTGATCGTTACTTTGCTGTCAGCGGCTTTGTCGTTTCCATTGCCACCGCAGGCAGTGAGTGCTCCGATAATCAGCATAGAGCTGGCTAGCGTAGTTGCTACCGATTTTTTAAACATAAAAAATACCTCCCGAGTAAAAGATTCTAATAAGTACTATGCAGTGAATAAGTGCAAGTTATGCACGAGGGCGGCTGTCATTTCAGCCAAAATGCCGAACGGGACAAGCAGAATGCTGCTCATACACCTCCTGAAGCAAAAACGATCGCCACATGATATATAGCCTATCTTTTTGATGTGGTGAAACGTTTCTATTAACGAAATAATACCCCATTTAAAACTTCCAAACCAAACTGCAATTGATCCTCGAAACGTTTCGACATCATTATAGATCAAACTGAAATCGTATTCAAGCCTTTTTTATTGAACAAAAATAGTCTTATATTGGCAATATAAACGTTTCTATCCTATTTGAAACAGTCATTGACGACTCTTTTTGAATTGTTTATAATCCAGATTAGGTATCAATAGAAACGTTTCGATTCCGTAAAACATGGGGTAATACACATAGTTGTGTTGTATAGACTGATGGACCTGCAAACATTAATGATAAGAATGATGGATCTGAATTGGATACAACGAGGGAGGAACACGGATATGGTGAAGCAACCTGCGGAGCTTCTAAAGCTCATGACGCTTGAGGAGAAGGTTGGTCAGCTGCTGCAGCTGGCGGCGCCTTTCTTTCAAGGCGCGGATGGGCAAATAACCGGACCGATGGCGGAGATGGGCATAACGGAGGAAACGGTGCGCAATACCGGCTCGGTTCTAGGCTTAACGGGCGCTAATGATGTCATTAACGTTCAGAAGCAGCATTTGGCGACCAACCGCCTTGGCATACCTCTGCTCGTTATGGCGGATATCGTCCACGGCTACAAAACGATCTTCCCCGTGCCGCTGGCGATCGGCTGCTCGTGGGATTTGGAGCTGGCCGAGCAAAGCGCGGAGATTGCGGCCAAGGAAGCCGCTGCGGCTGGCGTACACGTCACGTTCGCGCCAATGGTCGATCTCGTGCGTGACCCAAGATGGGGAAGAGTGATGGAATCGACCGGCGAGGACCCTTACTTGAACAGCGAGTTTGCGAGAGCATTCGTAAGAGGCTTCCAAGGGAAGGATCTTGCTAACGATGTTAGCCGCGTTGCTGCCTGCGTGAAGCATTTTGCGGCATATGGAGCTGCAGAGGGCGGACGCGACTATAACACGGTTGATCTTTCCGAGCGTCAGCTTCGCGAGTTTTATTTGCCTTCCTATAAAGCGGCGCTGGACGAAGGCTGCGAAATGGTCATGACGGCATTCAATACGGTAGACGGCATACCAGCTACGGGCAACAAATGGCTGATGCGCGATCTGCTTCGCGGCGAATGGGCGTTTGACGGCGTCATGATCTCCGATTGGGGCGCTGTAAAAGAGCTGATCCCGCACGGTGTTGCGGCGGATGAGGCAGAGGCGGCGATGAAAGCGATCAGAGCGGGCGTAGATATCGAGATGATGACGACCTGTTACGCCGATCATCTCCAGCGCCTTGTCGAAGCGAACGAGATTGACGAAGCGCTGATAGATGAAGCTGTGCTGCGTATTCTGGAGCTGAAGCAGAAGCTTGGTTTGTTCGAGCAGCCATACCGCGGCGCGAATGCGGGGCTTGAGCAGGAAATTGTGGGCTCGGCAGCCCATCTGAAGGCTTCGAGAGAGCTGGCGCTTAAATCATGCGTTCTCTTGAAAAATGAAGCTGTTCTTCCGCTTGGGCGCGAACAGAAAATAGCGTTAATCGGCCCGTTCGCGGCTAACGGCGATATTCTTGGTCCATGGTCTTGGCTTGGCTCTAAGGACGAGGCGGTTCAGCTGGCAGCAGGCATAGCGAGCAAGATCGATGCGTCGCTGCTGTCTGTGTCAGAGGGCTGCGGCATCGAATCGGCGACAGACGAGCAGTGGCAAGCAGCGCTTACGGCGGCAAGCCATGCGGATGTCCTTGTGCTGGCACTGGGCGAGCATTCCGATATGAGCGGGGAAGCGGGAAGCCGCTCCGATATCCGGCTGCCGAAGGTGCAGCTGGAGCTGGTCGCCAAGCTGAAGCAGCTAGGCAAGCCGATGGTCGCTGTATTATTCAACGGTCGGCCGCTTGATCTGCATGGCGTTATCGATCAAGCAGACGCGGTGCTGGAAGCTTGGTTCCCAGGAACAGAGGGCGGCGCAGCTATTGCGGAGCTGCTGTTCGGCGAAGCCGAGCCAACGGGCAGGCTGACGATGTCATTTCCTTATTCCGTCGGCCAAGTGCCGGTCTATTATAACCGGTTCAATACTGGCCGTCCGCAGGGCGCTCCGGATGCGCAGGTGAGATACGTATCGCAATACTTGGACATTCCGAATGAGCCGCTGCTGCCGTTTGGCTACGGGCTAGGATATACGACCTTTGAATACAGCGGAGCGGAGATGGCCGTGGATACGATGAGTGCCTCGGAGCCATTGCGTGTAAACATAACCATAACGAACACGGGTGCTCGCGATGGCGAGGATACCGTGCAGCTGTACGTGCGGGACATGGCTGGCGACGTCGTGCGGCCGCTGCAGGAGCTGAAAGCATTCCGCAAGGTAATGCTGCAGCCGGGCGAGAGCAAAGAAATCTCCTTCACGCTGGAGGAGCAGCAGCTGCGCTATTATCATGCTGATCTTACGTTTGCTAGCGAACCTGGCGACTTTGAACTATATATAGGTCCTAATAGCCGTGATGTAACGGCGCTTAAATTCAAACTAAGCAAGTAGAAAGGCAGTGAGAAGCATGGAAGCTGTAATCGATACGCTTAAGGCGATGGATTTGGTACAGATAAAAGCAGGAGAGCTGACTTTTGATTTTTTGAGCAGCGGGGATCTTGCAAGAGCTGTTCATCAAGGAACGATGCTGAATCAAGTGGTGTCGAACGCGGTTGACGGATCACTTAACAATCTTTATTTGCGCATGCATGGCGCAGAAGGCATATCTTACGAGCCGCTGCTTGGCATTCGTTCAACGAGCCGCATGTCGGCGGCAGGCGAACGCCTGCTTTGGGAGGGGACGGCGTTTGGCAGCATCCCTTACCGCGTTGTTTTCACTGCGACGAAGCATGGCATTTGGTTCTGGGATGTAACGGTTGATTCGCTTGGAAGCGAAGCAAAGATCGACATCATCTACGGACAAGATATCGGACTAGCCGATATCGGCGCGGTACGGACAAACGAAGCCTATATGTCGCAGTATGTTGACCATAAGGCGTTTAAAGACGAGAAGCAAGGCTATGTGCTGTGCTTCCGTCAGAATCAGCCGATGCAAGGCGGCGCATTCCCTTATGTGCAGCATGGCTCGCTTACGGGTGCGGCTGGCTATTCGACGGATGGGTTCCAATTTTTCGGCCTCAGCTATAAGGAAACGGATGTGCCGGAGGCGCTTGCAAAGCCTACGCTCGCGAATGAAGTATATCAATACGAATTCGGATATGCGGCGCTGCAATCGGAGCTTACCCAGCTTAAGGGGGAAGCGCGCTTCGTATTTTATGGCTTGTTCAAAGCGGATCACCCTTCTGCTGTCGATTCGCTCGCATTCGGCGCGGAAGTTCGGAGCGCTTGGGAAGAGGTTGAGCGCTCCAAAGACGCTGACCTATCAGCAGCCTCTGAGCCTTCAGCTCAAGTAGAAATCGCGGCTGACATCGGTTCGCCTGTACGTACGGCATCGATGACTTCGGCGGAGATTGACGCCTATTTCCCTTTCCGTCATCAAGAGGAATGGCAGGATGGCAAGCTGCTTTCCTTCTTCACTGACAGCCATGAGCATGTTGTGCTGAAGGAGAAAGAGCTGCTTGTTGAACGTCCGCATGGTCATATTCTAATGTCCGGCGGCAATGACAAGATGACTGAGAACGTCATGACGACAACTTCATATATGTATGGCATTTTCAACTCGCAGCTTCTTGCAGGCAATACGAACTTCCATAAGATGCTTACAAATGCCCGCAGCGCTCTGAATACGCTCAAAACCTCGGGTCAGCGCATCTACGTAGAGGTGGAAGGAACGTACCGCCTGCTCACAATGCCTTCGATGTTCGAGATCGGGTTCAACTATGCCCGTTGGTATTACAAGATGGCAGACGATACGCTTATCATTACGAATTTCACGACAGTCGATACGCCTGAGGTTCGTCTCCACTTGCGTTCGGTTAACGGGAAAGCCTATCGCTGCCTCGTTTCGAACCAAGTTTCAATGAACAACAACGAATATGAGCTTCCCTTCCATATGGAGCAGGCGGATGGCGTATTTTCGTTTAAGGCAAACCGTGAATCGATCAGCTCCTCTGTCTTCCCTAATCTGCAATACCGGATGACGGTTAATGGAGCGGACATGACAGCAGGCGATGAAAGCTTGCTTATCAGCGGCGTTAAGCCTGGGGCAGCTTCGTTAGTGGTTCTTCAGCTTGGCGCAAGCACAGAATGGACGATTACGATGCAAGGTCTCTTGCATGGTGAGGATCTGCCGCTCATAGAACGGAAGTCGGAGCTGGAAATCGAACGCTACCGTGAATTTTTCCGGGATGTGATGAACGGCTTCCGCCTGTCTGGGGAAGGAACAGCTGAAGCTGCGGCTGAGCTGGACAAAGTGAACGCGCTGGCATGGTGGTACACGCACAATATGCTCGTCCATTATTCCGTTCCGCACGGACTAGAGCAGTATGGCGGGGCAGCGTGGGGAACGCGTGACGTTTGCCAAGGCCCTACGGAATATTTTATGGCGATGCGCAAATACGAGCAGGTTGCTGAAATTCTTAAGACCGTTTATTCGCATCAATATGAGGATGACGGCAACTGGCCGCAATGGTTCATGTTCGACCAGTACTTCCGCATTCAGCAGGAGGAGAGTCATGGCGACATTATTGTCTGGCCATTGAAGGTGCTTGGCGATTACCTCGCTGCGACGAAGGATTACAGCATTTTGCAAGAACGCGTTCCTTATACGGTACGCCACAAGGGTGAATTTACGACGGAATCGGCAACGCTGCTCGAGCATGCGCTGAAGGAAATTGCTTATATGAAGGATCACTTCCTGCATGACACGCATTTGTCTTCGTATGGCGACGGCGATTGGGATGATACGCTTCAACCGGCAAATGCGCAGTTGAAGCAATATATGATCAGCAGCTGGACAGTCGCGCTGACGTATCAGGTGATTGCGCAGTTTGGACGCGTAATGGAGGCAGTGGATGCAGTGCAGGCCGCTGAGCTTACGGAGCTGGCAACCGCGATCAAAGAGGATTTTAACCGATACATGCTTCAGCAGGAAGTTATTCCGGGCTTCGTCTATATGGAGAAGCCGGGCGATGCGAAGCTGATGCTGCATCCTACGGATACGACTACAGGCATTCAGTACCGCCTGCTTCCTATGACACGCAGCATGATCAGCGAGCTGCTGACAGAGGAGCAAGCGGCGGAGCATTACCGCATTATTAAAGAGCAGCTGTATTGCCCGGATGGCGTGCGGCTCATGGATCGCCCTGCGCAGTATGCGGGCGGCGTAAGCACGAACTTCAAGCGGGCGGAGCAGGCAGCGAACTTCGGCCGGGAGGTTGGCTTGCAATACGTGCATGCTCACATCCGCTATGTAGAAGCAATGGCGAAGCTGGGCAAGACCGATGAAGTGTGGCAAAGCCTCTTGATGATTAATCCGGTCGGCCTTCGCGATGTCGTACCAAATGCGGAGCTGCGCCAAAGCAACTCGTACTTTAGCAGCTCGGATGGCAAGTTCAATAACCGCTATGAGGCGCAAGAGCGCTTTGGCGAGCTGCGTGAAGGGACAGTACCGGTTAAAGGCGGCTGGCGGATCTATTCAAG
The DNA here is from genome assembly GCF_012935325.2 of Paenibacillus sp. PL91. Classification (GTDB taxonomy): domain Bacteria; phylum Bacillota; class Bacilli; order Paenibacillales; family Paenibacillaceae; genus Pristimantibacillus. The sequence goes on from NZ_JABBYG020000007.1 coordinate 9,453, forward strand.
CGGCCCCGGCATTTATATGAACCAATTGATTTCGAATGCACTCGGCATTCGTCAATCAGAAGGCGAGCTGGTCATCGATCCGGTTCTGCCTGCCAAGCTTGACGGCATGCAATTCGAATTCATGTGGAACGGCTTGCCGATCATCTTCGTCTATCGCATCAGCGAGGCGAAGCAGATTACAAAGATTACGATTAACGGCAAGGAAATGCCGCTAATACCGTCAGCTAACCGCTATCGTACAGGCGGTATGCAAATTCCGGGCGAGCAATTGAAAGCAAGCCTGAATGCGGCATCCAACCGGATAGAAATTTTTATGTAAGAAGCTGACTGGCGGTATCCAAGAACCGCCAGTCTTTGTGATATAGTGAAGGAACAATGATAGATAGGAGCGAGTGCTGTGGTTAGTATTAAGGATATCGCTAAACAAGCGGGGGTCTCGATCTCGACGGTATCTTACGCGCTTAACGGCAGCCCCAAGGTGACGGACGAGACGACAGCAAGAATACTTGCTATCGCCAAGGAATTGAATTATGTCCCGAACGCTGCTGCGAGATCGCTCAAGACGAGGGAAACGAAAATTATCGGTGTCTTTCTTACCGACTTCAGCGGCGCGTTCTATGGCGATCTCCTGCAAGGAACGAAGGAGATTCTGTCGCAAAAGGGCTATGACCTTATTGTATGCAGCGGCAAGCAGTCCCATCGGATGCTGCCCGAGCGCATGATCGACGGGGCCATTATATTGGATGAGACATTCGGCAGCGAAGAGCTGATGAGCTATGCAGATCGCGGCCATAAGCTCGTTGTACTGGATCGAGAGCTTTCGCATCCGAACATCAATCAGGTGCTGCTCGACAACAAGGCGGGAGCTAGGCTGGCGGCGGAATATCTTATCGAGCAAGGGCATCGAACGCTTTACGTCGTAACGGGACCTAGCGGCTCATACGATTCGAAGCAGCGGCTGCAGGCAGTTACGCAAGCGGTAGAGCGGACAGCCGGCGTTACGCTTACCGTCATCGAAGGCGATTTCAACAAGTCGGCGGGGGAGCGGGCAGCGGCGCGAATTATGGCAGACAGCAGCGGCGGTTCGGTCTCCGCCTCTGTGTTTTGCTTCAATGATGAGATGGCGATCGGCATGTACAATTATTTGGCGGGGAACTATCCGAACATTCGGATTGGGGAACATATTCATATCGTTGGGTTCGATAATATGGAGCTGGCTTCGTATACGCAGCCACGTCTATCCACGATTGATTATTCGAAGCGCAAATGGGGAGCGCTTGCTGCCGAGCAGCTCATTAAGCTTATAAGCGGCGAAACGGTTGAGCATGAACGGATATATGTTACGCTAATCAAAGGCAATTCAGTCAGAACGGCTAAGTAAAACAAAATGGCAGGAAATGACCCGAGAGATTTTCTATCCTTATGATAGGGAATCTCTTTATTTTATACTTAGCGATGGGATTCCATCTAGATTTGAAAAATCGAGCTCCGCTTTCATTCCTATGTTGTTTTCCGTGCCTGCAAAAAAGTTTAGAAAAGCAGTTGACAACTGTTTCAAAATATATTATCTTTAATTCAAGATAATTAACTTAAAGATAAATGCAGCGCAGAAGGGAGTGATAATCATGGCCAACGAAAAACAAAAACAAAATGATTCATTAGATCTCTTCATCGCGCTGTCTAGAGCGACCCAATGGGTGAACGCGCATGCGGATCGCGATATACGTAAAAATGGCTTAAACCGGACAGAATTCGGCGTGCTTGAGCTGTTGTATCACAGAGGGCCGCAGCCCTTGCAGCAAATCGGCGAAAAGGTGCTGATGAGCAGCGGCAACATTACGTATGTGGTCGACAAGCTGGAGAAGAAGCAAGCAGTTCGCCGCAGAGCCTCAACCGAGGATAGACGTCTTATCTACGCCGAGCTGACCGATCAGGGCAAGCAGTTCGTGGAGGAAGTATTCCCCGGCCATCAAGCGACGATCGAGCAAGCGGTAAACGGGCTTACGGCGGAAGAGAAGCAAGTGGCAAGCAAGCTTCTGAAGAAGCTAGGCAAGTTTGCGCAGGAGAATTATAAGTAGCTGGGATGTTCTTAAATGAGCAGAGTCCTCATTCTTTTCAAAGCGAAGTAGGCTTTAACAGCTATAGGCGGCATCAGCCGCTCCTGTTCGTCTAATATCTTAAATTAGAGATTCTTTAATTAGCGATAAAAACAAAAACAAAAAAATGGAGGAATTTAAAATGAGTATGGCATTAGGATTGTTGGTAGTTCGTGTAGTTGTAGGTTTGTTGTTTGTAGGGCATGGCGCGCAGAAGCTGTTCGGATGGTTTGGCGGTTATGGTCCAAAAGGAACGGGCGGCTGGATGGAGTCGATTGGCATTAAGCCAGGGGTAGCTATGGCGGTAGCCGCCGGACTGATGGAGTTGGTTGGTGGACTGTTATTTGCAGCAGGACTTCTTACGCCGCTTGCCGCAGCGCTTATCGTGCTCGCGATGCTGGGCGCCATTGTAAAGGTGCATGGTCCGAACGGCCTATGGGCTACAGCTAATGGTTATGAATATAATTTGGTGTTAGTAGCCATTGCTATAGGTGTTGCTTTAACAGGTGCTGGCGACTATTCGATTGATGCGCTTATCCGTTAATCTGTCATTTGGTTCGTTACATTACTTTAAAACTAAACTAATATAAAATAGGGAGTGTGTTCGATATGACAACGCAAACGACTGGTATTCATCATATAACTGCTTTTGTAAGAAATCCTCAGGTTACGGCTGATTTTTACGCAGGGGTGCTTGGCCTCCGCTTGATTAAAAAAACGATCAACTTTGATGCCCCTGAGGTTTATCATCTGTACTTCGGCAATGAAATCGGAAGTCCGGGTACGATCATTACGTTTTTCCCTTGGGAAAACTCACGCAAAGGCAAAGTTGGCGGCGGTCAGGTTGGTTACACCACCTATGTTGTTCCCACTGATGCGTTCGATTTCTGGAAAGAGCGGCTTGCAAAGCTGAATGTAGATGCGGTGCAAACGTCGAGATTCGGCGAACAGTATTTGCAATTTGTCGATCCGGACGGCTTAAAGCTTGAAATCGTTGCCCGTGAGCAAGGCGCTTTAAGCAAATGGGCATTTGGCGGAGTTCCAGCGGATAAAGCGATCAAAGGGTTCGGGGGCGCGATTTTGTACAGTACCGCTCCTGCCCAAACGGCTGAGCTTCTTGTAAAAGTGATGGGGCTTTCGAAAGTCGGAGAAGAGGGCGGCTATGCCCGCTTTCAAGCGACAGGTGACCTCGGCAACCTAATCGACGTTAATGTCGAAAGCATGGAGCTGGGCCATGGCGGCGCCGGCACTGTCCACCATATCGCATGGCGGGCGAAAGACGATGCGGAGCATGCGCTATGGAGAAGCCATGTCGAGAGCAATGGGTTCCAGCCTACGCCAATCGTAGACCGTCAATATTTTAACGCGATCTACTTCCGCGAAGCCGGCGGCATTTTATTCGAGATTGCAACGGATCCTCCGGGCTTTGCTCGCGATGAAGAGCCGGCGCACCTCGGCGAGAAGCTGATGCTTCCTGCTTGGTATGAAGAGCATCGCACACAAATCGAGCAATTATTAACGCCATTTGATATCAGGGTATTGGAGGAGGATAAATAATGAAACATCTATTCAAACAAGGGACCGATCAATCTGCACCCGTACTGCTGCTTTTGCACGGTACGGGAGGAACCGAGCGGGATTTGCTCCCGCTCGCGGACCACATATCACCAGATTCATCTGTGCTTAGCGTAAGAGGGAATGTGCTGGAGCATGGCATGCCGCGTTATTTCCGCAGACTAGCTGAAGGCGTCTTTGATCTTGAGGATTTGGTATTCCGTACGAAGGAGCTAAATGATTTTCTAGACAGCGCCGCAATCGAGTATAGCTTTGACCGCAGCAACATCGTAGCGATCGGCTATTCCAATGGTGCCAATATTGCAGGAAGCTTGCTGTTCCATTATGAGGGAACGCTGCGCGGCGCGATTTTGCATCACCCGATGGTGCCGATCCGCGGCTTGGAATTGCCAAATCTGGCTGGCGTGCCTGTCTTTATCGGTGCAGGCTCTAACGATCCGATATGCACGCCGCAGGAGACCGAAGAGCTTGATCGTTTGCTGCAAGGAGCTGGAGCTCCCGTTACGGTTCACTGGGAGCAGCATGGCCATCAGTTGACGAGCTCAGAGGTAGCAGCCGCTGCCGCTTGGTATAAGAAAACCTTCAAGTCCTAATAAAAGCATGCAGATTTAAGCAATCATAATGCCGTGAAAGGGGAGCTGACTGTGCTATCCATTGATCCAACGAGCCAAAGCGTACAGGATAATTACAAGCTGCTGATCGGCAGCATTGTGCCTAGGCCTATCGCTTTCGTTACGACGCTATCGAGCGAGGGAGTGCTGAATGCAGCGCCGTTCAGTTTCTTTAATATCGTGACGGCTAATCCGCCGATGGTTGCGGTATCGGTGCAGCGCAAGCCGGGCGGTGCCTTGAAGGACACCGCCCGAAATGCAGCAGCCGCAGGCGAATTCGTCGTTCATATATCCGACGAGAGTTACATTGAAGCGTTAAATGAGACTGCAGCGAATGTACCGCCTGAGGAGAGCGAGGTAGCTATAGCCGGACTGACGGCGATTGCGAGTGAACATATTAGCGTACCTGGCGTGGCCGAGGCGAGAATACGAATGGAATGCGTATTGGAGCAATCACTCCCGCTTGGCGGTACTGAAGCATCTCCAGCTTGTGACCTGCTCATTGGTCGCGTTGTACGATTTCATATCGATGAGGCGTTGTACGAGAACGGTCGGATCAACGCCAAGGCTTTGAAGCCAGTCAGCCGCCTAGCCGGCAGCGATTATGCGAAGCTGGGCGATCAGTTTTCCATTGAGCGTCCTGTTTGATGAATAGATAAGCAAGCAATACGAAACAGCCCGTACCTTGTGAGCATTCACCGGTGCGGGCTGTTTTTTGACATTGTAGTCTAGATAAGGCGCTTGCGGATCACGCCGGAAAGAAGATCAATAATCGTAATTAGAATGACGATACCGAGCAAAATAATGCCGACGCGATCCCAGTTGCGGGTGCTCAGGGCGAAGATGAGCGGCGTGCCGATGCCGCCTGCCCCAATGACGCCGAGAATGGTCGCAGAGCGCATATTGATTTCGAAGCGGTAGAGCATATACGATAGGAAGCCGGGCAGCACCTGCGGAATGACGGCAAACCATAGGATTTGCAGCCGATTCGCGCCGGAGGAGAGCAGCGCCTCCACGGGTCCCTTGTCCATATTTTCCACTTCATCGGCAAACAGCTTGCCCAGCATGCCGACCGAATGCAAGCCCAGCGCAAGCACGCCGGCGAAGGAGCCTGGCCCGACCGCTTTAATGAACATGAGCGCCAGCACGATTTCGGGAACGGCCCGAATGAAGCTGAGCACCATTTTGCCAGAGCCTGACACGAATCTCGATCCGCTCATATTAACCGCAGCCCAGAAGGCAAGCGGCAGGCAGAGCAGCGCAGATATAAAGGTGCCCAAAATGGATATGGCGAGCGTCTCCAGCAGGCCTCTCAGCAAATCCTCGCCTTCAGGCAAATAAACGAAGCCCCAGTCCGGGGAGAGGATGCCGGTTACGATTGCTTTCGTAATTTGAACGGCGGTTTCTTTAATGCCCGTAAACGGGATGCCCGCAAACGCCCATATATAGACGGCAGCAAGCGCTAAGTAGATCAGCCAGCGGTAACGGTTATTTTTTGGCTTACGAACGATTGTGTTCCATGGTTTAGTCATAGCAGCTTCTCCCGCAGCTTCGTGCTTGAATAATCAATGAGCAAGACGATGGCTAGTGTAAATATAATGATGACGCTTGTTTTGTCGTATTCCAAAAAACCTAACGTAATTTCATAATAATGACCGATGCCGCCAGCGCCTACGAGACCAAGCACGGCTGCTGCGCGAACGTTGATCTCAAACGTATAAAGCGTAAAAGACATGAAATGAGCTTGAATTTGCGGGATAACCGCATATATAATCCGCTGCAAGCCGGTTGCTCCGACGGCGGTCATCGCTTCAAGCGGTCCGCGGTCTATCGCCTCCAGAGCCTCATAGGTTAGCTTTGCGATTAAGCCTAATGAGAAAATGGTCAGCGCCATCATGCCCGGCAGCGGGCCGATGCCAACGATGGATACAAAGATGGCCGCGAGCAGCAGATCGGGAATGGTACGGATCAGATTGAGCACGAAGCGCAAAGGATAACGAAGCCACCCGCTCTTCGTTATGTTGCTGGCGCTAAGCAAAGCGACCGGAATGGCCAATATGGCGCCGATTGTCGTGCCGATGAGCGCCATTCGAATCGTCTCCAGCATCGCGCCGACGATATTGTCGAAATAGGACCATTTTGGCGGGAACATCTCCTCAAGCAGGTCGAACATATTCGGAAAACCTTCAATAAGCTCCCCTAACGTAGCATCGGTCTGGACGGAGCTGCCCCACAGCAGCAAAATAATGATCATTGCCGTCAAATAATGCTTAAGCCTGCTTGGCGCCTTCGGACGATTAAGCTCCGTTTGTGTACTCATGCGCGTCGCTCTCCCAGCAGCTCGGCTTCTTCAATCGGGCGTCCGTAAATTTCCGCAAAACGTTCGTCAGTCGCCTCAGCAACAGGGCCGTCAAATACGACTTGTCCAGCGCGCAAGCCGATGATCCGGGTAGCGTATTGCCTCGCCAAATCCACATAGTGCAGATTCACAACCGTAGTGATGCCCAGATCGATATTGATTTTTTTGAGATCATCCATGACTTGCTTCGTCGTAAGCGGATCTAAAGAGGCGACGGGCTCGTCTGCCAAAATAATTTTGGCTTCCTGCGCGAGCACGCGCGCGATCGCTACACGCTGCTGCTGTCCGCCGGACAGCTCATCGGCGCGCGAATACGCCTTTTCGACAATATTAACGCGTTCCAGCGCTTCGAATGCAATATTCATATCCTTCTCGGGAAATCGTCCCGATATCGTTCTTAGAGTGGAATGATAGCCGACGCGGCCCGCGAGCACGTTGCGCAGCACGGAAGAACGCTTGACGAGGTTGAAGCTTTGAAAAATCATGCCGATGTTGCGGCGGATCAAACGCAGCTGCTTCCCTTTCGCGCTTGTAATGGATTGTCCTTCAATGAGAATATCGCCCTCCGAAATATCGTGAAGACGGTTAATCGAGCGCAGCAGCGTCGATTTTCCGGCGCCCGAAAGCCCGACGATGACGATGAATTCCCCTTTTGCAAACGTTAAATTAATGTTGTTCAAGCCTTTTGTCCCGTTTGGGTACAATTTAGATACATTCTGAAGCTCTATCACGGGAGGATCATTCCTTTGCTCAATATCGTCGTAATAAAGGATAGCCAGTCCGGGCGCAAGTAGGCGCGAACTGGCTTTCGATACGCTATTAGAGGTGCTTTTTTGCGGGGATGGAAGATTACTCGGTCTTAACCTTCTCGCCGTATTCGCGAACGATATTGAAGATGCTGTCCTCGGATTTCACATAGCCCTGGTGGGAGTAGATGTCAAAAATAATTTGGCGGCTAGCTTCGTCGGTGCCAAGCGCAATAAAGGCATCTTGAATTTTTGTCATCCATTCTGCATTCATGTCGGAACGAACGGAAATCGTGTCATTCGGAATATTTTCGGTATACGTCAATACGCGTGTATCTTCAAATACAGTCGGGAAATCCTTCGCTACGATCGTGCGGGCATCTTGGAAAATAGCAGCCGCGTCAACATCGCCGTTCAATACAGCAATAACGCCTTGGTCATGGCCTTTTACGGTAACAGCCGTTACGTCCTTAAGCGGATCAATTCCAGCTTCGAGCAACTTGCCTGCCGGCCATACGAAGCCTGCGGAGGAGGTTACGTTTTGGTAAGCGATTTTTTTGCCTTTCAAGTCCTCAATCGATTTAATAGGGGAATCCTTCTTCACGATAATCATCGATTTGTAGAAATCAACGAGCTGGTCGGTCGGAGCGCCCGTGTCGTCTTGTACGCCAAAGCGCTGCGCTTGAAGAATAACTTCAGCAGCACCCTTGTCCTTTGCTAATACATAGGCAGTTGGGGGAAGGAAGCCTACATCTACTTTTTGCGAAGCCATCGCTTCGATAATGGTGTTGTAGTCGGTAGAGATGCTTACTTCAACTGGGATGCCAAGCTTATCGGAGAGCAGCTGCTCAAGCGGCTTCGCCTTTGCTTCCAGCGTATCTGCATTTTGTGAAGGGACGAATTGCACGGTCAGCTTCTCTGGCACATACCCCTCGGCTTGTTCGGTGGCAGCTGGAGCATTTGTAGCATTTGTTGCAGCGTTGTTTGTTGCCGCAGCTTCGTTATTCGTTTTGTTTGCGCCACAAGCACTGAGCAGAGATACGGACAATAGCAACGGAAAAACAAACTTAGCGATTTTTTTCAAACGATAACCCTCCAAAAATTCTAGTTTATGGTACTTGGTTAACTATAAGGACGGATTATTATCAGATCGTAAAACAGAGGATAAGCTTTTGTAAATTTGGTATATTTTGGTCCATACCTGCTAGCTTAGCTGTTAAAATAGAAGGATTAAGGCAGTTGGAGGGAACGCATCGAGTGAAAACAAATGACGTATTTACGTATGAGATCATGGTGACAAGCGATATCCACGGCCATATTCAGCCGGTCGATTATCGCACGCGCGAGGAGCGCCATACGGGGCTAGCCAAAATCGCAACGCTAGTGAAAGCGGCAAGGCTGCAAACGCCGGAGCTCCTGCTGGTGGATAATGGGGACCTGCTGCAGGGAACGCCATTTGCCTATTATTCCGCGTCAGCGGGCAAGGAGCAATTGAATCCAGCCATTGCAGTGCTGAATGAGCTGAAATACGATGCGGCGGTGCTCGGCAACCATGAGTTTAACTACGGCTTGGAGCTGCTTGGCAAAGCGGTGAAGGATTCCAGCTTCCCTTGGCTGTCGGCGGGCATTGTGGATTGCGATACGAATAAGCCTGCATTTGGCAAGCCATATATCGTAAAAACGTTAAGTCAGGGCATAAAAGTAGCTTTGTTAGGCGTTACGACACACTATATTCCGAATTGGGAAAACCCCGCTCATATTAGAGGGCTAACCTTCATGGATGCGCTGGAAGCGGCCAAGAAATGGGTCGCCCATATTCGAAAGGAAGAAAAACCGGATCTGCTCGTCGTCGCTTATCACGGCGGCTTCGAGCGCGACCTATTAAGCGGCGAGCCGGCGGAGAAGCTTACGGGGGAAAATCAGGCCTACGCCATGTGTACGGAGCTGGAAGGCATTGACGTGCTTATTACGGGGCATCAGCATCGTTTTCTCGCAAGCGAGCTTGGTGGTGTTGCCATCCTTCAACCGGGCTGCAATGGGCAAGCGTTAGGCAAAGTCAGCGTCGCATTCCGGAGAGGGCAAAGCGGATGGACCATTGCGGAGAAGAAGGCGGAGCTGCTGAGATTAGATGAGACGGTTGCCGCTGATCCCGCGATCCTGGTGCTGACGCAGGAGGTGGAGGCACAGACGCAGATCTGGCTGGACCAGCCAATCGGGCAAGTTGCCGGCGATATGACGATAGCAAGCCCGCTGCAATGCCGCAGCGCAGACCATCCTTTTATCGAGTTTATGAATAAGGTACAGATGGATGCGGCGGGCGTTGATGTCTCGAATGCAGCGCTGCTGAGCAATGAATCCGAAGGCTTCCGCGGTGATGTGACGATGCGGGATATACTTGCGAATTTCATGTATCCGAACACGCTGACCGTGCTGAGGCTTACCGGAGCGGATGTAAGAGCGGCGCTTGAGCTGACTGCGGCGTATTTCCAAGTGAATGAGGACGGTACATTAGGCGTCAATCCAGCCTACATTGTGCCGAAGCTGCAGCATTACAACTACGATATGTGGGAAGGCATCGAGTATGAGTTAAACGCGGCGATGCCGATCGGTCAGCGTGTCACGAAGCTGCTTCGGAACGGACAGCCTTTGCAGGGCGGCGAGGAGCTTGAGGTCGTCATGAACAATTACCGGGCAGCCGGCGGTGGGGATTATGATATGTATCAAGGCAAGCAGGTCGTGCGCGAGGTACAGATCGATATGGCGGAACTGGTCGCCCAGTATTTGCAGAAGCATGGCGTGGTCGAGGTAACGTGCAACAACAATTGGCGGGTTGTCATGGAAGCTTAATTACAAGGAGCAGCCCGAAGCCGGAAAATATCGTTTTGGGCTGCTTCTTCTTCTTCCTTCCGCTGTGTTGGCGCTATACCCGATTCATCCGACGATATTCAGAGGGGCTAACCTTCACTTTTTTTGAAAATATTCGGCTTAAATAAAATCCGTTGCTGTAACCGCATGCTTGGGCAATTTGCTCTAATGGCAAATGGGTCTCGGTCAGAAGTGATTTGGCTTTTTCTATTCGAAGCGTGGATAGGTAGCGAGAAGGCGCCAAGCCTACGCTCCGCTGGAACCTGCGGCTAAGCTGTACAGGACTTATGCCGAGCTCAGCTGCAAGATTATGCATGCTTATATCCTGATAGCGATTCTGATGAATGAAGGCCTTGGCCTGTTCAATAAGCGGATCAGCAAACTCAGCCTCCTGATTAACGGGATAGGATTCCGTCTGGCGGCAAAATTGCCAAATATCGTTCAGTATATGATTTTGCCAATACAGATTCTGATCCTCGGTGGATCCCGATTGCTGCTTTAGGCTATTCAAATTGTCGGCCAGGCGATTCCGGTGCTGAATGATCAGCTTGTATGCGGATTCGGACAGCTGCTGCTGGACCGCATGTTCACGTTCATTCATGGCGAATGCATGGCTTGAAACCGAGCCAAGAGTAAATCCGATAAAGTGAAACGATAACGCATGGATCACGCTGCGATGAAAGCGATAGCCCGGCGGACAAACGACCACATCTCCCATTCGAGCTGTTCCCTCTACTTCCCCTATTCGATACGAGAAGCTCCCGCTCTCCACGGCAAACAGCACCCATAGATCATACGTATCTACGCTTAATTGAAACTGGGACTTGCTATCCCAAAAGATATGGTGAGAAAGAATAGGATAAAGGCTGGAGCTGAGTAGCGTCACTTTTCTCCACCTCCACGATGAAATAAAGTATATGGGTATATGATAGCGTAGTGCATGTTAAATCACTAGCCTCCATATTATGATGAAGTCAAATCGATGTAGTGGAGGTTTAGCCAGATGAAAATCGAGCATATAAAATCCGATATTACCGTAATTGGCGGTGGGCTTGCGGGTGTTTGCGCCGCCGTCTCTGCAGCCCGTCTTGGGCAGACCGTATCTTTAATTAATAACAGACCGGTTCTCGGAGGCAATTCCAGCAGCGAGGTCCGGGTATGGGTGTGCGGTGCAACGGCGCATGGAACGCAGCGTTATGCAAGAGAAACCGGCATCATGGGTGAAATGTTCGTCGAGAACCAGTACCGAAACCCCGAAGGGAATCCTTATTTATGGGATCTTGTCGTTCTGGAGACCGTTCGCGCGGAAAAAAATATTCGCTTATTCCTTAACACGGATGTGCATGAGGCGGAAGCGGAAGGACCGGAGCATGACCGGGCCATTCAAAGCGTAACAGGCTGGATGATGGGCTCAGAGCGTAAAATTCGTTTCGAGAGCAGCATGTATATCGATTGTACCGGCGATGGCCTTGTTGGCTTCCTTGCCGGAGCGAAATACAGAATCGGCCGCGAAGCCAAGGATGAGTACAACGAGGATTGGGCGCCGGAGGTGGCGGATGATATTACGCTTGGCAGCACGCTGCTATTTTATACGAAGGAGGCCGATAGGCCGGTCAAATATATTCCGCCAAGCTTTGCCAAGGATATTACGCAAACGACGATACCGATGAAGCGGGTAATCCGCAGCGGAGATTCTGGATGTCACTATTGGTGGATCGAATGGGGCGGAGAGCTGGATACGGTCCATGACAACGAACGGATACGTGACGAGCTGTGGTCGGTTATTTACGGGATTTGGAACTATATTAAAAATTCAGGCCAATTCGATGCGGAAAATATGACGTTGGAATGGGTAGGATCCATTCCCGGCAAACGGGAGTATCGGCGTTTTCACGGGGATTATATGCTGAACCAGAACGATATTTTGGCGCAGGAGCCATTCGAGGACCGTATTGCCTTCGGGGGCTGGTCCATCGATCTTCATCCGCCGCAAGGCATGTACTCGGAAGAGAGCGGCTCGAAGCATCTATATCCGGACGGCGTCTATCACATCCCGTTTAGAAGCTTGTATTCAAGTAATGTTCGCAATATGTTGTTTGCTGGCCGGGACATTAGCGCGACACATGTTGCTTTCGGCACGACAAGAGTGATGGCAACCTGTGCTGTAATCGGGGAAGCGGCAGGCAGCGGCGCTGCGCTTTCCGTACAGAAAGGGATTACGCCGCGTGTGCTTCACCGCGATTATATGAAGGAATTGCAGCAGGTTATGCTGCGGCAGGATGCATCCATCATTGGTGTGGCCGGCAATGATCCGGATGATCTGGCAAAAACCGCCCGCATTTCCGCATCCAGCACGCTGGAGCGAATTGCGATTGAAAACGCCACAGTCATGCATTCACTGGATCGCGATATCGGCATATTGTTCCCGGTTCATCCCGTGCTGGCATCGGTTGAGCTGCTTGTCGATGCTAAGCAGGTCACAACGCTTGAGGTGGAGCTATGGCACACGGGCAAGGGAGAGAATTACGTACCTAAGCAATGGGTGAAATCAGCTTCCAAGTCCGTTGCCGCGGGCAACAAGCAGTGGGTTAAGCTGGATTTGGATTGGCAGCCGGAGTCAGCCTGCAATGCTTTTGTTATCGTCAAAGCGAATGAGGCTATAACGCTGCACGGATCGGATGAGCCGTTAACCGGTGTGCTTTGCTTTGAGAAGGGGCCTAAGCCGGTAGTATCCGCATTGCTGGAGGATCATCAGCCCGACCAGCCGGTCGCGCAGTGGAGCATGCGCAAATGGAATCGTCGGCCGGTATGCTTGAGGGTAACGCCAGATACGGAGTCCTATGCGGCGAGTCAAGTTACCGACGGCTATATAAGGCCTTATGCTGGCCCGCATATGTGGGCATCCAACCCATTATCCGCTAATTCCCAGGAATGGATTCAATTAGTTTGGGATAACGAGCAGGAGATTGGTGAAATTCATCTAACCTTTAACGATGACGTAAATGAGGATTTAATCAACCTGCATCATCATCGAACGCCATTTGCTGTTATTCCCGAGGTCGTGCAAAGCTATCGCATGCAAGCGTACATCGCTGGGGAATGGGTTACGATCCTAACGGAGCAGGATAATCACAAACGGAAAAAAGTGCATCACCTCCCAGAAGCGATTGTTACTAACCAAATAAAACTATGCATAGAGACAACGAATGGATGTCCGCGTGCGGAGGTTTGCGAGATCAGAGTCTATGGTTTATCCTAATCTATTACTATTGGAATCGCTCACAGCATAGACTGGTATAGGTTAGGCGAAAGGAAGGGAGAGGGTATCATGGCTGAGAAACCGTTGAACGTTCTAATTGTCGATGACGAGGTTCCGCTGAGGCAGGAGCTTCGCCTATTCCCATGGGAGGACTGCGGCGCCGTCTTAATCGGCGAGGCCGGGAATGGCGAGGAAGCGCTGCAAGCGTGCGGGGTCTGCGTGCCGGATGTCGTGGTCACGGATATCACGATGCCGATTATGGACGGAATTACGCTCATTAGGGAGCTTAGGAAAAAATACCCTGCCATTCAAATTATTTTGCTGACTTGTCACAGCGATTTCCATTATGTTCAGGAGGCGCTCCGGCTTGGAGCGCTTGAATACTTATTAAAGGTATCGATGGAAGAAGAGGAAATGAAGCAAGCGATGATCAAAGTAAGAGAAGCGATCATCAAGGAGCGCCGTTCCCTTGATAATGAAAGATCTGAACGGCGGCTGCTGCAAGCGGCAGCGTTCGGGAAGCTGCTGCGCGGTCATGCGCTTAACAGCGACGATTGGAAGCCTATTGAGCTGGATGGAGCGGGGCCCTATAGATTGGCGCGCCTGATTCTGGATGCGCCGAATGCTTCTTACATTCCCGCGAGGCAGCGAATCCAACAGACATTGAAAGATAGAGAAAGATCTGATCCGAATTGGCTGACTTGGCTGACTACAGGCGAGAAGGAGTATTTCGTCCTACTGGCAGAACAGCAATCCGAAGCGCAAGCAGCTGCAACGCTTAGCGGGGTCGTACAAGCGCTGGAGTGCTGCTTGAAGGAGTGTGAAGAGCTGTCCGAACACCTGGTGACGGTGCATGCGATTATCAGTGAACCAATCACAAGGAAGGAAGAGCTTGCGTATTCGCTAGCTCATACGACTGAATGGAAGGACGCGCTTTTTTACGATGGATCTTCTGGGAGCAGCGTACGGATCGGCAGGCCGCTTCCTTTCAGCGAGATGACGGATAAGCATGTGAAGGAACTGAATGAGAGGTTAAGAATGGCAAGCAGGTCTTCTGCATTCCTAAAAAATTGCATACAAGGGGATTTACCTAAATGGTGTTCAGCGATACGCATTCGGCCTCAGCAGCTCAAGCAGCGCATGCTGAATTGGCAGATGGAATGGCTGAAGGTCCATGAAGGTGCTGAGCTTGATGGCCGAGGCATTACGCAATTGATGGGAGCACAAACCTTGCGGCAAATGATTGCCTGCCTCATTCATAATATCAACGAAATCGAGAGTGGGGGAACGCGCTCGCGCATCGAAATACGCTCCGCGATCCAATGGATTCAAGCAAACATGCAGCAGCCCATTTCGCTGCCGATCCTTGCTGAGCAGGTCGGCTTAAGCCCGCATTATGTCAGTCGGTTATTTCGTGAACAGACCGGCGACACGGTCAATCAATATATTACCCGTCTTCGAATGGAGAAGGCGGTCGAGCTGCTGAAGCGAACGAATAAAAAGGTGTACGAGATCGCGGAAGAAGTCGGAATTCCGAGCTATCGTTATTTTACCGTTACGTTTCGTAATTGGACAGGGGTGTCTCCGACGGATTACAAACGGAATCCTTAAACAGCTGCGGGATCGGATACGGGGGTATGGAGCATATGTCTAAGTTGGTCAATTGGTATAGCAGCCTAGGTCTTGCTACCAAGCAGTTCATCTATTTATTCATCGTGACGCTTCTGCTCGTGATGGTGCTTGCCTACCGCAATCTGAGCGAGGCAGAAAGTCTATTGAAAAATCAAGTCATACGCGATGCCGAGCTGCTAGTAGGCCGGACAAATCAATATATTGATGCCAGCCTCGACAATGTCGAGAATATGCTCCTGCTGCTCTCTACCCGTTACGATCTGTTCGAGGAAGGAAACGAGGCGCTTGCCGACGATACGCTGCGCAAATTCGCCGATTATAACAATTCGATAGCCAAGACGCTGTATTTGGTTCGTACCGATGGGAAGGTCTACGCGAACTCGCAAGTCAATTATGATATCATCGGCAATCCGAAGCTGCCGGAGCTGTATGAGCTGGCGCTTCAGAATTATGGGGCAATCAATGTAAGCGAGCCCTATTACTCCCCGATGTCTGGTCACACGCTGGCCTATGTTTTGCCGGTTACCGATTTGCGCAGACAAGTGAAGGGTGTTGTCGTTGCAGAGGTGAATCTGGATTTGCTTACGGAGCGAATCGCTCCGATGATATACCAATCGTATGCTTTAGTGACGAAAGACGGGAATATTATTAACCGGCTTGATTCTCGCGATAAAATGCTTCCTTTTCAGGCAGCGGTGTATCCGCCTGTACTGCAGGATAGCTTTCGGAAGCAGCTTGTTTCCCTTAAAGTCGGCGTTAGCCAGATCGAAGGAAATGGTTTGAAACCGCTTGTAGCCGTGAAGTCAACGAAAAACCGGCTGGGCTGGTCCTTAGCGGCATTTATTGAGGAAGACTATTTCTACCAAGACCTGCAGCAGTTAAATTATAATTACCGAACGGCCAGCATCGTGTGGATGATTATTCTGTTGATAAGCGCCTACCTGATGAGCCGATCCTTCACGAAGCCTATTCGCCGGTTCGTAGAAAAGATGGACCGGTTAAACGATGTGCAGATTGTCGCGAAGCTGCCGGTCACAAGAAAGGATGAGATCGGCCGGCTGACACAAAGCTATAATGACATGCTGGAGCGAATTCAAACGTTGCTGCAAAAAACGAAGTCGGCGGAGGAGCAAAAAAAGGAATATGAGCTAAAAATGCTGCGGAGCCAAATTGCGCCTCATTTTCTATATAACACGCTGGCCTGTATAAGCAGCCTTGCCAAGCAGCAGAGGATTGACGAGGTGCGCGATACCATTCGATCCTTGGTTAAGCTGTTAGCCTTCAGCTTCGATAAACAATCGGAATACGTCTCGATCGAAGAGGAGCTGGAAGGGCTGCGAATGTATATGCACATTCAACAGGTGCGTTACGGCGAGCAATACAAATACCGTTTGGATATCGACCCCAGCCTGCTGCAAAACCGGATTCTTAAGCTAACCCTGCAGCCGCTTGTAGAGAATGCCCTGTTTCATGGCATTTCACCGCGTAGCGGAGGCCTTATTGCCATTAAAGGGAGATTGGAGCGGGGCATGATCAGGCTTTATGTTCGTGATAACGGCGTCGGCATTTCAAAAGCCGAAGCTCGCAAAGCGCTGCATGACCATTTCGAGCAGGAACGCTCGAAATACCGTTTTACCGGAATTGGCTTACGCAATGTGCATGATCGAATCCGTATTCATTATGGCGTGCCCTATGGCTTGAGAATAGGGAGCGCCAGCGGCGTCGGAACCGTTATCCGGGTGGACATCCCCGTTCTTACCGAAAACGATGAACGTTTAGGTGTTTTGAGCTAAGCGGTCTATCAGAATTCGAGGCTGTCCTGCGGGATGGCCTCTTGGTTTGTAGGCGCACTTATAGCCGCATTTAAATACGTTCCCTTTCCCTTAAATCCATACACTTTTTACGTTTTTGTGTATATCGGCAAATTGAGGCATTGCTTATACTTAAGACATACTTTGAAAGCGCAATCATAAAAGGAGGGCTTACATGGAAGCCGATCAGAGCTACATACCAGCCTCTCGAATGCAGCCTACTCCGCAAACGAAGCTGCAGTCGGTTTTAAGAACGATCTGGCGTTTCCGGGCATTCTACATCATGCTGCTCCCGGGTGTGATCTATTTTATTATTTTCCGGTATTTTCCGATGTACGGGGTCATTATTGCCTTTAAAAACTTTGCCATCATGGACGGAATAACCGGGAGCGCCTGGGTAGACCCGTGGTATAAGCATTTTAGAGATTTTTATCAATCCCCCTATTTCAGCCAGCTCTTGACGAATACGTTGTTAATTAGCTGTTACAAGCTACTCTTTGGAACATTCCCCCCGATCATACTCGCGCTGCTGCTGAATGAATGCCGCGTTCGTTGGTTGAAAAATATTGTCCAAACACTGACTTATTTGCCGCACTTCTTATCATGGGTTATTATTTTCGGCATCCTGCTGACC
This sequence comes from Paenibacillus sp. PL91, assembly GCF_012935325.2. Taxonomy (GTDB): domain Bacteria; phylum Bacillota; class Bacilli; order Paenibacillales; family Paenibacillaceae; genus Pristimantibacillus. The sequence continues at coordinate 27,041 of NZ_JABBYG020000007.1, forward strand.
TTGTTCTCCCAAAACGGGGGACTGGTGAATCGATGGATTGTGGAGGCGGGCGGCCAGTCCATCCCCTTCTTGACCTCAACGGACTATTTCCGCAGCATTCTGGTCGGTTCCGAGGTGTGGCAAAATCTTGGCTGGGGCGCGATCATCTACTTGGCAGCAATGGCAGGAATCGATCCTACGCTCTATGAGGCGGCAAAAGTGGATGGCGCGAGCCGGCTGCGGATGATTTGGCATATATCGCTTCCAGGGATTCAAAGCATCATTGTCCTTCTCTTCATTCTGAAGCTGGGCCATCTGCTGGATGCCGGGTTCGACCAAATCTATATCCTGTACAATATCCAGGTGTATCCGGTTGCCGATATTTTGGATACTTGGGTATACCGAACAGGCTTGCAGCAATTGAATTTCAGCTTGGCTTCGGCAGTCGGATTATTCAAGTCACTCATTGGACTGATACTGGTGCTGGGAGCTAACCGGCTGGCGAAAAGATGGGGTGAAGGAATATGGTAAAAAGCTTGGACGATAAAATATTCAATGGCGTCGTATATGTTATTCTCGGACTGTGCGGTCTTGCCGCCATTCTACCGATGCTTTATGTCGTATCGGTATCCATCACTCCATTCGGGGAAGTATTGCGAAACGGCGGATTTATTTTGTTCCCGAGCGAGATCACGTTCTCTGCTTACCGCACGCTGTTAACAGAGTCGAATATACCAAAGGCTTTTCAAATAACGGTCCTCATTACGGTTATTGGTACGGCAGTCAATCTCATATTGACCGGCTTGATGGCTTATCCGCTCAGCCGCAAAAACCTGCCGGCAAGAAGGTTCTTTCTCCTGATGATTGTATTTACTTTATTGTTCAGCGGTGGACTTATTCCGACCTACCTGGTCGTCAAATCGATGGGGCTGCTAGACACGATCTGGGCGATGATTTTGCCAAACGCCGTATGGAGCTTTAACGTGCTCATTATGAAGAGCTTCTTCGAGGGACTGCCCGAGGAATTGTTCGAATCAGCTAGGATGGACGGCGCCAAGGAGTTCCGGATTTTGCTCCAGATCGTCACGCCGCTCTCGATTCCGGTCTTGCTTACTGTCGGATTGTTTTATTTAGTTGGTCATTGGAATGAGTTTTTCCAAGCGATCTTCTATGTGACAGACCGGACGCTGTTCCCGCTGCAGGTCATCGTCAGGGAAATTTTGATGCAAAGCCAGCAGCCGCTTGAAAATGCGGAGAACATCATGCCTACCCAGACGATGCAGATGGCTTCCGTTATGATTGCGAGTCTGCCCGTCATCGTGATCTATCCCTTCCTCCAGAAGCACTTTACGAAGGGAATGCTTCTCGGATCGATTAAAGGTTGACCTAGTCGCCGTATGGATAACTGGCCAGCTATACGGACCTATTCAATAGATAGTTTTCAGAAAGGGGATATGAAGATGAGAAAAGTATTTTCATTCTTGCTGACCATTTCATTGTTAGGAGCTTTGCTTGCGGGCTGTTCGGGAGGAGGAGGCGGCGAAACCAATGACGGAAATACAAAAGATGGCGATACGCCCAGCAATGCCTCTACCGCAAAGCCTAGCAACGGGGAAAGCGACAAACCGATTAAGCTGGAAATTATCGAGAGCGGCAATAACCTGCCTACGCCGGATAAGGATATCATTAAGAAGGAGCTGGATACGGCGCTGAATATCGACCTGAATCTGACGGTTTATCCTTCGAATGATGATTACGCAAACCAATTGAACGTTCGCATGTCCTCCGGCAATTTCCCTGATTTGTTCATGGTGAGCCGACAGCAGCTTATCCAATTTTCCAAACAGGGACTATTGCTGGATATAACGCCATATATGGATAAATTGCAGCAAACGGTCGACTATATCGGCGAAGATAGCGTCAAGAAAGGCATGGTAGACGGGAAGGTTTACGGCATCTCCAAATCCCCGCAAATCCCTTATAACACGTTGTGGATTCGCAAGGATTGGCTGGATAAGCTGAAGCTGGAGGTTCCGACAACGATTGAGCAATTGAAGGACGTAGCGGAGGCCTTCACCACTCAGGATCCCGATGGCAACGGCAAACCGGACACGTTTGGTTTGACGGGAGGTAAGCTGGGCGCATTTTCACCGGTATTCGGAGCGTTCGGTGTCGGTATGCCAGGGAATTTCTATGAGAAAGACGGGGCAGTTGTTAATGCGCTGTACGATCCGGCTATGAAAGACGCACTAACGCTCATTCAGCAAATGATCGCTTCGGGCTCGGTTGATCCCGAATTGCTAGCCAACAGCGGGCTTCAGCATCAGGAGAAGGCCATTAAGGGTCAAGCGGGCATGGTCTATATCGATTGGCCGAATATGACGAAGGAGCAATTCGTCGAGCAAATCAAGACCGTTAATCCGAATGCGGAGTGGCTGCAAATGGCCGCGCCGAGCGGACCTGGGGGACAATTTGACGGCTCATGGGATATTGGCGCAGCGCCGGGGCGATTTGCTATTCCGAAGGCATTGGAGAAGGATCCGGAGAAGCTACAGCGCGTCTTCGATCTGCTGAACTATATCTCGAACCCGGATGGCGGCTCGATGCTCGTTCAATTCGGGGTGAAGGACACTCATTTCACTATGGATAACGGAAAGCCGAAGATGACGGATAAGGCAGGCGACGTCGGTTATTCATGGTTATACCAATTCACAGGAAGACCTGAAATGGAATATTTGCAAGCAAAGTTCACCATGCAGTCTGATGCAATCAAATTTGCTAACGATCAGCCTCGCATTAAAGCGCTCAACGGATTTGTCGATAATCCCGAAGGCTTTAATCCGGCTGACGCCGATCGGTATATCGAGGAAGAGATTGCGAAATTTATTTATAACAAACGCCCAATAAGCGAATACGATGCGTTTATTAAGACGCTTGAGACATCCATGAATTATAAAGCGTTCCTGGATAGCGCATACGAGCAGTTGAAGGCGCTAGGGTACGGAGGCTAACGTATTGAAAGCTGCAAATGGAGCGTGAAAGACAAGGCGGCTAATTACATGTATGCAAGCAGGAGGAGCGGTCTTATGGAAACGACTTCGCTGAATATTCTTGAATTGAAGAACCAATTTGACGAGCAAGGGTACTTGATTATACCGGATGTTTTATCACAGGATAAGGTAACCCGTTTGAATGCAGCGATCGATGAAGTTCTCGCAGAGGAGCAGGAAACGCTTGCCCATAATATTTATAATAGCGTTTCTCGGCATGCTGAGATCGCTTCGTTGATCGACCATGCCACCATCCTTCCGTTAATCGTTAATTTGCTTGGCCATAATATTCAGCTGCATATCTCCCATCTAACGGTGAGGAAGCCTAATCCAAACGATGTGAAAACAGCTACGCACAGCTTTATCGATTGGCATCAAGACGGCCCTCATCCGCAGTTTCCGGTCATTGCAGGCTTAACGGCTACCTATTATATTAAGGTCTGTTATATTTTAAGCGATATGTCGCAGCCAAACAGAGGCAATACAAAGGTGATTCCGGGCAGCCATAAGCAGCCATACAATCCGAACCATAAGGATGTAAGCCAGCAATTGGATGGAGAGGTACAGGTGTGCGGAAAGCCTGGGGATGTGTTTATTTTTGCGCAAAATCTGTGGCATGCCGGCTCGACAAATCATTCCGAGTTCACGAGAAGACAGCTGTTTCTCGGCTACAGCCCGATCTGGATGCGTCCAATCGATTACCATCAGGCAGACGAGAGTCTCTTGAAGGACGCCGATCCGATCCGCCGTCAACTGCTTGGGCAAATTAGCGACAATAAATTTAAGTATTATGTCCCTGAAGATTCGATGGTGCCGCTCAAATCAATGCTCATCGGACATTCTTAATGTTTGAATCGGGCTCAAATTAAAGCTGAGTAATCGTTTCGCTTGTGCGGTGACATTCCCGCAGCGCAAAAAGGAGCAGTTAAAAACGAGTAATTGTCGTTTTTAACTGCTCCTTTATTTTTCAAGCAGATGTAATTAGATCGCATTCGCCAGCAGCTCCGCATAAAATTCCGCTCCATGACGCTTTAAGTGGACACCGTCCTTAGAGAAGAAGTCCTTTTTCCCCTTGCTTGCCGAATACCAATCCACGAGCGTCACATTTGCTGTTTTGTCGGCGGTTTCAGCCAGCATTTTATTAACGGTATCCTGCCATTTGCGGGGCACGCGCGTGTTCACCATCAGAATCCGGCGATCCGGGCCGATGGCAGACAGCAGCTTATTAAGCTGCTTGGATGTAAAGGAGCCGTTCGTTCCAAGCTCAATGATGACCGTGGCTCCAAGCTTATTGCTTTTTTTCAAAGCTTCAATGACATCTACGGCCTGAGGGAGCTGTCTTCCTACTTTGCCGTCGATCACGATGCCCGGCAGAAGCTTTTCCAAATACGGGCCTGCATCCAAAATAACCGAGTCGCCGAAAGCAGTGATGCTATCTGGATCGATGGAGGATGCTGGATTTTGCTCGGGTGATGGCTTGGGCTCGGCGGTCTCGCTCTCTGTAGAGCTATTGCTTGCCGGCTTGTCGTCATCCGTATGTGTTGGCTTCGAGCTTTCGGTTACGGGTTTATCTGGTTTTTGAGATGGTTGTATTTGCCCAGAGGAAGCGCCCGAATCATTAGGCTGCGGCGTCACTGTAGGCGGCTTCGGTTGCTCAGCAGCATCTGGCGCAAGATTGCTCACGGTTTCATTTGGGCTTGTAGCTTCATGTTTGCTGCCTTCAGGCTCGGATACGAGCTCGTTGGAAGTGTTCGGCTTCACGGTGGCTGCGTTGCTGCCGCTTCCGCTTGCTGATTGTAAATCTGTACGGCTTGCGCACGAAACACTGGATACGATAAGTACGATCATCGCGAAATAAGCGGATGATTTTTTGAAGCTCGGCGTGTAGATGCTGCTCGGCGCGTTCTGTTTAAGCCAGGCGAATAGCTTGCCAAGCGCACCGTGCCGAATCGGCTCTTCAACGAAGCGCCAAGAAAGCTCGGCTAAGACGAAGGTCAATACGATTTGAATAAGCGCACGTACCGGATGGAATTCCCCGCTCTCGGCGGTTGGCGTAGTCAGCACGATAATCGGATAATGATACAAATAAATGCCATAGGAGCGAACGCCTATCCATGTGAGCGCGTTGCTGCCGATTATACGGGACAGCCTGCTTGCCGGGTGAGCCAGTACAGCTACAACCACAGCGGTTGCGATGGCGAGCAGCACCATTCCGCCGCGGTAGAGGAAGGAATCGTATTCGCCTACTTTACCAATCATGACCAAAATAATGACAAACCCTATTGTTCCAACCGTATCAAGCGTGTTGCGGCTTCGGGAAGATATCGACTCGGATAGCTTCCAGCTCGGCCAGACGATCGCAAGCGCCGCTCCGATAAGGAGGGCGAATGCTCTCGTGTCTGTGCCATAGTATACTCGGCTCGGATCTACTCCCGGCTCATAGAGCAGCGCCATCAAGCCTGCCGATAAGGCAGCTGCCGCTAGCGTGCATAATGCGAGCTGTCCGCGCTTTGGCACAAAGCGGATGACGGCTACAAGAATCAAAGGCCATATCAGATAAAATTGCTCTTCAACCGCTAGCGACCATAAATGACCGAACGGAGATGCGGGCCCAAAGCTCTCAAAATAGGAAACCTCATGAAAAATGAGCCACCAATTGCTTATATAGAGCAAAGCCGATCCGATATCCCCTTTTAGTGAGAGGAGCCTAGCGGAATCGCTGATCCATAACCATAAGGAAACGATTGCGATCATGAAGAACATCGCGGGAAGCAGCCGCCTTGCGCGGCGGAAGAAAAACGTTTTTAAGTCGAGCGGTTTTTTTTGGCCGAGCCGCTTAAGGAGGCTGTCCGTGATGAGATATCCAGAGAGGACGAAGAACATGCTCACGCCAAGCAATCCGCCCGGTACCGCGTCCACGTTCAGGTGATAGGCGATAACAGCAAGGACGGCAATCGCGCGCAAGCCATCGAGGCCTGGCATATAGCGGCTGCTGCTGCCAATTGGCTTAGGCACGGCGATTTCCTCCTTCTCGTAATGGGCTCGGAAAACTTGCGGCATGGTTGGTTTGACGAAGGTTGTGAGACAAGCGATGGTGTTTGACAATACGGATGGTAAAAATGATGTTCAGCCCCTCTGGATGTTAAATCGTTGTATAAGCAATTATAGGGCGGGAGCTTCCAAAATTCGTAACAGAACAGTTACAATCCGGAATCAAATTGGAAACAACAAAAACGAAAAGTTACGCGTGAAAATGAAGTATGTATGGACGGGCAAAGGGAACTTTAACCATAGAGTGATTAGGTGAGTCAAACTCATCTGCATAATGCTCACGCAGCAGGTACAGTCGCAAACGTTGGAGGAGATTTTTAGTGAAAATGAAACTGATAAGTGTGATGTTGATGGTTGCTTTTGTCTGGGTATCTAGTGGATCAGGAGCAGCTATGGCAGCGAAGGGGTTTAGCTCGTTTAAGGCGGCTTTTGTACGCAATGGGGAGCTTTGGCTAAAGGAAGGCCGGCAAGAGAAGAAGCTGGTTAACGGACCTTTCGTACGAAATCCAAAATGGTCGTTCGACGGAGAGTGGCTCGCGTATACGAAAGGGGAAGCGGAGAAAGAGCTGTGGGTGCTGCAACTGCGTACCGGGCAAAGCAAGCTTGTCTCGATGGAAGGCGGGAGAAATTTTCAATGGGCGCCGCATGCTGAGATGCTTGCGTACCAGACGGAGGAGCTGCTGCAATATGTCGATGTGTTCAGGCCGGACAAGCCGCTGGGCGCTGCCAAAGGCATCGGCAACTATTCATGGCTGCCGGATGGCAAGGGGTTCTTTGCTTCCTCGCAATCGGAGCTGCTGCCGGACGGATGGACGCCGATCAGCCTTTATCAAATACCGCTAGCTGGCTTGTCCAATCCAAGCCAATATGTAACCGTGCATGTGCTCCCTAGCCCATCGGATGATTTTTTTGCGGTTGCAACCAGCGTATTCAAATGGTCGGCGGATGGGCGGTGGATCGCTTTTCTTGCGAAGCCCACCGCATCCTTATCAGCCGACAGCAACACGCTTTGCGTTATTACAACGGATGGAGTCGTTTTTCGAACGCTGGACGAAATGGCTAATAATGAACAGTGGTTTGAATGGGCGGAGCGCGGTGACCGTTTGGCTTATATTGCCGGTATTGGGCGTGAGGCTACGAGCAACAAGCAGCTTAAAGTGATAGCAGTAACCTCGGAAAAATCGGCTGAGTACACGCCTAAGGGCTTTGTTGATCAAGCTTTTGCGTGGCAGGACGAGCAGCATATTGTCGTATCGAGAGCAGCCGAGTCTAAGCCAGGGGATGGCCAAACAACAATTGCTTATCCTTTTTTAATGAGGGTGGAGCTGGAGAGCGGGGAGCAAACATCAATTACGAAACCCTCCAGTAAGCATGGTACCTATCATCCGGTTGCGTTAAAGTCGAAGCTTGCATGGGTGGAGCGTGACCAGTCAACGGCGAACGTTATCGTAGCGAATGAACGTGGACGCCATGCGGCGCAATGGATTAAAGGCATCGACACCGCAGAGTCCTACTATGAACAGTGGTACTGGGATGAGGTTCTGGCGTTTTATGAAGGAAGGTGAGGGAGAGGACTTTACTCTGTAAGCCCTTATAGGTGTTTACAGACCACAAACAAGGGTTACTTATTCGCTGTAAGAACATATGCGTTCTTACAGTGCCGATGCGAGGTAACGCATACGCCGATTTCACCCTGTTAGCACATATGTACCCCCACCCCCCACATAAACCAAAAAAAACCGAGACGCTAAGTCTCGGTTCAACATTTAAATCTGTACGAGCAGCAATATGATAGACGATAAGCATAAGCATGTGCTGATCAAGCAAAGGAACATGACGACCTGCTTATGGCTGAGCCCGGCACGCAATAGGCGATAATGCGCCTGGCTGGCGTCTGCCTGATAGATCGCTTTGCCTTGCAGCATGCGTCTCACGACCACAAACAAGTTATCGAAGATCGGCACGCCCAGCGCTAGAATCGGAATAAACAATGACATGACCGTTGCTTGCTTGAATGCGCCATCCAGCGCAATAACCGCTAAGATGAACCCCAGAAAGGTTGCTCCTGCGTCGCCCATAAAAATTTTTGCTGGCGGCTTGTTGTACCGCAAGTACGCAATCGTTACGCCAACCAAAATAATAGCCATGATGGCTGAGTTGGATTGACCTTTGGCTATGGCGACAATGAACAGCGTAACCGCAGAAATGGCGGAAAGAGCGCCAGCGAGCCCGTCCATGCCATCGGTAAAGTTAATAACCGTCGTAACGCCAAAAATCCACAAAATCGTAAGTGAAAATTGCAAAATGGCCGGAAGCACCACATATTCACCTGAAAACGGGTTGTAAAATCCAGTGAATGCTATGCCGGAGGCATAGACGAGAACGGCAGCGGATATTTGCACAATAAACTTGGGAAGCGACGGGAAGTCCTTGCCCTTCGTCTTATACCAATCATCAATCGTGCCAATGATGAGCAGCAGCACACCGCCTAGGAATATAGCGGCGGTTCGCAGCGAAAAATCCTGTGTGACAAGCAAATAGGTAAGGAAAAAGCCGATGAAAATAACATAGCTTGCCGTGAGCGGAATCGGCTCCCGATGGAGCTTGCGTTCGACGTCCTTCCGGGGCTTGTCCACAAAATCAAGACGGAATGCGAGCCTGCCAAACGGCGGGATTAAGAAATAAACGATAGCAAAGGACATTAGCAAAGAGATAGCGTATAAAATAGTTGTCACCACCGATACGTTTTGAACGAACAACAAAATTATACAGTCCAAGCCGAACATTGTCGATTAGAGGAAACTCATGTGAGAAGATATTAATTTTTTCACCTCTACAAATTGACCGCTGTCCAAGATAGCGTAGCTGTTAAATAATCTGGATGCATCCAACCTCGATTTTGTGAATAAGGATAAGCAATCCTTTTTTTTATAAGAAGAGAAAGCTAGCAAGGAAACTTTTCATATCCAAAATAAAGAGGAGAGATATAGCTATGTGGCTGGATTGTGCCATTATTGGCGGAGGGCCAGCGGGCTTAAATGCTGCGCTTGTGCTTGGAAGATCGCGGAGGAATGTCATTTTGTTCGATCATAACCGGCCAAGAAACGCAGTGACGCATGAGTCGCACGGCTTCATTACGCGGGACGGCATAGAGCCGCGCGAGTTTCGAAGGCTTGCCCATGCCGATATTGCCAAGTACCCTTCGGTGACCGTTAAGCCAGACAAGGTGACGGAGGTGTCTCCGAATGGAGCGGGCTTTCAGGTGTCGACGAGCAACGGTGTCATGTACCACGCACGTACAATCATATTGGCTACCGGACTGAAGGAAGTGCTGCCGGCGGTGCCTAACATCGATCATTATTATGGGAAAAGCTTGTTTAGCTGCCCCTATTGCGACGGCTGGGAGCTGAGAGATAAGCCGCTGATCGTCATTTCGGAGGGGGCGAATCTATTCCATTTGGCCAAAATCGTCTATAACTGGAGCAAGGATTTGCTCTTATGCACGAATGGAGCGAATAACTTAAACGCTGAGCAAATCGGCAAGCTTAGGCAGAAGGGCATTCAAGTGAGCCAGCACCGGATTAAAGCGCTGCATGGCGAGAATGGACGGCTTAGCCGCGTCGTTTTTGAGAATAACGCTGAAGCAAAGCGTGCAGGCGGCTTCGTTTCTCCGTCATGGGATCAGGCGGCGCCCTTCGGTGAAGCGCTTGGCTGCGCAATGACGCCGGCAGGCGGCTTTGTCACGGATGATTACGGCAGAACAAGCATCAGGGGCGTGTATGCGGCTGGCGATACGTCTATCATTGCACCCGCTCAGGTTATCGTCGCCGCAGGCGAGGGAAGCAAAGCAGCGATTGGCGCTAATACGGATATGACACAGCAGGATTTTGGATTCTAGTTGCGCGAAGCGCTGCATGCATGGCATGCTTGAACAAGTGGCCGCCTAGTCCAGGAGGTTTTTTGCTACATAAAGAAGAGAAGCATAGAGCGTGGTTGTTACAGCGGTTCGCTTTGTGGGTATTGGTGTGGGACGAAATTAATTAGACTATTCTACAATACGTAGAAAGCTCTATCCGTTGGCAGGAGGAGAGATGATATGCTAGAGAAGCTGCATCCAGATGATTATGTTTTAAACCAGTACCCATTTATGCGAGATGAGCTGCAATATAATTTGATTCATTTGATTTCCGCGATTGAAGGGGCGACTGCCTTGAAGACGCCTGACGGCCGTATGCTTTTTGCGGGCTCGCCGGGACATAATGCTTGGCTATGGCTGTCGGAGGACATGGCCGATGATCGAAGGACAGCGCTGATGCAGGAGCTTATTGCCTATTACGAAGGAACCGACTTGTCCGGCATTTGCGGCACACCGGCTACGGCAGAGTTTTTTGCTAAGCTGTATGCTGAGGCCAACCAACTGGAGTACCACGCTTATATGCTAATGGAAACTTACTCATGCCCAAAGGTGATTAAGCCCATTAAAGTCAAGGGGAAGATGATCCAGGCTGCTCGGCAGCATTTGGAGCTTGTCGCCGAATTTTTGGCCGGTTTCACCGAAGATGCTTACGGCGCGTCGGTTATACCTGCAAGCCAGCTTCCGGCTGCTGAGGGCATGATCATGAGAGGCGATTTATATTTTTGGACCGTTAACGAGCTTCCGGTATCGATGGCGAACATCGCCCACCGATCTCCCCGGCACGGAAGGATAAATGCCGTCTATACACCGCAGGTGCTGCGAAAGAACGGATATGCAAGCGCGATTGTAGCGGGTCTTTGCTCGATTTTGGAGGAAGAGAACCGAGAGCCGATGCTGTATGCGGACACCAAAAATCCAGCCTCCAACAAGGTATACAAAAATGTAGGCTTCGTAGAGAGCGGACCGATTGCCGAAATCCGTTTTAGGTAGGGGCAAGCAAGCTCATAGAAAGTAGGGAACCATCTGAAAATCGATCGTTTACTGGCGATGACCGTACTTCTCCTTAATCGCGGGCGGATAAGCGCGAAGGAGCTCGCTGACCGTTTTGAAGTATCCACTAAGACGATCTATCGCGACATGGATACGCTGAGCCAAGCTGGTGTCCCGATACTTGCTCATCAAGGCACAACGGGCGGGTTCGAGATTATGGAGCAGTACACCATTTCGCGTCAATATTTATCGTTAGGAGAAATCTCGTCTATTATTGCGGCTGTAAAAGGGATAGGTACCGCCATGGATGATGCAACCTATGCGAGCTTGCATGAGAAGGTCAAGACGCTGCTGCATCAATCGGACAAGCACCAAGACGGCAACGTCGGAGAGCGCTTGATCTTCGATCTCAACCCTTGGGAGCAGGGACCGGAAGCACGCCAAAAGGTGAACTTGTTAAAGCGGGCTATTGATGAAACCCAGAAGGTGCAGTTTAGCTACGTGAATATGAATGGCTCGGAGTCGGAGAGAATGGTCGAGCCCTATGCACTGCTATTGAAGGCAAATGTATGGTATTTGCAGGCGTATTGCTTGCTCCGTGAGCAGTTTCGCGTATTTCGTTTGTCTCGCGTGCAGCAGCTTCAAATGCTCTCCGATCCGTTTGAGCGTCGCGAAGTGCCTTCGTTAGAGGGCTACACATGGGGTACGGAATGGACAAAAAACGCGGATACGGAAGTAACGCTTATCTTCCACCCGAAAGCGCGCTACCGTGTCGGCGATTCCTTTCATTCGGATCAAGTGACGGTTCTGGAGGATGGGTCCTTGCGTGTAGAAGGAAAGTTTACGGTAGATGAATGGTTTTATGGCATGATTCTCAGTCACGGTGATTCAGTAAAGGTGGAGCATCCGGCCTATATGGCAGAGCAAGTGATGCAGCGCGCCAAAAATATTATTAGTCGTTACGAGAACTAGGACAGACAGCTGTCCACTTTCCCCAAGTACAATAAGAGCATATTCAAGGAATGGGGAATGATGGATGAATACGAATCTTATTCAAAAACCAGCAATGACGTTAATCGGAGTAGCCGCGCGGACGACAAATGCGGAGGAAGCAGGTCCAAATGGGCGGCTGCCTGCGCTGTGGAACACTTATTTCGCAAGCGGCATCGCCGAGCAGACGAAGGTCAGCAACAGCCATTTGATCTATGGGCTATATACCAATTACGAGAGTGATGCTAGCGGCGCTTACACCGTTGTTGTCGGGCATGAATGCAGTGACGCAGCGGTTGATGTACCGGAGGGCTTCGTGCAGGCAACGATTCCGGAGGCCCAGTATATGGTGTTTAGGACGAAGAGGGGCCCCGTTTTCGAGGTTGTGGTGCAAGCGTGGAACGAGATTTGGGCTTATTTCGAGCATTCGTCATTAAAACGTACCTACACAGGCGATTTCGAGCTGTATGATGGCCGAAATCTTAATCCGGCGGATGCAGAGGTCGACATCTATATCGCGGTAAAATAAAGCCAGCAAACGGCAGCCATACAAGGCAAAGCGAGCCTTGTATGACTGCCGTTTGCTTTTGGCGGGATGAGATTGCCTCGAAGTTTATCCGATGCTGCTCGCTATGAGCACCTTAACCCCTTTGCTTTCTATCGCTTCAATGGCTTCGATGCTGGCTTCGTCATCGGTAATAAGCAGGTCGATATCCGTGATAGCGCCCGATTTGGCAAAGAAATCGACGCCTAGCTTCTCATGAGGGGCGAGGCATATCGTTTTTCTGGAGACGGCTATTGCCGTACGGCCAAGGGATGCGACTTCGGGAGTCGCCGTGCTTAATCCGTTTTGTGAAATACCGCCTCCTGTAGCAAAGCAGAGGTCAAGCGTGAATTGTCTTAAAAAATCGTTTGCGAGCGTATCCGACACATTGCCCGATGGCTTGACCTTGCCGCCGAGAAGATAGACGTCTATCTTGTCGCTTTCCTTTAAAGCATCCGCAATTCGGATGGAGTTGGTGACCACCGTGAAAGGGAAGCTGGGCAAAAAAGGAAGCATGCCGAAGTGAATGCCTCCGCTGCCGATGAACACCGTATCTGCTTCCTTAATGAAGGATGCGGCCATTTTCGATATGGCATTTTGATGCGGTGCTCCGCTTTGATAACGTAAGCTTGGCGGTTGAGGAGCTTGCCTAACCTTTACAGCCGGAATAGCTCCGCCATGCGTACGCCTCAAGAGCCCTTTCTCCTCCATGATGGATAAGTCCCGTCTGATGGAGTCAATGGATAACTCGAAGAGATCTGCCAGCTCCTTGGCAAGCACGCGTCCGTCCTTCTCAAGCAGCTCCAAAATTTTGTCTCGTCTTTCGTCAGAGAACATAGTAGACCGCCTCCAAAATTCATCTTATCATCGATGATGTTTCCATTTTATTCGGTTTTATTCCGTTTTGTCAAATATTATCTTCGTGTTTATTCAGTTATTATCATTATTATTCTTCTATCATTAAATAAAAAAGCACTCCAACCTAAAGTTGAAGTGCTTGCTGCGACTACTCCTCGCGGAAATCCTGTACGAGAACCTCCAGCGCGCCCGTCACCGGGTCGAGGATAAAGCCATGAACCGGAATATCCTTCGGGAAGAGCGGATGCTTGCGAATAAGCTTCACGCTGTGCATAACGCCTTCCTCGGCGCTTGAGAAGCCCCTTAAAAACTTCTCCATACGAATGCCTGAATTTTCAAGCGTTTCAAGAACAAGCGGGTCGATGCCATGATCAACGAACTTGCTGACCATGCCAGCCGTATCAAGGTTTGTCATGCCACAGCCATGGTGGCCGATGACAAGCACCTCGCGCGCCCCAAGCTCATAGACGGAAACGAGAATACTGCGCATCGCGCTTCCGAATGGCTGAGTCAGAATGGCGCCTGCATTTTTAATAAATTTGGCATCGCCATTTTTTAAATTAAGCGCTTTGGGCAGCAGCTCGACGAGCCGCGTATCCATGCAGGTAAGAATGGCTACCTTTTTATCGGGAAATTTGTCGGTTAGATAGGCTTCATATTGCTTCTCTTCTACAAACTGCTTATTAAATTCTAACATGCGGGGAACGATGGACATATGATTTCCTCCTATCGAAGTTTCTATATCTATTTATTTTATTATTCATAGAAATAGGGAGCTAGTCAAATGATCATTTAATGAATTAATCCGCTTTGCTTCGCTTTTTCCACCATTTTAACAGAATAGCGATTAATCCATTTTTTCAGCGCAAGCCCCAGAAGCAGTGCGATACCGGCGAAAACCGCAAGAGCGATCAGATCTCTGATGACAATATCCCATAAAATACCGCCTACCGCTTCGCGCATCATGCTGATGGCATACGTAAATGGTAAAAAGTGATGAATCGCTTGAAAAAACGGCGGCGTCACCTGTATGGGGAACGTACCGCCCGATCCAGCAAGCTGGAGCACGAGCAGGACGATCGCCATCGCTTTGCCGACATTGCCGAATATCGATACGAGTGTATATACAATGAGCATAAATACGGCGCTAAGCACGACGCCAAACAGCACAAACCACATTTTATCAGCAACAAACGCCTTGAGCAGATAGATGTCGCCTAATGTTACGAGCAGCGACTGCACGATGGCAATCGTAAGGAAGGTGAGATAGCGGCCGAAATAAATATGATAGCTCCGGTACGTATTCTCTGGATGATGAACGTCCACGGTCAGCAAGGAGACGAGCAGCAGCGCTCCGACCCATAAGGACAGTGTTGTAAAAAAGGGCGACATCGCCGACCCGTAATTCGGTATCGGGAACAGCCTGTTTTCCTTCAATACGACAGGCTCCGCGAAAAAAGCGCCCTCGCGCTCGGCATCGTTTTTGAGCAGGTCAACGAGCTCATTCAAATTGCCTTCCTTCTCAAGCTCGCGGATACGCTGTGCGAAGTCTTTGATCTTCTGCTCTGCCGCAGGCAAGTTTTTCTGGATTTTCGCAAGCTCCTTGCTGCCTAGCTCAAGCCCCTTCGCCGCATCGTTCACCACCTGCAGGGCGCTCGGAACCCGTTTGTTTGCTTCTGATAATACCGACTGAGCTTTTGCTGCCGCCTGCTTGGCTTTGTCCGCCGCCTGCTTAATGCGCGGCATTATTTCACTATCGTAGCGGCTTAGCACGTCGGTTAGCATTTGTGCGGTTTCCGAGGACAAGCTGCTCAGGCGGTCAATGAGGCTCTGTGCAGGCTGCTCGCCTCTCTCGATGGCCGATTGAATCTGCTGAACGAGCACAAGCTGCTGCTTGAAGCGGCTGTTCACCTGTTTCAGCCGATCAATTGTAGACGTAAGCAGTTTGCCATCAACCGCTTCATTCAACTTCTCAAGGAGATTGACCATCCCTCCCGTTACCGTAACCGCGCTTGTTAGACGCTTCTCTGCAAGAGCTAAGGTGGACTTTACGACCTCCGGATCAATCGAGCTGTCCTGCAAAATACCGGTAAGCGCCTGAACAGCGTTGGCCGTCTCAAGCAGCAGCTGCAAATCCTGCTTGATGAGCGGCCCTGCCGTATCGAGCGTAGTTGTACTTTGGTCAAAAAAAGTGCCGAGCTGCTTCGTAAATGCCTCGCCGTCCTTAGCGAGCTCTGCTGCTTTCGGCAGCTCTGTTTGAACGGTTGCGACGATTTTTTTCGATTTGTCGATATCGGTAGACGCGAGTGCAACAGCCTCGTTCATTTGCGGAATTAGCGCCTCAAGCGTGAATACGGTATTGCGAACCTTCTCAATCGCAGGCTGATTGGCTTCCAGCTCTATGCCGATTTGATTGAAGATGCGAAAAATCGTTTCGTTCGCGGTTTTGACGAAGCTTGCGCGAACCTCTTCAATAATGCCGCTCGCGCCCTTCTGGGCGATTTTTGGCGATACCGCATTGATCTTCTCGTTCACGGCATAGTCGAGCTCTGCTTGCTGCAGATTGTCCGTCAGCACAGTCGCCATTTTGGCCGAAAAGTCGGCTGGAATGGTGATGCTGGCATAGTAGTCGCCATGCTTTACACCCTCGATCGCCTTCCTCTCCCCAACAAACACCCAGCCTATCTTTTTGTTTTCCTTCAGCGAAGCTACGATTTCGTCCCCGACCTGAATCGGCGTGCCGCGCAGCTCGGCGCCTTCGTCATTGTTCACGACGGCAATGGCGAGCGAGCCGGTCTGGCCGTATGGGTCCCAGGATGCTTTGATATTAAACCATGCGTAGAGGGAAGGTAGAAAGGCGAGCCCGAGAATGATGATGGCAGCTGCACTGTTTCGAGAAATATTGCGAAGATCCTTGCTGTAAATGGCCCAGATATGTCCCATGTTCTCCCACCCCAAAAATGTTTTTCTTAGTATAGCTGAATAAGCCGAAATCTACACCACGGATTTGTCAAAGCTGGTGCTGGCATGTTACTTGAGGGGTGGGTGCTTCAAATGAAAGCATGAAAAAACAGCAGCTCAAGGTTTTCCCTTGAGCTGCTGCCTATTTCGTTATTGCTGTACGGCTGCGGAACGAATCTCGTTCACAGCCTCAGCAAGCAGCTCGTAGGAACGAAGACGCGCTGCGTGATCATAGATTTGGCTGACGACAATTAGCTCATCGGCCTCCGTCTGTTCAATGATTGAGCTCAGCTTGTCCTTGACGGTTGTTTTTGTACCCGCAATCGTGAAGCTGAGCTGCCTTTGCACCATCATTTTCTCCTGCTCGCTCCATAGTCCGTCCATGCTATCGACAGGAGGATTTAGCTGTCCCATACGACCGCGGATGAGGTTCAGGAACGCTTGCTCCTGCGAGGTAGCAAGAAAAGCAGCAGCCTCATCCGAGTCTGCGACAACGATATTTAAGCCGACCATAGCGTAGGGCTTGTCCAATACCTCAGATGGCTTGAAGTTATCGCGGTACAGCTTCAAGGCAGGGAGCAGGAAGTCTGGCGCAAAATGGCTGGCAAACGCAAACGGAAGGCCATGGTGCCCGGCAAGCTGAGCGCTAAAGCCGCTTGAGCCAAGCAGCCAGATCGGCACGTCCAGCCCCTCGCCCGGCACTGCTCTTGGCATCACGCCGCGGGATTCTTCGCTAGGATTGAAATAATGGCGAAGCTCGCTAAGCTGCTCGGGAAAATCTTCCCCGTTGCTGCCGAGCCCGCGGCGAAGTGCGCGCGCCGCAACCTGATCGGAGCCTGGTGCTCTTCCAAGGCCAAGATCGATACGTCCAGGATACATCGACTCCAGCGTACCGAATTGCTCCGCAATGACGAGGGGGGCGTGGTTTGGCAGCATGATGCCGCCGGAGCCGACGCGGATTTTCTGCGTGCCGGCGGCTACATAGCCAATAACAACAGACGTTGCGGAGCTGGCGATACCGGGCATGTTGTGATGCTCAGCGAGCCAGAACCGATTGTAGCCCCATTTCTCGGCATGCTGGGCAAGATCAAGCGTGTTGCGGAAGGACTGAGCCGGCGTACTGCCGGTAACGATGGGGGCAAGATCTAATATGGAAATGGGAATGTTAGGTATCGACATAGCGGATTGTACCTCCTAAGGAAAGCGTAAACGGGATAAAGACCGTTTCGCAGAAAATGGATTCGCTGCATGGATCATGTATGGCTAGTAGACCGAGCCTAAACGTAAAACCCCAGCGCCAGCAAGGGCGAGGGGCATCGAATGATAACGTTTATTGCGGGTTTGTTGTCCAAATACCAGCTGTTTTGAGAAATACGCGATCTGGCAGCTTCAGCGCTGCTAGGACCAGCTCTGCAACATCCTCTGCTTGCATCATGCGGTCTTCGTCGCCGATTTTGAGACCGGCATTCGAAGCGAGCTCGGTGTTCACTGTACTTGGAGTCAAAGCGGTAACGCGAATGTTCGATTTGCGAACCTCCTGCATAAGCGCTTCGGTCAAGCCGATTACGGCGAATTTGGATGCGCAGTATGCGGAGCCGGTTGCAAAACCGCGCTCGCCTGCCGTCGAAGCGATGTTGATGATGCTTCCGCTGCTTTGCTCAAGCATCGTTGGAAGCGCGGCGCGAGTGACGTAATAGGTGCCCATTACATTTGTCTGAATGATGCGCTCCCATTGCTCAGGATCCATATCCAGCACAGTGCCGAACGATGCGATTCCGGCGTTGTTGATCAGAATGTCAATAGAGCCTAGGCTATCCTTCAGAGCAGCAACTGCTTGATCGACATCCGATTTGACGGAAACATCCGCTTTGGCAATGACCACTTTTACGCCGTATTTGTTTGTAAGCTCAGCTTGCAAAGCCTCCAGATCGGAGCTTGTCCGAGCAACCAGACCAAGGTTTACGCCCTCTGCGGCGAGTGCGATTGCGACTGCTTTGCCGATTCCTTTTCCAGCACCTGTAATGATAGCCGATCTATTTTTTAATTCCACGATAATCTCTCCTCTGCTTGAAGCTGGTTTCTTGATTCGTATGATAAGACATAGGTATGATATCCTTTTAACAAGAAATCAAATACGTCATGTCTAATTATTATGATACATCACACTTATTACAAGTACCAACTTTTTAGTAAGATAGTATCAATTTTATACTAAAGGAGTCGTTAACGTTGGGAGATCAGCATTTCAAAGAGACAGTAGAGCTTACCCTGAAAGTAATCGGCGGCAAATGGAAGCCGGTCATTCTTTGCCATTTAACCGAAGGGACGCATCGCTTTGGCGAGCTGAAACGAGAAATGCCGGCCATTACTCAAAAAATGCTTACGCAGCAGCTGCGCGAATTAGAGGATGACGCAATCATCGAACGGAAGGTTTATGTGCAGGTTCCCCCAAAGGTGGAATACTCATTGACGGGGTACGGAGCGACGGTGAAGGAGCTGCTTAACGTCATGTCGAAGTGGGGCGAGCAGCACCAGGAAAGGTATGCGAAGCAGCATCAAGAATGAATGAAAACCTCCTCATAGTTCCCAAATGGGTACTACGTTACATCAAAGTGCGTACTATTCTTTTTGACTATGAGTGTCTAGAATAGGGGTTGTTACTCAAACAAAACCTATGAGGAGTGAACGATAAATGAAATTGCAATTAGCGTTAGACCTAGTTGATATTCAGGGAGCCATTGAAGTCGTAAAGCAAGTAGAGCCTTTTGTTGATGTTGTGGAAATTGGTACGCCGATCGTGATTAACGAGGGACTGCATGCGGTAAAGGCACTTAAGGAAGCTTTCCCTAACCTGACTGTGCTTGCTGATTTGAAGATCATGGATGCAGGCGGTTACGAGGTTATGAAGGCTTCTGAGGCCGGTGCGGATATCGTGACGATTCTTGGCGTTGCTGAGGATGCGAGCATCAAGGGCGCGGTAGAAGAGGCCAAAAAACAAGGGAAGCAAATTTTGGTCGATATGATTGCCGTTAAAAATCTAGCGGAGCGCGCTGCACAGGTTGATTCGTTTGGCGTTGATTACATCTGCGTGCATACGGGCTACGATCTTCAAGCAGAAGGCCAAAACTCCTTCGAGGATCTTCGTACGATCAAAGCGGTTGTCAAAAATGCGAAAGTAGCCGTTGCCGGCGGAATCAAGCTAAGCACATTGCCTGAGGTCATTGCTGTGGCTCCTGATCTTATCATTGTAGGCGGAGGAATTACCGGACAGGCTGACATCAAAGCAGCAGCATCTGAAATGCAGCAATTGATCAAGCAGGGTTAATGATGATGTACAGCAATCATAACTTGGCTGCGATATTGCAGGAGCTGAACGTTGCTGCTGAACAGCTTGCGGAGGAGCAGCTAGAGCAATTAGCCGTTGCGATCGGCGCGGCTGGGCGCGTATTCGTAGCCGGAGCAGGCCGCTCCGGTCTGATGATGCGGGCGTTCGCCATGCGGCTCATGCATCTGGGGCTCGATGTCTATGTCGTAGGCGAGACGGTCACCCGAAGCTTAGGCAAAGGGGATTTGCTTCTGATTGGCTCTGGTTCGGGCGAGACAAAATCGCTTGTGCCGATGGCGCAAAAGGCTCGAAGCCTTGAAGCGTCGGTAGGCGCATTGACGCTCTCTCCTTCCTCGACGATCGGCGGGCTGGCGGATATCGTGGTGAAGCTGCCGGGGGCGCCGAAGGACCGAGCGGATGAGGCAGCCTCGACGGTCCAGCCGATGGGCTCGCTGTTTGAGCAAATGCTGCTGCTCGTATGTGATGCCGTTATTCTGCGGCTGATGGAGAAGCGGGAGTTGAGCGGAAAGGCGATGTATGGCAATCATGCGAACTTGGAATAATCGATATACGATGCAAAAGAGAGGGTTTCTTGGTCATAATTGATCATGGAATCCTCTCTTTTTTTCGTTGCCACACGTAAACGGGCTGGGCGAGGATCTGGTGGCGAATTGTTGTTGGCCGAAATGTCATAATTTGTGTTATTATCAGAGAGGAAAAGGCTTTGTGTGAAAATGAAGGATTCTATTTTTTGATTGGTGCAATCGTTTGCGCGAGTCATGAAGGAGGAAGCAGCCTGTATCAAACTTATATCTTTGATTTATATGGTACATTAATCGATATTCAGACGGATGAGGAAAGTCCGCAGCTCTGGAAGAGCATGGCTTTATACTTTCGCTACAACGGCATGAGTGTATCGAATAAAGCGCTTCAAGCGCTTGTACTAAGCGAAATCAAGCTTCATATAGAAGAAGGCCGGAAGCAATACGAATTCCCCGACTTCGTCATGGAGGAAGTGCTCGCTGACGTAGTGCGAAAGCTGAAAGGAAATGCCAATGAGGCATGGCTGCAGGAAGCGGTACGTTGGTTCCGTATTTTGTCGATGCGCAAGCTGGCGCTTTATGACGGAGCCATTGATGTTCTTGCAGGCTTGAAAAACAAAGGCAAAAGCATTTATCTCTTATCCAATGGACAAAAAACGTTTATTGAGATGGAGCTGAAATCGCTAGGTATTTGTGATTACTTTGATGGAATAGCGATATCATCGGTAGCGCGCGTTTGTAAGCCTGATTCTCTTTTCTATGCGTACTTAAGCGGGAAGCATCAGGCTGATCTCTCTTCAGCGCTAATGATTGGAAACGATCCCCGTACGGATATGGAAGGCGCGCGCCGCGCTGGCATCGACGGCTGTTACCTTCATACGGAAACCTCGCCAGCCAATATGGCGGTAGACAGCAAATGGCGCATATGCGACGGCGACCTGCGCAAGATTCCCGGCTGGCGATAGAAGGACAGGCTGAATAGCATGAAGCTGCATTGCAGCAAGATAGATAACCAACCAGCATGACATGAAGATGCATTGCAGCAAGCTTGATAACCAAACAACACGGCATGAAGCTCCCTTAATCAAGCTAAAGTGAAGGTAAGCTTACCCTAACACACCAATAAACTTGCATGGAATCAGCCCCGCGCGTCAATGTAAGTTACAGCCCCAGTAAGCCCGTTTCACGGTGAATGGAGTCGCTTTTGCCCACTCGCAAGAGAGGCTCGATAGCAAAGGCGATGCGGAAGCGAAGGCTTTCAACCGGATCTTTGAGCTTAATGCCCATCAGCTTCTCGCATTTATCGAGCCGATAGATAACCGTATTGCGGTGTACAAAAAGCTGCTTGGACGTCTCAACGAGCTGGCACTGCGTATCATAAAATACATTCAGCGTACGCATCAGCTCCTTTTGCTCGTTTTCCTCCGCCCAAGAGAAGCATTGGAACGTCTCCTCGTAAAACTGCTTCAGCTCGTCATAAGGAATCATCCGAAAAAGATAGCTGATATCTTTGGATTGATACGATTGAACAAACCTCGTTTTTTTCATTTGATAGCCGATTTGCAGCGCTTTGACAGCCTCATTGTAGGAGAGCCCGATGTCGAGCACATTCGTTACGGGATTGCCGATGCCAAGCGAAATGCTGAGCTGGGATTGCTCATGCAGCTGCAGCGTCATAGCAGCCAGCTGCTTCAGAAATACGGTCTCCTCCCACTTTGACTCCTGAATGAACAAGAGCATGCCGAACAAATCATTTTTCGTAAACATGACAAAGTCTACGCCGAGCAACAGGAACTGGCGCTTAATCAGCTCATATTGCACGTCGCGCTCGGAAATCAGCCGCTCTTCGGAAGACGCAGCGTTTTTTGCCATGCCTGCTGATAGTCCGATTTGCTCGTCTTTGCGCGCAGCTATGAGCAGCCATGTGCCCTGCGGCTTGAGACCGTACTTTTTGCCGCGATGGAGCGCTTCCTGCTCAGAGCCGATAAAGCCGTCGATCAAATCCGAGAAAAACTCGTTTTTGTACCGTCGCGACCGCTCCTTCACCGCCTGCCGCTTCGTCATCTCCATCCCAATGACGTTGGATGCCTGCTCAAGCGTTAAGCCGTACTGGTTGGAAGCCGCCTGCTTGGGCTGGAAGGCAATCAGGTATCCCTCGTGCCGGTAGGTGAAGATCGGATACAGCTCAATATGGCGATATTTGCGAAGCGCGGGATCTAGCAAGCAGAGCTGAACTGGCGCTTGCATGGCGGGGATACCGCGTAACACCGACTCGGCAGCAGAGATGAGCGATTGCATGCTTGGCTGCTTGAAGTGGTGAGAGTAGGCGGTAGCCTGCAGCTTACTGCTTAACAGCAAAATGGGTGAGGACAGCAGCTGCGTCAGCGCGGTAATGATCTCCGGAATGCCGTTTCCTTTCATAATCATGGCCGAAAACTGCTTGTGGATCGTGAGCGAGTACTGCAATTCATCATTTTTGTTGTCCAAAATTATGCTTGTCGAACGCTGCAAAATTTCCCCGAGCGAATGCTCCACCGAAGAAATTTCGATAATCGGAAAATGAATCCGATTCGCCTCATCTATTACCTCCTGCGGAATGTCGAGCGCAAATCGTTTGGTTTTGACCGCTAGCCCTGAGCATTTGAGCTGGTCCATCTTGGTCATAAGCTCGAGCAGCGTCTCCGGCTTCTCCTTCATAAAATAGCCGTTCGTGAGCAGCAGCTCGCCCGGCCGCAAGAAATGAATGATATCGGGCGCATCCATAATGTTGACGGTTTGAACGGTACGTGATAATCCGCTGTGGCCTGCGATCATTTGCGATTTGGCAAATATGGGGTTGGAAAGCAATTGCTCGAGCAGCATGTAAGTTCATCACCTCATTCTTATTAATGATATAAAAACTAACACCAAAAAAGGCTGTTGTAAAGAGTATGCTGGACGAATGATCCAAATGTCATATGAACCTTTGGACGTATTGAACAATGACAGCGAGCGCGCGAGAAGCTATGATTTTTTTAAGTGAATCAATGTTAACTAACATTACATAAAAGCGAAGGTTAAGCGGATTAGCAGACTTCGTCCTAAGTTGAACATCAAAATGCGTAATCAGAGGTGAGAGCATTGCTGGATTTACTTCTTACACAGGTGCGGCTGCAAAAGGAAACAAGGCTTATGGATGTAGGGATAAGGCAGGGGATGATCGTCTACTTAGCGCCGAGCGGCGGCGCGGATGTGCCAGAAGCGTTAATGGTTGAGCAAGGCTATGAAGGGATGCTGCTGCCGGGCTTCGTGGAGCCGCATATTCATCTGGAGAAGGCATATCTCCTCTCGCGGATGGAGCAGGAGGCGGCATCCTTGCAGGACGCCATTCAAATGACCGCCGATATGAAGCATGGCTTCACGAAAGAGGACATGGCAGCACGTTCCATGGCGGTCATCCGTGAAGCGGTACGCTGCGGGGTTACTCATATGCGCTGTCACGCGGAGGTTGATCCGATTTTGGGCTTGTCCGCGTTCGAGGCTGCTATGGAACTGAAGGAGAAGGTGAAGCATGCGCTTGATTTGCAAATTGTCGTATTCCCACAGGAGGGCATAAGCAAAAGCCCCGGTACAGCTGAGCTCATGGAGGAGGCAATGCGGCTTGGCGGCGATGTGGTAGGCGGCATTACGTATCAGGACTCTGACTTGGACGCGCATTTGCAGTTCGTGTTCGATCTGGCGGAAAAATACGGCAAGCCTATCGATTTGCACGCTGATTTCTCTGATAACCCCGAGCAGCTTGCAATTAGCGACATCGCAAGCAGAACGATTGCGGCAGGCATGCAGGGGCTTGTATCGGCGGGCCATGTGACCTCCTTAGGATCGCTCGAACGGGGGCAAGCGGTTAAGGTAGCCGAGCTGATTAAGGAGGCCGGCCTTCATATTATGAGCCTGCCTGCTACCGATTTGTACATTAACGGCAGAGGCGACCAAGAGAAGCAGCGGCGTGGGCTCACGCCGATCTGCCTGCTGCGGGAGAAAGGCGTGAACGTTGTCATCGGCGTCAACAATGTGCGCAACCCGTTTACGCCGTTTGGCAAAGCTGATCCGCTCGAGACCGCTTGGCTGCTCGCAGTTACCGCTTATATGGGCGGAGAAGCCGATGCTCGCCATTTGATAGAGATGGTGACCGGTGGGGCTGCAAGAGCGCTTGGCATACAACAATATGGACTGCAAATAGGAGCGCAAGCGGATATGGTGCTGTTCTCGGTGCCGACCGAGCGAGACATTCTGCTTGATAAGCCGGAGCAAAGAACGGTATGGAAGCACGGGGTTAAAGTAGCGGAGACGCGTGTTGCGGGCAGCTTGCAAGGGCTTTTATAAAAGACCATATAGAGGAGTGGGTTTTGGGATGAAAAAGCTATCAGGTAAAAAATGGACGTTAGGTTTGCTGGTTGTTGTCATGACGTGGGTATTGGCTGCTTGCGGCGGCGGTGCCAATGATTCGAAGGAGGCGGCTGCGAATGCGACTGCCGCAAGCGAGGGAGCGGAAAGCAAAGAACCGATTCTGATCGGGATGTCGACGGAAGCGACAGGCGATAATGCGATGAACTCGGTCAACCTATACCAAGGCGTTCAGGTGGCGGTTGATCAAGTGAATGCCAAAGGCGGCATCGACGGCCGTCTAGTCGAGCTTGTCGTACGCGATACGGAGCAAAATCCGACGCGCGGCATCAGCATCATTCGTGATTTTAGCCAGAAGGAAAAAGTGCTTGCCGCAATCGGGGGCTTTCACAGTACGGTCATGCTGGCGCAATCACCAATCATTATGGAAGAGAAGTTCCCGTTCATGGTTGCAACCTCCAACGTTCCGGCATCAGTGGAGTCCGGCATGCCTTGGACGTTCGGCGTACGGATGAACGCGAACATTACGGCGGAATATGCGGTTAAGTTCATCAAAGAGCATTTTAAAACGACAAACATTGCGGTACTGCATGAAAATGGCGGGTATGGCAAAGGCGCTGCAGCGGCGATGACAAAAGTGCTCGAGGCGGAAGGGCTGAAGCCGGTAGCCGTCGAGTCGTTCGACAATGCGAAGGACAAAGATATGACGGCACAGGTGAATCGCGCGAAAGAAGCGGGAGCAGAGGTCATTTATTTGTTCGGCCAAGGCGCAGCGAATGGCTACGTGCTGCAAGCGATGGATAAGCTCGGCTGGAAGGTGCCGATTGTCGGCGAGAACGGCATGGCGAACAAAGGCGCTCAGGAGGTAGGCAAGGAGCTGGCGGAAGGCACGTATGCGATTCAAACGGCTAATTTCAACGTGGATCAAACGCGCGAGGCGGCGAAGGTATTTTTGGCAGACTTTACGGCGAAATTCGGACATATTCCTACGACCTTCGCATCTGCGGCACAAGGCTATGACGGCGCGATGATGCTGTTCCAAGCGATTGAGAAAGCGGGCCTCAGCGGCGATTTGGCGAAGGATCGCGAGGCGATTAAAAATACGCTGGAGACGGATCTGGGTACGTACAGCGGCGTCATTAAGGATTGGGAGCAAGCGTTCACGCCTGAAAATCACGATGCGGTTGATGTGAACTCGTACCTCATGTGCGTATGGAAGGACGGCAAGCTCGTTATTTCCGACAAGCAATAAGTCACATTAAAGGAAAGAGGGATGGACATGTCGATTATACTTCAGCTCGTCATTAGCGGGCTTTCGGTTGGATGTCTATATGCCCTGATCGCGCTTGGCTACAGCTTGACGTTTGTAGTGAATGGGACGCTGAATATGTCGCAAGGACAGCTGGTCATGCTCGGCGGGGTGCTTATGTTCGGCTTCTCCGAGCTTCTGCACCTTCCCTTCTTCGCTTCATTCGCGCTTGCTGCGCTTATCGTAGGGCTGCTGAATTTAGGAATTGAGCGACTGGCGATCCGCAAGTTCGACAAAGGCGCAAATTCGATCGAGTGGGTGCTCAGCACGATTGCGGTCGGCATTATTATTCAAGACGTTGCCCTCTATATTAACGGTCCGGATGAAGGCGTGACGCCTTCCCCGGTGGGCGATCAGATGCTTCGCATCTTTGGAGCCGGCATCTATTGGAAGGAGTTTATTTTTCTTCCGGTTGTCGGGGTATTGCTGGTGCTTCTGATTTTATTTTACAAAAAATCGCACTGGGGCTTATGGCTGCGGGCGACGGCGGACAATCGGACGGCGGTTGAGATTATGGGCGTCAGCAGCAACAAAATCGTTGCGGTCGCTTATGTGCTTAGCGGTCTGCTGGCAGGAATTGGCGGCGCATTAATGTCTACCAATTACGCGGTTTCCGTCGATATCGGGCTGCCGCTTGGACTTAAGGCGATATCCGTAGCGATTCTTGCAGGCGTGAACAATCCAAAGGGCATCGTTGCCGCTGGACTTATTTTGGGCATATCGGAAGCGTTCATCGGACAGTACATTTCGACGGCATTTCGGGAAATGTTCGTTTATGGCTTAGTTATTCTTGTGCTGTATTGGAAGCCGATGGGCCTCTTCAATGCGCGCAAAACTATCGTTAAAGTGTAATTTTGGATCGTCAGGGGGTGCGCAGATGAATCAACTTATAAGGCAAAGCTTTGGCTATCGCATGGCTGCAGGGTGGATTGCCGGTCTTGCAGCCGTCGGGCTGCTTGCCGCAGGCCCTTGGATGGTCGATACGTACTATTTGAATCTATTGTTTATGATCGGCATTTTTGTGATCACCTGCACAGGCATGAATATTTTGATCGGCTATTGCGGCATCGTCTCGATCGGGCATGCGGGATTGATGGCGATTGGCGCGTATATGTCCTCCTTCCTCAGCACCAAATATGGATTATCCTTCTGGACCGTTGCGCTGGTGGGCATGCTCGTATCGCTGCTGATTGGAAGCTTGATTGCGATCCCGACTATTAGGGCGGGAGGCGTTTACTTATCAATGATTACAATCGCCTTTGGCGTCGTTATCCATGAGGTGCTTATTCGGTGGGATGCCTTCTCTGGCGGGCCGCTTGGCATTTCCGGTATTGCGAAGCCGCAAGTCGCCGCCTATACATTCGATTTAAAGAGCATGTATTTGTTCGTGCTCGCCCTTGCTATCGTCGCGCTGCTGCTTGCTCGCAACCTGCGCCGCTCCTCATGGGGAAGAGCGATGATCGCGACCAAGGAAAATGAAATTGCCGCAGCTTCTCTTGGCATTCGAAAGTTTACCGTGCAGTACGCGGGGTTTGCGATTAGCTCGGTGCTGGCTGGTTTGTCGGGCGCGATTTACGCCCATACAAATAGCTTTATTAGTCCGGATACGTATAACTTCCAAACGTCCGTCCAACTGGTGCTCATCGTTATTTTGGGCGGCGCGGGGAGAGTGCTTGGACCGGTTATCGGTGCCGCCATCATCGTATTTTTGCCTGAGGTGCTTGATATGGAGAAGCTTCGGATGGCTTTGTACGGCGGCATTATGTTTGCGGTGCTGTTCTTCCTGCCGAAGGGAATTGTCGGCACGCTCGCCGGCTGGCTTGCACCATGGCTTAGCCGATTTGCTGGCAAGGAAAATAGAAGGGCATCGGGGCAGACCGATATTGAAAAAGGGCTATTCTCCGCGTCATTGCAGGCAGGGGAGAAGCAGATGCTCGTGCTTGAGGGCATCAACAAGCATTTTGGCGGGCTGCATGCGCTGAAAGATGTCAGTCTTACCGTAGCCTCGGGTACGATTCACTCATTAGTAGGGCCGAACGGCGCCGGTAAAACAACGCTGCTTAACGTTATATCAGGACTGTACAGCGCAGATCAAGGCTCGTTTGCGCTTCACGGGAAGCCGCTCGTGCCGCGCTCGCTCTCCGCTGTGGCTGAGCTTGGCATTGCTCGAACATTTCAGCACTCTCGGTTGTTTAAGGAGCTATCCGTGCTCGAGAATGTGATGACGGGCATGACAAAGCGCGAGCGCAGCGGGTTCGGGTCGTCGCTGCTTCGAACGCCTAAGCAGCTCCGTTTGGAGCGGGTGATGGAGGAGCGTTCCCACGATCTGCTGGACTTGATCGGATACGAAGGCGATCGGCATATGCCGGCAAGCCAGCTGCCGTATGGCCATCAGCGAATGGTCGAGATTGCCCGCGCGCTCGCGACAGCGCCAAGCCTGCTCCTCCTTGATGAGCCGGCGGCAGGCATGACGGCGGCCGAAATCGAGCAGCTGGAGGAGCTGCTTCGCAAGCTCGTTGAGCATGGCATGACGGTCATTTTAATTGAGCATCATATGGATTTTGTGCAGCGTGTATCCGATACGGTCACGGTGCTTGATTTTGGCAAAATTATCGGAACCGGAAGCCCGGAGCAAATGCTGAGCGACCCGCGCGTCATTCAGGCTTACCTAGGCGGAGAGGAGGTGGCTGCCGGTGCTGAGCATTAAAGGACTGGATGTTCGCTACGGCGCTATCCATGCGTTAAAGGGAATAGATGTGGAGTTGAAGAAAGGCGAGATCGTAGCAGTCATCGGCTCGAACGGCGCTGGCAAGACGACCCTTCTCCAATCGGTTCTCGGACTCGTTCGTCCGCATGCAGGCGTTATTGAGCTGGATGGCAAGCCGATTACCCAGCTGTCCGCTAACAAAACGTCGAATCTTGGCGTATCGCTCGTGCCGGAAGGGCGCGAGGTGTTTGGCACGCTGTCGGTTGTCGAAAATTTGCGGATGGGACTGAAAAAGAAGATCGGTTCCGTTTCGAAGCAGCAATTCGATAAAGAGCTGGAGCTGGTTTTTGAACGGTTTCCTCGCCTGCTGGAGCGGCGCAACCAGCTTGCCTATACGCTTAGCGGCGGCGAGCAACAGATGCTGGTCCTATCGCGGGCGATGATCAGCAAGCCGAAGCTGCTGCTGCTCGACGAACCATCACTAGGGCTTGCTCCCATTATCGTAAACGAGATATTTGCTACCATAAAAGAATTAGCCTATGACGGGACTTCGATATTGCTCGTCGAGCAGATGGCGCATAAGGCGCTGTCGATTGCGAAGCGAGGATACGTCGTTGATAATGGAGCTATTGCTTTACACGGGACGTCCGCTGCGCTTCTGAATGACGATCGCATGATTAAAGCCTATCTAGGCGCACATTAACTAAAAGATGAAGTAGAGGGTGACGAACGTGAGCATCACAAAAATTAACCGTATTCGCATAAATGACAGCCTGTTTGATATCACGCTGGATGTAGAAAAGGGTATTATTTCGCATAAAGCGCCTAGCAACAACAACTCCGCCGGTGAGTCAGCTGGGGTTAAGGATGCCGAGGGCTTGCTTTATTTGCCGGCAACGACCGATATGCATATCCATCTGGACAAACATTTTCTTGGCGAGCCGTGGAAGCCGCTGCAGCCGTTTATAACATTGCCCGGGCAATTAGCGTTTGAAAAGGCGATGCTTGCATCGCTGCCGACCACGGTATCCGAGCGGGCTCGCCGCCTTATCGACCTGCTGCTCAGCCATGGCACGACCAAAATTCGGACGCATGTGGACGTTGATCCGCAAATCGGCATTTCGCATTTGGAGCATGTCTTGCAGGTCCGTGAGGAGTATCGCGGCGTAATGGAAATCGAGATCGTCGCGTTTCCGCAGCAGGGGCTGCTGCGGTCGGATTCGCTGGGAGTCATGAAGGAAGCGCTGCGCGCGGGTGCCGAGTATGTCGGCGGCGTTGATCCAGCAGGGCTGGACCGCCTTGTCGATCGCAGCCTGGATACGATGTTCGAGCTTAGCGCTGAATTTGATGCCGGCGTCGATCTTCATTTGCATGACCCTGGCCATTTAGGCTTGTACACGATTAGCCGGTTCGCCGATCTAACGGAACAAGCGGGCAAAGGCGGCAGAACCGCGGTTAGCCATGCGTATTGTTTAGGGCAAGTATCCGAAGCGGAATCAAGAGAGCTGGCACGGCAGTTGAAGGCTAGCGACGTGGCGATTATTACGAGCGTTCCGCTGGATCGGCCGATGCCGCGTGTTGATCAGCTTTTGGCTGAAGGCGTACGCGTACATGTTGGCTCAGACAATATTTTGGATGCGTGGAGCCCGTTCGGAAACGGAGACTTGCTTGCTAGAGGCGCGAAGGTTGCTGAGAAATTTGGCTGGATACTTGATGACGCGCTGCTGCAAACGTATCCGCTTATATCGGCAGGCAAGCTTGCGCCGGAGGTTGGCGACTCTGCCAGCTTCATGCTTGTATCCGCAGTGAACGCGAAGCACGCGATTGCATCAGCTCCTGTTCGGGAGGCTGCTTTCTCGGGTGGTAAGCTGATAGGCGGCAAATGGGCAGAGGTACAGCCGAAAAAGGCTGATCATGCCGGCTTGATGATTTAAGGCGGAGCATTTGTTCATACTGCGTGCTTTTCTATTCTGTATGATTGGCTGTCTTTCGCAAAGCGACCATAGAGTGTTAGACGCCTAATGCAGTAACAAGGGCCGCAGCTGATTCAGACCGGACATTCGTGCGTGCATAAGACGATATGTGAGGGCTGGCGTATGCCGGCCCTTTTTTATATTGCTGCAAAG
The DNA here is from genome assembly GCF_012935325.2 of Paenibacillus sp. PL91. Lineage (GTDB taxonomy): Bacteria > Bacillota > Bacilli > Paenibacillales > Paenibacillaceae > Pristimantibacillus. Next base: position 57,772 of record NZ_JABBYG020000007.1, read on the forward strand.
CTAAAGAAACGATGCCATCTGTTCTATTATTTGTACTTGCTGCTGTTATTTTCGTCCTTCAAAGTGGGGAGCTAGCGCAGTTTCCAGGTTTTCAATAACGGATGAGCAAGGTGGCATAGGGTATCGGCAAAAGGGCAGACTAGCGGATGAACTGTACTTTCATTTGACATGAAACCTATGGGTGTCCTATAATGACGATACGAAACCAAATGGTTTCATATTATCGAAAATAGAAGTTATGGACAATATTGATGGAGGTCATCAAATGGGGAACAACAATACGCAAGGAGCTTTGCCCGATATTCGCCAAACGCTTGTACTTAACGCGCCAATTCAGAAGGTATGGGATGCGGTGGCAACGTCTGAAGGCATCGCGGCATGGTTTATGCCAAATAATTTTCAGCCCGAGATCGGCTATGAGTTTCATTTGGAAGCAGGGCCATTCGGTAAGTCGCCTTGCAAGGTAACGGTGCTTGATCCGCCGAATCGCCTTACGTTCGAATGGGGCAAAGACTGGTCACTAACATTTGAGCTTGTTGCTCTGGAGAGCAAAACGGAATTTACGCTTATTCATGCAGGCTGGGATGCAGATAAGGTTACTGAATTCGGACAGCCACATGATGTGGTTCGCGACACCATGTCGGGAGGCTGGGTCGGTATCGTACAAAAACTCAGCAAGTATGTAGAGGCTTAAGATGGCAGATGCCGCACCGAAGCATGATGTGTTCCAAGCGATTGCCGATCCGACCAGACGCAGGCTGCTGCATCTGCTAGGTGACGAGGAGCTGCCAGTCACCGTTTTAAGCGGCCATTTTACGATGAGCCGTACGGCTGTGTCGAAGCATTTGCGCGTATTGGCGGATGCCGGGCTCGTGAAGGAACGCAAGGTTGGACGGGAAACGCGCTATCGGCTGGACCCGGAGCCGCTGCTTGAGCTTAAGCGCTGGCTGGCCTATTACGAGCGCTATTGGGAAAATAAATTATTGGCGCTTAAACGTTTTGTTGAAGCCGATGGGGATAACGCTGCTGGGGAGACATTTGGCCCGCTTACATTGGCAGACCGGGATTCCGGCAAATAATCGGTTATAAAAGCAGGGGCTGTCTAACAAGGTTATTGACCTTGAAAGGCAGCCTCTGTTTTTTTCCTTTTGTCTTGAGTGTTGAGTCACCTAATCCGAATTCCGATCTGAGAGATGCTCCTCCCATACTTGCTCCATTTGCAAAAATAAGTCTAGGTAATAGATCTAATGCGGCATCGAAGTTCCGCCCAAATAACCTCTAGGCGCTGTGTGGTCAAATATGTCCCCTTTGCCTCATTTTTGAGCTGTAGCTGCGGCTTTCGGATTATTTTAGAGGCTGTTAGACAGGAAATATAGGTGCTTTTGTACGGTAAAAACGTTGTTTATCCGTCTACTCGTGTCGAGCAAGCTCGAAAGTCAAATAATCAGCTGATTTTAGAAGGAATAATTCAGGTAGTTTACGCATGCGGACTCGCTAATAATTAAAGCTAATCGCTTAGCTGCAGATTTTGGTAATCGCTTACACCGAAAAATGATAGCGATTACAAAGTCGGCGATTCGTCTAATGGTCGATCATCAAGCAGAGCAAAGGGGGACGGCGGCTGTCATCTGAATGCTACAAAAAATGATTAAAGGAGTATGAAGAATGATAAAGAAGCTATGTAGTTTAGTGCTTGCCGCTGCATTGGTAATGCCGGCAATAGGCGTCAACGCGACCGTATTTGCGGAAGCTCAGACTTCTGCGCAGGCCTCATCAAATCAAAGCTATGAATGGGGCAGAGCTAAGGTTGTAGGCGGTGGTTTTGTTCCAGGCATTATTTATAACGAGAGCGAGAAGGATTTGATCTATGCGCGTACCGATATGGGCGGCGCTTATCGTTGGGATCCGGAAACGAGCAAATGGATACAGCTAATGGATTTTGTAAGCTTTGACGAGTGGAATATGCTTGGGGTGGAGAGCTTAGCGACAGACCCTGTCGATCCTGATCGGGTTTATATCGCATCGGGAACGTATACGAATGATTGGACAGACATGAATGGCGTCATGCTGCGTTCAACCGACCGCGGAGATACGTGGCAGCGTACAGAGATGCCGTTCAAAATGGGCGGCAACATGCCGGGCCGCAACATGGGGGAGCGATTGTCCATCGATCCAAACGATAACCGTATTTTATACTTCGGAGCCCGAAGCGGCAACGGCCTATGGCGAAGCGCGGATTACGGGGAAACCTGGAGCAAAGTCGACAGCTTCACCGCTGCGGGCAATGTTGTTGATTATTACAACGACAAGGTTGGCGTGGCTTGGGTTGTTTTTGATAAATCGACAGGTACGGCAGGGCATGCCACGCAAACGATCTATGTCGGCGTGGCGGACACCGGCAATAGCATATATCGCAGCGTAGACGGAGGTGCAACGTGGGAAGCGGTGCCGGGCCAGCCAGCCGAGGGCTTCTTGCCAAACCATGGCGCGCTCTCTTCAACGGGCATGCTGTACGTCACCTATGCGAAGGAGCTTGGCCCATACAACGGCGGCGAGGGCTCCGTGCATAAATTAAATACGAAGACGGGCGAGTGGCAGGCGATAAGTCCGACTAAGGATACGGCCAATCCATACGGCGGCTTGGCGATTGATGCGCAGCATCCGGACACCATTATGGTTGCGACGATGAACAAATGGTGGCCAGACGAGTTTATTTATCGCAGCACCGATGGCGGCGCGACTTGGGAGGATATGTGGACGCTCGATTATGGAAGGAATCCGACGAGGGTCAACAACTACACCCTGAACTATGAAATTGCTCCATGGCTCGATTGGGGCGAGGAAAAAAGCTTGCCGGAATCATCTCCTAAGCTGGGTTGGATGATCGGCGATCTCGAGATCGATCCTTTTAATTCGGATCGTATCATGTACGGGACAGGCGCGACGCTGTATGGCTCGACGAATATGACGAATCTTGACCATGATGGCATCGTCGATATTGAGGTTTATGCCGACGGGATTGAAGAAACGGCCATACTTGGCCTTGTAAGCCCACCTTCCGGCGCGCCGCTGCTAAGCGCAATGGGGGACATTGGCGGCTTCCGTCATGAGGATTTGAATAAAGCGCCGGAGATGATCACGAATCCATATTTAGGCTCCAGCACGGATATTGATTTTGCGGAATTGAACCCGGATATCGTCGTGCGTGTGGGCAATCACGGCGGGGATGGCGCGGAGAGGCGAATGGGTGTATCGACCGACAATGGCAAGACGTGGACGCCTGCTGCGAATGCTTGGGCGCCGCTTGCGGGGGATCAAACGGACGGCGGCTGGGTAGCTGTCGGCGCTGACGGCTCATCGATTGTATGGAGCCCATCGAATGCGCCCGCTGCTTCGCCAAGACCAGTGAGCTACTCCAACGATTTGGGCGCAACCTGGACGGCTGCTGCAGGCATTCCTGATGGCGCGCTTGTCTCCTCTGATCGCGTGAACCCGAATAAGTTTTACGGTTTTGCGAAGGACAAATTCTACTATAGCGAGGATGGCGGAGCTACGTTCACGGAATCTGCAGCGACAGGTTTGCCGAGCGCTATTACGAGCAAATTCAAAGCAGTGCCCGGCAAGGAAGGCGACATTTGGCTCGGATCGGCTAAGGACAACAGCGATATCGAAAACGCTTATGGCCTTTTCCGTTCGACAGATTCCGGCAAAACCTTTGTAAAGGTCAGCAATGTGGAGGAAGCAGCTACGATAGGCTTTGGGAAAGCGAAGCCGGGCGAGGACTATATGGCTCTTTACTCTTACGCTAAAGTGAATGGCCAGTATGGCATTTATCGTTCCGATGATGAGGCTGAGTCATGGGTTAGGATCAATGATGACAAGCACCAATTTGGTGCGGCTAACCGTACCTTGACAGGCGATCCACGGGTTTATGGCCGAGTCTACGTTGGAACGAACGGCCTTGGTATCGTAATAGGAGAAGCCGCTGCTTTGCCTGATGAAGTAAGCAGTGCAAGCGTGACGGCTGGTGACAGCATGCTGAGCGTAGCGTGGGTCGATCCAAGCAACGATAATTTGGCTAAAATAAAGCTTACGACGTCGAGCCCATCGGTTGCGGAGTCTGTCTATTTCAGCCCTAAAGGCGCGCTGCAAGCCGTTCTATCAGGTTTAACGAACGGTACGGAGTACACGGTGAAAATTCAAACGATTGATACAAGCGGCAAAGAATCGGAAGGCATTCTCGTCAAAGGCACGCCTCAAAGAGCGAGCACAGGCAACAACGGAAATGAAGGCGGCAACGGAAGCGGGAGCATCTCGGTGCCAGGCTCTTCGGTCGTGAACAATACGATTACAATGCAAGCGGCGGCAAATGCACAAGGCGAGGCAAGTGTTACGATATCGTCCGATGATTTGCTTAAGGCGATTCGGCAGTCAAACGATCAATCGATCACTGTAACGATCAGTACAGACGCGGCTTCTAACAAAGTACAAGTCAATGTCCCGATTGCTCCATTTACGGGCAGTAAGGAGCAGCGGATTCAATCCATTCGGATCGATACGGGCTTTGCAGCTGTGAAAATGTCCTCGAGTCTCCTGCAAGACGGAAAGGATAGCTTCCGGCTCACGGTTGGGAAAACAGCTTCGGCAGCTCTGCCTGCTGATATTCAGCAAAAGCTGGGTGGGAGTATCGCTTATGCTTTTGAGCTTAATGTTGATGGAGAGAAGGCAGCGAAGCTGCTGGGCAAGAACGACCTAACGGTGGAGCTGCCATATACGCTCAAGGCTGGCGAGAAGCCGAATAAGGTCGTAATCTACGAGTTGGACGACACTGGAAAGCTGCAAATCGTTCGCAATGGAAAATATGATGCACTTACAGGCAAGGCAACGTTCAAGCCAAAGCATCTCGGTCAATATGCCGCTGCTTATGTAGAGGCTTCATTCAACGATCTTACTGATGCGCCATGGGCGGCGGAAGCGGTAGAAGCGCTTGCCGCAAGAGGCGCGGTCAATGGCGTTGGCAATGGCAGCTTTGCGCCAACAGGCGAGGTAACGCGTGCAGCGTTTATCACGATGCTGATGAATGCGTTTGAGCTTGCGCATAAAGAGGCTCAAAGCGCGCTGTCAGACGTGGAGCAGGGCACATGGTATTACGAGGCCATAGCGGCTGCGGAGCAGCTGGGCATTGCAACTGGAAAGCCAGGCGGCAGCTTCGGTGTTAATGACCCGATTACGAGACAGGATATGGCGGTTATTATAGCTAGGCTGGCGGATGTGCTGGATTTGGAGCTTGGCGATGCCGAACAGGCCGCAGCATTTACGGACGAAGCAGATACTTCGAGATATGCAGCAGAGGCGGTAGCTGCTATTCAGAAGGCAGGGCTCATCAACGGTCTTGGCGATGGCCGCTTTGGACCGAAGGAAATATCGACGCGCGCGCAGGCCGCGGTCATTATTTATCGATTATTCGAAAGAATGAGCTAGTCGAAAAAGCAGGAAGAAAGGGCTATTCCTAAAGGCTTATGACCTTTTGGAATGGTCCCTTTTTTTGTCTATGCACATATCGGCACTAATGCGGAAGCGAGGCGTTTTACGATTAAAGTTAGTCCATATGGACGGTTTAAGTTATTATATATACATCATAAAATTTAGTTCCTAAAAATGTTTAATTAACCCATTTGATGGATGATGAATCATTCAATTGAACTTCAAATTTCTTGTCTAATACGGAAAACAGTACTTATTTAAAGCTTCGGGATTTAAGTGAATAAAGGGGATTAGTAATGATAATCAGGGGTGCTTTAGAAGTTGAATCCAAAAAAGAGTCGTTTCATTGCAATCGGAGCAGTTATTTCAACCGTGATCTTGTTCACGCTGGATGGTTTTTTTGTTCATCATGGTCATTGGTTCGAAGGGCTTGGTATTTTATCATCTTTTATAATCCCACCCATAGGCGTCATATTTGCAGTTATTGCATTGAAAAAAACGGATGCTACGAGAGATATAATGCTTATCTTTCTTAATATTATTGCCTTCTTCCTCTTCTTTATTGTTATGTTCTTCGGTACATTGTTCTTCGGCCCTTAAATAGTGAAAGGGTTAAAAAACTTCGTTAGATACTAATGTTCTGGTGCTGTAACAGCAACAGTAATGATAGGATTTGAATTCCGAAATAAGAAGAGGAAGCCCCTGCAAGTAATGGGACTTCCTCTTGTTCTGTACGGGAAGAATGAGCACTCGTTATCGCAATAGCGAAAGGTCGAAGCTTGGCACGAGGCCTTCTTCTGCCGCGCGGCCAAGCAGGGCGGTTATCGCGGCGTATCCATCTTCGCCTAAGTTTGCAGTGAATTCATTGACGTAGAGATCGATGTGCGCTTGAGCGACATCTGTGGAAAGCTCTTGGGCATGCATCATAATATAGGCTTGCGAAGCCTCTGGGTGAGTCCAAGCGTAATCGACGGATGCGCGAATCCAATCGGTGATAGCATCGGTATCGAGCGAGCGCCGGGCAATGATAGCCCCGAGCGGAATAGGCAGTCCCGTATCGGATTCCCACCAGCTACCGAGATCCGTCAGCATGCTGAGCCCATAAGAGGGATAAGTAAATCTGGCTTCATGAATAACGAGTCCGGCGTCGATCTGGCCATCGCGGACGGCAGGCATAATTTCATGGAAGGGCATGACGACAATTTCGCCTACGCCGCCGGGAACGTGGCGGGCAGCCCACAGTCGAAAGAGAAGATAGGCGGTTGAGCGTTCGCTAGGAACCGCGACACGTTTGCCGGAAAGCGCGGCGGGATTATTCGCCTCATCCTCGCCGTTGCTGTTAGTTAATACGAGCGGGCCGCAGCCTCTGCCAAGAGCGCCTCCGCAAGGCAGCAGCTTATACTCGGACAATACCCAAGGCAGCGCCGCGTATGAGATTTTCATCACTTCCGGGCCTTTGGATTTGGCTGCCCAATTATTCGTTATATCGATATCTGCATAGGTCACGTCCAGTTCTGGCGCGCCGGGGATAAGACCGTGCGTCCAGGCGTGGAAGACAAATGTATCATTTGGGCATGGAGAAAATGCGATATTCATTGTAATACCTCCCGTATTGCTTTACTTGCTGCTTCTAAGGCAGCTAATGCTTCACCGATACGCCATGCGGCGCGGTCACGCGGACCAACTGCATTCGAGATGGCCCGAATTTCGGCAACCGGAATGCCAAGCTTGGAAGCGGCGACTGCAACGCCATGCCCCTCCATCCCTTCGGCCGCTGCGCCGTGGATCCGCTCAGCAAGCGCAGCAGTGGTCTCGGCGGTGCCAGTTGCAGTCGTAACGGTGAGAATAGCACCGCTGCAAACCGACAATCCAGCCGTTTCAACAGCAGCAATCAAACGTTTATTCCAATCTGCAGCTGCCTCAACGCGAGCCGAGCCGAAGCCGAGCTCGTCTACACTGAGAAAACCATCCTGCGTCTCGGCCCCTAAATCGGCCGCGACAATAAAATCTGCAACGACTAACGAGCCGATCGCTGCTCTTCGGGCAAAGCCGCCGCCTATTCCGGCGCTTATGACAAAGCGATAGTCGGCCGTTGCTGAAGCGAGCGCGAAGGCCGTACCAGCCGCCGCTGCTGCTGATCCTACTCCCGCCGCGATAACGTCAACGCCTGCCATTCCTTGCAGGCCGCGAAGCACGGCATCCCGCTCGGCATCAACGGCGGTTACAATCAGAACACGCTTTCCGCTTTCTAGCGGCTCATTTTCGAATGCTTGATCAGCATCGTTATGTGAATGTGATGATATCATTCTGTAATCTCCTTTAGCAGCCTATCATCTTGCCTTCTTGCTATCGTATCACTCGCTAGATTGCGGATGCAAATGCAAGGCAAATGCCACCTAGCCGATCGTGATTTTGCCTTCAGGGTAGCGATAGAGTTCCTTCTTCGAGCGTGTGTTGAGCGCGAAAGCTAGTGTAACCGGCCCAAGACGCCCAACAAACATCAGCAAAATGATAATGATTTTGCCAATGTCGCTTAGATGACTCGTTAATCCCGCCGACATGCCAACCGTACAATAGGCGGAAGTCGCCTCGAACAGGATAGCAAGAAATGAACCGGTCTCTGTTATGCTGAGAAGCATCGTCGCCCCGCAAATAATCGAGAAGGCAATCATCGTAAACATAATAGCCTGATGAATTTGCTGCTTCGCAATGCGGTAGCGGAACAGCACGACATCGTCTTTTCCGCGAATCATCGCAATGATCGCTCCGATCAGAATCGCAAAGGTTGTCACGCGTATGCCGCCGCCAGTTGAGCCGGGACCTGCGCCGATAAACATAAGCAGGATAATGAAAAACTGCGTAACCTCTCTAAGCAAGCCAGGATCGAGGGTGCTCAGACCAGCCGAACGTGCCGTAACCGATTGAAATAGCGAGCCTAAAATTTTACCCATGCCGGATAATGACTGAAGCGTATTCGGATTGGAGAGCTCAAGCGCAAAAATGACGACAGCCCCAAAGGCAGTTAGCCAGCCGGTAACCGTCAATACGACCTTGCTATGTAAGCTGAACTTTCTGTTTTTTGGATAGGTGACGAGCTCGGAGATGACGATAAAGCCAATTCCGCCGAAGAAAATAAGCAGCATGGAGACGATGTTAACGAACGGGTCCTCGACATAATGGATGAGACTGCTCGCCCGATCGGGAAATTGGGAGAACAAATCAAAGCCCGCATTGTTAAAGAACGAAATGCTGTGGAATATGCCGAAATAAATCGACTTTCCTACGGGCATTTCCAGCATGAAATAGCTGCTTAGCAGCAACGCTCCCGACAATTCAATGACTAGGGCGTAGAGCAATACTTTGCGGATTAGGCGTACGATCCCCTCTGTAGAGCCATAGTTCATCGATTCCTGGAGCACAAGGCGCTCGCGGAACGAAATGCGTTTCCGGAACAGCAGGGCAAACAAGGTGGCCATCGTCATAAATCCTAATCCCCCGATTTGGGCAAGCACGATAATAACGACTTGTCCAAAAGTGGAAAAATGCTCGCCTGTGTTAAGAACGGTCAACCCTGTCACGCATGTGGCGCTTGCAGACATAAATAAGGCGTCAAGATAGGAAATGGATCTGTCGCCGGTAAATGATATCGGCCTTGATAGGAGCTGGGCTCCAATCAAGATGATCAAAATAAAGCCGAAGGTCATCACTTGGGGCGGACTTGGTCGAAAACGCAGCTTGTCGCGTAGGGATGCTAGATTTGGCATTACGTCAACTCCACCTGTCTCTTTCGTGCTAGTATGGTTATTTTTCTTCGTTTGCATGTGCTTGCTCGGCATTTGCCAGATGAACGGCGTTTCGTCCGTAATGCTTGGAGCGATAGAGGGCGATGTCGGCTTCACTCAGCAGCGCTTCCAGAGGTACGTCAGCGGTTTTGGCCTGCGATACCCCGAAGCTGGCTGTGATCGTAATCGCTTTGGCTGAGCTATACATCGGATTCCCGGCTATTTCCTTGCGGAGCTGCTCAGCGGCTTGTCCGGCCTCGGCAAGAGTAGCACCCGGCAAGCCGATGGCGAACTCCTCGCCGCCGTAACGTCCAAGCAACGCGTCCTTAGGGAGCGTTTGCTGGCAAATCGAGACGATATGCTGAAGAGCAAAATCGCCGACGCTATGGCCATAGCGGTCATTGATTTGCTTGAAATAATCGATATCGAACAATATAAAGGAAATCGGCTGCCCGGTTTGATGGGCGGCGTTTAGCAGATGCCTGCTTTTCTCCATAAAAGAAGTACGATTATAAATAGACGTCAGCCCGTCGATCTCAGCGAGATGGCGCAGCTTGTTCTGAAGCAGCGTATGCTCCGTTACATCGATCATAACGATCGTTTTGCCTGCAAGCTGCCCATTGGGCTTCAATAGGTTCGATGCTCTTATCCGGTAATAGAACGTTTCTCCGCCGCGTATCCATTTGAGCTCCTGCTCATGCAATACCGAGGGGTCTACGCCAAATGAGAATGCGCCGGATTCGGCGCCTCGCTTCCAAATATCATCCAGCTTTTGGCCGATCGCCAATGGAGTTAGCGCTGGAATGATTTGCGTGGCGGCACCGTTAAAGTCCATAATCTGATTTTCTAAATTAAGCACCAGCACGCCGTCGCGCATACTCTCGAAGATATGCTCGCGTGCAATCGGTGCCACGGTTAACAGCGATGTCGAGAAGATGGACGCGAGGTACAGCGCCGACGTTATGCACATCAGAATCGGAACGGGATCCATCCCAAGCGGGGTGAGTCCCAGCACATAAGAGAGGGAGCCCAGTACTGGGAGTGATATGCCGATAGCGAGCGTAATCATTTGCTTGCGATAGATCGACTTCGTCTTCCTCCAAGAGCGTGCCAAAATAAATAGGCTTGCAAACAGAGATCCGGATGAATAGCTGCCATGCATGTAGTACCAGAGACCAGGTACTACATCAACCATTGGCGTTGGAGTATTCGGTCTCAAATAAAGCGCCTTATAGAACCAATGGTGATAATCATTGGTTATGACCATCAGCAGCGTGATGGCTGGAATGACGAACAACCCCCAAGTTTTTTTGGGAGTGATGAACTTATCGAGCCCTACGTAATGCATGACCATCAGCAGACAGCAAGGAGCGATAAACGGCATGCCAATATATTCAATATTTATCCAAAAACGAATTTCGCGAAGCGATTCGCTTGCTAACTCAAAGGCATAAGCAAAGGAATATACGGCCGACAAAATGGTCGACCACATAAATACTTTCATGCCTTTGAAATTTGTCTTGTTGTAGTAAGCATATATGGCAAGCAGCACGCTAAGAACGCCGGAAATAATGACAAAAATAATATATTGGGAAATAGGGGAATTAAACGTCATTGACATAAGTGGCTCCCGGGTGTAGCGGAATTAGTTGTTTCTTCTCGTCGTATAAGAACAATGGCTACGGACACATTTTACCATAGTAGCTTGTTCTTCTTCAAAATATTATGAAAGCAGGCAGCTTGGGTAATTTCCCTAGCTGCCCGTTGGTAGTGAAATTTCTACGCAGGTTCCTTTGCCAAGCTTGCTGCGAAAGACGATTGAGCCCTTATGTGCGGCAATAATTTGTTGGCTGACCATAAGGCCAAGACCGTTGCCGTTCGCTTTTTTCGTAAAGAAAGGCTCCCCTAAACGGTGAACGTCATCCTCGGCAATACCGCAGCCTTGATCAATAAATTGCAAAGAAAGCGTATTGTCCGCGGTATGCTCAAGCTTCACGGTAAGCACGCCGCCGCCATGCATCGCTTCAATGCCGTTTTTCATCACATTCACGAAAACCTGCTTTAACTGATTAGCCTCGCCAATAACCTCAGGAAGATTGGGACCAGCGATCAAGGCAAGCTGGACGTTGCTCATTTTAGCTTCTGAATCCAAAAGCATCATAATATCGCCAACGATGCCGAGCACGTTTATCGGCTGATGCTGGTTGGCTTGCGGCTTGGCGAACACGAGAAACTCGCTTACGATCATGTTGATTTGATCAAGCTCGCCAAGCATTACCTTGAGATGGTCGGCCGACAAAGAGCCGGTCTGCTGCTGCAGCTGCACGAAGCCGCGAAGCGTTGTGAGCGGATTGCGAACCTCGTGCGCGACGCCTGCCGCAATCTGGCCAACGACCGAAAGCTTCTCGGAGCGCCTAATAATCTCTTCGGTCTGCTTCCGGGATGTAATATTTCTAGAAATAGTGGCTATTGCAATAATCTCACCCTGTTCGTCCCGGATTGGCGAGATCGTGATGCTTAGATCGATGAGTTTGCCGCTCTTGCTGTACCGGACGGTCTCGAAATCGGTAACGGAGCCGCCTTGAAGCACAGTGGCTTGAAGCTCATAGTGAGAGCTGAGATAGTCGTCGGGCACATTTTCCAGCGGCTTGCCTAAAGCTTCTTCCTCCGTCCAGCCGTACATCGTCTCGAAGGCTCGATTGACCTGAATGACATCGCCCGTCAAATTCGCTACGTGAATCGCATCGGATGTGTGATTTACGAATGATTCCAAATACTGCTTCGTGCTTCTCAGCTCTTCGGCCGCATCCTTAAGCTGCGTCGTATAGCTGTGCAAATTGCTGCCCATCGTATCGATGCGCGACGCGAGCAAGCCGAATTCATCATTACTGCGAATCGTAATGGCTACACCAAAATTTCCGGCAGCGATCGCATTAACTTTGTTCAAAATTTGATTCAAGCCGCGGATCATGAAGCCTGCAATGAAATAGCTTGCGAACATCGTGACAAGAACGAGTCCGAGGGAGATGAGCGATTGCATAAGAAGCTGTCGATTGAGCGGCTTAAGAATTGAATTTTGATCAAAGCTTATACAGATAACATACGTTTTGTCGATCGTAATCGGGATAAACGTTTTCATAACACGCTTGCCCATTAGAGCGCTTTTTGCCGTAACGGCTTTGCCGCTTTCCAAGGCGTATTGGATGTTGACGGAATCGTTTTCCTGATCCTTATAGGTGTATTGTCCAAAGGGAATATCGCGAACGTCCAGGTTGTAAACGGGAATGCCTTTTTTAATTTTTATAATCGGGCTTTTGCCAAAAAATTGAGGATCAAAGCCGGTAATTTCAAGGATATCCTGTTGATCTGCAATGATTTTGTTAACGATGGCATCCGTCCCGATCGTATAGTCGAAATCAAGCAGCACCTGCGCGTTCACGTAGGGATTGATGATGTAGTTAGTCGTGCCGTCGTTATAGCTGCCCCATTTTCTAATCTTTTTGGGATCTGAAGTGGAGAAATTAAACGGGCCCGACCAATAGTTTTCAAGCTTCTGCCCCTCGGGAATGGTAACATTGTGGTTTTCGAAAAGCTGAAGAAACGCACGGTACCAATAATCCCATGTTTTGGAGCTCAGATTAATCTCGTTCGGATCGGATGATTTAAGAACGACTACGTCATCGCCGACCTTTTTCCAGAGCGTAATATGATCGACGCCAAGCTTATGGCTTATCTCCACCAGCTGCTCGTTTTTGACATTATCGATATCGGGATCAAGCTGCTCCTTTGCTGCGATCGCAGCCATCCGAAGTTTCTCGCCAATCGTATCCTCCATAGACTGCCGCGCACTCTCCGATGCTTCAAGCGTGAGGCTGATTTGCTTTGCTATATTGTTTACTTGCTGCTCAAGGCCAGATTGTACCTCGGCTTTGGATGAAACATAGTAAATCGATATATAGAGCGCCAGAATAATGGCGACAATAATGGAAATTGAAAAAGATAGTTTAACTTTTATGGACATCAGGATCCCCCCCAGAATCTATGGTGCACATACTACAATTTGACATGGGTCGACAAAATCCTGTATTTTTTTGCAATAAAAAAAGGAGAAACAGAAATATGTTTCCCCATCGGTATTTACTGTTTTTACACACAGCAAAGCAAAAATGATTCGTTTTACTCCGTTGCGCGTGAGAACTGCTCTTCTTCCAAGTACTGCTCCGCTTCCTCGTAAGTCTCGAAGGCAGATTCCAGATTAAGATCGGCATACAAATACCAGAGATCCTCTTCGAATAGAAGCGTTAGCACGGCATTATTTGGCCCGATCCAGCGTTCCTCTTTTGGGGCGCTGCGTTTTTTCTTTTTCTTCGATTCCGGCTTCTCCGGCGGTGCGATCGCAAGGGAACTGATCGATTTCTCGATAAGCGAGCGAAGCTCTTCCTCGCCGTAATCCCGGATATTGACTAGTCCTTTATCATCGGTTGCGACACCCTTCACCAAGCCGGCGAATACATAGCCATTGCCGTTCGGGTGAAGATGGTGCACGACCGATTTTTTCTCGTGGGCGCTCTCTTCATAATGGAAGTTCGTGCGGCCGAGAGAAACATCCTTTCGCTGCAATTCGGGAAAGGACTCGATTATAGCAAGCTTTTGTTCAAAAGATAGCATAGGTTGATTTTTTCCTCCTAAAAGTTTGCGATAGCAAACCACTTCGTAAGCATTCGCTTAGGTTTGCGCAGCAGTTGTTGCGATGCTTGTGATTATACCACACAGCAGGAGGGAGCTGCTAAATATCCTTCTTCTTCATCAGCAGCATGACGGCGCCGGCGAGAATGAACACGATGGCGAAGATCGGCTGGCTAAGCACGAACTTGTTGTAGATGGAGCCAAACGAGAATACTGCGAAGAAGAGAAGCGAGAGAACGGTCAAAATGTTGATCGGAATAAGCAGCCATTTGTTTCGGTTGCCGAACCAATAAAATTCGAACAAGCCGACAGCAACAGCAAGGATAAAGCCGGGCCACATGTATGACCAGCCATTGAAGAGCATAGCGATCTGGCTAACTAGGCCTGCCGTGAGCAAGATGCCCCCAGGTATTAAGACGCCAACTCCTTTTCTGCCGATCATGACGAAGTACAGCCAGTGGAAAAATAGTCCGAGCGGGATGACGAATATCGATGGCCAGAAGTAAGCAAATATTTTGCCTGGACCAAACGTTTCGCCTTGATTCAGAAATAAACAAGCTCCGAGCAGCAGGAGGACGAGCCCGCCAATTGTTCTTACATTCATTTTTTTTTACACTCCAATCGTCGTTTTATTAGCTGCTTTCAGCATAGCATACCATGAAAATAGCTGTCCTCCTGCTGTAGGTAAAAAGGGGAGCTAGACTAAAGTCCAGTTTCACCTACTCCGGATGATTGTGGGTAGCCGTGCCGACCTCGAAGGGCGATGTAACGCCTTCATACATAAGATGCATGGTCATGCCCGCAGACGCATGGACCAGGTTATGGCAATGATCCATCCAGATGCCGGGATTATCGGCGCGGAAGGCGACCTCATACACTTCGCCCGGTGCCACATCGAGCGTATCCGACCACCACAGGCTGCCGGTAACCGGCTCTTCGTTGCGGGATAAGACGAGCATATGGTGGCCGTGCAAATGCATCGGATGCTCAACGGAGCTGCGGTTGACGATCGTTGTTTTTACAAGCTCGCCCTCCTTCACGACGAACATTGGCGTATTCGGAAATACTTCTCCGTTAATGGTATCGTAGGCTGCAAACCCTCCATTATAGAAGGCGAAGCGATTATCGAGTATCATCACGAATGCCCGATCGAAATGGCTGTTTATGTCAAAGGGAGCTTTCGCTGTCGCTTTCCCGTAATGGGTGGGATCGAAGGTAGTCGTCGCAGGAAGCTCGGGGATATCTCCACTGCCATCCTTGCTCATCAAGATGCCTAAGGACTTGCCTTTCCCTACGCGAAGGAAGACGGGATGCTCAGGCATTATGAATTCCACATCATATCGTCCGCCAGTCAGCAGATCCAAGCTCGTATCTCGCAATTCAGTTGGCCCGGTAAGATCGGTACCGTCAATGGCCGTTACTTTAAAGGGTGCTCCGGTCAAAATATAAGATTGCCGTACCCAATCATCGGTATTAATCAGACGCAGCTTAACGAGTGTTCCGGGCGCAATAGCTCTCTGCTGCACCGTTTGATCGGCTCCGATTGACATGCCTGCTCCGCGCCAGTTATGCGTAATGACGGTAATGTCTTCGTAGGCTTGCGCCGCAGCTTCCTGAGGCTCAACGATAAGTGCGCCGAACAGCCCCTTTTCCACGGCTAGCTTGGAGCTTTGGTGAGAATGGTACCAGAAGGTGCCAACCTGCTCCGCTACAAAGCGGTATGTGAAGGATTCCCCGGGCATAACGGCATTTTGTGTTGCCCCGGCAACGCCGTCTTCCGCGTTTGGTACATCTAGCCCATGCCAGTGGAGCGTCGCGCCGCCTTCAATATCTTTGTTGATGAGTGTAACCTCAATAAGCTCTCCTTCCTTCATGCGAAGCTCAGGACCAGGGATTTCGCCATTGTATGTCCATGCCTCTAACTGCTTCCCAGAGCTCAAGGTAATGGACTTATGCTGCGCGGTTAGCGTGAATTTGCGGTCCGGCTCTCCGGCACGCGGGCCAGTTAACTCCGTGACGGGAGTCGAAGTAATCCCCTCTGACGTACTAGCTGGTTTTGCGATTTGGTTGTGCTGGTGCTGGTGGGCGATCAGCTTTTCGCGCTGCGATGCGTTTGCGGGCAAACCATAATCCGCTTTGCCTGCCATCATGCTCAAATGCTCAGGCAGCTTGCTGCTCTCCATTGCCGTGAGGAATGGGATGCTGAGGATAGCTGCGATAGCGAGAAGCAGGCCGGTATGCTGCAATCTGCGCCGCCATGGGCGATAAACGAGCGGAGCTTGTGCGGCAAGCTGGTTGCGGCGAGTTTGAAGCATCCAAAGCAAGCAGGCGATAAACAGAAGAACGGTTGTGGGCATCGTTACAGCTGTCCAGCGGAATGGAATAGGCGGAACAAACGCAAAGTAAAACAATGCCACTGCGCATAGAGCCGCAAGCTGAAACGGAACGATAAACGCGGGGTCGGAGGCTTGGCGGCGGCGGGCGGTATCTGGCGCTATTTCTGTGCGCCCATGTGTGCGGTGCAAAAGCTTGCGCATTCTAGGGAAGGAGCCGATCCAAATAAGGAGGACGGGAAGTATGGCAAGCGGTGTTCGAATGAGCAGCCGGTCCATCCAAAACAAAGGATGAGCGGTTGCGGCCAGCATCGTATCGGCCGTGGCCACCGCAGCGGCGAGCAAGCTGAGGCTGATCGTCCAAAAGAGGAGCTTGCGCGTTTTGCGGTAAAGCATTTTCTCTGTATCGAAATATACGAGCTTGGATGCTTTGCCGGCGGCTATAAATGAGAAAATAACAAAAAGCATTGTGGCGCCGAGCTCTAAATTAGTGAGTAGTGAATACATCGTATTAGCCTCCTGAGGGTGGAATTACCTATGCCTTGGAATCGGGATGAGAAACCGTTTACTAGTCGCTCTTCATCTTATCTAGTTCACTAGCTGCGCAAAACCGCCGTAAGTCGGAACGCAGTCCTAGACCTCTGACGGGGAGTATTAGTCGAATGAACGCGAATGAACGCGAACGCTACATAATACGAAAATAGTTCCTATGAAATGACATTTTACACCTCTTGTTTAGTTCTATGAAAGCGCTACAATTAAGGTATTAAGAAGTAGGAGGTGAATGATATGAGCCAAGAAGAAGAAGTCGTTCAAGAAGGTGCGGAAGAGTCTCTAGAACTGATTTCCGAAGAGGCTCCAGCGGAAGAAGCGGTAGAAGCTGTTGAGGCTGAATTGGAAGAGGAAGTAGAAGAAGCGGCTGCTGCAGTTGAGGAAGAAGCTGCAGAGGAAGCGGAAGAAGAGGCGGCTGAGGAAGAAGCTGCTGAAGAAGAGTCCGAAGAGCAATAATGATATCTATCATTTTAAATTATAAAAAGGGAAGACTGTTCTGAGATCGTTTGGGCGATCAGGGTACAGTCTTTTTTTATGCGTTTTCATAGAAACTGCCATCATTTTGTTCCTGTAAATAAGCAAAACATACGTGCAATAGATATCCTAATATGCTACGATACCTTGTGCTTTACTTTTCCTATTTAGAAGAAGGTGACATCATGACAACGGCAGAGGCCGGTAAGGAACAAGGGCAGCATGAGCAGAAAGGCATGAATCTATTTTTTCTGACGTGGCCTATTTTTTTAGAAATCTTTTTGTTTATGCTTATGGGGATTGCAGATACGCTGATGCTGAGCGCCATTTCGGATAATGCGGTATCCGGCGTCGGGGCATCCAATCAATATTTGCATATTGCGATTTTGCTGTTAGAGGTAATCGGCAACGGGGCATCGATCGTAGTCGCGCAATATATCGGTTCAAGGAAGTTTATTGAAGCGGCGAAAATATCAGCGCTGGCCGTTACGCTCAATCTCGTAGTCGGGCTGATGATCAGCTTAACGTTCGTGCTGTTTGGCGGACATTTGCTGCAGACGCTGAATTTGCAGGGCGAGATACTCGTTCATGCCAAAAGCTATCTATCCATTGTTGGCGGAATGATCTTCCTGCAGGCGATTATTAATTCCATTTCTGCCATCATTCGCGTGCATGGATTTACGAAGGAAGCGATGTACGTATCGCTCGGCATGAACGTCGTTCATATCGCGGGCAACTACCTGCTTATTTTTGGGAAGTTCGGCTTTCCGGAGATGGGCGTTCAAGGCGCGGCAATTTCTTCGGTTATCAGCCGTGCGCTGGCGCTGGTCGTCTTCTTCTGGCTGCTGTACCGGATTATGTCGGTGAGAGTAGAGCTGCGCTACTATATCTCGCTGTCGAAGGAGTATATCTCCAAAATTTTAAAAATCGGCATTCCGTCTGCGCTCGAGCAGGTCATGTATCAGGCATGCCAAATCGTCTTCCTCTATTATGCGACCTATCTTGGCGCTGCTTCCCTGGCAGCCAAAAACTATGCGAACAACATTTCGATGTTTACGTATTTATTCGCCTTCGCAATCGGCATGGGAACGTCGATCATCGTCGGCAGACTTGTTGGTGCAGGCGAGCAAACGCCAGCCTACCATCGCGTATGGAAAAGCGTACGGTGGGCAAGCGGCGTAACGTTGTTCGCGGTTTTGCTCGTTATTGCATTCCGCGAGCCGCTTATGCACATGTTCACGGATGATGAGGAGATTATTCGGCTAGGGGTAAACGTGCTGCTGCTTAGTATCGTGCTGGAGACCGGGCGAACGATCAATATCGTGCTCGTTAACTCGCTGCGGGCGACAGGCGATGCGAAATATCCGCTCTGGGTCGGCATGGGCTCGATGGTGGCGATGAGCTTGCCGCTCGGCTACTTTTTTATTTTTACGCTCGATATGGGCTTGGCGGGCATTTGGCTTGCGATTGCAGCAGACGAATGGCTGCGCGCGTTTATTATGTTTTTCCGTTGGAAGAGCAGAGCGTGGGAGAAGCATGCGCTGGTCAAGCGCGAGAGCAAGGAAAAGGCGGCTGTCCTGCATTCCTAATTGGATGACAAGTATTTTAGCGTAAATAAAAGGATGTTTAAGAAGTTATTTTTACTTCTTGGACATCCTTTTTATTATCTTTGCATCCGGGTATATTATCCAAATTATTTTTCGGAATGCAATTGACAGAAACAGGTCTGAACCATAAAATATAAACATACATAATATAAGTTAGTACATTGTAAAAAGTAAGTAAATAATAAATTGGACATTCATAGGAGGCATTTAGAATGGCAAAATCACAATGGACGGTTGACTCGACGCACAGCAGCATTGATTTTTCAGTAAAGCATATGATGATCGCTAAGGTAAAAGGAACTTTTCACTCATTTGAAGCCAATGTGGTCGCTGACGCGAATGACCTGACTTCAGCAGACATTCAGCTCACGATTGATCTAAACAGCGTGGATACGCGCAACAAAGACCGCGACGCACATCTTCGCACCGCTGATTTCTTCGATATCGAAAAATATCCATCACTCGTTTTCACATCGACGGCGATTACGAAAACAGACGATGGCGAATATTCCGTTGTCGGCGATGTGAGCCTGCATGGCGTGACGCGTTCCGAGAAATTTGCCGTTAGCTTCGAAGGCGCTGGCAAAGACCCATGGGGCAATGAAAAAGTCGGCTTTAGCGCAACGGGCAGCTTGAAACGCAGCGATTATGGTTTAACTTACAATGCTGTACTGGAGACAGGCGGCGTTCTTATTGGCGATGAAGTAAAAGTAACCATCGATATCGAAGCGATTCAACAAGGCTAATTTTGAATAGCGCTCCTATGATACGGCTTACCGTGCACTTGCCGCGGTTAGCCGTTTTTTGTTGCTGTTATGCGCTTTCAGAGGTACGATAAGGAAAGGAACAGCAAGTAAGGAGACATGTAAGATGGAGTCTATTGCTTCAAAAAATATACGGAATATCGGCATATTCGCCCATGTCGACGCAGGGAAGACGACGACGACGGAGCAGATCTTATTTCGCAGCGGACGCATCCGGTCGCTTGGCAGCGTGGATGCGGGCACGGCGCAGACGGATTTTCTGGAGGTTGAACGCTCCAGAGGGATTTCGGTACGTGCAGCAGCGACACGTTTTAATTGGCAAGGCGCTACGATCAATTTGGTCGATACGCCGGGACATGTCGATTTTCTCTCAGAGGTTGAGCGGTCGCTGCGCGTGATGGATGGAGCGGTGCTTATTCTTTCGGCGGTCGAGGGCGTGCAGGCGCAGACGGAGATCATTTGGCATGCCTTGCGGGAGCGAAATATTCCGACGATTATTTACGTGAATAAGATGGACCGTATCGGAGCCGATCCGCTTGGCACGATAAAGCAAATTCGCCGTTTGCTTTCGCCTCAAGCAGCGCCGGTACAGGCTCCGATTGGCGTGGAGGATAGCTTTAGCGGCCAGGTGGGCATGCTGGATGATGCTGCTGGCGATTTCGGAGAGGCGCAGACCTATTTGCAGCTGCTGGAGGAAACGGTGGCAGAGCAGGATGAGTCGCTGCTGCTGCATTATTTGGACAGCGGGACGCTGCCGAAGGCGGAGCTGAATCAAATGCTGGCGCCGCTCACGCAAAGCGGAGAGCTGTTTCCGATTCTATTCGGCGCGTCGAATAGAGGAATTGGCATCGAGCCGCTCATGCAAGCGATGGTTGGGCTGCTTCCCCCGCCAGCGGTCGTGGAGGACGGACCAGTATCGGGCGTCGTCTTCCGCATTGAGCGTGATCCGGTGATGGGGCGAATCGCTTATGTGCGCTTATACAGCGGCGTCATTCGCAACCGCGACTCCGTACGGAATGAGACGCAGCAAATCGAAGAGAAGGTTACGCAAATCCGCAAAATCGATGGGCAGAAGGCCGAGGATGTTGGGCTGCTGGCGGCTGGCGACATTGCAGCCGTTTGCGGCTGGAATCAGGCGCGCATTGGCGATATTGTCGGCTGCGGCGATTATGTTCCCGGCGAGACGAGGCTGGCTGTGCCGCTTCTGACGGTGCAGGTGCGATGGGGCAACGAGGCTGAGTATCCGGCTGTCGTTGCGGCGCTGCAGGAGCTGGCGGATGAGGACCCGCTGCTTGATTTGCAATGGCTGCAGGAGCAGCGCGAGCTGCATCTCAAGGTCATGGGTCCGATACAGATCGAGGTGCTGACCCATGTTCTGCACAATCGCTACGGCTTGAAGGCTGATTTTGGCGAGCCGTCGGTTATTTATAAAGAGACGCCGGCACAGGCAGGCGAGGGCTTCATCGCGTATACGATGCCGAAGCCTTGCTGGGCGATACTGCGGTTTCATATCGAGCCTGGGGAACGCGGAAGCGGAATCACTTTTAGCTCCGTTGTACGCTCGGAGCGGCTGCTCGACCGCTATCAGAATGAAGTAGCCAGAAGCGTTCCCGAGGCGCTGCAGCAAGGGCTTTTTGGCTGGGAAGTAACGGATTTGAAGGTGACGCTGGTTGAAGGTGAGCATCATGTGTGGCATACGCATCCGCTTGATTTTGCGGTCGCTACCCCAATGGGTATCATGGACGGCTTATCTCGGATAGGGGTTAAGCTGCTGGAGCCGATGCTGTCGTTCCGTATATCCGTCCCGGAGGAGACGGGCGGCAAGCTGATGAATGAGCTCATTCTCATGCGCGGGGAGTTCGATACGCCGGTTGTCAGGCAGGAGCGGATGGAGCTTGAAGGTACGCTTCCGGTAGCCACCTCGCTCGATTTTCCCGCACGATTCGGCTCGCTGACGAAGGGGAGAGGCGCCTTGGCAACCTTTTTCGCGGGCTATCGCGAATGCCCGCCTGATGTGAAGGCGGAGCGGGTACGCCGAGGCGTTAATCCGCTTGATCAATCCAAATATATTTTATCTGTTCGCAAGGCGCTTGCCGGCTCATAGCCGCAAGTGCTTTTTTTTGTCTTTATGGCACGGACTACGACATATATTTGTTATGTATAATATATACGATTTTTAAAGATTAGACCTGTAGCACGTCCTACAGGACGTAGGATATTGTAACTATGTTTAAGGATGATGTGTACACAAGGAGACTCAAATTGATAGGGGAAGATAGGAGCTTTTGTCGAAGTGGTTGTAATTATATTATCAATATAATAAATATATATTTGTGAGGAAGTGAAATGATGCTGCCGAGTAAAGGAGGTATAGGAGAAAACGCGCGCGTCAAGAGGCTGTCCTCCAAACCACTATTAAACTGAGGTGTAGACCATGTTACGTAAGCTTACCGTTATCGGACTTGCGGTCGTTTGTACGCTGTCCATGTCATTTGGCGCATCTGCCGCTGAATCCATGGAGAAGGCGCAGGCAAGCACGATTGCTTGGCCAGAAAAGCAAGCGCTTCCAAGTTTTAAGAAGATTAAGCAATTGGACGTGGCGGATATATATGATGCGCCAGGCGATATAAAGATTCTAATGGCAACCCTGCAAGGTATTGTTAATCGTGTCGAGCCACGCATTTATTTGCTGGAGAACAAGGAGGAAGGAAAGTACACTTGGCTGAATGACTTGAATGTGGCTTACAAGGAGTGGGACGACTATTGGCAGATCGTCCGTACTTACAAAAAGGAAATAAACGGTATTATTATATACGATCCGAACGTGCCGGACTCCGTCAACGTGGCTACAACGTTAGCCGGTTTGAAGGGCGGCGTGGTTGCAAGCCCTGAGCTGGCGGAGAAGCTGCAGGCCGAGCCGTACAGCTTGAAAGTGCTGGACGATCTTCAAGGGAAATTCAAGGATAGGCTGGACGCTTACACTTGGCAGTACGACAATCTATGGAGCCAGACGACGCATCGGATGCTTGTCGGTCTTAGTCCGGACACGTCGATCAGGCTTCCGGAAGGCCAAGAGGATCTGTTCAAAGTCATTGCGCAGGATACAACGCAGGAGCGTGACGGTGCCAATCGGAAGGTATATGATCTTGATCTAAGTTCGAGCCTTGGCAAGTCGGACGTATATCTGCGCTTCGACGATGCGTTCTCGCAGGACGGCTGGGGAACCGCTGTGCATGAGGTAACGATCACGGCGGATGGCAAGGCCATTGCGAAATTTATCCCGGGTACACCGGAAGAGGAGCCTTTCTTGTATGATCGGCAGAGCTCGCAAGTATCTGAAGGCAACGGCGGGCATCGGTTCGCCGACAACAACCGTTACTTCATCTACAAATTTACTCCGCCGGCTGGTACGAAACAGCTGACGGCTTCCGTAGATATGTGGAATCAGTATAAGGTTTCCGTTGGCAATGAACAGCCGGTATCCTCCGAGCAGAAGGAGCCATACGGCTACTTGCGTGATTATGCCGTAGCGAATAAAGCGATGGTGTTCTGGCTCGATTCCAACGTGCCTGAACAGAAGGCGCTCTTCGAGAAAATTTTATCGGACGTGAAGCCGGGCACGCCATACCTAGGCTGGTTCAGCAATGACGTAGACGGTGAGTTCAGCGGTGTTGAGATTACATCCAATCACGGCGTCTATGTGCTTGCAGCCGATTGGTTCAGCAACCTGACGGTATTCTCCGGAACCAAGGCGAATACGGTCAAAGCAAAAGCGGCAAAGACGCCGAAGCTGGAGAACAAAATTTATGTAACGTATACATTCAGTGAAGGCGACAACTTCCAATACAATCAGCATAGAATGCGCATTCTGTGGGATGATCCAAGCCGCGGTAAAGTGCCGCTGAACTGGACATCCAGTCCGCTGCTCTATGATGGCGCACCAGCGATGCTGAATTATTTCCAAGAGACTGCCACAGATAATGACCTGCTTATTGCAGGACCATCCGGCGCAGGCTACTTCTATCCAAACGCATGGCCTGCGGAATCGTTTGCCGCTTTCCTGAAGCAATCGTATTCGTACATGGTGAAGACAGGCATGACGATTCCTTACGTCTTAAACCGCGTCGACAGTAAAAATGTACCGCTGAGTGACGAGCATGCAGCAGCTTATATCAAAGAGTACAAAGCTCAAGGGCTGTTCCTAAGCTGGGAAGATCGATATGGTGTAGAAATTGTTGACGGCAAGCTTCCTGTCTCGACGATTCAAGGCATCAGCACTGTACAGGACGGACAGAAGATTCTTGCCGACGCCAAGGCTAAGTGGGACGGAAAATCGCCGTTGTTCGTTTCCTTAGGTCTGCTTGCGTGGAGCCTCACCCCTTCTGACATTGCCGAGCTGCAAGCTTCGCTTGGACCTGAGTATGTTCCCGTTCTCGCCGATCAGTATTTCTCGCTGATTCGCAGCGCGAATGGACTGCCTTCTAAGCCATAAAGAAAAAGGACGCCAGCAGTCGCTGGTGTCCTTTTTTGTGGGATGGATCTAAGCGAATAACATTTAGTTAAATGAAGATACGATTTTCCGTTTTGGTCCAGCGGTTAACTCGTTGCTGGAGCGACATCGGGATTAACGGCAATGATGCCGTACACTTGAGGTTCTTCTGCGGATGCGCCGAACCAAAGCTGACCGTTTCCGACCATAACGCCTTGGTCTCTAACAAAGAGATCATCAACCTGCTGCGCGGCCAGCGCGTCTTTTACAGGCTTCGTCATAATCTGGTCATATTTCTCTATAAATTCCTCTTTGGACTTAATCTTCATAGGTGTCTCTCCATTGACCTGGAGCGGGAGCAGGATCAGCTCTGCGACAGCGGCTTTCTCGTCTGCGGCAACGGCTGCCTTGGCAAGCTCGAACATTTGGATAAACGCTTTGGGATCGTTAATGCCGGCAGCCTCGAAAGGGTTATCCTCCTTGCTCATCGCATTCGTGGCTTCAGCCTGATTCGTAGGCGCAGTTGTTGCTTTGTTCGCGCCAGCGCCCATATTGCTTGTCCCCGTTTGTCCGCAGCCGGACAATAAGGACAGGGCTATGCCAAATGCCGCAAAAGCAGCAAAACCCTTCTTCTTGCGTTTAGCGTAAGGTAAAGCTGTCATGCTGTTCAACATGTGGAACCTCCTATAGGATTGGCGGGTAACGTCCGACCCATCGATAATTCTCTTTCATATTTTAAACCTATCGTAATGTTTTCAATCATGGCCGGTATAGATTGCTCAATGGCAGCTTTTAAGCAATCACATAGAAGCATAAAGCAAAACATGCCCCTATCGCTCGCTTATCAGAGAGACGCAGGAAGCGTCCGTCTGACCGAGCCGAATAGGGACATGTTTATCGCTGATTGCAATTTTGCAGTTTGCTGCTAGGCAATGTACGGCGTTACTTTCCTTTTACCAGCTCAGCTAGCTCTAAAAATGCTAATGTTGAGTGATGGATGCGATCGTGAATATCGCTGCCGCTGCCTTCGTAGGCTGCAAGTCCGTCCGCAAGCAGGTTCCGCTGGGCACCTCCGATAGAGATCCATTCCGGCGAGTTGATCCCGTGAAGATTGCGGACGATGGCTTGGAGCTGCTGCAGCGAGCTTGTGCCGACGGCTCCACCCGAGGAGCTTAACGAGAGCACAGCTTTCCCGCGAAAATGATCCTGGCCGAGGTAGTCCAGCGCGTTTTTGAGCACGCCGGAGATACTGCCGTGGTACTCAGGTGATGCCAGTACTATTGCGTCAGCTTGGCGCATTGCTTGCTGCAGCTGCTGGACAGCTGCATGGTCATGGCCGACGCCTTCAGGCGAGTAGAAGGGAAGCGGCGTTTGGAATAGATCGTGGACCAGTACGGTATGCCCTTTCTGTGAAATCAATTGCCCCACATGGACGGCTAAACGTGTGCTGGTTGCAGAGTCTCGGTTGCTTCCTGTTAAAATGGTAATTTTCATCGTTATCTTCCTTTCGCCTTGCGATTTGGTTGGTTTAATCGTATCACTTCAGCATGGACATGACTTCCGCAATAGGAATGATTTTAAATCAATAAAAGCATTCAACCATTGGCTGAATGCTCTACGACTTTAGTCTGATAAATGAACCGTACTAAAGATCAAGACCATGCTTCACAGCATAGATGGCAGCCTGCGTTCGATCGGTCATCCCGAGCTTGCTTAATACGTGGCTAACATGGCTTTTCACCGTTTTTTCAGAGATAAACAGCTCCTCCGCAATCGTTCGGTTGCTTTTGCCCGATGCAATAAGCTTTAGGACGTCCTGCTCCCTTGCTGTCAGCTCGGAGATGCCGTGATCAACAGCGCTAGGGGACGCCTCTTGCTCTGCATCGGCAAACTGGCTCATGAGCTGGCCGGCTACGTCGGGATGCAGCTCAACCTTGCCGCTATACACATTTATGATGGCTCTTACGAGATCTTCCGGCTCGATATCCTTAAGCAGGTAGCCCTTGGCACCGGCTCGAATCGCGGGCAGCGCATGCTCCTGGTCGGAAAAGGAAGTAAGAATGATCACTTTAACCTCTGGATGAGAAAGCTTGATTTGTTTCGTTGCTTCAATGCCGCTCATGCCGGGCATATTGATATCCATTAATACGACATCAGGCTGCAGCGCTGCAACTTGAGCCAACGTTTCTTGTCCGGTAGCCGCTTCGCCGATCAGCTTAATATCATTTTGCGTCGATAAAAAAACCTGCAAGCCTCTTCGTACCATCGCGTGATCATCGGCCAATAGCAATTTAATCGTCATTTTTTCGGCACCTTCCCTATGGAATCCGCAGAAAGAGGCAGCCTCACCTCTATCGAGGTCCCCTTGCCCGTTCTGCTTGTAAGTTGAAAGCGGCCGCCAACCATTTCGGCGCGTTCCCGCATATTGGATAAGCCAAATGACTCCTGCCCAGTGGAGGGGCTGCCCGTCTTCATGCCGCGGCCATAGTCGGTAACGGTGAGCGAAATTTCGTCCGTCTGCGCGACGAGCGCCACGCTGACCTTGGAGGTGCCGGCATGCTTAGAAACGTTGTTCAGCGCCTCTTGGCCAATTCGCCATAGCGCTTCCTCAGCGACATGCGGCAGTGACGCTTGGCCGGTCGTTTGCCCGTTTACCTGCAGGCCAAGGCGAGTGCCGTATTCAGCTAAAGCGGCAACGATCCCTTTCTCTACGCCCGCTGGCCGAAGCTGAACGATGAGCGCACGCATTTCCTTTAAGGCGTCACGGGACAATGCTTGCATATCCTTTACGGCGTTTTTGGCTGAATCCAATTGCTCGCTGCCTAGCAATGATTCGACGCCTTTGGCAGTCATACTGATCGAAAATAACAATTGGGATACGGAGTCATGCAAATCGCGCGCCAATCGGTTCCGTTCTTCCAAACGGGCGAGGTCGAGGCGAACCTCCTCTAGCCGAGCATTTTCGAGTGCGATAGCCATATGCTCTGCGACTGCCTCGAGTACGGCGCCGTCCACTTGATTAAGCCCGCAGCTTCCGGGATGCCCAATGACCAAGATGCCGCAGGCCTCGGTTCCGCCAAACGTAACGGGAGCCGCAATGACGGATTGAAGCGCCTTAAACAGCTGAGGCTGCACATCGCTGCGGGTAAGGACGGAGATGTTAGCGACATCTACAGCTTGATAGCCCTGCGCGCGGCCGACCTGATCAAGCCAAGGCGCCTCAGCAGCCGATATACGTGAATTAGGCGTCAGCTGCACATGGTCGAAATGCAGGCTGCGGACAATAAAATAATCTCCTACACGCTCCAGCAATGCCGCGAACGGCCAATCAAAATGAGTGCCTACGAGCTGCATGGCGTGCAAGTTCAATTGTCCGCCAGCATCTTCCCCGCTAAGCGTGATCGTTAAAGCACGGCTGAACTCGCCAAGCCGGGAAAAAAGCTCAGCTCGCCGCTCCTTTTCCTCATGCAGCCTCATTCGCTCGACAGCAACCCCGATCTGGAACGCGACTGCTTGCAGCAGCGCCAGCTCCTCGTCCGTAAAATGCGCCTTGCCGGGAGATCCCACATTTAAGACGCCAAATAATCGTTCGCCGATGCGAAGGGGGACCGTGGCATGATGCGTGAACCCGCAGGTATCTCCCGTGTTTGCCTTTCGGGCATTATTGAGCCTTTTGCAGCTCAAAATGTTGACCGCGTTTTTTAGCTGCCCGCCTTGATAGCGATCCAAGCACCAACAAGAGCCGCATTTCATGAACCGCTTCTCTTCGAATAGCAGGGCAGGAGGCAAATTGCGGTCTGCCACGCATGTATATGCTTGGTCGGCATCTACAAAGAAGATCCAACCGAAGGAGAGGCCCGTTACCTCTAGCAGCCTGCCTAGCACGGTGTCCAGCATGAAAGCGAGATCGTTGGATTGATTTAACGTTTCTGCAATCGTTTTGAGCGTGGTCAGCTCCTGTACATGAAGATCATTCGTCACGTTTTCCGTTCCTCCGATCTATCCTTTATGGTATTTGTACTATTCGTGAATGAGCGGTGCAAAACCTTTTAAACCGCTTCAGAAAGCAATCCGCTCCGGCAATAAGTTGTTTTTCTCCAAATAAGCACACTTGTATTTCTTATGATGAATATGTTATATTACTACAAAATTAATTATCGGATCACGCCAGTGAAGAGAATCCAACTCGGAGGCGTTCTCGTCAAGGGGAGGGAAACGCCTTCCCCCTAAGTTTACCGGGCCCGCCCGTTATCGCGGAACAAAGAGGATCAGGCAGTGCGTCTGTCTGGTCAATTTGGGTGGCACCGCGAGTAAAAAACGCTCCTCGTCCCATATGGGATGAGGGCGTTTTTTGTGTTTTTCTAAACGAAAAGGAGCGCGGTGACATGTTGGACATGAGATGGTTGAGGCAAAATGACGAGCAGGTACAGACGGTGGCAAATCAGAAAGGGATCAACGTTTCCATTGCTGAGCTGCTATCGTGGGATGAGAAGAAGCGGCGGCTGCTGCAGGATACGGAGGCTTTGCGAGAAATTCGCAATAAGCTCTCGCATCATATTGGAACTCTTCTGAGTCAGGGCGCTAAGCATCAAGCAGAGCAAACGAAGCAAAGCGTAAAGGAAACGAATGAGAAGCTGAATGTTCTAGAAGCGCAGCTTGCAGAGGTGGAGCGGCATATTGCAGAGCTGATGGCGCTCGTTCCTAATATCGTATCGCCAGACACGCCGGATGGCCGTTCGGATGCTGATAATGTGGAGCTGAGACGTTTTGGCGAAGCGCCAAGCTTTGCTTTCGAGCTGAAGGATCATATGGCGCTCGGCGAGCTGCATGATATGGTGGATATACAACGAGGCGTGAAGGCCGCGGGCAGCCGCAACTATTTCTTGAAGGGAGCGGGCGTCCTGCTCCATCGCGCTGTACAGCAGCTTGCCCTTGATTTGCTTTTGCAAAAGGGTTATACGCCGCTGGACGTTCCACTGATGGTCCGTACCGACGCGATGAGCAATACCGGATTTTTCCCGCTTGGCGAGGATCAGAGCTACCGGCTTACAGGCGACGATAAATGGCTGGTCGGCACCTCGGAGGTGCCGATGATCACCTACTACGCGAACGAAATCGTAGACGCAGAGAGGCCGATCAAGCTTGCAGCCGCATCGGTCTGCTTCCGCAGCGAGGTCGGCTCGGCAGGCAAAGACGTTCATGGGCTATACCGGGTTCACCAGTTCGCTAAGGTCGAGCAGGTTATTCTATGTAAGGCTGATCCCGAGCTGTCGGAAGCTCTGCTGCAGGAAATAACGGCGAACGCCGAGGAGCTGCTGCAATGCCTGGAGCTGCCTTACCGGGTTATGGCGGTATGCACAGGAGATATGTCGCAAAAAACGTATAAGCAATACGATATTGAGACATGGATGCCAAGCCGCCTTGCATACGGGGAGACGCATTCGTCGTCGAACCTGCATGATTTTCAGGCGCGCCGCTCGAATATCAGATATCGTGCCGAGGACGGCGCATTAAGGTTCTGTCACACGCTTAACAACACGGCTGTGGCAAGCCCGCGCATCCTCATACCGCTTCTCGAAAATCATCAAGAGGAGGACGGCTCGATTCGCATTCCGGCAGCGCTTCAGCCCTACATGAACGGAATGAAGCGGCTAGCTATTACGTAAAAGCAAAAATGCGGTAAGGAGCAATGCCAGGGCATCTCCTTGCCGCTTTTGCCTGTTATGCGCCTACCTTAGGCAGCGGCTTGCCTTCAACAATCAGTCCGACTCCCTCTGCGCAAACGCCATACTTCTCCCATGGGCAGGTTAAGCAAAGATGGCTAATGTCTTCCGGCACCATGGTCTTGGCTACACGGTCACAGATGGCTTGCCAGCTGCCGCGCTCGCCTGCTTTCAGACCAAGCTTGGCGAGTACGTTCGCATCCAATCCGTACACAGTGCCCACGCAATGATTGGTTTTGTCCGGCGGATAGGCTTTGCATACGTCGTCGGGACCTATTATAATCTCAACGTCGGTTTCAGGCTCCGAGCGAAGCTTTTCATATATCGCAGTCATATTGACGCAAAAATCGTCCGAATACCCCATGCCTCGGTAGCCGAGCAAACAAAGCAGATGGTGACCGCGCAAACGAATTGTCATCGCATTACCTCTCCTTCTACTAAAAAATCATGTGTGTTAACCATATTATCACATCAATAGGTTTACATACATGATTTTATGGGAGAAAGGCATAAGCGATAATTGCCTACTTCACTAAATATTTATCTTGAATGATGTTCAAATGATGAATCTCATGCCCTGCAATAATATAGGCAAGCGCCCGAGCTGAGATGTCTGCTTCGTTGGCAACACCGAGGCGAAGCCATGCCGCTTCAGACAAGCCGCGCAGCAAGGTAAGTGTAGCTCGTCTCACGGAAATGTAATCCTCGATAATTTGCGAGAAGGTCCAGTCTTGAAACGAAGCGCCGCTCATGAATTCATCCTGATCGTAGCCGGCAAGCGGCGTCTTGTCGCCACGCGCTATTCGCAGCAGGCGGTAGCTCATCACGCGTTCATTGTCCGTAATATGGCCGACAACCTCCTTGAGCGACCATTTTCCTTCTGCATAACGGTAATCGGCCCTCGCTTCGGGAATATCCGAGAGCAATTCGGTCGTGCTCGCCAGTTGTTTTTCGAGTATTTCCGTTACAGAACCCTCGCCAACCAATCCAATATATTGCTCATAATAGGGCATGTATTCTTCCTTCAATGGTCGTTGCAGCATGCACATAGCCTCCTTCTTATTTTGAAGATTATAGCACAGCTTCTTCCAAAAAAGATGGCTTTTATTTCCATCTATACGATGCGCTTCTTCTCGCGATATTGGCCGGGCGTAATGCCCTCCTGCTTGCGGAAGGATCGAATAAAGTTTTGCGGGTTGTTATAGCGAAGCTTGGCTGCGATGTCCTTGATCGGCAGCTCGCTGTCAGCAAGCCATTGTTTAGCCATTTTGAAGCGGTACATCGACAAATATTCACTAAACGAGTAGCTCGTTTCCTTGCGGAACACGCTGCTCAAATAGTTGGCATTATAGTGAAGACGCGACGCGCATTCCTCAAGCGTCAGGTCGGTATCATACTGGTGCTGCACGATATCGATGATTTTCTCCGAAATGTTATGATACTGCGCTTCCTGCCGGTCCTTGAAAATTTTGATCATCGGATAGACGACGCCGCTCCAGAACCAGTCCTCGATCTCGGCAGCGGTATGCAGCTCAAGCAGCTCCTCCAGCAGAGAGCCCTTAGACTTGTGAATCTGGCTCAAGCTTACCCCGGATTCCTGCATGACAATCAGCAGGTTGTTCAGCAGCCGGGCAAGCGGGATTTGATATTCCTGAGGGGAGATCTCAACTGCGAACACCGCCTGCAAAAAAGCTTTAAGCAGCTCTTTCGCTTTATCTTTCTCTGCCAGCTTAATGGCATCCATAAGCTCGTTCTCGATATGCGCAGGATAGTTGAGATTCAAGTAATGCTTGCCCGCGTTGACATTCTCGTATTGAATGATGATGCCTTCGCCTAATTTAATCCGGTGCTTCAGCGCCTCGAGCCCTTCCCTGTATGCGATCGCAAGCGAGGCGAAGGAGCTGAAAGGCAGGCTCATGCCGATGCTGACCTGCACGTGAAGGAAGCTGGCAATTTGCTGCTGGAGATGCTCTGTCAACGCGTATTTGGCATTATGGAAAGCTTCGAGGTCAGACTCCGTGCTGCCGATAATCGTGACGATCGTTTGATCCATTATGACCGGAGCAAGCCGCTGCTCAAAGGGGACAAGCTCCTCAACCATGTTATGGACAGCGAATAGAAGCAGCTCCAGATCGCTCTTCGAGTAACGGCTGTTATCTGAAAAATCAATTTGCAGCGTAATGGCGGCCATCGTCTTCCATTCACTCAGCTGCGTTCCGTAGCCGAATTGGATGAGCTTCCCATGGATTTCGCTCTGCTTGATATTTCCTTGAAAGGCTTTCATGAAGAAGAAGGTGCGCACCTGTGAAATATGCTGCCGAACCTCCTTCTCCAGCTCTGATTTGGATTGGAATAGATGCGAGACGCGCTCGCCAATGACTTGAAATTCATTGGTTTTTCGCTTCTGTACATCGGTTAACCGTTCGCCGACCTGATTCAGCAGGAGCTGGATCGGCGAATACATGCGGCGCGAGCCGAGCCAAGCGAGCAGCATCGACAGCGTTAGCATGAACAGGCAAACGTACAGCGTATAGGTGCCGATTTTGTTCGATTCCTTCGTCATGCTTGCGATGGAGGTCGCCGACAAATAGATCCAGCCATTGAGCTCGGAGCGATAATAGGTGATGGAGTAATCCTTCTGCTCGATGGACGCCGTGAATTGGCCGGAGGGCTCTGTCAGCTGTCCCGTATGCAGCCCGCTCACTGCCGCCGGCTTGCCGATGAGCGACTGGTTTTGATGCACCAATATGCGATATTGATCGTCCAAAATCATAATATTCGAGAAGTGCCCTTCATCGCGCTCAAGCAGCTCCTGCAGGCTGCAGGCCGGAATGTTGGCGAGCGCCAGGCCGTATTTTTCAAGTCCGTTCGTCGGAAGCTTCTTCACCAGACTGATGCTGTAGCTGCAGGCGGCGCTGCCCGCCGCCTCTTCGCTATAAAACCAGCTGGACGGGTTAAGCATCCAAGAGGTGCCTTCGGGTACTTGCGTCAGACGGGACAGCTCCTCATAATGAGCGTATTGCTCGAACGCATAGAGGCCGGAATTTTTAATCATCCAGTTATGCCGCTCGTTAATCAGCACAACATCCTCCAGCTTCGTATCGAAGGATTGCATATGACGAATTTCGCCCCGCAAGTCGTCGTACATAACAAAATCGCCCACCGTCAGCGGCTGATTCATTGCTTTTTTTAATACGGTTGAGTTAATGACCTGATTTAGCGTATGGTTGACAGTCGTCAATTTCTGCTCTACATTTGAGTTAATTTGCATAATAAGCTGCATTTTTCCTGCATTTACATTTTCCTGGATTTCCTTGGAAGATGTTGCGTAAGAGAACGCGCCGATAAAAATGACCGGAAGCGTGCCGAGCAGAAAGCCGAAGATCGTCATCTTGCTCAAAAAGGTTAAGGATCGCACAGCTATCAACACCTTGTCTAGGAATAAGAGAGCATTAGCTTTATTTTAGTAAACGCATACATTTAGAGCAATAATCATCTGGCCAGCCGATAATCATTTCCTTAGATTATGGGCGGAAAAGGCTGATATGACAAGGGGGCTGCATCATGGGCAACGGTTCGAAGATCGCTGGGCTGCGAATAAGCTGTCGCTTTTTTATAGCATGTCTGGTCCTTATCACATGCGCTTCCTGCGCGACATCCCCAGCACCAAGCAAGAGGAATGACGATAATGCAATGCCAACGATCTCGATTATGGCGCCGCTGCATTTTCCCCATCCCCCCAGCGGGGAAATCATTACAATGCTCGAGGGCTTAACGAATGTGAAGCTTGATATCAACTGGGTGCCGGACGGCATTTATACCGATAAAATGAACACGGCGCTCTCCACGAACTCGCTCAAGAAGGCAACCTTCGTGAAGCATACCGATTATATTTTTGTAAAAAATGCGATTCGCTCCGGCTCGTTCTGGGAAATCGGGCCATACCTGGAGCAATTCCCGAATTTGCGGCATTTGGATGCCGGCATTCTGGGGCAAGCGGCCATCGATGGCCGTATATATGGTCTGTACACGGAGCGTCCTTCTTCTAGGCAGGGCGTCATATTACGAGAGGACTGGCTGGATAATTTAGGGCTAGGTAAGCCGGGGACGATCGAGGAGCTGTACGAGGTGATCAAGCAGTTTACGTTGGGCGACCCGGACCGCAATGGGCAAAAGGA
The DNA here is from genome assembly GCF_012935325.2 of Paenibacillus sp. PL91. GTDB lineage: Bacteria > Bacillota > Bacilli > Paenibacillales > Paenibacillaceae > Pristimantibacillus. Next base: position 91,844 of record NZ_JABBYG020000007.1, read on the forward strand.
TACCGTTGGTCTGGCTGATCGCAATGACCTTGTGTTCGGCGCCTTTAAGACGTTAAGCTCGTATTTCGGCACGCCGAACAATTGGGGCATTAAGGATAAGAAGATCGTGCCTGAATTCGAAACAGCGCCTTATATGGATACGATGAATTTCATGAAGCGACTGTACGACGAGCAGCTGATGAACGCGGATTTTGCCGTTACGAGCAAGGAAATGCAGCGGGATATTATCATACGGGGCGGGGCAGGCGTTTATATTGGCAGCATGACTGACGTGCAGCGGCTGTCGGACGAAGCGAAGCAGATCAATCCCGAGGCGCGCTTCACGCTGGTGAACCGGATCCAAGGGCCGGAGGGCTACCGCGTCTGGTCGATTCCGAACTACAACGGCCTCTATTTATTTTCGAAAAAAGCCATTCGGACCGAGGAGGAGCTGCTGGAGCAGCTTGCCTTCTTCGATCGCACGATGGATAAGGATGTTGCCAATCTTATGCGCTACGGCATAGAAGGCAAGCATTATAATATGGCTGGCAATCAGGTTCAGCTGCCTGAGGAGACCTCGCAGCTTCGCGTTACAGAGGTAAATGCGCTTTATGCGCTCATGATTGCCGACCTGAGCAATCCGAACGTGCTGAAGGCAGCGGAGAAAGAGACGATGTGGGAGATGGCGGAGCGGCTTAGCGCGGACAACGATAAATTTATCGTGAAGGACCCTACGATCGGCCTTGAATCGAAGACGTATGACGAGAAGAGCATGGAGCTGTACAAAATCATCTCCGATGCGACGTACCAATATATGCTCGGACAGATTAGCGCACAAGGCTTCTATGAGGAGGTTGACCGCTGGAAGCGCAGCGGCGGCAGCTTGATGATGAGCGAGTATACGGATGCTTATTTTCAGAGGTAGCAAGCGGACCTGGAAGAACGATAGAGAGAGCAGGGTGGAGCGTATGCTTCGCTCTGCTCTTTTTTATGCGCATAAAAATCGTTCGACCAAGCCGGTCTCGGCTTACGTGTCATCTGCAAGGGCAATAATCATTTGCTCAGATGCTCCGTAACCTGCTCGCCATATGTGCAAATGATTGTTTCGGCACTCGAATCGCGGATGCTAGCTTGAAGGGGTAGCAACCCAAAACGATATATGGAGGTCAACGCAGTATGAAGAAAAAATCGTATTCGATTCTGATGGGCGTGGTTTTGACGTTTAGCTTATTGCTCGCAGCCTGCTCAGGCGGGAATGGCGGCAGCAATAAGACAACGCCGGCACCAAGCAATGACAGCGGGGCCAAGACAGAAGAAACGGCGAAGCCAGCGGAGCCGGAGAAACCGACCGAAATTACGATTATGCTTCCTCTTAACATCGCGGAGACACCGCCGGATACGATCAAGAATGAGCTGGAAAAGCTGACGAACACGAAGCTGACGTACCAGTTTTTCCCGGCAGACACGTACGAGGAGAAGCTGAACGCCTCCTTCGCAACAGGCTCGCTGCCGCAGGTTACTTATTTGAAAAACCAAGCGACCTTCGTCCAAATGAAGGAAGCGATCCGTGACGGCCAATTCTGGGAAATCGGGCCTTATCTTAGCGAATTTCCGAACCTCGGCAAGCTGAAGGAAGAGATTTTGAACAATACGAAGGTGGATGGCAAGCTGTACTCGGTATACATCGGCAGGCCGCTAGCCCGCCAAGGCATTATTTACCGCAAGGACTGGGCGGATAAGCTTGGCCTTGCCGCGCCGGCTAATGTGGATGAGCTATATGCGATGATGGAGAAATTTACGACAGGCGACCCGGATGGCAATGGCAAGCCCGACACGATCGGCTTAGCCGATCGGAACGATCTTATTTATGGCGCATTCAAAACCGTCTCCGCATGGTTTGGCACACCGAACAACTGGGGCGAGAAGGACGGCCAGCTCGTACCTGAATTCGCGACAGCGGAGTATGCGGCAACGATGGATTTTATCAAAAAAATTCGTGATGCGAAGGCGATGAACGTAGATTTTGCCGCAACGAGCAAGACCGACCAAGTCAACATGTTTACGAGCGGCAAGGCTGGCGTATATATCGGCTCGATGCAGGATGTGGACTCTCTGGTAAAGGATCTGGTCAAAAACGTGCCGACGGCAGTCGTTGATACGCACAGCATGGTTGCCGGTCCAGACGGGAAAATGGCTTCTTGGTCCATTCCGGGCTATAACAACGTAGCCCTATTCCCTAAGTCCGCCATCAAGGATGAGGCGGAGCTAAAGGACATTTTGGCCTTCTTCGATAAGCTGATGACGCCGGAAGTGGCGAACATGATGTACTGGGGAATTGAAGGCACTCATTATACGGTAGTGGATGGCAAAGCAAAAGCATCGGCGGACAAAGAACTGACCGAGCGCGAGGTCAAGGGCTTTAAGGACAGCGTTATCGGCGAGCCGGAAACGAACGGCATGCTGGAGGGCTTCCATGAGCTCCCTGCGCGGATTCATGCGGAGCAGCTCATCGTAGAGAACGAGAAGATCGCGGTTGCCGATCCTACAGCGCCGCTAGATTCGCCAACATATACGGAGAAGGGTACGGAGCTTCAAGAAATCATTAAGGACGCAACGTACAAATATATTTACGGAGCAATCGATAAGGCTGGTTTCGACAAGGCGGTTGAGGAGTGGAAGAAGCGCGGCGGGGCTCAAATTATCGAGGAATACAATGCAGCGTACAAAAAATAACGACTAGCCGAGCTTAACAAGTTTGACACCCGCAGCACTAGAGACTGTCCGGACGACCGGGCAGTCTCCCAAACCTCCCGTGGAAAGGAAGAACCCCTATGCAGGAAACGGTCATTCAGCAGGCAAGAGTGCCTCAGCCTAGAACAAGCGAGCTCAAAAAGCGTCTTTGGAAAAACAAATGGCTCTATGTCATGCTGCTGCCGGGCGTATTTTATTTTATTATTTTCAAATATATTCCGATGTTTGGCCTTGCGATCGCCTTTCAAGACTATAAGCCGTTCAAGGGAATCGGCGGAAGCGAATGGGTTGGCTTCAAGCATTTTGAGCGATTGTTTACGGAGCCTGATTTTTTGAACATTTTGACGAATACGCTGCTGCTGTTTGGCATGAATATCCTTTTCTTTTTTCCGGTACCCATTATATTGGCACTCATGCTTAACGAGGTTCGATTGTCGTTTTTCAAAAGAACGTTTCAGACGCTTATCTATTTGCCTCACTTTATGTCTTGGGTCATTATCGTGTCGATCGGCTTCGTCATGCTAACGTCGGACGGCGGCATCGTGAACGAGCTGCTTGCGTATTTTGGATTCGAAAAAGTCAATTTCCTGCTCAGTCCCGAGTGGTTCAGACCAACGTATATCATTCAGGTCATCTGGCGGGAAGCGGGTTGGGGAACGATCATATATTTGGCGGCCATCGCCTCCGTAGATCCTGGCCTCTATGAAGCGGCGCGCATGGATGGCGCCGGGCGCCTGAGACAGGTGTGGCATATTACGCTGCCTGCGATTCGAAGCGTCATTATCATTCTGCTTATTTTGAAAATCGGCGATGTGCTTGAGCTTGGCTTCGAGCATGTGTATCTGCTGCTGAATTCGATGAATCGGGATGTTGCCGAAATTATTGATACGTATGTATATACGGCAGGGCTGAGGCAGGGGCAGTTCAGCTACAGCACCGCGATCGGCTTCTTCAAATCGTTTATCGGACTCGTGCTTGTCATGGCGGCGAATAGGCTGGCGAAGAAGATGGGTGAGGAAGGCGTTTATTAAGGCAGGGCGTTTTGAGTAAAAAACTTTAGGAGGGTTCAGCATGGTAGAGGATAAAACGCTCGGTGGCCGGCTTTTCCAGATCGTGAACTTTACGCTGCTCGCCATTATCGCGCTCGTTACGGTGCTCCCGTTCCTGCATGTCGTTGCCGGATCGTTCACGACAAGTGCCGAGATGGCGATGAAGAAATTCATTCTTGTGCCAACGATTTGGAGCTTTGATGCCTATACATTTATATTTTCGACCGATACGATTTTCCGAGCGATGGCGGTTTCGACTGGCGTTACGTTATTTGGCACGCTGTTCAGCATGTTCACGACTGCCTTGATGGCGTATGGCTTGTCGCGGAGAGACCTCGATGGGCGCAAGGCCATCATGTTTCTCGTTGTATTCACGATGCTGTTCAGCGGCGGGTTGATCCCGACGTTTCTTGTGGTGCGTGAGATGGGGCTGATCGACAGCTACTTGGCGCTTATTATTCCGTCAGCGATCAGTGCGTTTAACCTGATTATTTTGAAAAACTTTTTTCAAAATATTCCCGAAGGGCTTGAGGAATCGGCAAAAATAGACGGGTGCACCGACTTCGGCATTTTGTTCCGTATCGTGCTTCCGCTCTCCATGCCCGCTATCGCGACGATTTCATTGTTCTATGCGGTGACGTATTGGAACACGTATTTGAGCGCCATTCTGTATTTGGATGACAGCGCCAAATGGCCGATTCAAGTGCTGCTCCGCCAAATCGTCGTGCTTGCCAGCGGTCTGGATTACAGCTCCGATCTGGACGCAGCCGTGCCGCCGCCAGATCAGACGGTGAAGATGGCCGTTATCGTGGTGGCAACACTGCCCATTCTGGTCGTATATCCGTTCTTGCAAAAGCATTTCGCCAAAGGGGCTATGCTGGGATCGATTAAAGGCTAACGTCGGGAGGGTGCCTTAATGTCATTAAGTCAGAACGAGGTTCAGCAGCTGCTGACCGATATGGATGGGCTTTTCGCCGAGCTAGCGGCTTGGCAAGCAGGCCAGTACGATCCGCCGAGCGAAGGCTTTTATTACGCAAAAAGCTCTCGTTGCTCCAGTGGGCGCAAGCCGGATATTGAATCGACGGGTCAAGCGCTAAATATGCTGGAGCGTCCCGGCCTGCTGGAATCGATGACGGAGGAGGAGCTGCAGTTCATCCTCCAGACGACACTCCATAACATGAGCAGACTGCTTCGTTCAGACGGGGGCTTCTCGCGCGAGCTGGCTCACTCGCCATCCGCTCCGAATGTTGCGCAGGTGAAGGAGGGGGAGCATTATCAAGGAATGCCAAGGCCTGTCTATTTAAGCGAAGGAAAAATAGAGGGCGATATGAATGCGGCTACGCAGGCGCTGTTAATCCGCTCCTTATGCTACGAGCTTGCTGGGGTGGAGGAGCCGCTTTTAAAGCAGGAGCCTTAGGTGCTTTGTACGATTTGTTCAAATAAGCATGTGTTTCTCATGCTTTAGGCGCGTGCGCGGCTTATCGAAATATAGTTGAACAATCGAGAGGGGACTAATGACGATGCTGACTGAACGGATAACGACACCGATTGGATGGGCAAGAGCCGCTTGCGATTCTTTAATGAGCGCATATTTGCCGGAGGAGCTTCCTCCTGCGGGCCGTTGGCATTATCATCAGGGCGTATTTCTTTGCGGCATGGAGCTGCTGTGGCGGGCGGAGAGGGATGACCGCTATGATGCCTACATAAAACGTTACGTGGATAAGCTGGTCGACGATTACGGCAATTTTGATTTTGCCCGCGATGAGCTGGATGCGATACAGGCAGGCCTGCTGCTGTTCCGGCTTGATGAACGGAGCGGTTTGACTGGTCATGCAGGCGGAAATGAAAAGGGAATTGCAAACGGCGATAAAGGCAGTAATAAATACGGGAATAAAAGCAAATACCGAGCGGCGGCAGATAAGCTGCGCAGTCTGTTCGACACGCTCCACCGCACCTCTGAGGGCGGCTTCTGGCATAAGGACAAATACGCCTACAACATGTGGCTGGACGGTCTATATATGGGCGGTGTATTTGCGCTAAAATATGCGAATGCCTATGGGGACAAGGGACTGCGTGATATGGTGCTTCACCAGGAGCAGCTGATGCGCCGTTACATGAGGGATGAGAAGACCGGGCTGCTGTATCATGCATGGGATGAGAGCAGGCAGATGCCTTGGGCTGATCCTGAGACAGGCTGCTCGCCGGAATTTTGGGGACGATCCCTCGGGTGGTACGGGCTCGCCGCAGCTCAGTTTTTGGATGAAATAGCGGAGGGAGAAGCGGGGCGCGCCGAGCTTGAAGCAGTGCTCGCTGATTTCTCGCGGGCGCTAATTAAGTATCAGGATGCGAAGAGCGGGCTATGGTACCAGGTAGTAGATAAAGGGCATTTGGCGGATAATTGGCTAGAAACCTCCTGCACCTGCTTGTTCGTTTACACGCTCGCTAGAGCCTATAAGCTTGGCCTGGTCGGGGAAGATTGCTTGGAAGCGGCAAAGCTAGGGTTTGAGGGACTCGTGCGCGTGGTGCAGTATGACGAGCAAGGTCGCTTCATCCTGCCGGATATTTGCATTGGCACCTCAGCCGGCGATTACGAGAACTATGTCACACGTCCAACTAGCCAGAACGATTTGCATGGCGTCGGCGCGTTCGTTATGGCCTGCGTCGAGATGGAGTCGCTTATGTAAAAAAGAAAGCTCTGCGGCTGTTGCAGCCGCAGAGCTTTCTTTTGAATGATGGGGCTTGGCGGAAGGACAAAGTCTGTGCCTACACTGCACTTTGTGCAATTGAATCGTCCAAAGGGCGGTCTCATGGGTCAAAGACCTTTCAATCTGCTGCATAAAGTGCAATGTAGCTTAACGAGTTTAGTTCCATGTAACGTATCTGTTGCAGAAACTACAACGCACCAAGGATTCCAGTCAACTCATTGGCTAGTTGATGCAAATTAGTCCTTACGAAATTCTCTCTATCCTGCTAGGAAGAAACGATCTAAAGCACCTGCTCCAGAAATCGCGCGGCGCGCTCGCTTTGCGGCTTCGTGAAAAACTGCTCCGGATTCGTCCGTTCAACCAGCTTGCCGTCATCGAGGAAATAGATCGTATCCGCTGCTTCGCGGGCGAACTTCATCTCATGCGTCACGATCAGCATCGTCATGCCGCTGTCTGCGAGACTGCGAATGACGTTCAGCACTTCCTTCACCATCTCGGGGTCAAGCGCCGAGGTGGGCTCGTCGAACAGCATAATGTCGGGCTCCATCGCAAGGCTTCTTGCGATAGCCACCCGCTGCTTCTGTCCGCCGGACAAGCGCGAGGGATAGCTGTCCGCTTTGTCTGATAGACCAACGCGCGCAAGCAGCTCGGTAGCTTTGGAACGGGCTTCCTCAGCGGACATTCCCTTAACCTGAATCGGAGCAAATGTAATGTTATCGATGACCGTCATATGCGGAAATAGATGAAAATGCTGGAACACCATGCCGATCCGCTGGCGAACGCGGGCAATATCGGTTTTTGGGTCGGTAATTGCCGTGCCGTCAATCGTAATCGTTCCGCTAGTTGGCGTCTCGAGCATATTCAAGCAGCGAAGGAAGGTGGATTTGCCTGAGCCGGATGGTCCGATCAGCGCCACGACCTCCCCTTTTTCTACTGTAGTTGTAATGCCTTTTAGCACTTGGTTTTTGCCGAAGGCTTTCGTTAAGTCGGTTACATTAATCACTGCGGCGCAGCCTCCTTTCGAGCATACGGGCAAACGAAGTTAAGATAAGAACGAGCACATAGTAAATGGCGGCAATAAATAAAAGCACTTCAAAGGATTTGAATGTGTCGGAGCGCACAACGTCTGCTCGGCGCATCAAATCGGTTACACCAATGATAGAAACGAGTGACGATTCCTTAAGCAAAGCGACGCATTCGTTCACGAGCGCCGGCAAAATCGTGCGCAGCGCCTGTGGGAAAATGATGCGCAGCATCATCGTCCGGTAAGGGATGCCGAGTGCGATTGCAGCCTCGCGCTGCCCTTTGTCGACAGCCATAATGCCGCCGCGAATCGTTTCGGATAAATATGCCGCCGAGTTGAGACCAAATGCCAGGCCGGCAGCCATAAGCGCAGGAATCTTATAATCGAATATTTGCGGGATCGCATAATAAATGAGCGTAAGCTGAACGAGCAGCGGGGTGCCGCGGAATACGGATGTATAAGCGGTCGCGAACCATTCGAGCGGCTTAATGCCGGATATTTTGAACAACGACAATATCGTACCCCACACAAGCCCGAATAACGCCGAGACAAGCGTAAAGAGCAAGGTGACGTAAACGCCTTTTAGAATATAGGGAATGTAGCCCTTAAGAATGCTAAAGTCGATGTTGAGCAGATTATTGGACGCTTCCTTTCCTTCAGGAAACCAAGTCTGCACAATTTCATCAAGCTTGCCGTTTTCTTTCATTTCCGCTAGGATGCCATTAAATTCGTCTACAAGGGGAGATTGCTTCGGAAATGCTAGGGAATAGCCGTTTTCTGCAGATTCGGCAGGCAGGAAATTCATCACTAATTCCGAATTTAGGTTGGTCATCTCGATAGCTACTGCGTCCTCAACGATAGCTGCATCGATGCGGTCGGAGTTAAGCTCTTGAATGAGATCAGGAATTTTATTAAGCTTTTTGAGCACCGCGCCTTCAATGGTTTCCGCATATAGATCCTGCGTGGAGCCAAGCTGAGTGCCAATTTTTTTGCCGATGAGCGACTCTTCCGTCTCCAGTGGCGCTGATTTCTTAGATACAATCGTATTGCGCGCAGCATAATAGTTGTCAGAAAAATCGACGCTCTGCCTTCGCTCGTCTGTAGCGGACATTGCGGACATGACAAAGTCGACTCGGCCGCTTTGGAGCCCGGCAATAAGCCCATTGAAATCCATGTTCGCGATTTCCAGTTCATAACCGAGTTGGCTGGTGATATACTTGGCTATATCGATATCTAAGCCGACGATTTCGCCGTTGTTCTTAGCGTCTACGCTCTCATACGGCGGATAATCCGCTGAGGTGCCCATCACAAGCGTCTTTTTCTGTCCGGCACTCGTCGTATCAGATGCGCTTTCTGCGCTTACGGTACTAGAGCCGCCTTTTCCCATGGGAAAGACTTGCCCAATGGCCAGAAACAGAATCGTTGCGGTTATGAGTGATAAATAAATGATTTTCAGCTTTTTTTGATTCATGTTGTCCTCTTTCTTCTTCATTTATTGTCTTCGGGTGACTGCAACATTAGAAAGTATAGGGTGTTCGCTATCCTTTGTAAATAACCAATAAGAAGCGATTCGTAACATTTTTGTAATTTGGGAATTCGTACTAGCATGAGAATTACTGTTATAATATCCAGATAGAATGAAATCTATTTAGATGAATGCAGCTTCAGGGCGAAACGGTGCCCTTCATAAGCCGTAATGGAAGATACGAATAAGGAAGGGAGGTGAATACATTGTTTGAGCTAGAGCTGCATGACGTCATACCGTATTTGATTTCGATCAGTCTGCTTTGTTCCTTGGCTTATGCTTACGCTTCACATTTGCATACGGGAGCTTATGAGTATTGGGAACGGGATCAAGTGATCAATATATTATATATTTCACTGCCACAGGTTCTGATTCATACGGTTCCGCTGCATCATTGGTTAGCCAGAAAGGTGAAGCGGAAGGAATCACCCGATGACGACATAGCAGATTGCTCCGCCTCGTTTGCTCAGAAACTTTCAAACAAACGAGGAGGATTTTTATGCAAAAGAGCAATGTATTCCCTTCATTAAAAAATGGACGTCTGTTTTTGGCCGGCATGATGCTGGCAGTTTTACTTCTGGTGAGCGGCTGCAGTACGGCTAGCGGAACGATTGACGGCAATACGCCGGGGATATTTAACCACTACGTGATTTATCCGCTGTCGGCTGTTCTCCAATATCTCGCCGATATGTTCGGCGGCAATTACGGTTTTGCGATTATCGGCATTACGCTTATTATCAGGCTTGTTCTTCTGCCGCTCATGATGCGCCAATATCGCTCGCAAAATCAAATGAAAACGAAGATGGCGGCGCTTCAGCCAGAGCTTAACCAGCTCAAAGAGAAGTACAAGAACAAAACGGATGCCGATTCCAAGCAGAAGCTGCAGCAGGAAACGATGCAGCTGTACCAGAAGCATCAGGTTAATCCGCTTGCTATCGGCTGCTTGCCGATGCTCATTCAAATGCCGATACTGATGGGACTCTATTCAGCGATCAAGCTGACGCCCGAGCTGGCGGATCATTCCTTCCTCTGGTTTAAGCTGGGCTCGCCTGATATTGTGCTTCCGATTATCGCGGCGCTCGTTTATTTTGTACAGTTCAAAGTGTCGCAGACAGCGCAGCCGAACGCAAATGATGCTCAAATGAAGCAGCTTGCGTTCATGGGCTATCTATCTCCGATTTTAATGGGCGTTTTCGCATTGTCAGCGCCTGCCGCTATCTCGCTATATTGGGTAACTGGCGGCTTGTTCATGATTGCACAATCCTATCTAGCCAAGAGAGTGTACACTCCGAAGGTGGAGGTTGCACTTAAAGGCAGCGTATAAAAGGGGACGATCAGATGTCAGTCGGTGTATTAGCTCATTTATTCGGAAGCCTGCCCTACAGGGAGCTTGCTCCAAAAGTAGCGGAGAGCGGCTTCAGCCATGTGCAGCTTGCTTTATGGAAATCGATTAGCGATGTTGATTTCAGCAAGCCCGGCAATATAAGTCCGGGCCTTGCGAATGCAATCGGCGAGCAATTCGATAAGAACGGCGTAGCGATCTCGGTGCTTGGCTGCTACGTGCATTTGTTCGATCGCAACGAGGAGGTTCGCCGTGCTAACGTGAATCGCTTCAAGGAGCTGCTGCGCTATGCAAAATTTTTTGGAGCGCCAATGGTAGCTGCGGAGACCGGACGAAATGAGGACGGGAATTACACTGACCGCGACTGGTCAATTATGAAATCGACGCTTGAAGAGCTGGTCGAGGAAGCCGAGAAGTGGGGCGTCTTTGTCGGGCTTGAAGCGGCCCACGGCCACTTGATTGGAACGGCTCCCGAGCTTGCTCGAATGCTGGAGGAGGTTCCATCCTCTAATATTGGTGTCGTAATTGATCCCGGCAACCTGCTGACGGCTGCTAATTTTGCGAAGCAGGATCAAGTGATCGAAGAAGCGTTCGAGCTGCTGGGCAACCGCATTATTGCGGCTCATGCTAAGGATCGCATCCTGCTGGATAGCGGCGAATTGGCGACCGTAACGGCCGGCCTCGGACAGATGAATTATGAGCTGTATATGAAGCTACTTAATCAATACAAGCCGCATGTGCACATCATTATGGAGGAAGCGAAAGAACATCAGATGGCGCAATCAAAGGCTTATATGGATGGGATACGCGGACGGGTATAGGGATGAGAAAAACAGTAGTCTTGGGGCGATTCCTGGGCTGCTGTTTTTTTTATGCTTTACTTGAAATATTTTGGAGTAAATCAAGTAGTTTTTGTTTTCACATCAGCGGGGAAAATTCCTCATAAAACCTTACGTTTTGTATGTACTTCTAATATGAAATTGTTTTTGAAACGATCAGACTCCTTCAAAACATAAAGAACAATATCCGTCCAAGAATCTATAACGTTGCTTCTTCTATTTATATTGATTTTATTTTTTCTAAAGCTTGTTTTGAGGTTCGAACATTCATCTTTTTCAAAATACGGCTTACTTGCGTATAAGCATATCAGGAAAAAAGTGATTCTTAAGAAGTCAGCATCAGATAATGAAAATATTAGTGCGAATTTGAGCTTTGGGATATTTGAGGAAAAGCAAGTATTGGCCCAAAAAGGAATTTTGTTAACGACAACGCCGTAATAGTGGATCGGCAATAAATAGGACAGTCCTTCCCGCAAAGAAACTTAACGGGCAGTACTGTCCTGTTTGCTCATAAATTACAGCACATTCAAATGAGGAATCACAAGTCCGCCATAAGCGAATGCGATCACAATGACAATGGCTGGGTGGATCTTGCGGAATTGCATCGCCCAGAAGGCAACGGCAGCAATGATAAGCGATTGAATAATGCCGATAGATTCGACGGAGCTCTGAGCCATTTGCCAAGTCAGCAGCAGCATCATCATGGCGATGACGGGCTGTACGAGCAGGGTCATCCCTTTTACGACGGATGATTGGCGATGCTTCTGAAGCACCTTGAGCAGTAGAATAAGCGCTACGGCTGAGGGTACGATGGTTGCCGCCAAGGCGATAATAGAGCCGATCCAGCCGCCAACATCGTAGCCGACAAATGCGGCGATCTTTGTTGCGATTGGGCCTGGGAGTGCGTTGCCTAGGGCGAGTATGTTCGAGAACTCGACCGGCGTCGTCCACTCATGGTTGGTCACGATTTCCCGGTACATGAGCGGGATGGATGCGGGGCCGCCGCCGTAGCCAAGGACGTTAGCTATAAAGAAACCAATGACTAAATTAATCCATTCCACGCGTTACACCCTCCTTCTGCCGTGCGCTGCGCTGCTGCTTCTGTTGTTTTCTTCGCTGAAGGGCAGCGACCGTTCTTAGATGAAAGGCGCCATAACCAAGAAATAATACGATAACGATAGCGGGATGAATATGAATACCCTGCAGAAGTCCGAATGCCAAAGCAAAGAAACCGAAACCGACATATTTGCCGAGCCCTTTGACGGCCCGTTCACCGAATTCATAGGCCATCATGCCAAGCATGACGGCGATAACAGGTGTGACTGCGCCGATCATGCCCTGAATGAAGGCGGCGCTGCTTAGAAATTGAACGGTCGTTAATAGCAATATCATCGCTATACCTGACGGGACAATGTGAGCCAGAACGGATACGATGGCGCCTAAAGTCCCTTTTTCGCGATAGCCAAGATAAGCGGCGATCTTCGTTGCGATAGGTCCAGGCAAAGCATTGGCAAGAGCAAGAATTTCACCAAATTCCTCATCTTCGATCCATTTGTAATTCGTAACCGCCTCGTAGCGAATAAGCGGAATAACAGACGGACCGCCGCCGTAGCCGATAATGCCTGTTTTCATCATAGCCCACGATAGCTGCATATAACGGTTGCTCATTATTTTGCTCGCCATCCGTTACAACCTCATTCCCATACGGCTCTTATAACGATTAATGAGGACCTGACAGTCTACGCTCATAATGCCGGGCAGCGTGTACAGCTTATCCTTTAGAAAATGCTCCATCTCCTGATTGTTGCGGAATAGACCGTGCATATGTAATTTGCTCGGACCGGTCATATGGTAAAGGCTCGTTACAAATGGTTCAGTTGAAAGCTGATCGGCAACGGCATGCAGATGCTTCGGCTCAACCTCAACGTTAAAAAAGGCCGAAACGTGAATGCCGATTCGCTCTGGGTTAATAACGGCTGTAAATCGTTCGATTACGCCGCCATCCATCAGCGCATTAATGCGGGACTGAACGGCTACTCGCGACAAACCGATCTCTTTTGCGAGGTCTGTGTAAGATATTCTTCCGTTAATGTTGAGTTCAGCTATGATTTTACGATCAATATCATCGATTTCCATCGTAGTGGTTTCATCGACTGGTTTCGTTTGCATATTTATATCAGCTCCAATTTCATTTGGTTACATTTCAATATGTCTTGTAATATCACCATTCAATTACCATATGTATAAATATATACACAAGTTCATTCGTTTTCAATACAATATATTAAAAGTGATTACATTTTAGTTGCCTATCATCTATTAAGATGGTATTTTAAAATCATAAACGATGTTATATTATCTATCATAATAAATAATCGTATTGCGAGATCCATTCAATAGGAAATTATTTTTGGGAGTGGTAGCTGTGAATCAGTCCGTAATCGGTACAAAAGCAATGGTCGTAAGTCCACATTATCTAGCTACTGCGGCTGGCGCTCGTATTTTAGAGCAGGGCGGCAATGCGTTTGACGCCGCTGTCGCTGTCAGTGCATGCCTTGCAGTCGTTTACCCGCATATGACGAGTCTCGGAGGAGATTCTTTTTGGCTGAGCTACCAGCATACGGAAGGCAAGGTGCGCGGTTATAACGCAAGCGGCAGATCAGGCTATAACGCGAGCATCAGCGCATATGCAGGGGTGGCGGCGATTCCGAATCGAGGCATTGGCAGCATCGTAACGGTGCCCGGAATGGTAGACGGCTGGGATGCGGTTCACCGCGAGTACGGTCGCTTGGAGTGGGCGAAGGTGCTTGCTCCCGCGATTGAATATGCCGAGAACGGTTTTCCGATGACGAAGGATCAATATAACAATACCGTTCATAACGAAGCTGTGCTTGCGAGGACGCTTGAGACGGCGGATATTTACTTGCCTGGGGGCCAACCGGTTAAGACGGGGGAGCGCTTCAAGCAGGACGCCCTTGCAAAGACGCTGCGCCGCTTAGCCGAGTTTGGACGCGATGAATTTTATAAAGGCGAGACCGCGAAGGAGATTACGAATTTCCTTGGGAAGCATGATGGACTCCTGACAGCAGATGATTTTGCCGATCACCATGGTGATTGGGTAACGCCGATCGAGGGGTCATACCGAGGCTACACGCTTCATCAAATGCCGCCGAACTCGCAGGGCTTCTCCGGCATTATGGCGCTTCATATATTGGAGCAGTTCAAGCTGGGCGAAATCGCGCATGGCTCGCATGACTATTATCAGCTTTGCATTGAGGCGCTTAAGCTGAGCTTCCGTGACCGGAATAAATATCTAACCGATCCAGCCTTTACGAAGGTGCCGCTTGAGCGGCTGCTGGACAAAAGCTATGCAGCAAGCTTAGCTGCTTCTATTGAATTAAACCGTGCTTCAACGGAAAAATCAGAGGTGCTTGGCAGCGACACTGCTTATGCAGCCGTCGTGGACGAGGAGGGGAATTCGGTCTCCTTTATCCAAAGCTTGTATTTCGAGTTTGGATCTGGTGTCGTAGCAGGCAATACGGGTGTTTTATTGCAAAATCGCGGCTCGTTCTTCTCGCTGGACCCGGGGCATGTGAACAGTTTGAAACCAGCCAAAAGAACGTTCCACACGCTTATGCCGGCAATGGCTTGCCGAGATGGCAAGCCTGCAGTGCTATATGGCACGCAAGGCGGGGAAGGGCAGCCGCAAACACAGACGGCGATTTTTACGCGAATGATTGATTACGGCATGAACCCGCAGCAAGCGATTAACGAGCCTAGGTGGGTATGGGGCCGAACATGGGGAGAGGCTACACAGGAGCTGAAAATAGAAGGACGCGTCTCCGCCGAGGTATTGGAGTCTCTGGCGCTAGCAGGCCATATCGTGCGGAAGGTGAATGATTTTGACGGCATTATGGGGCATGCCCATGCGATTATGCGTGACGAGCAGGGCTTCCTGCAAGGCGGCTCGGACCCGCGCAGCGATGGCGCGGCTATAGGTTGGTAGAGCGATGATGAGCGATGTGGAGGCAGAGATATAGATGAAGCGTAACTGGAACGCATATGCGAATGAGCAGGTGGTTGCTCTGCCTCTGAGCGAAGGCAGCTTGAGCGGCAAGACGTTTGCAGTTAAGGATGTGTTCGATATTGCAGGCCACACGCCGGGCGCAGGCAATCCGGATTGGCTTCGAACACATGAACCGTCAGACAGACACGCAGCAGTTGTAGATAAGCTGCTTGGCAGCGGCGCTAAGCTTATGGGAACGACGATTACCGATGAGATCATGTACAGCATTAATGGCGAGAATGCGCATTATGGCACGCCAGTGAATCCGAAAGCGATAGGACGCATTCCTGGAGGCTCCTCAAGCGGCTCGGCGGTTGCGGTATCGGCTGGCTTGGCTGATTTTGCAATAGGCACCGACACAGGTGGCTCGGTTCGCGTTCCGTCCGCTTACTGCGGCATTTACGGCATCCGGCCTACTCATGGAGCTATTGATGTGAGCGGGCTTATCCCGCTTGCGCCAAGCTTCGATACGGTGGGCTGGATGGCCCGCGATGCGCAGACGCTGCTCGATGTGGGACGTGTGCTGCTGGGTTCGCAAGCGTGCAAAGACGGCGCTTTTCCGCGGATGGCATTTGCAGATGATTTATGGTCATTAACCGATGAGCATTCATTCGCCGCTGCGTCGCGTTATTTTCCGGTCTTGCGCGAATTAGCCGATCAGCAGGAGGCTGTCGTAGTTGCTCCGAACGGATTACGGGAATGGATGAACGCTTTTCGCACGATTCAAGGGCTTGAAATTTGGCGAGAGCACCAGGAATGGATTACACGCGAGAAGCCTTCCTTCGGGCCGGGCATCGCCGAGCGGTTTGCTTGGGCAAGCACGCTTAAGCTGGAGGAAAGTGGAGCGGCTTATATTCTTCGAGAAGAGATACGCATGAGGATGGAGGAGCTGCTTGGCGAGGATACTGTGCTTGTTGCGCCGACTGTGCCTGCAATAGCCCCGCCGCTCAATATGACAGGCTCCGAGGTTGAGCGACGAAGGGTGCAAACGCTCGAAATGAGCTGCGTGGCCGGACTTGCGGGGCTGCCTCAGGTGACGGTTCCGATTGCGGGCGAGCAGGGCTGCCCGATTGGCATTTCTTTTATCGCTGGCCGCAACCAAGACATGAGGCTGCTGGAGTGGGTAGCTGACCGAGTGTCTGCACAAATATTTCTGTTAAGCGAATGAAAAGGAGCATAAACCGATGAAGTTATCATCCATCAAAGTGAATGGTAGGGAGCTTGCCGCTCTTCCGAGCGCGAATGGGCTTGTTCTATTAGAGACGATTAATGAAGTTGAAGGAACGAGCTGGAGCAGAGAGATGTTTGAGTTAATTCGTCTTGGCGAGCTGGAGCCTCTCACCAACTGGTATGAGGGGGGCGGAAAGGAAAAGCTGGGTCATTTAGCGGCCATTCCTTATGAGCAGGCGGAATACGCGCCATTATATCGCCATCCGCGCAAAATTTGGGGAATCGGCCTGAACTATGTGCAGGATGCCGAGGAGCTTGCGGCCGTTGACCCAACTGAAGAGCCGGTTAGCTTCATGAAGCCGGATACGACGCTTATCGGACAGCTTGATACCATTCGTATTCCCGGGGATGCGGGAACCATTACGGCGGAAGCTGAGCTAGGGCTCATAATCGGCAAGACATGCAAAAATATAACGGAGGCCGAGGTATATGATGTCATTGCGGGCTATACGACGACGATCGACGTAACGGCATCCGATATCCATGCCCGAAATCAACGTTACTTAACGAGAGCGAAGAGTTTTGATACCTTCTTCAGCTTCGGGTCGCAGTTGATTACGAAGGACGAATTTCCTGAACCGTTAGCCATTCAAGTCGAGACGGCTATTAACGGCGAGGTCGCGCATCGGAACAAGGTATTCAACATGAAGTTCCGGCCTTATTTTGCCGTTGCCTTTCATTCGAAGGTCATGACGCTGCTGCCAGGCGATATTATTATGACAGGTACGCCGGGCGCTGTCGTTATTCGTGACGGCGATATTGTAGAGTGCCGTATCGATGGCTTCGAGCCGCTGCTTAATCCTGTTAGGAACTGAGCTCAAGGATGACTCTGTATAGTAAAAGAAGCAGGTTATTTCTCTACTCGGGATTCGGCTGCTCTTTTTGCGTTGCTTTGGGTGATTGTCCGCTCGAGAGCCTTGCTAGCTTGACGGAAAACTGCTATAAATAAGTAAGTAAATAAATAGTTGTTTGGAGGAGACGCAATGATCAACGTATTTCCCGCTGCTACGCGGCATTTTGCAGATCTCGGCTGGCTGCGCAGCCATCCAAGCTTCTCATTCGGTGCCTATTATGATCCGGATCGAACGGGCTTTAGTGTCATGCGAGTATGCAATGACGATTATTTAACTCCGGGAAAAGGCTTTGGCGCTCACCCGCACAGCGATATGGAGATTGTGTCTATCGTATTAGCGGGCCTGATTAGACATGAAGATAATTTAGGCAACTCGGTCGTATCCTCGTTTGGCGAGGTTCAGCGCATGTCGGCAGGTACCGGCGTTATTCATACCGAATTTAACGCATCGGAGGAAGAGGAGCTTCGTTTGCTTCAGCTTTGGTTCATGCCTAAGGAACGAGGCTTGGCGCCATCCTATGAGGCAAGCCGGTTCGACGTGGATAAGCTGCATAACGCGCTGCTCCCTGTCGTATCCGATAAAGCTTTGGAGCAGGGAGCTTCCATTGGCCAAAACATGACGATCTATTTGAGCAAGCTAGAGAAGGGAAAGCAGCTTGACTACGCAGTTGAACAGGGACGCAAGCAATTTATATATATGATTGAGGGGCAGCTTCAGACGCACGGCGAAACGTTGGCGGCAGGCGACACGGCGCAGATTGAAGCTGCGGACGAGCTTATTTTTACAGCGATTGAGCCGGCCTTTTTTATGCTCGTCGATTTGCCATAAGCCTGTGATGGGCGTTTGCATCGGTTTAAGTTGAGGTCGGAGTAAGTTTGTATCGGCAAAAGTAGAGCCTACACTATTGGAGTAGGTTTGTGCAGTTAAACGAAAAGTCTACGCTTTCGAAGTAAGTTTGCATTCGCAAACTTTGAAGGAGGATATCGGGATGAAACAGACGTTTCTTGTTAAGCATGCGGTTGGCGGGCGAATGTTTATTGATTCGAATAAGCAGGATGTTCCGTATACGCTCGTTCCGCAGGGCGAAGGCTGGAGGTTCACGGTCAGCGTCCCATGGAGCGCGGAGGTCGAGGAGCTGCTGTCGCATAAGGAAGAGCTGAACGTGTTTGTTTTCAAGGAGTATGACGATCAGCCCACGCTAAAAACGTGGTATTACATCAAAGACGGTCAGGTCGAATACGACGCCGATCAGTGCACTCTGACGATTGTAGCAGATTCGTGTATTGACTATTACCCTCATGAATTTTCCGTTTAAACGAACGAGGTAAGAAAATAGTGGTAATGCCACGATCAGCAGGCATAAGAATGTATGAGGAGACCCTTTGTGGCCCAGTAATGCATGTCTATCAAAGTTCCATTCCATACTGCACTTTAGCTCATTACCGTAATGTTCGAGTGTTGAAGTCTATATGAGACAGACCCTTAGCAGGAAGCTCGCTAGGGGTCTGTTTTTGCTTTCGCTGCTATTTATTGGTGCCGTGCTGTTTAGTGCTAAGTTTTTCTGCTGGATTACCATTGCCTCTGTTTCTTTTGTTAAGCTCAGCCTTATGCTGCGTAGCTTTTACCTTTGCGACAAACTCGCTAGTGCTTTCCAAAACAATCATCCTCCTCTATTTTGAGCATAGCTTCACAACTTCATTAATTAGAATATCCAACAACAAAAAAAATCTGACGCTCAGCCCGTATATTTGTAAAATAACGATTGAAAGCGGTGCTTGTCCTCCCTTATGATAGCGATATGTGCCGAGCTCATTTAGGTTATGGTGGGTTTCAGCTGCTTTATACCCAATAACCTATTCACCTGTCACAATTTAAGTGTTACCAAATAACACTTAACCATCCTACCAAGCGAAGCGAGGTACTTATGTTCAGAGTAATGGCGCGGGCACACATAAAAGAAGGCTTTGAAGAGGAAGCGATAGAAGCGGCGAAGCAGGGAACAGCCGTGCATCAGCTTATGGAGCAAGGCGAGATCATGACGGCAGGCTGCTTCAAGTGGGAGCGCAACGTGTTTGCCTACTGCGAATGCGTGGACCGATTAATCGAGCCGGAGGAGCTGCTGCCGGAAATGGACGCTTTTCTTGCGATCTGGCCAGGTCAGGCGACAGCCCGGAAGTGGGTGCCGATGATCGACGTTTTTCATTTTAACGAGCCGGCTAGTTACGAGCATTGGCTCCGCAAGGAGCCGGTGGAGCGACGGGTAGGCAGAGTGGCGCATTTGAAGCCGGAAATGGCGGCAAGCTACATTTATTATCATTTCCAGCTTCAGGAGGAGCGGGCTTTCCTTGGGCCAAAATACGAAATAATCGCCATGCACGAAAATTTGCTGTTTGGCTATCAGGAATTTCCGGCAGTCGTGGAGGAACCTTTGCTGCCCGGCAAATTAAGCACTTCCGGGACGCCAGCCCATTGGCCGGACTCGAGAATGGACTTGCATTTCCAGCCTTGGGAGGACGGACATCTGTATTTCAAGCCCGTAGAGCAGTTATTTGCTTATTACAGCGATTTTCCAAAAAAAAGGCACAAAACCATGGGCTGAGATTTGCCTTTATTGGACGAAATATGGTACAATGAAATCAATTGCAAGTTTGAAGCAAATATTCACAATACACTGCTGTTTATAAATGATAACTGCCCCTTACTCATAAGTTCGAGGCAGTTTTTCCTTTTTTAGCGCGAAGGGGGCTGACCATGTACAATCGTAAAAAACCGCTTGAAGAGATTCCGGAAGAAAACACGAAGGTATGGACATGTGAGACGGAAGGGTGCAACAGTTGGATGCGCGATAACTTTGCTTTTGATCACGTGCCTACTTGCTTGATCTGCCATGAACCGATGGTCAGCGGCGAGAAAATGCTGCCCGCGCTCAATAACTCCAATAGTGATATGAAGACGCTCAAGAAGGGTACACCGATCATGTAGGTGGCTCTTAATCGCAGAGAGAAGCCAAGCTTCGCACGAATGGCAGCAGTCGTTCATGCCGAGCTTGGCTTCTTTTCTGTTCCATCTTACATATCCCCGCTGTAATGGTGCTTGCGGTAATCGTTGGGCGAGCAATTCGTCCGTTTTTTAAATACGCGGCTAAAATACTTCTCATCCTGAAAGCCGACAAGCTCGGCGACCTGTGAAATTTTTAATTGCCCGTTCGCAAGCAGCTCCTTGGCACGCTTCATGCGAACCTCCGCAATAAAATCGGATAGGTTTTCGTTTGTCTCCTGCTTGAATTTGCGCGATATATATTCCCTGCTCAGAAAGAAACGCTCCGATATGTCCTGCAGTGTAATATCCTCATGCGGATGCTGCTCAATGTATTTCGCAATTTCCGCTATGACGCTTCGCTCCTTGTCATGCTCCGTAATGCGTTTTGCAATCTCGCAGGCCTCTGCCAATAGAGATTGCTTCCACTGCTCATAATCAAAAAATCCGCTTGCATCCACAGGAATTGACGCTTGCTCCTCCGCACGGCTTTCTTGATTGCCATCACCGCCGCGTTCGTTATTGTATTCCCAAATAGACTTAGCGACCTCGAATTGCTGCCGCCAAAGCATAAGCTGCTCCAGCGAAATATATCCGCCCTGGTCGAGCCGATCGAACCAAGGCTGCAGGGCGCGGCGTATTTGGTCCTTGTTCCCGCCCTGCACCGCAAAGCGCACTCTTTCCTCATGCTCGCTGAATAGCAGCAGCGTGTTTTTGTGGCTGGAACCGGCTGCCGTGATCGGATGGCAGTACCTATCGCGAACCAGCAAATTACGGCGCAGCAGCGCTTGTTTCGCTTGCTGATAAGCAGTCGCTGCTGCAGCTGGGAAGGCGGCGGATTGTCCGAGTCCGATGTGGAACCGCGTCTTCAGCGCTAAGAAAAACGCATCGTTTATTTCCGCAATCAGCTCCTGCGCCTGCTCGCCATCACCCCAGAAGAGAAGCAGCAGTTCATGCTCCTGGCCCCAGTGGCGAAGCGCAAAGCCCAGTTCCTTTGCCTTCAGAAATTCATTGCAAATATTCGTCATCGAGAACAGCAGCAAATCCATTCCGGAGGCGAACTTCTCTCTAACGGCAGGGGAGGTAAGCTCCAGCCTGACAAGAGCCATTCGCGCCCGAGCAATAGGTGCAGCGATGCCAAGCTCCTGCCTGATCGTATCGGCAAAGCCGGGATAGGAGCCAGGCTCGCTAATAAATGCCGAGAAATATTGCTCCAGGTACATAGGCTTAAGCTGATTGAGCTCGATATTCATGCTGCGCTTGCGGCAGCGCTCCTGCTCCTCTGCCATCCAGCTGCTCACGGCCTTCGTTAGTGCGCCTACAAGCTGATCCGCATCAATCGGCTTCAAAATATAATCGACACCGCCGTATTTGACCGCATGGCGAACGAAGCTGAAGTCGTCATGGCCGCTGATGACGATGATTTTGCTGGCAGGCGCGTGCTCGGCTACCCATTGCAGCAGCTCCGTGCCGTCCATGTTCGGCATCATCATATCAGTAAAAATAATTTCTGGCCGTTCCGAGCGAATGAGGCTGGTAGCCGCGATGCCATCTTGTGCTTCAAGGATCGTATCTATGCCAAAGTCTTTCCAAGGCACGAGGAGACGAATCGCTTCCCTTACATGCTTCTCATCGTCAATGATTAAAGCCTTCATCCTTCATTCTCCTTCACCAGCGGAATATGAATCGTAACGGAAAAGCCGTGCGGCTGCACATGGCGCAGCTCCATTTCGGCAGACGGATCAAAGTGCAGCCGCAGCCGTGAGAGAACGTTAGGCAGTCCGATGCCGCCATTATCCTGTTCATTGTCCTGCGAGCCGCCGAGCGGTGGCGCCTTCTTCATTTGCGCCAGCACCTCCTGCAGCCGCTCCTCCGATAAGCCGCAGCCGTTATCCTGCACCTCGACGGTAAGCCGCTTACCATCATCGGATAAGAAACTGCTAATGATCAGCTCCGAAGGTTCTTCGAACGATTGGACAAAGCCGTGTTTGAAGAAATTTTCGAGCAGCGGCTGCAAAATCATTTTCGGAACCAGAATGCCTTTCGTCTGTTCGTCTATGTGAAGCTGGATATGCAGGGCCGTATCGAAGCGCTGCTTCTGCAAATCAAGATAAGCCTGCACGTAATCAAGCTCCCGCCTGAGCTCCACGACAGCGTCCATCGTGTTCATGTTGTAGCGCATCATTTTGCCAAGTGACGTTATAAGCGAGTAGGCTTTGGTGTCGCCATGCTGAAGCGAAACGGTTCCGATCGACTGCAGCGCATTGTACAAAAAGTGCGGATTTACTTGGGCTTGAAGCGCTTTCAGCTCATTGGTCTTATTAGCGATCTCAAGCCGGTATTCGGTCAAAATCAAGTTATTGATCGTCTGCATCATCGAACGGAAACGCCTAGCGAGCAAACCGATTTCATCATTGCTGTGAATGTCGATCGATACATTCAAATTACCCGTTTCAATTTTGTTTACGTAGCCGATTAGACGGAGCAGCGGCTTCGTAAACCGGATGGATATAAACAGCGTAGCCAGCACCACGACCGCCAAAAAGGCGATTCCGACTGCGATGTTAATGCGGGCGATACGATCGGCAGCGCTGTAGAGATGCTTGTATGGCGTCTGCTTAATCAAATACCAGTCCATGTACGGCGTCTTAATCCGATCATAAAAAATCATGCCGTCGAACGCCTCCGCCTTCCAATCGAAATGCCCGCTGTCTTGCCCGGATTGCAAAATCGTTCCGAGCCAGCTTTGCCGCGCTTCGGTACCGATCTCTTCCGTATTGGAGGATAGCACGATATGGCCATCCGCGTCGGCGATATAGAAGCTTTCCTCCCCGCTGTCATAGAGCTGGCGGTTCAAATCCTCCAGCACCTGCAGCCGCACGTCGATGGAGAGCTCGGCCAGCAGCTCCTCGCTTGGCGCTAGGAAGATCGGACGGTGAAGCGTAAACACCATCTCCTCGGTTGCGGCTGATTTGAGATCGACGAGCCCATAATTATGGCTCTGATGCGAGGGCTCTATGTACGCTTTCTTCGCGGTTTGCGGGACGGCGGCATCATTTTGACCCACCTTAATGTCGTCGTTCCAGAGCAGATAGGTCGCGTTCTGGTTTACGACATAGAGCCTTACTTTATGAAATTCGCTTACGCTTTGATAAATGTTGTACAGATGGTCCTTCAGCAAATTGCGATTGCGGATGACGTCGGTAATATCGTTCGGGAACACCTCGTCCTCCATGCTGTGCTCTAAAATATAGTACAAGGAGCGGGGCACGTTCATCGCGTTATAGACGGCGAGCGACTTTTGGTTGATGTTGTTCGTGTAGTTCATAATGTTGGTTTTGCCAAGCGACAGCAGCCGATAATTTTTGGCAATGGCATCCTCTTTGATCGATTTGGTCGTCGCGTTATAGGAAATAATCATCGAGGTCGCGATTGGCAAAATCGTTGCCGCAAGCAGCAGAAGCATGAGCTTTTTACGAATTGTGTTAAATGGCTTTACTGTATTCATGGACACCATCCGCCCGCTTTCTGGTCATCTTGCTCTTGCATACACAGTAACCGATCATGCAACGGATGGTCAATATAGTCCACCTACCTTATCATGATCCTCTGTGGTTTGGCGGAGGGCTCGGTTTTATACTGTGAATAGCAAGCAGAACGATTCCGGCACAGGAAAGAGAAAGGGGACGAGACTAATGTCCAAACGAATCAAATGGAACGAATGGGTGCAGCAAACCGTGTTTGTCGGCCCGGGACTGATAGCATTTATACTGATTGTACTCGCACCGTTCGTGATGGGCTTTTACTACACATTTACGGAATGGAATGGGATGGACCTTGGCAACGCCAAATGGGTCGGCATGAAAAATATTACGAAAATTTTCACTGATGATGAACGTTTCTGGAACGCCTTTTGGTTCACGACCAAATTTACGGCAGCCGCAGTCGTAGTCACCAACGTCGCAGCATTTCTGCTGTCGCTTTTGCTGACGCGCAACCTGAAGAGCCGAAACTTTTTGCGGACGGTGTTCTTTCTGCCTAACGTAATTGGAGGCTTGCTGCTCGGCTACATCTGGTATTTCATTTTTGTACGGGGCTTTCGGGCAATCGGGGAAGCAACGGACATCGGCTTTTTTAACCTACAGTGGCTTGGCACGCCGAATACGGCATTTTGGGGCATCGTGATCGTATTTGTATGGCAAACGGCAGGTTACATGATGATTATTTATATCGCGGCGATGATCAGCGTGCCTAAGGATTTGATTGAGGCTGCGAGAATCGATGGTGCAGGGGCTTGGCAGCTGCTGCGCTCGGTTACGGTACCGCTAATCATGCCGGCGATTACGATCTGCTTGTTTCTAACGACATCCAACTCGTTCAAAATGTTCGATCTTAACCTGTCGCTTACCGCAGGCGGCCCTGGCAATGCGACCGAATCAATAGCGCTTAACGTCTACCGCGAAGGCTTGGTCAACAACCGCTATGGACTTGGAACGGCGAAGGCGATGATTTTCTTCTTCGGCGTCGCGCTTATTACGGTGACACAGGTATGGATCACGAAGAAGAAGGAGGTGGAGGCATAATGGAAAACAGACAGCGTTATACGCCTCTTATTTTGCTGCTGGAGCTTGTTGGCATCGCGGTTGCGCTCGTTTTTCTTGCGCCGTTCTACTTTCTGCTCGTCAACTCGTTCAAGGAGCTCAAATATATTTTGCTCAATGCCGCGTCTTTGCCTGAGAAGCTGGGGCTGGATAACTTCAAGCGCGCTTGGGTAGCCATCGATTTTCCGACGGTATTCCTCAACTCGTTCATGGTGACTTCGATCAGCGTATTGATGCTTGTCGTGATCAGCTCGATGATGGCTTACCGCTTGGTGCGCCGCCCGACGGCTTTTAACAAGATGCTGCTGACGGTGCTCATCGCCGCGATGATCATTCCGTTCCAGTCGGTCATGCTGCCGCTTATGCGCATTACTTCGATGTTCGAGCTGCGCGGGCATTTGTATGGTATCGTTATTTGCTATATGGGCTTTGGCATTTCGTTATCGATGTTTCTGTACCATGGGTTCATCAAGTCGGTTCCGCTTGAGGTGGAAGAGGCGGCGGTGGTGGACGGCTGCTCGCCTTACGGGGTGTTCTGGCGAATTGTATTTCCGCTGCTGAAGCCGATTACGGTGACGGTCATCATTTTGAACGTGCTGTGGATTTGGAACGATTACTTGCTTCCGGTGCTGGTCATTAACGACAATCTGACGACGATTCCGCTCGCGGTACAGAAGTTTTTCGGCCAATATTTGCGCAAATGGGATCTCGCCATGGCGGCGCTCACGCTGAGTACGATTCCGATCATTCTGTTTTTCTTATTTTTGCAAAAGCATATCATTGAGGGCATTACGGCCGGATCGGTAAAAGGTTAAACTTATAACTTGAATATATGGAAGTTATCAACATATTACACCTAGAAGTACAATATATTCGGTGTTGTGCCATGTTGTTGCACAATTATAATGACGATGTAAGCGTTACAAAATAGAATTATATATAAAATTTGCGGGAGGTCATAAGATGAAAAAGATTTCTTTACTTATGCTAGCTGCTATTATGCTCATCGTTCTGGCAAGCGGCTGCGGAAGCAACAACAATAATGGCGCAGCGGCTACCAATGCTCCAAAGGAAACGACAGACGCTGCCAAGACAGATCCTACGGAAGCGCCTAAGAAGGACGTTACGATTAAGGTGTTTCAATTCAAGGTAGAGATTGCAGATGCGCTTGGCAAAATGGCAGCTGAGTACGAGAAGGAAACGGGCGTTAAGGTTGAAATCGAGACGCATGGCGGCGGCGAGGATTACAGCGCTTTGCTCAAAGCAGAGCTTGCGGCTGGCGAAGAGCCGGAAATCTTCAACTCCAGCGGCTGGGCAGGCTTCGAGCCTTATGTGGATCGCGCGACGGATCTGACTGGCGAGGCTTGGGCGAAGGATTTGGTCGAAGCGTCGAAAGCGCAAATTACGCGTGACGGCAAGCTGCTCGGCATGCCGATGAACCTTGAAGCTTATGGCTTCACGTACAATAAGGATCTATTTGCGAAAGCGGGCATCACTGACCTTCCGCAAACGCTTGAGGATCTTGAGGCGGCGGCCAAAAAGCTGAAGGATGCCGGCATCATTCCGTTCGCGCTTACTTCCGAGTGGTGGTCGATGGGTATTCATACGCTCAACATCGCATTCGCGAACCAAGCTGATCCGGCAACGTTTATTGAGGATGTAAAAGCGGGCAAAGTGAAGCTGAAGGATGATCCGATCATGAAGCAGTGGATTCGCCTCGTGGACATTATGTTCGCTAACGGCCAAGACAACGCTTTGACGACGGACTATAATACGCAGGTAGCGGAATTCGCGGCAGGCAAATATGCCATGATTCAGCACGGCAACTGGATTCAAGGCATGATCGACGAAATCGACCCGGCGCTTAACCTGGGGATGATGGCAGTGCCGCTTCAAGGCAAACCAAACGTGTTTACCGGCGTGCCGAACAACTGGATCGTCAACAGCAAATCCGATCAAGTGGAAGAAGCGAAAGCGTTCTTGAACTGGATGGTTACATCGGAAACGGGCAAAAAATTCATCTCCACCGACTTTAAATTTGTGCCGGCTTTGTCCTCCATCGAGCCGAATCCGGAAGCGGTTGGCAAAATCGGCGGCGACTTCGCAACCTTCGCGAATGCGAACCCGGATCAAGTGAAAAGCTGGAACTGGGATCGCTTCCCGGATGGCATCACGCAGCAATGGGGCGCGGCTATGCAGGAGTACCTCGGCAAGCAAATTACGAGCGACCAGCTGCTTGAGAAATTCGACAAAGCGGTAAAGGATATCGTGAAGAAGTAAGACGCTATGCGAGAAGGGGATGCCCACAAGGTCAATGACCTCGTAGGCATCCCCTTTTAATGTGAGAATGAGCCCGTTACGATTACACGATGCCTTTATCCATCGCTTTGCAAATCAACATGGCGAACAGGCTGTTGGACCATGCAAACCATTCGCGTGAGAAAATAGTTGGATCATCGGGATGAAAGCCTTCGTGCATAAAGCCGGTATCGGCATCGGTAGCGACAAGCATATCGATAAGCTCTTTGATTTCCTCGTCATTATCGGCCGTCAGCGCTTGCATCGACAGCGCCATATGCCACACATGGCCGGCCGGCGTATGAGGACTGCCTATGCCCTTGGCAAACTTGCCTTCAAAGTAGAAAGGATTCTCACTGCTGAGCGCAAACCGCCGAGTATTTTGATAAGTAGGATCATCCACAGGCGCGTATCCGAAATAAGGAATAGACAGCAGTCCTGGCGTACCTGCATCATCCATCAGGCAGTAATTGCCGTATCCGTCGGTTTCATAAGCGTAGATTTTGCCGAAAACAGGGTGGTTGACGATGCCATAAGCTCGAATCCCGAAGTCGATCTCCTGACGAAGCTTCTCCGCTCTTCCCGCCAATTCCTTGTCCCCGTACACTTGCTCTGCAATGTCCCGAATATATCCAAGAATAACGACGGCAAACATATTGGAAGGAATGTTGTAGCCGAATAAGCAGGCATCATCGCTTGGACGGAAGCCCGACCACGTCATGCCCGTGTAGTTGACAGGCAAGCCTAACCCGTCATTTTGCAGCGTTTCGGTTTCTTTGAAGCCCGGGCGCACGAAGCGGTAGGGCGATTTTTCCTCATGGCGCTGCTCGGTTTTGATGACATGCACGATTGCATTCAGCGCTTGATAGCAGGCGTCGTCGAAAATATCGGTTTTGCCCGTTTCCTGCCAGTACATGTAGGCAAGCTGCGTCGGGAAACACAAGGAGTCGAGCTCGTATTTGCGCTCCCACATCCAAGCCGTCATGTCGGATTGATCGCCAGCGTTATAATGCTTGCCGCTTGCCGTCTCATTAAACGCGTTCGTATACGGATCGATATTAATGTAGAGCATTTGGCGCCGAATCACGCCGCTGATGATGCGCTGCAGCTCAGCGTCCTTCTTGGCGTAGGGGATGTAATGGCGGACCTGCTCTGTGGAATCCCGCAGCCACATCGCCGGAATATCACCTGTAATAACAAAGGTAGTGCCGTCGTCCATCAGCTTAATGGTCGTTTCCAGCGTATTTGGAAAGGTGTTTTTGAATAGCTTTTGCAGCTTGGGATGATGCGCGAGACGCTGATCCGCTTCTGCTAAGACGTTCGTAATGGAATCTGGTAATTTCATGAGAGATGCCTCCTGCTTCGTTTAATTTCCTGCTTCGTTTAATTTAACGGAATAAGTCATTATTTTTGCGGTTCCAATCGTTTCATGAACCTGTCCGCCCTGCATGCTCGCTGCCTCTTCGCGGCGCTCCAAAATATCGCTTTGATAAATACGGTCTGTACCAAAATCAGCCTCGAATGCCAGCTCGCGCGGCTCCCCGGCAAGGTTATACCAACGAACGATTATATCGCCGCTAGGCTGCGATACTTTAAAGGCAGACAGCGCGAGCCCTTTGCCTTCCCAATTCAGAGGCGCATAGGTGGTTGGCAGTGAGCCCTGTTGATTGCCGGTTTGCAGATGGAACCAAGGCGCTTGGAATTGGTAAGCTTCAATAAAGGCTTCAGACGTAATGGCATCCCCGGCATGCGGGTAAATGGCGAACTCAACCGTTTGCTCGCCAAGGCACTGCGCTTCCGGCGTCGGAAATACGCCCCAATCCCCAAGCTCGGAAACGGATCGAAGAAGCGTTACGGCAATCGTATTTGATTCCTCGCGCAGCACCTCGTATTCGTTCAGCCCTTTGTTGGCAACGGTTAAGCCGTGCTCGCCATCCGACACACTGATAAATGCCTGCTGATGCTGCGCATTGCTTGGATTTATCCACTCCTTCGCGGGAGTCGTATCCCGGGCAGCAACCTCAAAGATGGAGTCAGCCAAATGTGTATCAGACTTCAGCCCTGTTGGAAACAGGACCCGGAGGCGATGATCCTTGGCCTGATTATTAAAGGACGCTTGCATTTGCAGTCCTTTTCCGGAATGCTCAAGACTGACGCGCGTAACGATACGCAGCGGCACCTGAATGTCCACCCGTTGTGCCTTGCGATCACGGAAACGGACCATTTTACGCTTTTCTTCGGTAAAGGTATCGTCAGCCCGCGCAGGGATAGCCCATTCATGAACGATTTCGTACGTCATCCGGTACGCTTCATTCTCGACCAGCGTTATCATTGCTGGAATATCTTTTGTCGTTAGAGGCTGTTCACCTTCAGGCTGTCTAAATACATACTCATTGCCGAGGTCGCCGCAATTCTCATAGACGCCAAGTCCTTCGAACGTCACCCCAGTTGCTTTATCCGTTAAATTGATGGAGCCGTCCGCTTGAAAGCTTACGGCGATATATTCATTTTCCATGCCATTTGGACTGGCGCTCAGTGAAGTCACGGGCGTTGGCGCGGAGGCAGCGGAGGATGCAGGCCAAGCATAGGTTTTGAAGCCAAGCGCCGGAACTCGGCTTGCTTCGAAGGTCAGCCGGATTTTGCGTGCCATGTAAGGCTGGCGGAATTTATCCTTCGGCAGGTCATAACCAAAATGAACGCCTAAATCCTCAGCTTTGGCAGCAATAGCACAGCCCTTATCATCAAGCAGCACTCCGCGCTCTGTATCCAGCGGAAGCTTCTCCAGCCGCTCGGCAATCGCAGCCGGGTTTGGCCCTTCCTTGAAATAAGCTTTGGCAACGACGATCTCCACACTCACCGTACCGCTGCGTTCCCAGCCTGTCATGTTGAATATCGTGACCGGCATGCTTTCCTTCTCCCATGCTGCAACCTTATCCGTGTCAATTTGTCCCGCGATAGCACTTAGGCTTTCGGTAATGATGGATTCCGCCGTATGCCGGCTCTTATCGAAACGGGTAACCATTTCCTGATGCACTTCATCCACGCTGCAGCCGCAAATGCTGTCATGAGGATGATTTTGCATGAGCGTCTTCCATGCATAGGTCAACAGCTGATGCGGATAGGCTTGGCCGGCAGCCAGATGAGCAAGTGCTGCAAGCGGCTCAGCGCCCTTCTCCAGCAGCGTTTGTCCGCGCTGATTCAACTGCTTCAAGTAAACCCGCGCCGAAGCTGTATTGACGAGCGTGCTCCATCCATCGGTATGCTGACTGCGCAGCTCTCCTTTGACCGTGGTCAAATTCGCGGGAAGCTGCCCTTTTAGCGCCTCTAAATATTGCTCAAAGCTAGAGTGGATAAAGTTTATATCAGGAAACAGCTCGCGTGCTGTGCGGATTCCTTCTGTTAAATTCGTTTGGACAGGCTGATGGTCGCAGCCATTCATAAATAGAAGCTCTGGCGTAGACGCATATTTACTGGCGTCCTCAAGCCTTTTGGTCCAGTACGCTTTCGCTTCATCCGGATCGGTGGGAACCTCCATGCCGTTGTTGTACCAATTGGCAAACAGCAGCCCCAGCACAGTCGAGCCGTCGGGCGAGGACCAGTGCATTTCCGAAAAAGGCGATTCGTAGCTTGCGCTGGCCGATTCCCCAACCATATTATCGAAGCCGGTCGGCTTTACTCCGCGTCCGAATACGGCGGTATCGATATCCGCCTGCTTCAGCATTTGCGGAGCTTGTCCCATATTGCCAAAGGAGTCGGGGAAATAACCGAGCTTGGAAATGACGCCATAATGAGCCGCGTCTTGATGTCCAATCAATAGGTTGCGGACATTTGCCTCGGAGCTCGTCAGAAACTCGTCCTGCAGCACGTACCAGGGGCCAATAATAATGCGTCCCTCGCGAATATATTTCTCCAGCGCTTCTCTTTTCTCGGGATGGATCTGAAGATAGTCTTCCATAATGATCGTCTGTCCGTCCAGATGGAAGCTGCGGAATTCGTCATCCTCTTCCAAAGTGCGGAGCAAATCGTTCATTAGCTCAGTGAGCAGCGTATGGTGGTATTCGTAAGGCATATACCATTCTCGGTCCCAGTGGGTATGGGAGATGAGATGGGCGGTTTTGTTTGTCACGGTCAAAAGCCTCCTGAATTGTATTAGGTTTGTATGCGCGTTCAAGATTAGTGCCGAGAGCTGCTGTACAACAACAGGCATTCGTAAGAAAGGTTCACACATTTATCTGCAAAGCACAATATGTATCACTTGCACCACATTTACGCAGAGCATATCCAACATATTAGGGGCGCAATGGTCAGTGGAATAATGACAACGATCACCATGAAAACGCTATAAAACCTTACGGTTACAGCCTTTATGAATGACAATGCAGATCATACATATTTACCGGACCAGGCAATAATGTCTACAATTTGGAATGTAAGCGTTAGTCATTTGCAATGCCGAGAGCCGGCAAAGTGAAAGCTGCGAATAACAAAATAGAGAGAGGAGGATTCGAGAGAGATGAAAGGAAACGAACAGCAAGCGCTCCCTTTAAACCCAAAAATGCGAGGGAACAAACCGCTCGCCAAAAAGATGCTGCAAAACTGGGAGCTCTACTTATTTATGACTCCTGTCATGCTGTATTTTCTTATTTTTCACTACGGGCCCATGTACGGTATCCAGATTGCTTTTAAAAACTTCATACCGACAAAAGGCATTATGGGAAGCCCTTGGGTAGGCTTCGAGCATTTCGAGAGATTCTTTAATTCCTATTATTTTTGGGATCTACTATGGAATACGTTCAGCATCAGCCTATATGAGCTAGCCATCGGATTTCCGCTGCCGATTATATTGGCTCTTGCTTTTAACGAAATTAAAAACGGCTATTTTAAGAAAACAGTGCAAACGGTTACTTATGCACCGCATTTTATTTCAGTCGTCGTGATGGCCGGGATGATTATTACCTTCCTGTCACCATCGTCAGGGATGCTTGTTAAGCTCATCGAGTTGCTGGGCATGGAGCCGGCAGCCTATCTTACGGATCCTAAATGGTTTAAGACGGTGTACGTCTTGTCAGGAGTATGGCAAAGCGCGGGCTGGGGGACGATCATTTACCTGGCGGCATTGTCCGGCGTAGATCCACAGCTGCATGAAGCTGCTATCGTCGATGGCGCGAGCCGATTCAAGCGTGTGCTGCACATTAACTTGCCGACGATTGTGCCTACCATTACGATCCTATTGATTTTGAACATGGGCAACATCCTGGGCGTTGGCTTCGAGAAAATTTTGCTGCTTCAAAATCCGCTCAATATGGGGTCATCCGATGTTATTTCTACATTTGTGTACCGTTCCGGGTTAGTGGACGCGCAGTATAGCTTTTCTACGGCAGTTGGCTTATTCAATTCAGTAGTAAATGCTCTCTTGCTCATTATGGTCAATAAAATTGCGAAGCGCACAAGCGAGACAAGTCTTTGGTAGGAAGGAGGAACAGAAACGTATGGTTACAGCTGTAAAAGAATCAAAGGGCGATAAGCTGTTTCTGATTTTGAACTATATTTATTTGCTGCTTGCACTAATCGTTGTGCTGTATCCGGTGCTTTATATGGTCAGCGCTTCGATAAGCGATCCCAAGCTCGTAAATTCAGGCGAAATGTGGCTGTTTCCGAAGGGCATTACTTGGGAAGGGTACAAGCTGGTATTCGATAACGCCAAGATTTGGAACGGGTACCTCAATACGATTATTTATACGGTTCTCGGCACCTTGCTTAACCTAGCCGTTACGCTGCCTGCCGCCTATGCGCTGAGCAGAACCGATTTCATCGGACGCAAGCTGTTTATGGGCATCATTCTGGTCACCATGTTCTTTAGCGGGGGGCTTGTTCCGAGCTACCTGTTAATTAAGAATCTAGGCCTAATTAATAGCATGGGTGCGCTTATTTTGCCGGTTGCCGCCTCTGTGTGGAACATCATCGTGGCGAGAACCTTCTTCCAGTCTACGATTCCGAAGGAGCTGCAGGAGGCTGCGCATATGGACGGATGTACGAATATGAAGCTGTTTGTCCGGATCATTTTGCCGCTATCGTCTCCGATTATTGCCGTTATGGCTCTGTTTTATGGAGTAGGGCATTGGAATAGCTATTTTTCAGCTTTGATTTACTTGAATGACGAGGCAAAATACCCGCTTCAGATGATTTTGCGCCAAATTCTCGTGCTTCAGGAGATGACGGCAGAGACTACCGGAGCTGCGGTTAGCGGAGAGGTTGCTATGGCAATGAACTCCAAGGCGGATGCTGCTTCTTTGGTTAAATATGCAGTCATCATCGTATCAACGCTTCCGATTATTGCCGTTTACCCGTTTTTGCAGCGCTATTTCGTGCAAGGCGTAATGATTGGCTCCGTAAAAGGCTAGTTGCCGCATTCGGGACTCTTCGGCAAGACTTTGTGAGATAATGGACGAGGGAATTCATTTCTTCGCTTATTATATAGCATGACCAAATACATTAGAGGGAAAAAAAGGGAGGATTTAAGCATGCACAAATCAAGAAAGGCTTGGACGCTGCTGCTGGCGGGAGTGATGACGGTTACATTGCTGGCTGGCTGCGGCTCGTCCGGCGACAAGGAAAAAGGAAATACGGCAGGAGAAGGGGCAGCTGCTGAAAGTGTGAATAAAGAAGGCTTCCCGATTGTTAAGGAGAGCATTACCTTATCGCTAATGGCGCCGGACATCGGTATTCAGAACTGGAAGGACATGCCGGTTATGGCGGAGATGGAGAAGCTGACAGGCATTAAATTCGAATATTTGAATGCGCCTAGAGACAGCTTCGATACGAAGAAAAACTTGGTGTTTGCAAGCGGCGATTATCCCGATGTATTTTTCGGGGCTAAGCTGACGCAAGCGGAGGAGCTTAACTACGGCGGACAAGGGATTCTTATTCCGCTGGAAGGCCTTATTGATGAATATGCGCCTAATGTGAAAAAGCTGCTTGAGGATTACCCGGATATCCGCAAATCGATCACAGCACCGGACGGGCATATTTATTCACTGCCGCGGATCGAGTTCAACCAGCCATGGTATCGCAACCCGCTTTGGTATAACGGCGATTTTCTGAAAGCGCTTGATATAAAGAAGCTTCCTGAAACGACGGAAGAATTGTACACCTATTTGAAGCGGGTAAAAGAGGAAGATCCAAACGGCAACGGGCAAAAGGACGAAATTCCGCTCGCTTCCTCCTCCAAGATGAGAGATCTACGGACATGGATCCTCGGTGCCTTTGGCGCATATGAGGAAGAGATTTATGCCGATGAAAAGGATGTTGTTCACTATACACCGATGGAAGAGCCATACAAGGCGTACCTCGAATATATGAATCGCCTCTGGAGCGAGGAATTGCTTGATCATGAGTCCTTCTCCCAAACGGATGATCAGAAAAAAGCGAAAGCGAAAAACAATCAAATCGGGCTGTTCTCGGATTGGCATGCATACTTCACACATGGAGGCGAGCCGACTACGGCAGATGTCATGTTCAGCCCAGTGAAGAGCGACATGGTAGAGACGCCTGCGATTGCGAAAAATAAAGGCTACGCTACCGGAGCATTCGCTATCTCGAGCAGCAATAAAGCGCCGGAAGCATCGATGCGTTGGGTCGATTATTTGTACTCCTATGATGGCGCGATGCTGTTCGATAAAGGCCCTGAAGGCACATTGTGGAAGTATACGGACAAGGCTTCCATGACGAAGGAATGGCTGCCTGTTCCTGGCGGCGGCGATCGTGAGGAATTCCGCTCCACGCTGACGCCTAACTATGGGATTTCCGCGCCGATGGTCATTAGCGATGATCTCACGATTGGCCTGAAAACAGAATTTGATGAGTGGGTAACGAAAGAATCAAAGGAAAAGCTTCTGGACCGCGGCGCAAAAGTGCCATTCCCGGCGTTGTTCCTGACTGCGGAAGAGTCGGCTGAGGTAACGAAGCTGCGCTCGGACCTGAGCACTTACGTGATGCAAATGGAAGCCAAATTCATCACTGGCCAAGATTCGATTAGCAGCTGGGATAAATATGTGGATACGATCAAGAAAATGGGCGGAGAACGGATAGCTGAGATTTATCAAACGGCATACGACCGCTGGAAAACGAGCTAACATCCATCTAAATAAGCCAACTCTTTGCACCGAATCAGGTGCTTAAGAGTTGGCTTTGATTATGGGCTTTATGGCGAAGACGGGCTTTATAACTATAGCGACCTTTACTTCACGGTAGAGGCTTCGGGAGCATTAAGCTTGCGGTACTGCCCCGGGGTAAAGCCTGTCTCTTTCTTGAATTTGCGGATAAAGTTTGGCGTATCCAAATATCCAACGCGTTCAATAATGTCTTTGAGCGGAGCATCGGTGGACAGCAGCAAGCGAATGACCTCTTCCATACGGCAGCGCGATATATATTGTGAAAAGTTGAGCCCCGTTTTTTCTTTGAAGCTGCGGCTCAAATAAGAAGTCGAGATCGAGTACTTCAAGGCGATATGCTCCAGGCTGAGCGTATAGTCGGCATATTGCTGATCGACGTAAGCTACAATATCGTCCATCAAAGAATGCTGCTCGGTTTCGGTATTTCGTTCCACCTGCGCGCAGATTTGCTCAGCAAGCCCGTTCAGCTTTTGCTCGGTTTCGTCCAGTGTGTCGAACGAAGCCAAGGCGGCAATGTGCTGAATGACGCTGTGCATGCCCATTTCGGAAGCTACACGAAGCATGGCATTTAGGAGATCGTAGCAAATGCAGCGCAGCAGCGGAACGGATAATGATTCATTTTTGATATCGTGAATGATGCTGCTGAGCATTTGTCTGGTGACGGATTCATTTCCTTGCTTGAGACTTTGCTCCAGCTTGAGCAGCGACTTCTTGGAGATCCAGAAGGTCTCGGCACCCGGCGAGCTAAGCTCTGCCAAATGCTCGAAATAGGTCACATGGCCATTGCCGCCTGCCAATCGGAATTCCAGTGCCGTTGCCGCCTCGATAAAGGATTGGTTAAGCTCAGCCAGGTTCTCGTATGGCGTCCCTACCCCTATAGAAGGCATTAGCTGCGAGTTTTCGATGACCATGCGCTTTACGGTCTCAACGATTTGCTCGACCTGCTGCTGCTGGGTTACAGCTTCTGACGGTACTACACTAACCATGAGGGCAAATTGCTCTGACGGAGAGAACTCAATGCCATAGACCTGTGCGTGAAGACCAGGAAGCGCTAGTTCATGGAGCATTTCCTGCATCTGCTGGCGCTCCTGCCGGGCATTCTCGCCCGCATAGGAAGCGTTCCAAGCCAAAATAACGGAAAAATAATAGCCCTGTCCCTGCGGAAGCTCAAGTCCCGCGCCCAAGATAAGCTGCTCGATCTCAGGATCGTCAGGCTTGCCGTGCTTAAGCAGAAGCAGCAAGCATTGGTTGCGCACATAAGGCTCCTGTATATCGATCCGGGCATTGTAATCGTGGATAGTCTGCTTGATCCAATCCCATTCATTGCTGATTTTTGCGGAATCCAAGGCTGTGCTATTGCTTCTTAACTTCGCGAACTCCATCAAATCCTTGATCGGGTGGTATTGGCGCTTGGCTAGCAGCATGGCTGCGGCAATTCCCGTTAACACTACGATGCTGAAGACAAACAGAATTAACGTTTGAATATGAACGACACGGCTGAAAAATTGATGGCTCGGCATCGCGGTGACGTAAGTCCAGCCATTCTCCTGCGACAGCACGGCGACGACGGACTGCTTTTCATTATTAAGCGTCAGGTTGTGAATGCCGGGCTGCAAAGAGGAGAGGACAGATAATTCATCCTTCGGCATGCTTGCTCCGTGATTATTGGAGGTTAGCATTTTGCCGTCCTGGTCAAAAATATAGCTGCTGCCGGAAAACTCGTTAAGAATGGAATCCATAACTCCGGTCAGCTTGGACTCTTCCATTAAGTAGACAACGGTTCCATAGGGAAACGGATCGTTAGGCATAATCGGAACGAGCAGGGTAAGCATCGATTCCTTGCGGTAGTTTACGTTCACCTGCTCAGCAGGACGCATAATAGGATGGGTAGCTTCATTTAGATCGCGAAGCAAATCCACTTTGCTCTCATTTTTAAATTGATAGGTTTGGTTGAATATGACGTCCACATTGGTGAGGCCGCGAGATGAGTAAATGGTAGGATCGTCATGGAAATATAAAAATAAATCTTCCAGAATGCTGCTGTTTGCTTTGTAGGTAGAAAGCTGACGGATGGCCTCCCAGCCGTAATAGGGGTGACGTACCATATAAGGCGTAAGATGCTCGTCATAGGCTATTTTGCTGGCGATTTCCTGAAGCTCTCTCATGCGGTCGTCAATCGTCATTTTAACCTGATTCAATTGATTCACATTGGACTGCTCTATCTCGGAACGGAGGCTATTGACTGCGTTTTCATAGACGAATACAGTGACTCCGGTTAGCGGAATAAGAAAGATTAGTATATAGGATAAGGCGTATTTCAGAAGCAAGCTTGACTTCAAAATACTCCAATTTTTTTTGGCTCGTGGCAATGAAGTTGACTTGTAAGTAAGCTTTGACACGACTGTATTCGCCTCCAGTGCGTAATTGTAATGCGAGAGCAATCATAATGCTTAGTCTTTCATTATGCAATAAATAGCGAATCAAGGAAAGCAAAGATCGATAAACGATAGATAAAGAATAGGAGCGAGAACCATGAAAGCAGTACTATTTTATGACCCGTCATTTCCGTTGAACGGCTGTGCGCCAGATGCGGAATCGCTAGAGAAGCTGAATAGCCTGTTCAGAGTTACGGATGCGGAGGGACTGTCTCATGCGCTTAAAGAAGACGGGGTTGATTGTCTGGTTCATCTGCACGGGCCTTATTTTCCGAAAGCGGCTTGGCCGGATATAGCGGCATTTCTACAGCGGGGAGGGGGGCTCATTCATACAGGGGGAGCACCTTTCAAACAGCCGGTGAGCCGGGAAGGCGGAGAATGGGATATTGAGCAGGAGCTGACCGCATACCATCAGGAAATTTTTATTCATGAGGCGCTGCCCGTGGATCATACGCGCTCGACCGTATTAGGCCACAATCAGGAGCTGCCGCTGCTTCAGGGCAAGGAGCATTTGTTTACGATCGAACCGACATATGGCCTTATTTTGCATGTTACGCATGAGCGGGATCAGCTGAATCAGGCTACGGGTTCGGCGGGACCAATGAATGCACACATACGTCCGCTTCTGAAGGGCATGTCTGCAGACGAAAGGGAAGTATCCGCTCCTGTCGTGCTGATGGAGCACACGAGAGGGCAATTTGCGGGCGGGCGCTGGTTATTTGTCAATCAGCAGCTGGCGGATTGTTTCTGGTCAGGCGGGGGCGCGGATGCACTAGCGGAATGGGCGGCATTTTGTGCTGGGGGCGTTACCGAGCTTTGGATAAAGCCGAGCTATGCCGTTTATTATGAAGCAGAGAGGCCGCATCTTACGCTGCAAGCGCAGCAGATTCTATCAGCCAATAGCTGTGGGCAAGGCAGTAAGCACGAGAGCTGGACGATCGCTATTTCGATTTATAAGCAAGGAGAGGCAAAGGCGGTATGGCAGCATCGCTTGAGTCTGAGCGTCGGAAGCGAGATCGAATACATGACGTTCAGCGTGCCACATGCCGTTGAGCCGGGCATGTATGAGATCGTTTGCGAAGCGGAAGCCGAAAGCGGGGAAAGGCGTATTTTGCGGCAGGGCTTCTGGGGCTATGACCGCGAATTGCTGGAGAAGGGTACGCCGCTCGCTGTGGGACGCGATTATTTCGAGAAAAATGGCGCCCCTTTCCCAGTCGTTGGGATGACCTATATGACCTCGGACGTAGGGCGGAAATTTGTGTTTTTGCCAAACATCGCGATTTGGGATCAGGATATGGCGACGATGAAAGAAGCGGGAATCAACCTGATCCGTACCGGCCTATGGACGGCTTGGCGCCATCTTATGTTCGAGGATGGGCATGCGTCGGAAGAGCTGCTGCGGGCGATTGATGCTTTTATTTTGACGGCGGCTAAGCATGAGATTGAGATGACCTTCAGCTTCTTTGCTTTCGCTCCGGAAGCTTGGGAAGGCAAAAATCCATATCTCGATCCGAGAAGCGTGCAAGCGCAAAAACGGTTTATTGCGGCGATCGTATCCCGGCATAAGCACACAACGAATGTGCAGTGGGATTTGATCAACGAGCCTTCTTTGTTTGATAATATGCGCATATTCTCGGGTCCACGCTCCATGCATGATCCTTACGAAAAAACGGCTTATGTCAATTGGCTGAAGCAGCGGCATGAGTCGATCGGCCAACTGCAGGCGCGGTGGAATATGACAAGTACGGAATTGCCCGATTTCGATGCGGCGACTCTCCCGGAGCAAACGGATATTGCCTTTGATATCCAAGACGTGAAGAAGCTTAAAAAAAATACGCGTTGGCTGGACTACACGCGGTTTACGATAGATATGCATAACCGCTGGGTGGGGGAGCTAACGGCCACGATTCATGCGATTCAGCCTAAGCAGCTGGTGACCGTTGGCCAGGACGAAGCGCTTGGGATGGGGCCGCGGCCTTCGCCGCTGATGTATGCAGAAAGCGTCGACTATACGACTGTGCACACTTGGTGGCTAAATGACAGGCTGCTATGGGACAGCGTGTATGGCAAAGACCCTAGCAAGCCGACACTGATTCAGGAAACGGGCATTATGTACGTGGAAATGCCGGATAACCGGGCGAAGCGTTCGGAGGAAGAGCTTCGGAACATCTTGGAGCGCAAATATGCCTACTCTTTTGCCGCAGGCGGCGCGGGAGCGGTGCAATGGCTGTGGAATACGAACTACTTCATGGATAACGTTTGCGAGTCGAACATTGGAGCGCTGCGCGCTGACGGGACTCAGAAGCCGGAAGCGGATGTATCGTATGACTTTGGCAAGTTTATTGGCCGTATTTCGAGCCTGTTTGAGGAGCGCGAGCTGGAGGAGATCGCCGTTGTTTTCCCTTACTCGAATGATTTCTCCAGCCGCCGCTTTGCTTGTGAGGCGACAGGCAGCTTAACCCGCGTGCTTGGTTACGAAATGAAGCTTCCGCATCGCGGCATAGGAGAGTTCCATCTGGAAACGCTGCAGCGGGATATGCCGAAGCTTATTATCGTACCTAGCGCCCACAATTTCAGCAATGCTGCGCTGGCAGAGCTGCTGGCGCATATTGACGCTAATGGAGGTACGCTGTTATTCACAGGCCCGATTGGGCTTGATGAATATTGGAAGCCGTCGTCGCGCGCGGAATCTATCGTGGGACCTTATCGCTTAAGCAATTTGTCGCGTGAGGAAACCCTGCAAATTGGCGAGCATTCCTACAAAGCATCGTTCGGCGGCAAGAAGATCGGCGAGCTGAACAAAGAGATAGCGCTGGATAGCGGAGGCGGTATGCCGGATGGCATTTCAACCGTTCGCACAATCGCCCACGGAAAAGGGAAGGTGATGTGGTGCCCGCTGCCGCTTGAGCTTAACGAGCGCACAGATACATTGAGGGCGCTATATGAGGCTGCGCTGAAAGAAGCGGAGGATCTGAAGCCCGGCATGATATGGGAAACGGGCGGAGATCACCCGGGCATCTTCGGAAGCAGGCTGCAGTTTAAGCAGGGATTCCTATATACTTTTGTATCGGAGGCTGGCATGGACTGCCCCGTTACCGTGCGGGATGAAGCGAGCAATAAGTGCTACAGCTTCGTGCTTGAGAGCGAGCGCTCAGTATTATTTGCGACGGATTTGGAAGGCAATGTGCTGGCATCTTACAGGGATATCATCGTTTAAACGGACAATGCCGCGGCAATACTGCCGCGAGAGCAAATGCTGAAGCAGCTCCGCCTCTGTGCGGAGCTGCGTTTTTGATTTGCGGCATGTTTTGTACTGCCATTGCTGGGTATTTTCTCGTAGCTGCTCACCAAGCAGGGTGCTAGATGCATGATTGTGAAGCGGGTGCTTCGCATCAAGATGCGTTCTTCGTTGTTACGCTGTAGTTTGTGCAATGTAGAGGCCATTCGGTCTGCATCAGGCGAGCTACGTTGCAGTTCGTGCTGCAGAATTCCCAACTATGATGACGCTGTTAGATTAGCTACTCTTTTCTCTAATAAGAATGGTTTCGGCATAAATCGAGGCGCCGAGAAATAAAAATGTAGATGATGAGTGACAAGCTGAGGCGAG
Organism: Paenibacillus sp. PL91; assembly: GCF_012935325.2. GTDB lineage: Bacteria > Bacillota > Bacilli > Paenibacillales > Paenibacillaceae > Pristimantibacillus. The sequence continues at coordinate 133,356 of NZ_JABBYG020000007.1, forward strand.
GCGGGGATCGTATGATCAGAAAGTGGATAAACAGGGGTTTGGCAGTTATTTTATTGCTGCTCGTAATGGCGTTTATCGGAATCAAGGCTATACCGGCTGAGCAGCTTGATCAGCTATGGACCGAGCAGCAAGTTGAGTTTATCGAGAGGGGACTCGTAGGCACCATGATCGGCTTTGGGGCATTGCTGGCTGTATTCGTATTCGAGCTGCCTTCAGGTCAGAGACGCACAAGTAATCAAAGAGATGCCTTGGTGCAAGCAGCTCATCCTAAACCAATGCCAAAAGTGGAGCTTGCCATAGCAACGTACAATACGCATACAGCCGTTCCTACTGATGGGGATGCATCCTCTGCCATACAAAGATTTAATGATGAAGACGCAGTCTCTGCTGGACAAAGATCCGATGATGGAGACACAGTCTCTGTAGAACAATTATCCAATGATGGCCTCCCAGCCTCTGATGAACAAAACGCCAACACTGGAGCCGCAACCGCCGCAATCAAAATCATAACCGGCTATGCGCAGCATATCGGCGAGCGCGAGGAGCAGCAGGATTCATTTGGGTTAGCGGACTTGGCTAATTCGTTTGAAATAGAGAGCAAGGGTGTGTTTGCCGTGTTGGCTGACGGGATGGGCGGCTATGAGATGGGCAAGGAGGCTGGCGAGCTGGCGGTGCAGACGATGCTAAGCGAGTTTGCAAGCATAGCGGAAGAGGAGGATTCCATTCCACGGGCATTGGAGCAGTCGCTGCATTTGGCGAACAAAGCGGTCTATGAGCTGGCGCTGGATCATGAGCTGGAATGGAGCGTAGGAACGACGCTTATTGCCGTCGTTATGCAGGAGGGGCAGCTGCACTGGATTTCCGCAGGCGATAGCCGCATTTATTTGTACCGAGGCGGCGTGCTTATACCTTTGACGCGGGACCATGTGTATGCGAATCGGCTGAATGAGCTGGTTCTGGCAGGCAAGCTCACCCAAGAGGAAGCCGATTCGCATCCAGAGCGTCATTTATTGACGAGCTATCTCGGCATTCCACGCATAAGCGAGATCGATGCTAACCAATTGCCGCTGCAACTGACGGCAGGTGATTGGGTTTTACTCTGCAGTGATGGCCTTTATGATGATATAACGGTGCCTTTACTGGAGGAAGCGATGCGTCAATCCCCCCAAGATGCCGCAGCCTTTATTTTGGAGCATGTCCTCGCGCAGCAAAGGCCTTATCAGGATAATGCGACCATCGTGATAGCAGCCTGTACTTGACGATTGAGCATGTTAGATGGAACAGAACAGCTTCAGCTATTGATCCAAAATGATCAATAGCTGAAGCTGGTTGTTATAAATGGGTTATTAATTGTGGAATGCCATTCACATTCTTTCCCCAAGCGATAGCGTTAGCAATTTTTTTGGTTAGAACAGTCCAGATTGTGGGTACTATAGGGTAGAAACGACTGAGGAGGTAATCGAAATGGCAAACGGACATGATCGCGATAACCATACATCTAACAACCTAGTGACGGAGAAGGACATCGATCCTTCCTTTGGATTATTTACAGAAGAGGTGCAGGGCGGCGTGGTCTCTGACGCATCGGAGCTGCTGCAGAAGCAGCATCCGCATGAGAACGCGCATGTGCATGAGTCGCATATTCCTGCTGCAATAGCATCTGGAGATGAGCTAAGCTATGATGAGGTCGATACAGCAGAGGAGATTTCGGAGGAGCTGGCTGCCGTGCCCGATGCGGATGCCGTTGCGAAGGGAAGCCCGATTGACCCTGCATCGCCAAGCGAGGAGTTTCACGGCACTGACTTATTGAACGGCGTCGGCAATCATCCGGAGGATGAGACGGATGAGGAGGAGCTCTAATAGGGCTAAGTAAATGTAGGAAGGGACGCAGCTGCGTCCCTTTTTTATGCATGGGATAACGTTGCAGAGCGGCGGCTTGTGGTACAATTGAAGAACAAATGTTCTTTATGGGAGCGGGAATTGAAACGTTATGCAAATCCATGATACGGTCACGATATCGGTGAGACACTTAGTCGAATATGTATTTCTTAGCGGAAGCATCGACGTCAGGCTTAATGCGATCGATACGATGCATGAAGGCACGAAGGCGCATCAGAGAGTGCAGCGCACCTACGGCGAGCAAGATCAGAAGGAGGTCTACGTCAAAGCGGACATCGCGGTAGATGATCTGTTATTTGTTGTGGATGGACGCTGTGACGGGCTGCTAGGAACGGAGCCGCTTCTTACCGTTGACGAGATTAAATCGACCGGCGGCGATTTGGATCGAATAACCGAGGATGGTTATCCCGTTCACTGGGCGCAGGCTTTGTTCTATGCCTATATGTACGCTAAGGAGCATGAGCAGGCGGCGATGCGCGTGCAGCTTACCTATGTCCAGACGGCGACAGAGGAGGAGCGGCGATTCGCGAGAGAGGTCAGCTTCGCGGAGCTGGAACAGTATGTGCATGAGGTTATTGCGCGTTATGCGCCTTATGCGCAGCTGCGCCGCAGGCATGAACAGGCTAGAAACGAAAGCATTCGCGAGCTGGCATTTCCGTTTGAAACCTATCGAGCCGGGCAGCGGAAGCTTGCAGGGGCAGTCTACAAATCAATCGAGGAGGGCGTTCGTTTATTTGCGAAAGCTCCCACCGGCATCGGCAAAACGATTTCGACGACCTATCCGACCCTCAAAGCGATGGGCGCGGGCATGCTGCAGCGCTTTTATTATTTGACGGCACGAACGACGACGAGGGCGGCAGCCGAGGATGCTCTGCTGTTGATGCGCGACAAAGGGCTGCACCTGCATGCCGTCACGATAACGGCGAAAGATAAAATTTGCTTTCAAGAGGAAGTACGCTGCGAGAAGGACCATTGTCCATATGCGGACGGCTATTATGATCGTATCAATGGAGCGGTGCTTGATATTTTGGAAAATGAGACGGTCATGACCCGATCGGTGATCGAGGCCTATGCGCATAAGCATCGCGTATGTCCGTTCGAATATTCGCTTGATTTGGCTTACGCGGCAGATGCGGTCGTGTGCGATTACAATTATATTTTTGACCCGCGCATTTCGTTTAAGCGACAGTATGCAGAGATGAAGAAGCGGACGGCGCTCCTTGTGGATGAGGCGCATAACCTTGTCGACCGGGCGCGGGAGATGTTCTCCGCGGAACTGACGAAGGCTCCTTTCCTTGCCCTGCAGCGCGAGCTGAAGGGCGTGCATAACGAGGGCTATCGCACGGCAAAGGCGATCAACGATTATTTTATCGCGCTGCGCAAAAGCAGCGACGGCGTTCCGCATTTGGTAGAGCGCCAGCTGCCGGAGGAGCTGGTTGCGCTGGCGGATGCCTTCGCTTCGGCTGCGGAGCAAGCGCTGGCCGCTGGCATTTCCGGAAGCGGAACGCTTTTGGATGCTTATTTTAACGCGCAAAACTTTATCCGAACGGCGAAGCTGTTTGATGAGCGCTATGTCGTCTATATAGAGCTATCGAAAAACGAGGTACGGCTGAAGCTGTTTTGCCTAGATCCTTCGCAATTGCTGCAGCAGATGGGCAAAGGCTACCGCTCGCATATTTATTTCTCTGCGACGCTCTCGCCAGTCTCGTATTATATGGACATGCTGGGAGCGGGAGAGGACGATTATACGCTCGCGGTGCCGTCTCCTTTTGCGAGGGAGCAGCTTGATGTCATCATTAATCCTCTTTCTACCAGATATCATGACCGGGATGAATCGAAGCTGCCAATCGCGAAGCTGATTATAAAGCTGATGGGCGAACGGCCGGGAAATTATTTCGTGTTTTTCCCTTCCTACGCCTATATGAACGCGGTTTATGAGACGTATATGGAGCTGAAGGAGTGGTCGACTCCTGCCGGCGACGACTCGGATGCAGAGGTGCTGCTGCAAAGACCCGATATGTCGGAGGAAGAGCGCGACCGCTTCTTGGACACCTTTCAGGCTGGGAGCGGGAGGTCTTTGATTGGCTTTGCGGTGATGGGCGGCGTGTTCTCGGAGGGCGTTGATTTGGCTGGAGACCGATTAATCTGCGTTATCGTCGTTGGCGTTGGGCTGCCGCAGCTGGGCGTAGAGCGGAATATGCTGAAGGAGTATTTTAACGAGCAGGGCAAGAGCGGCTATGATTATGCTTACGTCTTCCCGGGGATGAACAAGGTGCTGCAGGCTGGAGGGCGTCTCATTCGCTCGGAAACCGATCGCGGAACGCTCGTGCTCATAGACGATCGGTATTTGCAATCGCATTACCAGCGGCTGCTGCCGGAGGAATGGAAGGGGTAATACGGCTCGGTTACATCGCGGTGTCGGATTTTGCTTTGGCCGATCTTTTGATAAATAGCGGCGCTTCTCCGAATTTCTTCTCAACGTAAGCGGAAACGGATAGCGTAATCATCAATCCGATCATTGCCCCGCAGACGGACAAAGGAATGACCCACAATATCGAGGATTGGGCAAAAAAGGGAATAAGCGAAACGGCTAATATCGGCGGCGAATTCCATTTGAACTTATTGATCAAGTAAATGACGATCAGCAGTGTCAGAAACAGGGACAAGGCGCCAGCATTCCAATAGACAAATAATGAGCCGATAATGGAGGCTATGACAGCTCCGAAGGAGATTTTGCGAACCTCCGCTTTCTCGAAAGGGCGCGAGATGAAGAGCAGGCTGAACGATCCCAATGTAGGGAAGAACAAGGCATGCATATTCGGAATATGCAGGGAAATCCAATAGATCAAGATAATATACAAGCAGATTGCATAGGTTCTTATACGCATATTAATGGAACGCCTTCTTTCAAAAGTTAAATGAACCGGTAAGTGGGTTAGGATGATCATGTAACATTTTACTCCTCGTTTTCTTGTACCGTCAATCACCTATATATGACATGCTGCGACAGGATGTATGCCGGCTTGCCGCGCCAAAATAAAAAAAGCCCAACCGAAAAACCGGATGGGCTCGCTAAAAAAGGGGAATACGATGCTGCTGCATAAAGGAGAAACGTTGTTCCATCAAGGGGAGAGCGGCTCGCTCTTTCACCTGAGGAGCGGACTGCTGAAGATCGTACGCGTACATGAGGACGGCAATCCGATCCTTGTAAATATTATCGTTCCAGATGAAATCATCCCGCATCATTCGTTGATCAGCCCGATGCCCTATCACGGAACGGCAATAGCACTCGTCACAAGCGAGGTCGATACGGTAGCGCCCCAGCAATGGTACGAGGAGCTCAAGCAAAGCGCTGAGAAAAGCCGCGATGTCGCGCTGCTCCTCCAAAGCAAGCTGAGAATGATGCAGCAGCGAATCGACCAGCTGACGCAGGTTACGCCTGCTGATAAACTGAGCAAGCTGCAGCAATGGTTCGCGGCTTACATTGGGCCTGCCGTAATTACAGATGTGCTCACACAGGATGAGATTGGACAGCTCATCGGCCTCCGCCGCGAAACGGTTAATCGGCTGCTGCGCGCACAGTCAAAGCAAGGATAGCCTAAGCCTTCTAGGCTGTTGCCGCACCTTGCTCCAGACTAGCTGCAGGGCCAAAAAATTCGTAATGAACATCCGATTCCGGGATGCCCCACTGGCGAAGTGAATGATTGATCGCCGCCATGAACGGTGTCGGACCACAGAAATAAAAGGCAGCATTCTTCTCCGAAATGACCGATTGCAGCCAAGGCAAATCGATATAGCCCTCCTTATGGAAATGCTGCTGAATGTAGTCGTTTTGGGTCGGTTTTCCGTAGCAATAGTAGACAGAAAGCTGTTTATGCTTGCTTGCAAGCTGGTTCAATTGCTGTCTCATGGCATGGACATCCCCGTTCTGGACGGCATGAATGAACGTGACCGGTCGCTCAGGATAGCGCTCAACGAGCGTATTCACCATGCTGAGCATAGGCGTCAAGCCGACGCCCCCGCTAAGCAGCACCACCGGTCGTTCGTCTGCCGTATTCAGCGTAAAATCACCAGCCGGGGCCGACAGCCATAATGTCGAGCCTTCGTTTATATGGTTATGCAAATAGGTGGACACTTGGCCAGCGCTTCGATCTGATGCAGCATCCTCGCGTTTCACCGAAATCCGGTAATAGGACCTTCCAGAAGCATCGGATAAGCTATACTGACGGATTTGCGTATGCTCCGCGCCTTCTTGATCGACCTTGATACTCACGTACTGGCCCGGCTCAAAGCCTGCAAGTGCACCGCCATCCTCTGGCACCAAATAGAAAGAAGAAATGACATCGCTCTCCTTTTCCTTCCGTTCCACACGAAACGCGCGAAAGCCCTCCCATCCGCCTGCTTGCGTGTGCGCCTCCGCATACATCTCTGTCTCGATGCTGATAAAAGCGTCCGCAATGATACCGTATGCCTCTGCCCATGCATTTAAAATGTCTTCGGTAGCTGCTTCGCCCAGCACTTCCTTGATGGCCATCAGCAAATACTTGCCGACAATGGGGTAATGCTCGGGCTTTACGCCTAGACTGCGATGCTTATGCCCGATTTGCTTCACGACGGGAATAATAGCCGCTAGGTTGTCGATATGGAGCGCTGCCGCATATACAGCGTTGGCAAGCGCGGTCTGTTGTCTGCCCTGCTTCTGGTTAGCGTGATTGAATAGGTTCAGCAGCTCGGGATGATTGGTGAACAGCAGCTGGTAAAAGCGTTTTGTAATCGTTACGCCGTGAACTTCTAGCATGGGCACCGTTGATTTAATGATTTGAACCGATTGCGCGCTTAACATGTTTAACCCCTCCAGCGTCTATTTGAATAAACCAAGTATAGTCGCAGCGATCGCCTTGCCTTGTGATCAAGATCACAGCAATCCGCAACAATTTGTGACAGCAGAATGGCTTTTGTAAGAGGCCGTATGAAGCAACTTATAAATCGGAGTTGGAAAAAAAGCACATTTCAGTATTGACAGTATTTTGAACCGATGGTAAAGTGACTAATATATTTTATCGAGAGGAGGATTGCGTTCCATGAACATTCACATTCATTTTCACCTAACTGCAGCAATGAACAATCGTTTGAACATGAATAACGTAATCCATCCGCGCGTCGTTTCTCTTTGATTAAGGATATTCCGATCATTAGAGGCGCATGGTTACGTCACCGTAATCATGCGCCTTTTTTATGTGTGCGGGACCCGGCCGTTTTCTAAGCCGCGTTCTGCAAGATGAAGAAGCGTGCCGTTACGGCGACACGCTTCTTTTTTTTGCAATAGAGGTGGTGATAAGCACTTGTCCCTCTATTTCAACGCAAAGCTCGTCTTAGGCCGTTTAAGGCAACAGAGACAACGCGCTTGCTTCGGAAATAAGTTAAAGGTAAACGATGTATGGATGGATAGCGGAAGGTGTGGTAGAGAAGCATGTTTAGTGTACTCAAAAAATTAAGCTGGTTTTTCAAATTGAATTGGAAGCGTTATACGGTTGCCGTTTCGCTCCTTATTTTTACAGGCTTTATCGATGTTATTCCCCCATGGCTGATCGGCTATACCATTGACGGGATTCATCAGGATTTGCTGGGGCAGGCCGAGTTTAACCGAATCCTGTACAGCTGGATCGCGCTTACGGTGGTCGGCTATGGCATCACGTACATATGGCATTATAAGCTGTTTGGCGGAGCATTTGTGCTGGAGAAGCTGCTGAGATCGCGGCTAATGGGACATTTTCTGCGAATGACCCCGACGTTCTATGAGCGTAATCGAACGGGCGATCTTATGGCGCGCTCAACCAATGACCTGGGAGCGGTAGCGCAAACGGCAGGCTTTGGAATTTTGACTTTGATCGATTCGACCTTGTTTATGATTACGATTCTAATCGTCATGGCGGGGCTCATTAGCGTGAAGCTCACGCTTGCCGCCTTGCTGCCGCTGCCGCTTATGGCACTGGCGATGAAGCATTATGGCAAAAAGATTCACGAGCGGTTCATGGATGCGCAGGATGCATTCGGCGATTTGAACGATCAGGTGCTGGAATCGGTTTCCGGCGTTCGGGTTATTAGAGCCTTCGTGCAGGAAGAAGCAAGCGAGGCGCGCTTTAGCGCCAAAACAGATGAGGTGCTGAGCAAAAATATCGCGGTAGCGCGCATCGACGCCTTATTTGAGCCGACGATGAAAATACTCGTCGGAATGAGCTATCTGATCGGTCTTTGCTATGGCGGCTACCTCGTGTTCCACAACGAAATTACGCTTGGCGAGTTGGTATCCTTTAACGTATTTCTTGGGATGCTGATCTGGCCGATGTTCGCCATCGGCGAGCTCATTAACATTATGCAGCGGGGCAATGCTTCCTTGGATCGTGTTAGCGAGACGCTTGGCTACAAGCCGGATGTGGCAGATGCCAGTGCGACGGTGCGGGTGGAGGAGCCGTCGTCACTGCAATTCCGCAATGTGACGTTCCGATATCCTTCGTCTACAACGGATAACCTCGGCAACGTATCCTTTTCGCTGCGCCAAGGGCAAACGCTTGGCATCGTAGGAAGAACCGGCAGCGGCAAGACGACGCTTCTGAAGCAGCTGCTGCGGGAGTACCCGCTCGGAAGAGGCGACATCAGCATCTCCGGCACACCTCTTAGCAGCTTGAAGATTGACGATCTGCTTGGCTGGATCGGCTATGTGCCGCAGCAGCCCATTTTGTTCTCGAAGACGATTCGCGAAAATATATTTTTTGGACTCAAAGAAGGGACAGACGAAGATTTGCAGCGCGCGCTTGAGCGGGCCTCGTTCGCGAAGGACATTAAGTTTCTGCCTGATGGGCTGGAAACGATGGTTGGCGAGAGAGGCGTCGCTCTGTCCGGCGGGCAGAAGCAGCGCGTCAGCATCGCGCGCGCACTTATTGCCGATCCGGAAATATTGCTGATGGACGATGCTTTATCAGCCGTTGACGGGAAGACGGAAGCCGAAATTATTGAGGGCATCCGTACGGAAAGAGCAGGCAAGACGACGCTTATTACAACGCATCGCTTGTCGGCGGTGCAGCATGCCGACTGGATCATCGTCCTCGATGAAGGACGGATCGTGCAGGAAGGCACGCATGAGCAATTGCTGGAGATAGGCGGCTGGTATCGCGAGCAGTATGATCGCCAGCAGCTGGAAGCCATTATTGAAACGTAATAAAATGGAGGCGTGAAGGACAATGGGCAATACAGGAAAACGATTGTTTCAATACGCCATGCTTTATAAAAAACCGATTCTGATTGCGCTGCTGCTGCTAGTGCTTGCGGTATGCGCAGAGCTTGCAGGACCATTGATTGCAAAACGGATGATTGACCAAAACATTCTCGGTATCGAGAAAAAGTGGCATGAGGTCGAGGCAAAGCAAGACTTTGCGGTTCTTTATAAAGATAAATGGTATAAGCGAGAGGATCACTTTGCCGCTGGCGCTGGGGAGCAGAAGGGCAAAGAGGTTCGCGTGCTTCAGGTCGGACGCCAATTTTATTGGCTGGACGGGGCGCTTAAGTCCGAGGATGGCAAACGTGTCGTAGAGGGGAATACCCTCCATGTGACGAACAAGGATACGGGAGAAATCGTTTCTTACCCGGTCACGAAGCTGAGCAAGCAGGAGCTATATTCCTTCTATAAGCCGGAGTTTCCTTCATTAATGAAGCTGGCGTTTATGTATTTCGGATTTTTGCTGCTCGTTGCGGTATTCACTTATGGACAGCGGCTTATGCTGCAAACGTCGGCCAACCGCATCGTTCGCAAGATGCGTACCGATATTTTCGCGCATACGCAGCGGCTGCCTGTGAACTATTACGACAATTTGTCGGCAGGGCAGGTTGTCTCGCGCGTAACTAACGATACGGAAGCGATTCGCGAGCTTTATGTCGCGGTGCTGGCTAATTTTTTCACAGGCATCATTTATATGGTTGCGATTTATGGAGCGTTGTTCCTATTGGATGTGCGCTTAGCGCTTATCGCGCTGCCGCTGGTGCCTATACTGATCGTTTGGATTATTGTTTACCGGAAATTTGCTGCGCGGTACAACCGGATTATTCGGTCGAAGCTGAGTGAAATTAACGGCATGATTAATGAGTCGATTCAAGGGATGACGATCATTCAGGCGTTCCGCCGCCAGAAGGAGACGACGAAGGAATTCGAGGAAATGAACGAGTATTATTACAAGTATCAAAATAAGCTCCTCAGCCTTAATTCGATTACGTCGCATAATCTGGTAAACGTTATCCGAAACATTTTGTTTCTTATCGTCATTTGGATGTTCTGGGGCGATTCGCTCCGCGCGGCCGTATCGGTCGGCGTGCTCTACGCATTCGTGGATTATATGAACCGGATGTTTGCGCCAATTGTCGGAATCGTGAACCAGCTGTCCAATTTGGAGACGGCCCGCGTATCCGCAGAGCGCGTATTCAAGCTGATGGATGAGGAAGGAATCGATGTTGTGCCGGGCAAGATGGAGCGCTATAAGGGCGATGTCAAGTTCGAGGACGTTTCGTTTGCTTACAAAAAGGATGAATACGTGCTGAAGCATATTTCCTTCCACGCTCGACAAGGCCAGACCGTAGCGCTAGTCGGCCATACCGGCTCCGGCAAGAGCTCCATTCTCAATCTGCTGTTCCGTTTCTATGATTCGAACGAGGGCAAGATCATCGTAGACGGCACGGATGTGCAGGATATTCCGAAGCAGCTGCTTCGTCAGCATATGGGTATCGTGCTGCAGGATCCGTTCCTGTTCACCGGAACGATCGCATCCAACATTAGCTTGGATAATCCGGCGATTAGCCGGGAGAAGATCGAGCAGTCGCTCCGTGATGTAGGAGCCTATGAAATGTTCAGCCAGTTGACTGGCGGCATCGATGCGCCTGTTATCGAGAAGGGAAGCACGTTGTCTGCCGGCCAGCGGCAGCTGATCTCGTTCGCGAGAGCGCTCGCTTATGATCCGGCGATCCTGATTCTCGATGAAGCGACAGCAAGCATCGATACCGAGACGGAAGCGATTATTCAAAAGGCGCTTGATGTGCTGAAGAAGGGCCGCACGACATTCGTTATCGCGCATCGTCTGTCGACGATCCGAAATGCCGATCAGATACTCGTGCTTGATCGCGGCGTCATAGTGGAACGCGGCAACCATGATGAGCTAATGGAGCATAAGGGCAAGTATTACGCCATGTACCAGCTGCAATTAGGCGCAGCTTTACCGGCATAGAAATAAATAAAACGGCTAAGCGGGAGTGATTCCTGCTTAGCCGTTTTATGCTTTAAAGAGGCGTTAGGTTTTGAAGCGGCCGACAGCCTCGTTCAAGCTTGCTGCCAAATTGCGCAGCTGCTCGGAGGAGCTGGCGACCTCCTGCATGGAGGCAAGCTGCTCTTCGGATGCGGCAGCGACGCGCTGCGAATTGCCTGAGGCGCTTGCCGTTATCGTCTCCAGCTCGTCCAGCGAGGCTGCGATTTGCTCACTGCCAGCCGACATTTGCTCCGAAGCGGCCGATACCTCCTGGACCTGGCTGGATACTTCGCGGATGGACGAGACAATGGCGCGGAATGACTCGCCGGCTTGGCTCGAAATAGTTGAACCGACCCGTGCGGCTTCAACCGATTGCTCCATGGATGATACTGCCGATGATGTATGGCTTCCGATGCTGTAAAGAATCTCGCCTATTTGTTCCGATGATTCCTTCGAGCGCTCAGCAAGCTTGCGAATTTCATGGGCGACGACTGCGAAGCCTTTGCCATGCTCGCCTGCGCGCGCCGCTTCAATGGAGGCGTTTAGCGCAAGCAGGTTCGTCTGGTTTGCGACATCGCCAATCATGGCTAGAATGGAGCCGATATTGTCGCTTTGCTCCTTCAACTCATGCAAGGTGGTTACGGTAGCTGCTACATTGGATTCAATAGACTGCATCTGCTGCAGCGTCTGATCAATGACGGCCTCGCCTTCAGAAGCGAGCGCTGTCGTATCAGCAGCAAGCTCGGATACAGAGGAGGAGGATTCGGCAATCCGTTGAATGCCGATCGTCATTTCGGTCATAGCGCGCTGGCATTCCTGGAAGCTTTGAAGCTGCGTTTCGGAGCCGGAAGCAACCTCTTGGATAGCCTCGGTTACCTCTTCAGTCGCCCGCGAGGTTTGCTCCGCGCTTTGTTGCATATTGGAAGCCGAGTCTGCAAGCTCGCCTGATGTGGTGCGGATATTGCCCGTAAGCAGGCGCAGGCTTGCGATCATATCGTTAAAAGCGGATGAGACCTGGGCAATCTCGTTGCCGCCTTTGACGGGAACGGAGAGCGTCAAATCGCCTTTCGCCGCGAGCGATGATACTTCAGCCAGACGCTTGAGCGGCTTTAGCGTCATTCGAATCAGTACGACGATAATAAGAATGGCGATAACGGAAAGAAGAGATGAAATTCCAATGCTTTTCCAGAGCATAGCATCCAAAGCCTTATTGATCTGCCCGTATTCGACATCGACGCCGAACAAGCCAATCACCTTGCCGCTCGGATCTTTAAGTCTAGCTAAATAGGAGATCCATTGACCATATTCATCTACGACTACATCAGTCAAAGCCGAGCCTTTCTCGAATGCCTCATCCACTTTAGCGGCAAATGCGGGATCCATTTCGTATTCAGCGCCAGGTCCGAGACCCGCGGCAAAGAGATCCTCGTTGCTTTGCATGATGACTAGGCTTTTTTTGCCTTCCCGTTCTACCACATCAGGCATATATACATAAGCGTTGGCGATGATGTCGTTTTTAATCATGACGTCCAACTGCAGCTTGAGCAGCTCGAACGTTTCATTTGTTGCGGTATTGCCTGCGGATACCTCATTATAGCCATACGTAAGCAGATCGTGGCCCGCCTCTATTTGATAGCTGAGCGTTTCGCCTATCCGTTCGATTTCGGCCAAGTACGATTTTTTCTGCGTGTTGTAAGATAAATACTGTGTAACGCCAATAACAATAACTAAAAGAAGCGCTAATACAATCGAACTGGTTAGGACTAAGCTTTTGTCTTTGATTCGCAACATTCAGGTACACCTCTTTTTAATATGTTATGTTGTATATCGTCGAATACTGTCGAAAAATGTAGATGAATCAAATAATCCAAATCCATACAATTTCAACTGAATAATCCTCATTAAGAATAACAAACATCTATTAGAAAAATACTTGGCCGGGTGTTAGAAAAGTATTCAAATAAAGAATCTAATAAAAGGGAAATAACCACATTAATCCAACATTCAGCCAACTTTCAGCGGGCGTTAAAGGAGGCTTAAGCAATCCAGGCTATGATAGGTCTTGTAACAACAAATCGAAATTGAAAGGTGGAAGACACAATGAAGAAAACAAAAGCAATGACAGCAGGTGCAATCGCACTAACGCTGGCACTTGGTGGTGGAGGCCTTTGGGCGAGCCAATATGTAAATGCCGCAACGGCTAGCAGCAGCGACAAGCAGCTGGTGCAGGGCACGCAAGCAGAGAATGCTTCAGCTAAGAAGGATCGCGCTGGCAAGCGTGGCGGATTCGGACACGGCTTTGCACAAATACAGCAGCAGCTCCTGACGTACTTAGGATTAGAAGAAGAAGCGCTTCAGACTAAGCTCAAAACGTTGACACTCGCGGAGGTTGCGGCGGAGCAAGGGAAGACAAGAGCGGAGCTGAAGGCGAAGCTTGTAGAGTGGCTGGAAGCGACAGAAGAGAACACGGACAAGCAGTTGGATTCCGAGGCAGAGCTAACGAAGCCGGATTCGTCCACGACAGCGGAGAAGCTGCTTGATTCCAAAGGCTTTGGCGTAGGAAAGCATGACGGCGGCGGGAATAGAGGGTTTGGCAAAAATCTTGATGCTGCGGCTGCGGCGCTCGGTCTAACTGAGGACGCGCTGAGGACAGAGCAAGAGGCAGGCAAGACGCTAGCCGCTATTGCAGCTGAGAAGGGCGTTAATGTACAAGTTGTTATTGATGCACTTGTAAGTGATCGGAAGACGAAGCTGGCTGAAGAGCTGGCAGCCGGAGAGATCACGCAGGAGCAGTATGATTCAGCGTTTGCGGAAGCGGTCGACCGGGCGACTCAGCATGTGAACGGCGTGCTGCCACTGCGCGGCGAAGGCGGTAGAGGAGGCGGATTCGGCCGAAGCTTGGACGCGATTGCTGAGGCACTTAGCTTGACAGCGGATGCGCTAAAGGTTGAGCTTCAAGCAGGCAAGACGATCGCAGCCATCGCAACAGAGAAGGGTGTAGCGGTTCAGACGCTTATCGATTTGCAAATTAAGGATCATAAGGCGAAGCTGGCTGAGCAGCTTGCTGCTGGAACAATCACACAGGAGCAGTACGACACAAGGCTGGCTGAAGCAGTCGAGCATGCGACAAAGCATGTGAACGGCGAGCTGCCAGTTCCAGGCGAGGGCGGCAAAGGCTCGCGCGGCGATCGTGACGCTTCCAAGGAGCAGTCTGCAGCAGAAAAAACAGCTGATTCGTCAGCTGAAACAGCATAACTACTACGGAAAAGTAAAAAAAGGAGCTGCCCCCAGGTTTATGACCTTGGAGGGCAGCTCCTTTTTGCATGTAGCCTGATTTCTGTATCAGCCGGTTTTTTTGAGCATAAGCGCAAGCTCCTGCGGCGGCAGCGGCTTGCTGAATAAATAGCCCTGCAGCTCATCGCAGTTCAGATCGGTACAGAACTTCGACTCGGCTGCGGTCTCAACACCTTCCGCTACTACCCGCATGTTCATGCTATGCACGAGCTCGATAATCGCTTTGACGATAGACGATTTTTTCTCATCGTCCACAATGCCTTGAATAAAGGAGCGATCGAGCTTCACGTCAGAAATCGGCAAACGCTGGAGCTGATTCAAGGAGGAGTAGCCCGTACCGAAATCATCAATCGAAATTTGGATGCCAAGCCCTCGCAGATACAGAATCGTCTCGATGACTTGATCCAGGTTTCGCATGAATACGCCCTCCGTAATTTCTAAACTGACGTATTGCGGCTCCAGACCGGTATCCTTTAGTGCCCCAACAATCATTTCTGACAATTGGCCTTGGTAAAAATGTCTCGCTGATATATTTACAGAAACGCATATGCGCTGCAAGCCTGCATCCTGCCACGCTTTGTTTTGGCGGCATGCCTCTCGGAACACCCAGCTGTCAATATCCAGGATAAAGCCGGACTGCTCCGCGAGCGGAATAAACTTATCCGGCGGGATCATCCCAAGCTCCGGATGCTTCCAGCGTATAAGCGCCTCGATGCCGCAAAGCTCGCCGGTAGCAGCATTTATTTTCGGCTGGTAGTGCAGGGAGATTTGATTTTCTTTAAGCGCATTGTATAAGCCGTTTTCAAGCTGCATTCGCTCTATCATAGCAGAGACGAGCGTTGGCATAAAGAAACGATAGCAGCCGTCGCCTTGCTCCTTGGCATTGTACATCGCGATATCGGCATTGCGGATAATGGTGTCCATATCGTCGCCATCCTGCGGATATACGCTAATGCCAACACTTACGGTCAAGTAGAGCAAGGCTCCATCGATGGCAAAGGGCTCATTGAACGAATCAACGACCGCTTGAGCGTAAGCAGCAAGCTCGGCCTCATCCTCATAATAGCCTGCAATGACGAACTCGTCGCCGCCCAGTCGGAATACGGAGCAATTGCCGATGACGGCACCCTCGAAGCGATTGGCTGCCTTTTGCAGCAAAATATCCCCAAAGGCATGGCCGAGCGTATCATTAATTTGCTTAAAGCGATTGATATCCGTGTACATAACGGCGATCGATTTATGTATGTTGGCGTGATTGGCGAACATATCTTGAATATTATTCGAGAACTGCAAACGATTCGGCAGACCGGTCAGCATGTCAAAATAGGCCAGCTGATGCAGCCGCTCCTCCGATTGTTGGAGCATGAAGGCCTGCGCTTCAAGCCGCTCGTTATTTTTTTGCGATTCCTGGAACATATGAACAAGGTTGGTCGACATATGCTTGAAATTCGTAATTAACGAGTGAACTTCAACGATACTGCTGGCGGGCCATTCTATCGTATTCATATGCTTTAGCTTCAGCGGCAAATTCGTTGTCGCTGCCGCTAGCTGCGTTAAGCCGCGCGAGAGCCAGCGATTAATCAAAAAGGCTACGATTGCGGTAAAGACGGCGAGCCCGATCAAATAAACAAAATGAGTAAAATATTTGGAAAACAAATAGTTTTGATAATTTTTGATCGGAATCTGAACGTATATGAGCCATTGGCCAGAAGCTATCGTATCCGTGTATACGAATTTTCCATCATGCCACGTTTGGCAATGCAGCGAATCCTTATTTACGTAAGGCATGGCTAAATCTAATTTTGGACTAACCGGCGTGACCTTACTGTCTTTGGAAATGTTCAGTATTTGACCGATATCGCTCAAATGGGTGGATGCAACGATTTTACGCGCTGAATTTGTCACCGATATCTGCATGTCCTCGGGCGTGCTTTCGAGCATGTATTGAAAGAAGGTAATATGCTCCCGCTCGAGCATGTGTGTGCTCAGCAACGACCAATTGTCCCATGCCTCTAAGACGCGTCCTGCTTCAGCCGCGGATAGCCGCTCGGCATACAGGCTAACTTCCTTAAAGGAGCTTAAGCTGTTCATGAATATATTGAGTAAAAATGAAACGAAAACGATTCCGATTGAGAAATGGAACAGCACTCTGCTGAATGAGTTAGGACGGCGCATTTCGAAGGAGATGCCGCTCCATTTTGGCAAAGGCAAATATTGATAGATCATCTCGGCAAACAAAGCATTAATCAGGCCATTCATAGCGATGATGCTTGCTATAAGCAGCAAATCCTTGGAGGCGAGCGTAGATTCGGTGATGTAGAACCAATAGAGGGATGGAATTCCGACTAGGAGCCAGAACATGACATCAAACCCGAGCAGATGATTCTTAAATTTATGAAGGAGCAGTCCGACTACGGCTGCTTCAAGAAATAGGATGAGATGGGAAGGAAGCTGTTCATGCAGAAGCGTACCAAAGGCGAGGACAACTGCAGCGTTCAAAAGACCTGGCCAATAGCCAAAAAGGCGCATGCCAAGAAGCACGAGCAGGCTCGTGAAGGAATAAGTGATGCCATATAAAAAATGAAAATGGTTCGATTCGGCCGCTAATGCAAGAAGCATGCATATGGCAAATGCGAAAACAATCGTCATTTGTTTGTTGCGTGGCTGATCGAATGGTTTGCGCACCTGCGGCCTCCTGAAAGTGTGACAAAAACGATTAATAGTAGGCGTGGACATTCTCTCTTTCTCAAAAGTTGCGGTGTACCGCCTATTTTCCCTAATATTCGACAACATCAGCAATAATCCTTTTTTTCCCTAAGGCAGATACCGCATAGAGCGCTTTTTTGCCGCATATATTTCCAAAATATGTTCACGAACTATTCATAATTGATGCGTTGTTTTGGGCATATTTGTTTGATATAGTTCTATTGTGAAACTATTCTATAATAGAATTAATTTAGCGGTCATTTGATGACTGCGCTTGAAGGAGGACACCCGTGTGGATCGAGCGTTATTAAAACAAATCATCGATCGCTATGAAGCCGCCAATTTTGTCGTTAATCGTAGACTAAACGCGATGATCCGTGAGTTGATGCCGCAAGATCTGACCGTTGACCAATTTACAGTCATTCGTTATTTGCGAACGCGAGAAAAGAGCACCTCTTCCGAGCTAGCAGATATATTTTGCGTAGGCAAGAGCTCGATTACTGCGATCATTAATCGGTTATTTAGCAAAAACTTGATCCAAAGGCTGCCTGACGAAAAGGATCGCCGCGTCATTTATTTGGCGCTTACCGATGAAGGCTACCGGGTATGTGACGGGATGGAGGACAAGATTCACGTGCTGCTAGCCAAATATATAACACATTTTGACGAGCAAGAAGCGCTTGATTTTATTACGACATTCGAGAGGCTTGCAAGGGAAATGATGAAATCTTAGTACTATTTTATTGGAGGGAAAGAGATGAGAACCGTACTGAAGTTAAGATGGCTCGTACTTGCATTATGGCTGGTTGCTGCGGCAGGCTTGATGCTCAGCGCGCCAAACATGGAGGAGCTTGTTCGCACGAAGGGGCAAATTAATGTTCCTGACGGTTATTCCTCGACTATGGCAAGTGAATTGGAGGAGGCCATCGGAGGGAACGACGGCGCCAGCGCGAGCAGCGGTATGGCGACCGTGCTTGTGTTTCACAAAGAAGGCGGCTTATCAGACGCTGATTTAACCGCCGTGAAGAGCGGCATCGATAAGCTGAAAAGCGAAGGTGAGGCCATCGGCGTTCTTTCGGTCACCACTCACTTTGATACCAAAGAGCTGGAGGAACAGATGGTATCGGAGGATGGCAGCACGGTCCTCGCGCTGGTCAATGTCGAGGCAGGAGACCGGGAGCTTGCTGAGCTGCGTGACGGTCTTTATGAGGCGATTTCCGATGTAAAGGTGGAGCATTATTACACTGGCAATTGGATCATTTCGGAGGATGTCGTGCAGAGCTCTCAGGAAGGGCTTAAGAAAACGGAATTCATTACGCTTGGCTTTATTCTAGTTATCCTGTTCGTCGTTTTCCGTTCGGCCGTCGCGCCGCTCGTACCGCTTGTTGCGGTTGGTTTTACTTACTTAATCTCGCAATCGTTGATTGCGTATTTAGTCGAATATTTGGACTTTCCGCTCTCAAACTTTACGCAAATCTTTCTCGTTGCCGTATTGTTCGGGATTGGAACGGACTATTGCATCCTGCTCATAAGCCGCTTTAAAGAAGAGCTTACTCATCGCGGCGGCAACAAGACGGAAGCGATTATCCAGACCTACCGAACAGCGGGCAAAACCGTATTATTTTCCGGTTTAGCGGTGCTAGTCGGCTTTGCGGCTATTGGCTTCTCGACGTTTATGCTGTACCGCTCGGCGGTCGCGGTTGCCGTGGGAGTAGCGGTCCTGCTTATCGCGTTGTTTACGATCGTGCCGTTTTTTATGGCGGTGCTTGGCACGAAGCTGTTTTGGCCGGCGAAGGGCTCATTGGAGCACAAGCCTAGCAAGCTATGGGGCACGGTCGGCAAGTTTTCATTGAAACGCCCCGTGTGGGCACTCATCATATTGGCGGTTATCATCGTTCCTTTCCTGACCGCTTACAAAGGCACAATCTCCTTTAACTCGCTTGATGAGATCGGCGACAAGTACGATTCGGTCAAGGCGTTTAATATTATCTCGGATAGCTTCGGTCCTGGCGATTCATTGCCGACAACGGTCATTGTCAAAACCGACAAGCCGCTGGATACGCCTGAGGGGCTGGCAACCTTGGAGCAAGTGAGCCGCGAGCTTGCGAATACGACTGGCGTTAAGGCAGTCCGCAGCGCCACTCGTCCGACAGGCGATGTGATGGAGCAATTTCTCGTATCCGATCAAGTCGTTACGCTTGAGGACGGACTTGGCCAGAGCGGAGAAGGGTTAGGCAAAATCGGGGACGGTCTCTCCGAGGCAAGCAGCGCGCTAAGCGAAAATGCGCCGAAGCTGAACGAAGCGGTGGATGGAGCTGGTCAGCTTGTCGAAGGCACGAATGAGCTTAAAGTGGGTATCGTACAGCTAGGGGCAGGCCTGAAGCAAATTCAGCAGGGGCTGAACGATGGTTCAGCAGGTGCCGGGGAGCTTAGCGAAGGCCTGAAGCAGGCACAAGCTAGCGCAGAGCAGTTAGCCGGCGCAAGCCGCAAATTGCTAAGCAGCTATGAGCAGCTAGGCGGAGGCCTTGGTCAGTTGACGGGCGCTTATAGCGCCATCGCATCCGAGCAAGCGAAGCTGGCTGACGGTTTATCCGGCGTAGAGCAGAGCCTATCCGGCCTGCAAGAGAGCTATCCTGAGCTGCAAGATGATGAGAACTTCAAGCAAGCGCTTAGTGCGCTTGGACAGCTGCAAGCGGGGGCAGCAGGCATTAGCGGGCAGCTGTCGCAGCTGAATGAACAGCTTTCAGGGCTATCCGCAGGCATGACCCAAGCCAACGCCGGATTATTGCAAGCAACGGAAGGGCAATCCGCGCTAGCAGCAGGTCTAGGCAAGCTGGCAGCTGGGCTTGCTGAGCTCCAGAAGGGGATCGCGCAGGCAGCCGCAGGCCAAGGTCAAATCGTCTCGAAGCTGCCAAGCGTAACGCAGGGCTTTAATGAGCTGTCGGATGGCCAGAAGGAGCTGCAGGCTGGCTTCGCATCGCTAAATGATCAGCTCGGTGAGCTTACGAGCGGGCTTGATCAAAGCGTAGACGGCTTATCGCAGGTAACGGAAGGGCTGACATCAGCCGGCGGTTACTTGAACGGTCTTGCCGGATCGCCAAATAAGCAAATGACTGGCTGGTATATTCCAGAGGAAGCGATAGCGAACGAGGAATTCCAAACTGCGCTTAATGTGTATATGTCTGAAGACCGCCAAACGGCTAAATTTGATGTCGTATTTAGCGGCAACCCGTATTCCCAGGAAACGATGGCTCAAATCGATGGGCTAGAAGCAGCAGTGAATCGTGCCATTCAAGGCACGGAGTACAAAGGTGCGCAGGTTGCCATCGGCGGCGTAACGAGCATGAACCATGATTTAAGCAACATCTCAAACGCCGATTACTCGCGTACAGTTATTCTGATGCTGATCGGGATATCGATCATTCTGATCATCCTGTTCCGTTCAATCGTAATGCCGCTGTATATGATCGCATCGCTACTTGTGACGTTCTACTCCTCGATGGCGATCGCGGAGGTTATATTCGTAAGGCTGCTTGGACAATCGGGCATAAGCTGGGCAGTGCCGTTCTTCGGTTTTGTCATGCTGGTTGCCCTCGGAATCGACTACAGTATTTTCTTGATGGACCGCTTTAAGGAATACCGTCATCTGTCGCCGCAGGAAGCCATACTGGAAGCGATGAAAAACATGGGTACGGTCATCATGTCGGCTGCTGTTATTCTTGGCGGGACGTTCGCAGCCATGCTGCCTTCAGGCGTCATGTCGCTCTTGCAAATCGCGACGATCGTGCTGTGCGGGCTGTTCATGTACGCGCTCCTGATGCTTCCATTGTTTATTCCTGTCATGGTGCGCACGTTCGGACCAGCCAACTGGTGGCCGTTCATGCAGAGTAAGCAGGGCGCTGAGCAAGATAATCGGGTTCATGACGGTCAAACGCTTAAGGGCCAGCTTGTCTCGCATGATTCAACGCATTAATCGTTCATTTAAAAGAGAGGGATCGCCTTAAGTCTTAACAAAGACTTTAAAGGCGATCCCTTTTGTCCTATTGCACGTATAACCAAGTAGAGGCTAATCCAAATTCATTTTTCTGTAAGTATCGCCTCGCGCGCTGCTGCCCCTTCTTGCTCGCGCGAAGCTAAAAACGCGTTTAGCTGCTGATGCTGATCGCATAGCAGACGCTGCAGCTTCTCCTTGCGCTCCATGCTGGCGGATGCTTCCTGCTCGGCTTGTTTCACCAATTTAAGCAGACGATAAGATTCATTCGACAGTCCCAGCTTGAGGCGAATTTTATCATTTTGAAACGGCTCGGCCTTAGGCGCATAACGGCTATTCTGAGCGGCATCCGTTTTCGTTGCAGGAGGAAGCAACGGTAAGGCGGTGCGGCCTTGTTCGGTAATCATATACACCTTTTTCCCGCTGTCCTCGTCCTTTACAGCTGCTAAGCCGCGTTCTACGAGCAATTGCAGCGTGGGATATATGGAGCCTGCGCTTGGGATGTACATGCCGCCTGATTGCTCCTCTATTGCCTTCATCATCTGATAGCCGTGCATAGGCTCTTGCTCCAGCAGCTTCAGCAGAGCATATTTGACACCGCCTCGGCTGAAATATCGCTTGCCGAAGTCACGGCGCTCATCTTCGTTGGCTTGATCCATCCTTAGAGTCACCTCGGTCTTTATTATATCGAGTAACGCAAGCTAGATCATGCCTAATCGGCTGATCTAAGCGTTGCACTCATGTATCGTTTGCAATACTTAACAATCGTTTGTTTCTTTAACAGCATTGACAATGATTATTATTATTATTTACAATTTACAAAATAATATGAAAAAACGAAGGATGTGAGCGAGCGTGTCGCAGCAGCCGAATTCAGCAAGCTACAGAATTATGTCATACAAAGGCACGGAAGAAGCGAAGCTCTCGGCAGGACAGCAGCTGCAACTGCTGAATAGGCGCGAGCACTGCTTCGCGTTTGTGCTTCAACAGAAAGTAAAGGTTACGCTAGTGAAGCAAGATTTGCGCATCTCAAATAAAGCAGTTGGCGGAGAGCTGTTTCTCATTCCGCCGAATTGCGAATGCACGCTGCATAATACGGGTATCCAGCAAGCGGAAGTTGTGCTTATCCGTTTCCGCTGCGAGGGCAGCGAGGAAGCAGAAGATATTACGGAGCTCCTTCCTTATAAAGACAGTAAAGGCCTAAAGCTGCTAAGAATGCCCCAAGCGAGAAGTTGGATTCAGGATTTCCAAAGCGATTGCGGCTTAAGTGACGCAGCCTTGTATTATCAGCTGCAATCACAGCTTTATGCGATGGTCGCTGCGCTGATTCAAGTTGTGCAGCAGCCGAGAGAGACAGAGGCTGACTTAATCAGCTTCGTCGAGCAGACGAAGCAGTTTATGATCGAGCAATTCAACCTCCCGCTCGACATGGAGGAGCTGGCTAGATCCTCAGGGTTGAGCTCAAGCCGGTTTTATCAAGCATTCCGAAGCTATACGGGTTTAAGCCCGCTCAAATATATGACTAAGCTAAGGCTGGATGCTTCGATGCGCCTGCTCTCAGGCACGTCCTCCTCGATCGTTGATGTCGCTCATTCCGTGGGGTATCCGGATGAGTATTACTTTAGCAGGCTCTTCAAGAAGCAAATGGGGCTAGCGCCAACGGAATATGCTTTGCTGGCGAAGAGACGGGTAGCGACGCTCGTATCCGTCTTTAATGGGGATCTATCAGCCTTAGGCATGACGGCATGTGCATCCTTTGTCAAAATGGGCAACCTTCAGCGGGAGAAAGTGCTGCAGCAACTGCGCGAAGCAAAGCCCGAGCTCATATTGGCGGGGCCGCTGGAGTCGGACATGCATGCGGCATGCTCCGCGATTGCGCCGGTTTTGGTGCTCGATTGGAAATCCTACTCATGGAAGGAGCGGCTGATCGACATTGGCGAGGCGCTTGGGCTATCCTCAGTGGCGGAACGCTGGCTTTCCTACTATGACATGAAGGTTCAAAACGCGCGCGTTCAGCTCAAAAGCAGTCTAGGCGATGAGCCAATCCTGCTCGTGCATGCAGGACAGACAAGCTTCCGCATGTTCGGCCCGCGCCGTCGCAAGATGAAGGACTTCTTTTATGACGATTTGCAAATGGCATCGCCGAAGTCGGCGCATCAGATCGGCTTTCTCGATACGACCTCGCTTAGCGATATTGCTGAATTAGGCTGCAGCAGCGTTCTGTTTCTCGTACCTGCAGATGCGACTCAAGCCTATTGTGATCAGCTGGAGGAAAGCTGGCGGCGGCTCAGACAAGTGGATCAGCAAAAAAGATGTATTTTCATCAGCTATCATGACCGTTTGAATTATAATCCGACCGTGCACGACAGCCTCATCGACGAGACGGTACGTCATTTGCTAAATGCGCAATAGATCCCACTAGGCTCAATCATGGAATCCGTCCTATTTTGTGCAATGCAAAAATAAATCAAAATCGTTATTGTTTACGGAGCTCGAAGCCGATAAATAAAGTAATGGCAATGTACGCTTATTCGCCTTTACTTTGAATCGGGGGGATTTGATGATGCTCATTCTAATTGGAAAAGCACTTTACCCGCTATCGTTGATAATCATGGTCTCTTTTTTAAGCGGCTGTATGCAAATAGGAATGAGGTCGGAGGAGACAGAGCCGACAACCGCTCCGAGCAAAGTCACTCTAAAGGTTGTTCAAAGCTTGGCTACTCCGCTGCGAACAGAACAGCTTGAAAAATTAATCGAACATTTCGAAAAGGAGCATCCTGAGATCAATATCATGCTTGTATCGCCGGATTATGATTCGGCTGACGAGACGATACTAACCATGCTCAAAAATAAAGAAATAGTCGACATTGTAGAAGCGCGGGACATTACGGTGCACGAATACGTATCCCAGGGCCTTCTTGCAAGCTTAGAGAGCTATATCGCAAAATGGAGCAATTTTACGCTGCTCAGCGAGAATGCCAGGATGATGGCAAGGGATGTCGCAAATCATGTCTACTATATCCCGAGCAGCCTCTATCAGATGCAGCTATACTATCGTAAGGATTGGTTTGATGCGAAAGCGCTTCAAACGCCGGAAACATGGGAACAGCTTTTTTTTGTTGGCAAGCAGCTTACGAGACCGGAAGTGGAACAATACGGCTTTGCCTTTCGTGGCGGCTTAGGTGCGGCGAACATGCTGTCGAGCATTATACAGGACTATAATGGGAATCAAGTTAGCAGCGACGATTCCATGTTCAATGCGGACGGGTCAACGATCTTTGCAGGCGAGCGCTCTCCAGAGGCGCTTGAGCTGTATCGTAAAATCTATGTGGAGACCTCGCATCCCTCCTCGATCGATTGGGGCTTCCGTGAGCAGGTCAAAGCGTTCGTGGACGGCAAAGCGGCCATGCTTATTCAGGATTCGGACGTTATTGCCATGATTCAAGAGAAGCTAAAGGAAAGCGAATGGGCAACAGCGCCTTTGCCTACAGGCCCCCAAGGCGTTTCGCATTATAATGTCGGTGCGGCTGGCTGGGGAATCGCGCAGCATTCGAGGCATAAGGAGGAGGCGTGGACGTTCATCTCCTACCTGTCATCGCTAGAGAATAACCGTGCCTTCACCGATGCCACAGGGGTCGTATCCATCTATAGTGACGCTCCAGGTGCAGAGAAGTACTCGGTCGGGCCCTATGCGCCTTACATGCTGATGGCTAACAACCCTATTCGGTATCGAGGCGTGAAAAGGCCAAGCCAATATACGAAATATAGCGAATACTATAAAATGAGTACAATAGCTGGCCGTCAATTTTTGCAGGATACGATATCGGCAGAGACGCTGCTGAAGCAGTTCGATGATTTTTGGCTGCGACAAAGAGAGCATCGCTAAGACTGTTTCAAGCAGGGCAAGCGTGAACGTCAAGCTGGCATGTTGAAGCTGCTCTTACCCAGTTCATGCTGGCATATAGATGCTAGGATGACAAATAAGAGGACAAAGCATTTGTATCGCAATCCTCTTTGTATTTTGAACATAACGAGGTGTAAAATGATTATTGAAAAGCTAGTGCTAGTAACTGCGAACGCGGCAAGCCTCCAGCCCTTCTACCGTGACATTCTCGGGTTTCCGGTTATTCGATCCGAGGAGGGCAGCTTTACGGTACAGGCCGGCTGGAGCGAGCTGACCTTCCAGGAGACGGACGATCAAAGTGAAGGGGAACATTATTATCACTTTGCTTTTACGATCCCGGAGAACAAGCTGCCGGAAGCTAAAGCATGGATCGAGGCGATGGTTCCTATCGGCACGGAGGCAGGAGAGGACGTGTCGTACAGCGACTCGTGGAACTCGCATTCTGTTTATTTTGAAGACCCGGCGGGTAATATTTTGGAGCTGATCGCTCGCCATACGATGAACAATCGCGTAGAGCGGCCATTTGATCCTAAGCAGGACATCATTTGCATTAGCGAGATTGGCGTTCCAACTTCGGACATCCCGGCAGCGGCGGGGCATTTGGCTAAGCTTGGCTTGATGTCTTATAAGACGACCAATGAAAGCTTTAATCCGATCGGAGACGATAATGGCTTGCTATTGGTCGTATCGACGGGGAGAAGATGGCACTTCACGAACAAAACGGCAGAGAGCTTCCCGGTGCGGGTGACCGTACGCGAGGCTGGAGAGCTGTATTTCAGCAAGAATGAACAAGGCTTGACGATTGAAAATATAAATTAGAGGAGCATGCATAATGGGTGAGCAACTAAAAATAGGTGATCTCGTTCCAAATTTCAAGCTGCAAGCATCAAACGGCAAGGATGTTGAGCTGGCTGATTATGCAGGCAAGAAGCTCGTTATTTATTTTTACCCGCGCGATATGACGCCTGGCTGCACAACGGAATCCTGCGATTTCCGCGACTTTAACGGTGAATTCGGAACAAATAATGCTGCGGTTATCGGCATAAGCCCCGATGATTTGGCTTCCCATGAGGAGTTCGTGGGTATGCATGAGCTGCCGTTTCTGCTGCTGTCAGATACGGAGCATACCGTTTCCGAGCTGTTTGGCGTATGGAAGCTTCGCAGCTGGAACGGCGAGGAGTTTATGGGAATCGAGCGCTCCACCTTCCTGATTGATGAGCAGGGCAAGCTTGCAAAGGAATGGCGCAGCGTAAGCGTAGACGGGCATGTCAAGGAAGTGCTTGAGGCGGTAAAAAGCATTTAAATGATTAAGATATAATAAAAGAAGGCTCACCCTGAAGCAGCATATTGCGCTTCAAGGTGAGCCTTTTATCGTTGCTTATTCCTTCTTCCAGCTTGGCAATTGGCTTACGTAGCTGTCGGAGAGGTTGAGCAGCTCCAGCGCACGCTGGTACTCATCCTCGGTTGCCTCCTGCTCCTTAATGCCATCGCCGGCTAACGAGTAATGCTTGCCGTCCTCGTAGCCGCTGCCCGACATAAACAGCTCTTTGCTGCTTAAGAATGAGCCGGATGGGAGATAATAACGCTGTGGGAGCACGTTATAGGATTGATTGAACAAATCTTGGCCAAAGTGGATATGATCGTCCAAGGAAATACCGAGCATATTCGCAATCGTTGGCAAAATATCGACTTGACCGCCGAGCTGATCAAATACTTTTCCTTCTGTTATGCCTGTCGATGCGACAACAAGCGGGATGTTGATCATATCGGTATAGCTGTATTCATGGCCGTAAATTTCAGCCATAAGCTCTTTGTCATCGCGGTCCAGCGAGTATATCGGAAGGCCGAGATGATCGCCGTAGAGCAAAATCAGACTGTTATCCCAAATGCCGCGTTCTTTCAAATCGGCAATGAACTGGCCTAGCGCGAAGTCGGCATAGTTTTGGGCGCGGATATAATCGCCGACAAAAGTATTCTCGTAACGTTCCGGAAGCGTCATTTTGTATTTATCCGCTGGAATCGTAAACGGATGATGCGCAGTCATTGAAATAACGTGCGAGTAGAACGGTTTGCCGTTTTGGCTCATGCGGTCCATCTCGGCTGCTGTTTTCTTGTAAAGCTGCTCGTCAGAGGCTCCGAAGAACACGGCATCTTCATTGCCAAAAAACTTCTGATCGTAATAACGGTCGAAACCAAGCGCCTTGTAAAGCTCGCCGCGGTTCCAGAACTCGACGACATTCGTATGGAAGGTTGTCGTGTCATAGCCATTGGCCTTCAGCATCTTCGGCAAGCTTGGAAGCTCTTTATCGGCGTAGATCATCGTTGCCGCGCCGCGCGGCGGAATGTAGAAAGATGTGTTGACGACAAATTCAGCGTCGGAGGTGTTGCCTTGGCCGACCTGCTGGTAGAAATGTTTGAAATAATAGTTTTCGTTCACGAGCTTATTAATGTTCGGCGTAATTTCTGTCCCGTCGATTTTCAGGTTGACGAGGAAGTTTTGGAATGATTCCATTTGAATGATAATGACGTTTTTACCGGATGCCGTCTTCCAAAGCTGCGGTGCCGCCGGCTGCCCGATTTTTTTGACGCTATCGATTTTGGCTTGAGTGATATGGTTTGGATCGACGAAGTCGATATCTTTATTCGAGAAAATCATATAAGCCTCGTAATTGAGAATACCCATTTGTTCCGCTTTAACGATCTCATTCATGCTGGCGCGGTTTGGCAAAATGTTGAATAAGCAAAGCGCGATTGAAATGGTAAACAGCGCAACGACAAGTCGTTTGCTCTCTTTGCGGGAGCTTTCCTTCTTCCAATTAATCGCCTTCTTTGGACGAAACAATATAACCGACATAATAATAATATCAATAAAGATGAGCAGGTAGTAAGGGTCCATCAACGAGAATACGCTGTTTTTGACCGCCGTTACCTGATTGACCTGTTCTAGCGCGAGATAAGTCACGATTACGCCGTAATACTTATAATACATAATGACGGCGAATAGGATCAGAGTCATTAATAGGTTCGCTATCAAATAGTAGATAAGCTTGCGCTTGGATGCAAAATACTCAATGAGGCAGTACACGATCAGAACAAACGGAATTTCTTTTAAAATTGTTGTCCAAGAAAACCCATCCTCGAAAATGACCATCCATGCTAGGTAGCTCTTGAGCAGCATGATAAACGAGAAAAACAGGATGGGACGAGTGCTTAGCAGTCGTTTGGGAGTTAAAAATGTCATATAACCGCCTACCTTTCACAGCAAAAACAGGCCGTCTCACTGAGGCAGCCAGCCCGCTCATAATAATATATATGCGTTCTGTAAATTCTTATCCCATTATGCTCCTAATTATAGTCGAATGTCAAAAGGCAAAAGGCTCCTCCATGCCCAATCTTATAATAATCAAAATTGCAGTTCATACATGTTTTTGTTCTATTTCTATTTGGTTACATGATTACCAAGCTATTAGATTGAAACATTGCTGCGGTTTTAGTAGTCTATTAGGTAGCTGCTATTAGAGATAGCATGAATACAAGTATAATTACATGAAATATATGTAAAATATTAGCTGGAGGCTTAACATGAAAAAAAGAAGAAAAAGGCTGCTTTTGTTCGTTATGGTATGCGCCGCCATGGTCATCGGTTACTCTTTTCTGAAAACCGGTGATTCGGAAACGCTGCCGGCGAAGCAGGCTGCCGGGAATGGAGCGGTCGAAAGCGGCGGGGAAGTGTCGGGCAATGCCGGTTCAGAGCCAGATGGCGATGCGACTGCTGAGGGAAATGCGGCTATTGGCGACTCGGACACGAATGCGGGTACCGCTACTTCGCCGACAGATAAGCCGAGTCAAGACGCTGGAGCGGGAGAAGGCGGGCAGACAGAGGATGGAATGGCTGTTATCGCAAAGCCTGAGGAAATGGCGGTGCTCGTCAACAAGCAGCATAAGCTCCCTGAGGAATATAACCCATCAGATTTAGTATATCCCGATGTGCGTTTTATATTTTCCGAAAAAGCGGACAAGCGCAAAATGAGGCAAGAGGCGGCAACGGCGCTTGAGAAGATGTTTGGAGCAGCGGAGAGTGACAACATTCTGCTGGCTGGCGTTTCCGCTTATCGCTCGCACAGTACGCAAAAAACGCTGTTTGATCGTTATGTGAAGAGAGACGGTCTAGAGAAGGCGAGAACATACAGCGCTTTTCCTGGGACGAGCGAGCATGAGACGGGTCTGGCGATCGATGTGTCCGGCAGTGACGGCAAATGCGCGGCGGCTGATTGCTTTGCGGATACGAAGGAAGCGCTGTGGCTGGAGCAGCATGCGCATGATTACGGATTTATCATCCGTTATCCGGAGGGCAAGGAAGAAATAACGGGCTATCAATACGAGCCGTGGCATCTACGTTATGTAGGCAAGGATCTGGCTGCCGAGATTGCGGAGAGCGGAGAGACGCTTGAGGAGTATTTTGATGCGGTTCCGGTTACAAAATAAGGAGCAATAGCAGCAGCGCAAGCGACATCTGTAACTGACGAATGAGGTCAATTAGCTTCATGCGCTCGCGCTGCTGTTCTATTGGTAAGACATTCGTTTAGATCTTTGGTTCAAACGTTTTGCAATCTGTTTCCTCGGAGTTGCTGGCTTGCTTGCCACGGTTGCTGACAACATAAATCGAAGAGGCTGCGCAGTGATTTCCTGCTGCCCAGTACTTGCATGAATTCACTTCGCAAAGCACATCCTTAGCCATTGACCAATCACCTCCTTATTTATAGGATGGACAAACGATATATCGTTTTATACGCAGAGAGGACGGATTCATATGGGAGTTAAACTTTATTTTAATCATGATGCTGGCGTAGATGATCTAGTATCGTTATTTCTTTTGCTGCAAATGAAAGACGTAGAGCTGCTTGGCGTATCGGTTATTCCCGCTGACGGCTATTTGGAGCCTGGCGAGAAGGCTAGCCGCAAAATCATCGATCGCTTCGGCAATCCGGCGAAGACGGGGGCGATCGAGGTCGCGAGGTCGAATTCGCGCGGCGTGAATCCGTTTCCGGCTGAATGGCGGATGCATACGTTTTTTGTAGACGCGCTTCCGATTCTGAATGAGTCGGGTACGATCCGCACAAAGGTTGCGGCGCTGCCGGCGCATCAGCATATGATCGAGCAGCTTCGCCGCTCTGACGAGAAGGTGACCTTGCTGTTTACGGGTCCGCTTACCGATCTGGCAAGAGCTTTGGATGAAGCGCCGGACGTAGAAGCGAAGATTGAGAAGCTCGTCTGGATGGGCGGCACGTTTAATGAACGGGGCAACGTCCAAGAGCCTGAGCATGACGGTACAGCGGAATGGAACGCCTTCTGGGACCCGGAGGCTGTGCACCGGGTATGGGCAAGCAGCATACCTATCCTGCTTGTTGCGCTGGAGAGCACGAATAAGGTTCCGCTTACGATGGACGTTCGCAACAGATGGGCTTCGCTTCGGAAGCATGAGGGTCTGGACTTTGTTGGGCAATGCTATGCGGCATGTCCTCCGCTTGTCTACATGGAAACCAACTCGACCTATTATCTATGGGATGTGCTTACGACGGCTGTTGTCGGCAACCCGGATCTGGTAGAGATCAAGACCGTACACAGCGGCGTCATCAAGGATGGTCCTAGCCAAGGCCGTACGGTAGAGCGTTCGGATGGTCGTCCGGTTAGCCTTGTCTATGACGTTGATCCGGTTCGTTTCTTTGATTACATTACGGATTTGTCCGCAGGTGCGGTTAGCGCAAATGCTGGACGGGACTAAGAGCGAATGACAGCAGGGGCTGCGGTTAAAAGTGTTCTTGCTGGTCAGCTTATGAATGTCCTTTTCTCAAAAAAAGCGCAGCCCCGAATGAGATCAACTCATTCGAAGCTGCGCTTTCTCTTGTTAATCCATCTCGTAAATCGAGCCGGACTTGCTAGCATAGAGCTCGGCGTAGACCTTCTCCGCGTACGCGTCAGTCATGCCTGAAATATAATCCGCGACAAAGCGCGGCCAGCTCCACTTGCTCTTGTGGAGCTCATAATTCTCGATCCAATCCGGCGGAATGATGAGACGGCCGGAGTCAGGCACCTTAAAGCTGTCCCAAAGCCTGCGGACCATAATCTCGCTGCGCATTTGCAGCCGCTGTACGCGGAAATCCTTGATGAGCGTCACCCAAGCGAGCTTCTTCAGTATTTCCATCGTCCGCAGCAATTCGATATCCTGCTGTCCGTTGTTGACGAACGTAACCTTCTTCCAACCGCGAGAAGTATCGTCAATAATGCCAACCTTGCCTGCGAATAGACTGACCCAGCGCGCTTTCATTTCCCGTCTCGTGCGGGAAGGCTCGCGTTCACAGCTGACGTACAGCGACTCCCATTGCTCGAAATAAGAGACGAGAACGCGTTTGACCATGGCGGGAATATCGACCCCGCCCCAGCCGATGCCGTTATTGACCTTGTCCTCTACGATTTCTTGAACGACGTGGTCAATGAGCCTGTTGTCCTCGAAGAAGGTGCGGTTCATTTGAATTTTGCCGGCACGAATGCCGTCCTCGATGTCATGTGTCGAATATGCGATGTCATCGCAAAGATCCATAAGCTGGGCTTCCAGCGTCGAGCAGCCGATCGGCATTTTCCAAGACTGGCGAATTTGCTCGATCTCACCCCATTCGGAGCCGTATAAGCCTTTGAGCCGTCCGGGCTCATCAAGGCTGAACGGATATTTGTTAACGGCGAGCAAGACGGCGGCGGTCAAATCAAGGCCGCTTCCGCTTCCTGCGCGCTTCTCCAGAAACATCAATACCCGAAAGTTTTGGGCATTGCCCTCGTAAGGAATGCCGTATTCCTCCATAAGCAGATGATTAAGCACTTCCTCGCCTTTATGTCCAAACGGCGGATGGCCGAGATCATGGGCAAGCGCGGCAATCTCAACGACCGCAGGGTCCAATACGAGCCCCGGATGCTCCTTGCGCGATAGGAAGCTATATTGCTTGCCTAGCCTGCGTGCAACCTCTCGCGCGATTTGGGACACTTCAAGCGAATGGGTCAATCTAGTCCGGTAATAGTCGCCCGTACCTGCGCCAAAAACCTGCGATTTGCCTTGCAGGCGGCGAAAGGCGGGGGATTGTATGAGCCTTGCATAATCGCGCTCATATTCGTCGCGCTCTTCACTATAGGTACTGAGCGCTTTCTCGTCGAGTCTAAATTTGCGTATGTCCATCGTAGTTCCTCCAGTATCAATTCTGCGGGGTCTTATAGTTTTATTGATAAGAAATGAGGCTATGGTTTCAGCCTTTTGCTTTTGGCTTATATTTAAAGTAGGGTGAACCTTTATTCTCTTTAATGAAGCGTTAGGCGTTTCTGCTTGAATTGTAGCATATAATGAGGCTTGAACATACATCGTGCTTGGAGTATGATCGCATTAGCTTTTACATCAGATCGAGGTGCTTATTATACGAATGGCCATTATGCAAAACACTTACGCGATTATTATGATTCTTAACATTTTTTTGGCGGTTACCGTCATTTTTCTCGAAAGACGCAATGCGAGTACGACATGGGCGTGGCTAATGGTGCTTTTCTTTATCCCCGTTATCGGGTTTGTCATGTATTTGATATTGGGGCAGAAGGTACGCAAAAGAAAGCTGTATAAGCTTCTCGGCGACAGCCAGCGCATCATCGAGCATACGATAGAGAGGCAGATGCGCCAGCTCCGCGACGGTGAAATCTCATTTCATGACCCGGCGATGCACAACTATCAGGATATGATCTATATGAGCCTGAAAACGAGCTATGCGGTATTCACAAGCAACAATGCGGTTGAGATCTACACTGAGGGCAATCAGAAGTTCGACGCGCTGCTGAAGGATATCGAGGCCGCTCGGCATCACATCCATCTCGTTTATTATATTGTCCGCGACGATGAGCTTGGCAGAAGGCTGGTGAAGGCGCTAGCCAAAAAAGCGGCAGAAGGCGTTGAGGTTAAGTTTTTGTATGACCATATTGGAAGCTCCAGCTTGCCGAAGCGGTATTTTCAAGAGCTGATCGCGGCCGGAGGCCAGGAAGCGGCTTTTTTCCCGTCGCGAATTCCTTACCTGAATTTGAAAATCAATTATCGCAATCATCGCAAGCTCGTTATTATTGATGGTCAGATCGGATATATCGGCGGCTTTAATATCGGTGACGAATATTTGGGGTTGAACGAGCATTTCGGCGAGTGGAGAGATACGCATTTGAGGGTGCAGGGCAATGCGGTGCTGCAAATGCAGGCGCAGTTTCTAATGGACTGGAATCTGGCTGCCTCCGGCAAAATTATTTTGAATGATTTGTATTTTCCGATTATGAGCGAAGATATTGGCACGATTGGCATGCAGCTGGTCGCAAGCGGGCCGGATACCGAATATCAGCAAATCAAGGATGCATATATCAAAATGATCTATGCCGCCAAAAAGACAATTTGCCTGCAAACGCCTTATTTTGTGCCGGATGAAAGCTTAATGACTGCGCTCAAGATTGCCTCCTTATCCGGAGTCGATGTGCGCATCATGCTGCCAAGCAAACCGGATCATTTCTTCGTGTATTGGGCGACACATTCGTATTTGGGCGAGCTTCTCGCAGGCGGGGTCAAATGCTATTTATACGAGAAAGGGTTCCTTCACGCGAAAACGCTGGTCATCGATGGCAAGATCGCATCCGTTGGGACAGCCAATCTCGATATCCGCAGCTTCAAGCTGAACTTTGAGATGAACGCATTTATCTATGATACGCAGACATCGGCTAAGCTGCAACGGATTTTTGAGACGGATATGGAAAATTGCACGAAGCTTACGGTTGAAATTTATGGGAAGCGTCCGCTTATGAACCGTTTCAAGGAATCGATCTCCAGACTGCTCAGTCCAATCCTGTAGACAGACGTAAGAAGGGCTTCTGCTTATCTATGATAACCAGAAGCCCTTCACCTGCTTGGGAAACTACTATTCAATTTATTCAAACGCTCCAATCCGCTGCTTGCCTTAATTCTTCTTTGTCCTTTCGAATTTGTTACAAACCCTATCGACTTCGATCCTATCCTTCTTGACCTCGATCAACATCCTTTCGATTTGTTTCAAATCCTTTCCTTCCATAAGTACCTGTCATCCAAATGGTCGTTTGCATCACTTTCGCTATTGTCCCCGCATGTCCAAAATTCGCTTCGGTACTCCTTCCCGATTTAATGAGACATGCTTCGCTAACCTACTTCAATGGGCTATCCCCTCTCGCTTAAGATAGGCTTAGTATACATCATTATTAGAATTTTGTAAATATTCAGATTATTTATTTCGACAAAAAAATTGCGACGCTTTCACAGCCTAGCTAATGGACGGTTCAGAGCGATCAGAGCACGCAAAGAGACCATTGAGGTTGACCATTTATGCATATGAATTTATACTTAGTCTAAAGTCATTAATAGAAGGATTGATGTTCTAATGAACAAAATTAACTTAACGATACAGCGTAAAGCGATATTGGAAGTGGTGCAGCATGCTGCAGATCACCCAACGGCGGCGGACGTCATCGATCGGCTGCGCGCGAAAGGCTTCAACTTTGCTTACGGTACCGTGTACAATTCGCTGCGCTATTTGACCGATGCAGGACTTATTAGCGAGCTCAAGCTAGGCGAGGCGGTAAGCCGGTATGATGCGCGGACCGACGAGCATCAGCACATTGTGTGCATGGTATGCGGCCGGGTGGATGAGGTGCTTGTCGAATTGCCAAACGAATGGCTGCAACATGTAGCGCTGGAAACGAAGTATAAGATTGAACATGCACAGGTCGTATTAGAGGGGGTTTGCGAATCATGCGCGACGAAGCAATCATAAAGGACGAGGCTTCAAGAGATAGGCTGGCTTCCTTAGAGCAGAGCGATGCAACCATCATAGAAGACGAGTCCGCCTTGAGTGCAGGAACTTCATCAAATAATAGCGATGCAGCAAGCCTTTCCGAGGAGGAGCTGCTTCAAAACGGAATGCTTTGCTCGCTCACCCAGCGAGTCATGATTATTAGTCCGCTGCCCGAACGGGTCAAGAGCTTACTCGTGGCGTTGTCGTCCGAGTGCTTCGATGTGTTTTCGCTGCATGATTTCAACAAAAGCATGCTGCAAAGCCTGCAGCCGGAGCTGCTTGTTTATGATGCGATTCCAGTTGTGCACGCGTCAAGCGGCAATACGCTGCAGGCAGGGGCGGAATTGCTGGAATCTGCCGATATGCATGCCGTTCCTGTCCTGATTTTATTGGATCAGAAGTCATATGATACGCGCGGTACCTTCGCCCTTGGAGCGGCGGAGCTGCTTGTGTGGCCGGCTAAGCCGGAGCAAGCGATCAAGCAAATCAACCGCATGCTGCTGAATCGGCCGAATGGCGCTGCGAAGGCAGCAATGGACGATATTCGCTCGTTCAAGGATATTACGGTCGATCTGAAGAAAATGACAGTGGATCGCGACGGCCAGCGCATCGAGCTCACGAAGACGGAATATGATTTGCTGCTCCATTTCATGTCCTCGGACGGCTCTGTCCTTACGCGGGAGTCTTTGCTTGATACGGTATGGGGCTTGCAATTCTATGGCGGCAGCAACTTGGTTGACGCGCATATTAAGAGCTTGCGCAAAAAACTAAAGGACAGCGCCGTATCTCCAAAATATATTGTGACGGTACGCGGCACAGGCTACCGGCTTGCGGATCATCGCGACCGATAAGTATATGGAGCTCTTTCCTGCTGCTTGATGCGGCAGGGAGGCTGGCTGCTCTTCATGAAATGTTCATCGAGTATTCATAGTGTTTTCATGACAGTCCATCACAGATTCGATATGATTAGTTTAAAGATTTAGACCAAGTCTAAATATACAAACTATCGATGAGGTGCTATCATGGAAAACTATTTAACGACCAATCTAGGAACGCCAGTAGGCGATAATCAAAGCTCTCGAACGGCAGGACAGCGCGGACCCGCATTATTAGAGGATTACCATCTGCTTGAGAAGCTGGCGCATTTTGATCGGGAGCGCATACCAGAGCGCGTCGTGCATGCAAGAGGAGCAGGTGCACACGGCGTGTTCCGTACAGAGGTCAGCATGAAGGCTCACACGAGGGCTCATTTTATGCATGAAGCTGGCGTGGAAACACCGGTGTTCGTACGGTTTTCGACCGTTATCAACGGAACGGGCTCACCGGAGACGGCGCGTGATCCGCGCGGCTTCGCAGTTAAATTTTACACACAGGAAGGCAATTACGACATTGTAGGCAACCATTTGCCCGTATTTTTTATCCGCGATGCAATGAAGTTCCCTGATATGGTTCATTCCTTGAAGCCTGCGCCAAATACGAATTTACAAGATCCAGCGCGCTACTGGGATTTCATGACGCTATCGCCGGAATCTACTCATATGCTGACTTGGCTGTTTTCGGATGACGGGACGCCTGCCACTTACCGCGAAATGGATGGCTTTGGCGTACATGCCTTCAAATGGATAAACGATGCGGGCAAGCCAACCTTTGTCAAATATAAATGGAAGTCGCTGCAAGGGGTGCGCAACTTTACGGCGGCAGAGGCAAGCGAGATGCAGGGCAAAGATTTTAATCACGCAACCCGCGACCTTCATGATGCGATCGAGCTTGGCAACTTCCCAGAGTGGGAGCTTCACGTGCAGCTGATGCCGGTTGATCATGTAGAGCGGTATGCGTTTGATCCGCTTGATCCCACGAAGGTATGGCCGGAGGATATGTATCCGCTGCAAAAGATAGGAACGATGACATTAAATCGTAATCCGGTCAACTATTTTGCAGAGGTGGAGCAGTCGGCCTTCTCGCCTAGCGCGTTAGTGCCGGGCATCGAACCGTCTGAGGACAAGCTGCTGCAGGGCCGTTTGTTCTCCTATCCGGACACGCAGCGTTACCGCTTGGGCGCGAACTACCTGCATATTCCGGTGAATTGTCCTTATGCGCCTGTGCGCAACTATCAGCGGGATGGCGCGATGACGATGCAGGCTAACCCGTCTTCAGTCAATTACGAGCCTAACAGCTCGTCGGAGAGCCCGAAGGAGGCACCAGCATACGCCGATTCCTATGTTCCCCTTCAAGGCTCGGCTGGCCGCCAAAAGATCGACAAAACCGACGACTTCACCCAAGCTGGCGAGCGCTACCGCTCTTTGCCGGAGGAGCAGCAGGCGAATCTTATCGCCAACGTGGTTGGCGAGCTGAAGCAAACAAATGACGATATTAGGCTCCGCGCCATCTGCAACTTTTTCCGTGCCGACCGGACGTTTGGCATGAAGCTATCGCAGGCGCTCGACGTTGATATCAGCAAGTTTATCCCGAGGGGATAATGCAATTAGGGGAGGCATGCCTTGTGCCTCCCCTTTTATGCGTTTATTTGGTTATTTGGCAGAGCTCAGTGAAATTTTTTGGGCTTGTTATAGGGTAAAGACTTTTTCATTGTGAATAAGCAATTTTAAAGACCCTTTCCGCCGATAGGCTTTAGCCGTAACGGCTCTACACCTGCAATAAGCGGCCGTGCCTGTTGAATCAACGCTATAGTTTGTTCATCCTTCAGCGAAGCGGCATGGGCATCTGCGTCTTTCCATAGCTCGGTTACCCAGATCGCATCAGGGTCGTCTTCGGAGACGTTGACGATGTAGAGCTCGCAGCTTGGGTTGGACTGAAGTCCTTCTGCCGCGTGGAGCAGCATTTGTGCAAGCTCTTCCCGTTTGCCCGGCTGAGCGATTAATTTTCCGTACATCGTAAATTTGGTCATTGGTTTCATCCTTTCGATTCTGTTGTTGGGTTCAACATAGCTCCATAATGCGCGGCGAGACTGCTGCTTATCTCTGCCAATTTTTCAATGAGATTGCTCGGCTCAAGGATGGTCAGCGCTTTGCCATATGGGAGTAGAAAGTAAGGGACGTAGGATAGGAGGGAGGAGGCGCCTAGTTGGAACAAAGCTTCCTCCTCCGATCGCTCCACTAAGGCATGTCCGAATAGCCAGTGTCGCTGCAGCTCATTCAGCACTTGCTCGTGCGCGCGCACCCTAAACGCAATAAGTTTTTCCGTCCCAAGAGAATCAGGCAGCAGCTGCCCCATCAGGAAGTCTTTGGAGGAGAAATCAGCAGGGCGTTCAAATCGGTTTCCAGCCTCCATGATGCGCAAAATTCGATCCACCCGGAAGCTGCGCAAGGATTGCCGCAGCCGGCAGAAGCCAACCGTGTACCAGCTGCCCTTCCAGTGAATGATGCCATAAGGATCGTATTCTCTTAAGACGGCAGACCCTCTTCCTTTGTCATAATCAATCATAATGGATTGACCTCGCGCACAAGCCTCCTCCAGCTCCTGAAGGATAGATGCCTTGTGGCTTGCGACCGGGGGAGAGATGACGGAGAGGCCGTGGCTGTGGCGATGAAGATACTCCGATTGTTCTTCGTTCGTATACAGCTTGAGCTTGTCGATGGCCCGGCTTAAAGCCTCTGTGAAGGGATAACCGGCTGCTTCGGCGAAGACGGACGCTTGCATCAATGCTTTCTGCTCCTCCGAATCGAACATAAGAGGGGTGTCGGCGAAGCGGCCAATGATCTGAAAGCCGCCGTTTGGCCCGGATTCCGCCATGATCGGCGCACCGCTTGCGCATAGGGAATCGATGCAGCGGTAGACGGTTCGAATATGAATCTCGAGTTCATCAGACAACTGTCTCGCCGTCATCTTTCTGCCGGACCGGAGCAGCCATAGGATGGACAGCATCGAGTCTGCTTTGGACATATTGGTTCATACCTTCTTTTTTGATGATGAGTTGTAGTTATCATAACGATTCTACACGAGCGGCTCCATTCCTTTTTGGAGCCAGCTTTCGTAGGTGGGACCATAAATCTCCGGAACCAATAGCCCGGCTTGCCGCATAAGCACGGTCATCTGTCCGCGATGATGCGCTTGATGCAGGACGGCAAAGTGCAAGGAGGCTCCGTTGCTCCAT
Organism: Paenibacillus sp. PL91; assembly: GCF_012935325.2. GTDB lineage: Bacteria > Bacillota > Bacilli > Paenibacillales > Paenibacillaceae > Pristimantibacillus. The sequence goes on from NZ_JABBYG020000007.1 coordinate 172,426, forward strand.
TCCTCGCCCATGACGGTTTGTGTAGCGGCAAGGGTATCCTCGTTCCACTGCGACTGCACGGCATCCAGCAAGGAACGTGCGATTTTGCTATAGGCTTTCGCGATTTCAGCTGCTGAGTCAGGCGCTGAGTTGTTCTGCGGTTGCGATTCTAGCTCTAGACCGAGTGTAGATATGAATCCGATCGACGTGACAAGATGCCAAGCCAGCGTTCCTAGCGTCCTGCGGCCGCTCATGATGGCTTGCGCCAGCGAATCATCCGTCAATGTCTTCAGTACATTCTCCGTCCTGCGCGTTTCTTGTTCCCATTCCGTTGCGAATTGCTCCAGCGTTGTGTACACAATCATTCCTCCAATGGCATTTTTGTCGTTCCTATTGCCAAGTATACCTAACGATTGCTGACAGTTACGGTCAGTGATTATTCTAGCCAAGCGAATAAATTGAGGGAACGATAATAGCATATTCATCTGCTTGGCGCGGCTGGAGCAGCGCTGTGACCTGGTATCGTACCAATAACGGACACCTTCTGCTGGTATAAATAACAATAGAACCTCCCTGTCAAACCGTATCTGAGACCCGATCCCGATACTTACTGATAGGAAAACCCCTCGCTAACCGCATGTCTGTAACCCGATACCGCACCAAATAACAGGAAAACCTCCCGCTAATTACTAGTCAGAGGCGCGATATCGACCAATAACAGGATAAACTCCTGTTAATTTAGTGAAATTTCCATTTCGAGGGCTTAAACAAGAAATTAACTGGAGAAATTCCAGTTAAAATCATCCAAGTGTGGTGGTTAGTGCATTTGAGTAGGCTGCCGCGGGTTTTCTTCCATAGTGAACTAAGCTGAACATGGAATCTTTTCCGACTTGCACCTCCTTGTTGGAGAGGAGATAACACAAGCCCAGTCGAATGTCGTTCGATAAATCCGCTAGTGAGGCGTTAAACATATTTTGGTGTTGAGTCCAAAATGAAAGGGAACTGGCTAGTTGGTTCACGAAAGTATTTTGGGGCTTGGTTGTGGGGGACTAACGCGCATTTTGGCGCAGCTTATATGTTGTGAGAGGGTTGATGTTTGAGAAGTCGGTTTGGAAGTGGAGGCTACTAGAACAATTTTCAAACTAGGACTAGTCCTATCCCGCTAGTTGCCCTATAATCAGAGGCAAGAGACGAAGAACGCCCCGTTAACACTCCTAGGTGAGTGATAGCGGGGCGTTTTCTATTTTCCAGAGAGGATGTATGCAAATGGGATATGAAGAAGCGCATCGCTCCTTTATACAGGAGCATATCGACAATAGGTCGGGAGAACGCCGGGGCAAGCTGGAGAGAGGGCATGGACACGCTGAGTCGTTGTTTTTGCGCAATGTATGGTGGCCTCTTCGGGGGGACTTTCAGCATCTGCATCCTGAGTATGAGGTGTTGGACTGGCGGGGAAGATCCTATTTTGCTGATTTTGCTTGGCTTCCAGGAAGGGTAAAGCTGATTTTTGAAATCAAAGGTTTTGCTTCGCATGTACGCGATATGGATCGGCAAAAATATTGCAACGAACTAAACCGGGAAGCTTTCCTGCACGCGATGGGCTTTCATGTTATCTCGTTCGCTTACGATGACGTAGAGAAAAATCCCGGACTTTGCATGACGATGCTTCGCATGGTGACGAGCAGGTATCAATCCGGGCAGTCACCGATCACGCGTGCCCTGCTTGCCGAGAAAGAAATTATTCGGCTTGCGATTCAGCGAGCTGAGCCCATTCGGCCCAAGGACGTGGAGCGCCACTTTGAAATAGACCAAAAAACGGCGGTTAACCTATTGCAAAAGCTATGCGCCAAGGGCTGGCTGCTGCCCTATTATCGCGGCAATCGTGAACGGATCGTCCGATATGAGCTTGCTCATGATTTCATTCGTTACTTAGATGACTAGGAGAATACGGTTTGATTTTGCTTGTAGGAAGCTGCATAAAAAAATTACTCGAATGATGCGGGGTTACCGATCTCGATAACAGCAATCCCGCGTAGATTCTAGTAGATTGATGAATTTTGCATACTCTATTATTTAGATCCAATATCTCTTAATCACGTTGCCGTTTTCTTCCACGAAGGAGGTGTCCTGTACACCGCCATTGCGGATAATCGTTCTCTCCGAGGCGATATTGCTTTCGTTGCATACGACAAGCGCCTTGTGGATTCCTAGCAGCCGCGCTTCCTCTAAGGCTAACGCCAATAGCTTAGTCGCATAGCCTTTGCCTCGCTCGGATGGGCGAATGCCGTAGCCGATGTGACCGCCGCTATTCCTCAGCTTCTCGGTAAGACGATGTCGAATGTTCACGGCTCCGACGATCTGTTCGTCCTCAGCTACAAGCCAGAAGGTAGAGTCAGGCACCCAGCCCTCGTTCAAACGCTCGCCTTTCTCGTTAGCAAGCAAAGTCTGCACCATGCCCTGGAAATCGGTTGGGTCTATACCGACCACCCAGGGAACAACATCTTCTCCGCTATCCATCCACTCCTGATAAAATGCCAAATAGGCTTCTTCTAATTCCAATGCCGGCCTGACTAATGCGACACTTGCTGCCATAAAGTCCCCACCTTCCACGAATAATCAAAAATGATTCTTTTCTGTATTATACCGATTTATTGCTGCTTCACAACACACAAATAGCCGCAAAACCTATGTAATCAAAAAAACAGCCCATTTCAATCGATAACCTCGAAAGAAACGGACCTTTTTTAGTATCAGCAGCAATAAGCTGCAAAGCTCCGTATCAGAGCTGTTTCCACGCTGGACGTCACCCGAAGCCTAAGCTGCTTGGTATGAACCGCGTCAAACCGATCGATCTTTTTGTGGCCGATGGCGCTTCCTTTGACCAGCTCGACCCATTGTCCCTGCTGCTCTGCCTCAAGTACGTAAGAGCGAATGCGTTCGCCGTGGGCGATGTCTTCCATTAATATCACGTGATTGACTTCGGTCGCAGACTCAAACGCTAGGAGGATCGAATCGCCCTCGCCAACCGTTTGGGCAATGGGACTGGAAAATCTTCTCTTGATTTCACTAGTGAGCTCAAGCAGTCGGTTAACGTCCGCCTCTGGCAGCAGCCCCCGGTTATCGGGTGCCAGATTTAGCAAGAGCGTAGCGCCATGTCCAACAGAGCGATAATAAATATCGAGCAGGTTGTCCAGCGAACGAAGCGTATGTTCATCATTCGGATGCCAGAACCAGCGGTCCTTGCGAATCGGCACATCGCACTCGGCAGGCACCCACGACGGGGTTTCCGGCAGCCAAGCGGCCATATCATCCGTGTACATGCTTAGTTTGGCTGATTCATTCGTGTTCCAGCACGGATAAGAAGCAACGCCGTCCTCATTGCCCACCCACCGAATGGTTGGAATCCCCATGTTGAAAATCATCGCATCCGGCTGATACTGATTCACAAGGCCAATGATGCGTCTCCAGTCGTATTCTCTGCCATGCGATCCGGCTCCGTCGAACCAGAGCTCGACCAGCGGTCCGTACTGCGTTAGCAATTCCGTAATCTGAGCAGCGTAAAAATCGTCATATGCCTCCTTGTCTGAATAACAAGGCTCATGCCGATCCCACGGCGACAAATACAATCCAAAGCGGATGCCCTCTTCCTTGCAAGCATCAGCAACCTCACGCACGACGTCGCCTTGCCCATTTTTCCAAGGGCTTGATTTAACGGAATAATCGGTTGTTTTTGTCGGCCATAAACAGAAGCCATCATGATGCTTGGCTGTTAAAATAAAGTAAGCGAACCCGGCTTGTTTAGCCGTGCGAACCCACTGCCGTGCATCAAGCTGCGTAGGGTTGAACAGCTCCGGCGAATCATTGCCCTCTCCCCATTCCTGATCGCAAAAGGTATTCATCCCAAAATGGCAAAACATCCCGAGCTCCATATCCTGCCACTGAAGCTGCTGTTTCGTGGGCTTTGCTAGTCCTGTATCATTCATTGTAATAATCCCCTTTCGAATAATGTGTCATACGATAATCCTTTGCTTATCGTGCTGTGCTTCCTTCATTAAAGCGCTGTCTCGCTTTCCATTACCGTGCTATTCTTTCATTGTAAGATGCGAAAACAGGGAAATGAATGTATAATAATATGAGGTTTTTGCACAATAGTAAGCTATCTTCATGAAAGGGATGTGTGGAAGGATGAACTTGGCTCGCACATATTTATCGAATACGCAGATCCACATGACGACGGGTGCGCTGACGAAAGTACGTCCTGATTGGGGCGGTACAAACACTATTCAAGGAGAAAATGCGCTCTATTATTTTTTGGATGGAGAAGGCAGGCTGAAAATAAATCATATCGAATATTTCCCCGTCCCAGGGGATCTGTTTCTGGTGCCGGCCGGCACGCGTATATCTTTCTCCACGGATGAGACGAATCCTTTTTTGAAATATTGGTGCCATTTTACGGCGACCGTTGGAGAAAATAACTTGTTCGATTTGCTGCTTGCACCGCATCATATCGCCCTGAGAAATGACGAAACGATAAAAAATCAATTCCTAGAGCTAATCGATCAGCACGAGAGCGATACTCTGGCTGCGCCGTTTATTGTTAAATCGATCTTATTTCATATGATGTCAAGGTTCATTGAACGATCCACGGTAGATCCGCTGCAAACAGCTTCGATTCCGTCGGTGCATAAGCTATATATCGTGCTGCAGTATATCGAAAAGCATCTGACTGAGCAAATCACAGTCGAAGCGCTGGCCCAGCTCGTTCACTTTCACCCGAAATATTTTTTGCACTACTTCAAATCGATGCTTGGCGTCTCGCCTATCGTCTATATCAACAAGAAGCGAATGCAAAAGGCTAGCGCCCTGCTCCTTCATTCGGAGATGACTATCGCGGAAATTGCCGAGCGCTTGGGCATGCAAACCTCTTATTTATCACGCATGTTCAAAAGATTTACCGGCTTTTCGCCGAATGAGTTTAGGCAGCAGCATAGGTTGAATCAGCGCATATAGGCGCACGAAGAAGAATGGCGCTTCATAGTCGAAAGTCGGCTCGTGGGGCGCTTTTTTATTTGCTGAATCCATATACTTAAATTCCTGTTGGTTTTATCTGAATAGCTATTGAGAAATGAAAAACTCGATGATATTATAGAATAATGATAATTCATTATCTATAGTTGATATTATTGAGGAGGGAATTGGATGAGTCTTCATGAAACGGAGCAGCAATCCTGTCAGGTGGCGGATACGTCGAAGAAAAATATAAAAGCGGAGCTGAATCCCCGTTGGGTTCGCGTACAGGTCGGAGGTGTGACCATTGCAGACAGCAAATCCGTATTGACGCTGCATGAACGGGGGCATTTGCCGGTTTATTATTTTCCGGAATCGGATGTCCGCAAGGATTTGCTGGTGCCCTCCGGGCACCAAACCCATTGCCCTTTGAAGGGAGACGCCTCGTACTGGAGCATCCAAGTAGGCGATCGATTGATTGAAAATGCGGTGTGGGGCTACCAGAACCCGATTCCTCAGAGTGAAGCGCTGCGCGGATATGTCGCTTTTTACTGGGATAAAGTCGACAAATGGCTGGAGGAAGAGGAAGAGATTTTTGTTCATCCTCGCGATCCGTACAAGCGGGTGGACGCTATCGCCAGCTCCCGTCATATTAAGGTCGTGCTGAACGGGGTGACGGTTGCGGAGAGCAGCCGGCCGGTTATCGTTTTTGAAACGGGTGTGCCTGTGCGTTACTACCTGCCCATCGAGGATATTCGCCAGGAGTATTTCACCGAATCGAACCTGCAAACGAGCTGCCCTTACAAAGGGACGGCTGCCTATCTATCTGCTGACATCAACGGCCAGCTGCATGAAAATATTTTATGGAGCTATCCGAATCCGATTCCGGAAATACCGAAAATCGCCAACCTGCATTCCTTTTACAATGAACGGGTGGACGCTATTTTTGTAGACGGAGTGAAGGAAGAGCAGCCAAGCTGGTACCGTTCTGCGCTTGACTTTTTTAATGCGAGCGAAATTAAGCGATAGCCCGAAATAGATGGCTTAGCTGGGGATGACTGACCTGAAAACAGGAGGTCTTTTTTTATACCCTTTTTTAAACACTTAATTCCTATAGGATTAGTATAAATAATGATTGACAACCGATAAACCCTATACTATTATTGCGATATAGTCATTGATTATCATATGTTAATAAAGTTTGAGGTCAACCTTACGTTAGGAGGTCTCATTTTCCTTTAGGGGAAAGTGGGGCCTCTTATTTTTTTAGAAGGGATGGATGGATATGAGCGAAGCTGCCGTGGAGTTCAAGCAGGTAAGCAAAAATTATGGCGCGGGATTCGTGCTGGAAAACTTTGATCTGACGGTGCCTAAGGAAAAGATTGTTACGATTATAGGCCCTTCCGGCTGCGGGAAAACGACGATTCTCAAAATGATTAATCGTTTGATCGAGCCGGAGGCCGGACAGATCTTGCTCGAAGGCAGCGATATCGGTTCTCTGGACCCAGTGGAGCTAAGAAGAAATATCGGATATGTCATTCAACAAATCGGTTTATTCCCGCACATGACCATTGAAGAGAATATCTCGGTAGTCCCGCGGCTGAAAGGAGAGGAGAAGCGGCAGTTTAAAGCCCGCACGGAAGAGCTGTTATCGCTTATCGGATTGGACCCTGAATCGTATCGCAAGCGGTATCCGCATGAATTGAGCGGCGGCCAGCAGCAAAGAATCGGCGTAGCTCGGGCGCTGGCAGCCGATCCATCCATCGTGCTTATGGATGAGCCGTTCAGCGCGCTGGACCCGATCAGCCGCATTCAGCTTCAGAAGGAGCTGATCAAGCTGAATGAGCAGGTGAAGAAGACGATCGTATTTGTCACGCATGATATTGATGAAGCGCTGAAAATCGCCGATCTTATCGTGCTGCTCAAGGAGGGCAAAATCGTGCAGGCCGGCACGCCGAAGGAGCTGCTGAATCATCCTGCAGATGCGTTCGTCCGCGAATTCATCGGGCAAGAACGTTTCCAGCCGCTTGCGCCCCAGCATACGGTTGAGAGTGTGCTCGCCCATCATTTATCGATCCACTCCCACCTCACGGCAGTCGATGCGCTTCATTATGTGGAGAAGCATGAGCTGGAGGCGCTCGCTGTAACGAGTCCAGCCAATACGTATCTAGGCATTATTGGACTTGAACAGCTGAGGAGCGAAGCGGCAGCACGCAGCGAGCGGCCTGTGAATGAAATTATGCGGACGGACGCTCCATATGTTAGAGGCGATGCGCCGATTTCTCGTATTTTTGAGCTGCTGCGCAAAAATCGTATCGTTCCAGTCGTTGACGCATCGCATCATTTTCTGGGCGCCGTCACGCAAACGAGCTTGATCGAGGCGTTTGGGAAGCAGTTCAACAAGGAGGAGATGCTTGCATGAATCAATTCTGGAACACGATCAAAGCGGACTGGGCGCATATTTTGCAAAAGACGATCGAGCATATGGAGCTGTCGCTCGTTTCCGTTATTATCGCCTGCCTCATCGCCATTCCAATCGGCATTTATCTCACGACGCACAAGAAGCTCGCCAATGGCATCATAACGGTTGTGTCTGTTATTCAGACCATACCAAGCCTCGCTTTGTTCGGCTTTATGATTCCACTGGTAGGCATTGGCACCAAGCCTGCCATAATCGCCTTGACGCTCTATGCGCTGCTCCCTATTCTGCAAAATACATATGTGGGCATATCCGGCGTTAATCCGGCTTTAATCGAAGCCGGCACAGGTATGGGTATGACACGCTGGCAAATTTTGTGGATGGTTCAACTGCCAATCGCGCGGAGCTTTATAATGGCAGGCGTTCGCGTTGTTGCCGTACAGACGATCAGCTTGGCTACGATTGCTACGTATATAGCAGCAGGCGGGCTTGGGGACATCATTACGAGGGGCATCTCGATGATCAATACGAATGTTATTTTAGCCGGGGCTATTCCCGTTTCATTGCTCGTCATCGTTGTTAATTTGCTGCTGCTGCTGATTAATCGGCGCTTAACGCCTAAGGGCCTGCGGCAGCAAAACAAAATATAAAGGAAACTACGGAAGGGGAAGAAAAGAATGAACGCAAGGAAATGGACAGCAAGCAACAACAGCTGGGGGAAATATTCGCTGCGCAAAGCGATTGCTTTGGGTGCAGCGGCACTATTGATTGCCGTGATGAGCGGATGCTCGGCTTCTGGCTCAGGCAAATCAAGCACGATAAACATCGCAACCAAAGGATTTGCCGAATCGGATATTTTGGCGAATGCGTTTAAGCTGCTCATTGAGAATGACACGAAGCTGAAGGCAAATGTAGAGACGCTGGACAACTCCTTGCTATGGAACGCTTTGCAGGAGGATAAAGTGGATGTATATGCAGAGTACACTGGAACGGCACTCATCAATATTCTTAAAGCAGAACCGGAGTTCGATCCTCAGAAGGCATACGACAAGGTGAAAAGCGAGCTTAAAGAGAAGAACCAGCTGACGGTGCTGGACCCGATCGGGTTCAACAACACGTATGCATTCGGGCTGCGTAAGGATCAAGCGGAGAAATACGGCATTAAGACGACCAGCCAGTTGGCTGAGAAATCCGGTGAGCTGATCTTTGGCGCGAGCGAGGAATTCATTAATCGTCCTGATGCTTGGCCTCCGATACTCGAAACCTATAATCCGAAATTCAAAGAAATCAAAACGATTCAAAATCCTGGGCTCGCTTATCAAGCGATCGAGCAGAAGCTGATTGATTCGATGATTCTATACACGACTGACAGCCAAATTACGGTGAAGCCGATTGTCGTGCTTGAGGATGATAAGCATGTTTTCCTTCCGTACTACGCGGTACCGATCGTCCGTGACGAAGTGCTGAAGGAGCATCCGGAGCTGGAAGAGGTGCTAAATAAGCTTGCAGGAAAAATTACGGATGCCGAAATGCAGAAATTAAACGGTGAAGTGGAGTTAAAGCAAAGACCGGCACTGGATGTAGCCAAAGAATGGCTGACTGCCAATGGATTGCTAGAAAAATAAAACTATGAAGGAGTCGTGATTGCAAATGAGCACACCAAAAAGACAGATGGCACTAGGCGCCATGATGTATTTTCCGGCGGGAGAGCATATTTCCAGCTGGCGCCATCCGGAGGCTGAAGCGGAAGGGGTGCTTGATTTCGATTATTACAAACGAATCGTGCAGACGGCTGAGCGCGGAAAGTTCGATATGTTCTTTTATGCGGATGAGCTGTACGTGTGGGACCGGTTCGAATCCGGCGTAAGCCATTCCAACAGCATTCGGCCGGAGCCGTTCACCCTTCTGTCGGCATTATCGGTTGTGACCGAGCGCATAGGGCTGGCCGCGACGATCTCCACAACGTATAACGAGCCCTATCATATCGCGAGAAAGCTGGCTACGCTTGATTTTTTAAGCAACGGACGTTCGGGGTGGAATATCGTAACCTCTCAAACGGATGAGGAGGCTCGCAACTTCGGCAAAGAGAAGCATCTCCAGCATGCGCTGAGATATGAGCGGGCAAGCGAGTTCGTGGATGTGACGCAAGGCTTGTGGGACAGCTGGGAGGATGATGCCCTGCTCTTTAACAAGGAAACCGGTTATTTTGCCAACAAGGATAAGCTTCATAACTTAGAGCATAAAGGCAACGATTTTAACGTGCGAGGGCCGCTTAACGTTTCTCGTCCGCCGCAAGGGTACCCCGTGCTCATTCAGGCGGGCGCCTCCGAGGCTGGCAAGGAGCTGGCTGCCGCCAAATCAGAGGTCGTATTTGCCCCGGGCTCGACGTTTGCTCCAGGCGGTCTGCTGGAGGACGGACAGCGTCTGTACAAGGATATCAAGGATCGCATGGGCAAATACAACAGACACCCTGACGAGCTGAAAATATTGCCGGGCATTATGCCGATTATCGGCCGGACGGAGTCTGAGGCTAAGGAGCGTCTCGCTGTTATTGAGGAGCTGACGCCACAGAAGCTTGGACTGGATTTGCTGTCGCACTATCTCGGTCACGACATTTCCGGTTATCCGCTTGATGAGCCGCTGCCTTTCATTCCTGAAATAGACAGCTTCAATCAAAGCAAGAGCGGTCTGGAACGTATACTGGAGATTTTGAAGCAAGAGCCGTTAACGATTCGTCAATTGTATCAACGGGTAACGAACAAACGCGGGTTTGCCGGTACGCCGGAGCAAATCGCCGACCATCTGGAAGAATGGTTCGTGAATGGCGCGGCTGACGGCTTCAATATCGCATTCCCTCATTTGCCTGGCAGCCTGGACGATTTCGTAAATTTGGTTATTCCCGAGCTGCAGCGCCGCGGCTTGTTCCGGACGGAATATACAGGCAGTACGCTTCGCGAGCATCTGAATTTGCAGCGCCCAGCCAATCGGCATACGTCGGTACGTATCTAAAGGAAGAAGGAGAGATGGAATATGTCGCATATCGATCCCCAATGGTCATTGCGTGATGGTCAGCACACAGGATGGCAAATTCGAGCGGAGCGCAGTCCCAAATGGATTCGTGTCATCTTTGGCGGAATTACAATAGCGGATAGCAAGCAGGTATTGGTCGTTACGGAAACGGGGAGGCTGCCTGTCTATTATTTCCCTCTGGCCGATGTGAAGACGGAGCTCATTGCTTGGTCGGAGCAGCGCGAGAATAAAGGGAACAAGGGTGAGGCTGTATATGGAACTATTACTGTCGGTGACCGGATCTTTGAGCGTGCTGCTTGGAAATATCCAGAGCCAGTAGGCGAGAGCTCGGTCATAGAAGGCTATGTCTCGTTTGCCTGGAAGCTGGCGGATGCTTGGTATGAGGAAGAAGAGCAAATTTTCGTTCATGCCAGAGATCCGTATTCCCGAATCGATGCGATTCCAAGCTCCCGCCATGTGCAGGTATACATAGGCGGCAAGCTGATAGCGGACAGTCGCCGTCCGGTCATTTTGTACGAAACCGGCTTGACGCCCCGCTATTATTTGCCTAAAGAGGATATTCGGTTCGACCTGCTGAAGCCTTCCGCCACGACGACGCAATGCCCGTACAAAGGGACGGCCTCCTACTGGTCAGCTATTGGCGAGGATGGGCAAACGGTCGATGATATTGTGTGGAGCTATGCCGATGCGCTTCCGGAAGTACATGAAATAGCAGGTCGGCTCAGCTTTTACAATGAGGAAGTCGATGCCATTTATGTCGACGGCGTACAGTGGAAGCTGCAGGAAGAGGATCGGCTCCCGTATAAAAATGCCGCGTCTCATTCCTGATGAAACGGCAACTCAGGAAGTGGTTGTAATGCCAACAGCGCTGCCATCAAGCAAATCGGCTTTTATTGGGCTATTTGCCGTTACGGTTTTGTGGGGAATTAGCTACGTGCTTAGCGCCTATTTGCTTAGAGGCTTTTCCCCCGTGCTCTTATCCTTTCTTCGGATCCTAGTGACAGGATTGATTTTGCTCGCGATCAGCAGGGCGCAGCCCCTCCAGCAACCAACAAGGACCGAGTGGCTGCTGCTGCTCGCGTCCTCCTTTTTTTTCACATTCATTCAGCAGCCCCTTTACTTTCTTGGGCTTCAGTATTCGACCGCAGCCAACGGCGCTCTTATTTATGCAGTTGCCCCGCTGGCAACCCTTCTGCTGGAGGCTATATTTTTCCGGGTGAGGCTGGAGGGCAGGAAGCTGGGCGGGGCCGTTCTTGGCTTCTCTGGCGTTCTCGCCATCGTTGCCTCAGGCCGAACAGCCTTTGGCGTGTCGATTGGGGATCTTTATTTAATCATTGCGATGCTTGGCTTCTCAATCAGTTTGCTGTTCATTCCTAGGCTATCGCAAAGGCTATCCGCATTTACAGTCAATCTTTATTCCACGTTGGTGGGGGGAGCGCTTATGCTCCCGATTGCAGCTGGCGAAGGCATGTTAGGCAAGCTTGAAGCAAGCGGGGAGGGCATGATGTGGGTGCTGCTTGTTGTTGCAAGTCTATTGAACGTGCTGGCAGGCTGGTGGTGGACCCGCGGCGTTGCTGTTGTAGGCGCTGGAACCGCTTCATTATTCAATAACCTGCCGCCCTTCATCGCGCTGCTTGCCGGCTATTTGATATTGGGAGATGCCATAGAAGTGACTCAGTTTCTAGGCGGATTTATTATTCTCGCTGGCGTATTTATTTCCAACTACACATGGAATCGGAAGCCGGAGGCAGGGGTAGGAAAGTCCGGATTATAAATCATTAATACAAGCTCGTTAACGAGGCTGAAATAGGGGGAAATCATATGCGTATTCTAACGGATGAGGATGTATGGGCAGCAGTAAGAGGAGGCTCAGTCTTTGCATGCGGAGGGGGTGGCTGGGTGGACCATGGGCTGCAAATCGGAGGAGCCGCCGTAGCGATCGGGAAGCCGCGGCTCGTTTCCGTCCATGAGCTGCCGGATGATGCCATCGTTATTACTGCGACGGCAATCGGTGCGCCTGCGGGTACAGATTGGCAAATGCTCGGAACGGATTATATTAAAGCGGTGAAGCTGCTGCAAGAGAACTACGACGGCAAAATCGTAGGCGTCATGACTCCTCAAAATGGAATGTCCAGTACGATCAACGGCTGGCTCCCGGCTGCGCTGCTTGATTTGGCAGTGGTCGATGCAACAGGGGATATCCGCGCGCATCCAACCGGAAAAATGGGTTCGATGGGACTCGCCGCTTTGGAAGACTACGAAACGATTCAAGTTGTCGTGGGAGGCAAACGCGAAAATGGCTCTTATCTTGAGCTTGTCGTCAAAGGCTCGCCCTCTAAGACGTCAAACATATTGCGCACAGCCGCCGACCAAGCGGGAGGCTTCATCGCATCAGCGCGCCATCCGCTCCCGGCTTCCTATATTAAAGAGCATGCTGCAATCGGCGGCATTACGATTGCAATCGAGCTTGGAAAAGCGATTATTGCAGCGCAGCCGCAAGGCGCCCAGGCTGTTATCGATACGATTGTAACTCAGACAAAAGGCAACATTCTTGGGCAAGGCATCGTTACGCGCAGAGACGTTCATTATTCGGGAGCCTTCGATATCGGAACGATCGATGTAGAGATTGAAGGCGACACCATCACGCTTCATGTCATGAACGAATATATGGCTGCGGACGACAGCCGCGGCAACCGGTTAACGACGTACCCGGATGTCATTACGACGCTGTCTACGGATACGGGATTGCCCGTCAGCGTTGGACATGTAGAGGTAGGCAGCAAGCTTGCCGTGCTGTCTATCAACAAAAATCATATCCCGCTAAGCACAAGCGTCAAAGACCCTACCGTGTATCCCGAAGTAGAGAAAGCGCTTGGGATACCGCTTGCGCGCTATGCGCTGGAAAGCATAAAGGAGCAGCGTCATGATCGCCAAGCATAAGGAACAGGCTCGCAGCTTGACCGGCGACATGCATGCGGCATATAAGCTGCCGAAAAGCAGTCCGTCCATCCATCATCGGGGAGGCTCTGCCGAGCAGGTGGTAATTCACACAGGAAGAGGTGCATAAGCTGACAACCCAATCTATAGAAGCAACTTTAAATGCAAACGTCGAGGCGCGGTCTATAAATGGCACACAAACGTTAGGCAGAGCGCTGGACATCCTATTCGCGCTTGCTGAAGCGGACGGGGCATTGTCCGTTACCGACATCGCACAGAAGGTGGCTATACCCGAGAGCTCGATTTATCGATTCCTGCAAACGCTGGAGCAAAACGGAATCGTGGAGCGCAGAGGCAAAGGGCAGATCGGCCTTGGCATGCGGATTTTGGACCTTGCGAGGAGCCTCAGTCAACAGATGCATAGAGAGATTGTACCGCTGGCGCTGCCAGTCATGGAGGAATTGACTCAAGTAACAAATGAAACTTCGCTGCTGTTCATCCGTTCGGGCGCGAGCGCGACCAGCATCCAGACGGTTCGGAGCAAGGCACTCATCCAGTATTCTGCCGAGAATGGGAGAATGCTGCCGTTATACTTGGGTGCTTCATGCAAAGCGATTCTAGCGTACGAGAGTGAAAAAACGATTCAGAACGTGCTGGACAAGTGGGCGCCGAATCTGTCCAAGGACTCGCTGCTGCAGCAATTGCACCGCATTCGCGAGCAGGGCTATGCGCTTACGCAGGGGGAGATTGATCCCGATGCATTCGCCGTTGGCGCACCTGTATTCGACTCGAGAGGAATGCTAGTTGCGAGCTTGTCGATTGCCGGTCCCAAATACCGCTTTGATGACAAGCTTAGACGTCTATCGATTCAAGCGGTACAGCATGCTGCCGAGGAGCTGTCGCGCAAGATGGGGAAGGAATAGAAGCGAAGAGCCTGTTACGGGTAGTGGGCAATGGGCTTTGCATAAGGCAAAAAAACAGCCGCTTAACCTCCATGATGGACGGTTAAACGGCTGTTTCCTTTTGCTATCTCTTATTTCTTAAGCTTATCCCATGCGCCTTGCATGCCAGTCTCCCATGCAGACTCATCGATTCTGCCCGCAATGTACTGTTGAATGACGCTGGCAAATTCCTGTGTTACGCCATCGGGGTATTTCGAGGATTGCAGGCCAAGCACTTTTTCAGCTTGCACGTAGTTATAAACCTCGGTTCCGATATCGCCCATATCCTCAGGAGTAGCTGTAATTGTCGAAAGCGCCGGAATGAATTTGAATTTTTTCACGATGTATTCTTTACCGATATCAGAAGTAACGAGCCAGTTCAGGAATATTTTAGCTTCTTCCTTCACATCGGATTCTTTGTTGATAACAAGGTTAGCTGGAATACCAACGTTCAGCTTGTCATTCGCTTCAGCATCCTCGCCAAGCGGCATTGGCAGAACGCCAAGGTTCATGTCAGGGTTAATGCTGTCGATTTGCACTTGTGCCCAGTTGCCTTCCTGCATCATTGCAGCTTCACCGCTCGCAAATAGGGATACTTGCGTGTTGTAGTCTGTTGTGAGCGGGTTTTTGTTGCCGTAATCAACGGTAAGCTTCATCAGCTTAGCCCATTCGGCGAATTTCTCGTTGCCTGGAATTTTTGCTGTTCCATCGTTAAGTCCAGCGATAAAAGCATTAACGTCTGGCTGTTGTGCAAATGCAGGGTTGATGCCTTGGTTACCGATCAACCACCACTCTTGGTACGCGTTAGCGAATGGCGTAATGCCGGCTGCTTTTAGCGTTTTGGCAGCAGCCTCTAGCTGAGAGTACGTTTTAGGAAGCTCCGTAATGCCTGCTTTAGCAAAAAGGTCCTTGTTGTAGATGTAGCCGAAGCCTTCAAGGTTCATGGCCATGCCGTACACTTTGCCGTCTTTGGTCATTGGCTCAGCAGCTAAAGGAACTAGATCCTTCACCCACGCTTGGTCGGATAGATCCTCCAGCTTGTCCAGCCACATTTCCATTTCCGCGTAGCCGCCGTTTGAGAAGATGTCAGGCGCGTCGCCGGCAGCAAATTTCGTTTTGAGGGAAGCGCCATAGTCAGCACCGCCGCCTACCGTCTGAATGTCCAGCTTAATGTTTGGATATTCTTTATTAAACTCCACAGCCAATTCATTTAGGCCTTCAACAATTTCGGTCTTGAATTGGAAAATGGTTACCGTTTTTGTTTCGTCCTTGCCTTTGTTTGTGCCGCCGTCTTCATTGCTGCTTCCGCCGCATGCGGACAAGATGATGCTCATGGCCAGCACAAGGCTAAGCGATAGCATGGTCAGCTTTTTATTCATGATGCAAATCCCCCTTGATAATGTATTAGTATATGGAATCGACCGTTTGATTATAAGCGTTAGCCTTTAACCGAACCAGCCGCTACTCCCTCAACGATGTAACGCTGTAATAACAGGAAGAAAGCTACGATAGGCGTGATGCCAAGTACAAGCGCTGGAAGCGCAAGGTCCCACTGCTTCGTATATTGTCCGAAAAACGCGAAGGTCGCGAGCGGGATCGTACGCATATCAGGCTTTTGCAAAATTAGCGATGGAAGCAAGTAATCATTCCACACCCACAGGCAGTTCAAAATGATGACGGTCATGAGCATTGGCTTCAGCAGCGGAAGCACAATTCGGAAGAATACTGTAATCGGATTACAGCCGTCAACGGTCGCCGCTTCTTCAATCTCAAGCGGAATCGCTTTGATGAAGCCGTGAAAAAGAAATAGCGAGAGCGGAGCACCTAAACCGAGATAACACATAATAAGACCGTACATACTATTGTTGACGCCCAGCACGTTCACGACTTTTAACAAAGGGATCATGATCGACTGGAACGGAATAACCATAGCCGCAACAAAAAACATAAACAAAATGCGGTTAAAGCGCGTATTGGAACGAACCATCCGATAAGCGCCCATCGCGCTGATGAGCGCAGTCAGAACAACGGTGACGACTGTGATGATCAGCGAATTGCTGAATGCTTGCGGAAATCGAGTGAGCTTCCAAGCGCGGGAGTAGTTCTCCCAGTTGAACACCTGCGGCCAGCTTGCCGAATTGGCCATAATTTCGCCGAAGGGCTTAACCGAGTTCACGAGCAGGAAATAAAACGGCGCAAGGAACAACAAGCCGACGATAATCATGATCGCTTCGGCTATGAACAGCTTTCCGGTATATTTTTTCGTATCCATTAAGCTTCAACCTCCTTGCTCTTGGTGACGCGAACCTGTATAAGCGTAATGACGGCAACGACGATAAAGAAGATGAGCGATTTCGCTGTACCAAGTCCATACCGGTTGTTCTGGAACGCTTCCGCATAAATATTGAGTGCGACGGATTCCGTTGATTTGAACGGTCCGCCCTTGGTGAGCGACAGGTTGAGGTCGAACATTTTGAACGACCAGGAGATCGCTAAGAACAGGCAAACCGTAATAGCAGGCATAATGAGCGGCAAAATAATGCTGCGAAGCACCTGCATGCGAGTAGCGCCATCGATCTCAGCAGCCTCAAGCACTTCCTTTGATACGTTCGTGAGGGATGCAATGTACACAACCATCAGATAACCGGCTGACTGCCAGACGAATACCATCGTAATGCCCCAGAAGCCAGTCGTCTCATCGCCAAGCCATGGGAGGTTGAAGAAGGACCAGCCGGTCATGTCGCCAACGGTAGAGAAGCCTTTTACAAATATAAATTGCCATATGAAGCCGAGCAGCAAGCCGCCGATTACGTTAGGCATAAAGAAGATCGTCCGCAGCACGTTGCGCGTTTTCAGCTTCTTCGTGAGCAGGTAGGCAAGGAAGAAACCGACCAAGTTGGTTAAAATAACACCAACTACGGTGAAGCGAATTGTAAACCAGAAGGAAGACCAGAAATCGGCATCATTCGTAAAAATTTGCTTGAAGTTGTCGAACCCGACCCAATTAACCGTTCCGGCAACGCCGTTCCAATCGGTAAACGAGTAGTACATGCCAAGCAGAAACGGGATTATCATAATAAGTAGAAAAAAGATGGTAACTGGCCCCACGAATACCAATTGCGGCCACCATCCGGACATTCTCTTGCTGCCCATCGTAGGAACTCCCCTTTCTTTTCACCAGAAAACTATTGTATGTTTAATTATGCAAGTGACAGAGCGTGATAAACACCGACGGATGTGACCGGTCAGGTGCAATATATTGATCGCGAGCGGAGGCGGCTTATTTTTGAGATTCAATAGCATACGGACTAAGCTAATCGTATTTATGCTGATAGCGACCATCGTGCCGATTGTGACGACGATGATTGTGACATACAGCTACACAACGAAGTCGATGAAGGAGAGGGCGCTCGAGGATACGCAAAACCTGCTGTATCAAGGCCAGCGGAACTTGACGGCAGTTCTGGAGGAGCTTAATATCGGCTCGCTTAACGTGTATTCGGATGCAGAGCTGTATCGGCAGCTTCAAACGGGACTTGCCGATTTTCAGACAGACAGCCGCGTGTTCGCGGCATTGTCTTATATGAAGTCATCCGTGCCGGAGGTTCATCAGGTGTACTTGTACGCAAGCCTTGGCAAACGGGCTACGATCGTTACGAATGTGGCGGGAGCGAAGCGTGCGAGCGACATTGCTCCTTTTTCAGATCTTGATGCCTATGTAGGAAGCGGCGAGAGCGTATCGCTTCAGCCGACGCATATGAGCCATACGTACGGCTTTTCTTCTTTGCAGCCGCAGCAGCCCAGCGAGATGGTCTTTACGCTGCATCGGCGCATCGAGCGCATCCCCTCAACTGAGAAGCTCGGTTATGTCTCCATGGATGTGAAGCTGTCGCTTCTTACTGGCATCGTAGGGCAGCTCTATGACCCCCGCGAGGAGGAGCTGTATGTAATCGACAATAACGGCTATGTCGTATTTACAGACAATGAGCTTCTTCTTGGCAAACCGCTCACGGCCGCTTGGTATAACGGTGCGCTGACGAGTGGAGAAGAGGAAAGCGGACATTTTGAGCAAGGCGGTGCACTGTTCGTATATGAGCGTGTGCAGGCATCCGTAGCGGGCTGGACGATCGTTAAGCGCATTCCGACATCTTATCTCATTCGAGAGGCGAATCAAGCAGCAGCTATTAATTTGATGCTGCTTGCGTTGTCGCTTGCCGTGATCGTCGCGGCGACGATCATCGTTTCGCTGCGGATTACGGCTCCCGTGAAGCAGCTGGTTCGTTATATGAATCAGGTGCAAGCAGGAAACTTGAATGTGCCGATCCAGCCTTCCGGGAATGATGAGATTGGCCTTGTTGTTGTACGCTTCCGAGGCATGATGGATACGATCAACAATTTAATTTTACGCGAGTATAAGCTGGAGCTGGCGAATAAGACGAATCAGCTACGGGCGCTGCAAGCGCAGATCAATCCGCATTTTCTAAATAATACGATTCAAATTATCGGGACGCTGGCGCTGGAGCTAGGCGTGCCGCGCATTTATGCGCTGCTGTCCGCGCTTGCAAGAATGATGCGATATAGCATGGATAATGAGGCAAGTACGATTACGCTCAGGGATGAGCTGGCCCATTTGAAAGCGTATGTGGAGCTTCAGAAGGAGCGCTACGAGAATCGGTTTGAGTTCCGTGTCGACGTGGATGAAGCGTTGTTGGATGCAGAGATGCCGAAAATGATTTTGCAGCCCGTCATAGAAAATTATTTTAAGCATGGCATGGATAAGGCAGCTAAGGATGGCGTGCTGCTGCTGCGCGCGCAAGCGCGTGAGGACGGGCTGATTGCCATCCTGGTTGAAAATAACGGGGCAGCGATTCCGGAGAAGCGGCTGTCTGAGCTGCGCCAAGAGCTGGCTGGCATTCATTATTTGAAGGGCGCGCAGGGCGCTGCCCCTCGAGGACAGGAGGCTCGCTCCGGGGTTGAGACGGAAGGCATCAGCCATTCCTTAAAGCTGGCGCAGGATGGCGCCGAGCCGAAGATCGGCTTGAACAATGTACTAACCCGCATGAAGATGGTCTATGGCGATGAAGCGCAGCTTGAGGTTCGGAATATGGAGCCTAAAGGTGTGCGGATTACACTAACGATAAAGAGGACGATTGAAGAAAGGGGGACTAACGATGAAGGCGCTGATCGTGGATGATGAGGCACGCGTAAGAAAGGCCGTTCGACTGCTCGTCAATTGGGAGATGCATGGCATTGACGAAATAGAGGAAGCAAGCGGAGGATTTGAAGCAATCGAGCGGATGAGACAGGACAAGCCTGCTATTGTCATTATGGATATGATGATGCCGGAGGGCAGCGGCGTCGACCTGATGGCGGCGGTAAACGAATTTGCCGGAACGATTAAATTCATAGTCGTGAGCGGGCGTGGGGACTTCGATTTTGTACGTGAGGCCGTCCGTCATGGAGGGATCGACTATCTGCTGAAGCCGATTGAACCGGAGGCTATTAATACGGCTGTGGCGAAAGCAGCCGCGCAGTGGCGGCTTGAGCAGCAGGAGCGGGCTGAGAGGCAAAAGCAGAGCATGCAGCTTAATGAATTCAAGCCGGTCTACGGCGAGAAGCTGCTCACGGGGCTGATCACTGAGCCTGCTACCGCGCAAGCGGCTCTGCGCAGGCTGCGTGCGGAGAGGCTTGTTCCCGAAGTTGCGAACAGTGCGCGGCTTGCGCTATTGCAGGTCGACACCAGCGATAGACAGCTGCATGAGCGCTTCGCATGGGACAGTGATTTGCTGCATTTTGCGATTATCAATATTTGCAACGAGTTTCTGCTGCCAGGGCAAAAAGGCGTAGCGTTCCGCCATTGGGGAGCGCCTACGGAAATTGTCATTGCGGTATGGGGAGAGGCGGATGAGCTGCCAGCTATTCTGCAAGCTATTAATGATGGCTTGTTTGTAACGCTTCAGCGCCGCATGCATATCGGAACGAGTATGGCGGGAGCGTTTCCAGAGACGCTCCCGGGTCAATACGAGGAAGCATTATCTGCCTTGTGGCGCCGAAATATGATGGATGCCAACCGTTATATTCACTTATTCGAGGATGTTAAGAGCGGCAGTCGAATCGCTTTTTCGGATTGGGAAGAAGAATGGAAGGTTGCGGCGCTGAGCGGTAACGAGGAGCAGCTTGCTGCTGCATCGGGACGATGGCTTGAAGCAGTACGCTCTGGCGGATATATTGCCCCGCAAATGCTGGAGGATTATAAGACGGACACGCTTTTATTTTGCGCAAAGATGCTTCGTGAAGCCCCAGGCAGGCTAGCGGGGGATGAAGAGCCTTTGGCTATCATGGAAGAGCTTGCGGGAAAATCGCCGCATGTCAACGCCAGCTCACTTTCGCTTCAGGATTGGCGCGAATGGTCGTGCCTGCTTCTGCAGAGATTGTCGCAGGCGATCGTGCAGCGTCAGGCTCACGAGAAAGCGAAAATGAGCGATATCGCAGCTTTTATCGAGCAGAATTATCAAGCGGAGCTGTCGCTTCAGGATATCGCGAAGCGGTTTTTCGTCAGCCGAGAATATGTGTCCCGCAAGTTCAAGCTGGAGTATGGCATCAACATTACCGATTACATATCGGGCATACGCATTGATAAAGCGAAGCTGCTGATGGTTAATCCGAATTTGCGCATTGCGAAGATTGCCGAAATGGTCGGGTTTCATGACGAGAAATATTTCAGCAAGGTGTTCAAGAAGCAGGAGGGGATCTCACCGAAGGCATACCGCCAGGGCGAGACGGAATAAGAGGCTAGGGCGGTTTGCAGTGATCCTTGTTTTGCAGTACGATGAAAGAAATAATAGGGCACTCATACCATTACATAGGGGAGGACGCAGTGTTGCTCTCTACATATTTTATTCAAGTCAGCTCGATTATCGTATCGGCTTTGGCTGGGCTTACGCTTATCATCCTTCGTATTCGAGCAGGGAAGCAGCCAACCAATTTGCGAAAAATGATTATACCGCCGCTAGGCATGGCAACGGGCTTCATGATGTTTGCCTTCTCGGCGACTCACATTCCGTGGGTATGGGGCTTTTCCTCGTTTTTAACCGGCTTGCTGATCTTTGCGTTTCCGCTAATCGTCACGACCCGCCTCGAGCGTGTGGAATCCGAAATCTATGTCAGGCGCTCGAAGGCGTTTATATTTATTATGCTGACGCTGTTCGTCATTCGGTTAGCGCTGCATCGCGTCGTGGAGCAGTATATGTCGATTCCGCAAACCGGCGCTATTTTCTACTTGCTGGCGTTTGGCATGATTATTCCGTGGCGGCTTGCTATGATTAGCGATTATATGAGGCTTCAAAAAGTAGAGTCATAGATCGAATGGGGGATTGCATATGGATCCGAAGCTCGCAGAACGGGTAAAACTAACGCAGAATAAGCTGAGAAAGCGGACATTATCCGCGATATTTCAAGAGTTTGACCAAAAAATTATGAAACTTGAGCGAAGCAAGCGCGAGGAGAAGTATTTGAAAATGTCGGAAACGCCATTTTCGTTTTTTCGCGGCAGCGCTTATTTGTTTTATTTTGACGTGTCACGGGAATGGTTTCCTTATCATACGCCACTTAGCCGTCCGACCTGGATTCAGGGCGATCTGCACTTTGAGAACTTCGGTGCCTTCCGCAATGAACGGGGCACGCTCGTCTATGACGTGAACGATTTTGATGAAGGCTACTTGGGCTCGTATTTGTATGATCTGCTGCGCATGTCAGTGAGTATTGCGCTTGTCGGCAGGCTCAGGGGCCAGACGTATGACAGCCAGTTCAGCTCGATTGAAGCTTACTTGCAGGCCTATTCCAAGCAAATGCGCCGATTCGCAAAGGGGAAGGATGACCCCGGCACGTATTCGATAGATATGGAGCAGGCGGAAGGTCCGGTGAAGAAGCTGCTCAAAAAGCTGCAAAAGCGCAAGGATCAGCATTTTCTGGAGAAGGTGACTGCGCTCGTTCAGGAGCACCGGCAATTTGCGGCGACCGATGAAATCGTACCGCCTACCGATGAGGAGAGGGCTGCTCTGCTGGAAGCGTGGCCGGATTATTTGGCTACCGTTGCAGCGGATGATACGGAGGAGCTGCGGCATTTTCAGGTGAAGGATATAGCGGTGAAGCATGGCTCAGGAACGGCCTCTATCGGGCTTGACCGGTTCTATGTGCTCATTGAAGCGGGCGAAGGAGCACAGGGCGAGGATGATATCGTCCTAGAGGTGAAGGAGGTACGCGTTCCGGTGCCTGCTTACTTCATGCCTTATGACGAGACATTTTGGTCCATGTTCGAGCATCAGGGCAAGCGGGTGACGATGACGCAGAAGGCAATGCATCACGAAGCGGATCCTTACCTTGGGTGGCTAACAATAGGTGATCGGCAGTTCTATGTGCGGGAGCGATCCCCATATAAGAAGCGGCTTAAGCTTGAATCGCTTGAAACGGCAGGCGATTTGCTATCGGTCACGGACAGTATGGGGAAATTGACGGCTAAGATGCACGCTCGGGCGGATGCCGACGTGGCTCAGGGAATTCTGGCTTACCACAGCGAAGTGGAAATCGTGAAGGCGATGGGCAATGATGAGGACGCAT
Source organism: Paenibacillus sp. PL91 (assembly GCF_012935325.2). Lineage (GTDB taxonomy): Bacteria > Bacillota > Bacilli > Paenibacillales > Paenibacillaceae > Pristimantibacillus. Next base: position 195,355 of record NZ_JABBYG020000007.1, read on the forward strand.
TCTGTACTTCTATTGCGAATTGGGCCATATCCTATGCAGGCCAAGCCGAGCAGGATTACGCATTGTTTACCGATTGGTTAAACGGAAGAAAGAAGCAAACGCAATTATAAATAGCCGTATCCAAAAAGACTGCTCTCAGAAGGCGAAACCATTCGCCTCGGGAGCAGTCTTTTTTTACTTTTCAAAGGGAAAGCTATTTTTTAAAATATACTCGGTAGAAAATCCCCGGTAAGGTGCGAAAATTAACATCATAGATTCGTTTGACAAGCGGTATATCATTATGGTATTCTTTTCTAGTAATTAAGTTGTATACAATTTAATTTACTCAAATAGAAGCAGGTCAACAGGAGGCATTCAACCATGAGCATTTATTCGTACGAGCTAGAGTCCATTAAAGGTGAACAAATAAGCATGGAGCAATATAAGGGCAAGGTGTTGATTGTTGTCAACACAGCTAGCAAATGTGGCTTTACGCCACAATATACCGATTTGCAAAAATTGTATGACCAGTATAAAGATCAGGGACTCGAAATTCTTGGCTTTCCCAGCAACCAATTCGGCGAGCAGGAGCCTGGTGCAAATTCTGATGTGCAAAGCTTTTGCCAGTTGAACTATGGGGTATCTTTCCCACTTTTCGCCAAAACCGATGTAAGGGACGAAACGGCTCATCCGCTATTTAAGCATTTGACGGAAGCAGCGCCTTTCAATGGCTTTGAAGTAAGCGACCCTAGCGGCAAAATGCTAAATGCCTTTCTTCAGGAAAAGCTTCCTCATTACCTTGAGGGCAATTCAGTCAAATGGAACTTTACGAAGTTTCTGATTGATCGCGAAGGAAATGTCGTCAAACGGTTCGAATCGACCGACGAGCCCCTCGATATGAAGGCCGATATCGAGCAGTTACTATAGTGCTCCCTCACTAAAAAATGAAATACATGCGGCTTCCCGGCGAAAAAAAGCCCAGTTAATGGCTATTTTAGTCGTTTTAGAGCGAGAAGTGACGCAAGTTGGCGATTTCTTGTGCAGCGAAGACGGATAAGCTCCTGCGGAACACGAGCCATACGAATAAAAGAGGTGATCCCCGCTGTATATGGTCAATGGAAGTGAAGCGTCGTCGCTCGGAAGGGGAGCGCATTACAAAATGATGCAGATGCAGCCGTTTTGGAGGCGGTAGAGCTGGATGGCAGCTATTTTTCTGCGCGAAATGGAATGCAGGTAACAAATTGCTGTATCTTGAGGGCATATCTAGTGGTAAGAACTACGATAGTCTCCCAGACTGCTTGGACTGGCAAAAGATATGTAATGTGTAACCATCTCTCGTTCTCGCCTTTGCTGACTCCTTTTCCACAGGTAGAATACACCACCAAAATGGTGCTTAGTTACTCTCTGCTCATCAGTTTCGGTGATAGGCTGGTGTGCTGTTTGGTCACACAATAAGTGCGCCATCGCATCTGCATTATTCGAAATTGCGTTAATTATTGGATGTACTGCTATGTATCATGGTAGGTTGAAAATAGATAGAAACAGGGAATATGTTTCTATCTATTTTTTTATGCCTTGGAGACTGATCGGAATGCCGATATGAACGCTGAAGTGATGATTCTTATAAGTTGTATTTGTGCAATAAAATTAAATGATCCATAATGGTTAATGTTGTTTAATCCCTTTATTATTAATAATTGATTGTGATTTTAATGAGGAGTGTTAGTTCGAATAATAAGGTTATTATATGCAAAAATAATAAAGATGCACTCTCGTTTTAGGTGAACGCTTCATTGAAAAAGTCAGAAAGGAATTGGCAATGACACAGGGTGTGAAATATGCTGGTCAAAATCCCATCGAGTTATGCCGCCCACCACGTAATATTCGTGGCATCGCTCTCTGCATGCAGAGCTATTTGCAGCATTTAGAAAATCGCTATTTATTTCAAAGCAAGTGAGATTATCGCTGACGGTGTCTGTGCAGAGACGGGGCATTCGGATATAATGTACTTTTAATATTGATCACAATGTTTCCTTAACAGCTGTTTTTGAAAGGGGTGGGGAGGTTTTTCCAGACCATCGTTTTCCCTCTCGTCCTGTGATCATGTATTCGCTTATATGAAGTCAGTGCAAGGCCGACCAGTACGAAATGCAGATATATTTTTCGGAAATGGTCATACTACCCATCAGCACCTTAGAGAGATTTTGCATAGAAATTTGGGAGGAATTATGTAATGAAGGATCAATTTCAGTCAGGGCCCTTGCATGGCAAGGTGAATAATAAAGAGGAGAGGTTCTCGTCGTCGGGATTTATTTTGGCGGCGATCGGAAGTGCGGTTGGTCTAGGGAATATGTGGAAGTTTCCTTATATAACAGGCCAATACGGGGGCGCGGCCTTTTTCATGTTATTCGTAATATGTTTGCTTCTTGTAGGTTTGCCCGTATTGCTCGCTGAGCTGACAGTAGGACGAGGCGGCCGAGGAAATGCATCGACTTCGCTCATTCGGCTAAGCGGACGGAAGCTATGGGGCGGCTTTGGATTTATTACGATTTTAGGTGCGTTTGTCATATTATCCTTCTATGCGGTGGTTGCCGGTTGGACCTTGCATTATGCGATGCTGTCCTTCACGGGGAAGCTGTTCGAGCATAAGGATTACGCGCTGCTCTTCAGCAATTTCAACGCAAGCTGGATGCCTGTGTTTTGGCAATTTATCGTCATGCTGCTGACGGGCTTCGTCATTATCCGGGGTGTGTCAGCTGGTATCGAGAAATTCAATAAGATTCTTATTCCGGGGCTCGTTATTTTGCTCCTTGTGCTTTGCGTGCGCGCTTTGTCGTTAGAGGGAGCAGGGGAGGGCGTAGCCTTCTTCCTAAAGCCGGACTTCAGCAAGCTCTCGGCGGAGTCAGCGCTCGTTGCGCTTGGACATGCTTTCTTCTCGTTATCGCTCGGCATGGGGGCTATTATGACTTACGGCGCTTATGTTGATAAGCGGCAGTCGCTAGGACTTGCCACGCTAGCCATAGGTATCGGGGATTTGGCTTATGCTTTTCTTGCCGGTTTGATCATATTTCCTACGACGTTCGTATACGGACTAGAGGCATCGCAAGGGCCGGGTCTCGTGTTCGTTGCGCTGCCGGCTGCATTCTCAGCGATGCCGCTGGGAGCCATTTTTGGTGGACTGTTCTTCGTGCTGCTAGCCTTCGCGGCGCTGACTTCCATGATCTCGCTGCTTGAAGTGCCAGTGGCCTTCGTCCGCGAGGCGTTCGGCTGGAGCCGTAAATTCTCAGTCGTGCTGCTGACGCTGCTTTGCTTCTTGGTCGGACTGCCATCTGCTTTATCCTTAGGGGATAAAGCGCCGTGGCTGACGTTTGGCGGCAAGTCTTTCTTTGATTGGATGGACTTCGTCTGCTCCAATATCGTGCTTCCGCTCGGCGGGTTAGTGGTCACCCTATTCGTAGGCTATGCGTGGAAGGGAGCTGCGGAGGAAGCAGGCTTGTCCACATGGTGGCTGAGGCTGTGGATGTTCATGCTGCGCTACGTAGCGCCGATTCTAGTGCTGCTCGTCTTTCTGTACTCGTCAGGTATCTTAACGTTTTAAAACGGGATGGACTATAGGAGCCAACAGCGTGCTGCTATAATTGAAAGGTTAAACAGCCCGCCTCTAATAGAGGATGGGCTTTTTTGCTTTCTGCGAAAATGACGCCAACATGCAAGGAGTATTATAATTTCACGGAAATTTGTGTATTATAAGAGGATAAATATTTTCCGTGGGAAAGGTTGGTCGCAGATGGAGAATGCAGTAGAGAACAAGTCATCATCCTCGAATTTCATAAAAAACATCGTAGTCGAAGATTTGAAGAGCGGCCATGTGCAGGAAATTGTCACTCGTTTTCCGCCGGAGCCGAACGGCTATTTGCATATTGGACATGCCAAGTCGATTTGTCTGAACTTTGAGCTCGCCGATGAGTTCAAGGGCAAGACCAATCTGCGTTTCGACGATACGAATCCGCTCAAAGAGGATACGGAGTACGTGGAATCCATTCAAGAGGATGTCCGCTGGCTTGGCTTTGAATGGGATGAGCTTCGTTTTGCGTCGGATTATTTTGAAGAGCTTTATAACCGTGCCGTGCTGCTTATTAAGAAGGGCAAAGCTTATGTATGCGATCTGAATGCAGAGCAAATGCGAGAATATCGCGGCACATTGACCGAGCCAGGCAAGGAGAGCCCTTATCGGAGCCGCTCCGTGGAGGAGAACCTCGACTTGTTCTCGCGCATGCGCGCGGGCGAGTTCAAGGACGGCGAGCGGGTGCTGCGCGCCAAGATCGACATGGCTTCGCCGAATATCACTTTGCGCGACCCCGTTCTGTACCGAATTGCGCATACGCATCATCACCGCACCGGGGATGCTTGGTGCATCTATCCGATGTATGACTACGCTCACCCGCTAAGTGATGCCATTGAAGGCGTAACGCATTCGATCTGTACGCTTGAGTTCGAGGATCACCGTCCGTTATATGACTGGACGATCGCGGAATGCGAGATGGAGGCTACTCCTCGCCAATATGAATTTGCCCGCCTGAACGTGACGAATACCGTTATGAGCAAGCGCAAGCTGAAGCAATTGGTAGACGAGGCAGTCGTAGACGGCTGGGATGATCCGCGCATGCCGACGATCAGCGGCTTGCGCCGCAAAGGCTATACGCCCGAAGCGATGCGCGCATTTTGTCGCGAGATCGGCGTGTCGAAGAGCAATAGCCTTGTGGACGAGCGCAATCTGGAGCATTTTATAAGAGAAGATTTGAAGCTGAAGGCACTTCGCACGATGGCTGTATTGCGACCTCTAAAGGTCGTCATTACGAACTATCCAGAAGGGCAAAGCGAACTGCTGGAAGCAGAAAACAACGCCGAAAACGAAGAGATGGGAACGCGTCAAATTCCGTTTTCCCGTGAGATCTACATTGAACAGGATGATTTTATGGAAAATCCTCCGAACAAATATTTCCGTCTTTTTCCCGGCAATGAAGTGCGCCTCAAGCATGCGTATTTTATCACCTGCCAAGAAGCGATCAAGGATGCGGACGGCAACGTAATTGAGCTGCACTGCACCTATGATCCGAAGACGAAGAGCGGCTCCGGCTTTAATGAGCGCAAGGTTAAAGGCACGATTCACTGGGTAGAAGCGTCTTCCGCTGTACCTGCGGATTTCCGGTTGTTCGAGCCGCTTATTACGAGCGAGGCAGAAGAGGAAGGCAAGCCGTTCCTTGAATGCATCAATCCGAATTCGCTCGAGGTGCTGACTGGCTTCGTTGAGCCAAACATGAAGGATGCGGCAGGCGGCGATAAGTTCCAGTTTTTCCGCCATGGCTACTTTAATGTGGATCCGAAGGATACGACGGCAGAGAAGCTGGCTTTCAATCGAATCGTTTCGCTGAAAAGCTCATTCGATCCGTCCAAAGCATAAGTAAGCGAAGCGCAGAAGCCTGCTGAGATTACTACACTCGGCAGGCTTTCTTTCTATTTAAAGGGGGGTGGAATGGGAATGGGAAAGCATCCTATTCATAGCTTGCTGCTGGCTGGCGGACTTAGCTCTAGAATGGGGACGGACAAAGCGCTGCTGCTCATTGAGGGCAAGCCGCTGCTGTGCCTTCTAGTAGAACAACTTCGCGCACTGACAGAGCATGTGATCCTGTCGGTCGGATCATCGGAGCGAGAAGCGATTTATCGCGGTATTCTCGGCGATATGGGAGAGTCTGTGAGCTTTGCCTTGGATCGTTATCCAGGCTGTGGTCCGTTGTCCGGTCTTCATGCTGGCTTATCTGCTGTTACTGAAGGTTATGTATTCGTAATGGCCTGCGATATGCCGCAGCTGTCCGAGGAATTGCTCACGCAGCTCATGGGTCATCTGGAGAGCGGCGCGGACGTCATTCACGCCTCCGGCCAGCCGTTTCATGCGCTTTATCATACAAGAGCGGTCCCTCAAATAGCGATGGCGCTCGATGAGCAGGATTTCCGTGTCATGCGGCTGCTTGGGAGGCTGCAGACCGTCGTCGTTAGTCCGCTTGCGATCGGCGGCAAAGCTATTTTCACAAACCTCAACACGCCAGATGATTACTCTAAATATGCGGGTAATTAAAGGGTGGGTAGCTTCGTTATTCATTCACAAGGCCTGCCGAGCATTTTGCTTGGCGGGCTATTTTTTTGGATGCTCAAACAATCGGCGGTGTGATATAATTTGTCAAAGTTAAGAGAGCCTTTGGCCTTCATAAATCATTAATAAATAAGCAGTAGGGAACCCCGCAAGCGACACATAGGAAAGTAAGAGGTGGCGAGTATGTCTCAGCAGCAATATGAAATTATCGACGCTCAGCTAAGCGATCTGGAGCACATTGTCGACATTTATAACTCAACGATTGCAAGCCGAATGGTTACAGCGGACTTGGAGCCGGCGACTGTAGATAGCAAAAGAGCGTGGTTCGATGAGCATTCTGCCGATTTTCGTCCATTATGGGTACTGCGAATTGAAGGGGAAATTGCGGCATGGTTTAGCTTTCAATCCTTTTACGGCAGACCTGCCTACAATGCCACGGCAGAAATCAGCATTTATATAGCGGAGCAATACCGATCCCGCGGACTTGGCTCGGTGCTGATTCAGAAGGCAATCGAGGAGTGCCCGCGGCTTGGGCTGCATACGCTGCTTGGCTTCGTATTCGGACACAATGAGCCAAGTCTGGCGCTGCTTCGCAAGTTTGGATTCGAGGTTTGGGGGCATCTGCCTAAGGTTGCGGTGCTCGATGGCGTAGAGAGAGATCTTGTGATCTCGGGGAGACGCGTATGAAGCGAACGTTAGTCATTAGTGATATCCATGGCTGCTATGCGCCTTTTAATGATCTGCTTGAGAAAATGAACTATTGTCCAGGCGAGGATCAGCTCATGCTGCTCGGCGATTTCGTTGATCGCGGTCCAAGGAGCAAGGATGTGGTTGAGCAGGTCATAGGCCTCGTTCAGAAGGACGGCGCGATTGCTATCCAGGGCAACCATGACGAGAGGCTTGTCGACGTTATGCTGGAGCGAAACGAGCATGCGCTGCTGAAATTTTCCAGCCATGGCGGCAGGCAGACGGCTGAGAGCTATGCCGGCACCAAGCAAGGCTCGATTGAGCATGTCATCGAGTGTGCGAAGGAGGCTGTTCAGGAGCGTTATTCGCATCACATGACCTTTCTTGATAACCTTCCCTATTACCATGAGGACGAGCATTTTATTTATGTGCACGCCGGTCTTAATCCCAATTATTTGAATTGGAAGGAACAGCCTCCGCGAGATTTTCTCTACATTAAACAGCCTTTTCTGTCTAGACCTACCAATGTGAGCAAAACGGTTATTTTCGGCCATACGAAAACAATCGATATTCACAACAAGCCCGATGTTTGGTTCGGTCCCGGCAAAATCGGCGTTGACGGCGGTTGTGCAACAGGGCATCAGCTTAATGGCCTAGCGATTACAGGAGCAAATGAATTTAAGGTTTATTCAGCGCCGTGGAGGCTGTAAACGATGCGGATGTACGCGAATGCTCATTTCAAAAGCTTGCTGCTGAATCTGTTTCTAACCGTACTCGGCTTAGGCTACGCGCTTATTATGGGGTGGCTATTGTTTTACCGAAATCGCTATTTTGGCGAAGGATACAGCTATAATCTCGTTCCTCTCTTTACGATAAAAAAATATATCGTTCATTATGATCATTTCAATTTTGATATCTGGTTTAAAAACTTATTCGGAAATATCGTTTTATTTATTCCGATTGGACTTTTTTTGCCTCTATTAAATAAAAAATATAAACATGTGCTCGCGCTTGCCGGAGCCTCCATCTTGCTTATAACAATCGTCGAGCTTGCGCAAATGCTGACACGGGTAGGCAGCTTCGATATCGATGATATTATTCTAAATACGTTCGGAGCGCTGATAGGCTTGCTGCTGGTCAAGTTTGTTGTCCGTTAGGCTCTGTGATTCGCATATCCATTAATGTTAAACTAAAAGCAACGACTTGGAATAAGGCAACGAAAGGAAGAATGACCATTGAGTAAATTTTGGAGTCCATTGACCGCTTCGCTCGTACCGTATGTGCCAGGCGAACAGCCGAAGGATAAAACGTACATTAAACTGAATACGAATGAAAATCCTTATCCGCCCTCCCCGAAAGTAATCGATGCTATCAAAGCAGCGGCGAACGCTGATCTTCGCCTGTATCCTGATCCTACCTGCGAGGGGCTTGTACAAGCTGCTGCGAGCTATTACGGCCTGCCTGCTGAGCAAGTGTTTGTAGGAAACGGCTCGGACGAAATTTTGGCGTTTGCGTTTGCAGCTTTCTTCGATCCAGCGAAAAAGCTGCTGTTCCCGGATATTACGTACAGCTTCTATAAGGTGTATGCGAAGCTCTATGGCTTGCAGACAGAGCTGGTTCCGCTGGACGAGCAGTTTCATGTGCAGGTGGAAGCCTACGCTTCGGACAACGGCGGCATCGTAATTCCGAATCCGAATGCGCCGACAGCGGAGCTGATTCCGCTCGAGAGCATCCGTAAGCTGCTTGCCAGCAATCCGAATCAAGCTGTCATTATTGACGAGGCTTATATCGATTTTGGAGGGCAATCGGCCATCGAGCTGATTAAGGACTACCCGAATTTGCTCGTTGTGCAGACGCTCTCGAAATCACGTTCACTTGCAGGACTTCGCGTCGGCTTTGCCTTTGGCAGCGAGGAGCTGATCGAAGGACTGAATCGGATCAAAAATTCATTTAATTCGTATACGCTTGATCGGCTCGCCTTAGCTGGCGCCATCGCTTCGCTTGAGGACGATGCTTATTTCCGTGAAACGACAGCAAAGGTGATTGCTACACGCGAGAGGGTGACGGAGCGGCTGCTAGCTGACGGCTTCAAGGTGACCGATTCGAAAGCGAACTTCGTCTTTATCTCGCATCCTAGCATAGCGGCTGAATCCATTTTCCAGCAGCTGAGAGACAAGGGCGTGCTTGTGCGTTACTTCAATCAACCTCGCATTAATGGATATTTGCGGGTGAGCATTGGTACAGATGACGAGATGGATGCTTTTATTAAGGCGCTTCAAGAAATTGTAGGCGTGTAATGGAAGAGGCGGCGAAGGAGCAGCTGTTGTTCAGACGATCGATGAGGTTAGTCCTGCTGCTAAGTGCAATTTATGCTGTAGTCAGCAATGTCTTTCTGTATGCTGCCTACTTTAACAGCGGAATTGTAGAGTGGAGCTACCTCATTTGTGCAATAATGGTCATCGCATTCGTTGTGCCTATTGTCATGCTGTTTCGAAATCGGCATTGGTACTTCCCGGCCTTCATCTTCTTGTTCTGGATACCATTTAGCGTTCTGCTTGCTTTCATACTTAGTCAAGTGCTGCCGATATCGGACCATTATGCCGATTTTGGGCTGCTGCTCGTTTATTGCCTTATTTTGAATGTAGTCGTTATGGTGCTGAGCATCGTTTTAGGCATAATCATCAATACGGGTTGGATCCTTTGGCAACGAATAAACGACTCCAAAAAGCAATAATTACCTAAGCTGTGCATGTATCTCCTCAAAAAAGGAGCATGCACGGCTTTTTTTGTTCCAATAGCTTGTACCTTGACATTTTGGCTGATCCGTCTTACAATTCTGTTAAACTAACTAACGTTCGTTAGGCAAGAGAACGGACAGGGCAGCAGGAGGGATAATGGATGATCACTGGGCCTTCTACGGCGGAACGAATCAAGCAGGCAGCATTAACGATGTTCACGGAATCCGGTTATGAAGGAGCATCGTTATCAGAAATTGCCAAAGCGGTCGGCATCAAGACGCCGTCCATTTATGCGCATTATAAATCGAAGGAGCAGCTGTTCTTGCAGCTCATTCAAGAAGTAATCGCAGAAGAGCGGAAACAATATTTAGAGCTGCTTCAGGCCATCATGAAGGAGCCGATCAAGCAACAGGTCTATCGATTATTTGAGTTTTTTACCGATCTTAATCATTTGACGACCGGGCAGGCATTCTTGAAGCGGACCATTCTTGTACCGCCCCGGCATTTGAGGGATCAACTGAGGCAGGATCTCATGCGCTATGAGAATGAGCTGACCGAAGGTCTTATAGAGGTGCTGCATAAAGGAGCATCCGAGGGATTGTTTAACCGTGAGGAGGAAGAGCGGCTGATCGCTACCTTCTATGTGTGTGTCGATGGCATTCTTGTCGAGAACCAATTATATGAGGAAGAGCTGTTCGAAAAAAGGAAGCGAATGGTGTGGCAATCATTATGGCAGCTTTGGACGATGACAGCGAGAGAGGATTGAAAAATCATGCAGTGGATCTTTTTACTATTAGCCGGCTTTCTGGAGGTTGGCTGGACTTTTGGTCTTAAATATTCAGAGGGCTTTACGCAGCTCGTTCCCAGCTTAGTGACGATTGTGCTGCTTGCGGCAAGCTTTATGCTGTTTGCCCGTGCGATGAGAACAATTGAGATCGGCGTTGCCTATGCGATGTTTACAGGGATCGGTACGGTCGGTACGGTCATAGCGGGTATCCTTGTGCTGCATGAACCGGCTGATTTCTGGCGCTTGTTCTTTATAGCTTTATTGGTCGGAGGCATCGTTGGGCTTAAGCTCGTGTCGAAGGAGAAGCCGGCAGTTGCGACAGAGCAAGCGGAAATAGCTTCATCTATTCAGGAGCGGCAAGAAGCGTCAGCGGTAAGAGCTAACAACAAAGATCGTGAAAAGGTGGGAACGTAACATGGCTTGGGTCTTTTTAATTATATCCGGCTTAGGCGAGGTCGGTGGCGTTACCTTTATGAAGCTGTCAGACGGCTTCAAGAAATGGAAGGGAACCGTTGGGGCAATCGGAGCGGGCTTTGTCAGCTTTTTCTTCTTATCTAAAGCGCTGCAAACGATTCCGATCAGTACCGCTTACGGGATATGGACGGGGATCGGTTCGATCGGCAGCGTATTGCTTGGGATGTTCTTTTTTGGCGAATCGCGGGATTGGCGTAAAATGTTGTTCTTATCCATGATTATTTCAGGCGTGATTGGACTTAAGGTCGTAAGCGGCGGCCATTAGAACCGCTTGTACAGGAAGACCGCGATGAGAAGCTGGAAAGCTTTTTATCTCGGTCTTTATTTTTGCGCCTTGTAGTCTTACAATGAAAGAAAATAACAAATGTGGATAGAAAGAGAGTGAGCCGATCATCATGGAGGAGAAACAGCTGGAGACGTTTATTTCACTAACCAAGCAATCGCTGCTCTCGGATCTTACGCTGAACAGCATCGATCCTGTGAATCCGGTTCGTGTGGATGAGGTGCCGCAAGGCTGGGAGCTGCTGGGTGCTGGCAATTACGCTGGCGTATTTACTCATCGAAATTATCCGGATATAGCCGTGAAAGTATATGCGCCAGGACGGGAAGGCTGGGACAGCGAATGCGAGGTCTACCGTTTAATCGGCAATCATCCTGCCTATTCGATGTGTTACCACGCTGGGGAGCATAATGGCCATTACTATTTAATTTTAAAGCGATTAAAAGGAAAGACCTTATATCAATGCATCATCGATGGGGTAGCGATTCCGACCAAGGTTATTGAAGACATCGATCAAGCGCTTGATTACGCACGCTCCCGCGGATTGTTTCCTCATGACGTGCATGGGAAAAATGTAATGGTGAAGGAGGGTCGCGGCATCGTTCTTGATATTTCTGATTTTTTGAAGGAAGAGCCTTGTACGATGTGGGATGATTTAAAAAAAGCTTACAATAAGATCTACATGCCCTTCTTGTCCAAAAAGCCGAGACCCGTCCCTGAATGGGTGCTCAACGGTGTTCGCAAAGGCTATCGCTGGATGCGAAGCTCTTCTGTAGTGGGACGCTCGTCTTAGCTGAATAACCGAAGCAGCGGCTGCTCATCTTGAGCAGCCGCTGCCAGGCAATCTTTTTTGAAAACCCTCGCATCAATGCTCTTCATCGAAAGCGTCAAGCAGCACCTTGGCGAGATCGGCGTCCTTTTTAAGCACATGAATCCGTCTCAAGGAATTGCCTTCAATGGTAATTTTGGATTTCAATCCATTTGCTTTGAAATGGGCCTGCAACCGGTCAATCAGCTCCGATCTAGAACCCCCTTCTGTACGAACGGGTATCCAACGATTCCAAAATAATGCCATTTTGCGTCACCTCCTTAACGTTTTACATAGTAAAACCGACTTAGGAAGCATGTGCTTTCCGGCTTGGATGGTCAAACCGAAGTGAGACTGCACATTCATATTTATTCAGTGAAAGCGTTCAAACATGACAGTGAATCAAAAAATACTTTCATGCGCGATCCAAAATCTGAGGGGGAATAACTGTCTTGGCCATGCCGCATGCTAAGAAAGTAACTTGGCGACCTGACTATTGACAAACTTAACTGTAACTGATAAAATTACAGTACAAAGCAGGGAGGCCCTTAAACAGTGAACAGCGAATTTACGATTGCCGTACACAGTCTCGTTTACTTGGCTTATTTACCGGAGAAAATGGCTAGCAGCGATATGATTGCCGACAATGTCGGCACGCACTCTGCTCGCGTTCGTAAGGTAATGAGTGGTTTGCGCCGCAGTGGATATGTGGATACGCGTGAAGGATCGGGAGGCGGCTACAGGCTGACCATTGATCCGAATGTGGTCACATTGGCCGACATCTATCGAGTGATGGCACAAGGCTCGCTTATTCCGAGCTGGTGCTCGGGCAATCCAGAGATGGATTGTGTCGTTGGATCGAATATGAATCAAGTGATGTTCGGTATTTTTTGCACAGCGGAGAAGCAGCTCGAGAGCCATTTTAGCGCGATAACGATTCAAGATGTATTGAAGCAAATTCACGCATGCGGTTAGCAAATAATGATTCAATAAGCGGTGAGACGGGTATTCCCTTTATCATACACATTGTTTGGAGAGGATGATTGAAATGGCAGTAGCATTGACGAAAGAAAACTTTAACGAAAGCATTCAAAACGGCGTTTCCCTTGTTGATTTCTGGGCACCTTGGTGCGGACCTTGCAAAATGCAGCTTCCAATCGTTGAGGAGCTTTCCACTGAGCTTGAAGGTCAAGCTGTAATCGCAAAAATCAACGTTGACGAGCAGCCTGAATTGGCTTCGCAATTCGGCGTAATGAGTATCCCGACATTGATTTTGTTCAAAGACGGCCAACCCGTTGACAAAATGGTCGGCGTTCAAAGCAAAGATGCTTTGAAAGCAAAAATCTCCGGTCAGATGTAAGCAACCTTTTGAAACAAATAAACGTCTAAGTATCGTCTGGTTATCAGTCCTTGGCTGGTTTCTGGGCGATATTTTTTTTCGAAAATTGTTCCATCTATCAATCAGAAAATACTAATAATATCCATGAAAGCGATGAGAATATCGCGTAAAATGACCATTTTTTACACATTTTCACAATCGTTTCTGTTGCTTTCTAATAGAGGTATCTAGTAGAATTGGTATAATTGTGCGCATCGGCGTGTCAAAACTATGATTTATGGAGTGGTGATGTAGTGAACGCAGTCATTACGAAAAAGGACAGTACGGTTACCGGAGAGTCCCTGCGGCAAGGATTGACGTCTTCTAAAATTTTGATCATTATTCCGGCTTATAACGAAGAGCACAGCATAAGCCATGTGATTCATGATGTGAAGACCTATTGCCCATCTGCTCATATACTGGTCATCAATGATGGCTCAAAGGATCGTACGCGCGAGGTTGCAGAAGCGAACGGTGCAGCTGTTATCACCCTTCCGACTAATCTAGGAATCGGCGGCGCTATGCAGACCGGATATCGTTACGCTCATCGCTATGGCTATGATGTTGCCGTTCAAGTGGATGGAGATGGGCAGCATAAAGCGGAGCAGCTTCATCTTATTTTAGAGCCCGTGCTTAGCGGAAAAGCGGATTTGGCGATTGGCTCGCGTTTCATTGAACAAACGGGCTTCCTGTCTTCGGCGACGCGGAGAGTCGGAATCAAAATTTTATCTACGATCGTCAGCGCTATGACACACAAGCGTGTCCTGGATGTGACCTCAGGATTCCGTGCTGCCAATAAGCGGGCGATTTCGGTATTTCAAAGCGATTATGCAACAGATTATCCAGAGGTGGATTCAATCGTGCTTATACACCGCAGCGGCTTGCGTACGAGCGAGGTTGCTGTAGTCATGGAGGCGCGCACGGGCGGAACATCGTCCATCAATGCGATGCGTTCGGTGTACTATATGGTTAAAGTAACGCTGTCGCTGTTCATTCGCAGCTTGAAAGCAACAAAGCCGGTTGAGATTCAATCGTAGAGGAAACATAATGTTTACGGGAGAGGTTACGCTTCGCAAACTAAGGTTCATGCTTACGAAGTGAGTTTGCTTCGCAAACTTTAAGGAGGATACACCATGCAAGCCTTGTGGATTATCACAAGTGTCGTTTTTTTGTTTGTACTTATTATGCTGATTAACCGCCGATTACTGCGCGAGCAGTATTCCATGCTATGGCTGTTGTTTGGCGTAGTGATGCTGATTTTGTCCGTACGTGTCCAAATTATTGATACGCTTGCACATGCCATTGGCATTAATTACGCGCCAGCTTTGTTGTTTCTCGTCGGTATCTTATTTTGCATCGCATTGATTCTTCATCTTACAGTCATCGTTTCCAAATTATCGGAGAAGGTTATTCGCCTGACGCAAGAGCTTGGTATTTTGCATCACGAATTACACGAACGCAAAAGGTCGGATTCCTAATGGCATATATTGTATTGTTTTTTAATATTTTGCTTCTTGTTTCAGGTCAATTATTGTGGAAAACAGGTATGAACAAGATGGACACGGCCAAGGGCGATACGTGGGTATCGTTGCTGTGGTCGCCGCATATTTGGTCGGGGCTCGTATTATATGGCATTGCTACGGTTTTGTGGCTGTATGTTCTTAAAAAGCTGCCGCTTAGCTTAGCGTATCCGCTGCAAAGCTTGGCATATGTAATAGCGTTGGTAGCGGCTGTATTTATATTTCATGAATCGGTTCCGGTGCAGCGCTGGATTGGGGCTGCTATTATTTTGGCGGGTGTCATTGTACTCGCTTGGAAATAGGCGGTTTTAGGATTGAGGGGGATTAACGAACGTGGTGGAATGGGTTAGAAAAAACAAGGCATGGACGATAGCGATCGTCCTCATTTTTCTGCTTGCGTCTTGGCTAAGAGCTGACTTTCTTACTTCGGTTAAGCATACCGTATCGCATGATACAAAATATTATGATGAAATGGTTCATCGGCTTCTCGATAAAGGCATATATGCCTATAAGGAAGAGGTTTCTAATGCCCGGGTAACTCCAGGATATCCGTTCTTTATGGCCGGTATGTACATCATTGCTGATCAAATTGGCGTAGAGCCGTTCCCGCTTATTCGATGGGTGCAGGTGCTCATCAGCTTAGCGACCTTAATTCTGATTTATATGATTGCGATACTGGCTACAAGAAATAAGTGGGTTGCCATTATTTCGCTGTTTATCGCGGCGATCTATCATCCTTTTATTTGGGCGAACGGTGCTGTTCTTACGGAAACACTCGCGTTATTTTTTCTGATGGCATACTTGGCGATGCAGCTTTATGCCTTCCGTACGCAGCGAAAACGCGATGCTGCGCTCGCTGGTATACTGCTCGGGATTACTGTGCTTGTCAGAGCAGAGTTTCTGCCTCTATTTGTTCCGTTATATGGTGTGTTTTTGCTCCAGCAGTGGTTCAAGCCCAAATCGGAACAGCAGAATGCGAAAGCCTCCAAGCTGGCCATTTTCAAAAAGGTCGCATTGCTGGGCATTATTACTGGCCTTTGCCTTTCGGCGACGATGCTCCCCTGGTGGATTCGCAATGTGGCAACATTGAATGAATTTGTTATGACCGCATCTCAGACTAATCCATTCAAAGCCGGTACATATCCGAACAAAGATTATACCGACAAAATTGTTGTCCAAAACGGAATGTCGCAGAACGAATATGCTTGGGCACGCATTAAAGCGGGTTTCACGCAGCAAACTTGGAAGTATGTAAAATGGTACACAGTAGGCAAACTCAAACATACGTATACGCATATGTTTTTTGGTTCCGGACATACGCCGATTTATAATGCCTATCCAAATATTGCTTATATGCACCTGTTCATCGTATACAGCACGATTATTCCGCTGCTTGCGCTAGTATGGAGATGGAGGCATCCGGCTGCCATGCTTGCGGTTGTAATCATCATCATGTCGATGATCAGACTCGTTTTCGTGCCGGAGTACCGTTACAACTTTACCGTTATGCCTTTATTTATTATTTTGTCATCTTGGCTTGGTGTATATATTCTGCAGAAGATTGGGTCCTATTTTTCTCGAAGAAAAACTGGCTAACACTTCTTACTTAAATGATAAAGAAAGACTGCTCTAAGGCCGTAAGCCGAGGACAGTCTTTTTTCGTTTATTGTGCAACTTCCCCTTTGTATGGCGCGTCTAAAATTTATGAATAAATTGGAAAGCTCGGGAGGGTGAAGCTGTGAAGAGAAAGAATCAGAAGAGGCTTGCCGTTATGCTGTCGACGGCGATGCTGATGAGCGTAATGCCTGCTGCGGCTTTTGCTGAAAGCGTTAACAATTCTGCTGGGACGAATGCGGCAGCGCAAGCAACGGCTGCGTCGGAGGGAGAAAAGATGGGGGAAGCAATTGAAGCTCCAGTGAATGTCGCGATAACGAAGGAGAAGGCGGAGGCTCTGGCTAGGCAGTATGTGAGCATACCGAAGGAGTACGTGCTCCAAGGAGCTAATCTTTCTATGGATATGCTGTCAAGCGGAAAGCGCAATTCGTGGGGACTCGACTTCGTGAAGAAAGCAAACGGCAAGCATTTGGGCAGCATATACGTACGTATTCATGCGGATAAAGGACAGCTGCTCGAATTCAGCTCGTACACCGATAATCCATCTGCCAAGCCGACATACCCGCTTAAGGTTGAACGTGAGGCTGCACAGCAAACCGCGCTCCAATTCATTGATAAAATAGCTGCTGATTACAAGGCTCAGATTCGTTACAATCCGGATTACGGCGTACAGCTGCTGCCGCCATTATCGGGTGAAGTACTCCACACGCTCCGATATGACCGTGTCGTTCATGACATTCCGTATGTCGATAACTTTATTGAACTGGATGTAGATAGCGAAGGGCATATTCGGAGGTATTCTTTGCAGTGGGACGATACGGCTACCTTTCCAAAAATCGATACGAAGCTTACGTTAGAAGAAGCGAATGCGAAGCTTCGCGCAGCGGCTGCTCCTCGGCTTGCTTATATTTTGCCCCGTAATATGAAGGGAGTAAGAAAGCCAGTGCTGAGCTACGAGCTTCAGGCCATTTCCATTGATGCGGCTACGGGGGAGCCAAAGGAGCAGCGGACGGATTCATACGTTCGAGCAGGTACCGTTTCTGATGCGCCAGTGACGGAGAAGCCGTTAAGCGAGGCGCCTAAGGCGGCAGCGGTTACGGAGAAGCAGGCAGCGGACGCAGTCAAGGCGGCTTTCAAGCTGCCCGCTGGCGCCGAGCTGAGCGGCTCAAACTACAGTGAAAACAACAACGAGAGCACCGGTAAGCTAGAGGCGTATTGGTATTTAAATTGGTCAGTTAAGAAAGATGGCAAGGAGCTTGGCTCTGCTTCTGCAACGGTTGACGGACGCAGTGGAGTTGTCCGTAATTTTTACACGTATACGTACAATGAGCAAAGCCAGTCAGGAAACTTGGGCATAACGCTTGAGCAAGCGACGACACTTGCAGTAGATGCGGTTAAAAAGCATTTGCCTTGGCTGACACATGAGCTCTATTTGGTAAAACCCGACCCTAAGCAGTATGAGGGGATCAATGGTGAGAACCGCCAATATTATTTTGACTTTGTTCACAAAATTCATGGCGCTGCGGTCGAATATGACCGTATTAACGTATCCATCGATTCACGCACGGGAGAGATCGTCAATTACGGTGCTGAGCTATCTGATTTTGAGTTTCCCACTGTCGCTCCAGCTTTGATCAAGAGCGAGCAGGCTGTAGAGCAATGGTTGACTTATTATCGCACGCAGCTGACGTATCGCCTGATTCAGCAGTTTTCATGGAACGGGCAGCCGATCCCAATTGAGAAATACAAGGTGATGCTTGCGGCGGGTGAAATAACGGGCAGCGAGGTGGAGACGACTACCGAAGCTGAGCTTGTCTACAGGCTTGTGCCTAGGCTGATAGATGAGTCCGTATTTCTTGATGCCGAGTCGGGCGGCTGGCGCAACCGTGAAACAGGAGAAGCGACGCAGCTAGAGAAACCGAAGGCACAGGACACCCAGGGGCATTTTGCGCAGCGCCAGCTTGAGCTGATGGTGGCATACAAGGCGCTTGATGTGAAGAACGGCCAGGTACGACCGAATGAGCTGGTTACGCGCGGCGAGCTTATCAAGATGCTGGTACTGGCTAGAAACGGCGGGCGTTCACTCGAATTTTTATCATCTGCCGATCGTTCTTCAGCCAAAGCGTCATTTAATGATGTTGCCTTTGACTCCAACTATTTCGTTTACGTAGAATCCGCCTTGGAGCAAAACCTAATCGATGTAGGCGACGGGTCCTTCAATCCAAACGGCAAAGTATCACGTGACGAAATGGCAGAGCTGATCGTGCGTGCACTTGGCTACAATGCGCTTGCGAATTACGATCAAATTTTCAAAGCGACATTTAAGGATGTTGCGCAGATTGAGAATAAAGGTCAGGCGGCGATCGTCGTGGGTCTTAAAATCATGAGCCTTTCAGACGGCAAGTTTTTGCCAAAGAAGCAGGTGACGCGCGGCGAGGCGTCCGTAGCTTTCTTCCGCTATTTGCAATCGCGCGCTGAGCTGCAGGAAGCACCTCTTCGAATGTAGCGATATGATGTAGAAATAAAAAGGCTTGAATACAGCCAGCGATGAGCCGGCGGTAATCAGGCCTTTTGGTACGTGATGATGAACAATTGGAACAATTGCTAATCCGTTTTCTTATTTTTGGTAGTGAAATTAGACGTGGACTTCGTATCTTCAATCGTATCGTTGACGAATGCCATGTCCTGATTTTTTGCCTTCATATGCGTCGTTCCTTTGTAATTGCCTTTGTGCGATTGATTTTCCATAAGCTCACCTCCTTTAAATGTCTTTATTCACAACGTACTTCGTACGCGTGAGTTTACATTTGCGGATACTTAGCTTGTGTATTGAAACGCTCCTTTATTCGGCATATAGCCTCATGAAAGTGGCTGCCGGGAGCCGTTGGCACTTTCAATGTAGGGTACGCTGGGGTATAATAGCTGGAGTTGTTTACTTTCGGGAAAATAGGGGTGTCTTATCGCATGGCATTGAAAGCTGGAATCGTGGGCTTGCCGAACGTCGGCAAATCGACATTATTTAACGCAATTACACAAGCAGGGGCAGAATCTGCCAACTATCCTTTTTGTACAATAGATCCTAATGTTGGCGTTGTTGAGGTACCGGATGAGCGTTTGGACAAGCTGGTTGAACTTGTCGTTCCGAAGAGCATCGTGCCAACGGCATTCGAATTTGTTGATATCGCAGGCTTAGTAGCTGGCGCGAGCAAGGGCGAAGGTCTTGGCAATAAGTTTTTGGCGCATATCCGCGAGGTTGATGCGATCGTTCACGTCGTTCGCTGCTTCCAAGATGACAATATTACGCATGTAGCAGGAAAAGTAGATCCGATCAGCGATATCCAAACGATTAATTTGGAGCTGATTTTGGCGGATATTGATTCCGTTGACAAGAAGATCGAACGCTCCCGCAAAAACTTAAAAGGCGGCGACAAGAAGGTTGCCCAAGAAATCGAAGTGCTTGAGCGCATCAAGGAAGCGTTGTATAACGATATGCCTGCGCGCAGCTTAGAGCTAAGCGATGACGAGAAGTTGCTTGTTCGCGATTTGCATTTGCTGACGATGAAGACCGTATTGTACGCGGCGAATGTGAGCGAGGATGAGGTTTCAAACTCGGACGGCAATGAGTACGTTCAGCGGGTTCGTGAATTCGCGGCTGCGGAAGGCGCGGAAGTGGTGCCGATCAGCGCGAAAGTTGAAGCAGAAATTGCTGAGCTTGAGGGCGAAGACAAGGAAATGTTCCTTGAGGAGCTGGGCATGTCGGAATCAGGCCTTAACCGTTTGATCAGCGCAGCTTATAAATTGCTTGGACTGTACACGTATTTTACAGCAGGCGTGCAAGAGGTTCGCGCATGGACGATTCGCAAAGGGACGAAGGCGCCGCAAGCGGCTGGCGTAATTCATACCGATTTCGAGCGTGGCTTCATTCGTGCCGAGGTCGTATCCTTTACGGATCTTGCAGCGGCTGGATCGATGGGTGCGGCTCGCGAGAAGGGGCAAGTTCGCCTTGAGGGCAAGGAATATGTCGTGCGTGACGGCGACGTTATCCACTTCCGTTTTAACGTGTAAATAAATTGGGAATAATATGGCCCTGTGAGTGCTGGACTGCGCTTGCGGGGCTTTATTTTGAATTTGGGCGCAGTTTACTGGTTGTATATCCAAACCAGCAGTCGATACAATGCCATTGATATGGTATAATGAACATTATCCTAATGGAATAAACAGAGGTGAATGATCGTGTTTGACCGTTTACAAGCACTCGCAGACCGGTATGAGAAGCTGAGTGAGCTATTGTGTGATCCAGATGTATCCAGTGATCCCAAGCGGCTTAGAGAGCTTTCCAAGGAGCAGTCGGATTTACAAGAGGCTTATGATGCCTTTACGGAATATAAACAAGTTACCGAGCAGCTAGACGATGCCAAGCTGATGCAGGCAGAGAAGCTCGATGACGAAATGCGTGAAATGGTAAAGATGGAAATTGACGAATTGAGCAAGCGCCAAGCTGAGCTTGATGAGAAAATTCGCATCGTACTATTGCCTAAGGACCCGAATGACGACAAGAACGTTATCGTCGAAATTCGCGGCGCTGCGGGCGGCGACGAGGCAGCTTTGTTCGCATATGAGCTTTATCGTATGTATACGAAGTTTGCGGATACGCAAGGCTGGAGAGTGGAGCTGATGGATTTCAGCGAGAACGATCTGGGCGGCTTCAAAGAGGTTATCTTCATGATTACGGGCAAGGGCGCGTACAGCAAGCTGAAGTTCGAGAGCGGCGCGCATCGCGTGCAGCGTATTCCGGTAACGGAATCTGGCGGACGCATTCATACGTCGACTTCAACGGTAGCCGTTATGCCGGAGGTTGAAGATGTAGAGGTTGAAATTCTCGACAAGGATATTCGCGTCGACACATTTTGCTCTAGCGGAGCAGGCGGCCAATCGGTTAATACGACAAAATCCGCGGTACGTGTATTGCATGTTCCGACAGGAATCATGGCCACTTGCCAAGATGGCAAATCGCAGAATGAGAACAAAGCGAAGGCACTTGCCGTGCTTCGTGCACGCATCTCCGATGTTCGTCGCCAAGAGGAAGAAGCAAAATATGCCGGCGAGCGGAAGAGCAAGGTTGGAACGGGAGATCGTAGCGAACGTATTCGCACGTACAATTTCCCGCAAAGCCGTGTAACGGATCACCGCATTGGACTTACGCTTCATAAGCTGGATTCCGTGATGAACGGTGATTTGACGGAAGTAATTTCGTCGCTCACGATTGCGGAGCAAGCGGATCTGATGGAACGCGAAATGGCTTAAACCATAATGCGCTGGGTTGCCGGATGCTTACGATAAGCATCCAGCGGCCCGGCGTTTTATTAGGTTTTGGGCAGCTCGCGGAACTGCAGTAGGAATGTGGAGGGAGTGATCGGCATGAATGTAGGTCAGTGGTTTACGCTGCCGCTATCGATTCGTGAGGCAAGCATGAAAGCCGCCTCTTTGTTGAAGGAGGAGGCGGTCGAGGAGCCGCGCAATAATGCGGAGCTGCTGCTCATGCATTTGCTCAATATCGACCGGGCAGCGCTGCTTCGCGACGGAGGGGATCCTTTCCCATCGGAGAAGCTGGCCGATTGGGAGCAGCTCGTGCGCCGGAAGGCGCTGGGTGAGCCGGTCCAATATATGATCGGCGAGCAGTGGTTTTATGGCCGGCCGTTTGCCGTATCGCCGGCCGTGCTTATTCCTCGGCCGGAGACGGAGCTGCTCGTTGAGGCCGTGCTGGAAGCGACCGATCTGATCTGGCCGCAGGCAGCGGGTGCGGGCGTAAGCGCAGGCGGAGAGCTTGCGCCGACGATCGTTGACGTCGGCACAGGCAGCGGCGCCATCGCCGTCACGCTAGCTGCGCAGCGTCCCGCGTGGCGCGTGAGCGCGTCCGACCTGTCGCCGGACGCGCTGGCAGTCGCCCGCACGAACGCGGCCCGCCATGAAGCGGCGGACCGAATGGCGTTCGTGCAGGGCGACCTGCTCATGCCCTTCATATATGGGCATGAGCAGAGTGTGCACGATCGGCTTCGCATCGATGTGCTGGTCTCTAATCCGCCGTACATTCCTGCGGCGGATATGCCAGGCCTGCAGCGCGAGGTGCGCGACTATGAGCCGCATCTCGCGCTGGAAGGAGGGGCGGACGGCTTGGATCCGTACCGCCGCATGCTGGAACAGCTTCCGCTGCTCGTTCAGATGCCTCGCATCGTCGCCTTCGAGCTCGGCATGGGCCAGCCTCGCATCGTCGCAGACATGATGCGCAGCATGGGCGCATGGGATGATATCCGCATCATCAATGACTATGCGGGAATCGAACGCCATGTTATTGCGGTTCAATCGCAGCCGCGTTAAGAGAATAAAGATATTTCTTACTCCATACGCCGCCTATTTAGGCGAAAATGAAATAGGATGCCGCCAAATTGCTTATTCGGCAGCATCCTATTTTTTGTTTGTGGTTTGTCGCTTAAGTCTCTGAAACGTTTGGGATGAGCTCCATTGCAGAAAGTGCAACAGAAACCTGACATGAAGCCACGAATGACGAGCTACATTGCAGAAGTGCAACAGAAACAGCTAATATGGTGGAAACTGAGAGCAAAATGGGTGATTCTGTTGTACAAACGTAGCAAAGAAGCAAAGTTAGAATAGGCATTTCTGGTGTATTGCAGCAAAAGAGCCCAATACGATCAGAACTTTCTGAGACCCAAACTATTATCTACTCAGTAACCCATCATCACTTACTCCTGCTCGCTACCCACTTACTTCGGCCGACTCTGCTCACTGTCGCGCTTACTCACTCGCTCCGTAATTCTTGCCGACTAGCGCCCATTCACTCACTCAGAAAACTCATGCCAACCAACACCCACTCACTTACTCCGTAAAATCACTAACCCCAATTCATTCACTCCGGCATCATATTCGTACTAATCGCAATGCGGTTCCATGCATTTATCGTAATAATGGCCATAATGATTTCGGCTACCTGCGTGCTATCGAAATGGCGAGCGACCTCATCGTACACCGAATCAGGCACATGCTCCTTTGTAATAACGGTGACAGCTTCCGTCAAGGCGAGCACAGCACGCTCTGCTTCCGTAAAGTATGGTGTATCGCGCCAAGCGCTCAAGGCATATATCCGCTTCTCCGTTTCTCCCAGCTCTCTTGCGTCCTTGGTATGCATATTGATACAGTATGCGCAGCCGTTTATTTGCGAAGCGCGAATTTTGATCAATTCTTTCAGCTGTTTATCGATGCTGGTCGTGCCTAAAAATTTTTCCAAACCGATCATTGCTTGGTAAGCCCCTGGCGTTTCTTTCATGATTACGGTTCTCTTTGTCATGTTATTCATTCTCCTCTATCATCCGATTTGTCAGCCCATTTTGAGCTAAATGCGATTCTTCATCATCTAAGACAAAGGAGCGACACCGGTTGTGACAGAAGATCCGAAAAGTTTTTTCAATTCGCTTAATCGAGCCGGACATGCTTCAGTTTGTCAGGGTTCAGCATGATATATATTCGCTCAACTCGCTGCTCGGTCTCATCCAGCCGAAAGCTGATGACACTTCTAGGCATGCCGTCTTTTTTAATAATGATGCCAAATTGTCCGTTAACGATAGCAAACTGATGGCCATCGCCCAGAAAGGTTCTTGGAATGACGCCCTGCAAAAAGGCCGTGACGCGAGCTCTGCTGACAATAGCGAATATAGCGGCACGAACTTTTCCTCCGCCATCGGAAACGAGTACAGCCTCTTCCGTCAAAAGCGAAATGAGCTTGTCAAAGTTTCCGGACGCCGCAGCCTCCATGAAGGTAACGGCGAGCGGCGCGGCTTTGTCCGAGTTTACCGGAAGCGATTCCCGTTCCCTATGGAGCTTTTCTTTGGCTCGGCTATAGATTTTCCGGCAGTTGGCTTCCGATTTTTGCAGGCAAGCTGCGATTTCCTCGTAATCGTACTGAAGCGATTCCCGAAGTATAAACACGGCTCGCTCGACAGCGGAGAGCTGCTCGAGCATGACCAAGAGCGCATAGGAGACCGACTCATGGAGGTCATACAGCTCCGCCGGGTCTTGCTTGACGGAAACGACATCGGGCTCTGGGAGCCATTCCCCGGTATACACCTCTCTGCGTTTGCGTGCGGATTGATTGAGGTTCAAACTGCGATTCGTAACCATTCGAATTAAATAGGCTTTTTCATTGTTTATTTCGCTAGCATCCAATCGGCTGTAATCTGCAAATACGTCTTGGACCAGATCCTCAGCCTCGCTGTAGGAGCCGAGCATGCGATAGGCGATGGAGTGGAGCAGGGGGCGATAGGTGGCATAGGTCGTTTCGAAATTCATGGGCAACCGTCCTTATCTTGTGAAAAATAGAGGATCTACAAGCTGGCTGAAACGTTTTGTATTATTACTGACATTTATTATAACGTGCCAATCATCTGTTACGTAAAGCTTTCGATCCCTTTCTTCGTTTCTTTTTACTCCTACTCTCAGCATAGAAAATAAAAAAGATAGATTGCTAGGTTTATATACTAGGGCAGGCGGACATAATGACGGATAGATACGTTCCGGAACGCAAGCAGACGCACTGACGGGTGCGACGAGAGGAGCTTGTGTTGTATGTCCAGCCATTATTCCAATCATTCCTATTCTAATATTTCGAAGTCCGCTCATTCTAATTCGGTTCGTTCAAATAAATTTGCTTACCGCAAATCATATGGTTTTATTGTTTTTGCTATTATTATTTTAATTATGAGCTGGGAAGCCCAGAAGATGGACGCTGCGCTTGCAAACGGCCAAATCCCGCAGGAAGCGATTCGTTTGCGTATATTAGCCAATTCCGATAATCCCGCTGACCAAGTCGTTAAGCGTCTTGTGCGGGATGAGATCGTTAAAGCGATGAACGGCTGGGTTACAGGTCCTCAGACGATTGAGGAAGCACGTCGGACGATTATCGCCAATATGCCTGAAATCGAACGGATTACTGAAAAAGTACTGAAGAGTCGCGGCTTTGTCTACGGCTCCTCCGCAGAGCTTGGGTTGGTGCCTTTTCCGACTAAAATGTATGGGAATCAAGTATATCCCGCTGGCGATTATGAAGCGCTCCGCATTACGCTTGGCGAAGGCGATGGCCAAAATTGGTGGTGCGTGCTGTTCCCGCCGCTTTGCTTCATTGACGCTGCGACTGGCGAGGCTTCGGCAGCGCCTGCCGAGGGAACGGTACAGACTGCGGCTGTGAAAGCAGATGCAGCTCCTGAGAAAGCAGCAGCATTGCAAGCAGCGCCTGCAAATGCGCCTGCCGATGCCCCTTCTGAAGGCGAAGCGCCGGAAGCGAAGTTTTTTCTCTGGGAAATGATCAAATCGTTTATCGATTGGATTAAATCATTGTTTGCATAAGAAGCGGCAGTTCCTTCTAGGTTTGTGAAGAAGGGACTGTCGTTTCTGCTCGTTTCGGGGAGCTTATGCTATAATAGCGGATGAATGGACAATTTAATTTTAGTGGCAAGGATTGAAGGATAGAGATGACGACAACAAATATATGGCGCGTGAAGAAAGCTGATGACGATCAGCTCCGCGAGAAGCTTGCGGAGGCTGCTGGTCAGCTGAAGGAAGGCGGATTAATTGCTTTTCCGACGGAGACTGTGTATGGGCTAGGCGCGGATGCACGAAACACAGCGGCTGTTGAGCGGATATTTACCGCAAAGGGACGTCCCTCGGACAATCCCCTTATTGTCCATATCGCTTACCGCGAGCAATTGGATGAGCTGGTGCTGCCTTATCCGCCGCTGGCCGCAGCGCTTATGGATCGTTTTTGGCCGGGACCGCTTACGATTGTGCTTCCCGTTCGTGCCGGTGTGCTCTCTCCGCTTGTGACGGCAGGCTTGTCAACTGTGGGCATTCGGATGCCGGATCATCGAACGGCGCTTGCGCTGCTAGCGGAAGCGGGCTGTCCGATTGCGGCACCGAGCGCGAACCGATCGGGAAGACCGAGTCCCACGCTTGCCGAGCATGTGCTGGACGATTTGGATGGACGTATTGATGGCGTTGTGGATGACGGACCGACAGGTGTCGGCTTAGAATCGACGGTCATTGAGCTGGTTGGCGAGCATAGCATTCGTATTTTGCGTCCAGGTGGAGTAACGCTTGAGGAGCTGCAGCAAGCTGCGCCGGCAACGACAATTGATAACGGCTCGGCAGAGGAGCCTGAGATGGCCCCACGTTCCCCTGGCATGAAGTATACGCATTATGCGCCGCAAGGAGAACTCGAGCTCGTACAGGGCGATTCTGAGGCTGTTGTGGCGTATATTCGAGAACAAGCAGGAGCTGCGAGGGAACGCGGCGAGATAACGGGCGTGCTTGCCTTTGAAGAACGGCTTATGCGTTATGAGGCGGACTCCGTATTATCTCTAGGCAGCGAGACGGAGCTGGATGCAGCAGCTCATCTGCTGTACGCAGCCTTGCGTGATTTTGACGTTGCTGGCGCGCAGCGCATATGGGCGGAGGGCTGCAGCGGAGATGGCATTGGCGCAGCTCTGATGAACCGTCTGGCTAAAGCTGCAGGCAATCGAATCATTTGCGTATAGGCAGGTATAGAAAGCGGTTATAAAGTCAATTTGGCACATCGAAAATTTAGCTGGCAACAGCAATAGTATGTTTGTCCTCATGTCCGCATATGTTTGGTATAGAATACGGGCGGACATGGGGGAGATAGACTGTGGTCGAAGCACATTTGCATGCCGGACAGCTGTTGACGCTGCTTATAATCGCGTTGGCGCTTGGTTTAGACGCTTTTTCACTCGGACTTGGCATTGGGCTGAAAGGTATTCGGCTGCTGGATATACTAAAGCTCGGCCTTGTGATCGCGTTGTTTCATGTTATAATGCCGCTTGCAGGCATATTTACCGGTCAGTATGTAGGCAGCTTGCTCGGGGATGTCGCAACGACTGCAGCCGGTGTTTTGCTGGTGCTGCTCGGGGGGCATATGATCTATAGCTCGCTGCGCGGAGACGCGGTGCAATCTTTTGACCATCGATCATTATGGGGCTTGACGGTGCTGTCGCTTAGCGTCAGTATCGATTCCTTCTCCGTAGGCATAACGCTTGGCATGTTTGCGGCTAATTTGTGGACGACCATTCTGCTTATCGGTTTTTTTGGTGGGCTGATGTCGGTGCTGGGCTTAATGCTCGGACGCAAGGTAAGCGGTAATTTTGGTGAATATGGTGAAGCCATTGGCGGAGGGATTTTATTCGTCTTTGGTATCTTATTTATTTTTTGATGGACAGACATTTCGAATCGGGTAGAAAGGGAGTTGGCAGTGTGAAGCGTATTTTATTTGTTTGTACCGGCAATACATGCCGCTCGCCGATGGCGGAGGCTATGCTGCGCCGGATGGCTGCTCTGAGAAACATTACAGTTGCTGTACGTTCAGCGGGCATATCTACAATTGACGGATTGCCGGTCTCTGCGCATGCGGTAGAGACGCTTAGACAACGCGACATTGATCATAAAAGCACATCTCTTGCGCTGACGAGCGAGGCGGTTGAATGGGCGGACATTATATTGACGATGACGGCTAATCACAAGCGGGGTCTGCTGCAATGGCATCCGGAAGCGGTCGACAAAACATTTACCTTAAAAGAATACGCCAATCAGGATGCTCGCGTGCTCGCCGATATCGAGGAGCTGGAGCGGCTCTATTCGGAGCTCCACATGAAGCAAGCGCTTGGCCAGCAATTGACCTCGGCAGAGAGAAGCCGGCTGTTGGAGCTGGAGCGCCGTATTCCAAGTTTCGACATCGTTGATCCATTCGGAGGCTCGCTGTCGGTTTACAGCACCAGCGCGATTGAAATTGAGGATGCGCTCGTGAAGCTGCTGGACAAGCTTTCTAAGAGATAATTCCACAAATGCCACCAATGTTATAGATTGATTTTTCACGAATGTTCAGCTATTATAAAAAGACAATATACGGTTTCCGATGTAACTGGCGACGGAAGTGGGTTAAACCACGGTGGAGCATCGGAATATACGGCCGGTCGCCTGGGCAAAGAGCAGCATGCTGATTAGCATGTCTTGCTCTTTTTTCGTCTTTTTTTGCAAAAATAGGTATACTAGCACTGTGATGTATCATTTCGAAGGAGGTCTTTTGCGTTGAAAATTGCTATTGGTGCCGATCATGCGGGCTACCGTTTGAAGGACGAGGTTGTCCCTTTTCTTCAATCGCTCGGTCATGAAATTGAAGATGTAGGTTGCAGCTGCGACCAATCGGTTGATTATCCGGACTATGCATTGCCCGTATGCGACCTTGTTACGAGCGGCAAAGCAGAGCGGGGTATTTTGATTTGCGGAACAGGAATTGGCATGTCGATTGCTGCAAATAAAGTGCGAGGCATCCGCTGCGCGCTAGTAAATGATATGTTTTCTGCAAAAGCTACACGCGAGCATAACGACACTAATGTATTGGCGCTTGGGGAACGCGTTATCGGTCCTGGAGTAGCCTTGGAAATTATTCGTATTTGGCTTGAAACGCCGTTCTCAAACGGAGAGCGTCATGTAGGCCGGGTAAATAAAGTGATGCAAATCGAAGAGCAACATATCAGCCAGTCCTAATTGGGGGGCATCGCAATGAGTGAAAATATCCATGTACAGCCGGGAGTCATTGCTGCGCAGGTAGAGACGATTGTGAGAGAGCTGGTGTCCGCAGGCGGGCTCGTTATGAGTCAGCTGCTCGTCATTGGTGTAAGTACAAGTGAGGTGCTCGGCCACCGCATCGGTACAGCGGGGACAATGGATACGGCTGAGCAGATTTATGCAGGCGTGGAGGCTGTTCGCAGCGAGGTCGGCTTTATCCCGGTATATCAATGCTGCGAGCATTTGAATCGCGCGCTCGTTATCGAGCGGGCTGCCGCAGAGCGTTATGGCCTCGACATCGTAGGCGCGGTTCCGGTTCCAAAAGCGGGCGGGTCGATGGCGGCATACGCCTATCGTCAGCTGGAATCGGCATGCTTGGTGGAGACTGTGCAGGCGCATGCCGGCATCGATATCGGCGATACGTTCATCGGCATGCATTTGAAGCGAGTCGCGGTTCCGGTTCGTCCAACGATTCGCAGTATTGGCGAGGCTCACGTGACGATGGCCGTGACGAGACCGAAGCTCATTGGCGGTTCCCGCGCGGTATACGAGCTGGAAACGAATATAACGGCGGAGCAATCAGCTGGAACATGCGAGTAGATTACAGTATCGAGCCATAATGAGTTGATTTTATAACCCTTTTTAAAATACAGGCTGTCTAACTTGAGGAGGAAAATTGAAATGGAAAATTTACGCAAGCAAGATCCAGAGGTTCTAAAAGCGCTAGGCCTTGAGCTAGATCGCCAACGCGATAATATCGAGCTAATCGCATCCGAGAATATCGTTAGCGAAGCGGTACTGGAAGCAATGGGAAGCGTGCTGACGAACAAATATGCAGAAGGCTACCCAAGCAAGCGTTTCTACGGTGGTTGTGAGCATGTGGATATCGTGGAGGACATCGCTCGTAATCGTGCGAAAGAATTGTTCGGTGCTGAGCACGCGAACGTTCAGCCTCACTCCGGCGCACAAGCGAACATGGCTGTTTACCTTGCAGCTTTGCAGCCTGGCGATACGGTTCTTGGTATGAACCTGGCGCATGGCGGTCACTTGACGCACGGCAGCCCGGTTAATGCATCCGGCTTGCTCTACAATTTCGTGGCGTACGGCGTGCAAGAGGACTCCTTCACAATCGATTACGAAGAAGTTCGCAAGCTTGCATTCAAACACCGTCCTCGCTTGATCGTAGCTGGCGCAAGTGCTTACCCGCGTACCATCGATTTCGAGAAGCTAGGCAAAATCGCGACTGATGTAGGCGCATTGTTTATGGTTGATATGGCGCACATTGCTGGTTTGGTAGCAGCAGGCTTGCACCCGAGCCCGGTACCTCACGCGCATTTCGTAACGACAACGACTCACAAAACACTTCGCGGACCACGCGGCGGTATGATCCTTTGTCGCCAGCCTTGGGCAGCGGCAATCGATAAAGCGGTATTCCCAGGCTCGCAAGGCGGCCCGTTGATGCATATTATTGCAGCTAAAGCAGTTGCTTTCGGCGAAGCTCTAAAACCGGAATTTAAGCAGTACGCAACACAGGTCGTTAAAAATGCAAAGGTTCTTTCCGAAGAGCTTGTGGCAAAAGGCTTTAACATCGTATCCGGCGGTACGGACAACCACTTGATGCTGCTCGACACGCGCAACCTGAACATTACGGGTAAAGTAGCTGAGCATGTGTTGGATGAGGTAGGCATCACGGTAAACAAAAACGCAATTCCATTCGACCCAACCAGCCCATTCGTTACATCCGGCATTCGTATCGGTACGCCTGCAGCGACTGCTCGCGGCATGGACGAGAAAGCGATGAAGGTGATTGCTGAGGTTATCGCGCTTGTGCTTAACAGCCCGCAGGATCAAGAAGTGCTTGTGAAAGCTCGCGGAATGGTTCGTGACCTTACTGCGCAATACCCGCTTTACCCAGAAATGAAATACTAATTGAGATACTGAACCTTACAGAATATATTAATAAACACCGCCTCGGGTTACTAACCGAAGGCGGTTTTTTTAATTTAGCTGCACAAACATGCGGTTATGGCTTCAACGAGGCATTGAAATTTTCATTATTATTGTCTATTCATAATAATTGAGCAAATTATATGCGATAATTAATTCACATAATATACCTTTTTTGGGGTGGGAACTACCTTCAAATGAGGTTAAGCTAGCCTTATTTGATTCAAATAAAGGAATGGGTTTCGAGGAAGATGATTCCGGTTAAATTAAAATATTGGTTGTGTAAAAGGATGAAAACGGAGCTGCATTAATGCTGAATCGTATTAGTACTTATGCGTGGTAATGCGAATATGCATTAATGCATATTCGTGGTAATGCAATAAAGTAAATGAGAAAGAGGACGCTGACTCTGATGCTCAAAAATATCAGATTCGGCATAATAAAACGGGCTGTTGGAAAGTTTTGAATTCAAGATTCGAGTTGACAATTATTAAAATTAAGTTGTATATTTTATATCGTTGATTAATACTAACTTAATATTATCTTAATGTTAGTTTTTATGACACAGGGGGCAAAAAGTTATCTTCACCCTATTAAGGTTGGTTTTAACAAAAATTATTTATAAATGGGAGTTGATGGTTGTGAAAGGGAGTTTCAGAAAGCCAGCTCAATTCATGCTGGTGCTAGTGATCGCGTGTAGCATGCTGTTGTCTGCTTGTTCCAGCAACAACAACAAACCGGATCCGTCGAACAATGGCGGCGCCACCAACGGAGGAGAAACGAAAGCTCCTCAAGAGTTCCGCTTCACATTGGCAAGTGAACCACCAAGCTTGGATCCTGCTTTAATGACGGATGCTCAATCAAGTATCGTTGCAGCGGGTTTGTATGAAGGCTTAACTCGTCTGAACACAAACGGCGAGCCTGAAGCTGCAGTTGCAAAAGAGTGGAAGATTTCCGAAGACGGCAAAACTTACACGTTCACATTGCGTGATGATGTGAAATGGAGCAACGGCGACCCTGTCACAGCACAAGATTTCGTTTATTCCTGGCAGCGCACACTGAAGCCTGAAACGGCTGCTGACTATGCTTACATGCTTTATTACCTAGAAAATGCAGAAAAAATCAACGCAGGTGAAATTACTGACGTGAATCAACTTGGCGTTAAGGCTTTGGACGAGCACACTTTGGAAGTGAAGTTGTACACACCAGCTCCCTACTTCATAAGCCTTGTGTCTCACTATACTTATTTGCCAGTGCACCAAGCCTCAGTTGAAGGCAAGCCTGAATGGGCATCAGAAGCAAATACGATTGTATCCAACGGTCCATTCCTTCTAAAAGAATGGAAACATGAGGACAAGCTTATTCTTGAGAAAAACCCTGACTACTACAACAAATCAGCTGTTAATTTCGACAAAGTTACCATTTCGCTGATTAATGATACAAACACGGTTTACAACCTGTACGATACAGACAAAATTGACTGGATCGGCGCTCAAGCGGGATCCGTGCCTACAGACAGAACGCCTCAGCTTGTGAAAGATGGCAAAGCAGAAATCAAAACGGTCGCTTCGACTTATTACTACCTATTCAATACGACGAAAGCACCTTTCAACAACGTAAAAATCCGTAAAGCATTCGCAATGGCTGTAGATCGCCAAAGTCTGATCGACAATGTTGCAAAAGCAAACCAACAACCAGCATTTGCATTGGTACCGCCAAGTATCGCTGGTGTTGACGGCAAATCGTACCGTGAAATGTACCCAGACACTGATTACTTCCAAGAGAATGTGGAAGAAGCGAAGAAGCTTCTTGCGGAAGGCTTGGCTGATAGCGGTCTGACAGCATTGCCTGAAGTTACTCTTCTTTACAACACAGATGATGGTCACAAAGCGATCGCAGAAGCTATCGTAGACATGTGGCGTAAAAATCTTGGCGTAGAAGTTAAACTTTCTAACCAAGAATGGGGTACTTTCCTTGAGTCCAGAAAAGCGGGTCAATTCGATATCGCACGTTCCGGCTGGGGCGCGGACTTCAACCACCCGATCAACTTCACGTATGACTTGATTCACCCGAAATCCGGCAACAACGACGGTAAATACAACAATCCAGAAGTAGGGAAGCTGCTTGACGAATCCCTATTGACTACGGATATCAAAGAAGGCATGGAAAAAGTAGCCGCAGCTGAGAAAATCGCATTTGCGGACGATATGGGTGCATTGCCGCTTTACTACTATACGACTGTAACGATGGTAAAAGACGGAATCAAAAATGTGGTATCCGACTACGCTGGTCATATTGACTGGGTATTTGGTAGCAAGGAATAGGTCGCTCATTATTGTGAATCTATAGTAACTAGCTTAGATTGTCTTGTTTTAAAAGGGTATATATAGTGTCCCTATATATACCCTTTTGAAATGTAATTAAAGATCCAGAGAGTGGGTGATCGCTTGGTCCGCTACATTTTAAGCAAATTTATGTTTATGCTGTTGTCGCTTTTTTTGCTTATTACAGCTACTTTTGTCCTAATGAATGCCGTTCCCGGCAGTCCGTTGCAGACAGAGAAGGCGACAAGCGAGCAAGTTCAGAAAAACTTGGAAGCTTATTACGGTTTGGACAAGCCGATGATTGTCCAGTATGGAACCTATTTGAAGAACCTTGTTAAAGGCGACTTAGGTATTTCCATGAAGAAAAAATTTCAGTCTGTCGACAAAATGATTGCAAGCTCCTTCGGCTATTCGCTGAAGCTGGGCATTTCGGCCGTTGTAACATCTGTTGTCGTGGGAAGCTTGCTAGGGATAATCGCTGCAATGTACCACCGCAAATTTTTGGATAACCTTGCCATGATTATTGCCGTTATCGGCTTAGCGATTCCAAGTTTGGTCATGGCGCCGCTGCTGCAATATTTATTCTCGGTTAAATTAAGGATTTTTGAGGTAGCTGGGCTGAATGGCCCAATGGATTACGTATTGCCGACCATCGCATTGGCGTCAGGACCCATTGCATTTATCGCCAGATTGCTAAGATCCACTATGATCGAAGTGTTGAGTGCGGATTTTATTAAAACTGCCAAATCCAAAGGACTTTCCGGATATGTGATCGTAATGCGGCATGCCATGCGCAACTCCATGCTGCCTGTCGTTACGTACTTAGGTTACCTCACGGCCGGGATTATTACAGGATCAGTGGTCATTGAGGAAATCTTTGGGATACCGGGAATCGGAAAGTACTTTGTTCAGAGTGTAACAGATAGAGATTACCCATTGATTATGGGGATCACCATTTTTTATGCCATTATTCTGATGGTTACCCGATTCTTAGCCGATATCGCTTATGTGTTTGTTGATCCGCGCATGCGGGTTTCCGGCGGAAAGGTGGCGAAATAGTTTATGTCGAAAAGAGTAGACATCAATTCCGTGGACAATCTGTCTCCAGTCATGTTTGAGAAGATAAAACGGGATCATGTCGGCGCGGAAGAGGTAGGACGCAAGAGCTTGACCGCTTGGCAAGACATTAAGATGAGGTTGCTTAGCAATAAACTGGCTATGATGGGCTTCTGGATTGTAGTAGCCATTATCCTATGCGCGATCTTCGTTCCGATTATATCGCCGAATGATCATTATACGAATGATTTAACGCTTACTAACCAGCCTCCAAGCGCGGCTCATTGGTTCGGTACCGACGATCTTGGCCGTGACCTGCTTGAGAGAACCTGGAAAGGCGCTCAGATTTCCCTTTTTGTCGGCTTAGCCGCCGCTTTGATTGACTTGATTATCGGAATTATCTATGGTGGCATCATGGGCTACTACGGCGGTAAAGTGGATGAAGTCATGAATCGTTTTGCTGAAATTTTATATTCGATTCCGTACCTTCTGGTTGTCATTCTATTGCTCGTGGTCATGGAGCCAAGTATAACGACTATTATTGTCGCCATGTCGATTACAGGCTGGATTAATATGGCTTGGATCGTGCGCGGTCAAATTATGCAGCTCAAGAACCAGGAATATGCGCTAGCTTCCAAGTCGCTAGGCGCAAGCGCAATGCGCATTATTTTCCGTCATTTGATTCCTAATGCTATGGGACCGATTCTCGTAACATTAACGTTGACAGTACCAAGCGCGATCTTCACCGAAGCGTTCCTCAGCTTCCTCGGGCTCGGCGTTCAGTCGCCGGTGGCATCATGGGGTACGATGATTGACGACGGTATAGGCGCGATGACGATTTATCCTTGGAGATTACTGTTCCCTGCTTTCTTGCTGAGCTTGACTATCTTTGCCTTTAATGTATTCGGCGACGGCCTGCGGGATGCGTTCGATCCGAAGTTGAAAAAATAACAACCCGTTTAACGGAGAGGAGGTCACGGCTATATGAAGACCTTACTGGAAGTGAAAGATTTAAGCGTATCCTTCGACGTGTACGGCGGTGAAGTGCAAGCCGTCCGCAACGTGAACTTCGATGTGAAGAAGGGGGAAGCCGTCGCGATCGTCGGTGAGTCCGGCTCCGGGAAGAGTGTAACGGCTCAATCGATCATGAGGCTGATCCCCTCTCCACCTAGCAGAGTTAAAAACGGCTCCGTCTTGTTTGAAGGCGAGGAGCTATTGTCGCTGACTGAGAATGACAT
This sequence comes from Paenibacillus sp. PL91, assembly GCF_012935325.2. GTDB lineage: Bacteria > Bacillota > Bacilli > Paenibacillales > Paenibacillaceae > Pristimantibacillus. The sequence goes on from NZ_JABBYG020000007.1 coordinate 230,975, forward strand.
GCAGAAGGTTCGCGGCAACAAAATCGGCATGATCTTTCAAGATCCTATGACATCCCTGAATCCTACCATGACGGTCGGCGACCAAATTATGGAGGGTCTCATTAAGCATCAAGATTTAAATGCGTCAAAAGCGAAAGCGCGTGCGATTGAAATGCTGCATCTCGTCGGCATTCCTAATCCAGAATCGCGGATCAAGCAGTACCCGCATCAGTTCTCAGGCGGTATGCGTCAACGGGTCATGATTGCAATTGCGCTGGCATGCAATCCATCCTTGTTGATCGCGGATGAGCCTACGACGGCGCTGGACGTAACGATCCAAGCGCAAATCATGCGCGTTCTGAAGGATTTGCAGGAGAAGATGGGCACATCCATCATTTTGATTACGCATGACCTGGGCGTTGTTGCCGACGTCTGCGACCGCGTCATCGTTATGTATGCTGGCCGTGTTGTAGAGACGGGCACGAAATGGGAAATTTTCAAAAATCCACAGCACCCTTATACGAGAGGGCTTCTGCGCTCCTTGCCGCGGCTGGACCAGAAGAAGGATGAACCGCTTATTCCGATTCCCGGCACACCGCCGGATCTGATTAAACCGCCTGTCGGCTGCAGCTTCTGCTCGCGGTGCGACGAGGCTATGAAAGTATGTGTGGATAACGATCCAGAACTGCATGCCATCAAGGGAAGCGATTCCCATGCGGCTGCTTGCTGGATGCTGCATCCGTACGCAAATCGGGAGGTGCCGGTATGAGCTCCCCATTAGTTCAAGTTAGTGATCTGCGTAAGTTTTTCAACTTAGGCAAAGGCAATATTTTAAAGGCTGTTAATGAAATCAGCTTCTCCATCGGACGCGGCGAAACCGTCGGCGTCGTAGGCGAATCCGGCTGCGGCAAGTCGACTGCAGGACGCACAATCATGCGTCTTTACGAGCCGACAAGCGGAGGCGTTACGTTCGACGGCAAAGATATCTACAAGCTGCGCGGGTCAGAGCTCAAGGCGCTTCGTCGTAATATGCAGATGATCTTCCAGGATCCGTACGCATCGCTTAACCCTCGTATGACGGTTACCGATATCATAGGTGAAGCACTGGATATTCATAATTTGGCGGGCAGCCGCACCGAGCGCAAGCGCAAGGTAGAGGGCCTGCTGGATTTGGTGAACTTGAATCCGGAGCACGCGACACGTTATCCGCATGAGTTCTCCGGCGGTCAGCGTCAACGCATAGGCATTGCACGTGCGCTGGCGGTGGACCCGAAGTTCATCATTGCAGATGAGCCAATCTCCGCTCTGGATGTATCCATTCAGGCGCAGGTTGTCAACCTGATGCAGGATCTTCAGCGGAAGATGGGGCTGACCTATCTGTTCATCGCGCATGATTTGTCGATGGTTAAGCATATAAGCGACCGCGTTGCGGTTATGTATTTAGGTAAAATCGTGGAGCTTGCCGAAAGCAGCGAGCTCTACGATAAGCCAGCGCATCCTTACACGAGGGCGCTGCTATCTGCGATTCCGATTCCGGATCCTCAGGTGGAAGCGGAGCGCGAGCGAATTGTGTTGAAAGGCGATCTGCCTAGCCCAATCAATCCGCCGACTGGCTGTCAATTCCATACGCGTTGTCCGATCGCGACAAACAAATGCAAGGTGGATGAGCCAGCTTTGCTTGAAGTGAGAAAAGGGCATTTTGCCGCTTGTCACTACGCGTCCGTCTAAGAAAGTAAATTGATACATGCTAAGGAGCTGTCCCAAGGGCTATAAGCCTTGAAGGGCGGCTCCTTCTTTTTTTTGGAATGTCAAAGACGCTTAATGTTAATGAAATATGGATTGTGCATAAATCTGTTGATAAACTGTGGACAAATGTGGATAACTCGATGTTTAGTTGTGTATACTTTTTTTTATTGCTTTGGGCAGCCTTATAATCGGGGATAACTATTTATTTTTTATGGTTTGTCAGTCGAAAAGGATAAAAACCACTCCTTTGCCCAAAAAGTTTGTGTTAAAATATGGATATGACGAATTGGCTTAGGAGGATCAAATGGCACAATTTATAATATTTTTGGTCATTATGTTTTTCATCATTATTGTAGTAACTGCATCCATTAAATCAAAAGGCAATGGTCGAAATAGCCGTAAAAACGGCAGAGGGTCCTTCGGGCGTACAAACGCGTTTGCGCCTTGGCCGAATGCGGAGCCCGCGGCGGCGCTTGGCGTTCCTTACGGCCACCCTGCAAGACCGGCGGCAGAGCGCTTGGAGTCGGCGCTGGGCTTGGATTTTGAGAGCCGGGTAAAGGATCGGGTGTTAAAGGAATTTCCGAGGATGTCGGATAAAGAGTGGAACTGGACTTGGTTTGAGTTGAAGCGGTACTTTCTGATGTGCGGCATTATGCGCAGCGTTCCGATGTATAGCAGGCAGGTTGATGCGGTGTGGCATGAGATGCTTATGTTTACGAGAGAATATGAGCAGTTCTGCACGCGCTTCTGCGGCGAAATGATTCACCATGCCCCTCATGCGGCAGGTGTGACGCCTCATCCAGGCGAACGGGCCTTATTCGATTGGGTGTATAGCGAGCTGTTCGAGCAAGCGCCAGCCAGCGGCAGAATTTGGGGGGCTTTTTACCGAACCCAAATGCCGGAGCAAAAGCTAAAGGAGCTGGCGGATTGGAGTCCGGAAGAGTTGCGTTTGCAATGGTTTAACGTCAAAGCAGCAGCCAAGTACGCCGACTTGTCTACAACGTCCGGCTATTTAATAGAACGCGCCAAATCGCAGCTTACCGCTGCTAGCAGCGGCAAGCCACCATATGTCAGGAATGCACGCTCTTCAAGCAGCTATGGCTATGATTCTGCCCTTGGAGCAACCGGGCTGCTTTCGGGCATGCTCATTTATCATTCGATATCGAACCCAACTGATTTTGCAGGGCAAATGGACAAGGAGCAGAACGAGGAAGAACGCAAAGCAAATGGGAGTGGCGATTCCACTTACGTGTGCAGCGGCTCCTCCGATGACGGGAGAGATCATTCAGGCGGTTGCAGTGGCGGCTCAGGCGGTGACTCGTCCAGCGGCGGCGGGGACAGCGGTGGAGGTGGAGGTTCTTCATGCGGCTCCTCCTGCGGCGGCGGCTGCGGCAGCTCATAGGTGCGATCTGGTCGAAGGCTGGCAGCATCCTTTCTTGGATGAGCCAGCCTTTATTTACACAATCATAAAACTCGGGATGCAACGGATAGTTTACAGTGCTATAATATACGGGATTGTGTCAAGGCCTACAACAATAAACGGGAGGAATACCGCTCCATGAGCAAATTAATCATTTGCGACCATCCGTTAATTCAGCATAAGCTGACTTTTATTCGGGATAAAGAAACGAATACAAAAGATTTTCGGGAATTGGTTGATGAAGTAGCTACATTAATGTCATACGAACTAACGAGAGAAATACCGCTTGATACCATCAAGGTGCAAACGCCGGTCGCAGAGACAGAGGCTAAGGTTGTTTCCGGAAGAATGCTTGGTCTTGTGCCTATATTGCGTGCAGGCCTTGGTATGGTAGACGGTATATTGAAACTGATTCCATCCGCGAAGGTTGGTCATATCGGCCTTGCGCGCGATCACGAGACGCTTCAGCCGAAGGAATATTATATCAACCTGCCAACGGATGCGCCAAATCGTTTGCTTATCGTCATCGATCCGATGCTTGCGACGGGCGGATCGGCGATTGCCGCGATTTCCTCGTTGAAGAACCATAATTGCGACCAAATTAAATTAATGTGTCTGATAGCTGCTCCTGAGGGTGTAAAGGCTGTACAGGAAGCACATCCCGATGTTGATATCTATATCGCGGCCTTGGATGAGAGACTGGATGAGAAGGGCTACATCGTTCCTGGTTTGGGCGACGCTGGAGACCGCATGTTCGGAACCAATTAACGCTATTCGCATGAATTTATAATAGGAGTGGAAGCTTTTGTCTAAACTGAAGGTAATGACCATTTTCGGAACGCGTCCGGAGGCAGTCAAAATGGCGCCGCTTGTTCTTGAGCTGCAGAAGCGCGAGGACGAAATCGAATCGATCGTATGCGTTACGGCGCAGCATCGCCAGATGTTGGATCAGGTTCTCGATTTTTTTGAGATCCATCCGAACTACGATTTGAATGTCATGAAGGACCGTCAGACTTTGACGGAGACGACTGTGCGCGTTCTAGAGGGGCTAGACCCCGTGCTGACGCAAGCGAAGCCTGATATCGTTCTTGTTCACGGCGATACGCAGACGACCTTTCTGGCGAGCTACGCAGCGTTCCTGAAGCAAATACAAGTCGGTCACGTCGAGGCGGGGCTGCGTACTTGGAACAAGCTATCTCCGTATCCGGAGGAAATGAATCGGCAGCTTGCCGGCGTGCTCTCTGATGTTCACTTTGCACCGACAGAATGGTCGGCAGGCAATTTGCGCAAAGAGAATAAGTCGGATGCTGCCATTTATGTGACTGGGAACACCGCTACTGACGTTTTTCAATACACGGTGGACGAGTCCTTCTCGCATCCGGTCATTGATTGGGCGAAAGGGAAGCGGATGATTCTGATGACCGCTCATCGCCGGGAAGCGCTTGGTGAGCCGCATCGGAATATTTTCCGCGCTGTAAAGCGGATTGCTGACGAGCACGAGGATGTCGTCATCGTTTACGCCGTACATCCAAACCCTGCAGTAAGAGAGCCCGCGAATGAAATTTTGGGTGACCACCCGCGCATTCGCTTGATTGATCCGCTTGACGTATTTGAGTTCCACAATTTCTACCCACATGCTTATATGATCATGACGGATTCCGGCGGCTTGCAGGAAGAAGCGCCTTCATTCGGCGTGCCGACGCTGGTGCTTCGGGATACGACGGAGCGTCCGGAAGGCATCGAGGCGGGTACGCTTGAACTTGTAGGTACGGACGAGGAGCTAGTGTACAGCCGCGCACGTGCGCTTTTGACCGATTCGCAGTTGTACTCCCGCATGAGCCAAGCGGCAAATCCTTATGGCGACGGCCGCGCATCCGAGCGTATTGTAGACGCGATTTTGCATCATTTTGGCAAGCTGAAGCAGCGACCGGATTCGTTCACACAACGTTCATAGATTGAACAGTGGCGATAGCCTGATAGGCGAATGTACAGCATACAGTAGTACTGTACGGTTTTCGGGGCTCGCAATACCTTATGTATCAAGGGTTTTCGGTAATCTTTTCATCAAATGTTTGCAGTTAATTCAATTGACAAACGTGTTGCCGCTTGGATAAAATAAATGAGGATTGACAGGGGTATGAACCATGAATAAAAAGGGCAGAAGGGACAATCCGCTGTTTGCGGCCGGACTCGTTGGCGCACTCGGAGTGCAAGTCGCTGTATGTATCTTTTTAGGCTATTGGATCGGCTCGTCCCTCGGGAACCGTTTTGGTGACGTGAAGGGATGGTCGCTCGGTGGCATACTGGTCGGTCTGGCTGTCGGTCTACTCTCAGCCATTCTGCTCGTTAAGAAGGTTATGGAGGAACCCGATGGATAACATTATGAAGACAGCCTTACGTACGCTTGTTTATGCAATGGCGGTATGCCTAATTGTATGGGCTTTCCTTCCGGAATGGCGTACTGTGTCTCTCGGCCTTCTTGTGGGATTGGCAGCAGGTTCCATGAATGCGTTTTTACTGAGACGCAGAGTGGAAATGGTCACCCTAGGAGCAGCGGGGGTAGGACCGCGTAAGAGAGGTCTTGGTCTTGGAAACCGCATCGCGACAGTGCTGTTGGTTGCCATGATCGCCTATCGTTTTCCGGAGGATCTCAGCATGCCGGCTGCTTTAGCTGGCTGTATGGTCATGCCGTTTGTTCTTTTGGTAGTTGCTTATATCCACAATAAACGACAATCTTAGCGGAAAGGGGTGAAAATTTTAGATGCATGAATTTCCGGTGATGCCACTGGGGCCGTTTAATATTGATATTTCGACCTTAGTAGCAATTGTGGTTTCAGTCATTGTGACGTTTCTGATCGCCAAGCTGGCTGTTCGCAACCTTTCGGTGGACAACCCTTCGAAGATGCAGAACTTTTTGGAATGGGTCGTTGATTTCGTACACAACTTCATTTCCAGCACAATGCCGGCAAACCGAGTCAGACCCTTCATCTCTTTAGGGATGACGCTCATTATGTTCATCTTCGTCTCCAACTTGTTGGGCTTGCCATTTGGTATTGTTACCGAAGCGACCAGCGTAAACGAGAATATCGGTGTTACGCACGAGTTGTTGGAAGAGAAGCATGGACATGTTGAACTTGCGTGGTGGAAATCTCCGACTGCCGATCTTTCGGTAACAGCCGGTCTTGCGCTTATCGTATTCGTAATCGTCCATTTCCTTGGTCTGAAGCAGAATAGAAAGCACTACCTGAAGCATTACTTCCATCCGTTTCCAATTTTCTTCCCTGTTAACATCATTGAAACAATCTCGAAGCCAGTTACGCTTGCGCTCCGGTTGTTCGCCAACATCTTTGCAGGTGAGGTGCTTATTGCAACGATCCTGATGCTTGGCTGGTATGGTACGCCGTTCCTAGTCGCATGGCAGGGCTTCAGTCTTTTTGTCGGCGGTATTCAAGCTTTCTTGTTCACGATTCTAACGATGGTATATATTTCGCAAGCCGCCATCCATGATGAGGAACATTAATTTACGCTTTATGCCTCGGTTTATTTAAGAAATACCGCGGTTGGTTATACAAAAAAACAACAATTTTCGAGGAGGATTTTAAAAATGGAATTATTAGCAGCAGCTTTGGCAGTAGGTTTGGGTGCAGTTGGCGCAGGCGTAGGTAACGGTATGATCGTTAGTAAAACAGTTGAAGGTATCGCTCGTCAGCCTGAACTTCAAGGTAAGCTTCAAACAACTATGTTCATCGGTGTAGGTATCGTCGAGGTTGTGCCTATCATCGGTGTAGTTATCGGTTTCTTGGCTTTCTTCCAAGCTTAATAAATGCAACTGGCGGGGAAGGCCTTAGCCCTCTTCGCCTTCGTTATGATTAAGACAATATTGTGGTGAGAAAGGAGTGGCATCTATGGCATGGCATTGGGAATCGACAGTAATCGCGATGATCGCGTTTGGTGTGCTGTACTGGCTGTTGAGCAAGTATGCGTTTGGTCCATTGTTTGAAGTAATGGAGAAGCGCAGACAGCTTGTGCTTGAACAAATGAATACGGCTGAGAGCAGCCGTAAAGCAGCCGAGCAGCAGATGGAAGAGCAAAAGGCTGCACTCCAGCAAGCTCGCAAGGAAGCTTACGAAATTATCGAACAATCGAGAACTACGAGCTCTAAGCAAGCGGAAGAGATCGTTCAAACTGCAAAATCGGAAGCATCCCGTCTGAAAGACGATGCTCTCAAAGATATCGAAAGCGAGAAAAACAAAGCAATTGCAGCGCTTCGTACAGAAGTTGGCGGCATTTCCGTGAAAATCGCGTCGAAAATTATTGAGAAGCAAGTGGATGAAAAATCGCAAGAGCAGCTGGTTGGTCAATATTTGAAAGAAGTTGGAAATAAATGAGCCGCGATGCAGTCGTAGCGAAGCGCTACGCTAAAGCACTGTTCGAGGTTGCTGAGAAGCAGCAGGTTGTTTCAGAGGTAGAGGGACAGCTTAAGCTGATCGTGCAAGCTCTTGAGCAGGACGCTGACATTCAAAAGTTTCTATCGCTTCCGAGCATTGATCCAGAAAGCAAAATTGCAGTTCTAAAAGCAGCATTCGGCGACCGCGTATCTGCGCTCGTTTTCAATACGATTCAAATTCTTATCTCGCGTCGTCGCCAAGATGTTATTGCTGATGTATATACGGCATACACCAAGGTTGCGGGAGATTCGCTTGGTCAAGCGCATGCGACGGTTTATTCCGCCAAAGCTTTGTCTGATGACGAGCTTGCTGGTGTAGCGGCGCAGTTCGGACAATTGACCGGCAAAACTATTATTGCACAGCAAGTGGTAGAGCCTGCTTTGCTCGGCGGCGTACAAGTACGCATCGGCGACCGTCTATATGATGGCAGCCTGTCCGGCAAGCTGGAACGTTTACAAAAATCGTTTAAAATCTAATGCACTGTAGATAGGGGTGAACGAATTGAGTATCAGACCTGATGAAATCAGCACGCTGATTAAACAACAGATCGAACAATATAAATCCGAAATTCAAGTCGTAGACGTCGGCACCGTAATCAATGTCGGTGACGGTATCGCCCGCGTACACGGCTTGGAAAATGCGATGCAGGGTGAACTGCTCGAATTCTCCAACGGTGTTGTCGGTATGGCTTTGAACTTGGAAGAAAGCAATGTCGGTGTCGTTATTCTTGGACCATACACGGATATTCGTGAAGGCGATCAAGTTAAACGTACTGGCCGTATCATGGAAGTACCTGTCGGCGAAGAGCTTCTTGGCCGCGTAGTAAACCCGCTTGGTCAGCCGCTTGACGGCAAAGGACCAATCAACACCACTCAATTCCGTGCGATTGAATCCCCAGCGCCAGGCGTTATCGACCGTAAATCGGTTCATGAGCCTATGCAAACGGGAATTAAAGCAATCGATGCGATGGTACCAGTAGGCCGCGGGCAACGTGAGCTTATCATCGGTGACCGTCAAACAGGTAAAACAGCGATTGCAATCGATGCAATCATCAACCAAAAAGGCAACGGCGTAAAATGTATCTATGTTGCCGTTGGCCAAAAACAATCCACTGTAGCTAACGTAGTTGAAACGCTTCGTCGCCACGGTGCGCTTGATTACACAATCATCGTTACTGCAGGTGCTTCTGAGCCAGCTCCACTCCTCTTCCTAGCTCCTTATGCGGGCTGTACGATGGGCGAGTACTTCATGTACAAAGGCGAGCACGTGCTCGTTATTTATGATGATCTATCGAAACAAGCAGCAGCTTATCGTGAGCTTTCGCTCTTGCTTCGCCGTCCACCGGGTCGTGAAGCTTACCCAGGTGACGTATTCTACCTTCACTCCCGTTTGCTTGAGCGCGCTGCAAAACTTAGCGATGCAAGAGGCGGCGGTTCAATGACGGCATTGCCATTCATTGAGACACAAGCATCCGACGTATCGGCCTACATTCCTACGAATGTTATCTCGATCACTGACGGTCAAATCTTCCTAGAAGCAGATCTTTTCTATTCGGGTCAACGTCCAGCGGTTAACGTTGGTATCTCCGTATCCCGTGTAGGTGGTTCCGCACAAATTAAAGCGATGAAGAAGGTTGCTGGTACGCTCCGTCTTGATCTTGCGGCTTACCGCGAGCTTCAAGCGTTCTCGCAATTCGGATCTGACCTTGACAAATCGACGCTTGCCCGCCTTAACCGCGGTGCTCGTACGATGGAAATTCTTAAACAAGACGTTAACAAGCCGATGCCGGTTGAGAAGCAAGTTATCTCAATCTACTCCGCGGTTAAAGGTCACTTGGATGAGATTCCGGTTGGCGATATCCTTCGCTTCGAGAAAGAGTTCCACGCGTATTTGGATTCGAACAGTCCAGAAATCGGCCAATCGATTCGCGATACAAAAGACATCGTTGCTGACAACGAGAAAGCTCTCGTTGACGCTATCAATAAATTCAAGAAGAGCTTCGCTGTAACGGCATAACTCTCTTCATCTTTCAATATAGGTCTTCGCCCGTTCGAGATGTCCGGGCTTAGACCGCTTACTCCACCAACACCAGGCTTTGGAGCAGCTCCAAAGCAACAAAGGCGGGTGAAACCAAATGGCAAAAGGTATGCGCGATATTAAACGCGAAATCAAGAGTAAACAAAATACGAAGCAGATTACGAAAGCGATGGAGATGGTTGCCGCTTCCCGCCTAAGAAAGGCACAGGAAGCCGCGCAAGCAGCACGTCCATATGCTGAGAAGCTGAAGGAAGTTGTAGCAAGCATCGCAGCCGGCACCAAGGATGTGAAGCATCCGATGCTGGAGACGCGTCCGGTGAAGAAAACGGGTTATCTCGTTATTACTTCCGACCGCGGCCTCGCAGGCGGCTACAATGCGAATATTCTTCGTAAAGTAACGCAAACCATTCGTGAAAAGCATAAGTCGACTGATGAATACGTGCTATTCGTTATCGGACGTAAGGGTCGCGATTATTTCCGCCGCCGCAACATGCCAATCGTTGAGGAAGTGACTGGCTTGCCAGATGCTCCTTCTTTCGCTGACATCAAATCGGTCGCTTATTCCGCAGTTAAGAATTTCTCGGAAGGCGCTTATGATGAGCTTTACTTGTACTATAACGAATTCGTTAACGCGATTACGCAAATACCGACAGATGTACGTTTGCTGCCGCTTGAAGAAGTGGGCGGAAACGCAGCTGTCACCTCGTATGAATACGAGCCGTCTCCAGAGGGCGTACTTGAAGTGCTGCTGCCTAAATATGCGGAAACGCTTATCTACAGCGCAGTTCTTGACGGTAAAGCAAGTGAGTTCGGCGCTCGTATGACTGCCATGGGAAGCGCAACGAAAAATGCAACGAAGATCATCAACCAATTGACGCTCACTTACAACAGAGCGCGTCAAGCAGCGATTACACAAGAGATTTCCGAAATCGTTGCAGGGGCAAATGCTCAATCGTAATCGATACACTGCAAGAGCAAGGCGCTTGTGATAAGCGAACCGGCTTGCGGTAACAAGAAGGAACCAGGAGGGAAAACCATGAAAAAAGGACACGTAGTATCCGTCATGGGTCCGGTCGTAGACTTAGAGTTCGAACGCGGCAATTTGCCGGAAATTTTGAACGCTGTCAAAATCGAGCAAAAGGGCGAAGCAGGCGGCATTGATATTAACTTGACGCTTGAAGTAGCTGTTCACCTCGGTGACAATAAGGTACGTGCCGTAGCTATGAGTACAACAGACGGTCTTGTACGCGGTATGATCGCTGTTGATACAGGCGCACCAATTACTATTCCGGTTGGCGCTCCAACACTTGGCCGTGTATTTAACGTACTTGGTGAGCCAATTGACGAAGCAGGCGTTGTTACATCGCCAATTAACCTTCCGATTCACCGCGAAGCACCTGCTTTCGACCAATTGTCCACGCAAGCGGAAATTCTTGAAACAGGCATTAAAGTAATCGACCTTCTTGCTCCATACGCAAAAGGCGGTAAAATCGGCCTCTTCGGCGGCGCGGGCGTAGGTAAAACGGTTACGATTCAAGAGCTTATCAACAACATCGCACAAGAGCACGGCGGTATTTCCGTATTCGCGGGCGTTGGTGAGCGTACTCGTGAAGGTAATGACCTTTACCACGAGATGAAGGACTCCGGCGTACTTAGCAAAACAGCGATGGTATTTGGACAAATGAACGAGCCGCCAGGCGCACGTCAACGCGTTGCTTTGACTGGTCTGACAATGGCTGAATATTTCCGTGACGAAGAAGGCAAAGACGTACTATTGTTCGTCGATAACATCTTCCGTTTCACGCAAGCAGGCTCTGAGGTTTCGGCCCTTCTAGGCCGTATGCCTTCCGCGGTAGGTTACCAGCCAACGCTGGCAACTGAAATGGGTCAATTGCAAGAGCGTATCACGTCTACGAAAAAAGGTTCGGTTACTTCGATCCAAGCGATCTACGTGCCTGCCGATGACTATACGGATCCGGCTCCTGCAACGACATTTGCCCACTTGGATGCAACGACGAACCTTGAGCGTAAAATCTCCGAAATGGGTATCTTCCCAGCGGTTGATCCACTCGCTTCGTCTTCCCGTATCCTTAGCCCATCTGTTTTGGGTGAAGAGCATTACAACGTCGCTCAAGGCGTTAAGAAAATTCTTCAACGCTACAAAGAGCTTCAAGATATTATCGCAATCCTTGGTATGGACGAGCTAAGCGAAGAAGATAAATTGACCGTGTCTCGCGCACGTAAAATTCAACTCTTCCTATCTCAACCGTTCCACGTTGCTGAGCCGTTCACAGGTATCAAAGGTAAATATGTACCTGTTAAAGAATCCGTTCGCAGCTTTAAAGAAATTCTCGAGGGCAAACATGACGACCTTCCGGAAGAATCTTTCCGATATGTTGGTGTGATTGAAGAAGCCGTGGAGAAAGCCAAAACGCTTTAATAGCGAAAGGCGGGAGGAATCCACATGAGTTCGTTTTTGGTAGAGATCGTAACACCTGAACGCAAGGTGTATGCAGAAACTGCGAATATGGTTAGCGTATCAGGTGTTGAAGGTGAGCTTGGCATATTGCCAAACCACATTCCACTCGTAACGCCGCTTCGTATCGCGCCTGTTACCATCAAACGTGGCAATTTAGTTGATGTTGTAGCGGTTAACGGAGGCTTTATCGAGGTACGCAAGGATAAGATCGTTATTCTTGCCGAGAGCGCTGAGCTTGCAACCGATATTAACATTGAACGTGCTGAAGCCGCTAAACAGCGTGCCCAGCAGCGTCTTGCCGCTAAGCAGGATCAGGTCGATTTCCGCCGCGCAGAGCTTGCTTTGCAGCGTGCAATGAATCGTCTGAACATCAAGCAAAAATAAGCTATTCCCAAAAAGCACCGTTTGCGCCGCTAAGGCGTGACGGTGCTTTTTTATTTTGCTAAAGGTGGCCAAGTCATCTGGGAATTATTATATAAATCGATGTTAGGTTTAGTTAATATTCGTGTTTAGAGGAAGAAACGGTGTTACATTTCGCAAAAAAAGCTATTATTCGACGGAAAATCTAATGGTTTGTATGTTTTCTCCAAAATTATATGTTAATATAGTTAACATTAGAGACGATAGAGTTGTAGGAGGGGAGCACTATGTTTGACTGGTTAGGTGTGAAGGTAGGATTACCGCTCTGGGTTTCATGGAAATTAAACAAAGGGCTGAAGACGGACGTTGAGCAATGCTTTGAGGGTATTGCAGAAACTCGTAAGGAACTGCTTACCTCGTGGGCAACGGATTATTGGATTCATTTAGAGCGGTTGGGCGACCAAATGACAGCAGCGCTCAGTCAAAGCGAAAGTTCTCCTGCTTCCACAGTACAGTCACAAATAGAACGATTATTTGAGAAAACATACTCGCGCGCAATTGATTTTACGGAACTTTTCTTATTGGATGTGAATCAAACGGTTCTATACTCCACCTATCCATCGCATGTGGGAACGGCTTATCGGGCGGATAGCGTCCTTCAAATGGGACTGGCCTATACGAAGCAAGCGAGCAGCATGCGCAATTGTTTGTTCGGTCCCTACAGTGATCCGATTACGCTGAGGCTGGGAGCACGATCATCCGCATTCCACGATAAAATGACGCTTATGTTTATGCTGCCGCTGACGGTGGACGGCAAACTGGCTGGGACGCTGTGCGGAAGAGTGCCAAATGATGTGCTTGGCGATCTGATACAACGCGAATCGGGCCATGTGTATCCGGATTCGGGCGATAATTATTTATTTATGGCAAAAGCCGGCTTAAATACGCAAATCGCGCCAGGGACTGCGCTTTCTCGAAGCCGCTTTGAGGACCGCACATTCACTCACGGGGAAAACCTCAAGGATGGAGTAACCACAGATTGGGGTACGGTCTCCATCAAGGAGCATACCGAGCTTGAAATCATGTTTACCGATCCGGCCACCGGCCAGCTGCATCCAGGTGTTGCGAATACGATCCGCAACGGAAGCAATTTATTCGTTGAATTTCCGGGCTATTCCGACTACCGCCATATTTCCGTTATCGGCAAAGGTGTCACCTTTCAGCTTCCGCATTGTCCGGATCAATGGGGCATGATGTGCGAAGGCGATCTGGAAGAGGTATACCGCGTTCGCAGCGTAGGCTGGAGACAACAAAAGCTTCAGCTTATATCGGTAATTAGCTTAACGGTTTTAACGACATTGCTTATTGCCTTAATCGCCAAAAACGCGCCGGTTCAAATAACGGCGGCAGCAGCAGGCATTTTCAACTTATTGTTTGGCTTAACCTTCAGCGGTCTGTTCCAGCAGAAGGAATCCAAGCGGGTCGTGTCGCACTTGCGCAAAATCAACAGCTTTATCCGCATAAACGCCGAGGGTAAGGGTGATTTAACGCAGCGGCTTCCGTTAAGCGAGTTCGATAATGATGAATCGAAGGAGCTTGCCAAATGGATCAATAATATGATCGATTCCTTGGAGGGCATTATGCTGCAGGTTAGGCTTACTTCGGCAGATGTGTTATCCAGCCAGCATGTGCTTAATGAATCGGCGGCTGTAACGTCTGCCTCTACGGAGAGAGTAAGCGGGAAGGTAACCGATATGATCGGAAGCATTAGGCAGCAATTAAAGGATATCGACATGGCCAAGGATGCGGCGGGTGATATGCGGACTACGCTAAGACAGATCGAGGAGCAGGCTGCGGGGCAAATCGCCGTAGCGAAAAGCGAGGTTGATCGGATTGGCGATAAGATGCATCATATATCAGCTAAGGTAGGCGAGACCAACCATAGCATTCATAAGTTTATGGATACGGTTCAGGAGATTCAAGGGGTATTGCAGGTGATCGAGGAAATATCTGCCCAAACGAATTTGCTGGCGTTAAATGCTTCTATCGAGGCAGCTAGAGTTGGTGAGCAAGGCCGTGGATTTGCTGTCGTAGCAGCGGAAATTCGCAAGCTTGCCGACATGACCAAAAAATCGACGGAGGAGGTTCATGGCATTACCCGGCATATATACGATGAGGCGAAGCAGGCCTATGCTTCTATGGACGAAGGAACGAGGGTCGTAGAGGAAGGCAATCAGCTTGTTGCGGCAGCAGCGACCACGCTCGCGGCAGCGCATGCCGAGGATCTGCGAAAAACGCAGGTGGTCGACGAGGTGGTGCAGCTTATGGAGAGAATCGCACTCGTAAGCAGAGAGAATCGAAAGGTGTCGTCCGATGTGGAGAGCAAAGTACAGGAGCTTATTTTCGAAATGACAAATGTTCGGCAAACGTCGCAAAGCGTGGAATCGATTACGACGTTTTTGCAGCAGCTAGTCGGGCAATTCAAGCTCACTGAATCACGAATTAGATAACTTCATCGTAAAAGGAGTCGCAGGAAACCGTTCCAGTAACGGGCCTGCGGCTCTTTTTTGTCGCATATGGCTTGGTTAAATGCCCCTAATATTCAGCGGGCATCGATAGCCATTTCCGCTTGAGTACATAATTATGCCATGGAATAGTTATCCTAAGACAGAAAGTTATGCTTATACAAGGAAGGAGAGGGGCAAATGTTCGGAGCTTCGATGAGCGGCAGAGGTAAGGCTAGCAAGAAGGCCAACAAGAAATTGGCTCGCGCTGAGCAGCTGGAGCAGGAGCAGCTGGATCCGTTCTCGGACAAGCCCCTTTTCACTTCGCTGGAGCAAAATATGGAGACAATCAAGCGGGAGCTGGGAGAGAGCCAGGATATTATTTTTCGAGAGCTGCTGCTAAACGATATCGGACATACGAAAGCGCTCATTGTTTATGTGCAGGGAATGATTGACGATGAGCGGATGAACGAGTTTGTTATACAGCCTCTGCATAAACATAGATTTCCGCATGATGAGATCATACAGCCCAATGATGTATTGGAACACATTAAGAGCAATCAATTAGCAACGGGCATTATTAACGATATTTGCGACTGGAAGCTGCTGTTTCAAAAGCTGTTTATGGGCTATTGCATCATAATCATCGAAGGAGCTAGCCAAGCGATAGGGACTAATGTTGTCGGCGGGGCCAGACGCAGCGTCGAAGAGCCCAAAACGGAAATGGCTATTCGCGGTCCGAGGGAAGGATTTACAGAGTCCATTCGAATCAACACATCTATGATTCGCAGGAAAATACGGAGCCCCAAGCTATGGATGGAGCAGTGGACGATTGGAGAAATTTCGCAAACGCCCGTATGCATCATGTACGTCAAAGGGTTGGCGGATGAAAATGTGCTCAAGGATTTAAGAGAGCGGCTGGAGTCCATCCGCATAGACGGCGTATTAGAATCAGGCTATATCGAGGAGCTTATATCCGATCAGAAGTGGACGCCATTCCCAACCGTTTTGAGTGTTGAGCGTCCGGATGCGGTTGCTGGCAACCTGCTTGAAGGGCGAATTGCCATCATGGTTGATGGAACTCCTTTTGTGCTGATAGTGCCTGCCATACTCAACATGTTTTTTCAAGCCTCAGAGGATTATTACCAGCGATATGATATTTCCACTTTTCTGCGTATGCTTCGCTTTGGATCTTTCTTGATCGCGCTTCTTATGCCATCGGTTTACGTAGCCATCGTCGGCTATCATCAGGAAATGATTCCGACGCAGCTGCTGCTGAAGCTGGCGGCGCAGCGGGAGGGCGTACCATTTCCGGCTTATTTGGAAGCATTTATTATGGAATTGGTATTTGAAATTTTGCGGGAAGCCGTCGTGCGAATGCCTAGCGCCGCAGGGAATACCATCTCCATCGTAGGCGGTCTCGTTATCGGCCAATCGGTGGTCGAGGCTGGAATTGTATCTCCAGCAGTCGTAATTGTCGTGTCTTTTACAGCCATCGCCAGCTTCGTATCGCCGTCGTACAGTCTTGGTATTTCGGCAAGGCTGCTGCGATTTTTCCTGCTGTTAGCCGCCTCGACATTGGGCTTTTATGGCATTGCCTTAGTCGTGCTGCTGCTGATCCTTCACCTAAGCAATCTAAGATCATTTGGTATGCCTTATATCAAGCCATTTGCTCCAATGTTCACAGGGGATATGAAGGATACTCTCGTTCGGGCACCGCTTTGGAAGATGCGTAATCGCCCGCAACAGCTGGCTACTAATAATGTCGTGAGGCAAGAAACAGATCCAGAGCATCGGAAGGAGCCTGAGCAATGAACGGGGGGAAGTGCGACAAACGCCTGCGCTTGGTCATTCGAATATGCCGCAAATCGGTGCTGTTATGGACGGCTTGCATATTGATTTTTCTTAGCGGCTGCTGGGATCTGCGTTATTTAGACAAGCTGGGGGTCGTGCTGGCCTTGGGTGTGGATGAAGACCCGTCGGGCAAACAAAAGCTTCAGTTGACGGTTCAGGTTGTACTTCCGCAAAATGTTGCCGCCGAAAGCAAGGGCGGAATCGGAGGAACCGCTGTGACCACGTTCACGGAGACGGGCGATACGATCTTTGAAGCGATTCGCAAAATGTCGGCCAAGACGTCGAGGAGACTTTTTTTCTCCCATACGCAAATGCTGATCATCGGAGAGAAAATGGCACGGAAAGGGATTTACCCTTTGGTGGATTTAATCGAGCGTAACCCGGACATTCGGACCGATATTTCCGTGCTCGTCACACGCGGCGTGAGAGCGGAGGACCTGCTGCAGCTAACGACTCAAATGGAGTCTATCCCAATCAATCAAATTCACGCTATGGTAGAGACCAACCAGTCCGCTTATGCCATGAATTATGTCGTGCAAGTCAATGATATAACGAGACTGAGCGGGGAAGGAAAGCAGCAGGCCGTACTTCCTTCTATGCGAATCGAGGGGAATAAGGGAGTCGGAAACTCCAACGAAAACGTGAATAGTATTCCGGCTAAAGCCATTCCTGAGCTATCAACGATGGCAGTTTTTCGTGAAGGAAAGCTTGTTGATTATTTGAGGCAGAAGGAATCCAGAGGCTTATCATGGCTGCAAAATAAAGTAAAGAGCACGGTCATTAAGCTGGGATGTCCAAATTCGAAAGGCAACTTAATTGTAGAGATTCAAGGAGCTACCGTGTATCACAAGGTCAGGCGAGACGCGAGCGGCAAGCCTGTCGTCCAAGTGAATGTGAGGCTGACAGGCAGCATACAAGAGATCATGTGCACAAATGTCAATGTAACGGAGGAAAAGGTTCTGAATGAGATTGGTACGATGGCGAGTGAGGCTGTGAAGGATGAGATGGAAGCCACGATTCGAAAGCTGCAAAAAAAGCTGAAAGTCGATGCCCTTGGCTGGGGTAAGGAGATTTATTTGCAGCAGCCGCACATTTGGAAGCGTGTAGAGGGGGATTGGGAGTCGGTTTTTCCTAATGTGAAAAGCGAAGTAATCTGCAGCGCCGAAATCGAAGGATCGGGTGTTCGAGGCGAATCTATTGTGAGGTGAGTGATGATGATGATGATGGCTTCTATCGTAGCCGTACTGTTTGCCGCGGGTATAGGGGTTGTTATCTGGAAGCGAAATAGCGATAGCCATCTTTCACGCGAGAGGGGCTGGGCCATGCTTATTTTATCGATAGGCACCCTGCTCATTATAGCTCAACTGCTTCGCATTCCGGTACCCAATCCAACGGATTGGATTTCGGCGATTTTTTCACCTATATCTAAGCCGATTACACAATGGGTTGAGGAGGATATAAAAACGAAATGAGTAAATTCGCTGGCATGAACAATGCGGAAATCACTTCCGGCCAATGCGCGAAAATATTGTACTTATTCGCGCTTGGGAGCGCGGCGCTTATTTTGCCTACTTCTATAACAGCCATTGCCAAGCAGGACGGATGGATATCGATGCTGCTAGCAGGCCCTTTCAATTACTTCATATTGATCGCCCTTTTAGCGCTAGCCGATCGTTTTCCGAACTTATCTCTGGCTCAATACGCGGAACGTGTGCTGGGGGTGTGGGGAGGAAAGATCATTACACTGCTTTATATTTTCTTCTTCCTGCTGCTTAGCGCGCTGGTTCTTCGCAATATTTCTGACTTTATGAACCTTTCCGTGCTGCCTCTTACACCGGAGTGGTTCATTGACAGCACATTTATGATCGTAGTCATATACGGCGTTTACTTAGGGATTGAGACGATAGCGCGAACAGGCGAAATCTTGTTTACCTGGGGAATGTTCGTCATCGTTATCGTTACTTTCTCTTTATTTAATCAATTTGATTTCCATAACTTCGAGCCCTTCTTATATGAGGGATGGGAGAGGCCAATCAAGGGTGTTTATCCGATTTTGGGATTTCCGATTGGAGAATTTGTATTCATGACGATGATATTCCCGCTTGTACGAGAGAAGGATCGTAAAAAGCTGAGAAAATCATTGAAGCTGTCAGCCATGCTGATTACGGTTATAAGCGTTCTCATAACGGTATTTTTAGTAGGCGTAATGGGGGTGGATGAGGCGAGTCGAAGTCCGTTTGCCGTTTACGATATGGCGAAAAACATCAATATCGAAGAAATATTGGTGCGGGTCGAAATTTTGGTGGCAATGGTGTGGATTGGAACCGTCTTTATGAAGCTGGCGCTGTGCGTATATGTATTGACCGTTATCACCGCCCAGATGCTGAAGCTGTCTACCTACCGGACATTGATTCTGCCCTATGCCGTTATTATTGTTCCCCTCTCCTTAATCGTATATCGCAACGCTGCCCATGCTAAAGAGTTTGCGATGAGTGTATGGACTATATACAGTCTGTTTCAAGGCTTCGTTCTGCCGCTGCTTCTGCTTGTCATTGCGATTATTCGAGGAAAAAGGGATAACAGCGATGGCAGCTTTCCCGAGGCGCAGCCGAAGAAAGGAAATGGGGCAGCCACTCAAAAAAAGTCGGAGGATGCAGGGGATTCATTGGACAAGGAGCCTGCTCAGGCTTAACTCCGTCATAGACGGCTGTGGAAGCATTTGTTATAATTGTGAGGAAAATTGACCAAGCGCAGGCGGTCCGTACCTATTCAATTGACGGAGGCGATCGTGTGGAAAACTACGCCAATAATTATGTCGTCGTGGCTATTTTTATCGGGCTTGGCATTTTGCTTCCAGTCGTTGCATTGACTGTAGGAAGGCTGCTTAGACCGAATAAGCCGACAGAACTGAAGCAAACCACCTATGAAAGCGGCAATGAGCCGGTAGGTGAGGGACAGGTCCGTTTTAACATCCGCTACTATTTGTTTGCGCTAATGTTTGTCATCTTTGATGTGGAAACCGTTTTCTTATATCCGTGGGCCGTCGCATACAATAAGCTCGGCTTATTTGTGCTAATCGAAATGTTGATTTTTGCGGGAATGCTGTTTATTGGTCTTCTATATGCCTGGAAAAAGAAGGTGCTGAAATGGAATTCAGTTTAGAGTCGATTTCGATAGAGGAACGCAAAGAGCTAGAACGCAACGTATTTATGGGAACGCTAGAGCAATTGAAAGCATGGGCCAGAAGCAATTCATTATGGCCGCTGACGTTCGGGCTGGCATGCTGTGCCATCGAAATGATGGGTACGGGCGCATCCCATTATGATTTGGATCGCTTCGGTGTCATGTTCCGAACCTCGCCGCGCCAATCGGACGTTATGATCGTGGCCGGAACGGTCACCAAGAAGATGGGTCCGCTCCTTAGGAGGCTGTACGATCAGATGCCGGAGCCGAAATGGGTTATCGCGATGGGCTCATGCGCAACCGCTGGCGGGCCATATATTAAATCATACTCGGTGATTAAAGGCGTCGATCAAATCGTGCCTGTTGATGTGTATATTCCTGGTTGTCCGCCTAATCCGGCTGCGCTTATCTATGGCATTAATAAGCTGCAGGAGAAGATCCGCTACGAGGCGAAAACCGGGAAGCGGGTGACCGGTCGATGAGCGAGGAGCCAAACAACAACGAAGAGAAATCGAAGGTTGATTCGCCGCCTGTTGACGCAGAGCGGGAGGCAAAGCTGAAGGCAGCGGCTGAGGCGCGTGCAGCAAGGGCTGCGGCGAAGGAGAAAGCGGATGCGGAGGCAGCGGAAGCCGCACCGGAAGTGCCCAAGCCGCCGTCTCCACGGCTGCCTGAGCTGGATGCAATCGTAGCGCTATTGAAGCAAGGGGTCTCAGAAGCAGCGGTCGAGGATGCATATGTGAATGAATTGAATGGCGATATGCCGATGATTATCGTCAGCAATTCACATTGGCGCGAGGCAGCACGGCTGCTAAAGGAGCATGAACAGCTGCAGTTCAATTATTTGCGCAATGTGTCCGGCATTGATTATGAAACGCACATGGAAGTCGTTTATCATATGGTCTCGCTTGGCAGTACGAGAGAGGTTGCCATTAAGATTAAGGCAGACCGCGATGCAGCAGCCGTATATTCCGCGACACCGGTATGGGCGACTGCGAATTGGAACGAACGCGAAATCTACGATCTGCTTGGCGTCGATTTTCCCGGACATCCCGATTTGCGGCGCATTATGATGCCCGATGATTGGGTGGGGCATCCGCTGCGCAAAGATTATGAACCGTTAGACTCGGAGGTGTAGGCAGCCCTTGATCCGTACAGAAGAACTGCTCTTGAATGTTGGTCCACAGCACCCAAGCACACATGGCGTCTTCCGAATTATCGTTAAGCTTGACGGAGAAGTCATTACCGAGGCGACGCCTGTTATGGGCTACTTGCATCGGGGCACCGAGAAGATCGCGGAGAACTTGAATTTCACGCAAATCATTCCTTATACGGATCGCATGGATTATGTCTCGGCGATGACAAACAATTATGTGCTCGTGCATGCGGTCGAGACGATGATGGGGCTTGAGGTTCCGCAGCGGGCGGAATATCTTCGGCTGATCGTCATGGAGCTGCAGCGCGTAGCAAGCCACCTTGTCTGGTGGGGAACTTACCTGCTTGATATCGGCGCCATGAGCCCTTTTCTGTACGCCTTCCGCGACAGGGAAATCATTATCGACTTGTTCAACGAGCTGTGCGGCGCAAGACTAACCTATAACTATATGAGAGTCGGCGGCGTGAAGTGGGATGCTCCTCCAGGCTGGATGGATAAGGTACGCGACTTTATTCCGTATATGGAAAATAAGCTGCAGGAATACGATAAGCTGGTCAGCGGCAATGAAATTTTTCTTGCCCGCATTAAAGGGATCGGACAATACGATGCTGCTACAGCAATTGATTACGGCTTAACGGGTGCTAATTTGCGCTGCACGGGAGTAGATTTCGATATTCGCAAGGCAGAGCCCTACAGCTTGTATAGCCAGTTTGAATTCGATGTTCCGGTAGGCACTACAGGCGATTGCTATGACCGCTATCGCATTCGGCTGGAGGAGATCCGCCAAAGCCTGCGCATTTTGAAGCAGGCGCTGGAGCAGTTTCCAAGTGATGGAGTGACGATGGGCAAGGTGCCGCGCGCTATTCGGCCGCCCGCGGGCGAGGTTTACGTGCGAATTGAATCGCCGCGCGGCGAGATCGGCTGCCATATCGTATCCAAAGGCAAAGCCGAGCCGTACCGGCTCAAGTTTCGGCGGCCTTCTTTCGTCAATTTGCAAATACTGCCGAAGCTGCTCGTAGGAGAAACGATGACGAATCTCATTACTATACTGGGCGGCATCGATATTGTCGTCGGGGAGGTCGATTGCTGATGCAGTCATGGCTTAACCAATCGCTTACGTGGGGAAACGCGCTTGTGCTGTTCCTTTGGGCGGTAGTTTTTCTATTCATCGTGCTTGGCTTCGTAACGTATGCCATTTATTTCGAACGCAAGGTGATCGGCTGGATGCAGCTGCGCATCGGACCCAATCGAGTTGGCCCGTTTGGGCTGCTGCAGACGGTGGCAGATATTTTTAAATTGCTCATTAAGGAAGATACGATTCCGCGCAAGGCAGACCGGATGTTGTTCATTATCGCGCCAGCACTGGCTTACATTCCGGCTTTCTCCGTATTGGCCGTTCTCCCTTATACACAAAATCTTTATTTTGCAGATTTGAATGTCGGCCTACTCTATTATGTAGCGTTGTCGGGCATCTCGACGCTCGCTATCGTACTTGGCGGATGGGCTTCCAATAATAAGTACGCCCTCCTTGGGGGTATGCGCTCGGCTGCGCAGATGATAAGCTATGAGGTACCGCTTGTTATTTCGGTAGTTGGCGTTATATTGCTCAGCGGCAGCCTGAATTTACGCGATATTGTAGCCGCGCAGGATGGCGGCTGGTTTTGGGACTGGAATTTCCTGCCTCAAATCATCGGGTTTATCATATTTATTATTGCGGCTGTCTCCGAGCTCAATCGCACGCCCTTCGATCTGCCGGAGGCGGAATCGGAGCTTGTCGCAGGCTACCATGTCGAATACAGCGGCTTCCGTTTCGCATTTTTTATGCTTTCGGAATATGTGTACGTTTATGCGATTGCAGCATTAACGACTGTGCTGTTTCTTGGCGGCTGGCACGCGCCGGCGCCATTTCTTGATTTTGTGCCAGGCATCATCTGGTTTCTGCTCAAATTTGCGTTCATCGTGTTTTTCTTATTTTGGATACGCGCCACACTGCCGCGCATTCGCGTAGACCAGCTCATGGGTCTGGGCTGGAAGGTGCTGCTGCCGATCTCGCTGCTCAACGTATTTCTGACGGCTGTGTATTTGGAGCTATTTATTAAGAACTAGCTAAGGGGAGATGGAAATGAAAGGAATGCTGCAGGGACTAGGCGTTACGCTCAAATCGATGACGGCTCCAAAAGTGACCACTTCCTATCCTGACGTGCCCTTTGTTATGCCGGATCGATTCCGTGGAATCCAGCACTTTATTCCGGATCTATGCATCGTTTGCAATCAATGCGCGCGCATATGCCCGACGGATTGCATAACGCTGACGGGCAAGCCTAACCCGGATCCCGAGAAAAAAGGAAAAGTGATCGACACCTTCGATATTAACTTTGAAATATGCATATTATGCGATCTGTGCACCGAGGTTTGTCCGACTGAAGCGATCGTGATGTCTAACCATTTTGAGCTGGCAACCTTCAGCCGTGATGATTTGTTTAAGGATGCGCAGTGGCTCACGGACAATAATACGCTCACCCGGCAGGATAATAACAATATCGGAGCGCCGGCCAAAGGGGGCAGCAAATAGTTGTTCAATATAGCATTTACAGGAGAGTTCGTCGCCTTTTTCATCTTCTCGGCGATTATGATATGCGGGGCTGTTCTGATGATCAGCTTGGAGAAAGTCGTTCATATGGTTATTTCCATGGCGGCTGTATTTATTGGTTTAGCAGGCATGTTTGTACTGCTTGAAGCGGAGTTCGTTGCTTTCGTCCAGGTGCTGATCTATGCCGGCGCGGTTTCGATTTTGATGATTTTCGGCATTATGATGACGAAACACCAGGCAGGAGAGCGCGAGCCTGTGAAGCCGCTGCACGAGACGCTTGCGGCAGTCGGCGCTCTGAGCTTGTTCGGCATATTGTTTTATGCGATCCGTACGACGACTTTCCCGGAGCCGCAGCCTTTCCAAGCGGCCGAAGACAATACGATGGCGATCGGAGAGCTCTTATATACGGGCTATGTGATACCGTTTGAGCTGCTCTCGGTGCTTCTTACGGTTGCTTTTATTGGAGCGATCGTGCTTGCCAAAAAGGAGGCGGATTGATTACATGCTTCCATCCTATTTAACAATGGCGGCGATTCTGTTCTGTATCGGGCTTTATGGCGCCTTGGTGAAAAGAAACGCAGTCGTCGTTCTGCTGTCGCTCGAGCTTATGCTGAACGCAGTCAATTTGAATTTGGTCGCCTTCTCGAAATACGGCGTCGTTCCGTCGCTGACGGGCCAAATCTTCTCATTGTTTACGATTACGGTCGCCGCAGCTGAAGCGGCTATAGGAGTTGCTATTTTGATTGCGTTGTTCCGATTGCGCGGAACGGTTAATGTCGACGAATTTGACAAAATGAGGAGGTAGCGCGGCAAATGGATATGTACTCACAGGCGGCATGGTTAATTCCGCTGTTCCCGCTGGCAGCATTCCTCGTTTTGACAGCGCTCGGCCGCAGCTATCGGCGAGCGGGCGTGTTGATCGGCACAATCGGCTCGTTAGCTGCTTTCGCCCTATCCTTATTTATCATCATTGATCGGCTGGGCGCTAATGAGGTCGATTACAACTATTCCTTCGATTGGATCGTGATCGGAGAATATACGCTCCGCATCGGGTTTGAGGTAACGAATCTGACTGCGTTAATGCTTGTGGTCGTCACGCTGGTAAGCTTGCTTGTCAATGTTTACTCGGCCGGTTACATGAAGGGTGACGAACGAATTACTGTATTTTACGGTTATGTCGCCCTGTTCACATTTTCTATGCTAGGGCTTGTATTGTCCGATAATTTATTATCGCTTTATATTTTCTGGGAGTTGGTAGGCGTATGCTCGTTCCTTCTGATTGGCTTTTGGTTTACGCTGCCGAAGGCGCGTGCCGCAGCCAAGAAGGCATTTATCGTGACGCGGATCGGGGATGCGGGCCTGCTGCTCGCGATTCTGCTGCTGTTCTGGTATATGCCGGATCATGCGCTTGATTTCAACACGATTCAAAGCGTATTCGACGGACAATCAGGCGCCATTACGAACGGGATTACGACGCTAATTGCCTTGTTGATTTTCCTCGGCGCCGTCGGCAAATCGGGTCAGTTTCCGCTCCACGTCTGGCTGCCGGATGCGATGGAAGGCCCAACGCCGATCAGTGCGCTTATCCATGCGGCTACAATGGTTGCAGCAGGCGTCTTTCTCATCGCGCGTACGTACGACATCTTTCAGGACTCGGCTGCCGCAATGGAAACAGTCGCTTACGTGGGCGGCTTTACGGCTCTATTTGCAGCGACGATCGCACTGGTGCAGAAGGATATCAAACGAATTTTAGCTTACTCAACAGTCAGCCAGCTAGGCTATATGATGATGGCGCTTGGTCTCGGCTCCTTAACGGGCGGGATCTTTCATTTGTTCACGCACGCTTTCTTCAAAGCGCTGCTATTCCTTGGGGCAGGCAGCATCATTCATGCGGTACATACGCAAAACATCAATGAAATGGGCGGTCTAGGCTCGAAAATGCGAGTGACGGCATGGACCTTCGGCATAGGTGCTTTGGCGCTCGCGGGCATTCCGCCGCTATCGGGCTTCTGGTCCAAGGACTTGATTTTGTCGGTTGCCTGGGAGACTAATCCGCTGCTATTCATCGCTGGCTTGGCAGCAGCCTTCTGTACGGCGCTCTACATGTCGCGTTTGTTCTTTCTTGTATTTGCCGGCAAACCGAGTGCAGCATCTGCCAGCGCGCATGAAGCGCCTTTCTCCATGACGCTGCCGCTGATCGTGCTGGCTTTGCTGGCTATCGTGTCCGGCTTTGTCGAGACGCCATGGAATGGCTGGTTCGGGACGTGGATCTATGATGGAAGCGTAGAGCCGCATGAAAGCGGCGTTGCTATTGTCGCATCGATTGCCGTTGGTTTGCTTGGCATTTATATCGGATGGCTCGTATATGGGAAGAGAAGCGTCAGCAGAGCGACTTTTCAAGAGCGAGCGCCATGGCTCTATAGGCTGCTTGAACGCAGTTATTACGTTGATGAGCTGTATGCGTTAATAGTTGTAAAGCCGCTGAAGCTGCTAGGCTCGATATTGCTCGCCTTTGACACTTATGTCATTGCCGGAATCGTTCGTCTGGCAGGCGCAGCAGCAAGCTCAGGCGGAAGAGCGGCAGCACGGCTGCAGAACGGTCAGGTGCAAACCTATGGATTAGCTGCCGTAATCGGCTTCGTCATCATCGTGCTTGCAATAGTCGGAAGGAGGTTCCTGCCATGAGCATCCTGAATGACCTCCCCATATTGTCGATTATTTTGTTGTCGCCTCTGCTTGGCGTGCTCGTCCTCAGCTTGCTGCCGAAGCATCGAAGCAACTGGATGAAGACGGCTGTTGTCGTAACGACGCTAGTCCCGCTTCTTCTGTCTTTTTGGCTTTATGTCGATTACGACAAGCAGCAGGGCGGAGCGGCATTCGATGAGCAGCATAGCTGGGCGATGATTCCGCTTAATAAGGAAGCGCAAACCAGCGTTTCTGAGTTTACGTTCCAATTGCAATACGCGCTTGGCATAGATGGGCTGTCGCTTCCACTGTTGCTGCTGACGACGCTAGTTACGGCGATGGCCGCGCTGGCAGCCGTTCACGTAAAAAAACGATGGAAGTCATTTTTTATATGGTTTCTGCTGCTCGAGACCGGCATGCTTGGCGTGTTCCTTGCCCGCGATCTGTTTTTGTTTTTTGTTTTCTTCGAGATTACGCTTATTGCCATGTATTTTTTAATCGGAATATGGGGCTACTTCAATCGCGAGCGTGCCGCTAACCAATTTTTGATCTATAACGGCATTGGCTCAGCCATCATGCTGTTTGCTTTTGTTCTGCTTGTGAGTACGGCAGGCTTCCGTATTGATCAGATCGGCGATCAGGTAAACTTCATTTATAGCGGCAGCTATTCGGATATTTTCCGCAACATGGCTGATCCCGCCGCATGGGTGAATATGACGCCCGAGCAGCTCGGTACGATCAATCCTTTCCAAATGACGGATACGATGCAGTGGGTTTTGTTTGCGATGCTGCTGGTTGCCTTCGGAATTAAGCTGCCGATTTTTCCATTCCATACGTGGATGCTGAAGGTGCATGCGGAAGCTCCGCCTTCGATCGTCATGATTCATTCCGGCATCCTGCTGAAAATGGGCGCCTACGGCTTGCTGCGGTTCGGGCTGCTGCTCTTTCCGGAGCAGGCTCGCGATTTTGCAATCCCGTTAGCGGTGCTTGGCGTAATCAATATTTTGTACGGGGCGCTGCTTGCCTTCAGGCAGCAGGAGCTTAAGCTCGTGCTCGCTTACTCCTCGATTAGCCATATGGGCATCGTATTGCTCGGCCTTGCTGCCTTTAATGAAATCGGCTTGCAAGGGGCGGTGTTTCAGCTTGTATCGCATGGGCTTATATCCGCGCTGCTGTTTTTAATCGTTGGCAGCATTTATGAGCGAACGGGCACGACCGAGCTGGCTGAGCTAGGCGGCTTGGCGCGCTCTATGCCGTTTATAAGCGGTGTATTGCTGACTGCGGGGCTTGCATCGCTAGGGTTGCCGGGCTTATCGGGCTTTATTGGCGAGTTTCTATCGCTGCTTGGGCTGTTCGAATCGCTGCGCTGGCTGACCGCGGCCGCTGTGCTTGGCGTTATTTTGACCGCAGTCTACGTTCTTCGTGCCGTGCTTAAGATTACATTCGGCCCGCAGCCGGAAAAGTTTGGCGCACTTAAGGATGCGAGGCTGATCGAAGCGGTTCCGATGATCGTGCTGCTTGCGTTTATTGTGCTCCTTGGCTGCTATCCATCCATTCTTACGGATACGGTACAGCATAGCGTTGAAGGGCTGTTCAAACCATTACTTGCAACAAGGGCGGGGGGTTAGACCATGTACGAAGGCGTTTCATTCATACCACTGACATGGACGGATACGTTCTACCTTGCCCCGGAATTTTCGCTTGCAGCCGCTTTTTTGCTATTGATCGTACTGGATTTGCTACTGCCTAAGCGCGTGAGCAGACTTGCGATTGGCTGGTTGTCGCTTGCAGGCATACTTGTATCGCTGCTATTCGTTGTGCTGAGGATGCTGGACATGAACGCTGGAGGAGCATCTGCTGAAGCCATCCAGCTGCTCGGCAACAGCTATCGAATCGATGATTTCTCCAGCCTGCTGAAAATCGTGTTTTTGACGGGGACGGCGCTTATCTTGCTGCTGGCGCTCGGATCGGCGCGGGAAGAGGAAGCGATAACGGAGAAGGCGGAATATTTCTATCTGCTGCTTCCTGCTCTTATTGGCGCAATGATGATGGCTTCCTCGGGCAATTTGGTGACGCTGTACATCGGACTGGAGCTGCTAAGTTTAACGAGCTATGTGCTTGTGGGCATGAAGCGCAAATCGTTGTTGTCTGCAGAGGCTGCGTTCAAGTATGTGGTGACGGGCGGCATTTCCTCCGCAATGGTACTGTTTGGGATGTCGTACATATACGGAATTACGGGCTCGGTTGATCTTGGCGCTATCGCAGAGGCTTTGCCGCGTGCTTTGAACGACTTTAAGGCGCTTGCCTATGTAGGCTTCTTCTTCATGATAGCTGGCTTCGGCATTAAAATTGCAGCAGCGCCGTTTCACGCATGGGCACCGGATGTGTATCAAGGGGCCCCAACTCCGGTAGCTGCCTTCCTAGCGGTTATCGCCAAGGGAGCAGCTCTTGCAGCTATTTTTAGAATCATATACAGCACCACGCTGATCCAAGTAATGGGCGAGGGAGCCGAAGTATTCCAAGATATTTTCTTTACGCTGCTGGTGCTGGCCGCGGCAGCGATGCTTGTCGGAACGTTGACGGCGCTTAGGCAGAAGAATGCAAAGCGGCTGCTCGCCTTGTCAGGCGTGGCTAACGCCGGCTATATGCTTGTGCCGATTGGCATTTCGATAACTGTCGTCCATAGCAGCAATTTCTCGGAGTTTGTTTATTATCTAATCGCTTACTTGTTTATGACGATAGGGGCATTCGCGGTGCTTACGGTCGTAAGCAGAGCCTCCGGGCATGAGGAGCTTAAGGGCTTTGCGGGCATGTACTATCGGGCGCCTTGGACGGCTGTCGCGATGGTTATCCTCGTATTGTCGCTTGCAGGCTTGCCGGTATCGGGCGGATTTTTTGGCAAGCTGTTTATCCTGCTTGGAGCAGCAAGCGCCAAGGCGTATTGGCTGGTCGCTATAATGGTTCTCAGCAGCGTCATCTCCTATTACTTCTACTTCGGCATCATACGCCAAATGTTCATGCGGAGCGGGAATGACGAGAGCGAGATTCGCATTTCAGACGGAACGGGAATTGTGATATGGATATGCGTAGCGGCAACGATTGCGCTAGGCTTATTCCCTGGACCGCTAATGGAGTGGATCGATGCTGTGTTCTCCATCAAAGCGGATTTGATGGTTGGATACGCACGCTAGTTCATAAGCGGAGAAAGCAAGGTGAAGCTCTCTTGAAGACGTAAAGTTTTCGGAGGAGGGTGGTTGCCTTGCTTTTTTTTTATGGGGATTGGGTGGTGTTGGAGTGTACATGACATGTACTTGCACGTGCACGCTGACATTGTGGCTGTAGGATGGGGAGGTGTGGAGTAGATGAAGGCTTGTAATGCTGTTGTAGGTAGGATAAGTGGGGGAGTAGATGAAGGTTTGTAAGGTTGTTGTAGATAGGATGAGTGGGGCTAAGTTTGTAATGCTGATATATATAGGTTGAGTTGGCGAGTAAGTGAATACTAATCTCTAGCCTCTAAGAGGTACGTTGTAGAAAATACAGCAGAAAGCTGTTATCGGCTGCGCTTGTTTCAGTGATATGCCATGTGGGTAAGGAGCAGCAGGGGAGTAAAGATTCATATCCATAGTATTGGAGATGCGGAGAGCTGCTGAGTGCTTTGTTTATTCTAGTTCAAAGTAACCGGGAAATCATCGTATTGCGTCGGGAAACCGTATTTCGTACATACGAAGCGGCAGACTTATAGGTCTTTTGTCCTTTTGTCTGCTTCAAACAAGGGAAATGATGACTCCAAAGAGAAATGATAGGGATAGTATTTTCGATTTGAAAGTGGGAACAAACTATAACCGTTCCGATACGAAAAGGCGAATATGATGATTAATCGAATAGCATCAAGACCAGCACGAAAGTCGCAAATGGATTGCGATCATGCAATGAATGCAGGCATGTCATCTGCGATAAAAAATAATAAAGCGCGCCCGCACAAACGGGCTGCCGCGAAGGGCACGCTCGCCACGCGCATGCTCCTGCGCCGCGCGCTGCTCGCGCTCTTGCTCGCGAGCGTCACCCTCGGGGGCATAGCCCCCGCAGGGCTCGCTCCCGCCGCAGCCAGCGCGGCTGCTGACGCCGCCGGCGCAGGCGAAGAGCAGCCGCAAAGCTGGCTGCTCAAATGGCGTGACCCCGCGCTAGCGCATATACCGCGCGGGACAGAGGTGCTGCGCCGCCAGAATGAGGCGGCGGTCATGCTCGTACGTCCGTCAGACGCTCGCGCGGACGTGCAGGAGTGGCTGCGCCGGCTGCAAGGCTTGCCGGGCGTGGAATATGTGCACCCGAATTATCGGGTGCACGCCTTGTCTTTGCCTGCCGGCGAGGCTGAAGCCGATGCGTCGGCAGCTGCTGAGCCAGCTACGAAGCCTCTGGCTTCCTCTCAAGCGGAGCCTACGCAAGAGGCAGAAGAAGCATCGCCCTCGCCGTCAGCGAAGCTTGCGGGAGCAGCGACGGCTGTTACGCTGCCAGCCAATGACCCGTTGCTGCCTAAGCAGCGTTATCTCAATCAGATCGGCGCCCAAAAAGCGTGGGAGACCATTCGCGAGCAGCAGCAGCTAACGATTGCGATCGTCGATACGGGCGTCGATTTGGACCATCCGGATTTGAAGGATAATCTCGTACCCGGTGCCAATTTGGTAAGCCCGGGCAAGCCGCCGGATGATGATAACGGTCACGGAACAAGCGTGGCTGGGGTCATTGCAGCAGCAGGGAATAATGGCATAGGAGTATCAGGCATCATCTGGAAAGCGAAAATAATGCCGATCAAGGCGCTCGATCACAGCGGCGACGGTACGGAGCAGGAGCTTGGCGATGCGATTTTGTATGCAGTTCGCAGCGGCGCCAGCATCGTCGTGCTCTCGGTAGGTTTGCATCGCTACTCCCCCTATATGCTCGATATCGTGCAGTATGCAGAAAGCAAAAACGTGCTGCTCGTTGCAGCGGCAGGAAATGACGGAGTCTCTCTGGGCCAGAAGGCGGAGGTTAAATACCCGGCAGCTTATCCGACTGTTCTCGCCGTTGGAGGCGTTAAATCCGACAATACTGTAGATGCCCGCTCCAATCGGGGCACGGAGCTTGATTTGGTCGCACCTTGGAATGTTTTTACGACCTCAATCGGCGGACTATATAAGCCGGAAGAGGGTACGTCCATGGCTGCTCCGCAGGTTGCTGCGGCAGCCGCGCTCATTTGGGCGCGCTATAAGGACCTAAAGCCCTACCAAATCCGCACGCTGCTTCTTCAAACAGCTAAGGATATCGGAACACCCGGTGCTGACCGCACATCAGGCTATGGCGTGCTGCAAATCGATCAAGCGGTTAGCGCTGCCTTACAGCAGGATGTCTTCGAGCCTAACGATACTTTTTCGACGGCAGCTCGATTTCCGCTTAACTCGAACATATCAGCAATGCTGAAAGGGACGGCCGATCACGATTGGTATCGAATTGATGCGCCGTATGACGGGACGTTGACCATTCGTTATGAAGGACTAGTAGCTAGCGGAAAGATCGTGCCTCCTGTTCGGCTTACCCATTACACGAATGGCGTGGCGCAGAGCGTGAGCGATACGAAGCTAGCGAGCAGATCTATTGACATTGAGGTCAAAAAAGGTCCGCAGCTTATTCAGTTGGAGCTAATCAATCAGAGTAGCGATGATGAACTGCCCTATCTGCTTACGTCGACTTTCACCATAAAGCAGGACGAATACGAAAAAAACGATAAATCCTACGAGGCATCTACGCTTCAGCCGAGGTCCCAATCGATAACGGGTAATTTTCATCAGACCGCCGATCGGGATTGGTTTGCCGTTACCTTTACGCAAAGCGGGAAGCTAAGCCTCGTGCTCAGCACGAATACGGCGCGTATTGATCCTGGGCTTGCCTTGCAAAGAGCTGGCCAGCAGTTGCTCGTGTATGACGATGAAGGAGAAGGGGAAACGGAGCAATCACCAGTCATAACTGTGACTCCCGGCAAATATTATATTCGTGTTCATAATGCGATCTCCTCGGAAGCTAGTCCGGCTATAGGCATCTATACGCTCAAGATGATTTATACGCCTAAATATGACGATCCGAATGAACCAAACGATAAATCGTATGAGGCTTTCATGATTAATCCAGGTACGGAGTACCTTGGGGTGATCGGCAGCTACTCTGACGCGGATTGGTTTCAATACCGGATTTCGAAAGCAAGCATCGTCAGCATGACCGTAAACGGTTCTCCGCTCGATATCGATTTGAGCCTTCAAGTGTTTGATAAGCGCATGAAATCACTGGCATCTGGCCACACCGGAACAAGCGGGAAGCTTCATACAAAAGAGCTGCAGCTGCAGCCGGGCTTGTATTATGTGAAGCTGACGGCAGACGCACCCTTTGACAAGCAGTATTATCGGTTGAAAATAAAGTCAGAGGAGCTGGTAGCCGGATTCCGCGATATTAAAGAGCATTGGGCGCAAAATGAAATTATTACTTTAAACAAACGGGGTATCATAAATGGTACGGGCGACAAGCGTTTTGAGCCAAAACGTGCAATTACACGGGCTGAGGCGGTAGCGATGGTCGTCAAAGCTTATAAGCCGATCTCGCCTGGCACAGCGAAAGCGAAAAGTTTTAAAGATGTAAAGTCGAGTCACTGGGCAAATGGAGCTATAGCAAGCGCGGTCAAGCAGGGCTGGATAAAAGGGTTCCCGGATGATTCCTTTAGGCCGGATCAGCCGATTACGCGTGCGGAGATGGCGTTAATAATCGGCTATGCCGACAGCGTTCAGCCGCGGCTGCCTACCTTCGATCCGTTCGAGGATGTCGCCAAATCGCATTGGTCGGCTCCCATGCTGTTTGCGATGAGGCTGAATGGTCAAATTGAAGGTATGGAGTCCAATCTTTATAAGCCGAAGCAGCAGGCAAGCAGGGCTGAATTCACTGTGCTTTTGCACCGCGTCATGTCCTAATATTTGCATAGAACATTTTTGCTTCGAATACCGTTTGTAATGTAAATAAGCAGTGAAGCCAGGGAGGCAACATGAACGTCGACAACGAGCTCTACAATGACATGCAAACCTATACGGGCATGACCGGTTTGTTTTCAATTGTCATTGTCATACTCAGCATTATATTTGTTTGGTTCGTGCTTCAGGAGGTAAAGTGGGAAACTTTTTTTCGATTTCCGCGGAGTCCGAAAGCGCGTTTGTTCCAAGTCATCGTAGCCATTATTATGGGCCATTTATTAGCCAAATTTATTTTGGAATACTGGGGTTATACCGTGCTTCTCAAAAGCTTTGTCGAATAACAAAAGCGAAATATGTCAACAATGGGTAATACATGACGGTCTCAAAAAGCAACTGGCTTACGAATAGGTATTAATTAGGACCTAATTGTGGAATGGAAATGGGCTTGCTTTCGAAAAAAAGCGCCGTTTCCAGTGGAAAAAGTCATAAATTGCCGACGGAAGCGTATGCAAAAAGTAGTAATAATTTAACGCTTGTCGATTTGTGTAATTGAGTGATAAGATGAAGTTTGGGTAAAGTGAGCTATTCCAGATTATTCACGAATAGGAAATAGAAATTGCAGTTCGCGGAGGGAACCAAAAGATGACCAAAATTATCGTCCGCGGAGGCCAGCGTTTAAAGGGTACGGTCCGTGTTAGCGGAGCAAAAAATGCAGTACTCCCCATTTTAGCGGCCTCATTATTGGCGACCGAAGGAGACAGCGTCATCTGTGACGTACCCCTCCTCGACGACGTTATGACGATTCAGAAAGTGCTGGCCTCTTTGGGCGCACAATTAACTTATAACAATGAAACGATGCGCATTACAGCGCAAGCGATTACGTCTTTCGAGGCACCTTATGAGCTTATTCGTAAAATGCGGGCTTCTTTTCTTGTCATGGGGCCTCTTTTGGGCCGTATAGGCAAGGTTAGAATTTCGCTGCCAGGCGGCTGCGCGATCGGCACTCGTCCAATTGACCAGCATTTGAAGGGCTTTGAGGCGATGGGCGCAGAAATTACGCTTGGGCAAGGCTTCATTGAAGCAAGTACGAAGACACGGCTAAAAGGCGCGAAGATTTACCTAGATGTAGCAAGCGTAGGCGCAACGGAAAATATTATGATGGCTGCTGCTTTGGCTGAGGGAACAACTATTCTTGAAAATGCAGCCAAAGAACCCGAAATCGTTGATTTGGCCAACTACATCAATGCCATGGGCGGTAAAGTTCGCGGCGCAGGCACGGGCGTGATCCGTATCGAGGGCGTGGACAAAATGTTTGGCGCAGCGCATAATGTCATTCCTGATCGCGTTGAAGCAGGCACGTACATGATCGCTGCAGCCATTACGGGCGGAGACGTATTCGTTGAAGGAGCTATTGCTGATCATTTGACGCCGGTCATTTCTAAGCTTCAGGAAATGGGCGTAGAAATTACTGAGAGCGACAATGGCATACGCGTGCAATCCAGTTCCGTACTGAAATCGGTTGACGTCAAAACGTTGCCGCATCCGGGCTTCCCAACCGATATGCAATCTCAAATGATGGCGCTTCTGCTCGTATCCGAAGGAACGAGCGTTGTAACGGAAACGGTGTTCGAGAATCGTTTCATGCACGTCGAGGAATTCCAAAAAATGAACGCTCAAATTAAGGTGGATGGACGCACGGCAATCGTTAGCGGTGGCCTGCCACTTACAGGAGCGAAAGTATGTGCAACCGATTTGAGAGCTGGAGCAGCACTTATTTGTGCAGCGTTGCGCGCAGACGGCGAGACGGAAGTAACGGGTCTGCATCACGTGGATCGCGGTTATGTCAATATTACAGGCAAGCTTGCAGCGCTGGGTGCTGATATCCATCGTGTTGAGCAAGAAGCTGCCGCTGCAACGGCTTCGTCAAGCAAACATACAACTGCTGGGCATGTTATCGCTCCGGCCCGGGATATCGCTTCTGTAGTAGCGATTTCCGCATCGTCTGATGGTGAATCGGCTGCTTCCTACAAGCGTGAGAAAGAAGTTGCCGTTCTCAAAATACAGCCGACCTGGGCATAACGTACTTAATTTTAATGAAGAAGCTGTTTCAAATAAGCCGATCAGGGCTTATCTGAAACAGCTTCTTTTCGTTGGAATCTTAAAAGAAATAGTTGACTTAGTAATCGTGAATGAAGTATGAATATAGCTTCGAGTTAGCTATAATAAGTGGGACTACTGCAAGATGCAAAGGGGCGGCCATGGCAACGATACACGATGTGGCAAAATTAGCGAACGTATCCGTAACGACGGTTTCGCGCGTTTTAAATAATCGCGGTTATATTAGCGAAGCGACTAGAACCAAAGTTTATAAGACAATGGAGGAGCTCAATTACCAGCCTAACGAAATTGCTAGATCCCTCCTCAGAAAGCAATCCAACGTAATCGGGCTGATCATCCCTAGCGTTGCTCATCCGTTTTTTAGCGAGCTAGCGAATCATGTGGAAAACTACGCTTATGAGCTGGGCTTCAAAATGCTGCTTTGCAATTCCCAACTGGATAAGGTGAAGGAGAAGGATTACATCGAGATGCTCAAGCGAAACCGCGTTGACGGCATCATTATGGGGAGCCATACCCTTCAGGTGGAGGAGTACAAAAACCTGAGCTCTCCGATCGTAACCATTGACCGTCAAATCAGCGGCGAAATTCCTTATATCTCATCTGATAATTATACGGGAGGGAGACTTGCTGCAGAGCTGCTGGTGAATAAGGGCTGCAAAAAGATTGCGCATATCTGCGGCAATCTGGAGCTGCAGCTGCTGGCAAACGAGCGAACGTTGGCTTTTCAATCCATGATGACGGCGCATGGGATAGAGCACCTGATTATTCAGACGGACATGAACGTATTTGACCAAGTGCAGTATGAACAGATTATCCATCGGCTGTTCCAGGAACATCCCGATCTAGACGGCGTTTTTGCTACAAGCGATATTATCGCCGCGTATGCGGTTAAGGAATGCGCAGCTGCCGGCAAACGTATTCCCGAAGATATAAAGATCATTGGGTATGATGATATTAACGCGGCGAGATGGATGACGCCGGAGATCACCACCATTAAGCAGCCGATTGCGGAAATCGGTAAAATGGCGGTAGATTTAATTGTTAAGCAAATGAACGAAGAGCCCTTCGAGGCTCAAAATATTTTGCCAATATCGCTGGTTGAGCGAGCGACTACATAGATGGAAATAACGAAAAATCCCTTGTCATACAAGGGATTTTCTTTTGTCCGAAAATAATGTCAATCGTTTGACATGTCAAACGATTGACATACAAGAATGCCGAATATATAATACGTTATGAAAGCGGTTTACATCATTCGGTAAGTCGTATATATCACAAGAATCGGGGGCAATGAAATGAAATCGTGGAAGTGGGTACAAGCACTAGCTATGTCACTTATCGTCGCAATGGCTGTTTCGGCATGTGGCGGGTCCGGTAACTCCGGTAACTCCGGTAACTCCGGTAACTCCGGTAACGCTGGATCAACAAATGAAGGCTCTGACGTAGAGATAACGCTGCTTAACTCTAAGGGCGAAATTCAAGCCCAGCTGGAAGAAGCGGCAAAAGCATTTAAAGAAGATAACCCTAAAATCACACTTGAAATTATACCGGTACCGGCTGGGCAGTCTCCTTTTGAGAAGGCCTCAGCCCTCTACGCTTCGGGTAATCCGGCTACGATTACGATGCTCGATACGGGAGACGTTGAGAAATTCAAGGATCGTATTCTTGATCTTAGCGGCGAGAAATGGATGGCGGATGCCGTTGACCGCAGTACGGCGCTTACGACGTTCGATGGCAAAAACTACGCTTTCCCGCTAGCAATCGAAGGTTATGGCTTTATTTATAACAAAGCGGTTGTAGATCAAGCGGTAGGCGGGACATTTGATCCAGCAACGATCAACACGACAAGCGCGCTGGAAGATCTGTTCAAAAAAATCGAGGCATCAGGCAAAGCGCCGCTTATCATCTCTCCAATGGATTGGTCGCTGGGCGCGCACTACCTTCCGCTTGCTTACGCGGGCCAATCGGCTGACACCGAAGCGGTTGCGAAGTTCGTAGAGGACCTGAAGGCAGGAAAGGCTGATTTGGCCAGCAACGCCGTATTCAATGGCTTGATCGATACGTTTGACGTCATGGCAAAATACAATATCGACAAGGCTTCCCCTTTGTCCGGTACGTATGAGAGAGGTCCAGAGGTGCTGGGCAAAGGCGAAGTAGGCATCTGGTTCCAAGGAAACTGGGCTTGGCCGCAAATCAGCAGCTTCGATACAGCAAGCGGACAATACGGCTTCCTGCCTGTGCCAGTAAGCAATAATGCGGATGATTTTGGCAATACCCAAATTTCTTCTGCCGTTTCGAAACGTTTGGTGCTTGATAAGGAAAAAAATTCGGCCGAGCAGCAAGCGGCAGCCAAAGCGTTTTTGGAATGGATGGTCTACAGCGAGAAGGGACAAGATTTCCTAGTAAACAAAGCGAATATTATCCCAGCTTTCAAGAACATTACGCTTGAAGCCAAGGACCCGCTTGCGAAGTCGATTTCGGAGCATATCGCAAAAGGCAAAACAGAGGATTCGATGAGCACGCTGCCTGCAGACCACTGGGCAAAGCTTGGCGCATCGATGCAAAAATATTTGGCAGGTGCGGCTGACCGTGCTGTCCTAACGAAAGAAATCGAAGAATATTGGAAGACGGTTAAGTAATCCTTTATAGCTGGCTATTGGCTTACCCCGTATGCAACGGGGTGAGCCGTTTACTCTTATACGCAACATTTTCACAAACCATGCATGAATGCGAGGGATCAAGATGATAACGGAAAAAGGGCTGTGGAATCGCTTGCGACTGCGGCTGCTGTTTACCGGACCTACTTTGTTTGCTTTTCTTGCCGTAATGATTATTCCTTTCCTTTATGGCATCTATTTGACCTTTACGAATTGGGATGGCATTTCGACGACGAGCAGTCTGGTCGGGTTTAGCAATTACGTATCGGTATTTAAGGATGCTGTTTTTTGGAAATCATTTATGTTGACGTTAAAATATGTTTTCATTTCCGTGGGCCTTATTAATGTGGTCGCTTTCCTGCTAGCTTATATATTATCGAGAGGCTTAAAGGGACAAAGCCTTTTCCGGGCAGGCTTCTTTATTCCGAATCTGGTAGGCGGGATCGTACTCGGCTTTGTATGGCAATTTATTTTTTCCAATGTAATGGTGTACTTAGGAAAAGAATGGGGCATTCCGCTGTTCAGCGCTTCATGGCTCGCTGATCCGAATAAAGCTTTCTGGTCAATGATTATCGTCACAGTATGGCAATATGCAGGTTACATGATGGTTATTTATGTAGCCGGACTAATGAATGTGCCTAAAGATATTTTAGAGGCAGCCAGCATCGATGGCGCAAGCCTATGGACCAAAATGCGCAAAATGATTTTGCCGCTTATGGTTCCCTCTTTTATCGTTTGTATCTTTCTGTCGCTGCAAAGATGCTTTATGGTGTATGACCTGAACCTTTCATTAACGAAAGGCGGCCCGTTCAAAAGCACGGAAATGGTATCTATGCACGTGTACGAGAAGGCATTCCTGTCGAGAGATTACGGAGTAGGCCAAGCGGAAGCTTTCGTTCTGTTCCTGCTCGTGGCTACGATCACGATAGCTCAGGTTTATTTTAGCAAGAAGCTGGAGGTAGAGGCGTGATGGAAAATAAAAACGGTACGCTGGCATGGACGAAGTTCATCGCCCTCTTCATTGGCTTATTGCTGTTTGTATTTCCTTTCCTGATGCTGCTGGTCAATTCCTTTAAAGAAAACAAGGCAATTACATCAAGTCCGCTTTCATTACCGGACCGCTTTAGCTTTGCAAACTACACCAACGCTTTCGGCAAAATGGAATATGTCTCAGCGTTTACGAACTCGGTAGTCATAACGGTGCTTAGCGTCACTCTTATTTCTTTTTTAGCAGCTATGACGGCACATTATTTTGTAAGAAATCAATCGAAGCTGAATCAATATACCTTTTTCTTAATGGTTGCGGCTATGATCATTCCGTTCCAGGCCATTATGATCCCTCTCGTCAAAATCTACGGCTCCATCGGCTTTTTGAATAGCAAATGGGCGCTTATCTATATGTATATCGGATTTGGAAGTCCGCTAGCGGTGTTCATTTATCACGGGTTTGTAAAGAGCATTCCTGCTGAGCTGGAAGAAGCGGCGCTTATCGATGGCTGTACGCGAACGCAAACGTTTTTTCGAATTGTTTTTCCAGTGCTGACTCCGACTACGGTTACGATTGCAATCTTAAACGTATTATGGATTTGGAATGATTTCTTATTGCCATCTCTCGTATTGATTTCGCCGAACGAGCGGACGCTGCCGTTGTCGACCTTCTATTTCTTCGGGACGTACACGGTTGATTACGGGCCGCTTATGGCGGGTCTTATGCTGACCATATTGCCTGTGCTGGTCGTTTACTTATTCGCGCAGAAATATATTATTCAAGGGGTTATGCAGGGCTCGATTAAATAATAAGTAAGGGTTGGATGCTTTATTTTGTACACGAGAGAAAATGCCGACAAATTTGTTGCCGATCGCAAATATTTATTGAAAGAGGAATACCGGTTAACCTTCCATTTAATGAGCGAGTTCGGCTGGATGAATGATCCGAACGGCTTTATTTACTATAACGGTGAATTCCATATGTTCTATCAATATTATCCGTATCAGCCGGTATGGGGCCCTATGCACTGGGGACATGTGGTGAGCGAGGACCTGATGAAGTGGAAGCATCTTCCGGTAGCTCTTGCGCCGGACCAAGATTACGACCGCGACGGCTGCTTCTCAGGCAGCGCTTTTGAGCGAGACGGCAAGCTGCATTTGATGTATACCGGGCATCTAGTGACGGGTCCAGATAGGGACAACGAATACTGCCAAAATCAGAATATCGCCGTTTCCGAAGACGGAATCCGATTTGAAAAGCTGACGAGTAATCCTGTCATCGGTCCGGAGCAAATACCGCCAGGTCTAAGCGAGAAGGATTTTAGAGACCCGAAGGTATTCGAGCGCGACGGTGTCTATTATGTGGTGCTGGGCTCCAATGATGGGCAAGGCCACGGGCTTATTTTATTATATCGTTCCGAGGATCTTATTCATTGGAGCTTTGTTGGCGAAATTGCCCGCAGCGATGGACGGCTTGGCGACAATTGGGAATGCCCGGATCTGTTTGAGCTGGGTGGACGCGATGTGCTAATCATGTCGCCGCAGCGCATGCCGGCGCAAGGGGATGACTATCAAAATTTGCACTCCACTACCTATATGATCGGACGTTTGGATATTGGGCAAGGAAGCTTCCATTATGAGCGGTACGAGCCGGTTGATTGCGGCTTTGATTTCTATGCCCCGCAGACGACGGTCGATGCAAAAGGCAGACGAATCGTTATGGGCTGGATGGAGACGTGGGAGACGGAGATTCCGACACAGCTCGGCCATTATTGGGCTGGGGCGATGACCATGCCTCGCGAGGTTATTTTGGACGGGGAAGCACTGTTGTTTAAACCGCTGGAAGAAACGGTTGCTTATCGGCATAACGCCTATGAGGCAAGCGATATAAGGTTAGCTGGCATCAAAGATATGCAAGTAAGCGGAGACTGCTACGAGCTTGAGGTTGTATTCCAGGCTGACCAAGCCGAGGAGTTTGGTCTAAGGCTGAGGGTGAGCGGCGAGGAAGAGACGGTGCTATCCTACAGGCAGGCAGAAAGCCAGTTCCGGTTTAATCGTGATCTTTCGGGAATCGGCCTGGGGGGCGAGCGTAGAACGAAGGTAGAGCTAAAGGATGGTTTGCTAGCTCTGCGCGTATTCGTGGATAAATCGTCTGTCGAGGTGTTTATTCAGGGCGGCGAGAAGGTCATGAGCGGACGAATTTACCCAGGTGCCGATTCGCTAGGCATTCAAGCGTATGCCGACGGCTTATGTTCTATGGTATCCTTTAAAAAATGGGATATAAAGTAGGAGGGGCTTAAACTGTCGAAGCTATATACAATTGGAGAAGCGCTAATTGATTTTATTCCAGATGCACGCGGCGTTGAATTAAAGAACGTTGTCGGCTTTAAGAAGGAAGCCGGAGGCGCTCCGGCTAATGTCGCCTGTGCGGTAGCGAAGCTAGGCGGCGGCAGCGCATTCATTGGCAAGCTAGGCTTGGATGCTTTTGGCGACTTCCTCGTGGAAACGATGGACGCTGCAGGTGTCGATACACGTTATGTGCTGCGGACGAATGAAGCGAATACAGCTCTCGCTTTCGTAAGCTTGAAGGCAGATGGCGACAGAGATTTTTCCTTCTATCGCAATCCGAGTGCGGACATGCTGCTGGCGGAGGACGAAATCGGTGAGGATTGGTTCGCAAAAGGAGATATTTTGCATTATTGCTCCGTTGATCTCATTGAGGCGCCAGTGAAGTATGCGCATCTCAAAGCGATTGCGGCGATGAAGGCAGCGGGCGGCCTTATCAGCTTTGATCCCAATGTGCGCCTACCGCTGTGGGATGATCACGAGCAGTGCAGGCAGACGATCCTTCAATTTATACCTTACAGCCACCTTGTCAAAATAAGCTCGGACGAGCTTGCCTTTATTACGGGATTCGAGGATGAGCAGGAGGCTATCGCTTCCCTGTTTGTCGGCGATGTGCAGGCTGTGGTCTACACTCGGGGCTCCGATGGAGCGGCATGGTATATGCGATCCTACGACGTGTCTGTGCCCGGCCAAAAGGTAGCGGTCGTTGACACGACTGGTGCTGGAGATGCTTTTATTGGGGCATTGTTATATCAGCTTCAATTAAACGAGGGCGTACTAGAGACGATTGAGGCCCAAAAGGCGGAACGGATTCTTTCATTCGCCAATACCGCAGCAGCCCTAACGACGACCAGAGCGGGTGCAATTTCTTCATTACCTCTATTGAAAGAGCTGCCACCACTGTAAAGAACATCTATTAGAGTATTGCTTCTCTTCGCCACTTGGGGGTGAAAAGGAACAATACTCTTTTTTGAGCTTTCTTAAGCTTTTTTTGTGTTGAGCAAGGGAAAAGCGAGCTGGTAGCTTGTTCATCTTCCGTTCATTTTTGAATGCTATAGTCGATCTCACAAAGACCGATGGAGGGTGGATTAAAGCAAATGAAGAAATGGACGATAGGGCTCAGCATTGTTATTATTCTGGCTGCAGCCGGAGCAGGTGCCTATTATTTCTTTTTGGGTAAAGACAAGCAAGCGGCAGAGGAAACGCCTGCATCATTGACGGTTACTGCTACTAAAGGTTCTATCGTAAAGCAAATTAGCGGAACCGGAGCAGTGGCGGCTAACTCTAGGGAAACGGTGACTGCCGGCAAGAGCGGTACGATTGCGACGGTGAACGTCAAAAAGGGAGATAAAATCAAGGCAGGCCAAGTTCTCGTTACCTTTGAGGATGCGGACGATACGGAAGATAAAGTGAAGTCGATTGAAAAAAGCATAACAAAGCTTCAAGAATCGATTGTGGATTTTCAAGAGGAGTACAAGGAAGCGACAGGTACGGAAAATGAAGAGGCTACGAAAAAATCGCTTCAAAAAGAGATGGAAAATGCCAACGACGAGATAGCCGATTACGAGGAGCAGCTGCAGGAAATTTATGAGGAACAACAAAAAGTGGAAAAAGCGGTGGTAGCTTCGCTAGACGGAGAAATCACCGAAATGGATATTGAGGTTGGCGATGAGGTCAACTCGAATACGACGATTGCCACGATTGTGGATTATACGTTGCTGGAATTTGTGACTTCCGTGGACGAGCTTGATATTTCTTCCGTAAAGGTTGGTCAAGCCGTAGATATTACATTAAGCTCGGTTACAGATAGGACGATAGATGCGACGGTGTCCGAGATTGCGCAGGAAGGTACCTCAAGCAATGGCTCGTCTTCTTTTGATGTGAGTATTCGTCTGAAGGACATTGAAGGTGTCAAGGTAGGCATGTCCGGTGAAGCAGCGATTACGATCGATTCCAAAGAGAATATCGTGCTAGTGCCGGTGAATGCGGTCGTCGAAATGGGTACGAGGTCGTTCGTGCGTGTTCCGTCAGAAGCGGGCGGTGAGGAAGCAGCTGCCGCAGGCGGTCAAGCATTAGGCCAAGCACCAAAAAATGGTGCAATAACAGGCAGCGATCAGGAAGAAAGCGCAGCCGGCCAAGGTGCGTCAGCGG
Organism: Paenibacillus sp. PL91; assembly: GCF_012935325.2. Taxonomy (GTDB): domain Bacteria; phylum Bacillota; class Bacilli; order Paenibacillales; family Paenibacillaceae; genus Pristimantibacillus. The sequence continues at coordinate 274,655 of NZ_JABBYG020000007.1, forward strand.
GCGGCGAACGACCAAGCCGAGGAGCAGTTGGAGGCGCAACGGGCACCCAAGGCGCCCAAGGCACTCAAGGCACTCAAGGCACTCAAGGCACTCAAAGCGCAGAAGGCGGACGCTTCCGAGCAGCTGATGGGCAGGGAGGGGCGAGCGGCGCAGCGGCAGCTGGAGGCGGTCTTGCAGCAGGCGGCCGTGCAGGCGGCCGGATGCCTAATGCGCTAGGAGGACAATTGGTTGAGGTAACGACGGGCCTCAGCGATGAGAATTTTGTGGAAATCGTTTCCGGATTGAAAGAGGGAGAAAGCGTACTTATTCCGATCGCGCAAGGAACGCCGGGCATGGGAACAAGCTCCGAAGAAACGAACATGCAGCAAGGCGGATTCCCTGGCGGTGTTATGGTCTTCCCGGGCGGCGGAGGAATGGGTGGCGGCATGGGCGGCAACGGCACACGCAGCACCGGTGGCGCGCGATGAGCATAAATCCAAATATCCCCTTGATCGAAATGGCCCATATTACAAAATCCTATATGATGGCGCGGGAAAAAACGACGGTATTGCATGAGGTATCGCTAACGGTTGCCCATGGAGATTTTCTTGCGATCGTGGGTCCTTCCGGATCGGGCAAATCGACGCTTATGAACATTATTGGCTGCCTCGACTTGCCAAGCGAAGGCAGCTACAAGCTGGAAGGGCTTGAAGTAACGGGGCAAAATGACAACAAGCTGACTGAGCTGCGCAATAAAAAAATAGGATTTATTTTTCAAGGCTATCATCTGCTCCCTAAGCTTACAGCGCTGGAGAACTGCGAGCTGCCGCTTATTTATCGCGGCTTGCCAAGCAAAGAGCGCAGGATGCGCGCAATGGAAGCGCTCGAGCGGGTAGGGCTTGGCCAGCGAATGAGTCATCGTCAGAATGAGCTGTCTGGCGGACAGCAGCAGCGTGTCGCCATCGCACGCGCTTTAGCGACCAACCCGCCGATGCTGCTTGCGGATGAGCCGACAGGAGCGCTCGATTCGAAGACAGGCATGGAAGTGCTCGATATGATGGAGGAGCTGAACCGTGCAGGGCAGACCATCGTGTTGATTACGCATGATATGGAAGTAGCGAATCGGGCTAGACGTACGGTTATTATACGGGATGGGGTGTTGACGGAGCAGGAAAGGAGGGTCAGCCATGAAACTCACGCAAGGCCTCAAAATGGCAGTAAAGAGCGTATTATCCAACAAGCTTAGAACGATACTGTCTATGCTCGGCATCCTGATCGGCGTTGCCACAGTCATAGCGCTGGTCGCAATGGGTAAGGCATCCTCCAACGAGGTGGCTAAGCAGGTTTCATCTCTTGGGAGTCCGAACTCGCTGTCCGTTACCATTTTTGGGCGTGGAACCGTTACAACGCTTTCCGTAGACGAAGCCAATGAGCTTGGCGAGGTTGCGAACGTAGCGGGTGTTGCTCCGGTCACAAGCACGACTGGCTATGCGAAATATGGTAAAACGCAAGTATCCGTCACCGTAGAAGGGATAACGGCTGCGTACGAAGAGGTTAAGGCGTTTCCGATTCAGGATGGAAGATATATAGCCTCTCCTGATATTAAGAACAATACGAAGGTAGCATTGATCGGCGTTGATACCGCGGCTGATCTGTTCGAGGACGAGGACCCTTCTGCGGCAGTAGGCAAAAAAATAACGATAAATGGTTATATTTTTACGATTGTCGGCTTGCTTGAATCTCAGGGCAGCTCGCTGACTGGCTCTAATGACGAGAAAATATTAATCCCGGTTACTACGGCTCAAAAAATATTTCAAACAAGCGGCGTGTCTACGATTAACTTGATCGTGACGGATACCGATCTTATGAAAGCGACCGTTACGGCTGTAGAAGCGGTGCTCTATGAGAAATTTCGGGGAAACGAGAATGCTTACCGGGTGTTGAATCAAGAGGAAGCGATGGAGACCTTGAATGCTGTTAATGCCACGATGAATAGACAGCTTATTTATGTAGCGATCATTTCGCTAATTGTAGGCGGTATTGGCATTATGAATATTATGCTCGTATCCGTAACGGAGAGGACGAGGGAGATTGGCATTCGCAAGTCGTTAGGCGCTAAGAAGCGGGACATTTTGTTCCAGTTTCTAGTAGAGGCTGTTTGTATAAGCGGTCTGGGTGGCGCGCTAGGGATCGGGCTAGGCTATGCTGCCTCTATCGTTATTGGTATTTTTATGAAATCGGATACTGAGGTTCCGGTCGACACCGTATTGTTGGCTTTTGCTTTTTCTGCATTCGTGGGCGTGGTATTCGGCTTTTTGCCTGCGAATAAAGCGGCGAGCCTGCGGCCGGTTGACGCGCTTCGCCACGATTAGCCATTTGAAGTTCTACCCTATCATTTAACCTCATAGAATGAACCATCAGGAGCGGTTTAAGAGAGATCAGCCGGCGCGAGCTGATTCCTGTTTTCTCTCACCGCCAAGGTGGAAGGAGAACTCATGAGTCGAAGGATAGGGAAGTTTTCAATAGTTTCGATAGTCGATCGTTTGCGGAAAAGCAGATGGATGGCGTTATTTGCAATTGGTGCTATGCTGGGTGCGTCCATCATGCTAGTAAGGCTATCACTAAATGAGCTGAAAAATGTGCAGGCTGCTCGAGCATTAACAGATACTAGCGGAGTGAGAGACGGCTTTCAAGCAGATTCCTCGGCAGGTATTGCGGATGAGCCAGATGGAACTAAGCCACCAAAAAGTAGAGATCAACCAAAGCCAACGGCCAAGCCTTCCTCAAGTGATGAATCGCATGCAGAAACGTCAAATGCACTTGACCATATCTCGATCCGTGTTTATGTGGCGAAGGAAAAACGGATTGAGAGGGTTCCGCTGGAAACCTACGTCCGCGGCGTTGTGGCTGCGGAAATGCCGATCGACTTCGAGCTGGAAGCGCTGAAGGCGCAAGCGATTGCCGCACGTACTTATATGGTTCGGCGAATCGTTCAAGGAAATGACAGCGGAGTGCCTGTAACGGGAGCTGATGTGACCGATACAGTCGAGCATCAGGTATATGTTCCTTTAGCGAAGCTCGCTCAAAAATGGCCAAAGAACGAGCAGAAGAAGAATATGAGCAAGCTGGACGAAGTAATCGCTCAGACAAGAGGGAAAATAATAACGTATAAGGGCGAGCCGATAGAGGCTTCCTTTTTTTCCACCAGCAACGGTTATACCGAAAATTCAGAGGACTATTGGAATCAAGAGATTCCTTATTTGCGGAGTGTGGCAAGCCCATGGGATAAAGCGATCTCGCCTCGCTATAAAGAAACGGTGAAGCTCTCATTAAACGAGTTTTACAGCAAGCTCGGTGTGAGGAAGAAGGGCTCTGTTAAACCTTCAATCCGCGTAATAGAGAAAACGGAAGGCAATCGCATTAGCAAGATTACGATAGGAGGAACCGCTTTTACGGGGCGGGAAGTGAGAGAAGCGCTAGGCCTTGCATCCTCTCAATTCACCTGGAGCATAAAAGGAAATACCATTTCGATTACGACCTATGGCTACGGACACGGCGTTGGAATGAGCCAATGGGGCGCGAATGGCATGGCTCAAACGGGTGCAGGTGCCGAAGAAATTTTGGAACATTATTACTCTAGTGTTCAAGTGGAGCAAGCTTCAAAGCTTGCGAAGCAGCTCTCTCGCCGCTCGTAATTTAAACTCTTTCAATTTTTCGTATGACCTCACGTATAAACCTAGCAGATCTGGCAACAATGGCTAGTGAGGTGATAGAAAATGAATGATCAAAATCAAAGTAAACCGAAGCAAAAACCAGAAGAAACTCCCAAAACTGTTCTGGGAGGAACGTCTGCCGCCAAATCTAGCAGTGGATGGAAGAACCTTTTTGCAAAGCGATGGGTATCTCCAGCAATCTTCATGGCCGCGGCAGCAATTATCGTAACCTTAATGTGGATCTATCAGGGGGCCGATCAATCGAAATCTACAACAGGAAAAGTCGATCCTACTGAAGTTTCACAAGGGGAAACTACTGCACCGGAAGGCAAAGGCGATGAAACGCCAGAAGTTGTACTTGGTGACGAATTGATGCAATGGCCAATCGCTAACAAAGCGGTACTGAAGGAAGAGATTTCGTTCTATGATGAGAAATCAAGCGACGCGGAGCGCGAAGCAGCACTCGTTCAAGTGGGAGACACGTTCTCGCCGCACATGGGCATCGACTTTGTTGACCCAAGTGGCAAAACCTTCGATGTGCTAGCTGCACTCTCCGGTAAGGTTACTTATGTGAAGACTGAACCAACAAACGGCAACGTTATTGAAATTACGCATGAAGGCGGTCTGGTGACCGTGTACCAAAGCGTGACGGATATTCAAGTCGCTGAAGGCGATGATGTTACACAAGGTACGGTTATTGCAAAAGCTGGCCGCAACGATCTAGAGCGCGATCTGGGCATTCACCTTCATTATGAAACACGCAACAACGGCAAGCCCATTAACCCAAGCTCGTTGATTACAGAGTAAGGTTGGCTGGAGAGTACCTTCTCCCGAAAAAATAGGGCTTTAGACGTACAGGCAGGGAGCAATTCCCTGCCTGTTTTACGTTTTTATGAAAATTTATTCACATTCGGGCTTGTCAGGCTTGACCATAACGAATATATACCCGACCCACTCATATAATGTACCAAACTATCTCGAGTAGGGAGGCGGGAACGTGCACGATTACATTAAGGAGCGAACCATTAAAATAGGCCGCTGCATCGTAGAAACGAAGCACACGGTGCGTACGATTGCCAAAGAGTTCGGTGTATCCAAAAGCACGGTGCACAAGGACTTGACTGAGCGGCTTCCTGAAATAAACCCCGATCTGGCCGATCAGGTTAAGCACATTCTCGAATACCACAAATCCATTCGGCATCTGAGGGGAGGAGAAGCGACCAAGATTAAATATAAGAAAACGAGCACAAAGAAGCGCGAAGTGCTCGCCGCTGGAAAGCTGTGAAGTTTTTTCTCGAATTATAGAGGAAATTTGTCTTTTTTGACGAATAATAAACGTTAGCGGTTTCCATGTCAAGGGAACCAATTGTACGTTTAGTAATTATTATTCGTTGGGGGACTTAAGCCTTATGTTGAGCAAGGATATTGGGATCGATCTTGGAACAGCCAATGTTTCCATTCATGTAAAAGGAAGAGGCGTCGTACTCGATGAGCCTTCAGTCGTTGCGATTGAGAGCGACACGAAGAAAGTGCTGGCTGTTGGCGAGGAAGCACATAGAATGGTAGGCCGGACGCCAGGCAATATTGTTGCCATTCGTCCATTGCGTGATGGCGTTATTGCGGATTTTGAAATTACGGAAATTATGCTTAAAGCATTTATTGATCGCGTCGAGGGACGGAAGTGGTTTAGCCGTCCCCGAATTCTTATTTGCGCGCCAACGAATATTACATCAGTTGAACAGAAGGCGATTCGCGAGGCTGCAGAGCGCAGCGGCGCAAAGGAAGTATTTCTTGAGGATGAGCCAAAGGCTGCCGCTATAGGGGCTGGAATGGATATCTTCCAGCCAAGCGGCAACATGGTCGTAGACATTGGCGGAGGCACAACGGATGTGGCCGTTCTTTCGATGGGCGACGTTGTGACCGCCTCTTCTATTAAAGTTGCAGGGGACAAGTTCGACGATGCGATCATGAAATTTATTAAGAACAAATACAAGCTGCTGATTGGTGAGAGAACGAGCGAGGATATTAAAATTAAGATCGGTACCGTGCTTGAAGGCGGACGCCAAGAGGAGATCGACATCCGTGGCCGAGATATGGTTTCGGGGCTTCCTCTTACGTTAACGATTCGTTCCGGAGAGGTGCGCGAGGCGCTCTGGGATCCAGTCATGTCAATCGTATCTGCAGCTAAGGCCGTGCTTGAGCGCACGCCGCCGGAGCTATCAGCGGACATTATTGACCGCGGCGTTATTTTGACAGGCGGTGGCGCTTTGCTCGGCGGGCTTGATGCACTGCTAGCAGAGGAGCTTAAGGTTCCAGTATTGATTGCGGAAGATCCTATGCACTGCGTCGTAAAAGGGACCGGCATCCTTTTAGATAACTTGGACAAGCTCGGGAAGAAGTAAGGGCAGAAGCGGCCGTGAACATCATCATTTGCGCGGGTAGGGAGCCTTAGGGGGGCGTAGCCGAGGCGGAAATGAGTCATTGGTCGCAGGACAAGCTATTCAGGCAGCCTTGCTTTCAACCGATAACATATATAGGAAGTTCGATTGGAAGCGGCCAAGGGGGTAACAACGATGTTAAGAGGCTTATACACCGCAGCGTCGGGCATGATTTCTCAGCAGCGAAGACATGATACGGTAACGAATAATATTTCAAACATAAACACGCCTGGTTATAAACAAACGAATGCGGTGACCCGTTCCTTTCCGGAAATGATGCTGTCATTGACGGGAGCGGGCCCCGAGAGCATCAACAAGATCGGGAAGCTGACAACCGGCGTATTTGCGGAAGAAAGCTTGTCTATCCATTTGCAGGGCGATTTGACGCAGACGAACAACGCGTCTGATTTTGCGTTGATTTCAAACATTGAAATGGACGGCCTTTCTTTTGACGCATCCGGCAAAAATGTTGGACCAGACGGAGAGGTAACTTTCCAGCCGCAAGCCTTCTTTACCATACAGGATCAGAATGGCGAGATTCGTTATACGCGGGGCGGTAAGTTTACGCTAACGGAGGACGGCTTTCTAATGGCGAGCGATGGCTCGAACGTGCTCGGAACAGATGGACAGCCCATTCAAATGCCGGTCGGCGTAGGCCTTGAGAGCCTCAAATTAACAGGAGACCAACGCTTTCAAGATGTAAATGGACAGGATATAGGCGTCCAATTGCTCATTAGCCGAATCGATAATCCGAATCTGCTCGTGCGCGAAGGGAACGGAAGCTTTGGATTCGCCACAGAGGATGAAGAAGCGGTCGCCATTGCGCCAGATGAGCGCGTTGAAGTGAGACAAGGTTATGTAGAGCGTTCCAATGTCGATGCTGCGCAATCGGCTGTTGATCTAATGTCAGCGCTCCGTGCCTATGAAGCGAACCAGAAGGTCATTCAATTTTATGATCAAAGCTTGAGTAAAGCAGTTAATGATGTAGGTCGCGTATAACAACAGGCTGAAGCAGCGGAGGTGCACGAAGTATGAACAGTTCAATGATCAACGCTATGGTATCGATGAATGGGCTTCAGCAAAAGCTGGATTTGCTTGCAGACAATATTGCTAATGTGAATACCGTTGGATACAAACGCAAGGAAGCGACCTTTGAGGATCTTCTTACAAACTTAAGAAGCCAGCCCGAAGCGTTCAATCAGCCTGGCCGTCTTACGCCGATGGACTTTACGCAAGGCTGGGGCTCTCGAATGACGATGGTTCAGCCGAATCTATCTCAAGGTCTCATGCAGGGAACCAATAAAGAAACCGATATTGCGATCGAAGGAAACGCGTTGTTTGAAGTCGAGGTGGACGGCGCCGGCAATCGCGGATACACGCGCAATGGCGCCTTTCAGTTGACGCTCGGCGCAAACGGTGATACGATTTTGGCAGCGGAAGACGGATATCCCGTCGTAGCTAATGTAGAAGATGCTTTGACTGGGGACATCATTGAGGGCAATATCGTTGTTCCTCAAGGTTACAGTCTACGCGTGAATTCAGACGGATCTGTGTTTGGGGTATCTTCTGACCGTACCATTGAGCTGGGCAGCATAAAGCTGCTTCAAGCTTCGCGTCCGTCAGCACTGACTGCGGTTAACGATAACCTGTTTGTTGTTGGTAACGGCATAGACGCGGGCGATGTGTTGCAGCAGATTGTACCTAATTCGGAAAATCTCATTACTTTGCGCCAAGGATACTTGGAGCAATCAAATGTTGAGCTAACGGATGAGATGACCGAGCTTATTAATGTGCAGCGCGCTTATCAATTGGCAGCTAGAGCGTTATCGTCAAGCGATACGATGATGAGCCTGACAAACGGACTGCGCGCATAAGGATAGGATGATGTAGATGAGTATGGCCGATGAACGAATCGACCGCGACGCAAGCGGGGTCGGGAGTCAAGCTGAAGAGAGCGGCTCCGGGAAGAGAAAGCGCAATAGTCGCGCGAAGGCTGACGGGAGCTCCGATAAGAAGCAACGGCCCAAAGGGGCAAAGATGCTGCTGTGGTTTTTACGCAAAAGCATCGTGCCGCTCATAATGGTTATTATGCTTGTTACAGGTTTATATGTTGGTTATGTCGTAGTGGGCAACCAGCCTAACGAAGATGTATTTAGCTGGTCCACCTGGCAGCATCTTTATGACCTGGTATTCGCTGAATCTTAATAATCATAGAATAAAAAGGTTGTCTATCCAGCGGCATTAGCGGCTTGACGGACGGCCTTTTTTTGCACTAAAAATATTTCAACGGATCAAAAAAAGAAGATCAAGGCTTGTGGCCTTGATCTTCTTTTTTCTGTTGCATGAACTATTTTACGGATACCCGTATGGTTACGCTTTTTCCTGCATAGGTTGCTTTAATGGATGCGGTGCCTTTGCTGACGGCAACGATTTTGCCGCCTACCACGGTTGCAACACTTGCTTTGGATGAAGTCCAAACCGCAGCATCTGTCACATTAGAGGGATCTCCAGTCGTGAAATTAGCTTGCAGTTTAGCCATATAAGTTCCGCCAGCAGTCAGCTGTACCGATTTGCTCGAAAGCACAAGCGATTTCAGCTTAGGCGATACAACGATGGGAACTACGACCGTTTTGCCTTGGTATGAACCTGTAATTTTTGTCGTTCCAACTGCTGCTGCTTTAACAGTCGTACTGCTTACGCTCGCGATATTAGGATTACCGGACTCCCAGTTCATTTTTGAACCGAGAGACACTTGCTTGCCGCTCTTGTAGTAGCCTGTCACCTTAACCGATTTTGACCGGCCTGGATAAAGATCCAGTGCTGCGGGCTCAACTACGAGCTTCACAATCTCTTCTTCAACCTTCACACGTACGGATACGCTCTTTGTCAGGTAAGTGGCTGTGAGTGTAATGCTGGACACCTCAAGGCCCTTCATTACCTCATCCTTCAGCACGATATCCTCTGACGTGGTTTTCCATTTGATTTTGCTTGTGATGTCTTCTTCTTCTCCGTCTTCATTAACGACGGTTACAGAAGGGTATGGCGTTTCTTTTCCTAAAATAATGCTAAGGTCCTTCACGCTTGCGATTAGCTTCAATGGCTTCACATGAACGATTAATTTTATTTCGACTTTTTTTCCTTGAACGGTCGCAGTCAGCAAGGTTTCGCCAATGGCTTTGGCTGTCCATTGTCCGTCTTTAACGATAGCGACTTTCTCGTCCTTGGATGTCCAAGTCACAATTTTCGAAACATCGACCTTTGAACCGTCAAAAGTTGTTGCCGTTACTTTAGGGAGATCACCGCTGATCCCATTAAAGCCGTCGATGGTTTCAGTCTCTACGCTAATGTCGCTTACGCTAGGGTAAACCGTAATCTCGACGCTGCGGCTGACTCCCATGTGGCTCGCTGTAATTTTGGTTGCCCCAACAGCCTTAGGCGTAACCAGACCGCCGGAAACCGTAGCGACTACGACATTGGAGGATGTCCATTCGGCTTTACTTGTTACATCTTCGGAAACACCTGAGTTATTTTGCACCTCAGCTGTTACCTGGAGAGGCGCATCCTGCAGAAGCAGATGATATTCTTTCTCTGGTGACAATCTAATCGATTGGAAAGCCGCACGAACGACTACATCGATAGAGGTGGATACCCCCTTATGGGAGACGGTAATCGTCGTTTTGCCAGCGGCTACTGCGGTGACAACGCCTTTTTTAACCGTCGCCACCTTATCATTGGCGCTTACCCATTTGGCTGTATCCGTCACGATAGAAGTTTCGCCTGTTTTCGAAACGACGGATGCTGTTAATTTTTTGTCATCGGAACCAATGTAGAGCTCCGCTAAATTGCCCGAATCTCCTGAATCGATCGTGATGGATTTGTACGGTGAGGATACGTTCAGCGTAATGGAATCGGATTTGCCTTTCAGCTTCGCTGTAATCGTAGCGGCTCCAACGCCTAACAACGTAATCGTACCTTCATCTACGGTTGCGATAGCGGCGTTCGATGTCGTCCATACGGCTTCGCTTGTAACATTTTTTTCAGTGCTTCCTTTTGTGCCGTCTAGCGTTAGCTCAAGCGGCTGCCCAATCTCAATATCAAGAGTGGCAGGTGCTGTCGTTCCGTCCTGCTTCTTAAGAGTAACGGAATCATAAACGTAATCAGATGCCGCCTTGATGGAAATGGTAAAGCCTTTATAAGTAGCGCTTATCGTCGCCGTTCCCTTGCCGGCACCTGTTAATACGCCTTTTTCCACTTTTACAAATGCTGTGTTGGACGATTTCCATGTGGCGTCCGCTGTGACATCCTTCTTGTTTGCCGAGCCTGAAATGGAGGCGAATACCGTTAAATTGACTTTGTCATCCTCAACGAACGTCTCGAGCGATGATGTGCTGCTGTTGTAATCCGATGAATCATAGCTAAATTCGATGCCGGTTACGGTATCTTCTGCAGCGTTCGCAACTCCTGTTAACGAAGTCATGACGATCACGAATGCAAGAGCAGCTGCAAGCCACCTACGAGTTTCTTTTAACGACGTACCGATACGTAAACTAAAATTCACTACATCCCTGTCCTTTCTTAGTTAAAGTAATTGTTCTTCTACTAATAACGGTAAAGAGATGGCGAAAATGAAGAACAAAGGTATAATATGGTAATAAACTTTTTTAAAAATGCCGGCATGGAACGATGGATGCATAAAAACCCGGCTTTCTCGGACTAGCGACGGTTTTATTTTTAGGGGAGGTAGTTGTATAATAGTTTGGAACCATGATGGACAGTCAGTAATAGGTAGAGGAGCGTGCGAGTTTGAATCTGCCGAATCTATTAACATCATTGCGTTTTGTATTGATTCCAGTTTACATAGCGGTATTCATTAAAGGACATATGATTCCCGCCTTCTTGATTATGGTGGCTGCGGGCATTACTGATGTGCTTGATGGTTATATTGCACGCCGAAGCGGCCAAGTTACGATGGTTGGCATTATGCTTGACCCGCTCGCTGATAAGCTGATGCTTATTACCGTAATTGTATCGTTGCTCATATCCGGTCATATTTCATGGGCGGCAGCAGCAGCGATGTTTTTGCGCGATCTTGGCATGATAGCTGGAGGTTTGTATTTTCACTTTCGAGGAAAGAAGACGGTGCCCGCCAATTGGATGGGAAAGCTGACAACCGTACTGTTCTATGTGGCGATTATGCTCATCTTCTTTGAAGCGCCAAATGCACATTCGTATTTGTGGGCGGTCATTGCCTTTTCGTTCATCACTTCTATTGTGTATGTCGTCATGTTTAAGGCGCTCAATAAAGCAGTCCCGGGAACGCCGACCGGGCATTCGTGATTTACCAAAGCTTCTATATATGAACAAAGAGGCTTGGTGAAGGACACATCTGGTCCAATCAGCCAAGCCCCTTATCTTAACCTTCATAAACTGCAGTTTTATGAGGGATATGCATAGTGTCGTACAATTTCACCATTTTTATACTACTCAACTTTTGAAAGGGGCTTTTTTCTCGCATGTTGGACATTAATCAAATTCAAGAAATCATTCCGCACCGTCCGCCGTTTCTGCTGATCGATCGTATTTTGGAGGTTGAGCCAGGCGTTAGGGCAGTCGGTTTGAAAAATGTAACGATGAATGAGCCTTACTTTGTGGGTCACTTTCCCGGCTATCCGGTAATGCCTGGCGTTCTTATTGTTGAAGCGCTTGCGCAGGTCGGTACTGTTGCGATGCTCATGATTGAAGCCAATCGCGGCAAGCTGGGCTTTTTTGCGGGCATTGACGGTTTCCGCTTCCGTGGTCAGGTTAAGCCTGGGGATACGCTGACTCTAGAGGTGCAAATCACAAGGCTTAAAGGCTCAATCGGTAAAGGGCAAGGAACAGCAAGAGTAGGTGATCAAATCGTTGCCGAAGGCGAGCTAATGTTTGCTTTATCAAATCCTTCATAAATTAAAATTCATGAATGAGAGAGGCTGATAATTATGACAACTCCAACAAATGATACCGTTATTGCTAAATATGAGGCTTGGCTTAATGATCCGCTTATCGATGCGGCGACGAAGGAAGAGCTTCGCGGGCTAGAAGGGCAAGAGAAGGAAATTACGGATCGTTTTTATCGTGACCTTGAGTTTGGTACAGGCGGCTTGCGCGGCGTGATGGGCGCAGGAACGAACCGTCTTAACGCCTATACGGTTGGCAAAGCGACACAAGGGCTTGCCAATTGGCTGCTTGCCGGCGCGTCGGCTGAAGCTGCTAGCCCATCGGTTGTCATTGCTCATGATTCCCGTAATTATTCCCCTGAATTTGCGCTGGACGCTGCGCTTGTGCTTGCTGGCAACGGCATTGTTACGTATTTGTTTTCGGCGCTTCGCCCGACACCTCAGCTTTCCTTTGCGGTGCGCGAACTAAAGGCGTCCAGCGGTATCGTCATTACGGCAAGCCATAATCCGCCTGAATACAACGGCTACAAAGCATACGGCTCCGACGGCTGCCAGCTTATTCCCGAGGAGGCTGAACAGGTTATTTCGGCTATCAGTCAAATTACCGGCTTCGATGAAGTGAAAAGAATAAGCCGCGAGGAAGCAGAAGCTGAAGGCTTGCTTCGCTGGCTTGGCGAGGAAGCCGATCAACAGTTTATTGATACGGTAGTTGCACAAAGCTTGAACGCGGATCTGATTAAAGGCGGAATTGGCGAGAAGTTCAGCGTCGTCTTTACGCCGCTGCACGGGACAGGCAACATGCCAGTTCGGGAAGTGCTCAAAAAGGTCGGCTTCAACAACGTTCACATCGTGCCGGAGCAGGAGCAGCCGGACGGTTATTTCAGCACGGTGAAATCCCCTAACCCTGAAGAGCGTGAAGCGTTCACGCTTGCGATCAAGCTCGCGCAGCAGGTGGATGCCGATATCATTATCGGTACGGATCCAGATGCCGACCGTATGGGTGCAGTCGTGAAGAACAATGAGGGCGAATACGTAGTCCTTACCGGCAACCAGTCCGGTGCATTGATGGTTCATTATGTTCTTAGTCAGTTGAAGGAACGCGGCCAGCTGCCAGACAATGGCGTCGTGGTCAAGACGATCGTAACAAGCGAGTTGGGAGCGGATATTGCCCGTTCGTTTGGGGTAGAGGTTGAGAATACGCTGACTGGCTTCAAATATATCGGAGAAAAAATGACTCGCTATGAGCAAACAGGCGAGCGCACTTTCCTGTTTGGCTATGAAGAGAGCTATGGTTATCTAACAGGAACCTATGCGCGTGATAAAGATGCGATCGTTGCCGCGTTATTGATTTCGGAGGCAGCGGCATACTATAGCAGCCAAGGAAAAACGTTGTATGATGTATTGCTTGAGCTTTATGCTGAATTCGGCTTCTATTTAGAAGGCTTGGAATCACGCACGCTCAAAGGCTTTGACGGCGTACAAAAAATCGGTGCGATTATGGATGATTGGCGTCAAAATCCGCCTGTTGCTATCGGCGGCGTAAAGGTAGAGCAGGTCCTTGATTACGGCAAAGGCCATGATGGGCTTCGTCCAGAAAACGTATTGAAATTTATGCTCGAGGACGGTTCATGGTTCTGCTTGCGTCCTTCCGGTACAGAGCCGAAGATCAAGGTTTATTTTGCTGTTGAGGGCGAATCGAAGGATGCTGCCGCTGCTGCACTGCAAACGTTGAAAATTGCCGTTATGGAACGGGTAGACCGAAGCGAATAGAACGATAATCAACCTGTTTAGAACGGAGGAATTACGTGTTTTTACGTTGGCAGCAATGGAATCGACGGGCAAGGTTTGTACTTTGGGTCATCGCAATAATCGGGGTAGCGGCAGCATTGCCGCTAGGCGCCGTTCGCATGGAGATGGAAAAATCATCAAAGCAAGTGGAATATGTATTTGATTACCGCGACATTATAGAGGTCGCGGAAAAGCAGGCAAGGCCGCAATCCTTCATGACGGAGAAGCTGGCGATGCTGAAGGAATCCGGCATTACGACGATGGCCGTCTATGAGAGCTCGCTTAAGGAGCTGCAGCTATCGGGCAGGTTGACTTATTACAGCTCCAGGGATGCAGCGATGCTGCAAGGCAAGTTTGAAGCGCCCGGCCAAAATTTTACTTATATTTTATTTAATGGTCCCAAAGAAGAAGAGATGATTGGACCGATTTTGCGCAAGGCGTTTGATCTTGCAGAGGCGCCTTACAGCGACTGGTCATTTGGCGGGCGCAACGGTATTGTTGTTGAAATTCCAATCGCGGATGCGGTAATGAAAACGTTGGATTTTGACCCGATGTCGCTGCAAATGATTCATGATGCAGGTCTTGGCATACTGCCGCGCTTATCTGACCGCGTTAAGCCGTACGATCAGTCGGCAACGGATGCGCTTCTTGCCACATTAAAGGGTTACGGCGTTAATCGCGTGTTATTTGATGGCGATACAGTGAAGGGCGCATCAGATCAGGCGATGGACAACAGCTTGGATAAATTCGGCGAGCTGCTGAATAAATACGATATGGGCGTCGCTGTGATCGAAAATTTAAAAAAACCGCAAGAAGGCATAAATAAATTAGCATATATTACAAACTATAATGCAGTAAGGTTATATTCCTTGTCTGAACAAGATGGGATGACCATGACAACAAGCGCGATTTCCGATCGTTTTCTTTTGGCGGCGAAGGACCGTAATATCCGGATGTTCTTCATCAACGGATTGGTAGAGTCGAGCACCGAGAAAGCTAAGGTTGTTCATTCTTTGGACAGGCTCGCCGAAGCGATGAGCGCGGAAGATGGCGTTGTTACGAAGCTTTCGAAGGAAGGCTTTACGCCAGGCACGCCGAAACCGTTCGATTATGAGCAGCCTTCATGGAATAAACCGGTTCGTGCGGTTGTAGCCGCAGGCGCGGTCGCTCTAATTACATTGCTCGTTGGCGCGTTTATACCCGGCGTTTACATTCCGGTCTTTGCAATCGGACTTGTCGGAAGCGCGGGCTTGTACAAGCTTAACAGCTCGATTATGGAGCAGGGGCTTGCTCTAGGTGCGGCAATTGCGGCTCCTACGCTCGCGCTTGTGTGGGTTATGAATCGGATTTACTCCCGTACGGTTGGGGACCGGCGGGTAATTGGCGGACCTGCGTGGTCCGTGGGGCGCAGTCAGCAAGGACAACAAGGACAAACCACGCATCAGCCAGGTGCTGTATATGAAAATGGAAACCGCATGAAGTGGCTTTTCCCAGCGTTGTCCACGGGAAGACGCTTTGGACTTGCGTTGAATTGGTTTATTGTAGCGACGTTGATTACGCTTATGGCAGTGCCGATTGTATTCGGGTTATTGAACAACATCACATACAATCTGAAGCTGGAGCAATTCCGCGGAGTGGGCTTGCTTCATTTGGCACCAATCGCGCTGGTTGCTATATATGTGTTCCTATATAACAGTCAGATAACCGTAGGCCGATTGAAGTCATTGCTTTCGAAACCAATCACGTTAACTTGGATTATTTTGGCGGCAGTAATCGGAATCATTGGCTACTACTACCTGTCGCGTACAGGCAACAGCGGTCAAGTATCCTCGATAGAGCTTGTGATCCGCCGCTTTTTGGAATCGTCATTTGGCGTTCGGCCGCGCTTCAAGGAGTTTTTGCTTGCGCATCCTCTATTGCTGCTGGGTCTTTTCTTATCGCTGCGGTACCGCGCGGCATGGCTGCTCATCATTATCGGCTCGATTGGACAGCTGTCGATGGTTGATACGTTCGCCCATCTTCATACGCCGCTGTACATTTCAATCATTCGAGTGATCCTCGGATTAGGTGCAGGAGCAATTATAGGCTGTATATTGATCGTGGCATGGCAGCTACTGGAAGGGGTATTACGCAAATGGGCACCGGCAATCGTTCGCAAATTCGTCGAATAGTAATATCGGGCTATTATGGCTTCCGCAATAGCGGTGACGAAGCGGTGCTCAGATCGATATTGCTTGCATTGGAGGAAGAAGGAGAGGCGCAGGGCGTTCAGATCGTACCGGTCGTCCTGTCTGCCGATCCGGCTTGGACAAGCCAAATGTACGGCGTTGAATCCGTGAGGCGGATGCATCCTGCGGATTTATGGAAGGCGCTGCGAGGCAGCGACGGCTTGATTAGCGGAGGCGGCAGCCTCCTCCAGGACGCAACAAGCGCGAAGACGATTCCTTATTATACGGGCGTTATGAAGCTGGCGCAGCTGCTTGGCAAGCCTACTTTTGCTTATTCGCAAGGCATTGGCCCTGTGAACCGCCGCTGGATGGACCCGCTTATCCGCAGCGTGATGAAGCGCAGCGCATACGTTTCGGTGCGCGATGCTGAATCCGCTGCATTGCTTGGACGGATTGGCGTACCGGCAGAGCGGATCGACGTCGTTCCCGATCCGGTCATGGGCTTGCCGCTCCCGGCCGAAGCGCATAATGACGCTCAGCGCATTTTGCCGGCTGGACAAGCCGCAAGCTCGCTAAACGCGAATGAGCCGCCGGTAATCGGCGTATCGCTGCGCCATTGGCGCAGCGACGGCGGCGATCTCGCCCGCGCCGCCGAAGCGCTAGTCGCTCTCTCGAAGCGCATGCCTGTGCGGCTGCGCTTCCTGCCGTTCCACACCCCCTCCGACACGCAAACGTCGGAGCAGGTGATGGAACGGCTGCGCGGCAGGCTCGGCTCCGGCTCCACCGCCGAGCTGGCCGCGCCCGGCGACGACCCCCAGCAAATGCTGCTGGCGGTCAGCCGGTGCGACGCTTTGTTCGGCATGCGCCTCCATGCGCTTATCTATGCAGCAGGCCAAATGGTTCCGATGCTTGGCCTTTCCTACGACCCCAAAATCGATCAGTTCCTTAATCGATTAGGGCTAAGTGCGATCGGCTCGACGGAAACGCTCGATGCCGAAGCGTTTGCAGATGCGGCGTGCTCGCTTCTGGAGGATAAGGCTGGCTGGCAAGCAAAGCACAAGCCAGCCATCGACCTTTTAAAACAACAATCGCAAAAACCGGCGCAACAAATCGTACATTTGTTGCGTCATAACATATCGAGGTGAGCTCCTCTTGTCGAAACAAATACCGACAGTGCCGATTTACGGCATTCCGTTCTCAAAGGCCAGCATGGATGAGACGGTTAATTATTTAACAGAAGCTATCGAAAAGAGAAAAGTGACCCATGTCATTACCGCTAATCCGATCATGATCATGTCTGCGGTCGAGGATTCGCATTACAGTGCGATGATCCGCCGCGCGGATCTTATTGTGCCTGACGGCGCGGGTGTTGTATGGGCTGCCAAGCATGTGGGCAATCCAGTAGCAGAGCGTGTGACGGGATTTGATCTGATGCACCGGCTCTTCCAGCAGGGAGAATCGCGCAAATGGAAGGCCTATCTGCTCGGCACCTCGCAGGAGATCATTGAAGCGGCAGCCGAGAAGCTGCATCTGCAGTATCCGCAGGTGCGGATCGTTGGCTATCGGAACGGATTTTTTGGACCGGAGCAGGACGAGGAAGTGGTTGAAGCGATTCGCGAGGCAGCGCCGGACCTATTGTTCGTGGCGCGAGGAGCGGATACGCAGGAGCCTTGGATCGTTAAATTTAAGAAAAAGCTAGACGTGCCTCTTATTATGGGCGTTGGCGGAAGCTTTGACGTTGTTTCAGGCAAGCTGAAACGAGCTCCTGTCATTTTTCAAAAGCTTCGCCTGGAATGGTTTTATCGCTTGCTTCAAGAGCCGAAAAGGTACAAAAGAATGCTCGTTTTGCCGAAATTCGTAGTGAAAGTGCTTCGCGACAAAGAAAACGTAACAAAACCTAGGCCTACACCGTGAAAATCTCGTTAAAACCATGAAAATTGGGTGAAAACGGAGTTGGAGTTTCTTTTTCAATCGGAGTATAATTCACTTCGGTAGAGAAAAAAGGGGAGTTGCACACATGCCAGTTGGCTTGCTGTATTCAATTGGGTTCATAATCGCTTTAGTGCTTGCCATTGCGATGACGCCGCTAGTAAAGAAATTTGCATTCAAAGTAGGCGCAATAGACAAACCAAACCACCGCAAGGTACATACGCGCATTATGCCGCGTCTTGGCGGTCTAGCTATTTATATTGCATTTGTGGGCGCATTTTTTATTCTGTCGCCATTTATACCAGACGGCTTGCTCCGTCCTCAAGATTCCAATATGATCAATGCGCTGCTGGTTGGCGGTACGATGATTATTATTTTAGGAGCCTTCGATGACCGCTTCGAGCTGTCGGCAAAGGTTAAGCTCCTAGGCCAAATCGCAGCGGCATGCGTTGTCGTATTCGGCTTTGATGTAAAGATCGACCTGCTGAACATTCCGTTCGGCGAAACGATGCAGCCGATTGCCGGCTGGATCAGCATTCCGCTTACGATTCTATGGATCGTTGGAGTAACGAATGCGATTAACTTGATCGACGGTTTGGATGGGCTTGCTGCCGGTGTGTCCGGTATTGCAATCGCGACGATCGTTGTGATGGCATCGCTGATGGGCTTTCAACCGGTCATCCTGCTAAGCACGCTGCTGCTTGGAGGAATCGTAGGATTTCTCGTGTTCAATTTTCATCCTGCAAAAATATTTATGGGTGACTCAGGCTCGCTGTTTCTCGGCTTCAGCTTAGCAACGCTTTCGATGCTTGGCTTCAAACAAGTTACGATCGTATCATTCGTAACGCCGCTGCTTATCATCGGCGTGCCGCTTTCAGATACCTTCTTCGCAATCGTTCGCCGCTGGGTGAACAAGCGTCCGATTTTCGCGCCAGACAAAGGCCATTTGCATCACAGGCTGCGCGACCTCGGCTTTAGCCACCGCCGCACCGTATTGATCATTTGGGGTGTGGCAGCAATATTCGGCGCATTAGCTATCGTGCAATCAGCTGTCGTGCAATCGAGCGCTGCGAACTGGATTACCTTCGCCGTTATTTGCTTGCTGATGTTCTTCCTGCAAATCGGTGCAGAGGTAACAGGTATCGTAGACAAAACGCGCAGGCCGCTAATTAACTTCTTAAACCGGATGAGGCTTAGGCTCAAGGTTGACGCCGAATCCCGTTCGAAATAAACAAGAGCTCTGATTCCCGCAAGGGATTCAGGGCTCTTTTTTTTGTGTTAAATTGCTCATTTCACTAAAAAAATGGAAGCCAAAAACCGATAACAACAATACAGAACTTTTCTGCGGTCAGCGTGACTAACTGCAATGATCAAAAAGCTGACTAAGGAGGAAAAGGGAGGAAGGTTTATTCGGAAGCAAGCTGCACAGTCGCCAGTCCATCTCATATTCTAACACCCATGCTTGTCATATACATAAAGGAGGAACATTGTTTTGAAAAGATTACTTTCATTAGCGCTTACGTTGGCATTGTTAATTACATTGTTGCCGCCGTTCGGCCTTTCACAACCAGCCTCGGCAGCAGGCTCATATTTCTTATTTTCTAATGAAAATGCATCGGCAGGAAGCGCGCGTATTGTTTCCAGCCAATCTGTAAGGCTTGAGGGAACGATTAACGGAGTAGTCGGTAATTCGATTAGTTATAATGTAAAACAAATTACGTTGAACGGCTCCATAGAAAACGAAGTGAATACGACCGAAGAGATCACTACAGGCATTTCTACATCAGCTGGTGACAACAGCATTGTAGTCTCTAACCTTACTCTTTTTCCTGGTTTGAACAAAATTACTTTCAAAGGGATAGCTGGTACTTCAACAGTCAGCGAATCCATCTATATTGAATACCGCAACAGTCCAATGCTATATGATCTAAAGGCTACATTTGAGAATAAAGACTATGCTATGCCGGAAGATCAGCCGACGATGCTATACTCGACAGCTCCTGTCGTACAGCAAAACGGTGAAATTGTTATTTCGGGTAAAGCGCCAAATGCACAGAAAATAACGATCGTTATAAACGGCAGAAGCTACGATTTTAATGTATCGAATTCAACAAGCGACAGTAGGTTCAGCACCTCTTTGCTTAGCATCGATAAGGGGATCAATACAATTGTGCTGAAGGTGCACAATAACGGGCAAATCGTGGAGACAACACGCGAGGTAGCTTTTTATAACGGCGAAGTTACTTTTTACGATCTGAAGATGTCATCGGTAGCGCCAGCAACACCTAAGTCAGCTGCTATAGAACCGAATATGAACTTTTCGACAGACTCGGTTGCTGCAAATACTTTAGAAGTATCAGGTAAAGTAATCTTGCCGCTTCCATTACATGATCTAACGAATAGTACTAATCCTTCAGCAGTGGTTACTGTTGATCAAACTAATCTAGCAAAATTATTAAGCTTAGAGCTGAAGAAGGGTGCAGCAGCCGCAGTCCCAATCCCTGTAATTACAAGTTCCGTTACATTCTCACCTGCAACAATAGACAGCACCACTAAATTTATCACGGTAGCCTATAAATTTAATTTGCCAGCACTTGCTTTTGACGAATCCAATCAGCTTCGATTGGTTGCGCCTAACGGATTAGTGTTCCAAAGCTCGGATTGGACACCTTTTGTTGTACGTAACAGCAACATTTCCTATATTTACGATATCAATTATTTGTCGGGCTATGATTCATCCATGAACACGACAACGCCTAATGCTGGCCGCCTTCAAGGATTGCAAGGAACAGACATTCCAAGCGACGGCGTAAATGTGTATTCCATGCCTATGGGTGTAGAGGTTTTGGTAGGCAACTATGCAAGTCTCGGTACAAACCTTACGAATTTGCTAGAAATAAACGGTAAACTTCAAGCGGCTGCAGATTCAGGCTTCACGCAAATCAATCATACCGAGATTGTTTATCGCACCGTTAATAATCAATTGACGCCTTTTTTACGCTTATTCGTTGAAATCAATAAACTGCCTACATCGGGAACAAATCCCATTACTTTCAAGTTAAATGCAGGTTCAAATGGCTCAAGTGAAGTGAAAACAATCATAGCAAAACTATTGTACGGACCTTATGTGAAATTCAACACGCTTGTTGAAGGGATGAAGGTCGAGTACGATTCGGTAAGAGATACAGATCCGCTAATTTTATTAAATAAGCTTGGCCTCTTTAACGGTCAGTTATTTAATGTAGCCAATGAGGCAGAAGTCGTTTATGGAACTGCCGGACAAACAGTATTCCTTTACATTAATAACGTCGAAATTCCTTTGGAAAAAAACACAACAAATACAACGTTTAAACCTAAAGGGACTGCCACTTCTATATTCAGCATTCTGAACAAAGCGGGGGAGAACACCGTAAAGTTTGTTTTCCGCACAACAAAGAACAACTATGAAAATACGTTTAAATTTAGCGTTGTACCTACGAATTTGCCTGTTATCCCGGCTCCTAATACAGACGGTGTCTACCCTTACAGCTATAATTTGTCGCAGCCGCTTCCTAACGATGCTAATTTCCCGAAACAGGGCAGCATCTACACGACAAAAGAAGCTCAGTTGAAGGTCCATGGCACATTTGATTTCGTTGATCTTGGGGGAGAAGGCTCATTTGTTACGGGTCATACAAATTTGGTGGGCAAAGACCAATATATTGTCCGCATCTCATCGCCAAACTGGAGCAGCGATATTAAATGGGATCTTACGAAGGAGTTTACAGCTACAAAGAAAGGCGTGCCGTTGACTGGAGTGGCTCCAATCAATGCCGGACAAACTGTATCTACACCAGATGCTCAAATTGATTTCTATTATGATGTAGAGAAACAATATTTCTACTTCAATATTGCAAGGCAAAAGATGCCGGAAGATGGAAGCTCTCAGGTCTATGTGATGACGGTCTTCAATAGCGGAGAGGCAGGCCCGCGGGCAGCCTACCGAATGGAGATCGATGCGACATCGATTCCTTTCTCGATCTTGGCACCGCTAGTTGAGAAACGCACGACGAACAAAAATTTTGTCGAAGTTATCATTTCGTCACCTGGCGCTGATTCGCTAACAGTTGGTAAAGAAGTTGCCAAGAAAGTGAAATTCATCGATTACAATCAAAGCACGCCAGTAATGATTGATGCATTTAGCGTTACCGTTAAGGATCTCAAGCCGAACAAGGAAAATGACATTAAATTTACCATTACGCGCGGCGAGGATAAAATTAACGACTCCTTTGAAATGGTGTACCAGCCGGCAAATATACCAGGCGCTCAATTTTTGCAAACGATGCAAAGCTCGCACAAGGTATTTGACGGAAAACTTGTCCTAGCATTCGCGAAGAACAGCAAGTTGGTTCGTCCATCTTATAACTCTTCAACGGATTTTTCAGGACAAGTATATAGCGGAAATGATATTTTGTTTGCTATCGCAAGCCCTAATGATGGAATTGTCGATCGTCATGAATTTGAAAGCCAGCCGCCTAACTATTCATCAAATAGCTTGGCTGAAGGCAATCTGCATATTGGGTTTCGGTTCCAGGATCAAGCTAGACAATTCATAAAGGCAAGTCCGTTGTTCTGGATAGATGGAGGTCAAGCCGACAATCCAGATCCAACCTCTCCAGCGTTTGATCCCGTGACGACAGGAACAGATCCGTTCCCGTTTCCGAACGTTGTTGGCAAGCCATCCGACAGTTTTGCTAAACGCTGGAATAAATTTGGTCTTGAGCTTGCTCCAACAGCGCCAGGCAAACTTACATTGTCCTACGACAGTACGGTATCGCAAAGCGCTGGAACAACAATTACGGTATTCCGGTTTGATCCTTACAATAGCACTTGGGAAAATATTGGCGGTGTCGTAGATGATAAGAAACATACGGTGACCGTACCTTTTACAAAATTCGGGTATTATGTTGCGGTTAAGCTTACTCGCGGTTATAACGACATTAACGACCACCCTTATGCGCGTGAGGCTATGGAAGCCATCTATTCTAAGGGCGTTATGAATGCAGTTGATCCAATTGGTTTCTTTGGTGCAGATCGCTACGTAACTCGTGGTGAATTCACCCGCATGATCATTCGTGCGCTAGACATTCCACTGAATTACGGCGGTTCCATGCATTTCTCTTATTTCCCAGAGACGATTACAAACGCAAACAATGCAAATGCCATTTATGACTATCGTTATATCGAGACAGCAGCACGTGCAGGCTTTGTACGAGGTACAAGACCAGGCTTCTTCGATGAAGATGTAGAACTTTCTCGCCAAGACGCCTCGGTTGTATTAGCAAGAGCCTTGAACCTGAAGATGGAGACGGACGCGAAAAAAGCAAAGTTGGCACTTGATAAGGCATTCAAGGATTCAGGCAGCTTTGACTATTATTCGATACCATCCGTTTTGGCGATTCAGAAAAAAGGCTTTATCCAAGGCTCATTAATTGATTCTAATAATCCAAAATCTGGTTCCGTGTTTGAGCCAAAAGCAAAGCTATTACGCAGCGATGCCGCCATAATAATGGCTAGAGTAATGACTGATTTGAAGAAATTGCCTAAGATTTATAGCAAATAAGAAGCAAAAACAGGCCGGCACACGAGTCGGTCTGTTTTTGTGTCAATAAAAAAAGTGAAACATTATCCATGGAAAATGTTTTGCATCGACGAGCTCTATGAATACAAGCTATACTAGCAAAGTACTAAACAGAGTACGCGCACGCGAATACATAAGGTGAGAAAAAGCACGAATGAAAAAAATAAAAAGTTTTTTTCGGAACATCGCAACTTTTTACTCCCACATGCGTTTAAATACATGAAGTTGAAACAAACGCATGATTTGATGCGCAGGACCTACTCTCGTTGGTAGCCATTTGGAATGAATTCTCAACTTCCTCTTTACGGTATGACGTGCCCATTGTATAATATTAAAGTGGTGCCGCTACTCTAGCAATTTTCTAGCCTTTTTTACAAGTTTCTACGACATGATTTTACAAATGGGTTTATCATGATCGTGGACATCATTTATATCAAATCTATGCTCAACTCTGGAAAGGGGGTGAATCAGCTATGAGGGAAAAGAGCAATTCACTATTTAAACAAAACTCTCAACAACCGCATGTATTTAGAGGAGGAGAAATAAAGGTTATGAAGAAAAAAATAGCAGCATTTGTACTATCGGCAGCGCTAGTACTTCCAACATCACTTACAGCTTTTGCAGCAACTACAACACCATCGGATGTGGTAGGTAAACCAAACCAATCCGCAATCGAAGAGCTTACAGCACTTGATATCCTTCAAGGTTACCAAGATGGCACGTTCAAACCAGAAAACAACATTACTCGCGCAGAATTGGCAAAAGTAATCGTTGCTGCAACTGGTAGCGAAACTGCTGCTAAAGCACTTCAAAACGTTAAATCGCAATTTAAAGATGTTAAAACAAACGAATGGTACACTGGCTACATAAACGTAGCTGCTGGCAAAGGCTTCTTGCTTGGCGACAAAGGCACTGGTAAATTCCGTCCTAGCGACAACATCAAGTTTGAAGAAGTAACAGCAATCATTGTTCGTGCTCTTGGCTACCAAGACAAGAACTTGACTGGCGCTTGGCCATACAATGTTTTGTTGAAAGCTGAGTCGCTTGACCTGTTCAACAAAACAACGCTTGCACAAGGAACTGTTACTACACGTGGTGTAGTTGCACAACTAGTAAGCAACGCACTTGGTGAAAACCTAGTTGAGTGGAACGCTGACGCTCAATTGTACGGCAACACTGGTAAATTGCTGATTTCACGTCTTGGAACAACTTCGGAGCAAGTTTTGAACTCTGCAGTTCTTGATTCAAACGGCCGTATCGTTTTGAACAACGTTCCAAAAACATTGGCACCTAAATTTATCGTTACTGGCGGCAAAACATTGTCCGACCTTCTTGCTCACAACTTGACTGTCCTTACTGATAAAGACGGTAAAATCCGTGCTATTACAGACAACCAAGTTGCTGACAACGTAGTTACTGGTAAACTTAACGCTTCATTCAACAATGCGCCTCAAGTTGAAGTTAAAATCGGTTCTGCTGTAAGTAAGTATGACACAGTAACATCTTCTGCTTACTATGTAAACAGCGATTCAACTGTAGCTAGTGATTTCCCAGTTGCTAAGGACACTGACGTTTCTGTGTTCCTGTATGACAATACAGCTGCAAACGTTACTGCAGGCGTTGCTGGTAAAGTTCGTGCAGTTACATTTACAAAAGTAAATGTTGCTGATGCACTATTTGATTCTTATGTTGCAGCAACTTCTACAACAAAAGCACGCGTTCTTACTAAAAACAACTCTGTAACTGTTGGTGATACTACTTCCGTTACAATCAATGGCGAAGTGAAAGCTGCAACTGATCTTGTTAAAAACGATGTTCTTGACATTGTTAACAACAAAGATAAAGTAGCAGTTAAAATCACTGCAACTCGTACTGTTGTTGAAGGTAAAGTTACTAGCAAATCCACTCAAGCTGATGGAGCTATTATCTACACTGTAGATGGCAAAAACTACTCTTCTGTAACTGGCGCTCTTACTGGTCCAAATGAACTGGTTAAAGATGCTTCTTACAAATTGTTCTTGAACAAAGACGGCAAAATTGCTGGCGCTGAGTTGGTGAGCGGTGGAAGTGCTGACGCTAAATACGGCATTATTCTTAATGCGGTAGGTAATGTTAAAGGCACTGACGCTTTCTCTTCTACAAAAGACGTATTCAAGTACTATTCCATTAAAGAAAATGCTACAAAAAATGTTGAGCTAAACGCTGCAACATGGAATGATACTAATACTGCTGGTACTGATGGTACTGCGGTTCGCACTGGCGATGATGTTGCAAACACTACAGCATCTGTTCCTTTCAACAACACAGAAGCTAAAATCGTTATCTGGAACTTGAAAAAATCAGATAACAGCATCAATGGTATCGACGAGATTCGCGATTTGACGAAAGCAACTACTGTTTCTGAGAAAACAGACAAAACACTTAAAGTAACAACTGGCAGCAACACAACTGTTTACGACATTAACGAAAACACTATCGTTCTAGATGGTACTAAAGCTTTCGCTGCTAACGGCGGCGATCGTTCAATCTCTGTAAGCAGCTTGGCTAACCTTTCTGCAGGTAATAAAGTAACACTTATTACTGAAGGTACTTCTACATTTGCTAAATATGTAGTAATTACTGAAAAAGCAGCTAAAGATGCTAAAGAAACTAAATACGGTTTGTTCGTAAATGCTAGTGCAAACGGCGACGACTATTCCGTAACACTTAACATCAAAGGTACTAATGAGACATTTGCTCTGACTGGTACTGAAGGTAAAAAAATCTACAACGCAATTGTTGCTGATCTAACAGCTAGCAACTCGACTTACAAATCAGGTACTAAAACGCTTGTAGCATTGAAAGACACTGTTGATCCAGCTGGTGTTTCTCAAGACCTGAAAGAAGCTAGCACTGCATATGACACATTGTCTGTTTATGCAACTGGCAAAGATATCACTGCAGCTAACCTGAATGATGGTACTCTTACATTGACAGGCGGCACTCAATACTATGTAAACAGCTCTACTGCAATTTATGTGTACGACAGAGTGTCTGACACATTGACTACTGATGGAATCTTCGCTGATGTAACAGCATTTAATGGCGAAGCTTCTTCCAAGTATGACATTGCTGTAGTTGGCGATTCAAGCTATGGCACGTTCACACTTGCTAAAGCAATCGTAGTTTACAAAAACTAATCTACACAAAATGAAGGAATCCGGTGAGGGAACTCACCGGATTCTTTTTTTGTGTTCATACATAATTCATATATTCTTGTTATAATAAAATAGCGATAAAGTGAAGTGATAGGGGGGACAATAAATAGTTTTTAAGAAAACGAAACCTATTGCTTGCTTTATACGTCTATATAAAAAAAGATACGGAGTGATCAAAAATTATGAACATTTTACCAAGAAAAAAATTTTTAAAGAGCCAGCTTGCTTTAGCCATATTGTTGATAATGGCTCTTTTATTGCCGTCTCTGCCATCCAACAGTAATGCAGCAGCGGCTGTGGCAACTTTTAAACCGGTGTACATAACGAGCAACTCCTATGTGAAGCTTGAAAATGCGGATATTATTCCGAGCAGCAAAGGAAGAATGGCAAGCTTTGCGATTACATTCTATAATGGCGGTAGCGCTCCAATTAATTTACGTGATTATTGGGTTCGTTTAAAATCAACAAGCGGCACAAAGTATGTTGCGAATTTGATTGAAAGCGATAAAGCGAAAAAGATGGTACCAGCTAAGTCGAATGTAACTCTTACTTTCTACAGTGAAGTTCCTGCTTCTGTTTCATTGAATAATCTTGTCTTAAATGTGATTAAATTCGACTTCTCGGTTGCTGGCTATGAAAAACAATTAGGCAAGTTTACGTTCCCTGTATCTTACTCCAATGACGTAAAAGTTAATGGTTATAAAGGCGCTAAGATAAATAATGCGGTTATAAACATGAGAATCAATAAATCGACAATTTCCAAAGGTACTGATAATAATGTCGTTAATGTTGAATTGGCGATGAGAAATACAGAAAATTTTGAAGTAACTTTGTCGAACCTTTCTTTCTACCTTCAAGCGAACAACGGTGCGATGTATCAGATTAAAACGACCACTGATACTGCTCAAGGCATTACATTACGTTCGAAAATATTGGAAAATGTAAAGCTATCCGTTTCGCTGCCTAAAGCCATTTCAAGTACAGGCTTAAAGCTGGTCGTTACGCAGTCAGTTGGTGAGGCAGCGACTGCTATCACACTGCCTGTGGTGAAATTTCACTTGAGCTTGAATGCAGCATCAGCAACGACAGCGAACAATTACGCTTATGTAAGTGGCGATTACTCCTATAATGTAAAAGTTAGTTCTATTGAGCGTTATTCTTGGTTGAATGAAGTAAACATTATCAGCAAAATGGAAATTAAAAATGCCGGAACGAAAACAGCGCCGGTTCCTAAGATTACAGGTGCTCTATATTTAGGCAACAATGCGGAAATAGCAACAAAAGCTATTTTATCGGATTCACAAGTATCCTTGGCTGCTGGCGGTTCCATTTCCATTTACTACACGGGTACAGTACCGACCAGCACTTCTCTAACCGATTTGAAGCTTAAGCTGTTTGAGAAGGAAGGCGAGACGCAGCGTGAGCTAACTTCATTGAATACACCTGCTCCACTAACAAATAAGGCTGTTGCCATTGGTGGAGAGAATATTATCGATACGTTTGGACAAAAGTTCACGACAAAGGTGACGGAAGTTAAAGTGCTGGAAGGATCCACAAATAATTTGTATACAGCCTATTTGGATGTAACGAACAATCAGGAGACTGCAGTTGCAACCTCGAGATTGGCAGGATATCTAGAAACGACATCAGGTAACAAGTATACGGTATCTATTACTAAAACGAACAATCTAATCAATGCATCGAAAAAGGAGCAAGTGCTCGTAACGGCTGAGCTGCCGAAGGAAGTTGATTTGGCTAATGCAAGTCTCGTTTTAGGATTGGCTTACAATGACGAAGGTATCGTGAAAGCAACGGATGCAGCTGTAAAAGGATATATTAATGCAGCTCGTTACGCTCTACCATTGCCATTGCAAGAGACAAATAGTTTCAGTAATCTAAAAATCGGTGCCTATACCATTAATATTGATAATATTATTGCTTACTTGAATGATACGACTATTGATGTGGACCTTAACGGTACCGTTACACGCGATACTAGCTATGATGGTTTCACGAACAAGAAATTCAGCTTTGTTTTTGAGGACTTATCAACTAATTTAGTCATGCTGCAAATCCCTTTTGAAATTGAAGCAGCATCCGGACAGTATGTATGGAAAGTCGGCAGCAACTATACGAATATTGTTCAAAGTATGTCTAACAAACTGATTTCACCAACGTTTAATGTAAGTATTTATGAAGAGATGAATGGCTTTAAAGCAAGGCTTGTTACGAAACAAATCAAATGGTCACCTTATCTAAACTGGGCTGATCCTGCAGTAAAGTAATGTAATAATTTTACTAGTTTAAGAAGCGGAAATCGGGTATCGTATTAAGAGGTATCCGATTTTTGCTAGGAGGTTTCATAAATTGAAAAAAATAATGGTAAGGCTCGCTATTGGAGCTGTTTTAGTATCTACAGGATTGGCAATTGGAATGATGAATTCTAATGCAATCGAAGCCGATGGAATTAGCTCTTCGCCAGGCTCTGTAGAGGATCCAGTCGTTACCAAAAGCTATGTGGACGAGCAGTTGGCAAAATTGGGCGGAGGCTCTGTAGGGGGCGGTACGACGCCAGGAACAGACTCAGCATTAGAAGTCGTAACAGTACCCGCAGGCAAGACTTTAATGGCAGGACAAGGCACCGAGGTCATTGTGCGTGTAGGGAAAGCTATTGCATACAGCTCTGATGCCAGCGGTATTGCAGATCTAACAGGCGGAACTGATTTGACCAAGGGTAAAGCTGTCCCTACAAACCATTTATTGTTATTCCCGCGTGAAGGCCGCGGCATTTTACCTGATCCTAATCAGAAGAACGGGCTTACGGTCTTGGTTAATGGAAGCTACACATTACAATAATATGGATAGATGCTCTACATTTTACCCGTACTGACAATAGATTATACGCTTCAAAAAGGATGTTTCGATACACAATACATATGTGTTCTACATCATTTGGAGGTGTCATTTTATGAGTCGGTCGAATAAAGTGGTAGTGCAGCAAAGTAAAGCAGCGCTTAATCAATTGAAATACGAAATTGCAGCAGAATTTGGATTAACTTCAGGAGCCTATGCAGGCACTGGCGCAGATACTGAATTTGCTGGTGAGCTTGGATCATCCTCCGCTGGCTCTGGCCAAAGCGTACACTGGTCTTCGTTATCCACACGACAAGCTGGATCAGTTGGCGGAGAGATTACGAGAAGGCTGATTGCGCAAGCAGAATCAGTGCTTGGCGGATACTAACAAATGTTGGGGAACTCGACTTCCATTGACACAAAGCGACATTTTCGGTATCATACTGTCTTAGAAGAGTTGTCCAACAACCTTTTCCTCCGGGAAAAGGTTCATTTTTTGTGTAGAATGTTCGCACTTATTTCATATTAAGGTTGTAGGAGGTTGATATGGATGTCGGTTAAAGGACGCCACTTGTTTACATCGGAATCAGTAACTGAAGGCCATCCGGATAAGATTTGTGATCAAATATCCGATGCTGTCTTAGATGCATTCCTTGAAGCAGACCCATTCGCGCGTGTCGCTTGTGAGGTTTCTGTCGCTACAGGTCTTGTTTTGGTCATTGGTGAAATCAGCAGCAGCGCGGATTATGTTGATATTTCAGCAATCGCACGCCGCACAATCAAGGAAATTGGCTATACTCGTGCCAAATACGGCTTTGACTCCAGCACATGTGCAGTATTGACATCGCTTAATGAGCAGTCGGCTGATATTGCGCAAGGCGTTAACGCTGCGCTTGAGACTCGTGATGGCAAGGATATGAAGCAAGAGAACGAAGATATCGGCGCTGGCGACCAAGGTCTAATGTTCGGTTTTGCTACGAATGAGACTCCTGAGCTTATGCCGCTTCCAATCGCTTTGTCGCACCGCATTGCACGTCGCTTGTCTGAAGTCCGCAAGAACGAAACGCTTGCTTACCTTCGTCCTGATGGCAAAACGCAAGTTACAATCGAATACGCTGACGGCAAACCAGTACGCGTTGACACGATTGTTGTTTCTACTCAGCATGCGGAAGAAATTACGCTTGAGCAAATCCAACAGGATATTCTTGAGCATGTCATTAAGCCAGTTGTTCCTGTTGAATGGCTTGATAAGGATACTAAATACTTCATTAACCCAACGGGCCGTTTCGTAATCGGCGGACCTCAAGGCGATGCAGGCTTGACTGGCCGTAAAATTATCGTTGATACGTATGGCGGCTACGCTCGTCATGGCGGCGGCGCATTCTCCGGCAAAGATCCTACAAAGGTTGACCGTTCAGCAGCCTATGCGGCTCGTTATGTAGCTAAGAACATCGTTGCTGCAGGACTTGCGGAAAAGTGCGAGATCCAATTAGCTTATGCAATTGGTGTAGCTCAACCCGTATCGATCAACGTTGATACTTATGGAACAGGCAAAATCGGCGAAGATAAGCTCGTTGAACTTATCACTAGCAACTTTGACCTTCGTCCAGCAGGCATTATCAAAATGCTTGATCTTCGTCGTCCAATCTACAGACAAACAGCTGCATACGGTCACTTCGGCCGTACGGATGTTGATCTTCCTTGGGAACGCGTTGACAAAGCAGAGAAGCTTAAAGCAGACGCTGGCGTTCAAAGCGGAGTATAAGCAATTTAAAATAGGTTGATCAAAAGCTATCCACTCAGTAGTTTGACTACTCCGTGGATAGCTTTTTTGCTTTTTATCAGGAACAAAAAAGGGGAATAACCTAAATTTTTCATATGTACAAACCGACAAATAAGGTACGAGTGTAATTTTTTGAGGAGTGAATTCAAATGAGTCGAACTAGCAAGCTGTCTTCATTTATCGCCGTAATGCTTTTTCTCCAAATAACCTTGGCAAGCTGGCCGTTAGCTCAGCAGGCTACCGCTGCATCTGCAGGCCCAGTCGTATTAAGTCTCAGCCCGGCTGATGATCTTATTAATGTTTCGATAACGGCTGTTCTGAAAATGACCTTTGATGAAAATGTCAGCAAAGGATCTCATTCTACGTCCATTTCCATTTATGATTATGCAACGAGCAATTTGGTGGAAAGGATTCCTTTATCGTCTAATCAAATCTCGATTGATGGATCTCAGAGAACGGTGACCATAGATCCGACTAATTATTTCGATTTAAATACGAATTATTATGTTTTGGTAGATGCCGGAGCATTTGTTAATGCTTCGAATGGTGCTGGCTATGCTGGAATCAATAGCGCTAGCAGCTGGAATTTTCGAACGGTGGCTGAAGTGGATGTAACAAGTCCAACGCATACTGGCGTAGCGCCTACAGCCTCACCTATTGCAGTAACAACACCGATTATCATTACCTTTAACGAGCCGGTGTATGTTGCAAGCGGAAACATTCAAATAAATTCAGTTGAGGATAATAGATCGATTGCAGTTACCTCCAACGCAGTAAGAGGCAGCGGTACGAACCAGATCGTCATTCAGCCGCCAGCAGCGCTGCAGCCAAGCACGGCGTATTCGGTGACGATTCCGAACACAGCATTTCAAGATGCGTCAGGGAACCTTTTTAATGGCGTCACATGGAGCTTTACAACGGATACAGCACCGGTGAATGTGGCTGCATTGATTCCTGCTGACAACGCGACATCCGTAGCGCCTGATGCGACGCTAATCATTACATTTGACAAGAACGTTCAGCCACGTGCCGATAAATTTATCGAAATACGCAGGATCAGCAACAATACCTCCGTTGAGCGATTCAGCGCTATTTCATCTAATGTAATCGTCGCGAATAATCAAGTAAGTTTCAAACCAACTTCTAATCTAGAAGCTAATACGGCTTATTATGTATTAATCGATGCCGGGGCGTTTACACAACCGGATCCGAGCGGAGATCAGTGGTACCACGGGATTGCAGGCGCGTCCGTATGGAATTTCAGTACAAATCCCGGCAATGAGAACGTTCCGCCTGCTGCAACGGCTGTAATGCCGGCTGCTGGCGGAACGATCAGCAGCTTGAACTCCCTTTTGCAGATAACCTTTAATGAACCTGTATTTCTAAACCGAGGAGCAATCGAAATTAGGGATTCAGCAACCGGGGCATTGTTCCGGTCAATTCCAGTGACTTCGGAGCGGATAACGGGGGGCGGAACCTATCAGATTACGATTGATCCGAATAAAGCCATTAATGGCGAAGCAGAGAAGGCATTCGTAAATAACACCAAATATTATGTAACCATTGGCAATCGTGCCATTCGCGATGCGGCAGAGAATTATTATGCAGGAATTTCTGATCCGGCTGCTTGGTCCTTCACGGTTTCGCAGGATACGGTAAGACCAACACTATCGTTATTGAATCCGTTGAACAACGCGGTTTCGGTCGGACTAAGCCAAGCGTTTACGGCGACGTTCAGTGAAGCTATTAAGAAAGGCGCAACCGGTTCGATCATATTTAATCCTATCGGCAATAGCACGCTGCAACCGATTCCGGGTAACTTTTATGTAGATGGCAATAATAATAATGTTCTGGTCATCACCCCGACAAAGAGCTTTGACCCAAAGACCGCATATTATGTGACAGTCGATGCAAGCGCAGTGACCGATCTGGCCGGAAACAATTTTGCTGGAATACTCAATGAATATCAATGGACTTTTCAGACATATGGCTCCGATAATACGGCTCCTGTCTTAAGTAAGCTTGAGTGGAGCGGATCAACGATTACGTTGACCTATAATGAAGAGCTAAATGTGCATAAGATTCCTTCTGCGGGAAGCTTTTATGTGACAGTAAATGGCGCGCCGCGCTCAGTGACAGGCGTCCAAGTTCGTGGAGATGCCGTAATTCTTACGGTAGAGAGCCCCATCGTGGCAGGACAGCAGGTAAAGCTATCCTACTCGAAAGCGACAATAGGGCTTATTCAAGATACGTCAGACAACGAAGCAGCAAGCATTGTTAATCAGGATGTATCGGGAGCTAAAGATGTTATAGCACCTACTGTCATAAGCGGCAACGCTTCAGGCAGCGCGATTACATTATCTTTTAATAAAGAACTATTACCCGTAAACAGCTATGCCTACCTGCAATTTTCTGTTAGCATCGGCGGTGTTAAATACAGTACGACATCAATATCAAGCTCTGGAAGCAATATTTTGCTAACGATAAATGGTTCGGTTCAAAATTATCAAAATGTGTATGTGACTTATGTGCCTGGCTCTCATCCGATACGGGATAAGGCAGGCAATTACTTGGCTGCATTTAATAATTACAGTCTTTATAGTGTTCCTGATTCCGGAAAACCGACGCTTCAGTACATTAGCGTCAGCAGTAACATCGTCACATTAAAATACAACAAGAACTTAAATACACAAAGTGTACCAGCTGTTGGACAGTTCAACGTAATGGTTGATAGCAGCGTACGTCCTGTTCAACAAGTCACCATCGCAGGCGATACTGTGCTATTGACACTTTCATCTATCATAACGAATGGGCAAGTCGTGTCGGTAACCTATTTGGCAGCGCAATCGTTGATCATGGATTTGGCTGGCAACACGGCATCGTCCTTTACCAATGTAACGTCAGGCAGCGGGAGCAGCGGCGGGCAAAACGGCACCATTTATGGTGTCATTGCAAAAGGCTACACCATTACTTTGACTTTTGCAGAGTCGTTAAACAGCGGTTATGTCCCTGCTATTTCACAATTTCTAGTGAATGCGAATAGCGCAGTACGACTGGTATCGCGCGTAGAGTTAAGCGGATCATCGGTCATGTTAAGGCTAGCCGCTCCGGTGGCTACAGGCGAGGCGGTAACCATAACCTATTATTCAAATTCGACTGGCCTTCGGACGAATAGCGGAACGATGATCAATAGCTTCTCCAATATAAGCGCCGCGAATCAAACCACGATTCTGGATGGATTGTCGGGCGATTATGAAGAATCCGCTGGGGGCGGAATTGGATTAAAGACGTCAGCTGCGACTACGACTACGGATACCTCGCCAGCTGGCGTACAAGCTAACCGCTATACGCTGCCGTACGATAAGCTGCTGACAGCTTTTCAAACCGTTAGAACAGCCGGTATAGCGACCCCTCGCGTAGCATTTAAAGTGCCTGCATCAGAAAATGCAGCCATTGTATCTGTTCCAATAAGTACGCTCGATATGGCGAATCGTATAAATGCTAATTCCATCTTTGCTGTTCAATACGGCGATGCCACCTATGAGCTGCAGTTGACTGACAGGGATTTTGCGAAAATCAATACATTGCTTAGTGGAAATAGCTCATCAGGACAATTGCTCATTCGTATTGATCAAGGCTCATCGATGCTGACCGGAAATCTCAGCTCAAAAATAAACAGTTCCAATAGCTCGATGTTAGCTGGCCCGTATCACTTTGATGTGACTGCCGTGAGCGGTTCTGTGCAGAAGCCTTTGAATGATTTTAACGGCTACGTGCCGCGTACGATTCAAACCTATCAGGCAGTCGATACGAGCAAGACAGCGGTGGTATGGTTAGACCCTGCCTTAGGGGAGCTATCCTATGTACCGACTGAGCTAACGACAACCGCTGGAAAGACGACAGCGACGTTTAAGCGGAAAGGCAACAGCTCTTACGCGCTTGTTACGAATACATCCAGCTTCTCGGATTTAACCAAGCACTGGGCAGCAGCCAATATCCATACGTTGTCTCGGAAATTTATCGTAGAAGGCCGAACGGCATCAAAGTTTGAGCCTAATCGAGCGATTACGCGCGGTGAGTTTGCAACTTATATCGCGAAAGGGCTGGGCCTAAGCAGCAACAGAGAAGCAGCAGCCAAATACAAGGATGTAAATACGGGTACCGTAATGGGGGCTTATATTGGAGCGGCATCAGCTGCGGGAATTGTAGCCGGCAACACGGACGGTACCTTTAAGCCTAACAATCCGATTACGCGTCAGGAAATGGCTGCTATGATGATTAGAGCCGCCAGTGTAGCTGGCTTAAATGTACAGCTCCCTCAGTCGGCAGCTTCTTATCTCCAGAAGTATGCGGATCGAAGCAAAGTCAGCAGTTGGGCAAAGACAGACGTAGCGAAATCGATATATATTGGTGTTATAAGCGGTAAAACAGCGACGACATTAAGCCCGCAAACGAATGCGACCCGGGCGGAAGGCTCGGTTATGCTTTTGCGTTTACTGCAGAAGGTCAAGTTTTTGACTCCATAATATAAAAAATGAAGGCTCAGGGCGCGCATTTAAAACGCGGACTGAGCCTTTTTGATTATATAGCCGATATCTATCGGTTTATACAATACGATAGTACTCTTTTATCAGACGTAACTTTTATACTACTCTTGTAGTCTATAACTATTAGATTAATTGATGGGAGAGTTGCTAATCTAATGGGTAAGGTTCAGAGAATCATCGAGCGGCAGACAGGAAGCTTGGGGAAACGTGTCATTATTGTTGTATTAGGCGGAGCGTTGCTGGTGCAGCCAATCGCTTCAATCTTGCCTGGAGTCGGGCAAACCGCATTTATAGAGTCCACACAGGCGGCTGCTAGTGATCCAGTGCTTAAGCTGTCACAGCAAACATACGTTACTGCGGGAGCTAAACGGCTTGACTACGTCTTTCATACGACGCGCGGCAGCTCGAAGGCACAAACCGATGTTCATGTCATTGAAATCGATCTAACGAATCCCTACGTATCCTTAAATGCGATGAGCGGGAGAAATAATAGCATTGGTCAAGTAAACACCATTCTTAATATGACAAAAGAAAACGGAGCGGTAGCTGCAATCAATGCTGACGTTTTCGTAATGGGCAATGAGGGTGCGCCACTTGGCGGGCAGGTCGCAAGCGGCATGTTCATGTCAAGCCCAGCCAAGCTGAAGGGGATGTATGCATTCTCGCTTTCGAAGGATCGCAAGCCGATGATCGATAATTATACGTTCGAGGGCTTAGTGACAGCAGCAGACGGGTCAACCTTCCCGCTTGAAGGATTGAATCAATCGGCCTATGTGCCGGAAACGACAGGCACGAACTTTAGTCACGTCAATAAGATGTATATCTATACTAGTGCTTGGGGCGGAGCAGAACGTCCGAAAAATTCGGGCTCCACGCCTACCGAGGTATTGGTTCGCAACGGTATTATCGAAGAGATCTCGATTGACAAAGCAATCGCCGGACAAGCGCCTGCTGATGGATACATAATTCGCGCGCATGGCATTGCAGCTAATTTTGTAAAGGAGCGTTTGCAGATTGGACAATCGATCGCTGCCGACTACTCTCTTGTGTCTCAGACCACAGGATCAAAGGTAGATCCTGCGTCCTTCGAGATGATGGCTGGCGGACATACGCTGCTTGTTAATGGCGGCGCTGCTGCGACTTATTCCCGCGATATTACGGGAGTTAGCGGCAATTCGTATACCTCACGCTCAGGCATCGGCTATTCAAAGGACGGGACGAAGGTCTATCTCATCACAAGTGAACGCTATGGAAGCAATACAGGTGTGAGCCTAAAAGAGCTTCAGCAAATTATGGTGCAGCTAGGTGTATATAAAGGCGTCAATCTCGATGGCGGCGGTTCGACGACGATGATCGAGCGTCCGCTTGGAAGCAGTGCGCTGCAGCTAGCTCACTCGACGCAATATGGATCAACGCAGCGAAGTGTAGCGAACGGAATAGGCGTATTTACAACGGCTCCCAAAGGTACGCTAAAGGGCATATCCGTAAGCGGATCTAAAGTCATGCTTATAGGACAGAAGTCATCCTATTCAATAAAGGGTTATGATACGTATTACAATCCGTTTGAGATCGAAAATGGGTCCGCAATATGGAGCTCAGAGAAAGCGATCGGCACCTTCCAGGGCAGCGAGTTTACAGCGACAAAGGCTGGCAAAACGACACTTAGCGTGAAGTCAGGCGATATATCCACGAAGCAGGATATAGAAGTAATTGGCAAGGATCAGATTGCTTCGCTCTCCATCGATACGGCAGCAGGGGTATTGGCTAAGGGAGCAACGGTCTCGGTTCCGCTGACGATGAAGCTCAAAAACGGAAACACCTACAAGCTAAGCGGCGACTCCGTAAAATGGGAATTTGTCGGCTTCACAGCCGTTCAAAATGGCGACAGCCTAACGGTTCAATCCGTAAATGCCGGCACAAGCACCGGATATGCGATTGCTCGCTATGATGGTTATCCGGCCATGATTCCATTCACGCAAGGGGAAGCGGTTAGTACGTTCGAAGATTTTGAGAAATCGACCTACCCGATTACTTCACAGGTTACACCGGCAGAGACGGTAGGAAGTGTAAATCTGGTGTCCGATTTCCCTGGTCAAACATCCGCCAAAGCGCTGAAGCTGGATTATGATTTTACGAATGGAACGGGTACGAAAGCTTCTTATGCGGTGTTTAATTCCAACGGCCGTGCCATTGAGGGCTCGCCAATATCAATGACGGTAGACCTATACGGTGATAACAGCTTGAACTGGGTACGGGCAGAGTTTATCGATGCAGACGGCAAAGCACAGCTCCTAGATCTTGCGAAGCAGCTCGACTGGACAGGCTGGAAAAACGTGAAGGTGAACCTATCATCCGCAGGGATGAAATTCCCGGTTAAGCTAAAACGCATCTATATTGTAACGATTGCCGAGGGCCAGGATGAGCGTGCTGCATCTGGGTCAATTGGACTAGACAACATGAAGCTGCAATATTCGCCTACCGTAGCGGTTGATTCGAATACGAAGGTAGTGATGACCGTAGGCAAGACAGCAGCATCTGTTAACGGTAAAGCGATCAAGCTGGATTCGGCGCCAATCGTGCTAAATGGAACAACATATGTACCGGTTCGATTCGTATCGGATGCAATGGGGTCCAAGCTGCTATTTAACGGTAAAACGGGGCAGGTCACTGTGCTTCGGGGCAATAAGCTGATGGAAATGACGCTTGGGAAAAAGGATCTAATTTTAAACGGCGTGCAGCAATCCTCTGAGGTAACTCCGATCGTTCGTAATAACCGTACATTAATTCCGGTGCGATTATTCTCAGAGAAGCTGGGATTAAAAGTTGGCTATGACGGCAAAGCCAAAAAGATTACCATCGATTAACGATGGACGAAATGGCTCCTATCTGTGTTATGATAGAATAGATTAACCTTTAAGTAGAGAAAGGTTGCCGATCTATCGTGGACCATTTAACCGTCGATATAAATCGAGTTATAAAAAATGCAATCGAAGTTATGGAAGACAGCAAATATCAGATTTATGAAATATGTGAATCGGCGCGCACGGAGCTGGAGTCGCTGGAGCAGGAGCTTGAGATCGTCCTTCAGGAAACGGTAAAGACGATCGATAAGGTCGATCAGCTGGAGCTCGACTACCGCCGTGCGCGTATACGATTGACGGAAGTAAGCCGGGATTTCGTGCGCTACAAGGAAGATGACATTAAGTCAGCGTATGAGAAGGCTACGCAAATTCAGTTGGATTTGATGGTTTATCGCGAGAAAGAGTCCTACTTGAAGGCGCGTCGGGATGATTTGCAAAAACGCGTCCGCAATGTAGAAAATTCAATCGAGCGTGCTGAAACGATTGCTTCTCAAATAAATGTTGTGCTTGAGTATTTAGCGGGTGACCTGAACCAGGTTACACGGATCATTGAATCTGCCAAAACAAGGCAGCTGCTTGGCTTGAAGATCATTTTGGCGCAAGAGGAAGAGCGAAAAAGGATCGCTAGAGAAATTCATGACGGCCCGGCTCAATCGCTTGCCAATATCGTTCTTCGAACAGAAATTGCAGAACGTATGCTTATCAAGCAGGAATTTGTGATGGTACAGGAAGAATTAGTAGATTTGAAAGGTCAGGTCCGTTCCGGACTTGAGGAGATACGCAAAATTATTTTCAATTTGCGTCCGATGGCGCTGGATGATTTGGGACTTGTGCCGACTCTTCGTAAGTTCACGCAGGATTTTGAAGAGAAAACGAAAATACATACCGTATTCGAGTTAATCGGTAAAGAAGTTCGGATGCCCTCTGCAATGGAAGCGGCAATATACCGCTTGGTTCAGGAAGCCTTCACCAACGCTTTGAAGCATGCGAGTGCTTCTCATGTTTTGCTCGAAATTAACTATCAGCCACAACAGATTTCAATCGTTATTCAGGACAATGGCGTAGGTTTTCATAGCGAATTAATTGAGCAGGATGCTAGCCATAACGCACACTTTGGATTGGTGGGGATGAGGGAACGTATTGAGCTGATAGAGGGAAGGATGGATATAGACTCAAATCCCGGTAGAGGGACGAAAATTATGATAGATATACCTACGACTGCCGAATCTAGAAAGGAGTAAGATGATGATCCAGAAACCTGCAAGCAGTGCGAATACAATCAAAATTTTACTTGCGGATGACCACCAGCTGTTTCGTGAAGGACTTAAGCGGATTCTGAATATGGAAGACGATCTTGAAGTCATTGGCGAATGCGGAGACGGCATTCAAGTAATGGAGTTTTGCAATCATACTATTCCAGAAATTGTTTTGATGGATATTAATATGCCGATCGAGAACGGTGTCGTTACGACTGAGCGTTTGAAAAGCTTGTTCCCTGACGTAAAGGTGATCATTCTATCTATCCACGACGATGAGAGCTATGTATTTGAAACGCTTCGCAAAGGGGCTACCGGCTACCTGCTGAAGGACATGGAGGCGGAATCGCTAATTAACGCGATTCGCTCTGTCGTTCAAGGCCATGCCTATATCCATCCTAAAGTGACAGGCAAGCTGATTAACCAGCTTCGCCGAATGACTTATTTGGACGAGATGGGAATCGTTTCAGGAGCAGCTGCTGCTCAAGAGCCGGGCGTTAAGTTCGTTGCGGGCGATGAGAGCCCTCTAACGCGCCGCGAGGCAGAGGTGCTGAGACTTATGGCAGAAGGCAAGAGCAATAAGCTCATTGGTGAATTTCTATTTATCAGCGAGAAAACCGTTAAAAACCATGTCAGCAGCATTTTGCAAAAAATGGAAGTTGATGATCGTACGCAGGCTGTTATTCAATCGATTAAATATGGTTGGGTTACGCTTTAAAAACGGTTTAACCTCAAAAATCCCGTATCGGATGATACGGGATTTTTGGCGTCTAACTGTTGCCCTAGGGAGCCGCAAAGTAAAAAACTCCGAAGCTGCCTTGTTTAGGCTGCTCCGGAGATAAAGATAGAAATATGGGTTGCTGTGATCCTGCCGCTTATCTTCCTTGCCGTTTCTTACGAAGTGACAGGAAGCCGGCCGAAAGGGCAAAGGCGCCGATCAGATAATAAGGAACCGGACTGGAATCGCCTGTTTTTGGAAGCGTGGCAAGCGGAACTTGATCCTCGGCCACATCGATAACGGTATCAATAGGCGGATCGCCATTTTCATTATCATCAATTCCGCCTATTGGCGGCTCCTCATCCACTATTTCAACAATTGTAGTAACCTCAGGTGATGAAGTAGGAGTAGGTGCCGTCGAGACTGCAGGAGTTGAAGTAGGCGTACTCACAGGCGTTGGAGACGATGCTGGTGTTGAATAAGGCGTGCTCACAGGTGTCGGTGAAGTTGACGGCGGTGTAGTAGGCGTAGTCACCGGTGTTGGTGATGCAGACGGTGGCGTAGTAGGCGTAGTCTCAGGTGTTGGTGATGCAGACGGTGTCGTAGAAGGCGTAGTCTCCGGTGTTGGTGATGCAGACGGTGTCGTAGAAGGCGTAGTCTCCGGTGTTGGCGATGCAGACGGTGTCGTAGAAGGCGTAGTCTCCGGTGTTGGCGATGCAGACGGTGTCGTAGAAGGTGTAGTCTCTGGTGTTGGCGATGCTGATGGCGACGTAGTAGGCGTAGTCTCAGGTGTCGTTGTTGGAGTTGGCGTCGTCGTTGGAGTAGGTGATGGTGTTGCAGAAGGCACAGTACATGTATTGAGAAGTTTTACCTTCCAGCCTAAAATTTTGTCGCCGTGAGCGCCTGTGCCTAGATCGAACAGTTCGAAGCCGCTATAGATATCCAATTGATAAGGCAGGCATTTTGGGATATCAATCTTGACGGAATAGGTTCCGGCTTTATCAACGGGAATGGATTGCCCGCTATAATGCTTCTGCATATTGTAAGGAATAGTCGTGTCGGTGGGGCCGGGTACCCAGTCAGCAGGGCCTTCATAAGAGGAAAAGCTGACTCTCACGCAATCCACGATGGTCGTAAAGGTAGCCGTTGCCGTGCCATCGTTATTCACTGTGATGCTGGCATGATTGGCTATGACATCCGCTTTGCTGGTTGAATAACTCTGGCAGCCGTTTTCAATAGCAGGTTCGGTTGCAGGCGCTCCACCGCCGCTTTGGCCCTCTGCCATTACGAGTGAGCCAAGCGTAAGCGAAAGAATTAATAAGACGACCAGGCTCAATGTAAACTGCTTTTTTACATAATACATCGTTCACTCTCCTCTTAGAGTAGGTAGTGGTTCTAAGAGGGCCGGTTACACTATTGGCTCCATATAATCCAAGTGTCCATATGCAGATTATACTTCATCGCTTCCCTAGCTTTTACGTTGAGCAAAACCCACCTTCTCTCTGTAATCTATGCTTGAATATCGTATATATGCAAGGATGTAGTACGATGATAACACATACAGTGAATTGCTCAAGGGTGTTTCTTTGTCGTAATTTGACTATTAATTTCAGTTTGAGGACGGGTTGTTTACGGACATGTCGCACATTTTGTCGTCTTGTCCCCGGCTCGCGGAACCAGTGGGCTCTTCTTGGCATATAGTGTCACAAAGAGGAGGTGGCCGCTATGTTTGAGCTTCTACTTTTAGTGATTGGCTGTTATGCTTTGGCTGCATTGTCGGTGCATCTGGCGTTTCGAATTTGGCGCGGAAGGCAGCAATCGAGCAAGCATTACGTGCTCGTTGCGGACGTTCGGCAAAAAAATATGGAATGGTATGTGCGTTCATTGTTTTCTTTCTCGCGGAGAATGGGCAAGGATGTTCGCCTGACGATTGTCGATCGCGGCATCACGGACGAGACGCTTGCGATTGTAGAACGTTTGGCTAGAGGCGGCAACGAGGTTAGGGTACACCCTGAAGAAAATGCGCCTAAACCAGAAAACAAAGATAGTAAGCGTTCACAGACGAGTGGTATTGATGGAACCCAGTTGCTGTGGCTGCTGCAGGCAGAGGGAATCGTATCTCACTCCGATCATGCAGTGCTGGTCGATTTGCAAAACCCGTCGGATTTGTCGAAAATGCCATTTTAGTATATAATTTTCAGTAATTGAACATCCGGAGTGAAGCACACTCAATGACGCGGGCTGCGTTGTTGGGTGTGCTTTTTTTGTTGTTCGGGCGTTAAGGCAACACGCGCTAGCGCGATGGGTATTGAAATGCGGGGGAGGGAGCGTAAGCGGATGAAGGCTCAGGTGTATGTTGTGGAGGTTAACGGGCATTGGCAGGCATCGGCAACGATTCATCCAGAGGTGGACAAGCAATTCTGGATGAACGGGGAATTTGGCAAGACTGGGCGGCTTAACGGAAAAATGGCTGAATCAGGTTGGCTTTTGAGAGAGCCGTTGCCGCTTGGTGATGCTTGTCTTGTTGCCCAGCTTTGGGAGGAAGGGCTGAAGCGAAGAAGAGAGAAAAAGGCTGATTTGACCATCAGCCTAAATGAAATGGGATATCAAGCGAGTTCAATCGAAGCGTTAGAGCTGTTGCTCTCTTGTGTAGAGGAGGCTAAGCAATGCGGACTGGATGAAAGAAAGGCTGCCGGCAGCCGGAGGTGGTG
Source organism: Paenibacillus sp. PL91 (assembly GCF_012935325.2). GTDB lineage: Bacteria > Bacillota > Bacilli > Paenibacillales > Paenibacillaceae > Pristimantibacillus. Next base: position 318,152 of record NZ_JABBYG020000007.1, read on the forward strand.
GCATTTGGGTAGTAGAGGAAAGCGGCAATCGAAATGGAATGAAGAGAGCTTGTTGGGTTTGGCGGAGCGATGGGAGCTGGGAGCGGGTCAGTTACGAGAGCAGAATGTAAGTAAGTCGCATGATCTGAGTGTAGGTGAGTTGCGAGAGCTTAGTGTAGGTAAGTCACGAGATCTGGGTGTAGGTAAGTCGCGAGAGATTAGTCATGCCGTGCATAGTGCTGTGCGCGAGCAAAGCGGAGAGAGGGAGCGAACGCTAAGCGAAGCCGAGCTGGGAGAGATTGCGGCAGGGGCGAAGCTTGCCGCGGGCATGATGCAGGGACGTGCGCTATTGCGAAGCGAGGCGCACGCCCTGTTAGCTGGCGCGGGTGGGCCCGGCGCCGCTGCAAGCTGGAGCGGCGTGCTCCAGCTTGCAGCGCTGCTCGGGCGGGTGCGCCTAAGCGGATCGATCGCCGCCGGTGGTGGTGGGCGATTGGACGCTTTGGGGCGCCGCAGGCGCGAGCGCAGCTGTTTGCGCTGCGGGAGCTGTGAGGCGCATATGCACCGCACGGCATGTGCGGCGTGCGGGCGGTTGTGCGCCTATTGCGCGGCGTGCATTGGGATGGGGCGGAGCCGGGAATGCGAGCTGCTCGTTGTTGGGCAGCATCCTGCTTTGCTCGGAGTGAAGACGGATCAGCGGCAACTCATGAAGTTGCCGTTAGAGCAGCGGCTTAAGAAGTGGAGCCTTAGCCCGGCACAGGCCGCTGCCGCAGCGAAGGCGCTCCGTTTCGTTGAAGAGTATGAGACGACGGAATCTCCTCAATTATCAAAGGGAATACGAAAGCAAACGAGAGATTTTTTACTTTGGGCGGTGACGGGAGCGGGCAAGACCGAAATGATTTTTCCGCTGGTGGAATCGGTGCTGCTGCGAGGCGGCAAAGCGCTTATAGCTACGCCGCGCCGCGATGTCGTAATTGAACTAGATCCGCGTATCCGCAAAGCGTTCCCGGCAGCTTCGGTTGTCACCTTATATGGCGGCAGCGAGCAGCGCTGGGAGAACGGCGATATCACGCTTGCTACGACTCATCAGCTGCTGCGTTTCTATCAAGGCTTTGATTTAGTCGTCGTAGACGAGCTTGACGCTTTTCCCTACGCCGGCGATCCTATCCTTCATTATGCCGCTGACAAAAGCTGTGCGCCTGGCGCTGCCCGGCTGCTGCTCTCTGCTACGCCGCCAAACGAGCTGCAGCGAGCAGCGAAGCGTGGCAAGCTTCCGCATGCGAGAGTGCCCGTACGCTACCATCGACGTCCGCTGCCCGTGCCGCAAATGTATCAAACGCCAGCAGTGAAACAAATGCTTCACCAGCGCAGGCTGCCATCCAAGCTGTTGGCCGCTATGCAGGCCTCGATCCGGCGGGATGCCCAGCTGTTTGTATTCCTGCAGCAAATTGCACAGACCGAGCCTATGGCTGCATTGCTAAGGGCTGTGCTTCAACTTCTAGCAATAGAGGCAACTTCCTCTCAGGATGCTGGGCGGACGGAGAAGGTGCAGCGTTTTCGCGCAAGGGAAATTCGCGTGCTGGTCACGACCACGATATTAGAGCGAGGGGTTACGATTCCGAGAAGCGACGTTTACATTTTAGATGCGGACGGGCGGCTTTTTGACGAGGCTTCCTTGGTCCAAATGGCGGGCAGGGCAGGACGGTCCGCTGAGGACCCGTTTGGCCGGGTTTATTTCTGCAGCCGTGAGCGCAATCGCTCGCAACTAGCTGCAGTTCGCCACATCCAAAAGATGAACCGCATGGCCCGCAAAGAAGGGTACTTGCTCCCCGCCAGCAAAGGAGGCTCGTCAAAGTGACCGACTCGCTGCAAGCATGGCTCCGGCGCCTCCAATCCGCCTTCGCCACTACCGCGGAGCTGCTCGCTCCAACGTCTGCCGCATGTCTCCTTTGCGGCAAACCGCGAACCGAGGCTCGCAGCCCGGGCAGCTCCAACCAATCGAAGCTGACTCCCCAGCTTCGAAAGTCGCTTTGCGGAGGATGCCTCTCCGCCATACCATGGCTCACCCGCATCGCCTGTCCCAGATGCGGACGCAGCATCGCATGCGAGGACTGCATACGCCGTCCACAACGGGCATTCGTATGCAACCGCAGCGCGGTCTCCTACAATCCAGCTATGCGGGCGATGCTTGCTTTGTACAAATACCGAGGAAACGAGCGGCTGGCGCCTTTGCTTGGCGACATGCTGCTGCCGGCCCTTGAAGCAATGACTTGCGAGGTTGCCCAGCAACTGCAGGACAGCGCTACAAGCGGTACCTTCCCAAAGTCGGTAGGGAAGATAGCCGATTACTGGGATGCGATCACTTATGTCCCAATCAGCCCAGAGAGGGCAAGCGAGAGGGGCTTCAATCAAGCGGAGCAGCTCGCAAGCCATTTAGCACACCGCTATCGGCTACCCCTAATGAACCTGCTCATCCGCTCCCGTCATTCGGAGAAGCAAAGCTTTAAGACGCGCTCCGAGCGAATGCGCGATACAAGGACGCTTTTTGACGTAAACGCAAGGGAGCTTCGTACTCTACTTAACTCAGCCACTAAAGCGCAGCCCTCTCGGAAAACCACACGCATCCTGCTTATTGATGACATATATACAACGGGAAGCACGGCAGAGGCTTGCTCGCAAGAGTTGCATCGGCTGGCGCAGTGCCCGCTGGAAATATACATTTTGACCTGGGCACGTTCCTAATCTATTCAATATTCATAGGTCTGCAATAGATTCATAGTGAAAAAGTTAACGCTTTCGTTTAGAATAAAGCTAATCATATGATTCGTTTGACAGAAAAAGGAGGGCTCAGAGCGATGAATTTGGATAATTGTCCTCGCTGCGGTAAGCTTTTTGCCAAAAATTTTAGAGATGTATGCCCGTCGTGCATGCGTGAAATTGATAAAGAATACGAACTTTGCGCAAACTTTTTGCGTGAGTTCAAGGGTTCAATCATTACTGAGGTATCTGATGCTACTGGCGTTTCCATTAAACAAATTACGAAATTTATCCGCGAGGGTCGTATTTCGATCGTGAATGCTCCTAATATGTCATATCCGTGCGAGTCCTGTGGGACGCTGATTCGTGATCATCATCTTTGCGACAGCTGCCGTCATCGTATCGATAAGGACAAAAAGGAAATGTTCGATAACCTTGCTAAGCAAACAGAAATAAAAAGCGCGTTTAAGCCAACTGGTGTATACAAAGGTCTAGATAGATACAAAGATAAATAGATGAATTCCTGTTAAAATTTTCATGACTATAAAATTTCACTTGACCTAAGCCGATAATACTTGTAAAGGTAATCGGCTTTTTTAGTTTCCGTAAATAATGAGGTGGATAAAATGAAAATAAACGAGACGAATCGTATTGGTGCGCTTAATCCTTACCATAAGCAAAATGAAGCTAGAATAAGTGCAGAAGGCAAGGCAAAGAAGAAGGACGAGGTCCAGATTTCCGCGGCTGCCAAGGAGATGCTGACAACAAGTAAGGCGAGCGGAGCAGACAGAACAGAGCATATCGAGCAGCTAAAGCGTTCGGTAGCATCGGGCACGTATCATGTGGAAGCCGGCAAAATTGCCGAGAAGCTGCTTCCCTACTTGAAGGAGTAGTTCTCTAAATGAATGAGTACATCCAGCAGATATTAGAGGTTTTGCAAGAGCTATTAGATGAGCACCGGCAGCTAATTGAGTACGGCAATGCGAAGACAACGGCCATTACCGTGAACAATGTGGAGACCCTTTCGTACATTTCCAGTAAAGAAAAGAAGTGTCTTCAGCGCATTCTGGAGCTTGAGCAACGGCGGATCTTTCTGATCGGGAAATATATGCTGGATCAAAAGCTGACTAGCCATCGTTCCTTCAAAATGGAGAAGCTCATACAGGCTGTCTATCATGCTAATGAAAAGCAGCAGCTTCAGGCCGTTTGGCAGGAATTATCGGCAGCTCTTACCAAGCTTCAAGATATCAATGAATTTAACCAGCAGCTAGTAAAAATGACGTTGAAGCATTTGCATTTCACGCAGGATCTGCTGCTCGGACCGACGGAGGACGAAGCGACCTATCATCGCGCAGTTCAAGGCATGGCCTACAATCGTAGTGGCCGCTTTAATATTAAGACGTAACAAGAGAGGACAAGATACGATGGCATCGACATTCCATGGCTTAGAAACAGCGAGGCGCAGCTTGTTCACGACGCAGTCCGCTCTAAATACAACCGGACATAATATTTCGAATGCGAATACAAAGGGTTATTCACGTCAAGTTGTGAATATGACCGCTTCAAGACCGATAGATGCAGTTGGCTTCTCCAAATCAACAGCAGCAGGTCAGCTTGGTACAGGTGTAGAGGCAAGCTCTATAACGCGTATAAGAGAGAAGTTTTTGGACAATCAGTTTCGGAATGAAAATAAATCAAACGGCAATTTCACAGTACAACTAGATACATTATCTAAACTAGAAGGAATCGTAAATGAGCCAAGTGATACGGGCATAAGAACGGTCATCTCTAACTTCTGGAACTCATGGTCGGACTTGAGCAAAAACCCAGAGAACGCTGACGGCCGCAAAGTCGTTATGGAGCAAACGATGGCGATGGTCGACGCATTTAATTATACAGCTAAACAGCTTGGCGATTTAAAGGCAGACTTGACTGAAAACGTGGAGATCAATCTGGATACCGTAAATTCTATAACGACAAGCATTGCTCAGTTGAATGGTGAAATTCGTCGGGTCGAAGGACTAGGTGACAATGCTAATGATTTACGCGATCAGAGAGACTTGCTTACGGATCAGCTTTCTGGACTAGTCAATATACGTGTTGAGGATCAAGCCAATGGCTACCGAATTACAATGGGCGGAACGGAACTGGTTCAAGGGACTGCTACAGCAGAATTGGACATGGAAACCTTAAACACAGCTTTTGCTTCTGGTGACCTGAATAGCGGTGCTATATATGGCACGATCTATTCAAGAGATCATTTCGTCGAAGGTTATATTGGTGAGCTTGATAAGCTTGTACAAACGATGGCAAATGGTGAGTTTGATATTACCTTACCTAAGGGTTCCGTTTTGCCAGAAGGTACAGTTTTAAATAACGTTACATACACAGGGACAAACCGCACATTAACAGAGGATACGACTGTGACTGTGAAGGGCTTGAATGGTTTGCATCAGCTTGGTTATTCATTAGCAGGAGAAGATGCGGGATTGCCATTCTTCACAGACAGTGCGGGTGGAACAACTGGAATAAATGCGGGAAACATTACACTTAATCCAGCGATTGTGGCTAATTCTAATCTGATTGCTACTTCAATGCGTGTGGTTACTAATGCTGATGGCTCGGAGTCAGTGATTAGCGGTAACAATTCTTTGGCTGTGCTCTTCTCGCAAATGCGGGATACCCGTATTGATTTTGATTCAGGTACGGGCGAGAATAAGAACACGGTGGATGCCTATTTTCGTTCGGTTGTCGGTCAGCTTGGCGTTCAAACTGCAGAAGCAACTCGAATGCAAACCAATCAACAGATTATAGTCGACCAAGTTGAATCACGCAGACAATCGGTGAGCGGTGTCTCACTCGATGAGGAAATGTCGAATATGATTAAATATCAGCATGCTTATAACGCAGCGGCTAGAAATATGACAATGATTGATGAAATATTAGATAAAGTAATTAATGGAATGGGTAGAGTAGGCCTGTAACCATAATTCGGGGGTGAGAGATTATGTCTTTACGCGTCACGCAATCGATGATGAACTCGCAATTACTGCGTAATATATCGAATAACATGGGTCGAATGAACACACTGCAAAATCAGCTTTCAACAGGAATGAAAATTAATAAACCATCAGATGACCCTGTCGGTATTACGTTTGCTCTACGTTATCGTAGTGAGCTGGATGCTAATGAACAATACAGCGAAAATGTTAGTTCTTCGTTATCCATGCTTGAGTATACCGATACAACGATCGGACAAGCTGGTGAAATTATGCAGCGGACTAGAGAATTGTTAGTCAGTGGGGCAAATGGGACGCTTGAACAAACAAGTCTAGATGCTATAAAAGTCGAAATGTCCCAGCTATATAACCAAATGGTTGAAATCGGTAATAGCCAATTTAATGGTAAGCAAGTGTTTAATGGCGAATTGACGGGTGATAAACCATATCCAACGATGGGCGTAGACGGTACAGTTGATTTGATAAGTGATCCACCATCACTAAAGGCATTTCAAGTTAGCTCAGATACCGGCTCAATTAAATATGAATTATCGGCAGGCATGAAGTTAGGCGTAAACATTACGGGTAATGAGGTCTTTGGTGAGGGCGTATCGCCTACGGCAACTCAAGCAGAGATAGAAAGCAGCGATAATGCTTTCTTACTTCTTCAACGAGCATACGATATGTTGGGCTCTGGTGATCAAGAGGGAGTTTCTGCATTAATTAAGCAGGTAGATAGTCGTATGAATACGATGCTTTCAAAACGTGCCGAAGTAGGAGCAAAAGTAAATCGTGTCGATATTGTTCAAAATCGGCTTGCGGATATCGAAATCAATCTAAAAACGGTTCAGGCGAAAACAGAAGATGCAGATATGTCAGAAGTGATTACCAATATGAAAACGGAGGAAAATGTATATCAAGCTTCACTATCTGTAGGAGCACAGCTTATACGTCCTAGCTTGGTTGACTTCTTGAGATAGGAGATATACACATGCAAATTCCTCAAATTCAAATTCGCTCGCAGGATGCTGTTTTGTCAATCGATGCCGATATCGGAAAACAGCGTCTTGAGCAGCCTGCGGCAACAGTCGACATGGAACAAATAAGGCCAGAACAACATTTTAAAACGACTAAGGGACGGCTGGAAATTAATCAGGACCGAGTATGGGACGCTTTAGCTTTAGGCAATAATTTGCAAACGATGAGCAAGATATATTCAATGGCTTCTGATATAGCATTGCAGGGGATTGCACGGATTGTGGAGAAGGGCGATCAGATGGCATCGATTCATTTAGGCGGGAATCCTATAGCGGAAATGGCAAGAGAATGGAAACGTACCTTTCCTGAGTTTGATTTTCGCGGGGAAGCAGCCTATGATAATATTGATATCGAGTATATTCCAGGTGAGCTCACTATTGATACCACCCCAGGACGTGTAAATTTGAATGTGCAAGTAAATAAACCTATTCATGAATATGAGCGAGGCAAGCTAGATATTTATATGAGCCAATACCCAAAGGTAGATATTATCCCACCAGAAATCGATCAACTTATTTAGCTTTGCGTTCATTTAAGACTATAGATCATTTGCGTATGACGCATAAGGTCTATAGTTTTTATTTTAATAAAAGAGGTATCCTAATAGGAGGTTATTATATGAAATTTGAACAGCAAATTTATACATTTGAGCAGGGTATACCGGGATTCGAGCATTTGAATCAATTTGTATTCGAAGAGGTAGGAAATGATTTGCCAATGAAGTTAATGAGAGCGGTTGAGGATCAAGCCATATCTTTGCTAATTGCGAGTCCATTTTTGTTTTATCCCGATTATGAATGGGAGCTTCCGGATATCATTAAACAAGAGCTAGGTATCGAAAATGGTGAAGAAGTTGAGATTGGTTCAATTATAACGGTACCTGCAGACTGGGAAAAGGCAACAATTAATCTACTTGCTCCGATCGTTCTGAATAACAGGACAAAATTAGGAAAACAGCTTATTCTTCACGATAATACATACAGCTCGCGTGCTCCGCTCAATCGAACCTAGGGAGGTAGAAAAGCCATGCTTGTTTTATCACGGAAAACTAATGAGTCCATCATGATTGGCGCAAATGTAGAAATTATTGTTTTGGGCGTAGAAGGCGATAATGTGAAGTTAGGCATTCGAGCACCGAAGGAAGTTGATATTCATCGCAAAGAAATATATATGGCTATTCAAGCTGAAAATCGTGCGGCAGCAACTAATGCTTTATCCATTGAAGACGTTTCAAAGTTATTTAAAAAATAATTTGTTTTTTTAAATATAAGCTATAAACAATTGATGCGGAAATCCGATAAATATATTAGCGCGATAATAGGACGGCCGAACTATTATCGTAAGCTTCCGCAAGGATGCGGAAATACGAAAATTTCAAGGAGGAAATATCAATGATTATTAACCACAATATCGCAGCTTTGAACACACATCGTCAATTGGGCTCCAACACTGCAGCAACTAGCAAAAACATCGAGAAATTGTCTTCAGGTCTTCGCATCAACCGTGCAGGTGACGATGCAGCGGGACTAGCAATCTCCGAAAAAATGCGCGGTCAAATCCGCGGTTTGGATATGGCTTCGAAAAACTCCCAAGACGGTATTTCTTTGATTCAAACAGCTGAGGGTGCTTTGAACGAAACTCATTCCATTTTGCAACGTATGCGTGAACTATCCGTACAATCTGCGAATGATACAAACACTGCTCAAGATCGTACTAACCTTCAAGACGAAATGACGCAACTAACTAAAGAAATTGATCGTATATCCTCAACAACACAATTCAATACTAAAAATCTACTTGATGGTTCGATGGGTAGTGCAGTGAATGCAGCGGTAGCTAATGAGAACAGCAGTGCTGTATTGAAAACTGGAACTGGTACAACGGCAGCAGTAGCAGCACTAACTACATTAGCAACAGCACTTAACGATGCAAATGGTAACTCTCTTGGTCTTGCTGTTGGGGATAAAGTTGATGTTTCTTACGTAACAAATGATGGTACTACAAAAACAGGTTCTGTAACTATTACAGCAACTACTGCATTGTCTGATATTACAGGTTTAATAACTGAGGGCGCAAGCACGGTTAATACTCTCGGTTCTATAACCGTAACTGCTTCTGCTGCGGGTACAACAGGTGCTGTAAACGGGATCACAATGACAGTCAAAGATAGCACTGGAGCAGTGAAAAATTCCGCAACTAATGCACTGTCTTCATTCTCTGAAACAAAACAAGCTGAGAACGTACGTACTGATGGTTCTGCTACTTTCCAAATCGGTGCTAATAGCAATCAATCGTTGAACTTATCCATTCAAGAAATGACTTCTTCTGCACTTGGAGTTAAGGGATTACAAGTTGCAACACAAAGTCAAGCAACAACGGCTATGAAAGTCATTGATACTGCTATTCAAAAGGTATCTTCTGAGCGTTCTAAGCTTGGTGCAACACAAAACCGTCTTGAACACACAATTAACAACCTGAATACTTCTTCAGAGAACTTGACTGCCGCTGAATCACGTGTACGCGACGTAGATATGGCAAAAGAAATGATGAGTCAAACAAAAAACAACATTCTTGCACAAGCTGCACAAGCTATGCTGGCTCAAGCAAACCAACAGCCGCAAGGCGTGCTTCAATTGTTGAGATAATAATTAAACTTCAAAACCAAAAAGTCTCTCGAATTTTTCGGGAGATTTTTTTGGTTTAAACTACTATGAGTTGGTTCGCAGAAATGGTGTATAAGTGAATGGATTTTCTGAGATAAAGGAGAATACAGCATGAGCGTGACAATATTGGATCGAAATATAGATGTTATATCCAGAAATCCTAATCACTGGATAGGTCAACCCAAAGAAGATGACATTCATTTAAATTTTATCGGAACAGATGAAGAGGGAAATGAACTGCTTTTCATAAACAATCAAATTATAATTATAAAAAATGAATTTGATGAATCAAATATGCCTAACGATAATAAAAAAGAGTTAATCATATTAGTGGGTATTAATTCCTTAGAGGAAATAGAAAAGCATATTCAGACCATGAGCAAAGAGTCTTATCTTCTTATTATCGAACCTAACTTTTCTTTTTTTAATCATGCATTAAATAAACAAGATTTAAATTTATTTAATAATCTGAATGTAATACTCTTTGCTGATGATTTGAAAAACCTTTCGTTCTTTTTAGATAATCTATTATCAACTACACTAATATATTACATTAAAAACATTAAATTTTATTTCACTTATTTTTATAGGGAATATAGTTTGGACTCATGTATAGCAATAGTGAAAAAAGTTAAGGAAATTATTCATTATAAAGCCATGTTGTATGGTAATTCAATTGAAGATAGTATGATTGGATTTAGGAATAATATAAAAAATATTAATTGTTTAACACGTTCTAAGGACGTTTCTCAATTGAAAAGATTATTTGAAAACAAACCAGCAGTTGTTGTATCCGCGGGTCCATCATTAAATAAGAACATTGAACAATTGAAAAAAATGAAAAATAAAGCCGTAATAATTGCTGTAGATACAATTGCTAGCAGACTTTGCGACGAAGGGATTATTCCAGACTTTATTTGTTCAATAGAAAGAGGGAAGGAAACTTATACATATTTTTATGAGAACAAGAATTATCCGAGCGAAATAACATTAGTGGGACCGTTGGTTCTTCATCCCCAAATATTTGAAGAGTATCAAGGTAATATTGTTATTCCAATGCGTGAAAAAGTAGGGGAGTATAACTGGATACAGGATGTTTTCGGTATATCGAAAGACAGTTCTATTAGCATTGGTCTGTCATGCGCACATGTTGCATTTGGTTTTGCAGAACACATTGGAGCATCTCCAATTGTGTTAATGGGTCAGGATTTAGCTTTTGGAGATTCTAAAGAGGAGTCTCATGCAGGTGGAACAATATATGACAATAAAGAGTTTACAAATAACATTTTTTCATCAATAGACGAAACAATTGTTGAAGGTTATTATGGGGGTTATGTAACTTCAAATGAAATATGGATTAATTTTCGGAAATGGTTTGAAAAGGAAATATTTGATAAAAATTTATTTGTTATTAATGCAACTGAAGGAGGAGCTAAAATTGCAAACACGCTTCAAATGAGCCTTGCTGAAGTTTTAAATACACATTGTTCTGAAAATTTAGTACCAGTATTGGACATATTGAAAAATGTAGCATCAAATCCTCTTAATCAGGAACAAATGAAGATTAAAATTGAAGAACAAATAGAGTTTTTTTCTGATTTGAAAATAAAATATGAAAATCAATTGATTAATATTAAAAGGCTAAAAATAACGAATATCTCTTCAGAAAAAGAATTACAAAAAACACTGAAGAAATTGGAAAAAACTGATCCGTTGTTTAGACAGGTTACAGATAATTGGCTTTTACGTCATATCTTACAACCAGCTTTAATGACCGCTATTTGGAATCTTTACGATATTGAGCAAATCCTCTCATCAAGTAATTTAAACAGGAATAAGGAAATACAGGTTGAATTTCTTTCAGCTAGTGTTTTTGTACTGGCTCAAATAATTTCAATTCTTAGTGAAAGTTTAGATGGATTTAAATAGTACTATTGGAGTGAGAAAACTGAAGACATCTGAGAAAATTCTGATTACGGGTGCAGACGGCTTTATAGGATCACATTTAACAGAAGAATTAGTCAAGCTCGGATATAACGTGAAGGCTTTTGTTTACTATAACTCTTTTAATTCCTGGGGATGGCTGGACCATTCAGCATACAAGAACGAGTTTGAAGTATTTGCTGGAGATGTAAGAGATCCGCATGGAGTTAAGGAAGCGATGAAAGATTGTAGTAGCGTTTTGCATTTGGCATCGCTAATTGCTATTCCCTATTCCTATCATTCTCCAGATACCTATGTAGACACGAATATTAAAGGGACATTAAATGTGTTGCAAGCGGCACGTGAGCTTGGTATTTCCAAAGTCGTTCACACGTCAACAAGTGAAGTGTATGGGACAGCCCAATATGTACCTATAGATGAGGAACACCCATTACAAGGTCAGTCACCTTATTCAGCTTCAAAAATTGGAGCTGATCAAATGGCGCTATCTTTTTATCGTTCATTTGATACGCCGATAGCCATTATCAGACCTTTTAACACGTATGGCCCACGCCAATCCGCGAGAGCTGTTATTCCGACCATTATCACGCAGCTTGCATCCGGTAAGGAGAAAATCAAGCTGGGTGCGTTAAGTCCTACTAGAGATTTCAACTATGTTAAAGATACCGTGAGCGGATTTATTTCTGTTATGAATAGCGACAAAGCGCTTGGTGAAGTAATTAATATAGGCAGTAACTATGAAATATCAATAGGGGAAACAGTTGAGGCAATTGCTGATGTAATGGGCAATAAAATTGAAATTGAAACAGATGAAATCCGTCTGCGTCCTGAGAAAAGTGAAGTTGAGCGGCTTTGGGCAAATAATCAAAAAGCGAAAGAATTGCTTGGATGGGAGCCATCATACGGTGGCATTGATGGATTTAAATGTGGATTGAAAGATACAATTAACTGGTTCACGGATCCGGTGAATTTATCACATTATAAGACAGAAGTATATAATATATGAGGAAACAGTGGAAGCAAATAGCTGAGGATATTAGGGGAATTCATGGTGCTAATGACTTTCTGCCCTTACATGAACCGACGTTTAGCGAAACAGAAGTTGAGTATGTATCGGATTGTTTACGAACAGGCTGGGTATCATCTGTTGGGAAATATGTCGATGAGTTTGAAAGAAGACTTGCAGAATATACAGGAGTGAGGAGAGCTATTGCCGTTGTAAACGGAACTGCTGCATTGCATATTGCACTAAAAGTGGCAGGTGTGCAAGCAAATGAAGAAGTTTTAATGCCGGCACTGACATTTATTGCAACAGCCAATGCGATTTCGTATGTACAGGCAATTCCACATTTCATCGATGTATCAGAAGAGACACTTGGTATTGATCCAAAGAAACTCGAGGAACATATTCGAGAAATAGGTATTATTGACAAAGGACAATTAATTAACAAGGTGACAGGAAGGGTCATACGAGCTGTAGTTCCGATGCATACATTTGGACATGCTGTCGATTTAGATCCGTTAATTGATATATGTGAACGTTATGGTCTTGTTCTTGTTGAAGATGCAGCAGAATCACTTGGTTCCTATTATAAAGGTAAACATACTGGTGGATTTGGACTGGTTGGAGCGCTTAGTTTTAATGGCAATAAAATTATGACAACCGGCGGTGGCGGGGCTATTTTAACAAACGATGAAAAACTTGCCGACTATGCAAAGCATATTACGACTACAGCCAAAATTCCTCACCGCTGGGAATACCGTCATGATGAAATAGGGTACAACTACCGAATGCCGAATATTAATGCAGCAATTGGATGTGCTCAGTTAGAAAAAATGAACCATTTTATTGAATCAAAAAGACTATTAACGACGAGATATCAGCAATTGTTTAAAAAAATTGAGGGCGTACAATTGCTAATAGAGCCTTCTTTCGGGAAAAGCAACTATTGGCTGCAAACGTTATTAATTGATGAAAATACTCATGCTCGTGATTCGATTTTGGATATATTAAATGGCGAGGGTGTAATGGCGCGTCCGATTTGGACACCTCTAGACCAATTGACTCCATACGCAGATTGTCCTAAAGCGGATCTTTCTGTTACCAACTTATTAAATAATCGGGTTATTAATATTCCATCAACTCCATTGCAAGGAGAATACCATGGGTAGACGTAAAATATGTATCGTGACCGGAACACGCGCAGAATATGGACTTTTATGCCGACTGATGACAGAAATTCAGAACGATAATGAATTGGAGTTGCAATTGGTCGTAACGGGCATGCACTTATCTTCCGAATTTGGATTAACCTATAAACAAATCGAAGAAGACGGATTTTATATAGACGAAAAAATAGAGATGCTTTTGTCATCAGATACTCCGACTGGTATTGCGAAATCAATGGGGATTGCCATATTAGGCTTTGCAGATGCATTTCAGAGATTGCTTCCAGACGTGCTAGTTCTTCTTGGGGATCGATTTGAAATATTGAGTGCTGCTCAGACTGCTTTGGTCATGAGAATTCCAGTAGCCCATATTTCTGGTGGTGAATTGACTGAAGGCGTGATCGATGAGTCGATTCGACATTCGCTTACTAAGATGAGTCATATTCATTTTACCGTGAATGAGGAATATACGAATCGTGTTATCCAGCTCGGTGAGCAGCCGGATCGGGTGTTTAAGGTAGGCGATCTTGGTGTTGAAAATATCCGAAAAATGTCCCTTTTATCGAAAGAGGAGCTGGATTGCTTTTATGGATGGAAACTTGAAAAGTTCTTTTTGATTACTTTTCACCCCGCTACGCTAGAAATCCAAACAGCCGAGGAACAGATGAAAAGCTTGCTGGCAGCAGTTGATGCGTTTCCAGAATATCAGGTTATTTTTACAAAATCGAATGCAGATACCGACGGTAGAAGAATTAATGAATTAATTGATGATTATTCTACATTGAATTCTGGTAGAGTAAAGTCTTATTTTTCGTTAGGACAGTTAAGGTATCTAAGTACGATGAAATATTGCGAAGTAGTCATTGGGAATTCTTCCAGTGGAATTATTGAAGCTCCGGCCTTTTCGAAGCCGACGATTAATATTGGCGACAGACAAAAAGGTAGATTAAAAGCGAGCTCTATCATTGACTGCGCTCCAAAGACAGACGAAATTATTAATTCGATCCAAATGGCTATTTCTACACAGTTTCATCATTCATTAACAGAGATGCAATTAGAGTATGACGGCGTAACCACGTCTAAAGATATTAAGGACCATTTGAAGCATGCTGAATTAAAAGACATTATAAAAAAACCATTCTATGATTTAAGATAGACCGCTTAAATTCTAGAATCTATAGCTATAACATTTCCGGTTTACCAAGATTGATGAAAAATCAGAGGTGAGTAAATGAGCGGAACTTATATTATCGCCGAAGCAGGTGTTAATCATAATGGTGATATCGAATTGGCAAAGAAGTTAGTGGATATTGCAGCAATGGGCAAAGCAGATGCGGTGAAGTTTCAAACTTTTAAAACGGAAAATGTAATCAGCAAGTATGCTCCTAAAGCGGAATACCAGATTAATACGACTGGCAAAGGAGAATCGCAATTTGACATGGTGAGAAAGCTGGAACTCTCTTTTACACAATTTGGAGAGTTAAAGGCCTATTGCGATGCTCGTGAAATTGAGTTTTTATCGACACCGTTTGATATTGAAAGTGCTGATTTTCTAATTGATGAGTTATCGCTAAAAACAATTAAAATACCTTCAGGTGAGATTACAAACGCTCCGCTCATCTATCATATTGCAAGAAAAAGAGTGAAAATTATTTTGTCAACAGGAATGTCAACAATGAGTGAAATAGAAGCGGCTCTTGGTGTTATTGCTTTTGGTTATCTACAGAAAGAAGAACATCCAACTATTGAAGCATTTAAAGAAGCGTTTATTTCTGAAGAAGGGCAGCAGCTTTTGAAAAAAAACGTGACCTTGCTGCATTGTACTACAGAGTACCCTGCACCTGTTCAAGATGTAAATTTGATAGCGATGAATACGATGAATAACGCTTTTGGACTTCAGGCTGGATACTCAGATCATACGGAAGGCATTGCAATATCAATTGCTGCCGTAGCTTTAGGAGCAGCAGTTATAGAGAAGCATTTTACGTATGATAAACAGGCAGAAGGACCAGATCATAAGGCTTCGCTTTCACCGGATGAATTAATTCAGATGGTTGATGGGATTAGGCAAGTGGAGTTAGCAAAAGGATCTGGTATAAAGATTCCTTCGAGATCTGAAATGAAAAATGTTCAAATCGCAAGAAAAAGTGTCGTGGCGAGGAAAGAAATCAAACAAGGTGAAGCATTTACGGTTGAGAACATAACGGTTAAAAGGCCCGGTAATGGAATAAGCCCTTTTGAATATTGGAATATGTTAAAACAGATAGCTCCAAAAGAATTTAAGTTAGATGAGGAAATCAGATTAAGATGATAGTATCAGCAGAACAAGCATTGCTTATTTTCAAAAAATTGCCTGCAGAAATGCAATCCTTTTACTTTCATCCTCAATATGTCATTAATGATGCTCTTTATAAGAAAGATATACAGGCCGTTTTTTTTGTTCAAGAAAAAAACGAGAATATCTATTATCATGCATTTCATCTAGGTAAAGTGCCAAACACGCCATACTTTGATATCCAATCACCATATGGCTATGGGGGGCCGCTTTGCGTAGGAGATGAGTTGTTTAAAAATGAATGTATCGAAAATTATAAAAAATGGTGTATAGACCAATCTGTGCTGATTGAATTTATCCGATTCCATCCATTAATGAAAAATGAAATGAATTATTACGGTCAAATTTTTGAGAATAGACAGACGGTATATATAGATTTAACAAAAGAAAATTTGCTTTACGAATTCAGTACTCGAGTTCGGACAGCTATAAAAAAAGCTCAAAATAGTAATGTTACTATTACTTTTTCAAAGTCCAAGTATTATATTCAGCAATTTATTGATATGTATATTGCATTGATGAACAAAAAAAATGCACTAGAAGATTATTTTTTTAATGAAGAGTATTTTATACATTTATTGCAAAATGAAGCTGTGTTCCTAGCTAATGCCGAAAATGAATTGGGGCAGGTTATCGGAGCTTCCCTTTTCTTTGCGAACGGTCATATAGCAGAATATCATCTCTCTGCTTCAATTGAAGAAGGCAGAAAAAAGAACGTTGCAAACCTATTGCTATATGAATTTGCTGAACTTGTGAAGAAACAGGATGTACAATTGTTGTATTTAGGTGGCGGGACCGACCGTACAAATGAAAACCCACTTCTCTTTTTCAAAAGAGGTTTTTCAAAAAATGAGGCAACTTTTAAAATCGGGAAATACGAACATAATCACGTTGTTTATAATGAAATGAAATCAGAGTATTTGAAAAAAGAACCACATAAAGAACATTTCATTTTATATTATCGATAAGGATAGGGGTATGAATAATGGCATGGGATCAAACTTGGGAAGAAATATTCAAAAGTCAAGAATGGGGGAAATATCCGTCTGAAGATTTAATTCGCTTTATTGCACGTAACTTCTACGGAACCGCGAGTAGAAAAGAGATAAAAGTATTAGAAGTAGGTTGTGGGACTGGCGCGAATTTATGGTATGTAGCGAGAGAAGGATTTTCAGTTTATGGGATAGATGGTTCTATGACTGCCATTGAAAAAGCAAAAAAAAGATTGAATTCTGAAGTCCTTGATTGGACAGGTGAACTAATAGTCGGAGATATTGTTAAACTACCATATGACGATGATATGTTTGATGCAGTTATTGATGTAGAAGCTATTAGTTGTAATTCTTTTGGAAATTCTGAATTAATCTATAATGAAATTTTTCGTGTTTTAAAAAAAGGCGGTAAGTTATTTAGCAGAACGTTTGCCACTAGTTGTTGGGGTGATCAAACGGGTGAAGAAGTAAGTTATAATACTCGGATTCCGACACAAGGCCCATTGAGCGGTAAAGGAACTGTACGATTTACTTCTAAAGAAGATATTTCTAAACTTTTAAGCAAGTTCGAGATCACTGAACTAGAAATATTGGAAAGAACGTATGATCTTGAACAACGAATTATTGAATGGTTAATAACGGGAATTAAAAACTAATTTGACGATAGGAGGTATAAGGTGTCTACAAACGTAGTTGTAGTTGGTGGGGGGATTGCAGGCATACTATCGGCATTAATGTTAAAAGATAAATTTCCTAATGTGATTCTAATTGAAAATAGTAGTGAATTAGGTGGACTCCTAAAGAGTGATAATTATGGAAATGAACATTGGTTTGATAAGGGAACTCACCTGCCTGCTCTGACTCATCATCAGGAAATTAATAAATACTTAATTCCTGATGAAATAAATGACTCAAATTTATGGTTGAAACTAACACATCTCAAACCAGGGAATTATTTTAATAAGAAGCTAAATTCACTAGGTTCAGCTATTGATATTACTTCTTATGATGAAGAATATTATCATAAGATTTTAATAGAGTTACTTCATAGTAGACTTGAATCTAGATCGCAATATGAAAATTCATATGAACAAATAAGAGACTTATTTGGTGAAGCATTAACCAATAATTTTTTTGAGAAAATTTCTTTTAAATTTTTTGGAACAGCTTTAAAAGATTTAGCCCCGGATGTTTTAAAATTAATAATAAACCCTCGAATTATTGCATTTGATGAGAATAAAACGAAAGAGTTAAAAAAATCCAATTTTTTTGATATGAGATTATCCTTGTCTACTCCAAGTATAAATAAGGATGTAGAATATTTTTATCCTAAAAAAGGTGGAATACATGAATGGATAAGCTTATTAGAAAATAAAATGAATAATAATGGTATTCGTATACTAAAAGGTGCGAAAATATCGGGAATCCATGTAGATAAGAATGAAATTACAAAGTTAACCCTTGAAGATTGCGAAGAAATAACTGGAATTTCTCATGTTGTTTGGACAGCTCCGGTGTCACTTCTTGCTGGGAGATACAATCTTGTTGAAAATCGATCGTTAAAAGGTGTAAGGAGAACCACATATTTGTTTCATTTATTGTTGGATAAGCCGTTTTTAACTGATAGGCATTACATAACTTGCTATGATTTTGAAATGAAAACCTTCAGAGTTACTATTTATAATAATTTTCAGAAAAATGATAAGTATAAATGCACTGTTGAAGTTTTAGATGACGATAATGTTGTTATTGATGAAAAGAAAATCATTCAAGAACTCGTGACTATGGGGATTATTAGTGAAAATACAAAAGTGGTAGAGAGTTATGCTTATAAGCTTGGAAGCTATTTTCCTGTTATTACACCAGAGATGCTAGAAATTAATGGAGATATTATTGACGCTATAACCAATGAAATTAGCAATATTACACTTGCCCAAAGGGATAGTAATCAGTTTTTTATGGCTGATGTATTGGCTAACGTCTTTAAATATGTAGGAAAGATTAAGTGATTTTATAAAACCTCATGGTAAATACACATATGATATGATTTGCTATGTAATAAGGATGTGCAGATAATGACTAATTGGGAATCAATAATGATTTTGCCAGAGACATCTATTATTCAAACAATGCAAATTATCGACAAGTCAGCTCTACAATTTGCTGTTGTAGTTGACGGAAATAAATTTTTACTTGGTACAGTAACAGATGGAGATATTCGACGAGGCCTTCTTAAAGGTTTGTCATTAGAAATACCTATTAAGGAAGTCATGAACAAATATCCCGTATACGAAAAATTTGGAAAGAAACCGCAATATTATGCAGAACTAATGAAAAAGCTAAAAGTGAAACAACTACCGATTGTAAATGAAGAAAATCAGATTCAAAACGTCTTATTTGCAGATAATGTAGCTCAAGGGTTGCAAAAAGCAAATACAGTTATATTAATGGCAGGTGGTCTTGGAACAAGACTTCGCCCTTTGACGGATCATGTTCCAAAGCCTATGTTGAAAGTGGGTGATAAGCCCATTTTGGAAATGATTATTAATAGTTTTAAAGATTTCGGATTTTCAAACTTTATTTTATCGGTAAATTATAAGAAGGATATGATTAAAGACTATTTTCAAGATGGAAAGCATCTTGATGTTAACGTATCTTATATAGAAGAAACAATGAGATTAGGAACAGCTGGAGCACTATCACTAATTATAGAAAAGCCTGATCAACCTTTTTTTGTAATGAATGGAGATTTATTGACCAAAGTGAATTATGAACAGTTGCTTAATTTTCACAATGAAACGAATTCAATTGCAACAATGTGTGTAAGGGAATACGAATACCAAATACCGTATGGTGTTCTAGAAACGGAGAATCACCGTCTTTTGTCGATTGAAGAGAAGCCAATTCATAAAAGTTTTGTTAATGCTGGTATTTATGTGTTAAGTCCTGACGTGTTGAAATCAGTTCCTCAAAATGAATTTTACGATATGCCAGATCTTTTTAAGAAATTGATGAAGCAGCAACAAGAAGTATCAGCTTTTCCACTGAGAGAGTATTGGCTTGATATTGGTCGTATGGACGATTATGAAAAGGCTAATTATGAATTCAGTGGAGGCTTAATATGATTAATAACAAAAAAGTATTAGGGATTATTCCGGCTCGTGGTGGTTCTAAAGGAGTACCTAGAAAAAATATTTGCGAAATAGCGGGAAAACCGTTGATTGCTTGGACAATAGAAGCTGGTAATAAATCTGAATATATAGACAGATTAATTGTTACATCAGATGATTTGGAAATAATAGGTGTAGCCAAGGAGTATGGTTGTGATGTTCCATTTATTCGTCCCCAGCAATTAGCTCAAGACACAACGCCGGGGATTGATCCCGTTCTTCATGCGATAGATAAATTACCTGATTATGATTATATTGTTCTTCTTCAGCCTACATCTCCGTTAAGAATGGCAGAAGATATCGATGGTTCTATTGAAAAAATGATGGAATCGGATGCGCCTTCCTGCGTGAGTGTAACTAAAGTCGATAAGTCACCTTATTGGATGTATTCATTGCAAGAGAATAACCATATGCAGTTGCTTATCCCACAGGAAAAGGTTCCATCACGCCGTCAAGATTTATCCGATGCATTTGTTGTGAATGGGGCTGTGTATGTAGCCGAGTCCAAGTGGCTTTTAAACAACAAATCTTTTTTAAGAGATGAAACAGTTGCATTTGTTATGCCAAAAAGCCGGTCATATGATATTGATACAGAAGAGGACTTTATATTATGTGAGGCTTTGATGCGAAGGTCGCTTATACAAGAATGAACATGTAATCCTAAGTTGGATAATGACTAAAACACTAATGATTCCTGGACTCATCGGGAGTCATTTTTTATTTCAATGGGTTGCCATGCAGGTATGCATAGGCTATTAACCTTTTAATTTATAATGATCATTTTTGTAATTCAACTAAACTAAATTCTATTTATATCCGATAGTACTATTAGTAGGTGAAATCGGAAATTAATTTACATAATGGGTCAGTATTTTTCTATTCGTGAAAGATGAGGAGAGGCAGGAGGAATAAAATGATAAATTCAATTCGTATGGGCGGCTTAGTCTCAGGTCTTGATACAGAAACAATCGTCAAGAATCTTATGAAGGCGGAGAGTGCTCCGCTTAATAAACTTCTTCAGAAAAAGCAAACAGAAGAATGGAGACGTGATCAATACCGAGAGATGAACGCGCTCCTATCAGATTTAAAAAATAAAACCTTTGATATGAAGCTACAGGGAACATACCAGAAGAAGGTTTTGACATCCGACAATGATTCAGTCGTATCTGTAAAACAAAAAGGCGTTCCAAATGCATCTGTATATAATGTGGAAGTAGATACGCTCCCTGTTTCTGCTAAAACAGCATCTGTGAAATTCACTATTGCTGATGCTAATTTAAAAGGCGGGTCTACTGCAATTGCGGATGGAGCCTTTTCCTTTAATATTGGATCAGAAACTATTGAAGTTAAAACAGATGATACAATTAATAGTATGATAGCAAAAGTTAATGCTCTATCGTCCAAGACAGGTGTTACCGCAAGCTACCTGCAAGATGATAATTCTATTACTTTCTCTTCGAATGGTAAGAATTCGAATATTGATATTAGTGGTACATTTGGGACTAAGCTTGGTATGTCAGCGGGTAATACGGATATAGCAGTTGGGTCACCCGGTGGTTTCTCTGGTTCAGCGAAAAGCCAAAAAGCTGAAGCTGGCGTACCAGGAAACGTGTTGATTAATGGTATATCCTATTCAGTCAATAGTACATCCTTCACGTTTGATGGTGTGGAATTTAATATTAAAAGTAAGGGAACAACCAGTGTCAATCTTAAACCGGATGAGGAAGCAATCTTTAAGTCAATTAAAGAATATGTAGATAAATATAATGATATTCTGGATAAGATCAATAATAAAATAAGTGAACGAACCTTTAAGGATTTTAAACCTCTTTTAGCGGAGGAAAAAGAAGCACTATCAGATAAACAAGTTGAACAATGGGAAGAGAAGGCGAAGAGCGGCTTGTTGCGTCAAGATTCTCTGCTCTCGAGTGCGTTATCACAAATGCGTCAATCATTATCAATGAATGTAACGGGTGCAGGGATTGATTCGAAATATGATAGTCTTAGTGAAATAGGAATAACAACTGGAACTTATTCAGAAAAAGGAAAGTTATATATTAATGATACGAAACTGCGTGAAGCTATATCTCAAAATGGAAATGGTGTAATGGAGCTATTTACAAAAATTAGCTCCTCAACAGATCCTGCTACAAAAGTCAGTGAGAGTGGATTGGCACAGCGTCTGTACGATCAGATTAACACCACCATTACTAAGCTCACGGATAAAGCAGGAAGCAAGGCTTCACTTGTAGATAATAGTATTCTTGGTAAGGGTCTCGGCAGAATTAATACGGATATTAGTAATTGGGGAGCACGACTCGAAAGCATTGAACAACGTTATTGGAAAAAGTTCACTGCAATGGAGACTGCCATGAGTAAAGCAAATGCCCAAGGTAGTTGGTTATCACAACAACAAGGATAAACTAGTTAAGTTTTAAGGGAAGCATATTATTTAAAAATGTTTTAGAAAGAGAGGAGAAGAGGACCATGGATACCTCTCTAGATTCTCTACTTAACGACTTTTTATTACATACGCTTTCGTTACAGCAGAGAGTATTAGATGATGACAGTGAGCCAGAAGAATGGATAGATCTACTGGACAAGAGACAAGTGGTTTTAGAGAGTATTTCACGATGTTTAGAAAAGGGGTTCTCTTTTTCGGAAATTCAGAAAAAAAACTATCTTCAACCTGCTTATGAAGTTGATCAGAAGATTATTCCGATCATGGATCGCAAGAAACAGGATTTAGGTTCTGAAATTATGAATATGAAGAGAAGCCAAGCGGTTACGCAGCAGTACGGAGATTTTGGAAGTACTTATTCTCCATATGGTGCTTTTTTTGATAAAAAGAAATAATAAGCAAATTAGGCCTCTCATTGGAGTGGCCTAATTCTATTTATTGGAACAGAGAAACAGATGTAACAAATTACAAGTTTTCATCTAATGCAAAAGTTAACAGTTGCCGATATATTAACTAGGACTATTGATGCGGAAGGAATGATAGGTTATGAACACTAATATACCGGCTACAGTAACGAGTAATCCGCCGATTAGAGTTGCTACTAGTATGGATTTAGGTAATACTGGGGCAGTGAAAGAGAGTTCAAGTAAGGTAAGTGATTCTCAACAACTTTCGAAATTCTCAAGTTCTTCGGAACTGAAAAAAGCTGAGGCCCGCGGTGAGCATGTCGCAATTAGCGAAGAACAGCTAGTTAAGGCTATCGATAGAGCAATTAAGGCTATCGAGGGAAAAAGCACAAACTTAGAGTTTTCTGTGCATAAGCAGACCAATATCATTTCAGTGAAGGTATTAGACAGTGCATCGGGTGAAGTCATTCGTGAGATTCCTCCAGAGAAAACGTTGGATTTTGTCGCTAAGATGTGGGAAATGGCTGGTATACTTATAGATAAGAAAGGCTAATTCATTATTGTATGATGATGCACTCACACAGCGCATAAATGATAAATTAATTTAGTTCTAGGAGGATAAACAATGCAACTTCAACAACGTAATAAGTATCTTCAAAACACAGTTCAAACGGCAACTCCAGGACAACTACTTATTATGCTCTACGATGGCGCTATTCGTTTTTGCCGTCAAGGAATTGAAGCAATTAAAGAACAACGTTATTCAGATGCAAATACAAGTTTACTACGGGTTCAGGACATCGTGAGTGAGTTTGTTATTACAATCGATCGTACTAATCCTATTTCAGAAAACTTGCTGAAGCTATATGAATATTTCAATATGCGTCTAGTTGAAGCAAATATAAAGAAAAACATTGAACCGGCCGAAGAGGTACTGGAGCATTTGATTGAACTAAAGGAAACATGGCTGCAAGCTGCGAAAGAATTCAATCAGGTAGTTGGACAAGCAAATGGGAGTACTTACAAACAAACACAATCAACTGTCGTCTAAATGGATCCAGTAAACGGGCGGTGTGTTTTACAAGTAATTTACAAAGCTACCCCAGGGGGTGGCTTTTTTATTACGAAGGAAAAACGGTTCATTCGACAAGAATCGTCAGCCGTAAATCCCCGCCGATCCTCAAATGAATTCGCTTACAATAAATTGTTTGACAATTCCGTTAAGTGGGTGTTATAGTCAAATTGTGGGTTATACAAAGCGATGCCTCACAGTATTTGAAGATGAAGGGAATGTTTGCAAATGCAAGGTAAAGTTAAATGGTTTAACGCGGAAAAAGGTTATGGATTTATCGAGACTGAGCAAGGCGGCGACGTATTTGTTCATTTCTCCGCTATCCAAACTGAAGGTTTCAAAACACTTGAAGAAGGCCAATCCGTCGAATTCGATATTGTTGAAGGCGCTCGTGGTCCACAAGCCGCTAACGTAGTCAAACTGTAATTATCCGGCTGATCCAGCCAACCTATAATTTGGATCACTAAACAAGTAAATTACACAAAGCTCCGGGTAACCGGGGCTTTTTTTTGTTGACTGGAACTGGAAACACATGGGGCTAACATACGGAAGATTGTCTTGGGGGAGAGCTCCATTTTGAGTCGAAAAGAGCTTGCAGCTTAATTGTGAGAAATCTATTAGTTCTATTGCATTATTTATCTGAAAATTCGAAATAAAACAAAAACTATTTTGATTCGGGCGCTTGCATATGTTATAATAAGACCATGTAAAGGAGGAGTTCCCCATGAACTACAACATTCGAGGTCAACACTTTCAAGTGACAGACGCATTGAGAGACTACGTCGAAAAGAAACTCAGCCGATTGGACAAATATTTCGAAGCACCAATCACCTCCGATATTAACGTAACACTTTCCGTCACCAAAGGTAAACATGCAGTTGAGGTGACCATTCCGCTCACCGGTGTCATGCTAAGAGCCGAGGAGAAAAGCGAGGATATGTACGCATCGATTGATGTTGTGGCAGACAAACTCGAACGACAAATACGTAAACATAAAACAAAAGTAAATCGTAAGTTCCGCCAAGGTAGCGGCGTACGCGCCTTATTCAGGGAAGAAGGCTCAGCAGTGGGCGTTCTGGAGGAAGAAGACGATCTGGAGCTTGTACGTACCAAGCGCTTTGATCTGAAGCCGATGGACGTGGAAGAAGCGATTTTGCAAATGAATATGGTTGGTCATAGCTTTTTCGTATTCTCGAATGTAGATAACAAAGAGGTAAGTGTTGTGTACAGACGCAGCGACGGAAAGTATGGCTTAATCGAGCAAGGCTAGCAGCAATTATACTTAGAACGAAGAGCCTTTTCTCCTTTTTGGAGAGAGGCTTTTTCTTTTCCAATCATCTTCGTTGCGGCGGTGTCGACAAACTGATACAATTTAATGCAAAGAGGCGTCATTACGAAAGGGGAATTCCATGCTCGGACTAGTGAAAAAGATATTTGGTGACCATAACGAGCGCGAGGTAAAACGGCTCCAACGGACGGTAGATGAAGTAAATGCAATAGAGTCGAAATTTACAGCTTTATCCGATGAAGCGCTGCGCGCGAAAACTGAGGAATTCAGAGCAAAAATTGAAAAGGGAGCAACACTGGATGAAATTCTTCCTGAAGCTTTTGCAACGGTAAGAGAAGCATCCAAGCGTACGCTTGGCATGCGTCATTTTGACGTGCAGCTTCTCGGCGGTATGGTGCTTCATGAAGGCAAGATCGCGGAGATGAGAACGGGTGAAGGTAAGACGCTCGTTGCGACGCTTCCGGTTTATTTGAACGCTTTGCTAGGCAAAGGCGTACATGTTATTACGGTCAATAACTACCTGGCACAGCGTGATAGCGAGCTGATGGGTCAGCTTTACGGCTTCCTAGGCATGACTGTTGGCTGTAACCTGCACGGCTTGTCGCATGACGAGAAGCAAGCAGCTTACGCTTGCGATATTACGTATGGTACAAATAATGAATTCGGCTTTGATTATTTGCGTGACAATATGGTGCTCTACAAGGAACAAATGGTACAGCGCCCGCTTTATTTTGCAATCATCGATGAGGTGGATTCGATTCTGGTCGATGAAGCGCGGACGCCGCTTATTATTTCTGGACAAGCCGCAAAATCGACTGAGCTTTATTTTGCAGCAGACCGCTTTATTAGCCGTTTGAAGCCTGAAGAGGATTTCACGATAGATATTAAGCTGCGCAGTGTTATGCTGACGGAGTCAGGCGTTGAGAAGACGGAGAAGGCTTTTCAGATCGAGAATCTATTCGATCATGCGAATGTCACGCTTAACCACCATATTCAGCAAGCGCTGAAAGCTAACTTCATTATGAAGCGCGATGTGGATTATGTCGTTGAGGAAGACGAGGTTGTTATCGTCGATGAATTCACAGGTCGTCTCATGTCGGGACGCCGTTATAGCGACGGCTTGCACCAAGCGATTGAAGCGAAGGAGCAGCTTGAGGTTCAGAACGAGAGCATGACTCTTGCGACGATTACGTTCCAGAACTATTTCCGTATGTATCGCAAGCTTGCAGGTATGACGGGTACGGCGAAGACGGAGGAAGAAGAGTTCAAGCGTATTTACGGGCTTGATGTTATTCAAGTGCCGACAAACCGTTCGATGATCCGTAAAGATATTGCAGATGTTGTCTACAAATCCGAATTGGGTAAGTTTAAAGCGGTCGTTGAAGAAATCGTTGAACGCCATAGCAAAAACCAACCGGTGCTCGTCGGTACGATTTCCATCGAGAACTCCGAGAAGCTATCGGAAATGCTTAAACGCAGAGGCGTGACGCACAAGGTGCTCAACGCGAAGTTCCATGCGGAGGAAGCGGAAATTATTTCTCGCGCGGGCCAAGCGGGCTCTGTGACGATTGCAACGAATATGGCTGGTCGTGGTACGGATATTTTGCTGGGCGATTCGGTTGCTGATCTTGGCGGCCTGCATATTATTGGTACGGAGCGTCATGAAAGCCGTCGTATCGATAATCAGCTGCGCGGTCGTGCTGGTCGTCAAGGCGATCCAGGCTCCTCACAGTTTTATTTGTCGCTAGAGGATGAGCTGATGCGCCGCTTCGGTTCTGAAAATATTATGGGTATGATGGATAAGCTAGGACTTGACGAGGATCAGCCGATCGAGAGTCGGATGATTTCAAGAGCGATTGAATCGGCTCAGAAGCGTGTTGAGGGAAACAACTTCGACATTCGGAAAGTCGTTTTGCAATATGATGATGTAATGAACCAGCAGCGTGAAGTGATTTATAAGCAGCGCCGCGATATTTTGGGCTCTGAGAATATTCGCCAGGAAGTTATGGATATGATCAAGCCGGTTATTGAGCGTATCGTTGAAGCGCACTGCTCGGAGGATATTCCGGAAGAGTGGGATCTTCAAGCGGTCGTTGATTACGCGCACGCAACCTTCCTGCAAGAAGGCTCCTTGTCCAAAGAAGAAATTTGGGGCAAAGAGAAAGAAGAGATCATCGACTATATTTACGAAGAGGTCGTTGCTTCTTACGATGAGCGCGAGGAAGAGCTTGGAGCAGATACGATGCGCGAGTTCGAGAAGGTTGTTGTGCTTCGTGCGGTAGACAGCAAGTGGATGGACCACATCGATGCGATGGATCAGCTGCGTCAAGGTATCCATTTGCGCGCATACGGCGGTACAGATCCGCTTCGCGAATATCAATTTGAAGGCTTCGAGATGTTCAAGGAAATGATCGAGAGCATTCAAGAGGAAGTTGCGCGGTATATTATGAAGGCGCGCGTGGAGAGCAACCTGGAGCGTCAAGAGGTAGCTCAAGGCCAAACGACGACAACAAGCGGCGGCGGAGAAGCGGTTGAGAAGCGTCCGGCTAAGCGCGAGGAGCGCGTTGGCCGCAATGATGCATGCCCGTGCGGCAGCGGCAAAAAGTATAAGCAATGCCACGGCAAGTAAGGAACGGCGTTAGTCGCCGCAGCATACGGTAAGGCATTGAAGAAATATTTTGAGGTGAAGCTGAAGCTATGATAGACATAACGGTTAAACAAGACCTGCGTGAAATGGCCAAGCGGCTCCAAGAGCTCAGGGGGTCTCTTTGACTTAGATCTTAAGCAGGAGATTATTGCGAATTTCGAAGAAAAGATGACGCTGCCTGATTTTTGGGATGACAATGAAAAAGCGCAAAGCGTTATTTCAGAACTCAATGCGGTGAAGTCGGTCGTCGATCATTACGATGGACTGAATAACGAGCAGGAAGAGCTTCAGATGATGCTGGAGCTGGCGGAAGACGAGAGCGACGAGTCGCTTGCAGCGGACGTCGTAAGCGGCGTAGCGAAGCTGATGCGGAAGGTGAGCGATTTTGAGCTGCAACTGCTCCTTAATCAGCCTTACGATAAGCTGAACGCCATTCTCGAGCTTCATCCTGGTGCCGGCGGCACCGAGTCGCAGGACTGGGGCCTCATGCTGTACAGGATGTATACGCGCTGGGCGGAGAAGAGCGGCTTCAAGGTGGAGCTGCTTGATTACTTGCCTGGCGATGAGGCGGGCATAAAGAGTGTGACTATTTTGGTCAAAGGCTTTAATGCTTACGGCTACTTGAAAGCGGAGAAGGGCGTGCACCGGCTTGTTCGTATTTCACCGTTCGATTCGGCGGGCCGTCGCCATACGTCGTTTGCTTCCTGTGACGTTGTTCCGGAAATCGACGATAGTATCGAGATAGAGATTCGCACCGAGGATTTGAAGGTGGATACGTACCGGGCGAGCGGAGCGGGCGGACAGCACGTCAACAAGACGGAGTCAGCTATCCGGATTACGCACATTCCATCGGGAATCGTAGTCGCTTGCCAGCAGGAGCGTTCGCAAATCCAGAACCGGGAAAAGGCAATGAAGATGCTTCGTTCCAAGCTGTATGAGAGGAAGATCGAGGAGCAGATCAAGCACTTGGCGGAAATTCGCGGCGAGCAATCGGAGATTGCTTGGGGCAGCCAGATTCGTTCCTACGTATTCCATCCTTACAGCATGGTGAAGGATCACCGCACATCGGTGGAGACCGGAAATGTCGGCGCGGTTATGGATGGCGACATCGATGCATTTATCGATGGATATTTGCGTCACCAGATTCGCCATGATTAATCTATAGAAATAGGGAAGAGTTCCAACACGGCTAGCTTGTGGAGCTCTTCTTTTTGCGAAAATCAGCTTGCAAGGAGATTGAAGGCATGAGTGAAGGCACGGTCAGTGAGGGCGCGATGAAACGGAGAAAAGGTGGACGAAGCTTAAGTCCGCGGGCACAGTCGGTATGGAGCATTGTCCAGCTTCTGATCGGCTCGGTTATTGTGGCGATCAGCTTCAATATGTTCATGGTGCCGAGTGGAATTGCTTCGGGCGGAGTATCCGGTGTATCTATCCTCGTACAAAGATTAACGGGCATTACGCCGGCGCTAACGCAATGGGCAATCAATATTCCGCTGTTTATCGCTGGCTTATGGCTGCTCGGTAAACGGTTTGCGGTAAAAACAGCGCTCGGCTCGGTCATCCTGCCGTTGTTTGTGCTCCTGACGGACGGTTGGCCCTCGCCAACCGATAATCCGCTTCTGGCGGCTATATACGGCGGTATCGGAGTCGGGCTTGGACTTGGCCTTGTGTTCCGTGGTGGTGCGTCTACCGGCGGGCTGGATTTGGCAGCTCAAATCCTGCATCGCTATACCGGACTTCCGCTAAGCCTTGCGATTGTTTGCTTTGACGGATGTGTTATCGCGGCAGCAGGTATCATTATATCCCCCGAGGTAGCGCTGTACGCGCTCATTGGGTTGTTTGTAACGAGCAAGACGATTGATTTTGTGCAAAGCGGTCTTCAGCTGTCTAAAGTGGCCTTTATTATAAGCGATCAATCAGAGGCTGTCGCCGAATCGATATTGAATGATTTGGATCGGGGCTTGACGCGGCTCGACGGCCACGGCGGCTATACGGGGGCAGGGCGTACGGTGCTTATGGTCGTCGTTGGGCAAAATGAGGTGCCGAAGCTGAAGCAGCTCGTGCGGGCGATTGATCCCGGCGCTTTTGTTATTATCAGCAATACGGCAGAGGTGCTCGGGCAAGGGTTTAAGCTGGAGAGCAATGGATGATGCCCCATCACCGCTGATCGCATAAGAGTCTATGAACAGCTGATACAGCAGGTTCATAAACTCTTATTTTTTTACATAAAGCACGATAAGTTGAACAGCATTCCGCCTCTTGGAACTGGGCATTTTTGTTCATATAATCGCTTCAATTGTTCGTTGTATTATTATGAATTCGAATGTATAATAATACGAAACAATGTGCGTATTTCCATCAACTGCCGAATGTTGTACAATTATTAGTTGAGGAAGAAGACAACCTTTCCGCATGCGGAAAGAGCAATAGATAAAGCTGCAGCATGCTTGTCCGAGCATGGCGAAAGCCGTGTGCGGCATCTAGTTTCGGGGAGAGATTAATATGAGCACAAAGGTGAAAATAGCGATTATCGGTTCAACCGGCTACGGCGGTGTAGAGCTCATTCGACTGCTTGCATCCCATCCGCTGGCAGAGGTGACTTCAATCATCTCGTCCTCCAGCGCAGGTACGCCGATTACAGAGGGTTACCCGCATTTGACGAACATTCGTGAGGAGCTTCTCGACGATGTAGATCCTGTCGCGATCAAAGCGAAAGCGGATGTCGTATTTCTTGCAACACCTGCGGGAGTTGCTGCCAAGCTGGTTCCGTCCTTGCTTGAGGCGGGCTTGAAAATCATCGATTTGTCTGGAGACTTCCGCTTGAAATCGCCAGCGCTTTATGAACAGTGGTATAAGAAGCCGGCTGCGGATGAGGCATTTTTGAAGCAAGCGGTGTTTGGACTGGCGGAAATTTATAGGGACCAGGTGCTGGATGCTCCATTTATTTCGAATCCGGGCTGCTACCCGACTGCAACGCTGCTTGGACTTATCCCTGCGGTTAATGAGGGCTGGATCGATCCGGCTACCATTATTATCGATGCCAAATCGGGTGTTTCAGGTGCAGGACGCGGCGCATCGCTGGGCACTCATTATTCAGAGCTTAATGAAAACTTGAAAGCTTATAAGCTTAATCAGCATCAACATGTTCCAGAAATCGAAATGGTGCTGTCTGATGCGGCGGGCAAGCCGGTCGTAACGACGTTTACGACACATCTTGTACCGATGACGCGCGGCATTATGTCCACGATGTACGCAACCATTCAGGGCGAGCGGAGCACAAAGGATTTTATCGATCTATATCGTTCTTATTATGAAGGCCGCAGTTTTGTACGTATCCGTCCGGAAGGACAATGGCCGACTACGAAGGAAGTATGGGGCTCCAACTACTGCGATATCGGCTTTGCGGTCGATGAGCGCACGGGTCGTGTAACGATTGTATCGGTTATCGATAATCTGGTTAAAGGCGCAGCGGGTCAAGCGATTCAAAACTTGAACCTGATGATGGGCTGGGACGAGACGTTTGGTCTGCAATTTGTTCCCGTTTATCCGTAAATAACGAAACATATCTTTTGAAATCATCATCCATACTCATACAGGTGAAGGAGATACGATTTTACGATGGGACAGGATCAAACAGCAGCCTTGTTCTCGGTCGTCGCAGACGGCTCGATAACAACGCCCCAAGGCTTTAAAGCAGGTGGATTGCACTGCGGTCTTAAAAAAACGACGCGCCATGATTTAGGCGCAATCGTATGCGAGGTTCCAGCGACGGCAGCAGGCGTATATACGACTAACGTGTTTCAGGCTGCGCCGCTTCAAGTGACGCGAGAGAGCATCGGTTCGGGCGGCTTGCTGCGCGCTGTGCTCGTAAACAGCGGCAACGCGAATGCCTGCACAGGCAAGCAAGGCGAAGCGGACGCATACGAAATGCGCGCTAGATTCGCAGAGTCGATCGGCGTATCTGCGGATCACGTTGCGGTTGCATCGACTGGCGTTATCGGCGAGCTGCTTAAAATGGATAAAGTACGCGAAGGCATCGACGGCCTTCCGGCTAAGCTGGACGGAAATCGCGCTGGCGCGGACGACTTCTGCCAAGCGATACTGACGACGGATTTGGTGCAAAAGATGGTATGCGTCGAGCTGGAGCTGGACGGCAAAACCGTGTATGTGGCAGGTGCGGCTAAGGGCTCCGGCATGATTCACCCGAATATGGCCACGATGCTTGGATTCGTTACGACGGATGCGGCAATCGGCAGTGAGGCGCTTCAGCAATTGCTGCGCCAATCGACGGATTTGACGTTTAATATGATTACAGTTGACGGCGATACGAGTACGAATGACATGCTTGTAGCTATGGCGAGCGGTCTTGCTGGCAATTCCGAGCTGACAGAAGCACACGCAGGCTGGGCAGCATTTGCGGCAGCGATCCGTCATGTATGCGAGGTGCTGGCGAAGGCGATCGCCCGCGATGGCGAAGGCGCGACGAAGCTGGTTGAGGTACAGGTGAATGGCGCGGTGAGCGATGATTCGGCACAAGCGATTGCGAAGACGGTTATCGGATCGTCGCTCGTGAAGTCAGCTGTGTTCGGCGCGGACGCGAATTGGGGCCGTATTATCGCGGCGGTGGGCCGTGCAGGCCAGCCGGTTAACCCGGAGACGGTTGATATCCGTCTAGGTGATATTTTGACATTGGAGAAATCTCGTCCTGTCGCGTTCGACGAAGAGATTGCCTTGGAATATTTGAAGGGCGATACGGTAGTGATTCGCGTGGATCTACATAATGGCGAAGGTACAGCAACGGCATGGGGCTGCGATTTGACCTATGATTATGTGCGCATTAATGCGGCATATCGGACTTAGAGCAAAGAAGACGCTTGGAGGGTATGGAACAGTGACGGAGCAACGATTTGTAATGAAATGCGGAGGCAGCACGCTGGCGGCGCTTCCGAGCAGTTTTTTTGATGAGCTGCGCGAGCTGCAGCAAGCGGGCGTTCTCCCGGTTATCGTGCATGGCGGCGGCCCTGCCATATCGGATACGCTCGGCAAGCTAGGGATCGAGACGGGCTTCGTGAATGGGCTGCGCATAACGAGTGAAGCGGTGCTTGATGTTGTTGAGATGGTGCTTGCTGGCCGGATCAATAAAGAAATCGTTCGAAAAATTCAGATCAACGGCGCAAAAACGCTTGGCCTATCCGGTGTAGACGGCATGCTCATACAGGCTCAGCCTGTTGCAAACGCGGCGGAGATCGGCTTCGTAGGCGATGTCACGGACGTAAATGCCAAGGTTATCGAAGGTGTGATGGGGCTGGGCTACATACCGGTCATTGCTCCAATCGGGATTGATAGCGCGGGCCAGCGCTACAATATTAATGCAGATACGGCGGCAGGCGCGGTTGCGTCCCATCTTGGGGTAGAGCAAATGATCGTCGTCACGGACGTGCCGGGCATTTTGAAAACGGTGGATGGCCAGAAGCAGGTGCTCCCGGTTGTGACCGTAGCCGAAATCGAAGAGATGATAACGAGCGGTGAAATTTACGGCGGCATGATTCCAAAAGTGCGTGCAGCCATTCAGTGTATACAGGGTCGCGTGCGCGAGGTCGTTATCGTAAGCGGCGAGGAGCCGGGCGTGCTGACGAGAGCTGTCCGCGAGGGCGGCGTAGGCACACGTATTGTTCAGACGAATGAAGGGCGGGTGTAAGGAAAGATGAGCGAGACAAATACAGCAGCAGCTGTTGACCAGTCGTTGTTTCCAACCTATGCAAGATATCCGATGGCTTTGGTAAAGGGCGAAGGAAGCTGGCTGTGGGATGATAAAGGAAATAAATACCTCGATTTTATGAGCGGCATTGCCGTTACGAATCTCGGGCATGCTCCTAAACAGATCAAAGCGGCGCTTATCAAGCAGCTGGATGAGCTGTGGCATGTCTCGAACCTGTTCCATATCCCGAACCAAGCGGAAGCGGGCAAGCTCATCACGGATAATAGCTGTGCGGATGCTGTGTTCTTCTGTAACTCAGGCGCTGAGGCGAACGAAGCGGCAATCAAGCTGGCACGCCGTTATAACCAGAAGGTGCTGAACAACGGCCGTTTTGAAATTATTACGTTCGAACAATCGTTCCATGGACGCACCCTTGCGACGCTTACGGCAACGGGCCAAGCAAAGGTGAAGGAAGGTTTTGCGCCGCTGCCTGAAGGGTTCAAAACGATTCCGCTTAACGATTTGGCTGCGCTTGAGGCAGCTGTTTCGGAACAGACCGCAGCGGTTATGCTGGAGATGGTACAGGCGGAGGGCGGCATTCATCCGGTTGACCCAGCCTACATGAAAGAGCTTGTCGCATTGTGCGAGAAGCAAGGCATCCTGCTTATTGTGGATGAGATTCAAACAGGCATGGGCCGTACAGGCAAGCTGTTCGCTTATGAGCATTACGGCATTGAGCCGGATATTTTTACGATGGCAAAAGGTCTCGGCAGCGGGTTCCCGGTTGGCGCGATGGCAGCGAAGGAAAAGCTGCGCGAAGGCTTCACGGCAGGCAGCCATGGCTCGACGTTCGGCGGAACGCCGATTGCGACAGCAGTCGTCAAAGCGACGCTTGAGACGATCGTCGGCGAAGGCTTGTCCGAGCGCGCGGCGCAAAAAGGCGAGTATTTGATGGCGCAGCTTCGGGAAAAGCTGGCTGGCAATGCTTTTGTCCAGGAGGTTCGCGGTCTTGGCCTGCTTGTCGGCATTGAATGCGCGGAGCCGATTGCAGATATTTTGAATCAGGCGCAGGAACGCGGATTGATTGCGATCTCAGCAGGCCCGAACGTTATCCGCCTATTGCCTAATTTACTCGTCACGGATGAAGAAATCGATACGGCTGTAGCGATCTTAGCAGATCTGCTGGAAGCGAAGCGGCCTGCCGTTTAACAACATAAGAAAGCAAATTGCTTGAACCTGAAGGAGGGCTTCACCAATGCAAGGAACTGTAAATGAGGAGTTGGCGCAAAGCTTGAAGGGGCGCGACTTTCTAATGCTGGTTGATTTCAAGCCGGAGGAAATCCGTTACTTGATCGACCTCGCGATTGATTTGAAGCAAAAACAAAAAGCAGGCGAAACGCACCATGTGCTAAAAGGGAAGACGCTTGGCATGATTTTCGAAAAATCTTCGACACGCACGCGCGTTTCGTTCGAAGTTGGGATGTATCAGCTTGGCGGACAAGGACTTTTCCTTAGCGGAAATGATCTGCAAATCGGCCGAGGCGAGACGATCTGGGATACCGCTCAGACGCTGTCCCGCTATTTGGACGGTATTATGATTCGTACATTCGCGCACCGCAAAGTGGTTGAACTGGCTCGCGGAGCAACGATTCCGGTTATCAACGGATTGACGGATTTGTCGCATCCTTGCCAGGCGCTCGCGGATTACCAAACGATTCTTGAGCACAAGGGCCGCTTGGAAGGCTTGAAAATCGCCTACATCGGCGACGGCAACAACATGACGCATTCCCTGCTCATGGGTGCGGCTAAGCTTGGACTGCATATGTCCGTAGCGACGCCAGAGGGCTATGAGCCGGATTCCGATATTATTAAACAAACGAAGGATCATGCTGCTGAGACAGGCTCGCAAATTCATATTTGCCGCGATCCGAAGGAAGCGATTGCCGATGCCGATATCGTGTACACGGATGTGTGGGCGAGCATGGGGCAAGAAGCGGAGCAGAAGGAACGCGAGGTGGCATTTGCCGCTTATCAGGTGAATGAGGCGCTAATGAAATATGCGAAGAAGGATCATCTCTTCATGCACTGCTTGCCGGCGCATCGCGGCGAAGAAGTAAGCGAGGGCGTTATCGACGGCGACCAATCGATTATTTTTGACCAGGCAGAAAACCGTCTTCATGCGCAAAAAGCGATTATGGCAGCGATTATGGCCTAGCTTCAACGCTCTTAACTATATGAATTTATTCGAAGGGAAGTAATACACTACTATGGCAAAAGAAAAAATCGTACTCGCCTACTCCGGCGGCTTGGATACTTCGGTTATCCTCAAATGGCTGAAAGAAACGTATGACGCAGAAATTATCGCTTTTACAGCAGATATCGGACAAAAGGATGAGCTGGACGGCTTGGAAGCAAAAGCACTGGCAACAGGCGCTTCCAAAGTGTACATCGACGATCTTCGCGACGAGTTTGCAAAAGATTTTATCTATCCGATGTTCCAAGCGGGAACGCTTTATGAAGGCCAATACCTGCTCGGCACTTCGATCGCACGTCCGCTTATCGCGAAACGTATGGTTGATATTGCTCGTGCGGAAGGCGCGGCTTATATTGCGCATGGCGCAACAGGCAAAGGCAACGACCAAGTTCGCTTCGAGCTGACTGCTGCTGCTCTGGCTCCTGAGATCGGCGTTATTGCGCCTTGGCGTCTTGAAGCATTCCGCGAGGAATTCCCGGGCCGTGCCGAAATGATCGCATACGCGGAGAAGCACAACATTCCGGTTACCGCTTCCGCGGCTAAACCTTATTCGACTGACCGCAACCTGCTGCATATCAGCTTTGAGAGCGGCATGCTGGAAGATCCTTGGTTCGATCCAAGCTCCGAAGAGAACGAGAGCATGTATGTGCTGAGCGTATCTCCTGAGAATGCGCCGGATAAAGCCGAATATGTGGAGCTGACTTTTGCCGAAGGAAATTGTACGGCTATTAACGGCAAAGAGCTTAGCCCGCTTGAAGTGATGGATACGCTCAATGAGCTTGGCGGCAAGCACGGCATCGGACGCGTTGATATGGTAGAGAACCGTTTCGTCGGCATGAAGAGCCGCGGCGTGTACGAAACACCGGGCGGAACGATCTTGTTCACCGCTCACCGCAAAATGGAATCTTTGACAATGGACCGCGAGGTTATGCACCTTCGTGACTCCTTGATCGCAAAATACAGCCAGCTCGTATACAACGGCTTCTGGTTCGCACCGGAGCGCCTAGCGCTGCAGGCACTTGTTACGGAATCGCAAAAGAACGTGAGCGGCGTCGTTCGCTTGAAGCTGTACAAAGGAAATGTTATTGGAGCAGGCGTTCAAAGCCCTGTTAGCTTGTACAATCCGGACATTGCAACGATGGAAGCTGATCCATCCAAGGCTTACGATCAAGGCGATGCAACTGGCTTCATCCGTCTGAACGCTTTGCGTCTGAAAGTGTCCTCTGCTGTTAGCAATAAATAAGGTTTACAAGGGAGTGTAACGAACCAGTGAGTAAATTATGGGGCGGTCGTTTTACGAAAAAAACGGACCAATTGGTAGAGGAATATACGGCTTCGATCATGTTCGACAAGGAGCTTGCCGAAGAGGATATCCAAGGCAGCCTGGCGCATGTCACGATGCTTGGCAAGCAAGGCATTCTTCCGGCGGACGACGTGGAGAAAATTAAGGACGGCCTGCACCGCGTCCTTCAACGCATCAAGCGCGACGATATCGAATTCTCGATCGGCGACGAGGATATTCATATGAATATCGAGAAGACGCTGATCGACGATGTTGGATCGGTAGGCGGCAAGCTGCATACCGGCCGCAGCCGGAACGACCAAGTGGCGACGGATATGCATTTGTGGCTGCGGAAGCGCGTTGTTGAGTTTGTGGATATGCTGTACAAGCTGCAATCGGCGCTAATCGAGCAGGCTAAGGCGAATATCGATACGATTGTGCCGGGCTATACGCATTTGCAGCGTGCGCAGCCGATCCTGTTCGCGCATCATTTGATGGCGTATGTATCGATGTTCGGGCGTGATATCGAACGTCTACAGGACAGCTACAAGCGCATTAATGTGCTTCCGCTTGGAGCGGGCGCTTTGGCGGGAACGACGTTCCCGATCGACCGTCATTTTGTAGCGAGCCAATTGAAATTTGATCGCGTCTACGAGAATAGTCTGGATGCCGTAAGCGACCGTGACTTCATCGTTGAGTTTCTGGCTGACGCATCGATCATCATGATGCATCTGTCGCGCCTTAGCGAGGAGCTTATTCTATGGTCAAGCACGGAATTCCATTTCGTTGAGCTGGACGATGCGTTCTGTACGGGCAGCAGCATCATGCCGCAAAAGAAAAATCCGGACGTGCCGGAGCTTGTACGCGGCAAAACCGG
The DNA here is from genome assembly GCF_012935325.2 of Paenibacillus sp. PL91. Classification (GTDB taxonomy): domain Bacteria; phylum Bacillota; class Bacilli; order Paenibacillales; family Paenibacillaceae; genus Pristimantibacillus. The sequence continues at coordinate 356,181 of NZ_JABBYG020000007.1, forward strand.
ACGGGTATACGGCGATCTTGTCGGCTTGCTGACCGTTCTCAAATCGCTGCCGCTTGCTTATAACAAGGACATGCAGGAAGACAAAGAAGGCATGTTCGACACGGTGAAGACGCTGCAAGGCGCGCTTCAATTGTTCGCTCCGATGATCGCCACAATGAAGGTGAACAAGGACCGGATGCGTCAAGCGGTAAATCAAGACTTCTCTAACGCAACGGATATCGCGGACTTCCTAGTCGGCAAAGGCTTGCCTTTCCGCCAAGCGCATGAGGTTATCGGCAAAACGGTATTGTATTGCATCGAGCAAAACAAATATTTGCTGGACCTGACGCTTGAGGAGTTCAAACAGTTCTCGACGCTGTTTGATGATCGCATCTATGCGGTGCTTCAACCCGAGCAGGTCGTTAATGCGCGTAACGTCTACGGCGGTACGGCAAAAACACAGGTGCAGGACGCGATCGGCCGCGCCGAACTGGCGTTGGAGCAAACAGCTGCTTGGGTAACCGAGTATCTGGAGCGCAGCAGATAAGTAGAAACAGCCTATTATGGGCTTTATAAAAGCAGCTCAGCGTTGCCTCTTGCGGAGGCAATCAGCTGAGCTGCTTTTTTATTTGGCGGTGTTGGCTCTAGCTGCATCTAGCTGAGATTAAATTCTGCTGCAGTTTGTGCAAGTAAGGCCGTTCCGATCTTTTGCAAAAGCTGCTACCTCTTAAACCCCATCCTCCAGCAGCGGCTCAGTTGTATCCGGCGTTGGAGTTGGCGTAGCCGACGGGCCGCCTGCGCCCTTCATCGGACCAACCTCGATTACTATAGGCTGCGCCTTGTACGTATCGCGCGATATGCGGTCACGCTTTACTTCCTTTCCGTCACGAACAAGCGTACGGAACGTTTCAACGAGATAGCCTGCCTTACCCTTCTCTACCGTAACCTTCTGGCCGGGAGATAAACGGGCGTTGCTTTTCTCCTGCACCGAAGGAGCAATCGTCTTGAGAGTTACGGACTCGATCTCGTAGCGTTCATTCGCCTTCATCGTACCGAACAGCTTGACAGTGAGCTTGCGATCCTCGACAACAGTGCGAATAATGAGATGTTTGCCTGTTGTGTTTTTAAACCGGAAGTTAATAGCCCCTCCCGCATAAGTGGCATCCTGACCTATAGGCAAATAAGCGACGGGCAGAGAATGATTGCGCCGCTCCACGATCTCTAAGCCAGCACGCAGTGCTGCGTTATAAAGGGTGCTCGATACTTGGCAAATTCCGCCTCCGATGCCGGGCACGAGCTTTCCGTTCAAAATAACCGGCGCTTCGCGATAGTCGTACAGCTCTTCCGCCCTCGCGATAAGCTTGCCGTAGTCGAATACTTCATTCGGCGCAAGCTCCCAATCATTCAAAGCCTCGGCTGTCACCGTTACATTAAAGGCACGGCCCTCGGCACTCGTTTTGAAATCGGTGGAGAACGCTACAATTTTTCGCTCTACCCCTTCGTCCTTCAGCTTCTCCAGCGTTAGCTCGGGATGAATGACTGCAATCGGAAGCTCCGCTTCAAAAGCAGGTTCGACAGCTGCGCCAATCTGCTCTTTTTTAAGCACGACCCAGCCATCAACCTCATCGAGCAGTTTTCCAATGTCCAAACGATAAGCGTCAATATGAGGCTCGTATACAACCTCGTCGTCCTCTGTAATGGTGCGGGTAGCATTTTTGGTCTCGCTTTTTTCAATCCAGCTCCACTGCTTGCGGACAGCGGCGTCAAATACATCGCGGTTCCAGCCTTGCGTCAGCTCGTATTTTTTGGCGAATTGATACCGATAAACGGCACGATCCCATATATCTCCGTCGCCCAGCTTTAATAAAGCATCGCGAACGCCCTTGAATTCGGCTTTGTAGCCAAGCTCGGCAACGGTCCACTGCTTGCTGTCGCCGTTTGCAGCCGTGGCATGAATCGCAATCGTCCGCTGAAGTAGCGACTTCTCATAGTTCTCAAGCAGCTTCAGAGCATCGTCCACTGGCATTCCTCCGATCGGGATGCCGCCAGCATCCACCTCGCCAGGAACGGTCTTTTGAAGCGCGTAATTCATGACAAAGCCCCAGCCTACAGCTGCAACGAGCAGCAATGAAGCAATAACAATGATACTGACATGTATACGTTTTACGATACGAATCACTCCTTCCTGCGTGTTCAAACAAGGGCAGTCTTACATGTATATGCAACCTATCCTGTAATTTTGTCTATTGCGCGGGATGAGCTCGATTCGACAATTGGATTTTTATGAGATTTGTGAAAAATGAGGAAAGCCATCTCCTTATGAAGGAATTCAGCACAAACTGTCGAAATAGTACTACTGACTATTAACAGGATGTGATAATGTGATCGAGATGCAAGACATATGGAAAACGTACATCGACGGAACGCATGCGTTAAGAGGCGTCTCTGTTCGTATAGATCGTAATGAATTTGTTTATCTAGTTGGACCATCGGGTGCAGGTAAATCGACATTCATGAAATTAATTTATCGCGAGGAAGTACCGACCAAAGGACAGATCTCAGTTAACGGATTTAACATAGGCAAGCTGAAGCCGCGCAAAATACCATTTGTTAGACGTAATATAGGCGTTATTTTTCAAGACTTTAGACTATTACCCAAATTAACCGTATATGAAAACGTCGCATTCGCCATGGAAGTTATTGAAGCACCAACTCGCGTAATCAAGAAGCGAACGATGGAGGTGCTTGATCTCGTCGGTCTGAAGCATAAGCACGCAAGCCTGCCGGCGCAGCTTTCTGGTGGCGAGCAGCAGCGGGTATCGATCGCACGGGCGATCGTCAATAACCCTTCGGTAATTGTAGCGGACGAGCCTACAGGCAATCTCGACCCGGAAACGTCACAGGGCATTATGAATCTCCTCGAAGAAATAAATTTCCGCGGCGCAACAATCGTAATGGCTACCCATAACAAAGATATCGTCAACTCCATGCGCAAGCGCGTCATTGCTATCGAAGACGGCAATATCGTACGCGACGAGGCTAGAGGGGAGTACGGTTATGAAGCTTAGAACCATACTCCGTCATCTCCGGGAAGGCGCCAAAAACATCATTCGAAATGGCTGGATGTCGTTTGCTTCCATGAGCTCCATTTTTATTTCTTTATTCATTCTTGGCATATTTTTATTGCTCGCCTTGAATGTGAACAGTATGGCTTCACAAATTGAGAGTCAGGTACAAATTCGCGTATTCCTGCAGCTTAATGTCGATAAAGCGAAGATTACGGAGCTGCAAAATAAAATCGGCAATCTTACCGAGGTAAGCAAAGTAACGTTTGTGTCCAAAGCAGAAGGTCTTGAGCTGCTTCGCAAAAACCTAGGCGATGAAAACAAGGATTTGCTTGACGGTTATGAGAAGGAAAAAAATCCGCTGCCGGATTCCTTTACGGTAGAGGTTTACGATCCGCAGTCGATCGAGGCGGCAGCCAAGCAAATCGATGCGATTAATAAAGCAGACGAGCTTATCCCGATTGCCAAAATCAAATATGGACAAGGCACGGTAGAGACGCTGTTCAAAATTACAAATGCGGTCCGTTACATAGGCATCGTCGTTGTTGTCGGTTTGTCAGTAACAGCTATGTTCCTCATTTCCAATACGATCAAAATGACGATTATTGCAAGACGTCGGGAAATCGGCATTATGAAGCTGGTCGGCGCAACTAATTCCTTTATTCGCTGGCCGTTTTTTATTGAAGGCGCATTAATTGGCATCATCAGCTCGGTCATTACTACGGTAGCCGTCTTGGTTGGCTATTCACAGCTCGTAAAGTTTACGCAAATGGAACTGTCACTCATGATGATAAAGCTCGTCACGATAGAGGAGTCTGGCCTGCTGACCGCCACGCTGCTCATAGGGCTCGGCACATTGCTAGGCATTTGGGGCAGCACGATTTCGATACGAAAGTATTTGAAAGTGTAGGTGGGATTGAACGTGAAGAAGAGAAAATGGTTACTATTCACAGTTACGATGATGCTTACTGTATTTGTATTGCAGCCAACAGGAGGAGAAGCTGCTTCTCTTAGCGATATCAAGAAACAGATTTCAGCAGCGAAAGCGGAAATGAGAGCAGCGGAGAGACGTGCAGCCCAAGCGGAGCGGGAGGCGGCTAACGCTCAACGACAGGCATCGAGTGCCAAGAGTGAGAAGGTTGATATCGAGGGCAAGAAAACGGAAGCAGAAGCGTCAATCGCTAACTTAATGTCTGAAATCGATAATGTCGTCATCAACAAAACGAAAATGCAAGCGCAGAGCGATGCGAAGGAAGAGGAACTGCTCCAGACGGGTCTTGAGCTGGATCAAGCCGAGGAGCGCGTGAAAACGCGCGATGAGCTTCTGCAGTCCCGCATGCGTCTTATGTATACGAACGGATTTGTTTCCTATATGGACGTGCTGCTCAGCGCGACTAGCTTTACTGATTTTATCGATCGCTTTGATGCGCTCCAATCGATTCTGTCGCAGGATCGCGATATTTTGGCGGAGCAGAGGGAAGAGAAGGAGCTTGTCGCTCTCAAAAAAGTCCAGGTAGAGAAGCAGTTTGCCGAAGTGAAAGCGATTTATGAGAAGCTTAAGCTATACGAAGCTCATCTTGTGAAGAAGGAACAAGAGAAGGAAGTAATGATTGCAAACTTTAACAGCAATATTAAACAGCTGGACAACAAGCTTCAGCAAATCGACAGCACGCTCGAGGAGCTTGAGGGAATCAGCAAGGAGCAAGAGGATCTGCTGATGGCGCTTGCTGCCAAAGTATCCAAGCTGAATGCGGCGAAAAATAGTATTACGAACCCGTATTCCGGGGGCAAGCTAGGCATGCCGATCAGGGACAGCTACCGGGTAAGCTCCAACTTCGGCACGCGTGTCCATCCGATTTCTGGGAAGAGACATACCCATACGGGGATCGATTTTGCCGCACCGCAAGGCACTGATATTTATGCGGCTGAGGATGGCGTTGTTCTCGTTGCACAATCGTGGAGCAGCTACGGCAACTGCGTCATTATTGATCACGGAAATGGCTTGTGGACGCTTTACGGACATATTCGGAATGGCGGAATCAAGGTCGAAAAAGGCGAGAAGGTCAAGAAGGGCGAAAAAATCGCCGAGGTCGGCAGCACAGGAAACTCGACAGGACCGCATTTGCATTTTGAAGTGCGTAAAAACGAAACGCCAGTTAACCCGAGCAGCTATTTAAAATAAGCTATCTCTCACTCATAGCAGGACATCCAGAGGCAGCCCATGTGGCTGCCTTGTTTGAACTATAACATCCTTCAAATTGGCAGAAGATCATCTTTACCCTAAAATACAAATAATTGTAAGTGAAATGTCATATACTAGGATGGTCTTGAATTTAAGACCGTGTAAGATGAGAAGGTGGTGTAGACAGGTGCATTTCAAAGGACGCACGGTATTCGCGTTCGTTATGCTGACGATGATTGCATCCGTACTCGTTACGCTGACGATCGCGGACCAAATGATTAATCCGGACGAGCCGTCAAAGCCTGCACTCACGTCCTCGGCAGCCGATGAGGGTGAGCGTTTTAGGCTGAAAGAGGATGAGCTGACGAAGATTAATGCGGTACTGGAATTAATCGAAACAAAATATTATCAAAAGGTCGATCGCCTCGAGCTGCTCGATGGCGCGGTAAGCGGAATGATGTCTTCGCTGGATGATCCTTACTCCGTCTATATGGAAAAGGACGTAGCGCAGCATTTTTCGGAATCGATTGAAGGCTCGTTCACGGGCATAGGCGCAGAGGTAACGCTTGAGAATGGGCGTATCGTCGTCGTATCTCCGATTAAGGGCTCGCCGGCGGAGCGCTCGGGCTTGCTCGCTAAAGACGTGCTGCTATCCGTGAACGGAGCAAAGCTGGACGGTCTGAATTTGCAGGATGCGGTAGCTAAAATTCGCGGTCCCAAAGGGACGAAAGCCAAAATTCAGGTGCAGCGGGCCGGCTTCTCAGAGCCGATTCAGCTTGTACTCATCCGCGATGATATTGATGTGGAAACAGTATATGGCAGCCTGCGCCCTGATGGGACAGGCGTCATTGAAATCAGACAATTCTCTTTGCATACCGCGGAGCGCTTTAAAGAAGAGCTCGCTAAGCTTGAGGAGCAAGGGATGAAGGGGCTTGTGCTGGATGTGCGCAACAACCCCGGCGGCGTGCTGCCAGTTGTCGTTGAGATTGCGCAAACCTTTTTAGCCAAAGGCGAGACAGTCGTACAAGTAGAGGACCGGAACGGAAATCGGGAAAAGACGCTGTCAAAAGGACAAAGCAAAAGCTACCCGATCGCGGTTCTCATGAACAACGGCAGCGCAAGCGCGTCCGAAATATTGGCTGGCGCTTTGCAGGAGAGCGCAGGAGCGAAGCTGGTTGGCGAAACCTCCTTCGGCAAGGGCACCGTGCAAGTGAGCTACAACAAGGCATTAGGTGACGGCAGCTTGGTGAAAATGACGATTGCCAAATGGCTGACGCCAAAGGGCAATTGGATTCACGAAAACGGAATTAAGCCGGATATTGCCGTACAGCCGCCGGATCTCTATACGGTAGCGAGATTAACGCTGCCTGAGACGCTGAAGCAGGATATGCTTGGCGAGCAGGTGCGAAGCGTACAAATTATGCTGCACGGGCTCGGATATGAGCCGAAGCGCGAGGATGGCTATTACGGTTCGGATACGACAATGGCCGTTAAGAAATTCCAAACGGAGCATAGCTTGCCGGCTACGGGACAGGTCGACAAGCAGACCGGGGAAGCGATTGAGAAAGCGGTCGTTAAATGGATTCAAGATGAGAAAAACGATACGCAGCTTCACGAAGCAATTAAGGCGGTAGGCAGGAAATAAAGCGGGCATGTCGAATGAATAAGAGGTTGACTCTGTTTAACGGAGTCGGCCTTTTATTTTTTTACGCTTATTTTAGGACATGTGGAACGAGCAAAGGAGTGTTGGCTTTGGAAACGGCGATGGAGTTGCTTGAAATGCTCGGGAAAGCGGCTGTCCAATTGGTTGCACAGCCATTTTATTATATTGCGGTTTTGTTTATTGTTTTACAGTACACGAGGCAAATACGGATGGAGCGGCAAATGTTTGCGGTCAAGCTGCACAACTGGGTAGGCCTTGTGTTTAAAGCGCTGCTGGCGGGATTGTTGATTGGCGTGGCGGTGTCGGTCGCAGGAGCGTTTGTAGGCGTGTCGTTAACGGGCGAATCGGTCATTTGGCTATGGGTGGTTGCAGCCATTCTTATGCTCGCAAAAATTCGGTACTTATGCTTCGCTTATAGCGCTGGGGTTATTACGCTCCTTCAATGGGCGCTCGGATGGACCTCGCTCTCGGAGAGGCCGGACTTCCTCGGATCAGCCGCAGCGTCGCTGGCAAGCATCGATGCCGCAGGGCTGCTCGTGTTGGTCGCACTTCTTCATCTGGCTGAAGCCGTGCTCGTACGCTGGCAAGGAGACCGGTTGTCTACGCCGTTATTTTTGGAAGGGAAGAGAGGCAAGCTGGTTGGCGGCTATATGCTGCAGGGCTTTTGGCCAGTACCGCTTCTGATGCTCGTACCGACTGCCGGAGCCGGAGCATCAACGTCAGCTTTGCCATGGACGCCGCTATTTGGGGCGGACTGGTCGCAGGGCTGGACGTTTGTCGCATTGCCCATGATTATCGGCTTTACCGAAATGACGCGGTCATTATTGCCCAAAGACAAAGCAAAGCACGCAGCCAAAGGGCTGCTCTTATACAGCATCTGCTTGGCGGGTGCAGCTATTCTAGCCTGGTGGCAGCCTATGCTGCTGCCGCTGGCGGCGCTGGTCTCCCTATTGTTTCATGAAGCCATCATATGGCGCAGCAGGACTGTTGAAGCTGCACAATCGCCTCTGTACGTGCATGACACGCGCGGCTTGCGCATTCTGGGTATCGTGCCTGGGACGCCGGCAGCGGCTATGGGGCTCCTTACAGGCGAGGTGCTCCACAAGGTGAATGGCGTGCGGGTTAGAACGAAGGAAGACCTTTATGAGGCGCTAGTTCAAAACTCAGCATTTTGCAAGCTGGAAGTATTGAATTTAGATGGTGAATTAAAATTTGCGCAGCGCGCGCGATTTGCCGGCGAGCATCATCAGCTGGGCGTTATTCTCGCTCCTGATGAGCAGGCTAATTATTATGCTGCTTCCGGGCCGGCATCGCTGCTGGAGCTGCTTCGGAGCTCGAGAACGTCGAATCGGCGCGATGTTAAGATAGAGAGCGCGGAGAGCTGAGCGGCGGAACTTGTGGATGAAAAAAAGGTGGATCAGGAATTTAATCCTGATCCACCTTTTTTTATATTTATTAACGTCTTGTTTTTCTTCTTTTGACAGCGAGTGCTGCAAGTCCTACAGCAATCATGGAAAAGCCGAGAAGCTGCATAAGCAAATAGCTGCTTTCACCTGTCTTAGGCAATACCGGTACGTCAGGCGTTGCTATAACTCCGCCTTGCGGCGGCTCCTCAACATCGATTTCAAAGAAGATTTCTTCTTCGTTGCCATCTTTATCGATGACGATAATCGAGAACTTGTCTTTTCCGACGTAGCCTGGATTTGGCGTATAAACCCATTTGCCGTCAGGCGAAATCGTAACCTTGCCATGCTCCGGTTTAACTCCGCCAACCGGCGTGCCGTCCTCAGGAATTTCTACATCGCCTTCAATTGGCTTGTCGACCTCTGTTACTTCTTTTTCAATTGAAGAAGTAGGTGCCGGCGTAGCCGATACAGTCGGAGATGCAGTAGGCGACGCAGTAGGTGATGGCGTAACCGCAGCAGTTGGCGTCGGAGACGGAGTTGCAGTCGGCACCACTACTGGTGGCGTTGCAGTCGGATCAACTGTAGGCTTCGGTGTAGGCGTAGGGCTTGGCGTTACAACCGGCGCTATCCATTTACTGTTTTTTACGGTAACCGTATTGCCGACGGTTGATAGAATAGTAATAGCTACTTCGCCGCTGCCGATAATCGTGTAGCCAGCAGGAGCTGAGATTTCCTTCAGCACATAATTGCCGTAAGGAAGATCGGTGAAGGATAGCTTGCCGTTAACGGCTGTCGTTTTTTGTCCTAGGCTTACGTTCGCACTATTGAATAGTTCGAACTTGGCTCCTTGGAGAACAATACCTGTATTATCGCTGTCAACCTTAGTGACTTCTAGGCCGCCAAGCAAGATCTTCGCGTTTTCTACTTGCTTAGCATTTGTTGGTGCGTTGATCGCAACATTCAGCTCGCCATTGCCAATAGTCGTGTAGCCAGCAGGAGCTGCGATTTCTTTCAGCACATAATTGCCGTAAGGAAGATCGCTGAAGGATAGTTTACCGTTAGCGCCTGTCGTTTTTTGTCCAAGGCTTACATTCGCGCTATTGAATAGCTCGAACTTGGCTCCGGCGAGAACGGCAGACGTATTGGCGCTGTCTACTTTAGTCACTTCTAGGCTGCCAAGTAAGATGACAGGTAGCTTTTTATTTTCAACCTTTTGCGGAACAGCGGCTGCATTGATCGTTATACTTACTTGACCGCTGCCGTCTATGCTGTAGCCAGCAGGAGCGGAAATTTCTTTAAGCACATAGCTGCCATACGGCAGACCGGTAAAGGTAATTTTGCCGTTAGCCGCGGTCGTTTTTTGTCCAAGGCTTACATTCGCGCTATTGAATAGCTCGAACTTAGCCCCTTCGAGGACGATCGCGTTATTGTCCTTGTCCACCTTGGTAATTTCCAAGTTTCCTGTTTTCTTTTTGTTAGCGATTGGCATAGGTAGAGGAGTGGATGAATTAATCGTTACCTCATAAGTCCCGGTGCCGTCCACGTTATACCCTGCAGGTGCGCTCGTTTCTTTTAACGTATATTTGCCGTAGCGCAGATTTCCAAATTCAAGCTCACCAGCGGCATTGGTCGTTCCACTGGACTTTTTGCCATTGGAATTACGAGTCAGTTCAAAGGATGCGCCGGATAATTTGATGCTTGTATCATCCGCATCAACCTTTTCAACCTTCAAGGAACCGATATAAACACTGCCGTTGCCTTCAGCGCCAGACAAAGCTACTCTGACCTCAGTAGGATTGTCGATGAGCTTAGTGCCAACGCCATTTCCTGTGAACGAAGCGGTATTCGTTACCTTTTCGCCATCCTTAGCATCAATAATGGATTGATATTCAAGAATGTAAGGCTTGGAAATCGTATTTAAAAAGCGGAGCTCAAAGGTTTCGTCGCTATCGATAGCTGGGTTGGTATTTTCGGTAAACTCAAGCACATATTCGCTTGGATTAACTGTACCAAGCTTGTTAACCGTACCGTCTGCAGATACGGAAGTGTTGAATAGCTTGAACGATTGTTTGATCAAGGTTTGCTTTTTGCTAGGCGTATCATTGATTTTGGCGCCGGAAACGGTCGATTGGCCGCGGTTGATATAGACCGTCCAGTTGATCGAATCGTCGCTTTGCGCGCCGGTTTTTGCTACATATTCGCCTGCTTTAGGGATGGTTACTTCAGCGTGCAGCGTCTTTTCATTAAAGCCCGTTCCGCTAAACAGGGCATCGTTTTTAATCAATGTGTCGTCGATGAACTCGTTCACGAGACTTGTTTTGAACGTAATCAAGTAAGGATCGGTAATCGTATGGTTAAATGCGACGGTCAGCGTATTCGCATTTGCTGCATCTGGATTTGTTACGCTGTACTCCGATGCTGGCACGACAGCACCTTGAGCAGTCGTGCCATTACTGTTGATTACGAGCTTATGAACCTCTACAGAGCCGACTTCATAGTTTTGGACGGATGCCAGCTTGTCTACTAGTTTAGCGGCTGCTATCGTTTTGCTGTTGTAGTTGACGCCAATATTCCATGTAATTTGCTTATCGGTTGCATTATAGCTGCCTTTTTTGTAGCCGTTGTCCTGCGTATTTTTGTTAGGCGTAAACGTTGAAGGTCCCGTTTGCTCCTTAACGGTTCCAGCAGGCGTCTCTTTCCAAATCACCTTGCCGTTGTTAGTGAAAGCAAAACTTGCATTGGAAAAATAAGTTGTGCTTACATAGTCGTACTGCGTCGTATACGTAATCGTATAGGAAGCATTTCCATCCGGGAGTACTAGACTGAAGCCCTTAGTTGCGGCAGTATCACTAACCGGATCATAGGCAAGCGTATAGACAGAATTGCCAACCGTAACTCCGTTTTGCTTCACGACCAGGCTGCCTGGTACAAGCTTTAAGGCGCCTAATTGGGCAGGGAAGGTATCCTCAAATTTCAGGTCATACAGATTGTATTTATCCGCGTTAATTTCTACTTTCCAGTCAATGGTTCTGGCTGCGTAATTCGCGTTGGTGTTTGTTTTATGCACGAAGTGATGCTTAATTGTTTTGCTGACTGAACTCTGTTTCGTTTCTGAATAAACAGTGTTATTGATCGTCGCATCGGCATACAGGTTCGCTGTCGGACGAGTTTGGTATTTGATTTTATAAGCGCCTGTAATGGGATTAGGATTTGTAAAAATCAGTTTGAAGCCGTTCTTGCTGGTTGTATAGTTAGGATGACTGCTAACGTTGGTATCTATCGTGTAATCAGCTGCTGGAATCTCCGTTCCCGCTGTGCCGGTAACAGGGTCAGCAACTGGAAACACTTTAATGGAGCCTGGCACAAGCTCATGAAGATTGTTAAACAAATCGGTCAAGTTAGCATTTGCAATAGAGTCCTCGCCGAAATTGTATTTAATTTCCCAATCAATGAGCTGCGTGGATTCGTCGTATGTTCCCGATTTGTCGAGCAGCTTGCCGCGTGTATTGGTCACCGTATCAGCAGCTGTGACATTGCTGATATTGTTGCCTTTTAAAACAGCGGTGTTCATGAAGCTTGCTTTCGTAATATCTGTAATTTCCGTCTCGTACACTATGCGGTAAGAGGAAGCGATATTTCCTAATTCGATCTTCATCTCATAGGCAGGAGCTGTAGGATCCGTAGTCGAAGGCGTTACAGGGATCGGATTGGACAAAACGCCGTTCGTATCCGTATCCATTTTGTATACCTTCAACGTGCCAGGCTTATAAGTCAAACCCTCAGGAATGATATCGGTAACGACGGCATCATTCACTTTTTGCAAATCTCTATTTACGTCAACGGTCCATTTGATGCTTTCTGCGTTAAAGGGTTTGTCCGCAGCGCCCTTCTTGGTGATTGGGGAGGTACCAGGTTTAGGCGCAATCGGAATCGTGATGCTGTCTCCGATATTGAACTGAATAGGGACCTCCGTTTTGTAGTTGATGCTTTGCTCGGTGAAGTAATTCCAGAAGCTAAGCGTTCCGTCTGCTGGTGATCCTTCGATTTTTTCATTAAAGGTTAGCGTTACCATTCCATTCGTGACCTTGTAGGTTCCGACTGAAGGCGAACCAACCAGAGGCCTCTCCGAAATATTCCCGCCGTACATGACAAATTGCGGGGGAAGCTGGAAGGTGTACGTATCGCCGCTTTTATAAGTGTGGTTTTCAGGAAGCGCCCACTCATAATTCAAAGTCAGATATTGCCCTAATTCGACACGGATATCCGGGTTTACATAATAAACGGATTCATATACAGAAGCGATGACGGTGCTTGGCGTATCCTTATCCGTCAATGTCATTTTTGTAATGATATTACCAGTTATACCTGCTGCTTCAGCCGTTTTCAAAACACCGGCGAAATTCACATATTGAAAAATTAATAAAAAAGCAACCATTAATGCGATCGTTCTTTTTTTCATTTCTTTGTATCCTCCATCTTTGTGTGGTCAATCAGGTCTAATCATTGATTTCATTTAACGTTTAAACGGCAAAGCACCATTCCTTTCTCAATAAGACGGGTATAATTTAGGGATCGGCCTGCTGATATTTATGAGATAATCTATGTATGCATGGCAGCTTTACGAGAAAAGCGCCGACCTAGCGAGGGTGATTGGAGCTTCAATTCCAGTTGTTTTTTCTTCATTTTTCGCTAAATTGTGAGCATGGTTGCATGCTTTAGCATTATAACAACCAAATCTATACATTTTCTGAACATAATAGTTCTTAAGCCTTATCGTTTTTTTGGAAGTTGCCGATAGGAGTATGTAGAAGGTAATGACGCGGCCTAAGCAAAATAATAGGACTATTTTTACACGGATGTGGGAGTGAAGCCGGTGAAGGTGTTTTTAATAGATGATGAAAGACTGGCCCTTGTTCAATTAGAGAGAATGCTTCGCCAAACGACCGAGGTAACGTCAATGGTTTCGTTTCAAGATCCGATGCAGGCCGTGGAGCAAGCTGCCGCGCTGCAGCCGGACATTATTTTTCTGGACATTCATATGCCCGAAATTACTGGATTGCAGGCAGCGGAGCTGCTCTCCGAGGTTTGTCCGCTTGCGGATGTTGTATTTGTGACCGCTCATGATGAATATGCGGTACAAGCGTTTGAGCTAAATGCGGTGGATTATGTATTGAAGCCGGTTCAGACTTCTCGGCTGCAGAAAACGATGGAGAGGCTGATCACGAGAAGAAGCTTGCCGGCAGCGTCAGAAACGGCGACCGAGCACACGCAAAAAATTAATTGCTTCAAAACATTAAAGTTCCAATCCTCAGGGCAGTCTCCTGAGCTGCCGAAATGGCGTACGGCTAAGGCGCAGGAGCTTTTTGCTTATATGCTGCACCACAGGGGGCAGATATTACACAAGTCGACGCTTCTAGAGATATTTTATCCGGAGATGGATTTGAAACGGGCCATGACTCAGCTCTATACCACCATTTATCAGGTCAGACAATGCATCCAGAAAATGAATATGAATATTACGATTCAAAACTCCAGCATTCAAGAGGGGTATATTCTCGATATCGGCCATGTCATGCTGGACATCGAGCAATGGGAGAAGGAGCTTGATAAGCTGAACGGTCCCATTTCCGCACAATTCGATCGTGTCTTGCATCTGCTGGCAGAGTATGAGGGAGATTATCTTCAGGATTACGGCTATATTTGGGCTGAGAATGAGAGAGAGCGCTTGCGTCAGCTGTGGCTGAACCTTGCAAGGCGGCTAGCAAGCTATTATTTAGAAGAAGCGAGCAGCCCGATCGATGCGCTGCAAATCTATGAAAGAATGCAATCGATTGATCCTTATAATGAGTCTGATGCGCTAATCGTGATGAGGTTATATGACGAGCTGGGCTACTACGACAAGGTGACGGCTCATTACGAGCGGCTTTCTCAATCGATAGAGAAGGAGCTGGGATTAGCGGTCCCGCGACAGGTGAATTCATGGTATGTGCAATGGAATGAGAAGAGAATGAGCGAGGAACGGTTGCAGTAATCGAGCTAGACAATAGGGCGGCATAGTTTGGAGAAGCTGGATGTTCATTGCTTTAATGGTTATCGCCGTCAGCGGAACGGCGGTACTAAACGTATACGGAGCGAGCCGGGCCAAGGTACAACCGCACAAATGAAAATACCTCAGCACGAGTCTTGAATAGACGGTGCTGAGGTATTTTTTTGTATGGGGATGATTGCGCGGCAGGAAAGATAACGGTATAATATACGGGAACAAACATTCTTATTTTTATAAACACTGATGAAATGAAATTCCTATAATTGACTATAATGATAAGAGTATTCGGAATGACGGGGGTGGATGGTAAGCGTGAGTGAACTTGTAAAGGAAACGAAGCTGTTTAAAATACAGTCGGATTATACGCCGCAGGGCGACCAGCCGAAAGCGATCGAGCAGCTGTTAGAAGGAATTAAGGCGGGCAAGAGGCATCAGACGCTGCTCGGCGCAACCGGTACGGGCAAAACATACACGATAGCAAATATGGTGGAGAAGCTGAATCGGCCAACGCTCGTCATTGCTCATAACAAGACGCTGGCCGCACAGCTGTGCAGCGAATTCAAAGCGTTTTTCCCGGATAATGCAGTGGAATATTTTGTGAGCTATTATGATTACTACCAGCCGGAAGCCTACATCCCTTCAACCGATACTTTTATCGAGAAGGACTCAAGCATCAACGATGAGATCGATAAGCTGCGGCATTCGGCGACAAGCTCGCTGTTTGAACGCCGTGACGTTATTATCGTTGCGAGCGTCTCTTGCATATACGGCCTCGGATCGCCGACGGAATATGGAGGGCTGGTGTTCTCGCTGCGTGTGGGTATGGAGAAGTCCCGCGATACGATATTGCATAAGCTGGTCGATATTCAATACCAACGCAACGATATTAGCTTTACGCGGGGAACGTTCCGCGTTCGCGGCGATATCGTTGAGATTTTCCCCGTAGCCAACAATGAGCGTGCCATTCGCGTGGAGCTCTTCGGCGACGAGATCGAGCGAATCTCGGAAATTGATGTGCTGACCGGCGAGATTATCGGCGAACGCGAACATATTGCTATTTTCCCGGCTTCTCACTTCGTTACGCAGGAGGAGACGATGAAGGCAGCGCTTGTTAACATTGAGCGTGAGCTGGAGGAACGGCTTGCCGAGCTGCGCGAGGCAGGCAAGCTGCTTGAAGCGCAGAGGCTGGAGCAGCGGACGCGCTACGATATGGAAATGATGGCGGAGATGGGCTTTTGCTCCGGCATTGAGAACTACTCGGGACCGCTTACGTTCAGGGAGCGAGGAGCTACGCCGTATACGCTGCTCGATTATTTCCCTGACGATATGGTTATCGTCATCGATGAATCACATGTCTCGCTGCCGCAAATCAGAGCGATGTACAATGGTGACCGCGCGCGTAAGGAGATGCTGGTCAATCACGGCTTCCGGCTTCCTTCGGCGATGGATAACCGGCCGCTCCGCTTTGAAGAATTTGAAGCGAAGGCGAAGCAGCTCGTTTATGTATCGGCTACGCCAGGCCCATATGAGATCGAGCATACCGACAAAATGATCGAGCAGATCATCAGGCCTACCGGCCTAATCGATCCGATCATCGACGTTCGTCCGACGAAAGGACAAATCGATGACCTGCTGAACGAGATTCGCGATCGCATTGCGAAGGATGAGCGGGTTCTCGTCACAACGCTGACTAAGAAGATGTCAGAGGATCTTACCGATTATATGAAGGAGATTGGCATCAAGGTTCGCTATCTCCATTCCGATATTAAGACGCTAGAGCGGTTGGCCATTTTGCGCGACCTGAGACTTGGCGTATTCCATGTCCTCATCGGCATCAATCTACTCCGGGAAGGATTGGATTTGCCGGAGGTATCGTTAGTTACGATTCTTGATGCGGATAAGGAAGGCTTCCTTCGCTCGGATCGCGCGCTTATCCAAACGATTGGGCGGGCGGCCCGCAACAGCGAAGGCCGAGTCATTATGTACGGCGACAAAATAACCGATTCGATGGACCGAGCGATAAAAGAAACCGAACGGCGGCGTACGATTCAGCTTGCTTACAATGAGAAGCATGGCGTAACACCGCAAACGATTCGCAAAAAAGTGCATGACGTAATTGAAGCAACTAAGGTAGCGGAGCAGAAAGCAGATTATTTGACCGAAGCCGGCGTTGGCAAGATGAACAAGAAGGACCGTTTGGCGCTAGTTCAAAGACTGGAAGCGGATATGAAGGACGCAGCGAAAAATTTGCAGTTCGAACGTGCAGCAGAGCTGAGGGATGCGCTGCTTGAGCTGCGCGCAGAGATGGGTTAAGTAGGAGGAGAAACGATTGGCTAGCGATAAAATTGTTATTAAGGGCGCTCGCGCCCACAATCTTAAAAACATTGACGTCACCATACCGCGCGACAAATTTGTCGTTCTGACAGGTCTAAGCGGATCTGGCAAATCCTCGCTCGCATTCGATACGATTTATGCGGAAGGACAGCGCCGTTATGTGGAATCCTTATCTGCCTATGCGCGTCAATTTCTTGGACAAATGGAAAAGCCGGATGTCGACTCCATAGACGGGTTATCACCGGCTATTTCCATCGATCAGAAGACGACTAGCCGCAACCCGCGTTCTACAGTGGGCACGGTTACTGAAATTTATGACTATTTGCGGCTTTTGTTTGCTCGTATCGGCAAGCCGCATTGTCCAGAGCACGGCATCGAAATTACATCGCAAACGGTCGAGCAGATGGTCGACCGGATTATGGAATATCCCGAGAAGACGAAGCTTCAAATTTTGGCTCCGCTCATTTCGGGACGCAAAGGCGAGCATACCAAGCTGCTGGCAGATATTCAGAAGCAAGGCTTCGTCCGCGTCCGTGTAAACGGAGAGCTGCGCGAGCTTAGCGAGAAGATTGAGCTGGAGAAAAACAAAAAGCATAGCATTGAAGTCGTTGTCGACCGTATTGTGGTCAAGTCGGATATTCAGACTAGGCTGGCGGATTCTCTGGAAACGGCGCTTAAGCTGTCCGAGGGACGCGTGCTCGTAGATATTATCGATCAAGAGGAGCTGCTCTTCAGCTCCAACCTTGCTTGTCCGGAATGTGGATTCAGCATCGAAGAGCTGGAGCCGCGGATGTTTTCCTTCAACAGCCCATATGGCGCTTGCCCAGATTGTGACGGTTTAGGCGTAAAAATGATCGTCGATCCAGAATTGCTGGTACCGGATACGACCAAATCGGTTGAGGATGCGGCTTTCTTAGCTTGGGCAGGCAGTACGTCCAACTATTATCCGCAGTTTCTGAGCGCGGTTTGCGTACATTACGGCATTCCGCAAAACGTGCCGGTATCGGAGCTTGAGCCAGAGCAGATGAAGAAGCTGCTTTTTGGAACAGGCGGAGAGCGCGTTCGTTTCTTATATGAAAATGATTTCGGCCACCGGAAAGAAGCATATGTTCCGTTTGAAGGGATCGTCCACAACCTTGAGCGCCGCTATCGCGATACGGCATCGGATATGATGCGCGAGCATATTGAGAACTACATGAGTGCCAAGCCATGTGCAGGCTGCAAGGGACAGCGGCTTCGCAAGGAAAGCTTGGCGGTAACGATCAACGCGCAAAATGTGTCGCAAGTGACTTCGTTCTCCATCGGTGATGCACAGCGTTACTTCGAGTCGCTTGAGCTGACGAAGAAGGAGCTCGCCATTGCGAGCCTCATTTTAAAAGAAATTAATAGCCGTCTCGGCTTTCTTGTCAATGTCGGGCTGGAGTACTTGTCGTTAAGCCGTGCAGCCGGAACACTTTCAGGCGGGGAAGCACAGCGGATTCGACTCGCAACCCAAATCGGCTCCAGCTTGATGGGCGTGCTCTATATATTGGACGAGCCGAGCATCGGCTTGCATCAGCGGGACAACGACCGGCTGATCGAGACGCTTGAGCATATGCGCAATCTCGGCAATACGCTGATCGTCGTCGAGCATGATGAGGATACGATGCTCGCAGCCGATTACATCATTGATATCGGGCCAGGAGCGGGCATCCATGGCGGTATGGTTATAGCCGAAGGTACACCTGCGGAAGTAATGGAGAATGAGAACTCGCTGACCGGACAATATTTAAGCGGACGCAAGTTTATCGAGGTGCCGGCTGAACGCCGCAAGACAAACGAGAAATGGTTGGAGGTTCGCGGAGCGAAGGAAAACAACCTTAGAAACGTGAATGTAAAAATACCGCTCGGCGTATTCACGGCTGTTACAGGCGTATCCGGCTCAGGCAAATCAACCTTCGTTAATGAAATTCTATACAAGACGCTAGCGCGTGATTTGAATAAAGCGAAGACTCGCCCAGGTCAGTACAAGGAGCTTCGAGGCATTGAGCATTTGGAGAAGGTCATCGATATAGATCAATCGCCAATTGGACGGACGCCAAGATCGAATCCGGCAACTTACACAGGCGTTTTTGATGATATTCGTGATTTGTATGCGAGTACGACCGAGTCGAAGGTACGCGGCTATAAGAAAGGCCGATTCAGCTTTAACGTGAAGGGCGGCCGCTGTGAGGCGTGCCGCGGCGACGGAATCATCAAGATCGAGATGCATTTCCTTCCTGACGTATACGTTCCTTGTGAGATCTGCAAGGGCAAACGCTATAATCGCGAGACGCTGGAAGTGAAGTACAAAGGAAAAAACATTGCCGAAGTGCTGGAAATGACGATTGAAGACGGCTGTTCCTTCTTCGAGAACATTCCTCGTATTCATCGTAAGGTGCAGACGCTGCTTGATGTAGGTCTTGGCTATATGAAGCTGGGTCAGCCTGCAACGACATTGTCTGGCGGCGAGGCGCAGCGGGTGAAGCTGGCGGCTGAGCTATACCGCCGCTCTACGGGCAAGACGCTTTACATTTTGGATGAACCAACAACGGGCTTGCATGTGCATGACATCGATAGATTGTTGACGGTATTGCATCGATTGGTTGATTCAGGTGAATCGGTACTCGTCATCGAGCATAACCTAGACGTCATCAAGACGGCGGATTACTTAATTGATCTAGGGCCGGAAGGCGGCAACGGCGGCGGTATGATTGTTGCGACTGGAACGCCGGAGCAGGTCATTAAGGTGGAGCAATCGTATACGGGCAAGTATTTGAAGCCGATTCTTGAGCGTGACCGTGCGCGGACCATCGCGCAGCAGAAAGAGAATCAGAAGGTAGCTGCAGCAGCAGAATAAGTAAGAATAGAAGAGAAAGCAATCTGATTTCAATCAGATTGCTTTCTCTTTTTTTTGCATATTTACAACCAATTCGAAAATCGGCTGCGATCACAAATGAACGAGTCTGTTATTGTCTGATCAAGTGTGTGAAATGATAAAAAGTAAAATATGTTCCAAAATACAAAGATCTAATTCTTATGAGCATCGGTTTTTTTTTCTAAAATGAAGCTTATACAGAAAGTTTGAAGGAGGAGCTTCATGAAACAGAGAAAAACGTTGATCCAGCTCAGTATGGGCGCTAGAGAGGAAATAGCAGGCTACTTATTTGTCGCTCCTTTAATGATCGGGCTCGTTGTGCTTACGCTAATTCCCGTTCTAGGATCATTATTGCTAAGCTTTACGAATTGGAATTTTGTCGCTGGTGTGGGTGCAATTAAATTTGCAGGATTAGATAACTTTGTCCGATTATTTCATGATGGTGTCTTCATGAAAAGCTTATTAAACAACCTTATTTTTATCATTACGGTACCTATTACGATCATACTCGCATTGGTGCTGGCGATCATTATTGATAAGCATGTTTATTTAAAGGATATGTTCAAAGTCGTCTATTTCCTGCCCTACATTTCTAGTGTGGTTGCTGTAGCGATGGTGTGGCAAGTACTCTTTCACCCCTCGCATGGGCCTGTTAACAATTTCTTGATTTCAATCGGGATAGACAACCCGCCAAAATGGCTGGCGGATATCGATTATGCGATGCCATCGCTCATGATGATTCAAATCTGGATACTGCTCGGCTATAACATTATTATTTTCATTGCCGGCTTGCAGGGAATTCCGAAGGATTTGTATGAAGCAGCTGATATTGACGGAGCGAATGTATGGACCAAGTTTCTAAAAATTACGGTGCCCTGCATATCGCCGACGACCTTCTTCCTGCTCGTAACCGGGATCATCGGGACGTTCAAAATCTTTGATTTGATCCAAGTGCTCACACAGGGCGGACCGGCCAATTCGACGACCGTTATCGTATATGAACTATATGATACGGCATTCAATCAATTGAAGACGGGCTACGCATCGAGTATGGCTCTTGTTCTCTTTGTTATTTGCCTAGCGATTACGGGCTTGCAAATGCTCGCACAAAAAAAATGGGTGAACTATTAATTCGGAAAGGAGGCATAGCTAATGAAAAACGTGAGTGTATCAAAAATAATATGGACAATCCTAATGGCAGCGGCGGGCATGATATCGTTGCTCCCGTTTTTATGGATGCTAACCACCTCCTTCAAACCGGAGGCAGATGTATTTAATTTTCCGATTGAATGGATTCCGTCGAAGTGGCATCTGATCGAAAACTACAAGCAGGTGTGGACAGGAGGATTTTTTAAATATTATCTCAACTCCATCTACATTACATTGACGACAACATTCATAAATGTTTTCGTATGCGCTCTGGCTGCATTCGGTTTCTCTAAATTACGGTTCCGCGGCAGAGATACGATGTTTCTGCTTGTGCTTGCCTTGTACATGGTACCGCCGCAAGCGTCGCTTGTACCGCAATTTCTATTGTTTAACTGGTTGAATCTCATTGATACGCATATTGGCCTTATACTTATCAATAGCTTCAGCATTATTGGAGCATTTATGCTCAGACAATTTTTTATGGGCGTGAACAATGAATTTATGGAGTCGGCACGTATGGACGGCGCAGGACATTTCCGCTCCTTCTTTCAAATTGCGCTTCCGCTCATTCGCCCAGGTCTAGCAACCTATGCAATTCTGCGTTTCATATGGACGTGGAATGACTACCAATATCCGCTTATCTTTTTGAAGTCGAAGGAGCTATTCACGATTCAGCTTGGCATCAGGCTGTTTGGCGACCAGTACGGAGATATTTACTCGCTTATGATGGCGGGTGCTGTATCGGCAATCGTTCCGCTGCTTATTATTTTTGCGCTTGGCCAAAAGCAGGTTATCGAAGGGATCTCGCTTGGCGGTGTAAAAGGGTAACAAAGTCAAAATTGTTTCTCTTCAGTAAAATTTGAGAACTTCGAATACGATTTGTACGTGGTAGGATTTGATTGTAGACGTATTCAAAACTAGACGGGTCATAAATATTAGGAGGGTTACGATGAAAAAGAGATTATCGACGATGTTAGTGGGCTTGGCTGTATTCGCAACGGCTTGCTCCGGGGGCAGCAATGGCGGGACTCCGAACAGCACTGCGACAAACGCTACGAATGCTACGAATGCTCCTAAAGAGACAGCGGCAGAGCAAGTAACGTTGAAGCTAAGCACATGGCAAACGGATGGTAAAGCGAAGTGGACCGAAATCATTTCCGTATTTGAAGAAAAACACCCGAATATTAAAGTAGAGCTTGACCTGCTCAATGAAAAAGGCGACTCCGTTGCTTCTATGCAAAAATTGGACCTAATGGCGGCATCCAATGACCAGCTTGATATCATCGAGCTGCCTTATACGAACTATTCGCAGCGTGCTAATATTGGCTTGCTTGAGCCTTTGGATAGCTATATTGAGAAGGACGGTTATAAATACGAGGACGAATATTTGGTAGACACGAAGGTTAACGACAAAATTTATGCTTTGCCTTCTTCCATGCAGCGCTGGTTCGTGCTCTTGAACAAGGAGATGCTAGACGAGGCAGGCTTGCCGGTTCCGAAGGACTGGACGTGGAACGAGTTCATGGAATATGCGCAAAAGCTCACTAAGGGCGAAGGAACAACGAAGCGTTATGGCGCGTATTTGCATAACTGGCCGGACTACTTCCAATTGCAAATGATGAGTAAACCAACCGACAATACATTCCTGAAAGCGGACGGTACATCCAATGCAGCTGATCCGGTGTTTAAATCGAATTTGGAAATGATGAAAAAAATGATGTACGAAGATAAAAGCGCCAATATGTACGAGGACATTATTTCGCAAAAGCTCGCTTACCGTAACCAATATTTCAACGGTCTAGCTGCTATGCTGCCAATGGGAGACTGGATGGTAGCTGAATCCGGAGGCACGGATGCGATTCCAGCTAATTTCGTAACCGCATTCGCCCCACTTCCAAAATTGGACGGAGAAAGCAAGCATTACTCGCCAGTACAGCCGACTTATATGGGCGTAGCTGCAAAATCAAAAAACAAAGAAGCGGCCTATACGTTTGTAAGATGGTATACCTCTGAAGGTCTAAGCATCAGCGGACGCGTATTCTCCGGCTGGGCGAAGTCCGATTCCAGCAAGCTTATTGATACGATTGTAGCTGCAGCTAAGGACCCTTCGAAAATTGATGTGGAGTCGCTGAAATATACGATGAGCACGACAGTTCCAGGAACTGCGCCTGTACCTGCAAAATATGCCGATGAAGCTAAAAATACGGTTATCCCTGAAGCGGAATTGTACATTTTAGGGAAGCAGGACGTGGACACCACGATCGCCAATATTGATAAAAATATCGCTGAGGTTGTTAAGAACAACGGGAACTAATCTTGTGTCGAATTGAAATTGATCTTTCATAATAAAGGGCTTACAATGTTGTGGGACAGGAGGAGCACCAATTTCTGTCCCTATTCTATTCAGATATGAGGCCTGCACTCGTGTTAACTCGACAAGATTCGCTGCGGAAGAAATTAGTGTGGTCAGCATTGATTTGTTTTGTCATACCGCTCGCCGTTATTTATTTAGTTACGAATTATTTTACGAGAGATATTATTTTGGAAAAAGTGGTATTGAACGCAGAAGACTCGCTTAAAGTCGCTAAATCCGAAATAAACAGCGTCTTTGAGCAAACCTTGAATCTATCCAATTTTGTATTGATGAATAACGAAATCCGTCAAATGCTTATGGTCAATAAGGCTGAATTAGCCTTGCCGCAGCAGAAGCAAGAATATGCGGTCAATTTCAGCAAGCTATCGCGGATTTTGGACGATCTTTTTATCCAAAAGGATGATTTTCAGGTCACGATATTAGGGGTGAAAGAACCCTTCTATACGAACTATTCGCATAGCGACCTAAACCCGAGATTATGGTATGAGAAAAGCTGGTTTCCGCATTTAAATGAGCTGCCGATGTTCTCATCCTATTGGCTGGGAGAGCACGTCCAATCGGCGAAGACGAAGACCGCCTACGTTACGATGGGACGACCGATCAAACGGACGGCTAGCATTCCTATCGGCTACATGATCGTTAATGTGAATGAACGGTTGATTCGGCCCTATCTCACCACAAATGAAAATCAGGAAATGATTTTGTTAGACGCGAGCGGAGTTGTGATATCACATGATGACCCTGCCCGAATAGGGGAGAAGCTGCTATGGTGGAAGCAAGAGGGAATGGGGCGAACGATTGAAATAGAAGGCAAGAAATACATTTATGTGGAGCAGAGGCTAGAAAGCAATGATTGGCGAGTCGTCAGCCTTATTCCTTTGTCAGCAGCCATCGATAAGAACAGGCAGGTTTTGTTTATTAGCTTTATCGTTCAAGCCTTGTTTTTCTCCTTATTTTTTGGCTTATTGACGATACGGATCTCGGCATTGACGAAGCCGATTCGCGATTTAAGCGTGTTCGTAACGAAGATCGGACGCGGGCAGCTTGACGAGCGCAATGGCATTCGCGGGCATAACGAGGTCGGCCATCTGGCTAAAACGATAGATTTTATGCTAGACCGTATTCAGGAAATGTTCGAGCAAATTACGGTAGAGCAGGCAAAGAAGCGCAAAGCCGAGCTGGAAATGCTGCAAGCGCAAATTAATCCGCATTTTATGTTCAACCTGCTCAATTCGATCAGGCTCAATATATTGGTGCAAGGGGATCGGGAGAATGCGGAATTAATCAAATCGTTGTCCTCGCTGCTGCGAATGACGATTAATCGGGATAACGAGTTTATTCCTCTGCAAGAAGAGGTGGACACCGTGCTCCATTATGTGAAGCTGATGAATTTCCGCCATGCCAATCAGGTTAGGGTCGCTTATAACTTCGAGAATGGCTGCGAGCAAGCATTAGTTCCGCGCTTCATGATACAGCCATTGATTGAAAATGCGATTATTCACGGCTTTGAGCAATATGACGGCGAAATCTTTATCGAAGCCAGCAAGGAGAAAGGCGATGGACGCGAGCTGCTGCAAATAAAGGTGCGGGATAACGGCATCGGCATGACGGAGGGCAAGCTGAAGGAGCTTCAAGCAAAAAGCGAGGACGATCATGATGCGCAGGATAGCGAGAGAAAAAGTTTTTCCGGTATCGGCGTCAAAAACGTGTTTCAAAGGCTGCGCCTCGTTTATGGAGAGTCTGTTAAATCGACGATCGAAAGCGAGTCCGGTGTTGGAACGACGATAACTTTAATTTTTCCATTTGAATGTGAGAGAGCAGGTGCGCAGCGTGTTGACGGCAATTCTAGTGGATGACGATTATCCGGTCATACGTTATCTCTCACAAACGGTATTATGGCAGGAGCTCGATATTAAGCTGATCGGCTGTTATTCAAATGGCCTAGAGGCTTGGGAGGCCGCATGCCAAAATCCGCCCGACATTATTTTGACCGATATTGGCATGCCTAAGATGAGCGGGCTTGAGATGCTGGAGAAATTTTGCGAAATTAATCCGAAAGGCAGAGCTGTTGTGCTTTCCTGCCACAATGAATTTAAGTATGCGCAGCAAGCGCTGAAGCTGAATGTGAAGGATTATATATTGAAGGAAAGTTTGGATGTCGAAGAGCTGCAAGCGATCTTGAAAAATATCGTGACCGATTTGCAGGCGGAAAATAAGAAAACGACAGACATGCTCTTGTATAAGCAAAAAGAGGCGATGAATCAATCGGCGTTTAAGGAAAAGTTTCTGAAAGACACCTTGTTTCAATCGTTCTGGAAAAAAGAGACCTGGATCGAGCACGGCAGGGCCAACGGTGTTTTGCTTCATGCCAAAAGCTACATCCCGCTCGTTCTTATTATTGACCGGATGTCGACCGTAGCAAGCAATAGGAAATTAAACGATTATACGATTGCTTTCTCGGTGGAAAATGTATTGCAGGACTTATTGGATTCTTCCCGCTGGTTGACGTTCCGTTACAGCAATAAGCAGCTCGTTATTTTGTATGGCAGCGATGAGCCCGCCAAAGATCAGCAGCTCATTTATTATGCGATGCGGGAGGCTATTGCAGCTATCCAAACGTACTTAAAAATATCGGTTTCCTGTATTCAGGGAAGGGAAACGAGAGGGCCAAAAGAAATGCAAGAGGTTCTGCTGCCAATGCTGAAGCAGCCGGAGCATTGCTTTTACCTGAGGGAATCGACCGTTCATAGCTTCGAAATCGCGCCCTTTTCGAAAGAAGATATGTATACCGAGTATGCTCAGTTATTCGCGCGCATTAATCAAAGCATCGCTTTAAATGAGCCTGATGCACTGCGGAATACGATCGTGGAGTGGTCAAATGTCGTTCGAGTGAAAAAATTCCATCCTAGCGACGTGAAGGAGCTCGTGCTGCAGCTGCTCATGGACTTGCAAATGAAGACGAAGGTTACGCTCCAGTATCATCCCTTCCTATCCGGCGAGAAATTATATGATGCGGTGAACGCGATTGAAACGCTGGATCATTTGGAGGAGTGGATGATTAAGCATTTGAATGAGCTCTCCAGACGATTAAGCATCTATGCGATCAGCTCAAGACGGACGGAAGTGATCAAGGCGCAGCAATTTGTCGTAACGCATGTTACGGAAAAACTGACACTTGAGGATATGGCTCATCATTTGAACTTGAATTCCAGCTATTTTAGCCGCCTGTTCAAAAAAGAGACGAACCAAAATTTCATCGAATATGTCAATATGGTCAAGCTGCAGAAAGCAAAGGAGCTGCTTCAGCAATCTAGCAAAAGCGTTGAAGAAATTTCGGATTATTTGGGATATGCCAACAAAAGTTACTTCATTAAATTGTTCAAGCGAGAGATGGGCATGAGACCTAGCGAATATTCGGTTTGGAGCAAAGGCCATTTCGAGTAAAACGGAGAGAGCTAGAGGAATAGAGGACAAAGCAAGGTGATGGATAACGTATAAGGCGGTGAATGGTTTATGTGGCAAACAGCAATTAATGATGCGATTGGCAAAGTGAAACAAAATATTGGTAAACACCCAGGAAAGCTGCCGCATATTACAGAAGGGCAGCGTTATGAATGGGGAGAGAATGACGATTGGATAGAGGGCTTCTACATCGGCATGATGTGGCTTGCCTACGAATACAGCGATGATTCCTTCTATAAGGAAGCGGCGGAATCATACCTGCCGAACTTTAAAGACCGTCTGGATCGCCATGTAGCGCTGGATCATCATGATATCGGTTTTTTATATTCATTGTCAGCAGTGGCGCAGTGGCGTGTGACGGGAAGTGAAGAGGCGCGTTCGGTCGCTCTGCAAGCGGCAGAAAAACTTTATTCGCGCTGGCGGCCGCAGCTTGGCATTATTCAAGCATGGGGCAAGGAGGATGACCCGGAAAATGGCGGACGGATGATCATCGATTGTTTAATGAATCTTCCGCTCTTATTCTGGGCATATGAGCAGACTGGCGAGCAGAAGTATTATGATATTGCGTACAAGCATGCTTGTACAAGCCAAAAGTTTTTGGTGCGCGGAGATCGGTCGTCTTACCATACGTTTTATTTTGACCCCAAAACCGGCCATGCCCTTCGAGGCGGGACGCATCAAGGCTATGAGGATGGCTCAACTTGGACGAGAGGCCAAGCATGGGGCATTTATGGCTTCGCTCTTGCCTATCGTTATACGAAGGATGCCGCTTTTTTGGAGACGTCCAGACGGCTGGCGCATTACTTCATTGAGCATCTGCCGGAGGATCAGGTTGCATATTGGGATTTTGATGTGCCGATTGAATCGCATACACCGCGAGATAGCTCAGCATCTGCCATTGCCGCTTGCGGCCTGCTTGAATTGCTGGAGGTGCTGTCTGCGGACGATTCCGACCACGCCATATTCGAGGAGGCGCTCCAAAGCAGCATGGGGTCGTTGTTCAGCCGATATGCAACAACAGATCTGCCGGATGCGGAAGGACTGCTGCGGCACGGGTCCTATCATGTGCGCGGCGATCGTGCGCCTGATGATTATATGATTTGGGGCGATTATTATTATGTGGAAGCGCTGATTCGCATGCAGAAGGGGATTAAAGGCTACTGGTAACAATCACGGTGGGCGGCAGCTTATAGCAAAAAAGAACCTTTGAATTCATTTGGATTCGGAGGTTCTTTTTTGCGTTGGAGAGGTGGTTCATCACGTAAAGGCGTTTCCAATCTCATAATCAGCTGCAATAGCTGAAAAAGGTAAAATTTATACGACATCAGTCAAATTTATTCATTATAGCGAAGTTTGCTTTCTGTCTATAATGGTACAAAGCATAATTGTAAGTGCTTACATTTATGGAGGGAGGAAGGATGTTGTGAGAAGGAAAAGGCTTCTATTCGCTTTAGCTAGCATCCTGATTTTATTTATTGCCGGGGCATTTGGGCTTGGCGACATGCGGTCATTAGGCTCCAATGCAAACACTGCTTTTTCGATCGGCAAGTACAACGTATCGGATCGTGAATTTGAAGCTTTTTTGCAAAATAACAAGGCCTTAGCAACCAGCTATTTCAAACGCACCTATAATGCCGATTACGGCAAGAGCTTTTGGACCTCTTCCTTTAACGGCGAAAACCCGCTCGCGTATGCGAAGCAAAAAGCATTGGATGAGCTTACTAAGGTTAAGATCGAGCAAATCATCATGAAAGAGAACGGTATCGTCAGCGACATTTCCTATGAGGCGTTCTTGAAGAGATATGAGCAGGAAAATAAGGATCGAGCAAAAAAGCTCGCAAATAAGCAGCCTATCTACGGTCCCCAAAAATATGGGCTAGCGGAGTACTACTCCTATTACCATAGCATGAACGTTCAAAAGCTAATCGATAAATGGACGAAGGAAGCTCAGCGCACGCTGTCCGATGGTGAACTTAAATCCTACTATGACAAGGTGAAGGAGCCGTATTTTCATAAAGGCTATGCGTTTGATTATGAGAAAATTTCGCTCCAGAACGAAGCGGGCGAGCAGGAACAATTAATTAAGATCCGCCAAGTCTCTACTGAAAAAAATATCCCCGTTGACGAGGCAGCGGCTTTTCTTGGTGAAGAGGTAACGACCGAGCATCTGACCTTGAACCTGGATGAGACCTCGAAAGAAGACACACAATCTCAAAATCTGTACCTCCAGTTTCTCGATTTCTCGACAGGCGAGCTCAGCGAGATCGAACAATCCGACAACGAATGGTTTATGTACAGGCTTGTGTTGAAGCGGGATAAAGGGCTTGAAAAGTATGAGGAAGTAAAAAGCGCAGTCATTCAGCTTTATGTGCAAGAGCGTCTGGAAGCGGAAGTGGGCAAGCGTTTGAAAGAATCGAAGGTTCAATTGAATAAGGAGGTGTTCCACAACATTACGATCAAAACATGATTCCATCAAAATATGAGGAGGTAGATGTTTTTGAAACATCTAATGAAGCAAAAGCTCGTTTCAATGATTCTGTTCGTAGCACTCTTAACGACAATGGCGATCCCCGCTGTTTCGGCGCAGGAGCTCAGCGAATCTTCGGAGGAAGCGCAGCCGACGGCTGCAGCAGAACAGACGGTATCAGGCTCAACCTATTATGTGAGCAATGCGGGAAATGATGCAAACGATGGTAAATCGGAAGATCAAGCGTGGGCATCATTAGAGAAGGTCAACAGCGTAAGCTGGCAGCCCGGGGACCGGATTTTATTCAAGGCTGGAGACGTATGGAATGGCTCCTTGAAGCTAAGAGGGATTTCGGGAACGCAAGAAGCGCCTATTGTTTTCGATAAATACGGCAGCGACGATCCGTCTATAAGACCGATCATTAATGGCAATGGTACAACAACGACTGAAAAATCAGCTATTATCCTTAACTATGCAGGTGTAAAAGATAAAACGTTATCCGCAACGATCGATGTTGTCGATGGCAGCTATCTGCAATTTAGCAACTTCGAATTAACGAACAAAAACCCTGACGTTGTCTCTCAGCGTGCGGGCATCAACATTAGAACGGCCTCGACAAATGTAACGGAATGGGAAGCTAATCCACACCGGGGCATCGTAGTAAGAAACAACTACATACATGATGTCGACGGCAACCCTTCAGGCTGGAAGGTAGGCAGCGGCGGCATTCTGATCCTAGGCAATATTGAGGATGTGCTCGTTGAGGGGAATACCGTTGAACGAGTTGATATTGAAGGGATTCGGAATGCGGGACTTTACCGGGAAGGCGACACGAAAGCCAACTTTCCTAGAGTTCTCAAAAATATCGTGTTCAATAACAATTATGTTGCCGACGTGCAGGGTGACGGCTTCGTCATGAGCAATGTGGGAACCAACGGCAGAATGGAATACAATACGGTTGTCAGACATTCTGCGAAAAATGTAGGCAATGTTAACTATGCCGGCCTTTGGGTCATCGGCGTAAAGGATATGGTCATCCAATATAATGAGGTGTATGGCGGTATTTATGGCTACAACGACGGACAGGCTTTTGATGTGGACATGTTCTGCGAAGGAACGCTGTATCAATACAACTATAGCCATAGCAACCGCGGCGGATTCATTCTATTTATGAGCGGCTCCACAAACTCGCTCGTGCGCTATAACGTCAGCGTAAATGATGGAGACGGACGATATCTCTTCCATTACCTGCCGACTACGCTTGGAGATGCGCCGCTGATTCATAACAACACATTCTTTACGGATGCGCATGTGCAGACGAAGCTGATCAGCGATCCGGGAAAATATTTAAGATTTTACAATAACATCTTCTACTCCAAGGCCAATACGCCGATCGGTCAAGATCGCTTTGCTGGCGGCGAAGTGAAAAATAATATCTTTTATCCGGGGAGCGGCTATCTTGACTTGAAGCTTACTGGATTGTCACTCGAACAAAACTTGTTTGCGAGTCCGCAATTCGCAAGAGCGGGCGAGGAGCCAAAGGATATCGTTAACGCTAGCCAAAGCGCGTTTGATGTAGAAAAGTTAAATGGATACAAGCTGCTTCCAGGCTCGCCGGCTATCGATGCGGGGATGGATATGACGGCCTTGACGCCGTCCGTATGGGCATCTGCGACAAAGGACTTCTTCAATAATCCGATTTCATCAGCTGCTAAAACGGATATCGGAGCGCATGAATATTCGGGTGATGCGCCAAGCGAGCAGGCACCGGAAATGATGCCGCAAACCATCGTCATCGACAAGCCGGTGCTGGAGCTTCATGCCAAGCATAGAGGAGAGAAGCTGTCCGCAATAGTCGGGCCTGAGAATGCTTGGTTTAAAGGCATTAAGTGGTCCAGCAGCAATCCAGCTGTAGCGGCAATTAATGCGCAAGGATTTGTGTCGCCGCTGCTTGAGGGAGAAACGACCATTACGGCTGAAAGCACCATTAATCCGAGTGTTAAAGCGGAGTCACGGGTCATTGTTCACGCACCTTCCAAGGTCATATCCTATCAGATCGCTTCGGACGGCACGGAGCTATCGGATGAGAAATCTAAGCTGCAGCTAAGAATTGACGGTGTGACCGAGGAACAAAATACGATCCAATATGCAGATTATCATCAAGTGGAGTATGCGACAAATAATGA
Organism: Paenibacillus sp. PL91; assembly: GCF_012935325.2. GTDB lineage: Bacteria > Bacillota > Bacilli > Paenibacillales > Paenibacillaceae > Pristimantibacillus. The sequence goes on from NZ_JABBYG020000007.1 coordinate 387,390, forward strand.
GAATGTTGTTGTTGATTCCTTGACGGGCAAGCTTGAAGTGACCGGCGACTTAAGCGGTGTGACGGAGGTTGAGGTTTCCGCTAAGGTGCAGGAATACAAGGATTTAATTTATTCGGAAAGCTTCGAGAACGGCTGGAATGACTTCACGCCGGAGACGGGCACGAGCATAACAACGGGCAGCATATCTGATGCAGTCGCGTATCATGGCGATCAAAGCGCCCTTTATGTAGTTGGAAACGGCAGCAATGCCATTCAAAAGGTGTTTGGCGGCAAGCAGCAGGGCGTCGTATCGATGATGCTTTATGATGACGGCTCCGAAAGCTCGAAGACGCGAGTGGTCGCGCATGTCGGCAACGCTAGAAGCAGCTTGCTGGCAGGAATGGGCTTGCTCTATGATGGCAGCGCTTATGGCTCATTGACCCATTACTCGGTAAGGGCAAGCGCTTCTTCAACCGCATGGGAGGCAACGCCGATTAAGCGGAGCGTAGGCTGGCATGAGCTGAAGTGGGATTACACATCGGGAACCGATTTGAAGATGTATATCGATGGTCAATTGGTGAAAACAACGACAGCGATTGCAAGCTTTGACCGGATCGTACTCGGCTACTTATGGGATAGTGCGAATGGACGTACATTTGCCTTCGATAATATCAAATACGCTTCGACGGGCGAGTTAGTCACATTGCCGACCAAAGCGCTAACGCTTCATGTAAAACAGCCTGTGCCTGAGCCGCCAACATGGGAGAAAGGGGCAGTAACCGCTTCGAACGTGTCTCAAACCGGGGTAACCTTGGACTGGAGCGGGGCTGATGATGCGCCTAGCATTACCGAATACGCAGTTTATAAAGATGGCGTAAAGCAGGCGAGCGTAGCAGGCAGTGTATATAGCTATCAAGTTGTCGGGCTGACTGCGGACACATCGTACGCGTTCAAAATAGAAGCGAATAACGCAGGCGGCAAATGGAGCGAGGATGGCCCTAGCGTTGTTGTGAGGACGCTAGCGAATTCCACCTCGCCTGGCGACGGCAACCCTGGAGGGGGGATCTCGAAGCCTGAACCGGAGAAACCGGATGTAGAAGAGCCTTCCAAGCCATCCGTACCTATCGTTCTAACTGATATTGAAGGCCACTGGGCATCCAAAGCGATTCAAGAAGCGGTTCAGCTTAAATTCATAAACGGTTACACGGACAATACGTTCCGTCCGAATGCAAACGTAACGCGTGGAGAATTTGCGGCGATGCTAGCAAGAGCGCTGCATTTGGAAGCAGAAGCAGATATCGATTTTGCAGATTTGAACCAAATTCCGGCTTGGGCTAGGCCATATATTGCGAGCATGGTGAAGTCCGGTATTGTAAGCGGATTCCAAGACAATACTTATCGTCCGGCTCAGGCCATTACGCGCATAGAGATTGCGGCGATGATTGTCCGGGCGTTAAAGCTTCCGCTTGAGAATCATGTAGAGTTAACGTTTAAGGATGCGGATGAAATATCGGCATGGGCAAAGCCATATGTAGCCGCGGCATTCAAAGCGAAGCTTATTCAAGGCAGAGAAGGCGGCATCTTCGCTCCTGCGGATAACGCAACCAGAGCAGAAGCAGTTACGATGATTTTAGCATTGCTGAATAGCAAATAGGCGGTCAGGGATAAGGGGAGCGTTGGACTAACGCTTCCCTGTCCCTTTTTTTGCAGTTATAGATCTTGGAAGAGATGGACAATTTATATTTGTGGGGTAGAATAGGAATAGTTATAGAAGCGTATATTGGAAATCGTGACAAAGTTGTTACGAATCCTGATTCAGACTTGCGTCCGAAGCCACAAAAAGCTAACATATAGTAATATAGGTTACGTGCGAAAAAAAGGAGGTCCCTTCATGTTTTTGGCAGAAGAAGCAGCTCAAGCAGCAAGTAAAATTGGTACTTTCGATTGGTTTATGCTTGCCTTTACCATTTTGATCGCAATCGGTCTCGTTCGGCTATTGAACGCTCGTCCGAAGAAAAACATTTTCGCGATCGGCTTTACGACAGTTTCGCTGGCATTGTTTTTATTGATCGACTTCATTATGATCACAAAAGTTTGGATGGCGTAGCATGTCGCATAGAAAAAGGTCTGCCGGACAAGTCCGGCAGACCTTTTTCTTGTTGATCTATTATACCCACCACATCTCGCCAAGCGGCTCGCGGATGAGAATTTGTTGAAGATTTTGAACAGCCTTCGTGAAGCCTTCGTCTACGGACATCAAGCCGTCTTCGTGCTCGATGCTGACAACGTAGTCGTAGCCGACAAGACGAAGCGCGCTAAGGATGTCTGCCCAAGTTTTAAGGTCATGGCCATAGCCAACCGTACGGAACTGCCAAGCGCGATCGAGCATCAGGCTATAGGATTGCATATCCGTTACGCCATGATGATTGACGTTGATTGGATCGATCGTTGTATCCTTCGCGTGGAAGTGATGGATCGCGCCTGCACGGCCAAGAATATGTACCGCTTGAACAGGATCGATGCCTTGCCACCACATGTGGCTTGGATCAAGGTTAGCGCCGATTGCGTTTCCAGCCGCTTCGCGAAGGCGAAGCATAGTAGCCGGGCTGTGAACGGAGAAGCCGCCATGAAGCTCAAGGCCAATTTTTACGCCGCCTGCAGTTGCAAGCTTAGCGATCTCAGACCAATATGGAATAACTTTTGCTTCCCATTGCCATTTCAAAATATCTTGGAAATCATTTGGCCATGGAGCAACAGGCCAGTTCGGATATTTAGCATCCTCATGGTCGCCTGGGCAGCCGGAGAATGTATTGACGACCGATACCTCTAGACGGTTGGCAAGCTCAATCGTTTTGCGAATAACCTCATCATGCTCCGAAGAAATCGCTTTTTGCGGGTGAAGCGGATTGCCGTGGCAGCTAAGCGCGCTGATCATCAATCCACGTGATTCTACCGCATGCTTAAACGCTTTCAGTTTGCCTTCATCCGCTAGCAATCCATCCAAATCGCAATGCGCGTTTCCTGGGTATCCGCCAGTTCCGATCTCAATGGCATCAAGTCCTTTGGAAGCGATATAATCGAGTGCTTCCTCGAACGGTTTTTGTGCAAAAAGCACGCTGAATACTCCTAATTTCATTTGTTCATTTACCTCCCGAATCCATCAAATGGATTGATTTAGTAGTCCAATATAGTATACCACTTCTGTAATGAGAACACATAATGGAAACGACTTTTGACAAAATCGCATAATAAATAAACAAAACAAGCATAGTGCGCGAACAATGCCGGTTTGAATAGGCCTCTATGGAACTAGCAATCTCTCTATTTTTCGTTGTTGGTGATGGAGAAATATGCTATATTACGAAATGGTTGTTAAATATTGTATTGCAGGATCAATACCGAAGCCAGTATAGAGACAGGGAGATGGAATCCATGAAAAGCAGTGTGCTGCGTGTTTGCAGTTTTATCGTTTTAGGAGCGATTGTCGCTGCAGGAACAGCATGGGCTGCGGGTACAGGCACAGGCAATTCAGCAACGCACGCATTGAACGCGATTAAGGTTAATGGTGAGGTTTATGTGAAAGCGGGCTCGTTGACGAACACGCTGGGCGGAAGCGGAACATTTGATTCGAAGACGAACACTTATGTGTATAAGCCGGTCGATATTCCATCCGTCGTCAAGAAGGTATCGCCTTCCGTCGTCGCCATAATCGGCAAGCCGAAGGATATCGGCTCGGCTGATCCGAGATATGCGTTGGCGCACGGAACGGGTGTAATTATTAAGGCAGACGGATGGATCGTAACAAATGCGCATGTCGTCGAGGATATGACCAATTTGGTTGTCGTAACGGCAGACGGCAAGCAGTATGATGCAGAACGAACCCATCATGATGAGGCGAGTGACTTGGCGCTTGTGAAAATTAAAGCTGCGAAGCTTCCTACCGCGAAGCTGGCGCCGTCCCCGCTTAAGGTACAGGTTGGAGAAACGGTTGTGGCGATTGGTACTCCAGTATCATTCTCGCTTCGCAATACAGCGACAAGCGGTATTTTGAGCGGTATGAACCGCAGTGTCTCATCAGCCTATAATCTCCTTCAAACGGATGCAGCCATTAACCCTGGCAACAGCGGCGGACCGCTCGTCAATATGAAGGGGGAGGTCATCGGCATCAACTCTTTGAAGTTTGTAGAGGTAGGCGTCGATAATCTCGGATTTTCTATTCCTGCCGATACCGTACAATACGTTACGAATCACTTTTTCAAATACGGGCATGTCAAACGTGCATCGCTTGGACTGGGGCTTGAGGAAAGCTGGTCAGCATTTATCGGCATCCCGACCTCTGATCCATTAACGGTCAAATCCGTAACTTCGTCAGCAGCCAAAAAAATCGGCATTCAAAACGGCGATTTGCTTTATAAAGTTGCAGGCAAGCAAGTATCCACGATCGTTGAGCTTAATGAGCTGCTGAAAAGCTATTTGCCTGGTCAACAGGTCGAGGTTATGCTGCAGATCGACGGCGATCTTGCGACTCGGAAGCTGACACTAGTCGAAGGTTAATTTTAAGGATGAAGCCCAAAAGCATCGCAATTATTTGATAATAAGGAGCTATTTATCATGAAAATGAATTTGTACAAAAGAATGTTTTCTCTTCTGCTGCCAGCATTGCTTATCCTTGCTATGCTGCCAATTGCCGTATTCGCCGCAGATGCAGACAATAAGGTTGAAGTTCGTTTGAAGACAGGAAGCCCCACGGTCAAAATTAACGGGAAGTCGACTACCGTCGTACCCCCATTTGTAAGCAATGGCACAACAATGGTTCCGCTGAAGGTCATTACAAATGCTTTTGGAGCAGGACTTAAATTGGAAAATGGCAATGTGATTACTCTTACATACAATGACCGCAAGATCGTCCTAACCTTCGGAAGCAAAACGGTAAAAGTAAATGGTGCTGCAAAAGCAGTAGCCGTCGCTCCTGTAGCCGTCAAAGGCTCGACGATGGTTCCGCTTCGCGTTATTGTAGAAGCCTTTGGCGCGAAAATAACAGCTGACAGCGCAACGAAAGAAACGGTTATCGTAGGTGTCCGCGCGCAAACGTCAGGAGCTGGCGGAACGTCGATCGATTCGGATTTCGGTAAAACAAAAGTTGGCGACAGCTACTATGGTTGGTCGTTGAAATATCCAACAGGTCTCGTTCAAGTTCTTCAAAGCGACAACGGTGATTTTGTAAAATGGGCAGATACGGTGGATGATTCTAAAGTTGCTGCGCAAGTAAACGTGTTTACTGAGCGTGTCGGCGACGACGAGCTGTCAATTGAAGAAAAGCGAGAACTCATCCTGTCCTATTATGATGAAGATGAGATTACGGTGGATAAACGTGCCATTACGGTGAATGGTCTTACATTTGAGAAGGTGGTAAGCTACGCGAAACAAACAAAAATGTATTATGAGTACCGCGGCATTCAGAAAGAGGATACCTTTTACATTGTAATTGTAGGTGCAAAAGGTGCGGACAAAACGGTGCTGAACAGCTATGATGCGTTTTTAAATAGCTTTGTGCCTTCCTTTAACCAAGCGGATACGACGTTAAAAGATATTACGAAGGTGAAGAATGGATCCATTACGTTTAAGGATGCTGACTATGGCTTGACCGTTAAGCTGCCGGCCGACTGGAGCAGCGATCCGGAGAGCACGACACCATGGTATGAGAATGATACCGATGCTTTCCAATTCTCGTTCTCAGCAGCTGCACCGGGAGATACGCTTGAGAACTGGGCGTCACGCAGGGAAGCGCGTATTCGCGAGGACTACGCTGCTTCAAATCTTCGCAATATAGCGAAGGCACCGATTACCTTGCTAGATGGCAATGCTCAAACGCTGAGCTATGAGATTTCATTCGGCGACAACATTTGGTTTACCTATATCGAGGTTACCTACATTTCTGGGGACTATCGTTACTCGTTCGACTATATATACCCTTCTTCCAATAGTACGAAGAGCATGCAAACGTACAAGCAGATTATTGGCTCCGCTGATATCGATACGGCTTTTATAGAGAAAAGCTTTGGAACCGTCGAGGATGATTATGATCTGGTTGACCGCAGCGGGAAAACAATGAAGCGCAGCTCAACCTATGGGTACTCCATTGATATTCCTACATACTGGGATGGCGTGCAAAACAACTTGGACAAGGATGAGGTCTTTTTTTCCTACAGTGCGGGAGATCTCCAAATTTTCGAGTCGAACGAAAAAGCTGCGTCAATCGTGTCGACTGTATTAGAGGTTCCAAATTCAAATGATGGTGTCTCAGAGGGGGTTACGGCTAAGGGATCTTCTGCGGTAACGATCAATGGGAAATCGGGGCAAAAAGTAGAACTTCACTACTCTACGCCAGAGGAGGATCTACCTTATACGCTTGCCATGTATATCTTTGATACTGAAAAGGGTTCGATCGTGTTTAGTTTTATTACGTACGATATGCACGCAACGGATAGCAACCTTAAAATGATTAACGATGTGGCGCAATCGATACGCTTTAATTAATTTAAGTCGATAATGGCAAGACCGGTTTCCCAAGCGGGAATCGGTCTTTTGTGCAAAAGGTAGCAATTTGGTGACAAATGATGAATTCATTCAACTTAGACCAAGAAAATGCCGATATTTAAACAATCGTTTTATATAGATAAGCTAGGAGGGGTTTTGGTTGAATGGTTTGATCCGCTTTTCGATGAATAAAGTGGCCGCAATGATGATTTTAATCGCGATGCTAATCGGAGGAGGACTGTACTCGGCATCATCGCTCAAGGTGGAAAATATTCCTGATATCTCGTTCCCAGTCATTATGATTGTGACGACCTATCCTGCACCGCCTACGGATGTGATGGAAGAGGTGACGAAGCCAATTGAGGATAAGATCGCTAATCTTCAAGATTTGGATACGTTGAGCTCAACATCCAGCGATAATGTATCGAGCATAGTCGTACAGTTTAAGCAAGGCGCGGATATCGAGAAAAAGAAGAAGGACTTGGAAAGCTTAGTGCAGGAGGTCACGCTGCCTGCCAGCGCGGCTTCGCCTAAAGTGATGACCTTCGGCTTTTCCTCAAGCCCGGCCTATTATTTAACGCTCTATGCGGACGAGGGGATGTCGCAGGGCGAGCTGAATAAGCTGTATGAGGACAAAATCAAGCCGAGTCTCGAAGGTGTCGATGGCATTGACCATACGGACTCGATTGGCGTGAGCGAGACGACGCTCGACATTTTGCTGAAGGCGGATGCCTTGTCCGTATTTGGGCTGTCGGGGGTAGAGGTTACGAGCGCGATACAGTCGGCTCTGACTAACGGTGCTGTAGGCTCCGTCGAATTAGACGGAAAAGCGCAAATGGCACGCGTGAAGGGCGATTTAAACAGCATTTACGGATTGCAAAATCTAGAGCTGGCTACAAGTAAAGGACAGACGGTATTGCTGAAAGATTTGGCGGAAATAAAGGCTGTTAATGATGAGAAGTTTATTGCAAGGTTTAACAGCAAGCCTGCGCTAGGCATTCGATTGTATAAAACAAGCGCGTCAAACGCTGTTGATTTCTCAGACGCAGTCAATGCGGTTATCGCCGATTGGGAGAAGCAGCAGCCTCAGATTACGTTTAATAAAATTTATGACAGCGCCGATGAAGTGAGGAAGTCGATTGGCGGCATTTTGAAGGAAGGCTTTATCGGGATTATTCTCGCATCGCTCATGATCTTATTGTTTCTTCGCAACATAAGAATGACGTTAATTGTGCTTGTTTCGATCCCGCTATCGGTTTTAATTACGCTAGTGATGATGTCGAGCCTGAACATTACGCTTAACATTATGACGCTTGGCGGCATGTTTATCGCAATTGGACGAATCGTGGACGATAGTATTGTCGTTATTGAGAATATTTACAGCAACTTGGAAAAAGCGCAGGAGCGCAACCAGTCGGTCGTCATCATGGCCGCGAAGCAGGTATCGATGGCTATTACGTCCTCGACGCTTGTTACGGCTGGCGTATTTTTGCCGCTGGCACTAGTAACGGGCATCGTAGGGGAAATGTTCAGGCCATTCGCTTTGACCGTGTCCTGTGCTTTGCTTGCATCTCTGCTGGTTGCCCTGACGGTCATTCCGATGATGACCAAGCTGCTCGTGCTTCGCAGCAGAAAGCAATTCAAAATGAAAGAGCATTCGCATGAAGGAAAGATACCGCGTTTCTACCAGCGCGTGCTTGAATGGTGCCTGTCGAACAGAATCAAGACGCTGCTGCTGTCACTCGTCTTATTGATAGCGACAATGGTCATTACGATTCCGAATTTGGCTGTTAACTTCTTGCCCTCAGGCGGACCGGAGAAGCTTGTTTTCATTCAGGTGAAGCTTCCATACGAAACCTCGCTTGCAAGCAGCGACCTGCAGATGCAGCAGATCGAGAACATGCTGCTTGAAGCGAAGGACAGCGCAGGGGACAAGCTGTTTACCTTTGTAGAATCTTTGGTTGGCTACAATGATGATGATGAGCAGATCCCTTACATCACAAACATAACGGCAGAGCTCAATGAAAATGCTGATGTAGAGCGGGTTCTGGAGCAATATAAAGAAATGATCGAAGCCCAGCTTCCGCAAGGGTCTGAAGTGGAGACGCAAACGACCGGAGGAGATACGGGGGGTGTAGGTACATCCAACTTCTCCTATGTGCTGAAAGGGGAAGACCAGCAATTGCTGGAGCAGGGCGCGCGCCTTGTGAAGGAGAAGCTGCAGCAATTCCCGGAGCTAATCAATATTGAGGATACGCTTAGCGATGCGAAAACAGAGGTAAGCATTACCGTCTCGCAGTCCAAGGCAAGAGAGCTCGGCCTATCGCCGGCTCAAGTACGGGACGCGGTAAGCATGTGGATTGCAGAGCAGCCACTGGGTGACATCCGTCTCGATAATCAGCTGTATACCGCGGTTGTGAAACTGTCCGACGAGGATAAAAACTCGATGGAGCGGCTTGGCAAAATGCCGATTCAATCGCCAACAGCCGGAATCGTCTACTTGCAAGAGGTGGCTAAGCTGGAGGAGGTACAGGCTCCGGTGTCGCTAAGCAGGGAATCGCAATCGCAAATTGTGAAAATAACGGCGTTGATCAATTCGCCTAACCAGACGGTGGTCAGCGCGAAGGTATCGGCTGCGCTCGTAGATATAGAACTGCCTACAGGCGTTTCGACCGAGATACAGGGTGTCTCGGAGGATATTGCGGAGAGCTTCTCGCAATTGTTTCTAGCGATGGGCATTGCTATAGCCATTGTCTACTTCATATTGGTGCTTTGCTTCGGCAATGCGAGTACGCCATTCGCGATTCTATTCTCGCTTCCGCTTGCTATTATTGGAGGATTGCTTGGGCTGCTTATATCCAATGAATCCATCAACGTCACCTCCTTGATCGGATTTATGATGCTGATCGGCATCGTTGTCACCAATGCGATCGTCCTGTTGGACCGCGCGCAGCAGCTGCGGGAGGAAGGCATGCCTGTCCGTCAAGCTTTGATCGAAGCGGGCCTCGTTCGTTTGCGTCCGATCATTATGACTGCCGTTGCGACGATTGCGGCTATGGTGCCGCTGGCGCTGGGCGCTGGCGAAGGTGTGCTTATCTCCAAAGGACTAGCCGTTGTTGTTATAGGCGGATTAATTACTTCGACGCTGCTTACGCTGGTCGTCGTACCTGTCGTATATGAAATACTTGAAGCGCTCAAAAACAAAATGCTGGGCAGGCCGAATAAACCTGCAGTCCCTCATCCGGACAACCACACACCTAAAGGATTAGAGGTATAGAAGGGAGCTGAATCATATGTTTCTACGATTTACAAAAAGGAAGCAAGGAGCGGCGGCAGCCGCTTTTATCGCAATCGCTCTATTGCTGGCGGGCTGCTCCGCAGCGGAACCTGTCGCAGAAGAAAGCGGGAACGCACCTGCCATCGAAATTAAGACGGAAGCCGCCGCCAAGGTTAGCATGGGCGAGCCGCGGGAGCAGGTAGCGGAGGTGAGTGCAGCAGTCAGGCTGGATATTCCTGCGCTTGCAAGCGGAAAAGTCGTTCAACTATTAAAGAAAAACGGCGATTCAGTCAAGGCAGGTGAAGTGATCGCGAAGCTGGAATCTCGCAGCGCCGAGCTGCAGAAGAAGCAAGCGGCAGCAGGTCTATCAAGCGCTCAAAAATCGCTTGAGAAGGCTAAGGTCGATCAGGCCGCAAGCCGCGCCGCTCTTGTGAATTCGATCGCAGCGCTGGAGGATGCGTTTATTCAAGCAAGCTCGCAGGAGGATCAGCAGTTGATCGATGCAGCGCGCCGAAATTTGGAGTCTGCCAAGCAGCAGCTTGCCTCCCATGACAGCGCTAATTCGCTTGTCGTATATGAAGGGCAAGTGGATGCCTCCAAAGTTCAGCTGGAGCAGGCTGATTTGACGCTCGAGAGCTTTAACATTGCAGCTCCGGCAGCCGGAACGCTTACGGATCTTGCCATTGCCGAGGGAATGGCGATTAATGGCGGCACGACGATCGCCGTTGTTCAGAACGTGAAGCAGCTGAAGATCAAGACCGAGCTGAGCGAGCCTGCAGCGGCGCTCGCTCGCGGCAAAAAAGAGCTTCTCTATTATAATGCCGATAATCCGTCCGACAAGAGGAAGGCGACAATCGTCTACCTCTCAGACGTTCCGAATGCGGCAAGCAGAATGTACGCGCTCGAATTAACAGCGAATAATTCAGATGGCGCCATAAAGCCGGGCGAGCGCGTACACGTACAATTGACAACGACCGAGGAAGAACTGGTTGTGGCTGTTCCATCGCTAAGCGTGGTCAGAGCGGGCAGCGATACTTTCATTTATATTTCGAGCGCTGGCGTTGCCGAGAAACGAGCCGTAAAGCTCGGCCGGGTAAGCGGCATTTACCAGGAAGTTTTGGAAGGGCTGAAGGAAGGCGAGACGGTAGTCGTGTCTGGCCAGCATTCGCTGAAGGACGGCCAAAGCATACAATCTGGCGCGGTCGAATCAAAATAAAGGTGAAAAGACTGGCTTCCGCTGCTCGGGAGCCAGTCTTTTTGCGCGATGCCAGTATTGTGTAGTGGTATAGCTGTCTGTGGTTTGTTAAGATAGTAGGAGCAGGTTTGAAGAATGTGAGGGATAGATCGTTAAAATGACAGATACAATAGTAAGATCGGACATAGAGCTGCTGGCTCCGGCTGGCGATTGGGAATGCATGCGGGCGGCCGTAGCGAATGGCGCCGATGCTATATTTTTTGGCGTAGAGAAGTTTAATGCCCGCGCCCGCGCGAACAACTTCCGGAGCGAGGAACTGCCGGAAATTATGGCTTTTCTGCACACGTACGGCGTGAAGGGCTTCCTGACGTTTAACATCCTCGTCTTTGAGGACGAGCTGAGAGACGCGCAGAAGCTTATTGAAATGTGTATTGATGCAGGTGTTGATGCGGTAATTGTACAGGATCTCGGCCTCGTGAAGCTCATTCGCGAGCTTTCGCCGGACTTCCCGATACACGGCTCGACGCAAATGACGATAACATCGCCAGAAGCGGTAGAGTTTACGAAGCCGTTTGGGCTTGAGCGCGTCGTGCTTGGGCGCGAAAACAACTTGAAGCAAATCCGCACGATTGGCGAGCAGGCGAAGCTTCCGATGGAAGTATTCGTGCACGGCGCGCTTTGCGTGTCGTATTCGGGTCAGTGCCTCACCTCCGAGATGTGGGGAGGACGCTCGGCCAATCGCGGCGAATGCGCGCAGGCTTGCCGGCTGCCGTATGATTTGATGGTTGACGGCGAGGTGCAGCCGATGGGAGACATCGCGTATTTGCTGTCGCCGAAGGATTTGGCGGCGATCGATATTGTGCCGGAGCTCATCCAAGCGGGCGTGACGTCGTTTAAAATAGAAGGGCGTCTCAAAAGCCCGGAATATGTCGCGAATGTCGTGAGCAAGTATCGGCGTGCGATCGATAAATATTTTGACGGCGATTTGTCGAAGCCGTCGGTGGAGGATGTGCGTGAGCTGCAGCAAAGCTTCTCGCGCGGCTTCACGCATGGTTTTCTGTCGGGAACGAACAACAAGCAGCTCGTAGAAGGCACGTTCCCGAAAAGCCGTGGCGTCTACCTCGGCCGTGTAGAGCGCATTATGCGCGATGCGGTTACGCTGCGGATCGACGCGCCGCTTAAGCGCGGAGATGGCATTGTGTTTGACGCAGGCGACCCGACGAAGAAGGAAGAGGGCGGCCGCGTCTACGATATTCGCCGCCAAGGCGTGAAGATCGAAGGCGAAGCGCAGGAAGGCACGATGATTGAGCTGGTAGCGGGCCGCAATGATGTTGACTTGCGCAAGGTGCATGTCGGCGACCGCGTCTGGAAAACAAGCGATCCTGCGCTGGACAAGCGTCTGAGAGCGACCTTTGAAACGGAGAAGCCGTATCGCGTATTCCCGCTTCATGTAAGAGTAACCGGCGCGCTTGGGCAGCCGATGCGTACTTGGTGGACCGATGTTCAGAAGGGCACGACGGTAGAGGTTGTGACCGAGCTTGAGCTGGAGCAAGCGCAAAAGCGTCCAATGGATGCGGCGCTGCTTGAGGATCAGCTGGGCCGTCTAGGCGGTACCGTGTATCAGCTGGAGAAGCTTGAAGTTGAGCTGCAGGGCGATTTGATCGTTCCGATCCGCGAGCTGAACCGGCTGCGCCGCGAAGCGGTAGAGCTGCTTGCTGGCGAGCGTCCGAAGCCGCCTGTCTATGTGAAGAATATTGTAGCTTCACGCGAGGATGTCTACCAGGCTGATGCAGCGAAGAAGGATATTTTGGCGCCGCAAAGCGGCAAGGATGCGAAGCTGATCGCATTATGCCGCAGCCTTGAGCAGGTACAGGCAGCGGTGACAACCGATATCTCTTACGTCTATGCCGATTTCGAATTCATTAAGCAATTTCCAGCTGCTGTAGCCGCTGCACGTGAAGCGGGCAAGCCGATTGCGCTGGCAACGCCGCGCATTCACATGCCGGGCGAGAACGGCTACCATGCGAATATTTTGAAGCTGCAGCCTGATGCGGTGCTTGTACGGAACACAGGTGCGCTCTATTATTACCTGCGTGCCCGCGCAGCGAATCCGGATAAGCCTTTCCCTAAGCTGATCGGCGATTTCTCGCTGAATGTGGCGAACCACAAGGCCGTCAATTTGTTTACGGATGTAGGTCTTGATCTCATTACGCCATCGTACGATCTGAACATTCAGCAAATGATCGATTTGCTTGAAAATTCGGATACGTCGATGCTGGAGATGGTCATCCATCAGCATTTGCCGATGTTCCATACGGAGCATTGCGTGTACTGTACGTTCATGAGCGAAGGGACAGACTTTACGAACTGCGGACGTCCTTGCGAAGAGAAGCGAGCTTCCTTGCAGGATCGCATCGGAATGGCGCATCCCGTTCGCGTGGATGAAGGCTGCCGCAATACGGTATACAACGCGATCGAGCAATCGGGCGCAGAATATATCCGCAATTTTGTCGGCTATGGCGTATCCCACTTCCGCGTCGAGTTTTTGGAAGAAACGCCGGAGAAGGTGCTTGAGGTGTTGTCGCTATACCGCGATGCGCTCGATGGCCGCATAAGCGGAACGCAGGTATGGCGCAGTCTGAAGGCAATCAATCAACTGGGCGTAACGCGCGGCCAGCTCGTGAAGAAATAAATGTTTTTTATGATAAATGACTAAACAATACGAGAACGAGCCATTAGAATCGCTTCTAAGGCTCGTTTTTTTATGCATATTGACGGTATTCGTAGTCGAATCCTTAAGTAAGGAAATAACAGTAAAATGACCATCTAATTTTTCCGTGCGGCGGTCAATAGATCAATTAACAGGAAAATCTCACGTTAAAATTGCGTTTTCACCTCAAATGGACGTGGAATAGAAATTTAACGGGAGAAAATCCTTCTACTTCTCATATTGGTCTAAAATTCCATGAATTAGCGGGATATTTTCCTGTTAATTTCCATGCTGATGCACGATCTATCGGCAAGCGGGCCTTAGAATCGCTGCTAAGGCTCGTTTTGTGCTTGGAAGTCCTAATTAAAGCCCCTAAATAGTTTGCATTTTCACAGATAACTGCATTTTAGCGCCTCCGACAAATGAGGCGTTTTTTTTCCATCCAGCAGATCATTTGACACGGTATTCCCGCTGACATAGCATAGAAGGAAAAGCAATGCTTCGACATTCGATTTTTGGGAAAAAGCGAGGTTTGGTTATTCATGAATGAGGTTTGGTTTTCTGGCTGGAGGCATGTGTTTAAGCTTGATCCCGATCGGGACATATCCGATGAGGCGCTGGATCAAATATGCACCTCAGGTACTGATGCGATCATCGTCGGAGGCTCCAGCGGCGTTACGTTTGAAAATACGGTTGATCTGATGGCGCGCATTCGCAGATATGCGGTAGACTGCGCGCTAGAAGTATCCAGCTTAGAAGGTGCTGTTCCCGGCTTCGACGGTTATTTTGTACCGCTTGTGCTGAACACGAGCCGGGCGGAATGGATTACGGGACGGCAAACCGAAGGGCTGATGGAATATGGCTCCTTTGTGCCTTGGGAGGAAACGGCTGCGCAGGGCTATATTATTTTGAATGCCGATGCAACGGCGGCGAAGGTAACGGAAGCGAAAACCGAGCTGACGGAAGCTGAGCTCATAGCCCATGTGCGGATGGCAGATCGGCTCATGCGCCTTCCGGTTATTTATTTGGAGTACAGCGGCCGATTCGGGGATATGCAGCTTGTGAAGCGGGCAAGATCGGCTGTCACCCATGCCCAGCTATTTTATGGCGGAGGAATCGATAATCCGGACAAAGCACGCCTTGCGGCGCAAGCGGCGCATACGGTAGTCGTCGGCAACATTATATACAGCGATCTAGGAGCCGCTTTGTCCACGGTGGCAGCAGTGAAGAATGCCTGATCTCGCGCAATTCTAAGCTTACAACGCAATGATACAAGACGCATCTGTAGAATCCTCCTGATGGTTATGAGCAATGATGACCAAAGGTCGATAATGCCAGATGCTTTTTTTGTTTCAATCCGCTCATACGTCGGTACTTGGTTATGAGGGAACAACGTTACGTATGGCTGCTGCTGGCGCATGCGCGAATAGCGATTGGACTGAATCAGTCTGTGCATCCGTTCAAACAACAAAAATGACATATTTTCGGACGCAAATGAAGCTTCATTTTTTGTATAATGCACTAATAACCATATTTGAACCATAGTCTCATGCTAAAAAGAGGCAGGGCTTCGCAATATCCATAAGCGGCAGGTTGCCT
This sequence comes from Paenibacillus sp. PL91, assembly GCF_012935325.2. Taxonomy (GTDB): domain Bacteria; phylum Bacillota; class Bacilli; order Paenibacillales; family Paenibacillaceae; genus Pristimantibacillus. The sequence continues at coordinate 402,687 of NZ_JABBYG020000007.1, forward strand.
AGTATGCCAAAGGGCTTCAGTTGTTAAGACGCGAGGGTGAAGGAATAACGGAGAGCCTTGCGATTACGATTGCGAAAATCAATGGATGTTTAACGGCAAGTGCAAGGAGGGATTATTTTGAAAGCGATTCTTATCGATGATGAAAAACCTGCGCTGCTTCAGCTTGAGCGGCTGCTTGTTGCGGATGGCCGCATCGAGATCAGAGGCAAATTCACGACATTTGCGGAAGGCAAGGTGCATCTGGCGCAAGAGAAGGCGGATATCGTATTTTTGGATATCGAAATGCCTGATATAAATGGCTTGGAAGCCGCGGAATATATTCAGCAAATGGATAGCGCGATTACTATTGTATTCGTGACGGCTTTCTCCGAATATGCGGTTGAGGCTTTCGAGGTTCAGGCGTTGGATTATTTGCTGAAGCCAGTATATCCGGCTCGTCTCGCGAAGACGATTGATCGGATTACCGCCGATGCTGTACGCTTTGAAGTTCAAGCGGATTACTCGGCGGCTCTGGATGAAGGAGCACAAATCCTTTGCCTCGGAAAGCTTGTGCTGCGCAGCTCGCCTGATCGGGCAGAGCCCTTTAAATGGAGAACGTTAAAGTCGCATGAGCTGTTCGCCTATTTGCTTCATCACAAAGGAAAATGGCTGGACAAAGACCAAATTATCGAAACGCTATGGTCGGACTATGCACCGGATAAGGCAATCAATCATTTACATACATCCATTTATCAAGTCCGCAAGCTTCTTAAGGATTGGATGCCGAATATCAAGGTGGAGTTTGAGCGGAACTGCTATCGCCTTACAATAGAGAACCTTATTATGGATACGGAGCTGTTCGAGAAGGCAGCCGAGCAGCCGATGCTAACAGAGCAAAACTTAAAATATTATGAAAGCTTGCTTGCCTTGTACCGCGGCGATTACTTGGAGGAGCTTGATTGCGTATGGGTCCTTGCGAGGCGTGAGCAGCTCCGTCGTTTATATATGCAGATCGTGATCGCTGTTGCTGCCTATGAGCTTGAGATCGGAAGAGGCTCCCAAGCGGTGCTTCGGCTGAATGAGCTGCAAGAAAGAGAGCCGTATTCCGATGAGATTTGCCGTCAAATGCTTCTAGCCTACAAAAAGCTGAATGACAAGGCGGCGCTTCAGCGCTATTATGAAGCTTTTGAGGAGCTGGTCCGCAAGGATCTGAAGATCGAGCCGGAATTACGCACAAAGGCGCTATATGAGCAGCTTTATACGCAGCTGAAACAGGGATAGGTTATGGGTCCCTTCTCAACATGCTTGTTTGCGATGCCCTCTTGTAAGGCTCGCATGCATTGTTGTATTTTCTGGCTAAAGGAAGGCTGCTTTCCTAATATCTCAAATTGACACAGGAGTGGCCGTTGTCTACACTGAGAAGAGGCGAACATATGCGAACAAAGGAGTCGGAGCATGTTGAATTATATAAGTATCGAGCAGGCGGTGCAGAAGCTGAATCCGCCGCAGCGGGAAGCCGTTCAGACAACGGACGGGCCGCTGCTTATTATGGCTGGAGCGGGAAGCGGCAAGACTCGCGTACTGACACATCGAATTGCTTACTTAATAGAGAAGAAGCGTGTGGCGCCATGGAGTATTCTCGCCATCACCTTTACGAATAAAGCGTCACGGGAAATGCAGGATCGGGTAAGTGCGCTAGTTGGACCATCGGGCCGGGATATTTGGGTGTCCACCTTTCACTCGATGTGCGTACGCATTCTCCGCAGAGATATCGATCGGATCGGCTTCACGTCCAGCTTCTCGATATTGGATTCCTCGGACCAGCTCTCGGTTATCCGCGGCTGCATGAAGGATATGAACATCGATACCAAGAAGTTTGAGCCAAAGGCCGTTCAAGCCGCTATCAGCGGAGCGAAGAATGAGCTGATCTCGCCGGAGCAATATGAGCAGAAGGTCGGCGATTATTTTGAGGGCATCGTCGCCCAGGTGTTTACGAAATACCAGAAGAAGCTGAGAAGCAACAACTCGCTGGACTTCGACGATCTGATTATGATGACGATTCAATTGTTCAAGGATGTACCCGAGGTGCTTGAGTTTTACCAGAACAAGTTCCGGTTCATTCACGTGGATGAGTATCAGGATACGAATAGGGCGCAATACATGCTGACGCGCATGCTGGCGGATAAGCATCATAACATATGCGTAGTCGGCGACAGCGATCAGTCGATCTATCGGTGGCGCGGTGCCGACATTACGAACATTTTGAATTTCGAAGGCGATTATCCCGAGGCGCGGACGATTATGCTGGAGCAAAACTATCGTTCGACAGCGAACATTTTGGATGCTGCGAATGCGGTTATCAAGCTCAACTCTGGCAGGAAGCCGAAGAAGCTGTGGACGGATCAAGGCGCCGGGGATCTCATTTCCCTCTACCAAGCGGACACGGAGCATGATGAAGGTTATTTTGTAACCGGGGAAATTCGTAAAAATGTGAATAAAAGCTATAAATTTGCCGATCATGCCATATTGTACCGTACAAATGCGCAGTCGCGGGTAATCGAGGAAATTTTGATCAAATCCGATATTCCTTATCAAATCGTCGGCGGCATAAAGTTCTACGATCGCAAAGAGATCAAGGATTTGCTCGGATATTTGAAGCTGGTTTCCAATCCGGATGACGATATAAGCTTAGTGCGGATTATCAATGTGCCGAAGCGGGGCATCGGCGATACGACGGTTGGGAAGCTTGCGGATGAAGCGGCTAGACGGGGCACCTCGATTTATCGCGTCCTGAACAATCTTGGCGAGGTCGAAGTGAACGGAAGAACGCGCACGCTGCTTCGCGAGTTTTATGAGATGATCGACAATCTTACAAGGATGGTTGAATATTTATCGGTGACCGAGCTTACCGAGAAGGTGCTGGAGCTGTCGCAGTACCGCATGGAGCTGCATCAGGAGAACACGCTGGAGTCGAAGGCGCGCCTTGAAAATATCGATGAGTTCCTGTCCGTTACGATGGATTTTGAGAAGCGCAACGAGGATCGGACGCTCGTAGCGTTTCTGACGGACCTTGCGTTGATTGCCGACATTGATTCCTTAAACAAAGAGGAAGAAGAAGCGGAAAAGAACAAGGATGCCATCACCTTGATGACGATGCATAGCGCGAAGGGGCTTGAGTTCCCTGTCGTCTTTATCATAGGCATGGAGGAAAGCGTATTTCCTCATAGCCGTGCGCTTGCGGACAACGAGGAGCTTGAGGAGGAGCGCCGCCTTGCATACGTGGGCATTACCCGCGCCGAGAAGCGGCTGTATCTGACTTGCGCTCGCATGCGCACGTTGTTTGGCCGTACGAATAGCAATATGCCGTCCCGGTTTTTGCAGGAAATACCGGAGAGCGTGAGAGAAGGAGCTTCTAGCGGCAGCGGCGGCTACTCGCGTGCGGGCGCTGGCGGCGCAAGGAGCGGCGGCGTCAGCGTTACGGGCGGAACCGGCGCAGCGGCGCAGGGCGGCGCAAGCCGCGGCATTGCTGGGCGCGGGCCTGCTAGCGGCGCCGCAGGAAGCCGTTCCCCAGGTATGGGGGGAACGGGCCCAGCCGCGATGGGCGGCAGAGGCGGCGGCGTGCGGGTGAGCACGCCGTTGCAGGATGCCGCTCGGGCGGCCCAGAGCGGCGGCGCGGCGGGCGATGCCGCGCCGGGAACGTTTGCCACTGGCGAGAGAGTATCGCATGGCAAGTGGGGCATTGGCGTCATTGTCTCCGTCAAAGGGACGGGCAAGGACATGGAGCTTAACATCGCATTCCCGGCTCCGGTCGGCATAAAGCGATTGCTTGCAGGCTTTGCACCTATAACAAAAGTGTAAAAATGAATTAGCTACTTTGGACGATTAGAAGGAGGAGCCTCCCGTGAACGCTCAATTAGAGAGGATGCAACAGCTTGTTGCGATTATTACCGAGCATAATTATCTCTACTACACGCTTGATCAGCCCGCTATTAATGATGCAGACTACGACAAGCTTTATGACGAGCTCGTCGCGCTCGAAGCGGCATCTGGCGTCATATTGCCTGAATCGCCGACTCAGCGTGTAGGCGGGGAACTGCTCAAGGGCTTTGATCCTTACAAGCATCGCGCTCGCTTATGGAGTCTGGATAAGGCGCAAAATGCCGAGGACCTGCTCACATGGAATACGAGGCTGCTCAAAGCTGTTGCCGATTACAACGCAAAGCATCCGGAAGAAGAGCCGCTGCCGCAGCCAACCTATGTGGTGGAGCTGAAGTTTGACGGCCTGACGCTTAATCTAACCTATGAAGACGGACAGCTTGTACAGGCGGCGACACGCGGAAACGGTACGGTTGGAGAAGGAATCCTGCAGCAGGTACGGACGATTCGTTCGGTGCCGCTCACCATACCTTTTAACGACGGGATTATCGAAGTGCAAGGTGAGGGCATTATGCAGCTTTCCGTGCTGGCAAAATACAATGAAACGGCAGTTGAGCCGCTCAAAAACGCTCGGAATGCTGCGGCGGGAGCACTGCGAAATCTTAATCCAGCGGTTACGGCTCAGCGAAAGCTGAATGCATTCTTCTATAATATCGGCTATGCCGACGGAGTAGCCTTTGCAGATCATCGCGAAATGCAGCAGTTTCTAAAGGATAACCGATTTAAGGTGAATCCTTACGTGACTTATCAGAACACGATTGAAGAGGTGCAGGAAGAGCTGGTCCGGGTGACGGAGCAGCGCGAGCAGCTTGATTTTCTAATAGATGGTGCTGTTATTAAAGTGGTAGACATGCGTACGCGTGAAGCGCTAGGCTACACGGACAAGTTTCCACGCTGGGCAGTTGCCTTTAAATTCGAAGCGGAAGAAACAACTACGGTGCTCGAATCGGTATCGTGGGAGGTTGGCCGTACGGGCAAAATAACGCCGGTCGCACGCGTAGAGGCTGTTGAGCTTGCAGGGGTAACCGTTCAGAACTGTACGCTCAACAATATCGGCGATATCGAACGCAAAAACCTCAAGCATGCTTTGGGCACGCTCGTGACGATCCGACGCTCAAATGATGTTATTCCAGAGATATTGGGCAAGGCAGATGAGGAGCCGGGCGTGGAAATTGAATTCCCAACCGTTTGTCCATCCTGCGGCACGGAGCTTGAACAACGCGGGGCTCATCTATTCTGCAATAACAAGCTAGGCTGCCAGCCGCAAATTATCGGTCGTATTACGCATTTCGCGTCACGGGATGCGATGGATATCGATACGTTCAGCGTAATGACGGCGGATCAGCTTTACAAGGACTGTGAAGTGCGCGATCCTGCGGATTTGTATGCCCTAACCTACGATGACCTTATTAAGCTTGAGCGGTTCGGCGAGAAGAAGGCACTTAAGCTGCTCGCGGCTTTCGAGAAATCGAAGGAGCGGGAATTGGCGTCGTTCTTATTTGCGCTGGGCATTCCGAATACAGGAAAAGCGACGACGAAGATGCTGGCTGACCATTATGGCAATCTTGATGCCATTATGCAGGCTGAAGCGGAGGAGCTTGTAGCGCTTCCTGATATCGGGGGCATCGTGGCGGAGAGCATCGTTGGATTCTTTAACGATCCGATCATTATCGCAAGCATTGCCAGAATGCGCGAGCTGGGCGTAAAAGCGGAAGCCGAGCAGCAGCTGGTTGCGAGAAACGACAGTGTGTTCAGCGGGAAGACCGTCGTTCTGACCGGAACGCTGCCAACGATGTCCAGGGATGAAGCGGCAAAGCTGCTTGAGGCTTGCGGGGCTAAAATTTCAGGCAGCGTCTCCAAAAAAACCGATTTCGTCATCGCAGGTGAAAGCGCAGGAAGCAAGTTGACGAAGGCTAGGGAGCTTGGCATTACGGTTATTGAAGAAGAAGCGGAGCTAATGCGTCTTCTTGGCGAAACAACTGCTTAGAGTTAGCAGGTTCATGGGGAGTATGCAAAGGAATAGAGGATTTGAATAGAAATGCCAAGACGTAAACGAGCCTTAGAAGCGATTCTAAGCGCTCGTTTTCTTTTTTCTATTCGAGTGATTAACAATGCCATCGCGCATGCTTAACAGGAAAAACTCCCGTTATTCCTAAAGATCTCAGGCGAAATCAATGATTAGAAGGAATTGCTCCCGTTAATCATCCGAATTTAGGGGAAGGGGGTGAAAATGCTTCATTTAACTGGAGGTATTCCAGTTAAATGAGTATACTTTCGCCGCATCGGCAAATTAGCTGGACATTTTCCTGTTATTTCGGTTCAACAGCAATGGATTGAGGATGCTGTTTTTTGAAAAGCGCAACAAGCCATGGTAGGATCCTTGAGTCCTATTTTCGATAGGTCTTTTCTATTCAAGTGATATGGAGATTTCTACACCCCTCTAGCGGGTGGGTGTGGAGGTGAGTTTCGTTCATAAATCGATCAGTGTCGGTGGATGTGTCGAAAACCATGAAATACGGATAAAACAAAGTCGTTATTTGTAAAATTTTTCAACTTGTAATCTAATTGGCTAAGTGATATATTATTTCTTGTCGCTTCTGAGACACAGGCACAACTGAATGAGTCACAAACAAATGTGAAACAAACGGTTGACAGCGTCGAATGAAGATGATAATATCATTTCTTGTCACGACAAATTGTGACAAACAAGTTCTTTGAAAACTGAACAAATGGATCACGTCGATCCGATAATGTTTTAAAATAGCTAGTTAAGTATTGAGCAAGTCAAACACCAATTTGGAGAGTTTGATCCTGGCTCAGGACGAACGCTGGCGGCGTGCCTAATACATGCAAGTCGAGCG
>NZ_JABBYG020000069.1 GCF_012935325.2 Paenibacillus sp. PL91
GTTCGGCGAACAAAGTATTAGACTGAAAAATAAAGTACTAGACCGTGAAAATAAAGTTGTAGACTGCACGCTCTCGTAACGAGCAGGATAGCTTAGCAACAACTATGTTAAAGAAGTTTCCGAAGGGCTGCATATCATACGCAACCTCCATTACGTTCAGTTCGTTTAATAATTTGGAATGAATTTACTTGGAGGGGTGGAGATTGTCTTTTTATGAAAAGGCGAATGATGATGATCGGTCTATTGGTTATTGTTCTTTGCGCGATCTTTATAGTATATAAAAAAACGTTTCCTCGTTCGATCGATGTAACGTTGACGGGTGTCAAGTATCAGCTTGGAGCTGCAGGTGAGAGAACTGGGACGGAGCCAGCGACAGTAATAATTAAAGGGAAACTGTATACGAAACTAAATGGAAAACGTACATTTAAAGGTGAAGTGAATATCGTCGGCGAACAAATCCCGGTTCCACTTGATCAGCGGAAGTTGGAAATACCTTTTTCAAATGAGGGGTGGGGTGCGATGTCGTACCCTTATTTTATCTATGGCGAGCGGGGAGCAGTCGTAAGAACTGAAATTCACCAGTCACATCTAATATTTGCAAACAGAGACTTTACTCAAGTAAGCTTTCTTATTGCTGATCATGTTCAAGGTCAAAAGGGTGAAAATTCGCAAACCATCTGGAACACTGAGAATGGATATATGCTTTCGGTCCCTGCAACTACTCGTGAAGAGGCGCTAGCTATTTCGAATAAGTTGATGCGTGATTATTTAAAGACATATGGACCGTTGCAATAAAAGGTTGTTTCACTTTATCGTTAGATTGAACTAAGCATTACGCTACGGAGAACGATAGTTTCAATAAAAACACGGAATATGATAGCAGCGGCGTTCTAGGACTTTATTTCTCGTCCATGGCTGCCGTCGTATTCGGACCATACTGTCTATTAGTGTGTATTGATATCCACTCATGTACAATAGAAAGTACGTTTTT
>NZ_JABBYG020000070.1 GCF_012935325.2 Paenibacillus sp. PL91
CCCGTTAGTTGAATGATTTTTTCTTGTTTGAGATTATTATTTGCTATTTAGACAAAACTCCAGTCAGCAACCAATCGCTGCTGTTTTTTTCAACCCGTCTTGTCCTCTCTTCATATCAGTCTATGAACGGGGCGGGAAGGGTGCCATAAAGAAGGACGACTAACTCAAGTAACGATTTCGGATGACCCCCATGTGATGAAGCTCGTGTCCTGCGATGCCGTAAGCGAGGGCGCGCGCCGTAATGCTTACGTTGTTGGCTGTGCCCTTGCGGGACCACGCCTCCGTCGGCAACCCGCGCAGCAGTGTGATCGTCGATTGCCGTACGGCCCGGTAGTCTTCGGCCAATTGCGCGGTTGTCCAGCTTCCGAAAGGAGGAATGAACAATTCCTGGTCGAAACCGGGCAGAGGCGTCTGATCCCCTCTTGCAAATCGGAGCAGGCGGTAGGTCATGACGCGTTCACTGTCTGCGATGTGGCCCACGACTTCTTTTAGCGTCCATTTTCCTTCCGCATACCGATAGGCGCTCTGGCGTTCGGTCAACGATGCCAGCAGCTCGGTCATTTGCTTTTCCTGGGCGAGCAGAATGTCGATGATGTTGCCTTCCGGCACCAACCGGATATACTCGCCGGCGTCCCCGGCGTATTCTTCTTCTGACGGTCTTTGGTTCATGCGTAATCACCTTTCTATGAAGATATAGAAAACTAAAATGCTCTTTCCAATGCTCTACCGCGATTTTTTTGCGAAATTCGTAACTTCGGCATTCTAATGAATTCGCGAAAGAATAGAACTTTCCTTCCAACAATTGAGAGTAAGCAACCACTTAGTTGGTTGGCCGCCACGCTAAACTGCCCGTTAGC
>NZ_JABBYG020000071.1 GCF_012935325.2 Paenibacillus sp. PL91
CTTTCGGTTACAGGGCTTTTACCTGCTCTGGCGGGCCTTTCCAGACCTCTTCGCCTACCAAACACCTTTGTAACTCCATGTGAGACGTCCTACAACCCCAAGGAGCAAGCTCCTTGGTTTGGGCTAATCCGCGTTCGCTCGCCGCTACTGACGGAATCACTATTGTTTTCTCTTCCTCAGGGTACTTAGATGTTTCAGTTCCCCTGGTATGCCTCTTACTAAGCTATGTATTCACTTAGTAGTAACTGTCCATTACGACAGCTGGGTTTCCCCATTCGGAAATCCTCGGATCAATGCCTGCTTACGGCTCCCCGGGGCGGTATCGTTGTTCGCCACGTCCTTCTTCGGCTCCTGGTGCCTAGGCATCCTCCGTGCGCTCTTACTAGCTTAACCTAGTTCACAAACCAACCGAAGCTGGCTGTGCTTTATTTCTTACGCTAAAGGATGTTTCAGCAATTCTTTTCTTTCGTTATCCAGTTTTCAAGGTGCAAGTGTTTTGTGGTGAATTTGCTTCAGAGTAAATCTTCAGCAAAGACGCAACAAATGAAATTATTGGTGGAGCCAAGCGGGATCGAACCGCTGACCTCCTGCTTGCAAGGCAGGCGCTCTCCCAGCTGAGCTATGGCCCCATATTAGGTTACGAATTCCGAGAATTTTTAGTGGTGGGCCTTAGTGGACTCGAACCACCGACCTCACCCTTATCAGGGGTGCGCTCTAACCAGCTGAGCTAAAGGCCCTTAATTCTCATTGTTCGTATATAAAGGTGTATCAAACACCTGCTTGGCGACGTCCTACTCTCCCAAGACCCTGCGGTCTAAGTACCATTGGCGCTGGAGGGCTTAACGGTCGTGTTC
>NZ_JABBYG020000072.1 GCF_012935325.2 Paenibacillus sp. PL91
TACATAACTTTACATTATCACTTTATTACGTTAATCTATTAGAGAAGTAAAGTGATAAAGGATGCGGTCTTAATCGAATTCATTCGGCTAGCAATACCAAAAGGCAATACCTCAGTTAAGAAGGGAGTTTGTTATGGTGCGAGAGGCATTAATTAACAGAAAAACAAAAGAAACAGAAATTAAACTGGAGCTTAATCTCGATGAATACAGTGAAGGCAACATCAACACGGGAATTGGATTCTTTAACCATATGCTCAAGCTATTTGCTTTTAGGGCAGGAATAAAACTAAATGTGAATTGCAAAGGTGATTTAGAGATAGATGGGCATCACACGGTTGAGGACATTGGAATATGCTTGGGGCAAGCAATCAAAAAGGCTATAGGGGATAAAAAAGGAATAAACCGTTATGGTAGTTCGCGTATACCTATGGATGAGAGCTTAGCATTAGTGGATTTGAGTATATCTAATCGCTCTTTTTTAGTGTTTAACGTGGAAATGCCGTCAACACGAGCAGGCGAGTTTGAAACCGAACTAACCGAAGAGTTTTTTCTCGCTGTAGCGCATAATAGCGGGATAACCATGCACATCAATTTGGAATACGGCAGAAATACACACCATATAAATGAGGCAATTTTCGTGGCATTCGGCGATGCGTTGAAGAAAGCAATTAGGATAACAGGCGATGTTATTCCGTCTACGAAGGGTACGTTATCATTATGAAAAAAATATGTATAGACGCTTACGTGTAAAAAATTATGGGGGAGGAATTTGTTTCATTGGACATCTGACGATTACGCTAACGGGGAACGATAGTTCAATAAAAACACGGAAGCAGCCGACCACAATGAT
>NZ_JABBYG020000073.1 GCF_012935325.2 Paenibacillus sp. PL91
TTAGTTCAATGATTAGATTAAATTATTCCTTTGTTCTTAGATATTTAGGTAATAGATGTTGAGGTATTTTTTCAATGTTTTTCAATTGGATGTCTAATCTCCACCCATCAGGTTGAAGTTCTTTGTCAAACCATTTTGCCCCCGAAGTAATCCATTTGTGTTTATTCTTTTCGTAAGCACTTAATTGACAATCCTCATATCCAAAAGTGAACCCACAACAATTACAGATGTTAAAGCTAGATGTACCATTCATACCCCAGGGGGGGTTCTTCGAGTTCAGGAAATCCGCAAACATGACATATATAAGTTTCCATAGGACCTCTTCTCTAACTAACATATGGAAAATCCGTTTTCTGATTATTCATTATACAACTCAACTTTCCTACCCGTGAGTATAATAATAATGAGCTGGCTAACGCAGCATCTGCTTAACATTAAGTGTTATTTAACTATCGTACTTCGTTAGTTCAAAAATTGAAGCCGCTCATAACTTCCGGCTTCGTAATTTCACTTGATTATAGTAAGTCCGAAAGCGTATCTCCTGAATTTCACTCTAGCGTCGCGGTCAGACGATCACGCGGTAGTGAAGATGAACAACGCCGCTTCGGAAGCGGCGCTCACCGAGCAGCTCGAGCCGCATGCTGAGGTTGTCCGGCAATGCTCGCTTCCCTCCACCCAAGACAATCGGATTAAGAAGCAGATGACACTCGTCGATCAGTCCCGCGCTCATCGCCTGCCCAGCAAGCTCGGGGCCGCCAATCGTAATGTCGGC
>NZ_JABBYG020000074.1 GCF_012935325.2 Paenibacillus sp. PL91
GTTCAACAATTGAGATGAACGGTATGGTCCTATGCTGATATATCCATAAACGTTGATATATAAGCATTTATAGGCATTTACAAAGACAAATAGATAATACTGTGCAATAAAAAAGCGCCCAATTATGGGCGCATTTTTATAACATGTTATAACGTAATTGAAATAAGGTCACGATCCAGAACGATGTTACCATCTTGCGGTACATCCCCAGCTACTCCGAAATGGTTAACAATAACATTTGAAGTAGCTGAAAGGATGACAACTACTTCATAGTGATCGTTGACACCAGCGAGATTTGTATTGAAAAATCTAAGGGAATTGGCTGGTATGGTAACAGTGTTGTTACCAATTCTTACTGGTGAATTGGTATCCCAATTAAAGACCATAACGGTTGCGGTTATCGGTGAAGATCTCCGATTCATGACTTCGGTATGGGCAAATGTTGTACTCGGATTTTTTTTGAGAACACCTGTGCTTCTAACAGTACCCGAAGTGGTGTTTTTCACCCGAACTTGCTTTTTTAACTGAGTGTTCAATTTTCTCTTCATCGCGCTGGTCTTTACTACTCTCTTAGCTGATGTTTTAATTTTCACTATATCATCTCCTACATGGGGAATAATATAGTATATATAAAATTGATAGATTTGTTTGTGCGGTATTACTAGTAGATAAGCACATTTAATAGAATTGAAAAACGTACTTTCTATTGTACATGAGTGGATATCAATACACACTAATAGACAGTATGGTCCGAATACGACGGCAGC
>NZ_JABBYG020000075.1 GCF_012935325.2 Paenibacillus sp. PL91
TTTTTATCTGGATGCTCAATATTCGATAAAATAGCGGAATTTCCCTTCTTTTCACTGTAACTAACCTGCCCGTTAGCGTAATGAAGCAGCCGATCATTGTGGTCGGCTGCTTCCGTGTTTTTATTGAACTATCGTTCTCCGTTAGCTTAATACATCATTTGGGATATTCGACAAGATATAATGTCTTGAATATTGTCTAGTCTCTACAACTTTTGTCTGACCGTTTTTTTCAAAGACAAGACCAGCACCCAATTGTTCTTTAAAGTCCCAGCCATATTTCTTCATAATATCCTTGACTACAACATACCTAGATTCACCTGTATTCTTTGATACGAATCTAGTGCTTTTATCTGTTTTGGAATACTGTTCATAACTACTGTTCGTAAATTCAAGTTTAGATATTGAAGAAAGTATAGGAAAAGGATTTCCCTCTTGTGACAAGGCACTTCCAAATCTAAAGGTAAGAAACCCAGCAAACAAGACGAATAGCAGAATTACAGCCATTAAGATTTTTTTCATAATCCTCCCCCTCAAGTTATCCTATCATGAACAAAACGAAAAATGCCTTTCTCTATGTGACGTTTTGAAGTGACATTAAGTTGTGTTATTCTGCCCGTTAGCTTAACGAGAGCGTGCAGTCTACAACTTTATTTTCACGGTCTAGTACTTTATTTTTCAGTCTAATACTTTGTTCGCCGAAC
>NZ_JABBYG020000076.1 GCF_012935325.2 Paenibacillus sp. PL91
ATTGTCTGCCAGGAACGAGCTCGGATCAGTCCAGGATAAGGGGTGCGCTGAATCGGCATCCAGGCGCCCTGCGCTCCGCTCAGCTGCTCCATTACCCAAAAGTTGCGACGTTTGATGCCGCGAACTAAGTCCAGTGACAGCGCTCCGTTCCTCGGAAACCTATCGCCATAATCGCGATACAACTCATTCGGATAATAATCGACAGAGACGAAGTCCAGCTCTTTGTAGAGATCATAATAGTCCAGGCTATTCGGGTATTGCCACATGTTATGCGTCACGAATTGGCCTGGACAGTTGCTGCGTAGAATTTCAAGCTGCCATCCCAGCAGATAGCCTACGCTGTCCGAACAGAACCGCTTGTACTCCAGAAGATAGGAAGGATTCATCGGCTTGCTGGTACCGAGCGGCGTCGTTACCTCGGCCCAACTGCTATACTCCCCGCTCCAGACGACCGTGCCCCACTCCCGGTTCAATTCTTCCAGACTGGAATAACGCTTCTGCAGCCAAGTGACAAATGCACGATTGCACGTATCGCAATGGCATTCCTGGTAGTGCATCTCGTTATCGATTTGCCAGCCAATGACGGCGGGATGCTTCGCATAGCGCTGTGACATCGCTTCCACAAATTTGGAGCCCAGCATTCTCAAGGAATAGCTGTTGTTGCAACGATGTCCACGCACACCCGGCCGGATTA
>NZ_JABBYG020000077.1 GCF_012935325.2 Paenibacillus sp. PL91
AGCCCGCAACAGCCGACCAGCACGGCAAGCATATAGTCGACGCTGTCGTCTTCGCGCTGGGCGATCGATTGGAGCGGAACGTACAGCCGTTCCATGAATCGTCTCTTGGCGGGATGCTGATCCTTCTCAGGCAAACCTGCATAATGTTCCGCCGCCATTTTGTAGACGAGATATGCGCGGGCGTCAGACTGCCACAGCCGGAGCAGCACCTTGCAATACGTCAATAGCTGCCTGTTATCCGGGGTGCCGCGGCTGACGTTCGCCCATTCTGCCAGGACTTGCTCGCATCGCTCGAAGCCGCTGCCCAGCACATCTTCTATTAGTAAATGCCGGTTGGGGTAATAATGGTATACCGTGCCGTAACCGAGCTCGGCCTCGCGGGCGACGTCGCGAATATCAAAGCTGCCGCCCGTGCGGAAGTAGGCGCGCGCGGCGAAGTCCAGGATCTGTTCTCTGCGCTGCATGCGTACGAGCTCATTTTGTTCTTTGGTACGGGGACACATAGGCGCGTGAACCTCCTTTTATAGACCTGCAAATTTGTCAATATAAAGAGTGTAACGCATGGGGCGGAGAAATGCAATTATCTATTGGTGTTCGGCGAACAAAGTATTAGACTGAAAAATAAAGTACTAGACCGTGAAAATAAAGTTGTAGACTGCACGCTCTCGT
>NZ_JABBYG020000008.1 GCF_012935325.2 Paenibacillus sp. PL91
GTGGCGGAATGGCAGACGCGCGCGACTCAAAATCGTGAGGGAAACCGTGGAGGTTCGAGTCCTCTCATCGGCACCATTTACATCCGTTCAAACTCTTAAGATCAATGTGATCTTAGGAGTTTTTTTGTTTGCAGCATGGTTGCTTTCTAAAGGGATTTTCTGTAAGCTATGGTGAATGTGCTACCTGTAATAATACAGAAAGAAAGGAAGTGTGCTCATGATATTTGGGGTATTTTCTTCAATTATGTTCATCTTTTACGGTCTACTGGGGCTTATGGGCATATATTGTCTGTATTTATTGATCAAATTTTTAATTCGGGCTATTCAAGCGCTGGATATTCATTTGGATGAAAAGAGAAATAGACATTTATAAAGAAAGCGAATTTTTATGTTGATGAGGGGGAAGAACGATGTCATCTGATTTTATAATTAGCGAGCTGTCCGAAATATCGGAGAAAAGGCTAAGAAGTCTTGCAGCATTACTCGTTGAGGTAGTCGATGAAGGAGCCTCCATCGGTTTTTTGCCTCCATTAAACGTGGCAGAAGCGACTTCGTATTGGTCACAGGTCATCAATGATGATGTTATTTTATGGATCGCAGAGCGGAACGGAGAAATTGTCGGTTCCGTTCAATTGCATCTTTGCTCGCGTCCCAATGGAACCCACCGCGCTGAAATTGCGAAGCTCATGGTGCATCCGCAAGCCCGCCGTAAAGGGCTGGGACATATTTTGATGGCTGCGGCTGAAGAAAGGGCGCGAGCGGAAAATCGCAGTTTGCTCATCTTAGATACGCGGGCCGGCGATCCCTCCAATCGACTATATCGCTCAATGGATTATATAGAGGCAGGGCGAATACCCAGATATGCAAAAGCTGCAGATGGGGAGCTTCATGACACGGTGTATTATTATAAAAACGTATAGACGCCATCATTAAACCTGGTTTAGGAGGCATGCCTTTATGAGCGAATTGATTTCCAATCCCTTATTGCTATCCATTCCCGAAAGTATTGAAAGCGATCGACTGCTCATCCGTGCACCGAAATGTGGAGACGGCATTCAGCTTAATGAGGCGGTCATTGAAAGCATAAACGAGCTTAAGCCATGGATGCCATGGGCTCAAAGCATTCCGACTGTTGAGGAATCCGAAATCGTCATTAGGCGCGCCCGCTTAAGGTATATGGAGCGCACCGATTTGATGCTCTTGCTGTTCTTGAAGGAAACGGGTCAGCTCATCGGCAGCAGTGGCCTTCACCGAATCGATTGGGAATCACGGAAGTTCGAGATCGGGTACTGGGGCCGTACAGCTTTTAATGGCAACGGTTATATTACGGAAGCAGCTGAAGCGATTACGAATTTTGCTGTCCACGCTCTTAACGCCAATCGCGTTGATATACGCTGCGACTCACGCAATCAACGAAGCGCGCGAGTAGCGGAGCGATTAGGATTTACGCTAGAAGGCATTCTTCGTTCTGAAAAATGCGCAATTGACGGCTCACTGCGAGATACGATGATATTTGCAAAGGTGAGAGGGAAAGAGTTTTGACGACGTTCATGGACACATGGACTCCTCCTCATTTATATTTCCGGTACCTCCCTCATCTTTTTCATTTTTTACTGATGCAATACAGCAAAGGGTCAAATACAGCCGAGCTATGCTTTTGGATGAAAAGAGGTTACCATATTATAAAGAGGTTGATCGAAAAAAGAAGCGCAATCGGATAAGGAGTGTACACAGGATGGGGAACAAAACCTTTACACTGGAAGAAGCCAACGAGCTGCTGCCGCAATTGAAGAAGGATTTAAAGCTGCTTCAGCAATTAACGGCGCAGTTCGAGAACTTATATGTAGATTACCAAAAGGAAAAGGCTGCTTATGAGCAAGCCTTCGCTGCGGTAGAAGGCAGCAAGGACCCGTTCTTCGAGCAGGAAAGCCAGCTTGAATTCATGAAGATGGAGGCGGACCTGCTGATTGACAACTTTTCGCGAAAAGGCGTGCTTTTGAAAATGATCAATCCAGGGCTGATCGATTTTCCAGCCGAGCTGGATGGCGAGGATATTCTCATTTGCTGGAAGGAAGGGGAAGAGCATGTTAGTCATTATCATGGATGGCATGATGGCTTTATTGGCAGAAAGCCTTACCCGGAACAAGACTGATCATAACGATGAAAATGAAAATGATCGGTGAGGGCAAAAAAGCCTTAATCTGGTCATTTTTTTGTTGTTAGGCGGCATTGCATAATGTGAAACCTTTGCCATTTTTGAGGTGCAGCTGCTGAGGATGAGGGAGCAAAGCTGAATGCAGTCCATCAAGGCTTTCTTCCATAGAGAATAGATCTAGAAAGTAGATCTATTCTCCGCAAACCAGTCACAATTACAGAAATAGGTCTAGAAAATAGACCTATCTCAGCGCCTTCACTTACTATATGAACGCTGGAGCGCCGTATGATCACAGATAGATCTAGAAAGTAGATCTATTCTCCACAAACCAGCCACATTCACAGAAATAGGTCTAGAAAATAGACCTATTGCAAAGCGTATATGGTCCCCAACAGCTTTACACCAGCCATTGGGGCTGTCTCAAATGGTTGGATAAGACCTGCGAGATGGTCCCTCTTGCAGCTGGGTCAGCAAGGATGAGATAGAGACGAAATGAGGCGAGCCGCCATGTCAGGCGTAATTACGAAGGCAATTCACATGCTGGATCTTCTGCTTCCGCAAGGAACGGAGAAGGAGATGAGCGTTACGGAAATAAGCAGGGAGCTGGATATGCCGGTTCAAAGCGTTCACCGGATTTTGGCCTCCTTAGTAGAGCATGGGTTCGTAGCGCAGAATGCGAAGACGAAGAAGTACAAGCTAGGCCTGGCGATTATGAAATATGGCTTCCTGATGTGGGACAGCCTGATGCTGCGCACGGTTGCGAGGCCGTTCATGGAGGAGCTTTCGCAAAAAACGAAGGAAACCGTCTACCTCGCTACCCGCGAAAATGCAGAGGGCGTCTATATCGACTCCGTTGATTCACCGCAAATTTTGAAAATATCCGAACCGATCGGGCTTAAGCTGCCCTTGTTCATCGGTGCATCCAACCGTGTGATCCTCGCCTATTTGCCAAGAAAAACGCAGGAAGCACTGCTGGCTGATGTCGACTGGTCGTCGGCGCCCTCGCTAAAGCCTTTGACGCGGCAGTATATAGAGGAAGAGATTTCAACGATACATAAGCAAGGGTATGCAATAACGGCAGGCGAGGCAACGGAGGGAACGACCGGTATCGGTGCCCCGATTTTTTCTTATGAGAACATGGTGATCGGCTCGTTGAATGTGGCAGGGCCTTCCCTTCGATTTATGGAGGATACGATTGAAAGAAACAGCTCTCTCGTCAAAAAATACGCGGATCTCATTTCGAACGAGCTTGGATATCGGTATAAGTTGAAGCGATAAGCTATTATTTATTTTTCATTTCCCATTATTCGGGATAATGGTATTTCGGATACTGAATAATGAGAATATAATAACCTTCATTAGCCGCAGCCCCTGCGTAAATTGGAGGAGAACTGGACGATGAATATGCTTGCTTTTAGACACTTTGAATTTGATGATGATTATGCGCTCCGTTCATGGGCAAGCCTTAGAGGGCATCGGCTGGAGATGCGAGATCCTTCTGTTGAAATAAACACAGCTTGGCTTGATGAGATAGATTTGCTCGTTATTTGCGGCGGACCGATGAGCGTTTACGAGGAGGAGCGGTTCGTATGGCTAGCTCACGAGAAACAGTTTGTGAAGCAGGCGATTAAGCGCGGCAAAAAAGTGCTGGGCATCTGCTTCGGCGCTCAAATGATAGCTGAGCTGTTAGGCAGTCCCGTATATCGCAACGCCTATAAGGAAATAGGCTGGCATACGATTAATCGCACGGGGGAGCAGCATCCGTGGCTCGATGGCTTGCCGGAGCAGCTGGTTTCGTTCCAGTGGCATGGCGACACCTTTGACCTGCCGGCTGAAACGCGCCTTCTCGCCTATTCGGAAGCGTGCAAGGTGCAGGCTTTTGCCTATAGGGAGCATGTACTCGGGCTGCAATTCCATCTGGAGACGACACCGGCATGCATCGAATCGATGTTTGCGCACTGGTCCTCCGAGCTGATCGATGCTCCGTATATTCAGACGGAAGAGCAAATTCGAAGGCAATTCGGTCAAAGCGAGCATTCGATTAAAGCTCTCCACCGTATACTGGATCAGATTACTACCTATGCAGAGGCAGCATGCTGAAGTAGAGATTTATTTTTTAAAATAGGATCGGAAAAGGAAGGGAGTGTTCAAGGATGAAGCGCAATCGTCTAGGAAAATCAGAGCTCTACGTTAGTGAGGTTGGTCTTGGCTGCATGTCGCTTGGAACGGATAAGGAGAAGGCGGTAGCTCTCGTACATGAAGCGATTGACGGGGGCATCAATTTTTTGGATACGGCGGATCTTTATCATGAAGGGCTCAATGAGGAGTTTGTCGGTGAGGCTATTCGTGGGAGGCGTTCAGAGGTAATACTCGCGACGAAAGTCGGCAATCGCTGGGAGCCTGGCAAAGAGGGCTGGACATGGGACCCGTCCAAGGCTTATATCAAGGCAGCAGTGAAGGACAGCTTAAGAAGGCTTCAAACGGACTATATTGATCTCTATCAGCTGCATGGGGGTACGCTGGAAGATCCTATCTCGGAGACCATAGAGGCGTTCGAGGAGCTTAAGCAGGAGGGGCTTATTCGCTATTACGGTATATCCTCCATTCGGCCGAACGTCATTCGAGAGTACGTGGATCGTTCAAATATCGTAAGCGTGATGAGCCAGTACAGCATATTGGATAGAAGGCCGGAAGAGCAGGTGCTTCCTCTTATGGCAGAGAAGGGGATAAGCTTAATCGCCCGCGGTCCGGTGGCAAAAGGGATTTTGACTCCTGAGGGCGCTGGGAAAGCGGAGAAAGGTTATTTGGATTACGGCAAGGAGGAGCTGTCGGTATTGCGTACTGCTTTGCATGAATTAGGAGGAGGCTCCCGTGATATGGCCCATACGGCAATCCGATATGCGCTAGCCCATTCAGCTGTTGCGACAGTTATACCAGGTGCAAGCTCAACTAGGCAATTGCTGCACAATATAGCGGCGAGTGAGGCTGCTCCGCTAACGCCACTTGAATTAGAAGCTATTCAGAGCTTAAGCCGAAACAGCCGTTATGAGCAGCATCGTTAGAATAAATCCGATGAAAGATGACCTGGCAAAGTTGTCATTTACAGAACAAACGTTCTGCGTTATGATCTCTTTGTGGGTATGGAGAAATGTGGAAGCTGCCTGCCGGGCAGCTTTTTTTGAGCCTATAAATAGTGCTCAAAATGGTTCGTATGCTGATTAATACTGAGTTAATACTGACAAACGTTAATATGAAGACAAGCCTCTATAAATATAAATAGAAAAGCGGATAGATATTTGAAGTAGTCGGCATCAGTCATGCAGGGGGGATAGATGTGGAAGTATGGGCACTAGGTTCGGCTTCCTTGACAAGCAGCGAAGCAGAGGCGGGAGGGCAGGAGCAGGCATTAGTCGAGCGGGCTCGATCCGGCGATGAGGAAGCGTTCGGAGAGCTTGTTCGGAGGCACCGTGCCAAAGCGCTAGGGCTTGCAGGGGCGCTGACGAAGGATTCGTTTATGGCGGAGGACATCGTGCAGGAAGCGCTAATACGCGCGTTTTTGCACTTGGGTACGCTTACAGATGCGAGTCGCTTCATGCCTTGGCTCCACCGGATCGTTCGCAATCAAGCCTATATGAAGCTGCGAAGGGGAGGGCCCTACAGCAAGGAAAAGCCATTCATTGGCTTTATGAGCGAGTCGGGGATGACGAAGGACGCTGGGAAGAGCGGGCAGGCGATTGACTGGGGCGATATTGACAGCATCCTGTTTCATCTGACGGATCATGCCTTGTATGAGTCGAATGGACAAAGCCCGGAGCAGCATGTCATGCGCCAAGAAATGCTGCAAAGCATTCATCGGTTGATTCGATGCTTGAACAAGCGGGAACGGGATATTTTCGAGGCGAGATTTTTTGGAGAGCTGCCTCCGGCTGAGATTGCCGTTCTATTCGATACGACGACCGCTAACGTCTACAATACGCTTTCAAGATCCCGCGCTAAGCTGCAGAAGGAGCGCCTGCGCATGTCAATCAGTCTTTACGTAGAGCAGCGTGCAACGCTCGGTTTGCATAGACGCAGGATTTTGGCGCCTCCCCCCTTATAGACGAGAGTAATATGCCTTTGAAATGGAGATGAATGCTTGGATGACGCAGGATAGGGACTGGTCAAAAACATGGACCTCAGCAGCTGCCGCCATTCATGGCGCGGTGAGCTACACGGACAAAAAACATTTTACATTAACGGATGTGATGGGCTTTACCGGCCACGCCTTTCGGATGAACATTGATCCTAAGAGCATTAACGCAGCGGGGCCTACCTCTTTTCCAGGGGGATATATACTCCGTCGCAACCTTTGCAATCTCGGTTTTACGAGCTGCTTGGCCGACCCCTTTATGCCGATTGCGACCGATAAAGTAAACCGGACAATGGCACTCGTTCAGCAATCGATTGACCGAGGGGTTCCCGCAATCTCGTTTGATTTATTTACTCCTGAATTTGGCTTGATTTATGGCTACGATGACGAGAAACAGCTGTTTTATGCGAAGGATGCTGCACATGATGGGACAGTAACCTATACCTCGTTTGCTGATCCCAAGATCGATTTGCTGTTCGTAACAACGATTAGCGAGAGCCTGCCTCACTCGAAATACGAAATTCTCCGCATGGCGTTATCGATGATCGTTGATCATGCAAGGGGTAAGGAGTGGACGCATGTGTTCAGCGATAACTTCGTACAGGGACTTGCTGGTTATGAGGCATGGATTGGAGTGATGGAGCGGCGTTGCGCTGATGAAGCAGGCCTAGCCTACAACGTTGCTGTCATCGCCGATGCGAGGGAATTCGCCGCTCGTTTTCTGCGGCAATTGGCATTCCGCTGGGACGGAACGAACATCGTGGAGCGAACGGTTCGGAAGCATGCGGGCGAAGCAGCCCAGCATTACGAAGTGACGGCGGAAGCGCTCGGTGGTCTCAAGGAGCTGTTCCCCTTTCCTGAAGGCGGCCAGCCGAAGGACCCGGATATCGCCGACCGCGCAATTCTCATGCTTAGGCAAGCGCAGGAGGCAGAGACGAAGGGAGTGGAGCAGCTGGAGCAGCTGTTTCATTTTATGAAGGAATACCATTCGGAAATTTGGGTTAATTGATTTTTATTCAAAAATGACGAGAAATGGAGTGGATACGCGATGATCAAACGAATCGAATGTGCCTATGTGCCTGTATCTGATGTGGAGAGGTCGGCAAAGTGGTATGAGCGTGTTTTGGGCATGAGCCTGCGTTCCGCAATAGAGCCGGGGCGTGGTGCGATAATGGTGATGGAGGAAGGAGGATGGTTATTTCTTCTTCCAAGCCCTGATATGACGCCGCTAACGTTCGCCACGAATGGCTGGAAGGAAGATGGTGAGTCATTCGAAATGTTCCCGCTTTGCTTTGAAACCAATCAGATTCATGCGCTGTTCGCTTCGCTTAAGGAAGCTGGGACATGGGTGGAGCAGGACATTCGGGATGAGGATAGCTGCGGCCTGCAGCTAAATTTCAAGGACCCTGATGGAAATAAATTTCAAGTATGGCAGCAACCGGGACTAATAGGTTAAAAAAGCAGGTTTTGGAGCCCTATAGAGTAGGTGCAGAGAGGGAAGTCTATGCGAGAACTTTCTCTCTGTGCTATTCTTAGATTGGAAGGTTTGACTTTATCAACTGTATGCAATAATATTACAGTATCCTTCTTGAGAGGGAGTCGTGAAAATGAATAGTGAATTTACGGTAGCGGTTCACAGTCTCGTGCTGTTAGCCTACTTGCCTGATCATATGGCCAGCAGCGATACGATCGCTCGTAACGTTTCGACGAATCCGACGCGCATTCGTAAAATTATGAGCACGCTGCGGAAGCACGGATTTGTGAGGACGAAGGAAGGAATCGGCGGCGGATATATTTTGAACTGTGAGCCCGGTGAAGTTACGCTGGCTCAAATTTATCGCGCGATTTCCGGAGGAACGCTGAAGCCGCATTGGTGTTCGGGCAACCCAGAGGTGGATTGTCTCATATCGTCTAATATTCAGGTCGTTATGGATCACTTTTTCTATGAAGCGGAGCAGCATTATGAGGCTTACCTGGAACAAAATACGCTGCAAACGGCTTTGGATAAGATCCGCAAATGTCAGCAGCAGCAAAAAGCACAGCAGGTATAATGTTTGAAGTGGATGTGAGGAATCACGGCTGCTTCATCAACAATTAGCGGTAAAAAGTTAGTAGGCAGTTTTTACCGCAGATTGTTGCTGTCCTCCATAAAAGCAGCTTTTTTATTACTCAATATGTATTTAATATTCATACAGTTAATTTTCGGAAATGGATTCTGGAAGGCTATAATTCCGATTTTAAAGAAAAGGGTGAGCGTTATGTCAGAACAGACGCAAGTAAATTCAACATTTAACATTCCACTGTCGGTGCTCGATGTTTCTCCAATTGTTGAAGGAGGCTCCGTTGCCGAGTCGCTTAGAAATACGTTGGATCTTGCACAGCATGCGGAAAAATGGGGCTACAACCGCTACTGGCTGGCGGAGCATCATAATGCGCCAAGCATAGCAAGCTCGGCAACGTCAATTGTTATCGGGCATGTAGCGGCAGGCACGTCGACAATTCGCGTAGGCTCAGGCGGCATTATGCTGCCGAACCATGCGCCGCTTGTCATTGCGGAGCAATTCGGCACACTGGAGTCTTTGTTCCCAGGCCGTATCGATCTAGGACTTGGCCGCGCGCCAGGCACGGACGGTCTCACAGCAGCGGCGCTTCGTGGGAACAGAAAAAGCAATGGGCATGATTTTCCCGAGCAGCTGGCAGAGCTTCGCGCATTTCTAGATCCGTCCAGCGCAGAGGTGGGCATGCCAGTAAGGGCTATTCCAGGCGAAGGGCTGGACATTCCGATTTGGCTGCTGGGCTCAAGCGATTTTAGCGCTTTGCTGGCTGCGCAGCTTGGCTTGCCGTTTGCATTCGCCGGACATTTCTCGCCAAACTTTACCGTTCCAGCTATGAATCTATACCGCAGCAGCTTCAAGCCATCGGCAATTCTTGATAAGCCAAAGGGAATGGTTGCAGTCAACGTTGTGGCGGCAGATACGGATGAAGAGGCGGCTTACCTCGCGACGTCCATGCAGCAGCTATTTCTTTCTTTTATTCGCAACACGCGTGGTCCTTTGCCGGCTCCGGTTCGCGATATGGATACCGTATGGACGCCGCAGGAGAAAATTGCTTTGCAGCAGCAGCTCGGCTCTTCCATTGTCGGGGGCCCAGATACGGTTCGCAGCAAGCTTAAGCAATATATTGAGGCGACACAAGCAGATGAGATTATGGTTGCGGCTCATATTTTCGAGCATAAGGCACGCTTGCGTTCTTATGAAATTATAGCTGGGCTCTAATGATCGGGTTGGGTGGACCAGATTGTACTCCGTATTATTCAAATGTTGAGAAGTAGCGTAGTGACAGGACATTTTACTATCTGCTAAGTCACCTGTCTTTATGCTGCAATGCAGCAAATAAATTCAGGTGTTCAGAGGCGCTGAGACAAAAGTAAAGGTGAGGCCACGTCAGACTTTGAAGACATTCCCTTCCTGTTAAGAGGGAAGAGCCCAGTTTCACTAAGACAGGTCGCTCGCCAAAAATAGGTCTACTTTCTAGACCTATTTTTGCGATTCGCGTCAGTTTGAGAAGAATAGATCTAGTTTCTAGATCTATTCCCGCTGCATAGCGCCCAACCAACCTGCCCCAATTCCCAACTGCCCATTTGCACGCAAATTAAATAAGCTGTCCTACAAGGTCGAAAACCTTCTGGGACAGCTTATTTTTTGCGAACTCGGAGCTGTTCTTCGATCATTCAGTTGGCGGCCGCTGTCCATTTCGGAGCTGACGGATTGAATAGCCGAAGTCCATCTGCAGGTGCGGGTAGTCAGGGAAGTTATTCCAATCACCGCCCCAAGAGAAGCCAAGCTGCTTCGCAATGGCAACAACCTCCATCCAATCCGCTTGCCCGTTTTTGTTGCCGTCATATTTCATGTCCCACACGACTTCGCCCTTCTTGGTGCGCAGAGCAAAATCGATGGCTAGGCCGTAATTATGATAGGAATGCCCGCCTTGCACCTGCGTAACGACCTTCCCCTCCGCCGTTCGACCTTTAGCGTAAATAGCATCCTGCTCCTCGCTTGAGCGGAAGCCGTCCGTAATGAGAATCTTGATGCCAGCCTTGGCCGTTTGAGCGATCAGTTCATTTTGCTTCGCAAATACGATCGGATGCAGTTCCGTTATCGGAGCAGCGGGAATGATATCGTCGTTAGGCAAGTATGGCTCGAAAGTGAGGATAACTTTCCATAATATGGCCGCAGTTAACGCCAAAATAATCAGAAGAAGAAGCCTGTTACGCTTGCGTTTCGCTCTTGTTACGAGGTCAAGGGGAGTCTGACCAATCGGCAGCGGCTGCCGTGTATAAGGGTTTCGTTCTATCATGCTGGCTCTCCTTACGCTTTATATCCGCCTATCTTAACATATTGCGCTTGCGCTGACCCTAGCCCGTGGTAGGGGATTGGATGTCGACATTTGACTTTTTATCAGTTTAGGTCTAAACTGATACATATAACGAAGGAGCGAGGTGATCCAATGAGTCAAAAGGATACGGAATCTTGTCTTTCGAAACGAGATGAGCGATTAGGCTTAATGATATGGTATCGCTTATCGCGGGTTTATAACCAAAGCCTGAAAGAAACCCATGAGCATTTGAAAAAATGGAACCTGTCTGTCTCCCAGTTTGATATACTCGCGCAGGTTGGGGCAAATAACAGATTGACGCAGCAGCAGTTAGCCGACAAGCTGTTTGTCACTAAAGGAAATATTACGCAGCTGCTTGGCAAGCTTGAGGAGCTGGACTTCGTAAAGCGCGAGCAGGAATGGAAAACAAAATATGTATCCTTAACAGAGAAGGGCAGAGCGCTGTTTAGTGATGTCGTCCCCATGCAGGAGCATTTTCAGGCGTCGCAGTTCAACGCATTGAACCGGGATGAGAAGCGGCAGCTGCTCGACTTGCTCAAAAAAATACAAAATTAAAAGCGTTCAAAGCATCAGTTCTACCCAAAATTGATTAGGAGGTTGTTATTATGCAACTTAAAGGCATTCACCATGTATCCGCGATTACAGGTACCGCATCCGGCAACTTTGACTTTTATACGAAGCTGCTAGGACTTCGCTTAGTTAAGAAGACGGTTAATCAAGACGAGACCTCGGTCTACCATTTATTTTATGGCGATGAGAAAGGAAATCCGGGAACGGAGCTTACTTTCTTCGAATTCCCGATGACGGGCAAAAACCGCGCCGGAACTAGCAGCATTTCATCCCTATCCCTTCGGGTGGCGAATGATGCAGCGCTTCGCTATTGGAAGGCGCGCTTCGAGCAGTTCAGCGTTGACCATGATGAGATCATTGAACGCGCAGGCCGCAATACGATTGCTTTTAGAGATTTTGAAGGGCAGCGTCTCGTGCTCGTATCCGACGAGAATAATGAAGGCGTCAAAGGCGGCATTCCTTGGGACAAAAGCCCTGTACCTGCTGAATTCGGCATTCTCGGACTTGGTCCAGTACAGCTGACGGTTCAAAATCCGGAGCCGACCGTACTCGTTCTAACGAAGCTGATGGGCTTCCGCGAAAAAGGGAAGTATCCGTCCACGATTGCAGGCCAGCCGGATATCGTCGTATTCGAAACCGGCGAAGGCGGAAGCGGGGCCGAGGTTCATATCGAGGAGCGGCATGATTTGCCGCGCGAGCAGCAGGGCCATGGCGGCGTTCATCACGTAGCGTTCCGCGTGGACAACGACGATGAGCTTCGCGAGTGGATTGAGCATATACGCGGGGTTCGCATTCCTAACTCCGGCTTCGTCGATCGCTTCTATTTCCGCTCGCTTTACTTCCGTGAGCCGAACGGCATCCTTTTTGAGCTCGCGACTGATGGTCCGGGCTTCGCTACAGATGAAGATATCAACCACTTGGGCGAATCGCTGGCATTGCCTCCTTTTCTAGAGTCGCAGCGAGCGCAGATTGAAGCGAGACTTAAACCGCTGGAAACCAAATCAAACGGTTAACCTTTTGGATCTCGCATCTCTGGCATTTCGCTTATATCGCATCGCTACCAATAATTTAGCAATGAGTAATAGACGATAGTTTGGTATGATTCGAAGATTCGGCCTTATGGGAGGGTCTTCATGAAGTACAGAAAGAATCGTATTATACTAGCAACATTTGTTCTACTACTTTTGTTAACGATGATCATGCAATCTGCAAGCGCACAAGGCTCTCTGCCTTTTGATGATATTTCGAGAAGCTATGCCAAGCAGGAAATTATCGATTTGTATCAAAAAAAAATAATAACGGGTACATCGGATCGTACCTTTTCTCCAGCCCAATCGATTTCCCGAGCCGAGTTCGTTACCGTGTTAGATCGGCTGCTTGGACTAGAACCTGTAGCATCGCCTGTCTCGCCTTTTACTGACGTGGCTAAGAAGGCATGGTACTATGGCTGGATTCAAGCAGCCGTGCAGCTTGGTTTAGCCGATGGCGTAAGCGCAAGTGCCTTTGCGCCGGCAAAGCCTGTCACGAGGCAGGAGGCAGCCGTATTGCTCTCGCGTGTTTTAAAAAAGGCGGATTACGCTTCGAGCACGATCCTGAACTTCGCCGATGGCAGCCTTATTGCAGAATGGGCGCTCCCGTCCGTTATGACCGTTCGCGAGCTTGGCCTTATGAAAGGCGACGATTCGGGCTATTTCCGTCCAGCGGATGCCATTTCCAGACAGGAAACGGCGGTAATGATCCATCGGGTGCTGCAAAATATGAAATGGGCAGCAGAGCTTGCAGCGAAGCCGAAGGAATCGATAAAGCTTGGCTGGCAGTATGCGCAAACGACGCAGCAATATGAACAAAATATTTTGTCGTCCAATGTGAATACCTTGTCTCCGCGCTGGTACTTTGTAGGGGCTGCGGGAGAGGTAGCCAACGATACCGATTCAACCCTAGTGGCTTGGGCAAAAAAGCATAATAAAAAAGTGTGGCCGATGGTCGGCAATCGCTCCGATCAAGCAGCTACACATCAAATGCTGTCCAGTTCCGGAGCGCGAAATACAGCGATCACGAAGCTGGCGGCATTTGTCCAAAAATATGATCTAGACGGGCTTAACGTCGATTTCGAGAATGTAGCGCCACAGGATCGTACATCGTTAACGGCTTTTATCATCGAATTATCGAAGAAGCTGCATAATATGAACGCCACACTCTCGATTGATGTATCTCCCGACCGGGGAACCGACTGGACGGATGCTTTCGATTATGCCTCGCTTGGCGAGTATGCTGATTATGTCGTATTGATGGGCTATGATGAGCATTGGGGCGGCAGCTCAGTCGCGGGATCTAATGCCTCTTTAGACTATGATAAAGCTGCGATTGACAAGCTATTAAGGCTAGTGCCTAACGAAAAGGTCATATTGGCATTGCCATTCTATAATCGCGATTGGGACTTAAAGAAGGATGGAAGCGTGGAATCCTCCGCATTCATTTCATTTAGCCGGCAAAATGCTCTGATCGCTAATTATTCGATTAGGCCGGTATGGAATGCTAAAGAAGGACAATACACGGCAACCTATGTGAAAAATGGCGTGACTCATAAAATGTGGGTGGAGGACGGCCGTTCGTTAACCGCAAAATACAAGCTCGCAGTTGATGCAAGACTTGCTGGCTTAGCCTATTGGTATATAGGCGGCGAGAGCGCTGATATTTGGTCCAGCATGAGAAATGCCGATCGTTTTTTGGGATATTCGTTTGAGTAATGAGACAGCTTTCCTATCAGGAGGAGGGATAACGTTATGAGCGGGAAATCGCAGATCTATAAACGCAGCATTAAGAAGATACGCACGCCGGAAATTAATCATATAAGCAGCCAGCATCAGAACAGCTTTATTTTGGAGCAAGGGCAATTTGAAGAACATGACCCATTTCTGATTTTGGCGGAGGATTGGTTTCAGAAGGGCTCCTTCGGCGATCATCCCCACCGCGGCATTGAAACGGTAACGTATGTGATCAAAGGACGGCTTGAGCATTATGACAATTCGTCTGGCAGCAGGGAAGAGCTGGCTGCAGGCGATGCACAGTGGATGACGGCTGGACGCGGTGTTATCCATAATGAGGACCCTGTGGAAGGTGAAGTGGTACATTCGCTTCAGCTATGGGTTAACCTGCCGGCTGCCGACAAAATGACAGCTCCCCGATATCAAAATCTAAGGAGCGCCGATATGCCTGTCCGTGAGGAAGCTGGTGCCGTCATTCGTGTCTTTTCCGGCTCATCGGGAAGCGTTCAGTCCGCAACTCAAAATGTAGTCCCTGTTACCATGGTAGAGTTCACGCTTGAGCCCGGTGCTTCGGTCAAGCAGCAATTGCCGGGTTCGTACAGCGGCTTCCTCTATGTGCTTGAAGGGGAAGGGGAGTTTGGCAGCGAGCGAACTAAGGGCAGCCAGCGACAAGTATTAACGCTAACGAGAGAGGAAGGCATCGAGACAAGCGAGCTTGAAATTACAGCCGTAACGAAGCTGCGCGTTATGCTTTATGCTGGTCAACCGCTAAATGAGCCGATTGTCGCCCGCGGACCGTTTGTGATGAACACGGAGGAGCAAATTAGGCAGGCTTATACGGATTATCGGAATGGTAAATTTGTTTAACGTATTGAGAAAGGCATGCCCGTTCATAGCGGCGCGTGCCTTTTTTTTATTGGCGGACAACATTCCTCCGAATTGAAAGCGCATTATATATACTTCCATTACGAGACGCAACGAAAACAATAATGGTATTTTCCGATATTGTTATTGCGCGGGCCCTAATTGTAAAATATGGAACGTCAGGGTCTATTTGACGTAGAAAAAATAATACGGCTTAAAGCCGACCAGTAGTGAAGGAGAGGGTCCATTCATGAAGAAATTCGCAGCATTATTTCTAACACTAGCACTACTATTTTCATTCGTAACAAACGTACAAGCGGAGACCAAGCCCGTATCGGTTTGGGTAGAGAGCCAGCAGGTACAGCTTGGCGGCCTCCAACCTATAGTAGAGAAGGGAACGACGCTAGTTCCGGCGAAGCTGCTGCTAGAGAAGCTTGGCTTTGAAGTAACTTGGGATGAGATGAACCAAGTCATTTCCGGCAAGAAGGACGGACTAGTCCTTTTATTCCAAATCGACAACCTAGGAGCAATGGTTAACGAAATCGAGCAAGGGCTGCTTGTTGCTCCAAAGCTTGTTAAGGGCACTGTTTATATCCCATTGCGCACGGCAAGCGAAGCGGCAGGCTACAAGGTGTCTTGGAACAAAGATAAGCGCACCGTTTCCCTGGAAGTTAAGGAACCGAGCCGCGGCTTCCTATGGAAAACGGAGAACGCAGGCAACACGGTATATTTGCTAGGCTCGATACATATTGCAAACGATGCGATGTATCCGCTTCGCCCAGAAATTCAGAAAGCCTACGAGGCTTCCGACTATTTGGCCGTAGAGGCGGATATTTCGAATGCGAATGACGAAAATATTCAAAAGCTTGTGCTTGATCTTAGCGTCTATAAAGATAATACAACGCTTAAGGATCATATTTCCGCAGATGCCTATAAGAAGCTGGGAGAGATTTTGAAGGCGAACGGCTTGGCCGAAAATGTGCTGGACACGTACAAGCCCTGGAGCGTGTCTTCCACTATCGATTATCTTACTACGGCAAAATCAGGCTTTAATCCGGGAATCGGAATCGATGCTCATTTCTTGCAGCAGGCTATAACGAACAAGAAGCCGATTCTTGAGCTTGAATCGATCGAATACCAGCTTAAAATGTTTGATGGTTTTACAGATAAGCTGCAGGAGGAAATGTTAAACACTTCCCTTGAAAATTATTTTAAAGAGGATTCCGGAATCGAAGAGCTTACAGAAATGTGGGTATCTGGGGACGAGAAGCAGCTGCTTGAGCTGACTAACTCCATTTCGTCCAATGAAGAGTTTAGAAAAGCTCTGCTAACAGACCGCAACGCGCCAATGGTCGATAAAGTTACGGGCTATTTGAACGACACAGCTAAGAAAACCTACTTTGTCGTTGTAGGGGCAGCACATATGCTAGGCGAGGATGGCATCGTGCCATTGCTTGAGAAGAAGGGCTTTACCGTAACTCGTCAATAATACGGCAAATAAAGAAGGCAATCCCGCGAATAGCGGTGATTGCCTTCTTTTTATGATGGGGCGTTTCTTAATAAGAGTCCTGCTGCTGCTGTTTCTGCTTTAGCTCAACGAGCAGCGCATGAAGCTGCTCCGTCGCTAGCCCGTGCAGCACAAGACGAAAGCCTGCTTTCAGCGTCGTTAGCGGTACCATGGGATGCTTGTTATTGATGAGCGCGAGCCGGTCATTGCTGCCGATGATCTTGGACGCAAGGATGCCGATCGTTTCATCCAATTGGAGCGAGTTGGTCGCCCGCCAGAAGTCATTGTCCGTCAGGAACATTTGGTAGACGGGTGTGAAGCATTCAATCGCTGTCGTCAAATCCATAAAGTTGGTCCAGCGCGCCGGCAAGGGCTCAATGGGCAGCGGCGATTCGGTAATCGAGCTGAAATTAAGCATCGCTTGCTTCTTTACGACGAGTCCCTTTTCACGCAGCTCCCGGTTAAGGTTGATGACGAAATTATATAAATTTAAGTCATGAATTAAAAATAGATCATCCTTCACTGGCTCGAGATTCGTCGGCTTGAGCGGATTCATCTCAATCTGGACGCCAGGCACATTGTCGCGTATAAAGCCCAGCACCTCGGAGCCTAGGTAAAAGTGGCGCAGTATCATAAAGTTGGCGCTCGGGCTGACGAAGGTTTTCATTCCAAAATGAAGCACGCGGTGCAGCAGCCGAGACGATGTGAGCGCCTTCGGTACGATGACTTTATAAATTTGCAGCAAAATAATCATCAGCCGCGCGAACGGTCTCAGCAGGGGCAATAGAAATTGCCGCGATTTGCTGGAGCAATCCTTGAGATAAGCTGCCTTCGCCTCCTCATTAAAGGGAATGCTCTGATCCAAGTAGATGGCGAGAAACGGATTCGGATCGTTTTTGTCATGCGGCATATTTTCAAAATAATCGGCTTCACTCATACGTTTCCCAGCTCCTCTAATTGCAGCAGGTAAAGCCTTGCTGTCGTTTTAGCTGTTTTGACGATTCGCGCCGCAATTTCTGCCGTCAGCATGGGATGCGAAACGACGGCCTCAAGCCGCTCAAAATGCTTCTCGTCGGAGTCGCTGTGATAGAGCAGGAATGACACTTCCTCATCGCTAAGACCAAGCTGATCGCGAATCATCTCGCCCCAGTAGCGCGCCATTCGGCAGCCAAGTCCTTCGATAATCCACATGGCTCCGATGAGATCGATTGGATTATCGCGGCTTGCCCGCTGGAACAAATAGGCGGACAACGCCTCGCTGCCGATATTTTTTTCGCCTGCTTGAATCCTAGCGGGATCCCCTCCGACAGCTGCATAGTTGCGCTCTAAAATTTGAAAGTCGCGATGCTCGTCGCGCGCATGGGCGATAAACGTTGAACGAAGATCGATATGCTCAATCGCGATATACGAGGCAGCACGGGCGATCCATTGCGAGCCGTCAATAACCTGCTGGCGAATGTTTTCCATAAGCGCCATATAATCATGAAGCGTGAATTTGTTGCTGTACAGCTTATGAATAACCGGAACATGCGCGAGCTTTTGCTCAAAATCGATCCACACCTGCACGAGCTGCCTTACGAGCTGAGCCTGAACGCGATCTGCTTGATCGTACGCCAGATGAGGCGCTTCGGGCTGCCTCTCCTCGAAAGCAGGCTTCGCTGCATTAGCCTCAGAGCCAACAACGGTCAGCAGCATATACGAGGTTTGAAATCTGCCGCTCTCCGGTACCATGCACAGCACCTGCTCGCCAGCCTTAAGATGCCCCTCATTAAGCAGCTCCTCCAGCATAATATAGATCGACGCCGCGCCGGTATTGCCCTTCGTATAGAGGTTCGTGAACCATTTCTCCTCGGGAATCGTAAGCCCGCCAAGCTTCAGCAGCTTGAATATTTCCTCACGGAAAAAATGGGACGAATAATGGCATACCATCCAATCGATAGCCGCAGGGTCAACCTTGCCCTCCTCCACGAGCTCGAAGAAGCGATTAACCCCGATCTTCGGCATTTCGCGAACGAGCCTAATGTCCTGCTTTAGATTAATGGCGCCGTCACTCGCCGCTTCATGAATGGACGGATAGTCAAGCCAGCAAGCATGCTCATCATTCTCCTTATTGGTTCCAGCATACATGCAGACGTCATAAAGATTCGCATACGATTTGTTGTCGATCCATTCGATTCGAAGCGACAAGCCGCTCGCTGCGGGCTGGTGCTGGAGAACCGCCGCGCCTGCGCCATCGGACAGCATAAACCGCAGGAAGTCGGTATCAAAAGGGATGGGGCGGTCAGCCAATGCCTCCTGCGCTTCGAACCTCGTATGCTTAAACACGCGGCTCGGAAATTCGCTGGCGCAGGAAATCGCTGTCCGCTGCTCGCCGGATTGTACATGCAGATAGGCGTTTTTCATTGCTTGCATGCCGCTGGCGCAAACGCCATGATGGGTCGCGACCTCGATGACCGGCAGGCCCGTTTCGGCATGAACCATGCTGGCGAAGCCCGGCACCAGCATATCGCCTTGCGTCGTGCCGACAGCGAGGAAATCGACCTTGTCGCTAAGCACCTCCTTATTACGCGCAAGCGCATCCTGGATGGCGAGCCCAGCCATTTCCGCATTCGAGTAAAGGCTCTTCTGCTCCTTGTTTATGGCATAGTGCCGATAGCGAATTTGATTTTGCTCGAGGATGCGCCGTTTTGACTTAGAGGCTTTGCCGCCTATTTTGCCAAGATAATGCTCGATTTCTTCATTGCCGACAGGCGGTCCGGGCAAAAACTTCCCGATGCTCGTGATATAAACAAAATTCATGAAGCACCTCCACAATCAAAATATACCTATGTCATATGATCGATGATGCCGCGATTTAAGCCAAGTACCAACTTTATTTGGTACCGCTTGGAAAGTTAGGCTTGAAAACGGATTCGACAGTCCGATATAATAGATGCATATCAAAACTGATGACTGACGGAGGTAACCCAGCCGATGAAGTAAGTACACGATTCCTGCAAACAACTTGTCTAAGTACAAGCGGCGTTCTCGCAAGCGAGAACCGGTCAGGGATACGTGCGTCGATTTGGGGACTTATGGATAGTCAATCAGCAGCGATAGATATGAGATGCATGCCCGCGATTCTGTGGTGTGACGCATCCTTATTTCGTTTACCTGATATTCCCCTGCGTATTCGACCGTGTGCCGCTGGCCACGGTTTTTTATTATGTATTCGGAAATGGGGAATGTTCCTTGATGCTATTAAAAGTGAAACAGATAACGAAAGAATGGGACGGCAATACACTGTTCGAAAATATAAGCTTTGAGGTTAAGGAGGGTGAGCGGCTGGCGCTGTTCGGACGCAATGGCGTTGGCAAAACGACGCTGCTGCAGGGCTTGACCGGAAGGCTATCGCTTGATGGCGGCGAGGTGCAGCGCTTACTGCCTTTAGAAGCATGGGGCTGGCTTGACCAGCAGGCGCAGATGGACTCGTCGCTCACGCTGCTCGAGTTCGTTCAAGCAGGATCGAATCAATTGTTCGGTTTGAAGAGAGCGATGGCTGAGCTGACGCTGCGGATGCAAGAGGAGACGAGCGACGAGCTATTAAGCCGTTATAGCGAGCTGTATGAAAGGTATGCGCAGCTTGATGGCTATAGCTGGGAGATTAAATCGGAAAGATGCTTAACGCAGCTTAGCTTTGACTCATCATTATGGAGCCTGCCATTTGCGAGTCTCAGTGGCGGACAGAAGACGAAAGCACAGCTGGCGGCGCTTATGGTCAGGGAACCGAAGCTGGTCATACTCGATGAGCCAACGAATCATTTGGATTCGGACGCGCTTGATTGGTTGGAGCAATGGGTACGATCGTATCCGGGTACGATCGTTTATGTGTCGCATGACCGGACGTTTATCGACCGTACGGCAACGTCCGTTCTGGAGCTGGAGCGCCATGGCTGCCGCCGTTATCCAGGCGGCTACACCGAATATAAGGCGCAGAAGGAGCTTGAGCTAAGGACGCAGGAGGCGCTGCACAAGAAGCAGCAGCTGGATCGGGAGAAGCTGCTCGAGAGCATTCGGATGTATGCGGAATGGTTCCAGCAAGCGCATAAGGCTGCAGGACAAAATGATTTTTTGAGATCAAAATCGAAGAAAAACGTTTCGCGCCTGCATGCGAAGGAATCGGCTTTAGCGCGGTTAGACAGTGATAAGGTGCAGAAGCCACGCGAGGAATCGCAGCTCCGCATGCATTTGGAGACGGATGGCTTTGCGGCATCGACGCTGCTGCGCATGGAGAATGTTGGTTTTGCTTATGAGGGGCGCGGGCAAGTGTTCAGCCAGCTTAACCTTTCGATAGAACGAGGCGACCGGCTTGCTGTGTTAGGTCCAAACGGGGCGGGAAAGTCCACGCTGCTGAAGCTGGCGACCGGAAACTTAACGCCTACTGCCGGCAAAGTGACCATTCATCCGCAAACGAAGATCGGTTATTTTGAGCAGGAGCTGGATAAGCTCGATAGCGATACAACCATTCTGGATAGTTTGCTGATGATTCCGGAGATGACGCAATCACATGCGCGTACGATTTTGGGCTGCTTCTTGTTTTCGAAGGAGGATGTGTTCAAACGCATTGGGGATTTGAGCATGGGCGAGAAATGCAGAGTCGCGTTTCTGAAGCTGTATTTTGGCAAAGCGAATTTGCTCGTGCTGGATGAACCGACGAACTATCTAGATGTGAGTACACGCGAGCAGGTAGAGGAGGCGCTTTCGCATTATCCCGGCGCCGTTCTTCTTGTGACCCATGACCGCTATTTGATCCGCCAAGCAGCTAATCGCTTGCTTGTGATGGATGGGCATAACGAGCCGAGCTTGTTTCCCGGAACGTATGAGGAGTACACGTCAAAGGATCGCAGCCGATTGCTCTCGCCGGAGGAGCAGCTAAGCCAGAATGAGCAGGAAATGCTTCAGCTTCGTTTAGCTCAGCTCATGAGCAGCACCCAGCCGGACGACCATGAGGAGCAGCGGCAGCTTATGCTGGAAATCCGCAGAGTACGCGAGCAAATAAATAGCCAGTAACGATTTACCCGCAGAAGAAAGCAACCTTTCCTATACTTGCAGCGTTTGTATATTAGTTGAAATAATGGAAATAGGTGGACTTCGGAGCTTGCTAGCGGAGTCCCCTCACTTCAGCATCAGATAGACATGGTCTACGGACTGCATCGCATATTCCTTCTGAATCAGTTCGCCATCCTCGACTATAGCCAAGCACGGAACGCTGGAAATTTGCCACTGCTCACGAAGTCGCGGCGCATAGTTTATATTCAGCTTGTAAAGCGGGACGGAAATGCCGGTCAACTCAGCAATTTCCAGCATGCGTTCGCCGATTTTGCATGTGCCGCACAAAGGGGTAAAGAAATATACAGCAGCTTTGCCGCTTTCGGCTAACAGAATATTCTGCAGAGATGCTTCATTTTGTTCTTGAATAGCCATCCTCATACTCCTTTTTTACGTTTATAAAAGTAATGTACTCTATTCGCATGCGATACACAATAACGATTGATTTCATGGTTACGGGGTGAATACGATCATAAAGAAGAAGAAGATCATTCTTATAAGCGCCGCTATTTTGGTGATTGCCCCTTTGTTTCTAAGCTCTCTATCTCCTGAGTGGACCATTCGCAGGCATATTCTTGCGAGCTTACAGCCAATCAACAGCTTACAAGCTGCCATTACGCCAATGGGAGTAGTGGATGCGGAGTATGGCCATTTGTACAATGTCAGCGGTTATATGTCCAAGGCAACGGGAGATGAACTGGGTGTCGTTTATTTAAAAGAGCTTGGCCCCTTCTGGTATGTGGCAGGTGTAGGAACAGGGCCATAAGAAGAACGGCTTCATGTTGGGATGAGGATAGCTTACAGTGGCTGATGGTTAAAACATGCGAATAAAGGTATGGAATAAAAGGGGAAAAGCTAACTTGGAGTAAATGGCATATGGCGCGAAAAAAAAACGAAGTTGACGTAATGAAAAGAAGGCAGAGAGCCGTTGCGCTTGTTCTGCTTTTTTTATTTATTCGAGAGGAGGAGCGATAGCAAAAACAGTCCATTAATGAGGAGCAAAGCACCAAAGATAAGACCTGTTTTATTCCGTTTTATAAATTCCATACAAACACCTCGTTAATGCGTATTTACTGTTTATAATTATCTCGCTTATTATCTGATTTTTCCACCTTTTTTTTAGAGGACGAGCAGAGAATAATAATATGTCGGTTAGAGAGCTTGGATACGACAGTTTCGGCGGGCCATGATCCCTTTATGTTTCTTTATTTGAAGAAATTTGTAATTGGAATGTCGGTTGTTATAAAATTAAAAGCGTGGTGCTCCAAGATGGAGCCATCTCTGCAATACCGCTTTTCCCATGTGGAGTTTCCGTAAAGAAGAGGTAATATTCAGGTTTTGTAGAATAATGCAGTGATCACGCTTTTTTTTTGGAACTTACATGTCGAATAGGCGTATTGTTGGGTAGAGCTTTTGTAACAATACCTGCTATTAAATGATTCTAGACGTTTACATTATGGAAAGGGGGTGCAATACAATGGGTATCTCTCTCGTTAAAGGTCAAAAGGTTGATTTGACAAAAGGAAATGCCGGTCTTACTAAAGTAATCGTTGGATTGGGTTGGGACCCTGCTGAAGTGAAGGGCGGTTTCTTCGGAATGAAGAAGGCGGCTAACGTGGATTGTGATGCATCAGCTTTATTGCTGGATGCTAACGGCAAGCTAAGCGGCGAGAAAAATCTTGTTTGCTTCTATAATAAGCAGAGCGGTGACGGCTCCGTCGTCCATTCGGGCGACAACATTACGGGCGAAGGCGATGGCGACGATGAGCAAATTATCGTACAGCTTGACCGTGTTCCGGACCATATTCACAAAATTCTTTGCGTGGTCAACATTTACGAATGTGAATCCAGACGCCAAGATTTTGGCATGATCAAATCCGCTTTTATCCGCATCGTGAATCCAGCCAACAATCAAGAGCTTATTCGTTTCAATTTGACGGATAATTATTCTGGTAAAACAGCATTGGTCGTCGGTGAGCTTTACAGACACAGCGGTGAATGGAAGTTTAATGCAATTGGCGAAGGCACTCATGCTGCCCACGTTGATATCTTTGCTCGTCAATACCAATAATTTACCCAGAAAAGAGGTCATTTCAAATGGCAATCAGCTTATCCAAAGGTCAAAAAATCGATCTTACGAAAACAAACCCTGGTCTGACAAAAATTACGGTAGGCTTAGGCTGGGATACTAATAAATATGACGGCGGAAAAGACTTTGACCTTGATGCATCTGTATTTTGCTTGAATGCACAAGGAAAAGCTGGCTCCGAGTCGGACTTCATTTTCTACAACAACCCAAAAAACAGCAATGGCTCCGTTGTTCACACGGGCGATAACCGTACGGGCGCAGGCGACGGCGACGATGAGCAAGTGAGCATCGACCTCTCTGCTGTTCCAGCAGAAACGGACAAAATTGCATTCTGCATCACAATCTATGATGGACAAGAACGCAGCCAAAACTTTGGACAAGTATCCAACGCTTTCGTTCGTATCGTTGACGAGCTAAGCGGCACAGAGCTTATCCGTTACGATCTTGGAGAAGATTTCTCCGTTGAAACGGCTGTAATCGTGGGCGAGCTTTACCGTCATTCCGGCGAATGGAAATTCAGCGCAATCGGAAGCGGCTTCCAAGACGGCCTTGGCGGTCTTGCACGCAACTACGGTCTAGCTACCAACTAATCGTTCCTCAACCCGTAAAGGGTCGCCAGTGGCGGCCCTTTTTTGAGATAAAAGAAGCTTGTTTTATCGCAAATTCCACGAGGAGGCATTAACTATGCCAGTTAATTTATCTAAGGGGCAAAAGGTTGATCTGACCAAATCGAACCCCGGTTTGTCCAAAATTGCGGTAGGCCTCGGCTGGGATGTCAATAAGTACGATGGCGGCAATGCGTTTGACCTGGATGCGACTGCATTTTGCTTGAATGCATCTGGCAAAGTGAATAGCGAGAAGGAATTTATTTTTTACAATAATCGGTCGAATACGAATGGCTCCATTGTCTCCTCCGGCGATAACCGCAGCGGTGAAGGGGCGGGCGACGATGAAAGCATTAAGATAAACCTGTCTGCAGTGCCTGGTGATATTCAGAAGGTTGCCTTCTGCATTACGATCCATGATGCAGGGCAAAGAAACCAAAACTTCGGCCAAGTGGCCAATGCTTATGTTCGCGTCGTAAACGAGGAAACAGGCGAGGAACTGATCCGCTATGATCTAGGAGAGGATTTCTCTGTTGAAACAGCGGTCGTAGTAGGCGAACTCTATCGGTATAATAGCGAATGGAAATTTAGTGCAGTAGGCAGCGGTTATCAAAACGGATTAGAAGGGCTCTGCAGCGACTTTGGCGTTCAAACCTAGCCTACGTTAAGGAGGAGAAGAACGATGTCCATCAATCTTTCCAAGGGACAGCGAATTGATCTTACCAAAACCAATCCAGCACTTACGAAGGTTGTTCTTGGCCTAGGCTGGGATACGAATAAGTATACCGGCGGCGGTGAAATCGACCTGGACGCAAGTGCGTTTCTTCTACATCAGGATGGCAAAGCCAAGGATGAGAAGGATTTTGTTTTTTATAATGCCTTGATTGCTTATAACGGTGCGGTAGAGCATACAGGCGATAATCGTACGGGCGAGGGCGATGGAGACGACGAGCAAATCAAAATTGATTTTCTCAAGGTTCCCGCTCACATTCAGCGAATCGGGATTAGCGTTACGATCCATGATGCCGAGTCCAAGCATCAAAATTTCGGACAAGTCTCAAATGCATTCGTGCGTTTGGTCGACGAGACAACGGGAAGAGAAGTGCTTCGTTATGATCTTGGCGAAGATTTTTCTGTTGAAACGGCAATCGTATTTTGCGAGCTGTATCGTCATGGAGCGGATTGGAAGTTTCAAGCGGTTGGCTCCGGGTTCTCGGGCGGATTGGCTGCGCTTTGCCGCAACTACGGACTATCCGTGTAATTTATATGACGAATAGGGTGGCAGGGCAGGAGCGAATTTGTCACCCTTTTCTATTTTACCGAAGGGCGGTTTACGCATGGAGCTAGCATTAATGAAAGGCCAAAAAGCAGATATTACCAAAAACAACCCTGGTTTTCGAAATCTGCTTATAGGGATGGGCTGGAATAGCACAGCAGGTGTTGATGTTGATTTCTCAGCCTTTCTACTGCGCGCGAACGGGAAAACAGCTGGAGACCAGGATTTGATTTTTTATAGCAATCCGAAGGACGCTAGCGGCTCAATTGAGCTGATAGGCGACAACAAACGAAGCTTTGCAGGGAAAGTCGATAAGGAACAAGTGATGATACGGATCAACGATGTTCCACAAGCAATTGAACGAATTTCCTTTACCTTAACGATCTATGATGGGGAAGCGAAAAGACAAAATTTTTCTAACGTGAATGATGCCTATATTCGGATTGTTGACGAAGGAACAGGACGCGAAATATTGCGCTATGACCTTGGAAAAAATTTCTCTATCGAGACTGCAATTGTCGTAGGAGATTTATATAGATATAATGGCGAATGGAAGTTTAACGCCATTGGATCAGGCTATTCTGGCGGGCTTGCTGCGCTTTGCAATAGCTTTGGCATTGAAGTGAAGGCCGATGCGCCAGCTCCGAGTACGCCGCCAGCACCTGTGAATCCGCCCATTATTTCGGCTAAACCGCCTGTACCTCCTGCACCCGTTTTACCTGAACAAAAAACAGCTCCAGTAAACCTAAGCAAGATTTCGCTCACCAAACGCGGAGATGTCATCAATTTGCAAAAAGGTGCCGGCTCGCTCGGTGAAATCGTCATTAATTTGAATTGGAACCAAAAGAAAGCATCAACTGGATTTTTTGGCCGGTCAAGCGGTGTTGATCTGGACGTGGGCTGCCTGTTTGAATTGAAGGACGGGCTGAAGGGAACGGTACAAGCATTAGGCAATAGGTTCGGTGATTTCGCGAGGGAGCCGTACATTTCTTTGGATGGCGATGATCGGACGGGTTCCATTTCAACGGGCGAGAATCTTAGAATCAATGGCAATAAGGTTGCTGAAATAAAGAGAATCGTCATTTATGCCTATATCTATGAAGGAGCGACTAACTGGGCTGAGGCAGCAGGTATCGTAACGATCTCGCAGACAGGCGGACCGGATATCGAGGTGCGCATGGACGAGCATAACAATCGCAAGGGCATGTGCGCGATCGCAATGATTGAGAACGTGAACGATCAAACCTTCAGCATTCAGCGGCTCGTGCAGTACTTCTCAGGGCATAAGGAGCTTGACGAGGCTTATGGATGGGGTCTCAGATGGGTTCAAGGAAGCAAATAAAGCAATATTCGGAGGTATTTACAGATGGTTGATTTTTTTCAGAGCGTAATAGCGAATTTCGGGAGTTTCTTTCATTGGGACAACCTGTCGCAAGTTTTAACCAATCCTACCAACTGGGGGATTATCGCGACACTCGTAATATTGGAAGGCTTGCTTTCGGCAGATAATGCGCTTGTTTTAGCGGTTATGGTTAAGCATCTACCGAAGGACCAGCAGAAGAAAGCTTTGTTTTACGGTATTATTGGAGCCTATATATTCCGGTTTATTGCAATCGGAGTGGGCGTCTACCTCGTACAAATTACATGGATTAAAGTCGCAGGCGGCTTGTATCTGTTATGGATTGCGCTGAGCAACCTGTTCCATCTGGAATTCAAGCTTGCTCGTGTTGGCAACATTCCGTTAATTCCATACATCGGCAAGAAGGGCGATGGCGAAGAAGCAGAGGTTCAAAATAAAGGCTACGGCTTCTGGCGTACGGTTCTTGCCGTTGAAATTATGGATATCGCGTTTAGTATCGACAGCGTTCTAGCCGCATTCGGCGTGAGCGAAGAGGTATGGGTTCTATTCTTGGGCGGTATTCTCGGCGTACTTATGATGCGCGGCGTTGCTCAGGTGTTCCTAAAACTGATCGAGAAGTTTCCCGAGCTTGAGAAAGCAGCCTTTATTCTGATCATCTTGATCGCTGCGAAAATGATCGGCGGAGCGTATGGCCTGCATGTGCCGCATACCTTGTTCTTCGGCTTAATTATAGCCGTATTTGGAGGCACGCTTATCTATAGTGCAGTACGCAACAAAAAAGATTCAAAAGCCGTCTAGATCGTCACATACAAAGATTGTTGAAAATATCCCTCATTGGATCGCGAGGGATATTTTTTACTCTCAGCTTGGTTCCACAAACTTTTAGGAGGGATAACTTTGAGGTATTTTAACTATCTTACCAATGAAGAAGAGCAAAATTTCTTTTACTCCCTTCCGACTCAGTTCAATAATGATTCTGACAAAGAAATTATTGCTCACGCGATTGGTGCTGCGCTGTATATGCCGGCAACCAAGGATAATATAGCAGACGATTTGGTAGCCGTAAAACACGAAGGACTTGTGTCTATGGTGATAGACCTTGAAGATGCAGTAGGAGATAATCAGCTGGAGCATGCAGAAGAGACTCTGAAAGCAACACTACTTAAAATTGGTCGATATATTTCGATAGGTTTATTGCGAGCCGACCATATTCCACTTATCTTCATAAGGGTGCGGTCCGTGGATCAGCTTAAGCGGCTGCTCTCGTTTTTTGGAGAAGAGATCGAATATGTTACGGGCATTGTGTTTCCAAAATTCAATATGAAAACCGGCGGCGAGTATTTAAGGCTCCTTGCGGAATACAACAAGCGTAAAATGCCATATAGCAACGTGCTGTACGGCATGCCTATATTGGAGAGCTCAGACGTGATTTACCGTGAGAAGCGCGTCGAGACGCTGCTTGGCATTTCGGAGCTGCTGAATGAGTATAAGGAATATGTGCTTAATGTGCGGATCGGCGCAACGGATTTTTCGAGTCTCTTTGGGCTACGTAGAAGTCCGGACCATACGATCTACGATATTGGCGTCATACGAGATTGCATAGCGGATATCGTCAACGTATTTGGCAGGATGGACAACCATTATGTCATCTCCGGGCCTGTGTGGGAATATTTCAAGAGCGATCGCGTATTCAAGCCGCAGCTCAGGCAGACGCCATTTGAGGAGAGCATGGGGCGTCATGGACGGATTTTGCGCATGGATTATATTAATAGATATGTAGACGGGCTCATTCGTGAAGTAGCGATGGACAAGGAAAACGGCATTATCGGCAAAACGATTATTCATCCTACCCACATCAGGCCGGTACAAGCGATGTTTGTCGTTACGCATGAGGAATATATGGACGCCCTGCACATTATGGAAAACAGTCAAGGCGATTATGGCGTTATGAAGAGCCGCTACTCGAACAAAATGAATGAATTTAAGCCGCATATGACTTGGGCCAAACGGATTATGATTAGATCGAACATATATGGGGTGCTAAATGAAAACCAAAATTTCACCTGCTTACTCGCAGAAGAACGGGAATCAGCAATCGTTTAATATTATCGGAGATTTAGAGGTTACGATTGAGGTTACGAGCAATACCTTTCATATTCCGCTAGAGCAGTTATTTCAAATGGCAGCCCGCATTAACAAAAAACGAAGCTTTTTATTCGTAAGCAAAGTACTTGGCAAGCATATTCCGGTCCGTCCTCATGTCTCCTTGCTATCAGGTGCTGCGCTTGGACTGCTGTATCAGCAGTTCAGAGGAAAGCCGCTTCCAATTAAGATCGAACGGCTGCTGCACGCCTTTGAGGCGCCTGAATCGGCCGATGAAATCTATAATTGGATGAAGAGCAATAAGATGGCTGTTGACGAGAAAACACTGTTCATCGGTTTCGCGGAAACGGCCACGGGGCTTGGGCACAGCATGTTCGATATGTTTGGCGGCGATGCCAGCTTCTTGCATACGACAAGGGAAAGTATTGGCTATAAGACCTCCTGCATCGATTTTGAGGAAGAGCATTCCCATGCCACTACGCATCGCTGCTATGCGAGCGACCCCGCTATCTTCGGACAAGCTGAAACGATCATTCTAGTCGACGATGAGATGACGACAGGCAAGACTGCAATCAATATTATTCATGATTTACACGCTAGGTACGGGAAGAAAAATTATATCGTTGCAAGTCTGCTGGACTGGCGTTCAAATGAAGATATTGAGCGATTCAGCGAGCTTGAACGGGAGCTTGGCGTAAGTGTGGACTGCTTATCGCTCGTGTCCGGACAAATCGCAGTAAAGGGCGAGCCCATTGAGAGCACCGGCCATGTAGACGAGCAGCATGAGCATGGGGCAGAGCCGATTATCGACTTCTTGTATGTGAACAGCCATTTCGCCAGCCTTCCTGTCTCTAAGGGGGAGGTTGCCTACCTGAAGCATACGGGCCGCTTTGGCCTGACGGCGGAGGATAGTCATGCACTGGACATGGAAGTTGACCAGGCTGCTGCTTTCCTGCGAGAGCGCCGAGCAGGCGGCAGGACGCTATGTATGGGTACCGGAGAATTTATGTACATTCCGATGCGGGTAGCCGCTAAGCTTGGGGAGGATGTCTGGTACCAATCCAGTACACGCAGTCCGATTCATCCGAATACGAACCCTCATTATGCCGTTCGCTCCGCGTACCGATTCGTTTCCCCTGAGCAGGCCGATGTCATGAACTTTATGTACAACATCCCGCAAGGTCATTATAACGAGATGTTTCTATTTATGGAGCGTGAGGCAGCTGCTGCCCAGTTGGAGGAGCTTAAGCAGGTTCTGCTCTCCCTAGGGATTCCACATGTTCATATCGTTTACTTTAGCTCCAAAAAAATAGCCGATCCTGCTCCTATGGGCAGCTATAAACAGGAGGATGTTATCTTTCTGCTTAAGGATCTTAGCGACATTTCATTAGAGCAGCGAACGGAGGTACGGGAAGCGGCCATGCAAACGGGCGGCCATTACTCGGAGAGCCTCGCTATTGAGTATCAGCCTACCGCCGAATACATTCAATTATTCCAGGACACGCTCGACGATTCTGCTGTCCGAATTGCGAGAGCGGTCGGAACGGTATCCGAAATGATTATCCAGAAAAACGGATTTGACGTTGTCCTCGCTTCCTTGGCAAGAGGCGGTACGCCAATCGGTGTCTTGATCAAACGATATATAAAGCAAATATATGGAGTCGAGCTTCCGCACTACAGTCTTTCGATTATTAGGGGCAAAGGCATTGACGAGAATGCTTTGCTCTACATGAATCAGAAACATCCTGATAAACGGGTGCAATTTGTGGACGGCTGGACAGGGAAGGGCGCTATTCGCAAGGTGCTGATGGCTGCATGCTC
Organism: Paenibacillus sp. PL91; assembly: GCF_012935325.2. Lineage (GTDB taxonomy): Bacteria > Bacillota > Bacilli > Paenibacillales > Paenibacillaceae > Pristimantibacillus. The sequence goes on from NZ_JABBYG020000008.1 coordinate 30,728, forward strand.
CCTCATGAAGCAAAAGCATGGCCTTGAGCTGAATGACGAGCTTGCAGTGCTGGCAGATCCGGGCTATTGCGCGGGCACGTTCGGTACGCGAGAGGATTTCCTTATTCCGAGCGCTTGCCTCAATTCGACCGTGTCGGGTCTTATAAGCCGAACGGTGCTGCGCAGCGATCTCATCGGGCCGGATGACTTTCACGGCGCCAAATATTATAAGCAATGGAAAGACGCAGACCTGACGAGCGTATTCGTGGACACGATCTCTGCTCATTTCAACCAGACCGCTGCGAGCTCAAAAGCAGAGGCGCTTCATATGCAGGCGAATCCCGCACAAAATGATAGTACTTGGCAGGGTCTAAAAGATATTGCGCATATCCAGAGCGATTTCGGCATTACGGACATCAATCTTATAAAACCCGGTGTAGGCGAGACAACCCGCGTTCTCCTGCGTAGAGTGCCGTGGAAAATTCTTGTCGACCGGCTTGATAATGCCAATTTGAAGCATATTCTCCTGCTTGCGAAGGACCGCGGCGTTCCCGTCGAGGAATATCCGAATATGACCTATTCTTGCTGTGGTATCATTAAGTCGATAAAGGGGGAATCGGAATGATTTTTGCAAGCGATTTGGATCAAACGTTGATTTTTTCGGCGAGGTCGAAGGGCGAGGTAGAGATCGAAGAGATGGTTCCCGTTGAGCTGTACGAGGGCAGATATATCTCTTATATGACTAAGCCTGCCATAGAGAAGCTGCAGCAGCTAGCGGACATCGCCCGATTCGTTCCCGTGACGACACGGATACCCGATCAATTCAACCGCATATTCGGTATCAAGGAGTCATTCAGACCTGAATACGTCATCGTAAGCAACGGCGGCACTATTCTCGTGAATGGACAGATCGATCAGGATTGGCAGACATTCGTTCGGGCTGCCGTTAAGCAGCATTGCGCCGAGCATACGGAAATATCAAGCTTGTTTGCGAAGATCGCATCCTCGCATTGGGTGAAATCGAATGACCTGTGCGATGATCTGTTTTATTCGATCGTTGTCGAGAGGGATCAGCTGCCGCATGAGCCGCTTGAGGAGCTGAAGTCGCAGCTTGCGCCGCTCGGCTGGAGCTATTCGCTTCAAGGACGGAAAATTTATTTGGTTCCAGAGAAAGTAAGCAAAGGTGCAGCCATTCAATATGTGAAGGAGAAGCTTGCCTCTTCGTTCGTATACGCGGCGGGAGACAGCCTGCTGGATGAAAGTCTGCTGCTTGCAGCTGATTATGCGATTTCGCCGTCACATGGCGAGTTAAGCCGGTTTTATGATGCGCATCCGCATATTCAATTTACGGAAGCCAAAGGTGCGCTTGCTTCAGAGGAGCTGCTCGATACCATCTTAAAGCATGCACGGATATCATGAACGCTCTAGCCTCACCACTCTTAATGACATGGAAGAAGGTATATAGACATGACACGCGTTTATATGAATCGTTGGTTTTCGGTAGCGTACCATTACATTAATATGATTCGAAATAATCCAGAGGGCGAGCCGTTTGAGTTTTTTGGCACGCATCCTGACACTAACCATATGTCGCTGCTGGCATCCGATCATATCGGTGAGGAGCCGGCGGTCTTTGGCCTTGAGTACGTTCAGTTCTGTGTGGAATTCTGCAAAAAAAATCAAATCGATATTTTCATTCCTCGCCTGCATATGGAGGAAATCTCGCGATACGTGCATCTGTTTGACCAGATTGGCACCAAGGTGATGGTGTGCCGCGATATCGAGCTGCTGGATTCGATGATCGAGAAGGATAAATTTTATGAAGCACTGCAGGGTAAAGAGCTGGTTACGATTCCCGAATACCGCGTAGTCAATACGGCAGAGCAGTTTAAGCTTGCTTATGAGGAGCTATCGGCAGCCGGTCATAAGGTGTGCTTTAAGCCAACGAAGTCGGAGGGCGGAATGGGCTTTCGGATTATCGACAATGAGCGAGACCCGCTCCGTGATCTATATGGTTATGTAACTTTGTCCACTACGTTCGAACAAGCCTATGAAACGTTGTCCTTAACGGATCGCTTCGACAATCTGATGGTGATGGAGCTGCTGGACGGTACAGAATACAGCATCGATTGCGTGGCGAGCGCCGAGGGTGAATTAATTACGGCAATTCCTCGCCGCAAATCGACGGGAAGAACCTATTTGCTGGAGGATACACCGGAGCTGATGGATATTGCCCATCGCATTGCGACGTCGCTGCGTATTCCTTATGCTTTTAACATCCAAGTTCGCTATAATAATGGTGTCCCCAAATTGCTTGAGATAAATCCGCGTATGTCTGGCGGTCTTTATATTACATGCCTCTCGGGCGTGAACATGCCTTACCTTGCTGTGCAAGCGCTTCTAGGCAAAAAAATTGAACCGCCTAACCCGCAGTTCGGTATACAGGCGGGCTACGTTGAGCAGCCGCTCATTATGAAGCAATAAACAAGAAGGGGACGAGAGTTCCCTTTTTTTTATAAGAGCCTATTGGCTATACGAGCTTTTGGCGCCTAGCGTGTTGCCGGACGCCTCGCGCAAGTATTTTTAAAAAATTGACTTACCTGTACCAAAAACGAGATAATTGAAGATAATGACGGATATAGACATTAGGATAAGCAAGCTTAAATTGGAGGTGCAGCAATGAAATCATTAAAAACATCGTTAGGAATCGCGATCGGCAGCTACGCAGTCGCTCTAGTGGTTTACTGGATTTCCTCTCCCTATATAGCCATTGCTATACCAGCGCTTGGCATGCTGATCGCGCTCTCGTTAAAGCAGCGAGGCAGGAAAGAAATCAATCATTCTTCACGCGAGCCTGAGCTGCAGCAGAATCCGCAGAACAACGCCATACAACAGACACCAAGCGCAGCCGCCTCGGCTAGTGTCCCAGCTGCCGCGCAGACTGCTGGAGCAGCAGCAGCTCCGCCGCAGGTTCTAGATCCCGAGCTTGCTTCTGCATTAGAATACATCGGAATCATCGAAGATATGATTTTACTCGAAGGCGAGCAAAATAATTTAGACGATGAAATTGTTCAGAAGACACTTGCCCTGCTGTCGCGTCTAAACCGTTTAATTCCGGATTTAGTCGCTTTGGGCGATTCAAGCATTAATCACAACATTGTGCGCTTGGTACGGAAGGATTTGAACTCGACGATCAATCCTTTTCTGCGGCTAAGCGGCGAGGCGAAGCGCCAAAACAGGCGGCTATTGCTGGACGGCATCAAGGATGTAGATTCCAAGCTTACTTTTTATACGAAAACGATTGAACAGAAGGATCTTATGGAGCTTCGTACGAAGGCTGAATTAATGCAGCAGCGATACCGGCTTACGGACTAATTAAATGAATGAAGGGGGAAATAAGAATGTCACAACAGCTCGTACAATTAAAAAATGAAGACCTCCAGAAGCTGGAGCAAGAAGTACAAAGCACGATGCAGAAGGTAGCGACAACGGATGCGATGCATTTGGATACGCTAATGGATGAGATTACGAAAAAAGGCCAAAAGACGCTTGAGCGCTCCGGGCAGACGCTAACGATGCTGGAGCGTCCGTTATCCGATCTGATGTCAGGCAAGAGGTCTGAGGTAGCGAACAATATGCTCAAGCTGCGCAGCGAGGTTGAGGATTTGAGCAAGAGCAAGCAGCTGAGCCTCGTTCAGAAGCTGCTTCGCAAAGCGCCGATGAAGGCTTATATTTATAAATATCAATCGGCCAAATCGAATGTACAGGTCATCGTGAAGTCGCTTAGGGATGGTCGCGACAATCTTGAAGAGAACGTCGTGCACATGCGCAACCTGAAACGCAGCAGCTTGGACAATGTTTATGACCTGCAGCTGCTGGTCGAATACGGCAATCGCCTCAAAAAAATGTTCGAGGACGAAATTGCGAAGCCGGAGAACGAGCTGCGCAAGACGTATTTGGAGCGCGGTCTTCGCAAGGTCGTTACCAAGCTTCAGACGTACACGGAAATGATTATGCTGTATCAGCAAGCGATTGCTGCAACGGATATTATTAACGATACCAATGATAAGCTGATGGATGCGCTCGACAGCTCGATTGATAAAACGCAGCATTTGATGTCGGTATCGGTGCTCATTGCGAGCGCGATTGATGATCAGATGAAAGCGATTGAAGCGGTCAATTCGACGAATGAGATGTTAGGCAATCAATTTGCCGAGAATGCGCGCCTTCTGAATGAAACGAGCGAGAAGGCTAACCAAGCGTTGACGAAGCCGGCAATGAGCATGGAGCTTGTTGAGCGGGCGATGTCGGATCTCTTCTCGGCCATGGATAAATACGAGAATTCAAACCGCCAAATTATCCAAACCGTATCGCAGCAGACGGAGAAAATGACGCAAATCAACCAAAAGGTCGGACAACGGCTAGGCATTCAAGCCGCGTCAGGCGCAGGTCAAGCCGAGCTTCCTTCGGCATCGGCGGCTAAAGGCTTTTTGGAATAAAAGGCATGTGAATATAGGATGGACGAGCTCTTGTGGAGCTCGTCTTTTTGTTATGCAGCGGGGCATGGGAAGGGATGTCTCCATAATAATAGCTCATAAAAAAGGGACCGCCGGCATAGTTTTAAAGAAAAAACGAGGTGATCATGCTATGTTTGGCGGTATTGCGCTAGCTGCGCTCCTTATTGTTTTAATTGTTGTCGCCAGCTCCGAGAGAGTGGAGGCCATTATGGAGGATTTTAACTAACGGCTATTTGCGTACGACTCTGATTTGGTATAATGGATTGAAATTATACTGTTGATCGGAGGTATTCCACTTGGAATTCACTTATGAGATTATTTCGGAGTCCAATATTAACGTTCGGTTCATTTACGGCGGAGAATGGTTTACCTTTAACCTGTTCAACCGGGACCATCAGTGGGTGCTTCATCCGTTTGATTCCTCGCTGATACGCAACAAAGACATGAGCAGGCTTGTCATTGCAGATCTGCTTCAACATAAGCCCTTCCAAGTTATGCTGGCGAAAGAAGGCATCATTCTATCAGAGCTGAATACATCCATTCCGCTTGGCCAAAACCAGGAAACAGAGGCGGAATATGAGGAGCTTCCCCGCATCGACAGAGGATCTGACCGGATTTTTGACGAGCAGCGTCCTTCTAGCCCTTTTGAGTTCGATATTGATCAACTGATCGAGGAAAATGAGCTTGAGGATTTGGTCCAGCTGGAAGTGCAGCTCATCGAAGCGCGGCAAAACATGTATAATCAAATTTTGCACCGGATGTTCATGGCTAATTTGGGGCCAACCGATCCGGAGTTCCAGAGGGTCCAGCAAATTGTCAAAGCATATGGAGAAGCAAAAACAAGGCTCCTTACGATATAGCATTGTTCGTCGGTGATTGTGCGGCCTTCAAATTTTCCAATCGTTTCGTGTCGTTAAATCCTGTATAATAGGAACACTGAACTTTTTTTGGGGGAGATTTGATTGGCACAGCTTTATTACAAATACGGAACGATGAACAGCGGCAAATCATTTGAAATTATTAAGGTCGCTCATAATTACGAGGAGCAAGGCAAGCAGGTGCTTATTTATTCTCCATCCGTTGGCGCTCGAGACGGTGTGGATCGCGTAGGCTCAAGGGTTGGCTTCGAGCGTGAAGCGATTCCCGTTCATGAGGATACGAATCTCTATGAAAGCGTGAAGGCGCATGTAGCATCGGCGTTGCCGTCAAAAATTTATTGCGTTCTAATCGATGAAGCGCAATTTTTGAAGAAGCATCATATTTTGGAGCTTACTCAAGTCGTGGACGAGCTCAACATTCCTGTCATGGCATTTGGCTTGAAAAATGATTTCCAAAATCAGCTGTTCGAGGGCAGCTATAATCTGCTCGTGCAAGCGGACAAAATTGAAGAGATTAAGACGATCTGCTGGTATTGCGATCGCAAGGCGACTATGGTCATCCGCTTTAATGACGGAGAGCCTATGAATGCAGGTGAGCAAATTCAGATCGGCGGCAATGAGGATTATAAACCGGTCTGCAGGCGCTGCTACAATGAGGCATTTCGCAAGGCGTAGAGCACTATGCAGAAAAGCAATGCAGAACAGCAATACGTACAATGATATGATACATCTGCAATGAAGAAGAACCTCCCAGATCACGTGATTTGGGAGGTTCTTTCGCATGTCGGTATTACAGGCTGAATTCGCTAGGGTTCAGGCCAAGTGTATTACAGATGTCACGAACAGCTGCTTGCTCTTTCGCATCGAAGTCGCCGTCTGCTGCGCCGATCGCGCTGCATACGCCAACGATGACACGCCCAACCTCCGGCTTGCTGCGGAACTTGGCAATCGCTTTAAGCGCCTCTTGCTTGCCAATCATGCCATCAAACTCGATATTTCCTACAAAGTGATTGAAACGATTGATAACATCGCTCATGTCAAAAACTTTGAGCTCCTCGCTGCGGCCAATATAACCAGCCATTTTTTGCTTTTCTGCAGCGTCGATAGTACCGTCAGCGCCTGCAACAATCGCACAGCCCGCAACGACCGCATCCATGAAATCTTTATTTTTGAATTTTTTAACCTGTTCGTTTAGTCCTTGCTTTGTGTTCTGCAGCCATGATGTGAATGAGCTCATATTGCCCAACCTCCAATAGTTAAATTTTTGAATCTCTACCTCTATTGTAGGTTCTAATGGGGTCAATTAGCAAATGCTGTGGGAAAATGTCTGTTTTTGCAATGAAATTCATAGGTCTGGCGAAGTGGAACAATAGGCATGGCTAGTGGCTCGCAGTGAGGCGCGCATTTTTGGAACCGGTTGCAAAATACAAAAAAACAACGCACATAATCGCAAGAATGCGCCATATTTTCAAGGACCGTTCGATTTTATACTTGTAGGTAATCTCGTCTGCAGCAGAAGAGGCTGAGCGGTGAGACGCTACTATAGTTTTGGGGAGGGTTTGGTTTTGAAAAGAAAGATGTCGATGATGACAGTGATGCTGTTGGTCGTTTCGCTGATGACGAGCTTGCTCTCGGTTGGCGCGGCGCCTTCGTCGCAAGCAGGCGGAGCGCTTCCGGCGTATTTGGATCCGGCAGGGAGCGTTGAAGCCCGGGCAGCGGACTTGCTGTCCCGAATGACGCTGGAGGAACGCGCGGGACAAATGATACAGCCGGAGAAAGCGAATATTACGCCAGAGGAGGTCAAGCAGTATTTTATAGGCTCGGTGCTTAGCGGCGGGGGCTCATTCCCAAATGGGAAGCAGCAGGACAGTACAAGAGAAAAGTGGCAGACGCTCATAGACAGCTATCAGGACGGAGCGCTTTCCACGAGGCTTGGCATTCCGCTATTGTATGGCGTGGACGGGGTGCATGGCCATAACAACGTGAAGGGAACAACGTTGTTCCCGCATAACATTGGGCTTGGCGCGGCGAATAATGCTGAGCTTGTGAAGCAAATTGGTGCCGCAACGGCGAAGGAAATTCGGTCGACAGGCGCCAATTGGGATTTTGCGCCGACGATTGCAGCCCCGCAGGACATTCGCTGGGGCCGTACCTATGAAGGCTACAGCGGCAGCCAAGCGATCTCTAAGGCGCTTGGGGCGGCATATATCGAAGGACTGCAAGGTGAAACCGCTGCTGAGCGCAGCCAAACGAAGCATGTCGTTGGCGCTGCGAAGCATTTTATAGGCGAAGGGTATACCGATAATGGCACGAATCAAGGAAATATAACGAAGTATACGGAGGATGAGCTGCTTGCTTCTGATTTGTCGATGTACAAAGCGGCGGTTGACGCAGGCGTACAAACGGTCATGGCGTCCTACCACAGCATTCAAGGCTTAAAGATGCATGCGAACAAGCGGCTTCTTACAGATGTGCTGAAGGGTGAGCTTGGGTTTAAAGGGTTCGTTATTTCCGATTACAACGCGATTCAGCAAATTACGCGTGATCAAGATGGCAAAGCCGTCAGCGGCTTGAAAAATCAGCTGCTCGTGTCCGTCAATGCAGGCGTGGACATGTTCATGCTGACGGGTGATTGGAAGGCGAGCCTGAATCATTTGATCAGCCTCGTGAAGGATGGCAGCATTACGGAGGAGCGTTTGAACGACGCTGTACTGCGTATTTTGAAGGTGAAAATATCTTCAGGCTTGTTCGAAAATCCGAAGGCCGACGCTGATTTGGCAGGTTACTTCGGCGCTGATGAGCACCGCACGCTTGCGCGCCAAGCGGTAGCGGAATCGCTCGTGCTGTTGAAGAACGATGTTGTGAACGGCTCGCCGATCATGTCGCAGCTGAAGGGCATGGACAAAGTTTTTGTAGCCGGTAAAAACGCAAACGATATCGGCAACCAGGCAGGCGGCTGGTCGATTACATGGCAAGGCGCATCCGGGGCGATTACGACCGGAACGACGATTTACGAGGGGCTTAAGGAGGTTGCAGGGGCGGGCAAGACCGTAACCTACAACAAGCATGGCCGAGGCGCAGCGGGCTACGATGTCGCGATTGCGGTAGTCGGCGAAACGCCATATGCAGAAACGGCGGGAGACCGTACAAGCCTGAACCTCGATGAAGAGGATTTGGCAACGATCGCGAATATTCGCGCAGCTGATCCGAGCATCCCGCTTGTCGTCGTACTTGTATCCGGTCGGCCGCTCACGATAGCGGATCAAATGGATGATTGGGATGCGCTCGTGGCAGCATGGCTGCCGGGAACGGAAGGCCAGGGCGTCGCTGACGTGCTGATTGGAGACAAAGCATTCAAAGGGAAAAACCCGATCAAATGGCCATTCTATTTGACGAATTATCCGATCATGACAGAGAGCAGTCCAAATCTGCTGTTCCCTATCGGCTATGGCTTAACGAGCGAACAGGCTACGCCTGCATTGCCGGCTAAGCCGGTTCAGCCGGAGGCGCCTTCGCAGCCACTGCCAGGCAAGCTGGAAGCGGAGTCTTTTGTCGCTAAGAGCAGCGGGCTAAATACAGAAGATACGCAGGATACCGGCGGCGGCAAAAATGTCGGCTGGACAACCGGCGGCGCTTGGCTGGACTATACGGTCAAGGTCAATGAGCCTGGCACATACAGCGCAGCCTTCCGCTATGCGGGCAACGGCGGAGCGACCGGCATGAAGAACAAGACAGAGGAAGGAGCGACAGTCGGCACGCTAAGCGTAGGCTCGACAGGCGGCTGGCAAAGCTGGCAAACGGCTACAGTCGACAACGTCGTGCTGAGCAAGGCTGGCGTGCAGAAGCTTCGCTTGGAGTTTATAGCCGGCGATATCAACTTCAACTGGGTAGAGTTTACGCGTACTGGTGACGTTCCAGCAGGCGGTGGCGGCAGTACGGAGCCGGGCAATGGCGGGGAAGAGCAGCCGGTTCTTGTTGCCGGAGCCGTTGAATCATGGATTTCCAGCGAGCGCGATGCGGGCAACCGCCAGTGGTATTACGCAGATCGTTACCTCGCGGGAGACAAGAAGCTGGAGCAGCAAGCGAATTTAGACTTTACGCTGCCGGATAACAGCAAAGCAACAACGATTACGATCGATCCGGACAAAACCTATCAGTCGATGCTAGGCATTGGATCTTCGATGGAAGAAGCGACGATCCATAATCTTGTGAAAATGTCGCCGAGCAAGCAGGAAGAGCTTCTTCGCAGCCTGATCGACAAGGAAAACGGCATTGGCATGAGCCTCGTTCGCCTTACGATTGGAACATCCGATTTTACAGCGCAAAAGTTTTATTCGTATAATGATTTGCCTGCCGGCGAGACAGACGTTGAGCTGTCGAAGTTCTCGATACAGAAGGATATCGATTTTGGCATTATTCCAACCGTTAAGAAGATGCAAGCGATCAATTCGGATGTGAAGTTTTTCGCTTCGCCTTGGAGCCCGCCGGGCTGGATGAAAACAACTGACAGCATGGTGAGAGGCCAGGTGAAGGAAGAGTATCTTCCGGTGCTTGCCGCCTACTATGTGAAGTTTTTGGAGGCGTATGCGGAGCATGGCATTTACTTTGAAGGCATGACGCTGCAAAATGAGCCGCTGCTCGAAATTGATTATCCAAGTACAGCGATGTCATGGCAGCAAGCTTCTCGGTTAGCGAAGCTGCTTCGCGCGAAGCTGGATCAGAACAGCAATGAGAAGATCAAAAACGTAAAGCTATGGATGTTCGACCATAATCCTGGCGATACGATGGCTTACCCCGCGCAAATTTTGGGCAATCCGGTAGAGGGAGCCTACGACGCGATTGAAGGAACGGCGTTCCATGACTACGGCGGCGAGCTGTCCATGATGACGACCCTACAAAACCTGTTCCCGGAGAAAAGCGTCTATTTGACGGAGCGTGCAGTATGGGGCACTTCGGGCGCCGATCGAATCGCGCAATATTTCCGCAACTATGCAAGAAGCTACAACAGCTGGGTTACGATGCTCGACAGCGATATTTCTACTCATCAATGGGTAGGCATACCGGATCCGACACCGATCGTTCAGGATTCCTCGAATCCGGATAACTATTGGAAGCTTCCGGAATATTATTTGATGGGCCAGTTCACCAAATTCGTGAAGCCGGGCTATGTGCGGATCGATAGCAACTATGGCTCAGCAGCAACGGTAACAAACGTCGCTTTCGCAAGCCCGGATGGCAGCGAAATTGTTACGGTTGTCATTAACCAAACCAATGATCCGCAGCCTTTCAAAATGTTGATTGACGGTTTACAGATCAATGCCGTTATTCCGGCCAAATCAGCCGCTACTTACCGCTGGGATCGTACGCAAATCGCCAACGTTCCAGCAACGATTGATGCGACTCGCTTTGCTTCGGCTGAAGGCGTGTATCAGGTTAACCCGAACGGTTATTTGGGCTCGTTCGACGCAAGCGGAACAGCCGCCTTCGACTATGTCGTCCATGTGGACGAAGCGGGCGAGTATGACCTTGATTTGGCCCTTGCTGGCAAGCAAAGGGATGCTTCCGTAGACTTCAGCCTAGAGGGTCAGCCGCTTGTCACGCTGCCAATTAAGCAGCCGACGTACGAATGGGAAAATTTCACGAATCAGCGCGTTCGCGTTGTGCTTCCTGCGGGGACACATAAATTAACGATGGCTGCGAGCAAAAACGATTACAACATTAAGAGCATCACGTTCACAAAGGCCGAAGCGGCACCGATTCAGCTTCCTGGACTTATTGAGGCGAGCAAATTTACGGCTGCTTTGAATGTGCTAGTGAATGGCTCGGCGGTCAGCTATGCCGACCCGAACGACTGGATGGAATATCAGGTACAGGTTCCGGCAGACGGCAGCTACGGTATTACGTATCAATACGCCACCGAGCAAGCCGGTGCGAAGGCAGAGCTTTCAAGCGATGCTGCAGTGCTCCAAACAACCGATCTGCCAAGCAGCAATGGTTGGGATGCTTGGGCAACGGTGACGGATAACGTCACGCTGACGGAAGGCCTTCATACTTTGCGCATTCGAATCGTCGGCAGCGCCTTCAATTTGAAAGCGATCGCTGTAGGTCCGGCTATCCTTGCCGAAACAGCTGGTATTACGGAAGGCGCAGAGGCTGGAAGCGAGCTGATCGTCAAATTGTACAATGACAGCTTCAAAGAAGAATTGACGGCGGCCAATTGGTCGATTGCTGGGTATGCCGGAACGGTTGTAGACAGCGTGTATCGCGTGGATGACCATACGGCTAAGCTAGTTGTCGGAGGCTTTGCGGCTCGCGATTACGACTCTGATCGCGCCGTTACGGTCACATCCAGTGTATATGAGGCGGCATCGGGCAGCCTAGGCCAAACGATGAAGACTCAGGTTCTCTTTAAAGCGAATAATGACGCTGAATCGCTATCGCTGTCTGACAGCGCGCTTGCTTATGGCGTTAACGGCAAGGAGTTAGTGCTTTCGATTGCAGGGGGTACATTCGTAGAGCAAAATCTGAATGCGATCACCTTGTCGGGTTCTGGGACGACGCAAGGGGGTGTATCGCTCCGGTCGGCAGAGCTTCTGACTCCGCAATCCGTGAAGCTTACGCTGAACTGGAATGAAACGGTCTACTATAATGAATTGGAGCTGCAGGTAAACGTTCCAGTAAATGCCTACGATGATTCTACAGGAGGCACTGCATTAACGGCCAGGACAGCATTGCTTGGCACGGAAAATGTGAAAACGCCAATTCATCTGTTGACCTTCAATTCATTGGATCAATTCAATAAGCTGAAAGGCTTTGCGGTAACAGGATCGGGCAGCTCGAGCGGGCTTACGCAAATCGATGCGGGGGATTATGCCGATTATTTGGTACACGTTCCGGCTGCAGGCCCTTATGTCGTGACGTTAAAAGCGACATCTAATGGGCAGGCGCTAAACGGCATCGCACTTGAGGCGGAAAACGGCGCGGTTCGGAAAACGATCACCGTTCCTAATCTGTACAATCAAGTTGTGGAATTACGGGTCGTTATTGACCTGAAGGAAGGCGATCAAAAGATTCGACTAGCAGCTGGCGCATCGGGCTACTCGCTAAGCGGAATCAAATTTGAGCCGCATATCGTGCAAGTGATGGATCAAAGCGCTGCCATGAAAATTGAAGCGGAAAGCTATAGCCGCGCGGATGCGGCAGCCGTTCAAAGCAATATGGACGGGCAAACGCTGAAATTCAAAAACGTAGGCTTTATCGCGGCGGCGGGCTCGCTTTATTTTGACGTCAGCATTGCGAAGACCGGCTTCTACAAAGCGACCTACCGCTATGCGACGCCGCAAGCGGGCGTGAGCGGAACGTTGTCGGTAGACGGCCATAAGCTGTCGACTACGCCGCTTGGCGCGAGCGGAGGCTGGGACAGCTATACCGAAACCTCCGGCATTGTACAGCTTGCGGAAGGGATGCAAACGATCCAATTCACAAGCAATAATGATGGAGCGAACCTAGACTGGATTGCGCTTGAGGAGACCGAGGCGGTTGCGCCAATCGAAGGCGTCGCATCGCTTCCGACAGCTTCGCTTAAGGTTGGAGCCTACAAAGGAACGAAAACGGTTGAGTTAGCGTCAGCAACAGAAGGAGCGTCCATCTACTATACGACGGATGGCACTATGCCGAGCAGCACGAACGGCCAATTGTATAACGGACCGCTTACATTGTCGGAGCTGGCTGTGCTCCGCGTAATTGCGGTTAAAGCAGGCATGAAGGACAGCTTTGTTGCACCGTTTACGTATATCATTACGCCTGGCGAGGTGCAGCCAACGCCGGAACCAACGGTGACACCTGAACCAACGACAGATCCGTCAACAGAACCATCGACAAAGCCGACAGCATCACCAACGCCTGCACCGACGCCAGTGGCAACACCGGCGCCGACCACAGCACCGTCGACTGCACCGGGCGGAAAAGCGATTTCCGCACCAGCTCCGGTCATCGATGCCGCTAGCGGGCTTGGCAAAACGACAATAAGCCAAGCGCTTATCAACAGTGCCTTGAAGCCAGGCCAAGGCTCAAACGATGTCGTTCAAGTAGTAACCGTTGAAGTTCCGAAAGTGAACGGCGCTAAGGGCTATGAGGTGCAATTGCCAAAAGAGTCGATTAGCGCGGCGAAGCTAGCGGTACAGTATGAGATTGTAACGAGCGCCGGTACGGTTACTGTGCCGAGCAATATGCTGGCGTCACTGCCTGCGGATGCGAAGAGCGTATCCATCGTTATCTCGGGCGTAGACAAGACGAAGCTTAGCGAGGCTGCGCAAGCCGCACTCGGCAATCGCCTTGCCGTCGAGCTGAACCTCTACGTTGACGGGGTTAAGGTGGAATGGAGCAATCCAGAAGCTGCAGTAAACGTGTCGATTGCCTACAGCCCAAGCGCGGAGGAGCTGCGAAGGCCTGAGCTTATTACGGTATGGTACATTGACTCGGCAGGCAAAATCATTGCCGTACCTAGCGGCAAGTATGACAAAGCGAAAGGCGCCGTAACGTTTACCGTTCATCATTTCAGCACCTATGCGGTTGCTTTCGTGAACAAATCGTTTGACGACCTGGGCAAGCATGTCTGGGCGAAGCAAGCGATTGAGGTAATGGCATCCAAGGGCGTTATCAACGGCGTATCGGAAAAAGCTTACGCGCCTGCCGAGCAGGTGAAGCGGGCAGATTTCATTTCGCTGCTTGTCAAAGCACTCGGACTAAGCGCAGCGGTTGACGGCAACTTCTCCGATGTGGCGAAGGATGCCTACTACTACGATGCAGTGGCGATCGCGAAGAAGCTAGGCATAGTGACTGGGCGCGAAGATGGTGCCTTCGATCCGAACGCATCGATTACGAGACAAGAAATGATCGCGATGACAGCAAGAGCGCTCCATGTCTCCGGCAAAAAGCTGGAAGCGGGAAGCGCAGAACAGCTGAAGCCGTTCACGGATCTGAAGCAGCTGGCTTCATATGCGGAGAGCAGCGCAGCCCTTCTTGTTGCGAACGGAATCGTAAAGGGAGACGGCTCCAAGCTTAATCCGCTTGGCCATACGACTCGCGCGGAAGCAGCAGTTATCATGTATGCGATTTATAACAAGTAAATAAGCGGACTGTAATTGGCAGAGTATAATTGCTCGGCAAAAGGAAGGCAGGTCATGGTTCCCACCATGGCCTGCTTTTTTTTGCTGCATACGAAACGGAGATGATACGAGGAGGTTCTGCTGCACTTTGTGCAATGTAAGGACCTCGTACCCGGGAAGCGCTCTTTGCACGAGGGTATTAGCAGTATTTTGTGCAATGGCCTACATGAAGGAAGCGGAATCTATGAAAATTTTTTCAAAATAGCCATTTGCCGTTCACTCTCTTAATCTTTCGAATAGGATGTGGTTAACAACCGGAAGGAGCTGATCATGTGTCATTTTATCTAAAGCTGCGCACGTACCAAGGGAGAAATGTAGAGGTCGTTCTCTCGAATAGCGAAGCGATTGCGGGTGTTTTGATTAAGGTAGGCTTCTCCTATGTAGTCGTTCAAACCTTGAGTGTGCCCGGATACGATGGAACGGAGGATGTGCTTATACGCTCCCGTGTCATCGATTATGTACGAATTATATAGGCAGGGCTGTACAGACGGCGGGCGGAGACGTGACCTCGTCAAGCGACTGATGGAGGACAAGCAATCGTTGCCCGTGCTTGCGCATGGAATGGGTTTCTCCCGGCTCGGAAAACGCAGCCGCGTTCAGCAGCGCTTGTCCGTCATTATTCCGGCGCAGAACGAGGAAGCGACCATTGGGCATGTCATCCAAGAAATAAAGCAGCTATCGCCGGCTGAAATTATCGTTGTCGTAAATGGAAGCGATGATCGGACCGAAAGGATCGCTCGTGAGCTGGGCGCTTCGACTATCGTTTATCAGGAGCCGCTGGGTACAGATGTTGGCCGCGCAATCGGCGCCCATGCGGCATCCGGTGAGCAATTATTGTTTGTGGATGGCGACTTTGTCATCTCATGGAAGGAGCTTGTCCCTTTTGTGGATGCGGTGCTCAAGGAATGTGATTTGGCTGTTAATAAGCTGGATCACCACCTTCGCATGCGCGTTCCGTGGAGTGCTGTTACGACATTGAAAATAGCGCTCAATATGGCTTTGGGCCGCGGGGAGCTTGCGAATGCATCGCTTGTCCCTGTGCCGTTCGCCATGAATAGACGGGTGCTGGAGGTCGTTCATTGGTCCACGCTGCTATGCCCGCCGAAGGCTTACGCGCTTGCTGTGCAAGCAGGCTTGTCCGTCAAGCCGGCGCATAAGGTTGAGGTGGATCGGCTGAACCGCTATCGACCGCATAAGCACAATAAACGCGGGAATGATCACTCACTGGCTGCATTGCAAATCATCGGAGATCATTTTGAAGCTCTGCATGCCATCCAAAGCAGAAGGGGGATTTGAGGAGACAAATGGTACAGAGAGAGCCTGGAAAAGTAAGTGTTGTGATAACGAACCATAATCGTGCGGCATATCTGACAGAATGTCTGGATAGCTTGCATCGGCAGACCTATTTGAACAAAGAAATTATTATCGTGGACGATGCCTCGACCGATAGATCGGTTGACGTTGTCAGAGCATGGTGCGAAAAAAATAATGTAATCGGGACGGAGTCCGTCCTCCTTGTTCGGCTGCCTAGAAACGCTGGATTCTCAGGCGCTATTACGACGGGCTTCTTTCTTGCCAGAGGGGAGTATATTGCTGTACAGGATTCTGATGATTTTTCGCACTCGTCCCGCTTGGAGAAGCAAGTAGCATATTTGGTTAACAAACCGGATGTCGCATTAGTCGGAACGAACTATGCATCCTTTGAAGACGAAGCGCCAAAGCGGAAATACGTCCCGGCTAATTGGCTAAGCTATGGCGAGGAAATCCGCAGCGTTTACCGAAATGGCGGCCATTGCATTTGCCATGGAACCATTATGTTTCGCGGTGACGTATTCGATCGTATCGGAGGACTTAGCCGCCGCGTCGCCGGTGCTGAGGATTATGATTTTATCGTTAAATTTTTGCATCATCACGCCCGCATTGAAAATATGCCTGAAATTTTATATTACTACCGCTTGCATACGAATCAACGCTCATTAGCCTATTACGCCAAAAAGGAGTGAATGAAATGACGAGCTCGCCGTTATCCGTGTTGATGGCACTAGACAGTATGGATGCCGGTGGCACGGAAACACATGTATTAAGCTTGGCAACAGCATTAATAAACAGCGGTCAACGGGTAAGCCTGATTTCGTCTGGCGGGCCTCTGCGGCCACAATTCGAGGAAGCGGGATGCTCCGTATTTTCATTTGATTTCCGAGCAACCAGCTCTCCTCCCTATGCGGATCGATTGGCGAGGCTTAAAGACATTATTCGTAGTCAAAAGATTGATATCGTTCATGTCCATCAGACGCCATCCGGCCTGTTCGCCGCAAAAGCGGCAGACCAATTAGCTATTCCAATGATCCTTACCGCCCATGGCACCTATTATCCGCAAGTGGGCATGAAGAGCTTGCTTGCCTCCGCTAAAGCGGTTATCAGCGTCAGCCCCCCTGTTCAGCGCTATATTGAGCAGCTTGGCTTCACATCTGCAATCATACCGAATGGAATCGACTTGACGGCGTTTTATCCGTCTAAGCACTCGAAGCTGCGCTCAGACTTAGGCATCGCGGAGGATGCGGTCGTTCTGGTCTATGCAAGCAGGCTGGCATGGGGGAAGGGGTCGGCATGCGACACTTTGCTGCGAGCCATGAAGGATCTGCATCAATATGGGTGGGATCGGCTGCAGCTTATCGTCGTGGGGGACGGTCCCAAATATGAAGCGATAAATGCACTCGCTTCATTCATACAGGAGGAGAGCGGACGGAAATTCATCCACATGCTGGGCAAGCAGTCGCAAATGCGAGAGTGCTATAATGCTGCGGATATCGTTGTCGGCACAGGGCGGGTCGCGCTTGAGGCGATGGCTTGCGAGAAGCCGGTGCTTGCCGTTGGCAACCATGGCTATTATGGCTGGATAGAGCCGGACACTTATGAGCAGGCATGGTCGCATTATTTTGGTGACCACGGCTCTTACAGCCGATATTCTCGCTATCTTTTTTCAAGTGACATTGCACATGGCTGCCGTCGGCTAGAGGAGCTGCGGGCATGGGGAAGAGAAGGGAGACGGTGGGTGGAGCGCGAGTTTCATATTGACCGGGCTCTTGAACAGACGATGAATGTATATCGTTCAGCAACAGGCAAATCATCATGAAGGGCGGTATAGCATGAAACGAATTTTGTATGTGGGCTGGTTAGGATTCAACAATATTGGTGATGAGCTGATGTGGCTCTTGTTCCGTGATCGGTGCAGAGCCTATCTGCCTGACAAGCATTATGACGTCATACCATCGATACCGGGCGTCGATATCCGTAATCCGGGACCGTATGACACGGTCGTGCTGGGCGGAGGCTCTCTCCTCATTCCAGGGTATATTGACGTTGCTTATCAAGCCGCTCAGAAGGGCAAGAACGTACTGATCTGGGGAAGTGGCCATGACAGGCAGGACTTTCCCGTGTTCGATGCAGAAGGAAAAGTATCAGCTAATCTAGCCTACACGGGGGGAAACGAAGGGACAAACGAGAAGCTGGCGGAGCTCGTTCGAAAATCGGTGTATTGCGGCGTGCGCGGCCCTTTGTCCTATCAATTTCTGGAGCATTCCGGCGTTGATATGGCGCATGCGATTATTAGCGGCGATCCAGCCTTTCTGCTGCCCGCGCCATCGCCGCGAAAACGAGCGCAAGAGAGCCGAACGATAGGCGTAAACTGGGGAACGGCCTATAATCGGATTTTTGGCGGAAATGAGGAGAAGGTGGAGCAGCAATTGGCAGAGGCGCTGCGCAAGCTTATCTCACAGGGCTACCGCATACGCATTTTTCCGGTATGGGGCCCGGATCGGGAAGCATGCAAGAGGCTGTATGCCAGGCTTGGAGACAAAGATAAAGTTGAGCTCGATCTTGAGCTCTATCATCATGAGGATTTGCTCGATAGGCTGAAGTCTTGCGTACTAACGATTAACTTCAAGCTGCATGCTAGTTATCTGTCGGCCGCTGCCGACGTGCCTTTCATCTGCCTTGGTTACCGCTTCAAATCCATCGACTTCGGCTTCTCCATCAACCTTTCTGAATTCGTGCTGTCGACAGGCGACGAGCGGCTCGGGGAGAGCATATTGGATAGAGTGGGCAGGATTGAAAAAGAAGCGGCAGCTATCCGCGGGATGTTTTATACCGAGCAAAAACAATATCGGCTGCTGCTCGAAAAGCCTTTTCTAGAGGGACTGCTTTAAGCGAATTTGCTATTCTTAATGAAGAGAAGCTGTCTAAGGTCGATGACCTTGGGCAGCTTCTCTTTTTTTTGAATTTTTCCAAAATCAAGTTGACAGTAAAAAATAGTTTATGTTATATAAAAATAAGGATTAGCACTCTATAGATATGAGTGCTAATATGGAAGAGGTACAACCTTGCCGCCAAAGGCATGCAGTAACCGTTATGCTTGAATGATGAATGGAAAGGGGACTTACTCGTGTCCAAAACACAGTTTAAAGCCGAATCGAAACGATTGCTGGAAATGATGATTAACTCCATTTATACGCAAAGAGAGATCTTCCTTAGAGAGCTGATTTCTAATGCGAGCGATGCCATCGACAAACTATATTACAAAGCGCTAACCGATGATCAGCTGGTATTCAACAAAGAGGACTATTATGTCAAAGTCGTTGCCGACAAGGAAAAACGGACGCTTACCATTACGGATACAGGTATTGGAATGACGAAGGAGGATCTTGAAAACAATCTTGGCGTCATTGCGAAGAGCGGCTCCTTTGCGTTCAAAAATGAAAATGAGCTGAAGGACGGCCACAATATTATCGGCCAATTTGGCGTTGGTTTCTACTCCGCGTTTATGGTGGCTGACGTCGTTACGGTTGTGACTAAGGCTCTTGGCAGCAACGAGGCGTTCAAATGGGAATCAACGGGGGCGGACGGCTATACGATCGAGCCTTGCGAGAAGGATTCGGTAGGTACGGAAATCGTCTTGAACATTAAAGAAAATACCGAGGACGACCAATACGACGAGTATTTGGAAGAATACCGCTTAAAATCAATTATCAAAAAATATTCCGATTTCATCCGTTATCCGATCAAGATGGATGTGAAGGGCCAACGTCCTAAGGCAGATGCGGAAAACGAGTTTGAGGAATATAAAGAAGAGCAGACCGTCAACAGCATGGTGCCGATATGGCGGAAAAATAAAAATGAGCTTACGCAGGAAGATTACGATCAATTTTATTTCGAGAAGCGCTACGGCTTCGATAAGCCGATTAAGCATCTTCATATTAGCGCGGACGGCGCTGTTGTCTATAATGCGATTTTGTATATTCCGGAAAGCACGCCTTTCGACTACTATACGAAGGAATTCGAGAAAGGGCTGGAGCTTTATTCGAATGGCGTGTTGATTATGGATAAATGCTCGGACCTGCTTCCGGATTATTTCAGCTTCGTCAAAGGAATGGTTGATTCGGAGGATCTTTCTCTTAATATTTCGAGAGAAATGCTGCAGCATGACCGCCAGCTGAAGCTGATCGCCAAAAATATCAACAGCAAAATCAAGAGCGCGCTGCAGGGCATTTTGAAGGATGATCGGAACAAGTACGAATCCTTCTATAAAGCGTTCGGCAGACAGCTTAAATTCGGGGTTTACAACGATTACGGCGCCAACAAAGACGTCCTTCAAGATTTGCTGCTGTTCCACTCCTCCAAGGAGAACAAGCTCGTTACGCTGGATGAGTACGTATCGAGAATGAGCGAGGATCAGAAATATATTTATTATGCTTCAGGCGAGTCGATCGAAAGAATCGATAGACTGCCGCAAACCGAGATGGTAACGGACAAAGGGTTTGAGATTTTGTACTTTACCGATGACATCGATGAGTTTGCGATCAAGATGGTCGGGAAATATAAGGATAAAGAATTCAAGTCGGTATCAAGCGGCGATCTCGGCATTGAAGCAGACGCTAACGATACTGAAACGGCTGAAGAGCAGGATCTGAACAAGGAGCTATTTGAACAGATGAAAACGATCCTTCAGGATAAAGTGAAGAGCGTAAAAGCATCAAAACGTCTCAAAACGCATCCTGTATGCTTGTCCACCGAAGGAGAAGTTACGATCGAAATGGAAAAAATATTGAAGGCGATGCCGAACAACCAAGGTGTCCAAGCGGACAAGGTTCTGGAAATCAATATCAATCATGAAATTTTCCAATCGCTCAAAAACGCCTACAGCAACGATAAAGAGAAGTTGAGCCTATACACGAGCTTGCTCTATAATCAAGCGCTGTTGATTGAAGGGCTGCCTATTCAAGATCCAGTAGCATTTACGAACGATATTTGTAAAGTAATGGCATAGGCTTGCGCGACACAAACAACCCGCACCGGTTCATTCCCGTGCGGGTTGTTTGTCGTCATGAAAGCTAAAAGTGTTTTTACCGCTGCGCTTGGCATGATAGAGCGCCTGATCCGCGCAAGCGTACAATTCCTCGGAGTCCTGTGCATGCAGAGGAGCAATGGCAATGCCGATGGACACTGTCGTTTCAAAATCATTTACCACATTAATGCCTTTGATTTCCATGGGGCGCTTAAGCTCATGAATGATGTGGCCTGCTGCTTCGAGTGCAGCCTGCCTGGCATGGATATGGTTCAGTATCACGGCGAATTCATCTCCGCCAAGCCGCGCGGTTACAGCATCGGGATTCGCAATAGCGGAACGTATTCGTTTGCCGACTTCTTTTAAAAAGTTATCCCCCGCATCATGCCCTAGCGTGTCGTTGACCATTTTAAAATTATCGAGATCGATCAGAAGCAGTGCTGTGTTTCTCTGTTTTCGCTTATTTTTCTCGATGCTTGAAATAAGAGAGTTTTCAAAGGTCGCACGATTGGAAAGACCCGTCAATATATCGTGGGATGCGAGGTACATCGGTCTTGCCACAAGCCTCGTGATTATGTAAGAGATGATAAGCGCAATGGCTATGGTCGCTAACAGCTGAAGCAGAAACACCTGCCTGTTTTGCTGCAGCTTTGCAAGCAATTCCTTTTCGTTGTAAATAATCTCAATAATTCGCTGATCGGTAAAGCGGCTTATTGTATTGTCCACCTGAATGGTATACGGCACATACCGATAAGTGACTGGCAATCCATTTCTCTCGCTTGTTATTTCTTGTACGGTGGAATCCGTGTACGCTTTGTTGAAGATCGGCATATTTTGCTCGGCAACAGTGAGCGACTTTCCGTCCGTGCCCACTCTTCCAATCGATTTTCCCGTCGTTGTAAAAATGGTAATGTCGTTGATATAGCTGTATTCTTCGATAAGGCTGTTGCTAATTTCGAGAAAGTTGAAGCTTTGGAAGATCGGATTATGATCGAGATATAAGCCAAGCTCAATTAAATATTTATGATCTGGGGTAGGGATATAGCTGTATTTTCTAATTTTCCCCGTATTTGTTTCCTGATCAAGCCCATCCGCGATAAAGGAGTACCCCATCAGCCTTTCTTTCAGAAGATGAGAGAAGGAGCCTTCTGCGCCTCCGTCATCAGCAAAGCTTAGGCCAACATCGAGTGTAAAGCTGCTGTGCCGAATGGTTTGTGTATCATCAATGACGTAAATATCCATGCCGCCCATTTGTTCTTTGAGTGCCTGATAGTCCCAGGTGGCTACATCAGGGGTTTCATAGTATTTTTGCAGCAAACGATGGGAATATGTTTTCATTTTATTTTCAATATCTTGATCTGAGATGAGAAAAGCCTTGTCTGCTGCCGAGACTGCGGTGACGACCGTGTCTTCGACTAAAGCGGATTCACGTTTATAGCCGGCAATCAAATTATCCTTTAATCGATGCTGATTAACGAGCGATATGCTGAGCGTAAGCAATATGCTGAAAACACCCATGATGGTCATTAGTTTAGCATTGAAGCTAGACTGCACGGCAATACCTCCTCTAAGATGGTCGTGGCATTGCTTAAAAAATTAAGCCGAAGCGCGCTGTTAGGTCTATTTACCTATCCTATATATCGGTCGGCAAAACCATTAAGTTAACCGTTTTTTTGGAAATGAAGTAAAAAAAACGAGGCGCAGAAATACGCCTCGCTTCAAATGGTACCACTCTTTATTCCGCATTGTAATTTTTCTGATATTGCCGAGGCGTAAGTCCCGTCCATTTCTTGAAGGTTGAGCTAAAGTGGCGCTCCTCCTGATAGCCGACCAGCTTGGAGACGGCGTAAATTTTGTAGCTTTGGCGAAGCAGCTCCTTGGAGCGCTCCACGCGGTATTGGTGCAGATAGTCGAGGAAATTAACGCCGAGCTCCTGCTTGAACAGAGAACTGAGATACGAATTGCTTACGAAGGTTTCCTTGGCGGCCAGCTCCAGCGTAAGATTCGTGTTGTACCTTTGCTTAATGAGCTCAATCGTCGCATGTACGGTGCGGTGGAGCGACTTCTGGTTGGATACGGCCTCGACGATGCTCTGGACGATTTTTTGCAGGACGACGGAGCAGTCGTCCAGCGTCTCCATATTCGGAATTTGCTCAATCCAGTTGACGAAGCTGTCCTGCCATTCAATGGAGGCTACCTTGCGCTCCTGAGCAAACTTTTGCAGCTCGAGTATGAGGCTGGTCGCATATAATTGCACCTCAGTCTTTGAATAGCCGGAGTTGTTGCGGATATGGGACATACCGGCCTCGATCGCATCAACTGCCTGCTCATATTGTTCATTTTGCAAAGCGACGAGCAGTTCCTTCCCCATTCGGTTGAGCAGGGCATCATCCAATATAGAAGCTTTGGCTGACTGCTGCTTATCCTTGCCCGTATAGAAGAAGATGCCGCCACGGCCTTGATAGAATCGGCCCTGCATCGCTTCCATCGCTTCCTGATAGCCGATATGGGCATAATTGACCGAGGCATTCACCGAGCTGATCGATATGCTGATGGAAAGCTTCAAATAGGCTTCAAGATTGTACTGCAGCTCCTTCATTGCGCGTTCAATCGCTTCATGCGTAGTGTCAGCCGGATAATTGCCGATCCACAGCATCTCGTCGCCATGACGGAATACTTCAAGCCTGCCATCATATAGCGGGCGAAGTGTTTCGCCTGTAATGTTCAGCAGCGCGTAGCGAATGAGCTCTAAATCCCTTTTGGAGGTTGCGGCATTAGGGCCTATGCTGGAATCGATGCGGATCATGCCAACCTGAATGGAGCCGGGAAGAAGCTTCATTTCCACCTCTCTCATGACGTTGCACCGGTTCTCAAGCGGCATTAGCGGCTGCTGAATCCACTGGGACAAAATTTGGTTTTTGAGCAAATGAATGTTGCGATTCCAGCTGCGGTTCAGCTCGTTGACCGCCTTATCCTCGTTTTCCGACTCTTCGATCTTTTGTTTTAGCTCCAAAATGACGCGAACGATATCATGCGGCGTGCACGGCTTGAGGAGATAGTCGGATACGCCAAGCTTGATAGCTTCCTTCGCATATTCGAACTCGTTGTAGCCTGTCAGCAGCACCGAATGAAACTGATGGCCGGCTGCTTTCGCCGCGCGAATCAGGTCGAGTCCGTTCAAGTGGGGCATGCGGATATCCGTTAGCAGCAGATCGGGCGGATCATGATTAATCATCTCCAAAGCTTGCCGTCCGTTCTCGGCTTCTCCTGCAATCTCGATGCCGTACAGCTTCCAGTCGACGAGTGTTAGGATGCCTTCGCGGAATGATTGCTCATCCTCCGCAACGATCATTTTAAGCGCCATTTCCGTTGCCCCCCTGTTTGATTCGTAATTGCACTCTAGTGCCCAAGCCTTCTCTGCTTACAATTTCGAATTCCGCCTGCTCATAAAATAAAGCGAGCCTTTCTTTAATGTTGGATAATGCCATGCCGGAGTGAGGGGCATTCATTTGCAAATTTTTCATAGGCTGCTGAGCCGGCGCCTCGTTTAAATGCTTAACCTGTGATTCCGGCATGCCCAGTCCGTTATCTACGACCTCAAGAATAATCCATGAATCGGCCGTATAAGCTTTGACGTGAATATGTCCATTGCCGCCCGAGGGCTCAATCGCATGGATTATGGCATTCTCGACGAGCGGCTGAAGCAGCAGCTTAGGCATGCGGAAATGTTGAATGGACGGCTCCATATCGATCTCGAAATTAAACCGGGTCGTGAACCGTTTCTTTTGCAAAAACAAGTAGTTTCGCACCAGCTCTATCTCATGCTCCAGCTCGACGAAGTCGTTTCCGCTATTCAGGCTTAAACGGAACACCTGAGAGAGGGAAATGACCATTTCCGAAATTTCCTTATCGCCCTTCTGCATGGCGCTCCAGTTGATCATATTTAACGTATTGTACAGAAAGTGAGGATTAATTTGCGATTGCAGCGCCTTTAGCTCCGCTTCCTTCTGCTTCAGCCTCGAGGCATAGACATCGTCGATCAACGTCTTGATCCGCCCGACCATCGTATTGTACAAATGACCAAGCCTGCCGATCTCGTCGTTCCCGTTAAAATGGACACGCTGTGTAAAGTCGCCAGTCTGAAGCGCTTTCATAGAAAACATGAGCTTTTTCATCGGATTTGTAATGATGCGGGCGATAACCCATGAGACTAAAATCGTAATCAGCGTAACGACAGCCATAATCGAGAACGTAACGGAGCCGATATGCTTCAGTTCAAGCACCAGCTTGCTGCGGTCCTGAATGACGACGGAATGCCAGCCGGTAATGTCCGACACGGAATCGGAGACGATATATTGCTTCTTCTGCTTCAATTGCGCAAGGCCACGATCGGGATGAAGATTGGCAGCATCCGCCTCATCAAAAACGGGAAGCAGCGTGATCGGCTTGCCAATCCACTGCATATCGGTTGCAGCGAGCACGATGCCTTGGTCATTCATAATGAACTGGGTGGCATCCTCGTTGTCATGGTATAACGTTTTGCTCAGCTTATCGGCATCCATCCCAATAATGAGAAGGCCGCTGCGCGAATAATTGTAAAAGCTTTTATAGGGTTTAATCAAGACGATCTTGTGATGGTAATCGCCAGGCAAAATATAATCCGATGGATAGAACATATCCCATATTTGTCCGGTCTCCGATTTGGCAAGCCTCTCGTAGTAGCGGGTTTTCGTGAAGCCCTCCAGGCTTATCGCGCTTGCGATGCCTGTTTGCGTAATGACGAACGGCTGACCGGTTACCTCCTCCTTCAAGGTCGGGTATAGGATGAGCGATTGGATCGATTCCCCCGTAACCATAAGCGGCAGCAAATTTTTGAATACCTGATCGCGGCGCTGGGGCGTATCCCCATTCATCACCATGCCTTGAACGGTCGGATTCAGAAACAAATAATTGGAGAAGCTCAGCGTATTTTTGGCAAAATAGTCCAGCTGGTCCTTCGTCTTGATTGCCATGTTCATCTGAGACTGGCGAAGCTTATCGACGACCTCGCCCGAGGCGATATAGTACGAGTACAATCCCGTAATGCCTACGGTAGCTATAAGAAGAGGGATGACTAGAGTTAGTAATTTCCGCTGAAGCGTAATATGTCGAAAGGGAGGGAAAAGAGCTCTCATCGTTTTCACCTGTGGTCATTCAAATTTGTGATTTCAGTATACCAAGAATTAATTCGAGGTAGTGGTTTTTTGCCTATGATCCAAAAAATGAGGCATCTATTCTAAATTTTGAGTCATATTTTGGCGCATCAGTTCCACGTTATAATGGGGGCAGAACAGGAAACGCCTGGTCAAATAAATAAAGGTGGGGTAACGATGAAAAAGATATGGATCACGCTCGTGGCGATGCTCATGGTATTTACAGTGGCAGCATGCGGCTCCGGCAACAACGGAACGAATGGAAATAAGAGCACGACGGAGCCAAGCCCCAGCAATGAAGCGAAGGAAACGAACGCGGCGAATGCGGGCAAGGATGCGGAGCCGGTAACGCTAAAGTTTTTCACGGCACTTGCTGACCGCTCTAACGGAGCCGGCAAAATCGAGCAAGCAATCATCGATAGCTACATGGCTGAAAATCCGAACGTGAAAATTGAAGTCGAAGCGCTTCAGGATGAGCCTTACAAAGCAAAAATTAAAGTATATGCATCTACGGATGCGCTGCCTGACATTATTCAATCATGGGGCCAGACGTCTTTCATTAAGCCGCTTATCGACAACAATATGCTGCTTGAGCTGAATGCAGCTGAATTTGCGGACAGCAACTTTGTTCCAGGCGCGACAGACGGCTTCTCGCAAGACAGCAAGCTGTACGGATTGCCGCGCGGAACCGATTTTCTCGTTATCTACTATAACAAAAAGCTGTTTGACGACAACGGCTTGACCGTTCCGACAACGACGGCGGAATTGCTGGAGGTATCGAAGCAGTTAAGAGCGAAAGGCATTAATCCGATCGCGACAAACGCGATGGAAGGCTGGTCGCTGCCAATCTGGTTTGAATACGCGGCACAGCGCCACACAGGCGATTTCAACAAAATGGACGCGGTATTGAAGGGCGAAGGCAAGTTTTCTGGCGATGCTGATTTCTTGGCAGCGGCTCAGGACATTGCTGCACTATCAGAAAACAAAGGACTTGCGGACGGATTCCTAACTGCGGATTACGGCACTTCCCGCAATCTATTCGGCCAAGGCCAAGCGGCAATGTATGTAATGGGCAACTGGGAAGCGGGACTTGCAACGGACGAGAACTTCCCTGAAGAATTCCGCAATAATGTAGGCGCGATCTCGTATCCTTCTTCCGATAAAGGCAAGACAACGGACGTAGCGGCTTGGTATGGCGGCGGTTATTCCATATCGAAAAACTCGAAAAATTCAGAAGCCGCAGTAGCGTTCCTAAAATATTTCTTTGCACCTGACAATTGGGCGAAGCAAGTATGGCAAAACGGTTCCGGCACGCCGGCTCAGAAGTTCGACCAGTTCCTGACAGGCAACGAAACGGCGCTACAAAAGCAGCTGGTTGATATTTTCAGCGCCATGACCTCCTCCAGCGGAACGCCGGTACATGATAATGGCACCGATGAGTTCAAGACAAAAGTAATGGAGGCGCACCAGAAGCTGTTCGGCAAGCAAATTACGCCTGAGCAGTTCCTAACGGAAATGGATGCGGCAGTCGCTGTACTGAAATAACTAGATTACCATGCAGCGGTGGGGCAGCCGATTTTATTACGGTTGTCCCTGCCTGCTGCCAAAGAGAGAGCGGGGAGAACCATGCACAAACTGATGAGCAATCGGCTCACCATCTTCTGGCTAGTCGCACCTGGCTTTATGCTGTTTCTCTTCATGGTTTGCTTTCCGATTATCATGAGCGGCTACTATGGTACGACGAATTGGACGGGGATAGGCGCATACGAGTTCGTTGGGCTGGACAATTATTTTAATATCTTATTTCATGACAGCGTTTTTTGGCGGTCATTGCTTAATGCACTGCTGCTGCTTGCAGCAACGCTTCTGATACAGCATCCTATTGCGTTATTGTTTGCCATATTCGTCACGCATGCAGGAAAGCTTGAGAAATGGTTTCGGGCCATCTTTTTTATACCGGCCGTTATTTCGATCGTGGTTACCTCAAAAATGTGGGTAAGCGTATTTCATCCGAATTTCGGGATGTTAAATAAATTGCTCGAAGGCGTGGGCTTAAGCGCTTGGAAGCAGGATTGGCTCGGAGATCCGCAAATCGCCATATGGTGCGTCATCGTTGTCGTGATGTGGCAAGGCTTCGGCTATGCGCTTCTGCTATATTACGCGGGGCTTCAAGGCATACCGAAGGATTTATTCGAAGCAGCTGAGCTTGATGGCGCAGGCAGAGTAAATCTGTACACAAGGGTTATCATTCCGCTGCTCTCTCCAATGGTTCGGGTTGCGGTCGTCATTGCTGTCACCGCCTGCTTAAAGCAGATGGAAACGGTATTTCTCATGACGAATGGAGGACCAGCCAACACGACGCAATTCATCGGCAACTACTTGTACAAAACAGCGTTTTCCTCCTCGCTTTACGGCTATGGAAACGCGATATCCGTTGTGTTCGTTATTATTTGTCTTATCATTACGCTTGCGATGAATAAAGCGTTCAAAAAAGATGTCGGCGAGTTCTGACGTAGGCAGATACGTATGAGTCTTTTGTTATACGAATTTTTTTAGGAGGCATGCTTGTGGGAGCCCTTGCAGCTAAGACCAACCGGGAAGCGGTAGGCATGAAGAAGAAGGATGCCGCATCGCCCGCATTAAAGATTATTCTTCATCTCATCTTATGGAGCGTGGCGCTGCTTCAAATTTTTCCGCTCATTTGGCTAATCAATTATTCGTTTCTGAAGAGCGGGGATTTCTTTGGAAGCGGCATTTTAAAATGGCCTAAATCGTTTGAATGGAATAACTATGTGAATGCGTTCACATACGGAAACGTTCCGCGCTTCTTATTGAACAGCGTTTTTATTACAACCGTGACGATTCTGGCAGCGGCTTTCCTTGCGCTGATGCTCAGCTACGCGTTCACGCGAATGGAATGGAAGCTGCGCGGACCGGCTATGGCGTTCATCATGCTTGGCATGATCGTGCCGATTCACGCGACGCTGCTGCCGAACTTCATTTTGTTCGACAAGCTGAACCTCATTGACAACCCGTTGTCGCTTATTCTCCCGTACATCGCCTTTTCCTTGCCGATCAGCCTGCTTATTATTTCGGGCTTTCTGGAGACGATCCCAAGAAGCATCGAGGAATCGGCGGTAATGGACGGCTGCTCGGTCTTTGGCGTTATATTCCGTATTATTATGCCGATTACGAAGCCAGCGATCGCGACGGTATGCATTATGAATTTCATCAGCTGGTGGAATGAATTCATTATGGCGAATACGTTTCTAACGTCCGAGACGTTCAAGACGCTGCCGTTCTCCATCATGAAGTTTACCGGGCAATATTCATCCAATTATGGCGCGCAGTTTGCTGTAATGACCATTATCGCTTTGCCGACCGTCATCATTTATTTATTGTTTACCGAACAAATGTCGCGCGGCATAACGGCTGGAGCAGTAAAGGGCTAAGCTAGGCCAGAAAAAGGGAGGCGGAGGTAGCGTGCAAACACCAGCAACAGCGAATACAACGGTAAGCAGCCCTCGCAGACAAAGACCGCTTTGGCGGCGGTTTTTGTCTCAATGGCAAGTGCAGCTGATGATTTTTCCGGCATTGGTTTTTATCCTCGTATTTAATTATTTTCCGATGTACGGCGTGCTGATGGCGTTTCAGGATTACAGCTTATTTAAAGGGTTTTTCGGCAGCCCTTGGGCAGGGTTCAAGCATTTCGAAATGTTCTTCAACTCGCCTGACTTCTTCCGGGTCATTAAGAACACCATTGTGATCAGTCTCTTGAAGCTGGTCATTAACTTTCCGGCACCGATTCTGCTTGCGCTGATGCTCAATGAAGTTCGGAACATGGCGTTCAAAAAAGTGATTCAAACGATCAGTTATTTGCCGCATTTCTTATCGTGGGTAATCGTATCCGGCTTTACGATATCGATCTTGTCAGTCGATAACGGAAGCCTGAACATTATGCTGCAGGCGCTTGGGCTCATCGACAAGCCGATTAATTTCTTGTCGCTGCCCGAATACTTCTGGGGCATTATCGTTACGACGAATTTGTGGAAGGAAATCGGCTTCGCGACAATCGTTTATTTGGCGGCTATCGCTGGCGTAAACCCCAGCTTGTATGAGGCGGCGTCGATTGACGGAGCAAGCAAGTTCAAACAAATTTTTTTGATAACGCTTCCTTCGATTACGCCGGTCATTATTATTTTCCTCATTCTGAACATCGGCAGTCTGTTGAACGCTGGTTTTGATGACCTGCTGCTGCTCGGCAGAAGCGCCATGCTCCGCGATGTGGCGGAGGTGATCGATACGTATGCGTACCGGATTGGGATCATCAACAACCGATTCTCGTATGCGGCGGCGGTCGGATTGTTCAAGGCGGTTATTAGCGTTGGTTTGCTGACGATGGCGAACTATTTGTCTAGAAGAGCAGGTACAAGCCTATGGTAAAGCAGCCTCAGACGGCCAATATGCAGAAAGGTGGTGAAGCCTAGTGAAGCTGAGCAGCGGCGACAAAGTATTGCAAACGTTCATTTATATCTTCCTAGTGCTGCTAGGGCTGGCTACGTTATATCCGTTCTGGAACTCTGCCGTCATTTCCTTTAATGAGGGGTTAGATACGGCTAAGGGCGGAATAACGGTATGGCCAAGAGTGTTTACGCTTGATAATTACAGCATCGTGTTCCAGAATGACCGCATCGCGGACGCCTTTCTGATTTCGGTTGCGCGTACGCTTGCAGGCACTGCGATATCGATTTTCTTCACCTCCATTTTCGCTTACGGCTTGTCCGTTAAAGGTGTAATCGGGAAAAAATTTTATATGATTTTTGCGATTATTACGATGTATTTCAGCGGCGGTCTTATTCCTTTCTACCTGCTCAACCGCGAGCTGGGCCTTATGGATACGTTCTGGGTCATGGTCATTCCGACCGCGGTAAGCGTATGGAATATGATCATATTCCGCACCTTCTTCATGGGTTTGCCGGATGGGCTGGAGGAGTCAGCGAAAATTGACGGAGCAAGCACGTTCGGCATCTTTTTCAAAATTGTGCTTCCTTTATCCGGCCCAGTATTGGCTACGCTTTCATTGTTTACGGCGGTCTACCATTGGAATGATTGGTTTACGGCAACGATCTTTATTAACGATGCGAAGCTCTATCCGATCCAGACGTTCCTGCAGCAAATTATGAACTCGAATACGATGAGCGAGCAGCTTTCGATTGCCTCTCAAGGGAGCGGCGCTGCCTCGGATGCACTCAGCCGGATGCAGAGCGTCACGAGCAAGTCGCTCACAATGGCGACGATGATGGTGGCAACGATTCCAATCGTATTAGTCTATCCGTTCGTTCAGCGCTTCTTCGTAAAAGGCGTTATGATCGGCTCCTTAAAGGAGTAACCGCGGTATTCGACCTGATAGCTTCGGCGAGGGGTTTGAGTATATATATTAAAAATTGGGAGGCGTCGAATATGAAAGGAAGAAAGCTGCTGACCGCGCTTATGACCGTCGGTCTTGCCGGTTCTGTGCTGCTCGCTGGCTGCTCAGGCAATAACGGCGGGAACACCGCGAACACGGGCAACGCAGGCAATTCGGGCAATACAGGCTCTAATAGAGCAGATGAGAGCAAAGGTTTTGCTTTGGGGGAAACGCCGGTATCATTTTCTTATTATGTCCATTATGACTGGTGGACCACTGAGCCATGGGGCGCGAACCCGAACAGCAAGTGGGTACAGGACAACCTGAAGGTTACGGTAGAGCCTATTCAATCGGGTGGTGCGGCAGCACAAAAGCTGAGCACGATGATTGCCTCCAAAGAGCTGCCAGATGCGATTATGATGGACCGCGGGCCTGAGGTAGAACGGCTCAGAGCAGCGGGAGCGCTTGTTCCTCTTGATGAATATATCGATAAGTATCCCAATTTGAAAAAATGGGCGGGCGAAGAGACATTAAATATGCTCCGCTCCAGCGACGGCAAAATCTATCAGTTCCCTAACTGGTATACGGCGGCTCCAACGGGCAACGGCGGCTGGTTCGTGAACAAAAAAATATATGCGGAGCTTGGCTCTCCTAAGCTCGAAACGACCGATGATTTGTACGCTTACTTGCAGCAGGTAAAAGCAAAATATCCTGACGTTGTGCCTTTAGAGGTTGGCGGCAACGCTTCAGGCGTAGAGGTTATGTTCCCTAGCTTCCAAGAGGGCGCAGCCGGGGCATTCCATTCGATGAAGGCATATCCAAACGGCGACAAGTTCGATACGATCTACAACAATGAAGCATGGAAAGAAACGATGCTGTATGCAAGCAAGCTGTTCAGAGAAGGCTTGATGACGCAGGATGCGATGACGCAAAAGGACGATCAAGTAAAAGAGAAGCTTGCTACGGGCAGAGTAGCCGTATTTGTTGGCGGCAATGCAACGAACATGGGCCGCGAAGGGCATAACGCGTTGAAAGCACAGGACCCGAATGCCGGTTATGAGTTTATTTGGCCGGTAGCGAAGTCTGGCTTGGATAAAAATAAAGTATATCCGAATGGCTATAACGCACTAGGCTGGAATGTGAATGTCATTACGACAAGCGCCAAAAATCCGGAAGCAATCTTCGCTTATTTGGATTGGATGACGGGCGAGGAAGGCACGCGTATTATGTTCTTCGGGCCGCAAGGCTTGTATTGGGACGATTTTGATGCGGAGGGCGCACCGATTCCGAACGACAAATGGTTCAGCACGCCGCAAGAGGAGAAGGACAAGGATAAGCTCGAAGCCTACGTATGGTCAGGCAATGCCACGTTTGTCGATACGAGCAAGCAGAAGATTGAACAAACGCTGCCGGAAGAACAACGCAATTGGGGTTCTTTGGCACAGCTGAACATTGCTTGGAAGACATCGCAAAACATGACGCAGTACAACAATATCGACCCGGCTCCTGAAACGGATGAAGGAATTATCAATCAACAGGTTGGCGAGATCGCAAACGAATACTTCGGCAAAATCCTGTTCGCGAAGAGCGACGCCGAGGTGCTCAGCCTGATCGACGAAGCGAAGAAAACGACTACGGATCTTGGCTTCGACAAAGTAAATGAATTCCGTACAGCTAGATGGCAGGAGAATTTGGCTTTAATTAATAGTAAATGATTAATGTGAGAGGCTGATAAGCAAGAGGAAAAAGAAATGGCTGCTCATTCAGTAGATTTATCTACTGGGTGGCAGCCTTTTTTGTTGTAAGCACTTATGTGTGCTTACAGCCAACAAAAACTGTAAGCACAAATGCGTGCTTAAAGTCGGCCATTCGTTTGTACGCATACGCCGATATTTTATAGCAGGGCGTCTTATCCTACATATTTTGTTCTGGCCGTCAACGTTAATAATGTCCGCGCAATAGCTCTTTCGAGTCATGCCTGCCTCTGCTTCTTTGAGCGAAAATGAAAGATAGGAACATGAGCTCAAGGAAGCGAGGAGAACGGTTTGGAGGAACAATTGGATAAGAAAAAGTCGTTTTGGATATTTCTTGCTTGGGCGGCGGCTGTCCTTGCGACGGCAGGAAGCTTGTATTTAAGCGAGGTTATGCACTTTGCGCCGTGCAGCCTCTGCTGGTTTCAGCGCATCTTTATGTATCCACTGGCGATTCTGCTCGGTATAGCGTATTCGAGGGGCGATTCGGGGATTGTTACGTATGCATTGCCGTTTGTTGTAATCGGCGGAGGTTTCTCGCTCTATCATACGGTGCTGCAAAAGCTTCCGCATGACTCTCCGCTAGCGGCCTGCGGTCCGGTCTCCTGTCAAGGCGACTATTTGAACTGGTTTGGATTTATAACGATTCCGATGCTGGCGCTCGTTGCTTTTATTATCATTTTGACAGCGCTGCTTCGATTGCGGAAGCTTGATCGTCAATAATGGTTGTTGGACGTGTTGCACTTTGCCAAGAAGTAGACAACATCCACTCTCCGTGATATAAAAATGGAAGCGATCAAAACGGGGAGGAAGAAAAAGATGCAATTACCGCTTACAGGCGTTGGCGCAACAGAGGCGCATGCGAGGCTGCTGGTGGACAGCTACCGGAAATGGACGGGCAAGGAGCTGCTTGAAATAGTGCCAGGCAAGCGCTTGAGCGAGCAGCTGTATCAAGCAGACATCGTCATCCTATCGCATGGCACGGAGACTGATCCCGTTCTAAACTATGGAAATCAGAAGGGGCTCGGGCTGTGGGAAATGGAGTGGGAGGCTTTCACAAGTACACCATCAAGGCTGACGGCAGAGAAGATGGAGCGCGCGGAGCGAGACCGTTTCTTTGAAGCCGTAACGTCTAATGGCTACGTAGATAATTACACGGGCATTCGAATTTCCAGCACAGGACGGCGTTTTTATATCCTTCATGCAACGGTTTGGAATTTGGTGGATGTGAGCGGCAGCTACTTGGGACAAGCGGCGACTTTCTCGGAATACCGCTATTTATAGAAGAAATGGTTTTTGGAAGGGCAGCTTTTAGTAGAATGATCTACTTGAAGCTGTCCTTATTTGCTGTATGGCGCTGTTGGCTTACCCAGATGCAAATTAGGTATAATAGCAGAAAAGAAGAAGCGGAGGGGGAAATATGCCGATACATATCGGACTTGCAGGGTGGGGCGATCATGATCGGCTGTACACCTCAGTCTCAAAAGCAGGCAGCAAGCTGCGGCAATATGCGAAGCATTTTCCGCTGGTTGAGGTG
This sequence comes from Paenibacillus sp. PL91, assembly GCF_012935325.2. Classification (GTDB taxonomy): domain Bacteria; phylum Bacillota; class Bacilli; order Paenibacillales; family Paenibacillaceae; genus Pristimantibacillus. The sequence continues at coordinate 65,496 of NZ_JABBYG020000008.1, forward strand.
GACGCTACCTTTTACGCCATTCAATCCAAGGAGCGGTTCGGCAAATGGCTGGAGGATACGCCGGAATCGCTTCACTTTCTCGTTAAAGCCTATCAAGGGATGACTGGCCATCAGCGCGGACCGACGGTTCCGGCGTCAGAGACGAACGAAATGTTTGCGGCGTTTCGAGAAATGCTTGAGCCCGTTATAGCGGCAGGCCGCTTGACGACGGCGCTATTTCAGTATCCCCCATGGTTCGATTGCACGCAGGCGAATGTGCGAATGCTGAGGGAGACGAAGGAGCGAATGAAAGGAATACCCTGCGCGCTGGAATTTCGGCATCAGAGCTGGTTCACGGAGGAGTTTCGCGAGAAAACGTTAGCTTTTATGGAGCGGGAGCAGTGGATGCATAGCGTCTGCGATGAGCCGCAGGCGGGAGTGGGTTCTGTGCCAACTGTGCTGCAGGCAACAGATAAACTTGCGACTGTTGTGAGGTTCCACGGGCGCAACGTGTCTGGGTGGAATCAAGCAAGTGCGCCGAACTGGCGCGAGGTGCGATATTTGTACCGATATAGCGATGAGGAGCTGCTGGATTGGGTAGATAAGCTGCGGCTGCTGGAGCAGCAGAGCGAGCATATACACGTCATTTTCAACAACAATTCCGGCGGGGATGCGGCAGATAATGCGAAGCGGCTTATGGAGCTGCTTGGGCTTACTCGTCCGGATGGCGGCGATCCGAACGAGCCACCGCCTCCAGTGGTGGAACAGCTGGATTTATTTTAGGAGAATGATTGACGGTTGAAAGTTGAATAAATAGTGTAAATAATAATCTATGCTTCGATTGTCATTGTGGTAAAATGAAAATAAATACTAGGCAGGTGGAATATGGAAAAAGAATTGCTCGCAAAAGAGATATATAAGACAGCGCATTTAACCGGATCTTTTAAGCTAAGATCGGGAACGGTATCTAACGAATATTTTGACAAATATTTGTTTGAGTCGAATCCTATTTTGTTAAACTTGGTTGCCGAGCATTTATCGAAGCTAGTCCCATTAGGAACTGAAGTAATAGCCGGTCTCGAAATGGGCGGTATTCCGATCGCTACAGCCGTGTCGCTGAAAACGGGAATCCCCGTTGCCTTTGTTAGAAAAAAAGCGAAGGAATACGGCACGTGCAAGCTGGCAGAAGGCATTGATATACAAGGGAAAAAGGTTTGTATCATAGAGGATGTCGTAACGACGGGCGGCCAAATACTGCTTAGCGCCAAAGATTTGAGCGATTGCGGTGCGATCGTTAAAGATGTCGTATGCGTCATCGAACGGGACCAGCAGGGAAGGGATCGTCTGGAAAACGCGGGGCTGTCTTTCTACTCCTTATTTAAGATGGACGAGCTTACCGATACTACGGTGTAAAACAACATTAACTTGATACGTAAAAAGAGCCTTAGAATCGCTTCTAAGGCTCTTTTGCGTATCATGAGCCAAGCAGCCAAAGCAGATGAATCGAAATAACAGGAAAATGTCCATCTAATAGTCCCTTTGGGAAGGAAATTGACTATTTAGCTGGAAAACCTCCAGGTAAAAGGGGCTTTTTTCTCCTAATAGGCTGAAATCTAGAAGACTAACGGGAGAAATTCCTTCTAATACTAATGTTTGACTAAAATTCATTGAAATAGCGGGAGCTTATCCCGTTAATGCTGCCGGCAGAACAATTTTCAGCGGGCGGCCGAGCATTTCAACGACCATCGCAGCTCCGAGCCTTCTTGTATAATCGTTTCTTCTCAGAGTCTGGCTCAATGCCAGATTCTTTTTTGTTTTGCTGCCGCGCTACGCCTTCTACTCTTGCTTGGCAAGCAGGTTTGGCGATTCAAGGGAGGCGATCAAAGGTTTATGGTCGATGGGCTCTGACATCACGATAAGAATCGTATAGGTCCCATATTTATCGCATTGTTTTCCAAAATCTTCGAGAGAACGTGTGGAGTCGGTTATTACTTTCAATAGGTAGTTGTCTTCCCCGCTGGTGCGGTAGCATTCGATGACTTCTGGAGATGAGCGGCAAAAATCAAGGAAGGCATAACAATCTCTTGTACGAAACAGGATGAAGCCAGTAGCTTGCTTCCCTATTTTTTCTGGGGAAACAACCGTGCGATACTCCTCGATGATCCCTTTTTCCTCCATGCGCTTGACTCTCTCGGTTACTGCGGGTTGCGATAACCCGACACACTTCCCCAGCTCCGTCATTGAAATTCTCGCTTGGTTTTGAAGATAGAACAGAATTTGCTTATCCACATGGTCCATTGTAATATGCTCCTTTAAATTTAAAGATTTTATAGTAAAGTAACTCGTTTTCCATTGTTTGGGGCCGCCTTTAACTTGAATGCCTTATGTAAAGCAAACAACTTAATTAATATAATATACTCACAATAGTAAAGTGTTCAAGGCTTTAACTATTTTAGAGAGGATGAAGTTGATTGAGCAGTTTGAATGTAAACCAAATGAATCAGCATGATTTACAAGCACGCATTAATGAAGTAATCGAACGTACCCTTGCCGAAAAACGGCTGGTAGGCGCAGTCATAAAAGTAGCGTTGGACGGGGTGCCGGTTTATAGCCGCGCTGCCGGATTTGCCAACCGTGGGACTAGTCAATTGATGCAAGAAGATACGTTATTTAGACTTGCATCTGTATCTAAGCCAATTGTATCAACGGCTGCTCTTGTGCTAGTTGCGCAAGGCCGCTTGCAGCTGGATGATCGCGTCGATCAGTGGCTTCCCGAATTTAAGCCGCGCTTGCAAAATGGCGAGCCTGTCGCATTAACGATTCGTCACTTAATGACGCATACCGCAGGTCTGACTTATCGCTTCTTCCAAGAAGAAAATGGTTCCTATGCGCGAGCAGGCGTATCCGATGGCATGGATCACTCAGGTATCACGCTGGAAGAGAACCTCCGACGTCTCGCATCAGTCCCACTACTCTATGCACCAGGTTTAGAGTGGAAATATTCGATCGCCACAGATGTGCTGGGAGCAGTCATAGCTAAAGTATCAGATGCGCCGCTTAGCGAAGCCATTCGTTCTTTAATGACTAAACCGCTTGGATTGAATGACACTGGCTTTACTGCAGTTGATCCCAATCGATTAGCCGAAGTCTACATTAACGATGTATCAGAGCCACGGCATATGAAGGATCAAGGCGACGTTGCCTTTTTGGAGGGGACGGCTGGATTCCGCTTGGCTCCAGGCCGAGCGCTTGACGATACAGCCTATCCATCTGGTGGTGCCGGTATGGTCGGAAGTGCCGGTGATTTTTTGAAGCTGCTGGAAACGCTGCGCATGGGCGGGGCGCCGCTTCTGCCGGAGAGCTGGGTACGCGAAATGACGACCAACCAGATCGGTGATCTGACAATGCCTTATTGGCCGGGCCGGGGCTTCGGTTTGGGATTTACGCTGCTCAAGGACCCGATTGCCGCAGGTAGTCCGGAATCACCGGGCACATGGCGGATGGGCGGAACGTATGGTCATTCGTGGTTCGTAGACCCAGCGAAAAAGCTAAGCGTTGTGGCGTTTACCAATACGGCATTAGAAGGCATGTCAGGCCAGTTTACCGTTGATCTCTGTGAAGCCGTTTATAACGGAATCAACAAATAAAGGATTGAACAGGAGCCTTCGTACGGTATGAACCGGCCAAGGCTCTTTGTACAGCTGCATACGTATGGGAGTGATCGTTATGATTCAAAGCGGATCGAATAAAAGAATAATAAACCCGTTATTTTTTATAGCTCTTGGTTTATTTGGGGTATACACGATAGAGTTTGGCGTTGTTGGCATATTGCCAGCTATTATTGAACGTTATGGCGTCAGTACAGCTCAGGCTGGCATGCTGGTTGGTTTGTTCGCGCTAGTTATAGCGTTATGTGGCCCCTTTATGGTATTGCTTCTTTCTAGATATAACCGTAAAAATGTATTGCTATTCTGTTTGCTTGTTTTCGCTGGGAGCAGCTTAGGATCAGCTTTTGCGCCAAACTTTTATGTTTTGTTGGCCCTTCGCATTATTCCGGCATTGTTTCATCCCGTCTATTTTTCGCTTGCCTTTGTTGCGGCTGTTTCCCTTTATCCTAAGGAAAAAGCTACAGAAGCTTCTGCCAAGGCATTTGTAGGCACAAGCATGGGAATGGTACTCGGTATTCCAATCACGACTTATCTAGTTGATCAAATTTCATACGAGGCTTCTTTCATTTTTTGTGCTGCTGTAAATGTCGCTGCTAGTGTTGGGATTGCCTTCATGCTTCCAAAACCGCCAAGAACGGAGAAATTATCTTATGGGAAGCAGCTTGGCATATTGCGTAAGATCCCCTTATGGATAAATATTGGCGCATCAACTTTCCTATTTGCTGCCATGTTTTCGGTATATAGTTACTCTGCCGAATACTTAAAACAAGTAATGGGGATGAGCAGCGATGTCATTAGTGTCATGCTTGTTGTTTTTGGAATTTCCGGCATGGCTGGCAATTTGCTAGCTGGGAGACTGATTGGCTTAAACATGGTGAAGACGACTCTTTTGCATCCGATCGTATTAGCGCTCTCCTTCTTACTGCTTTATTTTGGAGAAGTATCATTTGTTCCAATCGCGGTTATTATCGTTTTGTGGGGAGCCGCCCATACAAGCGGACTTATCGTAACTCAGATATGGCTGACGTCCGAGGCTCCGGAGGCTCCCGAGTTTGCGACCGGCATCTATATATCTTTCATTAATTTGGGCGTGTTCATCGGTTCGGCGGCTGGTGGATGGTTTCTTACAGCTGTGGGCATGCAAGGAACGATATGGAGCGGTCTACTATTTATTATGCTGGCACTCGCCTGTATTATAGCGAAAATCGTATGGTTTAATCCTAGGGGTTTGAAGGTCACTCAAGTGTCATCCGAGAAAGAGCAGCGTGTAGGCTAAGCGATTCCTTTTTACTCCAAAAATGATATATTCTATTAAAAGGGATGGCGGATCAAGCAGGAACTCTTATAGGAGGGCGCTCACATGGGCTATATTATGGATCTTAGAAGGATAGTTGGCACAAGGCCGCTTATTATGGCAGGAGCTTGTGTATTGTTATGCAATCAAGGATCGCTGCTCCTGCAACGAAGAGCGGATAACGGCTTATGGGGGCTTCCCGGAGGGGCGATGGAGCCGGGGGAGGCGCTGACTGAGGTTGCAAGGCGCGAGCTTTTTGAGGAAACGGGATTGATCGCCAACACTCTAACCTTATTTGACGTATTCTCCGGACCGGAGCTTTATTATAAGTATCCTCATGGAGACGAAGTGTATAACGTAGTTACTGCGTATATGTGCTCGGATTTTGAAGGCGTACTTAAGGAGGATGGCGCAGAGGTTACGGAGCTGCGTTTTTTTGAATGGGATTCCATCCCGAAGGAGCTAAGCCCGCCGGATCAGCCGGTCATTCATGCCTTTCTGGAACGTTACATAAACAATTAAAGAAGGAGCAGCTACCCAGGCTGCTCCTTCTTTAATTAATATTTCAGCTTCAATAGGTTGCGCTCCGTGATGAAGGTCGTCGTATTGAAGAGCAGCAGCACGTCTTTAATGCCGTTTTCCTCCATGTAATCGCTAATACTTCCGTTGTAGTAGCGAATATCGATCACATGAATGTCTTTCACATGCTGCGTAAGGAACGGCAGGAAGCTGTGCGCGTAGGAATCTTTGATGACTAATAGCTTCTCTTGATCTGTTTTCTCTACGGGGAGTTCGCTATGAAGCGTCATTAACGCGTGCACGCCGCCAAGAAAATACGAGTAATTATCTTTTTTCTCTAAGTAGCTCGCGTCGTACATGCTGGCATAGGTTTTGTCCGTATCCGCGACATACAGCTCAGTTGCCAAGCCGTTTTTCTGTTTATAGGCTTGTATGGCATCTGGTTTTAACCAACTGAACTGACCGCGCGTATGGTAGCTGCCTAGAAACGAATCGCTGACTGTCTCTATATCGAATTCGCTCTCGGCAGCAGGCTTCCAGCCCATTTTCTCTGCGTATGCGACATAAGCAAGGTAAGCGCCATAAGTCGTCCAGTGGTGGTCGGTTTTATAATAGATGGGCTTCTCGCCGCCAGCCGCTGGCCGAAGAAAGCCGAAGCCATCGATGAACGAGAGGCTGTTCCCAACCTGTTTCCCGATATAGCTGTTCACCTTCGACTGCGGATAAGCCTCAGCCAGCCACGGCAGCCGTTCCGGATACATGCCGATTGAGGTCGGTGCCAGCATGAACGTCATGCTCACATCGGGGTGGCTTAGCGCATACTTCTTCACAGCAGCCGCATATTCCTCAATTACGGTATAGTTCGGTTCATTAAACTTCTCGAACAAATAGCCGTCTGAGCCTTTATAGATGCCGTTATTCTCCTGCTGCAGGCGAAGCTGCTCCAACATCGACTTCGTCCATACAAAGTGCGTTCGGAAGGGGAAATGGTCGGTTACGTAGCTCTCCGAATCATCCGAGAACTTCTTGGACCAGAGATTTGCCCAAGTAAGCTTAGGCGCTTTCTGGAGCGTACGGTTCTCCACGTCGGAGAACACTTGCACAGGCAATATGAAAAATAATAACGACATAGCAAACAGTATGCTGACGAAGCCCCATACGAAGGCGCGATCCGTCCTCTTGCTCATATCTGCCCGCCTCCTTCTTCGTTAAAAGCGGAAATATAAAAATGGGTTGAACGTTGCATCAACTAAATATGCGACCGACATGAAAAACAGTGCAGCATGCCAGCCTAGCTGAGCGACCGGCCCAAAGCTGTTCTTTTTTTCCCGTTTCGGCATGGAAGCAAGCACGAGCAAGACGAGCAGAATCGCGTTCGTATATAACAAATACAACGACTCCTTATTCCATAACGGCTGATGATTAAACCCAAACATAGCTGCAAAATAAGAACCCATTTGAGGCAGCTCGTCAAAGGCAAAAAATACCCAGCCGATCAAGATGAGGAGCAGAGCGTACACATGCCGAACCCAGGCAGGCATACGCTGCAAGAACCTCAAGCCGAACCATTTTTCAAACACGAGAACAACTCCGAAGTACAAGCCCCAAAGCAGAAAATTCCAGCTCGCCCCATGCCAAATGCCGGTCAGCAGCCAGACGATCATAATGTTCCGAAGCTGCTTCCATGGCCCTTTGCGGTTGCCGCCAAGCGGAATATAAACATAATCCCGAAACCAAGTGCTGAGCGAAATATGCCAGCGCCGCCAGAAGTCGGTAATGCTTTGCGCCGTATAAGGCCGGTTGAAGTTTTCGTTAAAACGGAAGCCAAACATCATGCCAAGCCCGATGGCCATATCGGAATAACCGCTGAAGTCAAAATAAATCTGGAAGGCAAAGGCGATAATGCCGAGCCAAGCGGCTAATGCCGGCATCGTATCGGTGCTTGAGGCAGATACCGTATGCCATAGCAGGCCGATGTTGTTCGCTAGCAGCACCTTTTTCGCCAAACCGATAATAAACCGCCTTACGCCTTCGGCGAACAATTCGACGTTGACGGTGCGATGACGCAATTGCTCAGCGATCGTTGAGTATTGAACGATAGGACCTGCGACCAGCTGGGGAAACAAAGCGACAAAGGTTCCGAAGTCGATCCAGTTGCGCTGTGCCTTTGCGGTTCCCCTATACACGTCAATAATATAGGACATCGATTGAAACGTATAAAATGATATGCCGATGGGCAGCGCCAGCTCGGTTAGCGGGATTTGCGTACCTAAAAGTGCATTCACATTATGAATGAGAAAATCAGCGTATTTAAAATAGCCTAGCAGCGTTAAATTAACGATGATCGAGGCGACAACTATCCATTTCCGCTGCATGCTGCTTAGTCTCGAATGGCTTAGCAGCAGCCCGAAGCTGTAATCCGTAACGGTGGACAGCAGCATGATGGCAATGTAGACAGGCTCGCCCCAAGCATAGAAGATTAGGCTGGTTACGAATAAAACGAAGTTTTTTATTCGCCATGGCGACACAAAGTAAAGCAGCAATACAGCAGGCAGAAATAGAAACAGAAAAAGAAGACTGCTGAATACCATACTCGTTATTTTTGCTCGAAGTAGCTATCGAATTCCGTTACTAGTTTATCGGCTTGCTCAGAGATGACGAAAAATACGTAGTTGCCTTTTGTAACGAGCTTGTAGTTTTTAGCGTTCTCGTATTGATCCTGCAGATAGGTTTCGAACGTTTTTTGAACATCGGCCGCGCGCTTCTCCACGCCCTCTTCAACTGCTGCAGCATCCTTGGCATCCTTCACTTTAAAGATGGCAACTTCATTTGTTTTTATGTTCATCATAGGCGACATAATCGTATATTCCTCAAGCAGGGCAGGGTCGATATCATACATTTGCTTGACCATATCGCCAGTCATTTCTACGAGTGCGGGCTGCTCGATTTTGGCTAACATGCCGTCAACCATTTCTTTGGTCGTTTTTGTCGTAACGAATTGATTTTCTTTATTAGCGGAAGCGCTGTTGTTTGTGTCCGATTTCCCGTTAGAGCCGGAACATGCAGTCAGCACCAGGCCTAGTGCAATAACTAGCATAAATGCAAAATAATTTTTTTTCATTGAAATCAATCTCCTTGGTGTCTTTTTTGTGTTTACAAAAAATAAAAACGGTAACTTATCTGTTAATGTTGCAGATTTATTTATTATGGTAAAAAATAACGTGAATATTCCGCTACCCTTCCATAATGACTGCATGCCCCTCCCAATTAGAAATTTATCCATTTAAAATGTAGGATTCTATAAGATTACATAGTCTATCTATAGTATTTGTGTTAGGTTTTCTAACTTACATCTAACAAAATAGCAAGTGGATGAAGCTTAAGAAGGAGGGTGCCATGATCTCATTTCGGCAGGTTGAAAAGCATTTCGGTCATTTTCATGTGCTCAAAGCCATTAACCTTCAGATCGAGCAGGGGGAAGTAGTTGTCGTGGTCGGACCGTCCGGTTCTGGCAAAAGCACGCTGCTTCGATGTATTAACCGTTTGGAGACGATCACCAGCGGCGATGTGATCGTGAACGAGCACACGGTTAATGCCAAAAAGACCGATATTAACAAGCTAAGGCGAGATATCGGAATGGTATTTCAGCATTTCAATCTATATCCACATAAAAAAGTTATCGACAACATTACGTTGGCTCCTATGAAGGTGCTGGGGCTTACGAAGCAGGAAGCTGAAAAAACCGCCATGTATTATTTGGAGAAGGTTGGGATCGATGATAAGGCTAACCAATATCCTTCTCAATTATCGGGAGGGCAGCAGCAGCGTGTGGCCATAGCCAGAGGGCTTGCGATGAAGCCGAAGGTGATGCTGTTCGATGAGCCGACATCCGCTCTTGATCCGGAAATGGTCGGCGAGGTGCTCGATGTAATGAAGGCGCTTGCGAATGAAGGCATGACGATGGTCGTTGTGACGCATGAGATGGGATTTGCGCGCGAAGTTGCCGACCGAGTCGTGTTTATGGATAAGGGGCAGATCATCGAGGAAGCCTCGCCTGAAACGTTTTTTTCCAATCCGCGCGAGGAACGGGCACGCTTGTTTCTAAACCGGGTATTAAATCATTAATATAAAGGGGCGATTTTAATGATGGCAAAAAAATGGTTGAGCGTTAGCGTAATGATCATCGTATTGTCGGTGTTTGTACTTGCAGGTTGCGGAGGGACAAATGAGAAGGAGACGAACGATAGTCCAGGCGGAGCCACGGAGCCGGAGGCTGCTGCGTCGCTGCTTGATGCGATTAAAGACAGGGGGAAGCTCGTCGTCGGGGTAAAGTTCGATACGAAGCTGTTCGGGCTGAAAAATCCTTCGAATGATGAGGTTGAAGGCTTCGATATCGACATCGCAAAGGCGCTTGCAAAGTCGATTCTCGGAGACGAGACGAAGATTGAGCTGAAGGAGGTTACCTCCAAAACGCGTATACCGATGCTGGATAGCAATGAGATCGACTTAATTATTGCCACCATGACCATTACGGAAGAACGTAGAAAGCAGGTTGATTTCTCGGAGGTTTATTTTAAAGCGGGGCAGTCCTTGCTCGTAAAAAAAGGCAGCGCGATTAAAAGCATTGACGACGTTAAAAAAGGAACGAAAATACTCGCTGTAAAAGGTGCCACTTCGGTGGATAACATTATTGAGAAATCACCGGAGGCAACCGTGCTTGAATTTGATAATTATCAGGATGCCTTCAGCGCGCTTAAAGCCGGTCAAGGGGATGCTTTAACGACGGACAATGCGATTCTGTATGGCATGATGGCGCAGGATGCTGGCTATGAAGTCGTTGGCGAGCCTTTTACGGATGAGCCATATGGCATTGCGATCAAAAAAGGCGAGACAGCGCTTGTGGATGCCGTCAATAAAGAGCTCGCAGCGCTGAAATCGAGCGGCGAATACAATAAGATCTATGAGAAATGGATCGGCACAATGCCGCTGGAGTAAGTGATTCACCACAATAGCAGGGTGGCCGCGGCCACCCTTATTTAATAGGTCAGATCCGCAAAGGAGGATAAATCATGCCGGATTTCTCGATCTTAACCTCGCACTTTGACCTCTATATGGAGGGATTCGTCAACACGATCTACTCCAGCATCATCGCTCTGATCGGCAGCTTCGTGCTGGGGACAATCATTGCGGTATTTCGTATTTCGTCCATTAAACCGTTGCGGTGGGCGGGCACGGCGTATGTTGAATTTATTCGCAACATCCCGCTCCTGCTCGTTGTCTATGTTTTTTACCTCGTGCTGCCTGCTCTCGGTATCGTGCTAAGCGGATTTATTTGCGGAACGATAGGTCTTGCGGTATATACGTCATCCTTTATTGCAGAAGCCATTCGGGCTGGCATTATGTCCGTGCCAAAGGGCCAGGCGGAAGCGTCGCTGTCCTCCGGGCTCACGTATGTGCAAACGATGAGGCATGTCATTCTTCCGCAAGCGATCAAAATCGTCATCCCTCCGCTCAGCAACCAATTTATTAACTTGGTCAAAAATACGTCGGTGCTTAGTGTGGTCGCGGGCCTGGATCTTATGTACTTCGGCGATAAGGTGGCAAGCAAAACGTATATTTATATGGACACTTATATCATTGTCGGGCTCTTATATTTGGTGCTGACTCTTCCTTTAAGTTATATGGCGCTTCAATTGGAGCGAAGGCTAGCTAAACGCGGATAGAGAGGAGGAGGACAAATGGACTTTGCCAACGCTTTTACAATGGATAACATGAAGTTTATTTTTGAAGGGTTTTACATGACGCTTAAAGTGGCTTTTAGCTCCATTCTATTTAGCTTTGTGCTTGGTGCTATTGTAGGTACTGTTCGTTATATGAAGTTTCCCATTATATCGCCGATTTTTAGCGTAATCGTTGAGCTCATTCGTAATTTACCGCTGCTGCTCATTATTTTTTTCACCCGATTCGCTTTGCCGGAAGTCGGCATTCAGCTTGGCCCGGTATACGCAACCATTATTGCTTTGACCCTGTTCGAAGGGGCTATGATATCGGAAATCGTCCGCAGCGGCTTAAATTCCATTGATAAGGGGCAAATCGAAGCTGCGCGCTCCTCCGGCCTCAGCCAACTGACTACGTTATGGCATATCGTGCTGCCGCAGGGGCTTCGCCGCATGGTACCGCCGCTGGTGAGCCAATTTATTTCGTTATTGAAAGATACGTCTTTAGCAGTTGTTATTGCGTTACCGGAGCTCATGAACCAGTCGAAAATAGTGATCGGGCAGAACATTGCTTATGCGATCCCCGTGCTCCTGTTTGCCGCACTCCTATACTTTGTAGTTAATTATGCATTATCCTTAATTGCGAAAAGGCTTGAGACAAAAATGGTTTAAAGATTGAAGTGATCGGAAAGCTGACTTCGAAAGAGGTCAGCTTTTTTGTGTGACCATTGTCGCAATATTCGAAAAAGTCTTTGAAAATGATGGATCGTTGTTTACAATTATTTTAACTGGAGGGGATTGTTTGCGAAAATATACGAATAACGTATGGGTGCAAATGATACTTATAGCAGTAGTAACCGCAGTAGCAGGGGAATTTAAAATAACGCCCTTTAGCGGTGATTTGTTTCGTATTGGGCTAGGAAGCAGTGCTTTTCTTCTTTTGCTGCTGTTAGCGAGACATCTGTCCTATGTCTATATGGGTGTCATTACGGGGGTTACGGTGCTTGCTTTCCGAACGGCAATCGATGGCACCGTTTCTTACGAGACATTTTCGCTCCTAGCCAGTATGAAGACACATTTATCGGCGGCGCTCTATTATATTATTTTTGCAATTGGAATGAAGCAGGCTCATATCTATTTGCCTAAGCTTCATCCTCTTCTGTTAGCTTGCATGATTGCAATCATTGATTTCGTATCTAATGAGTTAGAGCTGCTTGCTCGCAGTCTCCTTTTCCGGTTGCCTTACTTATTTTCGGAGCAATGGCTTCTCATTGGTACCACTTCAGTTGTGCGGAGCCTGTTTGTAGTCGGTTTGTTCAGCAGCTTGATGATTAGCCAGATGCGGGTCGTACATAACGAACAGAAGAAACGAATGGATCAAATGCTTCATTTCGGCTCCGGCCTGTATGGAGAAGTGTTTTATTTAAAAAAATCGATGGATGCAATAGAGCAAATTACGGCGAAAAGCCATGATTTGTACGGCAAGCTGAATGATGCCGGAGAAAAAGCTTTAAGCCGATCCATGCTGGATATCACACAGCAGATTCATGAGGTGAAGAAGGATTCCCAGCGCATTTTATCCGGACTGCTGAAGCTGTTCGATCCCGAATCGGCCTCCGATATGACGCTTGAGGAAATCATTGCTTTCGTGATCCAATCCAATGGCGGCTATAGCAAGATGCTGAACAAAGAAATCCAATATGAAACCTGGATAGGAACCGATTATGCCACTGCGCACTATATTCCGTTGTTGACCGTGCTTAACAATCTCGTTGCTAATGCAGTGGAGGCTATTGATGCGAAGGGGACGATTCGGATTCGTGTTTTCGAGCAGGAGGATGACACGGTTCTAGTCGTATCGGATACAGGAGCAGGTATCGCGGAGCAGAATAAGGATATTATTTTCGAACCGGGATTTACAACCAAATTCAACCTTGAGGGTTATGCGGCTACTGGAATAGGGTTATCGCATGTGCGTGACATCGTACGATCATATGGCGGCAAGCTTCGCTTGCAAAAACCGTTCGAGGAAACAACCTTTGTCGTAGCTTTTTCGACCCATACTTTAAAAATAGGGGTGTGAAGACCGATGCTTTCATTTGGTATTGTCGATGATGATGCGGCTAGCATAGGGATGCTTCAGAACATTATTGAACAAAGCTGGCTTGGCGAGGTAATCGTTACTGCAGAGAATGGGAGCGAAGGAGAGAGAGCTGTTTTAGGCGCGAATCCAGACATCGTGCTGATGGATCTGTTAATGCCGGAGCAGGACGGCATCGAGACGATAAACAATTTAAAGCGGAAGGGCTACAACGGAAAATATGTCATGATCTCGCAAATTGAAAACAAAGAGATGATCGGGAAGGCGTACCAGGCCGGAATTGAATATTATATTCAAAAACCTATCAACTTGGTTGAGGTACGAGCCGTGTTGTCCAAAGTGAACGAGAAATGGAAAACAGACAAATATTTAAATGAAATGAAGGATTCTATGGCAAAGCTGAGCAATTTGAATACGGATTTGGGGAATGGTCCGAGGAAAATGTCCGTTCGTGAAACGGTTCAACTTATTTTGAGGGACTTAGGCATAGTCGGTGAAACCGGAAGCAGAGACATGATTGAAATGATGGACTATCTTATTCAGCAAAATAAAGCAGATACGCTTCCGCCGCTCAAACATTTGTACGAGGTTGCTGCACGCGCTCATCATGACCACGATAAAGAAGGCAAAGCGGTTGAGCAGCGGATTCGCCGTACGCTGATGAGTGCGCTCTCTAATTTGGCGAGCATCGGCTTGACTGACTACAGCAATCCTAAATTCGAATATTATGCGCCGCTTTATTTTGATTTTCAAGACATTCGCTTAAAAATGAAAGAGATGGAGGAGAAGCGAAAGCCAGAGAAGGGGAGAGTAAATATTAAAAAGTTTTTGCAGGTGCTGTACTTAGAAGTGATGGATAAACAAAGAAGTCAAAGCTAGTGCATAAGGAATGATTTTCAAATGATTAAGCATCAGAGCCTTAGCGGCTATGGTGCTTTTTTTGTATGCGGAGGGAAGCATAGGTAAAGTGCTGTTGGATAGAATAACACCAACAAAGTTCTACTCTGACTAACACGAGGTGACCGATTGATACAGTTCAAAAACGTGACGAAACGATATAACGATGGAATGACTGCGCTAAAGGGCATCGATCTTGAGATCAAGGAGGGGGAGCTGATTACATTGATCGGGCCGAGCGGGTGCGGGAAAACGACGACGATGAAGATGATCAATCGCCTAGTCGAGCCTTCTTCCGGTCAAATTCTGATCGGCGGTAAGGATATTTCCCTCATCAACCCCGTGGAGCTGCGAAGAAATATCGGATACGTTATTCAGCATATCGGCTTGTTTCCGCATATGACGATCAAAGAAAACGTAGCGATCGTGCCCAAACTGAAGGGTATCGCGAAAGATACATACGAGAAGCGGATCGATGAATTGATGGAAATGGTGGGACTAGATCCAAGCGAGTACCGAGACCGTTATCCGTCAGAATTGAGCGGAGGCCAGCAGCAGCGAATTGGCGTCATTCGCGCGCTTGCTGCGGAACCGTCGATCATTCTGATGGACGAGCCGTTCAGCGCGCTCGATCCGATCAGCCGGGAACAGCTGCAGGATGATTTGATTCAATTGCAGGAGGAAGTGAAGAAAACGATCGTCTTCGTCTCGCATGATATGGATGAAGCGTTGAAAATCGCCGATCGCATCGTGTTGATGCAAGGCGGCGAGATTGTGCAGGCCGATACCCCGGATCGTATTCTTCGCCGCCCAAAAAACGATTTTGTCCGTACGTTTATCGGAGGCAATCGATTAAATGAATCGGAGCAGCTGACAGTAGAGGACGTTATGGTATCGAATCCCGTTACCGTTTCGTTGACACGCGGGCTTGCTCATGGGGCGAAGCTGATGAAGCAGTACCGCGTAACCAGCTTGCTCGTTACCGATAAGCACCGGCATTTGAAGGGTATTGTGACGAAAGAAATGCTGGAGGAGCAGTACCGTAATGAAGATTTGACGCTGCAGGACATCATGAAGTCCGATGTTCCGACCATTTTGGTTGGAACGGGCGTTGCCGATGCCGTGGAGCTTATGCGGGAACATGGCTTATACAGTTTGCCTGTCGTGCATCCTAGCGGCTTATTGGCCGGTTTAGTCACCAATTCCAGTCTAATTGACGCTCTGCTTAAGCAGATTTAACAGGGAGGTAGCCATGAAATTCTGGGATGTGATTATAAGCCGGCAAGAAGATATCTATAGGGCGACCATGGAGCATATCGAGCTTTCGTTTATCGCTCTTCTGATCGCGATCGTGATTTCGATTCCTTTGGGGCTGCTGCTAACCCGCTACTCTAAGCTGGCGGGTCCGGTAATCGGTGTCGCTTCTCTCTTTCAGACGATCCCGAGCTTAGCCTTGCTCGGGTTTATGATCCCGATTTTAGGGATCGGGATGTTTCCAGCTATCGTAGCCCTGACCGTCTACGCTCTGCTGCCCATTCTGAGAAACACGTACACCGGCATTATGAACGTAGAGAAGCCGATCAAGGAAGCCGGTATCGGCATGGGTATGACGAGCATGCAGGTCATGATGAAGGTAGAGCTGCCGCTTGCATTAAGCGTCATTATGGCGGGTATTCGCACGGCGACGGTCATGCTGATTGGCGTCGCCACGCTCGCATCGCTTGTTGGTGCGGGGGGCTTGGGCGATTTGATTTTCCGGGGCATATCGACGGTTAATACGGAATTGATTTTGGCAGGAACCATACCTTCAGCGTTATTGGCTTTGCTCTTCGACTACTTATTAGGATGGATGGAGAGAGCCGTAACTCCAAAAGGGATGCGCAAGGGCGGCAAAAAAACGTCCAAGCTCGCTAAAGGATTGCGTATTGGACTAGGCACTGCGCTAATTCTTGCGATAGCGGCAGGCATAGTGGCGAAGGGGAATCCATTTGGTTCCGACTCCATTGTCGTTGGCGGGAAAAACTTTACCGAGCAGGATATTTTGACGCATATGATGGCCTCATTAATTGAAGCTAAGACAGACCTGACGGTCGTGCGCAAACCTTTTCTCGGAGGCTCGCAGGTAACGCATAGTGCTCTCGTTAAAGGAAACATCGATATTTATCCGGAGTATACGGGAACGGGTTGGACATCGGTTCTGAAGGAGGAACCGCTTGGCGGCAAACCGGAGGAAACATACGAGCGTGTGAAAGCTGCCTATGAGAAAAACTTCAATGTCACTTGGCTGCAGCCAATCGGCTTCAACAACACGTATACGCTGGCGATGAGCAGAAAGCGCGCCGAGCAGGAGGGAATCGATACCTTTACCGATTTGGCGCGGAAATCGGGCAATTTCGTGCTTGGCGCCACCCATGAGTTTTTGGAGCGTCCGGATGGATATATTGGTTTACAGAAGGCCTATGGAATGAAGTTTAAGGAAGTGAAAGGGCTGGACCCTGGCTTAACCTATAGCGCGGTAAAAGAAGGAACGACTGACGCGAATGACGCTTTTTCCACGGATGGCCGAATTGAAGCATTCGATCTCAAGGTCATTAAAGACGATAAGCAGTATTTTCCGCCTTATTACGCTGTACCCATAATCCGCATGGACACGCTTAAGGAGCATCCTGAACTAGCGGAGGTGCTTAATCTGCTCGCGGGCAAAATCGATGACCGGGAGATGTCTGTCCTAAATGGCAAGGTGGATCTGAAAGGGCAGCAAGCCCGCGAGGTTGCCGAGCAGTGGTTGAAGGATGAAGGGCTGATCGAATAAACGGAAAAACAAGAAGTTCCGCGGCTGTCGAGTAAAGCGTGTAAGCACCCTATATTATGCAAATAACCCTCTTCCGATGGGAAGAGGGTTATTTGTGCTTAGTCTTATAGACATAGCTCGTCTTTATTTGCGGCTGTTCGCGCTGGAATAATTGCGATCCTCGGAGTTGCTGGTCACAAGCTCGCATAAGCCTGCTGCTGCAAGCTTGTCCAAGTACGCGGCAACGGCAATGTAGATGCCCGGCTTGCCGGTAGACATTCGCTCCTCCGAAGCGAGCTTCTGCTCGATCAAGAAGTTCGATATCGCCAGCGTGCTGATGCGCCCATACTTCAAGGCATCATCAACGACGCGCTGGGCAGGAGGAGATAGGTAAAAGGGACTTGAGCTCTTGGAGCTGCTGCTGCTTATTTCGGCTTCTCTGAGTGCGGCGGCTCCGAGCTTCTTGCCGGCCTCTTCGTAGGCGAAAGCATCCTGATTAACAGCAGGCGCCGGTTCATCAAATACAAAAGCGCCTTGGCTCTCTTCCATTTCGTCGAAGACGAAGGCGCCCTGGCTGCTCTCCGTTTCGTCGAATACAAATGCGGCTTGGCCGTCATCTGTCTCTTCAAAGCTGAAAGCTACCTGAGCGGCGTCCTCTTCGTTAAAGATAAACGCAGCCTGAGCTTCGTTATCCTCTTGTATCTCTTCGGTGGCGTCCGGCGGTCTGCTGCTTTCTGGCGCATCCCCATCGTCTTTCGGCTCATTAAAGTAAGTAAGAGCGGCTTCTATCCTCTTTTGTCTGCTCGCTTGGTCAAGCTCGCGCAGCCTGCCGCGCAGTCTTGCAAGCTGCCTATCGAGCAGCGGTAGCTTAGCGTCCAAATGAGCCTGAATATCAGGCGGCACTTCCAGCTCCGAAGGCAGCGGCAGAAAGAGATGCTGATCGAGCTGCCAGCCATCCCGATATTTGATGAGCATCTCGTTCAGCTCGCCATCGAGTACGTCAAAGCCCTTCATAATATCCGATATCGCCTTCGCATCGATTCCGGTATGCAGCTGCAGATGCTCAATGCCAAAATAACGGATCGTGCTCGTAGGCAGATGACGCACCTGATGCTGATAGCGCAGTGACCTGCCGCACTCGCATTTCGTGTACGGAGACACTTCGCCGCTATCGGTAAAGCCGATGTAATCCCATTCCTCGATAAATGACTCTATATCCTCAAACTGTGCATCCTCGGGAATGAATTGGCATTTTTTTCGCGCGAGCTGCCTTGCGAACAACGTTCTCCGGCCCCTAACCAGCTCATGATGCAAAAAATGACGTTGCTCCTCAGACAGTTTTCCCATGATGTGATCGCGCTGCTCCAGCGTCATCTCGTATTTCATCTCGCACCTCGCACTCTGATCCTCTATTTATTCACATTATAGATGGGGATGAGGAAGAAGTCATTAGCGAGGGGGTGTATAATAGAGAGAAGTTGAAACCACTACATCATAAAGGCAGGTTATTATACATATGTCCAGTAAAAAAGAAAAAATTGAAGCGCCTAAAATACCGGAGGGGCTGATTGCATTAGACGTCCCCGATTACGAATGGGCGGACGAGCATGAGATTAGCGACAGCCTCATTCAAGATTGCAGCATTCAAAATCAATCGGCTTATAAGGCTTGCTTCGACAGAGTCGTATTCAATAATGTGGTGTTCCGGGGGACAAGCTTGCGGAAAGCGGAGTTTACCGACGTTCGTTTTGAAAGCTGCGATTTATCGAATATTGAACTAAGCGAAGCGATTATGCACCGTGTTTCTTTTCATAACTGCAAGATGCTTGGCATGGATATTACCGGGTCGACGCTGCGCAACGTATTGTTCGAGCAATGCTATGCCGATTATGCCGTGCTGCGCTTCACGAACGCCAAGGGCGTTAAGTTTGAGAAAAGCTCGCTTGCCAAAGCGGACATGTCCAATATGGCTTTGGCGCAATTTTATTTAAGGGAAGTGAATATCGATCAAGCGCAGCTGTCCCAGACGAAGCTTGGCGGCATTGACATAAGCAGCTGCGAGTTTAGCGGCTTAGGCGTTGCGCTTGAGGATTTGCGGCGCTGCATCATCTCGCCTGCGCAGGCGATTACGTTTGCGACGATTTTTGGTCTTGTCGTGGACGAAGGCGTGTGATTAGGTACGGTTTATATGGAATGTGAACGATGCCCCGGAAGGCTTATAGCCTGAAGGGGTATTTTTTTGTGCTGCGGCAGCAATAAAGTTGTATTAATTCACCTGTGCACAGGGTGAACAAATTAAACCTTAGTATATATTTCTATGGTGGAAAGGCCGCAATGCAGGGTAATTCAGGAAGTTCATTCCCGTCCAAATTGTTCAGTTGAAGAGGCTGCGCATCTCCGTTATCATTCGGTGTGACGTTCCAAAACATCGAATTTGCAAACGCATACAATAGGAGCGATTTTATGGTTTGAAGGAGGAATACGCTTGTTAAGGAAAAAGAAATGGTTGTCTTTGGCGCTCTGCTGCTCTTTGCTCGCATCCTTTCTCGCTTCACTGGCACCTGCTTATGCGGCGAACGAGAGCCAGACGACGACAGCTGCTGTCATGGACGAATTTACGGAACAGGAGCTGAAGGATAACGACTACATTCTTTATTTTGTTAATGCAGGGGACGAGACGCCAGCAACGGTGGAGGGCAGTGATAAGCTAGGCCTCTATAGCTCGGTTACCGAGCAGGTGTATGGGGTCGACCCCGTTACGTCAAAAGCATGGGGGTTAGTCACAACAACAAGTGCGACTAACGTGCGCGATGCAACGACGAAATCAGGTTCATTGAGATATTACAACGGGACACAAGTGCGAGAGAAGGCGTTGGTTTACGATTTTGAGCTGCCGCAGGGCGAATATGACGTGACTTTCGGATTCAGCAACCCATGGAGCGGCAGAAGCGTGAATTTGCTTTTGGAAGGAAATAACGTATCCGGGGGTGATTTTGCAATCGGCGGCGATGGAGCCGAGAAGATCGTTACCTATCGCAAAGTCAGTGTAACCGATGGACAATTGAATGTGCGCATACAAGGGCCGGCGGCTGCTGCGCTCTCCAATTATAATGATCCGCTCATTAACTATCTCATCATCAGACTGAACATTACCGTGCCGCTTGCCGATTTAGAAAATAAAATAGCGGCGGCGAAGCAAGAAGCGGCTAACACGAATTATACGCCGTACAGCCTCGCCGCATTGAACGAGGTCATTCAAGAGAGTGAAGCCATTCTCCAATCGATACTTAGCAGCGGTGCGGATATTACTGAGCTTGCGGTGCAGGAGCAGATCATCGCGGCAATCGCGGCGTTAACGAAAGGGATATCGGAGCTGGCCATTAATGAGCCGTACGATTCTTTTAAGCCGGGGGCCATTTGGAGAGACACGAACGGAGCAGTCATTCAAGCACATGGCGGCGGCATCATGTACGATGAGATGACCAAAACCTATTACTGGTATGGCGAGGATAAGACTTACGGTTATTTGCCGGCCCGTGGGGTGAGGGTATACGCCTCGAAGGATCTGTACAATTGGGAGGATCATGGACTTGCGCTTACCGCGATTGAGTCTGCCGATGATTTTGTGAACGATCCGCTTATTTCAGTGCTGTACGCTGGCAGAGAGGACAAAGCGGATATTTTAAATGATATCGGCACGGATCGGATCATTGAGCGTCCGAAGGTCATCTATAACGATAAGACTAAAAAATATGTGATGTGGATGCATACCGACGGTCCTAGCGCTACATCGACGGCTAATTATGCGAAGGCAGAAGCAGGCTATGCGCTCAGTGACTCTCCTTTTGGACCATTCGTCTATCAGGAAAGCCATCGCATGGATCGCGCTCCTGAGGGCGCTACGGACAATGGTCAGCCAAACCAGCCGGGGATGGCGCGCGATATGACTTTGTTCAAGGATGATGACGGTACAGGTTACTTGGTTTATTCGAGCGAGGAAAATTTGACGATTTACATTTCCAAACTCAATGATTCCTACACGGATGTTGTAGGCTGGCACAAGGATGGCAATGTGGAGCGCGATACGGAATACAAGGCGGTTCATGGCGTCGATTATGTACGTGTGTTCCCGCTTGCCCAGCGCGAGGCGCCGGCTTTGTTCAAGTACCAAGGGAAATACTATATGATCACATCAGGCGCTACTGGATGGGCTCCGAACGTAGGCAAATATACGGTTGCGGACAACATTATGGGACCCTGGAAGGCGATGCGCGACGTCGCGCCAGGCAGCTCCACAACCTTCGGCTCGCAAAGCACGCAGGTTATTCCAGTGGATGCCGCTGCAGGCAAATTCATTTACATGGGTGATCGTTGGAATCAAAACGATCTAGCTAATTCCCGTTACATCTGGCTGCCGATTGCGTTTGGCCAAGGTGATGAGATTGCTTTGCGCTGGGAGGAAGAATGGTCGCTTGATCTGCTAGACGGTATGGGGAAAGTAGAGGTAAATACGACACTTCCAGTCAGTACGACCATTGGAGTGGCACCCGCATTCCCGAATGTCGTTAATGTGACATTATCCGATGGATCGATAAAGGATACGCCTATTGCATGGAGCGTGAATGCCGAGTCATTCCAAAAGCCTGGTGTGGTACGCATTAGCGGCTCGTTAACGGAGCTATCGAACAAGAAGGTTGAGCATCAGCTGTATGTCATTCCGAAAGGTGGCGCTTATTTTGTCCATGCTGGCGGCGCTGACACCCCTGATTATAAGGAAATGATTGCGTTGATGGGCGAGGGAAATGTTCTTAACGGGACCGTTATTGATCAGAAGTACGATCCGGCAAACGGCCAAAGCTGGGGTTATGTCGGAGACAACACGTTGACATCCGGTACGAGCGCCGGAGATCTCTTTGCTTCCTTACGCTATTTGAAAAGCAATTCCGGTGATGATCTCACTTATCGCTTCGATCTAGACAATGGAAGCTACAATGTCTATGTTGGCCTATATGATCCTTGGTCCCAGTATTCAAACGGAAAGCGGATAGCTGATCTGTTATTGAACGGAACGGTGAAAACAAGCGGTTACGTCTTCACGGCTGCAAAGGATGTTTTAAGCTATGACGATGTAGCCATCTCGGATGGAAAACTTGAGCTGACGGTACACAGGTCTGCCAATGCGGGAGCATCCAGCTCCGATCCACAAATAAGCTGGATCATGATCGCGGAGAACGACGAAGAACCAGAGCCAAGCCCGGATCCAACACCGAGCTCATCACCAAGTCCAACACCAAGTCCAACACCAAGTCCAACACCAAGTCCAAGCGCGGATCCAACACCAAGCCCAGATCCAACACCAAGCCCAGATCCGGCTCCAAACACGAATCCAACATCAAGTCCGACATCAAGTCCGACACCGAGCTCAACACCAAGTCCAACACCAAGTCCAACACCAAGTCCAAGCTCCGAACCGCAGCTGATTTTCCCTGATGCTGTGGGGCACTGGGCGAGCGCATCCATCAACAAGCTTGCAGCCCAAAACATACTGGGAGGCTTTCCAGATGGCAGCTTTAAGCCGGATAAACAGATGAGCAGAGCGGAATTTGCAGCTGTCATTGCCAGGTTGCTCAAGCTCGAACCAGCAGAAGGCGAGATGGGCTTTGATGATACTCCTTCAACAGCCTGGTATAACCAATATGTTATGAGCTTGTATGAAGCGGGAATCCTTATAGGCTTTGAGGACGGCAGCTTCAAGCCGAATCTAGAGCTGACGAGAGAAGAAGCCTTTGTTATTTTGCACAGAGCGCTTAAAGAACGTTTATCCGTATCAACGGATGTGGGCAAGCCATCCTTTGCGGATAAGACAGGTATATCCAGCTGGGCTAATGAAGCGATTGAAGCTTTAACGGCGGCTGGTATGATCAAAGGGTACGAGGATGGCACCTTGCGTCCAAAAGACAAGATTACGCGTGCCGAGATTGCGTCGATCGTAGCAGGCTTCGTGAAATCATGATAATAACGCAAGGCGTCCTGGAAAGCGGGATGCCTTGCGTTTATTTTTGAGGCATAAAAATGATATACTGTTGTGAAAACAATCGATTATTATGGTAAACGATGATATGATTTAAATAACGATATTTGACGATAATTGTGCACATGTAGGAGGCTATTTACAAATGGAGTACATCAGTACAAGAGGAAATGTTGGCAAAATAGGATTTATCGATGCGTTCATGATGGGCTTGGGCAATGATGGCGGCCTGCTTGTTCCAAGTGAAATCCCGGTTATTTCCGCGGAAACGCTGAAGGAATGGCAGGAGCTCAGCTATCAGGAGCTGGTGCTTGCGATATTCTCGTATTTTACGAACGGTGAAATTCCTGAGCAGGATTTGAAAGATATGGTATATGCGAGCTATTCGACCTTCCGTGATCCGGAAGTGACGCCGGTTCGTAAATTGAAGGATGATCTTTATTTGCTGGAGCTGTTCCACGGCCCGACGTTCGCTTTTAAAGATATCGCCCTGCAATTTATGGGTCAGCTGTATACGTATGTAGCGGCTAAGCAAAATAAAAAAATTCATATTCTCGGGGCAACCTCAGGCGATACAGGTGCTTCGGCCATTGAGGGCGTCAAAGGCAAGGAAGGCATCAAAATTTGTATTTTGCACCCGCACGGCAAAGTAAGCAAAGTGCAGGAGCTTCAAATGACGACGGTTCAAGAGGATAACGTGCTGAATTTGTCGGTGGACGGCAACTTCGATGATTGCCAGCGTATGATTAAGGATTTGTTCGCTGACCTCGACTTTAAGGCGAGCAATCATCTGGCGGCGATCAACTCGATCAACTTCGTCCGTATTTTGGCGCAAACGGTGTATTACTTCTACGCCTACTTCCAAGTCGTGAAGCAGACGGATGCGAAGCAGGTAAACTTCAGCGTACCGACGGGCAACTTCGGCGATATTTTTGCAGGGTACCTAGCGAAGCGTATGGGGCTTCCGGTTGGCAAGCTTATTCTAGCTACGAACGAGAACAATATTTTGGAGCGCTTTATCCTTGAGGGCGTGTACAAGCCGGGAGATTTCCGCAGCACGTACAGCCCGTCGATGGATATTCAAGTAGCAAGCAACTTTGAGCGTTACTTGTATTACGTGCTTGGCGAGGATGCCGCACAAATCCACTATCTCATGGAGCAGTTCAAAGCAGAAGGACAAATTGTCATTTCTGGAGAAGCGCTGAGCAGGGTGCAAGCCGAATTTGGCGCGCATGGCGTACAAGGACAAGAGTGCTTGAGCACGATTAAAAAATATGAAGCGGAAAACGGCTACTTGCTCGACCCGCATTCGGCTTGCGGCGTAGCAGCGGCTGATAAATACAGCGGCGAGCAGGGGATCACGATCTCGCTTGCGACGGCTCATCCAGCTAAGTTCAATGAGGCAATTGAGCTTTGCGGCATCGAGCAGCATTTCCCTGAACAAATCGCGTCATTGTTCCACAAGGAGCAACGCCAGACTCGCGTAGACGGATCGCTTGCAGCGGTAGTCCGTGAGCTGGAAGCTTTCTATAACGCAAAATAGGAGTTAGCGTCAACTAACAACTAAGGCTGTAGTAAAGAGGGAATTCCTTCTTGCTGCAGCTTTTTTATGAGCAATGGGATTCACTCGCCTATTTTTTCGCATTGTAACAAATTGAGACAAATGGTATGATTTACAAAGCTATCACACTAGGAGGAAATACAAGCGTGTCCAACTTATCAAGAGCAACAAATGAAGATATTATGGAAGGCAATTATGATCGCCCGATAGGCGTAAGTATACTAGCCATATTAATGGCCATTAGCGGAGTGGGGTTGCTAATTATACAATTGTTAGCTTTCTCCGTTCTGAATGAGGCATCTCCTCTCGTTGGTGTGACGAACACATTCATTCAAGCAGCGATCGGGTTTTTAGGGCTTCTTGGTTTAGCTGGCGGGGTAGGGATGTGGCTAGGTAAAAAATGGGGCTGGTGGCTAGCTATGTTTTACTTTGCTTATGCTATAACCCGAAATGCTAATGCATGGCTTTCTATTAATCATATTTCGGATCAATATGGTGCTTTAGAGCAAAACCTAACCTCCTATTACATCAAATATGGGATTAGAATATTGTGGAATGTCCTTCTACTGTATTTCATGTGCCGTGAAAATGTAATGTCTTTTTTCAATACAACGGAAACGAAGAAGTGGAAAGCGCTGCTTATTGTGTTTGTTATTTGTTTAGCAATCTTTGCAGCAGGCATGTTTCTGAACTAATAAATAAATTATAGAATCTAAGGACAAATGAACCACTTCCGTATTCTGGAGTGGTTCATTTGTTCGTTAAAGGCTATTCATAAGTCTTATTTGCGTGCTGTCATAAAAAATCGGTGCTCCGTACTTCGAATAGAGCCATCCTTCTCGAGCTTCTCTTGCAGCAAGATGAGCTTATTCAAGCACTTCTGGACCGAAAATCCGGGGAACTCCCATTCAATTATTTTTGCAAAATAAACCAACGCACCGACATCGAAAAATTGAAGCAAAGGGAAATGCTCCTTTTCCTCGACAATTGTAAACCTTGCCTTCATTAATTCGTCTCGGCAGGCTTGAAGATTAAAATTCGCATCCGTTAAGCTCGATTGCTGGCCTAGCAGAAACGCGGATAATTCCCTGTTGTTTTGTCCGCCAACCTGCTGGGTTATGAACATGCCGCCCGGCTTTAAAATGCGGTGAACCTCTTGCGCGGAAAAGGATTCATGCCGATTGATGACTAGATCAAAGAACTCGCTCTCAAACGGCAGCTTATGATCCTTGCTTACCGGCCTAACATCGATTCCAAACGCGGGCAGCGTTTGCTTGCACAGCTCATAATTAGGCGCATAAGCTTCAGTTGCATAGGTTTGACCCTTTGGAGGCGAGAGCGACAATAGAAGCTCCCCGCCGCCTGTTCCCATATCCAACAGGGTACTCGTGCTCTTCATATAGGATAATACGGTTGTTTTGTAATCCCAAGGCAGCTCTTGCGTTGCTGTGCGGTTAGCCAGATAAGAGAAATCCCAACCGGTAAACGTCTTTTCCTCTTCCAGCAACCACAAAGGTATTAATTCATTTATTTTCATTTCATTCTGTACCCCTCTCACATTTATCGTACGATCATGTGGATTAGGTGCAGTTAACTGATAACAATTGTAAATTAAGCCCGATGCATCCTGTTATCAGCATGTATATAACTGCACCGGGCAAATACCGAATTTTATCATCATCGCTTATTCCTCGCTTTTGAAAAAGTAGGTGCGAATTTACAATAACTACACCATTATAACACGGGTAAAGGCACCGATTGATTCAATATTTTCCTTTTTATTCATGGTACAATTTACATAAAAATGCAAACGAAGGAACGACATGTTTAGGAGGAGAATCATGAAATATTTTACTAAAGCAAGGTATGAGGAGATGCAAATCTCGAGGTATCTTAGTTTTCCTGAAACGGAAAAAGAGTGGGAAGAGAATATCGCATATTATGAAGCGGAAGGTATCAATTTTGCGGAGAGATGTAAGGAAGAGCTGGAATACAATAAGCAGGACTTGCTTCGATTTCTCCCGGAAGCCTTCCACCCTTATATTTATGACGGAACGCTAAATTCCCGGTTTCCTTCAACGGAGCTGAGAACGAAGGCCAAGCAGTGGCGAAGCGAGTATGAGGAACGGGTAAAAAGAATAGGGAGCGAATACCGCAGCCATTATCAATCGATCAAAGACAAGCTGCCTCCTCAAGTTGTGAAGCTTTGTGAAAAATCCTTGCATGATGCCAAGATTCTTTCCTTTGAAAAGCCTGCCGAGGATACTTTCGTCCTGTTTTTGGATTGCAGCGGGGGTTATCATTATCTTACCGATGTGAAAATGACATTTAAAGGCGTGAAGGAGCTCTCTTATACGGAGGAGCTCATTGGAAGCTACTGGCTCTATGATGAAATTTATGCGGCGGAAGCAGGCTTCGAGCTCCACGTACTGCTTGAAGGCCCGTTATCGGAGTTTACGCTCATTGCGGAAGATGTGTCTATTGAAGTCCTTAAAGGAGCGACGGAAGTTTAAAAGGAGATAGCTGATGCAAGAGCATGAAAAAATAGCGCGGGAAAGATGGTTTTATTCGGTACAATCTTTTCATTTATGATCTAATAACTACATTTCTTTACGGAAATATAACCATATGGTAATATAGCGATATGAAAAATGATAAACTTTTTGAAATATTGGCAGAGCCCAATCGAAGATCGATTCTCGATTATTTGCGTGCGGGGGAGCGCTCTGTCGGAGAACTTGTAGCGATATCGTCACTGAGTCAGCCGGGTGTTTCGAAGCATCTGCGGATTTTGCGGGAGGCGGGCCTTGTAGCGGTGCGGAAAGATGCACAGAAGCATTTGTATCGTCTGAACGCGAAGCCGCTAGAGGAGATTAGTGATTGGCTGGAGCCTTATCGGCTGTTCTGGTCAAACAAGCTGGATGATCTCGAGCGGATGCTGGATGAGGAATAACGACAAGGAGGAAAAAAACATGTTAGCTGTCATCACGCAAGTTAAAAATGGACATACCGTTCGTTTCGAGCGCCATCTGAAGCATGCTGTCGAGAAGGTTTGGGCTATGCTGACGGACAACGAGAAGCTGGCTAAATGGTTCTCTGAGCTGCGGGTCGATGACCTGCGAGAAGGAGGCGTCATTAAGTTCGATATGCAGGACGGTACTTTTGAAGAGATGAAAATCCTCGAGCTTAAGCTGCATTCCGTTTTGGCGTATACATGGGGTGAGGATGAAGTCCGGTTTGAATTGTATCCGGAGCCGGAAGGCTGCCGCTTAGTGCTGATTGAGAAAATCAATAAGATTACAGCCCATACGCCAAGAGACATTGCCGGCTGGGATGTATGCCTCGATGTGATCGAAGCGCTGCTGGACGGCAGAATGATCGAATCGCGCAAAGACAGTTGGAAAGTGAAATATGACGACTACGTACAAGCCTTTGAAAATTTACCTCAAGCGTAGCTTGAATCGTTGAAACAACAAGCAGCTTGCGTTATTGCTACGGTTCAATTCTTTCCGTCGTTCGGGAGAGTGTACGCGGCATACGGAGGAGTGTTTATCGCGCTTGCTGTTCTATGGGGATGGCTTGTTGATAAGAAAACACCGGATTTGTATGACTGAATCGGCGCTTTCATTTGCTTAATCGGGGTTTCGGTCATCCTTTGGGCGCCTCGTCATTAAAAAACGAGCAGAATAATCATTTACAGACCAGGGAAGCATTTGATAACATAGACGAAATAACAAAAAGGCGATGACGAGAAGAGTAGATAAATCCATTCTTACACAGAGAGCTCCGGCAGCTGAAAAGGAGCAAGGAATGCTTTATTGAAACAAGTCTCTGAGCATCACATCGGAACCTGTGCAAGGGGATGCTGTGACGGGAGCTCCTGTTATAGAGCTAGAGTATAAGCATCCATTGGTGCCGTACTTGAAGAGGTTGATATGGCGACATATTAACGAATCTGGGGTGGTACCGCGAAAATTTCGCCCCCAAGACTTAAGTCTTGGGGGTGAAATTTTTTTTTGTTTTTGTAGACGTGATGAGAAGAAGGACCGCGGTACTAACTCTACAATGGAGGTTTTACGATGAGTAATGAGATAAAAGCGGGTATGGACCATTTTTTATACAAAATCATTAATGAGGATATTAAAGCTGAAGTCTTCAGCAGACCCATGTGCACGCGTTTCCCGCCCGAGCCTAACGGCTATTTGCATATCGGAAGCGCCTATGCCATCCATACGAACTATACGATCGCACAAAAGTATAACGGGAAGTTTCATTTGCGCTTTGACGATACGAATCCTTTGAAGGAGGATATCACATATGTGCGTGCTATTATCGAAGACATCAATTGGCTTGGTTACAGTCCGGGCAACCATATTTATTACGGCTCTGACTATTCCAATAACATTTATGAAGCTGCCGTTACGTTGATTAAGAAAGGCAAAGCCTACGTATGCGATTTATCGCCGGAGGAAGTAACGGAATATCGCGGGACGCTCACAGAGCCCGGCAAAAACAGCCCTTACCGCAATCGTTCCATTGAGGAAAACCAAGCACTGTTTGCACAAATGAAAAAGGGTGATTTTTCGGCGGCGTCAAAGGTACTGCGTGCCAAAATCGATATGGGCTCGCCCAATATCAATTTAAGAGATCCCGTCATCTACCGCATTATCCATGCGGAGCATTACCGAACGGGAAATGAATGGTGCATCTATCCGATGTACGATTTTGCACACCCGATTCAAGATGCCATCGAAGGCATTACCTATTCCTTATGCTCCATTGAATTTAAAGACCATCGCCCGCTATATGAATGGGTATTGGATGAGCTGGATGTAACGGAGGCGCCTAAGCAACGGGAGTTCGGAAGGCTGAATTTGACCGGGGTCGTAACGAGCAAGCGTTATTTGCGGCAATTGGTTGAAGGGGAATTTGTGGATGGATGGGATGATCCGAGGCTGCCTACGATCCGCGGACTGCGGAGAAGAGGCTTTACGCCGGAGAGCATTCGAAGCTTCATCGATGAGATTGGCATGATCAGAGCTCAAAATTCGGTTGATATCGCGATGCTGGAGCATGCGGCAAGACAGGATTTGAAAGCGAAGGTTAAAGGTGTCATGGCCGTTATCCATCCGCTGAAAGTGGTCATTACCAATTATCCGGACGGTCAGACGGAGCTGCTAACGATAGACAACAATAGCGAGAATGAAGCGCTGGGCAAGCGGGATGTCACCTTTTCCAAAACCATATATATCGAAAAGGATGATTTTATGGAGCAGCCCTCTAAAGGCTTTCACAGGCTGGCGCCAGGCGCGGAAGTGCGGCTGATCGGTGCTTATTTCATTAAATGCGAGGAGGTCATTAAAGATGAAGCGACTGGTGAGATCGTTGAGCTTCGCTGCACGTATGACCCCCAAACCAAGAGCGGAACGGGCTTTACTGGCAGGAAGGTGAAGGGAACGATTCACTGGGTATCAGCCGATCATGGCATGAAGGTTGATGTCCATCTGTATGAGAGCCTGCTGACGGATAACGAAGCGCCAAAGGACAGCAGCATCGATTGGGCGAGCGCGATTAACCCCAGTTCTTTAATCGTCGTTGAGAATGGCATGATCGAATCATTTGCGGATAAACCGCGGCCAGAGGACAAATTCCAGTTCGTTCGGCATGGTTATTTTTGCGTGGATACGAGATATACGACTGAAGAGAAGCTGGTGTTCAACCGGATCGTGCCGCTCAAGGATACGTGGAGAAAAAAATAGCAGCAGGTTAGATATAGAGCATTTACGGACACTATCTCTTGATGGTGTCTTTTTTTGTGTTGAGCAGCTTTAAAGATAGATGGTAAAATCATACATAGCAATTTGAAATCGTATTCTTATTGGATCATATGACAGGAATGCTTGGGATGGTCTAACAGAAAGCGAGGTCTCGAATGATATTGTCAAAAATGCGCTTGTCGATGTTGACTATTATTCTTATGTTCATGCTTCTCCCAGCAGCAGCCAGCGCCAACGGGGGGCCGCTACTTGACCCTGCAACCGGCTACGGGCTGCTGCGGTTTGATGAGAAATCGAATATTAGCTTGGTTCGGGAGAAGGTTGCGTATACCGTCAAGAAGGGCGGCAATCGTTATCAAGACGATGGGGAAGTAACGGTTCATTATGAGCTGCATAATCGAAACGACGTTCAGAAGGATATCGAGGTACTATTTTTAACACCCTCAATAGAAGGCCTTACCGTTATGGAAGGCGACAAGACGATCAAGTCGAGTCCAGCGGGAAATGAAAAACCGTTTAATTGGCGTCCCCTGGCGAAAAATTCGGTTACGGATCCGTTAAGCGGCAAAGAGCTGAGCTTATCTCATGCATCAGATTATAATCGTGCGCAAGGAACCCGTTTTCCGCTATCGTTTGAACCAAACGAAACCAAACATATCGTCGTTCAATACGTAGAGCCGGGCGGCATGTATGATAAAGGCGTTATTAATATAATCTACTCTCATTTATATTATTTAACCCCCGCATCCTACTGGGAGGGGAAGCCTCAGGTAGAGCTGGAAGTTAAGCTGTATGCCCCAGGCGGGAAGCTGCATTCGAATTTGCGTTTGGAGAAGATCAGCCCAACTACATTCAAAGCCGTTTTTAATGAATTGCCTAGCGAGGATTGGTACTTTTCTTATACATATCCGAAAAGATTGCTCTTTTCGACGAACGTCGAGAAGGATCATAATGGGCTTGTGCTCGGAACGGCTGCAGCGTTAACGGTCATTGCGGCAGCGCTTGCGCTAATCTTTAGGAGGAGCTTTATTTTTACGGTGAGCGCGCTTGGCATATGGTTTTTTACGATCTATTATATTTCGAAGATGGGTGGCTATCCGTTTAATTTCATTTTAGTCGTTTTTACCGACATTGTAGTTGGCATGAGCTTGGTTCTGTGCAATGTCGTCGTTTGGAAAATAAACCGCAAGCGCCTAAAAGCTGAAAAATGAAACCTTTTGATTCGGGCTGTAGTAGGATTCATCTGCGAATCCGGCAGCAGGCTGACGTCGATTTCTCGCTCATTGGCTTCAGATAAAGTGAAATATAAACGCAAGTCCACACGCTTCTTTTAAAAAAGCCGGTTTAGACGTAAAATATAAGAAACAACGGAGGAGAGAATGAAATGACGAATGAAGCAATAGCAATCAATCATGATGATCTTTTGGCTGACCTGGAGTACCGAGGGCTGGTACAGCAATTTACCAACCGCGAGGAATTACATAAGAAGCTCACTAGCGAGCGCGTAGTGCTCTACTGCGGATTCGATCCGACTGCGGACAGCCTCCATATCGGAAGCTTGCTTCCGATTTTATGCTTGCGCCGTTTTCAACAGGCGGGCCATATCCCGCTCGCGCTGGTTGGCGGTGGTACGGGCTTGATTGGAGATCCAAGCGGCCGCTCGACGGAACGTTCGCTTAATACGTCGGAGACGGTATCGCAATGGACAGATAGCTTGAAGCGCCAGCTTTCTCGTTTTCTTGATTTTGAGGCTGCGGAAAATTCAGCTCGGCTCGTAAGCAATTACGACTGGATCGCGCCGCTTGACGTTATTACGTTTCTGCGGGATGTGGGCAAAAACTTTACCGTCAACTATATGCTTGCGAAGGATTCTGTCGATTCCCGCTTGTCATCGGGCATTTCCTTCACGGAGTTCAGCTATATGATTTTGCAAGCCTACGACTTCCACAAGCTGCATCAGGATCATAACTGCTCCCTGCAAATCGGCGGCAGCGACCAATGGGGCAACATTACGGCAGGCCTTGATCTAATCGGCAAAATGGGCGGCGGAGACGCTTACGGGATGACGATGCCTCTCGTTACCAAAAGCGATGGCAAAAAATTCGGCAAGTCCGAATCCGGCGCGATCTGGCTCGACCGCTCGAAGACGTCCGCGTACCAATTTTATCAATTTTGGATCAATACGGAAGACAGCGATACGATTAAGTTTTTGAAATATTTTACGTTCCTGTCACGCGCTGAGATCGAGGCGCTTGAGAGCGAGCTGCAGAGTGCTCCGGAGAAACGTGCCGCGCAGCGGGAGCTGGCGCGCGAAATTACCCGCCTTGTTCACGGCCAAGAGGCGCTTGAGAGCGCAGAGAAAATTACGCAGGCTTTCTTCTCGGGCGATGTTAATCAACTGAGCGAAGCGGAGCTTATCGAAGCGCTGCAGGACATGCCTACAACGGTGCTTACGAACAGAGAAGAGATTAGTCTGATGGATCTGCTTATCGAATCGGGCGCAGCGCCATCCCGCCGCCAAGCGAAACAGGACATTACGAGCGGCTCCATTTCGATTAACGGAGCAAAGCAGACGGATGCTGAGGGCATTGTCGGCAAAGAGCAAAGGCTGTATGACAAATTCGTCGTCTTGCGCCGTGGGAAGAAAAACTACTTCCTCATTCGTTTCGAATAGTTAAGGATGTGGATGTGCGGCGTAGGTGATCGGATGAGCTGGAGTTCTTTGGAGTTAAGCTGGAGGTAATGGGATTAGAAGTAATTTTAATTAGAGGTAGAGGTAATTACTCCAGCAGATTGTTAAGAGTGTGGGTGATTAGCGAAACTTGCAGGAACAACGTAAACCCCCAGCTAAGTGTTCATACTGTGTGTGATCACTGAACGAAAAGTCTAGCTAATTGTACAGACTATATTGTGATCAATGAACGAAAAGCTCCAGCTAATTGTTCAGATTATGGGTGATTAGCGAGCTTAACAGGAAAAACTCCAGCTACTTGAGCTATTTAACCGGGTAATCACCAAAATCGAAACCATTTACGGGAGAATTTCCCGTTAATTGTACTAGAGGGCCAAAATCGCAAGAATTTACGGGAGAAATTCCAGTTAGTTGAGATCAATCGTTTACGCCTGCCCGAGCACGACGAATCGCCTACTACACGCAAAAGCAAACCAGGCTGCCGATTAATGGGCAGCCTGGTTTTTTAGAAGCGTAGCATGTATAAACATGCTAGCTATTCATCTCGCGCCGGGAGCGCGGTCGAGACATTCTGAAGCACTGCCTTGATCTAATGCTAGGTTTGCTATCCATCAAGCGTTAGAGGTAATTACTCTAGCACCTCCAAAACCACACGGTCCAGTAGATATGGCGGCGTTTTTTCTAGGATGATTTATGCTGCTGCTTATTCAACCAACGTACCGGTCTTTACTAAACCGCTCTTCAATGCCTCGCGGCGGGAGCGCGAATGGGAGATGCCGAAGGCAGTAGCGGCAATCGCTGCTGCTAAAATAACACCGGTTGCGCCAATCCAGCTGATGGAGGTGAGTGATGCTTGCTCGACGATAACGCCGCCAAGTCCGGCGCCTGCTGCCATGCCAAGCTGGAGCACGGAGGTATTTAGGCTGAGCATAATGCCGGAGGCTCCGGGAGCGAGCGACATTAAGTGAAACTGCTGAGTAGGGCCGGATGACCAAGCCGTGAACGCCCATAGCATAAGCAAAGGGAATACGATGATAGGCGACTGGCCTGCTAGCGAGAGCAGAACAAGCGCAACCGTATGGAACAGCATACCGGTGACTAAGGTGCGCGGAGCTCCCCATCTATCGGTGCTATATCCTCCGAGCTTGGAGCCGATCAGACTGGCGATACCGAAGGCGAATAACGCTGCGCTCACGCCTTGCTCGCTGAGTTTCGTTACCGTAAGCAGAAAGGGAGATATATACGTGTAGACGATGGAATATCCGCCGATCCATAAGAAGGTCACCGACAGGCCGATCGCGATTTTCGGCTGTTTTAATAAGGCGATTTGGTCGCGGAGCGGGATAGGCTCCTCGCCATCGGATTGCGGGATGGTAGCTACGATCAAAAGCATGGCGAGCAGGCCGAGTATGCCGATTGCCCCGAAGATCAGCGGCCAATCATAAACGGAAGCGGCTACCCTTCCAAGGGGAACGCCTACGATGAGAGCAGTGCTGAAGCCCATCACCAGCGTTGCGATAGCACTTCCTTGTTTGCCGGCAGGGGCCAGCTTCGAAGCGACGGTCAGAGCCGTTACGACGAACACGCCGGTGCTGACAGCGAGAATAATTCTGGATACGATCAAAAACTCAAATCCAGGCAAAGCAACGGCAATTAAGTTGCCTACTGCGAATAAACCAAGTGCGTACAGCAGGAGCCGGCGGCGCTCCATGCGCGCGGTTAAAGCCATGAGAATAGGTGTGCCAAAAGCATAAGCCAGCGAAAAGACGGTAATCAGCTGACCGGCGGCCGAGACGGTAACGCCAACATCTGCGGCGACCTTATCCAATATGCCCGCAATGATAAATTCGGATGTTCCAACTAGAAAGCTGATAATAGCCAGCATGTAAATTTTCCAAGCATTCGACATACCTGTGTTGCTCCTTTCTCCACTCCACTGTTTTTATATTTCTAAATATATAGAAATATACCCGAAAAAAATTACTCCAACAAATAAGGCGCGTACTTTTGCGCTAATTCGCGGTTCACACTGTAGTAGATATACGTTCCGTCCTTGCGGAGATCGAGCAATCCGCATTCCGTCAATTGCTTCAAGTGATGCGAGAGCGTTGAGCCGGCAACGGATTCAAGCTTAGTCCCAATATCGGAGCAACACAAATTTTTCTCCTCCGTCAGAAGCAGAGCTATTTTTAGTCTGGTTGGCTCACCGAGCGCTTTGTATACTTTAACAGCTTGACGTACGTCCGCATGTTCATCCACCATTGTGACTTCACCTTTTCCCAGTAGTTGTTATTTCTATATGCGTAGAAATAAGATAGCATACCATTATTACAATGTAAACAGGAAAAATGAGAAAGACGCTGATTTCTTTATTCAGCCTACACAATCACCCCGCCTAGTCTGAGTGGAAAAGGTGCCATTCAACGGCACCCTCACTCCACTCAGACGATGGACAAGACTCTATCGAAGACTATAGCTCATGCACGTCCACCCAAGCGGACAGAAACTTCAGCTTTCCGTCAAAGTAGCCGTCATCCTGCCAAGATCCCCAAACACTGCTGCGCCCCGTATGAAGCCCCATCAGCCAAAGCTGCCTGACGGCAACGAACACCGGAATGATGGCTACATCCTGCTCGCTTAAGGGGCGTTCTTCCAAATATGTCTCGAGGAAAGCATCCCAGCATTCATGCTTGAAGCTATCTTCTTTGCCATGGACGAGATCCCACAAATAAACGGATAGATCATAGGAGCGCCACCCCATTCCGCAGCAGTCAAAATCAAAATGAGTTAAGCCGCCGTCCGCCGAATGAAACACATTCCACCCATGCAGATCTCCGTGGCATACGCCCCAGTCGTACGTTCCGCTTGAGACGGCTTCGAGCTGTTTGCTCAAACGGCCAGCAATCTCTTCCACAAGCTTCATGTCATTTGGGCGATGCTGCAAAAAAGGGAGAAGCTGCTCAAGCGGCTCATCGAGCAGATGGCGGGCATCCAGCTCGAAACGCTTGTGCTTAGGTTCATAGCGGTCCATGGCATAATGAAGCTCAGCGATAGCGCGCCCATACACTCGGCTGGTTTCCAAATCGACCTTGCCCGTTCCGTCTGCATAACTGAATAAAGCAGCGTACCGTATCCCTTCGGGGGCGTCCAGCTCCGTCAGCCACTCGCCGTCACGCTTAGCAATCGGATAAGAAACCGGGAGATCGCAGCCCTTCAAGAAATCAAGCAGCTCCAGCTCAAAGCGTATATCCGATTCCGTTCGCCAGTTGTGCTTATATACCCGCAAAATAAATTTTCCGGAATCCGTATCGACTGCATACGTATCGTTTAATCCGTTGGAAACGAATCGGCTCTTAAGCGGCGTGCCCATATCATACAATAAGGCCATTTCAGAAAAAAGCTCATCCTTGTGAAAAACAGTATGCACCGCTTGGATCGACAACATATCTTAATCATCCTTCTATTCATATTCAAGTTATCTATGTCAATCCTAGCTGAATCCGGAGCAGAAAGAGATAGAAATAATGACTATAATTGTTTTTTACATCGCAGAAGCAACAGTCATAAAAAGGAAATTTAATGGCGTGCTCGAATATAGATAACAATTGAGATATGCACAAAGGAGTAGAAAAATGATGTCTGAGAAGCTTAGCTCGCTTACCGTGTTAATGGTTTCCGATTTGGCAAGGTCACAAAGCTTTTATCGCGAGGTGCTAGGATTTAATGTTACGGATTGGTGGGCAGAGCGCGGCGGCTTGCACGGCGTTGCGCTCAAGCTGTTTCAAGCGGCCGAGCCTGCAGACGTGAGGCCCAATCAGCGTCCCGCTGGCGGCGGCTATGCCGTCGATGTACAGGTTTATACGGAGACATGGGCACAACTAGATTCCCTGTATGAGGAATTTCGCAGTAAAGGCGCAATCGTTTCTGTGGAGCCGATCGTCTACGCAGACGGTGGACCGTGGAAGGAATTTGTAATCGAGGACCCGGATGGCTATCATTTTGCATTTGGCGGAACGGATGGCACACCGGGCGGATAATACGAAGAGCTGCACATAGAAAAAGAGGCTGTCGATTACAATCGACAGCCTCTTTCTATTGCTAGACGTTAACGGCAGTAGCTTCGACCATCCAGCCGAATGGATCAGCCAGCTTGCCCATTTGAATGCCGGTCAGCGTATCGTAGAGCTTCTTCGATAGCTCGCCTGTTTGCCCTTCGTTGATAACCAGAACGTCATCCTGCCAATTCAGTTCGCCGATTGGGGAGATAACGGCCGCGGTTCCCGTTCCGAATGCTTCTTCCAGCGCACCGCTTCGGCCAGCCTCATACAGCTCTTGAATCGTAATCTGACGCTCGACAACCTCGATATTCCAATGGCGGAGCATTTGAATAATCGAATTGCGCGTAATCCCGTCCAAAATGCTGCCAGTGAGCGCTGGGGTGTAAACGACGCCGTTCATTTTGAAGAAGACGTTCATGCTGCCGACTTCCTCGATATATTTGCGGTGTACGCCATCGAGCCATAGCACCTGGGAATAGCCTTTCAACGTAGCCAGCTCCTGCGCTTTCAAACCAGCAGCATAATTGCCTGCAGTCTTCGCCTCGCCTACGCCGCCCTTAACGGAACGGACGTATTCCGACTCCACGAAAATTTTAACCGGGTTCACGCCCTCGGTATAATAAGCGCCTACCGGCGACATGATGATGATAAATTTATAGTGCGTGGACGGCGCTACTCCAAGCTGCGCTTGTGTAGCGATAACGAACGGACGAATGTACAGCGACGTGCTTGGCGCATTCGGAATCCAGTCCTTATCAACGGTAATAAGCTGCTTCAAAGCTTCAATCGCGGTATCCACATCAAGCTCGGGAACACTGAGACGCTCGTTGGAGCGGTTCATTCGTTGTATGTTTTTTTGAGGTCTGAACAGCAGCACGCGGCCGTCGTCGGTTTTGTACGCTTTCAAGCCTTCAAAGATCGTTTGTCCATAATGAAATACTTTTGCTGCCGGGTCTAATACGATCGGTTGGTAAGGCAGAATGCGCGGCTTATGCCAGCCGCTGTCCGTCGAATAATCCATAATAAACATATGATCCGTAAAATGGTTGCCGAATCCGAGCTGATCCACAGCTGGTTGTTGTTTCTTGTTTTTGGTTAATTCGATATCCAATGATTGAAGCAATTACCCCATCTCCCTTATTGATCATTAATTGAATGCTAACACTTCATGCGATATATTTAAAATATCTATTTTATTGAATGTCCATACTTTAAAGGTATGGGTGAATGGAGTGATCGCAATGGACATGCGTCAACTGAAGTACTTCTTAACTATAGCACAAGAAGGACAGGTTACGCGCGCAGCTAAACTGTTAAATATGGAGCAGCCGCCCCTTAGCAGGCAATTGAAGCTAATGGAGGAGGAGCTGGGCGTTAAGCTCTTTGAGCGCAATGGCAAAGGGCTTATCCTCACGGACTCGGGAGAGCTGCTCAAGCAGAAGGCTGAATCGCTGCTGCTTCAATTCGATGAATCCCTCAGGGAAGTAAAGGGGATGGAGGAGGGCATTCGCGGCGTCCTGTCGATCGGATCGGTTGTATCCTGTATTTCCTTATTGCCAAAGCGGATTGAGCAGTTTAGAGACAGGTACCCCCAGGTTACGTTTAAAATATCGGAGGGAGACCACTTCTACTTAGGCGAGCAGCTGGAGAAGCGGGCCATCGATTTGGTTGTCGCCAGGCTGCCGTTTGAGGCGCAAAAGCATCCGCAGCAATATACGATTTTAACGCTGCCATCCGATCCGTTTGTTGCTGTCATTCCCAGCTCATGGACAGCCTATTCGAGCAAGGAATCGCTATGCATGAAGGAGCTCGCCCACTTTCCGTTTCTTACCTTGAAGACGGACAAGACGACGCGGATGCATGAGCAGGTCGTAAATGAATGCAAGAGGCACGGATTCGAGCCTAATATTATATGCGAATGCTCCAGCGTTGCGATTATTATGTCGCTAATTGCAGGTGGGATCGGCGCGACCGTGTTCCCGAAGTCGGTCATGTCTTCATTTCCAACTAATGTCGTCAAAATGCTCCGTATCGAGGACGCGGATTTCCAATCCGAAGTCGGTATCCTATGGCTGAAAGACCATTATTTGCCTAAGCGCGCACAGCTATTTATTGAGAGCTTTCGCTCGGAAATGTGAAGAAGGAGGAAGTAAATGGAAACCAGCATTCGACTGGCCGAAGCGAAGCTTCGCGCCTATAAGCAGGAGCATGTCCTAAAGATGCTTAAGGATTTGCCCAAACCGGCACAGCAGAAGCTTATTAAACAAATAGACCGAATCGATTT
This sequence comes from Paenibacillus sp. PL91, assembly GCF_012935325.2. GTDB lineage: Bacteria > Bacillota > Bacilli > Paenibacillales > Paenibacillaceae > Pristimantibacillus. Next base: position 104,865 of record NZ_JABBYG020000008.1, read on the forward strand.
CGAGCGGCTGTTCAAAGCGCTGGACGAGCATAACCAGTCCAAGAAGCCTGATATAGCTAGCGTAACGCCGATCCCGTATGAGGATTGGGACTGCTATGAAGAGCAGGAGAAGCATGCTTTTACTGAGATCGGCTGGGAGCTTCTGCGAAAAGGAAAAATTGGTGCCATCGTCGTCGCGGGGGGCCAAGGCAGCAGATTAGGCCACGAGGGGCCTAAAGGCACGCTTGATATATGCCTGCCATCCGGCAAATCCTTATTTCAGCTTCAAGCAGAACGGCTGCTCAATCTATCTGGCAGTGCCGGCAGGCTCATCCCGTGGTATATCATGACAAGCCCAGACAATCATGATGCAACCGTATCCTTTTTTCAAAAGCATCAGTACTTCGGCTATTCGGCATTAGACTGCTTTTTCTTCCAGCAAAATACGCTGCCTGCGCTTGATCTTGAAGGCAAGCTGTTGTTAACGGCAGATGGCGCCATTAAGGAAGTGCCGAGCGGTCACGGGGAATGCTTCGCTTCCTTAAAGCGGTCCGGCGCAATCGCCGACATGAAGCAAAGGGGCTTAAGCTGGCTATTTTACTACAACGTAGATAATGCGCTTATTAAAGTGGCTGACCCTGCTTTTATCGGCGTAGCCGCCTCGCATAACCATCCCATTGCGACGAAGGTGATCGAGAAGTCGGATGCTGGCGAGAAGATCGGTATCGTCTGCTTAAATCACGGACGTCCGGCTGTTTTGGAATATAACGAAATTCCAGATCATATAAACGAAGCGAGAACGAACGATGGACGGCTGTTTTATAGCTTAGGCCATATTTCGATTCATTTATTTAAACTAGCTTTCATTGAAGAGTATGCAGATGCAGATGTTCCTTTGCATATAGCCTCCAAAAAGCTGGATTATTTAGGAAATAAGGTCATGCGTGATGTGCCGAATGCGTATAAGCTGGAACGGTTTATTTTTGATTTTTTTCCGTATGCGGATCAATTGACCGTGCTCAGAGCAAGCCGTGAAGACGAATTTGCTCCCGTAAAAAACAAGGCTGGAGACGATAGTCCGCATAGCGCGCGCCAACTCGTGCTCGCACAGCATATGCGATGGCTACATGCTGCGGGCATACGGCTGGACATGCTGAAGCAACGAGAAATAGAGATTTCACCTTTGCTTTCGTATAGCGGCGAAGGGCTGAATATAGAAGTGCTTAATAACCCTTCATCGAACATCTAGTTGAGCTTTACTGAGGCTGACCCTGCTTCATGCTAGGCTGAAGCCGATCTGCAATATACATACATAGAAGTATCGGGAATAACGTAATGGCATTCACAATTAAAAACCCCCATGTTTTGACCGCTATTAATTGATACCAATAGTAGTCTGACAAAAAAACGTATACGACAACCAGCCAAATACCCGAAATAATAGATGCGATTATATAAGCTTTCAAGTCGGAATATCACCTCCTGAGCTATTGTTCCTTGCCTGCTATTGGTTTATGCCATGCATAGATTGCCAATTGCTGCGCATAATGAATGGATCGGTAAAGGAGGTTCGTTATGGAACGCCGTATCACGATTAGCAATTTTCAAATGATGTCCTTAATCGTCATTTCTACGATCGGAACCTCAAGCCTGTACGCTCCCGCTACCTTTGCCCATTATGCGGAACGAAACTCCTGGTACTTAGTAGTGACGGGGGGAATAATGGGACTTTTAAATTTATTCATTTTCTTGAAATTAAATCAGCTTTACCCGAATAAAAATCTCATCTCTATCTGTACGCACCTGCTAGGCCCTTGGCTTGGAAAGGGTCTGGCATTTTTATTCATTTTCTTCTTCTTAGATTTATCGTCGTGGATTTTACGCGAATTTGCCCAGTTCTTTATTATTGCGTTAAATCCTGTCATTCCACAGTTCTGGTATTTGGCTGCTGGCGCCATCATGTGCGCATATGCGGTTTATCATGGCCTAGAAGTATTTGCACGCGTATCGGAAATCATATTGTTTGTTACGGTAACTACTTTTTTGGCTATCTATCTGTTGCTGATCAATCAATATCACCCTGAATATCTGCTTCCCGTATTAGAAGACGGTCTCATTCAGCCTTTGAAAGGGCTCATGCTCTCCATGTCTTGGTTTGGGGATTTGATGTTTATTTCGATGATGATTCAGCATGTTCGGAAGACGAAGCACACGACTGCATATGCAATGGGCGCAGTTGGCATAACCTTCTTGCTGCTGTTGATGTCTGTTCTCTCCTGTACGATGCTGTTTGGCGGTCAAACGACGGCCAGCTTTACCTATCCAAGCATAAGTCTCATTCAAAATATAAAGCTGTTCCGCAATATTGAACGCTTTGATGCCGCTCTCATAGTCGTTTGGGTGATGAGCTCATTTATCAAAATTACCGTATACTTTTGGTCTGCGCTTCACGGCCTTTCACATTTGCTGCGGCTCCGCCAGCCTAGGTGGTTCATTATTCCGATGGCTATCGGTTTTGTCATCATCTCCCGGTTCAAGGTATGGGGGCTAATCGAACTATCTGCTTTCTATGATGATCATGCTTGGTATTTTGTTTTATTCCAGTTGTTCATTCCAGCTGGGCTGCTGTTCATCGCATGGATTAAAGAGAATATGGCTAAAAGCAGGTGAATGCTATGGAGACGAGCAAAACAAAGCTCTCGGGCAATGTATCCGACAACAAGCGATTGCTTCAGGAATACATGCAATTTACGGATGATCTGGTTATGGTTCATTCTGACTTCGACCAAAGCAAATCCGTAACGGTGTGTTATCTATCTGGAATGACCGATACGAGAAAGCTTGATCTTATGCTTGTTCAATATAAAGAAGACAAAAATTTGCTGGCTGCTTTCCGTTTAGATGAAAAAGTAACGACGATCGAGGATGCAGCGGACTGCCTTGCGTCAGGCATGTCGGTGCTGCTTTTTGATACAGATGAATATGGAGTAGCCATCGACACGCTTGGCGTTCAGCTGCGAAGTGTAGATGAACCGGTCACCGAAGCGGTAGTGAAAGGAGCAAGAAGCGGATTTACGGAATCCTTATCCAACAATCTTGCCTTGGTCCGTTATCATTTTTCTGCGCCCAGCTTAAAGGTTGAATATCGCAAGGTAGGCCGCTTAAGCAAAACGAACATCATTATTCTCTCTGTAGGCGGAATTACGAATCCGGACATTTTGCAGGAGGTTCATCTCAGAATCAGTGAAATACCCGCTGATGTCATACTTGAGGGCAACTATATAGAGGAATGGATTACCGACGACCGCGGTTCATTATTTCCGTTAATTGAGTCGACGGAGAGGCCGGATCGGGTAATCGGCGCGCTGCTTGACGGAAGAATAGCGGTCCTTGTGCAAGGAACGCCTTTTGTACTGCTGCTGCCATTCGTTTTTTTACAAGGGTTTCAAGTGAGCGAGGACTACGCTTGGAATTACTATATCGGTTCTGTCATGCGCTTAATTCGTTTCTTTAGCGGAATGCTTGGGCTGCTGCTTCCAGCTTTTTATGTGGCTACGGTTACGTTTCATCATGAGCTGGTTCCGACGACCCTGCTTCAAAGCATAGCATCGGCGAAAGAGCCGGTTCCTTTCCCGGCCGTGATGGAAAGCTTCATGATGATGATTGCTTTCGAAATTATGCGCGAAGCGGGCATTCGCATGCCCAAGCAGGTCGGACAAGCCGTCAGCATTGTAGGGGCACTCATATTGGGACAAGCAGCCGTAGCAGCCGGAATCGTCTCGCCGATTATGGTTATCGTCGCAGCCTTAACGGGCATTTGCACGTTTACGCTGCCACCTACCGCGATTAACTACGTCATTCGCATGCTTCAGTTCGGAATGACGGTGCTTGCTTCCCTGCTTGGTTATGTCGGAATTATGGTAGGGATCATTATGCTATTGACGTATCTCGCTTCACTTCGCTCCTTTGGTGTTCCGTACCTAGGGCCAGCTGCGCCATTTCGTTTCGATGAGTTGACGGATGTTATTGTGCGCCGTCCCCACACGATGAACAATAAACGGCCCAGCCTGTTTCGGTCAATCCATAACAGGCGGTTCTCTGGTAAATCGCGATGAGTGCAACAAAATGGCTGGCTGCTGCGATGATTGGCGCTTGCTTCATCATGACCGGATGCAAAGGAAGCATGGAGCTGAATGAGCTCCATATTGTCCATACTGTTGCCATGGATAAGGGGAAGAATGGAAATATTAGATTAACAGCAGAGATCGCCAAGCTGACGACTGGCGGACAGCAGCCGAGAGGGATGCAGGAGAAAACGTTCTTTCTAACCTCTGAAGGCAGAAGCTTGTTCGAGGCAGCACGCCTCATGAGAGCGAAATCAGACCGCACGCTTCTTTGGGGGCATACATCGGCGATCATATTTAGTGCCGACCTCGCCAGGCAAGGCATAGATAAGCAGTTTGAGGATATGCGGCGGTTAAGGCAATTCCGCAATTCCACGTTGATATATGCAATAGAAGGCAAAGCCGACGAAGTGTTGAAAGTGTCTATGCCGAACGTTACTATTTCCTCACAGGCGCTAAGGGGGTTGTCCGAGGGAGGAGAAGCGACGGCTTTAACCCACCCGACGACGCTTCTTGACGTTTATCAGGGGTTGATTAACCGTTATAAAGACATCAACATACCGGCTATAGAGATTGCAAAGGATCAGGTCGACAAGAAGCTGAAGCTGCTTCAGACGAAGGGGCTTTTTGCTTTTAGAGGAGCACGCCTTGTCGGCTTTATGCATGCGCCGGAAACGAAGGGCTACCTTCGTGCTTCTGGCCTTTTGACCGGTTCGAGTGAAGCGATAGCTTGCGGGCCTAAGCAGGCGCTTGTCTTCGAGAACATTAACAGCCGCAGCGCAATTCAAGCGAAAGCCAATGCGCAGCTCAAACCGGAAATAACTATAAATGTCTATGCGGATTTGAATTTAACGGGTGTACAATGCGCGGATATGAAGGTTGATACTGAAGCAATAGTAGGCTGGGAGAAAGAGCTCAATCAAAATATCGCCAATGAAATCAATCGCTTCATCCAATTTTCCAAGAAAAATAAAGTTGATTTGCTTGGGGTAGGGGAAATGATACATCGCAAGCAGCCTAAATTTTGGATAAAAATGAAAGGGGATTGGGAAAATATTTATCCACAAGCTAAGTTTGTCATCGAAGTGCACACCAGAATCGACCATACGAATTTTACTATGGGATGACTATAGATACGGAGCTGAGGCTGGGAGTCCGAACAAGGGCTTCCGGCTTTCTATGTTTTATAAGTAATTATGATAGAGAACATCTATTAAATTGATTGGAAATTTGAATTTACATTCGATATGATGTATTACTATACATTAGCGTATGATGGAGATAAGTCTGGATTGGTGTCTATATAAATGAAATAGCAAGGAGACTATGCAGTGAGAATTTCGTTAGAGCTTGTCCCAAGAGATTCAGATGGGCTAAGAGCAGAGCTTCAATGCGTGAAGACCGAATTCCCGTCCATCAATACGATCAACATTCCCGATTTGACGAGATTTGAGCTTAGAAGCTGGGAAGCCGCAAGCCTTTCCAAAAGCTATTATCAGAATTGCATACCTCATATACGCTCTATGGATTTTGACGCAGGAGAACCCTTTTCGTTAATTGAATATTTAGATGTGCATCATCTATCAGAAATTCTTGTTGTTACGGGAGATGCGCCAAAAAATAACAGCCAGCCGGTTTATCCGACCACCTGCATCGATTTCATTACGAAGCTGAAGCGAGAGCATCCTCATTTAAAAATCTATTCTGCCATAGATCCCTATCGGAATAGCATCCGCAAGGAATATGAATATGTGCAGCAAAAGCTGAACGCCGGGGTCGATGGCTTCTTTACGCAGCCTTTCTTCGACCTTCGTTTTATGGAGCTGTACTCCGAGATGCTTGCGGGCTCGGACATTTTTTGGGGCGTTTCTCCCGTCGTAGCGGAGTCCTCCAAGCGGTATTGGGAAACTAGAAATGATGTCGTGTTCCCTAAGGATTTTGAGCCTACGCTGGAATGGAACGTTGAATTCTCGAAAAAAGCGCTAGCTTATACGAGGCAAATGGACAGCCATATTTATTTTATGCCGATCAAAGTGGATTTGAAGGCTTATTTTGAAGGCGTATTCGGTAAAGTGCTGACGAATAGCCTCAAATAGGCTCTTATTTCATTGATAACAAAGGTGGTAATTTGAAGCATGGCTAAGGGCAAATATTATGTCGTTTGGGTAGGTAAAAAAACGGGTGTGTTCGCAACTTGGCCCGAATGCCAAGCGCAGGTTAGCGGCGTGCAGGATGCGAAGTTTAAAGCTTTCGAGAGCAAGCCGCTCGCTGAAGCAGCTTTCAAGGACGGCTGGCGCAACCATTGGGGACAAGGGAAAAGCTCGGCAGCAGCCGCCAAGACAAGTACAAGCGTCAAGCAGCCGGTGCTGTTTGGCGAGGAAGCTTCAATCGATTATGACAGCATATCCGTTGACGTGGGCACTAGAGGCAATCCCGGACCTGTTGAATACAAGGGTGTAGACACGCAGACCGGAGAAATTTTGTTTTATGTCGGCCCGATCGCTAACGGAACGAATAACTTGGGCGAGTTTATTGCGATCGTCCATGCCCTTTCGTACTTGAAGGAGAAGGGGAGCGGGAAAACAGTTTACAGCGATTCGAAAACGGCGCTCAGCTGGCTTCGCAATAAGAAGGTAGCCTCGACTTTAAAGCGGGATGCTTCCACCGCAAAAATTTGGGAGCTGACGGACGAGGCGGTGAAGTGGCTTCAAACTCATACCTATTCCAATAAGGTATTGAAATGGAATACCGAGGAATGGGGCGAAATTAAAGCCGACTTCGGACGAAAATAAAACGGCAGGCAATAGCACAATTACTGGTTTCCTCGGAGCGATGACGGGGAAACTTTTTTGTGCTTCTTGAACGTCCGGCTAAAGTAGTAGATGTCGTTGAACCCTGTGGCGGCTGCAACCTCTGAAACGGTGAGCGGACTGTGGCGCAGCAAATAATCGGCTTTGCCGAGGCGGGTCATCGTGATGTATTCGGTCACCGTATGGCCGCTAAGCTCCTTGAACAATCGACTAAAATGGAAGCGGCTCAGGCTTGCCATATTCGCGAGCATATCGACAGACAGTTCATCCTTGTAGCGCTTCTCGATATGCTGGAAGACGGGCGCAAAGCGCTCGATATTTTTCATTCGCTCTGCATATTCGTCCTGGGTAAGCACGGTAGCGACATGGCCGCGAAGCAGCAGCGTCAGCAGACGGTACAGCTCCGACTTAATCGCAAGCTCATAACCGAACTCGCGCTGCTCAAGCTCATGGATGATCGCAAGCATGCAGGAGGATACCCTGCTGTTGTCGCCAACATGATTTTGCAGCAGCAGCCGGTTTTGCGTTATCGGCGTGATGAACTTGGTTTCGGCGGCATCTACCGATTGGCTATGCAGCAGTGAGATGTCCGCAATGAGCGCATAGTAGTACAAATTAGATGAAAGGCTGATGCCATAGTGCAGCTCATTGCTGTTGACGACGACAAGATCGCCAGCGGAGGCTGTAATCGTCGTAGATCCGCATTCGATCGAGGCTTGGCCGGTAACGATATATAGAAATTCAAGATGCTCGTGAAAGTGATGGGGGAAGATAACGACTCCTTGTTCATCAAAGGCGTTGCGGTGCAGCTTGATCGGAAAATGAGGATCAGGCATGTCCATAGGCTCGCGCAGCGTTTCGAATTTTTCCACATTCATTCACCTCCTGATCAGGATAGCACGATTGTACAAACAAACCGCACAGCTTTGCATGGCGTTAAGCGTTGAAACCATTATAATACGAAAGTGTAGACGTGCAAAACCTTACTATGACAAAGGAGAGATTAGCAATGAAACCGGTACAAATCGCTGTTATTGGAAACGGCTCTATCTCATCATCCCATTTAGATTCATATAAGAAAAACCCGAATGCGAACATTTACGCGGTATGCGATCTGAACGAGGAGCGCGCACGGGCAGCGGCGGAAAAATATGGCGCCGAGAAAATCTATACGGATTATCGAGAGCTGCTTGCCGATCCCGTAATTGAAGCAGTAAGCATCTGTACATGGAACAACACGCATGCTGAGATCAGCATCGCTGCCCTTAATGCGGGCAAGCACGTGCTTGTCGAGAAGCCGCTTTGCCGCACTGTTGAGGATGCGCTTCTTGTTCAAGAGGCTGTAAATAAATCGGGCAAGCTGCTGCAGGTTGGCTTCGTTCGCCGCTATGATACGAATGCGCAGCTGCTGCGCGCAATGGCGGACAGAGGCGAATTCGGCGAGATTTATTTTGCCAAAGCATCGACGCTTAGACGTCTCGGCAACCCGGGCGGATGGTTCTCCGACATCGAGCGCTCCGGCGGCGGGCCGCTGATCGATATCGGCGTTCATGTCATTGATCTGTGCTGGTACATGATGGGACGGCCAAAGCCGGTATCGGTTAGCGCCAACACGTACCACAAGCTGGGCAACCGCTCGAATGTGAAAAATTTAAGCTTTTATCAAGCGGCGGATTACGATGCTGCTAAAAATACAGTGGAAGATATGGCAAACGCACTCATCCGCTTCGAGAATGGTGCTTCGCTGCTCGTAGATGTCAGCTTTACGCTGCATGCAAAATCGAATGAAACGGCTGTGAAGCTCTACGGTGAAAAAGGCGGCTTTGAGATCGATCCGGAAACCGTCATTGTTACGGAGCAAAACGATACGATTTTGAATATTTATCCGCAGACGGACAATAAAGGCTTTGATTTTGTCGGTGCATTCCAAAATGAGATCAATCACTTTATCGATTGCGTTTCAAACGGAACACAGCCGATCAGCCCGGTTGAAGACGGCGTGGAAATGATGAAAATTTTGGTCGGCATTTATGAATCGGCTGCAAAAGGAGCGGAAGTTCGACTATGAAATTAGGGATTAGTACGTACAGCTTATACCAAGCGCTGAGAACAGGCGAAATGACGATACAGGATGTTATCATCTATATGGCATCCATTGGCGCTGAGCATGCGGAAATCGTGCCGCTCGGCTTTAATCTTACCGAAAACCCGGAGCTTATCGAAGCCATCAAGAAGCAAGCGAAGGAGAGCGGAATCGAGCTGTCCAATTATGCGGTAGGTGCCAACTTCTCCGGCTTGAACGAGGAGCAATTCGAGCAGGAGCTTGCTCGGCTGAAGCATGAGGTAGACATCGCGGCAGCGCTCGGCGTGAAGAAGATGCGTCATGATGTAGCTTCGTCGAAGGATCTATCGATCTCTAATTTTCTACTGGAGCTGCCGAAGCTGGCGAAGGCGTGCCAAATCATCGCTGACTATGCAGCGCCGCACGGCATAACGACAAGCGTTGAAAATCACGGCTATTACATTCAGCATAGCGATCGCGTGCAGGCGTTAGTTGATGTGGTAGACCGTCCGAACTTCAAAACGACGCTGGATGTAGGCAACTTTCTGTGCGTAGACGAGAATCCTGTTGCTGCGGTCAGCAATAATATTGGCCTCGCATCCATGGTGCATGTTAAAGATTTCTATTATCGCGCATCTACCGAAAATCTTGGCGAAGGCTGGTTTAAATCGACGAGCGGCAACTGGCTGCGCGGCGCAATCGTCGGGCATGGCGACATCCCGATGAAGCAAGTGCTGCGCACAGTGAAGGAAAGCGGTTATGATGATTATATTTCCATCGAGTTTGAAGGCTTGGAAGATTGCCGCCTTGGAACGAGACTCGGCTTTGAATTCGTAAAGCGTGTATGGAACGAACTATAACAAGAGGAGCGTGCCTGATATGACATTGCCTATTATAACGAACAAAATCGGCGTCATCGTGGATAGCTTTCAGGTTGGGGTGAAGGAAGGCTTGCTCAAAGCGAAGCAGGTCGGCGCAGATGGCGTTCAAATGTATGCCGTTCATGGCGAGCTTGACCCTGCTGGTCTTACTATTGCTGCGAGAAAAGAATGGAAGTCCTATATTGAAGGCCTTGGCCTCGATGTTTCCGCCTTGGTTGGCGATTTGGGCGGCCACGGCTTTCAGGATCCAGAGCAAAACCGTGCGAAGATCGATAAGTCCAAGCGAATTATGGAGCTGGGCTTGGAGCTTGGGACAAACATCATTACGACTCATATCGGCATCGTGCCGAGCGACAAAAACAGCCGAGTATACGAGACGATGCATACGGCCTGTGAAGAGCTGGCCCGTTTCGCAAACGATGTGAATGCATATTTTGCCATCGAGACAGGCCCAGAAACGTCCGCTCACCTGAAGTCCTTTCTGGACAGCCTCGGCACCAAAGGGGTAGCGGTCAACTTCGACCCAGCCAATATGGTAATGGTGACGGGGGATGATCCGGTTCTAGGCGTACATACGCTGAAGGATTATATCGTCCATACTCATGCGAAGGATGGCGTTAAGCTCGGCCATATCGATCCGCGCGACGTTTATGGCGATTATGGCTACGAGGTTACGCTCGACCATGAGAAAATTGCGATCATGGCCGAATCCGGCTCGGCATTCCGCGAGGTACCGCTTGGGGAAGGCGGCGTGGACTGGCCTGCATACCTGCGCGCGCTCCAAGAAATCGGCTATAACGGCTATTTGACAATCGAGCGTGAGGTTGGAACAAACCCAGAGGGTGATATTAGCAAAGCGGTACAGTTTTTGAAAGCTTTCAAAGGGTAAACCGTTCGGCGGTCAAATGAACAGTTGAGTTTTAAAAGCTCTCTAGGCATATGCTTAGAGGCTTTTTTTTGCCTCTCTGTACAAGCACCTTATCGTATAGCTAATTCATTATTCACAAATTTTATGATTTAATTCAGTGTAAAGGTATAGGAATAAAGAACACTTAAAGTTATAATGGTTTTAAGTGGACTGCCACCGCGAGCGAGCATAAGTTGCCTGCGAAGGCGACAGCCGTTGACGGTTGGTGTATAATCTTCAAAAAAGGTCTTGGGTCACCAGCGACTGCTTGGGCCCTGAAGGCAAATAACTTTTAAGGAGTACTCGAAATGACTAAAACGCTTATTTTCGGGCATAAAAACCCGGATACCGACACGATTACATCAGCTATTGCTTACGCTGAGCTGAAAACAAAGCTAGGTGCTGACGTTGAGGCAATTCGCCTTGGAGACGTTAACGGCGAAACGCAGTACGCGCTTGATTATTTCGGAATTGCAGCCCCTCGCCTTATCGAGAACGTTGCTGACGAGACGGACACAGTCATCTTGGTCGACCATAACGAGCGTCAACAAAGCGCTAACGATATCGATAGAGTACGCGTATTGGAAGTTATCGATCACCACCGTATCGCTAATTTCGAGACGAGCCACCCGCTATATTTCCGCGCTGAGCCTGTAGGCTGCACAGCGACGATTTTGAATAAATTGTACAAAGAGAACGGCGTTGAAATTCGCAAAGAAATTGCTGGCCTTATGCTGTCTGCCATCATTTCCGATTCCTTGCTGTTCAAATCGCCAACTTGCACAGAGCAAGACGTAGCAGCAGCTCGCGAGCTTGCCGCAATCGCTGGCGTTGACGCAGAAAGCTACGGTCTGGACATGCTTAAAGCTGGCGCGGATCTAAGCGACAAAACGATTGCGCAGCTCATCTCCCTTGACGCGAAGGAATTCGCAATGGGCAGCTACAAAGTAGAAATCGCACAAGTAAACGCGGTTGACACAAACGATGTTATTTCCCGCCAAGCAGAGCTGGAAGCGGCATTGAATGACATCATCGCAACTAAAGGCCTTGACCTGTTCGTGCTAGTCGTTACGGATATTTTGAACAACGATTCCGTTGCCCTTGCGCTAGGCGCTCAAGCGCATGCTGTTGAGAAAGCATACAACGTAACATTGTCCGACAACAAAGCGGTATTGAAGGGCGTTGTTTCCCGCAAATCGCAAATCGTTCCTGTTCTTACAGAAACGCTTAGCAACCTGTAGGAAAGTGGGCGGCTGCTGCCGTTCATCAACAAATAGCAGTCTGGAGCTTGTCCAACAAGTTTCAGGCTGCTTTTATTTTGCTATAATAGATAGAGAAGGAGCGGATGATATGTTTGCAGTTACCGAATACAGCGCTGAAATAATGAAGGACCCGTTTGGCATTTTGACAGGAAAGAGATATGAATTTATACTCGATCTAGACGTTGCCGACGATGATGAGCTTTACCACGAGGAAGGTGTAACGCTTCGCGTCATTTATGTGATCGAAGAGGAATCAGCCCGAATCGCGAAGTATGAGTTTTTGACGACTTCCTCCAATAAGTATATCGATTTTGAGCTTGAAGAGGACGAAGAGAAGATGGTGCTGGCGTTCTGTCAGGAGCATTTTGAAAAGGCTGCGGAATAAAGAAGCATTCACGTTCAGCAGCTGAATTTTCATACATAACCTTGTACGCCAATTGTGCAAATAGAGCTGTCCATCAGCTCTATTTTGCGCAGTTGTTTTTGCTGCAATAACTGCTAAATCCGTTGAAGGGGATGTTGGGCCATGGAAAGCGGGACAAAGAGGAAGCTGACAGAAAGTGAAATGACAGCGATTACATTGAATGCGTTTGGGCAAGCGGCGACAGTTGTTAAGGAGCTTACGGACGGCTGGGCTAATGCTGCTTATCAAGTGACGCTGGCGAATGGACAATTGGTCATTGTAAAGGCAGCTCCCTTATCGGATACGAAGATGATGAGATATGAGCAGGGGCTGATGCAGGCAGAGGTAGAGGTGCTGCGATTAGTGAAGCTGGTCGGGGCTATGCCGGTACCGGCTGTATACGCGCATGATAACTCAAAAACGCTCGTAGACTGCGAGTATTTCATTATGGAGATGCTGGAGGGCGAGCCTTACAATAAGGTGAAAGATCTGCTGACCGAGGAGCAGCGCAATCAAATTGATTACCAGCTTGGCGTCTATAACCGTCAATTAAATGAAATTCGGGGTGAACGCTTTGGCTTATATGCTGCTAGCGACGTTTCGGCATCCTCCTCCTGGAGAGAGACCTTTCATCGTCTGCTGCTAGGCGTGCTGGCTGATGGAGAGCAAGAGGGCGTTTTGCTTCCGGCGGATTATGATTCAATAAGGAACGAGGTTTCGGCCCGGTTAGACGTTCTCGATGAAGTAACGGAGCCAAAGCTCATTCATTGGGATTTATGGGATGGCAATGTGTTCGTAAAGGACGGAGCCGTTTCGGGCATCATCGATTTCGAGCGTGCGCTTTGGGGCGATCCGCTGATGGAGCATTATTTTAGCCACTTTAACAAAACGGCAGCTTTTCTCGAGGGCTATGGCAACAAGGCGCTTACACCGGCAGAGCAGGGCCGGAGAGCACTCTATGATTTGTATTTGGATCTTATTCTTTGCATAGAGTGCCCCTTCCGCCAGTATGAGGATCGCAATCACCTGCAGTGGGCGCGAGATAATTTGGAGCAAGGCTGGCGTCGTTTTATCGGTAATGGCTCTTCTTAGCTCAAGCTAGCTATGATGAATAGTACGGCAAATGCAAGCACCCAAATGAGCGGTACCATTGCGACGGTTACCGCTGTTTTCATTTTGCCAAAGCGATACAGAATCCAGCTCACGATAATGGACAAAATGAGCGCTACCGGATAAAGCCAATTGATGATAAACAGCACCACAGGCCAAAACAAATTTGCGGAGCCCGGCGAGTCGAAGATCATGACGGACATTAACGCTACGAAAAACCAAACGATTGTAAATAGTCCGAACAAAATTTGACTAATCAACAAAGTGAAAAATACTTTTTTATTCCTCATTCTACAAATCCCCCCGACTAATAGTAAAGCAACAAGCCTTATCCGCACAAGAGAAATTGTTACTTTGTACCTAACATCCATTCCCTTTGTTATTTGTCACCCCTTAACCGCATAAAATTTAAAAACAGCTATTTTTTGCGTATGCATGCAGAAAGGAGCAGGTGATGAACAGGGTGAGCAAAGACATCGAGCTGGCTGAGCATTTCGGCGCCCATAATTATCATCCCCTGCCGATAGTGATTAGCAGCGGAGAAGGCGTATGGGTGCAGGATTCGGAAGGTGCGCGTTACATGGATATGCTGAGCGCTTATTCGGCTTTGAATCAAGGGCATCGTCATCCTCGCATTATTGAAGCGTTAAAGGAGCAAGCGGATAAGGTCACGATTACGTCACGCGCATTTCACAACGAGGTGCTGGGCTCGTTCTGCGAGAAGCTTGCAGCCTATACCGGCAAAGAGCGGATTCTACCCATGAATACGGGGGCTGAGGCGGTCGAGACGGCGATAAAGGCTGTGCGGCGCTGGGCTTACAGCGTCAAGCATATTCCGGCTGAGCAAGCGGAAATTATCGTTTTTGAAGGCAATTTTCACGGAAGGACGCTGACGGTTACCTCCTTCTCCTCGACAGAGAGCTATCGGCACGGCTTTGGCCCGTTCACGCCAGGTTTTCGTGTTATTCCATATGGAGATCTGGAGGCGTTAAAGGCCGCGATTCACCCAAATACCGCCGCGGTGCTGATCGAGCCGATTCAAGGCGAAGCGGGCATACGCATTCCGCCGAAGGGCTTTCTTGCCGCTGCGGCTAAGCTGTGCAAGGAGCATCAGCTGCTGCTCGTCGCAGACGAAATTCAAACGGGCTTCGGCCGTACAGGACGCAAGTTCGCTTGCGACTGGGAGGATGTCGTTCCCGATATCTACATCATGGGCAAAGCGCTTGGCGGGGGCGTTATGCCGGTGTCGGCCATTGCCGCGAGCAGCAGCATAATGGACGTATTTGAGCCGGGGTCACACGGTTCTACGTTTGGCGGCAATCCGCTCAGCTGCGCCGTTGCAATCGCTGCGCTTGATGTTACCGAGGATGAATTGCTGGCCGATCGCTCGCTAGTGCTCGGGCAGTATTTCTTATTGAAGCTCGCCGCCCTGCAGCATCCGGATATAAAAGAGGTCAGGGGCCGCGGCTTATTTATTGCCATCGAGCTCAATACGCCTGCTAGAGCATATTGCGAGCGGCTAATGGAGCAAGGGCTGCTGTGCAAGGAAACGCATGACTATGTGATTCGGCTTGCGCCGCCGCTCATTATAACGGAGGACGAGATCGACTGGGCGTTTGAGAGCATTCAAGCTGTCTTCGCGAATAGCAACTTGGCAGGAGAGTGACGGCTATGGGCATTCAACAGGTAGCCATTGTTTCGGTACCTTTCGGAAAAGGAGCCGGCACGCCAGGCGCTGAGCTCGGTCCGGCGCATATTTTGCATGCTGCAGGGCTAAGCCGCAAGCTGACGGAGCTGGGTATTCCCTATCGCATGGCAGGAGAGGTCAGCGTCACGGCGCAGCTTCCGCCGTCTCAGTCAGCGAATGCCAAGCATTTGTCGGAGGTGCATGAGACCTGCAGCCAGCTATCGGAGCGCGTAGCTGAAATTGTGGCGGAAGGAGCGTTCCCGTTAGTGCTGGGCGGCGATCATAGCATATCGATCGGGACGATTGCGGGCCTTGCCGAGCATTATGAGGATCTTGGCGTCATTTGGTTCGATGCCCATTCGGATCTGAACACAGAGGATACGAGTCCGTCGGGCAATATTCACGGGATGTCGCTTGGCATCAGCCTCGGTCGAGGGATTCCGCTGTTGACGGGTTTAAGAGGCATTTCGCCCAAAATAAAGCCAGAGCATGTCGCGATCGTCGGGGCGAGATCGCTCGACTCCGGGGAGAAGGCGTACATTCGCTCTTTAGGCATCACTTGCTATACGATGCATGATATCGATCGTCTCGGCATTGCGCGCGTGATGGAGAAGGTGATTCAGCAGCTCAAGCAGACGACCGATGGCGTCCATGTCAGCTTTGACATCGACAGCCTTGATCCGCTTGAGGCGCCGGGGACGGGGACGCCTGTCCGCGGCGGGTTAAGCTACCGTGAGGCGCATCTTGCGCTGGAACTGCTGTACCAATCGAATCTCGTTACATCGGCAGAAGTCGTGGAAGTCAATCCAAGCCTCGACCACCATGACCAGACGGCTAAGCTGGCCGTAGAGCTTATAGGCTCGCTGCTGGGCGAGCAAATATTGTAAGTATAACGATCGTCAATTTGAATGGGTAGGAGGGATACGCCTATGCGGGAACCATTTCAGAACGAGCCATTTACCGATTTCTCGGTATCCGATCATATTAACGATTTTCAGGAAGCGCTGCGTAAAGTGGAGTCGGAGCTTGGCCTGGAGTATACGCTGAAGATTGGTCCGGACCGCATCGAAACGATACAAAAGCGCAAGTCGATCAACCCCTCCGATGTGAAGCAGCTAATCGGAATCGTATCGCAGGCGGACACCGGGCTTGCACATAAGGCAATACTTGCCGCAGCAGCGGCCTTCGAGGATTGGAAGAAGGTGCCGCCGCCCGCTAGGGCGAGGGTGCTTTATAAGGCTGCGGCGCTTCTGCGGCGGCGCAAGCATGAGTTTTCAGCTTGGCTCGTATACGAAGCGGGCAAAAGCTGGGGCGAAGCAGACGGAGATACGGCGGAGGCCATCGATTTTCTCGAGTATTACGGGCGGGAAATGGAGCGGCTGGCGGAGCGGCAGCCGATTGTTGCGGTAGCCGGCGAGGATAATGAGCTGACGTATATCCCGCTTGGGGTCGGCATTATTATTCCGCCATGGAATTTTCCGCTCGCGATCATGGCTGGCATGACGATGGCCGCCGTCGTAGCCGGCAATACGGTCGTACTCAAGCCAGCTAGCGCGACGGCAGTCATTGCCGCCAAATTCGTCGAGCTGCTGGAGGACGCAGGCTTGCCTGACGGCGTTGTGAATTTTTTGCCAGGGGCGGGCAGCGAGGTTGGCGATTTTCTGGTGGAGCATCCGTTAACCCGCTTTATTTGCTTTACAGGCTCCCGCGAGGTTGGCTTGCGCATTAATGAGAAAGCCTCGCTTAGCCAGCAGGATCAGAAATGGATTAAGCGCGTAGTGGCAGAGATGGGCGGCAAGGATACGATCATCGTCGATGAGGATGCGGATCTTGACCTGGCAGCCGAAGCGATTACCGCATCCTCGTTCGGCTATGCGGGGCAAAAGTGTTCCGCTTGCTCGCGAGCCGTCGTGCATGAGCTCGTCTATGACGAGGTTATCGAAAAGGTTGTTGAGCGGACGAAGCGGCTAAAGCTTGGAAAGGCAAACGAACAAATCACCTATGTAGGCCCGGTTATCGATGAGCGGGCGTATCTTAGCATTTTAAAATATATCGAGGTTGGGCGCAGCGAAGGAACCATCGTGCATGGCGGGAGAATTGGCGACAGCAGCGGCTATTTCATTGAGCCTACGATCATTAAAGATGTCGCTCCGTATGCACGCATCGCGCAGGAGGAAATATTCGGCCCCGTGCTCGCGTTTATCAAGGCCGCCAACTTCGACGCGGCGCTCGATATCGCGAACAACACCGAATATGGGTTAACGGGCGCGGTCATCTCGCGGAACCGCAGCAGATTGGAGCAGGCCCGCGAGCAGTTCCACGTAGGAAATCTTTACTTCAACCGCAAGTGTACGGGTGCTTTGGTCGGCGTCCATCCCTTCGGCGGCTTTAATATGTCTGGCACGGATTCGAAAGCCGGAGGGCGCGATTACTTGCTGCTCTTTACGCAGGCGAAGGTCGTATCGGAAAGATTCTGATCGTTATTTGCGGGCGGATTGGGCAAGTAAGGCGCCAATCCGTTCTATTCCTCGTTCAATATCGTCCTCATTTACGCTGGTCGCGTTTAGCTTCACGATATTTTCCCTCTCGAAATGGGCCAAATAATCCCGATCCAAACCGCCCAGAAGGATCGATTCCTTCTTTAGTTTTGCGATCATCAGCGGAGCGGAAATCGTTTTATCCAGCAAAATATGAGTATGAACGATCGGATTCCTCGAGCGCTCATAAGTGAAGGCGCCGCCGCTGCGAGCAGCCTCCTTCGCAAGCGCGGCATCAAGCAGCTTCGCCCTAGCCGCGTATCTGCTGCGGATTTTGGCGCGGTGACGATCGAACATGCCGCTGCGCAAATAGATTTCAAGAGCGGCTTGCGACAGCATGGAGCTGTCGATGTCGTTTTGCTTCTTGTACAGCCGAAACGTTTCAGCGAGCAGATCAGGCATAACCGCTATGCCGATGCGCAGGCCGGGAAATATAATTTTGGAATAGCTCTTCAAGTAAATGACATGCGACGAATCGTCATGGGCAAATATCGGATCGGCCTTGCTGTCCTGCTCGAAATCGGCGAGGTAATCATCCTCAACGATATATACATCGTATTTGGCGGCCAACTTCGCAAGCCGCTTCTTTTCTTTGTTCGTATAGGAGCAGCCCAGCGGATTGTGGAAACGCGGCATCGTATAAAAAAACTTAATGTCCTCCGTACGGAAAATTTTCTCCAGCCTGTCAAAATCTATGCCCGCAAAGCGACGCTCGATACCGATGACCGGCACGCGGCGCGTCTCCAAATATTCAATAAACAGATGATAGCCAGGCTGCTCGATCAACACCTTCTGCTTGCCATTTGGAAAGGGCATAGCCGCAAGCAGCGACAGCGCCTGCTGAACGCCGGACACCACAAATACGTTCCGCTCTTCGGTGAACACCTGATAGCTCATGAATTGCTTGCGTACGATATCGATCAAGGATGCCATCCCTTTGGCAGTGCCATACACGAACAAGTCCTTCTGGTAGGTGTCGATCGCTTTATTGATGCAGTGCTGAAAATCCAAATAGGGAAACACATTTGGATCAGGAGCGGCAGCCGCAAAATTCAACATTGGTGACGCTTCGCTTGGAGCGGAATCGGTCCCTTTGACAACGTAGTAGCCGCTCTTTGGCATCGCGTATAGGAGATGGCGCTTCTCAAGCTCGCCCAAAGCTTTGATAATGGAGCTTTTGCTGCAGCCGTATTGCTCCGAAAGCGATCGGATCGAAGGAAGCTTCTGTCCATCCTTATAGGGCTGCTTCAGAATCAGATCCTCCAGCTCGTTCATGAGCTTCAAATACATGTACATTGGACATGCTCCTTGCTGCGATCTGTAACGGTACAGAATGCGGTTTTCCTTATTGTAGCATGCATGGCTGGGAGATACGATATACGTAACAAGAGCAGTTACTAGGAGGTACGTCATGACAGCCGCACAATTAGATTCCAAAACGAAGCGCTTCGCCTATTCAGCTATCGTTATTTATTCCACCATCATAGGGCTCTCTTTTCTTTTCGGAAAATTAGCTTTAACGGTTGCAACGCCGCTGGATAGTCTCGCTCACCGCTTTACCGTCTCCCTTATCGCCGCGGCCATTCCTGTTCTATTCGGATGGGTGAAGCTTCAGATTAAACCGCGAGATATGCTTGCCATTCTTCCGCTGGCCGTCTTATATCCGTCGATGTTCTTTGCTTTTCAAGCCTTTGGCCTGCAATTCACGAGCTCCGCGGAGGCAGGCATTATCCACGCGACAGTGCCGATCTTCACGATGGCTGCGGCAGCCTATTTCCTGAAGGAGCGGACGACGAGGCTGCAGCAGCTTTCGACGCTTCTCTCCGTAGCGGGCGTCATTTTCATATTTGTCATGAAAGGAACGACCATTGATCTTGGTAATATGAAAGGTACGCTGCTCATTCTTTTGTCAGCCCTCGCTTTAGCCGGCTATAGCGTGCTTGCAAGGAAGCTTACTTCGCGGATGAAGGTAAGTACCATGACCTACGTGATGACGGTGATCGGCTTCCTTGTCTTCAACCTGATGGCGGTTGGCCAGCATTTGGCCGAGGGGACGCTTTTACTTTATTTTGAGCCGTTCGCAAGCCCTGTGTTCCTAGTGTCGATTTTATATTTGGGGGTGCTATCCTCGCTCATTTCCAGCTTGCTCAGCAATTATGCCTTATCGAAGCTAGAGGCATCGAAGGTGAGCGTATTTAACCATCTAGCTACATTGGTTTCGATTGTTGGGGGCTTTGTCTTCTTAAATGAACAGCTTGCGTATTACCACCTTATTGGCGCGGCTGTTATCATTGCGGGAGTGTTGGGCACGAATGCGGGGGCATGGGGAAGGAGGAAAGCGGCGCATCCTCCCAAGGCGCTTGATCCAACGATGAAACGCTAACTAAGAACGGATAGGAAATAGCTTATCTGAAAATCTGTCGGAGCCACCGCAGCGCTGGCCGCACCATTTCGCTGCTCGCCCACCGCAGCGGTGGATAGATCACATTACGCCAGAGCCAGCGCAGCGGGTAATATACGGCATATCGCCACAGAAGGCTAAGCATGCCGAGCAGCCATTTGGTGGCGATTCCGCAATAGCGGAGAGATTAAGTGCCTCCATAGAAACCGGCTGCGTGGCAGCAGTATTCGTTGCCCGAACCATTTTAGCGGATAATAGATCAAATAACGCCATATCGGCAACCTTTTTCTAACATTTGGACGGTATGACACGTATTGTATACGCTCGTTATCGAAGAGATGTTTCAAGCGCGATGATGGGTTCTTTAAGAGGGGCAGGTTAGACTTCTTTTTAGAAATAACAGGAATTTCTCCAGCAATTTCGGCCGTTTCGGGGGGAATGAGCAACTTAGAGGAAAATGGTCCATCTAAAACGTGACTTCCAAGGCGGATTGAGGGAATTTGGGCGAATGAACATGAGGATTTCCAGTTATGTTTCAGTGATCGCGCCAAGCGGAGGAATTAGAAGGAGCTTTTCCCGTTAGATGTGAGAAAGCACAAGGTAGCACGGCTAGTTTTATTTTCTCAATGATATAAAAGTAGCAACGTTTATAGAAGAGCTAGCATCCTATATAAGTTAGCTCTAGGCAGTTTGGAGGCTCCCTTGCCATTGCCGTGCAAGTTGAACCGATTACCTCTAAACGGGCAGGCGAGCTGCTCGACTATGGATTGCTGCATGTGAGCAGCATGAACAAATCTCCACCTCTGCTGGCGTAAAGTTTGGCTATACCTATTTATTACGATGACAGTTTTATTGGAATTGGATATCATTGGATTAAAAGGGATGCTGGAAGCATTGTGGGGGTTCGTCCAATGAACGTGAATAAGGAAAAATGGATAATAGAAGCGGATATTGCTAGCATGCAATCGGCTATGGAAGCGGGCTGGTTAAGCTCGGAAGAGCTGGTGAAGCTGTATTTGGCTCGGATTGAGAGATACGACGGGGTACTTCGCTCTATTTTGGAAGTCAACCCGGATGCGATTGAAATCGCCAAAGCATTAGATAGGGAACGTATCGAGCAGGGAAGCAGGGGAAGCCTGCATGGCATACCGATCCTGCTCAAGGACAACATCGATACGCATGACCACATGCACACGAGCGCAGGCTCGGTCGCATTAGCGAATTCCTACGCAGCGGCGGATTCCTTCGTTGCCTCGCAATTACGCGCAGCCGGAGCTGTGCTGCTCGGAAAAGCGAATATGACGGAGTGGGCTAATTTCATGTCCAGCTCGATGTGGGCTGGCTACAGCTCAAGAGGAGGACTTGTGCTTAATCCTTATGGACCGGGAGAGCTGTTCATCGGCGGCTCAAGCTCAGGCTCAGCAGCTGCGGCGGCCGCGAACTTGGGAGCTGCTGCAATCGGCACGGAAACCTCCGGCTCGATCATCAGCCCTGCAAGCCAAACGAGCCTGGTAGGAATTAAACCGACGATTGGCTTAGTAAGCCGAAGCGGCATTATACCCATTACGAACAGCCAGGATACAGCCGGTCCGATGGCAAGAACGGTAGCCGACGCAGCTATTCTGCTTGGAGCAATGACGGGTGCGGATGAGCAGGATGATGCAACGCTATCTGGGGTAAAGCAATCCTACCGGGATTACACGCCGTTTTTGGATGCGGACTATTTGCAGCAAGCCCGGATCGGAATCCCGCGCTTTTATTATAAAGATTTAGACGAAGCTAGACTCGCCATTATTGAAGGGGCAATCGAGGTTTTGAAACAGGCAGGAGCAACGATTATTGACCCTGTTGAGCTGCCATGCGAGCAGGTCGATTGGGACTGGCATGTGCTGCGCTATGAATTCAAAAAATATATCAATGACTATCTAGGGAAGCTTGATGAATCAGTTCCTATTCATTCCTTGCAGGAGCTTATTGCCTATAATGAGGAACATGCGGAGATCGCTTTGAAATATGGTCAGGATACGCTCATATCGGCAGAGGAAACGAGCGGAACGCTGACCGAGCAGGAATATGTGGATAGTCTAATTAGAAATAAAGAGCTGGCCGGCAAAGGCGGAATTGATCATGCCTTGGTGGAGCATCGATTAGATGCGCTGCTAATCCTTGGCAATGAGGAAGTTGATGATCTTGCCGCCAGAGCAGGCTATCCCGTCATTACCGTGCCAGGCGGTTTTGCCGAAACCGGCATAATTGCAGAAGGCGGCTATACGACCAAAGGGCCGCAGGGCATCACCTTTATCGGCACTGCCTTCAGCGAGCCGACACTCATTAAGCTGGCTTACGGCTTCGAGCAAGCGACGAAGCATCGCTTTCCGCCAGCGGCGTTCAGTTGAAATCAAATAGGCGCAAGCAGCAGGCATTATAGCCTCGTTGCTTGCGCCTATTTTTAAATGAAAGCCTACAACCGAATTTTAAATGATTTCTTCGTTAACGGATAAAGCCATTTTACGCCGCTTGGCGTAAGCGTGTCCGCGATGAGATGAGATAAATAACCGAGCATGGCGACGATTGCGACGCCTTCGATTTGCAGCTGATTCTCAAGTCCCCAGCCAATCGCCCCCCAAATCGGGACCGCCCATATCGTATGCGTCATGCCGCGGTGCTTCAGCCATGGTACCCATGCGGCAAACAGGCCGAAACCGATGAGCCAGTTCATCTGATAATAGTAGCCGGCGTACATGACGAGGCAGCCGGCAACGCTGGCGAGTACATTTCGGATGACGCCCTGCTTAGCGACGAGGCCGAGCAGGAAGACAGCTGCTGCGACGCCTATGTATAACGGTGACGGAGATCGATCGGTGAAAAAATAATAGCAAATGATGCCGGCAAGCAGGAAGCCCGACCATAGCGTAAGCTCGCGGATCAGCTTGGAGATTTTGCTGAGCTTGGAGCTAAGCATGCTAGGGCCGTCAAGATCGGCGCTTAATGCGGAGAAGCCTGCTACTGCAATGTACAAAGCGGCATGCTCCAAAGTGAACGGGTAATAGATCGAAGCGGCAGCACCTACGGCTGCTCCGATGGCAAGATGAGTCTTTCCTGTCATAAATCCTCCTGTGACTGACTATGCGTATGCATGTATGATGACAGCCTATTATAGTTGTTCGCGGTTAACCTGCTCATTGCGTACCATTTGCTCCAGCTTCTCTACCAATCGGTCATGCGAGGGGTCTTTTTTGCCAAAGCTGAAGAGCCTTTTTCGGTTTTGCTTTTTGAGCAGCTCCAGCAGGTAGAGCTTTTCTTTTAACGTAAACATGCTGATGAAGAGCCTCCTATCTATTCAGCTTGTCGACTGGGCCATTTTCCTTGCGGTAAACACTTGGCGTCATGCCGGTGCACCTTTTGAATAACGTGTTGAAAGAATGAATATCCTTGTAGCCGACCTTCTCGGCAATCGTACTGATTTTGAGCGGAGAGCCGCGAAGAAGCTCTTGGCTTTTTTGGATGCGCACATTTTGCAGATAGCGGTGAAAGCTTTGCTTCGTATGCTGCTGGAAGAGTCGCTGCAAATGACGCTCGCTCCAGCCGCTTGCCTCAGCCAGCTTCGCAAGGGTCAGCTCCTGATCATAGTGCAGCTCCAGATCATTTAGCAGCTTGATGAAGGCCGTTTGCCTCGGTGCAGGTGACGGCTGGCTGCGTTCCATCGATCGCTGCAAAGCGATGATTAGCTGCAGCAGCAGCGCATGCAAGTAATCAGGCGAGCCCGTCTGCGGTAGCTCATATTCTCTGTGCATGGATAGAAACAGCTTCTCGAACTGATCGTGTGTATCCATGCAGGAATAGTAGGGAAAATGTCCGCTTTCCATGTCGCTCATAAACTGAACGATGCTGTAGTCGGAGGCGAATGCACTAAGCTTATGCAGCAGCAGCGGAGAAAAGACACAATTGAATACGCTGAGCGGGCTCTTCGCTTTATTTGCGGAGATCGGCCTGAACACATGCGAGATACCGATTGGGATGAAAAAAACCTGTCCCTTACGCACCCTTTGAACCTGATCCCCGATATGATGGTAGCCGGCACCCTCCGCAATATAGACGCATTCAAGAAAATCATGATCATGATAGGGGCTCATAATGCTTTCAGCGGCGCGATTAACGTATAGGAGCTGATTTTTTTGAAAAAAGTACTCTCCACGGAACGTTGCTACTGGATGATTCATTTCGCTTGCTCCCAGCGTAGATTTTTCTTATCAAGGTGAAAATGTCCGTATTACCGCATCATATTGTCCGTTATACCTGCAAAGTTTTTGCTCTGCTTTTTTATAATTATAGAGGAAAGAGCTGCAGCAAGGAAGGCGAACACGCAATAAATAACGTCATCGTAAAGTACAAGTATGGAAAAGCAGATTCGCTTTATGAATTTAAGGAGGAATCCATGATGTTTGAGATTAGTAGGCTGCGCTGTGAGTATCAGCAAAATCCGATTGGAATCGGTGTGGCAAGGCCGCGTTTAAGCTGGAGTCTGCATTCGGATGAGAGGGCGGTGAGCCAATCTGCATACGAGATTGAGCTTGCTTTGGATGATCGTTTTGGCGCAGTCATTTGGCAGTCAGGACGCGTGGAATCGGAGCAATCGACCCTTGTGGAGCTGAATGCATTTGCTGTTGAATCTTGCAAACGTTATTACTACCGCGTGCGGGCATGGAATCAAAGCGGCGAGCAGTCCGCTTGGTCGGAACCGGCTTATTGGGAGATGGGCCTCTTAAATCCGCAGGAGTGGGCTGGGGAATGGATTTCAGCACCGCTTGAGCTGCTGCCCATTGATGCTGAGCCCTCACCGATGCTGAGGAAAACCTTTGCACTTACAGGTCCTGTGAAGGAGGCGCGGCTTTACGCGACATCGCTCGGCATTTATGAGCTTGAGCTAAATGGACAACGGGTAGGCGATAGTTATTTTACGCCAGGCTGGACGAGCTACAATCATACGCTGCAAACGCAAACCTTTGATGTAACGGAGCTGCTTGCGCCAAGCGGAAATGCGATTGGAGCTTATCTCGGAAATGGCTGGTACAAAGGGAACTTGGCTTGGGGCGATCAGCGCTGCTTGTACGGCGACCGTCTGGCGCTGCTGCTGCAAATGCGCATCGTGTATGAAGACGGCCGGGTAGAGCTGATCGTGACCGATGATGGATGGAAGGCGGCAATCAGCCCCATTCAGCTGTCGGAAATCTATCATGGAGAGACGTATGACGCGCGTCTGGAGCGGCAGGGCTGGAGCACGGCTGCTTATGATGAAAGCGCGGGAGGCTGGCAGCCGGTAGAGGTGCTGCCGCACGGGAAGCAAATGCTGACGCCGCAGGTGAACGAGCCTGTCCGCAAGCAGGAGCGGTTGAAGCCGATTGCCCTGTTCATGACGCCGAAGGGGGAGCGCGTGCTTGATTTTGGCCAAAATATGGTCGGCTGGGTTCAATTTGCGGTGCAGGGAGAAGAGGGGACTGAAGTGACGCTGCTGCATGCCGAGGTGCTGGACCAAGAAGGCAATTTCTATACGGAGAATTTGCGTGCGGCGAAGCAGACGATCAAGTATGTGCCGAAGGGCACGGAGCGTGAAACGTTTGAGCCGCGATTTACGTTTCAAGGCTTTCGTTACGTGCAAATTATCGGATTTCCCGAGAAGGTGGAGCTGGATGATTTTACAGGCGTGGTGCTTCATTCGGATATGGAGGAGACCGGGACGTTCCAGTGCTCGGAGCCGCTCGTGGGCCAGCTTCAGCACAACATCAAATGGGGCTTGAAGGGCAACTTCCTCGACGTGCCGACCGACTGTCCGCAGCGGGATGAGCGGCTTGGCTGGACCGGCGATGCGCAAATGTTCATTCAGACCGCTTCCTACTTGTCGAATGTTGCTCCTTTCTTCACCAAGTGGCTGCGGGACGTGGAGGCCGATCAGTCGGAGGACGGCGGCGTGCCGTTTGTCGTTCCACATGTGCTGGGCGAGAACGATAAGTCCTCGGCGGCATGGGGCGACGCGGCAGTTATTTGCCCATGGACGATTTATGTTTGCTATGGGGATAAACGAATATTGGAGGAGCAGTATGACAGCATGAAGGCGTGGGTGTCCTATATTCGGCGTCAAGGGGATAACGAGTTTTTGTGGAATACGGGCTTTCATTTTGGCGATTGGCTCGGGCTGGATGCGAAATCCGGCGATTATGTAGGAGCGACCGATCGCGATTTTATTGCGACTGCCTTTTATGCGTATTCGGTGTCGCTAGTCCAGAAGACGGCAGTCGTGCTGAATGAGACGGAGGATGCGGCTGCGTATCAGGTGCTGTACGACCAAATCATATCGGCGCTGCGCGAGGAGTTCGTGACGGCTTCGGGCAGGCTGGCCGTACCGACTCAGACGGCTCAAGTGCTTGCTCTTATGTTCGGGCTGCTGGACGAGGCGGCGGAGAAGCGGGCAATTGCAAAGCTGGCAGAGCTGCTCGAGCAAAGCAAGTATCACCTGACGACAGGCTTTGTCGGCACGCCTTATTTGAATCATGTGCTTAGCGCATTTGGCCAGAACGAGGCTGCTTATAAGCTGCTTCTCCAGCAAACCTACCCTTCATGGCTGTATCCGGTAACGAAGGGCGCAACGACGATTTGGGAGCATTGGGACGGCATCAAGGAGGATGGCAGCTTCTGGAGCAGCGATATGAACTCCTTCAACCATTATGCATATGGCGCCATCGGGGACTGGATGTACCGCACCGTAGCGGGCATTCAAACGGTAGAATCGGCACCCGGCTACAAAGAAATCCTAATTGCCCCGCAGCCAGGCGAGGGTCTTGCATGGGCAGAAGGCAGCTTGCAAACCCTGTACGGAAAGGTCAGTTCTAAATGGGTGAAGTCGGAGGATGGAGGCTTTACGCTGGATGTGGCTATTCCGGCAAACACAACTGCGCAGATCCGCTTGCCGGGAGCAATTGCCGGGACAAAAGTTACCGAGAGCGGCTCTGCTGCTCATAAAGCTTTGGGCGTAACAGCTGTAACGGAAACAACAGAAGGCGTAACAATTGATGTCGGTTCAGGCTTCTACAAGTTTGCATGGTAGGCAATTTTTTTATGCATGAATAATAGATCAAGCCAGACTGTCCTACAGGTTCGATAACCTAGGGCAGTCTTTTCTTTTTGAAGGGAATGAAAATAGTTTTTATTGATTTTTAGTAAAATTAAAGTATAATTTTACTCATCAAACGGAAATCGCTTACACCAAGCATTTCTTGTTAAGCAGGAAGGAACGGTAGTATGGCTACGATCAAAGAAATCGCGCAAAGAGCAAATGTGTCGATCGCAACCGTATCTCGGGTGCTTAATTATGATCCAGGCATTTCGGTTGCCGACGAAACCCGAAAGCGTATTTTCGAGGTTGCCCAGCAATTGAACTACAAGACGCTGCGTCAACGCAATGGCGCTGCTGCCAAGGAACGCTATCGCGTCGGGCTTGTAAACTGGTATTCCGATCAGGAGGAAATGCTCGATCCGTATTATTTGGCGATAAGGCTCGGTATTGAACGGGAATGCTTCCAGCGAAAGATGGATTTGGTTAAGTTATATATGCTGCCCCAAGAAGATTCAGACCGCAAAGAGTGGCCCGGCGAGCCGCTCGACGGCATCCTAGCAATTGGGCGGTTCGAGAAGGAGGATTTGGATCGATTTCCGTTAGGCTTTGAGAACATCGTCTTCGTCGATTCCTCTCCTGACGATAACCGCTTCGATTCTGTCGTCATTGATTTGCGCAAGTCCGTTTCCGACGTTGCGGACTACCTAATTGGGCTTGGCCATGCAGCGATCGGCTATATCGGCGGGCACAATAGGGTCAACAATAAGCGAGTACGGGATGAGCGCGAGCAAGTATTTATGGAGCGTCTAGCCGATCAGGGGCTGTATGATGCCGAGCTGGTTTTTACAGGCAGCCATTTATATGCGGAGGATGGCTATAAGCTGATGAAGAAGGCTTTATCCGGAGCGAAGCTGCCAACGGCATTTTTTATCGAAAATGATTCGATGGCGGTTGGCGCGCTGCGTGCGCTGCATGAGGCGAAGGTGCAGGTTCCGCAGGACATTTCAATCGTGGGCTGCAACGACATCGCCATATCTGAATTTTTGCAGCCGCCGCTTACGACGGTAAAGGTTCATATGGAGCATATGGGCGAGACCGCGGTTGAGCTGCTAGCCGATCGGCTGGCCGCCAAGCGGGAAATTGCCAAAAAAATTGTTTTGCCGACCCGTTTGCAAATACGAGAGAGCAGCGGAATGCCAGCTAATAAGTGAGCGGCACTATGGATAACGAAAATCATTAGGATGCATGGAGGTGGCAGGGGTGTCTTTGTTGCTGAATGGTCAGAACGTATTGCCGGCTGTGCATAAGCTTAAGGACGTGGAGGCGGTGCTTGCCTCGCCTTATGCTTTTATGGTGCTGCTCGGAGGGCATTTGGGACAATTAAAAAATATCGTGGATTTGGCAAGGCAGCATGAGAAAAAGGTGCTGCTGCACGCCGATTTGATCGACGGCTTGAAAAACGACGAATACGCAGCCGAGTTTCTCTGTCAGTCGATACGTCCCGCTGGTATTATATCCACCCGCTCGAGTGTAATTGGCCGTACGAAGCAGAATGGGCTGATTGCCATTCAGCGGCTGTTTCTAATCGATTCGGACGCGCTCGAGCGAAGCTATACGGGCCTGGACAAAAACCGTCCCGATTTCATTGAGGTGCTGCCGGGCGTCATACCGGATATCATTAGCGAGGTCAAGCAGCGGAGCGGCATTCCGATTATAGCGGGAGGGCTTATACGCACGCAGGACCATGTAAAGCAGGCGCTTGAGGCTGGCGCAACGGCTATTACGACATCGCGGAAAGAGCTGTGGAAGGCAGCAGATTAAAGAGTTAGATTTGCAAGGAGGAGTATGAAGTGGAAAAATATATGCTTTCCCTCGATCAGGGCACGACGAGCACGCGCGCGCTGCTCGTTGATCGGAGCGGAACGATTGTAGATATGGCAAGAGAGGAGCTTCCGCTGCATTACCCGCATGCAGGATGGGTTGAAGCGGATGCTTCGTTTATATGGGAATCGACGAAGAAGGTGATGGTCGAGCTTCTGGCCAAGACAGGCATATCGGCTGAGCAAATCGCTGGAATCGGAATTACGAATCAACGGGAAACGACAGTAGTATGGGACAAGAAGACGGGGCAGCCTATTTATCACGCCATAGTTTGGCAGTCTCGCCAAACAGCTGACATCTGCGAAGGTCTTAAGCAAGGCGAATATGAGCAGCTGTTTCATTCGAAGACCGGATTGCTGATTGATGCTTATTTCTCAGGCACAAAGGTAAGCTGGCTGCTGGATCATGTCGATGGCGCTCGCCAGCGAGCGGAGAAGGGCGAGCTGCTGTTCGGCACGATCGATACGTGGCTTATTTGGAATTTAACCGGCGGGCAGGTGCATGTAACGGACGTCTCGAACGCGTCGAGGACGCTGATGTTCAACATTCATGAGCGGAGCTGGGATGACGAGCTTTTGCAAATTTTGGACATACCCAAATCGATGCTGCCGGAGGTGCGATCCTCTTCCGAGGTTTACGGACAGCTTGATTCCGGTCTGCTCGGACGCAGCATTCCGGTTGCGGGAGCGGCGGGCGATCAGCAAGCGGCATTGTTCGGCCAAAATGCATACGAAGAGGGCAATACGAAAAACACCTATGGAACAGGCTGCTTCATGCTCATGAACACCGGGTCAAAAGCAATCGTATCCGAAAAAGGATTGCTCACCACCATTGCATGGGAAGTGGACGGCAAGCTCGAATATGCGCTTGAAGGGAGCGTATTTGTTGCGGGAGCAGCGATTCAGTGGCTTCGCGATGGACTTGGGCTTATCGAATCTGCTTCGGAGACCGAAGGGCTGGCGGAGCAAGTACAAACCTCGGATGGCGTGTACGTCGTTCCGGCATTCGTTGGGCTTGGAACGCCGTATTGGAACAGCGATGTCAGAGGTGCAGTATTCGGATTGACGCGCGGAACGTCGAAAGCCCATTTTGTCCGCGCCGTGCTGGAATCGTTGGCCTACCAGACGAAGGATGTCCTGTCCGTTATGGAGGAAGAGTCGGGCTTGCCGCTCCAGTCGCTTTCCGTAGACGGAGGAGCGACGCTCAATAATTTGCTGATGCAATTCCAAAGCGATCTGTTAGGCGTTCCGGTAGAGCGGCCTGTGGTCAATGAGTCGACGGCGCTTGGCGCGGCTTATTTGGCAGGCCTTGCCGTCGGCTTCTGGGAAAACCGCAAGGAGCTTGCTGAGCTGCGCAAAGTGGATCGTTTGTTTGAGCCTTCCATGGCGGCTGAGAAGCGTACCGAGCTATACAATGGCTGGCATCGCGCAGTCAAAGCGGCCATGGCTTTTGCGCAATAATTATGCTATACTTTCGATAAGTTAATAACGGTTGGAGATCAGGAGAAACCACGAAGACCGCTTCCAAACCCTTTAATAGGGATAGGAAGCGGTTTGAGTGGTTTTTTTGTTTATATTTTCTAAATGATGAGTAACCAAAATGAATTTGGCAGAACATTAATGGGTAGAGAATCGGGAGGATATCATAATGACAAATCATATGGGCAAGGAAATTTTTGCAGCGCAAAATCGCGAGCAGGTGCTTGCAGACATGCAATCCTCACCAATAGATGTGCTTGTTATTGGCGGAGGAATTACGGGGGCAGGCATTGCGCTTGATGCTGCCGCGCGCGGCATGAAGGTGGCGCTGGTGGAGATGCAGGATTTTGCGGCGGGTACGTCTAGCCGATCGACAAAGCTTGTGCATGGCGGCTTGCGCTACTTAAAGCAATTCGAGGTAGGCGTCGTAGCCGAGGTCGGCAAGGAGCGGGCTATCGTATACGAGAATGGACCGCATGTGACTACGCCGGAATGGATGCTGCTCCCGCTCTACAAGGGAGGCACCTTCGGCAAATTTTCAACCTCGATTGGACTGCGTGTCTATGATTTTTTGGCGGGAGTCAAAAGAAAAGAGAGGCGCATGATGCTGAGCGTAGCGGATACGCTGTCGAAGGAACCGCTATTGAAGCGCGATGGCTTGAAGGGCGGCGGCTATTATGTGGAATATCGGACGGATGATGCGCGGCTGACGATTGAAGTGATGAAGAAAGCGGTAGAAACCGGCGCTTTGTCAGTCAATTATGCGAAGGTGGAGACGCTGCGGTACGATAAGGATGGTAAAATAACAGGCGCATTAGTTAAAGATACGATTAGCGGCGCAGAATATGAGATTAAGGCAACTAAGATCATCAATGCAACCGGACCTTGGGTCGATGATATTCGGGAAATGGACGGCTCCAAAAAAGGGAAAACGCTCCGTCTGACGAAGGGCGTTCATCTCGTGTTCGACAAGAGCCGCTTTCCGCTTCGCCAAGCGGTTTACTTCGATACGCCGGATGGGCGCATGGTGTTCGCGATTCCTCGCGCCGGCAAAACCTATTTCGGTACAACCGATACAAATTATAAGGGCGACACTGTGAATCCGGTTATGACGCTGGAGGATCGCACCTATTTGCTGAAAGCCGTCAACTTTATGTTCCCTGAGCTGAAGCTAGTTGAAGCGGATGTCGAATCGAGCTGGGCAGGCCTGCGTCCGCTTATCCAGCAGGAAGGCAAATCGCCTTCGGAAATTTCGCGCAGAGACGAAATTTTCGTATCGCAATCCGGCCTTATATCGATTGCAGGGGGGAAGCTGACCGGATATCGCAAGATGGCTGAAACGGTCGTTGATAAAGTAGTTGAGCTGCTTGGGCAAGAGGGCGGCAGCGTTAACTTCGCCAAGAGCGCAACAAAATCGATACCGATGTCGGGCGGAGACCTTGGCGGATCAGAAGGCTTTGAGCCATTTTTAAGAAAGAAGACCGCTGAAGGGGTTCATTTTGGTTTTACGAAGGAAGAGTCGGCCTATCTGGCACAGCGTTACGGCTCCAATGTCGATCAGCTGTTCGCGATGGCTCAAGGGACGGGAAATTGGGCAGCAACCCATGAGCTGCCGCTCGTGCTGGCGGTACAGCTGCGCTACTCGCTCGAAGCAGAAATGACGGTGAAGCCGACAGATTTCTTTATCCGCCGCACAGGCGATTTATTCTTCCATATCGGTTACGTGCAGCAATGGAAATGGCATGTCATTGCCGCAATGGCGGATCGTCTTCAGTGGAGCGACGAGCAGCGTGCTGCTTACACAGCGGAGCTGGAGGAGAAGCTGGTGGAGGCGGTTGAGCCGTTGAGGAGCTGATAGCTTGCTTTTAGATGTAAAATCCGGATGACTGACTGATAGATGGCTAGTGCATTAAAAGAGTATCGAAAGAGCGAGTGAAATAGCAGATCTAGGTAAAAAGCTGAGGCGCAGAGATGTGCCTCTTTTTTTGTTAAAACATGTGGATAGCCGCTGCTTAATGTACAAATTTGCTCTCAGAATTGTGCGTGCAAATGGTATTGCAATTTTAACCATCGGTGCATATAATTAATATATGAGCAAGTATTCATATGTATATAACCTTTGTTATTCTAAAGGAACGGATTAGTGCTTAATGAAATAAAAGGTTATGATGCAAACTATTAGCGCTTGATGAGGAGGGTGCGGCAATGAGCATAGCAAATAACGAGAAACAAAGTCAAAGCTTAAGGGCAGCAGCAGATGGAGGGGATAAAAGACAGGATGAGCATATGCATTCTGATAACGGGGAAAATTTGCGTAATGAACATGGCCATTCTGATGGAAAGTGCGAGCATGCGCATGACCATAGCGGACATGATCATAAGCATGATGATAAACTGATGAAGCACGTAAAGACGAGCAATCATAGCCATCATTCCCACGGGCATCACCATGGTCACTCGCATGGTCATCACGGTCATTCACATGCCCCTAATAACAAGGCGGGTCTGTTGATTGCGCTTGTCATTACAGCTGGAATTATGATTTTGGAGTTTGTTGGGGGCTTAGTGACAAATTCTTTGGCGCTGCTGTCCGATTCCGGGCATATGCTGAGCGACAGCGCTGCGCTGGCGCTGAGCTTGCTGGCGATGTGGTTTGCGGCGCGTCCGAAGTCTTCCAGTCGCACGTTCGGTTTTCATCGGTTTGAAATATTAGCCGCATTGCTGAACGGCGTTACGTTGTTTGTCATCGCGGCTTTCATTATCGCCGAGGCGATCAAGCGGTTCGGTGAGCCGCCAACTGTGGCGAGCGGGACGATGATGATTATCGCGGGCATTGGTTTGCTCGCTAATATTGCGAGTGCATGGTTTCTTATGCGCAAAGGCGACGTAAAAGACAATTTAAATGTTCGCAGCGCCTATCTTCATGTCCTTGGGGATGCACTAGGCTCGGTTGGTGCAATCATTGCCGGTATTTTGATGTCCTTGTTTTCATGGTATATCGCGGACCCGATCATCAGCGTAATCGTTGCCATTCTGATTTTGAAAAGCGCATGGGGAATCATTACATCAACCGTTCATATTTTAATGGAGGGAACGCCGGCTAATGTGGATGCTGGGCAGGTCGAGCAAACGCTGCTTCGTATTCCTGGTGTAAAAGAGGTGCATGATCTCCATATTTGGACGATTACGTCTGGGCTGGACTCCTTAAGCTGCCATTTGATCGTCGAAGACAGCGTGGACTGCCAGAAGGTTTTGCAGGAAGCGATTCGGCAAATCGCATCCGATTTTCAGATCGAGCATACGACGATTCAGATCGAGAAGTCGGAGCTGAAGCATGCGGCTCTAAAGGTGTAGGGATTGCATTGGCAAATAAAAAAGCAGGTCGCGATGCTTGGTTGAAGCATTGCGACCTGCTTTTTCTTGTGCGCGTCTAACGGGTAGCCGCAATTGATTTGGCTTTATATACTTGCGAGCCGACTAAGAAGGATACGACGCCCCATAGCACCATAATGCCGATTCCGACCCAGAACGAGCTTGAGGCTACGCCGGAGGCGTATATGAGGCCGTCCCGCATGCCATCGACGAAGTAGGTGAGCGGAAGCATTTGCGTAACGGGCTGCAGCCAGGTCGGCAAAGTTTCGAGCGGGAAGAAAACGCCGCTTAGGAACATCATAAGCATGCTCGCGATGTTCGCCATCCCCATGTAAGCCTCCATCGATTTGCTGAACGAGGAGAATAAATACCCCATGGCATTAAACACCAATCCCCCTGCAAAAAAGGCAATGACCAAGCTGAACACGTTAATATGAAGATTCGCGCCAAATCCGAATACGCCAATCAACGATAAAATAACGATTTGTATGACACCGAGCATGAGCCGCACGACCATGCCGGCTAAGCCGTAGAGCCCCATATTTGCAGGCGTCATGCGAAGCCGTTTCATCAAGCCCTTCCTGCGCATCTCGACGAGCTCGACCATGCCGAACAGTCCGCCTTGGGCAACGGATAATCCGATCATGCCAGTGAGCAGGAAGTCCGCATAATTCAAGTCGTCGGCGCCAGAGGAAACCGAGCTTTTGGTTAAGCTGAACGTTGGCGTTGCTCCGGCAACCGTCCAGTTCGCCTGCTGAATGAATTGATCTAATATGCCAGCTATCGCTTGCGTGGTAGCGCCCTGTTCATCAGCCTTGTTCACAACAAGCTGCATCGTGTTGGCGCCTTCTGATTCGGGCAAAATAATAAGTGCGTCGATATCTTGCTTTTCAACGAGCGCATTGCCGGCTTCTTTCGTAACGGGCTGCTCTTCTTTGAACTCGAGCACTGGAATTTGCCGCAGCTGCTCGAGCAGCATCGTTGAGGTGGCGTTTGGTTTGGAATCAACAACGGCTATCGTAGCCTTAAAGCTGTCTCCCGAGCCGCCTCCGAAAATAATCATAAATAACACCATTAAGATGACGGGGAAAAAGATATTCCAAAACCATACTTGTTTCTCGCGAAACATCATTTTGATTTGCGCGGTGAACATTTTGGAAAATTGCTTGGCGCTGTTCATTTAATCCCTCCATTCCTTGCCGGTGAAGGCGATGAATACATCCTCTAGGCTCATTTCGCGAATCGAAATTTGCTCGACCCGGAAACCGCGGTCTTTTGTAAAGCCGAACAGCTCATAGAGCGTTTCTTCCGGCTGCGTCGTCCATAGCTGGAGCGAAGCGCCTTCGCGGTTTGTTCGGACGACAGTAGGTTGGAGGAGCGCCACCTTCTCCGTTTCGATCGCGGCGTCCGCGCCATCAAGAAAGGTGAGCCGAACCTCGCGCTCCTTCGTGAGGCGATCGATTAAAGCGGCTGGGGTATCGAGTGTGACAATCTTCCCTTGATCAACGATACAGACGCGGTCGCTCAGCTTCTCGGCCTCCTCCATATAATGCGTCGTAAGAATGGTCGTTTTGCCGAGCTCCTTCAGCTTAAGAATAATGTCCCATATGTTGCGCCTAGCCTGCGGATCAAGTCCGGTGGTCGGCTCGTCAAGGAAAATGATCGTCGGATCATTAATCATCGCAAGTCCGATCGCTAGCCGCTGCTTTTGGCCGCCGGACAGCTTTTTGACATGCTTATCACGTTGATCCGTAAGGCTGATCATTTCGAGCACCTCTGCTGCTGGCCTGGATTTCGGATAGAAGGTCGCGAACAAATCCAAATTTTCTTCTACCGTCAGCAGGTCGAACAAAGCGCTTGATTGCGGCTGCACGCCGATGGACACCTTGATTTGCTCACTATTTTTGGACCAATTTAATGCACCGAACTCAATTTGGCCCGCGTCAGGCGATTGCAGCCCTTCAATCATTTCGAGCGTAGTCGTTTTTCCGGCGCCGTTAGGGCCGATAATGGTGAACACTTCGCCAGCTTCGACCGTGAAGCTGATGTCTTCGACTGCGCTGACTGAGCCGTAAGCTTTTTTTAAATGGCGCACTTCTAAAACGGGCATTATGTAACCTCCTCAAAGTTTTGTGGAGCAAACTAGCATTGGAAGCGAGAGCTTGTGAAGCGAAACTAGCTATGTAAACATGATCTCCGGTTTCTTTTATCTGCTACCGTCATTTTAACCGTATCCATTTTATGAGAATACCGCCTAGAGCATGCTTTTAATCTCGGTCTGTAGGCGGAGCGGGAAATCGTTGCTGGTTAGGAGCATCAGCAGAAGCGCAAACAGAGTTAGTAACGCGAAATATGGTGATAGAAGCGGCTACAGCCTGCTCGGGTAAAGATAATGATTTACTTTGTAAATCGTTGGGGGGATTGACGGAAGCGGGCAAAATAGGTCTATATTCTAGACCTATTTCTGGGATTATGGTTAGTTTGAAGAAAATAGATCTACTTTGTAGATCTATTCCTACGGCTGCGGCGCATTAGAGCGTAGATCGAGGGGGAGCGGGCAAAATAGGTCTATATTCTAGACCTATTTCTGGGGTTTTGGTTAGTTTGAAGAAAATAGATCTACTTTGTAGGTCTATTCCTACGGCTGCGGCGTATTTGAGCGCAGATCGAGGGAGAACGGGCAAAATAGGTCTATATTCTAGACCTATTTCTGGGATTATGGTTAGTTTGGAGGAAATAGATCTACTTTGTAGATCTATTCCTACGGCTGCGGCGCATTAGAGCGCAGATCGAGGGAGAACGGGCAAAATAGGTCAATATTCTAGACCTATTTCTGGGATTATGGTTAGTTTGGAGGAAATAGATCTACTTTGTAGATCTATTCCTACGGCTGCGGCGCATTAGAGCGCAGATCGAGGGGGAGCGGGCAAAATAGGTCTATATTCTAGACCTATTTCTGGGATTTTGGTTAGTTTGAAGAAAATAGATCTACTTTGTAGATCTATTCACACGGCTGCGGCGCATTAGAGCGCAGATCGAGGGGGAGCGGGCAAAATAGGTCTATTTTCTAGACCTATTTCTGGGATTTTGGTTAGTTTGAAGAAAATAGATCTACTTTGTAGATCTATTCATACGGCTGCGGCGTATCTGAGCGCAGATCGAGGGAGAACGGGCAAAATAGGTCTATATTCTAGACCTATTTCTGGGGTTTTGGTTAGTTTGAAGGAAATAGATCTACTTTGTAGATCTATTCATACGACTGCGGCGCATTAGAGTGCAGATCGAGGGAGAATGGGCAGCAGCAGCTGCGCCGCATCAGAAGGAGAGCGAGGAGGGGCGAGCATAATCACGCAAAAAAAACCGGGCTCACTTAGAGCCCGGCTGTGAAATTGCTTTAGCTTAGCACAACGACGCCATAGCCTTCGAGAGTGACGGTGCCGCTTAGCCTGTTGCCTGTAAGGAGGTCGGTTTTCTCCTCGCTGAGCGTAATCGTCGCAGGCTGCTCGCTGTAGTTGAGCAGGAAATGGAGCGGTCCTGCTTCATCCTCGCGGATGGCTAGCTCAACCTCGTGAGGAAGAGTGAGCCAGCTTGCAGCAGGCGACACGAGTCCAAGCTGTTCAATCATTTGAGCGGCAGAAGCTTCGTTAAACACAGCGCCGAAGTACCATGCTTGCCCCTTGCCGAAGCTGTTCTTCGTGACAGCAGGCTTGCCTGCATAGTAGTCAGAGGCATAATGGGCGACAACTTCGACCGAATCGCTTTCCACGCAGAGAATATCGTTGAATGAGTCCGCGCCTGTCAAAGCTTCGCTGCCGCCGCTCCACTTCATCGAAGTGGCTGCGCGCGTGCCTTTGACCATCGTAAATTCTTCAACGGAAATGCCGCATAATCCGGCAGCCGCTCCCGGGAACGGGCGCATGTAGCAATGGCCATGCTCATTTTTGTAGCCGGTCCGGCAGCCGAAAATAACAATGCCGCCTTCGCGCGTATATTGCTCAAGAAGCGCTGCCGTCTCATCGCGCATAATGGCAGGATGCGGATAGACAAGCACCTTGTATCGCCTCAAATCCTCGATTGTTGTGCCGCCGCTCGTTGTTCCCCTGCTCGTCGTACCGCTGCGCACATACAGCGTATCGGTTGGAATATGCCGGCGGTTCAGCGCCTTAAACCATGCTTTGCCGCTTTGCCTAGCGAACGGGCCATGCCATACGTCGTATTCGCCGTCCCATTCGTTGTCGTAGTCGCGAAGCAGCGCGACCTCCGCTTTATATTGAGTAGCTGCGATGCGATTGCCGGCTTGCGCAAGCTCCGCGCCGATCTGGCCAGCCTCGCGAACGCGTCGGTTCGGCTTATTATGGTAATCGTTAATGCCATGCCAATAGATTTCGTTCCCAACCGTCGCGGTCCGCCAGCGGAAATAGAGCACCATATTCGCGCCATGGGCAATCGATTGATATGTCCACAGACGCATTTGCCCAGGCTTAGGTGAAGGCATATCCATCCGATTCACCCAGCCGCCCGGACCTGACTGCTGCTCCATAATGGCGAAGTTCGGCGAGATCGAGCGAACCGCTCCAAGCGTCTGGCTCCAGCCTCTGTCAGCCAGCGGGTTTTCTTCGTTTTTATCGTAAAAAATGGTGGAGAACTGCGGATATGAATCATAGCTGAAAAAGTCGAGCAGCTCGTCATTCATCCGGTGGCTGTCCAAATGCCCGAACAGTCCATTTGTCGTTACCCAGTGATTAGGGGCAACCTCGCGCAAAATATCTCCCTGCACCTTAGCGTAGGAAATCGTGTTGTCCGATATAAAACGTTTCTCGTCGAGCGCTTGATGCGGATTGGGCTGTTTTTGCGCCGGTGTTGGACGCGGCAAAAATACTTGCTCCCAGTCCGAATACGTTTGGCTCCAGAACACGGTTCCCCATGCTTCATTCAGCCGCTCCAGCGAGCCGTATTTCTCCTGCAGCCATACGCGGAAAGCATCATGATCGGCAGGCGCGTAAAACTCACTGATCTCGCAGTTGAATTCATTGTCGATCTGCCAGCCGATAACGGCGGGATGATTTTTATAGTGCTCAGCCATTTGCCGAGTAATGATAGCGGACAGCTCGCGGTACTTTTGACTGCTGTAGTTATAATGGCGGCGCAGGCCGTGGTGCAGCGTTACTCCATCCTGCGTAACATTCAGCACCTCGGGATATTTATGGGTCAGCCAAGCAGGCGGTGTAGCTGTTGGCGTCCCTACGATAACCTTCAGTCCATGCTTGTGGGCTAGATCAAGCGCGCGATCGAACAGCTCGAATGAAAAAACGCCCTCCTGCGGCTCAAAAATCGACCAAGCGAATTCCGCTACGCGAACGATCGAGAATCCAAGCTCGC
This sequence comes from Paenibacillus sp. PL91, assembly GCF_012935325.2. Classification (GTDB taxonomy): domain Bacteria; phylum Bacillota; class Bacilli; order Paenibacillales; family Paenibacillaceae; genus Pristimantibacillus. Next base: position 144,246 of record NZ_JABBYG020000008.1, read on the forward strand.
GCATCCGGCGGAAGTCATCCTCCCACAACGATTCAGGCCAATGCTCCGGGTAATAGCAGACGCCAAGGTGAAATTCTTTTAACGCGTCGGTATGCTTCATATTATGCTCCTCCTCGAACTCGAAGTTTTTTTATGCGAATATATTGCGAATGCAACCTCATAATACCTATTCTAAAATCATTCATATTAACCGTAAATGACAATATCCTGCGATTCATGATACAATATTGCGAACTTGAAGAAGGAGGCGAAAAGCGTGCGCAAACACTATATCGTACCGAATCCGGCTTTTTCCCAGTACGTCTGCTATCCTGATTTATTCGGCCGCTACAATGCGTTTCCGCAGCACGCCGAGCGCAGGGAGCAGGGGCAATTGAAGCATTATAACTTGCATCTGATATTTGAAGGAAGCGGCTATGTGATGAACGGAGGCGGAGGGGAGCGGCTTGCGCTGCGGGCGGGAGACGGCTTTCTATTTCCGAAGCATGCTTTTCAGCAGTACGGCTCAAGCCCGGACGATCCGTGGGATGTACGCTGGATTCATTTTGAGACAAATATTCCGCTGCCGATGCTGAGAGAGGCCGATGATTCCGGGGGCTGGCTGTTTACGTTCTCCAATCGCGAGCGATTCGAGGAGCTGACGGAGGAAATGTACGCGCTATGCAGCCCCTTTGAGACGAGCAATGAGCCGCGCCTCTCGGCGCTGCTTTATGAAATACTAGTCGAGCTGGTGCAGCATTCGGTAAGGCTGGAGGGTTCTTCGGCACTGGAGAAGCAAAATGCGATCCGGGCAGCGGCCGATCAAATCCGGCATCGATGCAAGGAGCCGTGGAGTTTGGAGCGGATGGCGGAGCTGGCAGGTTATAGCTCTTATCACTTTCTCAGGCTGTTTCAGCAGGTAATGGGGAAGACGCCGAATCACTATGTCACGGAATGCCGCATCGATGCGGCGAAGCTGCTGCTTGCGACAACGGCTTTATCCGTGACAGAGGTTGCGGCGCAGTGCGGGTTCGCACAAGCGAGTTATTTTATACGCGTGTTCCGTTCATCTGAGGGTGTATCTCCGAAAATGTACCGCACCATTTACGGACAAAGCGCGGCGCTTCATTAATCGGCTTTGACGGTCGCGTGGATAGCGATGCCGGAAGGATCGTGAACTACAAACGCGCTTCCAAGCGCAGTAGTCTGAACACCTTCGCCGCGCAGGCGCTCGAGCCATGTGTCACGAGAAGCGGGAGTCGGAAATACGATCGTATAATAGGACAAGCCCACCGTATTAGCCGGCGGCAAAACAGCGCCAACGCCAGCCCAAATGTTCATTCCGATATGGTGATGATAGCCTCCAGCCGAAACGAATACAGCCGACATTTGCGCATAGTCTCCAACCACATCGAAGCCAAGCTTGCCCTCATAGTAAGCCCGCGATGTCCGCAAATCACCGACATGAAGATGGATATGTCCAATGACGGTGCCTTGCGGCAGGCCGTTCCATTCAAGCCCTTCGCTTTCGGCAAGCAAGCTTTCAATGTCGAGCGGATCGGTTGCCATCACATAATTGCCTCCGGCATCGCGCTTCCACTCCGCACGCGAGCGGTCCGCATAAATTTCGATGCCGTTATGGTCCGGATCTGCAATGTATAGCGCCTCGCTTACGAGATGATCAGCCTGCCCGATATGAATGCCCGTTTGAATCAAGTTGCGCAAAGCGAGCGACAAGGAAGGGCGATCCGGCAGCAGTATGGCAAAATGGTACAATCCCGCATTTGACCTTCTTTGCGGCACGATCGCATTTGGCACTTCCTCCAGTACGAGCAGCGTGTGCTGCCCATCAGCAGTGAAAGAAGCTACGCGCTTCGCCTCATCATGCTGCAGCACCTTTAACCCGACAACCTCCTCATAGAACTGAATCGATCGATCCAATTGACTGACCTTTAGCTTTACTTCGCCCAGCGTAATATGCGGGTCCAAAAATGTAGACATCGCAATTCCTCCTCTATAATGAGTTGCCAACACATCTCCTAATGTTTATATCTTGTACAAAATACTGGAAAAATCATCATTCAAAGCCCATACTATATAAAAACGTTAGTCATATCGTAGCACAACGTATGAATTAAATGAAGTAACTAATTAAAAGTAATCTACTTATTGCCTAGCATCAAGGGGAGGAATGTATGAGAAAAGCTTTGGTTGCGGTAGAATGGCTGCTGCTTATTGTAGTAGGAGGGCTGGCGCTTCTGCTGGTGCTGCCGATCTTTGACCTGTTCGATCGGGATGAAGAGCTTAGCGCGGCTAAGAAAAAGGGTCACTATTACGAAGTGAAGGCTGACAAGCAAACTTATTTTAATAAAAAAATCAGCTTGGATGGCGTTGTTTATGGGGATGGAAAGCTGATCATATATATGACATCGAAGGGACTATTTAGATATCATAATTTGCCTAATAACATTCAGGTGAAAACCGATACCAATGAGGTATTGGATTATCAATCTTCAGGCTCCTCCAACAATATTTATAAATCAAGCGGTGCGTTTAATTTCAACGATGTGCCTGCAGGCATCAAATCCATTACGGTTTTTAAGGAAGCCTATGGGGAGTCCTTCTCGTTTCAGGTCTCGCTTGAAGGAGGGAAGACAAATTAATGGGTAAATCGAGCAAATTGCTGAAGGGACACTTGATTCGATGGGGATTCATTCTGTTGTCCGTTTTTATCGTCTATATAGCCCTGTACTCGCAAAGCTCTTTTCGGATCGAGAAGGTTGTGAAGAATACTTTAAATATGATGGAGATGCCTAACGCTCCTATTGCCATAAGAGCCAAGACTGGCCAAGGCTATGAGCTGCTAAGTATCGTTGACCGCGAAAATTCCATTTATCACCAGATATTCGCAAACCGCACGCTTGGACTGTTATGGAATAACCGAGGCGGCGGGTTTGGTGGAGAATTGGATCCTCAAATTTTACTTAGCTTTCGCGGCGGCATGTCTACCTTTGGGAAGCATCAGCATTATTATTACGTTGGACAGCTTAATGATCCCAAAATAAACCGGCTGCACATGGTGTGGTGGGATGGATACGAGCAGGAAGCCATTATTAAAGACGGGATCTATCAAGCTGCCCGCTCCATTCGAATCTCGAAGGAGGGGGAGAGGCTACATGCATCCGGGAGTAACAGGCTGCTTGCCTATGATGCGAATGATCAATTGCTATATGAGCTGAATGACGAGAAGCGGGAAATCAGATCGGATGAGGAGACTGAGGAAGCATCTTGAAACAAAGAAGAGCCGTCCGCGCTTAATCAAGCGATCGGACGGCTCTTCTTTTTAATTACGCTTGAATACTTGACTGACTCGGGGCAGCGGGCTGCTTCTTCTTCGAAGGAAGCGGACCGAACAGCAGCCAGTGCCATCTAAACGGTGCGCACAGAGATACGATCGCCCAAGGAATGAGCAATGCAAGCACGACCCCGCCTGCCGCCCATATGTGATACAGCAGCGGATAGGCGCTTACGTTTATTTTGCGGTATACAAACAAGATGACGGGATGGACCAAATAGATGCCAAAGGAGGTGGCACCGATATGTAAAAACACGCTGACCGCCCATTTGTTCCATGATGTATAGATCCAAAAGGAAATTTGAAGCAGCACAATGCCCGCGGTCACGCATCGCAGCTCATCTACCAGCTCTAATAGATCGGTACGGAAGACCGATATTTTATTTACCCGGTTCTCGTAATAAAAATAGACCATAACGATGCTTGACGATATGAACAACGCCCATAGCCCAATCGTTGTCATTATTTTTTGAGGCGTTACGTTTTCTCTCGTGAGATTGATCCACTCTGCCAGCTTCAAGTAATAAATGCCGATAAAAGCGCCAGCTGTAAAATAAAACATATAGGTAAACGAATAGCTTCCCGGGTATTTGAGGTGAAGCAGCGCGATGAGCTTATACACAAATAGCCATTGCACGAGCAGGCCTATCCAGACGATATGCTTGCCAAGCGCTGGAAATCGTTTGACGGCATACAGCATGAGCGGAGCAAGCGCATAAAATTGAATAATGATTACGACAAAATAAAGATGCGTGTAGGTTTTGCCGATGACGAGCAGCTTGAGAAAATGAAACGACGTAAAGTAGCCGATAAAGGTCTGAATGTCGGTAAAGCCATACTGCGCCAGCGTCGTAAAGCCATAATACAAAAAAGAGAATAAGAGAAACGGAACCAATATTTTGGACATTCTTTTTTTGTAAAATTGACCGATCGTTTTTGCCGTGAAGGGCTTGTCGAAGTAGTTGTAAAAAAGCACGAAGCCGCTTAAAAAAATGAAGACGGGAACTGCAAACTTAGTAAAGTTGTTCAAAAAAATGTAAAGAGGATAAAGCGTAGCCTGGTGATCGTAGCTTGCTACAATCGAAGATGTAGCGTGAATCATGAGGACCGCTAAAATACCGAAGGCTCGAAAGATGTCGAGTTGGGGCAAATACGGTCTGTTTGCAGCGTGTGCCATTAAAATCCCCTTGTTTTTTATAGGATGCTAGCGCAGTAAAAAAGACGATAAAACTGCCACTATCGATATTATAAGGTCAGTGTTAATTTCAGCCAATACTTTTATTTTTTGCAGGCATAGCGCATTCAAACCCGGCCTTATTCAGTGCAGACAAAATGGATTCGGCTTGATATGATAGACTCTGTTATGTTTATCGTCCTTATCGGATGGAATCAAGGAAAGGGGCTTCTTGCTCTCATGTGGCTTACTTATTCGGTCTTCGCTGCCCTAGTCTTTGGTGTGCGAGGTATACTTTATCATTGGACGAGTCAAAGGCCGCTCAACCGTAATTTATTGCTCTGCGGTACATTCAGCATGGGTGCAATAATAAACGGCATTTGCGCGCTAGTATTTTCGTCGGACTGGACGATGGCAACACTAATCGGGATACAAATGGGATTGTTCTCCTTCGGCGGCAATGCGAGCATGTTTAAAGGGTTTGCGGTTGGAAAGGCATCGCTCGTCGCAATACTAACGGCGCTTCCGTCGGTAGTTGTAGTTATCGTTGCTTTTGGACTGTGGAACGAGAAGCTTCATGCTATGCAGCTTATTGCGTTTGTCGTTATAATAAGCGGCGTGCTGCTGGTTCGGATGTCGAACGACATCTCGCTTCGGAATTTGCAAGGGGCACAGTGGGGCTTGCTGGCGATGCTGATGTTTGCGGCAAACGATTTGTCAGGCAAGTGGTCGACGATGATGGAGGCGGATTTGTTCCCGACGATGTTTTTTGTGTTTATGACGGGAACGGCCTGCTTTGGCATATGGTGGCTGCGGGATTTGCAGAGCGAGCGGGGCAAGCGGGCGTTTGCTCTTCAGGGCGGAAGCTCTGCAGGCGGTGAGGTACGCGTGTCGCAGCATGCTTCCAGCGTTATCGCAGACAACCATCCAGTTGCGTGGAGCGGCAAGCGCACTTATCTTGTCGGACTCGCTATCGGGATATCAAATGGGGTTGGCATGATGCTCATAGTAACGGCATTCTCCCTTGGCAAAGCCGGACTCGTATCCGCAGTTGCTGCCCTTAATGTGTTGATTGTCCTTCTTTATACGCGCTTCTTCGTAAAGGAAAAGTTCAAAACGATTGAGGTTATCGGCATTTCACTTGCGTTCGCGGGTATCCTGCTATTGCGATTGTTTGGGACGTAGCAGCTAACATGCAGGAGAAGCTTTGCAGTAGCATGGCAGGTTGGTCAACTGGCGGGTTTCAAGCGATGAGGCCATTGCGCCAAATCGCTAATATGCAATAGCAACAATAAGGGCTGTCCAATGAGGTTTATTCGACCTGTTGGAGCAGCCCTTATGTTTTCATATCGCTGTTGCCCAATTTCTTGACTGCTGACCAGGGCGTATGCGGACGAATGATAATTACTCATTCCTTTTGTAATGCGAGGGTGTCATGCCCGTTAGTTTTTTGAACATACGGTGAAAATGCGGAAGACTCTCGAAGCCGCACTGCTCGGCGATGCCAGCGATATTGGCATCGCTCTCCATAAGCAGCTCCTTGGCGCGAATAATCCGTTTGGTCGTGACGTATTCCGTAACGTTCATGCTCGTCAGCTTCTTGAAGACGCGCGAAAAGTGGGCAGGGGTAACGGAGGCGCGCTTCGCCAGCTGCGACAAGCCGAGGGAGCTGCCTGGATGCTCGTCGATATAGGTTAAAGTAGCGGTCATCCAGCCCGGTGCTGATGTGGATAGCGCTTGCCCTTCTTCTGCAGGGTTAAGGGTACGTCCGAGCAGCAGCAACAGTTGCTGCAGATGAAGCAGAACGGCCTGTCGATAGCCGGGCAGCTTGTCTGTCTCCTCGTCATGTATGCGATCGATGAAACCGATAATTTGCTGCTTATCGGCAACAAGCGCTGCTGGCAGCTTATAGGCTTTGCGGCGCTTGGCCTGCTCGAAGCAGCGCAAATAGGAGAAGGCATCGCCAAGCGGCGGGCTGTGAACGAGCGAAGCGTTAAAGAACAGAGCGGTTGACGTCTTCGGATCCTCTGGATCGGGAAAGGAGCGGTGGATGGTGTTGCCGGGAATGAGAAAGATATCGCCGGGGGCGGCGTCATAGAAGGTTTGGTCGATAAAAAAGGAGCCCCTTCCGCTATAAATGTAGACCAGCTCATACCAATCGTGGAAATGGTCGGGCAGCTCGTTTTGCGCGCTTTTGGTATCCCGATAGACGCATTCGAATGGAAAGGGGGTATTAGCATCGAACCTTTTGCGATACGGATTCATCGCTTCACCTCCTTCGGGTAGTTTGTCAGCCTGATTGTAGCAAATATCAAAAAAGAGTACAAATATGCGTGTATTGATTATTTCAGAGATCAATATTGTTTTTTATAATAAAGAGGAACCTAATCGGCTAGAAAAGAGGCGGAAGCGATGAGATTGGATGCACATCAGCATTATTGGAGCATTGAGCGAGGGGATTACGGCTGGATTACACCGGAAATTCCGGTGCTGTACCGAGATTTTTTGCCGCAGCATTTAGAGCCTCATTTACATAAACATAAGCTGGACGGATCAATTGTCGTTCAGGCGGCCGCCACGCTTGCGGAAACCGATTATTTGCTCGCATTAAGCGAAGCTTCCGATACGATAGCAGGCGTAGTTGCTTGGCTGGATCTTGCAGATCCGGATTACCGCACTCATTATGAGCGCTTTGCGCAGCATCCGAAGTTTGTTGGCTTTCGCGTAATGATCCAAGAGATGCCTGATGCGAACGCGATCCTTGCGCCAAGCTTTGTGGAAGCGCTCACTTTTTTTGCGGAAAAGGGTGTGCCCGTAGATTTGCTTGTCGTATCGCATCAGCTGGAGCCATTGATCATGCTGCTGGATAGGGTGCCCGGCCTGCATGCGGTCATTGACCATATCGCGAAGCCGGGTATTAAGGACGGGTTGCTTGAGCCTTGGAAAAGCCAAATGAGCCAAATTGCCGCCCATCCCCATATTTACTGCAAGCTCTCGGGCATGGTGACCGAGGGTGATCACGATAGCTGGAAGCCTGCTGATTTTACTCCGTATATCCAGCATGTGCTGGAGGTGTTCGGAGAGGGCCGCGTCATGTTCGGCAGCGATTGGCCGGTCAGCCTGCTGGCAGCAAGCTACGATGATGTTGTGGCTGTGCTTGAGCAGGCGCTGCCGGAGGCTTGGACGGAACCTATGCGAGAGCGGCTGTTCGGACTAAATGCAAAGGAGTTTTATCGCCTATGACAACGTTAAACCATAGCAAGTTAAATGAGGAGCAGACGCGATTATACGAGGCAGCGAAGCAAGCGAAGGTGACGGTGCTGCAGATTGGCGAAGGCAACTTTTTGCGCGGCTTCTTTGACTGGATGCTGCATGAATGCCGGAAGAAAGGCTTGTATGAGGGAAGTATCGCGGTCACGCAGCCGCGTCCAGGCGGCAAGCCGAAGATCGACGCGCTTGCCGGGCAGGATGGATTATATACGCTGGTCATTCGCGGCTTGGAAAATGGGGAGCGAGTGGAGCGGACGGAAGTGATTTCGGTGTTCGGCGCCGTATTTGACCCTTATTCGGACTGGGAGGCTTATCTCGCTTTAGCTGAAAATGCTGACCTGCAGGTCGTCGTATCCAATACAACGGAAGCGGGACTTGCCTACCGGCCTGAGGAGCTGACAGAAGGACAGCCGATTCAGTCGTTTCCCGGCAAGCTGACGCAGCTGCTTTATCGCAGATTTAATCATTTTAACGGAGATCCCGAGCGCGGCTTGGTGTGCTTGCCCTGCGAGCTGCTGGAGCGCAACGGGAATGAGCTTCGCAGCTGTGTACTCCGCTATAGCGACGATTGGGGCTATTCCGAGGCATTCAAGGAATGGGTCATCACGCATAATCGGTTTTTGAATTCGCTTGTGGATCGAATCGTTACGGGCTATCCGGATGAAGCGCAGGCGGAGAGCTGGTTCAGTGAATGGGGTTATTCCGATTCGATGCTGAGCACGGCGGAGCCTTACCATCTGTGGGCGATTGAGGCGGAGCCGGAGCTTGAGAAGCTGCTGCCGCTGCGGGAGGCAGGCCTCAATGTGCACTGGGTTGCAGATTTGAAGCCGTTCCAGCTAAGAAAGGTTAGGATCTTAAATGGAGCGCATACGCTCATGACGCCGCTCGGGCTGCTGCATGACGTGGAGCAGGTGCGCGAGGCGATGGAGCATGCGGTGCTGGGACCGCTTGTGAGGACGACGGTAGAGACGGAAATTATTCCTTCGATTTCGGTTGATGAGTCAGAGCTTCGTGTTTACGCGGAGGATGTATACGAGCGTTTCTTGAATCCATTCATTCGTCACCGGCTTGCTGATATTGCGATGAATAGCTTAAGCAAATTCAAGGTGCGGCTGCTGCCTTCCCTGCTTCATTATGCGGAAGACGGCAAGGCTGTACCTAGCGGGCTTGCGCAAGGCTTCGCCGGCTTGCTGCGTTATTACAAGGTAAAGCGGACAGAGGCAGGCTTCGAAGGGAAGACGTTAAGCGGCGCTTCCTATACGGTACGGGATGATGCTGGCATGCTGGAGGCGATTGCGGCGATATGGTCGGAAGCGGAGGAGCAGCGTTGGCCTCTTGAGGAGACAACACGCAAGCTGCTAAGTGTTGCTGGCATTTGGGGACGTGACCTTGCAGCCGAATGGCCGGCGTTAGCTGCTGCTGTTCGTGCAAATATAGCGGAAATGGAGGGATATGCGAGTGAATAGCTGGGTCAGATTGCATGAGGAGGATCATGTCGTGATTGCGCTGCAGCCTTTTGCCAAAGGGGATCAGCTGACGCTGGAAGCAGGGAATACGGTTACGCTGCAAGACGAGGTGCCGAAAGGGCATAAAGTGCTCACGCGTGCTGTCAGGAAAGGCGGTCATGTGCTCAAGTTTGGCTATTCCATCGGGGTAGCGAAGGAAGATATCGAGCCGGGCAGCTGGGTGCATACGCATAATATGGGTACTGGCTTGAAGGGCTTTCTGGACTATTCCTACGAGCCTGCGAAGCTGGAGCATAGCAAGGCATCGTCGATTGATGCGAGCCGCACCTTCCAAGGCTTCATCCGCGAAAATAGCGACATCGGCATCCGCAACGAAATTTGGATCATCAACACGGTGGGCTGCATTAACAAAACGTGCGAGATTGTAGCTCGAAAAGCGCATGCGCTCTATGAGGGACGTGTGGACGGCGTGTATCACTTTGCGCATCCGTTCGGCTGCTCGCAGCTTGGCGATGATCTTGTGCATACGCAGAAGCTGCTCGCCTCGCTCGTGAACCATCCGAATGCGGCTGGCGTGCTCGTCATCGGCCTCGGCTGCGAGAATAATCAGATCGAGGCGTTCAAGAGGGCGATCGGCGAGCATAGCCCTGAGCGGGTGAAGTTTCTGAAGTCGCAGGAGGCGGAGGATGAAATCGAAGATGCGCTTGCGCTCGTTGAAGAGCTGGTCCGTTACGCCGAACGGTTTAAGCGAGAGCCGGTTCCGGTATCGAAGCTGAAGCTTGGACTAAAATGCGGAGGCTCGGACGGCTTGTCCGGCATAACGGCCAATCCGCTCGTAGGCGCGGTGTCCGATCGTTTGATCGAGGCGGGCGGAACGGCGATTTTGACCGAGGTGCCGGAAATGTTCGGCGCGGAGACGATTCTGATGAACCGTGCCGCGGACGAGCAGGTTTTTGGCAAAATCGTTCATTTGATTAATGATTTCAAGCAATATTTTATAAAGCATGACCAAGAGATTTACGAGAACCCGTCACCTGGCAACAAGGCTGGGGGCATTAGCACGCTGGAGGAGAAATCGCTCGGCTGCACGCAAAAGGGCGGCCATGCGATCGTGCAGGACGTTGTGCCTTACGGGGAGCGCATTACGAGCAGCGGGCTTAATCTGCTGGAGGCGCCGGGCAATGATCTCGTATCGGTAACAGCGCTGTCCGCGGGAGGCGCGCATATCGTGCTGTTCACGACGGGCAGAGGAACGCCGTTTGGCGGGCCGGTGCCGACGGTGAAGATTGCGACGAACAGCGAGCTCGCCGGGCGCAAGAAGAACTGGATCGATTTTAACGCAGGCCAGCTTCTGGAGGACAAAAGCATGGAGACGCTGACGGATGAGCTGTGGGAGCAGCTGATCAGCCTAGCTTCAGGCGAGACGCAGTCCCATAATGAACGCAATGGCTTTAAGGAAATTGCGATTTTTAAGGACGGCGTTATTTTGTAGGGCGGTAAGCGGCAAGCTTTTGCATAAGGCAGTTATGGCTTCTCATAAGGAGTGTTGAGAGAGATGAAATATCGCAAGCTTGGCAAGACGGGCTTGGAGGTGTCGGCGCTCAGCTTTGGGGCATCGTCGCTTGGGTCTGTGTTTAGGGAAACCGATGATGCGGAAAGCGTGCGGACGGTGCATACGGCGGTGGATATGGGCATCAATCTGATTGACGTGTCGCCGTATTATGGCTTGACGAAGGCGGAGACGGTGCTGGGCAAGGCGATAGCGGAGCTTGCGCGGGATCGGTTTATTTTGTCGACGAAGGCGGGCCGCTATGGCGCGGATCAGTTCGACTTTTCGGAGAAGCGCATCATCAGCAGCGTGGAGGAGAGCTTGCAGAGGCTGCAGACGGACTACATCGATATATTGTTTCTGCATGATATCGAGTTTGTTTCCTTCGAGCAGGTTGCGGAGGGGGCGTTCCTTGCGCTCGATAAGCTAAAGCGGCAGGGAAAAATTCGGTTCTCCGGTGTATCCGGGCTGCCGCTATCGGTATTCGAAAAAACGCTGGCTTGCACGGAGCTGGATGCCGTGCTTTCTTATTGCCACTACTCGCTTAATGACACGTCCTTGCTGGAGATTCTGCCTCTACTTGAGCAGAAGCAGGTGGGTCTTGTCAGCGCATCTCCGTTATCGATGGGCCTGCTAGCAGGCCGCCCGCTCGCAGCCTGGCATCCCGCGGGTGCCGATATTCGGGCACTCTGCCAAAAAGCTGCCGAGCACTGCACGGACAAAGGAGAGGACATCGCCAAGCTGGCGGTGCAATTCGCGACGGCAAACGAGCGGATTCCGACGACGCTGGTGAGTACCGCGAATCCGGACAACATACGTAAAAATATCGAATGGACGGACGAGCCGCTTGACGAGGAGCTGCTGGCAGAGGTGCTGGCGATTCTTGAGCCTATCCATAATCGGAGCTGGGCAAGCGGAAGAGTGGAATACAACTCGAATGTCATTATATAGAAGGAGAGCTGCAGGGTGAGAGCAATCGTATGTGAGCAAGTCGATCAGCTTAGGCTGGTGGAGCAGGAGGAGCCAGTCTTGCAGCCGGGGACGGCCATTGTTCGGATTCGCAGAATCGGCATATGCGGAACCGACCTTCATGCCTATAAGGGAAATCAGCCTTTCTTCACATATCCGCGCGTGCTTGGCCATGAGCTGGCAGGGACCGTCGAGCAGATCGATAGCTCCCTGCAAGGCTCTATCAAAGTAGGCGATCAGGTAAGCATTATTCCTTACATGCACTGCGGATCATGCATCGCCTGCCGTAATGGGAAAACGAACTGCTGCACCGATATGCAGGTGCTTGGCGTTCATATCGACGGCGGAATGCGCGAGCTTATTGCCGTTCCCGTTACACATCTGCTCGTTGCGAATGAGCTGACGCTTGATCAAGCAGCGGTGCTGGAGCCGCTTAGCATCGGAGCGCATGCGGTCCGCCGCGCTGAGCTTCGCGCAGGAGAAACGGTTCTTGTCATCGGCTCAGGGCCGATCGGGCTTGGCGTCATGGCTTTCGCCAAGCACCGCGGTGCGAGGGTGATCGCCATGGACATTCAGGAGGAGCGGCTCGCGTTCTGCAAGCAATGGGCGAGAGTTGATGAGACGGTTCATGCGCTGCAGGGCGCCAAGGAGCGGCTGGCTGAATTGACGAATGGCGAGTATCCGACGGTCGTATTTGACGCTACCGGCAACGCGCGGTCGATGACCGATGCGTTTGGCCTCGTCGCCCATGGCGGCAAGCTTGTATATGTAGGCCTCGTCAAAGCGGAGCTTTCCTTCAGCGATCCGGAGTTCCACAAGCGGGAAATGACGTTAATGGGCAGCCGCAACGCGACGATCGAGGATTTTGCCGCCGTCCTTACGGCTGTGAAAAGCGGCAGCATTGACGTGGACCGCTTCATGACGCACCGTGTGCCTTTTGCGGAGATGATCGATCATTTCGATAGCTGGCTGAAGCCGGAGACGAAGGTTATTAAAGCGATGGTGGAATTATAACCAAGTCATCCAGACTATGATAGAAAGTCCGACTGAAAGGCGTTTCAGCCTGCAGTCGGGCTTTCTATGCGTTTATTGCCTATCCGACCCCATGCAGCAAACACGGTAGAGAACTTTTATACGCAATTAATACGTTGACAAAAGAAGTGGCCAAAATTATGATAGGAAGCTAACTGCCAAAAATTAGGATGTAAAAAGGGGCTTCAGAATAACAATCAAGGGGGGATAAAGGTTGGAAAAAACAGATAATCAAGCGGAAGCGGACAGGATAACGAAGCAGGAGGGCAAACGTGCACAGAAGCAAGCGGACAAAATAAAGCAGAAGGCCGAGCTGGATGAATCGAAGCGTTCCTATGTATGGGCGCTCAAGTTTCTTCTTCCTTACAAGAAACAAATCGCGGCGCTTGCGGCCTGCGGAACGATGGCGGTTATGGGAGAGACGCTTACGCCCAAGATGATCCAATATGTCATCGATCATGTCGTGGTCAACAAGGACACCTCGCTGTTTTTCGGTATTTTAGCAGCGCTTACCGTCATCAATTTGCTTATGCTCATCGCCAAAAACTATCGCAATCTGCTGCAGCGGACGATAGGAGAGCTCGCCTCGCGCGATATGCAGACTGCGATCTTCAAGCATTTGCGCAAGCTGGGCTTCGCCCACTACGAGCAACATCCTGCGGGAGAGACGCTGTCGATGTTCAACTCGGAGGTTGCATCCGTCCAGAAAATATACCGCAACGTCCTGCCAAGCGTCATCGAAAACCTGCTTTTCATTGTGGTTGCGATCGCAATGCTGCTTAGCATTAGCGGCTGGTTATGTCTGATCATGCTGCCGACGTTCGGGATGTATTATTTATTTGGGCCTTACTTCGAGCGCAAAGCGGCGCTTTATGGGCGACAATCCGGCCAAGAGCGGATCGCTTACAACCAATCGGTATACGAGAGCATTTCCGGCCTGCGTGAATTCCGCGCCTTCGGCTCGCAGCCATGGTATCACGAGCGGACGCTGGGCAAGCATAAAAACTGGTCGCAGGTGTATTTGCTTAGCGCAACCTACAGCTTCGGGCGGGGAAGCTTTCGGCGGTTTACGTTTTATTTGGGCGCGATTGCCCTCTTTATTACCGGCTATTATTCCTTGCAAAATCATTGGATCTCATTAGGCGGCTTTATCGCCTTCACCCTCTTGTATATGACTACGATGTTCCGCCTCACCTTGCTCGTCACGCAGCTTACGGAGCAGAAGCTGATCATCCATCAGACGATTCCGCTCTTTAGGTTCATGCACAAGCCGATCGAAATCGATGATCCGACCGATCCGATTGCTCTTGACGAGGTGCGCGGCGGACTTGAATTTGAGGACGTGTACTTTCAATATCCCGAGCAGCCTCCGGTCATTAACGGCTTTACGCTGAAGATAAAGCCAGGCGAGAAGGTCGCCTTCGTAGGCGCAAGCGGCAACGGCAAAACGACCATGTTCAAAATGATCGGACGTTTTTATGATCCTACCTCTGGGATGATCAAGCTCGACGGCGTACCGATTCATCAAATGACGCTGGAGAATTTGCGGGAATCGATCGGTTATGTGTTCCAAGAGACCTATTTGTTCGGCTCCTCAGTGAAGGAAAATATCCGCTTCGGCAAGCCGGAAGCGAGCGATGAAGAGGTAGTCGCTGCCGCGAAAGCGGCTTACGCGCATGATTTCATCATGCAGCTGCCGGATGGCTACGAAACGCTCGTCGGCGAGCGGGGGATGAAGCTGTCCGGCGGGCAAAAGCAGCGCATCTCAATAGCGCGCATGTTCGTGAAGCAGCCAGCTGTTATTCTGCTCGATGAGGCAACCTCCTCGCTCGACAATGTAAGCGAATACGAGGTGCAGCGGGCGCTGGATGAGGTGCTTGTGCACCGGACGACGATTGCGATTGCGCATCGGCTGTCGACGGTGAAGCATTTTGACAAAATTGTCGTGATCCATGAGGGCCGTGTTGCGGAGGCTGGAAGCTATGAGGAACTGATTGCCCGCAAAGGGCTGCTGTATGAGCTGGAAATCGGTCAATCGGAAGCAGCGGAGGGAAGAGTAGCACATGAAGTATCTTAAAATTTTTTGGATGAACTCAGTTATGCTTAAAGGGACTTATTTGATTGTGCTGCTCTATCTCGGGCTGGAATCGGTGTCCAATTACACGCTTGTCTATGTGCAAAAAATACTAATCGATGATGTGTTCACCAAAGGGAAGTATGAGCTGCTTCCCATCGTCATTGGCGTGTTCGCGGTCGCTGGCATCGTCTACTCGCTCATGTTCACGATGACGAGCCGAAGCCTTGTTCGCAATGAGTTCGCGGTTAGCCGCTCCTTGCTTACGCGTATGCTGAAGCGAATCGAAGGCATTCCGATCGAGCGGTTTCAAAATGAGCGTACCGGCAAATACGTCTACTCGTTCACGCAGGATTTGTTTATCTCGGCAAGCGTAATCGGCTGGCAAATACCGCGCGGTATACAAGAGACGCTGAACCTATGCATCCTGATGACGATTATCGGCTTCTCTAGTCCGATCCTGCTGCTCATGATCGTGGGGCTTTGCACCATTTATGTGTTGATTGGCTACTATTTCACGCCGAAGCTGAAGGCACAGGCGAGAAAAGTAGCGGAGAAGCGCACCGCGCTGCTCATCCAGATCGAGGAAGGCGTCGCGTCTACGCGCGAGGTTGTTGCCTATCATCGGTTGAAGTGGGAAGAGAAGCTCTACAATAAGATGTTCTCCGAATACTTTGAACAGGTGATGGCGGAGGGCAAGCTCGTCAACCGGCAAATCCGCTTCAGCGACCCGATGAAATGGGGCATTGGCATTCTGGTGCTGGGCTATTGCGGGATTCAGCTGATCAACGAACATATGTCGATTGGCACGTTCGTTATTTTATTTCAGTTTTCTACGCAGTTGTCCGACTCGTTCTATAATCTGTTTCAATTCATCATGGGTATGTCGTCGCAGCTGGCGAACGTGGACAGGGTACAGCGGATTTTGGAGCTGGAGCAGCATGATGCGGGACGGCAGAGCATGGATCGCAAAATCGAGAGCCTCACGTTTAGCGACGCAAGCTTTCGCTATTCACCTGAGCTTTCTGAGGTCATCCGCGGCTTTACGGCTGATCTGCCGATTGGACGCAAGATCGCTTTCGTCGGCACAAGCGGTGGCGGCAAATCAACGATTGCTCAGCTGCTCGTACGTTTCTATGACCCTTCGCTTGGGACGCTCAGGCTGAACGGCATGGCTGCGCAGGAGTACAACCGCGAGCAGTGGGCGGATAAGGTATCGATCGTATTCCAGGACCCTTATATGTTCTCGGACACGATTCGGGAAAATTTAATGCTCGGCAGGGACGGCGTTACGGAGGCCGATATCGAAGAAGCTTGCCGCATCGCGCAAATTCATGATTTTATTTTGGCGCTGCCTGAGGGCTACGATACGAATATAGGCGAACGGGGCATTAAGCTATCAGGCGGACAACGCCAGCGCATTGCGATTGCGAGGGCAATTGTCAGCGATCCGGAAATTTTGGTGCTGGATGAAGCGACATCGGCGCTTGACCTGGAGACGGAGCGCCAGCTGCTGGCTGCGCTTGAAGCGAGAAGGGAAGGGCAGACGACGATCATGATCGCGCATCGTCTCTCGACGATTGAGAATGCCGACGTCATATTCGTCATGGATCAGGGGGCGCTAGCGGAAACCGGTACGCATGACGAGCTGCTTGCCGGCGGAAGAGTGTATCAGCAGCTGTTGATGGCACAGCACTAAAGTTATGGGGTTATTTTTCGATTGACAGCCTCATGTGGGTTGGATATATTAAATATTACATAATCTAACAATGAAGATGAAGGGTAAGTAGACATGCGTCAAGGACTTTCAGAGAGCCGGTGGTTGCTGTGAACCGGTGTCCCGCGCGTGATTGAATGGCCTTCGGAGTTGCTTGGCCGAATCATCGCTTCGATGTAGTAGGCAAAGCCGGGGTTCCTGCCGTTATCACAGGAGCAGTATCGAGCCTCATGCAGGTGTCCGTACTGTCTAGAGGATCGCGCTTCTTTGAACGATGAAGCAGCTGCGGTTAAATAAGGTGGTACCACGATAACTTCGTCCTTTTGGATGAAGTTTTTTTTGTGTGATTTGAAGGGGGTGATGGCCATGGAGGATGGCTGGTGGTGGCGATTGAATAAAGGGATGCCTATTTTCAAAAATCGATTCACAAGACAGTTACTAGGTACTGTCTCATTAATAAGGAGGACTTTATATGATGAAACAAAGAATGCTGACAGGAGATCGTGTCACCGGCAAGCTGCATCTTGGCCATTACGTTGGAAGCCTGAAAAATCGGGTCGAGCTTCAAGACAAGTATGAAACCTTTGTCCTGCTTGCCGATGTTCAAGCGCTGACTACCCATTTTGATAAACCGGAATTAATACGAGGCCATCTTCGGGAGGTAGCGCTCGATTATTTGGCTGTTGGCATCAAGCCTGAATCGGCTACGATCTTTGTGCAGTCGATGGTGCCGGAAATTGCCGAATTGACAGTGCTGTTCTCGATGTTCGTTACGGTAAATCTGCTGCGGCATAACCCAACGATTAAATCAGAATCAAAAAACAGCGGCTTGGATGATATGTACTATGGATTTCTTGGTTATCCGGTAAGCCAGGCAGCTGACATCACATTTTGTAAAGCGAGTATCGTGCCAGTAGGGGATGACCAGCTTCCGCATTTGGAGCTGACCCGTAAAATCGTACGCCGATTCAATGAATTGTATAAGCCTGTGTTTATTGAGCCGCAGGCGCTTGTTGGCGATTTTCCAAGGCTGCTAGGGACCGATGGCAGCGCGAAGATGAGCAAGAGCCTCGGAAATGCGATTGAGCTGGACTCATCGCCTGCCGTTATTTCTCACAAAATCCGCAAGGCAGTTACAGACCCGGCTCGCATTCACAAGAACGATCCAGGGCATCCCGATATTTGTCCGATCTATGCGTATCACCGGGCTTTTCGCCCGGAAGGTTCATTGGAAATACGCGAAGGCTGTGAGAAGGGCACAATGGGATGCTCGGGGTGCAAGCAGCTTATCGCCTCGACCATTGAGCAGCTTCTGGAGCCGATGCAGGAACGGCGAGCTTATTATGCCGATAGACCGAAGATGATTGATGATATGTTAATAGAGGGGACTGTGCGTGCGCAGGCGATAGCTCGAGATACGATGATCGAGGTGCGTGACGCCATGAGTCTCAATTACTTCATTAATAGGGATTGATTTGGCAGCAATCCAATAACCAGAAACCAGTCTGACACGGGGTTCCGTGTTCGGACTGGTTTTTTTTAAGATAACGCCATACTTTTTCATACATGGATAGCGTTCCGAAACAGCATTCCCGTTCACGGGCCCGTCACACCTTCAAGCTGTGTAGAAAAGTCCATCCCCCGATATAGAAAAGTCCATTCCGAACAGCTTAAAATCGTGTAACATAGGAAATGTTGCTGATAATGGTTATCACTCAGCGGGTGGTGCTAGAAACAGCGTATTTTTTTGATAATAAATGAGAATGATTATCTTTGATAATTTCTATGATGATTTGAGGAATTCGTGTGAAGCTATGGTATCTCTTAATCGTGCTTATTGTATTATCGATCACGTCCCTATTTATCGGGGTTAAGGACATCTCGCCGCTTGATCTGTTCTCTCTCACAGAGGAACAATTGCAAGTGTTGTCCATTAGCCGTATTCCGCGGCTTGTCAGCATTATTATAGCCGGCGTCGGGATGAGCGTTACGGGATTGATCATGCAGCAGCTCAGCCGCAACAAGTTCGTATCGCCTACGACTGGGGGGACGGACGATTCTGCTAGACTGGGCATCCTCGTCGCTTTAATGATATTCCCGTCAGCCAGCACGATGGAGAAGATGCTGCTTGCCTTCGCGTTCGCGTTAGCCGGTACATATGTGTTTATGAAAATTCTCGATCGCCTGAAATTCAAAGATACGATCTTTATTCCGCTTGTAGGGCTTATGTTCGGCAATGTCATTAATGCAGTGACGACGTTTTTTGCCTATAAGAATGATCTTATTCAAAACATTTCCTCATGGCTGCAAGGCAGCTTCTCGCTCGTGATGAGCGGGCGCTACGAGCTGATGTATGTAAGCTTGCCGCTTCTCATCGTTGCGTATCTCTATGCAAATAAATTTACGATTGCAGGGCTGGGGGAGGAGTTCTCTACCAATCTAGGGATGAATCATAAGCTGGTCGTCAATATCGGCCTTGTGATCGTAGCGCTCATTTCGGTAATCGTTATTTTGACGGTGGGCACGCTGCCTTTCCTTGGCCTCATTATTCCGAATATCGTGACGCTGTACATGGGCGACAACTTGAAGAGAAGCCTGTCGCATACAGCGGTGGTTGGCGCGATATTCGTACTGGTATGCGATATTATCGGCCGATTGATTATTTTTCCGTATGAGATTCCGATCGGCCTAACGATCGGCATCATCGGAAGCGTTATTTTTCTTTACTTGTTGATGAGGAGAAAGGCATATGAAGCTTAAACTTAGTTTGCTTGCGGTGCTGGCCGTCGCGCTAATAGCCGTATTTCTATTCATTCATCTTGGTCCCAATTGGGATTATGCCCTGCCAAGAAGATTGAAGAAGGTGCTGGCGATCGTTATTACCGGAGGCGCAATTGCTTACTCCACTATGATCTTTCAGACCATTACGAACAATCGGATTTTGACGCCTAGCATTATCGGCCTAGATTCGCTTTATATGCTCATTCAAACGTTCGTTATTTTTGCCTTCGGCTCTATGAGTCTTCCAAGCACGAACAAGCATCTTAATTTTTTTATATCGGTTGCTTTGATGATCGCATTCGTTGCGGTGCTGTATAAGCTGTTGTTCCAAAAGGAAGGCAGAAATCTATATTTCCTACTGCTGATCGGGCTCGTGCTCGGCACCTTGTTCGGCAGCATGTCGACGTTCATGCAGGTGCTGATCGATCCGAACGAATTTCTCATTGTTCAGGGGAAAATGTTCGCAAGCTTCAACAATGTCAATACCGACTTGCTCGTCATTTCCATCGTTATCATCGGAATAATCGCTATTTATGTCACGCGACTAAGCAAATATTTGGATGTGATGTCGCTTGGCAAGGAGCATGCGGTCAATCTGGGCATTCCTTACGATTATGTCGTCAAAAGAATGCTGGTCATCGTTGCCATTCTGATTGCCGTATCGACCGCGCTGGTTGGACCGATAACTTTCCTTGGACTGCTCGTCGTCAATGTAGCCTATCAATTCATGCGCACCTATCGGCATAGCTTCCTTATACCCGGAGCGATGCTGATTAGCATTATTGCGCTTGTCGGCGGGCAATTAATCGTGGAGCGGGTGTTCACGTTCGAGACGACGATAAGCGTCATTATCAACTTCATCGGCGGAGCGTACTTTTTATATTTGCTGCTAAGGGAGAAGAAAGCATGATCGAAGTTAGAAATGTTTCCAAAGCATATGGCGGCAAGCCTGTGATCGAGCAGGTGTCCGTTACCATTTCGAAGGGGAAGATCACTTCGTTTATCGGGCCAAATGGTGCAGGCAAGAGCACGCTTCTCTCGATGATTAGCCGCCTGTTAACGAAGGACAGCGGGCAGGTGCTCATCGAGGGAAAGGAAGTCAGCGCTTGGAAAAGCGCCGAGCTCGCCAAAAAAATATCGATTCTCAAGCAGTCGAATCATATTAACCTTCGTTTGACGGTGCGTGAGCTTGTAAGCTTCGGTCGTTTTCCTTATTCGCAAGGCAAGCTGACGGCGGAGGATTGGAAGCAAGTCGATGAAGCGATCGCCTACATGGATCTTACGGGGATGCAGGGCAAGTTTCTCGACGAGCTGAGCGGCGGACAGAAGCAGCGAGCGTTCATTGCGATGGTTATCGCTCAGAATACGGAATACATTTTGCTGGATGAACCGCTTAACAATCTGGATATGAAGCACTCCGTTCAAATTATGAAGGTGCTGAGGCGTCTGGTAGAGGAGCTCGGCAAGACCGTTGTGCTCGTTATCCATGACATAAACTTTGCTTCTTGTTACTCGGATTACATCGTGGCGCTGAAGGATGGAAAGGTCGTTAAGGAAGGCTCTACCGAGACGATCATCGACAGCGCCGTGCTGCAAGACATCTATGATATGGACATTCCGATCGAGCTGATTAACGGCAACCGAATCGGCGTTTACTTTACTTGATTGAAGGAAGACTTGCCAAAGGATATTCAAACATTTTTATAAAAATTTGATTTAGGGGTGATTGAAGTGAAAAAATCTTTACCTGTATTGTTTATTCTAGTCCTTTTCGCTATGGTGATCGCGGCATGCGGTGCCAATAATAGCGGAAATAACGGAGCTGCTAACGCGCCTTCAAACGAAGCGCCTGCGGCTACGGAAGCACCAGCGCTTACGGAGGTTACCGTTAAGCATCAGCTAGGCGAAACCGTTGTTCCTGTAAATCCGGCAAAGGTTGTTGTGTTTGACTTCGGAACATTGGATACGCTGGATAAACTCGGCGTTGAGGTGGCAGCATTGCCGCAAGCCAACATACCTTCTTACCTTGAGAAATACAAAGATGCGAAATACGTAAATGCAGGCAGCTTGAAAGAGCCTGACTTCGAGAAAGTGAACGAGCTTGCTCCTGATCTGATCATCATATCGGGCCGCCAATCGGACGCTTACGAGGAGCTTAGCAAAATTGCGCCAACGATCTTTATGGGCGTGGACACCAAAAACTTCATGGGCTCGTTCGAGGAAAACGTAAAAACGCTTGGCCAAATCTTCAATAAATCAACAGAAGCGGAAGCAGAGCTTGTGACCATCAAGGCTTCGATCCAGGCTTTGAATGAAAAAGCTGCAGCAAGCGGCAAAAATGGCCTTATTATTTTGGCTAACGAGGGTGCAATCAGCGCGTACGGCAAGGCATCGCGTTTCGGTATCATTCATGATGTATTTGGTGTAGCGGCCGCGGATGAGAACATTGAAGTATCGACGCACGGCCAGTCTGTAACTTATGAGTATGTAGCGGAGAAAGATGCGGATTATCTGTTTGTTATTGACCGCAACCAAGTGGTAGCAGGCGAAGGCAATGCTCATGATTCCGTTGAAAATGAGCTTGTTAAAAATACAAAAGCGTACAAAGAAGGAAACATCATTTACCTTAACCCGGATTTCTGGTACCTATCGGGCGGCGGACTTATTTCGGTAGCGGCAATGGTTGAAGAGATCGACGCAGCCGTTAAATAACAGCGACAAGCATAGCAAAGAATGTAAAGGCTGATGGCCTGCTCCCGCAACCGCGGCAGCTGGTCATCGGCTTTTTTGCTTATTTCGATAGGCTCTTTTTTGATTAGCAGCAATGCAGCTATAATATAAGAAGAGCAGAAGTAGAAGGGAGGACAATCCGTGAACCCTGTTTTAGAGCTTCATAATGTGAAGAAAAACCGCCATGGCTCGGAGGGAACCCCCTTGTTCGCGAATGTATCGGCGCAGATAGCGGAGCCGGCGATCGTTGCCCTGCTTGGCGTGTCAGGCCAAGGGAAGAGCACGCTGCTTCGCATGATTGCGGCTTTGGATAACGCAGATGAAGGACACATCCGTTTACATAACGTATCGCGGCGCGAGATGGACGCAAGGCAATGGCGGATGAAGGTATGCTATGTCGCGCAGCAGTCGGTCATGCTTCAGGGAAGCATCGAACAAAATCTGAAAACGGTCAGTTTGCTGCACCGCATTCCGTATGAGGATAAGCTTGTTCAGCATCTGCTGCCAAGGCTTGGGCTTGCGCATTTGGACCTTAGCAAAAGCGCGGATCGTCTATCGGGAGGAGAGAAGCAGCGGATATCGCTGCTCCGCTCTCTGCTGCTGCACCCTGCTGTGCTGCTGCTCGATGAAATAACAGCCTCGCTTGACCGTGGCAGCAAGGAAATGGTGGAGCAGGTGCTGCAGGAGTGGCATCATCAGGAAGGGACAACGATCATAATGGTCACTCATGATTTTGAACAGGCAAGGCAAATGAGCAAGGCGGTTTGGTTCATGGGCGAGGGGACTTTGCTGGAAAACAGCGAAACCGCTGCTTTCTTCGAGCATCCATCAAGCGAGCTAGCCCGGCAATACATCATGCAGCCGCCCTTGCAAAAGGAGCAGCCATGTCCATCCTAGCGCTTAGCTTCACGCTCCTCTTCGTGATGATTACGATGCTTGTATCCGTATGGCAAAAGCTAGGGCTGGAGCGGGATATTGCCGTTGGAACAGTCCGTTCTGCCGTGCAGCTGCTGTTAGTCGGCTATGTGCTGCAGTTTATTTTTAATACGAGCAATCCGCTCTTTATTACGTTGATCCTTTTGCTTATGATTATCGTCGCTTCCTTTAATGCGGGAAAGAGGGGAGAAGGACTGCGGGGCATCAAGTGGAAAATCGCCATCGCCATCACTTCGACGGAGCTGCTGATGATGGGGCTTCTGCTGGGCTTCCGAATTATTGAGGCGACGCCCCAATACATCATCCCGATAAGCGGCATGACGATCGGCAACGCCATGGTTGTATCGGGCCTGCTTCTGAACCAAATGAGAAGAGAGGTCGGTGCCTCAAGAGGCGAGATCGAGACGCTGTTATCGCTCGGGGCGACAGCTAGGCAGGCGATTCAGGATGTGATGAAGCGGTCGGTGAAATCAAGCATGATTCCAACCATTGACGGCATGAAGACGGTGGGACTTGTGCAGCTCCCCGGGATGATGACCGGGATGATTATCGCCGGCGCGAACCCTATCGAAGCGGTGCGCTACCAAATTTTAATCGTATTCGCATTCGCGAGCTCTGCTGCCGTTACAAGCATTATTTTGAGCTTGTTAAGCTATCGGCAGTGGTTTACGAAAGATTTGCGCATTCAAAATATAGAGGAAAAGGGATGAAGACAAATGAGCGTATATAACAGCGGGAAAGCGTTAGTGAAGCAAATTGCGGAGACGGAGCTGCCACGGCAGGCATTGGCGCTGTGGGCTTTGGGCCAAGAAGGATTTCTCGTCAAATGGAACAAAAAAACGGTGCTGTTTGATCCTTATTTGAGCAACTGGGTTTATGAGCTAGCGGGTCCGCCGTGGTCGCGGGCTTTCGAATCGCCGCTGGCGCCGTCGGATTGTCTGAATGTTGATTATGTCGTTATCTCCCATCATCATGAGGATCATATGGACAAGCTGACGCTGCAGGCGATTGGACAGTCAGCCCAAACGCGCTTTATTGCGCCAAGGGCACATCTGCCTTTATTGAAGGAATGGGGCCTGCGAGATGAACAGCTTATCGGCATTTCTCATGGGCAGTGCTTGGAGCTGGATGGCGGTATCCGCCTTGATGCATTTGCCGCCATGCATGAGCAGTTTGAGCAGGATGATGCAGGTGAGCATAAATTTCTCGGGTATGTGGCAAATTTTGAAGGAGTCCATCTCTATCATGCAGGAGATACGATCGGCTTTCCAGAGCTGGTCACTTGGCTGCAAAGCAGGCAGATCGACATTGCCATGCTTCCCATTAACGGACGGGATTTTGTTCGTAATGGGCAGGGGATCGTCGGCAACTGCAACTACCGTGAAGCGGTCGAAATCGCGGTGCAAATCGATGCGGATATGATTATTCCGATGCATTATGGACTGTTTCCGCATAATGACGAGAATCCGGCTTACTTCGTCGATTATATTCATCGCCATTATCCGGCCAAGAAGTTCCATATGTTCGCGCCCGGTGAGCGGTTTATTTATATGAAATAAACGGTTTGCCGTTCTTATTTCAGCTTGAATACGACAACGCCGGCAATCATGATGCCAATGCCGATCAGCTTGTTGGCTGAGAAAGGCGCCTTATCGACGCCAAACAGTCCAAGGCTGTCAATGATCAGTGAGACAATCAGCTGCGTAGTAAGCAGAAGCGCAACTGAATAAGCAGGTCCTAGCGTGGAGATGCCCTTCATGACGGTAAACACGATCATAACGCCGAAGGCGCCTCCAAGCCAGTACAGCTTATTCACGGTATATAGCTTGGATAGGCCGCCATCCTTGACCATAAGCAAAATGAGTAGCGACAGCAAAAAGCCGGTGCCATGCACCCAAGTATTAGTAAACCAGAAGCCGGTTTTATCGCTGAGTCTTGTGTTGAATACACCTTGTATACTGACCAGAACGCCAGCAAGAAGAGAATAAATAATGCCCATCATGATTAGTCCCCTCCAAATCGTTATTTATCTGTATAAATTGCCGCTGGCAAGCTCCCGAAGGCGCATCGCGTTACGAATATAGATGGCGCCGCGTTTTCGCTCGATAATGCCGTCAGCGGCAAGCTGCGTTATGACACGGTTTAAATGGCGGTAGCTTGTTCCAAGCAGCTCGGCAACCTCCGTCAGCTTCTCAGTCTTCATCTCTACAAGCGATGGGCTAAGCGGATCTTCGGACATAATTGAAATCAGGTAGCTCGACAGGCGGTTCTCTACCGGATATAGCAGGTTGAGGCTTGATACGTACGAAACCGTGTGCAGCTTGTAGCTAATTTGCTTAATGATGAAGGTAAGAAAGCGCGGATCTTGAAATGCCGTTTCCCGCAGCGCCTCCGTCTTAATAGCAATAAAGTGGCTTATGCCGACTGATTCGACCATGCAGCGAACCGGAAAGCCGGTCATAAGCTCCATATCCCCAATGATCGCAAGCGGTTCATTGAAGCGAAGCAGCACGGATTTCCCGTTCGGAAGCGTCGTATACACCTTGATTTTCCCTTTTACTAATAGGAACAGCTGATCAAGCTGATCGCCAGGCGAGCAGATCGCTTCTCCATTTTCGTAAGCCAGAAGGTTCATCATGCCAATAGTTGCTGCATCAAATATCGTCTCAAGCTGATTCTCGGCTGCGTATCGGGCAAGGCGTTCTTCGTTATGAATCGTTTTCATGGTCCCTCCGTCGACTGTCGAGTAGTAACGCAATGCCAGTTATTATCCTCATTTATTATTTTAGAAACAGTAAGTGAATATGAAAAGGACATATGTCCCATTCTAAAAGATAAGTTATCGTTAGTCTTCCTATTCCGCTTGTTTTTGTATGCCGTAATTCAAGGCCACATGAATTTGCAGGCTGCAGGGCAAAATAAGCGAAGAGCGATAACAGGAGGATGAACTGCTGTGGCCAATAGAGGACTTGTAACGGCGATTGCCGCTGTAGGTGCAGCGCAGCTGCTGAAGCTGCCACTGCATTATGCAAAGACTGGTAGATGGGAAATCCGAAAATTGATTGGATCAGGCGGCATGCCTAGTTCGCATTCGAGCGGGGTATCGGCTTTGGCTGCATACACGGCTACCAAATGCGGCGTGAAGACGCCTGAGTTTGCGATATCGGCGATGCTTGGCATCATTGTTATGTATGACGCAATGAATATTCGCAGGCATGCAGGCGAAATTGCTATGCAAGTGAATGATTTGGATGTGGATGTCGAGAAGCTGGCCGGCAAGCATCCGGGAATTTATCATATACGCCGGCGTAAACGGCTTAAAGAAAGCTTAGGCCATCAACCGCGCGAGGTTGCTGCAGGCTCCGTTCTCGGCCTTTTGTTTGGATTCATTGGCGCGATAACCGGGTCAAAAAGATAACAGAAGCAATGTCGGGAATAAGATTGGATGAAGGTTTAAGCGTTCATGCGCTTAAGCCTTTTTTTAGTTTAAAGATCCAATGCATTTCGGTAGCTGGTCGCTCTCGTTCATTATATAATGGTGAAAGCTGGAATTTTATATGCAGCTATATAAGGGGGATTACAAATGACGGAGCAATTATTATGGATGCATGGAGCACCGTATGCGGTAGGGAATGCGGACGAGGATTGTCCAGCGATTACGCCCTATCTTGTGGAAGGAGATCATTCTCCCGCGATTATTATATGTCCTGGCGGCGGCTATGGAGGAAGAGCCTACCACGAAGGGGAGCCTATCGCTCAGTGGCTGAATGGACTGGGCATTTCTGCTTTCGTCCTGCGCTACAGGGTAGCTCCTTACCGGTATCCAAGCGCGCTGCTGGATGTACAAAGGGCGATACGTACCGTTCGATTCAAAGCGGATTCGTTCCGAATCGATCCGAATAAGATCGGCGTGCTTGGCTTCTCGGCGGGCGGACATTTGGCGTCGAATGCGGGGACAAGCTATGACAACGGAAATGAGAGTGCGGAGGATGTCATTGAACGAATGTCATGCCGCCCTGATTTGCTTGCTCTCTGCTATCCCGTTATAACGCTTACGGAGCCGTTCACGCATGAAGGCTCAAGAGATAACTTGCTAGGCAAGGAAGCGGAGTTAGAGCAACTGGAGCGGCTTAGCAGCGAGCGTAACGTAACCGAAGATACGCCGCCGACTTTTTTATGGCATACGTCTGAAGATTCGGCCGTTCCTGTCGAGAATAGCCTAATGTTCGCAGCTGCTCTCAGCAAGCACAACGTGCGCTTTGATCTTCACGTGTACGAGAAGGGACGACATGGGCTGGGCTTAGCTGAGGACGAGGAGCATACGAGAGGCTGGACGGCTGCTTGTGCTTCTTGGCTGGCATTGAATGGATTTCGCTAACCGCTTGCGATAGCTTATGAGCAAACGATGATTTGCCTAATGAAGCTGCCTTTTCTGGTGGTGCAGCGATCCGAGATGGTGAACCCTGCTCCTGCGATAAGCTCGTCCATCGGATCAGCCGTAATGATGACGGCCTTGCTTGCGATGCGGCGAGCATTTCTCAGCAGCGAAAGCTGGGCCTCTGGCGTCGTGCTTGAGAAGTGGTTGTAGGGCATATCAACAATCGCTGTATCATAATGGCTGGTGATGTCGGCTATGTCGCCGCACACAACATCCGTTTTGAAATCGAAATGCGTTAAGTTTTCTAGCGTACCGCGAATGACAAAAGGATTGATGTCCCGGCCGACGATGTCGATGCCCATCGAGAGCGCTTCTACGAGTACCGTCCCAATGCCGCAGCAGGGGTCGATCGCTGTCTTTCCGATTGGAAGAGGGACGGCGATGTTCGCCACCGCACGTGCTACCCGAGTGCTAAGCGCAATCGAATAGCTGCGCGGCTTTTTCATTTGCGTAAGCCAAACGGCCTTGCTCTTGATGTAGTTGCCGAAATACCAGCGTCCGCCCCAGTTCAAAATGCCGAAGGTGTAATCGGGATTGTGCACATCGGCTTCCCCTTCAATATAGATGCCGATTTCTCGTTCGATGCTGCGCTTGTCGTCGAAATCGATTTTATCCTCTGGCGCCAGATCGCTCATTTTGATAAAAATAACTTTAAACGTTGAATCAGCTAATTCGATTTGCTTCACTTGCTCCAATATATCCTCGAGTCGTTCCCCTTCATAAAGCAGCTCAAGCCGCTCTCTCATAAAGGGACTGCGATCGGGATGAACAGCTGTCTCGCTCATCAGAAGGCCAGAATCCGACTGCTTGCCAAAAAAAGAACGCATCTCCAAATGGCATAGCTCTGACTCCTCCAGCCGGTAGCCATAGGTATAAATAAATAACGGCGCTTGCTTCTTCATTTCCAAGTCGTAGTCGCATCCTTTACCATAACGTGCTGAAACCTTCATTATACGTTAAATGGCTCGCAAATGCCTGCTGCTTAGAAATGATGCCTAGAATCAGCCTATTTGCGCGATGGCTTGTTGCTCGGCATGCAGAAGCTGTTCTCGTACTTGAACGACATCCCCAATAATAATTAGCGCCGGATTGCTTAGCTTCATGGATATGGCAAGGGTATGAATATTGGCAAGAGTTCCGACGATGGTGCGCTGGCGCGTGGTCGTACCGCGTTCGATTAACGCAACGGGCGTTGAAGAGGCTTTTCCGTGCTTCAGCAGCTCCTCCCGAATAGCGGGCAGCTCGCTTACGCCCATGTAGATCGCAAGCGTATCTACGCTATGCGCAAGCAAATCCCAGCGGATCGGGGATTTATCGCCATGGCAGCGGCTGCCGGTCACGCAAGCGAAGGAAGCGGCATATTCACGATGGGTCACGGGGATACCCGCAGCAGCGGCAGCGCCGATTGCCGAGGTGATGCCTGGAACAATTTCGAACGGAATGCCTTGTGTGGCAAGCGCCAACGCTTCTTCGGCACCTCTTCCGAAGACGAGCGGGTCGCCCCCCTTCAGGCGGACGACGCTTTTGCCTTGGCGAGCGTAATTGACAAGCGCTTCATTGATTAGATGTTGGGGCATCGCATGCGAGCCAGGGGCTTTGCCGCAGTAGACCAGCTCTGCTTGAGAGCTGGCGTAGCCAAGCAGCTCTTTGCTTATGAGCCGGTCGTACAGGACGACGTCAGCCTGCTGAATGCGCCGCATCGCTTTAATCGTAATAAGCTCGGGATCGCCTGGACCTGCTCCGACAATATAGACCATTCCTGCCGTTATATTTCTCATAAGCTGCTCCTTCCGGCCCTTTTTGCCGCTTTGTGTTCCGTCGTTATACGGGTTTTCTTTGAGACAAGCCAGCCTTTATATCGTTACGTAAATAGATCCGCTCTCTTGATCGATTTCGGTCTCGAAGGTCGTTACGCAGCCGTCGTCAGGCTCATGCACGCGGCCGCTGCGCAAATCCACTTTCCAATCATGAAGCGGGCAGTGTACGGCTGTGCCGCACACCATCCCTTCTGATAGCAGTCCGCCCTTATGCGGGCATTTATTTTCAACGGCGAGCACGCTGCCGTCAGTTAGGCGGAATACGGCAATTTCGATGTCCTTTACTTGAATGCGGCGCGATCCCTTTACATCAATATCGTTGAGATTGGCGACTAGCAGCTTAGTTGTCATGTGAGTACTCCTCCTTAAATGTTATGATTGCACCGTCTCAGGGGCGGATAATTGCTTGAAATTTTTGCGAAGCTCATCTGTTTCAACAATTTGCTTCCAAGGATCTGTCGTTAAGCTGAGCGTTTTCTCGATGCGCGACTTCAGCGCAAGGCGATCTTCAGGGTTTTGCAGCGCATTTTTTACATAATCGAGTCCAACGCGCTCGATCCACTGTGCAGTACGCTCATTCCACTGCGCATTTTCGCGATAAAGCTGCAAGTAGGCGGAGGACCATTCCATCACTTCATCCTCGGTTTTGACGATGCAGAGCAGGTCTGTTGCGCGAACCTTTACTCCACCGTTGCCGCCAACGTGAAGCTCCCAGCCTCCATCTATGGCGACTACGCCAAAATCTTTAATGGTTGCTTCCGCGCAATTTCGCGGACAACCGGACACGGCAAGCTTAACTTTAGCTGGCGTATTTAAACGCTCGAACGCTTTTTCCAATTTGATGCCCATGCCAATCGCATCCTGTGTGCCGAAGCGGCAGAAGGTTGATCCGACGCATGTTTTTACCGTACGCAGCGTTTTTCCGTAGGCGTGGCCGGATGGCATATCAAGCTCTTCCCAAATTTTCGGAAGATCCTCTTTCTTGACGCCGAGCAAGTCGAGCCGTTGGCCGCCAGTAAATTTAACCATCGGAACGTCGAATTTCTCGGCGACCTCGGCAATTTTTTTTAAGTCGGCTGGGGAGGTTACGCCGCCGTAAATACGCGGAACGACGGAGTATGTGCCGTCCTTCTGAATGTTGGCATGGTAGCGTTCATTGGTAATCCGCGATTCGTTCTCGTCAACGTATTCCTCCGGATTGATCATGCCAAGGTAATAGTTAAGCGCCGGGCGGCATTTTGAGCAGCCCTCAGGATTATGCCAGCCAAGTACGTTCATAACTTCCTTGGTGGAATTAAGATTCATCCTTGTTATTTCTGCGACGATCTCATCCCGGTTAAGCGTCGTGCAGCCGCAAATGCCTTCCTTGACCGGTTCGCCTACCGCATCGCCGGCATATAATTGAAGCAGTCCTTCAACTAGCGGCTTACAGCCGCCGCAGGAAGCGGAAGCCTTCGTGCAGGATTTGATTGCGCCAACCGTATTACAGCCCTTGTTCGTAATCGCATCGCCAATCGTTTCCTTTGATACGCCGTTGCAGCCGCAGATGATTTCATCATCGGCCATCGCCTCTAGCCTGTTGCCGCCGGAGTTTTTGCCAAGCATATCGGACGAAATGCCAAGCAGAAGTTCCTTCTCGCGGCCTTCTACCGATTCGCCTTTCTTAATAGAAGCGAACAATTCTGCGCCGTCTGAGGTGTCGCCGAATAATACTGCGCCAATCAGCTTGCCATCCTGAATGACGATTTTTTTGTACGTGCCTGCCAAATCGTCTTGGATCTTCAATGCGCGAGTGGTTGGCGATTCAACGAAATGGCCTGCAGAGAATACGTCGACGCCAGATACTTTAAGCTTGGTAGAGGTAACGGACCCTGCATAGCCAGCCGTTTCCACACCAGCTAGATGCTTAGCTAGCACTGCGCCTTGTTCATACAGCGGAGCCACGAGGCCGTATGCAATTCCGCGATGCTCTGCGCATTCGCCGACAGCATAAATGCCAGGCACGCTTGTTTGCATGAAATCATCGATGACGATGCCGCGGTTCACTTCGAGGCCAGTTGCCTTAGCAAGCTCTATGTTCGGCTTAATGCCGACAGCCATCACGACCAAATCGCCGTCTACCTCGGTGCCATCCGTGAAGGCGAGCCCGGAAGCGCGGCGTTTGCCTTTAATGGAAGCTGTGCTTTTTTTTAATAAAAATTGCATGCCTTGCGCTTCCAGCTCGCGTTGCAGCATTTTGGATGCTGCTTCGTCTAATTGCCTCTCCATCAGGTAGCTGTGAATATGGACGACGTTGACTTCCATGCCGAGATGGAGAAGGCCGCGAGCGGCTTCGAGACCGAGCAAGCCGCCGCCGATGACGACTGCTTTCTTATATTTTTTGGATGCATCAATCATCACTTCACAATCATGAATGTCGCGGAAGGCGATAACGCCTTCCTTGTCTGCGCCGGGAAGCGGCAGCATAAATGGATTGGAGCCAGTTGCCACAATGATCGAATCATAGTCAACTTCTATGCCTTGATGGGAGATCACCTTTTTGCGGTCCGTATCAATTTTGGTTACCTTGTGGCCGGTGTGAAGGGTGATGTTATTTTCTTTGTACCAATCCCAATCGTTAATGACGATTTCTTGCATATCTGCGCCGCCTGCAAGGACGGAAGAAAGCATAATCCGATTATAGTTGGGATGCGGCTCAGCGCCGAAGATTGTAATATCATAGCTATCTGGTGAAAGCTTCAATAGATGCTCGATCGCTCGAACCCCCGCCATGCCGTTGCCGATAAGGACTAGTTTCTTTTTCGTTGTATTCATTGTATTTCTCTCCTCTCAATCTCTGTCTAAGCGAAAATATTAAAAGCCTGCTTTCGATCCAAGAGAAAACGTACGTCTCCCTTGAAAACGAAAGCAGGCTTCTTTGCCGCTCCAAACGAATACATCGTTGTATTCGCGAATGATATGTGTTTGTTATCGTAAATATACAATGAGTTTAGAGTCTATGTCAAGATACTTAACATCAAATGGGTGAAAAAACTTGGGTGGTGACAATTTCATGATTTGTATGTTATATATAATCACAAAGACATCGACTTGTGCATAGTTAACAAATGAAATGAAGTCGAATAGGAGGGGGCACTTCTACATGCGTTCATTGTTGGTGATCGATCAACGTGCGGCAAACGAGGTACCGGTGGCGGACCCTCAATCGGATCAGCTTTCCAAAAAGCATACACCAAGGTTTTTGCTCGAGACCTATGGGTATCATGTCCTTCGAGCAGGAGACGAGAATAAGGCTGTGCTGCAAATGGGCAGCGCAGACGCCGTTATTTTTCACTTGCCTCTTAATGAAGTGAAGCAATGGGGAACGAAGCTCTTGAAGCATAAAACCGTGCCGATGCTATGGTGGTGCAGTGCTGCGACTGCATCCTTGTCAGCCGCATTTTGCGAGGACGACGTGCCTGTGGATGGCGTACTAACCCCTTCGATGAGCGAGCAAGAACTTCACTGGGCGCTGCATTTTGGATCTAAGCAATGCTTCGAGAGGCTGCAATGGATGAACGAGCGCAAGCAGCTGGAAGGACGGCTTGAGGAGCGGAAGTGGATTGATATGGCAAAGGGGATTTTGTGCAAAATCAAAAACATTTCCGAAGCGGAAGCCTATGACGTGCTGCGGAAGCAGGCGATGAACGAACGCAAGCGTATGGTTGACGTTGCGACATCGATTGTAAAGGTATACCAAATCCTTCAGGATCAAAAATAAAGGGGCGTTGCGATGATGATCAACCTGTTAAAGGAAGTCGGCCGTGGAAAAAGAGGAGCGCGTGACCTTGGGTATGATGAGGCGTTGCAAGCGGCCGATGCGATTTTGGAATTAAAGGCGACTCCAGCTCAAATCGGCGCTTTTTTTATCGCTGAACGAATAAAGATGGAAAGCGTTGAAGAAATTGAGGCTTTTGTAACGGTTTGTCGCAAGCATGCCCTTCGCGTTCCTATGCAACAAGGACTCGATTGCGCAGGACCCTATGACGGTCGGAAAAAATCATTTTACGCCACATTCCCTACTGCGTTTCTGCTTGCGGCTGCCGGCCTTCCCGTTACGCTGCACTCAGCGGAATCCTTGCCTCCAAAATGGGGGATAACGCTGCATGATTTGTTGAAGGAAGCCGGCATTGATGCTGAGCGCTTATCGAGCGAACAGATCGTTCAAGCGGCTGCGGATACCGGTGTGCTGTACGTTCCTGCGGAGGAATGGTGTCCGCCTCTTAAGGCGCTGCGATCCATTCGTATTGAGCTGGGTATGCGGACCGTGCTGAATACGGCCGAGAAGCTCATTGATTACGCCCATTCCCCTTATTTGATTTTCGGGGTTTTTCACAATACGGTGTTTGAGCGAATGGCGAAGCTCGCCAGCAACTTGGAATACAAAAAAGCACTCATCGTACAGGGGACGGAGGGCTCCGAGGATTTGTTCATTGAGAGGCCAACCCGCATCTATTACGTAAAAAACGGTGATTCGCATTTGAATATCATCGACCCGGACACCTATGGCTTGGAAACGGCGGTGCCGGAAATCGATTGGACGCCGGCTGAGCAGTTGCGCGTATCGGAATCGGTTCTGCAAGGACGCGGCCATATCGCATTCGTCAATCAAGTGCTGCTTAATGCGGCCGTGAGATTGCAATTGGCAGAGAAGGTTGACTCCATTGAGGAAGGGCTATATATTTGCAAGGATCTGCTCGATAATGGCACCCCATGGGAGCTTTATCGCAAATGGCATAATGCCATGCGGAGCGAAACGGCGCTGCCTTGTCGCACGACGTAACGGCGAGAGGCAGGGAGAGATCACCCAGTAATGCCAGCTTTTTCTGAACTAAATATAAACAAAGAAAACGAGCCTTAGAATCGCTTCTAAGGCTCGTTTGGCATACCTAGTGAGAATCATGAACACGGCAGAATCCTTGAATTATTGCTGTTTGGTAGAAATAACAGGAAATTCTCCATCTATTTTTCCGCTGAGGAGGGAGATAGACCAATTAGCAGGAAAATCTCCCGTTAATCGGAGCGATTTTACCCAAAGCAGGTCAAAAACATAAAATTAACGGGAGAAAATCATTTTAACGTTCGTTTTCGCCCATAATTGCTTGACATAACGGGAGTTTTTCCAGTTAATATGATTTTCAGACGCTTAATCGCAGCTACATCCATCAGTACTGCTGAGAAAATATAGGAGCAACGCTTTACGCCTGAATCCCCGCGCAAGAAAGTTAGCTTCGAAAAACGTCCAATCTTGCTGATTGCGGTCTGTTCCTTCCTGCGTGGTTAATTCGCGGATTGTTTTTTAAAACTCCGTTACTATTCCTTTATCGAATGGTCCGATCGTTGACGGGCTTGCTTTTTTCAGTTATCCGGAAGGGCAGGAGAGAGGTGATGAGCGGCGTATTAAATTCCCAGTTGTAGAGTACGGCTGCGAGCTTGAATTTGATCGACAAATAGTAGAGATACTCCTTCAAGCTGCTGCATTTATACCGGTAACCCAATACACTTGTGCTGTTCGTAATCATCTCGAGATTTAGAATTCGAATGAGATCTGCTTTCGTTACAGGCATAGGACTGTTCTTGAAATTTCTAATCAGCATGCTAAGGATGGACCCGATATGATAGGCTGCCATATCCCTCTTAAAATGACTATGGGCATACAAACCGAACTCCTCGGAAATCCGCTTCCTTAACTCATATTGCAAAATCAAGCTCTTCTCCAGATAAGGCTTATAGGGAGAGCTCATTAAGCTGTCCAGATTGTTGACGGTGTAAAAATATAACGTATCCGGCAGCGCGTAGGCGCGCTCAGCAGCAAGCAGCGCTTCCAGATGAAAGATGGTATCCTCCCCAATCGTCAATCCCTCGTGGAATTTAACGACATTTCTTTCGAGCGATTCCCGAAGAAATAAGCTTCGCCAGGCAAAGCATAAGTCGTTGTCGGAATGGACTGCTGCTGCACTTAAAATAAGGTCCTTCCCGTTTAAAAGCGAATGGAGCCTGTACTGCGGAGAAATGCGGAGACCAGTCGGAACTGTCTCATATCCGCTGATTACGACTTCACAATCATGCTCCTCCGCTGTAGCGTAAAGCTTAACGAAAAATAATTCATCAATTTCATCGTCAGCATCGAGAAAAGCGATGTATTTGCCGCTTGATGCCATGATGCCGACGTTTTTAGTGTTGCTCGTTCCGCTGTTCGATTTATGAATAACTTTTATTCTAGCGTCTACTAAAGCGAGCTCATCGCAGATGGCGCCGCTGCGGTCCGTGGAGCCGTCATTAACAAGCAGCACTTCTATATCCCGGAAGGGCTGATTAAGGATGCGGTTTACGCATCGGAGCAACCATTTTTCAGCATTAAAAATAGGTACGATTACACTAATGGCATTGCCCATACACGTGTCACCCCAGGTATGATCGTTAATGAAAAGCGCTTCAAAGCTGAGCGTTAAACTGATCATATCACATTCGTTATAAAGAACAAATTGTTATTTTGCACAAGGTAAGAAGACTCGAAATTTAAGTTTGGTAGGTAAAACTTTGTCGTGGTAATATAAGGATATTGTGACATTTCAAATTAAAGCTCGAGGGTGAGAGGCCATGAGAATCATCCTTATTGATTTCCGTTTTAATGAAAAAAAATTTGAATTAACCAATTACTTCAAAAGAGCAGCTCACTAGTGTAGGCTAGAGAAGCGTGACTTAAAGAAAGTGCATTAGGTGAGAGAAAGTTCATGCGACACGAAGGGGATAACGAGATATGGAACATATAACAGTCGAATGTCCCATTTTGGTAAATGCTTCTCGGGAGCAAGTGTGGCTTGCGGTAACGGAAGCGGAGCAGCTATCTGTATGGTACGCTCCCGGCTCGCCCTGGGATATTCCGAAGCTAGAGGCGGGAGCGGCAATTTACTTCCATCACTCTCCCAATTCCTATCATGCCGGGACGGAGGTTATCACGCTGCAGGCAACGATAGAGGCGATTGATCCGAAGCGTCGTTTTGCTCTTCGTTGGGAGCTGGATTTTGTGGGAGAACCGATGGTTACTACGTTTCTTCTCGAAGAGGAAGACGGCGGTACCAGACTCGTTTTAACAGAATCGGGCTATGAATCGCGAGAACAGGCTAGGCCGACGGAGGAAGGCTACACCATGTCGCTTAAAAACTTAAAGGCGCATTTAGAAGGTCGGGAGCTTCCTTATTGAACATCATGATAGGTTTTATCTTAAGTAAACAATGAACGGCAACAGGAAAAGGGGGATATGATGTCTTTTGTAAATCGGTTGCGATGGTTTTTTAAGGATCGATGGGGGAGTTATCTATTAGCCGTTAGCATCATGGCAATTGTCAGCCTGCTGTCTACGGTACCGCCCAATCTCATTGGGAAAACGGTCGATCATATACGTGAAGGGCAGCTTACATCTGCGGGCTTGTCGCAGACCGTGCTGCTGCTTATTGGACTTTCGCTGCTGCTCTACGTCATGGTTTATATTTGGATTACGACGTTGTTCGGCAATTCGGCGCTTGTCGAGAAGGTGCTGAGAGGCCGGCTGCTTGCGAATTTGACGCGGATGACGCCTGCTTTCTTTCAGCGCAACAGCACGGGGCAGCTAATGGCGCTCGCAACAAATGATATATTGGCAATCGGACAAACGGCAGGCTACGGCGTCATGACTCTCGTCAATACGCTTGTTGGCGCTTCGGTTGTCGTTATTATGATGGTTTCGCTCGTAAGCTATAAATTAATGATTGCTGCTCTCATCCCGCTCCCCTTGCTGGCGGTCGTGATTAGCAAGCTTGGCAAAAAAGTAAGGACAAGGTTTCTCGATGCACAGGCTTCCTTTGGCAAAATGAACGATCATGCGCTGGAATCGATCTCCGGCATTCGCGTTATTCGCTCGTACGTGCAGGAAAACGATGATCTCACGGCATTCGATAAGGTGACCTCGGATGTTATGCTCAAAAACAAACGGGTATCGATTCTAAATGCATTGTTCCAGCCGATCATTTCGTTGATTGTTGGTGTGAGCTATTCGATTGGTATTGGCTACGGCTCTTATCTCGTTTTTCAAGAAGAAATTTCACTCGGACAGCTCATTTCGTTCAATATTTATTTAGGCATGCTTATATGGCCGATGATCTCCTTCGGTGAGTTCATTAATGTCCTGCAGCGCGGAAGCGCATCGGCTGATCGCTTGGATACGGCGCTCACGCAAAAGCCGGACCTAAAGGACACGGACAAGCCGGTCGCAATCGCAGTGCCTTCAAGCATTGAGATGAAGCAGCTAACTTTTACTTACCCAACAGCCAGCCATCCTAGCTTGGAAAAGGTATCCTTCAAGCTTGAGCGAGGCCAGACGCTTGGCATTGTAGGCAAGACTGGGAGCGGGAAGAGCACACTGCTGAAGCAGCTTCTTCGCCAATATCCGCTGGATCAGGAACAGCTATACATAGCGGGCGTGCCGGTTGAGCGAATCGCCATTGACCAAATGCGACGCTGGATTGCATATGTGCCGCAGGAGCATCTGCTGCTATCCAAAACGATTAGAGAAAATATCGCGCTTGGCAAACCAAATGCGACGCATGAAGAAATTGCGCGCGCGGTCGAAATGGCCTCTTTTACGGAGGATATTGCAATGATGCCTGAGGGACTCGAGACCATCGTTGGCGAAAATGGCGTCATGCTCTCGGGCGGCCAGAAGCAGCGTTTGGCGATAGCGCGGGCGCTGCTCGTCGATTCCGAAATATTGCTGCTGGATGATTCGCTGTCGGCGGTTGATGCGCGGACCGAGAGCCGGATCCTTCATCACATCCGCTTAGAGCGCGAGGGGAAAACGACTTTCATCAACACCCATCGTCTATCAGCCGTTAGTCATGCGGACTGGATCATCGTGCTGAATGAAGGCAGAATTGTCGAGGAAGGCACGCATGAGGAGCTGATGCTGTTCGGAGGCTGGTATAAGGAACAGTGGGAACGGCAGCAAATGGAAGCAAGCTTGGAAGAATAAGGAGGCTGTTGCATGCCAAAGCAATCCACGGCGAGAAGACTATTCCAATATGCTCTCGTCTATAAATTCAGAATTATCGGCGCGCTGCTTATTCTTTGCTGCGCGGTAGGCGCTGAGCTTGGCGGACCTTTTATTATAAAAACAATCATTGATAAGCATTTGTCCGTCGAAGGCAGTGATTTGGCGCCTGTTCTCTGGCTGCTTGCGCTTTATATGGGATTGCTGCTCGTTGCGAGCATCGGCAATTTCTCGCAATCGTATATTTTGCAATCGACGGCGCTGCAAATTATCAAAAACATGCGCATGGATTTAATGCGCCATATCCAGCGGATTCCGCTGCGCTATTTTGACAATACGCCCATCGGTCAAATTGTATCGCGAATAGCGAATGACACGGAGGCTGTGCGGGATTTGTTCATGAGCTTCATGGCGACTTTTGTTGTGAGCTTCGTGCAGTTGATCGGGATATTTACGGCGCTGTTTATTTTGGATGTGCGGCTGGCGCTGTTCTGCTTGCTCCTGCCACCGCTTTTTGCGCTCATTATGGTCATCCATTTGAAGTATTCAAAGCGCTACATTACGATCATGCGGGCAAGGCTTAGCGATATGAATGCGATGATCAATGAATCGATTGTCGTTATGCCAATTATTCAAGCGTTTCGCCGCGAGAAGGTGACGCTGGATGAGTTCGAGGTGCTGAACGAGGATCGTTACGTCAATCAAATTAAGCAGTTTAGAGTGTTCTCTTTGTCCTCGCGGAACATTGTTGGTACGATTGGCAGCCTAGTAACGGCGCTGGTTATTTGGTATTTTGGCCGTGCATCGCTGGAAACGTCCATTATGTTCGGGGTGTTCTACGCCTTTATCGACTACTTGGGACGCATCTTTCAGCCGATTATCGGTATTTTCGATCAGCTGACGAATGCGCAGCGAGCATTCGTATCGGCCGAGAAGGTGTTTGCGATACTCGATATGGAAGGCATGGAGGTCGAGGAGGTTGCGGCGGTGAAGCGGCCTGAGGGCGTCGTGAAATTCGATCAAGTAACCTTCGCGTACAAAGAGGGCGAAAACGTGCTGAAGCAAATTTCGTTTGAAGTGCGCAAGGGTGAGACAGTCGCCCTGGTAGGCCATACCGGTTCGGGGAAGAGCTCGATTATGAACCTATTGCTGGGCTTTTATGAGCCGGATCAAGGGGTTATATCGATTGATGGGCGCGATATTTCGGGATACTCGAAGCAAGCGCTGCGCAAGCATATGGGGATCGTGCTGCAGGATCCGTATTTATTTGCCGGCGATATTAAATTCAACGTCAGCCTTTACAATAAGGATATTTCCATCGATCGTGTCAAAAGCGTACTGAAGGATGTTGGCGCCGCGCCATTCATCGAGCAGCTGCCGAATGGCTATGATGAGCTGGTAGTCGAACGCGGGAGCACGTTGTCCTCTGGACAACGTCAGCTAATTTCCTTCGCTAGAGCGCTAGCTTTCGATCCATCGATTCTTATTTTGGATGAGGCGACAGCGAGCATAGACAGCGAGACCGAGGGGCTAATTCAGCAAGCGCTGCGGGTAGTCAGTCAAGGGCGGACTACGCTAGTTATCGCGCATAGGTTGTCCACTATTCGTGAAGCAGACCAAATTCTCGTCTTGCACCGCGGAGAAATTGTCGAACGGGGCAATCATGATGCGTTGATGGCGCTTGGCGGCAGATATTACAAAATGTATCAGCTCCAAAAGGGCGAGAAAGCTTCTGCGGAACCGGTGAGCATGTCCAAAAAATCATGATCTTGTTATAAAACTTAAGTGCCGTGTGCGTGACGAATAATGTCATGTATATGGCACTTTTTGTTATATTGCATAGGGTTTTATGCCTATTTATCCATTACATTCTACCAATTGACAGGAAAATCGTTCCACTGTATACTCTTCAATATATTTAATGTAAGTTTACATCACATTAACAAATGGCGACTCCAAAAGCTTTTGGGCCCAAAGCTATAATCCCCCTTTCCTTCATTAATGCAAATAATCTGTTTATGGATGTCATGCATGTATTGGAGAAAGGGGATTTTTATTGTCGCCTGCGAACAAATGTGCATGTTTACTAGAACTTAATTTCACAATGATGTTCTGATTACAATTTTTTACTACTCTATTAGAGATATGTATTGTTGTTTAATACCATTTTTGGTCTTTGGGAGGAGAAGGTTGGAATGCAGAATTTGGTTAAAAGAATAAAGAGACAAGCCTGCATGCTTTTAGCGGCTCTTCTAGTGGTTACCGGCACGATAGGCAGCTTGGGAAGCCCTGTACAGGCGACGCCCGCGGGGGACAATATCGTTATTTCTCAGGTTTATGGCGGTGGGGGGAACTCCGGGGCTGTATGGAAAAATGATTTTATTGAATTGTATAATCCAACTGATTCGGACGTGATCTTGGATGGTTGGTGGGTAAGGTATGCAAGCGCGGGCAATTCTTTCTCATCAGAATTTGAAACAGCTTTAAACGGTACGATCAAATCCAAAGGGTACTTTCTAATTCAAGAAGCAATTGGCGCTGGAGGAACTACAAGCCTTCCGGCACCTGATGCTAGTGGAACGATTGCAATGGGCGGAACAGCAGGTAAGGTAGAACTAGTTAATGGCTCGCAGACGAGGATCGACTTAGTTGGTTATGGTACGGCCAATCTATCTGAAGGAACTCCAACAGGAGCCTTGTCCAATACCAAAGCAGCCATTCGTAAAGCTGTTGTAGATGCGCCAAGTGACAGTCGAGGCAAAG
The DNA here is from genome assembly GCF_012935325.2 of Paenibacillus sp. PL91. Lineage (GTDB taxonomy): Bacteria > Bacillota > Bacilli > Paenibacillales > Paenibacillaceae > Pristimantibacillus. Next base: position 185,360 of record NZ_JABBYG020000008.1, read on the forward strand.
ATACGGATAACAATGCTACAGATTTTGACATCCTTACACCAGACCCGCGCAATTCCTCGTATGGCACGGTTGTTGTTGGTGTGGAACCTGTAACGGCAGATGTAGCGCCAGGAGCTGTTCTACCCGGCACTATTATTAAGCTCTCAACGCCAACGGTTGGAGCAAGCGTGTACTACAGCGTATATGGCTCAGGTGATGCTGAGGTTGCTCCGGAAAACTTTAATTGGTATCAGCCGGGCGTGACATCGATTGAAATAAATGCGCCAACGACAGTACATGCCTATGCGAAAAAAGACGGGCTGGAAAACAGCGCATTACGTGAGTTTTCTTATAGCGTTGTGACGGGGCCGATTACGATCGCGGCAGCTCGGGCTGCTGCATCCGGCACAAACGTTACGCTTAGCGGTACAGTAACGCACCGAGCTGATTCAGGCTCGTATGTAAATCTATTCGTTCAGGACGCGAATAACGGAATTGTCGTTAGAGCGCTGAACACCGTCTCCGCACAGCCGGGGGATACTATCGAGGCTTTCGGGAAGCTTACCCCGTACTCGGGATTGGTTCAATTGATTGCGAATGTTGAAGATGTGAAGGTGACGGGCTCAGTCGCTCTCCCTGCGCCAATAGTTGTAGATTCTACAAGCTTTGGCAAAACGATTGATAACCAGAATAAATTCGAAGGCCGTTTCGTACAGCTAAAAAATATTAAGGTTGAGAGTGTGGCAGGCGGCGTTGTTACTGCAACGGATGCTGTGAGTACTGGTAAAATTATTATTTATTCCTCTGATGCTTCATTTGTCGCAGGAAAAACGTTCGAGCAGGTTACCGGCGTTATGACCTATCATTCCAGCGTAGGTCTGGAGCTGCTCCCGCGCAATACACTCGATATTGTCGAGAAAAGGCTAGCCGTTCAAGCGAGCATCCCTTCAGGCGGCATTAACGCAGGAGGCTCAGTTGCGCTAAGCTCGCTTGCTGATGGCGGTGTTATTCGTTACACGATAGACGGAGGTTCTCCAACTGCAACGACGGGAACGCTCTACAGCACTCCAATTGTCGTAAATGCGGATACCGTCATTAAAGCAGTTGTGACAGCTGGCGAAGTAACAAGCGAGGTAGCGACCTTCACGTATAAAGTATTGGAAAATACGGACGGTATTGCAATCCATAAGATTCAAGGCGAATCGCATAAATCGATCTACAATAATGTCAAAGTTTCGAATGTAACAGGCATCATCACTTCCGTCAGCACGGATTCCTTCTACATGCAGGCACCGGATGACAAGCAGGATGGAAATCCGAATACTTCCGAGGCTATACAAGTTTACAAGAAAACGCATGGCCTTGCCGTTAAGGATGCAGTGTCGGTGTCCGGTACGGTGCAGGAATTTGGAGAAAGCCCGTCTCTAACGGTAACTCAAATTAATGCAGCAACGATTGATAAGCAATCCAGCAATAATACGCTTCCTACGACTACTTTGCTTGGAAAAGGCGGACGTATTATTCCTAATCTCATCGATACGGACAGCTTCAGTGCATTTAATCCAGCTAATGATGCAATCGACTTTTTCGAGAGCGTGGAGAGCATGCTGGTTGAATTGATTAATCCTACGATAACGGGCCCCTACGCCAATGCGGTAACTCCGGTTACGATTGACAATGACATGAATAACCCGGTGAAAACGGCTTTTGGCGGCATTGTGCTTCAAGGCAATGGTTTAAATGCGACAGACAGCAGCCTGAATCCGCAAAAGCTGTTTATAGGCGGTTCAGAGCCAGCCGGCACTAAAATTAAAACGGGCGATGCTTTTGAGGGCAATATCGTGGGCGTTATTCAATACGCAGGCGACCTTTATAAGCTGATGCCAACACAGAGTTTGCCTATAATTAAACGAAGTGATAATAATCCGAAAATAACGAGTATTGTGCCGAATACGGACAAGCTGACGATTGGTACTTTTAATGTGGAGAACTTCAGTGCAGGCGATACAGTGAAAGCTGGGAAGATCGCGAGCATTATCGTAACGAACATGAAGCAGCCGGACATTATCGGTTTGATGGAGGTTCAAGACAACGACGGCAATACGAATTCGGGCAATACGGATGCTTCCAAAAGCTTCTCGACTCTCATCGATGCTATTATTGCAAAAGGCGGCGCAACTTACAAATACACCGATATTGCTCCGGAAAATAATATGGACGGCGGCGAACCTGACGGCAATATCCGAGTTGGCTTCTTATACAAAGCAGATCGCGTAAAGCTTGCATCAGGCAACAAAGGCAGTTCCAACACTTTCGTTAAAGTGGATGGAATTGGAGGCTTAACGCAAAATCCAGGACGCATTGGCTCTACGGATCCTACTACCTTCGCTTCTTCCCGTAAACCGCTTGTCGCTGAATTTCTATTTAAGGGGAAACGGGTAGTCGCGATTGCTAACCACTTTAATTCAAAAGGCGGAGACGGCAAGCCATGGGGCGATGTTCAGCCGGTTGTTCGCAGCAGTGAAGTGCAGCGTGCAAAGCAAGCGGATGCGGTTAACAGCTTCGTTAAGGAGCTTACAACGAAGGATCCCGAAGCAAGCGTAGTTGTATTAGGCGACTTTAACGATTTCCAATTCTCCGGTACGCTGAATAAGCTGCGGGGTGCAGAAATAACGAATCTTGTCGACAAGCTGGATGTATCGGAACGCTACTCCTACATCTATGACGGCAACTCGCAAACGCTTGATCATATTTTGGTGGATAACAACATTGAAACGAATGCCATTATTGACGTTGTACATGTTAATGCTGATTTCTCAACAGATCAAGGCCGAGTAAGCGATCATGATCCGCTTCTAGCGCAGCTGGATCTTTCAACGAAGAAAGATGCGGAGTTCGCCATGACAATTATGCATGTCAATGATTCACATGCCAATCTGGCGAATGTAGCAAAAAGATTTACTGCGGTAAATCAGGTTCGAAGTGAGACGGCTAATTCGATTCTGCTTGATGCCGGTGATGTGTTCTCAGGTACGTTGTACTTTAATAAATATTTAGGCCAGGCTGATCTAGCATTTATGAATAAGCTGAAGTACGATGCCATGGTATTTGGTAACCATGAATTTGATAAGGGACCGTCAGTGTTAGCTGATTTTGTGAAAAATGCCGAATTCCCGTTCGTAAGCTCCAATATTAATTTCAGCAAGGAGCCTGCGCTGAGTGAATTACTAGCTGAGCAAGCGGTTGGCGAAAAGGCAGCAAATGGAAAGATTTATAACTCTATTATTCTTGAGGTTGGCGAGGATAAGACAAAGGTCGGCGTATTTGGACTAACGACCGAGGATACGAAGTTCCTCGCTTCACCTGGCGAAAATATTGTTTTCAATGACTATATCGCTAAAGCGAAAGAAACAGTTAAATCGCTTCAAGACAAGGGCATTAACAAAATCATTGCTTTGACTCATCTTGGGCATACATTTGATCTCGTACTAGCTGAAAAGGTCGCTGGTATCGACGTAATCGTCGGTGGACACAGCCATACAAAGGTCGATACTCCAAAGGTAATCCAAGCGTATGGAGAGCCAACGCTTGTCGTACAGGCGGAGCAATACAACAATTATTTAGGTCGACTGGATGTTAAATTCAATCAATCAGGCGTGTTAACGAAATGGAATGGAAAACTGCTGGATATTATGACTTTTACTCCAGATCCAGTAGCGACAACAATGCTTGGGCCTTATAATGATGGAATTGCTGAAACTAAGAAACAAGTTATCGGAAAAACGAATGTGTTTTTAGAAGGCGGCAACCCTTCTTCTCGTGTTAAGGAAACCAATCTTGCCAATCTAATAACGGACGGGATGGTCTCTAAAGTAAAAAGCTTTGTTAACAGCAATCCAGAATTAAAGAAGTTAGATGTAAAAGGTTTTGTAGCCATTCAAAACGGCGGTGGGATTCGTTTATCTATCCCGAAAACCGCAGAGGGCAAAACAGATGGCGATATTACGCTAGGAGAATTGCTGACGGTTATGCCATTCGGCAATAACCTGACATCGCTTCGCATGACAGGTCAGGAAATTGTTGAAGCATTAGAGAACGGCGTAAGCGGAATCGAATCGGTAAAAGGCCAATTCTCACAAGTATCGGGCATGCGCTATTACTATGATTCCAAGAAGCAGCCAGAGGTGCTCGATGCGAATGGCAATCTGGTAACTGAGGGCAATCGTATCGTTAAGGTGGAAATTAAAAATGATAACGGCAGCTACAGCCCAATCGATTTGAATGCTTATTATTTTGTAGCAACGAATTCCTTTATGGCGAGTGGCGGCGACTTCTACCGCTCGATGAAGAAAGCGAAAGATGCCGGTCGTCATTATGAGATGAATCTCGTTGACTACGAGGTGTTCATCGAGCACATTACGAAGCTGGGCACCATCAATACGGGAATTGAAGGCCGCATTACCGATCTGAAAGGAAGCCCGCTTCCAGGCAGTGAAGGTGGTAATCCAAACCCAAATCCAAATACACCAACACCAACACCAACACCAACACCAACGCCGTCACCGACTCCAACACCAACACCAACACCTGGTGGTGGAAACGAAGGTCCGGCAATTGAGTTTAGTGACGTAGGCAGCCATTGGGCGGCTAAGGCCATTGAAGAGGCAGTGAAGATTGGTTTTGTTAACGGATATGGAGATGGCACATTCCATCCGGGAGACAAAGCAACGAGAGCGCAGTTCGTTACGATGGTCGGCAGAGCGCTGAAGCTTGAATCGACAGATGGCAAGCTGGACTTTGCTGATGCGGGTCAAGTGCCTGCTTGGGCGCGCTCCTTCTTTGCACAGCTTATTGAGGATAAGATTATAGCGGGATATGAGGATAATACGCTGCGACCATCTAATCCACTAACAAGAACGGAAATGACTGTCATTCTGGTTCGCGCACTCGGCATTGAGATTGATCCGAATGCGAAGTCAACGTTCGCTGATGTAAACGACATACCGGTATGGGCTCGGCCATATATCGCTGCGGCGCAGGCTGCAGGTCTTGTTGAAGGAATGGGCGTGAACCAATTTGCGCCGCAAGAGAATGCAACAAGGGCACAGGTTGTGACACTGATTTTGGCGGCGCTAAAGTATGATAAGAACAAAGGGTAATCAATAAGTATAAGCGTCTCAGTCCACTTTGTTACGAGTGGATTGGGACGTTTTATTTTTACAGTGGAAGGGGGAGAGGGGTTTTCATTGTAATTTTGTTAATGCTTTGTTATATATAAATGGGACGTATTCCTTTCAAGCGTTGGCTTTTCCATTGCAGAATGGCGCAGCCGTTTACGCTTATAGTCATATATAGAAAGAGTTGAGCTTGGATGGCAGATGATCGATTGGACGATAAGCTGAGCAAAATGATTGATGCTGCTAGGCTTTATTATGAACTAAATTATAATCAGGAAGAAATCGCGCAAAAGCTTGGCGTGTCGCGCCCTACTATATCTAGGTTTCTCCAGCAGGCGAAGGATGAGGGCTATGTTCAAATTAAAATCGTCTCACCAAACGATAATAACGATGTGCTTGCTGAGCGGCTGGAATCAAAGTTTCGCCTTAAAAAAGCAGTCATCGTTTCGGTACCGCAATTCGAGGATAGTATCATAAAAAGGTATATAGGCGAAGCAGCAGCGACTTATTTGTATGATACGGTGAAGGATGGCGATATCATTGCAACGACATGGGGGACAACGCTTTTTCAAATGGCTACTCAGCTTAAGGACAAGCCGGTTCGGGATGTGAAGGTCGTGCAATTAAATGGCGGGGTCAGTCATTCGGAGACTAATACATACGCCTATGAAATCGTTCATTTGTTTGGCAAGGCATTCCATACGATTCCTTACTTCATCCCGCTGCCGGCACTTGTCGATCACGAGGTTGTAAAGCAAACGATTGAGTCGGATCGCCATATTCGCAATATTTTGGAGCTAGGAAAAATGTCTAATATTGCCGTTGTGACGGTAGGAGCGCCGACAGACGATTCGGTATTGATTAGAGCAAACTATTTTACGGATGCGGACTTGGATATTATTCGGGAGAAGGCTGCAGGGGATATTTGCTCACGCTACATCGATATCGCAGGCGTTATATGCTCGGAGGAGATGAATCGGCGCACGATTGGCATTAGTCTTGATGAGCTGAGGCGGAAGGAGCAGTCGATACTAGTCGCAGGTGGAGCGAAGAAAGTGAGCGGCATTTATGGCGCGCTTCGCGGCGGCTACTCCAACGTGCTGATCACGGATCAATTTACGGCTAGATATTTACTTGAGCGTGATATGTAGGGTAGTGGGAGGGAGGTCGTTTCCTGCTAAAAAGTTTGAAGCTGAAAGCACAATACCAGCATGTTCAAGAACTCTACTAGATTTAAGAATTCCTATTGCACAAAGTGCAACAGAAACCTGACATGATTGTCGATTTGAACTGCTACAATGCAGAAATGCATCAGAATCAGCTGATTATGGGCTGAGCAAGCCATAAATGGCTGATTCTGTTGCACAAAGTGCAGCGTAGCATGGGAATGCATCGCTATTACCAACTTTCTGCTGCACAAAGTGCAACGTAGCAAGGAGCACCTTTCTCAAGCAGAGTTTTGGGACAGCCGCATCGAGTCGGCTTATCAGAAACGCCAAAAGGCTGCTGTAAGCACGTATTTGATCTTATAGCCATGTCCCAAATAGCAATTGAAAAAGCCTACCAACCCACGGTGAAAGTGGGTTGGTAGGCTAAATTTTTTTATCATCCGTATTTCAATGGGGCGACTGAAACCACGATAAGGCTTATGAGACAGCCCCATCTACCTAACTTATACCGCGCATTTCTCCGCCGCATCAACTGTATGCTTTAGCAGCATGGCGATTGTAACGGGGCCTACGCCTGCGGGTACGGGGGTGATGGCGCTGGCTTTGGCTAAGCAAGCTTCGTAATCGACGTCCCCGATGTTACCTTTATTGTAGCCGGCGTCAAGCACGACCGCGCCTTCGCGAATCCAATCCCCTTGAATAAACGCAGGTTTGCCGACCGCAGCGACGACGATATCGGCGAGCCGCAGCATATCAGATAGGTTTTCTGTTTTGGAATGACAGGTTGTGACGGTTGCGTTTCGGTTGAGCAGCATCATCGATACAGGCTTGCCGAGAATCGGGCTGCGTCCAACGACGACGGCATGCTTGCCCTCGATCGGTATTTGATAATAATCGAGAATGGCCATAATGGCGGCGGGCGTACAGGAAGGATAGTCGGCATAACCGAAGGCGTTTTGGGCAAAGCCGAGCGCTGTTACGCCGTCGACATCCTTCTCAATGCTAATCGCTTCAAAAGCTGCACGCTCATCGATTTGATGCGGTACAGGATGCTGCAGCAAAATACCGTGTACGAGCGGGTCTTGATTAAGCTGTGAAATAACGTCAAGCAAGTCCTCCGTTGAGATGGACTTATCCAAATGAACGCGCCGCGACTCGATGCCAAGCCGCTTGCATGCGTTACCCTTCATCCGAACGTAGGTCTCAGAGGCAGGATCATCGCCCACCAATACTGTCGCTAAGCAAGGGATGATCCCCTTAACGCCAAGCGCCTCTACTCTTGCCTTCAACTGCTCTTTAATCGCATCTGCCACGCGTATTCCGTCCAAAATGAGTTTCTCTGTCATTCTCTACCCCAGCTCCTTCGAATGGTTGTCGAAAAACATAAAAAGGCAAGGGGAATGTCCCCTTACCTTTGCCCAGGCGTACGGCTAATGATTCTATGCGCTTCCTCATGGTTCCCCATGCTCCGCCAGTTACGCACAGCTTTTGATGTTAAGTCTATTGTAACAGCAATATAGCCAAAAAACGATACGTCCGCAATATTCAGTTTATTTCCATTTATTGGAGTGCGGGATGGGACTGACGGATGCTATAATTGCTTTATCAGGAGGGCGCTTGAAGAGCAGCCCTCTTTATTTGCGATACTTACAAAATGCCAGTAGATTGAGGTGTCCTCGTGTTTAAGCTTGCTAGCTTTCTGAAAAAATATTGGCTGTCCGCAGTGCTTGCGCCGCTGTTCATGCTGCTTGAGGTGTGCATGGATCTGCTGCAGCCGCGATTTATGGCAAGCATAGTGAATGATGGGATTATGGCTGGAGATTTGGGAGCAATAGCGGCGACCGCCCCGAAAATGCTGGTTGCTGCGATTATCGGCTTGCTTGCAGGTGTAGGCTGCACCGTTTTTGCGACGATAGCCTCCCAGAGCTTTGGTGCCGATCTGAGACAGGAGCTGTTTCAAAAAATTCAGTCATTATCGCTAAGGTCGCTCGACCGATTCGGCTCAGGCTCCATAGTGACGAGGCTGACGGGAGACGTTACTCAAATTCAGGGCCTCGTGCTGCTAGTTCTCCGTATCTTCGCCCGCGATACGTTTATTATTATCGGAAGCTTGGCGATGGCTTTCATGATTAGTCCGCGCCTTTCGGTTATCCTGCTGGCCATGCTTCCATTGCTCGCCGCTTTTCTAGTTATTACGACTCGGATTACGGTTCCGCTCTTCTCGAAAATGCAGCAGCGGCTCGATCAGGTAAATACCGTCATGCAGGAAAATTTGTCCGGCATTCGTGTAGTCAAAGCGTTCGTTCGGTCCGATTACGAGGAAGAGCGTTTTAATGACGCGAATTCGAATTTGCTGCAGGCTAGTCTAAAAGCGGCCAAAATCGTTGCGCTCAACACGCCGCTTATGTCGATCATTCTTAATTTCAGCATCGTAGCTGCCTTATGGTACGGCGGAATGCTTTCGGAGCAGGGCGCTTTATCGGTCGGCAGCTTGGCGGCATTTTTAACTTATATTACACAGCTGTTGTTCTCTACCTTGGGTCTTGGCAATCAATTGATGGCGATTTCCCGCGCGAAGGCATCTGCGGATCGCATTAACGAGGTTTTGGAGCTGACGATCGACAAACAAGCAGCTTATCACCAGCCGTATGAGCAGCAGCCTAAGCAAATTCAAGAAGGCCGAATTTCCTTCGAAAATGTGAGCTTCAGCTATGATGGCGATAGCAAAAACGCCATTCTCCGCGACATCAGCTTTGCCGTAGAGCCTGGCGAGACGATAGGAATCGTGGGCGTGAACGGAGCGGGCAAATCGACGCTGGTCAGCCTCATACCGCGCTTTTATGAGCCTACCGAAGGAATGCTGCGCATCGATTCCCATCCGATCAGCGAAATAGCGCCTCATGAGCTGCATCGCGAGATTGGCATGGTGCTACAGCAGGCGCATTTGTTCAGCGGCACCATTGCGGAAAATATAAGCTACGGCAAGCCGGATGCAAGCCAGCTCGAAATCGAAGCAGCAGCCAAGGCAGCTGAAGCGCATGCGTTCATTATGAAGCTGGAGCATGGCTATCATACCGTGCTCGGACAACGGGGCGTCAATTTATCGGGCGGGCAAAAGCAGCGTTTATCCATTGCCCGTACGCTATTGCTGAAGCCCAAAATCGTCATTCTCGACGATTGCACGAGCGCCGTAGACCTGAACACCGACCTGCTCATCCGTAAATCGCTGCAAACGCTAATGAAGAGCAGCACCTGCCTTATCATCGGGCAGCGCATTGCGTCCGTTCAGCAGGCAGATCGCATAATCGTGCTTGAGGATGGCCAAATAACGGCGATGGGCACGCACCAGGAGCTGCTGCAGCAAAGCAAGCTTTACAAACAGATTGCCTTATCCCAGCAAGGAGCTTAAAGGATGAATCATACGCTATCGACATTAAAAAAACTCGGCACTTATTTGCTTCAGCAGCGGACAAGACTCACCGCGGTCATCATCCTTACAATAGCTGCCGCTGGTCTAACGCTTGCAGGTCCTTATTTGCTTGGCACGGCGCTAGACGATTATATTATTGCCAAGCAATATGACGGGCTGCTTCAAATCTGCCTGCTTATGCTTGGCGTGTATGCGGCTGGCAGCTTAGTTGGCTGGCTGCAAGCCTTCTTCCTGGCGGATGTGTCGCAGCGGACGGTATGGACCTTGCGCAACAATCTGTTCATTCATTTGCAAAAGCTGCCTATCCCGTTCTTTGCCAGCAAAAATCATGGAGAGCTGATGAGCCGCACGACAAACGACATCGATAATGTGACGAATACGCTGAACCAAAGCTTAATCCAGATCATATCGAGCGTCATTATGCTCATAGGCTCCTTCACGATGATGCTTCTCTTAAATGTCTGGCTCACGTTGGTCGCTCTCGTAGTCATTCCGCTCATTGTTTTCGTTTCCAAGCGAATCGCAAAGATGACGAAGCGCCAATTCAAAGGCCAGCAGCAGGAATTGGGAGGCCTCAATAGCTTTATTGAAGAGACGGTATCCGGGCAAAAGGTCGTTGCTTTGTTCCATCAGGAGGAGAGGATGGCGGAGCGCTTCAGCGAGGCAAACGCGAAGCTGAAGAAGGTCGGAATCAAGGCTCAAATCTATTCCGGCACGATGGGTCCTTTTATGAACATGTTTGGCCATATCAGCTATTTGATCATTGCGGGCGTCGGAGGTTGGCTCGCCGTGCATGACCTTGCCACCGTGGGCGTTATTATAAGCTTTCTCGGTTATTCGAGGCAGTTTAGTGGTCCGCTTAATGAAGTTGCCAATCAATTTAACATGATCCAGTCAGGCGTAGCAGGTGCTGAGCGGGTATTCGAAATGATGGAGGTTCCTTCGGAATACGAGGAGGCGGAGGCGGCATCAAAGGTGGAGTCGCTTGCAGGCAAGGTGGAATTCCGTGATGTAGGTTTTGAATATACGGATGGCACAGCTGCGCTTAGAAATATTAGCTTTACCGCGAAGCCTGGCGAGACGATCGCGTTGGTAGGTCCCACGGGAGCCGGCAAGACGACGATCATTAATCTGATCGGACGTTTCTTCGAAATAAAGGACGGTCAAATTTTGATCGATGATGAAGATATTCGGAACATGGACAAAAACAGCCTCAGAAGCCAGCTCGGCATCGTGCTGCAGGATGCTCATCTGTTCTCGGGCACCATTCGCGAGAACATCCGCTACGGCAAGCTGGACGCAACGGACGAAGAGGTGGAGGCAGCCGCGGCTCAAGCGAATGCGCACAGCTTCATCGCCAAGCTGGCCCAAGGCTATGACACGGAACTGACGGCGGAAGGCGGCAACATCAGCCATGGACAGCGCCAGCTGCTTACGATCGCGCGAGCTATACTAGGCGATCCCGCGCTGCTCATCCTGGATGAAGCAACGAGCAGCGTCGATACGCTTGCCGAGCTTCAAATTCAAGAGGCGATGAAGAAGCTGCTCAGCGGAAGAACGAGCTTCGTCATTGCCCATCGGCTAAGCACAATACGTCATGCCGATACGATTTTATTTATTAAGGACGGGGAAATCGCGGAGCGCGGAAGCCATGAGGAGCTGCTTGCCAGGAGAGGGCTTTACTATCAGCTGCACGGGAACCAGTTTTTACAAAACGCTTAGCTCGCAAACGCTAATAAGGGCAAGTGGAATGTGGTACAATGAGACAAGCGATGCGATTAGGAGATGACAAACGATGACTGAACAATTGAATGAGCAAGAGCTTGTGCAATACATTGCAAGCGAAACGAACGCGGATGAGCAGCTGATCAAGCTGGTTTTGAAGCATGAGCAAGCCTTCATCAACAATGCGAAGGAAGATAAGAACGGCGAGGTTGACATCGACAGCGACGAGCTGGTCGATTATATTCTTAGCCGCCCCGATGTCAAATCGAACGAGCTGGTAGTGGAGTCGATTATGGACGCGGAAATGGATTACTTAATGGATAAAGGGCTAGCCGGATACGTAGATTAATGCAAAAATGACTCCTGCCAAGAAGGAATGCGGCAGGGGTCTTTTTTTTTGCCCAAAATCGGCGATACCGTAAAATCGTCTACTTTTTTCAGGAGATTACTCCATATATTGCACGCCGGATTCATCATACAATGAGTTCACAAACCGATTAGGGGTGGGAGCAATGAGCCGGATTTTAGTGTCGATGGATGGCATCACGAAGCAGTTTCCAGGCGTACTGGCACTTGACCAATGCCGCTTCGAGCTTCATGCGGGGGAAGTGCATGCGCTGGTCGGAGAGAACGGGGCCGGCAAATCGACGATGATGAAAATATTAACCGGCGTTTACAAGAGGGATGCCGGACGGATCGTTTATAAAGGCAAGGAAGTTGAAATCGCGAGTACAAGAGCAGCGCAAAATCTCGGCATCAGCATTATCCATCAAGAGCTTCAGCTCATGCCGGATCTCACGATCGCGCAAAATATTTTTATCGGGCGCGAGCCAAGGGCGAGGCTTCCTCTCTTTCTCGATGACCAAGCGATCAATGACAAGACGCAGGCGCTGTTCCAGCGAATGAATCTAAAGCTCGATCCGCGTACGCTCGTCTCGGAGCTGACGGTGGCGAAGCAGCAAATGGTCGAAATTGCGAAAGCGCTCTCATTTCAATCGGAGCTGCTTATTATGGATGAACCGACGGCTGCGCTTACGAATGCCGAGATTGACGAGCTGTTCCGGATGATCAGCCAGCTGCGGGAGCAAGGAGTAGGCATTGTATACATTTCGCATCGGATGGAGGAGCTGAAGCGGATTACCGACCGCATTACGGTTATGCGGGACGGCACTTACATTGATACGGTACGAACGGCGGATACGACCATTGATGAAATTATTGCAATGATGGTAGGGAGGCAGCTATATGCGACCTCGAAGCCGGAAATAAGCGATAAGCAGCAGACCAAGGTGCTTGAGGTAAAGCGTCTCAATCGCGGCAGCGCGGTAATGGATGTTTCCTTTCATTTGAACAAAGGCGAGATCATCGGTTTTGCCGGACTGATGGGAGCGGGCCGAACCGAGGTCGCGAGAGCGATCTTTGGCGCGGATCGGATTGATTCGGGGGAAATTTTCGTCAATGGGAAAAAAGTGAGCGTAAAGGGGCCGACGGATGCGGTCCGTTACGGGATCGGTTACTTATCGGAGGATCGGAAGCAGTTCGGGCTGCTCGTCGATATGGATGTGAAGACGAATCTATCGATCGCATCCTACCGGGGCTTCCGCAATTCTCTTGGGTGGATGAATCAGTCGCGCATAGAGCAAAACGCGGAGAAGCATGTGGCATCGCTCAAAATCAAGACGCCGAGCGTCGACCAGCGGGTCAAGTTTCTGTCAGGCGGCAATCAGCAGAAGGTCGTTATCGGCAAATGGCTCACGCGCGACTGCCAAATTCTAATGATTGATGAGCCGACGCGCGGCATAGATGTTGGGGCAAAGTCGGAAATTTATAAGCTGCTGGATGAGCTGGTGCAGCAAGGGAAGTCGATCATCATGATCTCCTCGGAGCTGCCGGAAATTTTGCGGATCAGCCACCGAATCATCGTCATGTGCGAAGGTCGCATTACCGGCGAATTAAGCAGCGAGGAAGCTACGCAAGAGCTGATTATGAAATATGCAACGATGCGAGTAGGGGAGGAAGCGTTATGAAGCTAGCTGAAATACAAAAGCCCGTATCTTTAAAAACAGGCGCTACGCAAAAACTGCTGGCATTCGCCAGTCTCATCTTATTGGTCGTGTTCTTCTCCTTGTCGTCGGAAAACTTTTTCCGCTTCGATAATTTAATCGGCATCATGCTGTCAACCGCCGTCATCGGCGTGCTGGCGCTTGGCTCGACCTTCGTTATTATTACAGGCGGCATCGATTTGTCGGTCGGTACGGTCATGACCTTCGCTTCCGTTATGACCGGCGTCGTCATCACGTTTTGGGGCTTGCCGATCCCTTTCGGCATTGCAGGCGGCATTCTAACAGGCGCGCTTTGCGGATTCATAAGCGGCTGGCTTGTCGCCAAAATGAATATTCCGCCGTTCATCGCCACACTCGGCATGATGATGGTGACGAAAGGGCTGTCGTTTGTCGTCTCTGGGACGAAGCCGATTTATTTTAACGATACGCCTGCCTTCTCGAAAATCGCGATGGAAACGCTGTTCAAGGTGCCGTTTGCGGTATACATCTTCTTCGGGCTTGCCGTTATTGCCAGCATCGTGCTGTCGAAGACGATTATCGGACGCTACAACTTCGCCCTTGGCAGCAATGAGGAAGCGACAAGGCTATCCGGCGTTAACGTCACCTTCTGGAAAATTATTATCTATGTGATCACGGGCGCTTTCGCCGGCATTGCGGGCATCATGATGGCCTCGCGGCTTAATTCGGCGCAGCCTGCGCTTGGCTCCGGCTATGAGCTGGAAGCGATCGCAGCGGTCGTCATTGGAGGGACCTCGCTGAGCGGCGGGCAAGGCTCGATTCTCGGAACCGTCATCGGCGCGCTCATTATGAGCGTTCTGACGAACGGACTGCGCATCATGTCCGTACCGCAGGAATGGCAGGTCGTCATCGTTGGCTTAGTCGTGATCGGGGCGGTATATGCGGATATATTGCGCCGCCGCAAAAAATAAACAACGGTATAGCTCTCTAATAGCCTCATGGGCTGAGGAGATTTCATACAATAAAAACGAGCGTAAGGGGAGATCGACAATGAAGCGAAATAAATGGATTTCAATGGCCATGCTGGTGCTTGCTTCGGTTATGGTGCTCAGCGCATGCGGTTCTAACGGCGGAAATAACGGCGGCAGCAAAGCCGAGAATAAACCGGCGGCAGCGGAAACAAACGATTCGAAGAACGACACAGGTGACAAAAAGCTTTATATCCCGGTTATCTCCAAAGGATTCCAGCATCAGTTCTGGCAAGCGGTGAAGCAGGGCGCAGAGAAAGCGGCGACAGAGCTGAATGTCGAGATTACGTTCGAGGGCCCTGAGACAGAAGCCCAAGTGGACAAACAAATCGAGATGCTGCAGGCAGCGCTCGACAAGAAGCCAAGTGCGATAGCCTTCGCTGCGCTGGACAGCAAAGCCTCGATCCCGCTGCTCGAGAAAGCCAAAGCGAACAATATTCCCGTCGTGGGCTTCGACTCCGGCGTAGACAGCGACATTCCGGTAACAACAGCGGCAACTAACAACATTGCGGCAGCGGCGCTTGCGGCGGACAAAATGGCGGAGCTGATCGGAGGCTCCGGCGAGGTTGCGCTAGTCGTCCATGACCAAACGAGCCGTACAGGCATCGATCGCCGCGACGGGTTCGTGAATCAAATCAAAGATAAATATCCGGATATCAAAATTGTCGATATTCAATATGGAGCGGGCGACCAGCTCAAATCAACCGACCTTGCGAAGGCGATTATACAAGCGCATCCTGATCTTAAAGGCTTCTTCGGCGCCAACGAAGGCTCGGCCATCGGTGTCGTCAATGCGGTAGGCGAGCTTGGCAAGCAGGGCAAGATTACGGTCGTTGGCTACGATTCCGGCAAGCTGCAAATGGAGGCGATCAAAAACGGTACGATGGCAGGCGCCATTACGCAGGACCCGATCGGCATAGGGTATTGGTCGGTGAAAGCGGCAGTACAAGCGATTAATGGAGAGAAGGTAGAGCCGAATATTGATACGGGGTTCCACTGGTACGACAAAACGAATATCGATTCGGATGAAATTAAACCTCTTTTATACGAATAAGCATGTATCCATAAGCAGTAGGCCGGCGAAGCACACCGGTCTACTTTTTACTGTTTTCGCACAGCGGGAACAGCTAATGGCAGGGAATTATGTAAGCGCTATCGAAATGCTTGTGAAAGGAGGCGTGGCTAAATGTACAAAATGATAATCGTCGACGATGAGGATGAAGTAAGAGAAGGCGTGGAGCGGCTGACCAATTGGGAGCGCTGCGGTTTCGAGCTTGTCGGCGATTTCAGTAACGGCAGAGACGCGCTTGAGGCTGTTGAACGGCTGCGTCCCGATGTGGTCATAACCGATATTAATATGCCTTATATGGACGGGATGGAGCTTGCGGCCCAATTAAACGCATTGTATCGGGAGTTGAAGGTTGTCATCCTAACCGGCTACGAGGATTTTGATTATGCGAAGCAGGCGATTAAGCTGAAGGTAAAGGATTATTTGCTGAAGCCAATTAATTTGCAGGAATTTACGGAGTTTCTGTTAAAAATGAAGCGGGAGCTGGATGAAGAGCAGGCCCGCATGGAGGATATGTCGGCCTTGCAGCAGCGGTTGAATGAGAGCTTTCCGCTGCTGCGCGAGCGCTTCCTTGAGAAGCTGGTCACGGTGCCGATGGCCGAGCACGATATCGTGCAGAAGCTTCATTACTTCCACCAAAGCTTAGAGGGGCCGGCTTATTTGGCGATGCTGCTGGATTTGGAGGATGCCGATGCGTTATCTGGGACGGCGGCATATGGAGATAGAGAGCTGCTTCGATTCGCGCTGCTGAATATCGCGCAGGAAATTATACAGAAGGAGCATGGAGGAATCGTTTTCCAGACGAATCATGACAAGTCTGTCGCGCTGCTCGGGGGACCGGAAGATGCGATTGCGGTAGAAGCGCAGAAGCTGGCGGCGCATGTGGGGGAAGCGGTTCGCAAATATTTGAAGCTGGACGTATCGATCGGGATCGGCGGCATTTGCCGATCAAGAAGAGAGCTGCGAATCTCTTATCAGGAGGCTTGCTCGGCGCTGGACTATCGCTTTCTGCTCGGCACAGGCAGCATTATTTCGATTCACGACGTAGAGTTCGGCGAGCGGATCAGCACGTCCGCCTATTACGAATTTGAGAAGAAGCTGATGGCCGCGGTAAAAACAGCGAAGGCTGCGCAAGCCTCTGCCATACTTGGTGAGTGGTTTATGGAGCTGAAGCAGTCGGGGGCAACGCCTGGCAGCTGCTACGGCTATCTTCACCGCATATTGGCAGCCTTTATCAACATGATCGCCCAAACGGGCTTTGACGACTCCAAGCTGCTGGGAGATGATCCGTTTGCAACTATTCCGGCGCTCAAATCAGTCGATCAAATGAAAGACTGGCTGGATGAGACATGCCGCAGCGTGATTTCATTTCTGTCCGAGCAGCGGACGCAAGTTAACAATACGCAGCTGGAGGACGCTCTTTTGTACATTAACGATAACTATGGCAGTCCGGAGCTGTCGCTTCAACAAGTGTGCCAGCATGTGTTTTTAAGCCTTAGCTACTTCAGCGCGCTGTTCAAGCAGCATACCGGCGATACGTTTGTCGAGTATTTAACTCGTCTTCGCCTTGAGAAGGCTAAGCAGCTGCTCGTTGGAACGCAGCTCAAGGCGTACGACATCGCTGAGCGGGTCGGTTACGCCGACCCGCAATATTTCAGTGTCATCTTCAAGCGCCGCATCGGCATGACGCCGAAGGAATATCGAGCAGCTATGAAGGAGAATGCTTCGAGATGAGGGGACGTTCCTTCTTCCAGTTCAAAAGCATTCATACCAATATTGCGCTTGCCTTCTCCTGCCTCATTATTTGCACGACTGTCATCCTTAGTGTAAATACGTATCTAATTTCTTCGGATGCGGTGAAAGACAACTCATACGATTATACAGCCCAGCTCGTCGAGCAGGTAAACAACAACATACAGACTTACATTGGCAACATGGAGAGCATTGCTGAGCTCGCGCTGCGTGACGAGGATTTGCAGCGACTGATGCGGCTATATGATCCGCAGGACCCGGAAGGACTGGCGCTTGCCAAGCAAACGAGCACCTTCTTCCGTTCCATCGCCCGATCCCGCAACGATATTGCCTCCATCGTATTCATCGGGACGAACGGCGCACTCGTATCCGACCGCGATGACGCGCAGTTAAAGGATTATTATGAGCTGATAAGCCAAGATTGGTACAAGCAAGCGAAAACGGCAGAGGGCAAGTCAGTCATTTCCTCCTCGCGCGTACAGCATGTATACAAGAACGAGTACAACTGGGTAGTCTCGATCAGCCGTCAGGCAGAGACTGCTGCGGACGGTAATAGCGGCGTCCTTCTTGTGGACTTGAACTATAATGTCATCAATGATCTTTGCAAGCAAATTCATATGGGGAATCGCGGCTATGTGTTTCTGCTTGATCCGACTGGCGATTTGATTTACCACCCGCAGCAGCAGCTCGTATACTCGGGCCTGAAATCGGAGGCGCTCAATCAAATTTTGCAGATGCAGGGCTATCGGTTTATAAAGGCAAAGAGCGACGGTACAACAAAGCTTTATACGATTGGCAGCTCACGCTACGGCTGGAAGGTCGTCGGGGTAAATTATCCGGAGGAGCTTGTCGGCGATAAAAGCAAAATTCAATTTTCAGCGATGCTGTGGGGCTCCATATGTTTGCTTATTGCGCTCATCTTCTCGATTCTTCTCTCCTTAACGCTAACGAAGCCGATCAAAAAGCTGGAAGGCCATATGAAGAAGGTAGAGAAGGGAGATTTCAATACGCGCTATGAAATTGAGGGCATCAATGAAATCGGCAAGCTGGCGCGAACGTTTAATTTGATGACCGGCAAAATCAAGGAGCTGATGAGCCAGGTCGTGCAGGAGCAGGAGGATAAGCGAATCAGCGAGCTGAAGGCGCTGCAGGCGCAAATCCATCCTCACTTTCTGTACAATACGCTTGATTCGATCATCTGGATGGCGGAGATGGGGAAGATGGGCGATGTGGTCAAGATGACATCAGCCTTGTCGAAGCTGCTTCGCTCAACGATTAGCAAGGGCGAGGAGCTTATTCCCATTCGTGCGGAGCTTGCGCATATCGAGCATTATTTGACGATTCAAAATATCCGCTACCGCAACAAGTTTGCTTACAGCATCGACGTCGATCCAGCCATTCTGGATTGCAAAATATTGAAGATCGTACTCCAGCCGATTGTGGAAAACGCGATTTACCATGGCATCAAAAACAAAGCCGATGCCGGCCATATTCTCATTAAAGGATTTCGAACGAGCGAAGGCATAACGCTCCAAATTATAGATGATGGTGTAGGGATGGACGAAGCAAAGCTCCAAGCCCTTGCAGCTAAAGGGCGACCGCAGCCGCATACATCCCATGCAGCGCCTGCGCACTCGCTTGCTTCCGCATCCGCAACGAGCGGACTAGGGCTCCAAAATGTGAATCACCGCATTCAACTGAATTTCAGCGACCGCTTTGGGCTGTCCTTCGAAAGCGAGCTCGACGAGGGAACGACGGTTACGCTTCGAATGCCGGAAATCATGGAGGATAAAGGAGAATAACCATGATGAGAAAATGGACTTGGGCTCTTCTATTTGCCGCCCTCATTATGATTGTGGCTGCCATCCTTCTGAACTTGGGCATTTCGGAGAAGCAGGCAAAAAAACCGCAATTTTTGTTCGTGCCAAAAACGACGGACCAACAGGTGGAATTTTGGGAGGCTATGCGACAAGGGGTTAACATGGCAGCCGAGGAGTTCGGCGTGGAGGTAAAGGTCGCCGGAATGCCATCCGAATCGGATATAGACGGGCAAATTGCATTGCTGGAGCAAGCCATAATCGATAAGCCGCAAGCGATTATATTGGCGGCTACGGATTATAACCGAATCGTACCCGTAGCAAAACGTATTGTTGAAGCCGGCATTATACTCATTTCCGTCGATTCTGCTATGAAGGAGGGCATATCGAGCAGCTTTATCGCTACAGATAATTATGAAGGCGGGAGGAAAGCCGGTCAGCTGCTGGTTGATACGATTGACTCCAGCGAGGACGGACCGGTCGCTGTCATTAATTTTGTGCGCGGCACGGCAACGGCAATGGACCGTGAGCGCGGCGTGCTGGACAGCTTAAGCCTAAGGCCCGATATTAAAGTGCTCGATACGCTATACAGCAATGCATCGGAGCAGCAGGCGTACGAAATGACATTGGAGCTGTTGCAAACTGAACCGGGGCTCAGGGGCATTGCAGCGCTTAATGAGCCGACTGTAGTTGGCGCCGCAAGAGCGATTAAGGAGCTGCGAGCGGTCTCGCGAGTGAAGCTGATCGGCTTCGATAATTCGATGGAGGAGATTGCTTACCTTGAGGAGGATGTCTTGCAGGCGATTATCGTTCAGAAGCCGTTTAATATGGGTTATTTGGCTGTGAAGGCCGCACTCGACCTAAGTGAAGGCAAATTCGTACAGCCGGTAATCGATACAGGATCGGAATCGATTACAAAGGAAAACATGTATACGAGCGATAAACAAAAGCTGTTGTTTCCGTTTATGGAAAAGTAGTTTTTTTGAAAAGAAGGTTCGTTTATGTTAAAGTCAAAGGATATACTTGTAATAAACGGAGGTTGAGCTGTTGGCAAAAACGCATAAGGGGTTATCATTTTTAGAGATACTGAAACGGTTTATATTTATTACAATTGGTTCGATTTTAATGGGCGTGGCCTTGGAATTGTTTCTTGTGCCTAACAACGTAATTGACGGAGGCATAGCCGGTATTTCGATCATGCTGGCGCACTTAACATCGCTTCCGCTCGGCGTGTACTTGTTCATTGTGAACGTGCCTTTCCTCATTCTCGGCTATAAGCAAATCGGCAAAACGTTCGCGATCTCGACGCTGTACGGCATTATCGTCATGTCGGTTACGACTTCGCTGCTACATCATGTAGATGCATTCACCGAGGAGAAGCTGCTGGCCGTTTTGTTCGGCGGTCTTATTCTAGGAGCTGGCGTAGGCCTTGCCATTCGCTTTGGCGGCTCGCTTGACGGCGTAGAAATTGTATCGATTCTGATCTCGAAAAAGCTGCGTATGCCTGTCGGACAGATCATCATGATTTTCAACGTCATTATTTTTGTAGTAGCCGGCTTTGTATTCGAATGGGATTCGGCCATGTACTCGATGTTTACATACTATATTGCGATCAAATTGATCGATATCGTTGTGGAGGGTCTCGACGAATCGAAATCGGTTACGATTATTTCGTCCGAATTCGAAGAGGTATCCCAAGCGATCATTGACCGGCTTGGACGCACAACCACTTTGATTCAAGCGCGCGGCGGCTATTCGAAGGAAGACACACAAATGATTTATTGCGTCGTATCACGTCTTGAGCTGGCGAAGCTGAAGGCAATCGTGCAATCGATTGATGAGAATGCGTTTATTGCTATCGAGCATGTATCCGACGTTATGGGCGGCGGCTTCAGCAAAGGCAGCATTCACTAATGATAGAAGGAAAAATCCGGCACCCTCGTCTGTAGACGAAGGCGCCGGATTTTTTTAAAGGATAGATATGATCTTTCGTATGGGCTCGTCATCCCAAATCTGCACTTCGATATAACGCTCCGGTCCTTTGCTTCCATCAGAGTTCCAAGCCTGCGGTAATCCGTACTTATGGATGACCTCGTAAATCTCTTGGAGCGTATAGACCTGACCTCGATAAGGTTTTCCGTCCTCGTACCTCATAGTTGGGAACAAGTCTCCGTATGTGAAGCTGATTGTGGCAGGAGCAAACTCCTCGATTGAAATTTGCAGTTCTCTGCCTCGCGGATACCAATCCAAAAGCCAAGGGCATTTCCCGATGGTCATATAGTGGGGATGGTTCCGAACCGGCTTGCCGCCCTTGAGAATAAACAATTCTCTTGCCCGTAGTTCGAGGCTTCGCCTTACTTCGAGATAGTCAGGAGATCTTTTGCTCGCGAAACCCTTATTTTGCAGACGAATTTCTTGAAGTACAATTTCTGCCTCGCCCAATGCCAGGTCAGATAAATTACAAAACGGCCCCGTTGAATCATCGTAATAGTGATGTAAGAACAGCATCTTTTAAACCCACCTAGCGCAAACTATTATTATGCCTATAGACTAGTCGAAGCGTTAGACTCTGTGGTAGCTCTAGACAGCCCCTTATCCTTGACGCAGAGAAGGAACAGCAAAGCGATAACCATGCCCCCCGATGAGAAGTAGAACAGCGCCGAGTAGCCCAGCAAATCGATCAATCCTCCCATTAGCGGCGGCGAGGCAATGGCGGCAAGCGAGGAGATCAGGTAATAGATGCCTGTACGTGTGCCGATGCTTTGCTCCTTTCCAAGCGAAACGATAAAGGGGTAGGAGTTGATATTGATCATCGCCCAGCAAATGCCGCCTAGAATAAGCAATGTGCGAAGCGGCAGCAGAGCGTCCACAAATGAGATGGCGGCAAAAATGATGATAAGGCCGATGACGCCGAGCGAGATAATGAGCTTTTTGCCAAAGCGATTGCCTAATAACCCGCTTGGAATGGCGGCCAGAACGAAAGCGAGCGAGAAAAAGGCAAGCGAGAACGATGACTGGCCTTCAGTCAGCTGCAAATGGTTTTTGCCATATAGGGTGAAGAAGGCTTCGACGCCTTGATAGGATAGAAACCAGAAAAAGATTGCGCCTAGCAGGAAGATGGTAGGTCGGTTCCATTGTCCTTTGAACGATACTGCGTTTTTTTCCTCAGCAGGCGTGTAGGCAATCGCATCTCGTTTTTCCTTAATGACGTAAACGAGTATGACTAAACAGATAAGCGTCAAAACGGATGCTGACAGAAACGGAAGCGAGGAATGCTTCTCATAGAGAAACGAGCCTCCGGCAAAGGCGAGTATGGAGCCGATGCCGCCCATGAAGTTGATAATGCCGTTCGCCTGCGTCCGCTTGCTGTCCTGTGTAATATCGGGCATAAGCGCGACGGTCGGAGATCGGTACAAGCTCATCGACAGGTTCATCAATACCATAAACAATACGAGCGTCAGCAGGCTGGTATGCCAAGGAATGAGCGCTCCGAACAAGGCGGCTAGCGGCATGCCGATGATCAGGTAGGGCATTCGTTTGCCGAAACGGCTGTTCGTGCGGTCGCTGCGGCTTCCGATCCATGGCTGCAAAAACAAGGCGAAGTAATTGTCGATCGTCATCATGAACCCGATAAGCGCGGTGCTCGTCAAAAACTTCTCAAGAAAAAAAGGGACGAATGCATTGTACAGCGCCCATGTGATGCTGATGCTGAAAAAACCGAACCCGAGCAGCCATGTTTTTTTCATTACGCCTGTGCTCCTCTCCTAATCAGCAAATCTGCCAAACGATCAGGATAGTCAGTGATGATTCCGGCAACGCCTGCGTCAAGAAGCCTCTCCATTTTAGGTATATCGTTAACGGTAAAAGGATTATAGTCAATGCCCTTCTCGGAAGCTTCGGCTACCCAATCTGGCAATACGGCATAATGGTAGGCATGAAGCGCGTCAGCTTGAAGCGTTGCGGCGTAATCCCATGGGCGATATAGACCCTCCATATACAAAATGCCGGTGCGGATTTCGGGCGCGAGCTGCTTGCACAGGACGAGTGAATAATGATTGAAGCTGGATAGAATGACACGATCGGTCATATGATAAGCGCGAACCATCTCGATTACTTTTTTCTCGATATCTTTATATTGAATGCGGTCGTTTTTGAGCTCGATATTGAGGATGGTATCGGTTGATTTCAGAAGCTCGAGCAGCTGCTCCAGAGCAGGAACTCGCTCGTCTGCGAATGAGGGCGCGAACCAGCTCCCGGCATCCAAGTCTGCAAGCTCCTCGTAATCGGTATCTTTCACTAGTTTGTTTAGTCCGGTCGTTCGCGCTAAGGATTCATCATGGATGACCACAATACGGCCGTCCTTCGTTAAATGAACATCGGTTTCGATGCCTGTAGCGCCTAGCTCAAGCGCTTTTTTGAATGCGCTAAGCGTATTTTCGGGACAATAGCCGCTTGCTCCGCGATGGGCAAAATTAATAGTTGTTTTGATAACGATTCATCCTCTCTGTTTGAAAGCGACTTGTTGGCTTCTATTTGCCTAGCATCGCTGTAGAAAATTTACAGTTGATTATTTGGATCGTAGCATATTGCCTGTTAGATTTAAAGTGCCTTTACCGGAATAAAAAAACAAAATAAAAAAGACTATTTACATACCCCGTGGGGGTATGATATATTGAATTCAGAAACAGATACCCCATGGAGGTATGTTGAATGAACAATCGCATAATAAACGATGAGTCGAAAGAGCATTCTCATGCTTCGGATGACTGCTGCGTTGCGGCTGGTCCGCGCAAGAGTCACCACTCCGAGCAGATGAAGGACAATTTAACGAAGCGGCTCAACCGTATTGAAGGACAAATTAGAGGCGTGAAGGCGATGATCGAGAAGGATACTTACTGCGATGACGTGCTTAATCAGATCGCGGCTGCGCAATCCGCACTCAACAGCGTCGGCAAGCTTTTGCTTGAGGGCCATATGAAAAGCTGCATCGTCGAACGCATTCAAGCAGGCGAAAGCGAAGTTATTGATGAACTGCTGGTTACCGTTAACAAACTAATGAAATAAGTGAGGGGAATATAAAATGGCAAACACGGTATTGAAGGTAGAGGGCATGACATGCGGACATTGCGTGAGCTCGGTTGAGAAGGCGGTCAGCAATGCAGGAGCAGTAGGCAAGGTGGATTTGGCGAATAAGAAAGTAACAGTTGAGTTCGACGAGTCAAAGGTAACGATTGAAGCTGTCAAAGCGGCAATTGAAGATCAAGGCTACGACGTTGTTTAAGAGAAGGGCAATCGAGCAACAATGAGCATGTGAGCTATTCATGAAGAGGCTTCGTAAGCCTCTCTTTTTTTACAATAAAATATACCCCGTGAGGGTATATACACGGTAGGTGAGTAAGCGTGGATAAAGTACAGAAGACGATTCAAATTACAGGTATGACCTGTGCAGCATGCGCCAATCGGATTGAGAAGGGACTCAACCGGATGGAAAGCGTAGAGGCGAATGTGAATTTGGCATTAGAGCGCGCATCCGTCAGTTATGATCCGCAAATGATGGATGAAGCCAAGCTGGAGAAAAAAATTAAAGATTTGGGTTACGGCACGATTAAGCTGGCCGATGATTCGGACGAGAGCGCAGGCGATTACAAGAAGCGTGAAATAAGAATGCAGCAGCTTCGCCTCGGCGTAGCGATCCTTCTTTCCTTGCCGCTGCTGTGGGCGATGGCTGGGCATTTCTCCTTCACTGACTTCATACCGGTGCCGGAGTTGTTTATGAATGCATGGTTCCAGCTGGCATTAGCTGCCCCAGTTCAGTTCATTATCGGTTGGCCGTTTTACGTGGGAGCGTTTAAAGCGCTGCGCAACGGGTCAGCCAATATGGATGTGCTTGTGGCGCTTGGGACATCGGCCGCTTTCTTTTATAGTCTCTACGTAACGCTGCAAACATTAAGCCAGAACGGACATGGAGCGCATGAGGTAGAGCTCTATTATGAAACGAGCGCCGTATTGATTACATTGATTGTGCTTGGCAAGCTGCTAGAAGCTTTGGCAAAAGGAAGATCATCCGAAGCGATCAAGACGCTTATGGGGCTGCAAGCTCAAACGGCTATCGTCATACGGGACGGCTCGGAGCAGCGTGTGGCAATTGAGGAAGTCGTCGCAGGCGATGTGCTGATCGTGAAGCCCGGCGAGAAAATCCCTGTTGACGGCATCGTGCTGGATGGTGCTTCTACGGTCGACGAATCGATGCTGACCGGCGAGAGCATGCCTGTGGAGAAGCGCCAGGGCGACACGTTGATCGGCGCTACGATCAATAAAAACGGCGCCATGCGCATGCAAGCGGAAAAAGTCGGCAAGCAGACGGCGCTTGCGCAAATTATTAAAGTCGTGGAGGAAGCGCAGGGCTCGAAAGCGCCGATCCAGCGGGTTGCGGACCGTATATCGGGCATATTCGTGCCGATTGTAACGGCTTTGGCTCTCATTGCCTTTTTGGTGTGGTTTTTCGTCGTGGAGCCGGGGGACATCGGGAATGCTTTGGAGAAGGCGATTGCAGTTCTTGTCATTGCTTGTCCTTGTGCGCTCGGTCTTGCAACGCCGACTTCGATTATGGCCGGCTCAGGCAGAGCGGCTGAGCTAGGCGTCTTGTTCAAGGGCGGAGAGCATTTGGAGAGCACGCATCATATTGATACGGTCGTGCTGGATAAAACCGGTACGGTAACAAAAGGAAAACCGGAGTTAACCGATGTTAAAGCTGCTGCTGGCTTCGAGGAGGCAAAGCTGCTCAGTTGGGTTGGCGCAGCGGAGCGAAGCTCGGAGCATCCGGTTGCGGAAGCGCTCGTCGCAGGCATTGCGGCTCGCGGCATCGTCATGGCGAATGCCGAGCAGTTCGAGGCGGTTCCGGGCTTTGGGATTGAAGCGCAGGTTGAAGGTCAACAATTGCTAGTAGGCACCCGGAAGCTGATGGAGAAGCATGGCGTAGACATCGTGTCTGCTTTGCAAGAACAGCAGCAGATGGAAACGGAAGGCAAGACGGTGATGCTTATTGCCGTTAACGGGACATACGCTGGCCTCGTCGCTGTAGCCGATACGGTTAAGGAAACGTCGGCGGCAGCCGTAGCACGTCTGAAGGAAATGGGTCTAGAGGTCATCATGCTGACCGGTGACAATGAACGCACGGCGAAGGCGATCGCAAGCCTCGTCGGGATAGACCGCGTGCTTGCCGAGGTGCTGCCGGAGCAGAAGGCGAAGGCCGTTCAAGAGCTGCAAGCGGAGGGAAGAAAGGTCGCCATGGTAGGCGACGGGATGAACGATGCGCCTGCACTCGTAGCAGCCGATATCGGCATGGCGATTGGCGGAGGCACAGACGTAGCGATTGAAGCCGCGGATATAACGCTTATGCGCGGAGATTTGAACAGCATCGCCGATGCGATTCGGATGAGCAGAGTGACAATGGCCAATATCAAACAAAATTTGTTCTGGGCGCTCGCGTACAATGTGATTGGAATACCGATAGCGGCAGCCGGCTTTCTTGCTCCTTGGCTGGCGGGAGCCGCGATGGCATTAAGCTCGGTATCCGTTGTACTAAATGCGCTTAGGCTGCAAAGGATGAGATGATCGAGATGTTTAAGGAAAGCGCACAGAAGACAAAATATCGCAAACGCTCCGCAGCAGCAGCTTTAATCGTGCTAAGCTTGCTTGCTGCAGGCTGCGGCAGTGCATCGAAGATTGAACACGCGGAGCATGCAGCAACGAATGGGAAGGAGGCAGCGGCAAACGAGCATAGCGGGCATGCTTCTGATGCGGCAACGAATGCTCCAGGCAATGAAGCAGCGGAAGATCATAGCGAGCATGGCGGCAAGGCTGAAATCGAAAGCAGCGATCAAGCAGACGTGAAGCTGGAATGGCGCTATTCGCCGGAGAGTCCAAAGCCGGGCGAGGAAACAAAGATCGAGCTGCTCGTATCTGATGCGGCTGGAGAACCAATCGAGAAATACGACGTCAATCATGAGAAGCTGATGCATCTTATCATCGTCAGCGAGGATTTGTCGGCGTTCAGCCATATTCATCCCGATTATATAGGGAAGGGGAAATTTGAAGTGACAACCGCCTTCCCTCAAGGCGGGTCGTACAAGCTGTTTGCGGATTTTATTCCGACAGGCTCCTCCCAGAAGACGGCGACGTCGCTCATCAAGGCTGACGGCAAGAAGCAAGCTGCGCAGCCGCTGGCAGCTGATGCAACGCTTACGAAAGACATAGACGGCGTTGCCGCCTCTTTGGACATATCGTCACTGAAGTCGGGGCAAGAGGTAGATTTAACGTTTACGCTAAGCGATGCAGAGACGAAAAAGCCGATAACCGATTTGCAGCCTTACTTAGGCGCGATTGGACATGTCGTTATTTTGAGCGAGGATTTGAATCGTTATTTGCATGTTCATCCGAAGGAAGGCAATGAGAGCGGTCCGACCGCCGAGTTCTCGACAAGCTTTCCAGAGCCGGGCATATATAAAATTTGGGGTCAATTTCAGCGCGGAGACAAATCGTTTATCATTCCATTTACGGTCGAGCTGAAGTAAGTTTCGGTTGATGAAAAAGTTAGTAACGGCTGTAGCTAATCCCGATGACATAGGGGTCATCGGGATTTTTTTGCATGTTGAGGATGAATCGTTGTCCAAAACTTGTTTTGCACGATCCATTCAACCATACTTTTGAACTACAGTGAATTTCAAATTTTACCTTTATTATAAATTTATGAGATGAGACAGTCGAGAATTTTAAAAAATCAAATGGTACTTTCGGTTCCTTGCCAAAGGATGTAGGAGCATCTCCGGCAATAAAACCTTGAACCTGAAATGAGATGATTAAAATATTGGGATATTTTATTACTTTCATAAGGAACTTCATATTTGCTTACTTTATCTATGATCAAACAAGTTTAGTTAAGCCTTTATTGCAATCTGTTCTATTATTGATTGTGATTGCTGCGATGGATTTAATTAAGCGCTACTACAAAAAGAAAAAACAAGATCAATTAAGTTAGTGGATTTTGGTACGGAAGAGGCTGTGAACTTGAATTTTAAAGGCTATAATCATTTACAAAAATGCTAATCACCCCTTGAGGGTGATTTTTTTTGTCCATTCGCTAAAGGGGGAAACGGGGAGAAATCCCGCTGCTATGCGGGTTTTCAGAAGGCGTGCTGCATATGAAAGAAAACGCTTCCCATGAAAATTGAAAGAAACCCAAATTAGGGGTTGAAAACCTAAAAATACGTGTTAAACTAATCATGTAATAAAACCATTAATTGATTAACATATTAGTTATTTCGTGTGGAGGTGAAACATAATCCGAACAAGGGATCGGGTATTATGAGGCTTTCAGCTCATTCCCGTCATTGGCGTTAATAAAATGATTAAAATGTAAGCATTCAAATTAGTTGTACTAATTCCTTGCTTATCCTTTGAAAGAAAACGGGTGTTGTACAGGCTTGATGCCGTCTGCGCTTGAAGCTGCTGATTACTAAAGGGAGTCATAACAGCCTGTTAGACAAAAAGAAAGTTTCTTTGCTTCAAGTAAGCGGTAGTTCTGATTAATAAATATATTAATCAAGTGATTGATTGCGCCTGTCACGACAAATCGTGAAAGGTATTAATGACTATATCGCTTAAGCGATTAAATGTAAACGCTTTATTTAAAAATTCGAGGGAGGATTTTTTGATGAAAAAGATTGCAAGCACTTTCATTTTTATGTTGGCACTTATCATGCTTGTTACGGCATGCTCCAGCGGGGCGGGAACGAACACCGTGAACAACGGCAAAGAAACGACGACTGCGAATACCGAGGGCAACAAGGAAGCGCCAACAAACGAGGCGGGAGCAGAAAATGCCGAGCCGGAGGATGGGACAGCCAAATCAACAGTAGATCCTTCGATTTCCGGCGAAGTGACGTTCTGGACGTTCCTTGACAATAAAGAGAAGGATGCTGCGCTTCAAAAGGCGTTCAACGAGGCGTATCCGAACATTAAGCTAAAAACGATTTTTGTACCATTTGCGGATCTGCACGATAAGCTGCAAACGACGCTCGCGGCAGGCAAAGGCGCACCGGATGTGGCGCTTGTCGAGCAAGGCCAATTCACGCGCTACAGCACAGGAAACGTGCTGGAGGATTTGCTTCAACCGCAATACGACGCAGGCAAATATCAAAGCCTGGTGTCCGAGTACAACTGGAACCGCTGGTCATCCATAGACGGCAGCAAGCTGCTCGGCATGCCGTGGGATGTTACGCCAGCCGTAACGTACTATCGCGCAGACATTTTTGAAGAGCTTGGCTTGCCTTCCGACCCTGCCGAGCTTGGCGAATACATTCAAGATCCAGACAATTTCTTCACGCTGGCTCAAACCTTGAAAGCAAACGGAAAGTTCTCGATGGAATGGCGTGATTCACCGGTTCACTGGCTTGGCGACTCGCTAGGCTACTATGACAGCGAAATGAAATGGGTCCGCAATACGGATGAATTCGTGAAATTTCTAGATATTTCGAAGCAGGTCAACCAATTGAAAATTGCTCCGCATGACGGCATATACAGCGACAAAGGCAAGCAGCGCGTGAAAAAAGGCGAGTCTCCGATGTACGTAGCGGGAACTTACGGCGCGCGTGACCTCGAAATTAACTTCCCGGATCAAAAAGGGAAATGGAGAGCTACGACAATGCCATTCGGACTGAACGTGGGAATGGGCGGCTCGACATTCGTTATTCCTTCGCAAAGCGGCAACAAAGATGCAGCATGGGCGTTCGTAGAGTTCATTACGACCTCCGAAGCGGCATGGAAGCTGTGGATCGAGCAATCCGTTCAACCGGACTACAAGCATATTACAAGCCAAGAATGGTACCTCTCGCATACGAATCCGTACCTTGGCGACCAAGAGGATTACAAGTTCTACAATGAGCTTGCAAGCTTGATTCCAGTAAGACGCTTCACTCGTCTTGACGGCCAAGCGTGGCCGCTATGGGTGGAAGGTGTGCTCGCTGCGCTGGATAAAAATATCGACTCGAAAACGGCAATACAGCAAGCGCAAGAAAACATCGAGAACAAGCTGAAGGCTGAGAAGGAAAAACTGCTCAAAGAGCTGCAGCAGTAGCTGCTGCGTCAACTTTCGCTTCTGCTTGGGCCGAATCATCCTTCCGCTTGAAGGATGATTCGGCATTTTCATGCAAAAAAAATTCTCGCTTTCATTGCGAAACGGCAGCTGCGCCGCCTGAGGGTGACGCAAGCCGTTTACGCTAGTATGGCAAGGGGGTGCTCCTTGGTGATTCGTTGGCTAAGCAAGTATAAGGTAACATTGATTGTCATTGCCGCATTGATCTGCTTTTTCTTATGGTGGAACAACTCAAGAGGCTATAACGATGACGCAATGGCTGGCATAACGCTGGATTCGGGAATCGATGAATCGTCCATTTTGGAAGGTGAAGACGCCAGCAGCAAGCTGGAGCCGTCTTTTAATAAATATGTAGACAGCTGGAACGAGCAGGGGGCTGCGGACACAACGGATTTCAGCGTTACGCTTGCCTCCACTGATTATTTGGCAATTAGTGAAACGGGGACTCGCATGGAATCGGGCCTCGGCGATCAGGCTGGCCAAGCACTTGCGTTAATCGATGAGGACAGCTGGGTAGATTATGCCTTTGAGGTGCCGCAGGATGGCTATTATCAAATGGGCATGAGTTATTTCGCGATGGAGGGCAAGCGCTCATCCATCGTTCGAAGCGTGCAGATTGATGGCAAATATCCGTTTTACCAAGCGAAGAAGCTGGAATTCCAGCGGATGTGGAAGGAAGCCGGCGAGCCTTGGTTCGATAATCAAGGCAATGAGTTCAACCCGCGCAGGGAAGAGACGGCCGGCTGGCAATATCGCGATTTCCGCGATGCGGAGGGCAAAACGTACGAGCCGTTCCGCTTCTATTTGACGAAGGGCAAGCATACGCTCCGCCTTCAAGCGGTTCGCGAGCCGGCGGCAATCGGGCAAATCGATATTTATTCGCCCAAGCATACGCCGACTTATGCAGAGGTAGCTGGCGAGTATGAGCAGAAGGGCTACAAGAAAACGGCAGGCCAGCTCATTAAAGTGCAAGCCGAGCTGTCGACCTTGAAATCCGATCCGACGCTCAAGCGCATCGAGGACCGTGAGCCGGCAACGGAGCCGTTCAAAAAGGATTCAATCGTGCTCAACACGTTCGGAGGCGCGAGCTGGCGGACTGGCGGTCAGTGGGCCGAGTGGGAGGTCGAGGTGCCGGAGAGCGGCTTGTACGAAATCGGCGCCCGCTACGGGCAATGGTTCCTAAACGGGATGCCGACGCAGCGCAGCGTTACGATTGACGGCGAGCTTCCTTTTAAAGAAATGAATGAAATCTCTTTCCCGTACAAGTCCGAATTCCAAATTTCGAAATTTGGCGGCGATAGCGAGAGCAAGGAGCCTTATCTCTATTATTTGGAGAAGGGCAAGCATACGATTCGGATGGAAGTACAGGTCGGGGCGCTTGGACGGATGCTTGAGACAGTTACCGATACGACCCGCAAAATGTCGCTGCTCGGCCGCGAGGTCATTCAAGTAACGGGAACAAATCCCGATCCCAACGGCGACTGGCGCTTGGAGCAAAATATTGCAAACCTCGTGCCGCGCCTGCAGCTTATGGCCAAAAGCTTCGATGAGACGATCAAAGGGCTGTACGCGCTTGGCGTTGATGAAGGCAGCTCTGAGGTAAGCACGCTCTACGAGGCGCGCGACGTTCTCCTCAGCATGTCTGGCGAGACGACCTCGATTCCTGGCCGGATGCTGCAATTCAACGATTTGCAGGCATCGCTTGGCACATGGGTGAACGGGCTGAGCAAGCAAAGCCTGCTGCTCGATTATCTCATTATCAAATCGCCTGATACCGCTTGGCCGACTCCGGCGGCGGGCTGGATGGCTAGAACGGGCACGATGCTTTACGACTTTACGAGCTCCTTTACGAAAAACTACGGCGGCATCGGCAACGTGTATGAAGACGAAAAGGTGCTGGACGTATGGGTAGCTAGAGGCCGTGACTGGGTCGACATCATCAAGCAAATGATCGACGAGGACTTTACGACGGAAACGGGCATTAAGGTCAACGTCAACGTAATCCCTGCGCAGCAAATGCAGGTGCTTCTGCTTGCGAGCACGGCCGGTCTTGCACCGGATGTCGCGCTCGGGGTAGAGGGCGAAATTCCGATTGATTACGCGGTTCGCAACGGGCTCGTCAATTTGGAGGAGTACGAAGATTATGACGAGGTAGCCGCCCGCTTCAGACCGGGTGCGCTCATTCCGTACAAGTATGACGGCGGCAGCTACGCGCTCCCGGAAAATCAAAACTTCAACATGCTGTTCTACCGCAAGGATATCATGCAGCAGCTAGGCATCAAAGAGGATCAAATGCCGGATACGTGGCAGGAAGTGATGGATCTCATTCCGATCCTGCAGCAGAACGGGATGGACTTCTTCTACCCGCATGCACCGAATAATCCGGCGCTTGCGATCAATGAATTCGCGCCGTTCCTATTCCAGCAAAACAGCGAGTTCTACCGTGAAGACGGCAAATACTCGAACCTTGATTCGCCGGAGGCGATGGAGGCGTTCAAGCTGTGGACGGGGCTGTTTACCAACTTCAAAATTTCGAAGCAGGCCGATTTCTATAACCGCTTCCGTTCCGGTGAAATGCCGATAGGGGTGGCGGATTACTCCACCTACGTGCTGTTGTCGACAGCCGCGCCGGAGCTTACCGGCTGGTGGGGCATGAAGCCGATGCCGGGCACCCCGCAAGAGGACGGGCAAATTAACCGTTCAACCGGCGGCCTCGCGCAAACGGGCATGATTTTCAAAGACACCGATATGAAGGACCAATCTTGGGAGTTTCTAAAATGGTGGACCAGTGCCGATACGCAGGAAAGATTCGGGTCCGAGCTTGAAGCGCTGCTTGGCGTTGAGGCGCGATGGAATACGGCAAATATTGAGGCGCTGCAGCGCATGCCTTGGCAGTCGTCCGATATTGAGGCGATTCTCGAGCAGTGGGAATGGTTCAAGGAGCGCGAGGTTGTCATTGGCGGTTACTACACGACAAGGCATATCGCGAATATTTGGAACCAAATTGTATTGAACGGCAAAATACCGCGTGAAGCGGTGGAGGAAGGCGTTAAGGAAATCGATAAGGAGCTGCGCAAGAAGCGCGAGGAATTTGGCTTAAACGACGAATCGACCGATCAGGCAGCTTCAAAAGGAGGCGACAGTCCGTGAAAATGAACACAGAACCGGCGGTAACCGCGTCCACTCCAGCAGCGGAGCGCCTCCGCAAGCCGGGCAAAATGTCCTTGCTGTGGCAGGAAATGAAGAGAAACAGGGTATCGTACCTGTTTCTCGCCCCGTTTCTCATCCTGTTCACGCTGTTTACGATTGTTCCGGTCGTAACATCGGTAGTACTAAGCTTCACGTACTACAACATCTTGGAGGCGCCTCGATTTATCGGCCTATCCAATTACAGGCTCTTGTTCGTTGACGACGATATCTTCCTGAAAGCGATTGGCATTACGCTGAAATTTGCATTTATTACCGGCCCGGTCGGCTACGTAATGGCGTTTCTGCTGGCTTGGCTCATTAGCCAAATCCCGCAAAAATACCGTTTTTTCTATACGCTATGTTATTACACGCCTTCGATTACGAGCGCAACGGCGATGTCAGTCGTATGGCTCTATCTGTTCGCGGGCGACCGCAAGGGCTTGCTTAACTATTTTGCATCGAAGCTTGGCATTATCGACGAGCCTTATTTATTTTTGCAAAATATTAATTCGATCGTTCCCGTCATCATTATCGTCTCGCTATGGATGTCCATGGGGGTAGGCTTCCTTGCCTTTCTAGCCGGACTTCAAAACGTTCCAAAAGATTTGTACGAAGCAGGGGAAATCGACGGAATTAAGTACAGATGGCAGCAGCTAATCTATATTACGGTTCCATCGGTTAAGCCGCAATTGCTATTCGGGGCAGTACTTCAAGTCGTGAGCTCACTAACCGTATTCGACGTCAGCGTGCAGCTCGTCGGATTGCCGAGTCCGCTTTATGCGGGCCATACGATTTTGACGCATTTATTCGATTACGCCTTTATCAAGTTTGAGATGGGTTATGCTGCGGCGATTGCGGTCGTGCTGTTCGTCATGATGATTGGACTCAACCGTCTCATATTCAAATGGCTAGGAAAGGACTGAACCGATATGACTGGCGCAGTGAAAGGCAGGAAGGATTGGGGCGGCTTTTTCCTTTATCTATTTCTAACGTTGTTCGGTCTCTTGATGCTTGCACCGCTCGTTTACATGGTGTCTACCGCCTTTAAACCGACAAGCGAGCTGTTCCTGTTCCCGCCGCGATTTTTCGTGAACAATCCGACGCTCATCAATTTTCGCGATCTATTGCTAATAACGGGAACAACAAGCGTTCCGTTTTCACGGTTTATTTTTAACAGCTTGCTGATCAGCTCTTGCATCGTCGGCTTCGGAATTATCGTGTCGGCGATGGCCGCTTATCCGCTGGCGAAGCACAATATGCCGTTCCGCAGCGCGATTTTCAACATGGTTGTGCTTGCGATCATGTTCTCGCCGATGGTCGTGCAAATCCCGCAATATTTGCTTATTAGCAAAATCGGTCTGATCAATACGTATTGGGCGATGATCTTGCCTTATTTGGCGGCTCCGATCGGGATGTTCCTGATGACGCAGTTTTTGCGCCAAATTCCGGACGCCCTGCTTGAGGCGGCGCGGATGGACGGCGCTTCCGAATGGAAGGTGTTCTGGGTCGTCGTCATCCCGATGCTGAAGCCGGCGATTGCAACCTTTGCCTTATTCAGCTTTATATCGGCATGGAATGATCCGTACCCGGCGATGGTGTATACGACCGATCAAGATATGAAATCGCTGCCGCTGGCCATCCAGACGTTAAGCGGCGGTTACGGGGTCGTTGCGCGTGTCGGCACGCTCGCAGCCGCCAGCTTATTGATGATTGTGCCGACGATTATCGTCTTTATCGTCACGCAGCGCCTGGTGCTGCAAACGATGGCGCATTCAGGTCTGAAAGAGTAGGAGGACAACCGGGATGAAGCAGGTTACGATATTCCGATTCGTAGTCAGTACGGCTATCGCCATACTGATGCTAGTTACAGCTCTGCCGGTTCAAACGTTCGCGGCTTCTCCTTATGAGGGATATACGAGGAACAAGCTGGGCCAGGACGTTCACTCGATTAACGGGTACATGTACGAGAGCTCGATTGACGGCTTCAACCTGGAATCGGGTCCGTTCAATGCCCCGGAGGATATTTTTCTGGCGGATGACGGAACGATCTACGTGGTCGACACCGGAAATAGCCGGGTTGTGCATTTGGATACGAATCATAAGGTGCTGAACATTATCGGCGACGCGGAAGGCGACGGCATGCTGAACGAGCCGAAGGGTGTTTACGTGAAGCAGGACGGGACCGTCTTTGTTGCGGATACCAAAAATCAACGAATCGCTATTTTTGATCAAAAAGGAAAGTTCGTCAAGCAGTTCGGAAAGCCGGAAAGCCCGCTGCTTGGGGCGACCTTCTCGTATTCCCCGTCGAAGCTGCTCGTCGACAAGCGCAACTATATGTTTGTCGTGAGCGACGGCAATACGCAGGGGCTTATCCAAATTGATCCGAACGGACAATTCAAGGGCTTTTATGGCGCGAACCATGTCGGCTTCAGCTGGAGCAGGCTATTCGTTAAGCTCGTCGCGACCGATGAGCAGAAGGCGAAGCTGTCTGTCGTGAAGCCGCTGGAGTTCTCGAATGCGGTGCAGGATGCGGAAGGCTTCATTTATACGTCGACGCTTGGAACGGAAATGAACCAATTGAAGCGGCTGTCGCCCGTAGGCGTCGATACGCTCAATATCGTTCCGAAAAGGTACGGCGGACGCTTCGATGCCGGCCCGTTCGAGGTGCCTTCGTTTCTTGACCTAGCTGTAGACAAGGACGGCGTTATTACGGCGCTTGATCTGCAATCCAGCAAGGTTTACCAGTACGACAAGCTTGGCAATTTCTTGTTCGTGTTCGGCGGGCTCGGGGATCAGAACGGCTTGTTCATCACGCCGTCCAGCCTTGCGCAGTCGCAGGATGGAACGGTATACGTGGTAGACAAAGGGCGCAACCGGATCGATTTGTTCCGCACGACGCCGTTTGCCGATCTGGTGCATGACGCATCGCGGCTGTTCGTAGACGGGCGATATAAGGAAGCGGAGGGGATGTGGAACGAGGTGCTGCATTTGAACGCCAACTTCGACCTAGCCTATCTCGCGATCGGCAAATCGCTCTACAAAGCGGAAAACTATAAGGACGCAATGACCTATTTTGAGCTGGCAAGATCACGCTTTGATTATTCGGTCGCGTTCAAGGAATACCGGAAGGAATATATTAGAGAGCATTTTGCTTGGATATGCCTTGCCATCATTGTCCTTATCATTGCTCTGCGGTACGTCATTCCTTTCTTATGGCGAAGGATGTCTGTTATTCTGGCAGCCCGCAATACCGCTAAAGCCGTTCACATGAAGGGAGGGGTGCAGCATGATCGCAACGTTTAAAATGATGCGGCAAGTGCTTGTGCACCCGATCGATTTTTTCCACGACATTCAGGAGCCGGGCCGCATTAAATGGGGGCAGGCGCTGTTTATCGTCGCGCTTGCTTACGTCGCCAGAATGATTGCGATTTTAATTACAGGCTACGCCTTCGAGACGAGAGAAAACTATGAGGTTTCTCTCGTGCATGAGCTGATCTGGATCGTCGTGCCTTGGCTGACGTGGACGGTGTCCAATTGGGGCGTAAGCGCGATTCTTGAGGGAGAAGGAAAGTTTAAGGAAGTGTTCGTCGGCAGCGCGTTCGCGCTGGTGCCTTATGCAATCTTCATCATCCCGATCACGCTGCTTACCAATGTGCTGGCGCTCGATGAAAGCGGCATTTATTCGTTCCTCATTAATTTCACGATCTATTGGGTGGGTTGGCTGCTGCTGCTGAAGGTCAGAATCGTTCACGATTTCGAATTGGTGAAAATGATCTGGATTACGCTGCTGAGCATCGTTGGCATCTTGATTATTTGGTTTATTGGCATTCTGATGTTTGGCTTAGTCAATCAGCTCATTAACTTTGTCGTAGACATGTTCAAAGAAATAAACTTCCGAAGGTAGGTGTACGAGATGAGGAAACAACGGAAATGGCTTGTTATTGCGGTGCTGCTGCTCGTTGTCAGCATATTCCCTCACTTCGGGACCGCGGAAGACAAGCTTCAAGTGCAGGCGGAAGCTGACGCTGGCAAGAATGAGGCTGCGGCGCAGGAGACTGCCGCGGATGCGGATGCGGTTACGTCAGCTGCCGAAGAAGCGCCGGATGAAGCGGCTTCAACTGGCACTGCGGTGCCCGCTGCCGGGGGAGTAGTGAAGCTGTATCCCGTTTCTGCTACGAAGGAGGTAGCAGAAAACGCCGGCTACAAAATGTACATCGATGAGAAGACAGGCAACGTTCGCCTCGTGGATAAACGGACCGGCAAGGAATGGCTAGGTACGCCGCAGCTGCCTCGAACGACGATGCCTAACAATAAAAAGTTTATGGACGCGGCCGTTCACGTGAAGTATACGGAGGGCTCGGATACGGTTCAAACCTATTTGGCGAAGGAAAAGGAAAATAAGCTGAAGATCGAGACGATCGACGGCGGAGCGAAGGTGACCTTTCAA
Organism: Paenibacillus sp. PL91; assembly: GCF_012935325.2. GTDB lineage: Bacteria > Bacillota > Bacilli > Paenibacillales > Paenibacillaceae > Pristimantibacillus. Next base: position 223,315 of record NZ_JABBYG020000008.1, read on the forward strand.
TTCGTGAAGGAAGAGCTTGAATTTGCGATCGAGTATCGCTTGGTCGAGGACGGCTTCGAGCTTACTATTCCCGAGGCTTCGATTAAAGAAGCAGGCAAAGCGAAGTTCGTGAGCATCGAGCCGCTGCCGTTCTGGAACGCCGCAGCGGATACCGAGGACGGCGCGATTTTCCTGCCGGACGGCTCGGGGGCGCTTATGAAATACAGCGCGAAGCATCCGCAATATTTTGCCGGCTATTCGGAAATCATTTACGGCGCTGACCCTGCTTACGTCACGCAGTCGCATGAAAACATCGACCAAATGTGGAGACAGAAGGTGGCTCCGAAAGAGCTGGTGGCGCTGCCGGTATTCGGCAACTACAGAAGCGAGACCGGCTCATTAGGAATCGTAACGAAGGGACAATACGATGCGAAGATCAACGGAACGCCATCCGGCATCCGCGCGATCTCGTATTACCGGACGTCTGCGGAATTTATCTACCGGTGGAGCGACGTTATTTTTATCGGAACATCGGGTGAAATTCCTTTCTTCCAGGGCAACTGGATCAAAGGTGACCGGCAGACGCGTTATGTGCTGCTGCAGGATAAGGAAGCGGATTACGTCGGCATGGCGAAGGCATATGGCAAATACCTGCAGCAAGAGCAAGGCCTTCAACCTGCTGAGCAAACGGAAGTCCCTGTCAGGGTGAAGCTGCTTGGCGGCATTATGCGCGATGAGGTGCTGGGAAGCACGTTTATTTCGATGACAACGTTTGATCAGGCGCGTGAAATGATTGATGCGTTCCAGCAAAAGGGGATCGCGAACCTCGAGCTGACGTTCTCCGGGTGGTCGGATGACGGCTTGTACGGCGATCAGCCCGATCACTTCCCTGTGGAGAAGAAGCTGGGTGGAGCGAAGGATCTTAAGGAACTGGCTGCTTATGCCGCGAACAAAGGGGTATCGCTTTATTTGGAAGCGAACTATGCCCGCGCCTTCTCGGAGAGCGACGGCATGAAGGAAACGAAGGATGCGATTCGTGGCATGGACCGTGAGGTCGCGCCGAGCACTGATTATTTCGTGGGCAGCAGATGGAACGATGACAGCAGGCTCTATTATTGGATGAAGCCGGAACGCGTCATCAGCAAGCATCTGAATAAAGAGCTGAAGGATTACGCGAATCTGGGTATATCCGGCGTTCATCTTGCTTACTGGGGGGATACGCTCTATTCCGACATCGATCCGAAGTCGCAAACATCGCGCGGCGAGACAGCGGCCGCATGGGTGAAGGCTGCCGATGCGATTCGGGAAGCAACGGGCGGCACATCCGTCGATTACGGCTTTGCGTATATGCTCGGACATATAGACGGCATCAGCGGGGCACCGCTCGATTCCAGCCATTTTATTTACAATGACGAGACGGTTCCTTTCTATCAAATTGCGGTGCGCGGGCTGGTTCCTTACACAGCTAATGCGATGAACCTGCGAAACGATGCGCAAAATGAGCTGCTTCGGAGCGTGGAATACGGTGCTCTGCCAAGCCTTGAGCTGACGTACGAGCCGACGACGAAGCTTCAGCGAACGTTGGAGGATCGGCTTTGGAGCTCGCAATATACGACGTGGATCGATGACGCCGCCGAGCAGTACAAGGAGCTTGAACAAATCTATGAGGCGATCTCGAATCAGCCGATTGCGGATCATGAGAAGCTGAGCAGCAACGTGTTCAGAACGACATACGCGAATGGAACGAGGGTCATCGTCAATTACGGCGGAGCTGAAGCCACGGTTGACGGCATTTCGGTTCCTGCGGCAGGCTACCTCATGCAGAACGGAGGGGAATGAGCATGGGCAAAAAATTAGGACTCTCGATGAGAGGCCGTCACATCTTTGAGGGCTATTCGTTCATTTCCATTTGGATCATCGGCTTCTTGCTGTTCATGGTCATTCCGCTCGGCAAGTCTCTCTATTATTCGCTTAACAATCTGGAGGTTACGAAGGAAGGATTAAAGGCCTCCTATACGGGCCTCACCCATTACCGCGCCGCCTTCACGACGGATATCGATTTTGTTCCGCTGCTGCAAGGGACGCTGACGACGATGCTCTCGCAAGTTCCGCTCATTCTAATCTTTGCGATGTTCAGCGCATTGCTGCTCAATCGCCAATTTCGCGGCCGCACGTTATTCCGCGGTATTTTCTTCCTGCCGGTCATTATCGCATCCGGCGCGATTTTAAGAGAATTGCTGGAGCAGGGCGCAGCCCAGCTCCCGATCTTTTACCAATATGACCTTTACAGCAAGCTGAATGCGTTTATACCGGAGAGCATATTGGACCCGCTGCTTCAATATGCGGATTCGCTGACACTGGTCATGTGGGATTCAGGCGTGCAAATTTTGATTTTCATCGCCGGCTTGCAGACGATTTCTCCTGCGCTTTACGAAGCGGCCAAATGCGACGGAGCGACGAAATGGGAGAGCTTCTGGAAAATTACGTTCCCGATGATTATGCCGATGATGTTCGTAAATACGCTTTACAGCGTCGTAAACTCGTTTACCAAAACGGATAATCAAATTATGAATCACATTATGAACAACGTATTTAAAACGAATAATTACGCGTATGGCTCCGCAATGGGCTGGATTTACTTTATAGTCATTTCGGTCGTGCTGGCGGTCGTGTTTTTCATATTCCGCAAAAGCTTATCAGCGACCGAAGGTAGGGGGTAGAAGGCATGAGTTCACCAAGTGTGACCGAAAAATATGCGGGTCTTCAAGGCAAAGCGGAAGCGGTCTGGAAGGTGACGTGGATGAAGCGCGGACGCGGCATAGTCGGAACGTTCTTCTACTATTTAGTCATACTCAGCTTGGCGTTCGTATTCGTCTATCCGCTGCTTTACATGGTATCCAAATCGCTTATGCGGCCGGAGGATGTAGCGGATGCGACGATTCAATGGATTCCGAAGCAGTTCAGCTTAACGAATTACTCGATTGCGCTTAAGGCGATCAACTTCTGGCCGGGGCTATTGAACAGCTCGATCATCTCTTTCGGGAGCGCGATTTTGCAGGTCGTCAGCTGCTCTATTGTCGGCTACGGCTTCGCGCGTTACCGCTTCCCCGGTCAAGCGCTGTTTCTGGCGATGGTCGTGTTTACGTTTCTTGTACCGCCGCAGACGATTGTCGTGCCGCTGTTTACCTTTTTCCTCGACTTGGGCTGGGTCAATACGCATTTGCCGTTTGTTGTGCCAGCGCTGCTCGGCCACGGGCTGAAAGGCTCCTTGTTCGTGCTTATCTTTATACAATTTTATCGCACCCTCCCGAACGTGCTGGAGGAGGCGGCGAGAATCGATGGCGCAGGCGCATTCCGCACGTACTGGATGATTATGTTCCCGCTCGCCAAGCCGGCCATGCTGGTCGTCTTCCTGTTCTCGGTCGTATGGCACTGGAATGACCTATTCGAGCCTAATATGTATTTGCTCGTTCCGGAGTATTTTAATTTGGCGCAAAATATGGCCTTCTTCAACGGAAACGCGAATTTAGATCTTCAGCAGGCATCGAGCTCCGTATCCGCAGGCACGCTAGGCATGGCGCCCACGCTGCAAAACCAAGTCATGGCCGGCGTCATGCTCACGATACTGCCTGTGCTCATCCTGTACATGTTCACGCAGCGCTACTTCGTAGAAAGCGTGGAGCGTTCCGGTATCGCGGGTGAATAGCGCAATGAACGCCGGTGCCTGACGTGAAAAAAGGAGCTTAGCGGCTGAGGCCGCTAGCTCCTAATCGTTTCGTTCGTAGTATAGCTTGAAGACGATGTCTTGGTTATAGTTGCCGAAACCGGCGCCGAATAGCGTAACGCCGCCTACATTTTCGGCGTCTTCTTCAACGGCTATGCGGAATTTCCACTGCTTGTTTAAGATGTCGATATCATCAAGGGTAACGTCGGATATTTGCTGGCCGTCTATAAACGTTCCGTTAGGCGTAATTTTCAATACTTTAAGCAGGCCATATTGATTGATCTCGTCCCACCACCAATCAGGCGTGTACTTCCCGCGTTTTCCGCCGAAGTCGCCTGGGCTTGTCCATAAGCCGATTTTGGTGCCGTTGATATAAAAGGAAATGTCGGACGGCCAATTCTCGTTGGCAAACGGAGCCTCGGACGATATTTCGAAAGAAATTTCGAGCTCGGTTGGCTTCTCGCTTTTCAGTAGAAAGTTAGCAATCTTGTATTCGATGAAGCCGCTGCTGAACCATAATATTTTCGCATTAGTGCGCTCCGAATCAAGAAAAAAACGCGGCTCGTCGAACATGCCGATTACCTTCACCGTAGTAGCGAGGCCGCATGTTGGTTCTACTTCGAAGTCGGTATAATGGCCTACGGAAACGATAGATTCGTGATAAGTGCGCAGCGCGGGACGGCTTTTGGAAGGGAAATCGATTTCGATGCTGTCGGTAATAAGCTTGCACATTTTTTTGGTGCCGCCGCTGCTGGAAACCATCTCGGAGCTGATAAGCCCGGCTTTCTCCAGCTTTTTGACATGCATCGTCATGATTGGGCTGCTCAGCTCGAGCGCCTGTGCGAGATCCTTAATATTCATTTCCTGCTTCGCCAGCAATTGAATGATCCGAAGTCTTACATCGCTCGCCAATGCTTCATAAACCGGTAAATGCGTATCTGAAATATCTATCTTCATGCTTTCACTCCGCTCAACTTTATTAACATTGCAATCGCTCTTCATTTAAATGAATGAAATAAGAAGTTGTTATGATATCCGTTATTAATATTCTACAAAAGGGAACTATTTGTTTATTTTATATGTTAATAGTTGGCTTGACAAATTATATTTCCAACCCAAGTACATACCATTTTTAGCTGGAGGATTGAGAGGAATCATGAGCATACAAGCATCCGAGCAGTCGCGCAAGCAGCTGCGTAATCCATTAGTAGAGCAACGGGCAGACCCTTGGGTTTTGAAGCATGCGGATGGGTATTATTATTTTACGGGCTCCGTCCCTGAGTATGATAGAATCGAGCTGCGAAGAGCGTCTACGATCGAAGGGCTGACCGATGCAGAGCAGGCTGTCGTGTGGAAGCAGCATCATACAGGGGCGATGAGCAAAAACATTTGGGCTCCGGAGCTGCATTTTATCGGTGGCAAATGGTATATCTACTTCGCCGCTGCGAAGGAAGACGCACCGTTCCGGCATCGTATGTATGTGCTTGAGAACGACTCGGCGAATCCGCTTGAAGGCAGCTGGACGGAGAAGGGACAAATCGTCACGGATTGGGATTCCTTCTCTTTGGATGCTACTAGCTTCGAGCATAACGGCGAGCAATATTTAGTATGGGCGCAGCAGGACCCCGCCATTCAAGGCAATACAAATTTGTATATTGCGATGATGGACAATCCATGGACGCTTAAGAGCAAGCAGGTGATGATCACGAGGCCTGAGCTGGATTGGGAAGTTATCGGCTTCATGGTGAATGAGGGAGCGGCTGTGCTGAAACGTGGCGGCAAAATCTATTTGACGTATTCCGGCAGCGCGACGAATCACAATTATGCGATGGGCATGCTGACGGCTGTTGAAACGAGCGACTTGCTAGATCCAGCCTCTTGGGTGAAGTCGCAGGAGCCAGTGTTTGCGAGCTGTGATGAAAACAGCCAATACGGACCGGGACATAACAGCTTTACGGTATCGGAGGACGGCAAGCAGGATATTCTCATCTACCATGCCCGCAGCTACAAAGAAATTGTAGGCGATCCGCTGTTTGATCCGAATCGCCATGCGCGAGCAAAGGTGTTCACATGGAACATCGACGGCACACCGAACTTTGGCCTTCCGCCGGCTGATACTAAATAATGACATATAGAAAGAGCTGCCATGTCGATGGCGGCTCTTTTTGTATGTGAATAAAAGGCTAGGAGACACAAGCCTAACAATTGATTTAGCTTTGTATGGAAATCATATTCTGTTACTGTTTTTTATGGATTTTAAGCACTGGATAAAAGAATATTTCTTCCTATAGTGGACAGCATACCACTGGAGGTGATTATGTGATAAATCAACAAACATTGGCGGCGCATGAGTCGCTCGAAGTACATGAAGCAATCAACTTCAAGACGCTGTGCATATTAAAATCCAAAATGATGCAAGGATTAGTATTCGATCAAGACCTGAAAGCATTGATGCAGAAAGACGTGGAGCAAGCAACGCAAGCGATTGCCGACCTGCAAGTCGTGTATGCAAAAGCCGCATTCCAAGCTCCCATTCCTAATCGTCCAACACCAATCTTAAATTGAAGGTGAAAATTGATGAATAATGATTATTTAGACCCGAGCAATGCACTGAATATGCCGGAAATGGCGGATATGACGTTTGCAATGGATTTCCTCATCCGAGCCAAGGAGGGGGTAAGAAACACTGCGACAGCGCTAACTGAAACGATTTCTCCAGACGCTAGAGCGCTTTTGCGGGCTCAGCTCTACCAAGGCATTGCAATGCATCAGGAAATTACTGATTTAATGATCAGCAAGAAATGGTTTCATCCTTACGGACTTCAGGAACAATTCCAATTGGATATGCTTGGCGCTCTTAATGCTGTACAAATCGGGGGAATGGATCTCTTCCCAGGCGATACCTCACGCAAAGGCATGTTTGATCGGACACCTGATGAATAACATTATTGGAGGAATTGAAAAATGAAAGCTGTCACGTATCAAGGCCTCAAGAATGTCGTGGTAAAGGAAGTACCCGATCCAAAAATCGAGAAAGCCGATGATATGATCGTCAGAATGACGACCACGGCTATTTGCGGTTCAGACTTGCACCTGATTCACGGCATGATTCCTAATCTACAGGAAGACTACGTGATTGGACATGAGCCAATGGGAATAGTAGAAGAGGTCGGTCCCGGCGTAACGAATTTAAAAAAGGGTGACCGTGTCATCATTCCGTTTAATATCAGCTGCGGTGAATGCTTCTACTGCAAAAACCAGTTGGAAAGCCAATGCGATAACTCAAATGAGAACGGGGATATGGGCGCTTATTTCGGATATTCAGGAACGACAGGAGGTTATCCTGGCGGACAGGCGGAATTTTTGCGGGTGCCTTATGCTAATTTTACTCACTTCAAAATTCCAGAAAGCTGCGAAGAGCCGGATGAAAAGCTATGTTTAATTGCCGATGCTATGACAACTGCCTACTGGAGCGTCGATAATTCCGGCGTGAAGGACGGAGATACCGTTATCGTTTTGGGCTGTGGCCCTGTAGGTCTGTTAACTCAAAAATTTTGTTGGTTAAAAGGAGCAAAGCGCGTAATCGCGGTTGATTATATCGATTACCGCCTGGAGCATGCAAAGCGTACCAACAAAGTAGAAACTGTAAACTTCGAGCACGGAGAGAATATTGGCAATCACTTGAAGGAAATGACGAAAGGCGGAGCGGATGTCGTAATCGATTGTTCCGGGATGAGCGGTAAGATGACTCCGTTGGAGGCTATCGCTTCAGGTCTCAAGCTGCATGGCGGAGCAATGGGCGGTATCGTGATTTCTTCTCAGTGCGTGCGCAAGGGCGGCACGATCCAAATTACGGGGGTATACGGCGGACGGTATAACGGGTTCCCGCTTGGCGATATTTTTCAACGGAATGTCAATATCCGCACGGGACAAGCTCCAGTCATCCACTATATGCCTTATATGTATGAGCTGATTGCGACAGGCAAAGTAGAGGTGGGAGACATCGTCACACATATCATGCCGCTTAGTGAGGCTAAACGCGGCTATGAAGTTTTTGATACGAGACAGGATAACTGCATTAAAGTCATTCTCAAGCCTTGATGTTATTAATAGAATCGGAGGTGCAACTCGCTCATGACATATGCTTTGCATGAAACGCTGGAAGTTCATGAAATTGCTGCATTCAAGACAGTATGCTTAACAAAGGCTAAGACCATGCATGGGTTAGTTTCAGATCCGGCATTAAAGGAAATTTTATTGTTAGACGTTGACGTATCGACTCGGCAGCTGGAAGAGCTCGGAGCCATTTTATCCAAAACGACTATATAGGAGGTGAAAACAGCATGAATACCATCATTGAGCGTTTAACAGGCTTGAATGCAATGACCGATCAAGTCATTGCCATGGACTTTCTGGTTACGGCGAAGAGCGGTGTAAGAAACTATGCAATGGCACTAACGGAGAGCGGAACTCCGGAGGTAAAAGCAACGCTTGCCAAGCAGCTGGATGAAGCGATCGATATGCACGAGAGAATTGTTAATTACATGTTGGAGAATGGGCTATACCACCCATGGAATGTTAATGAGCAAATCCAGCTTGACCTGCAAAACATTCAGACAGCTTTGAATACGCCCGTGTTATAAGGAAGTCATGAATGAAAGCACCTGTGAGGGTGCTTTTTGTTTTATGAATAAATCGCATGTTGAATATTGAAGGAGCTGCAAGGATTGTAAGTGGTTCTCATCCCGGCAGCTCCATTTGAAAAAGCTTATACAGCCTGCAAGCCGGCTTGATTAAGCAGGTTCCATGGCTTGTTGTAATGCGGCTGGAAGAAAAAGTCGACGTAGCTTAATTCGTCCATCGTCATGGCGTTTTGGATACATACCGACAGCGTATTGATCGATTGCGTTAGATCAACCTTCGATAGCACCTGCGCCCCAACAATTCTGCCGCTTTCTGCTTCATAAACGACCTTTAGCGTCACTTGCTCGTACGTAGGCATAAACTCGGGACGATAGTTGTCGACGATTGTGACATTTTTCACATTCATTCCCGCAGCAAGCGCAGCCGTTTCCGTTAAACCAGTCGATGCGATGTTGTAATCGTAAATTTTAATCCCCGATGTGCCTTGCGTTCCGAGATATCTGACTACTGGCTTCATCAGGTTTTTGGCAACAAGCGTCCCCATGCGAACCGCGTTTGTTGCTAGCGGGATGTACGCATTTTGTCCGGTTGGATTATAGTGGACGGCGCAGCTGTCGCCAGCGGCAAATATATCGGGCTTGCTCGTTCTCATATAATTATCGACGATGATCGCTCCGTTTGGCAGCATGTCGACTTGGCCTTTCAGCAGCTCCGTATTAGGACGGAAGCCGATGCAGAGTACTACGAGGTCTGCCTCATATTGCCCAGCAGTCGTATTGACTGTCGTAACGCGGCCATCTGCACCTGCAAACGAAGTAACGGTTTCGCCGGTAGCGATTGTAATGCCTTTATCAACGAGCGCTTGCTCGGTGACATCGGTAAATTCTTGGTCCAAATATTTATATAAAATGCGTTCCATATTGTCGATCAAGGTGACCTGCTTGCCAAGCTGCTCAAAGGCTTCAACAAGCTCTATGCCGATATAGCCGGCGCCGATGACGGCAATGCGGTTCGCATTTTTAGCTTTTTCAATAATCGTCTTCGAATGATTATAGTTTTTGCATAGCACGATATTCTCAAGCTCGATTCCTTCCATTTGCGGAATAATCGGCCACGAGCCTGTCGTAACGACGAGCTTATCGAAGGTATCTGTAAATTCGCCGCCGGTAACAAGGTTGCGGACTTGAATCGTTTTGGCATCCGTATCTACAGCCAGAACATCATGGCGCATATGCGTCGTTACGCCAAGCTTAGCGAGCTGGTCGGGCGTAGCGTAAAATAGCTGCTCGGCATCTTTTACAACACCGCCTACATGCAATGCGATTCCGCACGATAGGAACGAGATGTTGTCGTTCCGTTCATATACCGTAATGCGAGCCTCGGGGTAAAGCTTAGCCATTTGGGTAATAGCAGCAGTTCCTGCGTGGGTGCAGCCAATAACAGCAATGTTCATCGTCATATCAAACGCCTCCTATTGTATGTGCAAAGTACGTGAGCCGTATTGGCCGCCGACCTTACAACGTGAATTATTTCACAATATACATTACTACGTGAAAACATTCACAACCTCTTCTTGCTTTTATCATATTCGCTTTAAGGAAAATTGACAAGGGCTTCTGAAACTTTTTTTGCTATAAGAATTGAATTTTCAGACAATTTGACACGACTTAGCCACAATTCAGGGTGGGCGGGTAAATCGGAGAGAGCGTCAGTTCGCAAATGGTTCTGCTTATAGCGGGTTTATGCCGTTTTCATTTTTGGCAGTTTTCGATTACACTCATACTGAAAGCACAGCAATGCTGAGGAGGAAATCAGATGGAGTCAGTCTACGACGATAAAATAGTACTTATAACAGGTGCCGGAGCGGGAATAGGCCGTGCGCTTGCAATCGCCTACGCAGAGCAAGGAGCGCTTCCCGTTCTAGTGGATAAGAATGAAGCTGGACTAGAGCAGACAGGCGAGCTGCTCCAAGAGGCTGGCTATGATTCTCTATCCTTTGTAATTGATATGAGCAAGCCGGATGAGGTCGCAGGGCTGTTCCGCGATATTGAGACAATACTAAGCAGGCTGGACATCGTCATTAATAATGCAGGCTTTGGCATATGGAAGTCACCCTATGATCTATCTATAGATGAATGGGACGACGTCGTGAACACGAACCTTCGCGGGACGTTTGTCTGCTCCCGTGAAGCGGCCAAGCTGATGCGGACAAGCGGCGGCGGAGCTATCGTAAATATTTCCTCGACGAGAGCGACGATGTCGGAACCGAATTCGGAAGCCTATGCCGCCTCGAAGGGCGGGATTTTGTCGCTTACGCATGCGATGGCCGTGTCGCTTGGCCCGGATCGCATTACGGTCAACGCAATCTGCCCAGGCTGGATCGAGACAGGCGATTACGATAAGCTGCGCCCGGAGGATCACACGCAGCATCCGTCACAGCGCGTTGGCAAACCAGCGGATATCGCGCGCGCGTGCCTCTACTTAACCGACCCTAACAATGATTTTGTAACGGGTACCCATATTACGATTGATGGCGGCATGACGAGAAAAATGATCTATGAGGAATAACCTCGTGGTGTGGCAGCAGGATGTGACGCTTGGCGAAATTGAATTGGCGTCATGCCGATCAGCTGCTTGAATAGGCGGTGGAAATGCTTCATGTCGTGAAAGCCGACAAGTGGAGCGATTTCCGCCGCTGTTTTTGTTGTTTGCTCAAGCAGGATACAGCTTTTCTCGATACGCTCCTTGCGGAGCAGGCTTGTAAACGTAAGTCCCGTTGAGGCTTGAATAATCCGCTGCACCTGCCGCTCGCCAAGCTGAATCTGCCTCGAAACGTCGCGCAGGGAAAGAGGCTCGTGCAGCCGCGAACGTATATAGTGGATAATAATGTCCATACGCTCATTGGGCGCGATAGCATTAGACGGAAAGCTCTCGTTCTCTAGACGGCGCTCCAGCAGCAGAAGCAGCTCAAGCAGCATAGCGAGCAGCATCGTATGAAAACCCAAGCGGGCTTGCTGAGATTCCTGAAGCATCCGGTCGAATAAGCTCCCAAATTCCTGCCTATGTTCACGGAAGGGTATCCAGTCCTTCATTACATGGGAGCCGATATGTTTAAAACGATAGGAATTTAGCGTATTTGGCATCGTGCTCGTAAGGGAATCAAGGACCGATTGCTCAAAGATGCAGTTGCCGACGATTAGATGGCTATCCGCAGCCGAGGAGGACGGCCTAAATACATGAGAGATACCGATTGGAATAAAAAATAAATCCCCTTTCGTGACGCGCAGCGCCTTATCTCCAATATAATGAAAGCCGCTGCCTTCCCATACATAACAAATCTCCACAAATTCATGCGCATGCTCGCGCAGCTCGAATCGCTCGCTTACCCGATTAACGAGAATCGAAAGCTCATCATTAAAATATAGCTCGCCCTTGGTAAGCTGGACATTTTTTTTCAATCGGAAGCGCCCCTATTCTATGAAAATATGAAAGAAAGCCACTCAGTCGTATACGCTTACAAAGCTATCACATGTCATTTTACACCTATATATTTGTCGTAATCAACCCATTAGCCTGTTCTTTCGCTGCTGTACAATCAGAGATAATACGGTTAAGGAGCTGACGCTAAAATGAATCATGCATGGCAGGCAAATTGGATTTGGACCGAAGGGGAGGAGAGTCCTCGTAATGAGTGGCACTGCTTCCGTAAAACTTTCATGGTGCCGCTGGAAGGCTGGAGTGAAGGCTCACTTCGCATAACGGCGGATTCTAGATATGTGTTGTATGTCAATGGCAAGAGGCTGGGACGGGGGCCAGTTCGTTCATGGCCGGCTGAGCAATCCTACGATACCTATGAGGTGGGGCATTTGCTTGAGCCCGGCAAGTTAAATACGATTGCGGTGCTGGTTATGCATTTTGGCATAACGACCTTCTATTATATTCGCGGGCGCGGCGGCTTGCTGGCACAGCTGGATTTGCTGCGGGAAGACGGCAGCGTTCTAGAGACGGTGAGCAGTGATCAATCATGGCGGACAGCTCGTTATCTCGGCCAGCATTCACGCTCTACACGTATGGCATGTCAGCACGCTTTCTCGGAATATGTGGATGGCGCGCTGTGGAGCGACGACTGGAAGGAACGTGAGTATGCAGATAGCGGCTGGGCATCAGCGATTGTCATAGCTGCGGTAGGGGAAGGGCCATGGACGACGCTCATTCCCCGCTATATTCCTTTGCTGACGGAAGAGCAGGTTTTCCCGAAGCGAGTAGAAGCGCTAAACAAAGTGAAAACCTTTCATTGGACGGCTGCGATAGATGTGCGTAACCATTTGGTAGCAGGCAGTGAGAATCATGCGAATCATCTCGAATGTACCGGTTATGCAGCGACACTACTGCAACTGGAAGAGCCTGCTTCCGTTATACTCGGTGCTGCTTTTGGCGAAGGAATCGTTGCAGCTACGTTGAACGGAAAGCCGATTGAGGCATTTGGCAGGAAGGACGTCGAGCGCTATGCAGAGCTGGAGTTGGATGCCGGCGAGCATTTGCTGCTAGTGGACGTGTCCGGCCAGTCTCATCCCGGCATTATTCATCTGGGGCTATACTGCGAGAAGCCATTTGCATTTCGCTCGCCGTGGGAGAGCGACGAGAAAGAGCAATCCGTATTTTGCTCAATCGGCCCGTTCGAAACGGCAATTCACATCGATCATCAGCCGAAGCAGCCGTTTAATCGCCAGCATCCTCTTTATACGGAGATCATAGGCTCGGTAGCCTCTGCGGGAGATCTAGCAGGCTATGCCGATTGGGTGAAGCCGATTCCGAACAAATTTGTGAGCGAAGCCGATGTATTTGCGCTATGCGTGTATAAAAAGGAAAGCACCGCATTAGCTATCCCAGCAGCCTTGCAGCAATTGGTCATTCCAAATGCGGAAGCGGGCATCGTTCCTATTTTCAACGGGGCGGATACGGAGATGGTTATCGATTTTGGCAAAGAATACTCTGGTTATTTGACCTTCGAGATAGATGCAGATGCGGGCACGGTAATTGATTTTTACGGCTTTGAATATATGAACAGCCATTTCCGGCAAGATACTTACGGTCTTGATAATACGATTCGGTATGTTTGCAGGCAGGGCAGACAGCTATATGTATCTCCGATCAGACGCGGCTTCCGCTATCAAATGGTAACGGTGCGGGGTGCTGCGAGGCCGGTTAAGTTTTATGGGTTGTCATGCTTGCAGAGCAATTATCCGGTTGCGGAGGTCGGCAATTTCCAATGCGCAGACCCTCTGCTTAATGATATATGGCAAATTAGCCAGCATACGACGAAGCTCTGCATGGAGGACACCTTCGTTGATTGTCCCGCTTATGAGCAGGTGTTCTGGGTAGGGGACAGCCGCAACGAAGCGTTAATCAGCAACTATTTGTATGGCGTAAACGATATTGTAAAGCGTTGCCTCCGGCTGGTTCCGGGCTCGAAGGACCAGACGCCGCTGTTAGTCAATCAAGTGCCAAGCGGCTGGAACAGCGTCATTCCGAACTGGACTTTTTTCTGGGCGCTTGCTTGTCACGAGTACTACCTGCAAACGGGAGACCGCGACTTTGCGAAGGAAATGTACGTGCATATGAAGTTTACGTTGAAGCATTACGTAGACAAAATAGATGGAAACGGGCTATTCAACATTAAGGGCTGGAATTTCCTTGATTGGTCGCCGATCGATCAGCCGAATGATGGAGTCGTTGCGCATCAGAACATGTTTCTTGTCAAAACGCTGAAAGCGGCAGCCGAGCTAGCTATAATCGCTGATGATTCCGCTGGAGCTGATTGGCTTGCAAGTGAAGCGGAAAAGCTTTCGACCGCGATCAATGAGCATTTGTGGGATGAAACGAATCAGGCTTATATTGACTGCATTCATGCAGATGGGCGCAGATCGGAGGTGCTCAGCATGCAGACGCAGGTTGTTGCAACTCTGACAGAGGTTGCTAAGGGCGCGCGGCATGAGCGGCTGGCGCAATATATGGAGCAGCCGCCAGCGCATTTTATACAAATCGGAAGTCCGTTTATGTCGTTCTTCTATTATGAAGCTTTAGCTAAATCAGGCAATGCGCAGCAAATCGTAGATGACATTCGCCATCATTATGGCATCATGATTGACAACGGGGCGACGACTTGCTGGGAGATGTATCCTAACTTTTCCGAAAATCGTGCGCATGAGGATCTGCTGACACGCAGCCACTGCCATGCTTGGTCTTCAGCGCCCGCCTATTTCTTAGGGCGCGAGCTGTTAGGCGTGAAAGCATTAACAGCCGCATGGACAGAGGTGGAGATCGCGCCTAATTTATGCGGGCTTGCATGGGCGAAGGGCAGCGTGCCGCACCCTGGCGGGGGGCGAATCGATGTTTCTTGGAAAGTAGAACAGGGTGGTTCGGCTATGAAGCTAGAGGTTTCTTATCCCGCGCATGCGAAAGTGAGCATTCGAGTGCCAGAGGGCGTAACGGCAGATATTCGTGAGACGAGATTAGGCTAGAAGGTTTAGAAAACAGAGAGAGCCATGCTGCAGTTGCTGCGGTATGGCTCTCTTTTTTCGTAGGAAGCAGCAGTCTTCCGGCTGTACAAAAGGGACGGGGCGATGCGGTAAGCATGCACTGGACAAGCTATAATCCAATTACGCTGGAGCAGCACTTGGATCAAATGGTGGATTGTCTTGTGAAATAATTGCGGGTAATATTCATATGCTCCCGTTCAGAGCGGGCATAACGGAATTGCTTAGAGCTCATAATAATGGAAGCAGCTATTTTTTAACAGGTCAGGAGCATACCTATGCATACAGAAGCGGTTTCCATTGTTGATCACAAAATCAAAGTCATTGAGAGTGACAAAGGCATCATTTATTTGGTTGGGCCGATTCAGCTTCCTGTGAAAATGGATGAAGGGGAGGCGATATTCCAGTGGTATTGCTGGCTGCTATGCGAGGAGAAGCTGGACGATGCGGAATCCATTATCGAGAAGCTATCCGCAATCAATTTGGCTGAGATGCAGCAATCCAGCGTGCTTGTGTACGGTAGCTTTGAGCAAGCGGAGGAAGCTTGGATTCGCATGCACAGCATTTGCCACACAGGCGACATCTTCGGAAGCAAGCGCTGCGATTGCGGCTACCAGCTGCATGAATCGATGCGCATGATTGTTCAGAATGGCTCGGGTGCTTTATTTTATTTGGCGAATCATGAAGGCAGAGGTATTGGGCTGTTTAGTAAAGCGATGGCGTATTTGCTGCAAGAGCAGGGCTACGATACCGTTGAGGCTAATGTGGAGCTGGGTTTTGTTGACGATGCGCGCAATTATGGCGATGCCATACGCGTATTGAAGGCTCTGCGATCTAAGCCGGTCTCTCTGATTACGAACAACCCGCGAAAGCTTGATGCGCTTCAGGCAGCCGGACTGGAAGTGTCGAATCGCATTCCGCTATGGGGAGATCGATCAGAGTATAATGAACGGTATTTGGAAACCAAAATAAATCGTTCCGGTCATTTTGCCGCAAGTGTTTGTCCGAACGAATAAAGGCCCTGAAAATTGGATAGGGCTGCCTTGCCAGTACATAAATGCACTAGCCGGACAGCCCTGTTTGTATTTTATATTTAACCGGACCTCTTCATGAGCGAAAGGCCGTATGGAATCCCCTTGTTAACAGCAAACAGCATGTGTACCAAGTTGTCTAAAACTCGCATTCTAAAACAACGAAAGCCCTACCTCTCTTCCGTCCTCGCGGCTCCGATGACCGCGCCAGTGTGAATCAGAAATACATCACGTAACAGGTTTGAGAATTAACAGCAAAGAAATCAAAATCCGAGGAAAACAATGAATCTTACTGGGGATTTGCTGGGGTTAAATATAATACGTTCTTTCTATAATACTACACTTCATAATGAATTGCAACATCTAAATGGAAAACGCATGACTTTTACCTTTCTGGATACTCTAGAGATGGAAGGGGGGAAGTCAAAATGCCAAGTTGGTTTGAAATTATCCTTCGTACATTAGCAGCGATCGTTATTTTATTTGCGCTTACGAAGGTGCTAGGCAAACGTCAAATTTCACAGCTTTCTTTATTTGAGTACATAACAGGCATATCGATCGGTAACATTGCCGCCTATGTCTCACTTGATCTCGACAATTTATGGTATCTAGGGATGGTTTCCCTATTGGTGTGGGTAAGCGTATCGGTCGCTATGGAATTTTTGACGATGAAAAGCAAAAAAGCTCGTGATTTTATTGATGGCAAAGGGACGGTTCTCATTAAAGATGGACAGCTGCTCAAAAAGAATTTGCATAAGGAACGATTGACATTAGATGAAATGCTGGAGCAACTGAGGAAAAAAGACGTTTACCGCGTGGCAGATGTGGAGTTTGCCGTTATGGAGTCAAGCGGGGAAGTCAATGTGATGCTGAAGAAGGAATATCAACCTATAACGCCTGATGTACTCGGATGGAATGTGGCTAATGAGTGGGAAGCGCAAACCGTACTGATGGATGGGGACATCCAAGATGAAGTGCTTGAAAGGGTGGGGCATGACCGGCAATGGCTGCTGCACGAGCTGAAAAAGAGGGATATGAAAGAAGCGGATGTGTTTCTTGCTCAACTTGACAGCAATGACGAGCTGCATATTCAAACCGGCCAAGAGGGAAATCAGCCGCAAAACAATCAAACAAAACCGAAAGAGCGCATCTCGATGCTGATCGAGCAGTTTGAGGCGGAGCTGCTCCGCCTTGAACGGCTGTCCCGTAATGAAAGTGATCGCCGTATCTATCAGACTGCGATCGATCGCTTTCAAGCGAGCACCAAATCACTGCCGGATCATTCGCTGAAGCCTTGAGCTAGGTCCACATAGCAGCCCAACGTTTCATTTCTTTTAAAATTTGATGCAAATCCTCGCCTTTTGGCGTCAACGTATATTCGACCGTTACCGGTACGGTTGGAAATACCTTGCGTTCAAGCACGCCCTTCTCTTCCAGATGTCGGAGCGTGCTTGTCAACGCGCGAGGACTTACCGCAGGAATCAGCCTTTGTATTTCCCCGAACCTTTTAGTGCCGCAAAACAACTCTCGCAAAACAAGAAAAGCCCATTTACCGCCAATAACGTCTAATGTTTTCTCAATATTGCATTCGATATGCAAAGGCTCTTTCGGAATGTAATTATGTGCGCTCAATTAGACGATCCCCTCTCCATTGCTACTACCATAAGTATAGTATATATATTGGAGATAATAAAATGAAAAAACATTCACTACTTTAATAATAGAATGAACTGCTATACACTACTACTTGAAAGCAGCGGATACGAAAAGAGGAGTGTTGGCGAATGAAATATAGAAAACTAGGAAAAAGCGGGCTTAAAATAAGCGAAATCGGACTTGGCAGCTGGTTAACGTACGGTACGGCGACAGAAGCGGAAACCGCACAGGCATGCATACATAAAGCATATGGGATCGGCATTAATTTTTTTGATACTGCTAACGCTTACAATAACGGTGAAGCTGAGAAGGTAATGGGACATGCCTTAAAAGAGTATACGCGCAGCAGCTATGTGCTTGCTACAAAGGTATTTTTCCCGATGGGTTCGGGACCCAATGACCGCGGATTGTCTAGAAAGCATATCGTCGAGCAGTGCGAGGCGAGCTTAAAGCGTTTGGGTACAGATTATATCGATCTCTATCAATGCCATCGCTTTGATAACGATACGCCGGTAGAAGAAACGCTGCGGGCGCTCGATGATTTGACAGCGCAGGGGAAGGTGCTCTATACCGGAATAAGCGAGTGGACGGCAGAGCAAATTACAGATGCGGCTGCGACCAGCAAGCGTCTTGGGCTGCGTCCTCTCGTATCCAACCAACCGATATATAATATGTTCGAGCGATATATTGAACAGGATGTCATTCGCGCAAGCGAGCAGGAGGGGATGGGGCAGGTCGTCTTCTCTCCGCTAGCTCAAGGCGTTCTAACAGGGAAATATAAGCCCGGCCAACCGATTCCTTCCGACAGCCGCGCAGCAAACGATAAGACAAATGGCGTTCTTAACAGCTATTTGCGTGAGGATGTTTTGCAAGTGGCTGAGAAGCTTGAACGGCTTGCAGCAAGCATCGACGTTTCCTTGTCCCAATTCGCACTTGCTTGGGTGCTGCGCCAGCCTAATGTTAGCTCGGCTATTATTGGGTCCAGCCGTCCGGCACAAATCGAAGAGAATGTGAAGGCCATCGACATCGTCTTGTCTGACGAGCTGCTTGCTCAAACAGAAGCCATTCTCGCGGAGGTTAGCAGCTTTTCTCCAGCACGTTAATAAAGGAATAGGTTGTAATAACAAAAAAAAGGCTCTCCGACAAGAGAGCCTTTTTTTTGCTATATATAATAGAAGCGATTTTTTTATTGATCCATTTGCGCCTCGGAAGGGCTATAGGTTCCTGGCTGGGTGATAGGCGCCGGCATATCCTTGCCTCCGGCAAAATGATATTTGACTACCTTATTAAACTGATCAATCCAAGGCATGAGCGAGCGTCCGCCCCAAGCCTCTTTGGCGAATTCATTGAAATAATTGACGAACTCCATGTTGGCCGAAATATGAACCTCTTGTACCGTAGGCGCGAGTTCGCGAACTTTTAGGGCGACGGTTTGCTTAAGCTCATCAGACAAGTCATTAATATCATTGACGGAAAAATAGGAATTGTAAGGTGAAACGAGCATGCGGCTGTTGCCGTAAGGGCTTCCGGTATCATGATTGTATACCCCTTCATTTGTACCGGTATTGTCTTGCTCCGTTTTACCGCCGTGATTGCGGGTGCCGACTGCAGTCCAATCCAGCATTAAGCCTACGTACGCATTTTTGTCCGTCAGCATGACGATTGCAGAGGCAATGCCATTTAGATCAGAAACCTTTCTTGAAACAACCGAGCTGTATTCAAAAAAAGCATTGTCATGCTGATGCGGATTATTCGACATCGGACCATACGATTTCCCGCCCAGCATCTTCGGATCGTTGGCCTGACGGCTGCCGTAATCGGTGTCGCTTTTCTGGGCTAGCTCTTCGTAATTGCAGCCGGCTGCGGTCGTTAATACGATAGCGGAAAGCATCAGTGCGGCCATTCGTTTTAGCATTAAGAACGGACCCCCATTCATACGATAATGGCTTTAGTTTTTGCCTTGGAGGCGTAAATATACGTTTCAAGGAGCATACATAATTGACCATGGGTTTGGTGCACAATGTAGGGTAGAGAGTACGCCATACAGACAGGCTGCAAATTGGAATACAATAGCTTAAAAACGTTGCAACAATGCGTTTTTGACAGCTTTGAGAACAATTTGTGAACTCTCTGTGGAACATTGACAAATAGGGGCTTCAACTTTATATTTAATAAAGTGATTTAAGTTGCAGGAGTTGTAATAACATCTGTGAAACACGCAGCCAGCCGCATGCCACGTGAAAATCAGGCAGCTGCGAAAACGTCAAAAGTGGGGTTGATTAATGATGAAACGGTGGCGATTTGTAAAACGGCTTGCGCCGCTTATGGCCATGATGGTACTGGTGCTAGCGGCTTGTGGGCGGAGCGATTTGTCGACGCTGAATCCTCAGGGACCTGTAGCGGAAGAGCAATTCGGACTGATGAAACTGGCAATCGGAATCATGTTAATCGTGATTGTTGTCGTCTTTGCGATTTCTTTGTATGTAATTATTCGGTTTCGCAGACGCAAGGGAGACAAAACGATTCCAAAGCAAGTTGAGGGGAATCATAAGCTGGAGATCATTTGGACAGTTATTCCGATCATCATGCTTATCATTTTAGGCGTTCCGACTGTACAATCCGTATTTAACTTAGCTAAAGACTACAGCAAAGATCCGGAAGCGGTTCAAGTAATCGTTACTTCACACCAATACTGGTGGGAGTTTGAATACCCGGATTACGGAATCAAAACAGCGCAGGAACTTATCATTCCAAAAGGCAAGACGATCTCCGTTAAAGCGAAATCCGCTGACGTGCTTCACTCGTTCTGGATTCCATCGCTTGCGGGTAAAATCGATACAAACCCTGGCGCTAATGAAAACGCCATGTACTTCTCAGCTCCAAAAGAAGGCGTTTACCTAGGTAAATGCGCCGAGCTTTGCGGACCTTCGCACGGCCTGATGGACTTTAAGGTCAAATCAGTGGACGAGGCTTCATTTGATCGTTGGGTAGCTGGTCTTAAAGAGCCTGTAGCACTCCCAAGCGATCCAGCAATTGCGAAAGCATTCGAAAGCAAATGTCTATCTTGCCACGCTGTGGGCGACCTTGGCGGACCGGCATATCCTAACTTGACAGGTATCGGAAGCCGTGAGACTGTCGGAGGTATACTCGTTAACACCGATGATCCGCAATATTCCAATGAAGGTTCAGTCTACGATAACTTACACAAATGGATTAAAAATCCGGATGAAGTTAAACCGGGCAACCAAATGGGCAAGATCGATTTGACTGAGCAAGAACTTGAAGGTATTGCAAAATATTTATCTGAACTGAAGCTTAACTACCAACAATAATTTATCGGTGATTGAAGGAGGTACCTACTTTGGCTCATGCGCATTCGCATCAGGTCAAACGTTACAGCGGTCTGATGGACTGGCTGACAACGGTTGACCATAAAAAAATTGGCATATTGTATATGATCGCTGGCGGATTTTTCTTCCTTGTCGGCGGTTTGGAAGCGATTTTGATTCGGGTTCAATTGTGGAAGCCGCTTAATGACTTTGTTAGCGCGGATACATACAACGAGCTACTAACCATGCACGGTACGACCATGATCTTCCTAGCGGCCATGCCGCTGTTGTTCGCTCTTATGAATGCGGTCGTTCCGCTTCAAATCGGCGCGCGCGACGTAGCCTTTCCTTTCGTTAACTCACTAGGCTTCTGGACATTCTTGTTCGGCGGCGTGCTGCTTAACGTCAGCTGGTTTACAGGTGGAGCACCGGATGCAGGTTGGACATCGTATGCACCGCTCGCTGGTACAACCTATAGCGGCGACCATGGCGTAGATTATTACGTCCTCGGCTTGCAAATAGCCGGTATCGGTACACTAATCGGGGGGATTAACTTCCTCGTAACGATTATCAACATGCGTGCGCCAGGCATGACATTCATGCGTATGCCGATGTTCACATGGACAGCGTTCATTACTTCAGCGCTTATCTTGTTCGCATTCCCTGCTCTTGCAGTTGGTCTTGCGGCGCTTATGTTCGACAGATTGTTTGACGCAAACTTCTTTGATCCTACAGGCGGCGGTAACGCGGTACTATGGGAGCATATTTTCTGGATATTCGGGCATCCTGAGGTTTATATCCTCATCCTGCCGGCCTTCGGCGTTATTTCCGAGGTAATAAGTACATTCTCACGCAAGCGTTTGTTCGGTTACAGCTCGATGGTATTCGCTACAATCCTGATCGGCTTCTTGGGCTTCATGGTTTGGGCGCATCACATGTTCACGGTTGGTCTTGGACCGGTCGCGAATGCACTGTTCTCGATTGCGACGATGCTTATCGCAGTTCCGACAGGTATCAAAATTTTCAACTGGCTATTTACGATGTGGGGCGGCTCCATTAAATTCACGACAGCGAATTTGTTTGCTGTAGGATTTATCCCGACGTTCGTAATGGGCGGCGTTACCGGCGTTATGCTGGCAGCAGCACCAGCTGACTTTCAGTATCACGATTCTTACTTTGTCGTAGCGCATTTCCACTACGTTATCGTAGGCGGATTGATTCTCGGCATTTTCTCTGGCCTTCACTACTGGTGGCCAAAAATGTTCGGCCGGGTACTAAACGAAACACTTGGTAAGCTGACGTTCTGGACTTTCTTTATCGGCTTCCACTTAACATTCTTCATTCAGCATTTCCTTGGCTTGCTTGGTATGCCGCGTCGTATTTGGACATATCTTGACGGTCTTGGCTTTAATGAAATGAACATGATTAGTACGGTTGGCGCATTCTTGATGGGCTTCGGTACGATCTTCTTCTTACTGAACGTCGTTATTACAGCATTCAAACCACAAAATGCACCGGCAGATCCTTGGGAAGACGGTCGTACGCTGGAGTGGACGATTCCATCCCCACCGCCAGAGTACAACTTCGCTCAAACGCCGCTTGTTCGCGGTTATGATGCTTACTGGAAAGAAAAAACGGATGGCCATAAAGGCATGACGCCTGCAGAGCCGATTGGTCCGATTCATATGCCATCTCCTTCAATCCTGCCGTTCTTTATGGGACTTGGCTTGTTCATCGCAGGTCTAGGATTCATGTACGCTCATGATTGGGGCAACCTGTTCGGCTCATTTAAAACAGGCTACGCAGTTGGTATCGTTGGCTTGGCGATCTTGTTCGGCTGCATGTTCCTGCGTTCTGCAATCGATGATCACGGCTTCCACATTGAAGAAGACGAAATCCTTAGAGATTTGGGGGGGAAAGCATGAGTGCGCATTCGCATGTAGAGGGGCAATTGCCTCATGAGCCCGAAAAGGCGACCCTCGAGGGACGCAATAAAGTATTAGGCTTTTGGCTTTTCCTTGGCGGTGAGACGGTATTGTTCGGAACGTTGTTCTCAGCGTTCCTTGCACTTCGCCATCAAGTTCTTGACGGTCCGCCAGCGCATGAGCTGTTCCAGCTTCCGCTCGTTGCGCTTGCGACCGCATTATTGCTAACATCAAGCTTGACCAGCGTATTCGCTGTTCACGCGCTGCACACGAACAGGGTAAAGGCGCTCATTAATTGGCTGATCATTACCGTTGTTCTTGGCGCAGGCTTCCTAGGACTAGAGATTTATGAGTTCTACCACTACGTACATGAAGGCCACGGCTTTACGACGAGCGCATTCAGCTCCTCGTTCTATACGCTTGTTGGCTTCCACGGAGCGCACGTTGCTTTCGGTATTACGTGGATCACATTGATTATTATTCAACTCGCAAGAAAAGGTTTGACTGTTGTTACCGCACCAAAGGTATATGTAGCCGGTATGTACTGGCACTTTATCGACGTTGTATGGGTATTCATTTTCACCGTCGTTTACTTGATGGGAAAGGTGGTTTAATCCATGGCCAGCAATCATACAGCCACAGAGGAAAGCCCCAAGCGTCATAAGGTCGAAGGACCGAAGAAGCATATCATCGCCTTTATTTTCTCCATCCTGCTTACGTTCATCGCATTCGCGACTGTAATCAGCGGAGAAATCAACAAAGATTTCATTTACATTATTTTAGTCGGCTTAGCCGTTTTGCAAGTGTTCGTTCAAATGGCATTCTGGATGCACATGAAGGACCGTGGTCATACTTTCGCCATTATCGGAATTTTGACTGGAGTATTCATCGTATTCACATGTGTCATTATGGCCGAGTATTGGGCTTGGTGGTAAAGATCGATTGATTGGAGGAGAGGAGGGTCCCGAGGCTTGGGTCCCTCCTCTTTTGTAAAAATAGGCTAGTGTTATTGAAAGGAGCTTCCACGATGCTTGGCTTACAGTATTTTCGCTTCGAGGAATTGTGGACCCCCATGTTTCTGTTCGGAATGGCGGCAATCGTCATTCTATATTTCTACCTGATCGGTCCATGGCGAGAGAAGAATGATCCGCAAGCACCGGCTGCAACTAGACTGCAAAAGGTGATGTTTGTCTCCGCTGCTATTATGTTTTATTTGGTGCACGGAGGGCCTTTTAATCTACTAGGCCACCTTATGTTTACATTTCATATGATCAATATGTCTGTGTCTTATTTGATTGTACCGCCACTCGTTTTGCTAGGCGTACCTAGCTTTTTATGGAAAAAGCTATTCTTGATGCCGTTTTGGAAAAAGCTTAGCTTTATGATGCATCCAATTGTTTGTCTTGTGCTATTTAATGTTTTGTTTTCGGTATACCATGTTCCCATTGTCCATGACTATGTGATGACGCACTTTGCCGTGCATCGTCTTTATTATTTTATTTTGCTCGTTACATCGTTTATGATGTGGTGGCAAATTGCTGTTCCTGTGCCAGAGTGGGCCAGACTCACCGATTTGAAGAGAATGGCTTATGTTTTTGCGAACGGAATGCTTCTAACGCCAGCCTGTGCTTTAATTATTTTTGCGAAAACGTCCATGTATGCCATCTACAGCGATCCAAACGTTTGGGTAACTGCAATGGGGTACTGTGTAACGGGCGATCCTAGTCGATTGCTGGAGAGCTTCAGCGGTCCGCAATTTTTTAATATTATGGATGTCGTTGAGGATCAGCAGCTTGGCGGAATCGTGATGAAGTTTGTCCAGGAGATTATGTACGGCATTATTTTGGCCTATATTTTCAAGCAATGGTTCAAACGAGAGCATACGGAAGATGATTTGCCAAATACGAATACCGGTACGGCATAGCAACATTCATTATATGAACAATAGGTGGGGTAACGTTGAACAGTTATAATATTATGCCGACAATTAGCACCTTCTTCATTGTGCTTAGCGCAGTGCTGGTAGCCATAGGCTGGAGACTGGCCATTAAACGCAGGCTGGAGGAGCATCAGAAGGTGATGTTCTTTGCAGCTGTTGCAGCGACAATCTTTTTTATCGTATACGTATCAAGAACGATATTTGTAGGCAATACCTCATGGGGCGGCCCGGATGGCTTGAAGCCCTATTATCTCGTTTTCTTATTGTTTCATATCGTGCTTGCGACGGTTGCAGCCGTATTTGGCATTACGACGCTTACACTTGGCTACAAGAAGAAATTCGCTAAGCATCGCAAGTGGGGAAAGGTTACTTCGCTTATTTGGTTCGTAACCGCCATTACCGGCACCATGGTTTATGTTTTGCTTTACCTCATGTATCCGGGCGGTCATACCGAGCCTATGATAGATGCGATTTTCGGATAGGATTATGATTTATAGCCAGTTGGAAAGCCATACTTTCGGGAGAGAAAACTCTTTCGGAAGCATGGCTTTTTTTATTTATTGGGAAGCGTTGACAAAGGTGTGCACAGTGAATATACTGTGTATAAAGATATATACAGTATAACAACTGGTTGAGCGAAGGGAGTAATTGCAATGGAGTTATGGAAAGGCGCTTGGTATTTAGCGAAGCATGAACTGGCTAGGGATCGTTGGAAAAGTCTCTTCTCGATCTTATTTATCGGCTATTTATTGTTATTCACGGTTCCATTATTAAATGATGTGATTGATGGCGACAAAGAAAGGGCGCTCTACTGGGCTGCAGACTTTATTTATCTAACGTTAATGCCTTGCATGGGGTTTATTCTTAATCAAACGATGATGCGTTACTGGAAGGATAATAGCTATACCAAAAAATTAGCGTATTGGCGAACGCTGCCTATCTCATCCAAGCAAATTGCGTTGGGACGAATTATGCAGCTAGCGATTGTATTGTTTGCAACACAGTTTCTATTTTTCATTGCTCAATTCATCTTAGTACGAAATATGGGAGCGGACATATCCACCTTACATTTTGCACTCTACGGATTATTCTGGTTCGGTTACTCGTTAACGATGGCAATTGCCTACGTGTACTGGGAAGTCGGCCATTCAGGCAAAATATACTTCCTGTTTAACATGGCTTATATTTTTGTACTACTCGTTTTCTCGCTTGGTTTAACAGTCTTGATGCACGGCAATATTGTTGTCGTGTCCCTGCAAGCGATCACAAACGGACACTGGTGGATTGCTTTAGCGACTATCGCAATAAGCGTTGCAGCTATCTTCATAGGAGTGAATCGCATTGAAAACCGTCTTGAGAAACGCAGCTATAGCGCTTAGTCATTAGAGAATGGAAGAAGGTGAAGGCCATGCGGCTGCCGATACAAATTAACGAGCAAAGCGCAGAGCCGCTTTATCATCAGATCGAAGTACAACTTCGCGCATTAATAGTAAGCGGACAGCTAGTGGAAGGTACGTTGCTCCCATCGATTCGCGAGCTTGCGCAAACGGTTAAATGCAGCGTTATTACCGTAAAGCGCGTATATAACGATTTGGAAGCGGAAGGACTGCTTCGAACGCGGCAAGGAACCGGCACGTATGTGGCGCAGGTTGGGGAACAGGAACGTGATCGTCATCGACTCGCCGCTGTCATTGAAGCATTGGAGCAGGCGGTCATTGCCGGCAAGCGGGTTCAGTGTACGGAGGAAGAGCTTGCGACGATGTTTAAAGAAGCGATGAATAAACATTTTGAGTAAAGGATGGGACGCATGATAGAAGATACGATTGCCATTCAACTGGACGGCGTTGTGCAGAATCGCTCAAATTTCAAGCTAGGCCCACTTCATATGAGCATTCCAAGCGGATACATTACAGCAATAGTTGGTCCAAACGGCTCCGGCAAGAGCTCGACTTTCAGGTTGATGCTTGATTTGGATAAGGCGGATGAGGGCACGATTCAGCTTCTTGGCCATCAGGTTGAGAAGGGGCTGGACACCGAGCTGAAGAAAAGAATCGGTTATTTGCATGACCAGTCTTCCGCGCATGAGGATAGCATGAAAGGGACGGAGAAGGCAGCCTTTCATCGTTTCTGGTATGACAGCTGGGATGTTAATCGCTATCGCGAGCTGCTGCATATTCTTGAGGTCGATGATAACCAAGCGCTTGGCAAAATGTCAAAGGGAATGCGCCGCAAATTCGAGTTTGCGTTATCGTTGGCCCATCATCCGGACCTTCTGTTATTGGATGAACCATCTTCAGGGCTTGATCCGCTTGCTTGGAAAACGATGATCGAGGTGCTTCATCGGTATATGGACCGAGGTGATCGTACCATTCTGATGAGCTCCCATATTATTGAAGAAGTGAAACGCCTTGCCGATTTTATCGTATTTATGGCGCAGGGACGGGTGCTTGGCATCTATGAGAAGGATGAGCTTTTCAGCAGCTGGTTTACGATCTTTGTCAGCGGCACAGGGCTAAATCCGAAGAAGGCAGCATTTATGCCCGGTCAATGCGGCGTGGAGCATATGGGCGGAATGACGTACCGCATCACAACGAATAAAGCAGCTGAAGCTGAACAATGGTGTGCAGCGGAAGGTTTTCAAATCGTCAGCAGGCAGGCGCTTGAGCTCGATGAAATTATGAACGCTTTACTTATGCAGGACCGATTAAGTACAAGAACGAATGAAGCGAGGGGAGCAATAAAATGAATCCATTAATCGTAGAAAATGTTGTTAAGCAATACGGGGACAAAACAGCTGTGAACGGTATTAGCTTTGAGGTTAGTGAAGGTGAAATTTACGGTCTGCTAGGAGCCAATGGCGCAGGAAAGACGACGACGATGCGGATGGTGCTAGGGCTTATTTACCCGGATGACGGAAAAATTTTGTACAACGGGAAAGCATACAGCAATGACCAGCTCCGCAATCTCGGTTATTTGCCGGAGGAGAGAGGGCTGTATCCAAAGGTGCGCGTCAGCGATCAGCTTATTTATTTGGCTCAGCTGCGCGGAATGTCGAAGAAGGATGCAGAGCAAAGCCTGAAGAGATGGCTGGATCGATTCGAGGTGCCGGAGAATTACAACAAGAAGGTTGAAGAGCTATCCAAAGGGAATCAGCAAAAAATTCAATTTATCGCAGGCGTTATTCATTCTCCCAAAATCGTCATCCTTGATGAAGCGTTCAGTGGACTTGATCCGGTTAACGTCGAGCTGTTGAAATCAACCGTTAAGGAGCTGCGTGACACAGGCACGAGCATC
Source organism: Paenibacillus sp. PL91 (assembly GCF_012935325.2). Lineage (GTDB taxonomy): Bacteria > Bacillota > Bacilli > Paenibacillales > Paenibacillaceae > Pristimantibacillus. Next base: position 251,372 of record NZ_JABBYG020000008.1, read on the forward strand.
CTATTCTCGACTCACCGGATGGAGCATGTCGAGGAGCTATGCCGGAACATAACCATTTTGCATCGCTCAAATGTAGTATTGAAGGGGAATTTAAAAGATATTAAGAAGCAATTTCCTAAAGAGCGCGTCATTCTCAACACGGAGAAGGAAGTAACGGGTATGGAACGGATTGTCGGCGTAACAAGCGTAAATCGCCATGAATATGGATACGAAGTTGGGATTGCAAACGAAGCTGTTGGCGGAGAGATTTTACGTTATGCCTTGGAGCAGTCAAACATTTCAAGATTCGAGATTAAGGAACCAACCCTAAACGAAATCTTTATTAAAACAGTAGGCGGTGATAGCCATGAGTAATTTTTGGACAGTTGTTGGCTTTACGTTAAAAAATAAATTCAGAGGCAAAGCATTCGTCATTACGACGCTTATTATTGCCGTTATTATGACAATCGCTATTAATCTACCTTATATTTTCTCGCAATTCGGCAGCGGCGACAAAGTGACTAGCATTGGTTACATTCAATCCTCGCAAGCGGAAGGTGCGGCGACGGGTGATCAGCTTAAAGCTTATTTTGAGCAGCAGGAGAAGCCTGGCGTAAAGCTGGTTCCATACGAGGATAAAGGCTCAGAGGCAGAGAACGAGAATGAGCTGAAGCAGGCGATTACAGACAAAGACATTAAAGGCTACTTGGTGTTTGGCAAAATGACAGAGAGCGGATTTCCGGAGTTGACGTATAAATCCGAGAAGCTGCTGGCATTCGAACTGACCAGCTCGATTCAGAATGGTCTTCAAGCGATTCGTCAGGCTACTGTACTCCAGGATGCCGGCTTGTCAGAAGCACAGCTAGCGCTGCTGAATGCACCGATCAAAATCGCATCGGTACAAATTTCCGCAACGGAAGGCGCAGGCAATGTCGGTGAAGGCAAGACGCCGGAGGAGCAAGCAGTTAATATGGGACTCGTTTACTTCATCGTCGTCCTTCTGTTCATGGCCATTATGATTACGGGGCAATTGATCGCTTCGGAAATTACAGCAGAGAAAAGCTCGCGCGTGATGGAGCTGCTTATTACGAGCGTATCGCCTCTTAAGCAAATGTTCGGTAAAATTGTCGGCATGTTTTTGGTGGGGCTTATCCAAATTACGATCTACGTGATCGTGATTATCGTAAACATATCGATGCCGCACAACGATAAAATGCTAGGCCAGTTCAATATCGATTTAACACAAATTGATCCGATGCTGCTGTTATACGCGGTACTGTTCTACTTGACTGGTTACTTCTTGTTCGCAACCTTGTTCGCTGCGGTGGGCTCCATTGTTAGCCGTACAGAGGATTTGGGCCAAGCGGTTCTGCCGATTACGATGCTTTCGCTAGCAGGCTTCTACATTTCAATATTCAGCATTTCAAGCCCGGACAGCATCCTGGTGAAGGTATCCTCCTTCGTTCCATTCTTCTCGCCGTTTGTTATGCTGCTGAGACTAGGTTTGACCGATCCCCCGGTATGGGAAGTGTGGACTTCGATCGGTATTCTGCTCGTCACCATCTACGCGGCTGTATGGCTCTCAGCCAAAATCTACCGCACAGGCGTGTTGATGTACGGCAAGCGTCCTAGCTTTAAAGAGCTTCGCAAAGCGATGAAGGCTTACAAGATTTAATTTTAGTGGATGCTGTTGTGGGTAATACCTACTATTGTCACTCTTAGGACGTACTAATGTCACCAGAAAATACGATGATTTGTCACCGAAATGACCCCCGTGATCATACAGAAAGCCTGTATTTACGGGGTTTTTTCGTTTTTTAAATTGAAGCGACAATAAAAGAATATTATGGTTTCTGCATAACAGGACTTTTGACTAATCGTTAATGCATCGAGAGTTTGATGTAAATGTTCTGAATCAAAATTCAATTCCAATTCGAAATAAGCATTCAACTAATGGATACGATAGCTGCGCACAACAGTCATGGATAGGTATGAGTGAAACAGTCAAACCAAATGAGAAAGGAAGCCTCCCGACATGCAGCCAATTAAAGCGATGTATAGACAATTTTTAAGCGAGCCTATATGGTTCAAGGTAATGATTCTATCAGCTTTGCTTTTATCGATTGTATTTAGTAGCTCATATTTTTCGGATCATGGTTATTACCAAAGCCTTTCCAAAATAGCTGCGGCAATCTTCTTCGGTTCATATGGAATAAAAATGCGGAGAAATAAGAAGGTATCTGGCGCCTTTTTCATTATAGCAGTGATATGCATTTATTTAGCGTGGAGCAGCTTAAGCCTTGCAGATCTTTAAGCGAAAAGAAGTAGGAGTAAACCATCGTGCCCACATTCCTTGGAATGTGGGCTTTTCCTGTATTCAGCAGCGTTATAAGATTTGTACCTCGAAAACTGTACCGTGCACTCACCTGACCATCGATGAATTTGCATGATGATCGTATATAACGCTCGTATACGGAAGCCAGATAAGCCTCCATAAGTGGATTGTAGCGGTTTCAGACCTCTAGGAAGCTTTCCCGTTAGTTAATTTTGTTGTCGTATTTTTTATCAAAAAGCGTAGGATGAGTTGCTTATATAGGTCTAAAGCATTAATTAAGTATACTTTCATTCAAAGTATATTGATTTAAGAATACCTTTAAAATATATTATATACGAAGTATGAATATATTCGATTAAGGAGGTTGTTTATGTCACGTTTGCGTGGAATATCGACTATGGTTGTATTGGTCATGTTGCTTCAGCTAATTTTTGCTGCGGCGGTTTCGGCTGGAGCCTATGATCCTGGACTTCAAGAATCGGAGCATGTTACATCAGGACAGGATATATTTCCTGCTCTAATCATTAATGATTTCAATACACAGGAGGATGCGTCAGCTTGGAAAGCAGGCGTAAATACGAAAGAGGTTACATTTGTAACAAGCATTCTTAATGGACCAAACGGGCCTTATGAGGGTGGCGGAGCGCTAGAGCAAATCCCAAATCAGGTAAAGGTGTACGATTGGCGAACGATTTATCGAGAGTTCGATCAGCCACTTGATCTATCCTCCTATCGTTTTCTAGCCTTTGCGGCAAATAGTTGGGGATGGCAATCCGCAGCCGATTACGTTTTGAAGATCAATTTATATAGCGGTAACGACGTTTTTGAAAGCGTAGCCATGATTCGGCCAGACAGTTGGAAACGAGTGTTTATTAAGCTGGATGAATGGGCAGGACGCAACGCTGTGACCAAGATGGAAGTTTCTTTTATTCAAAATTATGATCTTGCTGATGTATCGCCTGGTCAACCAGGCTATGACTATTGGGATGGTCATTTTCAGATCGATTATATTAGTGCGACTAATGCAATTGACTTCAGCTTCAATGAAAAGGGAGAAACGGAAGGTTTTACTGCTCCGACTGGAACGGTAGAGGTAATAGACGATGAACTGACTTATGCATGGGATGGGCAAGGTCTGTTGGAGTCACCGGCAATTATGATCGATACAGCTAAACGAAATGGCATGTCGGTGACAATGACGAATGGTACAGGTGCCTCTGAGCTTGTGGTGCAATGGCGCTCGGATGGCGGTCATTGGAGTGATGACAATATGAAAAGCTTTACCATTCCGACAGAGGGGAAATTTACACAGGACCTTAACTTCTCGGATCATACAGGCTGGAATGGGATGGTGACTGCGTTTCGAATCATCCCGCAAGCTGCTTCAGGTATATTAAAAGTAGATCAAATTCGCTTTAAGCAGTTAGCACAGCTAGAGAAGCCTTACGATGGAAAGGCACAAGCACGGATTGAAAGCGGAGGACTGGTGATCGATGGTACATTGAATCAAGCATTCGTAGAGGCGCATCCGTCTGAGCAGCTGTACTTGATTGAATTGGCTACCTACGAAGATGCGAAATCGACGCTAGCAGCGAAGTCGCCGACCGCCCAAACGAATCTCGGGCAATCATTCCGATTCGAAATCGGGTTAACAGATGGTGAACGCAGTCGGCTTTACTCTAAGTTCGTAGTTGCAGCTCGCACAGTCGAAGGCGAATATATAGCGATTGATGCTCCTCAGTATGTGATCAATGCAGAAGTGATGGCAAGCAATACAGAGCCATTCCCTCAAGCACAGAGCATTAAGGGACTTCAAGTGCAAATGACTGGTGATGCGCAGGAGCTGGGGATTAGTCACGCAGCACTGAACGTTCCTTATAACGAGCTTATGTACAAAGCGAATAGCCATCCTGACAATACGATCGCTTATGAAGTCGAGGGTGAGACCTTTTACTTCCGTAAGGACAAAATTGAACGGATGGATAATGAGATAAAGAGTCTGTCTGATAATAATACACTTGTTTCACTCATTCTAATTATGTATGACACACGGGACCCCGAATCGGCGAATGAATATTTAATACATCCGGATTCGGAACAGGGAGGTATTGTATATGCTTTGAATACAGCGAATGAAGCAGGTGTTAAGTACGTAAAGGCAGCTACAAAGTTCTTGGCCGAGCGTTATTCTATGGCGAATGAGCAATACGGCAGAGCTGTTAATTATATTGTCGGCAATGAGGTTGGACAGAACAAAGTATGGAACAATATGGGGCCAAAGCCAGTGGATGCGTACGCTCGGGAATACGCGCAGACACTCCGTCTGATCGATACGATTGTGAAGTCGGAGTATGCCAATGCGAGAACCTATGTGTCTTTGGATCACTTCTGGAATGAGAACCTAGAAGGCGATTCCATGTGGAAATACGATAACAAGGTCATCGTGGATCGTCTAACCCAGTTGATAGGCGCAGAAGGGAATTTTGCTTGGAATGTCGCATTTCATCCGTATCCGGAGGATCTGTTTAATCCGAGGTTCTGGAATGATGCAACGGCAACGGACTCTTTTGATACCAAGCGCATTACCTTTAAAAACCTGGAAGTTCTCGTGGATTACATGAAGCAGCCTGCATATTTATTTGATGGCGCGATGCGCCGCATTATTTTATCCGAGCAAGGCTTCCACAGTTTAAGCAACTCTGTAGCTGATCAAGAGATCCAAGCAGCATCTTATGCGTACGCATATTACAAGGTGAAGTTCTTGGATGGCATTGATGCTTTTATTCTGCACCGTCATGTTGATCATGGGCAAGAAGGGGGCTTGAACCTCGGTTTATGGACGCATACACCTAATTCAGTTACTGTTCCTGATCAACATAAGGTCATCTATGACGTGTTCAAGTATATCGATACAAGTCGATCACTTGAAGAGACGGCATTCGCCAAAGCAATCATCGGTATTGACGACTGGACAGATGTTATTCCGAATTTCGACCCATCTAAGCTAAATGATCGGACTGAGCCAGTCTTGAATGGATTAGATTTCATCCGCAAAACGGAGGACAGCACGAACGATGGTGGATTTGAATCCAGTACAGAAGGCTATGAGGAATCGGATGAAGTAAGCTCCGTAGAACGTATAACAGGTGACGCATTCAGGGGTATAGGCTTCTTGAAAGCTTCAATAAACAGTCCTTATGGGATAAATTGGGCGGGCGTGCAGAAGACATACGAGCGGCCAATCAATGTGAAGAAAACCCCTTATTTCACAGCAGCGCTTAAGCTGCCTAACGCGAATTCAGATAAAGACTATTATGCTAAATTCATCGTTTATAGCGGAACTAAGAGTGTAGAGGGGATAGCGAAGCTTGATCCTTCTGCCGACTGGCAGCAGCTAGCGCTTCCGCTTGGGAATTGGAAGGGCGCCACAGCGGTTGACCGCATCAAAATCTGGGTGCAAACAGAAGGCGGCGACCCTTGGAAGGGCGAGTTATATATTGATGAGGCAGCTTTCGCTAAAAAGGTAACGGAGAACAAAGATTATGTCAACCTTGAGGTAACTGCGAACCAGTTGTCAAAGAGGCTAGAAGTTGGTTCTGAGATTGCTGTGACCATAACGAATAATAGCTCGGGCAAGCTTAATAAGAAGATTAAAGTGGAATCGAGCAAGTCAGTTCAATTTTCTCCGAGCAGTATTTCATTAGAAGGCCTTAGTACGGGACAAAGCAAGATTGTTACGCTTAAAGTGACTAAATATGAGCCGGAAGAAGGCATAGTGCCGAAGATAACGCTGGAGTATGAAGCACGAGGCTTCCAATTCACGCTGCAAGACAAGGTTCCTGTAGAAGAACCTACTGGTTCGTTGTATAGCTTCGAGGATGGCGTGCAGGGATGGTCAGCAGGCGAAAATGTGGCAGGGGTGGCAGCAGTTCGATCCTTTGCCAACGGACCTACTGTGCCGATTGATGGGATGTTTGCACTCGCGGCTAATTCACAGGCTGCTCCGGCGGATGCATGGAAGACACTGACGGCAACACCTTCTACACCATTTGATTTAACGGATACACCGGTATTTTATTATCACATCAACTCTTATGGAGGAGTGCCAAACGCTTCTTATGAGACACGAGTGGTGCTCAAAAGCGGAACGGAAGCTTTTACTTACACAGCAGCCATGTCGCCGGATCAATGGAATAAGATTTCAGTAGATACCTCGGAATGGGCACATCATCATTCAATTACCGGTATTGAACTCTCATTCCGCGCAATAGGCAATGCGATGGCATGGGCTCCGCAATTCCAAATTGATAACATTGGGAGTCAGCAATAAAAAATGAATAGATTAAACGACCGAATTTTATATGCATGAATTGTCTGGTAGCGAACTGCGACAGGCAACGAAAGGGACTGCTGCGCCTTAACGAGGGCAAGGCAGTCCTTTTTTTCGACAAGGCAGCTTGCTGTTAAATACACGGTGACTAATTTGAGTATATTTAGTTGAAAAAATATGTAATAAAGTATATTATTATTGAGTAAAGAATACTTTAGGTAGCGGATATTGGATCGGTATCATAATAGCATCAATCATGGATGGTGGAACTGTTGGTATAAAGTAAGCAATCATCTAATTAGAGGGAGGAAATCAGCATGCGCGATATAGATGATCTCTATTTAGTCGATCAATGGGGAGGAATTGACGGTCTTGGAAGAGAGCTTCCTTCACGTGAGGAAGCAGGTCCGATACGCCCTGATCGTTACGTGGGTTTATTTTATTTTCTTTGGTTGGGACAGCATGGGACAGGGGGCCCTTTTGACAACACCCAAATTATTTCCAATTGGCCAGAGGCCGTGTATGACCCTGCGCATCCGGCTTGGGGACCACCGAGTTCATTTCATTTTTGGGGTGAGCCCTTGTATGGCTATTACTTAAATGATGATGCATGGGTGCTTCGCAAGCATGTACAAATGCTGGCGAGCTCTGGTATAGATTTTCTTGTATTTGATACTACAAATGCTGAAATTTACAAACGAGTCTATCATATTCTGTTCCAGATTATGGATGATATTTATAGTCAGGGCTTCAAAGTGCCGCAATTTGTTTTCTACACAAATACGGAATCCGGCAAGACGGTCTCAGAAATTTATGAAAATATTTATAAGCCGGGTCGTTTCCGTCATTTATGGTTTCATTGGAAGGGCAAGCCGCTTATTATCGGCGATCCCGAAGAGTGCGATGAAGAACAACGGCAATTCTTCACCTTCCGTCTGAATCAATGGCCTAATGAAGGCGCAAAGACAAATGGTTTTCCTTGGATTGAATTTCAACGTCCGCAGCGTGTTTTTTACAATGATAAGGGTGAGAAGGAAATCATTAATGTCTCTGTTGCACAGCATCCAAGCGTTGCGATGAGCGATACGCCTTTTTATGGATATGGTGATAATTGGGGCAGAGACTATCATGATGGAATGGAGTCAAAAGAAGCGGGCTCTTCGCTTGATGCAATAGATCAGGGTATGAACATTGCAGAGCAGTGGGAATTCGCACTTCAGGAAGATCCACAGATTGTATTCGTCACAGGATGGAATGAGTGGATCGCCATGCGATTAACTGGAACTAAAGAGCATCCCGTGTTATTTGTAGATCAGGCGACGTTGAACTTCAGTAGAGACATCGAGCCTATGAAGGATGGGTACGGTGACCATTATTACATGCAATTAATCAGTTATATACGCCGTTTCAAGGGAATGTCCGAGCAAGGAAAAGGCAGCTTCCAGTTGGATAAGCCACTCCTGATGGGGCCAGATTTTAGCGCATGGCAACAAGTTACCCAGCAGTACAGAGATTTTGCCGGAGACACGGTACCTCGCGACCACCCCGGTTATGGAGATCTTCATTATACGAACGATACGGGGAGAAATGACTTTGTTACGCTAAAAGCAGCTCATACCGATAAATACCTATACTTTTATGCACAAACGAAGGAACCGATTTCATCATTCACAGATCGGCACTGGATGATGCTGCTGATCCGTGTTAGAACGGAGAGCAACACAGGCTGGGAAGGCTATCAGTATATTATTAATAGAAACGTTATAAGTGATGCAGCAACTTGGCTAGAGAGGAGCACTGGCGGTTGGAATTGGAAGCCGGTAGGGGAAGTGCAGTACGCCTGCAATGGGAACGAGCTGCAACTTGAGCTCCCACATCTTTTATTGGGAATAGATGAGACGAAAGGCGGAATCTGGTTGGAATTTAAATGGGTAGATCATATGCAGAATGACGGTGAAATTACAGATTTCTTTCAATATGGCGATGTAGCGCCGGAAGGAAGATTGAACTATATATATAAATTCAAGAAATATAAAAAAGAGCAATCAGTTAACAACTAACCTTTATGCTTAAATTACGGGAGGAACGTCATGATACAGGATAGCTGGCAGGCGGAGTGGATATGGACAGCTAGGACCGCTATTGATAACAATGTTTATGTGGAGGCTCGTAAAAACTTTGCTATAGAATCGGCATTCAGCCAGGCGAGGCTGCGAGTTTCAGCTAATCAGTTTTATAAGTTATATGTAAATGGCATCGAGATTGGAAGAGGACCGACTCCTGCTGATCTTTCCTGGATCTCTTATGATACGTATGACGTGTCCGATTATTTGCGAGTGGGTAGCAATTCCATAGCTGTCCTTGCATATAACTTCGGCCAGGATATGATTGTAACTGGGCAATTGCAGGGGCCAGGCGGTATGATTTGTCAGATTGACTGGTATGAGACAAATGCAGCAGAAGACAACGTCTTACGGACAATTGCGAGCAGCTCGGACTGGAAGTGCAGACGATCGCCGCGATGGAAGCCGCATGTGAGTCGTCTTCATTACTGGGGCGGGTACCGTGAAATGATGGACCTCTCCCAAGAGGATGGATGGGAGCAAACGGATTATGAGGATGATTCATGGCCATTTGCTGTTGCAGTGGCAGAAGCAGAGAAATCTGATTCCCCATGGCCGAGACTAATGCCGCGCGAAATTCCTTTTCTAAGGGAAACGCTTGTATCACCTATTTCGGTTGTATCATCTGAGCCTTTTACAGGGGAGATACGATCACCAGAGGCACCACTGTCGAAGAAACAGCTCGGACTGGAGGAGTTCATTACCATAGATGCGTCCGTACCGGGCTCGATTCCGCAAATTACTTATGATTTCGGAGCTGAAATGGTAGGCTATCCGGAACTAGAAGTGTTTGCGGAAGAAGGTGGCGTTCTGCAATTATATTTTGGGGAATCGCTGGAAGTAGCTCTGATGGACACTTACCTTCTCCGCAAGGGGGAAAATCGGCTGTCTCCGTTCGGGAGAAGGGCATTCCGTTATATGAAGGTTGCTGTAATGGCTACACCGGTTCCTCTTGAAGTAAGAAGCCTGCATGTTCGGTTCGTTCATTATCCATTTGTTGATAGCGGGAGCTTCCGCTGCAGCGATGATAGACTGAACCGAATCTGGGAGACGGGTCGTTATACGACAATCGTTAACAGTCAGAACCACTTTGAGGATTGTCCATACCGTGAGGGAGCGTTATGGGTAGCTGACTCGGTCGTCATGGCCAAGGTGGTGTATCAAACATTCGATGATCCAGCGCTCGTTCGTAAGTCATTACTGCAATCAGCACGAATTCAGAATGATGACGGTTCGATTCCAGGAACGGGTCCACAGCATAATTCATTCCTGTTGCCTGATTTTTGCGCACATTGGCTCTTCGGTGTATGGGAGTACTACAGCTATACGAAAGATACTGCTTTTCTACATGAGGTATGGCCTTATGTGAATCGACTGGTTGATTGGTTTGCTGAGCAGGAAGATGAATCGGGATTGTTCGCAAATGCGGATCGTGAAGGCTGGTGGTGTTTCATCGACTGGTCAGATGATATTGAACGGAAAGATCGCGTGACAGCTATTTCCTGTTTCTATTATAAGTTTTTGAATACCTCAGCCTTAATGGCTGAGGAGTTGGGGGAATTCCAAGTTGCGGCAGGATTCCGGGAAAAAGCGATCACCCTTCGCAGCGCGATTCGCAATCTGCTTCGAGTTCCAGGTACAACGGTCTATGCGGACTGTCTAACCAGTGAAGGTTTATCAACAAGTGTAACAGCTCAGACTAACTTCGCTGCAGCGTGGTCGGGTATCATGGATGAGATTGAAGTGAGAGACTTTGTTCAGAACTATTATTTGAAGGATCGATTGCCTCGGATTCGGGGTGCTTTTTTCTACCATATCGTATTGGAAACGTTATTCCGCTTTGGATTCGCAGAAGCCGCAATTGCTCAAGTTCGTGATTATTGGGGTTCCATGCTGGATAGAGGGGCTACGACTTGGTGGGAGACATTCGATCCGTCTTTGCCGTTTGTTACGACGCCAAGTCCTTATTTAGGTCATACGCCAACTTACTTACAGGACTCTATTCCCGTTAGTCTATGTCATGGATGGGGGGCATCGCCTACGTATTTGCTAAGTGAGCAATTGCTTGGGGTTGAAGTATCTGAGCTTGGCAGTGGAATCGTTAGACTGCAGCCTACAGTGGTAAAAGGCATTGAATGGGCAGAAGGAAATATTCCAACACAACTAGGGGATATCCAGGCTGAATGGAGAATTGGAGAGGACGGCGTGATCAAGTATGAGGTAAGCTTACCGAAGGAAATCTCATGGACAGCGCGTGGAGTAGAGGAATTAACAGTAGTAACGGATGATGCGAGAGCTCGAGTTACTGGTATAATAACTGTAATGGAACAAGTGGATGGCATGATCTAATACTTGGATTAATGAGTTGAAATGGTACCCGTAATTGCAAGGGTAGTGCTGACTGGCTTGGTCTAGCGCTGCCTTTTTGTCTTGCGCTAGCATTATTGTTAAAGTATACTTAATTTAATTTAGTAAGGAGTGATGGTTGGATGGGTATCGATAAGACGGACAAGACTCCGATGTATCAATATATAATGAATGATATTAAACGCAAAATTACTGAAGGAGAGCTTAAACCGCATGATTCTCTTCCGACTCAAATTGAGTTAGCGAAGGAGTATAATACGAGTGAAATTACTTCCCGCAGGGCATTATCCGATCTCGTGCAGGAAGGTTTTGTATACCGGGTTCGAGGCAAGGGCAGCTTCGTTTGTGAGAATCCGTCTTCCACTGAAACGCATAAAATTCGTACTATTTATTTAGCACATCGCAACTATGAAGTGAGCTCGTTTAATCATCCGTTCTTTACAGATATGTTCGAAGGCATCAAGCAAGTGTGTGATGAGAATGATATTGCCTTTTATATGTGGGATATGGGTGAAGACTACGAGTTGCCTAATGATCCCCAGTCCGCCGTTATTTTAATTACTTTGAACAATGATTTCGAGTTGTCGCGACGACTTACAGCTTGGCAGGAAGAAAAACGGCTTATTATAACGGTTCACTTCTATTACCCTCACTTGGGTATACCTTATGTAATCGTGGATAATCTTACAGGAGGCTATCTGGCCACACAACATTTGCTATCTCTTGGGCATAAGCGAATTGGTGTTATATTGACTGGTAACTCCATAGTGGATTTAAACCAAGAGTTCTCTCTAAGGCTGCAGGGCTATCGCCTTGCCTTATCTCAGCATCAGGTGCCGTTTGATTCCGATCTAATTGCGGTTATTGCCGGAGCTGATGAGCGAGTATTGATGGGTGATGAGGGTTTTAGGGCTTTAATGGCGCTGCCTGAACCACCTACTGCGGTATTTGCCACAAGTGATTATAAAGCGATCGGTGCCATGAATGCTGCTAGAAGCTTGGGCATGAAAGTTCCCGAAGATATTAGCATTATGGGCTTCGATGATGTGAAGATAAGTGAGTATTCTTACCCAAGGCTATCGACTATCAATCAGAATACGAGGAAGCTAGGCCAGCGTGCCGCAGAGATTCTCTTGTTTGACCTCAAGGCTGGTGACAATCAATTGGTGAAAGACGAGATCGTTCCCACACTAGTTTTGAGAGACAGCACAGCTCCGGTTTCTTCCAAGCGAAAAGGGAAGTAGAATAGAGAAAACAGTAGGGCTCCCTAGTAAACGGGAGCTTTTTTTTAATAAAATTATGAAAAGTGAAGTGACTGCTAAGCATACATTATTTAGTCAAAAAGTTGTTGCAAAAAGCACTATCAAATAGTATACTTTGTATTGTAAAGTATACGATATAATAAAATCTATACTTTTCTGCTGCGCGGCGCTTTTTTTAGACTCACCATGGAAGCGCTTAATTCTCAAAAACTAAGGGCAAGGGGAGACTAACATGATCAAAAGAAAAGGATTTGCAATTCTCTTGGGCATCGTAATGCTGCTGTCTATATTGTCGGCTTGCACCAAAGATGATTCATCAGGGGAAAACGGTAAAAACGGTGGGACAAATGCCGCTGAAACCAAAGCGCCAGCGGAAACTGAAACACCAGCTTCAACGCTGACCGGCAATATCAACATTTCCTTAATGGGTGCTTCGTCCTCAGTCTGGAATGCGGTAGCTGATGCCTATATGAAAAAGAATCCAGCAGTGAAGGTAAAGGTAGATAATAAACCAGCTGAAGGGTACAAAGAGTGGTTGACAGCACAATTCGCAGCAGGTGATCCGGATGTTGATATTGTTAACAATAACGAAGTGCTCGGATTGCTAAGTGACGGCAAATTCACGAACTACTATCCATACTTTGATAAAATAAACAATTACACAGGTAAATCTTGGAAAGAAAATCTCGACCTCAAAGCGATGGGTATCAATTTGGAAGGAGTAGGCGCTGAGGATGTTCTCTACAATCTTAACTTTGAATCCGTACAAATTGTATGGGTATACAATAAAGAAATATTCCAAAAGGTAGGTGTTACTGAAGTTCCTAAAACGTTCAATGAGCTGATTGAAGCCTTCAAAAAAGTGAAAGAAGCGGGATACACACCGCTAGCTCTTGCAGGCGATGCCAAATCGATGTGGAGCGGCCAAGCGGGTTGGCTAGTGCGTATCTATGCTGACCAATATTTGCGGGATTATATTAACGTGATTCGTTCTCAGGATCAAGACTACTCATTCGTTCCAGGTATAGATGATACCTATAATTATGATTTAACTGATCCTTATAATGATTCGAACAGTAATGTAACGAAAAACGAAATGAGATTGTGGAAAGCGGTTAAAGATAAAGAAGGTCCATTCAAAATCGCTGGAAATCCGCAATGGAAAGCTTATTCCGAGAACTTGAAAACATTGTTCAGCTATGTTCCTGAGGGTTTCTTCGGAGTTAAGGAGGAGCAGTCCTATAACCTCTTCTTAACAGGAAAGGCAGCAACAATGGTAGGTACACCGGGATCTTACTGGCAATTGCCTAAAGACTTTGCTGATGAGACGAAAACAGGCGCAACAGGCGGCGTGAAGCCGTTTGAATATGGATTTTTCAATATGCCATCAATGGAAGGTCCAGAGGTAATGGCACCTGCTCGTACCATTCAAATTCCTATTGGCTTCTACGGTATCGTAAATAAGGATGCGCAACAAAATGAATTGAATATGGATTTTATGATGTATTTGACTAGTCCTGAAGGATACGGCGTATATGCAGAGGCTGTTCAAAATAGTTCCGATGCGGCTCTTTCCGGTGCTCCAGCCCTTAAAGACATTGTACTTCCAGAAGACATGAAAGTTGCATTTGCTGACTTTGAGCCAATCGGTAATACCGAGGGATATAATAGTGCAGCAAACAATATAGCTCGCGGCATGTGGGATTATCAACCATCAGTCCAAGATTGGGTAGGATTAGTGCAACGTTACTTTGCTGGAAAAGTAACAACGGATCAATATTTGGAGCAGCTCCAAGCTAATATTGATAAGTACTTGGAACCTGCTATGAAATCTATGAAACGGGAATTGTCCGATTTAGAGAACCCAGAACGCAGACCGCCAGAACGTTAATGCGCTAGCTTCAATCTGCACAGGCCGTCGCCTGTGCAGATTGAAATTTAAGAATACGGCAATTGCCGTCTCAATGACGGAAAGAAAGGGAGGACCATCATGAGAAAAAGCGCATGGACGTTTTTGGCATTATTACTGCTTCTGGGCGTTATCCCGCAGGCAGCTTTGGCTGAAGGCAATTGGTCCATCGAAGGAGCAGGAAATATTACCTCCATATCTGTTGCGGAGGATGGCGAACGCTTGGCGATTGGCACGCACAGCAATCAAGCCTTCATGTATGGCGCAGATGGAACCCAACTATTTAATGTGCAGACAGGCAATGTTGTCACCGGAGTTGAACTGCTGACTAACGGTACGCTGTTCGTATCTTCAGATGACCGTCATCTGTATTCCTATGAGCAAGACGGTACGAAGCTATGGGATATTGATATGAAGAAGCAAATCAAGAGTATTTCTGCATCGCAGGACGGTTCTGTTTTTGCCATGATTGCGCAGCGATCTGACCAGTTATTGTTCATTGATGCAGCTACAGGAGAACAAACAGATGCTGTTACAATCGGTACGACAATGAAATATGTCAAGGTATCTCCCAATGGAAAGTGGATTGTCGTTGCTGCAACGGATCAGTACGCCTACCTCATTAATGAGAATAAGGAAATTGTTTATAAAGTAGGTGCAAGTGACCAAATTCAAGGTATTTCCGTGTCGGATGATGGAGTTATGGCCATTGGTACGAAATCGAGTACGGTAGAATTATTTAATCAAGATGGAAAAGAAAACGCTATCATTCAAACGAGGGATATCGTTACAGATGTTAGCTTTTCTAGAGATGGAGCAAGTATCGGTGCTTCAGATTTGTCTGGTTATTTCTATATATTTAATCACAATGGTATAAAACTATGGGAAAGCAAGGTAAGTGTCGAGGGTCGGCAAGTTGAATTTGACAATGAAGGCAAGATTTTATATACAGGTGCGGGTAAGGGGGCCATTTACAAGTTTGATGTAGGAAGTGTGATTGAGGAAGCGAAGGGCAAAGCGAAAGTGAGAATGATTTTGTGGGCTGTTGGATCACTCGTCGTATTTGCAGGCCTGCTCTCTCTATTCTTGTATATGAAAAAAAGAAATCGATTGGGTGTTCTTCATTCCATCTGGCGTTCCAAATGGGTCTACCTCGGTCTCGCACCAACGTTTCTTCTCCTTTTTATATTTCAATATTATCCAGCGTTCTCAGGCCTGATACATTCCTTCTATGACTGGCAGCCGGGCGGTAGGACAACCTTCATCGGCTTAGATAATTTCGAGCGAATGATTCATGATCCATACGTAGCCAAAGGTATTGGAAATCTATTATTGCTCATTGTAACGGGATTAATTAAAACGTTAATTCCCCCGCTGATAACTGCAGAGTTAATCTATCATTTGCGAAGCAAGAAGCTGCAATACGGCTTCCGTACCGCCTTTACGGCATCGATGGTTATACCAGGCGTTGCGCTTCTATTAATATGGCAAAATTTCTATGATCCTAACGTAGGCTTATTCAACAACTTTTTGGAAGTCATTGGACTCGGCTCATGGGCACATGGTTGGCTCGGGGATCCGGGCACCGCCATATGGTCGATTATCTTTATTGGTTTTCCGTTTATAGGCATCCTTCAATTGCTTGTTTTCTATGCAGGCCTACTGTCGATCCCAAGCGAGTTAATTGAATCGGCTAAAATTGACGGAGCAGGCTTGCCGCGGATCATTCGGTCTATACATCTGCCGCTTCTTGCGGGTCAGTTCAAATTTTTGATGATCTTGGCGCTAATTGGCATTATTCAAGACTTTAATGGCATTCTGATCGTAACCGGCGGAGGCCCAATGGATTCTACTTACGTTCCTGCCTTGCAAATGTACTATGCCGCAACGAAATTCAATGACCTCGGCTATGCATCAGCACTTGGTGTAAGCATGTTCATGATTGTCCTGGTTATTACAATCATCAACATGAAGTTTATTAAAACATCGAATGATTAAGGAGGGACAAAACCATGATCGCCAGTCAGGATGCGAAGTCATTGAAGGTCGGAGTCAAGAGTAAAAAAAAGGGCCTGTTCCAGGCAAACATCAGCATCAATCAAATTATCATCGTCATACTGCTGGGGCTGCTCGTTGTCCTGATGCTAGTTCCTATTTTGTTCATGATAGTAAGCTCGCTGAAGAGCAATGCCCAAATTTTAGGTAATTTCTGGGGACTGCCTTCACCTGCCAAATGGGGTAATTATAGCGAAGCCTTTAACAGTATATGGCGATATATTATTAATACGTTGGTTTATGCAGTAGTTGCGAGTGTTCTTGTCATGCTGCTTTCCGCAATATCCGGTTATATATTCGCCAAGAAAGAGTTTCCAGGCAAAGAGATGCTTTTCCTCATGATGCTGGCTATTATGATGATTCCAGGCATTCTAACCCTGATTCCTTCCTACGTACTGTATGAGAGTATGAATCTGACTAACACACCGTGGGTCATAATCATATCGGCTGCTGCCGGAGGGCAAGTATTCGGTACGTTTCTCTGCCGAAGTTATATGTCCGGGCTGCCAAGTGAATTGTTCGAAGCGGCGCGTATTGACGGAGCGTCTGAAATGCGAGTGTTCTGGCAGATCGTCATTCCGCTTTCTCTGCCTATCTTGGCCACCTTATTCATTATGCAGTCTGTAGGGGTGTACAACGACTACATTTGGCCATTACTGACAATTCAAGATAGCAGTATTCAAGTTATATCGGTAGGGTTGACGCAATTCACGAAGCAATTTGGCATTACCGATGTTGGGACTCAGTTTGCAGCATATGCCATCTCTTCAGTACCGCTTATTCTGATCTTCTCTTTCGGGATGAAGTATTATATCCAAGGTATGACGCAGGGCGCCTTAAAAATGTAACTGTAATTGCATAAATTCAAGGAATTGAGAAGCAGGGAGAAAAAGAATATGACGATCATGAATTTAAAGGTACTTCCGAAATGGATATGGCATAACGAAAGGGAAAAACGGCCTGCAGCCGTTTTTTCGCTTAAGTTTGTAATCGATCGAGAGTTACTGAACGTTTCTTTTCACGCTTCATTTATTGGGGCTGCAAAAATTCGTTTGAATCATTCGCTATTGGTTGAGAAGGAAGAAGAGGCGTCCAATATCGACGGTTGGATGAGAATAGATGAATTTCCGCAAAGGCTCCCAGCAGGTGAGTATGAGATACAGATCGATATGAGCTGCAGCAAGTTTATCCCCATTGCAGATGTCAATTCTTATTTAGGGGATAGGCGAGTGGGGATGATCGCCTATTTGGAGGCAGATAACTATTGGTTGCCGACAGACGAGAGATGGATGGTAGATGGCGAGAGTGCAACCATCATTTGCAACCTTGGTGAAGAGCCATTCGGAGATTTGTATAACAGTCCGGATTGGTTCGTCTGTGGCGGGTTCGGAGATATTGAGGCATATCCTCTGCCTGATATCGACGCCGTATCAGCGAAATATATGCAAGCAGAAGTAGCAAATGGAGTTGCCATTTTGACCGGCAAGAGCAGTAGAAATCTAGAAATGATCTCTATTCGCTCGGAGAATTTGGAGCTGTTCTATCATCTGCGAAAGCAGACGCAATGGAAGAAAATGCGTGAATGGCAAAATACGCTGGATTTATCTAATACAGCTTCCGTCTTATTCGACTTGCGGAAAGAATACAACTGTCGTTTCTATGCTTCAAATGTCGGCAGAAGTAGTGTGAAGCTGCTTTGGAACGGTGCGGAATCACTAGAGGAACTGAATCTCTACGATGGCTGCATTACGGAATGGATGGAGATACCAGCAGGTCAAACCGAATGGAACCTTCCGCAAGGATTTCGGTTTATACGCATCTTCATCTTTGAAGAACAAGGTGAGGACTTTCAAGTGAAGCTAGAATTTCAATCGGTTCACGTCGGTCTTCGCCAAACGGGAATGATTCAGACTGACATGCCAATGGTGGATGCCATATTCGATGTTTCCGCCCATACCAGTCGGATCTGCCATCAAATCGGTTTGTGGGACGGCATAAAGCGCGATCGTTTGAACTGGACATTCGACTTTTATCTGGCTGCTAAATCTTGCTATTATTTGTGGGAGGATCATAAAGTCATTCGGCGTGCAATCAAGGAGCTTGGAATAGGGACCCCTTACGGCCATTGGATGAATGGCATATGCGAATATACCCTTTGGTGGATTAAATCCATTTGCGAATATTACTTTCATACGGGGGATAAATCATTTCTCATGGAAATGAAAGAGCCGTTAAAGCGTCATATAGGGTGGGTTGAAGCAAATACCGATTTAGAAAAAGGCGGGCTGAATGTCCAGGAAGGCATCCTGATTGAATGGACTCCCTTAACGCAGACGGAGAGACTGATTTCGCTTCAAGCCATCTATAGGATGACCCGTAAAGATTTAATGCGAATAGCTGATGAATTACAGGAGCTGGAGCTGGATTTCCAGTGGCCGGAAGCCTGGTTGAAGGAAGATAAGTTTTTGGCAGATACTCATTTGCTTGCCACCAAGGTTCTGGGTATATTAAGCGGCTATGTCTCAAAGGGAAAAGCGATAGAGTTTCTTGATCATTATGAACTTCAAGATCCTTTCACTCCTTTGTCCGCGTATCAATTGGCGGAATGCTATTCATTATTTGGAAGACACAACGAAGCATATCATATCATCAAGACCGTATGGGGAGGCATGTTGGAGAAGGGGGCAACTACTTTCTGGGAGGCGTTCAAGCTGGATTCCGGACCAGACTTTCATGACGAGCTGACCACTTATACAGCTTATGAGTCTTATCGGATGAGCCTATGCCACTCATGGTCAAGTACTCCCGTTCAATGGATTTGTCAAACTGTGCTTGGCGTGGAGCCGGTTGATACCGGATTTGCGACTGTACGGTTTAACCCGAAGCCGGTGGGAGGCATTCGTGAATGTCGCGGATCTGTACAAACACCGAATGGCATCATTTTGATCGATTGGCATTTGGACGGTAATGACATCATCCATGCGAACATTCAAGCGCCCGAGGGGGTAACGGTTCTTCATACACTTTCTAACGGCTGTTAGTGCGGACCATTTAGAAAGGGGTTTTTAATTGGTGCATATTCATTCCATTCCTGATAACGAAGAGGTATCGAACGATTATAAAGTAACGATAAACGGAGTACCAGTCGAGCTTTACCGTGCACGAGTATCCGCTGTAGTAAGTATTGGTAGTTATAAGGGGGGGGGAGATATATGCTTCCCCTCTTCGATTTGGGCAAATTGCTTTACTACTTAGGTCTTCCTACTCCAAGGGAGATCTTTTTTTGCAGTTAAAATGCTGTTTATTTCGATCTGCGCTTCAATCTTTATTAGAAGGAGTGCGTTTAGCTAAAAAGGAAGGAAATTTGATCAATCGTTTCTAATGCTACAGACTTCTTGCTATGACTCAGGGTTTGCATTCGCGTTACATCCAGTATGAATAATCGAGACATCGAATAGTTCATGAAATGTCTCCTTTGTATATTTTTTTTCGAAATATCTCAATTGTGTTCATGGCCTCGTCAAGAAAGCGCTCTTATAATAAGATTATGTCGAGAACAATAATCTGTTTTTAACGTCGACGCTAAAGTTCTTTCGTCAGAGCTTTGGCTTTTTTGAGTTACTGCTAGTTGACGTAGGGCATGATTACCCATTTTAAGGTGAGATATTCGCATTACCAATGTGTTTTCTGTTAGATCATTTTTTAGACAGAAGTGTACCGGATAGCTATAATAGCTTAGTAGCAGTATACAGGGCCGACCGAGGGGGAGCATAAAATGTTTTTTAAACGAAGCAGCATCATATTCTCATGGCTAATATCGTATATTGCAATTTTGCTTGTACCCGTATTGACAGGTGTTTTTATTTATGTGAAATCTAATCAAACAATCGTTGATGAAGTTAACCGATCAAATAATCTAATACTATCCAAGGTACAAAAAGATATGGACACACTGCTTGAGGATGCGAATCGACTAAGTGTGGAAATCGCCTTAAATCCTCAAGTGCAGGAACTGCTGACCTTCCAGGAGCCGCTGAAGTCAGAAAAATATTTTACACTCTACAAAGCTTTCGAAAGCCTAAAGGTGTTCAAATCATCTAATCGGTGGAATGATTACTTTGTCTATTTCAAAGCCATTGATACGATCGTTACACCGGAATTAAGTAATACTAGCAAAACTGTTTATCATAATTTGTATGGGACAGGCAGCGAAGGATATAGTGCTTGGATCAAGGATATGGACGGCTATTTTCAAGGTGATTTTGTGAAGCTTGGCAATGATCTGGCCTTTATTCGCTCGATTCCGATAGGGAAAAACGGGACGAGTCAAGGTAACATCGTCATTTTTTTGGATCAGGCGAAGTTTTGGGTGGATAATGCAGAAGATTATTTGCACAACGGTGTGGCAGCTATTATTGATGATAACAATCAGGTACTTGCTTCTACTCATTCAATGGATGGGCCACTACCGGTGACTTATAGTGATTTAAGCGGCGATAGCGGTACTCTCAAGGTGCAGGATGGTGACCAGAAATTGGTCATTTCATTTATTAGTTCATACACAACGGATTGGAAGTATGTAGTCATGATGCCTGAGCATATCTTCTGGGACAAGTTGGAAGGTATCAAGAAAGCGACAATGATGAGTTTGCTCATATGCCTGTTCGTGGGTTGTGGTCTAACTTACGCTTTCGTACGTCGCAACTATTCGCCTGTACGTGGAATGCTCGACATGTTCCAAGAAAAGAAAAACGAAGATAGGGCTGGCAGCAAGAGATTCAATGAGTACGATTTTATGCAACAGGCGATTTATTCCACATTGCTCGAAAATAAGGAAATGGGAAGCAAATTATGGCGGCAAAAGAACGTTATGCGCGATCATTTTCTCGAGAAAATGTTCAAAGGGCGGGATCGTGCGATTCAACTGGAACAGTTGATGAATTTGCATGAAATCGATTTCGTATCCGATCAGTTTGCTGTCATGATCATTAATGTTGAAGATTACAATGACATATCACCTCCGCTAGTGCGCTTTGCGGTAATGAATGTGGCAGAAGAGTTGGTGATTCAAGCTCATCAAGGATTTGTCATGGAGCTAGACGATTTCGTCGTTTGTCTTGTCAATTTTCGAGAGACACAGGAGCTTACATGGAAGCGTGATTTTACTGAAGTTGCAAACAAAGCGCTAAAATTTATGGAGAGCAATTACCGGGTTGCGGTAACGATTGCACTAAGTAGCCTGCATATATCAATAACGGGAATCTCGAAGGCGTATTACGAAGCATTGGAGGTCAGGGAATACCAGAGCATTTATGGTGTGAATGGAATTATGGAATATAGTGATACGGAGTTGCCCCGAGCCAATGGTGAGTATTATTATCCGCTTGAGAAAGAACAGGCGTTAATGAACTGCATCAAGGCAGGCGATTATAGTACTGCCGAAGCGATTATAGACGAAGTATTTAAGGAGAATCTGGAGCAGCGCAAGCTTCCACTCAAACTTGCCAAATGTCTTTTTGTAGATCTTGTCGGTACGATGATAAAAACAATTAATGGAATAAGCGCTATCTATGATAACGTTTTCTTGGAAGAACTTAATCCGATTGACCGACTGCTGGGTTGCCAGACGGTTAGTGAAATGAAGCAGCAGCTAAAAAATATATTACGCAGTATTTGCGATTCTGTAGGGCAGAAGCAGGTAGGAAAACGGGCGAATGACGTTCTTCAACGAGTTACTGATATCGTAGCGGTCAAGTACAATGATGTTAACCTGAGCATTGCTTCCATTGCTGAACAAATCGATATGCACCCTGCCTATGTATCGAAGCTGTACAAAGATGGCACAGGAGAGTCACTTCTGGATTTTATCGGAAAATACCGCATAGAGCAGGCGAAACAAATTATGAAGGAACAGGACATGAATATGGAGGCCGTCGCTCTGATGGTCGGGTATGCCAACGTTCGTACGTTTCGTCGCATTTTCGCTAAATATGAAGGGGTTACACCAGGCAAATATTCAGAGGCGATTGAATAATTCAAAACGACAAGAGGTCAGCCAGTAACTCCTGGATGGCCTTCTTTTTTTGTAAAAAGTCCCTTGTTTCTAGCTATTGTCCCTTTCGTAGTCGTTTTATTTTTTCCTGTATGGATACGTTTTTGAGATATTGTCCCCCGCTATTAGGTTCTGTCTCTATCGGTTCGGAGATATCGCGACTAAACTATGAATGTCGACATCGACTTTGCAAAATTACAGTAAAAAATGTGGGGGAGGCTAACAATGAGTAAACGTGTAAAGAGTATGTTTGTGCTAATCGTTGCTGCGGCCATGCTTATCGTAACAACGGCCGGGTGCACGAAAGGGAATGTTCCAGTGGGAGAGGAGAAAGATCCCGAGAAAACGACAGGGTCAGAGGTTTCTCAGGAAAATTCGGAAGGGGAGGCAGCGTATCCGATTAGCGGGGGGGTAAAACTGAAATATTGGCTCCCGTTGGCTGCAAATACATCGGCTAATTTCAAAAATATTGCGGAAACGGAATTTGCAAAAGAACTAAAAAAACGTACAGGCGTGGAAGTAGAATTCATTCATCCTGCAGCTGGCACTGAAAATGAACAGTTTAATTTGATGATTGCCTCCGGTGACCTGCCTGATATCATTTGGTACAACTGGACCCAATACCCCGGAGGACCGGAGAAAGCGATTTCCGATGGTGTCATCACCAGGTTGAATGATTTGCAGCCAAAGCAAGCGCCGAATTTGTCCAAGTATTTGCAGGATAATCCGGACATTGACAAGATGGTCAAGACGGATGAAGGTAGCTACTATTCATTCCCATTCATTCGCGGTGATCAAAAGTTGCTCGTATCGGCGGGGCCGGTTATTCGTAAAGACTGGTTAGATGAGCTAGGACTTCTGGTACCGACGACGATGGACGAATGGCATACGATGCTTACGGCATTCAAAGAAAAGAAAGGGGCGGAAGCTCCGTTTAGTCCATATTGGAATATTCAGGCTGTTCTGTCATGGGGAACATTTATCGGTGCCTACGGGACTACCAAAGGCTTCTATACGGATGAAGGACAGGTTAAGTACGGACCGATTGAACCGGCGTACAAAGAGTTTCTTACTACGATGAATCAGTGGTTTTCCGAAAAATTGCTCGACAATAACTTCGCCACACTGGATACGAAAACGGTGGATGCCAACATTATGAATGGCAAATCAGGCGCAACCGTTGCCAGTGCAGCCAGCGGCGTGGCGAAATGGACGACGACTATGAAGGACAAGGATCCCAAATTCCAGGTCATCGGCGCTCCGTATCCAGTATTGAATAAGGGGGAACGACCGCAGTTTGGACAATATTCCTTACCATTCACTAGTTTCGGGGCGGCGATTTCAGCCAATAGCAAGAATAAAGAAGCGGCTGCTAAATTCTTGGACTTTCTGTACAGCGAAGAGGGGATGCGGCTCGCCAACTTCGGCATTGAAGGCATAAGTTACACGATGGATAACGATAATCCTGTCTTTACCGATCTGATTCTTAACAATCCCGACAAATTGCCGATTAGCCAAGCGATGGCAAAATACACGTTGTCGCATGATATGGGGCCGTTCATTCAGAATCCGGATATCATGCAGACAATGATTCCGGTACAGGCAGAAGCGGGAGCGACATGGATCAATACGGATGCGGCGAAGCATTTCCTTCCGCCAATCTTTGTTACCAACGAGCAGCAGGGTGAGATGGCAAAAATTATGAATGAAGTTACGACCTATGAGAATGAAATGTTACTTAAATTCATTATGGGTTCGGAACCGATCAGCAATTTCGACAAATACGTAGAGCAAATGAAAAAGCTAGGGATTGAAAAAGCGATCAGCATGCAACAGGCTGCGCTGGAACGATACAACAATAGATAGCATTATGGCTGTCGGCCGGGGGGATGGTTTTCTAGTTACATTATCCATCCCGGCCTATAAACAAGGGGAAGGTGTAAGTATGAGTGTGCAAGTCCATGAGACACTGCGCAGTAAAATTCGCAAGGACTGGCTGAAAAACTATTCATTGTATCTCATCGTTTCGCCAGTGCTCCTTTACTATATTATTTTTCATTATATGCCGATATATGGTGCAATTATTGCTTTCAAAGACTTTGTGCCGACCAAAGGCATATGGGGAAGTTCATGGGTTGGATTCGAACATTTTCAAGAATTTTTCAACAGTTATCATTTCTGGCGCATTCTTAAAAATACGCTTGTCATTAGCTTGACTTCACTCGTTTTTGGCTTTCCGGCCCCGATAATTTTGGCTTTGCTGATTAATGAAGTTAAAAGCCGCTTTTTTTCTCGGTTCATCCAAACGGTTACTTATATGCCACATTTTATTTCACTGGTCGTGGTGTGCGGCCTGATCATCGACTTTACTCGCGATACTGGAATTATTAATACGATCATCGCTTTTTTCGGTGGTGACACAGAAACGATGTTGAATAAGTCGGGCTATTTCGTTCCCATCTATGTATCTTCAGAGATTTGGCAGGAGATCGGTTGGGGATCGATTATATATTTAGCTGCGATGGGCTCCATTGATCCGCAGCAGTATGAGGCGGCTACGATTGATGGCGCCGGACGTTGGAAACAAACGCTCCATGTTACACTTCCAGGAATTGCTCCAACCATCATTATTCTTCTCATTCTAAAGGTTGGAGGCATTTTGAGTGTAGGCTATGAGAAAATCATTTTGCTCTACAATCCGGCCATTTATGAGTCCGCGGACGTTATCTCAACCTATGTATTCCGGAAAGGTTTGCAAGAATTCGCATGGAGCTTCAGTTCTGCCGTAGGTTTGTTCAATTCCACCATTAATTTTATATTACTTATCGGTGCGAATTGGCTTAGTAAAAAAATCAATCAATCAGGTTTATGGTAGGAGGAAGACAGAGTGAAAACAAGCATCAGCAGAAAAGGATTTATTGTCGCAAATGTACTAATACTCTTGCTGCTTTCATTAGTTACCGCTTATCCAATCCTGTATGTATTGTTCGCATCGCTAAGCAATCCAGCAGATTATTTGGCCCATCAGGGGTTGCTGCTGAAACCGGCCGGCTTTTCGCTTGAAGCATACAACTTGGTGCTAGAAAACCGGATGATTATGAGCGGGTACTTGAATACAATTATCATTGTTGTCACCGGAGTTACATTCAACTTGTTTATGACTTCGCTCGGTGCCTATTTTTTGTCCCGCAATAATGTGTTGTGGCGCAATCCCATTATGATGATCATTGTGTTTACAATGTTCTTTGGCGGCGGCTTGGTTCCTTATTATTTGACGGTCAAAGGTCTTCATCTGGACAACACGTTGTTAGCACTCATTATACCGACAGCCGTCAATACGTTTAATCTAATATTGATGCGAACGTCATTTATGAACATACCGGAGGAGATAATAGAATCTTCAACAATGGATGGGGCTACACATTTGACGGTATTATTCAAAATCGTCTTGCCGCTGTCCCTACCCGTCCTAGCGGTTATGGTGCTTTATTATGGAGTCGGCCACTGGAATGCCTGGTTTAACGCGATGCTCTTTATACGCGATCGAGATTTGTATCCGCTGCAGCTTGTATTACGAGAAATCCTGGTGCAAAACAATACCGAAGCCATGTTAGTCGGAACGGATTCATTCGATAAAGGATTAGTGGCTGAGACGCTCAAATATGCTGTCATTATCGTTGCTACTGTTCCGATTTTGGCCCTTTATCCGTTTTTGCAAAGGTATTTTGTGAAAGGCATGATGATCGGAGCATTAAAAGGATAAAGATTAACAGTGAGGGAGGCAAGGCCATGAATGAAGAAATGAACCAGGGAAAGTCGATATTTCAGGCAGGGGTTACAGACCCTGCTGGAGTGATCGCTTGCGTAACGGAGCGGATGCTTGAGACTCGTTCGCGAAAGACGATTCGGCTGCGACCATACATGGAACAACTTATCAAACAGAAAACGCCATTCGGACCGTATGAAGCTGATTTTACGGCTTGTTGGCCTGACGCGAAGGAAGGCTCCATTGCTTATGCTGCAGCCCGATTTCATGCCGACCGAGAGCAGGATGTCATCCTTACTGCAAAAGGCAGCTCGAAGCTGTGGTTCAACGGTGAGATGTACGCTGACACACAGACGATTCCCATAAAGATGAAGCGAGGGTGGAATGTACTGCTTCTGCAATGTGTAAGGGATCGCCAACGCTTTGGATTCGATCTTATTATTGCATTTCCGAGGTATCCGGGAATGTGGGCCAAAGACTATTTATTTTCAACGCGTCCAACGTTTCCGCAGCGGGTGCTGCAAGGTGAGGAAGGATTTGCCTACACCGGTCCTTTCGTTCCGGAGGCCGGCGGGCAGGGCAGTCAAACGTTACTAAATCTTGAAGCAGAAGCGTTGTCGGGTCAGTTCTCCTCGTGGGAGCCAGCTATTTCTGCACAGACAGGGCTTCAGTTCGCGGATTTTTCAGAAATGTACGGTCCGAATACTGCTTGTGCTTATGGAATGACTTATTATTCAAATAATGATAGCGCTTCCTTAATGTTGTATGTCGTGCATGAAGGCGGGATTAAAGTTTGGATTGATGGTATGGAGGTGTATCGTTCAACTGCTGCCGGTCAGATTCAAATCGAGGTTGTTTCAACTAACCCACGGGGACAAGTGCTTATTAAATGTGTTCGTCATGCTGAGGCAGGCAGATGGGGATTTAAGGCGGAAATTACGGATACTGCGACCGGGCAGAGGGCGGATGGAGTACCCGAATTGGACTCCATGCGCGGCGATGACGCACGTTGGCTGTATATAGGGCCATTTGGCCATTCGGGAGTGGAAGCGGAAGGACTGCTGGATCAGAAATTTGAAATAGAGATGGCTCCAATAGGCTTTGAGAATCTGTATGCTACAGATAAAGATGAGGCTAAAGCTTACTGGCGCCTTGCATCTCCCGACACCTTTGTCAGGCCTTATTTGGACTGCTTCTTTTTTGGCCAATGGTTTTATGCCATCCAGGTTGGACTGTACGGGCTGTTGCAAGCGGCCGAAACGATAGGGTCAACCGAGATGATTCGTTATGCAACGGATAGCATGGCTGTCATGGCCCAGTATCATGATTATGCGCTCTGGGACGCCAAGCGCTACGGAGTGCCGTCTTTAATTCCGCGCGCTCAGCATTTGGAGGAGCTTGATCCATGCGGCGCGATCGGCGTTATGTTTATCGAAGCCTATAAACGCACAGGATGCGAATCCATGCTGCCGGTAATTGATCGGATAGGCAATGCCGTCATGAATGACGTACCTCGGATGCTAGACGGCACGTTTTATCGGGTCGAAACGATGTGGGCGGATGATTTTTTTATGAGCTGCCCGTTTCTCGTACGAATGGGTGAATTGACGGGGGATACCCGTTATTTTGATGAGGTCATACGTCAAGCCACAGGCTTCCACAGGCAGCTATGGATGCCGGACAAACAGTTGTATGCTCATATTTATTTTCCGCTGGAGGATGTGAATAGTCGAGTACCTTGGGGAAGGGGAAACGGATGGGTCATTTTTGCATTAACAGAAATACTGCTTAACCTCCCAAACGAATATCCGGAGCGTGATAAGCTTCTCCAGTTGTTCAAGGAACTGGCAGCAGGTATTTCTTCCTATCAGAATCAATCCGGAATGTGGCATCAGGTGTTAAATGAAAGCGCTTCATATGAGGAGACCTCATGTACCGCAATGTTTGTATTATCTCTCGCAAGAGGAATTCGCTTGGGGTGGTTGGATAGTGAATATTTGGAGGTGGTGAATAAAGGCTGGCTGGCTTTATTGCATCATTGTATAGATGTTGAAGGAAATGTATATGGCGTATGTCTCGGTTCAGGTTGTGCAAAGGAATCTTCCTATTATTTCGATATTCCTACTTATATCAATGATGATCATGGTACAGGCATTATTCTGCTGGCAGCGGCAGAAATGATCTTACTGAAGGAGAAATAGAAAAAATGAAAGCAAATCTTTACTAGGTTACCATTTTGAAGGGGGGATGGCGGCTTGAAAAGATTAACGTATGGTCAATTAAAAAAGAAATGTATTTGTTTTCTAGTCATTACGATCTTATTAAGTACATTTGGAATTCCAGGTGTGCCCGGAATGGAGGTAACTGAAGTGAAGGCAGCTGCTGTTAATTATATTCCTGCTGCAGATGCTACAGTACGCGGCGGAACTTTTGTGAACACGAATTATGGGAGTGCAGGCACTCTCGAGGTGAAAAATGATACGAATGAAACCTATTCCCGCAAATCTTTTTTACGTTTCGATTTTTCGGATTTTCTGGATAATGACGTACAACAAGCAAAAATAAAGATTCATATTATAGCAAAGGGAATCGATGCCAGCCGAACTGTAGGTATTTATGGCTTATCTGATGCGGATGAAGACTGGGAGGAAGGGAGCGTTACCTGGAATAATGCCCCCACATCGGCTACATTGCTTCAGCAAATTAATGTTGCAAGCACCGACTCTGTAGTGGAATTCGATGTTACTGATTTTATTAAAAACCAGATGACAGATCGGACAGCGGCCTTTATGCTAGCTGTCGATAGTGCTGCTTCCTCTGAAAGTCACGTCAACTTCTATTCCAAAGAATCGAACATGAAGCCGGAACTGATTATGACTGCACAAAATTACAGCACATTCACGTCTCTTCGTCTAGTACTGACCAATCGGAATATAAATGTAAGCGGAGCGACGGAGTATCGCGTGGTTGCAACTACTGATAAGGGTAAAAAGGTGGACGTAACGGATAATGCTTCAGTTTCTACTGTGCAAACAGATAAAATTAAAGTGGATACCGAAAAGAAAAAGATTACGGGCCTTAGTGCCGGTGTCGCTCAAGTATCCGCTGTTCTCGGAGGACTTAGACAATCCTCTGTCTTGAATATTAATAACTTTGATGAAACGCCGATCCGGGTCGCCGGCCAAGTAGTCGTTAATGAAGATTTCGAGGGAGCTACTCCATCCTTTGTACCGTCTAACGATGCGGCTATCGCTGTTGTAGAAGAAGAATCGGGCAACCATGCTCTAATGATCGATGGAATAGGTGGAATTAAACGCACCTTGGATATTGAAGGCGATTATGGAAATTCAGATGCAGATTCCGAATATATGCTTGAAGCGGATGTTAAGCAGTTAAACAGTAACGCTGGTAGCAATGGGGGGATTTCGTTTCATTTGCGGAACAGCGGTGATAACAAAGATTATGTGTTTCGTTATATGGATACGTTGAAATACAATGCTGCTACGCACAAATATGACGCAGCCCAGCCGGCTTATCGAGATCGGATCGGCATTTCCCGCAACAATGCAAATGCACTAAATGAGTGGTATTACGGCGCGTTTAGTTCAACTGAGGCAGGGATACTTAATAAAACTAATCGTAGCTTTAATGATACCTATGTTAAAATGTCGGCGATGATCAGTAATCGGCTCATTTCCCAATATCCATATGACGGTTCGCCATCATCGATGTTTGATAATCTAGTTTTCAGTATTAACGCACCAGACGGCGTGAAGAGAGTTAGTACGACAACCCTCATTGGAGAGAATGATAATTTATCCGGTGTCGATTTTGTAAGCTCAGGCAGGTATTTAACTACATTGACCAAAGGAAAGGCATATTTGCAGACTGAGAATACGAAAGCCTACTTTGACAAGCTTAAAATTACGAAACTGCACATGGCTCGGGGAATACAACTGTTTATTAAGGATGCGATTGTCTCCCCAGGTCAGACGACGGGCTTTGAAGTAAGAGCATATACTTCGGCATATTCTTATACGGTCATACCCAATGATAAAGTGACTTTCAGTTCTCTGCCGGCTTCACTTGGTTTTGATCAGGAAGCTGGAACAATGACGCCCACTGTCGCAGGTGAGTATGAGATTACCGTTACAGCTGCAGATGTCATGAACCCGTATAAAGTAAAGAATTATACAGCTAAACTGACTGTAAACAATGAGGATATTTTTGAATCATTTGGTGAACCAGGCCTCAGAACTGTGTCTCAACCTGAATGGCTGTCGGTCCCTGGTACAGATTTGGTGATTGATAATGATACTGGCAGTCAGGTTTACCGGCTTTCAAACGGTGTCAGCAGACTGATGGGCGACGAAGATTGGACCAATTATGAAATTGAAGGTAAGATCAAAATCGTAACTCCAATGATTGATCTGAAAGATTACAATACTGCGTTCGAAGTACTGATGCGTCGTAAAGCAATTCAGAATGAATATTTGGGTGAGGGCGGTTTTCCGTTTGTTTACCGGATACTGCACGATAATGATGATAATTACATGCGAATTGGCACTTCACCGGGACCTAAAGTAAATGTTGTTGATGACAATTGGCATACTTTTTCCGCCAAAGCCATCAGTAATCAGTATATCTTTTCTATCGATAATGTGGTTCAGTACTATGCTTCTGGTACAGATATGAGTGGCGGCTTTGCGTTTAGGGCAGAGAATTGCGTAGTCTACATTGACGACATCCGGATCAGAAAGCTGGAAGGAGGATCGCTCGCTGAGGGAGAGCCTTCTTCGATTACGGCAGATAAATCGAATGTGGAAGTAAACATTTACGATACCGTTGATTTGGCAGAGCTGACTGCGATTAAAGCCCATTATGGCGCTGGAAAAACGAAGTACATTACCAAAGATCCTGCGCTTACCTTTAGCATCAACTCAGGGGCGGATAAAGCGGAACTGTTTGGCGGAGATACATTTCGGTTCAAACCGAATGCAGCCGCAGGAGACATTGTAACCATTCAGGCTGCTTATCATAATTTGCCGCTTGATCTGGCATTAACGATAACTGGAGCAGCCCCAGCAATTCCAGAATTGGAATATGTCAAAGGCGGCACGGCAATGAGACAAGAAAATTTACTATACAAATTGCGCAGCGCATACGAAAAGTCTGATCGTCCTCCTTATGCCAAGCATTTTATGTACTTAACTGAAATCTTCGGGAAAATGATGTTAAATCCCGAAGAGGAAAATTATGATGATGCCGTCAACTGGATGATAGACGAAGTGATTTGGGATGAGGGAAGGCCAAACGGCAGAGCAAATGGAGCAGCGGATTTTTACTTTGCTCAGATGTTGATTCTCTATAATATGCTTGACGGCAGAGTGAATGTTTCCGATGCGGTATGGCAGAGAATGACTCACTTGTTACAGGAGATTGATTATTCCAAC
This sequence comes from Paenibacillus sp. PL91, assembly GCF_012935325.2. Classification (GTDB taxonomy): domain Bacteria; phylum Bacillota; class Bacilli; order Paenibacillales; family Paenibacillaceae; genus Pristimantibacillus. The sequence continues at coordinate 283,003 of NZ_JABBYG020000008.1, forward strand.
CCGACGGAATTTATGTCCGAGAATCATCGGCTCATATATTTTGCCAGCGGCTACCTCGTTAGCGAACTTTGGCCGGATGCGATGATGTGGAACGGAAAGACAGGGTTGGAAAATCGGACGATGTTTACTGGATATTTGCGCGACTGGATGAATTCTCGTCTGAAGACGGGGATGGGGGAGTTTGACTCTATCAGTTATTACGGAATTGATATTGGCGGTTTATCCATGCTTTATACCTTTTCCAAAGATGAAACTGTAAAAAATATGGCTTTCGATATGCTAGACTATCTGATGGCAGATATGGCAGTTGATTCGTTAGACGCCAATATGGGTGGCGCTCATGGTCGAACCTATGTCGGTTCACCGAAAACGATGTTGTATGGTCATTCCAATTATGGTGTGGATTTTCTATTTGATACGGCTATAGTCGATGTGGACGAAGACTATGCGGAGGTTAATGTACAGGCTGGGTTGCTGCCAATAAGCACATATAGACCATCGGATGTGCTGTATGCTCTTGCCCGGGATCGAAACAAGAGACTGACGAATAAGGAAAAGAAGGCTGTTTATACGATTCCGGACATCCCTACTAGGAACAAGACGGAAACGCTGAAGAAGTACACCCATGTGACACCAGAATATACATTGGGTTCGATAGTCCAACAGGAGGTTGCACCTTTTACCAGCCAAGATTTCCAAGGATTTCAGGATATTCCGTGGTCTCTAACATTCGGGAAATCGATGGATGCGGTTATTTTCGACAGTCATCCAGGCTTGAATGAAACAGATACAGCATCGCCACATGCCTATTGGAATGGTGACTACAAAAGTATGACCTACAAATATTTTCAAGAAGAAAACGTCATGCTTGGCATGCATAAAATAACGAACTATGCGCAGTTCAGCCATTTTTGGATTCCCAGAAAGCATTTGGATGAGGTTGTAGAAAACAAGGGCTGGGTATTCGTCAGAAAAAATAACGTGTATGCCGCAGTTAAGATGCTAAAGGATGGTGTCGTGAACGATATCGCTCAGTATAGCTGGACGAAATCCGGGAGATGGGCGGATATTGAGGCGAAAATTAATTCGCAGAATACGGCATTTATCTTGGAAGTGGCAGATCCAGAAGAGTTTTCCGGAACGTTCGAGGACTTCATCACAGCCATTCTGGCCAATGAGGTCGCTCATCCGATTACTTATGTCATTAACAACGGATATTACGTCCAGTACCAAGGATTGAATGGCAAGTTGATCAAGTTGGACTATAATTCCGATGTAAGAGAGATCGATGGATTGCCGGTTGATTTCAACGCCTACAAGTCACATGACGCTGTAAGCACCATTAACGGTGAAAATTATATGTCCTCTGAATGGGACTCTGGGGAGATTGTCATCTCCCATGGCTCGCTGAGCAGAACGATTCGTACCTTTGAAGTGGAGGCGGACACGAACGCTCCTGTGACGACAGCTCTCGTTATGTCGGGTGAGCCGGATGGAGCGAATGACTGGTACGTAAGCGCGGTTACAGTGACCCTGTCTGCGACAGATCACTTGTCAGGCGTAGCGAAGACAGAGTACAGGTTGGATGGAAGTGACGTATGGGAAGAGTATACGGATGTTTTAACCATTAATTCTGATGGTGAGCATACGATCTACTATCGTTCAACGGACAAAGAGGGCAATGTAGAAGAGGAGAAAAGTATCAGAGTCAAACGGGATACGGTCGCGCCTGTCATTACGGTAACAGGGGTGACATATGATGAGACTTATCCGAATTCTGAGGATATGACACCCCTTATTGAAGTGGTGGATGAGGTGTCTGGCGTAGATACTGAAACGGTAACGTTGGATTCGAATGCAGTTCAACCAGGGCCGACAATTTCTCTATATACGTTGCCGCTTGGTGTTCATAATTATGTCGTGCGTGTAAGCGACAGGGCAGGCAACGAAAGCATTCAGAGCCTTACATTCAAAACCTCAACAAGTATCGACACTCTAAAGGAACTGGTCACACGTTTTGCAAACGATGGTCAGATCAGCGATACTGAAATTTCCAGTCTGCTGCTAGAGAAATTGGAACAAGAAGATTTGGAGTCCTTCATCGATGAAGTGCGGGAGCATAGCGAGGAGCTCATTTCGAAGGGCGCAGCAACATACCTCCTGCGAGACGCTCAACACTTGATTGACCCCGGCTCTGTTCAAGTCCCGAATACACCGACCGAATTACGGCAAACTGGCTCGACCGTAAACACGATTTCACTTGCTTGGGAAGGGGTCGAGGGGGCAACCATTTATCGACTTTACCGTTCTGAACAGCCGGATACGGGCTTCTCGAATGTTACTGGTGTGGCGTATGGTGCCTTGACCCACACGGACTCAGGACTTGGGAGCGGCCGACTTTATTATTACAAAGTAACGGCGGTTAACGAGGTGGGGGAATCGGTGCAATCGGCTACGTTGTCTGCTTCGACACAGTCGAAGCCGGTTGAACCTTCATCTAGCCCTACACCGACGCCAAAGCCAACAACGAATACCACACCGACGCCAAAGCCAACAACGAATACCACACCGACGCCAAAGCCAACAACGAACATCACACCGACGCCAAAGCCAACAACGAACACCACACCGACGCCAACGTCTAACCCGGGTACCATTCCAAAGCCGACGCCCCATCACGGCACAGAAGGACAGACGGACTCTGGCAATGTGAAAACGGTAGCGGTTTCCGATTTGAAGGAAACAGATGAAGGTTTCGTGGAGCTGACGCTATCTGGCCAGCAAACCTCATTGTCCTTGCCCACTTCGTTGCTTGGCAGCATTGAAGCGGGCAACGTGCAGATCGTATCAAGCGACGGCCTTAGAATCATTGTTCCGGTTGCGGTGCTGAAATCGTTGGCTGCAACGAACGACAGCGTGCAGGATAATCAAATTATCGTTAAGCTTGAGCCTGTTCACGGGAAGGCGGAAGGAAGCGCTAACTTGGCCGGAGAGGTCTACGGTATTGAATTGATTTTGCGAACATATGGGAAGGATACGCGTTTATCCAGTTTTGACGAGCCGGTTAACGTTGTATTCCCCATCGACCCGGATACGGCCGACAAACAACTGCTTGGTGTATATTACTACAATGAAGCCTTGTCCGAATGGGAATATGTCGGCGGAACGGAATTTGACGATCATGTTTCGGTAGGGCTATCCCATTTTAGCCGATATGCGTTAATGACGTATGACAAGACATACACAGATGTGCCGTCGACGCATTGGGCTTATAGCGCCTTGAAGATTCTTGCAGCCAAGCATATTGTAAAGGGAGTGTCAGAAGATCGTTTTGCGCCGAATGGAACGACAAGCCGTGCGGAGTTTACAGCGCTTCTAGTCAGGGCGTTGGGCTTGAAAACGGCAAATGCCAGCGCTGTTCCATTCGACGATGTTTCTGGCAGCGCTTGGTATGCGGAAGAAATAGCAGTCGCTTATGAAGCGGATCTCGTTCATGGTGTATCGGAGAGATCCTATGCCCCCGATGCTTTAATTACGAGGGAACAAATGGCGATTCTGATCATTCGCGCCTACGAGCTAGCACAAGGACAGACTTATAGCGGTAACGGCAGCCTGAAGCATTATGAGGATGCGGAATCCGTATCCGGATGGGCTAGAGACGGAGTGGGCAAGGCGATCGGGCTTGGATTGATGCAAGGCAAATCGTCGGACAGATTCGAACCTGGATCGAACGCAATTAGAAGTGAGACGGCGCAGGTCATCTATAACCTGCTGCAAAAGCTAAACAGTTCAGCGCAATGAATGAACTGGCTCGGAGAGTCGATCCTGCTGGGCGGTTGGAATCATGACTAAAGCCTCGGAAACCACAATTTCATAATGAAATATCAGCAGTAAATCTCTCCCGGTAATGAGGGGAACCAGTAAGATCAAATCCCTTGATCTTACTGGTTTTTTTTCTGCTTATAGGCTATGCCGAAATATATGCTTTATACAACTGAAATTAGGCAACAATAAACTTTACCTGCTTCAAGTTGCTAATTTGACGAAGCCCACATATAATTTTACCAAGGGAAACATTTTGTCATTCATCAAAGAAACGTTGCCTCGTGTAATGGTTTAAGCATAAATGGAATGGGGATGTTCTGATTGGACGAAGCAACAAAAGAACATACAGCCAACGAGTTGTTATCAGGACGTACAAAAGGCTTAAAGAAATTGTTACCGTTCATAGGCCCAGCCTTTATTGCTGGCGTAGCGTATATTGACCCTGGCAATTTTGCCACGAATATCGCTGCCGGCTCTCAATATGGATATATGCTGCTTTGGGTAGTGCTTGTATCGAATGTAATGGCCATTCTTATTCAAGCTTTATCGGCAAAATTAGGGATTGCTACGGGAAAAAATTTGCCCGAGGTGTCTCGGGAGAACTTTCCTAAACCTGTATCGTTTGGGCTTTGGATTCAAGGGGAGCTAGTCGTCATTGCGACAGACCTTGCTGAATTTATCGGGGCGGCGTTAGGCTTATATTTATTGTTCGGCATTCCATTATTGCCGTCTGCGATCATTGCAGGGATAGGCTCCTTTGCGATACTTGAGCTGCAGCGGAGAGGATTCCGGTCGCTAGAGGCCGGGATCATGGGTATGGTATTTATTGTGGTATTAGCATTTGGCCTTCAGGTTTTATACTCGCAGCCTAATACGGGAGACATTCTAAATGGACTTTTTACTCCGCAATTTAAAGGTGTGGACAGCGTGATGCTGGCTGCGGGCATTTTAGGTGCGACGGTTATGCCTCATGCCATTTATCTTCACTCCGCCTTGACTCAAAAAAGAATCGTAGGGAGAACGGAAGGCGAACGAAAGCGTATATTCCGTTTTGAATTCATTGATATTTTAATCGCCATGGTCATAGCAGGCGTGGTTAATGCGAGCATGCTCATTGTGGCTGCAGCTTTATTTTTTAAAAACGGATTAAACGTTCAGGATTTGGATGTAGCTTTTGAACAATTTGGCGAATTAGTTGGTCCATTCTCAGCCATTTTATTTGGCGTTGGTTTATTGGCATCAGGCTTGGCAAGCTCGGCAGTAGGCACCATGTCCGGGGATATTATTATGCAAGGGTTTATTAAACGGCGAATCCCGCTATATTTAAGAAGATTCATTACGGTTATTCCGCCTATCGTCATTATTGCAATCGGCGTCAATCCCACAACAGCACTCGTTATTAGTCAAATTATTTTGTCATTTGGGATTCCGTTTGCGCTAATTCCCCTTATTATTTTTACAAGCAGCAAAAAGATCATGGGTAATCTTGCGAATCATAAAATAACGAATATATTGGCTTGGACAATAGCGCTCGTCATCATTTCTTTAAATATTTTTCTCCTATTCCAAACGCTAACTCATTTTTAGACATAAGTACATGAAGGCTGCCGAGCAATCGGCGGCTTTTTTTTGCGTCTTGCGGGTAGACCGGCTTTTAATTGTTGCCACTGACCATTTAAATGGTGATTAATTGTCTATTTATGTTGCATATTAAACGTTTACATTTTATTTAATGTGTCATATTATATTGATTAGGATGTACTATATGAAAAATACAATAAGGGGATGAAGAAGTGGAAGCTGGAATTGGCATAAGTGGTCTGGGGAGAATCGGAAGATTGCTTATAAGAAGAGTGTTTTCGGATAAATATAACGCTATGCAGATCAAAGCTCTCAATTCTCCCCATTCTGTAGAAACAATAGCCCATTTATTAAAATATGATACCGTACACGGAACGTGGAATGCAGACATTTCAACCGAAGATGGAAAGCTGATTATCAACGGAATAACACTTGAATATTTCATGGAAAGAGACCCGTCTCGCCTCCGATGGACAGAAGCCGGCGTCGATATCGTTATTGATGCAACTGGTAAATTCACTGATCGTAAGGGAGCAGAGAAGCATCTTGCGGCCGGGGCGCAAAGCGTCATTATTACTTCCCCGGGCAAAGATGCTGATCTAACCGTTGTGATGGGTGTCAATGAGGAAAGCTACGAGCCGAACGAGCATCATATTTTATCCGCAGCATCCTGTACGACGAATTGCGTCGCTCCCCTTCTTAAATTGCTTGATCATGCCTTTGAGGTCAAGAGCGGTTGGATGACAACGATCCATTCCTATACCAGTGACCAGAACCACTTAGATAATCCGCATAAGGATTTGCGTCGTGCGAGAGCCTGTACGCAATCTATTATTCCAACGACTACAGGAGTAGGCAAAGCATTAATTGACGTGCTGCCGCATTTAGCTCCACATATTCAAGGCATATCGATCCGTGTTCCGACAACTAATGTTTCACTCATCGATTTGACTGTCCAGCTTGGTAGCTATACGACGCTTGTTGAGGCTAAGCGAATAATTCGCAGCATGGTTTCAGGAGGATTAGCTCCGTATGTAGATATGCAAGATGTTCCGCTTGTCTCGTCTGACTATATCGGAAATGAATGTTCAGCGGTTGTTGATGGGTCGTCCATAATGGTTGCCGGCAATCAATTAAAAATATTGGCTTGGTATGACAACGAGTGGGCTTACTCCTGCAGAGTAATCGATTTAGCGGATATGGTTGTTCGGAAAAATCAATTTATGGGAGGCATGAGACCATGCAATCAAGCAGCGGCGAAATGAAATTGGGAAGTATCGTATGCCAATACTGCGGGGAACTGATTGATACCGTCGATACGAATAGGGTGAAAATCCTATATGGGGTCTGCGGACTCAGCACATGCTCGGTGAACAATCCGAAAGAAATGGAGCAGCCTCTTCCTCCGCAGGCCGAACAAGGAAAGAGAGTTTGGCATTTTCAAGAGGGACATGCAGGAATGAAAACATTACTTGGCGGAAAAGGTGCAAATCTTGCAGAAATGACCAATGCCGGACTGCCTGTTCCTCCTGGTTTTACGATCACTACAGATGCTTGCCGAGCGTACTATAGTGCTGGCGGTAAGCTGCCGGAGGGCTTGTTCGATGAGATCCGCAGCGCTTTAGTGAAGGTGGAGCAGACGAAAAAACAGAAATTTGGCGACAGCCTCAATCCACTGCTTGTGTCTGTACGTTCGGGCTCCGTTAATTCCATGCCTGGAATGATGGATACGATTTTGAATCTGGGCTTGAACGATAACACCGTAAAGGGTCTTGCAAGCCATACAGGCAATCCCCAATTCGCTTATGACTGCTACAGAAGATTGATCCAAATGTTCGGAAACGTGGTATTCGATATAGAAGGAATCCACTTCGAAACGCTGCTGCACCGCAAAAAAAATGAGCTGGCGATTGATGAGGATAAGGATGTTCCTGTAGAAGCTTGGATCGAAATCATCGAAAAATTTAAAGAAGTAATCGAATGGCGAGCGAATGTTCCGTTTCCCCAAGATGTATATGAACAGCTGCATCTTGCTGTAGAAGCGGTATTCCGGTCTTGGAACAACCAAAGGGCAAACGTATACAGAAAGGCTTATAACATACCAGATAGTCAAGGGACAGCGGTTAATATTCAATCGATGGTATTCGGGAATATGGGGGATGATTGCGGTACCGGTGTTTTATTCACACGTAATCCATCTACGGGAGAGAAGGCATTATACGGTGAATATCTGATTAATGCCCAAGGGGAGGATGTCGTAGCCGGTATAAGAACACCTTTGCCAATTGCTAAGCTGAATCAGGAAATGCCTGAAATTTATGAGCAGCTTGTACAAACAGCTGCCAAGCTTGAAGCACATTATAAAGATATGCAGGACATTGAATTTACGGTAGAAAAAGGGAAGCTCTTTATTCTTCAAACGAGAAACGGCAAGAGAACGGCACAGGCTGCAGTAAAGCTGGCAGTCCACTTTGTTCATGAAAGAATATTGACAATAGAAGAAGCGATGCTGCGCATAGATGTTGAACATCTTAACCAGCTTCTTCATCGAGCCATTGATGAGGACGAGAAGCTGCAGGTATTGGCAGTGGGATTGCCAGCATCACCCGGCGCAGCTACAGGACAAGTCGTGTTTGATGCCGACAAAGCCGAGGAATGGAGCCGCTCCGGCAAGCGCGTCGTGCTTGTCAGCTCAGAAACAAGCCCCGAAGATATCCATGGCGTCATTGCTGCTGAAGGTGTGCTTACCAGTCGCGGCGGCATGACGAGCCATGCGGCAGTTGTCGCGCGAGGAATGGGCAAGCCATGTGTTTGCGGCTGTGAAGAGGTTCGTATTGATACAGGCGAAGGGCAGTTCATCGCAGGTGATGTTAAGGTACGCGAAGGAGACTGGATCACGCTGGACGGCTCGACTGGACGCGTGATTGCAGGCACTGTCACGCTTAAGGAACCGGAAATGAGCGACGAGCTGGGTCAGTTGCTGAAGTGGGCGGATGATATTCGAGCACTAAAGATACGTACGAACGCCGACTCGCCAGAGGATGCGGCTAAAGCAAGGTCGTTTGGGGCGGAGGGAATTGGGCTCTGCCGCACTGAGCATATGTTTATGTCTGCTAGCAGGCTGCCTGTCGTACAGGCGATGATACTTGCAGACAACTTGAAGGATCGTAAGGCTGCTTTGGATCAGCTGCTTCCTATGCAGCAAAGCGACTTTGAAGGTATTTTTGCCGCAATGGAAGGGCTGCCTGTTACGATTCGCTTGCTTGATCCGCCGCTCCATGAGTTTCTGCCCAATATGGAGGAGCTGCTGCTTCGGCAGGAACGGATGAAAAAAGATGCGGATACGATAGATGAACGCAGCGCGCTTGACCAGCTCATACGTAAGGTGCGAAATTTACAAGAAATGAATCCGATGCTGGGATGGCGAGGATGCCGGCTTGGCATTCTGATTCCGGAAATTTATCAGATGCAAGTGATAGCTATTTTCCGCGCTGTGCTGGCATTGCAGAAGAAGGGGGTTCAGGTCGTTCCGGAAATTATGATTCCGCTCGTTGGACATGTCAATGAGTTGAAGGCTATGCGAGAATTGGTGGATCGCACGGCCGAAGACGTGCTCGGGACGTTAAAGGAGCAGGTGCCTTATCAGGTAGGCACGATGATCGAGGTGCCAAGAGCCGCTCTAACTGCCGGCCAAATTGCGCAATATGCAGACTTCTTCTCCTTCGGCACAAACGATTTGACGCAAATGACGTTTGGCTACAGCCGAGATGATGCGGAAGGGAAATTTCTCACACACTATGTGGAGCATCATATTTTATCTCAAAATCCGTTCCAGGTTTTAGATACAGAAGGAGTAGGCTTATTGATCGAATGGGCAGTCGAGAGCGGCCGTTCCAAAAAGCCTGGCCTAAAAACAGGCATTTGCGGCGAACATGGCGGCGAAAAAGACTCGATCTTCTTCTGCCACCAAACAGGCTTGGATTATGTTAGCTGTTCACCTTTCCGTATTCCGTTAGCTAGAATAGCAGCTGCACAAGCACAGCTCATTCACAGCAGGTAACGAGCCCGCATCGCATTATGAAGAAGAGGAGGGGGAATCCGAATGACTGATCAGCAGCATTTGTATATTTGCTCTGATTCCATTGGCGGAACAGCGGAGTCGGTAGCACAGGCAACCATTCGCCAATTTAATGCTGAGCAGGTAAAGATCAAGCGGTACGGACATATCCGGCATGAGGATGAAATTAAAAAAATGATGGAAGAAGCTGCCGAGACAGGTGGTTTCGTCGCTTACACGTTAGTGCAGCCGGAATTGCGTGAGATGATGAAAGCAGAATCCATTCGTTTAGGCGTTAGGGCAGTTGACATTATGTGGCCGATGATGCAGGCATTTATTGATACTTATGGAGATGCTCCCAAACAGCAGCCGGGTCTTCTGCATGAAATGGATGCCGCTTATTTTCGCCGAGTTGAGGCCATTGAATTTGCTGTAAAATATGACGACGGCCGTGACGCAAGAGGGATGCTGCAAGCGGAGGTCGTATTGATCGGCATCTCGAGAACCTCGAAAACGCCGCTCAGTATTTTTCTTGCCCACAAGGGCATTAAAGTGGCCAACTTTCCTGTTATGCCAGAGGTTATGCCGCCGGCAGAGCTATTCAAAATTCCGAGCCATCGTATTATCGGACTCACGATTGATGCCGAGAACATACTCAAAATCCGTACAGAAAGACTTAAGGCACTTGGACTGCCTGATGGCTCCAGATATGCGAATTTGCAGAGAATTGTAGAGGAGCTTGAATATGCCCATGATTTGATGAAGCAGCTTGGATGCACGGTCATTAACGTTACCAATAAGGCCATTGAAGAAACAGCCGATCATATCATGGAATATATTTAATCAAACGATTCAATAGTAGAGTTTTGTGCCAACCTCATTACTCACTTGAAGCTGTGCCGCGTTTGCGGAATGCTGTAGGTGAGAGCCCTAACCGACGGATAAAAGCTTTGCCAAAATAGGCTGCATCCTCGAAGCCAACGCTGCTTGCAATTAATTGCACGGGCAGGCTCGTCTGGCTCAGCATCAGGCAAGCTTTTTCCATCCGGTAACGGATTAGAAATTCATGAGGAGATACACCCATTTGGGCATGGAACAGCTTGGTGAAATAAGAACGGTCCAAATCGACATGTCTGGCAATGACTGAGATGGAAATGCGCTTATGGTAATGCTCTTCTATAAATTTAACCGCTTGCGTGACATACTGCTCGTTGCTATTTCTCCCTATGCTGCGCAACGGCTGCTGTAGTTCCGTCTGCCTGCTCAGGAAGGTAGAGAAGATTTGCAGCATTAATCCATAGCAGTAGGTTTCGGCTGCGAGGTCGTTGACTGCAGAATGATGGAGCAGCTCTGCCAGCAATTTCTCCGCTCGCTCAGGCTCGTGGTGCGAATGGGTGGGAGATTGAACGGTTACTCCTGCTGAATGGAAGAGCTTGGCGGCAAGCTGCCCATCAATTCCGACCCAATAATAAGTCCAAGGGTCCATTTCGCTTGCACAATAGGTAGCTGGTTGATTTGGATACATGCAGAAGCTGTCACCTGCTTTCAGCTTATAATCGCAGCCCTCCATGGTGAAGACGCCGGAGCCTTTTACGATAAAATGCAGCAAATAATGATCGCGCATGACCGGACCATTTTGATGGGAGGGCATACAATGCTCCAGCCCGCAGTAGTGCAGTTTAATATCTGTGTCCAAGCGACCGATTAGAAAATGTTCCGTAAATTGTTTTTCCAACCTGAACCCCTCTTTTCATTAGCTGTCTTTAACTAAGGATAGCACAAAGTTACTAGTAAATTAAGCGGTGAAACAGTGGTTTTACTATAATCATGACACAAAATAACTACTATTAAACACAAATCTCTCTATAACTTCAACGCGTACAGGAGATATAATAATCTCAAAAACAGATGAAGTTTAGGGAGGCAGTTTAGCATGCAACTTACCGCTAAGGGGTTATATGAATATAAGCTGGAAAGCGTAGAATCCGGATTTCGCGCTGAGCTTTCGGTCGAACGTGAATCCGATGGGATTGAGATCGTTCGTATAAAGATTGCAGCAGATTGTCCGGCGGTACCGCCAACGTTCAAGCTGAAATGGAGCCATCCCGTTATCGATGTGCAGGGCATGTGGCATCCGACGGCTTTATATCACAGGTGGATTCGGGCGGACTGGAATCCGCTTCTGGATTCCAAGTCGACGAATTCCGCTCCCGTAGTAAGCCTATTTGGCGGACAGGGGACGAACAGGCTGACATTCGCTTTTTCCGATGTACTGAACGTTATCAAATACGATGCTGGTCTTCACGAGGAGAACTCTCATTTTAACTGCGTTATAGCCATGTTCGACACGCCAACGCCGGCGCTTGCCTCCTATGAAGCAGAGCTTCGGATCGACACGCGCGAAGTTCCGTATTACAAATCACTGGACGATGTGAGTCATTGGTGGAGCGAATACAAGACGAATACGCCTTCGCGCGTTCCTGCGGAAGCGCTGGAGCCTATGTATTCAACGTGGTACAGCTTTCATCAGGAGCTTACGCCGGAAGGAATCGAGGAGCAGTGCCGCCTTGCTCTCGAAATCGGCTGCAAATCGGTCATCGTTGACGACGGCTGGCAAACGGCGGACAATGCCAGAGGTTATGCTTTTTGCGGGGATTGGCAGGTATGCGAGGAAAAAATGATCGACATGAAAGCGCATGTTGAACGCGTTCATGCCATGGGCTTGAAATATTTGCTCTGGTATTCGGTTCCTTTCATTGGAGTAAACAGTGACGCATGGAGTCGATTCCAAAATAAGCTGCTCTACAAAATGGATAGTTTGGGTGCTGGCGTAATCGATCCGCGATATCCCGAGGTTCGCGAATATTTGATCGGCATATACGAGAAGGCGCTGCTGGATTGGGATTTAGATGGCTTTAAGCTTGATTTTGTTGATGTATTCCAGCAACAGGAGCAGGAGAATGAGAACTCCGATCCAGGACGCGATATCGCCTCGGTACCGCAAGCGGTGGACGTGTTGCTGAGCGATGTGATGGCACGCTTACGCGCGATTAAGCCTGATATTATGATCGAATTCCGCCAACCGTATATCAGCCCCCTCATGCGAAAATATGGCAACCTGTTCCGAGCGGGGGATTGTCCAAACGATGCGGTGCAAAACCGTATTCGTACGCTCGACATTAGGCTGCTGTGCGGAAATACGGCTGCGCATGCCGATATGATCATGTGGAATGCGGACGAGCCGGTTGACAGCGCGGCGCTTCAATTAATCAACATTCTCTTCGCGGTACCGCAAATTTCCGTTCGACTGGAGACGCTGCCGCAGAAGCATCTGGATATGCTGACCTTCTGGCTTTCCTTCTGGCGCGAGAACCGTGATGTGTTGATGCATGGCCAATTGGAGCCGCAGCGTCCTGAGCTGCTCTTCCCGCTTGTGACCGCACGTAATAATGAGATTTCGATTACAGCCGTTTATAACGATTCCGTTGTTTCATTAGAAGATACGGACTCACAAAAAATAGTCATCGTAAACGGGACGCGCGGAGACCGGTTGATCATAGAGGCGGTTAAGGCTTTAGGGGCGAGAGAGGTTCAGGTACTCGATTGCATGGGCGTAGAAGTCAGCAAATTTGAGATAGTTGGCGAGCAAGGCTTGCTGTCGCTCAGCGTTCCTCCTTCTGGATTGGTTTTTCTTCGGTCAGCCAGCTCCAAATAAGCAAATATTGCGGACTGTTCCAAAGGTAGAAGTGTTCTACTCTTTGGAACAGTCTTCTTTTATTGGAGGCTGCCTTAAAACAGCCCTTTTTCCTATTTGGCAGTGCCAAGCGGCATACGGATATTTTCTCCGGTAAGCGAGCAGGCCTCACCATCCGGCATTTTTTGATTTAAAGCAGAGTCGATAAAATCGACTACTTGCTGCAGGGAATCGATTTGATTTATAATTTTTTTCTTATGTCTCAGCATCAATTCAAGCAATTCAGGAAATGCGGTAATATCCGAAGTTTGGGATAAATTCAAATAGGGTTTCATATCATCTAAGGGCATTCCTGTTTTTTCAGGCAGTTAATGAGCTTTATTTTTTGAATATCCTCCGCACGATATATACGATGACTGTTTTCCTTGCGCTCTGCTCGCGGAAGCAGGCTAATTTTCTCGTAATAGCGAATGGTATCCTCCGTTAATCCGGTTTGCTCCGCTGCTTCCTTGATCGAAAACCCTTTTGCCTCACTCAACCGTTTCACCTTCCTCCTGCTAGCTTTATTATGTGTAAATTATATAACTTGGAGTCGGCTCCAAGTTATACACTGACCGCATCGAATCGATAATGGAATCGAAAACGAGTGATGGAGGCAAATCTAATGAATACAGCAGGTCATGGACGAACCGCGCTTATTACAGGTGCAAGCAATGGGATAGGTTTAGAGCTTACTCGGAAAATGCTAGCCGAGGGCTGGCAAATTATTGCGCTGAATCGCTCAGCATTCCCGGAAGATGATAAACTGATCCGAGAGTCGGTTAGCAAAAACCAGCTTCGGATATATAAAGCGGATCTGGCCCATTTCGATAGCTTGAGGCATGCTCTGAATCAAATCAAAGCCGCTGAAGAGAGGGTTGATCTTTTGTTCAACAATGCGGGCGGCAGCCTCGCCGAGCTCAGCTTCTCTAAGCAGAAGCGCGAGCTGCATTTTGAACTGCATACGGTCGTGCCGTACATTATACTTATGGAGCTGAAGGAGCTTCTGCAAAGGGGGACATTGAAAACGGTAGTGAATACCTCTTCTTATGCATTTAAGTTTCGCAAGAAATTTGATCCTGACGAATTGGAGCATCCCACCGATTTTACAATGCTATATGGTTCTTATGCTGCCTCCAAGCTGGCTCTTTCCTTATGGTCGCAGGAGATCGCAGCAGTACTCGCCGACGATGGCATAAAAATATTCAGCGTAGATCCAGGGGGGAACAACACAATCAGGAAGGGGAAGAAATCCGGCATTCCGTTCTATTTGAAGCCGATGATCAAGCTGTTTTTTCCGCATCCGCGCAAAGGGGCATCTCTGCTGTATGAGGCAGCTATGGACGTAAAGCGTGAAAAGTCTGGCGTCTTCTTCGTAAATGGCCAAGTAACGGAGCTAAAGTTCATCAAGCATGCCCGCAAGATGCTAGAGAAAGTAAGCTTCATTTATAGGTCGGAGTATGCGGGAGATGCCAAGGTTTAAAGAATAGGGAATAACTGTTTGACATATCGTTAATTCTCGATATAATGATATGTATGAAACCAATCGAAGTGTTTAAGGCGTTGTCCAACGAGTCGAGACTGCAAATTTTGCAATGGCTGAAGGAACCGGAAAACCATTTTACTCCCCATGAAGGAGTGGATATGAGAGAAATTGGGGTATGCGTAAGTCAGATCACTCAAAAGCTGAATATGACTCAATCTACCGCGTCGCAATTTTTATCGATGCTTCAACGGGCGGGGCTCATTAAGACGCTGCGTATCGGAAAGTTTACGTATTACAAAAGAGATGAGACCGCTATTGGTGAAATCGCTGATTTTTTGAAGCAAGAAATATAAGAAAAAGAACTGAATGCTCGATGTTGACCATTCAGTTTTTTATAGCATTATCATATCGACATATCGCGATATGTAATATCAACTGCAGTTATTCACATCGATATTCATGAATATGTTGATGGGTTGTATACACGTTGAGAGGAGCTGATGGACAGTTTTGTTAGATTGAACGTTGCTTGAACAAAATTAAAAAACGGGAGTGGAATTATTTTGTCGAACACATGGAAAATATATATTTTAGCAATCGTCAGTTTTTTAGTCGGAACATCTGAGTATATTATTTCAGGAATTTTGGATAAGATCGCGGATTCGATGGGTGTTACAGTAATGGCGGCAGGCCAGCTCATCACTATTTTCTCACTAGTCTATGCCATTGGCACACCCATTCTGATGGCAATAACCGCGAGTATTGATCGACGCAAGCTGCTCGTATATTCACTCGGTTTGTTCGTGCTTGGAAATATTTTTTCCTTTTTATTACCCGGCTTTGGGCTATTTATTTTTGCGCGCGTCCTGATGGCTCTAGGGGCAGGGATGGTCGTCGTAACGGCATTAAGCATTGCAGCGAAAATAGCGCCTCCAGGCAAGCAGGCCAGCTCAATCGCAACCGTAGTAATGGGATTTACAGCTTCCCTGATTATCGGTGTTCCTCTTGGGCGAATGGTTGCCAACGCCTTTGGCTGGAAATCGGTCTTTGGCGGCATCGCGCTTGTAGGGATCATTGCCATATTCGTCATTCTCTTTACGATACCGAGCATGAAGGGCGATAAGCCGATCCCTCTGCTGAAGCAGCTTTCTCTTTTGAAGAAACGAAAAGTGGTACTAGGGCTTGGTATATCCTTCTTCTGGCTGGGGGGCTACTCAATCGCTTATACCTACATTTCGCCTTACCTTCTCCAAATAGATGGCATGAACGAGACGCTTCTAGGCGCTGCCCTGCTTGTTTTCGGTATTGCGAGCTTGGTTGGTTCCAAACTTGGCGGCTATAGCGCGGACAAATGGGGGATTAAACCAACATTAATTGGAGGCATGACGCTGCATGTTTTTGCCCTTATCATGCTGTCATTTGCTGCAGGCTCGATCGTCGCCGTGTTCGCCGTCCTTATATTATGGTCATTTGCGGCATGGTCAACCGGTCCGACACAGCAATATCATTTGGTTACGTTAGAGCCTGAATCTTCGGGCGTTATGCTTGGGCTCAATCAGTCGATGATGCAGCTCGCGATGGCTGCCGGCGCTGGATTTGGAGGTATCGTCGTTGGAGGCGCGTCTTTATCGGCCATTACCTGGATCGGAGCGCTTGGCGTTGCCCTCGCCATTGTCACGACTTTGGTGTTGTCGGGCTTGGGGCTACGCTCTAGGCAGTTTGATCCTATCAGCCAATCGGGTAAAATGGAATCATAAGCTGAATGAATGATCCTTGTCTATTCAGCAATCCCTATTTATAAGGAGATTCCGTACATGACTACACCACTCTCACCGCTGTTAGACCGTGAATATATCGTCAGCCAGCTAGAAGCTTTGCTAAACATACCGAGTCCCAGCGGATACTGCATGGACATTATCAAGCATGTGAAGGCTGAGACAGAAAGACTTGGCTATACGCTGGAGATAACGCCCAAAGGAAACGGGATGATTACCATTCCAGGCGAAAATGCCGACCACGTGATCGGCATCACCGCTCATCTGGATACGCTAGGAGCGATGGTTCGTTCGATTAAGCCTAACGGCATGCTGCGAATGACGCCGATTGGCGGTTATGCGATGCAAACGGTCGAAGGAGAATATGCGGTCATTCATACGCGCGACGGCCGAAAATATGAAGGAACGGTGCTGTCTACCAAAGCCTCCGTGCATGTTTACTCGGATGCCCGGGATTTTAAGCGCGAGGAAGCGAATATGGAGGTTCGCATTGACGAGCTGGTCAAAACAAAGGAGGACACGGAGAAGCTGGGCATATCCGTTGGCGACTTCATATCTTGGGAGCCTAGAGTTCGAGTATTGTCAAGCGGCTTTATTAAATCGCGGCATTTGGATGATAAAGCAAGCGTAGCGGCTTTGCTCGGCTTCATGGAATGGTTGAAGCGCGAAGGAAGGACGCCGTCTCATACGCTGAAGCTTATTTTATCAACCTATGAAGAGGTCGGGCACGGCAGCTCCTATATACCTGCGGATATTACCGAAATGATTGCCGTCGATATGGGAGCGCTCGGGGATGATCTTTCAGCTACGGAAATGGATGTGTCTATTTGTGCCAAGGATTCGACCGGACCTTATGATTATGCGATGACTTCCCGGCTAATTGAACTGGCAAAACGCGAGAAGCTGGCTTACGCCGTTGATATTTATCCGCATTACGGCTCCGACGCATCAGCGGCGCTGCGCGGTGGAAGCAATATTCGTGCAGCTTTGATCGGGCCAGGGGTTCAAGCTTCGCATGGGATGGAGCGGACGCATGTGGATGCTATCGTGAATACAGCGGCTTTGCTTTTGGCCTATGTAATAGAAGAAAATCAATAAACCAATTTCGATATCTTGCTTTTACATTCCAAATTGCGTACATCATGCCACTTACGAGGGTATACTTTGATGTATGGAGGTGGAAGGAATGAAGGCTGAGGAACAAATGCCGGATGAGAAGTGGCAAGCGATTATAAGCAATGATGCTTCTTATGACGGCAGGTTTATTTATGCGGTAAAAACGACCGGTATTTTTTGCAGGCCATCCTGCAAGTCCAAAGCGCCGAATAAGGAAAACGTCCGGTTATTTGAAAATGCGGAGCAGGCGCGATCGGCACATTTTCGCCCATGCAAGCGGTGCAAGCCTACGGGCGAGCGTTTGCCGGATGACGAGTGGGTCAATGTCATCACGCAATATATTGATAGCCATTATAGAGAATCGTTGACCCTCGACACGCTGGCAGAGATGTGTCACGGCAGCCCTTATCATTTGCAGCGTACCTTTAAGCGAGTTAAAGGGATGACGCCAATCGAATATATCCAGCAGACGAGAATGATTAAAGCTAAGGAGTATCTTGCCCATACGGATCGAGCCGTTTCAGACATTGCTTTGAATGTCGGCATGCCCAATACCTCCTATTTCATAACGCTGTTTAAGAGGAAAATAGGGCGTACGCCGAGTGACTATCGTCATTCCAAACGCCATTCCAAACAAAATAACGAGATGCCGGAGGTGCCGCATGGTGGCAGAGAAAATTAGTTCGTTCATGTATTGGACATTGCTTGTTCATGGAAAATGGAGCATGTACGTTGCAGCCACGTCAAAGGGGT
Source organism: Paenibacillus sp. PL91 (assembly GCF_012935325.2). GTDB lineage: Bacteria > Bacillota > Bacilli > Paenibacillales > Paenibacillaceae > Pristimantibacillus. The sequence continues at coordinate 301,329 of NZ_JABBYG020000008.1, forward strand.
TATGCTACGTCGGGTCCCAAAACAAGCCTTTCGAGGAGCTGGCTAAATGGGCTCAGATTAAATTCCCCGGCAGCAAGCTCGTTCAGGATGAAGAGAAGCTGCAGCCCTTTGCCTCACAATTAATAGAGTATCTGGAAGGACAGCGTAAGACGTTTACGGTTCCATTCGATTTTCGCGGGACATCGTTTCAGATTGCGGTCTGGAAATCGCTATGCGAGATTCCATATGGACAAACCCAGTCCTATTCGGATATAGCCAATCAGATTCAAAAGCCAGCAGCCTCTCGCGCGGTCGGAGCCGCTATAGGGGCAAACCCGGTCTTAATTACGGTGCCGTGTCACCGCGTAATAGGCAAAAACGGCTCGCTCACTGGTTATCGCGGCGGCCTAGAGATGAAAACGCAGCTCCTGCAGCTGGAAATGGAAGCATGAAGACGGCGTTATTATACAAAAATCCGAAGACGCTTCTCAATAAAGGTACAGGCTTCCTAGAAGATTACACGCATTCGCTCAATCCCTATACGGGCTGTTCGTTTGGCTGCTCGTATTGTTATGTTCGTCAGATGCCGGTATCCACGTTCCGTAAGGAGGAGTGGGGCACATGGGTAGACGTTAAGCTTGAAGCGGCAGCTTTGCTTCGGAAAGAGCTTGGGCGCGCGAAGGGCAAAGGAAAGGTTAGTATCTTTATGTCATCGAGCACGGATCCCTACCAGCCTATTGAACATAAAGAGCAGGTGACGAGATCGCTGCTTGAGGTCATGGTGGAGGAGCCGCCGGACTTTTTGTTCGTACAGACAAGGAGTCCGCTCGTCCGCAGAGATATGGATTTGCTGCTCCAGTTGGGGGACAAGGTTCGGGTAAGCATAACGGTGGAAACCGATCTTGAGGATATTCGCAAACATTTTACGCCGGCTGCGCCTCCTATCGCTGCTAGATTAAAGACGCTGCAGCTGTTAGCCGAAGCGGGCGTACCCGTACAAGCGACCATCGCTCCGATATTGCCTAGCAGCGAGGCTTTCCCAGAAATTTTAAAAGCGCTGGTCAATCGCGTTTGCGTGGACGATTATTTTATGGGAGATGGGAGCGGAGGCAGACGAACGCGAAGTCTGGGCATAGAGAGGCTATACAAGGAGCTTGGCCTAGAGGAGTGGTATTCGCCTACCGCATATCGGATGGTTTACGATCGCTTTAGTCATGTTTTCGCTGACAATCAGCTTTATTTGAGCCAGGAGGGGTTTGCGCCTTGAAAGGCTGGGGGCTAGCCGGCAGGTCACATCATGGTGTGACTTGCACGGCTGGCCCTTTTTTTGTTTGGAGTGATAAACGATTGTGCTCGGGTAACTCTAAGCTCAACTACGAGGCAGGAGGAGCTTGCGGAGTATAGGCAGGAAGCAGGGGGGAGTCGGTATGGTCATGAAATGTGAAATGACTTGAGCGGCAAACCTATTTTTTTGTTTTAGGGCTCTCTGCGTGAATTAACGGGATTTTCTCCAGTTAATTTTCTCTAGATGGAGCTAAAAGTTCATTTAACTGGAAATACTCCTGTTAATTTAATCAAAAGCGTCATCAATGGGTAAAAACGAATGGATTAACGGGAGAAATTCCATCTAATGGTGGAAGAAGAGCTATAAGGAGCTTATTAACGGGAGAAATTCCTGTTTAGTGTTCCACAAAGAGGTGGGGAGCGCGATAGGCACTGGTTAATCAGTGTTTTCCAAGAGTAGATAGTTGGGGGTGGCGATAGTCGTTTGCGTTTCTATGTTTACCAAGCGTAGATAGGTTGCGGAGCGCGACAGGCATTTGCTGGTCAGTGTTTGCAAGAAGTAGATTGGTATGAAGTGAGCAATAGTCGTTTGCGTTTCTGTGCCAACCAAGCGTAGATAGGTTGCGAAGCGAAACTGGCACTGGTTAATCAGTGTCTTCCCGAGCAGATAGGTTGCGAAGCGAAACTGGCGCTGGTTCATCAGTGGCTGCCCAAGCGCAGAGAGGTTGCGGATCGCGACTGCAACTGGTTGATTTGTGTCTGCAAAGGGTAGATAGGTTGGGGGAGCGCAATTGGTGTTAGTAGATCTGTTCCACCAAACGCAGATAGTTTCGGAGCACGACTGGAGCTAGTTGATCAGTGTCTGCCCGAGCAAGTAGGTTGCGGAGCGCAACTGGTTGATGGTTCATCCATGGCTGCGCAAGCACAGATAGGTTAGGAGAGCGCCACTGGCGCTTAGCAGATGTGACCACCAAGCAGAGACAGGCAGCACAGCCCGGTTCCCGCGTGCAGCCTCGCTTCCAAGCGGCTGTATACGCTTTCTTTCGTCAAATTCAGCATCGGTAGGACGTTAGGAGAGGAAAGGGAGGTAGTCTTTTTGGAATGAGGAACATTGATAATCTGGTGCAATTTCAGTGCTTTCGAAGCTTTATAATGATCCCGATTCATGGAAGTTAATCCTGAAAGGCCGCTTAGCATTCTCGGCTAAAAGACGAAAAAGTCAGACGGAAAACAGTTGAATGTACGTTTATAGCAGTTAAGTCTTGGTATTTTTAAGCGAAAATCTCCATTATGATTTTTTTTTAATGTAAATCTGACGTTATGATGTGAGGAAATATGCACTTTTTTAGGGATTGCGAATAATGTCGAAATGATTTTTTGTCCTGCTTTGGTAGGATACTAGTCAATAGTCCCCCCTTTTTACGTCAATAAAGCGCATTCATTTGCAAAATATACGCCGTCAAATCAACATGAAAATAGGGAAAATCCTTTATATTATGGGGGATGGAAGCACATGAAGGTTTAGTAAAAATGAGTCTGAAGTTTGATTCTCTCAGAAAATTCATAAAGCGCTTCCAATTATCAGAATTATTAATTTCGACATCAAAAAAGCACCTGTTTATTTCCAACTAATCGCATCAATTAGGAGTCCGTACTTATGAAAACAAGATTGAAAATGAGTACGATTGGCTAATCGACACCATGTCTTTATTCCCTCAAGAATTATTATCATCTGTGTCATACTAGAGTGCAGGAAGGGTTCCACGATTCAAAGTAAGGAACGTGCGAGCTGATGAATGGAGGTTTCAAAGATGAACATTTCAAATCAGGAGCAGAAGCGAGTAAGGCTGAAGCAATTTTTGAAAGTACTATCCGAGGATCCTTCTCTAATGCAGCAAGACGGGAAAACGGAAGCTAGATCTTTACCTGAGCTGCTTATGGCCACCGGCTGCCGCCTCCACAATGAGCCAGTTGATATGGCTGAGCTTTTCTCGCAACTACTCGGCAAGCTGGGCTTGAAAGCCTGCTCAACCGAGATGATGGAGTACATTATGAATGGCGGAACGGTAGACGATTTTATGAACACAGCAAAATAATAGGTTCCGTCTTTGTTGTCAGGCATTCATGAAACGGGATATACCTATCCATAAATGGCGCCCAAAAGTTCGCGTTTTGAATAATTAAAAAAATTTAATATTCGTTAAGAACAACTTTCATGAAGCTACAAGGACGGATGACTTTATTAGTAACGGAGGAAAATCATTTGGAATTAAAACAGTATTGGATCATCGTGAAAAGAAGGCTATTGATGATTGCTTTAATTATTACGGCTAGCTGTCTAATCATCGGAATCTACTCCAACTACTTCATCAAACCACAATATGAAGCATCCGCTAAACTAATCGTCAACGATTTCAAGGGCAGCAGCTCATTGCTTCCAAGCATAGACGTTGGCTCGATTAACTCCACTATTGGACTTATCAAAACCTATAAAGAAATTTTGAGAACGCCGCGGATGATGAAGAAGGTAGTCAAGCAGTATCCGGATCTTGGCGTAACGTACGGTGAGCTCATCGGCAAAGTAAGCGTAAGCTCAGTAAATGAAACGCAGGTTATGTCCATATCGGTGCGGGATGATTCCTACGCACAAGCGGCCAAAATCGCGAACGCGATTGCGATTGTTTTTCAAAAATCGGTACCAGAGCTAATGAAGGTAGACAACGTCTCGGTCTTGGACCAAGCCGATCCGAAGGAGCACCACGCACAGGTATCGCCGAATCCAAATATGAACATCGCTGTCACATTTATGCTGGCTTTGATGTTAGGCGTAGGGATTACCTTCCTTCTCGATTATTTGGATGACACGATCAAAACCGAGGGAGACATAGAGTCGCTTCTACAAGTGCCAGTGTTATCGTCCATTCCGAAGTTCGAAGAGAGGGATGCGCTCGAGAGAACCAGCGCACCGCCAAAGACGATAGCAGGGAGGGAAAAAAATGTCTCGTTTGATGCCTAAATGGAACCTTATTACCGAGCTAAACCCCAAATCGCCTATATCTGAGGGCTACCGCATGCTGAGGACGAACATTGAGTTCTCGACGATTAACCAAAAGCTGCAAATTATTATGGTCACCTCCTCCAAGCCGAGTGAGGGCAAGAGCACAACCTGCGCCAACATGGCAGTCGCTTTCGCACAAGCCAACAAGAAGGTGCTGCTTATCGATGCCGATCTGCGCAAGCCGTCACAGCATCATATTTTTGGGAAATCGAACCGCACCGGCTTAACGACGGCATTATTTAACCAGCTGAAGCTGGAGGACATTATACAGTTCACGGGTACGGAAAATCTATCGATCATTCAAGCGGGGCCAACGCCTCCTAATCCATCGGAGCTGCTTTCTTCGGACCAAATGGCCGACCTGCTGAAGACGGCTAGAGAACGCTATGACGTAATCATTATCGATACGCCGCCGATTATGTCCGTCACAGACGCTCAGATCGTTGCGACTCAAAGCGATGGCGTCGTTCTTGTCGTCGATTCAGGAAAAGTGAAAAAAGACGTTGCGCTCAAAGCAAAGGCTTTGCTTGAGCATGTAAAAGCGAGGCTTATCGGCGTCGTGCTTAATAAAATCAATCGTAATCATTCGGATATCTATTCCTACTACTACGGGGAAAAAACGGACGCTTAGACGCTGCTCCCCTGGTTAACTGAAGCGTGGAATAGATAGGTAATGTCTCCTGCACCTCTATCACCGGAGGCACTCGGTCATGCTGTGGGTCAGCCGACCTTAGACGTTAATCGTCAAGGGTGTGACGTGAGGAGGGGTTCAATGCCCCTATAAATATAAAAAAAATATAATAGGATAGGGTGAAATCAAATGAAAAAAGTGAGAAAAGCCATTATCCCTGCCGCAGGACTCGGCACCCGTTTTTTGCCAGCAACTAAAGCGATGCCTAAAGAAATGCTTCCTATCGTCGACAAGCCGACCATTCAGTACATTGTAGAGGAAGCAATTGAATCAGGCGTTGAAGACATCATCGTCGTTACAGGTAAAGGCAAGCGGGCGATCGAGGATCATTTCGATATCGCTTTTGAACTAGAGCATATTTTAGAGCAAAAAGGGAAATTCGATATTTTGGAAAAGGTTAGAAAATCATCAAATGTGAATCTCCACTACATAAGGCAAAAAGAAGCGAAGGGTCTTGGCCATGCCGTATGGTGTGCGCGCAATTTTATTGGCGATGAGCCGTTTGCCGTACTCCTTGGTGATGACATCGTTGAGGCCGAGACGCCGTGCACAAGGCAGCTCATTGAGCAGTATGAAAGAACAGGACGTTCAGTTATCGGCGTTCAGATGGTTGGCGTCGATCAAACGCATCGCTACGGTATCGTTGATCCCGGACAGCGGGTGGACAATCTATACGAAGTTAATAGCTTTGTAGAGAAGCCGCCTCAAGGCCAAGCGCCTTCCAATCTGGCAATTATGGGACGTTATGTGCTGACACCGGACATTTTCGAATATTTGGGGCGGCATGAGCGCGGCGCTGGAGGAGAAATTCAGCTTACCGACGCGATTCAAAAGCTCAATATGGACCAGGGCGTATATGCCTTTGACTTCCAAGGCACCCGGTACGATGTCGGCGAGCAGCTCGGCTTTATTATGACGACGCTCGATTTTGCCCTAAGAAACAATGAACTTAAATACAAGCTTATGACTGAGCTTGAAGAATTGATGGAGCGGGAGCTCAGCAAGCAATTATTATCCGGAAGGAGTGATAGAAGATGACACCTCCACAATATCAGGATGAAGCGGTAGTCGGCGTCTCTGATTACTATTCGAATGCAATCGCAAGGCGTAATGGTCGTGAAGCGGTTACGATGTATTCGATTATGAAACGAACGATTGACATTGTTGGTTCGCTAGTCGGTTTAATGCTGTTAAGCCCGCTGTTTATCATCATCGCTATCCTTATCAAGTGGGAGGATCCGAAAGGGTCTGTCTTCTTTTATCAAACAAGGATCGGCAAAAATGAGAAGCAGTTTCGGATGTTCAAATTCCGCTCGATGCTGACAGGCGCCGAGGATAAGCTGAAAGAGCTGCTGGATAAGAACGAAGTCAAAGGCGCTATGTTCAAAATGAAGGACGATCCGCGCATTACGAAGATCGGCAAGCTTATCCGGAAAACAAGCATTGATGAGCTGCCGCAGCTTCTTAACGTGCTTAGAGGTGAAATGTCCTTGGTTGGTCCAAGACCACCACTTTTGAGAGAAGTGGCGGAATACAGCGAGTATGACAAGCAGCGCCTGTCCGTAACGCCGGGTTGCACCGGGCTTTGGCAGGTTAGCGGCAGAAACAATCTTTCCTTCAAGCAAATGGTTGAGCTGGACCTGACTTATATCGAGAAAAGATGCGTCTGGTTCGATATTAAAATTTTGCTAAAAACGGTGAAAACCGTCGTTAGCTCCGATGCTTATTAATAAACATAGTTTTGCTTCGCAAAACAGAATCCGCACTAAGAAGTAAGTTTTGCTTCGCAAAACTAAGCCTATGCTTACGAAGATAGTTTTGCTTCGCAAAACTTTAAGGAGTTGATCAAATGGCAAGAGTCCTGCATATATCGGAATTTACTAAGGGCGGCATCGAAACCCACCTGAATGAAGTGCTGAGTTACCAAGCGGGCAGACATGATATTTATCTTATGGCTTCCGAGCAGAACTCCCGCCCTGAATCGCTGCAGATCAGCCAAGACCGTTTGTACTTGTACCCGTACAAGCGGAAGCCGGCTTATTTTCTTCAAGCGATCAAAGCCATTCATCGCAAGGTAAAGGCGTTTAAACCGGATATCATTCATGTCCACGGAACGTTCGCAGGTGTCTTCCTGCGAACGTTGTTTTTTTTCAAGATCCGCAGGCCGGTCGTCATTTACAACGCGCACGGATGGGCTTTCCTAATGGACACGAAGTCGTGGAAAAAACGGATATTTGCTTTCGTGGAGAAAGTGCTGGCACTCCGTACTGATTACATTATCAACATCTCTAGGCATGAATATGAGATGGCTATGCATTACGGATTGCCAGCCGAGAAATCGGGAGTCGTCTATAACGGCGTTTCCGATACGATTGCTTCGGGCAAGCCGCCTTTTGAGACGCAGCAAGACAAAATCAATTTGCTCTACGTCGGCCGCTTCGATCGTCAAAAAGGCTTTGACCTGCTGCTTGATGTATTCAACGAGCATAAGTTCGCGAACGTCCATCTGTATTTGGTCGGCGACACGGTGCTGGAGGAGGTTGAATATGTTTTCCCGGAAAATGCGGTCAAGATCGGCTGGGTGGACAATTCCGAAATCGACCGTTACATGAATGCCTGTGATGCGGTTATTATTCCGTCGCGCTGGGAAGGCTTCGGCATCGTCGCCATTGAAGCGCTGCGGAACAAGAAGCCGGTCATTGCAAGCAACCGGGGCGCGCTTCCGGAAATTATCCGGCATGGGCTGAACGGCTATATTTTTGATTTCGAGAATAAGCAGGAGCTGGCAGATATCGTTCATCGGCTGGATAAGACGACGCTTGAATCGATGGGCCAGGCAGGCCTGAATATTTTCCAAGACAAATTTCATTCGAATCAAATGAACAACCAAATCGAGCGGCTTTACGAGGATGCCTTGCAAAAACGAAGAGGCCCGTATTCCGCTGCGGTCAAAAAATATGTCTAGATTTACGGGGATGGAGAGAAGATGAGCCTAAGCTTGCAGAGCAACCTTACGACTAATGATAAATTAGCCAAGAATGAGAGCAAGGAACAGTTCTTTTTGGCGATCTATCTGAGCATCATGCTGGTGCTGACCGTCTATCAGGATTTCCCGTTAGTCAATATGATCGGCGAGATCGGCAGATCGCCTATTATTTTAATGCTTCCGCTGTTCGTATTTTGCGAGATTGCGATGCTAGCCAAGCACAAGCGGGTGATGAACGGCTCGACGCTGCAAAAATATTTATTCGGCTTTATCCTTTATTTGAGCTTTATCAGCATCGTCTACCTGCTCGTTCAATTCATACAAGGCAGCTACAGCTTTGGCTCGGAAGGGTTGATGGGCAAAGCGATAAAGGTATTGATCTATTTTGTGCTGATTCTGCTCTATATCCGGCATATGCAGCTCGTTTTTTCCAAAATTAAAAGCTTTAAGGTGCTGTACGGCTGCTTTCTCGCGGTCGTTACGCTGCTTGCGGCCATTATGATTTTGGAGCTTATGAGCATGCCAAACGCCTTTATGTCATTGCATTCGGGGAACAATCCCTATTGGCGGGTTAGGATGCTTACGTCAGAGAGCAGCACGACGGGCTCGATTGTCGTTGTGTACTCCGCTATTCTCGTCTATTTGACAAGGTACTTGAACGGTTTTGCCAAAACGCTATCCATCATATATGCATCTAGTTTTTTTCTGTTTTATGTATTCATTACCGGCTCGAAAGGGTTCATGATTATTATTTTACTCACGCTTGTCGTGACGATGATCAAGTTTTTGGATTTTCGGAAAAAGAAAAACTTCATATTGCTTATTTCAGTCGTTCTGGCCATGTACATGTTCATTACCAATTTTTCGGCGGGACTGGTCAGCTCGTTTAGCAATGACATCGAAAACTACACATCTTCCTACACACGTATGGGAACGATCATTATCTCGCTGGCTACCGTCTTTCACAATCCGTTTGGGGTTGGCACGGGAGCATACCTCATGTATTTCGATAAGTATGTGAATGACTCGATCAGCTTGATGTCTCATTTCTATTACAACCTATTTGGCATTAGCCAAATAAATGCGGGGGAGCTGTTGCAATATTCGGGCTCGGATAAAAACTTAGGCGTCAAATCCGGCTTTTTCCAGTGGGTCATGTTCGGCGGAATCATTTCTGTGCTGTTCTTCTACCTGCTTGCCAAAAACCTGATCGTTAAAGTAAAGTCCAGCTCCATTTTGTTTCTAGCGCTTATCTTTATTTTATTTTCGATGCTCCTCGTTACTTTGGAAATCAAATACGAGGTTTGGCTGCTGTTTGCTTTTATTAGCCTCTTTCTTGGCAAGAACGAAATGAATCCATCAAAAAGGTCGGGGGTAGTCAAATGAAAATGCTTGTAGTATGCAGTGATTTCCCATATCCCGCCGACCATGGCGGTAGAGTTGACACATGGGGCAGAATCAAGGTGCTCGCTGAGCTCGGCTGGAAGCTTCACCTGCTCGTATGCGGCAAGCAGACGCCATCTAAGGAAGAGATGGACGCTGTGTATGATTATGTAGAAGAAATTACGCTCTGCGATCGCAGAAGCAAGCTTGCGGATTTGCTCCACGTCATACCGATGCAGGTGCAGTCCAGAAGCGAGCTAAGAAACGTCAAGCTAACAGGGGATTACGATTATGTGCTCCTCGAAGGCGATTACGTGTATCCGGTGCTGCAAAATCCGAAGATCAAGCCTGACACGGCGATCTTAAGAGTTCATAACGATGAAGCGGTTTACTTCAAGGCGCTTGCCCGAAGCACCAAAAACGTCGTCCATAAAATGTATTACCACATGGAGAGCGGCAAGTTCGCGAGTTTGCAGAAAAAAATGCTCGAGAAGGTCGACAAATACCTGTTTATATCGAGCAAAGAATATGAAACGTTCCATAAGCAAAATCCAACGGCAAAAAGCTTGTTTTTGCCTCCTCCGGTAACGAAGGCCAGCTTTGAATCGAGCGATTTTCAAAACAAGCATGTCGTATTTATCGGATCTTTGTTTATGCCGAATAACCGGGAGGCGATTCAGTGGTATCTCGAGCATATTCATCCGCTGATGCTGAAGGAGCCGGAGTACAAGTTCATCATAGCCGGCAACAGCCGAAAGCAAAGCTTGAGCTGGCTTGAAGCGTACGATATGACGAATGTGATCGTGCATGATACGCCGAAGAGCCTCGACGACATCTACAGAAGCGGTTATCTGTTCGTTAATCCAATGCAAAACGGGGCAGGCGTGAAGCTAAAGACGATTGAAGCGATTCAAAACGGCCTGCCGGTCATCTCCACCTCTATCGGGTACGAGGGAACCGGACTTGTAGATAATGAGCATATTATGGTCGCCGACCGGCCGGAGCAATTTTACGCGAAAATCAAGCAGCTGTTCGATAACCCGCAAGCGGCCAAGGCGCTGCTCGAGTCGTCGCAAAGCTTCTTGCGCACGCATTACAACCATAAAGAGGTACTGAAGCAGTTTATTCAGTCCTTAAATGCCAGTTATCAAGTAAAGCAGGTGCTCTAAATGGTCAATCAAAAAATAAACGTCATGTTTGTAACCCACGCGGACAAGAAAGGCGGGGCTGAGCAAAGCCTCATTCATCTCATCAATTATTTGGACGCGTCGAAATACCGGATTTTCTTATTAAGTCCCGGCGATGCGGCGTATTTGAATGAGATCCGTGCGGAATATGTGCATTTCCCGCTGGAGCTTAGCAGCATTAAGAAGAAATTCGGCTTAGGCTATATCGAAACGGTGCTTAAGATCCGGTCGTTCGTTCGGAAAAACAAGATCGCGATCGTCCATGCCAATGGCTGGCGGGCTCCTTGGTATACGGCTCCGCTAAAGTTTTTGACGAAGAGCAAGCTGGTTTGGCATCACCGCGATTATACGCATTTGCGTATGTTCAACAACGTGCTGCCTCGCTTTTTTGACCAGGTTATCTGCATTTCGCATTTTGTGGCGAACTCGATTCAGGGCAGCAACAAAACGATTATTTACAATGGCGTCGATCCAGAGCTTGCGCTGACGAAGAAGAGCCGGGCTTTTATGGAGGATAATACGCTAATTATCGGGACGTTCGGCCGAATCGTGGAATGGAAAAGGTATCATCTCATGATTGAAGCGGTCAAAAAATTAGCAGACAGCAACCGCAGCAATTGGAAGCTGCTCATCGTAGGGGACGCTTCCGTTGACGGATCGGATGGCTATTACAACGATATGATCCAAAAGGTGCTGGCATATGGCCTCGAGCATCAGGTGATCTTCTATGGATACAGCAATAAACCGCTTGATGTCATGAAGGAATGTGATCTTACGATCAACTTTTCGCTTAACGAGCCGTTCGGCAGAGTTATCATCGAGTCGATGCTCGTAGAGACGCCTGTTATCGTAGCGGATTCCGGAGGAGCTCCCGAAATCATTCATCATACGAAAGGCGGCTTTATCGTGAAGGACGGCGATGTGGACGAGCTGTATCAGACGATCCAGCGCGTTTATGACAAAAACGTCGACCATCAGGAAATGTCCAGCCGCGGCTACGCCAGCGTAATGAATGATTTTAATATGAGCACGATCGCGAAGAAAGTTGAGTCCACCTACAGCCGTTTGCTCGCACATATGAAGTCGGAAGCGGCAGGAGGAACGGATGAGTACAGGATACAGTCAAATTAGCTTCGGCAAGCTGCTAGCCGTTCTAAAGGGAGCGGCGATACTGCCGATTAAGACGAGCTCGGTAGGCAGGCTAGGCAGAATTTCAGGAAAGCTTAGCGTAAAGAACAAGGGTAGATTTTTTTTGGGGAAAAATGTTTCTTTTCAGGCGAAGCCATTTCCTTCATCGATTACGGTTGAGAAGCATGCTGAGCTGTTTGTAGGCGATAATGTGTTTTTCAATTATGGCCTAGACATCGGCTGTACGAAGTCGATCCAAATCGGCAGCAACACGATTATAGGTCCGATGGTGAACATTATCGATACGAACTTTCACCCAGTAGACATGGAGGACCGTTCGGGCAGCAAAGACATTGTCATCTCGGATAATGTCTGGATTGGCCGCGGAGCTGTCATTTTGCCTGGCGTGACGATTGGTCAGGGCTCGGTCATTGCGGCAGGCAGCATCGTAACGCGGGATATTCCGGCAAATGTGCTGGCAGGAGGAACGCCTGCCAAAGTGATCCGCGAGCTCCAGGTAACGAATGAATGGATTCGCAGATACAACTGATAGAACGCAGAAAGGCTTTGGAGGAATATCCAGCGGCAATGATTCTGGTTTGGCTAGGGAGCGTATGGCAATGAAAGTATGGATGTGGCCGAAATCGAGTGAGTTGAACTTTTACAATGATCTGTTGACAAATTCGCTGAACGGCGCGGGCATGGAAGTGAAGGACTTGAAGCATGGCAAGCTGATGCTGCAGGTCGGCGGAGTGAAGGCAGGGGACATTGTTCATATCCACTGGATGCATCATGCCTATCAGAACCGCAATCTGCTGCTGTTCATCGTGAAATCGTTCATTTTTGTCATGACGATGCTTTATTTGAAGGTGCGGAAGGTACAGCTCGTTTGGACGATTCATAACCTGTATCCGCATCAGGTGAAATACAAGAAGCTTGAGCGCTTCATGCGAGGATTGATATGCAAATTTTGCAGTAAGCTGCTGGTCGCCTCTGAGTCGATCAAACGAAAGGTCATGATGGAATTTGGGGTTCCGGCAAGCAAGCTCTTTGTGGTGAAGCATGGCCATTACTTAGGCGTGTACAAGCCGAAAGGGAAGGATTGCAGGCAGGCTTACGGCATTAGCGAGGACGCGGATATTTACTTGTTCTTAGGCGCGATCAAAGCCTATAAGGGTGTCGAGGATCTAATTGAAGCCTTTAATGCGATGAAGACGAAGCAATCCTACCTCATTGTAGCCGGCAAAGCGGACAAGCAGATGGAATCCTATTTGAAGCATGTTGAGGATAAAGAAAATATTATTTTGGATTTACGCTTCATTCCGAATGAGGAGGTTGCCGATCTCATCAGCGCCGTCGATGTGATGGTCATGCCGTACAAGGAGATTACGACCTCAGGCTCCGCGATACTCGGCTTATCGTTCAGAAAGCTGATCGTCATGCCGGATAATGATTTTATCGACGAGTATTTCAAGGAGGACATGGTCGTGAGCTACAATCCAAACGACTATAACGGCTTGGAGAACGCGATGAAGGCAGCCTTGAATGTGAAGAGGGAACAGCGCTCGCCCCAGTACGAAGAGGTGCTGAAGGAATTGGAATGGAGCACGATTGCGCAAAAGATAAAAAAAGTTTACCAAGGATGGGGATAAAGGATGAAGGTAACGGTGGCCATCTGCACCCATAACCGGGCAAAGGATACGGGAGAAGCAATAGAAAGCGTCCTTGCTCAAAGCTATGAGCGGGAACAAATTGAAATTGTCGTAATCGACAATCGATCGACGGACAATACGGCCGACTTGGTTGGCGGGCTTGCACGGATTCATGGCCCTGCTGTTCGTTATATTTTCGAAGACAAGCTTGGATTATCGGTTGCGCGCAACCGGGCGATTCGGGAAGCAAAGGGCGAGTACATTCTGTTCCTGGATGACGATGCGATCGCCTCTCGCCATTGGGTGCAACAAATTGTGGACGTCTTCGAGAGCGACGCGAAGATCGGCTGCGTCGGCGGCAAAATCGATCCTATCTGGGAAGTGGCGGAGCCCGATTGGATTCCGGCAGAGCACCGCTCGGTGTTTACCATCCTCGATTACTCTAGCGAGATTAAGGAAATGCCGGCGCCAGCGATTCCATACGGTGCGAATGTCGCTTTCCGGGCGAGCGTCTTTGGGCAGTACAAGCCATTCCGCGAGGATCTGGGCCGTGTCGGCAACAACCTGCTGTCGAGCGAGGAAAGCGAGCTGATCGCTAGAATTCGCGAAAGCTATAAGGTGTACTATACGCCTTTTGCGCCAGTTCAGCACAAGATCGCCAAGGAGCGAACGACGAAAAAGTGGTTTTTAAAGCGGATTTATTGGCAAGGCGTCAGCGATGCGGTGAAGCGGCAGGATAGAAGCCTGATTGCGGTCGTGAAGCATTCCATTCGAATGATTCAAGCGATCGGAACGTCATTGCTGTCTATTTTTCATTTTAAGAGATTTATTAGCCAGGTTGTGAAAATATGTTACCGCAACGGATCGCTTGTCGGCATCCTGCGTTATAACGGTAGGGGTTGACTTGTAATGTCGGAGCTTGCCATTCATAAAGCGTGGAAGGGAAACGGGCTCTTACAGACGATAATGCGGACTAGCGCGACCAATCTATTAGTGATGGTCATCAGCACGCTGACCTCGATCGTAACGGCGCGCATGTTCGGCGTTGTCGGGAAGGGCGAGTTTTCGGCCATTTTATTTTGGCCAACGCTGCTAGCCGGACTCGTAGGGTTTGGGCTTCCAACCTCGCTTATTTATAACATGAAGCAAAACAAAGGCAGCGGCGGCGATTTTGTCAGGGCGGGCTTCCTCTTCCAAATACCGGTCAGCATCATCGTTGGCGTGGTCGCGTGGATTTGGCTTCCGGTCTGGCTTGGCAATTATCCCGCTGACATCGTTCAAATCGCTAGATGGTATACGGTGCTTATGCTGCCGATTCTGCTTGCGATTAATTTAATATCGGCTCTGGCACAGAGCACAAGCAAGTTCAACGTATACAACGGCGTACGCTTATTTGTTCCTCTCTTCAATCTAGCAGGCCTGATGGTGCTGTGGGCGATCGGCGATTTAAGTCTTCAGAACGCTTCTCTCATCTTCCTTGTGACTAGCGTGCTTGTCGTTTCTTGGTCCTTATACAGCATAAGGGATGCGCTTCGCATCAACTGGCTGAAGGGGCTTGGCAATCGATTGGCGGCTAAGGCGCTGTTTGGCTATGGCGGCAAAGTGTTCGGGGTTGAGCTGCTCGGCACGCTGTACTCGCAATTCGATAAGATCGTCATTCTATCGATGCTGACAGCAAGGGATCTTGGACTTTATACGGTCGTATATGCTTTGTCTCGCGTCTTTAACGTCGTTCAGATGGCGATTACGAATGTCGTCTTCCCCAAGGTGACGGGCATGGACAAATCAGCCATTATCGCCACGGTGGGCAGGGCATTCCGGCTATCGATGCTGCTTATGACGATCGTCGTCATTCCGAGCATGTTCATTGGCCGGTATTTGATGGGCATCTTGTTCGGGGCTCCGTTCCTCGAAGCAAGCAATGCCTTCTATCTGCTATCTATCGAATGTATTCTCGGAGGAGGCTCATGGATTTTGGCTTCCGCGTTTAATGCGATGGGAAGGCCGGGCTTAGTGCTTGTGCGCCAGTTGATTGCCTTGGCGGCAACGATCGGCTTGTTTTTCGTGTTTACGCCGTTGTATGGGCTGAACGGCATCGCGCTCGCCTTATTGATCGGCGCAGTCATTCGCATGGCAGTGACGATGGCGTCGATGCGGTTGATTTTTGGGGTAAGGCTTGGAAATATGCTGTTTGATAAAAATGATTTCCGTTTTCTGATCAAGCGTTTAAATGAGAAAAAACAACGTAAAGGAGCGCGCTGATATGCTAGTGGAAACGAACATACACCCGATGGAGGAACTAAAAAGGCAGCTTCTTCAAATCTTGAAGGTAATCCCGCCAGGCTCAAGCATTTATTATATCGACTATCCTGTATACAACAACGGCGGGGATCTGCTGATCATGAAAGGGGCGGAGGCGTTCTTCAAGGACAATCATATCCGCGTTGCAGCGCGGTACAGCGTCCTTGATTTTCCAGACCAGCTGACGATTCCAAACGATCAGATTATCGTGCTGCAGGGCGGAGGAAACTTCGGCGATTTGTATCCGGTGCATCAGAAGCTGCGCGAGAAGATCGTGGCCAGCTATCCAAACCATCGGATCGTATTGCTTCCGCAGACGATTTACTTTAAGAGCGATGCGGAGTATGAGCGGACAGCGCGCCTCTTCAACAGCCATAAGGATACCCATCTCTTCGTGCGGGACACCTTAACCTATGATTTGGCCGTTCAAAAATTTCATAAATGCTGCGTTTATTTATCGCCGGATATGGCGCATCAGCTTTGGCCGATTTTGCCTAAGAGCAGCCCAGGCAAGGAATTGCTATGCTTCTTCCGCACAGACATCGAGAAGACGAGCGAGCAGGAGAGCTTTGAAGCGGTGGGGCGGGGCGACCATTTGGACTGGGCTTCCCTCTATAACCGAGTCGAGAAAAAGTCGATTAGGGTGATCGGGCAAATGATGACCAAGAGCGGCGTACCGCTGCCGATGCAGGCAATATGGGGCAAGTATTCCGATTATTTGGTCGACAAAGCGGTCAAGCGCTTCAGCGGCTATCGCGTCGTACAAACCTCAAGGCTGCACGGTCATATATTGTCATGCTTGATGGATAAGCCTAACACGCTGCTCGACAATTCATACGGCAAAAACTCGAATTACTATAATACATGGACCAGCAGCGTAAAGTCGGCTCAATTAGTGGTGAAGAGCTGAGCTAGCCGGTTATTTGTTGGACCAATAAATTCATGCGAAGACATTCTATTA
This sequence comes from Paenibacillus sp. PL91, assembly GCF_012935325.2. Taxonomy (GTDB): domain Bacteria; phylum Bacillota; class Bacilli; order Paenibacillales; family Paenibacillaceae; genus Pristimantibacillus. The sequence goes on from NZ_JABBYG020000008.1 coordinate 317,939, forward strand.
ATGCAGCTTCACAAAACTTTTTAGGGGGAATCAGTATGAAAATTGTTCTTCTATCAGGAGGCTCCGGCAAGCGTCTGTGGCCATTGTCGAACGAGTCGCGGTCCAAGCAGTTTTTGAAGGTGCTCAAAAACGCCGATGGCGAACGTGAATCGATGGTTCAGCGCGTATGGGGACAAATTTCTAAAGCTGGCCTGCGCGATCATGCATACATTGCGACGAGCAAGCCGCAGGTTGACATGATCCATAGCCAGCTCGGAAGCGAGATCGAAGTGATCGTAGAGCCGGAGAGAAGGGATACGTTCCCGGCTATCGCGCTGGCAGCCACCTATTTGTACTCGGTGCAAGGCGTGAGCTTGAACGAGACGGTAGTTGTCATGCCGGTTGATCCTTATGTTGAGGAGTCATTTTTCCATAAAACGAAGGAGCTTGAGCTCGTTCTAAATGAATCCGGTGCGGATTTGGCGCTCATGGGCGTGAAGCCGACTTACCCTTCGGAGAAGTACGGCTATATCGTTCCAGAGCTTGCCGCTGAGGCGGATGAGAATTATGTCAACGTACACAGCTTTAGAGAAAAACCCCGCGAAGAAGAAGCGGCAGCAATGATTGAGCAGGCTGCGCTTTGGAACTGCGGGGTTTTTGCATTCAAGCTGGATTTTCTTATTAATATACTCATCGTCAATGAATTACCGATTCAATACGACGAGATGCTGAAACAGTACAACAAGCTTCCGAAAAACAGCTTTGACTATGAGATTGTTGAGAAATCTAATCATATCGTGGCGCTGCCATACGAGGGCGAATGGAAAGACCTTGGCACCTGGAACACGCTGACCGAGGAAATCGAAACGCCGCTAATCGGCAAAGGGATCATCACTGGCGACTCGTTGAATACGCATGTAATCAATGAGCTGGATATCCCGATTACGCTGCTGAATGTATCCAATATTATTGTTGCTGCAAGCCCTGACGGCATTCTCGTATCGGACAAAGCGTCAAGCCCCATGATCAAAGAGGTCATGAAGCATTCGGATCAGCGTCCGATGTATGAGGAACGGCGATGGGGACGCTACCGGGTGCTGGATTTCCTGAAATATCCGGATGGCAAGGAAGTGCTGACGAAGCGGATATGCGTAGCGCCGGGTCAGAACTTAAGCTACCAGTATCATCTGCTTAGAGATGAGGTATGGACGATTGTTGCCGGCCAAGGAACGATGGTCCTAAACGGGCAGAGCTTTCTCGTGAAGTCCGGCGATGTGTTGACGATTTCCAAAGAAAGCCGGCATAGCCTGCGCGCGGAAACGGAAATGGACATTATTGAGGTTCAGACGGGGTCGGAGCTTATTGAAGAAGATATCGTCCGGCTAGCCTTCGATTGGAAAGAGATTATGTCACTTTGCACCGTATAAATAAAAAACTTGATGAAGGAGCGATAAGCATGAATATTACGGTTATTGGAACCGGCTACGTCGGTCTCGTATCAGGCGTGTGTTATGCCGAGCTAGGCAACCGAGTCATCTGCGTGGATAAGGACCCGCGCAAGATTGATACACTGAATGCCGGCGGCATTCCGATCTATGAGCCGGGCTTGAAGGAGCTGGCAACGGCAAATCGCGAGGCAGGAATGCTATCGTTCACGACCGACTTGCCGAGCGCAGTGCGCCAATCGGACATTATTATTTTAGCGGTAGGAACGCCGCCGCTGCCGAGCGGCGAGGCAAATCTCTCTTATATTAATCAAGCAGCCATCGAGATTGCAGAGGCGATGAACGGCTACAAAATTATAGCGGTCAAGAGCACCGTGCCGGTCGGAACAAACGAGAAGCTGGCGGAGCTCATCCGCTCCCGCACGAACGAGCGCTTCGACAGCATTTCGCTGCCGGAGTTTTTGCGCGAGGGCTCGGCGATACAAGATACGCTTCATCCTGATCGGATTATTATCGGTGCTAATTGTCAAAGCGCGTCAGACGTTATGACGCTGCTGCATATCCCGCTAACCGAGCAAATTGTCGTGACGGATATCCGCAGCGCCGAAATGATCAAGTATGCATCCAATGCCTTTCTCGCTACGAAAATATCATTTATTAACGAGATCGCTAACATCTGCGAGAAGGTTGGCGCCGATGTGACGAAGGTTGCGGAGGGCATGGGCTATGACAAGCGGATCGGTCCGTCGTTCCTAAAGGCAGGTATCGGCTATGGAGGCTCTTGCTTCCCGAAGGATACGAGCGCATTGATTCAAATCGCCGGCCATGTGGACTATGAATTCAAGCTGCTCCGCTCGGTTGTCGAGGTGAATCAGGATCAGCGCTTCAATGTGATCCGCAAACTGGAGACGATTTTTGAAGGCCAGCTGCATGGGAAAACGATCGCGGTATGGGGACTCGCATTCAAGCCGAATACCGATGATGTACGCGATTCTCCGGCACTCGAAATCATTCAGCATTTGGTCGATAACGGCGTCAAGGTTAAAGCCTATGACCCTATCGCGATGGATAACTTCCGCTCTATATACCAATTAGAGGGTGTAACATGGTGCTCTGATGCTATGGAAGCGGCAAAGGATGCGGACGCGCTTTGCTTGCTGACCGAGTGGGAGGAATTCTCGAGGGTTGACCTTGGGCTGCTGCAGAGTGTGTTGAAAAATCCGATTTTAATCGACGGTCGCAATGTATTCGAGGAAGAGCATCTAATTGGCACTGAATTTGTTTATTATTCCGTTGGCAGGCCTAGTTTGAATCAAGGCGTAAAGCAGCAAATGCCCGTTCTGCAATTTTAGTCCAAACTTATGAACTAGAGGTGAACGAAAGATGACGATTAGAAAAAAGGTAACCTTATCCGCGCTTGCGATTTCAATGCTTACTGCTTCACTCGGCGGTTTGCCGCTAAGCCAGAAAGGATTGTTCCAAAAGCTTGGAATTGTTCAAACGGTGAATGCCGCGGAAACCGAATTGCCGTCTAGCGTGTTCCTAGAGCGTATGAGAGGTCTCTATGCCGCGCTTGCTGCAGGCGACAAGACGGATATGCAAGAGGTTAGAAATCTGCGTGATGAAATCGCCGGGCTTGATGAAGCGACGAACCAGCAGCTCATTGATCCGGTGTGGAATAAAATTAGCGCCAAGCTTCCTGAATCCGTTGATAAAGCGGAATTGAAGGCGAGCCTGTTCCGACTGGTCAAGGCAGTCGGCTCCTTCCGTTATGATCCCGATGCCACCGATCTGGAGGCTATTCGCACGAACCCGGAATATCGCGCTACCTTGAAGACGATTGCAGCCGCAGGCGGCGATGAGAATATCAGGATCGATGATTTTCTCGTGTTTCTATTTGGCGACGGCAGCAGCAGAAAAGGCGTTGAAGGCACAATTGGCGGCTTGTTAGCCGAGAAATCGCCACAAGAGCTGATCCAGCTGCTCGGCAGCAAGCAGGGCATTACGGCCGTCCTGCTTCAAGCGACGGAGAAGCTGCTTGGCGACACGGACTCCTATAAGTTCAGCTCGATTCTGAAAAACCTTGACGTAACGCCGCAGGATGTAAGAGAAACGGTGCTGAATTTTCAGCTGAAGCTGCAAAAGGATGAGCCGGCAATTAGTGCGATGACCGTAGCATACATTCGATCGGCAGCGAAGCCAAATGTGAAAGTAACCGCTGACGGACGCGTTCACACCTACACCTTAAACGTGTTTGGCGTATCGATTATCCCGTTTGTGCTGCAATGGTCAAAGGTATCCGGCGATTCCGGGGTAAGCGTAACGCCGAATGGCGTTGTTTCTATACCGGATAGCGAGGCAAGCGGTAAAGCCGTCATCCAGGCCAAGCTGATTAATCCATACGGCGGCTCGGCGAAAGTTATTTTTGAACAAGAGGTTACACTATCGACAGCGCAAGAGGAGGAAACGGTATTTCCCGTTGCTCCATTTATTGAACGAATGAACAAGCTGCATGGCGCCCTTGCAGCAGGCGATCCAGCCGATGTTCAAGCGGTTCGCGGTCTTCGGGATGAAATTTCAAGGCTTGATTTTTCGAAGGATCAAGCGCTAATCGATCCGATCTGGAACAAGCTGGCAACTAAGCTCCCGGCATCCGCAGACCAAGCAAAGCTGAAAGCAAGCTTGTTCGAAATGCTCAAAGCGGTTGGCTCGATTCAATATGATCCTCAGGCATCAGGCTTGGAAGCGATCCGTTCGAATCCTGAATACCGGGCTTTGCTTAAGGAGATTGGAGCAGCTGGCGGCGAGCCAAGCTTCGTCATTGATGATCTTCTGGTGTATCTATTCGGCGACGGCGGCATGAAGCTGGGCATTGAAGGCGCGATTAAGAAACAGGTAGCAGCATTATCTCCAACGGAGCTGCTGCGCCTACTTGGAGACAAGCAAGCGATTGCCGCACTAGTGCCAAAGGCGACAGAGCAGATTCTGAGCGAAACGGATACGTATAAGGTCAGCTCGCTGTTAAACGGCTTAGGGGTTACGACAAAAGAGGTTCATGCGACGTTGGCGAACTTCCAGTGGGAGCTGAAAAAGGATGAGCCGGCTCAACAAGCCTTGACTATTGCTAGTATCCGCGCTGCTGCTGTTGAAACGGTTAAAACCAGCGTAGACGGCCGCGAGCAAGCATACAGCTTAAAAGTATTTGGCGTCGCTGTTCCGCAGCTTGCGCTGAGATGGAGCAAAGTATCCGGCAGCGAGAATGTGCAGGTATCCGCTAACGGAACGGTTACACTTTCGCGAGGCGCACAAAGCGGTTCGGCGGTTATTCGGGCAACGTTCATCAATCCTTACGGCGGCACAGCGAAGGTTATTTTTGAGAAGCAGGTTACTTTAACGGCTGCGGAAGGCGATGGAGATCACTTCCCTGCTGAGCAATTCCTTGAGCGAATGAACAAGCTGCATGCTGCTTTGCTAGCGGGTGACCCGGCGGATGTTCAGGATGTCCGCAACCTTCGCGATGAGATCTCGAAGCTTAGCTTTGCCAAGGATCAAGCGCTTATAGATCCGGTGTGGAACAAAGTTAAGGCGAAGCTTCCAGCAACGGCTAATCAAGAAGAGCTGAAGAAGAGCCTGTTCCAAATCATTCAAGCTGTAGGCTCCATCCAGTATGATCCGGAGGGCAAGGATCTCGAAGCGATTCGTACGAATCCTGAGTTCCGGGCTACGCTGAAGACGATTGCGGCAGCCGGCGGCATAACGAATTTGACGATGGATGATTTCCTTGTGCTCCTGTTCGGCGATGGCGATGATCGCCTAGGCATTGAAGGCACCGTTCGCGATATCATCTCGGATATGAATGCAAAGGAGCTCGCTGAGCTTCTTGGCAATAAAAATAAGATCAATGAAGTGCTAATGGAAGCTATGGCTGAGATTTTATCGGACAAAAACGACTACGCCTTGAGTGAAGCGCTTTACAACTTAGGGGTTAAATCTACTGACGTTCGTACGGCTGTACTGAAATTCCAAGTGAAGCTGAAGCATGATGAGCGTGCGATTAACGCATTAACTGTCGCCTATATCCGCTCAGAGGTGATTTCGGCAGTGAAGGTAACCGCAAATGGAAGACAGCATGAATATACGCTGAAGCTGCTTGACAAAGCGCTGCCATCCTCATTCCTTAGATGGAAAAAAGTTTCTGGAAGCAAGGATGTCACGGTCGATTCCAAAGGGAAAGTAACGATTCCGAAGAAGGTTGCCACAGGAACGGCAGTTATTCAAGCGACGCTAATCAATCCATACGGAGGCTCAGCCAAAGTGATCTTCCAGCAAGAGGTGACGCTTGTTAACGGCGAAGTGGAAACGGATCCTAAGGAAGAGCTGAAAAAGATCGCTCAAGCTCTGGATGCTGAGCTTGCGGCTATCAGCCAGAAGCTGAAAGCGGCAACGAATGACGAGCAAAAAGCAGAATTGGTTCTTGAGGTTGTACAAGCTAGAAATGAAACCGTTAATGAAATCAACAAAGTCACAGCATCAGATGCGCTGAAAAACAAAGCGATCAATGAAACAAAAAGCAAGGTCAACAAGTTGTTAACCGCTATTATTATGGAAATTATGCGGTCTTAATCTCAGCCAGTCTTCCTTCTCTGACAAGAGAAAGAAGACTGGCTTCTTTCTATTACAAACGAAAGGTGGTAGCCGCATATGAGTCAACGGCATGCACGAAGGAACAGGCGTCCTCGCTTTCAGAAACCGGATACGATTAATATTATTTTAGGCTCTTTAACGATTGTTTTGCTTTTTGTATGGGGTGGGCTTTATTGGAAGGAATCCTCGCAGCAAGCGCTTATCGTCAACGCGGATGGATCAGCACAGAACGAGCAGGCGGAGCTGATAGATCTGGATGAGCCTGTAACGGAGCCAGTAATCACCCCTCCTGCAGGAGAAGTGAAGCCGGCAGATGCAGTCAAGGGAGACAAGCCAGCGGAGCAAGCAACGGAAAAACCGGCTGTGGGCGGCGATGGTGCCGTTTTGCCGGAGGAGACGACTAAGCCGAGTCAGCCAGATAAGGGCTCGGGAGCAGTCCAAACGACGAAACCTGCGCAAACGGAAAAGCCTAATCAAGAGACGGCTGCGAAGCCGAATGCAGGCGGATCGACAAAGCCGGCAACGACAAAACCAGGATCGACAAAGCCGGTAGCAACAAAACCAGAAACGACAAAACCAGAAACGACAGAACCGGAAACGACAAAACCGGAAACGACAAAGCCGGAAACGCCAGCAGAAACAAAGCCGCCAGTAAGCATGTCCGAGAAATACGAGCAAGAGATCATTCAGCTTCAAGCGAAATGTACACAGGATATGAATGAGGTGCTGGTAGGGGCTGAAGCGAGCATCGAGCAGATGGATCAATCAGATCCTTACGCCTTCCAAGCGCTAAATCAGAAGTGGATGGATAGCCTTGCGAATGTGGAGAGCACATGCAATACGAATTTCCAAACGAAGATCGACTATGCGGAGAAGGATAATGTGGATCCAGCGATTACAGAGGAATGGCAGCAAAAGTTCAGCTCATTGATGCTTCAGCTCCAAGGCGAGTTCGAGGCGAAGATGCTGCAGCTGATGGGCGGTTAACTGTGAATGCATGAACCTAGAGGAAGCTAAATTCGTTAATTTATAGGCGGTTGAATGCTTGAGCCAATCGCCTATGATTCAATCAACCCAATAATGGTTATATCACTTTTAAAGTGACGGTACGTTTATCCATCCTTTGGCAAGGTGCGGTCGCGGAGCACGCGTTCCAGCAAGCTGCGAATGAGCTCCAGATCGTCCCTTTCCAGAGGTACACCGTCCCAGTGAAGCTGTTCATAATTCAAATACTCCTTCGCATTATGATTAAGCTCAATTGTAGGCTCTGGATAATCAGTGAGTCCGAGCAAGTAGTCCGCCGATGTGCGCAGCTTACGCGAGATCGTTTGAATGGATTCGATGGTCGGCTGGCGGTATCCGGATTCGTAACCCGCATACGTGCTTTTTGCAACCCCTAAGTAATCGGCCACTTCCTGCATAGTCAATTTCCTCGTTTTACGCAGCTGCTTAAGGCGCTTCGCGAACATCGTAATCCCCCTCTCTCTAACGTCTCTCTGTTTCTAATTCATGGCTGGCTAAATGCACACATAATTATATCATGTTTACCATTTGTATGTACAAGATAGAATGTTAGAATAACGAAATACTTATATATGCATGTACCAAAGAGCCTTGCAGGGCTGCCGCAGACCTGTAAGGTTCTTATTTGTTTTTCTATTCTTGTCTTAAATGATAGGAAAGGATAATGTCAAACTCCTTTGATGCATATATTTTAATGATCAAGCTGCATCCGGCGAGGAGGTTGAAGATGAAATCAAGCATTTCGGGAAAAGTAATGATCATTTACGGAAGCATCTTCCTGCTCATTATTGTTTTGACCTTCTGGTTGTCCTACCAGGGCACGGTTGGCCCGCTCGAGGATGATCTGACTAATACGAATCTGGCTCTTCTCAAGCAGGTGGATCAAAAGATCGAAGTGGCATTTCGTCAGACAGAGAAGGATCTGCTTGCTCTCATGGACGAGCTTGAATTCGTTTATTTCATGCTCGACAGCTATGATGACGATGCCCAAAAGTACAGCAACTATTATGGACTAACGACCAAATTAAAAAACTTTATTAACGCGAACCCTAATTTCTCGTCCATCTTTGTTTATTCTGCTGCAAACGGCGATATTTTGACCGAAAAGGCTTATATGAATGACATCTCTCCGGTTAATAATTGGCTGGCATCATATATGGACATGCCAGGATACTTCAAATGGATTACCACCCATCCGGTGTGGGACGGAACGACGACCCAGAACGTTGTCACGCTGGTGCGTTCCTATCCAACGCTCAGCAGCCCGGGATACCGCAACGGCATAGTTGCCGTCAATATTAGCGAGAATGTGTTATACAGCATGATTAAGTCGGTTTACGAGTACAGCACGGCAGGCCATTTATTTATTTTTGACGCGGATGGGAACGTCGTCAGCCATGACGATAAAACGATGCTTTACCAAAATCTTAAACAGCTCCCTTACATGAAAAATGTTCTATCTACAGAGGGCAGCGGTTCCTTGTCGATCAAGCTGGACGGCGTTCCGCAAACGGTATTTTACCGCACCTCCGCGTATACGGGCTGGAAGATGGTCAGCATCATGCCGGAATCCCAAATTTACGAGCCGCTTCAGCTAACACGCAATCTGCTGTTCATTTTGGCGGGAGGCATGGTCATCCTTGCTCTTATCGTATTGTTCTATGTCAATCGCTTAACCTTCAAGCCGCTCGACCGCCTTGTCGGCAAGCTGGCGGGTACCTACCAACCGGATAAAAATAACCGGTTTGATACGGCCGGGTTCACCTATTTGGAGACAGTGTTCGAGAAAATGATGCAGGATCGGGAGCATTTGGAGAAGCATGTGCGGGATTCCAAATCGGTGCTTAAGTGGAGATTGATTATGGATTTGCTGACCGGTTACCGGACGGACTATCAAGCCTTGCGGCATCATCTTGAATTTACCGGAATAACGCTATACCCGGAGCGCTTCCTTGTCTGCACGGCGGAAATCGGCAAAGCGGAAGGGAGCTTGAGCACGCGAGATGAAACGCTTTACACGTATGTGTTTTGCAATGTAGCGGAAGAGCTGATGGGCAAAGAGAATGCGGGAGCCGCTATCGATTTGGGTGGGGGACGAGCCGCGCTTGTCTTTAGCTTTGCGGAAGGCGAAGCGGAACAAAACCATTTGCGCGCGCTCGCTATTTTGGAATTGATACTTGAAGTCATAAAGAAGCAATTCGGTTTAGTCGCAACGGTCGGCGTCGGAAGAGGCGTCAAGGAATTGAGCGACATCCAGAACTCCTACGGCGAATCACGCAAGGCGCTCCGCTACAAAATGCTCTTTGGCAGTCATTCCGTTATCTCGATCGAGGATTTACAACCGCTGGACAGTCAGGATTATTACCGTTTGAACCGAAAAGCGAGCCGAATTATGGAGGCCCTTAAGAGGGCGGATACGGACAAGATGAAGGAGGATGTACATCAAGCCTTTCAGAAGGCGGTAGAGCTCGGCTTGCCTCCTGACTTGATCCGCCAGTTTTCGTTCGACTTAATCGTGAAGGCGCTGCAGGTCGCCGACTCGATCGGGATCGGCCCAGAGGAGTCCATGGGCAACCTGGACAGCATCTATGAGAAAATCGAACGCAGTGAAGATTGGAAGCAAGCGGAGGGCCTTGTTCTCTACGTCCTTGAAGAGCTGGCTGCCAAGCTTACGAGCAAGCGAAGCCAAAGAGGAAAGAACGATACGATTGATCGGATGCTTACTTACATACAAAGCCATTATCATGAAAATGATTTGTCCCTTGATCGGCTTGCCGAACAGTTTCATTTGAGCCCAACCTATATCAGCAAGCAGTTCAAAGAATACACCGAACGAAATTTCATCGACTATCTGATCGAAATTCGAATCGACGCGTCCAAGGCGCTTCTGCTGGACAAGGATAGGAAGGTGAATGATATCGCCGAGGCGATCGGATATATGAATACGCGGAGCTTCCTGCGGACGTTCAAAAAATATACGGGGATGACGCCGACAGAGTACCGCGAGCATGCCATCAGCAAGCTATCGGAGTAAGATTCGGGTCAAGCGTAAGCCGGCGGCTATCTATCGATGCGGAAGCGGTGCCCCGGTCTTTTCCTTGTAGTGGCGCGGTTTCTCTTCTGTCACAGCAAAATAATGAACCTGTTCAAGAAAGGTGACCTCCCCTTTCACAATAAAAGACACTAGGCACAGAACATGTCTATATTCAGCCTCCTGCGCATTGTGTACGATCAAATCGTAAGCAGAAGAGGATAAAGGGGGGGAGGACGATTTGGATACGGCTTAAGCGGGATCGGCATTTATATTTGATGCTTTTGCCTGTCATCTTGTTTTACGTGCTCTTTAAATATGCACCGATGGCAGGCGAAATCATCGCGTTCAAAAATTACCGGTTTATTGATGGAATATGGGGGAGCGAGTGGGTAGGTTTTCAACATTTTCAAATGCTGTTCGCAAGCTTGGATTTTTGGAGAATTCTTCGCAATACGCTGCTGCTGAACATTTATAGTCTTGTGTTTGGCTTTCCGGTGCCTATCCTGCTTGCCCTGCTGCTAAATGAGGTAAGAAGAGAGTGGTACAAAAGAACAGTGCAGAACCTGTTGTATTTGCCTCACTTCATCTCTTGGGTTGTATTGGGCGGAATTGTCATCGCGATTCTATCGCCGAGTACAGGCGTCGTAAATCTAATTTTAAAACAATTTGGCATAGAGCCCGTTTATTTTATGGCAGACTCGACTTGGTGGCCTGTCGTGTATACGGTATCCGGTATTTGGCGCGATGCGGGCTGGGGGACGATTCTCTATTTGGCAGCGATGGCTTCAATTGATCCCCAGCTTTATGAAGCAGCTAAAATCGACGGGACGAACAAACTGCGGCAAATTTGGCATATTACGCTTCCGGGCATTCGCAGCACGATTGCCATTTTATTGATCCTACGCATGGGGCATATGATGGACGTTGGCCTCGAGCAAACGCTGGTGCTGCAAAACCAATCCGTGTTGGACGTAGCGGATGTCATCAGCACTTATGTATACCGGGTCGGTTTGCAAAATATGAATTACAGCTATACGACGGCGCTCGGATTATTCCAGTCATTGATTGGCTTTATTCTAGTCGTGGCCGTTAACGGGCTGATCCGTAGATTCGGCGAAAGGGGGTTATGGTAACGGTGAAAAGGAATGCTGCAGCAGCTGCCGCGCTGTCTTCGATGGGCAAGATCATCCTTTATACGTTTCTTGGTCTCTCGTCCTTAATCGCCCTGTTCCCGCTTTGGTACGAGGTAGCGGCTTCCTTCAGCAGCAGCCGGGCGATTACAGCCGGAGAAGTGCTGTTGTGGCCAATTGAATTTAACCTGCATGCCTACGATCGGCTGTTTGACGACGGACAAATCTTGATTGGCTTGCGAAATACAGTCCTGATTACGATTGTCGGCACCGCCTTCAACATGCTCATGACGATACTTGCCGCTTATCCGCTCTCAAGACGCCGATTGATGGGACGCAGCGGACTGCTCCTGTTCATCACATTCACGATGTTATTCGTTTCGGGAATCATTCCGAGCTTCATTCTCGTTAAAACGTTAGGCTTAATGGACACTTACTGGGCATTATGGCTGCCAAGCCTGATCAGCACGTATAACATGTTCGTTATGAAGACCTTTATGGAAGGGCTGCCGGAGGAGATCGAAGAGTCGGCAGCTATGGATGGAGCGGGCGATTGGCGCGTCTTAATGCAAATCATGCTCCCATTGTGCAAGCCGATCATCGCCTCCTTGTCGCTGTTCTATGCTGTAGGCTGGTGGAACTCTTATTTCAGCGTTCTTCTCTATATTACGAAAACGACATCCCAATCCTTGATGGTGAAGCTGTATCAAATGATCAATCAAGTGGATGCAAGCCTGCTTAATAATGCCGGGGGCAGCGAGGGCGCGGGGCAAATTTTGCTGACGCCTGAAGGCATTAAAGCGGCAGCTATCGTCATTGCGGTCACGCCGATTCTGTGCGTATATCCGTTCCTTCAGAAGCATTTTGTGAAAGGCGTATTAATCGGTTCGGTTAAAGGTTGATAGGAAAAAGGGGATGATGTATTTGATGAAAATGAACAAAATCCGCAATTGGATCATGACGGCAAGCTTAGTTGTTGTACTGCTGGCTGGCTGCACGGGGAAAACCTCCGAGCCGAGCAAACCATCCGCTGCGCCGAACGAATCCGATGCGCCAGTGGCAGAGCAAAAGAAAGAGATCAGCGTCTCCATCCTGGATCGGGGCGAAGTGGCGACCGAGGAAGGCAGCTACGAAAACAACCGCTGGACGAAGTGGATCAATGAGAATGCTCCTGCACAGGTCAAATGGGTTCCCGTGCCGCGAACGCAGGTGCAGCAGAAACTGAATACGTTGATCGCATCGGGCACGGCGCCGGATCTGATATGGGAATATGACCGCAACTACATCAGCCAGCTCGCTGCCCAGGGCGCGATCCAGCCGATTGACGAGTATATTGAAAAGTACAGCACAACGTACAAGGCTTACTTGGAGAAGCATCCGGAATTAAAGCCCTTTTTGACGATCAACGGAAAAATGTATGCGATTGCAAGCGCGCGCGGACAGGAAACGATAGCCAATCACGGAATTATGATTCGTCAGGACTGGCTAGATAAGCTGGGCTTGAAGGCTCCTACTACAGTAGAAGAATTAATTGACGTTGCCCGCAAATTCAAAGAGGGCGATCCAGACGGCAACGGCAGCGCGGACACTGTGCCAATCACGTTCAATTACAATGGCGTGCAAATTTTAAGGGCCCTCTTCTTCAATAACGAGAACCAATGGTATTTGGAAGATGGCAAGCTTACGTTCGGCCGGATACAGGACCGGTACACCGATTCGCTTGCTCTGCAGAAGCAGCTTTTTGACGAAGGCTTAATTGATAAGGAATATATTACGGATACGAATTTCCAGCGCTCGCTGCAGCTGTGGACGACTGGAAAATCCGGCATTTATCTCGGTTCATGGACGATGGGCGCGGAGTTTGTTGATTTGAAGAAAAACGTACCGGATGCCAAAGTCGTGCCGCTGGAGCCAGTCGCTTCGAAGTATGGAAAAAACGGTCTTTATCAGGAAGTGCCGGCCAACATGTATATCGCTTTTAATACAAACATGAAAGAGGACAAAATCGAAGCAGGTGTCAAATTTTTGGATTGGATGCTGGAGAAGGGCTGGGAGCCGCTCAGAATTGGAGAGCTAGACGTGCACTATAAGCTCGTTGGCGAAGTTCCGCAGAAGACCGATGCTGATAAGTTCAAGAAGGAGGTCTTCTATGCAAGGGAATATGCCATCCTGAACGAATGGGATCCGAAGCCGGAATGGTATGCCGTTATGGCCGCCCAAGACCCGATCTCCCAAGAGCAGGCAGCGCTTAAAGCGGCTGGCCTTGAGATAGCGATGAAAAACGAATACCGACGGGACATTGCCTATAATCCTGATATTCCTGAGGTGAGTCAGCTGATTGCTACGTTCGCTCCGATCGCGCAGCAAATTGAAGCGAAAATCGTCACCGGTGGGGGCGCGCTTACGCCGCAGGCCGGAATGGACGATATTCGCAAGGAATGGAAGCGCTTGGGCGGAGAAAATGTTGAGAAGCTGGTGCAGGAGTGGTATGAGACGAACAAAGATCATTTGAAGTAGAGGGGAAGGCTCTTCCCGTATTCCTTAATGGCTCTCAGGGAAGGGTTAATCGCCGATCCGAGTAGCAAAGGATGGATGGAAAATGATGATAATGAAAAAAGCGATTTCATTATTCCTCGTCTTTGCATTGATCATGACAGCATCCGGTATGCTTGGCGATAATGAACCGGCAGCGGCTGCGGAAGCGGTACACGCAGAGCTGCAGGCAGGTGATTATGAAAACTCTGATGAAGTATGGGACTTTCTGCTTGGAACCGAATTCCCAGGGGCGCAAGGAAGCTATACAAGAGATCAATCCGCGTTTCAAACGGGACTTTCCTCAGCCAAAGTGACTGGTGATTTCAATGGCGGGGGCTCCTATGTTGCATTGGAGCGGTATATGACGAAGCGGATCGTTCCAGGGGATGCTGTGAGCTTATCCTTCTGGGTAAAGACAGCGGATGCTTCATCGATTTATCTTGTTCTAATGGACGGCACTAACCAAAACCACTCGCAAAGGCTAGTGCTTCAGCCGACGACGGATTGGCAAAAGGTTACCGTGAATGCCTTTAATGCCGGCAGCGAATATATGCACTGGGGAGGTGCCAATGACGGTGCTTGGCATCCGTCGCTGAAGAAGATGACGATCAAGGTTGCAAGGGCCGGGCTGCGCACGGGACTGAAGAGCGGGTCCGTATGGTTCGATGATCTTAGGATCAAGGTTGCGGTACCTGATCTGGCCATCGCCCAAACGCAGGTAGGCAACGTTTTCTCCGGGAAAAGCAAAGGCATCTTCGATGTTCTAACGACCGGTGACACCGTTACCTGGCAAACCTCTGATGCTTGGGGAGAGCCCGGTCCCTCCGGAAGCGCTCCGGTAACCGGAGGCAAGCTCCGGCTGGAGGTGCCGGTACAGACTGACGGCTATTACCGCCTAAAGCTCACCGCTTACCAATCGGGGACTTTGCTCAAAACGGCAGAGACGACCTTCGCGACTGTGCCTGCGTTTGACTTGGCGGCGGTGACGGCATCACCATTTGGCGTGCAGACTCATTTTGCCCATAGCTGGAACCGCGAGATGATTCCGCTCGTCAAATATGCAGGCGCCAAAAGCGTGCGGGATGCGATGTTCTGGTCTGAAATCGAGCTCAAAAAAGGCATTTACACCTATAACCCCAAATTCACCCTCTACATGGAAGGCTTGCTCGAGAACAGCGTCGATCCGCTTATGACCTTTGCATTCTCCAATCAATTTTACGATAATTTCCAAACGCCTTATTCAGCAGAAGCCCACGCGGCTTATGCAAATTATACAAAATCGTTGCTGAACCGATTCGGCGGCCAAATCAAATGGGGAGAAATGTGGAATGAGTTCAACCTGCCTAGCTTTGGCGGGAATGGCCCTGCCGCTTCACAGCCGGATGTTTACTTCAATCTGATGAAAGCAGGCTACGAGGCTGCCAAAGAGGTGCGTCCGGATTTGAATGTGCTTGGCGGAGCAACCGCAGGCATTCCAACCGAGTGGCTGGAGGACTTGTTCGAGCTGGGCGGATTAAATTATATGGATACCTTATCCGTACATCCGTACCGTTACCCCGACAAGCCGGAAGGCTTGCTTAGCGAGGTGGCCTCATTAAACCAGCTGGTACGGACCTATAACAATGGGCAGACGAAGCCGATCTGGTTCTCGGAGATTGGCTGGCCAACGCAGCTTGACCCTCGCGGGGTGGATGAGAAAACACAGGCTGCGTATTTGATACGCACGTATGTACTCGGTATGGCAGCGGGCGTGGAAAAAATCTTCTGGTACGATCTGATGGACGATGGAACGGATAAGAAGTATAACGAGCATAATTTCGGGATCATTCATAATGGCGGAGATCCGCTCGGAGCATATACGCCAAAACCGGGTTATGTAGCGCTAGCGACGGTAGCGCGGCAGCTGACAGGCGCAAGCTTGACCGGCCAGGAGATTGCAAATGGCATCTATCGCTATAAATTTAAGAAGGACGATAAAACGATTCATGTGCTTTGGTCAGGAACGGATACAGAAACCAATCTGACGCTGAAAACGAAGGGATCGCTAGTCGTAACAGACATGATGGGCCGTTCGTCAACCTACACGCCAAAGGACGGCGAAATCTATATTACGGCGTCCAGCGAACCCTTATTTGTCCAAGGGAAAATCGATAAAGTCGTTCAAGGCAGTAAATACGCGCTTAAGAGCGAGCCGTACTTCACCGGCGATCCCGTCAGCGTAACGCTATCTGTATACAAAGCTTCCTCTTGGCAGCCGCTCAATGCTCGCATTCAGTTGCAAGGAACAGTTCAAAATATACAGGCTTCCTCAGTAGGCACCTATAATTCTGTATTTCCGGGAATAAGTGAGCCGGGGAAATACACGGCGACAGCGGAGCTTGTTATAGGAGGCAAAAAAGTTGGCGCGTTAAAAAATACGGTCGTCATCCGGAAATCGGAGGAGCTATCTGCCAAGCATGTGCTGAAGGATGGCAGCGACTTTTTGAGAGTCCGAATCAATAACACGAAACCGATTGACAGGCGGCTGACCCAGATCGATTGGCAAGTGGGCGAGACTACCGAATCGGTAACCTATGATACCGTTTTGCCTGGCCTTTCGGATTACACGATCGATCTGCCGATACCAGCGTTGCCGGTAGGCACCTTAACGCCTCACCAGCTTACCGTCTATTTGGAGGATGGCACCGTATTGTCTCTGTCAGGCAATCTGAAAAATGTCGCTGTCGCCAGCATGACGCCAATCTTTAACCGAACCGTACAGGTGGATGGGTCGCTTGACGATGTCGACGATTTGCCAGGCATCGACCTGTTTGAGGAAGGCAATTCAAGAGTTGTGCCGCATAATGGTCCGGAGGATTTGAGCGGCAATCTTTGGATCACTTACGATAACGATCACCTGTACCTATCAGCGAAGGTTCATGACGATCAATTCACTCAAACAAAAACAGGAGATGCCATTTGGAGCGGAGACAGCATTCAATTCGCCATTTCCTTGGGAACGCCGGGAGAGGCAGCCGAATGGTACGAATA
Source organism: Paenibacillus sp. PL91 (assembly GCF_012935325.2). Taxonomy (GTDB): domain Bacteria; phylum Bacillota; class Bacilli; order Paenibacillales; family Paenibacillaceae; genus Pristimantibacillus. Next base: position 334,759 of record NZ_JABBYG020000008.1, read on the forward strand.
CGGAATGGCGCTGACGCCGAACGGACCGGAATTGTATCGATGGATGGCGATGACCGGCGTGCTGACCGGGCCGGTTACGAATCGCCAGCTGGAAATTACGAGGGATGAGGCTAGCAAGGATACGATCTACCAGCTCGCTTTGCCTTGGACGGAACTGTCTCCGATCGCTCCGAGCGACGGCATTCTGAGCTTGTCCGCGCTTGTGAACGAGAATGACGGCAACGGCCGCAAAGGATGGCTGGAATGGGGCGGAGGAATTGGTTCCAATAAGCAGTCTAAACTATTCAAGCCGATGCTGATCGGCGGGCAGGCAGAGGTAAGCGTTAGCGGGATCACGCTTGACAGAAGCACACTGGAATTGACGGTCGGCGATCCAGCGGCTGCTTTACTTGCAGCGATAACGCCAGAGAATGCAGCGAGTAAAGAGGTAACATGGACCACAAGCGATCCGAATGTAGCGACGGTAAATGGAGGGGAAGTAACGGCGGTAGGAGCGGGTACGGCAACGATAACGGCGACGACAGCGGACGGTTTATTTACAGCTAGCTGCTTGGTTACAGTTGCAGAGGCTCCCATTATGGAGGAGCCTGAGCCGACTGTAATTGTGGAACCGGTGCCTACTGTAACGCCAGAGCCAGAGACGCCTGAGGTTACTCCGACTCCTGTGACGCCTGCAGCGACTCCGACTCCAGAGACGCCTGCAGCGACTCCAAGTCCAGTGGCGCCAGTAACACCAAGTCCAGAGACGCCGGGGTCTACTCCGAATCCGGTGACTCCGGCACCCACTAATTCAGCTCCAGAGATCGAAGGCTAACTATGAACGGCGGGAGCAGTTCGCCAAAGCGGCGGCCTGCTCTCGGCCGCTCTTATGCCTGAAACGAGGATACCGCGATTAGAAAGGATGGGAAATATGGATAGGACAGACAATTCAATCGATCACAAACCGCTGCTGCTCGGAAAAATCCATAATTGGGAGAAGCATTTTGACCCGGAAGTAAATATGCTGAAGCTGCCCTTTCATAGTCCCGGCTACCATACGACGCTGACGGCTGAGAAGTTCCCGCTTGTTCATCCTACTTATCCATCTATTCTTTATGCGCTGGCACTGCTTGACAGTGAGGAGCCGAGCAGCAGAGGGCGGGCTTTTGCTGTCATCCGCAAAGTGATTTCACTGCAAGATCAAAATCCTTCAAACGACACATATGGCATATGGTCATGGTTTTACGAGGAGCCGCTGGACAAAATGTCTCCGCCAGACTGGAACTGGGCAGACTTTTGCGGCAAACAGCTCGTCCAAATCGAAGTCCGGCACGGCGATAAGCTGCCGCGGGAGCTGCGGGAGCAGATCCGTCGGGCTGTTTTCTGCGCATGCGATGCCATCATCAAAAGGGATGTTGGTCCTCACTATACAAATATCGCGCTTATGGGCGCCTTTGTCACGCTTATCGCGGGTGAAGCTTACGGTCAGCCAAGGATCGCCGATTACGGCATTCGAAGGCTGGAGAAGCTTCAAGCTTTTACGAATCGGCTTGGCACATTCCATGAATTCAACAGCCCTACTTATTCGGTTATCGCCATCACCGAGCTGTCCAAAATTTATACCTTAACGTCAAGCACGTTGGCCAAAAAAATAGCGGGAGATTTGCTCGACGGGGTTTGGCGCATGGTGGCTGAGCATTTCCATCCGGCTACGAAGCAATGGTCCGGCCCGCACAGCCGCAGCTACAGCACGCTGCTCACCGATACGGCGAAGTCGTTTTTGCAAATTGCTACGGATCACACGGTCCGTTTTACATTTGAGAAGGAGCAGCCTTATGATGCGGAATGGTTCGGGAGCGGCATTCGCTGTCCGCAGCCGTATTTGCCGTATTTCACCCAATCGGAGGAAAGGCAGCTCCATCAGCTTTATTCCCGAAATGAGCAGACCGGGCAGGAGAAATGGGCAACAACGTATATGACACCTGCCTTTGCGATAGGGGTGTCCAGCGAGGAAATTATGTGGAATCAAACACGGCCGCTGCTAGTCTATTTCGACAATGGGGGAGAGGCGGTTTACTTGAAGCTGCGTGTCCTGCATGACGGCTACGATTATTGCTCGGCTGTACTGAACAGCAGTGTGGAGGGGAACCAGCTGCTGCTGGGCATCCGTTTTCTAACCGATGGAGGAGATACGCATCCGAGCCTCGATCTAATAAAAGGCAGCATCGAAGCATCCGATTTTCGAATTCGCATAGAGCTTGGAGGCTGCTTGGAGCATGTTAGCTCAGAAGCAATTGATGAAAGGGCAGAAGCGATAATCGGTGGTTGTAAGGTGAGTTTACGCACCTTGTTTGCAGCTTTTGAGCTCGAGCCGGATCAGGATAAGAAACGAAGCGGCGACCGGAAATGGGAGCTCACGAGGGACAGCGGCATCATTTGCTTCGATCTTATTTTGCATGCAGGTGAGGCGCGTACGCTTGACTTCGAGGCGATGAGCAAAGCTGCTGTGCTGTTTTCGTTAGTTATTGGCGAGGCGGAGCCAGCGATTACGGTAGAGTCACGGGAAGATGTTGTAATTGCAAGTTTTGCAGGCAAGCAGCAGTCATTGCTGAATGACGGTCGAATCAGCCTTTCCCTTGCTTTAAAGCCAGCTGCATCACCGAAGGCGTGAAAATTAGCTGTGTTCTATCATTTTGTGGAGGAGGGGTCGCTGTCATGCAAACGAAGCTATCGTCTGAAACGGTAAAGCAAACGGCTGATCGTGTTTATCGCTATATGCTGCAGGATCATTCCGGCAGCTGGGGCATGGATCTCAACCATTGGGACTGGGTGCCGGGAGTCGGCGTCATCGCGATGTTATCCTATTATGAGCTTACGGGTGAAGCAGAAGCGCTGCCGGAGCTAATACGCTGGTCGCAAAATAATTTACACCTTGCCGAGCAGGTGAAGGTTATTAATGCAATGGCGCCTTATACGGTTTTTCCGGCGCTTTATGAGCATACCCATTACCCTGTTTATTTGGAGACAGCAAAGCGAATCGGACAATGGATGCTGACGGAAGCACCCCGTACAAGGGAAGGCGCTTTCGAGCATACCGTTACGGAAAACGTGAAATTCCCGGAGCAGGTTTGGGCGGATACGATATTTATGGCGGTTATGTTTTTGGCTAGGCTCTCAAGGCTCACGGGAGATGCAGCCTATGCGAAGGAAGCCGTTCGCCAGCTGGAACTGCACTTAAGCCTGCTTCAGGATAAGGAAACGGGAGTGCTGTTTCATGGCTGGAACTCGGAGGCTCGCAATCATCTTTCGGCCGCACGTTGGACTAGAGCCAACGGATGGATAGCGGTGGCAGTGCCGATGATACTGGAAGAGCTGGAGGACTTGGCTGCTGTCCCGAAGGAAACGCTCGAGCGCTATCAATTGCTTATGCGCAGCCTCATTCGTTTCCAGCAATCAGATGGCCTTTGGGCTACGGTGCTGGATCGGCCCGACTTTTACACGGAAACATCTGGCAGTGCCGGCATTGCCTGCGGAATTGTGAAAGCGGTGCGTCAAGGCTTGCTTGAAGCTTCTTGCTTGAATGCGGCATACCTTGCGGCAGACGCCATTATCCTTAAGGTAGCGCCGAGCGGAGAGGTGACGGGCGCATCTGGCGGCACGCCGATCATGCCTACAATCGAGGCTTACAACGACATCCCTTGTTATCCGACGCTCTACGGCCAAGGGCTCGTGCTCATGCTGCTGTCGGAGCTGTCGGATATTTCGAGCTAATAGAAAAGGACCGCTTGCATCGCCGTTTTGCGAGCAAGCGGTCCTTGTTGAATCAAGTTAGTTGCCGCCTATCAGCATCGATTTGAGCGGCACCATCGACTCTTCAGGCACATAATATTTGAATTTATTGTCGCTGATTTGTCCAAGCAGCTGGCGGCGAATCGGACCGGCATCCTTCAAGAGACTCTCGTCTGCTTGGTGGTAATCGATCGGGCGCATCCAGATGGGACTGTAGCCGAGAAACAGCTGTCTTCTTGTGAATTCCGATTGATTGATCGAGCCGGCATGCCATAGATTTTGCGCGAAAATAAATACATCACCCGGCTTGCCGCATACCTGTATCTCTCCATCCAGCTGCTGGCGCACATCCTTATGATTCGGATTGTACGGTTTCTTGTGGCTGCCCGGTATGACCTTGGTATTGCCGCGGTTCGGCTGCGACATGTCGCTCAAAATATAGCAGACTTTAATATAATAAGTAGCCGTCAAGCCTGCAATAACCGGAAACTGCGGATGAGGACCGTCCTGATGCCAGTCGATAAAGCTGTGGGATGCGGTTTTTATTTCGTTTGGATTAGGCTTTCTTACCGTTAGATGGGAAATATGCAGCTGAATATTGTGGCCGAGCAAATTAACGATCAAGGGAAGGATGTCCGCGTGGTCGATCAAGGAGGCAATCTCCGCATGCCGGGCGACGCTATTATAAATATTATGGGCAAGCGTATCCTGCTCCTCTGCGAGGACCTCGTCGATAGCCGCATTCAAGCGGGCTACCTTTTCCTGTGACAATATATCCGGCAAAACCAAGTAGCCCTGTTCATTAAAACGGTTCATCAATTCCGGAATATTCAGCGTTGCGGTACTCATTAGCCTCTCCTCCTACTTGTAATTAATTTAATTATATATGACAATTGAACACTGTATAATGTATGGAACAGCCAAGTCCCTTGTATATAATTTCAGCAGAGGAGCGATGAAGTTGGACCACAATCGGTTTCGTGAGCCCGAGCTCATTTACCATGTGTTCGTGAAGGATGCCGCACATTTTCAGAAGACGGAGGATACGTACGATCACTGGGCATTGTTCATTGTTGAAGAGGGCAGCTTCGATTATAAAATGGGAAATGTGAGCGAGAGGGCCGTAAAGGGAGAAATGGTGCTTTGTCCGCCGGATATGACCTTTTACCGGAAAACAAACGGCTTGTCCTTTCATCTTATCGGATTCCGGTGGCGGGATGCCTTAGATGGTCATGCAGAGAAGGAGAATGGCGCTCTGCCCCCTATTGGCAAGCTTATTATGCTGAATAATAAAAGAATGAATTCTACTCTTTCTCTATTTCGCGAAGCTAGCTATGTAAAGGCAAGTCTTGTGCAGGATTACAAGAACCATTTGCTGAAGGACTTGTTGTATGTGTACCAGATTGAAAGCAATAATCGCAAAATCAATCTTTTGTATAGCGAGAATCCGCTTCTGCAGCGCGCGGTAAAAATGCTTCAGCAGCAAGCGGAAGCGGGTGTCTCCTTAAAATCGATTGCGATCGAGCTCGGCATTAGCCAAGTGCAGTTGACTAGGCTGTTTAAGCAAGAGTTTCAAATGACGCCGAGCGTGTACGCCGCTAATCTCAGAATGGATAAGGTAAAGATTCTCCTAGTCAATTCGTCCTTAACGCTGGCACAGATCGCGGAGCAGTGCGGGTTCACGGATGAGCATCATTTGAGCAAAAGCTTCAAGCGGATGTTCAGCGTCAACCCTTCCGCATATCGGAAAACCTATACGATATAACGATGGCTACCCGATCCAAATAAGGATAAGCCAATCGTTATAAATTCCTCTTGACGGCTTTCAATGTAAGCGCTTATAATGCAAGTAATCGATTACGTAAACGTTTACTTGAAAGGAGGAGCTTCGAGAATGAGCATTAAGGAAGTAGCTAAAAGAGCAAATGTATCTACCGCCACCGTATCCCATGTGATCAACGGAACCCGTTACGTAGCTAATGAGACGAAGACGAGAGTGCTTGAAGTTATGAAAGAGCTGAAGTATCATCCGAACAGCGTAGCAAGGAGCTTGCGCAGCAAGCAGTCTAAGATTATCGGCCTTATGGTGCCGATTCTGCCGAATGATACGTCTAGCTTTTTCTTTATGTCGATTGCCCAAGGAATAGAAAGCGTTCTCATGGAAAAGGGCTACAGCTTGTTTCTAAGCAATTCCAAGGATGATATCGCAACCGAGCAGGAGCAGGTCCGAGTGTTTAATTCCCAATTAATAGATGGAATGATTATGGCGCCGACCTACGAGGATCACACGTATCTTGATTCGCTGATGACGGATGCCTATCCGGTTGTATTTATTGACAGGAAGCCGAAGGATGCGCAGGGAGATTGCGTGCTGACCGAAGGCGCCAATGGCTCATATGAAGCAGTCGCGCATTTGATAAGCAAAGGGCATACCCGAATTGGCTTCATTACGGGCTCTCTCGGATTAACGACGAGCGATGAACGGTTGGAGGGCTATAAGAATGCGCTTATTGATAACGGCATACCGGTGGACGAAGAAATGATTCAAGTTGCGGATACCAGCTACTCAAGCTTTGACAGCGGATACCGCTTGACGGAAGCATTGATTTCCAGACATCGGATTACCGCTTTGTTCGTAGCAAATAACGTTATGACGATGGGATCGCTTCATTATTTGCAACAAAATGATATCGATGTTCCGAATGACATTGCCATCATCGGATTTGATGATTATGAATGGGCTAGAATTACGAAGCCAGCGCTGTCGATGGTCAAGCAGCCGGCATTTGAATTAGGCGAAACAGCGGCGAGAATTTTGCTTGAGCGCATTGAGCAGCCAGACGGCGAATATAAGGAAGTAAGGCTGCCGACGGAATTGATTATTAGAGGTTCTTCTTAAGCTTAGAGGAACCTTTCATTTTAAAGTAAAAAGAACGAGTATTACGTAATCGTTTACGTAAACGATTACGTAAAGCGGTGAAAGGTGGAATCAACATTGAAAACGGCGAGCTCGGACGTCGCGTTGCCGGCAAAGGCAAGGGCGGGATCAAGGTCAATAAGCCAAGTATGGGTGAAGATGAAGCAAAACTATGAGCTGTATTTATTTATTTTGCCGGTTGTGCTTGTATATGCCATTTTCAAGTATTACCCCATGTATGGCGTACAGATCGCATTTAAAAACTTTAGGGCAAGCAAAGGGATTTGGGGAAGCGATTGGGTCGGCTTGGATCATTTCATACGGTTTTTCGAGGCGTATAATTTTTGGCCGATAATGGAAAACACGATTTTGCTTAGCCTGTATTCCTTAATCTTCAGCTTTCCGCTCCCGATAGTCGTAGCGCTGATGCTTAATCAGATGCTCGCCAAGCGGTATAAGAAATTCGTTCAAACGGTTATTTACGCGCCGCATTTTATTTCTACGGTCGTTCTGGTCGGGATGCTGAACGTGTTTCTATCCCCGAATAGCGGCATCGTAAATCATGTCATCGCTTTTTTTGGCGGCGATCCCGTATTGTTTATGGCGAATGAGGAATGGTTTCGTCCGCTCTACATCCTATCGGGGATGTGGCAAGAAACGGGCTTTGCGACGATTATCTATTTGGCTGCTTTGGCTGGCGTCAACCCCGAGCTTCACGAAGCAGCGGTAATGGACGGCGCAAGCAAGTGGAAGCGGGTTAAGCATGTCGACATTCCGAGCATCCTGCCGACGATCATCATTTTAATGGTGCTTGCAGTTGGCAATATCATGAGCGTCGGCTTCGAGAAAGCCTATCTCATGCAAAGCGACCTCAATTACGGAGCGTCCAATATCATTCCAACCTATGTGTATGAGCAGGGAATTCAGAAGGCGCAATACAGCTTCTCTGCCGCGATTGGATTGTTTAATGCCATCATAAACGTGGTGCTGCTGGTAACGGTTAACCGCGTAGCCAAAAAACTGACGGAAACAAGCTTGTGGTAGGGGGCGAGGGTTCATGAATGCGCTGTTAAAAAGAAAAACAAAGGCCGATATGTGGTTTGATGTCATCAATTATACGGTTCTGACAATCGGAATGCTGCTTATTCTATATCCGTTATACTTTGTCCTGATCGCGTCCTTCAGCGATCCGAATCAAATATATTCGGGTGAGATTTGGTTATTTCCGAAAGGGCTTACTTTAGATGGTTATGAGCGGATATTTCATGATTCCACGATATGGATCGGCTATGGCAACTCGCTTTTGTATGCGATTGTTGGGACGGCCATTAGCGTTACGCTAACTTTAATGGCTGCTTATCCGCTCGCACGCAAGGATTTTGTCGGCAGAGGCTTGTTTATGTGGTTCTTCATGTTCACGATGTTTTTCAGCGGCGGGTTGATCCCCACATATCTTCTGATCAAGGATTTGAACATGATCAATACGATATGGGCTTTGGTTTTGCCGGGGGCTGCCGGGGTGTTCAATATTATAATCGTGCGAACTTTTTTCCAAAGCACGATTCCGGATGAAATGCGCGAGGCTGCCTTTATCGACGGCTGCAGCAACACGAAGTTTTTTGTCAGCATGGTGCTCCCCCTCTCCAAGCCCATTATTGCGGTAATGGTGCTGTATCATGTAGTCGGATTTTGGAACGGTTTTTTTGACGCCATGATTTATTTGAATGAGGAGACGAAATTCCCGCTGCAGCTGGTGCTGCGAAACATCCTTGTGCAAAATCAGGTTAATTCCAGCATGATGATCGACGTTGAGTCCTATGCCGCAAAGCTTCGCGTAACGGAGCTGATTAAATACGGCGTCATTATTATAGCCAGCCTTCCGCTGCTCGTTTTGTATCCGTTCCTGCAGCGTTATTTTGTTAAGGGTGTCATGATCGGCTCGATTAAAGGGTAATCGGGCAAGTTCCTTGGTTATCGCCGGGCTCTGCAGCACCGCGGATCAGACTCGGATGATGATAGATAAATATATTTTTTAAGGGAGGATCACCAAAATGAAAAAGGCAGGGTCTATTACAGTAAGCCTTTTGCTTGCCGCAAGCTTAATGCTCTCCGCTTGCTCGGACAACCAATCGAATCAAGGATCGGATAACGGCAAAGCAGGCGGCAACGGCAACAAGGTGCCAGAAGAAAGCTTTAATAAAGAGGGGCTTCCGATCGTGAAAGACAAGATCAATCTTACGATCGTATCTCCGAAGGCGCAGCTCGCTCCCGAATATAACGAGATGGAAATTTTCAAACGGCTGGAAAAGGATACGAACGTTCATATTGAATGGAATAATATTCCCGATACCGATTATGCGGAAAAGAAAAACCTGCTTCTGGCGAGCGGCGATCTGCCTGATGCCTTCTACAGCTCGCAATTTTCCGACTATGAATTGATCACCTATGGCGAGGATGGGACGATCATTCCGCTGGAGGAGTTAATAGACCAATATGCGCCCAATCTGAAGAAGCTATTAGAGGAGCGACCGGATATTAAAGCAGCGATTACCGCTCCGAACGGTCATATCTATGGCCTTCCTACATGGGAGGAGAATGAGCTGGGCACAAATCCGTTCTTCCATGTCATCAATACGGAATGGCTGGATAAGCTGGGCCTTAAATTCCCGGATACGCTAGATGAATATACGGATGCGCTGCTTGCTTTTAAGACAAAAGATCCTAACGGAAATGGAAAGGCGGATGAGATTCCGCTCAGCTTTATGCATATGCAGTGGTGCATGGATATTGCCGGCCTGTTCGGCGCATTCGGCTTGCCTGACAACCTGGAGCATCGCATTGTACGGGATGGCAAGGTTATCTTCACCGCTACTCAGCCGGAATATAAAGAGGCTTTGAAATATTTTAACGAAAAATGGTATAAGCAGGGTTTGATCGATCCGGAATCCTTTACGCAGGACGCGCCGCAATATTTGGCAAAGGGCAAAACGTCTGATGCGACGCTTGGCTCCTACGTTTGGTGGGAAATCGAGGAGGTTGTCGGTTCAGACCGGGCGAAAAATTATGCCCTCGTTCCGCCTCTTACAGGACCGACCGGCAAAAAAAGCATAGGCAGAGGCAACGGGGGCGGCCCGGGAAGAAATGCTTTTGTCATTACGAGCGAGAACGATAATCCTGAAGTGACCATGCGCTGGATCGATCAACAGTATGAGCCTTATATGGCCGCTCAAATTCATTGGGGCCCGATTGGCGTCATCTATGAGAAGGACGCGAGCGGAAAGCTCATTAACCTGCCGCTTGCGGATGGCGTATCGATGGGAGAATTCCGCCAGAAGGTTGCGCCAAACGGGGCGGGCGTCATTACGAAGGATCACTTCAAGACGATTGTAGATATGGAGCCTCGCGCGCAGCAGCGCAAGAAGGATTTGGAGAACGTATACGATCCGTTCATGGAGAAGGAAAATTATCCTACGATTTTCTTCCTGCCGGAGGAGCTGGATACAATTAACCAAATCGAACCGGAATTGATTAAATACGTGAATACGCAAAGAGCTAAATTCATCGTTGAAGGCGTGAATGACACGGATTGGGACAGCTATGTGAAAACAGTGGAGGACATGGGCTTGAATAAGCTAATGGCGTTGTATCAGACTGCGCTTGACCGTTATAAAGAGGCACAACAAGGGTAAAAGGCGAACGCTTAAGTCATCCATGATGGCTAGGGCTTACGATTGTCTCGCGACCGGGCATGACGGAACCTTCTGCGGAAAGTTCCGTCGGCTCTATAGATTAGCATTGATAGATAAGAGGAGAGAGAAAGCTATGACAATTAATTACGATCATCCTTTGCGACCGCAATACCATTTTACCCCTGAAGCGAATTGGCTGAATGATCCGAACGGAATGGTCTATTACGAGGGCGAGTATCATTTGTTCTACCAGCACCATCCGGCAAGCACGATATGGGGACCGATGCACTGGGGCCATGCCGTGAGCCGGGATCTTGTCCATTGGGAGCATTTGCCTATCGCCTTGTATCCGGATCATAACGGCACGATATTTTCCGGAAGCGCTGTAGTGGATTGGGAGGATACAAGCGGTTTTTTTGATGGCAAAGCAGGGCTCGTCGCAATCTACACCCAGACATTGGACATTCCGGATACCGACTTATCCAAGCAGCGGCAAAGCATCGCCTATAGCAAGGATAATGGCCGGACATGGACTGCCTATGCGGGCAATCCTGTATTATCGGACGAGAGATTTGTTGATTTCCGGGACCCTAAGGTGCTCTGGCACGCTGCCTCGGCGCGATGGATTATGGTGCTAGCGGCAGGAGACCGGCTCTGCCTCTATTATTCGACGGATTTGAAGGAATGGACATTTGCGAGCGAATTTGGCGAGAAGGAAGGATCGCATGACGGGGTATGGGAGTGCCCTGACTTATTTCTATTGCCGGTCGAAGGGCAGCCTGGAAGCGAAAAATGGGTATTAATTGTAAGCATCGGCGATGATGAGGGGCAGCCCGAAGGGTCGCGAACCCAGTATTTTATAGGCGATTTCGACGGCGTTACATTCACAAATAATAATGGACCTGAGAGCGTGCTATGGCTCGATCATGGCCGGGATAACTATGCGGGCGTGACGTGGTCAGATGCCCAAGGGCAGGGCGGAGCAAGGTTATTAATAGGATGGATGAACAATTGGAAGTATGCCAATATCATACCGACGGGTGAATGGCGGGGCGCCATGACCCTTCCGCGAAAGCTGTCCCTTCGGATGCAGGAGGATGGAATCCGCCTTGTGCAGGAGGTGCCAAGGGAGCTTAGCGTTATGCGAGCGGATCGCCATGAGTTGCGGGACGAGCAAATAAAGCCGGGAAGCAACCTGCTTCATAGCTATAAGGGCGAGCTCTTAGAAATAGAAGCAGAATTCGAGTTGGATTCCGCATTGGAATTCGGCTTTAAGCTTAGAATGGGAAGCGGAAACGAGACCATAGTCGGCTATAACGCAGTTGACGGCGAATTGTTTATCGATCGAACCCGTTCGGGAGCTGTCGATTTCCACCCGCAGTTCGGATGCAGGCACAGCGCGCCGCTAGACGGCGAGAATGGACGGATTAAGCTCCAAATATGGGTAGATCGCTCGTCCATCGAACTATTCGCTAATGATGGCGCTCTTGTGATGACGGATCAGATCTTTCCGTTAAAAGGAGCCGAAGGGATTGAACTTTATGCGGAGGGCGGCACTGTATGGCTTCGTTCCTTGCAGCTTTATCCATTAAAATCGGTGTATGCTGCTGCTAACATAACGGAGAAGGCTACGCCATAATGAGCTCAGAGCTGCAGGGGGGAAAATGACGATGGACGACAATAAGCGGTTGAATGCCGGGCGTTCAGGCTTAATTGCCTATTGGCCGCTGGACGAAGGCAAGGGTAGCTTGGCGGTGGACGTTGTAAGCGGGAATGCCGATCCTATTTCTTATGCACTTCTTCATGCCCCGTTTACGGAAGCGCGTGATCCGCAGTGGCGCAAAGGCATGCGCGGTAACGCGATGCTGTTTGATGGTTATTCGACGTGGATTACAAGGCAGGCTGATGCTGTAGAAGCGCCGTACGATGCAATCTCGATCTCAGCTTGGGTTGCGCCCCGTTCCTATGAGTCGGGCGTGGAGCAGAGGCTCTCAGCCATAGTGAACCAGCATGATAGAGAAGCGAAGGAAGGGTACATTCTTGGGATGTATAGACATGGCTCATGGTCGATGCAGCTAGGGTTAGCCGGAATATGGGTTGAGCTATGGTGCCATGACAAGCCCCTTCCAAAGCATGAGTGGTCCCATATTGCTGCTACGTTCGACAGGGCCGAAGCTATAATGAGGCTCTACTTAAACGGGGAGCAAGTGGCAGAGCTTCAAACTGCTGCGCATGCTGCGATTACACCTTGCAAGTGCGACCTGCTGGTCGGGAAGAACAACCAAGCTGCGGTGCTTGCCGAAGCTTTCCGGCATAATATGTTCGACGGCTTGATTGACGAGTTAAAAATTTATGATCGTGCGTTGACGGAGCACGAGATTAAATCCGCGTACGAGGGCGACCTAGATGCCCATGCCGGCGAGATTCCTTCTATTGCTGAAGCAGACATTCGGCTGGACCGGACTCCGCTTTTGAAGGATCGGCATCGCCCGCAGTATCACGCTAGCCCTCCCGTTCATTGGATGAACGAGCCTCATGCTCCCATTTACTTTAACGGGAAGTACCATTTGTTCTACCAGCATAATCCGCAGGGGCCTTACTGGGCGCAAATCCATTGGGGGCACTGGGTAAGCGAGGACATGGTGCATTGGCGCGACCTTCCGATCGCGCTCTCGCCAGAGAGAGAGGCCGTTGATCCGGACGGGGTATGGTCTGGAAGCGCGGCTTATGACGAGAATGGCATTCCTGCCCTATTCTTTACGGCTGGCGATGATAGCGCTGCGCCAAACCAAAGAGTCGGCTTAGCCAAAAGCACGTTTCTGCAGGACGGAGAATCGGATCTTATCCGCTGGGTGAAGCATCCGGAGCCGCTCATTGTTCAAGAGCGCGGTCAAGGGATGTTCGGCGACTTCCGGGATCCATTCGTTTGGCGGCAAGGGGAGTTATGGTATCTGCTGATCGGCTCCGGGACGGATGGGCAGGGCGGAACAGCTCTTGCCTATACGTCAAGCAATATGCTGGAATGGGAGTATAAGGGTCCGTTCTACATCGCTGACTCTGCTGTTTATCCGTATCTGGGCAACATGTGGGAGCTCCCTGTATTGCTTCCGCTGGGCAAGGAGAAATATGTCTTTCTAATTAGCCCGCTCGGCCCTGGTGCTGATGTGGAGGTGTTTTATTGGATCGGGACTTTCGATTCCGAAGCGTGCCGTTTCATCCCGGATCAGGATGAGCCGCAGCTTATCGACGTAGGCGATTTTCATTTTACGGGGCCAAGCGGCATGGTGGATCCTAAGACGGGCCGAAATATTATTTTTACTATCGCGCAAGGAGAACGAACGCCACAGCTTGATTACGATTCCGGCTGGGCCCATAATGCGGGTCTGCCAATCAGCATAAGTCTGCGGGAAGATGGTCGCCTCGGGATTGAACCGATTGAGGAGCTTCAGGCTCTTCGAGGAGCCCATCTTATCTCCCTGACAGAAAGCACGCTTGTGGAAGCAAATCAGCTGCTCCAAAAAATTCAAGGCGACATGCTTGAAATTCGAGTCGAGTTTGCGGAGGGCAGCGCAGAGCGAGCGGGGCTCAAGGTCAGACAATCCCCCGGCGGAGAGGAAGAGACGCTCCTTTATTATGACTGGAGGCTTGCTGAGCTAGGTGTGGATCGCACGAGAACGACATTAGCACTGGATGAACGCTCGGATCACGTGCAGAGCGGCAGGCTGGAGCTAAAAGGTGAAAGCTTGAGCTTGATCGTTTATTTGGATCGTTCCATGCTGGAGGCCTATGCGAATGGATTAAAAAGCTTGACGACAAGAATGTATCCGAGCCGCCCGGACTCCCTTGGCCTACAGTTATGGGGCGACGATGACGCTCGGATCAAATCATTGAACATATGGGAAATGTCGTCCATTTACGGATAAGGAGCAATTAAAGATGCGTATTGGTGCAATCGAAGCGGGCGGAACAAAATTTGTCTGCGGAATTGGCAATGAACATGGCGAGCTAGAGGATCGCGTAAGTTTTCCGACGGAGCAGCCGGAACAAACGCTTGCGAACGTCATTTCTTATTTTGAAGGAAAGGGCGTAGAAGCGATTGGCATCGGAACCTTTGGTCCGATTGACCTTAATCCTTCCAGTGAATCGTATGGCTGCGTTACCACGACGCCAAAGCCGGGTTGGTCAGGCTTTCCATTTCTTCGCACGATTAAGGAAGCGTTCGATATTCCTCTTGGATGGGATACGGATGTTAATGCAGCTGCATATGGCGAAGCCAAATGGGGAGCCGCGAAAGGCTTGGATAGCTGCGTTTACTATACGATTGGCACCGGCATCGGTGTGGGCATTTATGCTGAATCGAAGCTGGTTCATGGTCTTGTGCACCCAGAAGGGGGGCATATCAAAACGAGGCGACATGCCGATGACCACTATGAGGGCAACTGTCCTTATCATGGCGATTGCCTGGAGGGGATGGCGGCAGGCCCTGCTATTGAACGGCGCTGGGGCATAAAAGCAAGCGAGCTTCCTACCGATCATCGTGCATGGGAGTACGAAGCGTATTACATCGCTCAGGCGTTGACGACGGCAATTCTGATGTTATCTCCCAAAAAGATTATTTTGGGCGGGGGCGTTATGCACCAAAACCAGCTATTCCCGCTCATTCGAGCCGAGGTACAGCAAAGCCTCAATGGCTATGTTTCTTCAGAGGCGCTGCGATCGGGCATCCATGAATACATCGTTCCTCCGGGCTTAGGCAGCAATGCCGGCTTATGCGGCGCGCTTGCGCTGGGATTAGCAGCTATGGGACAGTAAATGTCGCATTGCTGCAGCACTTTCCAACTGGTTCGATTGCAAGTCGCAAACAGCGTTTCTGCAGCGAATGGGCTGCTGGGGCGCTGTTTTTGTTTTGCAGCTGCGCACAGCAGCTTCGTCAGCTCTATTCTTGGATGAAGAAGCTGAGCGCCTCATCTTCAGCTTCTGCCATATCTATTCGATCTAGCGCATCTTAATAATCTAGAAGGCGTCCATTATCATGCCATTGACCGTACATTTTATTTTCTTTCGTGTTGGTTATAAATTTGTCTAATCTATTCATAAATAATTGTGGCTGATTTTTATTGCTTTGTATCGTGTCGATCCGAATTCTTTTATAAAGAGCTGGAAATGCCAAAAAATTCTCATATGCTTGCCTTTCCTCTTTTAGCCTGTGCTCGATAAGGCTATCTATTTTAAAAGAATCGTGGTCCATATCAGGAAGTACCCTTCTTCCTTCATCACTCATTAACCCCAACTTTTCGAGGCGGCGGACACGTTCTTTATTCAATTCAGTCCAAGAACTTCTTTTGCTTCTAGGAGACAGTCTCTGCGCCGTTTGTGTTTCAGATATTTTCTTTTTGACTCCATCGATCCATCCAAAACATAAAGATTCCTCGACCGCGTCCAAATATAGCAACGTATCTGGGTTTGGCGTCATACTAACTACGACCCAACAAGACTTTTCAGTCTTACAATTCTCCTGTAGCCAAACCCTCAAATCTTCTCTCGATATGACTGTAATTAGATTTTCAATTTCCATAGATAAAGCTCATTCTCCTTTCATGAAAAGCAGTAAAAAGGTCGATTTCTCTGTTCTCAGAAATATCGACCCTTTCTTGCGGCGTCAGAGATTAAATGGATTGCACAGGTTGCTGATACCAAAATAGCGAATAGTCGTTCATGGCGGATGCGTGGCCCAGCTGACGCAACATTGTAGAAACATTGCCCCTGTGATAGGTCCCGTGATTGACAATTTGCAGCACAATTTCCGATAGGCGTGTTTGGCGTATTCCGGCGAACGGATTGTCAAGCAGAATGGTTTGCTCCAAATCGGCTTGGCTTCGGAACCATTCTCTGTATTGTTCCGATAACTGGACAAAGACATTGGCGTATTCATCCACAGAATACAGGATGTTCTCATTTAGCGGTATGCATGCTTGCAGCGCCTCTCGCATACCAGTGCCTGTTAAAACCATATACCACATCTTATCAACCGCATAGATATGACTAAGGGCATGGGCGATGGTGGGAAACGAGCTGTTCACTTCTTGACTCAGCACAGAGGGGGGAAGTTCCTTGATTCTCCCCATGATCGTTTGATTGGCCCATGTGTGATATTCAAACATTTCTACCGGATGTTTCGACATTTGTATAATCTCCTTTTGACTTGTCTTGAATTTGATTTTGTTTCTGTTGTTATAATAATAAAAGAAGTATGACAGCTGTCTGTCATACTTTTTCATAAGGCTGGAGTGTTTTTTATAGTTTTCTTTTTGGACCCCTCGCAGTGCAATAGGCTACTTAATTTCTGTAAGAGCAATTACGAGCTTACAGCCATTTTTCTCCCCCAATCACGCCATAAGCAAATTTTTAGCTTAATGATTATATTAATCCTACCCGCATCTGATCATGAATGTACGAATTACACGGAAAAGTGAACAAACATCAAGGTTTTTTGTAATGAAAGCGCATTCTTTCAGGCGTTACTATTAGGAGGTAAATATTTCTTAACACTCGATGAGCTTGATTTTTACACTGCCAGAAATATTTGCCGCCCACATTATCCCATCTATGAAAGGGGAACAAATGCTGTATGAGTAACCGAAGGAAACGGAGCATGTCATTGGCATTGGCAGTATTTATGGTTGTTTACACGATTCTATCAGGCTTGCCGATCCAGCAAGCGAAGGCCTCGCCTACAACGGAGCCGCAGACATGGAGGTTTGATTTTGGTTCCGCTCCTGCGCCAGCGGGAAGCTCTGGAGGACCCGTAGCGGACGGCTTTATCGGCATAACCGGCACGACCCTGTATACGGCTGAGCAAGGCTACGGATTGGATATGAATCTAGCCTCTCGTTATCGCGCAGCAGAGTCGCCGGACAATATGCTTAACGATTTTGTGTTGGGAGGAACCGGCGCGACCTTCCAGTTTAAGGCCGATGTTCCAAATGGCCATTACAAGGTGACATTATATTCGGGCGATCTTCTTCAAACGACTTCCACCTACAAAACGAAGGTAACGATTGAGAATGAAGTTAAAGAGCAAATAAACTCCCGAAGAGCAGTTGAGAGCAAGACGTATCAAGCGACCGTTACCGATGGACAAATGAATATCCAGCTGACAGGCGATGGGACGTTCAGCGTTTTGAACGGTGCTATCATCGAGCAGCAGCTTCCATCGGCACCTACGGGTCTCGTACTTAACAGCGTGAGCGCCAGCGGCGTTTCCCTTCAATGGACAACGGTGACGGATGCCGTCTATTATCATGTATACCGTGCAACTAACGGCGGTGAGCCAGGCAATCCAATAGCCGAGCAAGTGAGCGGCAATAGCTTCACGGATACGAGTGTGAGTGCCGGGAACAGCTATGTCTATTACGTTGCGGCAGGCAATGCGTTCGGCCAGCAGTCTGCGCTAAGCGAGGCAAGCGGAACTGCTTTGATCACAGCGCCGCAGGCGCCAGCTGTGCCGACAGGACTAGCTGTAACCGAAGTGCATGCTGACTCTGCACTGCTGACTTGGGAAGCTGCCGCAGGAGCAACAGCTTATAAGCTGTATCGTTCAGATACAGAAGCAGGAACTTATTCAGAAATCGGCGAAGTGGCGGCATTGTCTTTTTCCGATCCAACCGCAACCACATCCGCAGTGCATTTTTACAAAATAAAAGCGGTAAACGAGCAAGGTTTATCCGATTTTTCAAATGCTGCGATCAGCTCGGTTTATGTGCCCCCTGTAACGTTGCCGGAGGGTGATGTGAAACGGTTTGATTTTGGTAAAGGAGCGCTCGCCGAAGGCTATGTGTCCGTTGCATCGCCCATTGCTTATACTGCGGATCGGAAATACGGCTTTGCCGACCCGGCTAAGGTTAGCTTCGTAGACCGCGGAACGGCGGATGCGCTGCGTTCAGACTTCAGCATCGTGCAAGACACAGCCTTTATCGTGGATCTTCCAAACGGGGATTACACCGTGTCTCTCATAGCTGGGGATTTGAATGACGTAACCGATATTTCCATCAAAGCCGAAAGCATCGAAAAGGTGAAGCGTCTAGACGCGAATGCGGTTAGGCCAGCGGGCCAATTTCTTGAAATGAGCTTCGACATCGCGCTAGTGGACGGACAGCTGAACTTCGAGTTCACGGGCACCGCTCCCAAAATAAACGCGCTCGTCATCACGAAGAAAGCAGCGCGTACCGCAGGAGAACTGCCTACCGTGTATATCGCGGGCGATTCTACGGTACAAACCTATGATTCCTATTGGCTCCCTGAAGCGGGCTGGGGCCAAATGATTCCAAGCTTCTTCTCTGATAATGTTATTTTCAAAAATCATGCGATCGGCGGTCGAAGCACCAAAAACTTTATATCCGAGGGCCGCTTGGACGAGGTGCTGCGAGCGATTAAACCGGGCGATTACTTCCTCGTGCAATTTGGACATAATGACGCGACCATCAGTGTGCCGGACCGTTATGCGTCCCCGGCCGATTACAAAAACTATTTGAAAACGTACATTAACGGCGCAAGGCAGCGCGGAGCGACGCCGATTCTCGTCACCCCGATGGGCAGGCGCAGCTTCAATGCGGAGACAGGCAAATTTAACGTAAGCTTCCCCGAGTACGTGCAAGCGATGAAGGAGGTCGCGCAGGAGCTGGACGTTGATCTCGTAGATTTGAGCACGCTGAGCATTGCCTATTACGATTCGATCGGACCGGCAGCTACCTTATCCGTGTTCCTGCATACGCCAGCCGGCGTTTACGGTGCGTTCCCGAACGGCTCTGCCGACGATACGCATTTTCAGGAATATGGCGCGATTCAGCTTGCACGCCTGCTCTCCGGTGCGATCAATCAGCTGGATTTGCCGCTGGCGCAGGAGGTTAAGGAAATTGTGCTGCCAGATGACGTGCCTGCTAAGCCAACCGGATTGCTGGCAGGCAGCATCAGCAACGCCGGTGCATTGCTCAAATGGGACAAAACGGCTACGGCGGATATTTACAAAATCTATCGCAAGCTCTCAACCGAAACGGACAGCGCGTATGCGATGATAGGCACATCTACCATTCCAACGCTGAATATGGGCGGTCTGGTAGAAGGCAGCAGCTATTATGTATACGTAACTGCGGTGAATGGCAAAGGAGAATCGCTCCCTTCCGAGTCCGTATTCATCAAAACGAAGGCAGCAGAGTATAAGTATGATTTTGGAACGATCGGTGGCGTCGTAGAGCCAGGCTACACCGAAGTGACCCGCAATACGATTTATACGGCTGAGCGTGGATATGGCATTACAGACAGTGCGGGCATGATCGACCGCGATCGCGGTACGGGTACGGATGCGCTAAGACGCGACTTCGTAGCTTATTTTGGCAAAAGCTATGCATTCAAAGTTGATTTGCCAAATGGCTATTACTCGGTCAAAACCTATACAGGAGACTGGATCGGTTCGACTAAAACCAATATAAACATCGAAGGCAAAGACTATGGCACAGTCTCATCAGGCAAGGAAAATATTGCTGAGCGAGTGTTCAACATGATCGCAGTCAAGGATGGACAGCTGAATATGATTTTAAGCGGCACGACGGCTCACTTGAACGGGGTTGAAATTACGCCATTGCTGCTGGCTCCTACTCAGCTTGAGCTAACCGATCTTGACCTCAGCAGCGATCCGATTAAGGCAGAGCTTGCATGGACAGGAGTTGCGGATGCGGTAAAATATAACGTTTATCGCAAGGCGACAGTAGCCAGCAGTATAGAACTGTTGGGAGAGACGGCATTGGCCACGTTTACGGATACGAGCGCCGATGTAGGGCTTGAATATGTGTACACGGTAACTGCAGTAGACAATACGGGCTTCGAATCGGTGGTCTCTAATGCGATTTCCGTATCGATGATTGATCCGAATGTGGCAAAAGCAGCAATCCCAACGGGGCTGGCGCTCGCTTCGATTCACAAAAACGAAATCAGCTTCACATGGGACGCTTCGAAGGCAAGAATGTACAATATTTATCGTGCCGAGGAAGCGAACGGGACTTATGCGCTGATCCGAAAATCGTCCACTACAGCTTATACGGACAACACCGTGCTGACGACGATTCCTTATTTCTACAAAGTAGCCTCGGTGAACGAGGGCGGCATTTCTGAGCTGTCGAATGCGCTTGAGACAGAGGCAATTACAACACTGGTGCGGGCGATGGAATATTTGGACCGTTCACCTGTCGCGATTAAGACAGAGAATGGCAATTACATTGGCTGGCGCATGCTTGGCCTCGATCCGGATGGAATCGGGTTTAACGTCTATCGTGACGGCGTTAAGCTGAATGAGGCATTGATGACAACGAGCACGAACTATGTGGACGCGGCAGGCACGGATGCTTCCGTATACCATATTGCTTCGGTTGTAGAAAATATCGAGCAGAAGGCAACGGGCAGCTTTGGCGTCTGGCAGCAGCAGTACAAATCGGTTCCGCTGCAAAAGCCTGCCGACGACTATACGAAGGACGGGCAGCCTTACTCCTATTCAGCGGGTGACGCGAGCGTTGGCGATCTGGATGGCGATGGAACCTACGAGATCGTAATGCTGTGGTCGCCATCGAACAGCAAGGATAATTCACAAGCCGGTTATACGGGCATTGTGTATATGGATGCCTACAAGCTGGACGGAACTCGTTTGTGGCGCATCAATCTAGGGCCGAATATTCGTGCCGGAGCGCATTATACGCAGTTCATGGTGTACGACATGGACGGCGATGGCCGCGCCGAGGTTACGTTCAAGACGGCAGACGGCACCATCGACGGAACGGGCAAAGCGATTGGCGATCCGAGCAAGGATCACAGGAACAGCACCGGGTATGTTTTGCTAGGAAACGAATATTTAACGGTGTTTGAAGGCGCGACGGGCAAGGCGCTTGCCACGACGGAGTATGATCCGCCCCGCGGTGATGTCGCTGCATGGGGAGATGCGTACGGCAACCGAGTGGACCGCTTCCTGGCGGCGGTCGCTTATTTGGACGGCGAGCAGCCGAGCATGATTTTCAGCAGAGGCTATTACACGCGTACCGTGCTTGCAGCCTATGATTATCGAAACGGGCAGTTGACGAAGCGATGGGTGTTCGACTCCAACGATGAAGGCTACGGCGCCTTCGTCGGTCAAGGAAATCATAATCTATCGATAGGAGATTCGGACGGCGACGGCAAGGACGAGATCCATTTTGGATCGATGGGGATTGACGATGACGGCAAACCGCTCTACTATACCGGACTTGGTCATGGCGACGCGATGCATTTTGGCGACTTGGACCCAGAGCGTCCGGGGCTTGAAATATTCGCTGTACAGGAGCATACCGATGCTCCGTATGGGATGGATCTGAAGGATGCGAAAACCGGCGAAGTCATTTGGGGCATTCATACGGGCGTTGATACCGGTCGGGGGCTGTCTGCAGATCTTGATCCAAGGTATCCGGGAGAGGAGATGTGGAGCGCCAATATCGTGAGCGCCGAGCATATTCCGGTTACGGGTCTATACAGCGCTAAGGGTGAAAAAATGACGACGAGCATTCCTACCTCGACAAACTTTGGCGTTTGGTGGGACGGCGATCTGCTGCGCGAGCTGCAGGATTACAATCGCATTGATAAGTGGGATTACGCCAATACGGCTACTATTAATCTATTAACGGCAACGGGCTCGGCTAGCAATAACTCAACGAAAGCCAACTCAAGCCTGCAGGCCGACCTGTTCGGAGATTGGCGAGAGGAGGTCATGTGGCGCGCTGAAGATAGCAGCGAATTCCGAATCTACTCAACTGTGGATCAAACGGATTATCGCATTCGCACGCTGATGCATGATCCGAATTATCGACTAGGCGTAGCATGGCAAAATGTCAGCTACAATCAGCCGCCGCATCCAAGCTTCTATTTGGGCGATGGCATGGCAGCGCTGGCAGCGCAGAGCATTCACTATGTTCATGCACCCGCTGCCGTTATAACGGTTACAGCAGCAGGGCAAGCAGAATCAGTCGGCGCAGGCAGCACCTTGCAGATGTACGCAGAGGTTCAAATGGGCTCCACGGGATCTCAATCCGTCGTATGGTCGGTTGCAAATGAAGATGGCAGCGTTACGAATTTAGCTGCTATTGGAGCAGACGGCCTGCTGCTTGCAGCAGCGGAAGGCATTGTCAAGGTTATAGCGACAGCAGCAGACGGAGGAACCGGCGTCAAAGGGGAGAAGCTCATTACGATTAAAGCTAATCCGGTCATTACGCCATCGCCATCACCGTCGCCTACTCCAACGCCAATGCCGGATTCGCCAGGAGAAGCAACGCCAACTCCTTTGCCTGCGAGCAATGAAGTTGCGGTTGAAGCTGTGACGGTGAACGGCAAAGCGGTTGCTGCTGTCGACGCCGCGAAGCTGCAAAAAGCAGTAGATGCCTCGTCCAACCATACGGTAATCATCAAGGTGAACGGTAATACTGAAACCAAAGAGGTAGAGGTGAACATTCCCGGAGGAGCGTTAGCAAGCGTAAGCATGAAGGAACAAATCCGTCTAACGATTGATACGGGAGTGGCTAAAGTAACCTTCTCGGGCAAGGCGCTGCTAGGCGCGGCAGGCTCCGCTTCGGAAGCATTAAAGCTTACCGTTGCTGCTTTGCAGCCATCCGATCTTCCCGAAGAAGTACGCAAGCAAGTCTCAGATGCGGTCGTTTATGATTTTAATTTATTTGTAGGCGGGGAAAAAATCAGTGAATTTGCAGGCGGCAAGCAGGCGGTAGAGGTTAGTATTCCTTATGTGCTGAAGCCAGGCGAGAAGCCGGGCAATGTCGTCGTGTACTACATCTCGGACGATGGTCAGCTAGAGGTCATTCGGAATGCCAAGTATGATGCGAAAACGGGGATGGCCACCTTTAAGACGAATCATTTTAGCTATTACTCGAGTATGCATACAGCAGTTCAATTCTCCGATTTAAACCAGGCGGCATGGGCAGCCGATTCGATTGAGGCACTAGCAGCACGCGGTGCCGTAAGCGGCTACGAGGATGGAAGCTTCCGTCCGAATGGTCAGGTTACGCGGGCTGCCTTCGCCAAAATGCTTATGCTTGCTCTACAGCTAGAGGACAGCGAAGGAAGCAGCAGCTTCAGCGATGTTCCGCAAGAAGCATGGTATGCAAGCGCAATCGCTGCGGCAGAAAAGCTCGGCATCGCAAAAGGCAAGTCTGACGGCACCTTTGGCGTTAATGAGCGGATTACGCGGCAGGATATGGCGGTAATGTCGTACCGGGCAGCTGAGCTTGCTAATATGAAGCTGACGGGCGGAAGCGAGACTTTGTTCGCGGATCAGGCAGACATTGCAGATTATGCCGCCAAGGCTGTGCAAGATATGCAGGCAGCGGGTATCCTTAGCGGCATGGCAGGCGACAAATTTGTTCCGAACGGCTACTCAACAAGAGCAGAAGCGGCTAAAGTTATTTATTCGATTTTGAGCAGAGTAGAATAGGGTAAAATCTAAAATCCCCATAGCGAGCGAGCTCCTGCATAGCAGAGAGATCGCCAAGCTATGGGGATATTTTTGTGATTATTCGTTAGCTGCTTATATCTTGAATTCGCCAAGGCGACTTAGATGATTCCCTTTTAAAAAGAAAAGTGTAATAGCCATTTTGGCGAGGCATGTTTAGCTGATGAATCGAGACGGGCAGCTTCAATTCAGTCGTCAAAGCTTCGCCAAGATTGCTGTCATCTGACGAAGATTCCTTGCCTTTAGCCTTTGGCGGAGTCTGCTCCCTAATCGACACCAGCGTTTCCATGAGCTTCATGAAGGAATCAAGCTTCTCCTTAGGCAATTCCTCGCCAAGCAGCAGCAGCATTTCATGGTCCTGATGGTACAGCATTTCAATGAAGCTTCTTGCCAGCACTAGCGGGCTGGAGGTGTCCAAATAAGGCTGTACTTGCCCAGCAGCCTTATGAACCATCATCTGATGAGCGGGGTCCGGGTGGTCTGATTTGTGTGTCGAGCTGCCTTGAAAGTGAATGCAGAAATGGCCGGAGAAGCCATTCTCCGGAATGCCGTCCCCGCCATGCGGCATGCCATTCATTGACGCTGCGATCCAAGCATCGCTGGAGTGAATCAGCACTGCCTTTCTTTTCCAGCTCCATCTGTCATTATAAATTTGCTTCATAACGCGGGTATCTTCCTTTGTTAAGGGCTGTACGTCGGCGTGATCGCTCCCTGCCCGCCGCTGCACCTGAAACGTTAATCCCGTTTCGAGCTCAGTCACCGAAAATATGCTTTTGTTCGGAAGCAGCTGCTGCGACTCCTGCCACGAAATCAATCGACCATAATGCTGCATGCGAAGACCATTAGCTAATCGCACAAGCTTCTCGGAAATTTTTTTCGGCAAAATCGTTCTCACGGCAGCTGACTCATTCCAAAGCTGGCCAGAACGCTCCAAGCGGTAATGCTTCACGCCGCCCGTCTGAAGCAGTGCAATGTCAATATCGGGGAATACCGAGGCATCTGCGGCAGGCATTTGCTTCGCTTCAAGCAATGCGGCATTTATTGCGCGGCTTTCAATTTTGAGATCACTGATAAATGCAGCATGCGGGCTTGATCGAACAGTTATCGTAAGTGTACCTTGCTGAACCTTTTTATCCGACATTTTAGGCTTATGGTTCAAAGCTTGTGCTGATGCGGAATGTGGCTGCAAGTGCAGCATTGCTATGAGAATTAACGTTAAAACGACAGCTTCTTGCCTACCTATTCGTTTCACGCGCTCCCCTCCATCCTAACGTTTACTAATTATTTTCAACTATTCTGCTGTTAATTATGTAGACATGAACGCGTATGTTTCTGATCAAAATGATTCATACTACCTTGGATACTAACCATATGGGGGGGATTAACGGAAATGGGACTTCAATGGATTTTGGTCGTATTAATGATGTTTCAGCAAGGTCATTATCCTGATCCTCTGGTCATCGAGCAAGATGGCCATGCCATCGTAGAGATGAATCGGGCTCAGTTCAGCGATTCACTTCCAGGCGTGCCGCTAATTGATCAGGATAAGCTAAATATATTTATGGATGAATTAGAAAAGCGTGTCCAGAAGCCGCCGATAAACGCGACGCTTGACGGTGCTGGGAGAGTGCTGGCTGAGCATGCGGGAAGCAGGCTTGACCGAAAAATGTTTACGGAGCAATTTTACAGCTTCATATTTGAAGGTGGATTTTCGAAGCTGGAGGTTCCGATGTTGACGGTTTATCCAAGAGTGGATAGCGAGCTTTTATCGGCGATAAAGGTCAAAAGGATTGGACAGTATGCTACATATTACAACGCCAGCAACAAAAATCGATCTCATAATGTAAGTTTAGCGGCAAAAGCAATCAATAATTATGTTGTATTTCCTAATGAAAGCTTTTCATTCAATGAGGTTGTCGGAAAGAGAACGAAGGAGAAGGGGTATTTGCGAGCTCCTGTCATCGTTAGGGGAGAGATGTCGGAGGACGTTGGCGGCGGCATTTGCCAAATATCGTCGACGCTCTTTAATGCAGTGGATCGTGCCGGACTCAAAATTGTTAAACGCTATTCCCACAGCCGCAATGTGAAATATGTGCCCCCCGGCCGCGATGCGACCGTAAGCTGGTACGGTCCAGACTTCGTGTTTCAAAATAAGTACGACCAGCCGATTCTTATTCGCGCCTATGCGAGCAATGGTCAGGTGAGCATCGTCATCTGCTCATCCGACGATATAAATGAGAAGAGAAGACAAGTGCCAAGCGCCTCTAAGAAGCTGCCTGAGGAAGTCAAGTCAGAAATGGACGCCAGCGGCTCGAAGCAGAAAATCGATCAAGAAAATGAAGCGAATCGGTGAAGAAGAGCAAACCAGTTGCGGCTGGTTTGCTTTTTTTGTTGCGGTTATAAATTAACGTAATGAAAGAGATAGGAATCGACCCAAAAGAAGACTATGATTATTTGACACGGGGTCTAGGATTTTAAGGGTACCTACCTTTAAGGGTTGACACCATTGCGCATATTCGTAATGATGGAGATTAGACAGAAGCGGAAGGAGATGGCTGCGATGAAATTGGTTGTGGAACAGTCGGCGGCACACTGGTATAAGACGGAAATGGGATTAACGGATGGGGAGTCGGTTCGTATCTATGTCCGCTTGGGAGGCTGTGGCAGCGTTCACCCAGGTCTTTCGCTTGGCGTCACGAAGGATGAGCCGAGAAGTATAGGTTTAAGCGATGACGTAGATGGCATTACTTATTATATAGAAGAAGATAATTTGTGGTATTTGGAAAATAAGTCGCTTCGAATCTCATTTGACGAGAAGTATGAAGAAATCAAAATGACTGTGGAATAATACCATTCCTCTTCAAAGAAAAGCTGTATCTTAAAACAAAGGGCCATTGTACTTGGTTCTCAGAGACGCTATTTTTTCCGAAAATAATAAGACGAAAACGAGCCTTTAGAAGCATTTCTAAGGCTCGTTTTTTCGTTTCTGGGATCATAAATAACTGCAGCTTCCTCTAATTATTTCTGCTGAGAACAATGAACAGGAAATACGCCATCTAATTTTCCTCTAAGAGGCCAGATTGGACATTTAGCTGGAAAATCTCACTTTAATCGGTGCTCGTTCAGCGAAATTGTACTAAATACAAGAGATTAACGGTAGAAATTCCTGTTGATCTTGATCTCCCTCTAAATTCTCATGAATTAACGGGAGTTTTGGACCTCCGTCAAGAAAGTGGACACAAATTATCCTGCTTTTCTCTTATTGAATTGTGCAGCAAAGCGGACCGGTGACAAATAGCCCAGTGCACTGTGAATTCGCTTGCGATTGTAGAAGAATTCAATGTATCTGTAAATCTCGTT
>NZ_JABBYG020000078.1 GCF_012935325.2 Paenibacillus sp. PL91
CTAACGGGCAGTATTGCGGAGGAGTCAGTAGGTAGTAAAAGGAAATATTCCGCTACTTCTCGAATTTATACTAAGAGCTAAAACTAACTGATAGAAGGTGAGAATATGGATGATTTTCGATATCCTATTGGGAAATTCGAACAAATAGAGAATCCAACCTCTGAACAATGTAATAAATGGATTGAAGACATTTCGGAAACAGGAAAGATCCTTCGGTTGGCAGTAGAAAATTTAACTATAGAACAACTACTTACCCAATATCGTCCAGGCGGTTGGACAGTCCAACAGGTAATTCACCATTTGGCCGATAATGATATGAGCGCCTATATACGTTTCAAGAAAGCACTAACTGAGGATAGCCCCGCAGCAAGTTCATATGGAGAAGATTTGTGGGCGGAACTAAGCGATTATCGAACACCTATTGAAACTTCCCTGAGTCTCCTCGAATCAATACACATTCGATTTGTAGCCATACTCCGTGCATTACATCCGTCTGATTTTAAAAAGACATTTACGAGTCCCACCCACGGAGTAATGAGTCTTAATGTTGCGATTCAAAGATATGTTTGGCA
>NZ_JABBYG020000079.1 GCF_012935325.2 Paenibacillus sp. PL91
GCTAACGGGCAGGTTAGTTACAGTGAAAAGAAGGGAAATTCCGCTATTTTATCGAATATTGAGCATCCAGATAAAAATATATGGAGGAATTTTACACTTTGACTATTATTAAATTACATAAGATTACGAAAGAGTTGGAAAGCGAGTGTACCAAATTAAGCGTGAGTAGCCAACAGATAGCCATGGTTGCAAGTAATGCAGATTCACTTATACATGCAACAAACGAACCTACATCTGTACCATACGGCATTTTATCTGATGGAATGATGGTCGGGTTTATACTTTTTGATAATGAAGTATATAAAGACGGTTATTATTGGATCCTGAGATTTATGATTGACGAGAGATTTCAGGGAAAGGGTTATGGAAAATTATCCATTAAAGAAGTAATTAAGATGTTGAGTGAAAGGGTGGACTGTAAACAAATCAGGGTATCACATATTCCACATAATATAGTCGCAAATAAACTCTATAAGGATTTAGGGTTCGTAGAAACTGGCGAGTTAGAAGGAAACGGAGATATTATTTTAACTTATTTTATGTAGGATCATTCGTTCCGCTAACGGGA
>NZ_JABBYG020000081.1 GCF_012935325.2 Paenibacillus sp. PL91
ATCGTTTCATATTTCATTCCGATCATTCCGGGATCTTCTCCGCCGTGACCGGGGTCAATGACGATTACTTTCCCTTTAAGCCCCTTCGATTTTCCCGAAGAAACCGCTACCGTTTGTTTTGCGTCTTTCATGATATAATGATCTGATACCCAGCCGGCTTGTCCATCCGGAGTCTGGATCCGAACCCATCCTTCCCGGTTATCCATTATCGTAATAGCCTCACCTTTTGTTAGGCCTCCCAGAACCTTATAGTTCAATCCGGCGCCGGCCCTGATCCGCAGCGAATCCGCCAGTACAGTAGCCCGGGTGGCTACAGAACTTTTTTGAACATTGCCAACTTGAACTGTTGCCGATGCCGTAACGACACTGCCATTGACTTTCTTCAAATAATAACCTGCTGCCCAGCCGGAGACCCGGTCCGACTTGATGCGCAGCCAGCCGTGCTCTTCATTCGAAACGGTGACCATCTCGCGATTCTTCAAAGCACCCACGATCGACGATTTAAG
>NZ_JABBYG020000080.1 GCF_012935325.2 Paenibacillus sp. PL91
GTAAAGTATGGTTGAAGAAGTATTTAGCCAATCGTGAGGATTCATGTAAAGCCTTATTTGTAACTGATACAAAACCACTTAAACGTATGGCCATTCCAACGCTCAGATGGGCATTAAAGCGTCTTGCAGTTCGCGGAGAGATCGAGGCAAACGTGTACCCTCATCGATTTCGTCATACTTATGCATGTCAGCTACTTGATAACGGAGCACAGTTAGATTTTATTCAAGACATGCTGGGGCATGAAAAAGCATCGACCACGCAAATTTATGCTCAGCTCCGCGGAGAGCGTCGGAGAGAACTTTATCGCCGATTTTTTTAGTATGAAATAGCGGCGGATTCTCCTCTAGAGTTCCGCCGCTATTAAACTAAAGGGTAGTATAGCTCCAATATGTGGTATTGTATGAGTGTGATAAGAGGTGCGTTATTTTACTGTTCCAATTTATAGAACTGACTAGACGCTCAATAACTCTTGCCGCTCTAATCTTTCCACCTCATCATCATGTAA
>NZ_JABBYG020000082.1 GCF_012935325.2 Paenibacillus sp. PL91
AAAGGGAAAGTAATCGTCATTGACCCCGGTCACGGCGGAGAAGATCCCGGAATGATCGGAATGAAATATGAAACGATAGAGAAAGAGCTTAATTTGAGCACTTCTTTCTACCTCGAGGATGAGCTTCGTAATCGCGGAGCTCGCGTCCTCATGACAAGAACGAAGGAAGAGGAGAAGCGTAAGCTTTCCGATAGGGTGATGATAAGCGAATCCGCTGGCGCGGACGCTTTCGTCAGCATCCATTATAATTCTTCGGAGAAAAATACGTCTGGCATACTTACCTTCTATTATTCGGAAACGAAAGATCGACCATTGGCCCGCGCGATAGAAAACAGACTTGCTGACGGCATCGGCTTGAAGAGCAACGGAATTTCTTTCGGCAATCTTCACGTTTTACGGGAAAATGATACGCTATCTACACTCGTAGAGCTCGGTTTCTTGTCCAACGCCAAGGATGAATCCATCGTCCGCGGC
>NZ_JABBYG020000083.1 GCF_012935325.2 Paenibacillus sp. PL91
ACTGTTCCAATTTATAGAACTGACTAGACGCTCAATAACTCTTGCCGCTCTAATCTTTCCACCTCATCATCATGTAAAGCTGCTCGACGCTTTAGGAGCTCATATGTCTCACTCCACTCTTCAGGGTATCTTGTCCATTGAATTCGCTTATACAATTCTCCTAGGGCATGCTCTACTTCATTTCTAAATTGTTTCCATAGCATCTTAGCTTTGTAATAGTCACCGTTATTACGAGTAGCATTCACTACGTCATAACAGAGTTTATCTTTTCTGGAAATCTCCATACTGATTTCATCAACTGTAAAAAGAATTTCTTTTTTGAGTTTGGCGTCATTCTCCATAGTTGCGATCATTTCGGCCATAATAGAAATTATATTGGGATTATTTTGAGCTGAGTGATTAATACATTCAGCGAGTTGGATAGTCATAAATTTCTCCCTCCTAGCAACGTGCT
>NZ_JABBYG020000084.1 GCF_012935325.2 Paenibacillus sp. PL91
TGGTTTTGTATCAGTTACAAATAAGGCTTTACATGAATCCTCACGATTGGCTAAATACTTCTTCAACCATACTTTACACTCAGTGGTGAAATAAACTTCTCTCTGCTTTGAACCCTTCCCATTAACAATGGCAGAGCAATTCTCCCAGTTCAGATCCTCAATGTTTGTCTTCTCGACCTCTCCAATTCGGCAACCTGTGCTGTAGAGAAACTCAAGCAGCGCTCTCTCCCTGAATGTCTGACATGAGATTTTCAGATGGATTACATCTTCCTCCATTAAAAACTTAGGAATTCTCTTATCCATTTTGGGCTCACGTAGTTTGAGTGAAGGGTTGGTAAGTAAATAAGTTTCTTCATATGCGAAACGAAATAAGGAACGTACAAAACGGATGCGGTGCCCAAGACTACTTGGCTTCAATCGATCAGAATGCTTAGCTAGGTATTCCTTAAGC
>NZ_JABBYG020000009.1 GCF_012935325.2 Paenibacillus sp. PL91
ACGGTACAGCTGAAGGACAGCTCGGGGAACCCGCTCGACGGAGGAACGGTGAAATATTACGCCGGAGGGTGGAAGGACCTGGGGACTACGGTTGACGGAACGGCAAGCAAGGAGTTATTGCCTGGCAACTATACTTATAGCATGTCTTACTTAGGCACTTATCAGGAGAAAACGCAGAACACGGGTTTGCCTGAGAAGGTTGTATTCCAGACGGTGAACACGACGGTACAGCTGAAGGACAGCTCGGGGAACCCGCTCGACGGAGGAACGGTGAAATATTACGCCGGAGGGTGGAAGGATCTGGGGACTACGGTTGACGGAACGGCAAGCAAGGAATTATTGCCTGGCAACTATACCTTTAGCATGTCTTATTTGGGTACCTATCAGGAGAAGACGCAGAACACGGGTTTGAATACAACGATTGTATTTCAGCTTTTGGGAGGTTGTTTCTGTCGGCGTGACACTTCTACCCCATCGGTTACTTATTCCGATAATGCTGAGGTGCGATGCCTGCGATCTTTTTAAACATCCTGCTGAAGTAAAAAGGATCTGGATATCCGACTTCATTGGCAATTTCCTGAACACTTTTAGCTGTATTGTTCAGCAGGTGTTTGGCACGTTGGGTTCTAAGCTGGTGGATGTAGTTGTGGATGTTCGTTCCAGTATATCTTTTAAACACTTGACAAAGATATTCGTATTTTCGATCCAGCATCCGCTCTAGCGTTTCTTTGGAAATATCCGTTTCATAAAAGTTGTTCAAATGGTTGACTAGCTCGCGAAATGTGAGGTAAGAAGTGGGGAAAGCCGTGTCTAAATGACTTTTCTTCAAAAAATCATTCGCCATAAGCCGGAGTATTTCGCCAAGTAATAGGGTGGCATGAAATCGAAAATAGCCCTTCGGTTGATTCATTGTCATCACTAGCTTTTCAAATAAGCCGAGAAGTTTATACCGCTCTAAGGAATGAAACTGACGTGGCACGACGAGCAAATCCTCATGATGAATTTCCGTGGTTCTAAGCTCCGTCCGTTCGGCATGGACAATATTAAGCTCGGATGCCCTGTCCAGCACGAATTCACTGAGGCAGGGATCACAGGAAAATTGCACCCAAAAAAATTGGCCCTGTCGTTCATGGGAATTCCATCCGGAATGTGACTCCCAAGGCATCATAAGCAGTGACTCGCCAGCTTGCAAGGTCATACGCGTTTCGTCAGTCTGCAAATGTACCGTTCCGTCGGCAATGACGATTAGCTCGTAATATGGATTGTGATGCTGGCCCGAGAAATGGAGGTTATTCGCATCGAAAAGGCCCGCCCATTTGACGTCCAGCGTGGATAATCGAGAAAGAGAGTAGTACATGGCATGACTTCCTCCGATGTTTTTTCTTTTGAAAACAAAACGATGTACATGGCACTGTAAAGGAGCCGCTCCTATACTAAAATCAACACCATTATATCAAACAAAGGAGGTTTTCACATTGAATACAACTATTTTGAATGAACAAGATTACTATCGCATCGTATACGGGGGCTGGCTGGGGAAAAATATCGGGGGAACGCTTGGGGCACCAGTCGAAGGTAAAAAAGAGCTGCTTGAACTAACCTTCTATCCGGAGCTTCCGGACGGTCCGCTTGAGAACGATGACTTGGATCTGCAATTGGTATGGCTGCATGCCTTGGAGCAGTATGGTCCGGGATTGACCGCCCGCGAGCTTGGGCAAGAATGGCTGGAGCATATCTTTTTCCCGTTTGATGAATATGGTTATGCCTTGACGAATTTGCGAAGAGGCCTTATTCCGCCGGTTGCAGGTTGGTTCAATAATCCATTCAATAACTGTATGGGCTCGCCTATCCGTTCCGAAATTTGGGCAATGGTGGCACCTGGAACACCGGAAACTGCGGCTCGCTATGCGTATCAGGATGCGATTGTAGATCATGCTGGAGGAGAAGGGGTATATGGTGAAATGTTTTTTGCCGCTTTGGAAAGCGCCATTTTCTTTGAGAAAGACCGAAATCGGTTGATCGAGATTGGAATGAACTATATTCCTGAGGATTGCCGCACCGCCAAAGCTCTGAAAGACTTGCTCCGTTGGCATCAGGAAGGGAAGAGCTGGACCGAAACGCGCAGGCTCATTCTGGAGCACCATGGTAGTGACAACTTCACTGATGCTCCGCAAAATATTGCATTTACGATCCTCGGATGGTTGTATGGTGAAGATTTTGAAGACGCTATATTGAAAGCCGTCAACTGTGGTTACGATACGGATTGTACCGCAGCAACACTGGGTGCGATACTAGGAATGCTGCTTGGACCGGAAGGCTTGCCTGACAAATGGGTGAAGCCGGTTGGTGACCGAATCGTTGTCAGTCCTCCAATCAAAGGATTCCCTGCACCTAAGAATTTGGACGAGTTGACCCGCCGCACCATCCGTATGGGCAAACAGATTCTTGCCGCTTGGGATACGGGGATTTTGGTGCATCCCGACCTTCCTACTTCCTGGAACCGATTGGTGACTGCAGGAGAAGGGAATGAAACGATAAGGGAGCTCTGGGAGAGAAAGATAACGTCCAATCTGTACTTGCTGCCGCAGGGAACGCAAAGCTGCCAGGACGCCAAGTTATTAATCGACTTCGGACCTGATGGCCCAGCCATCGGAGCGGGGCAAAGGAAGGCACTGCAGTTCACGCTGACGAACTGTTCACTTACCCCAATCTATGGAAACATCGGATTGGAGCTGCCTTTAGGATGGGAGGGGCCGAAATCACTTGAGATCAGCCTGCAGCCAGAAGAATCCTTCCAGTGGGACACGGAAATTGTGGCTGGAGCGGTTTCAAACGCATCCCATGAGCTTGTTTTTCGCTGGACGCGAAGTCATGACCACGCGGTATGGGCCGCTCAGAAAGTGCCTTTTTCATTGGTCACCTCGTCCAGATGGATCGTATGGGGACCAGTAGGCGTTGGAACGGAAATTTATGTCCCTGGGAATCGAGTGGAATGGGAGAAGGCTCTTGGGTTAGATTCTGTTGGTTTGGCGGCAGACGGTTGGCACCGGGCGCAAACGACACTCACCAACCCGATTGAACGAAAGATTCGACTCATTGCCGCTTCTAATAGTCCCGTTACGCTGAAGTTGAACGGACAGATTGTGATTGAGTGCAAAGAAACGTTGGAATTCATGCCAGCGTATCATCGTGCGCCTGATCAACAATGGGTAGAGTTAACTTTAGCAGCCGGAAACCATTTGCTGGAAGTGGAAGCTTTCAGAGATGGCATCCCTCTGGAGGTGTATATCTTGCCGGTTGCACTTAGCAACACAACCTCACCCGGTCCTAACTATTATTATACGGATATTCTCTTGGGGTGAAATATGAGAATCGATGCGCATCAGCATTATTGGAATATAGCTCGTGGAGACTACGGTTGGCTGACTCCGGAGCAGGGAATTTTATATGCGGACTATTTGCCGGAGCAGCTGCATGAAGCATTGGCAAGTTACGGCTTCGAACGTACGATTCTAATACAAGCAGCGCCCACGTTTGAGGAAACGGAATTCATGCTATCCTTATATGAAAAGTATGACAGCATTGCCGGGGTGGTCGGCTGGCTGGATCTGGATTCGCCGGAGTTTGGAGAGCAATATGCCAAATTCCGCAAGCATGAAGGCTTTGTTGGGTTTCGACCGATGCTGCAGGATTTACATGACCAATGGATCCTTCAGACGCAGGTCATGAAAAATTTGGAGATGGTAGTCCGGGATGAATTTCCGATTGACTTACAGCTTAGGCCACGCCATCTTCCTTATATATTGGAGGTATTGCGCGTCTTTCCAGCCCTCAGGGCGGTGATCGACCATGCTGCCAAGCCTTTTATCTCAGAGAAATCCTTAGACCCTTGGAAGATGCAAATGACCGAAATAGCTGCCTATCCTAACGTTATGTGCAAGCTGTCCGGTCTGGTCACTGAAGCGAACCAACAAACTTGGGGCTGGGAGGACTTGGCCCCTTATGTGCACCATGTCGTCGAAGTGTTTGAACCAGATCGGATCATGTTCGGGAGCGATTGGCCAGTTTGTTTAACGACCTGCAGTTACAGAGAGGTTTATGACGCTTTGTTGAAGGCTCTCCCCTCTTACTTGACCCAGCACGATCGTGACGCCATCTTTGGATGCAATGCAAAACGATTTTATGATTTGCATTGCACTTAGTAAAAAAACGAGCTGACCTCATAATGAGACAACCAAATGGCAGAAAAACCCTTGATTTATAAAGGTTTTTCTGTCTTTTTGTTTTTATATCTAATTTAGCCGCATTGAAGGTAATGCAAAATAGAGATCAATTGCTCCTTCGCTGGTTTAGGCGCTCAAATTCCATATACTCATGTCCATAGGACGGTAATATGGCAGACTACGCTTCTTGACTTGCTTTTGATTCAGCTTGATAATAAGCGGTATGTTTACACTACTTCCTTGAGGATGGGTTCCAATGGCGTTTCTTAGAAGATTATCCATTCGATCGCAGCTGCTGATTTTAGCCGTCTCGACCGTACTTGTCATTCTGGTTATCGTGTATCATACCTATTCGACGATGTCCGCGATGGTCACCCGCAACCATGAGGAATATGTGCAGCAGACGGTGTCGGAGATTAAGAAGAACGTTACGTCGAACAAGGACGTGCTCTTTCGACTTATGCAAACGATTTCTTACAATGCGGACGTACAAAGCTATCTCATTGAGCAGAACGCAATTACCCGTTTTGAAATGTTCAAAAAGCTCAATGTGATGATTTCCAGTCAACGGGAGCTGAAGGATGGCATTTTGGATATCGTCATTTCCGGCGACAACGGATTTTCGGTCGATATTAACGGGGGAAGTCCTTACGGCGAGGAGCTGAAACGTATGCTTCCCGGAAAGGTAAACGCTTACTATGCCGGCATGCAGCAATTCGGAACGCTTTACGGCTCTGCGACGGGGCTCGTTTTCGCGACAACCATATCTTATGCGCAGCAAGGCGAATCCTTTAATAAAAAGCTGGGAACGCTGTTTTTCATCGTGGATCCGAAGGCTTTAGTCGGAGAGAAGGATTACAACTCCAAGCAAACGAATACACAGATTTATTTGTTGGACCGCACCAATAAGATCATCACGAGCAATGCGTCGTCCGAGACAGGTGCTCAAGGACCTAAGCTTGAGAGGGAAGGAGCGGAAGGCGGCAATCAAAATGTTATCTGGCAAGGGAAAAAATATGTTTCCCAAACGACCCGCATTCCCGATATGGACGCCAGCATCGTCAGTGTCGCTCCCAAAGATGAGCTGCTGCGGGACTTGCTTGTCCTGCGGAGGCAGGAGCTGATCATTCTGGCCGTCGGTTTATTGCTCTTAGCGATCCCGTTCACGGTTATCATGAACAATATTTTAAGGCCGTTGAAAAAGATGATATTTTTCATGACCTCGGTGAGCCGAGAAGACAATTTGAAATTCAGCAAGCGCATCTCGCTGAAAGGCTATATGGAAATTAGCACGATGGCAGATGAATTCAATAGCATGCTGGATGAGATCGAAAGATTATCCCAAAAGCTGCTGGAGACGAATACGCGGCTTTACGGCACCGAGCTCGAGAAGCAGAAGTCGGAGCTGGCTTTTTTGCGAAGCCAGATCAACCCGCATTTCCTTTACAATACGCTTGAGGTAATTACCGGCATAGCCGCAGTAGAAGGACAAGATAAAATCAAAAAAATGACGCGGTCGCTGTCCAGTATTTTCCGCTATAGCGTCAAAGGCGCGGAGGCTATCGAACTCGGACAGGAAATTGAAATGATTAAATCCTACATTCAGATCCAACAGGTCCGGTTTGCCGACCGCTTCACCGTCCACTATAGCTTCACTGATGAAGCACTGCGGCATATCGTTCCGAAAATGATTTTGCAGCCGTTAGTGGAAAACGCCGTATATCACGGCATCGAAACGACGCTGAGGCCATGCCGTTTGGAGATTGCAGGCTTCATTGACGGAAGCGGAGCACTAATGGTGGACGTCAGAGATGACGGGGTCGGCATCGACGCCGAGCGGCTGGAAGAAATCAGGCTCATGCTTAGCGAGCAGCGCTCCGGCTTCGACGATCCCGAGGGCTGGCAAAGCATCGGTCTTGTCAATGTCAACAATCGCATCCGCTTGATGTTTGGCGAGGAATACGGGATGCTGATCGACAGCACTGACGGAAAAGGAACACATATCCGGTTGAGGATTGGACAACGGAGGGAATACACAAATGTACAAAGTATTGATCGTGGATGATGAAAGCTGGGTAATAGAAAGCTTGAAGGACTTGGTCAGCTGGGGGCAATACGGCTTCGAAGTCGTCGGTCAGGCCGCGAGCGGCAGTGAAGCGCTGGATGCGATTCGCGAGCTGAATCCCGATGTGGTGTTCACCGACATTCGGATGCCTGAGATGAATGGACTGGAGCTGATCCGCCTTGGAAAAACGATGGGATTGGCTATACGATTCGTCGTCGTGAGCGGCTATGCGGAGTTTGCTTACGCCCAGAAGGCGCTGTCCTACGGCGCTGCCGCCTATTGCTTGAAGCCCTTCGATGAAATCGAAATAGGGGGCGTACTCGTAAAGCTTAAGGAAACGCTGGAAAGCACTCGTCCGATCCGGGAGGATATGATGCAGCTTCTTCTTGACGATTCGGGAGGACGCAATCAGGAGAAGCTGCTCGGCATGCTGGAGGATCAAGGCATTCTGAATTGGATCGAGCAGGGAATCGTTCCAGTCGTAGCAATCGGCCTGTCCGAGCTGCACCTGCCCGCCGGACGTGTCATCAAGCTCATTACTGGCACCTCGAAAACAGCTTATCTCATGAGCGAAGAGCAAGCGAAGGGGCTGCTCAGCAAAGAAGCGGAAAATAATACTGAAGATATACTCGGAATTGGATTTGGAAAGCTGCTAACGGATTGGAGGGAAATTAGGAGCGCGATTGAAGAAGCGGACCTTGCAGCCTATCAATGCTTCATTGTGGGCAAGCCGGGCGTGTACACGCTTCCGATCACGAGAGATACGGAGTTGAAAGGCTTGCTGGCGGAAATTCATACGGCGATCGGGAGCAAAGACAGCGAGATCGTCCTGCGCAATCTGGACCGGATCGACGGTTTGTTCAGAGAAGGTGCATTGACGATCCGGCACGCATTCGAGGTCTATAACCTGACGATCTCGTTTTTATTCGATTTGGGAAGGAAAGAGACGATTCTCTACAGCTACGAGCAGCTTGTGCGCTTGTTTGTGAACGTTAATGAGATGATTGCGGAGCTAAAATCGCTAGCATCCCAATATGTGCTGCAAATGTCGGCACAAGCGCCTGAATCTAAAAATCAGACCTTTAAGCCGATTTTGCAGTATGTCACTGAAAACTTTAGGCGCGATCTATCCTTACAGGACCTTGCCAATCAGTTCTTTATGAATCCAAGCTATATTAGCCAGCTGTTCAAAAAAGAGGTGGGAGAGACGTTCACCGCCTATGTTGCTAGGCTGCGTGTCGAACAAGCCTGCGAGCTGCTGGAGCGCGGCAGCGGTACGGTTTCGGACATTGCGGAGAAAATCGGGTATCGCGATTATTTCTATTTTACGCGCTTATTCAAGAAGCTGACGGGTCAGACGCCGACGCAGTACCGTGAAACGCATTCCCGCGATTGAAGCCATGCATTTATTTTAGATGTTTATGGACTTATTTTAGAAAATCTCCTTTGGAGGTTTTCTTTTTTTTTGTTAGCGCTTTATTTTCTATGAATTTCAATAAATTCTGTGTATACAAGAGCGGGCAAATGGAGCGGATAATAAAGCCTATCAAGAGAAGTTAACGCTCACAGGAGGGGAATTATGAGAACTGCGCTAGGGAAGGAAATTTACAAAAGCAAATATTTATACATTCTACTCCTTCCAACGTTGCTCTATTTCGTTATTTTTCAGTATTTGCCGATGTATGGTGTTCTGCTTGCCTTTAAGGAGTACCACATTCGCGACGGCATACTGAACAGTCCATGGAACGGTTTGCAAAACTTTCAAGAGGTCATCGGACAGAGCGATTTTTGGAGGGCCTTCTGGAACACGATCATCATCAGCGTAGGCCGAATCGCGCTGGAGTTCCCGGCGGCGATCATTTTGGCCCTGCTGATCAACGAGGTATCGAGGCAAAAGCTTAAGAAACTGTATCAAACGGTATATACGTTTCCCCATTTTATTTCATGGGTAATTGTAAGCGGCATCATGTTTAACTTTCTTAGCAATGACGGGGTGCTTAACCAAATTTTCGCCTCTCTAGGCTATGAGAAAATGTCATTTCTAACGAATCCGGAATTGTTCAGACCGATTATATTTCTTTCGAACATATGGAAAGAAGTAGGGTGGAGCGCCATTATTTATTTGGCGGCGATTGCTGGCATTAACCCGGAGCTTTATGAAGCCGCTCGCGTCGATGGAGCCAACCGGTTCCAGCAGCTTCGGGCCATTACGTGGCCGTCTATTCGCGGTACGGCGGGAATCCTGCTCATTTTGGCGGTCGGAAGCACGATGAACGGCGGCTTTGAGCAAATTTTCAACCTATATAATGCGGCTGTTTACAGTACAGGCGATATTATCGACACGTATGTGTACCGCTCAACCTTTGCGGATGGAAGCAGCTTTGGCGTATCGACGGCAGTCGGCCTGTTTAAAGCGGTTCTGAACTTCGCTTTGCTGTACGCCGCGAACTTCTTCGTCAAAAAATTAGGGGAGGATGGGCTCGTTTAATGGACATGATCAAACAAACAAAGATGGAACCGCTGACGCCCTCCGTCAAACAAAAGAAGAAATTCAATATCGCGGATTTGATTATTCATTTGATTCTTATTTCTCTAACGGTATGCACAATCTTTCCTTTCTACAACGTGCTGCTAATGTCGTTCAGCAACTCGGTGGCGATTTCCAAGCAAGTCGTGTACTTGATTCCGACCACTTTCGATATATCGGCTTACAGCTATATTTTCAACGAACCGCGATTTTTGAAGGCGTTTCTCGTTACGCTGTTTGTCACGGTCGTCGGAACAAGCGTGAATCTGATCGTGACGCTAACCGGCTCCTATGCGCTTTCCAGAGGCAGCTTTCCTGGCCGCAAAATCGTGATGTCGGGTATCATTTTCACGATGTTTTTCAATGGCGGACTCATTCCTTTTTACCTGACGATGAAAAATCTGCACTTGATTAACAATTTGCTCGTCATGGTGCTTCCTGTTGCGGTCAACACGTTCTATTTGATCATATGTATCTCCTTTTTCCGCACGCTGCCGGCCGGGCTCGAAGAGTCGGCCAAAATCGACGGCGCCAACGATATTCAGATTTTGTACAAAATCGTACTTCCCATTTCTATGCCGATGGTCGCGACCATTACGCTGTTTTATGCGGTAGATAGATGGAATGAATGGTGGCACGGGGTGCTGTTCATGACCGATATCAACCTGCTTCCGCTGCAAGCGCTGCTACGGGAATTGTTGACCAATTACCAGCAGGTACTATCCAGTATTTCGACAAATATTATCGTTCAAAATACGGGGCTCCATCCTGAAATGCTCAAAATGGCCGTGCTGGTCGTGAGCGTACTGCCGATCGTGTGTTTGTACCCTTTCATACAAAAATATTTTGCGAAAGGCGTTATGATCGGCTCCATAAAAGGATAATAGAAGCAACGCCGCTTTTATTATAGAATAACCACATAAGGGGACATGAGAAATGAAAAGAATGAAGCTTTTCGCATCAATCGGTATATCGGCAGTTCTCATTGCTACCATGCTTTCCGGCTGCGGAAGCGACAATTCAAGCGGTAATGCGACCAATGCTCCTGCTGCGGAAGGAAGTTCAGACAACCCGTATGCAGAGCATATGGATATCTCGCTTTCCTGGTGGGGCGTTGGCGTTGGCTTCCAGCCTCATGACGAAGTGATGCAGAAGATTGAGAAAGATTTCAACGTAACGCTGAAAGCGGTTGATATTGGCTGGGACAATTACAAAGAGAAATCCCAAGTATGGGCCGCTGCCGGACAATTGCCTGACATTATTACTCACAGCATTACAAGCGATACGCCAGCGGTATACAATGAGTGGGTTAATCAAGGGCTGATTCATGCGCTTCCGGACGATATGAGCAGCTACCCGAACCTGAAAAAAGTGTTTGAAATCGATGGGGTAGAGGGCATCAGACGGGACGGCAAGCTGTACGCGATTCCTCGCATGACGTTCCCAACCGACGACATGTGGGCGGTATGGGCCGTTGATGGCGCGGTATTCGTCCGCAAAGACTGGATG
Source organism: Paenibacillus sp. PL91 (assembly GCF_012935325.2). Taxonomy (GTDB): domain Bacteria; phylum Bacillota; class Bacilli; order Paenibacillales; family Paenibacillaceae; genus Pristimantibacillus. The sequence continues at coordinate 10,325 of NZ_JABBYG020000009.1, forward strand.
GAGAAGCTCGGCGTCTCCGATCCGGAAAACTTCGATCAGTTCAAGGAAATGTTGAAAGCGTTTGTTTCACAGGATCCGGATGGCAACAAGAAGGACGATACGACCGGAATCGTGATGAATACGTTTGGCTATTTCAAAAACGTATTTGCGGCAACCTTCCCTGAATTCGGCAACAAAGGCTGGCTGAAGGAAGACGGCAAGTGGATTCCGTTCTACGCTTCGTCGAAAATGGACGAGGTGCTGCGCCAAGCCCGCGCACTTTACGAGGAAAAAGGATTGGATCCGGACTTTGCCGTCGCCAAAGCCGGTGAAAGCAATCAAAAGTTCTACCAGAACAAAGCTGGCGCGTTGGCCTTTACGACGAACAGCATCTACGGTGCATCTGGCGTGAAAGCCGAGTGGGAGAAAAACAATCCGGGCGAGAAATTTTTCGACCATGTTAAAATTATGCATCCTTGGGCAGACGCTAACGGCGTGAAATACCGCAATGTCAACAGTGCATGGTGGTCGGAGAGTATGATCAATGCCGATGTCGACGACAAAAAGCTTGACCGCATTTTGCGGATTTACGATTGGCTCCTCTCCCCTGAAGGCAAGGAACTGTTCGACTACGGCATCGAAGGCAAAGACTTTACGAAAGACAGCGCAGGCAAAGTTACGATTACCCGTCCAAAGGACGGCGACCAATTCATCGACCTGAAAAAGTATTACCCTTCGATGGATATCATTTCCCAGCTTGCCGCATGGCGTAACGCTGCGGTTCTTGAAGATAATGAAGCGAACAGAGCCGCATTCGGAGACGAGTCGGTCCAATTCGTTCAAGATGAGCTGAAATGGATGAAGGACAATACGGAGCCGATTCCGACTGCGTTCGAAATCGCAACGATGAGCACGCCAGCCAAGGATAAATTGTCGGCAATCAAATTCGACGATGACTTCACGCGCGTCATTTTGAGCAATGACGATCCGGTCAAAATGTGGAAAGAGGTATTGAAAGGCTATGACAGCAAAGGACTTCAGCAGGCGATTGACGAAGTAACAGCTGAAATGGCGAAATTCAATAAGTAGGAAATCAGTTAAAACCGTATAACGGATGCTCCGCCAGCTATTGGGCGGAGCTTTCCGTATATCGTGGGGAGAGGGGAAGATCGGTCTTATGCCAGCAGCGAAGGAAGATGGGGTAAAAACATTATTATTCAGCTCGTTCGGTGGAGCTCCCGATTCGGGAGAGGACGCTACCCCGGCGATGCAAAGGGCGATTCACGCGGCCTCCGAAGCAAGAGGTCCTGCAAAGCTCGTCGTGACGCCGGGACGTTATGATTTTTATGCTGATTCGGCTACGCGAGCGGTGTATGCCATTACGAATACGGCGAGCGAGACGGAAAACCCGAATCCGGTAAAAACGATCGCGATTTTTTTGAAGGGCTTAGCCGATTTCACGCTTGAAGGCGGCGATGCGCTGTTTGTCTTTCACGGCAAGATGACCTTGCTTGCGATCGATGCCTGCGAGCGGATCGAAATTCGCAATTTGCGCACCGATTTTGCATGGCCGACCGTTACAGAAATGACGATTGAGAAAATAGGAAACGGCTGCATGGATATCGTTGTCCACGCCGACTCCCGTTATGAAATTCGCGGGGAGAAGCTCTTCTGGGTCGGCGAAGGCTGGAGCTTTCACGAAGGCCCGATGCAGGCTTGCGACACCTTACGCAACACGACTTGGCGCATTGACAATGTGATGGAGCAAGCATTGCGCGCCGAAGAGCTGCAGCCTGGAAAGATCAGGCTTCATTACTCCCAAGTTCCCGATTTGGCCGAAGGGCTGGTTCTGCAAGCAAGAGACGGGATTCGCGATCAGGTTGGCGCGTTTATTTATCAAAGCCGGGATATCCGTCTGGAGCGCGTTGCCATGCATTTCATGCATGGGCTTGGGATTGTGGGCCAATTCAGCGAAAATATATCGTTACAGGAAATGAATCTATCGCCGCGCAAGGAAACGGGACGGACAGCTGCCGCCTTTGCGGATTTCGTCCATTTGTCAGGCTGCAAAGGGAAGATCTCAGTCACGAAAAGCCATTTCGCAGGGGCGCATGACGATGCGATTAACGTTCATGGCACCTACTTGCAATTGGCAGGAATTCCTTCCACCCATGAAGCGCTAGTCCGATTTATGCACCCGCAAACCTTCGGTTTTAGAGCGTTCCATCCGGGGGACGATATCCATTTTGTCCGGTCGCAGGCACTCGCTTCCTACAGCAGTAACCGGGTAAAGGAAGCGAAGCTGATCACCCCCCGCGAGATGCTGCTGACGCTCGAAGAGCCGGTACCGGCAAACGCCCAGCTGGGCGACGTTGTCGAAAATATGACCTGGACGCCGGAAGTTGAAATTACGGACAATTATTTTGCCAGAATTCCGACAAGAGGCGTGCTAGTCACATCGCCCCGGCATGCTGTCATTAAGCGGAACGTATTCGAGAGGATGCGGATGAGCGCGGTGCTTGTATCCGGTGACGCCGTATCCTGGTATGAATCCGGCGCGGTGAAGGATTTGACCATTCAGGGCAACCGATTCGTGGAATGCGGCAACGCGGAGCTGCCTGTCATTTCGATCTTGCCGGAAAACGAGGAGATCGATTTGGAGGCTCCCGTTCATTTTGGCATACAAATTGTCGATAACAGCTTTGATATGGGTGAAGCCCGGGTGATGGAGGCCAAGAGCACGCGTGCGCTTGCATTCAAAAACAACACGGTTGCATCCGTAGGAGAAACGCTCCGTTTGGAGGACGCCATTCGCCTTACGGCATGCAGCGAAGCAGATGTCACGGATAACCGGTTCGTATTCCGCGACTAAGCCCGGATTGACGCCAGCATTTACAAATATGATAAAACAGAGGTGTAGGGATGAAGATGCAATTTAACAAGCCGTCCGCCGTATGGACGGAAGCGCTTCCGCTAGGTAACGGCCGTATCGGCGCGATGCAATTTGGAGGAGTTGAACGAGAACGTTTTGGGCTAAACGAAGACACGTTATGGTCGGGGATGCCCAGAGACACAAATAATGCAAAAGCATTGGAAGCGCTGCCGCGGGTAAGGGGTCTCGTAAGAGAAGGTCGCTATGCGGAGGCTGACGCAGTAAGCAAGGAAATGATGGGTTCGTATACGCAGTCCTATTTGCCGTTTGGCGAGCTGCTTTTGCGTTTCGGTCACGGTGACCTGGCAAAGGATTACTCCCGCTCGCTGGATTTGGAAACCGCGGTGTCGAGCGTCCGATACCGGATCGGTGAAGTGAATTACGTCAGGGAATCTTTTGTTTCGCATCCGGATCAGACGCTGATCATCCGGCTTGAAGCGAGTGTTCCGGGCATGCTTGAGGTTCACGCTCGCCTAGACAGCACGCTGCGCCATCATGTGGCGGCGGAAGGAAATCGCTTTGTGCTGCACGGCATGGCGCCGGAGCATGTATCGCCCAACTATTACGAGGTCAACAAACCGATCGTGTACGGCGGCGAAAAAACGTCAGAGGCGATGCGTTTCGCAGGATATATTCATGCCGAGACGGAGGGCGGAAACATCCGTACGGATGCCTCAGGCATCCATATTGCGGGGGCTGACCGCATTACGTTATATTTTAGTGCCGCTACGAGCTTTAATGGTCAGGACAAGCTGCCCTTTAGCCAAGGCAAAGACGCGGCTGCGACGGCGAAATGCTATCTGGAGAGCGCGCTCACCAAAAGCTACGCAGATGCGCGAGCTTCCCACATTCTCGATTACAAAACGCTGTTTGACCGGGTCAAGCTCCGGCTTGGCGATTCGGAAGCTCCCGAAAATATGCCGATCGACGAGAGGCTTGCGGTGTATGGCGCCAGCGACCCGGCGTTAATCGCGTTATTATTCCAGTACGGCCGTTATTTGCTGATCGCCAGCTCGCGTCCCGGAACGCTTCCGGCGAACCTGCAAGGAATTTGGAACGCCGCAACCCGGGCGCCATGGAGCAGCAACTGGACGCTTAACATTAATGCGCAAATGAATTATTGGCCTGCAGAAACGGCCAATTTGGCTGAATGCCACGAACCGCTGCTTGATTTCATCGGCCAGCTCGCGGTTACCGGCAAACGGACAGCTAAAACCCATTACGGCGCGCGCGGATGGGTCGCGCATCACAATACGGATATTTGGGGTCACACCGCGCCGGCAGGCGGTTGGGGCGAAGGCGATGCGGTTTGGGTTATGTGGCCGATGGGCGGTATTTGGCTCGCTCAGCATCTCTGGGAGCACTTTTCTTTTGGCAGAGATCTTGTTTATTTGCGGAAACAAGCTTATCCTACGATGAAGGAAGCTGCTTTGTTCTGCATAGATTTTCTAGAGGATGACGGCCAAGGGCGACTCGTTACCAACCCGTCCACCTCGCCGGAGCATAAGCTTCGCTATGGCGATAAGCTGGCCGGAATCAGCATGGCTTCCACGATGGATATGTCTCTGATTTGGGACTTGTTCACGAATTGTATCGAAGCCGCCGAATGGCTTGGCGAGGACGCTGCGTTCGCTGCGGAGCTGCAGCAGATGAAAGACAAGCTGTACCCGCTGCAAATCGGCAGCCACGGCCAGCTTCAGGAGTGGTTTGAGGATTTCGAGGATGAGCATACCTATCACCGTCATGCTTCCCACCTATTTGGCGTGTATCCGGGCAGACAAATTACGGAGCGCAGCATGCCCGAGCATTTTGCTGCGGCAAAACGCTCGCTGGAGAGACGGGGAGACGAAGGCACAGGCTGGAGCTTAGGCTGGAAAATCGGCTTCTGGGCACGTTTCCGCAATGGCAACCGTTCCCTGCAGCTGCTGTCTAATTTAATGCGGCTTGTACGGGAAGAATCGGAAAATTACGAAAAGGGCGGACTGTATCCCAACCTTTTTGACGCGCATCCGCCATTTCAAATCGATGGCAATTTTGCGGTAACGGCCGGCATATCCGAAATGCTGCTGCAATCGCACCAGTCTTTCATGGAGCTGCTTCCGGCGCTTCCGGACGTTTGGCAAGAAGGCAAGATCGAGGGATTGCGCGCTAGGGGCGGCTTTGAGGTTCATATTCGCTGGCGGGACGGCAAGCTGGAAGAAGCAGAAATCAAATCGCTGCTCGGCGAGGAATGCGCCTTGGCATCCGCAGCTTCACTCTCCGTTTCACAGGACGGCTCCGAGATCAAAGGAGAGCTGTCGGTGGACGGCGTATTACGGTTCTCGACGAAGGCTGGGCAAACGTATAAGATCCGCGCATCCCGGTAGCCAGGCGTCAGGCGAGGAGGATCGCAAACGTTTATTAAACCGGTTTAATGACGGTTATTGGCGTTTCGCTGGGCAAGACATCAGGATTGTTGGAGGTAGACAAAGAGCATGGCAAAAATCAAAAAAGTACATGTTATTTTTAAAACGCATCTGGATATCGGTTTCACGCATTTGGCGGAGCATGTCATTAAGCAGTACGTGGAAGAGTACATTCCGAAAGCCATCGAGCTGTCGGAGAAGCTGGAAGCGGAAGGCGGAAGCGAACGGTTTGTATGGACCACGGGATCGTGGCTGATACATCATTATCTAGAAGCGGCTTCCCCGGGCGGAAAACAACGGATGGAGAACGCGATCGCCAAGGGACATATCGCATGGCATGGATTGCCTTTTACGACGCATACCGAGCTTATGGACCCCGAGCTTCTGAAATTCGGGATTTCGCTAAGCCAAGAGCTGGACGAGCGCTTCGGAAAAAAGACGATCGCCGCGAAAATGACCGACGTGCCAGGGCATACGCTTGGCTTGGTTACTTATATGCAGCAAGCCGGCTTACGCTATCTGCACCTAGGCGTCAATCCGGCTTCGAAGCGCCCTGACGTGCCTCGGCTGTTCCGATGGCAGGCGGATGACGGCTCGGAAATCATCGTCAACTATGCGGGTACGTATGGGGAAGCGCTGGAGCTGGACGAAATGGACGACGTGCTCGTGTTCGCGCATACGGGAGACAACTGCGGTCCGCCAAGCACGGAAGAAATTCGCGATCAGTTCGACCAGTTCCGTAAAGCGTATCCTGGAGCGGAAGTCGTCGCTTCGACGATGGACGCATTTGCCGAAAGGTTGCTTGCGGTAAGCGGCAGCTTGCCGGTCGTTCGCGAAGAGCTGGGCGATACTTGGATTCACGGAGTTGGTACGGATCCGCTCAAGCTTGCGCGGTACCGGGAGATGCTTCGCCTGCGGAAGAAATGGCTGGCGCAGGGCCGGATGAAGGAATCCGACCCGGATTACAAAGAGATGAGCAAGGCGCTGATGCTTGTGGCCGAGCATACGTGGGGGCTGGATGTGAAAAAATGGCTTCCCGATTTCCGAAACTACTCGAAAACGGATTTCAATGAAGCACGGATCATAGACGTCGTGGACCTTGAAGACATGCCTGCGAAATTCGGTTATATCGGCGCATTTGCCATGGACGAATTCGACCGCCATTCCAGCGATCTGTTCGCTGCGGAGCAGAGCGTCCGGTCCTATTCGATGATCGAGAGCTCCTGGAAGGAGCAGCGGCAGTATGTGGATCAGGCCGTCTCGTATTTGGAGAAGGACAAGCAGGAGGAAGCGCTTCGCGCTCTGGAACAATTGACTCCGGCGAAAACGGACGTATCAGGCTCGGAGCCGCGGAGCATTCGCCAAACGTATCGCAGCGGCGGCTATGAGCTGGCGTTCGGGGAGAACGGAGCGTTGATCCGTTTAATTGACGGCAACGGCAAGGAGTGGGTCGACGAGAATCATCCGTTTGGCGCTTACGCGTACGAAAATTTCGGTACGGATGATTACGGACGTTATTTCCGCACTTATATGCAAAATTTACCGGTAACGCATCCGTGGGCGGATGCAGACTTCAGCAAGCCTGGCTTTGAATTCGTAAGGCCGCTTCCACGCAACCAGTTTTTCCAACCGCAAGTGACCGATTTGCAATGGATCGGCGGCGAATCAGTCGAACGATACGTGCTGCGTCTCCGGATGCCGGATGAGGCCTATGAACTGTATGGCGCGCCAAAAGAACTGGAGCTTGAATATGCGTTCCATAAGACAGGAGAAATCGACGTTTGTTTGCAGTGGTTCGGCAAAGACGCCAACCGTCTGCCTGAGGCGAGCTGGTTCGGCTGCGCGCTGAAGGTGGACAACCCGAATCTATGGACGATGGATAAGCTCGGACATGCGATTTCGCCTTTGCGGGTCGTCAAGGACGGCAACCGCAACCTGCATGCCTTGAATAACGGCGTTGCCTATGAAGGCACGGACGGGTCGGCAACGATTTCGCCGCTTGACTCCGCGCTTGTCGCACCGGGCCAAAAAAGACTGCTGCAGTTCGACAATTCCTTTGTTTCCCTGGATACGGGATGGCATTTCAATCTGCATAACAATATTTGGGGAACCAACTTTCCGATGTGGTACGGGGATGATGCGAAATTCCGCTTCCAGCTCCGATTGGCATCGAATCTCAAATAAGAAGTAAGCTGGCAGCAACTTAAAGCCTGGGACTTCTATCAAGGTTACAAATAGTAGGGCTATAATCTTTAAATTGGCATAAAAATACACCCCCTAGAATGCTATAGGAATAACCATGTGGTTATCCATTGCCTATTCTAGGGGGTGTATCCATTTATCCGAGGGTCTTTAGGGAGGGTTAAAGCCCGGCGAGCAAAGCTTTCATCCGAATCGGAATTTCCTTGGCAAGTTCTGTCCACGGCACGAAGGCGTCCGAAGCCCATTTGTAGGGAATGTAATCAAAGGTAGGCTGGAAGCTAAATTCACGCAAATGAATTTCGGCGCGTCGGTCGATGTCTTCGCCCGTTTTGAATTGGCCGCTGAACATGGCCGGCTCCAGCACGCCATCAACGCCAGCTTCCGATTGGCAGCAGCTTTCGACATTCGGCAGCAAGCGAAAAAAGTGCTGAATCGGAATCATCGCATGCTTGCCGGGCTGAACGAACAGCTTAACACGGTTGTCGGCTGACAAATTGCTGCGATCTGGAAGCAAGCTGAGGAAATACCGGCCATGGAAGCTGGCTTCGCAGGAAGCGATTTCGCCTTCATGGTCAATGTACACCCAAACATGCTCCAAATCGTAAATATGCTGAATGTCGTAATCCCAATAGATCGCATATTCAATGACTGTATGGATGCGTGAGGTATCGAACTGGATGATGCGATCGAACGAGGGGGACGGCGCCGGTGCTTCGAATACGGTAACGCCCACTCGTATCGGCTTGAACGGCTCCAGACGATCCATGTACAAAATCGGTGAAGCTCGAAGCACAGTGTCCCAATGCGGCTGACGCTCGAAAATAGCCATGTTACAAAACTCCTCCTTAAATTATGATTGATTTGCGCTGCGCATATATGTAATATATAGATTAAGCGCTTTACCTATAATTATAATATGACATATGGTTGTTTTGAAAGCGTTAATATAATAAGCGCTTAACTCAGTAGTCGAGGAGGATACTATGAGCACAATCCGGTTAACAATGGCACAGGCCTTATTGAAATTTCTCGATCAGCAGTACATTTCCATTGACGGTGCAGAAACGAAGTTCGTAGCTGGAGTAATGGGTATTTTCGGCCACGGCAACGTGACGGGCATCGGCGAGGCGCTAGAGCGGAGCCCGGGCAACCTGGTTTTCGTGCAAGGCAAAAACGAACAAGGAATGGCGCATGCGGCGACCGCTTATGCCAAGCAATTGAACCGCACAAGCATTTACGCTTGTACGACTTCGATCGGTCCTGGCGCATTGAATATGGTAACCGCAGCCGGAACGGCGACGGTTAACCGCATCCCGCTGCTTCTCCTCCCGGGAGACAACTTTGCATCTAGACAGCCCGATCCGGTGCTGCAGCAATTGGAAGCCGGACATGACTATACGATTGCGGCTACCGACTGCTTCAAGCCGGTGAGCAAATATTGGGATCGCATCGTGCGTCCTGAGCAATTGATGAGCGCAGCCCTTCAAGCGATGCGGGTGTTGACGGATCCGGCGGATACCGGAACGGTGACGCTTGCTTTGCCGCAGGATGTGCAGGCGGAAGCTTACGATTATCCGGCAGCCTTCTTTGAGAAGCGGGTTCATGTCGTGGATCGCCAGCAGCCTTCGACTGACGCGGTAAAACGAGCGGTTGAGCTCGTTGCCTCGAAGCGGAAACCGCTTATCGTAGCGGGTGGTGGCGTACAGTATTCCTTCGCGACGGAGGCGCTTGCCGCATTTGCCGAAAAATTCGGCATTCCAGTCGCTGAGACGCAAGCGGGCAAAGGCTCCATGCCTTGGAACCATCCGTTAAACGTCGGAGGCATAGGCGTAACCGGCGGATTGGCTGCAAACAAGCTGGCTAAAGAAGCGGATCTGATCATTGGCGTTGGGACGCGATATTCCGACTTTACGACATCCTCCAAGTCGGCCTTTCCTCATCAGGACGTCCAATTTCTGAATATTAACATCAACCGCATGGATGCGGCAAAGCTGGAAGGCACGGCACTTTCGGGGGATGCGAAGGAAGCGATCCGCATGCTGGCCGAAGGGCTGTCGGAAGCTGGTTATGCATCCTCCTACAAAGATGGCGAGATTGCTGCTGTCAATGCGGAATGGAATGCTGAAATTGACCGGCTGTATACGCTGGAGCGGGAAGATGGCTTTGCCCAAACGCAGGCGCTTGGCGTCATCAATGAAACGATTGATGAAGATGCTGTAATCGTCTGCGCAGCAGGCAGCCTGCCGGGCGATCTTCAACGGTTGTGGCGGGTTGGCTCGCCGGGCGGCTACCACATGGAGTACGGATTCTCCTGCATGGGCTATGAGGTGAGCGGCGCGTTTGGCGCTGCGCTAGCTGAGCCCGAACGGGAGGTTTACGCCCTTGTAGGAGATGGAAGCTATTTGATGCTTCACTCCGAGCTGGTGACAAGCTTGCAGGAAGGAAGAAAGCTGACGGTATTGTTGTTCGATAACCACGGCTACCAATGCATTCATAACCTGCAGCGCGGCCATGGCAGCGATGGCTTCGGCAATGAATTCCGCTACCGCGAGCGAGAGTCTGGCCGTTATACGGGCCAACCATTGCCAATCGACTTTGCGGCTCATGCCCGCAGCTTGGGCCTTGCTTCGTACAAAGCGTCCAATGCAGAGGAGCTTCGCCAAGCGTTGAAGCAAGCGAAGGCGGAAACGCGCACGACGCTAATCGAAATTCCCGTTCTGGCCGGCACGAATACGGACGGCTATGAATCGTGGTGGAACGTTGGCGTTCCAGCCGTATCGGAGAGTGCAAAGGTCGTTGCGGCGCATAACGAAATGAACAAAAAGCTGGCACAGGCAAAAGCCTACTAGGAGGGATTATAGATGGCGCTGTTTCCATTTCAATTAGGAATTCATCCGATCAATTGGGTCGGCGAGGACGTTAAGGAGCATGGCGAGCATACGACTTACGAGCAAATTATGGACGACATTCAAGCGCTCGGCTTAACCGGCACGGAGATGGGAAGAAAGTTTCCGACCGATATCGAGCTGCTTAAGCAGGAGCTTTCGAAACGGAATATCCAGCTCGTCTCCCAATGGAAATCGGTGCTGTTCTCCGATCCCGCCTACCGGGAATCGGAGCTGGAGGCTTTCCGCAAGCATGCCGAGTTTTTGCAGCAGATGGGAAGCAAGGTTATCAGTACCTGCGAGGTTGGAGGATCGCTGCATTTCGATCCCCGCCGCACGCCGAACGAGACCGAAGTAATCCGTCTGGACGAAGCGGGCTGGGCGAGCCTGGCCGAGGGCTTGAATGCCGCAGGTAAAATCGCGCTGGAATATGGGCTAAAGCTGACGTATCACCATCATGGCGGAACGGCGGTCGAGAGCCCGGAGGAAATCGACAAGCTGATGGCATTGACCGATCCGAATGCCGTGTTCCTGCTATTTGATTCAGGCCACGCTTTGTACGGCGGGGCGGATCCAGCAGAGCTGCTTCGCAAGCATTATGACCGGGTCGCGTATATCCATCTGAAGGATGTGCGCGTAAATCGGCTTGAGGAAGCGAAATCGTCTGGCGTCGATTTTGTCACTTGCATCCGCAACGGCGTGTTTACCGTTCCGGGAGACGGGAATATCGATTTTGGACCAATCTTGAAGGAGCTTCTCGACCGGAAATACGACGGCTGGGCGCTGCTGGAGGGCGAGCAGGATCCGGGCGAGCATCCGGCACGCGAGTATGCGGCGAGAGCAATAGAGTACCTTAGCTCCTTAATAGGCAAGAAGGAGAGTGAGTAAGTTGTCTACCATTTCTTTCCCTTCAGATAGGAAATTTGATTTTACGGCGATTGGCCGTCTATGTATCGATCTCAATGCCAACGAGATCAACCGTCCGATGGAGCAGACGATGACGTTTACGAAATATGTAGGCGGTTCACCAGCGAATATCGCGATCGGAATGAGCCGGCTGGGCAACAAAACGGCGTTCATTGGCAAAATCGCGGACGATCAGATGGGCAGATTTATCCGAAGCTACCTCGACAATGAGGGGATCGACACTAGCAATGTCGTGACAGACAAGACTGGGGCCGTTACGGGCCTCGCTTTTACCGAGATTAAAAGCCCATCGGAGTGCAGCATCCTCATGTACCGAGACAATGTAGCCGATTTGCTGCTGAATCCGCTGGAAGTGAACGAGTCGCTCATCGCGGACAGCAAAGCACTGCTCGTCTCCGGTACGGCGCTGGCGGCAAGTCCTTCACGAGAGGCCGTGCTTCTGGCTTTGGATTATGCCCGCAAGCATGGTACCACCGTTATTTTTGATATTGATTTCCGGCCTTATTCATGGACTTCTCCCGAAGAAACAGCCGTATATTATAACCTTGCTGCAGAAAAAAGCGACATTATCATTGGCACGCGCGAAGAGTTTGACAGCATGGAGCGCTTCGAGCAAAACGTGGAACATAGCGACCGCTTCACTGCATCCAAATGGTTCAACCATTTCGCGAAAATCGTCATCATCAAGCATGGCAAAGAAGGCTCGATCGCCTATACGACGGACGGCTTGGAGCATCGGGCGAAATCGTACCCGGCCAAAGTCATCAAAACGTTCGGGGCAGGCGATTCCTACGCGGCTGGCTTTATTTACGGAATCATGTCGGGATTGACGCTTGAGAAGAGCATGGAGTTCGGAAGCGCGGCGGCATGCATCGTTATCTCCAGCCATAGCTGCTCGGATGCGATGCCAACGGTAGAGCAGGTCAAGGATTACATCGAACGCTGCAATCGCGGTGAAATTACCGCAAGCTAGGTTTCCGGGCTCATTGCCTTGCAGGCTTACAACTTGAAGAAACGAGGGAATAACATGACGACAACACTTAAAAACTGGATTGGCGGACAATGGGTCGAGGCTTCTGGCGAGAAGTACGACCATGTATATAATCCTGCAACCGAGGAAATTTTGGCGCAAGTTCCGCTCTCTTCCGAAGCAGATGTGGACGCGGCCGTTCAAACGGCAAGAAAAGCATTCGAAACCTGGAGCAAGACGCCAGTTCCAAAACGTGCCCGCGTATTGTTTAAATACCAGCAGCTTCTCGTTGACCATTGGGAGGAGCTAGCACGCCTCATTACGACAGAGAATGGCAAAAGCTACGCCGAAGCGTACGGTGAAGTGCTTCGCGGCATCGAATGCGTCGAATTTGCATCTGGCGCTCCTACGCTCATGATGGGCAAGCAGCTGCCTGATATCGCATCGAATTTGGAGTCCGGCATGTACCGCTACCCGATCGGCGTCGTTGGAGGCATCTCGCCATTCAACTTCCCGATGATGGTTCCTTGCTGGATGTTCCCGCTTGCGATTGCATGCGGCAACACCTTCGTCCTGAAGCCATCGGAGCGTACGCCGCTGCTGGCTAACCGCCTTGCTGAGCTGTTCCACGAAGCGGGATTGCCTGCGGGCGTGCTCAATGTCGTCCACGGTGCGCATGATGTAGTCAACGGCATTCTGAAGCATCCGAACGTACAGGCGATTTCCTTCGTCGGCTCGCAGCCGGTTGCTGAATATGTATACAAAACGGGCACTTCCTACGGCAAACGGGTTCAAGCGCTTGCCGGCGCCAAAAACCATTCCATCGTCATGCCAGACGCGGATCTTAACCTCACGGTTAAAGAAATCGTCAGCGCGGCATTTGGCTCGGCGGGCGAGCGCTGCATGGCTTGTGCCGTCGTCATCGCTGTCGGCGATGTCGGCGATGAGCTGGTACGGCGATTGTCCGAAGCGGCAGACAACATTACGATCGGCAACGGACTGGAAGAAGGAACGTTCCTGGGTCCTGTTATTCGCAAGCCGCATAAGGAAAGAACGATCGGCTATATCGAGTCCGGCGAGACCGAAGGCGGCTTGCTCGTGCGTGACGGCCGCAAAGACGCTGCCGCCCAATCCGCTGGCTATTTCGTAGGGCCGACGATTTTTGACCAGGTTAGCTGCGAGATGAAAATTTGGAAAGATGAGATATTCGCTCCTGTCCTCTCCGTCATGAGAGCAGACACGCTGGAAGAGGCGATTGCCATTGCAAACCGTTCAGACTTCGCCAACGGTGCCTGCCTCTTCACAAGCAACGGCAGCAGCGTAAGGCAGTTCCGCGAGACGATTGATGCAGGCATGCTTGGCGTGAACCTTGGCGTACCGGCACCTATGGCATTCTTCCCGTTCTCAGGCTGGAAAAAATCGTTCTACGGCGACCTTCATGCCAACGGCACGGACGGCGTTGAGTTCTACACCCGCAAAAAAATGGTAACGGCTCGCTGGTAATTGCGGCATAAGCTTGGAGGCTGATCCGAAATGACTTTAGTATCGATGACTGACATGCTTCGCACGGCGAATGCGGGCGGCTATGCTGTCGGACAATTCAATTTGAACAACCTTGAATTCACGCAGGCGATTCTGACCGCTGCCGAGGAGGAGGCTTCTCCGGTTATCCTCGGTGTGAGCGAGGCTTACATTCCCTATATGGGAGGATTGCCTTATATCTACGGCATGGTGAACACGCTGATCGATCATTACGGAATTACGGTACCGGTAGCCTTACATTTGGACCATGGCTCCTCTTACGAGGTATGCATCCGGGCGCTTAAAGCGGGCTTTACCTCCGTCATGATCGACGCTTCACATCATTCGCTGGAGACGAACATCGAAACGACGCTAAGGGTGACAGATGCCGCCCACGTACTTGGCGCATCCGTCGAAGCGGAGCTGGGGAGAATCGGCGGACGCGAAGACGATCTGGAAGTGCTGGAGGCAGAGGCTTCTTATGCGGAATCAGCGGATTGCGTGCGCATGGTGAAGGAGACGGGAATCGATTGCCTGGCTCCCGCACTCGGTTCCGTTCACGGCCCATACCGCGGCCAGCCTAAGCTGGGCCTGGACCGGATGAAGGAAATCCATAAGCTTACAGGAGTGCCGCTCGTGCTTCACGGTGGCAGCGGCATCCCCGAAGCGGAAATCCGGGAGGCTATCTCCTCAGGAACGGCCAAAATTAATGTCAATACCGATAATCAAGCCGTCTTTACGCAGACGATCCGTGACTATTTGCAAAACCATCCGGAAACCTACGATCCAAGACATTATTTGAATCCAGCGCGCGAAGCGATCAAGGCTGCCGTCCGCGACAAAATGCGGCTGTTCGGCAGCTCGGGACAAAAGAAAGGCGGACGAGTATGAAAAAAATTAAAATTGGCATCATCGGTGCAGGCAGAATCGGCAAAATCCATGCCGACAATTTAAGAAGACATCCGCAAGCGGAAATCGTTGCGATCAGCGATCTGTTTGCCGGTCCAGAACTGACAGAGTGGGCGCTGGAAAGAGGCATTCCTATCGTGACGAAGGACAGCGAAGAGCTGCTGGCGAATCCGGACATAGACGCCGTTTTCATTTGCTCATCCACGGACACGCATGTGCCGCTCATTAAGCGTGCAGCGCAGCAGGGCAAGCACATTTTTTGCGAAAAGCCGGTTAGCATGGATATTCGGCAGACGGAGGAAGCGCTGGAGGAGGTTCGCAAGGCCGGCGTTCAGCTGCAAGTAGGCTTCAATCGCCGCTTCGATCATAATTTCAAGCGGATCCGCGAGCATGTACAGGCTGGAGCGATCGGCGAAACGCATCTGATCAAAATTACCTCCCGCGATCCTGCACCACCGCCGGAAGCCTACATTAAAGTATCGGGCGGCATCTTCATGGATATGATGATCCATGATTTCGACATGGCTCGTTTCCTCTCAGGCAGCGAGGTAGAAGAAGTGTACGCACAAGGCAGCGTGCTTATCGATCCGGTATTCGGCAAGCACGGCGACGTCGATACGGCTGTCGTAACGCTCCGCTTCGCAAACGGTGCGCTTGGCGTTATCGATTGCAGCCGCAAAGCGGTATACGGCTATGACCAACGCGCCGAAATATTCGGCTCGAAGGGCTCCGTAGCGGCTACGAACGATCATCCTAATACGGCCGTGCTCAGCACGGAAGAAGGCATTATTAGCGAAAAGCCGCTTCATTTCTTCCTGGAGCGCTACAATATGGCTTATATCGAAGAAACCGAGCAGTTTATCAATGTATTGCTGCAAGGGGGCGACGTTTCAGTCAGTGGAGCGGATGCCTGCCAAGCAGAGAGAATTGCGCTAGCCGCGAAGCTTTCGCTGCGCGACAACCGCAGCGTCAAGCTCTCGGAGCTTGTGGAATTGAAAGAGAGGGTGTGATCGCATGAGCATGAGCAAACTGATCGTAAGCCCGGAGCGTCAAGCTTCTGGACTTACTCCCGTGCTTTCGATTACTCCGGAATCGGCTGGCTGGAGCTATGTCGGTTTCGAAGTTTACCAATTGAATCCGGGAGAAAAGTTAAGCCGCGCAACCGGGGAGAACGAAGTATGCCTAGTGCTGCTCGGCGGACTGGCCAACGTGACGACGGGGAAATCCTCCTGGACGAATATCGGTCAACGAATGAGCGTCTTCGAGCAGACGCCGCCTTATTCCGTGTACGTTCCGAACGACGACCAGTATGAGCTGGAGGCGCTTACGAAAGTAGAGCTGGCCGTATGCGAAGCGCCCGGCAAAGGCAACCATCCCGCGCGCCTAATCGCACCGGGAGATGTTGGCGTCGAGGTTCGGGGAACGGGAACGACGCAGCGGTTCATTCACAATATTTTGCCCGAGCAGGAGCCTGCCGACAGCCTGCTAGTAGTTGAAGTGTTTACGCCGGAAGGACATTGGTCCAGCTATCCGCCGCACAAGCATGATCGCGACGCGCTTCCCGAGGAGTCTCTGCTGGAGGAAACCTACTATTACCATGTGAAGCCTGAGCAAGGCTTCGCCATCCAACGCGTCTATACGAATGACCGCTCGCTGGATGAAACTTTGGCGGTCAAAGACGGCGAAGCGGTGCTTGTTCCGCAAGGGTATCATCCTGTTTCGGCGCCTCCGGGCTACCAAGTCTATTATCTTAATGTAATGGCGGGTCCGAACCGCATCTGGAAGTTCCATAACGACCCTGACCATGCATGGATCGCAACAAGACAGCAGCCGTAATCTCCGTAACGTTTGCAAATCGTTTGCAAATCGAGCGGATAAATCGGATAATATCCGGGTAAGGAGGCTTATTGCCTGTCCTTAACATCCGACAATAATGAGGTTGGGCATGAAAGCGACCACGATTTATGATGTTGCCAAGGAGGCGGGCGTCTCCATCGCGACCGTCTCCAATGCGATAAACGGCAAAGGAAAAGTAAGCAACAAAAAGCGCGATGAAATTTTCAAGGTAATGGAGCGGCTCCAGTACCAGCCGAGCGTGATCGCTTCGGCATTGATGGGCAAGAGAACGTACACAATAGGGCTGCTCATCCCAGATGTATCCAACCCCTTTTTCTCCGAGATTGCCCGCTCTGTAGAGGATTTGGCGCATTCCGAAGGGTATAGCGTCATCGTCTGCAGTACGGACAACAAGGATGACCGGGTAGAGAAATATATTCGGCTGCTGGAGCAAAAAAGCGTAGACGGCATTTTGATCGGGACCGGCGTGGAAAACGCAGATATTTTAACGCAGCTGGCGGAGAAATCGCTGCCTATCGTCATGATCGCAAGGGAAGCCGTTGCGATGCCGGTTCATAGCGTGCTGACAGACGACTTCAAGGGCGGGGCGCTTGCCGCCGAGCATTTGCTTGGCAGAGGTCATCGCCAAACTGCGGTGTTGTCTGAAAATTTCAAGGTAACCAGCAGCCTCGAGCGGGTCCGTGGGTTTAGATTCGCGCTGTTTGAGGCTGGAATTTCCCTTGACGATGCCAGCATTATCTCGTGCGATTCCAGCATAAGAGATGGCAAACGGGCGGCAGCGGCACTCATCCGCGGGGAAAATCGTCCGTCAGCGATATTTTGCTGCAACGATTTGCTTGCAATCGGCGCATTGCAGGCAGCTAAGGAAGCAGGAGTAAAGGTACCGGAGCAGCTGTCGATTATCGGCTTTGACGATACCATTCTGTCTACCGTGACGAATCCGGCGCTTACAACAATCGCCCAGCCGATGGACCAAATGGTCAAGCTGGCATTCGACTTGCTGATTCGCAGCGTGGAGAATAAGGATGAAATCAAGCAAAGGATCGTCATGCAGCCGGAGCTGATCGTCAGGGAATCTACAAGCGCGCCGGCTAATTAATATGGGAAGGCTGTTTGACAAAATGGAGAAAAAATTAATCGTATTTCTGGACAGCGGCGACACGATAATCGATGAATCAACCGAAGTAAGGGACGATGAAGGAATCGTCCTGCACGCAGAGCTGATTCCGGGCGCTGACGTCATGGTCAAAACGTTGTTCGACAAAGGGTATACGCTTGCGCTGGTTGCTGATGGCGACGCGCAATCGTTCAAGAACGTATTCAAGCAGCACGGGCTTTACGATTATTTTGCAACGATGATCTATTCCGAAACCGTGAAAGCAAGCAAGCCGAGTCCGCGTATGTTCAAGGCTGCTGTAGGCGCTTTGGATCTGTCCGAGGCGGATATCCCGCGCATCGTCATGATCGGCAACAATTTGAGCCGCGATATGAAGGGCGCCAATGCGCTGGGCATGACGAGCATTTTCCAAAGCTGGACGACGCGCTACCCGCATACGCCAGCAGATGAGTCGGAGCGTCCGACCTATACGGTGCGAGAACCGCTTGAGCTGGTAGAGCTGATAGATCGGCTTAACGACGAGATCTCATAATAGGTGCTGCATATGCTTTCGGTCTTATACCTAAAAATTGAAGAGAAGCCCTTCAGACTGCCTGAAGGGCTTTTCTCATGCCTGGACTGAACAAGGAGTCTTTCTCCAAAGCTAGCGGCGTTTCTTCCGCAGCTCCTTCATCAGATGAATAATCGTACTGGCTCCGAGCCAAATAGCAATCATTATACCGGACAGTGTCATGGCTAAGGCAATATATTCAAATATCGAATACCCCAGCAGCTTACGCCAATCGATGTCGCCCTTCAAATCCTCGATAACCTGATTCATTCCGAAAATCCCGCTCACTACCGAATAAACCGTCAAAATCAACAGCAAATAATTGTTTCGCTTGGAAGTGAAATTTTCTTGATATTTGTACAAATCGGCTAGCGTTTGCTTCACATCGGTGTACAGCTCTCCATTGCCGAATCGGTTGCGAAGCTGAATGAAAATCTCCTTGCCTTGCGATTGGGAGACGACCTCATTAAAATAATATTTGGCCGAAAAGGTCGTAATCGATCGGATCAGTTCCTCAATTCTATCCTGATTTTGATCAAGGCGTACGCGCGAATAGAGATTCGATAGCTTTAGGAGCACGATTTTATGGAACAGATTAATAAGCAGGGCATAGTAATATTCGCCGTACATATGATTGGCTAGCTGTGTTGTAATGTTTGCATCCTCATTCGTTATGCAGACAAACGATGTCTCGTTCGTCATATAATAAGTGTTTGGACCCCAGCGGTCGAAAATATGATGATCGACATACCTTTCAATGTAGTCGCTATTCGTTGAACTGATATACGGCTGATTGTTTCGATCGACAC
This sequence comes from Paenibacillus sp. PL91, assembly GCF_012935325.2. Lineage (GTDB taxonomy): Bacteria > Bacillota > Bacilli > Paenibacillales > Paenibacillaceae > Pristimantibacillus. Next base: position 29,388 of record NZ_JABBYG020000009.1, read on the forward strand.
CATCGATTTGGGAAGCGCGATATAGATCGACCGGCGTAATTTCGAGCTTATCTTGCAAAGCAAGCAGCCCTTGCACGTACATTCGTTCATCCACGAAAAAAGGATGCTTAGCAAAATATGTTTCCCCAAGCTCTTCTGAGTCCAAGAAGGGAATCATTCCTGGGACGAGAACATTCAGCATAAAATCCTCGACGTCATCGAATTGTTGTTCATCTAAAATCCATCGAGCCTCTTCGTCTTGGATGTTCCTATTTTGGAGCACCCGGAATCGTTTCGCGAATTCCAATGCATCTGTAAATGTTAATTCACGGCAGGGCAATTCGATTCGAACAGTAATAAAACCTAAGTCGAAGGGACATAAAAAGACATCGGTCGATTGAACGATGAACGGCATGTCCCGCGGATGGGATTTCAAGAAACAATTATGCTCCATCGATTTGGAAAAACGGTGCAGACCATCTTGATTCGCCGTATGCGGGAATAACATGTTATTGGTAAAAGATAAATAATACCGCTCTAGATTGAGATGGGACACCCGGCAGCGCTTGCCGTAATAGGCGTTCTCCTGTTCCATGTCCTTCAAGGAAAACCGGGTGAAGCCATCCGACTGAAGCTGCATTTGCAGCTTTTCTTGGCAGTTCTTGTTTAACGAGAAAGGAAAAATAAAATGAAATAGAGCAGCATCAAGCTGTTTTTCCTCTATGATAGGCTCTAACATCGCTTGCTCCACCTCTTTTAGATAATCAATGTAAGACAATATAAACGGTTATTCCGTTTTTCAAACGGGGAAAATGATTGAAAAAATGATTTGCGAAAGAACCACTAAATATGGTATTTTTAAGGAACGAATAACAAGGGAGGTGAAGTAGGTGAATCACGAAATGGTCAATAACCGTATTAGCCGGCTGCCGATTGCTATGGCTGGCATCGTTCATGCTTTTTCCGCGAACGGGAGAGGTCTGTCCAAATTTGCTAATACGATTAAACCATTCGCGAGAAGACGCCTACTTTAACCACAACGGATAGCTGTACCATCCGAAGGGTCGCAGGCTTGTTGCTGCGGCTCTTTTTTTGTGCATGAAAAATTGGGTCTTCATCATTAGGAGGCTCTTAAGATGATTATCGTTAATATAAATGAGATAAAAAAATACCATGCAGCAAATTTAGTGTTTGACGGGCTTACACTTCAGATCCATGAGGGGGAGAGGGTCGGATTAATCGGACGCAACGGCAGCGGCAAATCAACCTTGCTCCGCTTGATTTCTGGACATGAGCAGGTTGATGAAGGCATGCTGACGGTGCAGAAGGATTTGCAAATCGGTTATTTGCCGCAAATTCCTGAGGCATTTCATGAACGGACCGTTTATGAGGTTTTAGCTTATGGCTTCCAGCCTTTGATGGCATGCAAAAAGCAAATGGCTGACATGGAGCAGCAAATGTCGAGTCCCGAAGTGCTCGCAAATCCGGCTGCGATGGAGCGATTGCTGAAAACGTACTCGGCTGCGCAGGAGAGGTTCGAGAGAGACGGCGGATACGAGATGGATACAACGATTGAACAAGTGGCAACAGGCTTGTTTATTGACCGTGCTAGCTATACGCGAAGCTTTAGCAGTCTTTCCGGCGGCGAGAAGACCCGGGTTTCTCTGGCGTCGCAATTAATTATTCGTCCAGCCTTGCTGCTGCTGGACGAACCAACCAATCATTTGGATTTGCGAGGCATGGAGTGGCTGGAGCAGTTTCTCCGGCAATATGAAGGCGCGTGCGTCATCGTATCTCATGATCGCTACTTCCTCGATGCCGTCAGCTCCAAAATCATTGAGCTGGAAGACGGCACGGCGCAGACGTTTCTTACCAACTACACCGGGTATGTGAAGGAGAAGGAGGAGCGACTGCTGCAGCAATTTGCCAAGTTTCAAGAGCAGCAGAAGCAAATCAAAAAAATGAAAGAAACGATTAAGCAGCTGGAGGAATGGGGGCGCGTCGGCGGCAACGAGAAGTTTTTCAAGCGCGCAGCCTCGATTCGCAAAGCATTGGAGAAGCTGGAGATGGTGAAGAGGCCGGTTCTTGAGCAGAAAACGGCTGATTTCGAGCTTCAGTCGCTTGACCGCTCCGGACGTAGGGTTGTCGCTTTCGAGGGTGTGACCAAACGCTTCGGTGAGCGAGTCATTCTGGATGATGCAGAGGGAAGCTTGTTATATGGCGAGAAGGTAGTGCTGGTAGGCGACAACGGCTCTGGCAAAACGACCCTGTTCAAGCTGCTGCTGGGGGACCTTCAACCGGATGGCGGTGAGCTAGTCCATGGGGCTCGCGTAAACATCGGCTATTTGGGACAGGAGGAGAAGGCAGCGGATAACAAACAAAGTGTTCTCGATTTCTTTCGAACGGAAGGAAGCTTGGAGGAAGGCGAAGCAAGAAATATATTAGCGAGCTATTTGTTTTATGGCGCAGATGTTTTCAAGCCGATCCAAGCCTTGTCTGGCGGAGAATGGTCGCGATTGCGCCTCGCGCTGCTTATACGCAAGAAGCCGAATTTACTGCTGCTCGATGAGCCGACGAATCATCTGGATGTCAGCTCCCGTGAAGCTTTGGAGGAAGCCTTGGAGCAATTTGCCGGAACGGTGCTGGCGATCTCGCATGACCGTTATTTCATTAATCGGCTTGCTAAGCGGGTTTGGGAGCTGAAACAAGGGACGATTGCCGAGTATATAGGCAATTATGATGACTTTAAGATGAGGCAGCAGGGTAGAACAAATGAGGGTTCAACTATTCGCTCAGAAGAAAAAATAACGCGAGAGATGAAGCGATTAAAGGAGCAGCCAGCACGTAAGCCAAACACTAGCGAGGCTATGAGCCTGCAGCAGCTTGAAAGCGAAATGGCAGAGCTCGAAGCAGGGCTGGCTGCATTGGGCAAGGAGATGGAGATGCACGCTGCAAATGGCGATCCATCTCAGCTGGAAGCCTTGTGGAGTATGCAGGAGCAGCAGCAATTGCAGCTGGATCGACTTCTGGAAATATGGATGAATATGTCTGAGGGATAGAGGATTGTTTCTAGTATTTCTATCAATTTTTCAGCGAGTAGATCATTTCCTGATTCAGATATGGTAAACTAAATGTTGGAAATGCCAAGTCTGAAGGAGTGGAACGATGGAGCAATTGATCGGGAAGAAAGTGCAGCATGATATCTTGAACGCATATGGCGTTACAATTGTACCGGCCAATTCTTTTATTTCTCGCGAGTCACTGCAAATTATAATGAACCATCGGATAGATTTAAATGCTATTGTTCTGGCATCTGAGCAGAAGCCCTCTAATCCAAAAAAGAGCATTCAAATCGGAGAGCTCGTGCAGCAGACGGTTAGTGTATCGAAGGAGCTGTTCGAGTCGATTTTAGTGTCCCGCAAGGTGCCTTTGATGGAGATTCGCAATCAGGTTCTGCCTGCTATTGTTCAGCTTTCCAAAAACCAAGATATTTTTGAATTGTTTGAAGCGGTGAAGGCGAAGGATGATTACATCTACGAGCATAATGTGGGAGTAGGGGTTATATCGACGCTCATAGGCAGATGGATGAATCTAGAGGAGTCGGAGCTGATGATTTTGTCCTTGGCGGCGACGCTTCATGATGTAGGCAAAGTAAAGCTTCCGATCGAGGTTCTGAATAAACCGGGCAAGCTGAACGAGGTTGAATTTCAATTAGTCAAGAAGCATACCATTTTTGGCTACGAGCTGCTCAAGGAAACGACTGGCATAAGCCTGCGGATCGCACGCGTTGCGCTGCAGCATCATGAGCGTGAGGATGGGAAGGGCTATCCGCTTGGAATCAAGAAAGAAAATATAGATTTATTCAGCTCGATTGTAGCGGTTGCCGATATTTTTCACGCGATGTCCTCGAAGCGGCCTTATCATGAGCCGTTGTCGTTCCATGAAATCGTCAGCCAGATGAGCGATGGAAAATTTGGGGTATTAAACCCGCAAATCATTTCGGTGTTTATTGAAAATATGATGAAGCGGTTAGTAGGGAAGCAAGTGCTGCTGACGGATGGACGCGAGGGTGAGGTCGTTTACATCAATCCGCACAATATCGAGACGCCTTTAATTAAGCTGGCGGATTATTTCCTCGATTTAAGCCAAGAGCGTAACATTCATATCAAATCCATCATTGCTTAAAATAAACGAGTCTAAGCGCTGCTAACCAACATTTGTTGATTAGCAGCCTTTTTTATGGATAGGTATGTGTATTTCTACGATTCGCCTTATTGAGCCCTCAGAAACGGATAGAAATAGCCACACAGAATGTCTGTTTTTTTGCTATAGTACAATTATTAGCCGGAGGTGCCAGCATGCGAACGCGTCTTAGCAATCCAATGACAAAGTTGAACATAAAGCAGCAGTTGATTCTTTTGTTTCTCATGATGGTGAGTCCCATTTTTCTGCTTCATTGGTATGGGAACATGAAGGCGGAGCATCTGCTCAAAAATCATGTGACGAGCGCATATGTCGAGCTGAGCAAGCAAAATTATACCGTGATCAAGCGTGATATGGACACCATCAGCAAAATCACGACAACGATTATTCAAAATCCGCTTACGCAGCAGCTTATTCCGCTGGAGAACGATACCGTCATTGAGCGGGTACGCAAATACGATAAGGTCGACAAGCTGCTTGCGGCTAACTCAATCCCCCTTAACGGCGGGGAAGCGGTGTACTATTCACTCTATATTTATGATCCGAATGATTATTATTTTTTCGCGCCAAAGCGTCAGCTGATGCAGACTGGCGTTTACTTTTTTGCTGATCATGATAAGCCGGAATGGTTCGATCACGCCGTCAGCTTAAAGAGCAAGGGCTATATGGAAATTATTGATTCGAACGTAGGGCTCTCCAGAATTAGTACACTCGCCTATATTCGGGCTGTAAATAACGTCACTTATGGAAACGGTATCATTGGCGTGCTGGTTGCTACCAAAATGGATATGAAAATTGCAGAATCGCTAAGATCGGTCTCACTGCCCGATGGCAAAATCATGTTCACAGACTGGGAGAACAGAGTCCTCGCCGCCACGGATTCGAAGCTGATGGGTTCGACTTTGGAGCTGCCGCCCGAGATGTCCATTGCAGATGAGATGGAGGCGGAGGGCACCTTTGACATCATGACCGCTGATTACATCTATGTGGTCAACTACAACCGCATCATGAACCATAAGCTGGTATATCAAATTCCGGTCAGCTCGTTGTTAAAGCAGCAGAGCGAGCTCAAGCATGTCATCCAGCTGATATCGATCGCTTATATTCTGTTCGGCTGCATCGTCATGGTATATTTCTGGCGCTCGCTCATGACGCCGCTGCAGAAGCTGGCGCAGTTTGTACATACCTATGAGCCGGGCAAGCTGGTGCCGGAGACGCCGGGCAAAGGGCGAAACGACGAGGTTGGCGTGCTTTTTGCCGCTTTGTATGACATGGCCCGCAGGCTCAATGTGCTTATCCACTATAAGTATCATATGGATATCAAGCAGAAGGAATCACAGCTTCAGCTGCTTTATCAGCAAATTAATCCACATTTACTCTACAATACGCTCGAAAGCATTTATTGGAAAAGCTCGCTCGAAGGAAATACGGAATCGGCGGAAATGATCAAGGATTTATCGAAGCTGATGAAAATCGGCCTAAGCAGGGGGAGAGAGCTGATTCCGCTCGAAGAGGAGCTGGAGCATGCGTCCGCCTATGTGAGCCTGCAGCAGAAGCGCTACAAGTATGAGTTTCAAGTCACCTGGAGCATATCCGATGCGGCACGTGAGATTTTGATTCCGAAAATATCGCTGCAGCCGCTTATTGAGAATGCGATCATCCATGGCGTTAAGTTTATGGGCGAGGATGGCGAGATCCATATCTCTGCCGTCGTTGAAGGAGAGCGGGTCACGGTCAAGGTAGAGGACAACGGCCATAAGGAAGTGGACTATTTGGCGATTGAGCGGCTGCTGAATGGCGATAAGCCGGATCATACTTTAGGCTATGGCATTCGGAATATCCAGCAGCGGATTCAGCTCCATTTTGGCAATATGTACGGGATGAGCTACAGACGCGGGGAACAGGGCGGAACGTCCGTATGGATCATTTTGCCGGCAAGCCACGATGAATCAAAGTGAATGGAACAAAAAGCAAAATGGGAGGCAGCTGCATGTACAATATATTGATTGTGGATGACGAACCGTTGATTTGCGAGGGGCTATGCAGCCTGCTGTCTGCTTCAGGCATCAATTTAGCGAATGTGTATATGGCGCACAGCGGCTATGAAGCACTCGATTATTTGCGAATCGAAGAGATTGACCTGCTAATTACGGATATTCAAATGGGCTCCATGAACGGCATTGAACTGATGCATCAAGCCAAATTGCTGAAGCCTTGGGTGCAGACGATCATTATTTCTGCTTATGAAACGTTCCAGTATGCGCAAATGGCGATTCGTCTTGGGGCGAAAGATTATATGATCAAGCCGCTTAATAATGAGCAATTTCTAGATTCGGTTCGAAACGTGCTGCTCAAAATGGATAAGCCTGCGGCATCCGAGGATAGGTATTTATCCAAGCTGCAGGAGCATTTTCATATGGAAGAGCCGCTGCCGCAGCGGACCGAGCTGTTTAATCGGCTGCTGTCCGGCTCGCAAGAAAGCCCGGGAGAGCTGGCGAAAATGCTCTATGAGCGATATGCGGTCAAGCTGCACGGGCCTTATTTTGCAGTCATTAAGCTGCGCTTGAATTTATCCTTTAAGGATCATCAGATTCCAGCGAGAGATGCGCTGCTGCTGCAATACGCCGCTCTAAACATTGCGAACGAGCTGCTCGATAAGGAGTGGAACCATGCTTCCTTCTATTCGCCGAATCAGGAAATTAGCGTACTCATTCAATGGGATGAGAGCGAGTTCGGTGAGTCAAGCGTAAACAAAATCAATCAATTGGATATGATCGGGCGCAGTCTCTACTACAACATCCACAAATATTTAGGGCTGCACTGTGTAATCGGCATTAGTCAAATCGTGAGGGGCATTGAATTTGTAGGGATGCTAGACGAGCAGGCGCGCAAGGCAATTATGTGGAACCGGGAGCATCGGGACCATTACGTGTTTTATTACGGCGATTTTAATTGGAGCTCGTACACGCAGGAACCGACGGCAGAGGAGCTAAGCGAACAAAACAGCTTAATCGTCGAGAAGTCCAAGGCTTACATCGATCGCAATTTTGCGCAGAAGGGACTTACGCTGCATGAGGTTGCCCAGAAAAATCATGTCAGTCCGAACTACTTAAGCTATTTGTTCAAGAAGGATACGGGCTATAACCTATGGGAATACGTGATTAAGCTTCGGATGGAGGAGAGCAGGAAGCTCATTTTGCACACCGATTTGCGCAGGTATGAAATTTCTGAGCGTGTCGGATATGAATCGCCGGAGCATTTCAGCAAAATTTTCAAAAAATATTATGGCATGAGCCCGAGCGAGCTCAAGAAGGATGACAAGAAATAAGATGAAGTAAAAATAGCTATCATTGCCTTAGATATGCACATTACCAGCCAGCCCCATTGCTTCTAAAATGGTTTAGAGCGATAGAAAAGAAAAGAGGGAGACCTGATGAACCAACCAGTTGCAGTAGGCAAGCCGCTCGATACCCAGGTACAGAGGAAGGCTGGCAGGTGGAAAAAGCATATTTCAGGCTATTTGTTTTTGTTGCCGGCAGCGATCATTTTTATTTTGTTTTTGTGGGTGCCGATAACGAAAGGGATTATTTACAGCTTCTACACGATCGATTTTGTAAAAGGAAATGAATTTGTCGGATTTGATAATTACAAGACGATATTTAATGATCCGGACGTATGGATTGGCATAAAAAACACGCTATATTACATGTTTTTATGTATGGTTATCGGCTTCTGGGTTCCAATTCTGTTCGCCATTGCGATATCCGAGCTGCGCCGCTTCCAAGGCTTCGTGCGTGTCGCTGCCTATTTGCCGAACGTTGTTCCGGCTGTCGTCCTGTATGGCTTGTGGAGATGGTTTTATGATCCGGTAGGTCCGATCAATGGGCTGCTGACGCAGATGGGCTCCGATCAAATCGCCTTCTTGACGAATAAAAGCTGGTCGATGATCTCGCTCGTCATTATGGAAACCTGGCAGCAGTTCGGGTCAGGCATGCTCATTTATTTGGCCGCTGTGCTGAGCATTCCGCGGGATTGGTATGAAGCGGCAGAAATTGACGGAGCGGGCATCTTCCGCCGCGTTTGGCATATTACGCTTCCGTCGATTCGCGGCTTGATTTTACTGCTGTTCTTACTGCAGCTGATCGCGACGACGCAAGGGTTTCAATCGCAGCTTGCTCTGCTCGACGGCGGCCCGAACAAAGCAACGCTTACGTACTCGCTGCTTATCGTTAAATATGCATTCACGCGGCTCGATTATGGGGTTGCCTCGGCGCTTGGCGTGCTTATGTTCGTTGTCCTTGGTGGGTTGGCGCTCTTGCAATTTAGGCTGAACAACAAGGAGGCGGGCAAGTGATGAAGAGCTTAGACAGAGGAATCTTATCCAGTTATGACCATCGTAAGCATACAAACAAGCTTGGTTTTCTGCTTGTCATTATTGTGATTGCCGGTATGGTCGCTTCCATGCTTTACCCTGTCGCAACCGCATTGTTTAATGGCTTAAAGACAAATACGGAGGTCAACTCGTTCCCGCCGCGCTTCTTGCCTTCGGAGTGGCATTTTGACAATTACAATGCAGGCTGGAATTTTATGAACCTGCCGCTTTTTTTGAAAAATACGCTTATGATTTTTGGCGGCAATATGATCATGACGATAATTGTGCTTGGATTAGCTTCCTATAGTTTATCTAAGCTCAATGTACCCTTCCAACGGGGGATTTACTTCTTCTTTATGATTACGCTGTTCATACCGCCTAGCACGTATATCATACCGAACTTCCTGAACCTTAAGGACCTGGGATTGCTGAATACGTATGCCGCATTCTGGCTGCCGGCAAGCGCGAGCGCTTTTTATTTGCTGCTGCTTAAAAATTTCTTCGATGGCATTCATCAGGAAATGATAGAAGCAGCGCGAATCGATGGGGCATCGGACTGGAAATGCTTCATCCTCATCGCAGTGCCGCTGTCGATTCCCATTTTCTCGACGCTGGCGATATTCGTTTTCTCGACCGCATGGAATGATTGGTTTTGGCCTTCACTCGTTATGCACAGCGATGATAAATATCCGCTTGCGACGGCGGTATATAAATACGTCATTAGCGCGCAAAGGCTGAATACAAATATTCGCTTCGCTATACTCACCATGGTGATGCTTCCGCCGATCGTTGTGTTTCTAGCTTTCCAAAAATTCATTATGCGCGGGCTTCAGCTCGGCGGGGTGAAAGGATAAGCAGTTCGTAAACCTGCACATGATCGGAATAAGAATACACCTCGCCCAAATGAAAACGCCTCCTTTATGATGGGGATGTAGCGAAAATACGAAAAGAGAAGGGGAATATCCATGCTAAAGAAAAATGTAGCCATCGTGATTTGTATGGTTATGCTATGCTCCATACTGGCTGCTTGCAGCGGAGGCAGCAACGCGAAGAATGAGCCGAAGGAATCCGATAAACCGACTAATGCTGCAACTAATAATGCGGGAAGCGCGGAAACGGAGCCTCCTAAGGAAGATATTAAAGACAAAAAAATTACGATTAGCATTTATTATCCATTGCCGGACCAAGTTGAAAACCGCAAGCTGGAAGACGATAAAATTAAACGTTTTAACGAGGTATACCCGAATGTCGAAATCGTGAAGAGCGACTGGCATTACAACCCAAGCGAAATTGGGATCAAAATGGCGGCAAATGAAGCTCCTACGTTCTTCAATACTTGGGCGACAGAAGCGAAGTTTCTGCAGGAGCGCGGGTGGGTAGCCGATATTACAGAGCTATGGGACGCTTACCCATTCAAGGATCAAATCAATCCGGTGCTCCAAAGCCAGTTCATCATTGATGGAAAGGTTTATGGCGTTTCTCAAAAAGCATACGTTACGACAACTGTCGTAAACAAAAAAATGCTCGATGAGAAGGGCGTAGCGGTTCCATCGTATGACTGGACATGGGACGATATGTATAACACAGCCAAGGCGGTTGCCGATCCGAAGAAAGGCATCGCGGGCATCGCGCCGATGGGCAAAGGCACGGAAGCGGGCTGGAACTGGACCAACTTCCTGTTTGAAGCAGGCGGCGAAATTCAAAGCGTTGCCGACGGCAAAGTGACGGCGGCCTTTAACTCTGCGGCTGGACTAAAGGCGCTCGAATTCTACAACAAGCTTAGGTGGGAAGCGAATGCGATTCCGCAGGACTGGGCCCTTGGATGGGGCGATGCAGTCGGAGCGTTCGGGCAAAGCCGTACGGCTATGGTTATTGCCGGAGCAGAAGGCGTTCTTGAGCAAGCGCTTAACCAAGGTGGCTTGAAGCCTGAGGATGTTCTGACTTTCCCAATGCCAGCAGCGGAGAAGGGCGGCAAGCATACGGGCGTGCTCGGCGGCGACTACCTGGTTATCAACCCGAATGCCACGAAGGATGAGCAGGAAATGGCATTCCGTTACATCACATTCGATTACTTCACGGACAAAGGACTGGAGTCGCTTGAAGCTGATATCCAAAAACGCCAAGCGGAGGGCAAATTCTTTATTCCGCCGCAAATGAACTACTACAGCCCTACATCCGATTACGGCCAAAAAGCGCAGGCGATTTTTGACAAATACGATAACGTATACAAATACAATCCGGAATCCAATTCTTTGCTAGACGGCAAGCCGGAAGCGCAATACAATACGCAGGATTATTACGGCGAAGTAACGAACATTTTGCAGGAGGTTTTCTCCAACAAAGGAAGCGATCTTCAAGGGTTGCTCGATAACTCGGCTAAGGTCGTGCAAGAGAAGTTTTTTGATTCCATTAAAGTAGAATAGAACAGCGGTAAGCCTCCCTCTTTGTTCAAGAAGGGAGGCTTTTTTCGTTTTCTTTTAGCTCTCGAAATCCTCAGAAGCACTGGTGTGCAAGCCGTCTTCCTCGTTGTCTCTGATGGTCTTCTGCAAAACAAGGCATGCCACGATCAGGAAAGCGCCGGCAATCGCATAGTAGCCTTTGACGTAAAGCGGCTCCTCAAGCACGTAAATCCCGATATATTGAGCAAGAATGGCGAGAATAAAGCCTGCCCAAGCCATGAAAGTGAAGGCTGAAGTGTTACGGTTTCTGTAACCAGGGTTATATTCCTTGAGAAATTTATCCTCATCGTTGTCGCGCGCTACCTTTTGCAGAAGGAAGGAAGTGATGATTAAGAGAATGCCGGTTACGGCGTAATAGCCTTGTACGGACATCGGCTGCTTGAGCGTATAAATGCCGACGAACTCGAAGCCGCATGCGATGAGAAAGGCTGCCCATGCCATAAACGTGTAGGTTGGGGTGTTGCGGCGGCGATAAAAGTTTGCGGGCTTGCGAACATGCATCGTTTCCATTTTTTCCATTTGAAATTGCCTCCCGAATCGAGTTGTTGTTGATGTCTTTAGTTTACAGCATATTCCTGTAACCAAAAGTACCAACTTCTCATAGTACCAGGTGCTAGTGGATATTAAAGTGCTGGATATTCGTCATCATAAAATGAAGCTTGGCGAGAATGTCCATGCCTATCGGTTGCCAGCAAGCGGATTTTTATATGTATGCCGAGGCAGCGCCAAGGTGCGCTTGGAGCAGAATAAAATAGGACAGAACGCCAGAAAAATTCCGTACTTTTGTGAAATGTTGGATATATGTTATAAAATGATCACTTTTGTCCATTGTCATCATTAGGCATTGTGCCTTACAATTGATCAGATGATATTGATAATCAATATCAAATAAACGATGATAATGAACGTTTGGAGGCAAACGATGAACGAACAATTGGAACTATTTGATGTTACGATTATTGGCGGAGGTCCCGGCGGTTTATATACGACTTTCTATAGCGGCATGCGCGATTTAAAGACAAAGCTGATTGAAGCGCAGGATCAGCTTGGCGGGCGAATGCTTTCATATCCAGAGAAGATCATATGGGATGTCGGCGGAGTAACGCCAATTCGCTGCGAGAAGTTAACTGAACAATTAATCCAGCAAGCTAAAACGTTTGATCCAACGATCATACTCGGACAACAAATAACCGAATACGAGCGGCAGGCGGATGGAACCTTAATTTTAACGGCAGCGAGCGGTGAACGTCATCATACAAGAACGGTGATCATGGCAATCGGATATGGAATCAAAAAGCTAGCGAAGCTCGAGATCGAAGGTGCTGACCGCTACGAGGTGACAAACCTTTATTATACGGTGCAGGAGCTGGAGAAATTCCGCGGGAAACGGGTTCTGATTTCCGGCGGAGGGGATTCAGCGGTGGACTGGGCAAACGAGCTGGAGTCCATTGCTGCAAGCGTGACGGTCGTGCACCGGCGCGACAGCTTCGGGGGACATGAGCGAAATGTGTCCAAGATGAAGCAATCCTCGGTCAATGTGATGACGCCTTATCAGGTGCTCGGGCTACATAGCAGCAATGGCGAAAGCATTGAGCAGGTAACGATTGCGCATGTGGACACAGCAGAAGAAAGCATGAAGCTTGAGGTTGATGCGGTCATCGTGAACCATGGCATGAAGAGTGATTTTGGACCTATCCGTGACTGGGGCATCGATATGGGAGTATGGAACGCGAATGTAGGCGAGAGGATGGCGACCAACATTCCCGGCATCTTCGGCGCAGGCGATTTCGTGAGCTACGGCAGCAAGGTTGGACTGATCGCGGGGACGTTCACCGACGGCGTATTGGCGCTTAACAGCGCAAAGCTGTACATGGACCCGGAAGCGCCGGAGATGGCTTATGTCTCCTCTCATAATGAGCGGTTCAAGGAGAAAAATCGGGAGCTTGGCGTGTTAGAGGAAGAGTAGGTGATCGTTAAGTAAACGGGATTGCTGGAATGTAGAAATGGTAAGGATTGCATTAATTGTAGGGAATATTTTATGTGCATCGTATGTCCCGTTTAAGCAGCATAATAATGATCACGCTCCTAATATGGCATTATAACCGGGGCTATGATAGCAGTTATCGTAGTGCTAATAGGGATGAATGGAAGAGATTTATTAAAAAGGGTACTGAAAAAGTTGGACTTTTTCAGTATCCTTTCGTATGGGGATAGCAAGCTTAGCAGATTGTGCGGGATATAGGTAAGTAAAGGGATGGTTGCTTTGAAAAAACACTCACCGGTAAATGAGCTGGAGTTTTTCCTGTTAGTTTCTGATTAACGTGAAAAGCTCCCGTTAATTCTAGTGATTTTGGACGAAAAATAGGATTAGAAGGAATTCCTCCTGTTAATTTTCTATTTTCCTCCTCGTTTCGATGAAAGTGGTCTAATTAACGGGAGATTTTCCAGCTAATTGTTCAATCTGCCCACTCACCGAAAAATGAGATGGAGCTTTTCCTGTTAGTTTTACTCGTCGTTTGTCATACTCAACTGAAAAGTCGGAGAGCACTGATTTTGGAGGTGAAGGTGAACACCAATCATGAACGCAAAACGGCGTCAACCTGTCACGCAAATGCGAGCAGGACGACACCGTTTTTTTGGCTGTGGCTTAGCGCTTTTGGAGTAAAAAAAACTCGCATTCCTTACGGCTATGATAGGCAATATCACTAACTCCTGACTGGGTCACGATGGTGCTATCGTCAAACCGTATGACCAGCGAGCTGGAATCGATGAGCTGATTGTCCTGAAAAACGCGAATGCGCTGCTGCAGCTCGATTACCTCTTCAAAATCCTGATCGGTGCTCAGACGTCGATTTATGGCCATAGGTATACTCCTCGATACGTAAAATGATTTCTTCTAGTCTATCCCATGTGTAATTGAGTTGCAAAGCCCTCTTTGTTCGTTCGGCCATACCTATGTTACATTGTAGTCACGAGAGACGAACTGTTAGAGGGAGAGAATTATGTCTATACGCGTCCGGCTATTGCTGTCCTACACCTGTATTTTAATCGTTACGATCCTATTATTTCTTGCTGCTGCGCTGTTATTTGTGGTGGCGATAACGGGCGATGTGCGAAGCGTAAAGGACTTTTACAACATTCATTACTCCGTTAATCCATTGTCCGAGCAGGAGGAGACGATCTTCCTTGATCTAAAGTATTTGGCGAAAAATGAACCAAATTCGCTGCTCGATAAGAAGCTTCTTGATGAATACAATTATAAGCTTCGTGCTGTGCAAGCGGAGCTGTTCATACGGAAAGAGGACAAGCAGGTCTACTCCTCCTTGTCAGTCAAGCAGCCTCAGCTCATATCGTTTCTGCCGGACTATGAGATGGAAAATAATGCAATCCGCAGCACGCTGCAAATTGGGGATCATTTTTACGGATACGCCAAATTTGATTTTTATTTTCCCGATAAAACGAAGGGCAGCATGTTTGTCATTCGGGAACGCAGCCCGTTCGCCGAGGTTGTCCGCACGCTTCTGCCGATCATCCTTGGCGTGCTGTTTATCGTGCTGCTGCTGATGAATATGCTGCTTTATTACCTATTGACGCGCAGCATCATTAAGCCGCTTGATTTGCTTCGGAAGTCGACGGAGCGAATCAAAGAAGGCAATTTGGAATTCGAGCTCCGTGCGGAAGGCAATGATGAAATAACCCGTTTGAGCGAAGCGTTCGAGGATATGCGAATCAAGCTGAAGCAATCCGTCGAGAAGCAGCTGCAATACGAGCAAAATCGCAAGGAGCTTATCGCGAATATTACGCATGATTTGAAAACGCCGATTACCTCGATAAAAGCGAGTATCGAAGGCATTCGGGACGGCGTTCCGAATACGAAGCTGAAGATGGATCGGTACGTGAATACGATTTTGACGAAGGCCGATGACATGGATCAGCTGATCGATGAGCTGTTTCTTTACTCGAAGCTTGATTTGAAGCAGCTGCCGTTCACGTTCGAAGCGATCAGCATCGGCCATTTCATAGAGGATTATGCCGAGGATTTGTTTTATGACTTGCAGGATATCGGAATTGAATTGAAATGGAGCGTTGATCATACGTCTCCTTCCGTTGTGCTTGCCGACCGGGACAAGCTGAAGCGCGTTCTGACTAATATTATGGATAATGGCGTGAAATATATGGTGTCTGAGCCCAAAAGAATCGGCATTGCGCTGCGAGTGGAAAATGAGTTCGTTCGGTTATCGATTCAAGACAATGGGCCAGGCATATCGGAGGAAGCGATACCGTTTATATTTGAACGGTTTTTCCGGGAAGATCTGTCCCGAAGCAGGCAATCCGGCGGAAGCGGCCTCGGGCTTGCGATTGCAAAGCAAATTATCGAAGGGCATAGCGGCACGATTCATGCCGAAAGCAAGCTTGGCGCAGGAACCACGATTATTATCAGGCTGCCGTTCGTAAAGGACACTGGAGGACTAACATGACGAAAATTCTCATTATCGAAGATGAAGCATCCATAGCCGAGGTGGAGAAGGATTACTTTGAGCTCCATGGCTTTGCAGCGGATATATGTTTGACAGGAACGGAGGGTCTGCGCGCCGCGATGAACGGTCAATATGAATTGATCGTTCTCGATTTGCAGCTGCCGGGTATGGATGGGTATGAGCTGTGCCGCCAAATACGGGCGGAGAAGGAGGTTCCGATTCTTATCGTATCCGCGAAGAAGGAAGAAATCGATAAAATTCGCGGACTTAGCCTCGGTGCAGATGATTATATTACGAAGCCGTTCAGCCCAAGCGAGCTGGTTGCACGCGCGAAGGCGCATTTGCAGCGTTACCAGCGCTTAATGGGCAAGCGGGAGGCTAAAGCTTCGGATAAAATTCGGATACGCGGCTTGCTGATCGATTCCTCCGCACGCAGGGTTTACGTGAACGATCAAGAGGTGCAGTTTACGACGAAGGAATTCGATTTGCTCACCTTTCTTGCGCAAAATCCCAATCATGTTTTCAGCAAGCAAGAGCTGTTCGAGCAGCTATGGGGAATGGATTCGCTTGGCGAAATTGCGACGGTAACCGTTCATATACGCAGGCTGAGAGAAAAGGTCGAAGCGGACCCGTCTAATCCGCAATATATAGAAACGATATGGGGAGCTGGCTATCGTCTGACCGTTTAAGCGTACAAATCCCATTGTTTCAGAAAAGTTTCGCTGCTGTTTATCTTTTGTTAATGTTTTGTTTGCTTACGGTTTATTATTGTCCCTTATGATGAGGCTAAGTTAATCAACTAGCACTCATGAGGAGGAAACAATAATGAATTTTGTTTCGAATAAAATGGCAGCCATCGTATTGGCGGCAGCAATTGGAGCATCAGCAGCAGCGGCTGGACCGGTTAACGTATTTGCAAGCAGCAGTGTACAAGCTAAGGCTGCGGCTGGCTTTCAGGATATGAACGATGCCGGGGCATCGTTAGCGGCTATTCAAGAGCTCGTTAAGCAGGGCGTAATGAGTGGTTACGGGAACGGCTTCCTTATGCCAAATGCATCGGTAACGCGCGCTGAGCTTGCGAAGCTCGTCGTTACAGCCCTTAAACTTCCAATAAACGCTGCGCAGCCGGCAGGTATAACAGACTTGGCTGCAAGCAAATGGTACTACGACTATTTAGCTACTTTAGTTAACATGGGCGTCATGCAGGCCGATGGCGGGAAGTTGAAGCCAAACGCGCCGGTAACGGAGACTGAGCTGGCGAATGTCATCTCCAAAGCGCTTGGGCGCGATGCAGCTTCTGTGAAGCACTGGGCGCAAAGCGTCAATGCCAAGCCGGAAGCTATCACCCGCGGCGAGCTGGCACAGCTGATTGTCACTTCGCAAAAGGCGAAGCCGTCGGCCGATGCCAAGGTCGTGCAAGTGAAATCATTGAATACGATCACGCTGGAGGTTACCTTCTCGCAGCCGTTAACAGCTGAGGATGCTTCGCTCGACCAAGCGCAAAAAAACTTCAGCTTCAACGGCGGACTTTCGCTGCTGAACGTGCCGCAGCTCAAAACTGGCTCGATCTCGACTTATATTGTACCGACCACGCCTCAGAAGGCAGGAACAGCGTACGAGCTGACCTATAAAGGCGAAGCAGCGGCAACGGTTGCCGGAAGCGGAGAAAAAATCGAAATGAGCAGCGTCGGTCAAGTTTCATTCGATACGTTCGAGGTCGTTTCGGAGCTCTCTAAAGGAATTACGGATTACGGCAATGTCATTTCTGCCTATTCGGCAGGGCGGGCAGCTACCGCCTTCATTCTTGATGAAAACAACAGCTACAACGGCAAAACTTATGAAATTATTTCCTCCATGCGATCCAAGCAAGTGACAATTACGCCAGAAGGCGGCGAGCCGATGGTAGCGACTTATGTCTTGTTCACGCAAGCGACGGATGGACGTCAAGCACCGAAATTCCGTTTGCCTGCTGGTGAAGTCCTTAAGCCAGGCGTTAAATATACGGTAACCTCGGAATGGGGTAATATCGCAAGCAGCAGCTTTGTCGCGAAGGAGATGGCTCCGCTTGAGATGGAGTCGGCCAAGGCGCTGAATGAAACCTCGCTTGAGCTGACGCTTAAAGCCGATCCGAAGGATGAGCTGTTTGCAGTACGCAGCATCGAATTGACTGCAGCGGACGGAAGCAAGCTTACGGCTACCTACAAGCTGACATCGCGCAAAGGGGCAACAGCAATCTTTGACCTAGCAAACGGCAGCAAGCTAGCAGCTGGCATGACGTATAAAATAACCGCGGTTTCTCCTTGGGCAGTTGGAGACGATATTACGGTAACGCTGGCAAAATAAATGAGTTGGAAGAAGGGGATAAGCCGCATCGGCTTATCCCCTTCTTCTTGTTGAGGATCAGCAACCTCTCTCGATTTGCTGATCCTTGCACGGTCGTCTTCTTTTTTGTCCAAGTATGGCATAAGTATGGGTAATGGAAGCGGGCATGCAGATGCGGGAGGGGATCGGATTGGCGAAGTGGGGAAGGAGAGGCTGGCGGTTCAGGCCATTCGGAGGAAGCCGAATGCAGCTCTGGTCAGGCCGTCCATTCTCTAAAGTAAGAACGGTTAGCTGGAGAAGCCGCGGCAGCTCAGCCCCATCACGTTCCACGCCGAAGAAATGGGGATCGGGATCGGGAGCAAGCGTCTCAGCTATGAAGTGGGGAACAAGGCCAAGCTCCGGCGGCGGTAAATGGGGGGCTAGGCGCCCAGCGCTAAAATTTGGCAGCGGTGTACGAAGCAAGAGCAGCAGCTCCGGCGGCAATTGGGGCACAAGTCCTGCTAAACCAAGGATAAGACGCCGTACAATCGTTATTATTACTCTTCTTGTAATGATGGTTTTTTCTATTCAGTCCTTCGTATATATTGAACGAAATTTGCGTCCGCCGCTCATGAACATCGCTAAAATACGAGTCAAGCAGGTAGCGACGCAGGCGATTAACAAAGCGATAACGGAGCAGGTTGCGAACCGGTCGGAAACCGATAAGCTGATTGATTGGAAAATGAACAGCAACGGCAAAATTTCGGGCTTCATGCTGAATTATGCCGAGCATATGAGCATTACCTCGCAGACGATCAACACCGTTCAACAGACCTTAAACGATATGAAGGATATCCCTGAGCATATTCCGATCGGGCATGCGCTGAACAGCGCGATTATATCGTCTTACGGACCGAGAGTGCCGGTCAAATTCGAGCCGGTAGGCGCCGTCAAGGTTGATCTAAGCACGCGTCAGAAGGACGCCGGCATCAATATGATTTTAGTGGAGGTCTATATTCGGATTATTGCAGAGGTTACGATTATTATTCCCTTTGATACCGAGCCGGAAATCGTAGAAACCGATATCCCGATTTCGTATCTGCTCGTGGTTGGCGATGTGCCGATGTACTATTATGACAATACCGGCAAGCCAGTCGGCGAATCGGCTGCGCAAGCGCCAAATATTTCCGTACCGCTTGGCCAAGGTTCAGGAAGCGGCGTCACGACGAGTCCACAAAATAATGGCAGCGACGAAGCCTCTAATGAAGGAGGGGCTGATGCGGGGGCATCTACAGAAGCGCCGACAGAGGAATCAAGCACCTCAAATGCGCATAATAATGCGTCAACCAATGCCGGCGAAGCCTCCGCCGAATAGCCATAGCAATAAAAACGACTTTATTGTCCTCTGAATAAGAAGACGATAAAGTCGTTTTTTTGTAAAATCGTTTGCTTGTTTATTTGCCGGCCCGAATTCGTTTGCGCTCTGCTTGCTCCCACCGGCGCAGCATGGGATACGGGTCAAACGACCACTCAATAAGACCTCGGTCGCTATATACGCCATAATGCAGGTGCGGGGGGAATTTGCCCGACGTACCCGGCTTGCCATACCCGGAGCTGCCAACCCAGCCTACGACCTGACCGGGCTTGACGACATCGCCGATGTTGACCGTTTTATCATAGCCGGATAGATGGGCGTAATAATGGTAAAAGTTGTTCAGATCGCGAATGCCGATGCGCCAGCCTCCGTAAGGATTCCAGCCCTTTACTTCAACGATGCCGTAGCAGGTGCTTCGAACAGGCAGTCCGTGGCTAGCGAAAATATCGGTGCCCTCATGCGTTCTCCTGCCGCCCCAGCTTCGCCCGGTCCCCCAGGTGCTGTTGTAGGCATAGTTAGTGCCTACCGGCACGGGAAAGGCGTGCTCGAACAGGTCAAGCCGACCGAATGCAGCATAAATGCGGGCAAATTGCTGAATGCGCTGAACGGATCGATTATTTTGGTAATATTCCCAAAGTCCGATTGCAAAGTCATCCTCAGTCGTTCCATAAGCTGCAACACGGCTTACGAGCGAGTAAAGCAGATCTACGTCGCTCGTTCGTTCCGCGTGCCCATTGCCGTCGCCATCTCGCCCAATACCGTTAAAGAAGCGAATGGAGGCAGGAGAGCTGTCATCTGTATTCGGATTAAGCGGACCTACCCACCGCTCCTGGTCAATAAATACGCCTACAGTGCTGCCAAGCATCGGACGAGCTTTGGGACGTACCTTAGACATGGACCGTTCGTATTGATCGATTGCCGCAATCCAGTTCCATGGAATTTCAGTAAACAGGCTTAATTTTTCGTACAAGCCTCTCCTTGCCGGAAGAGGATCGGGCTCGGCCGCTGCTGCTTGCTCATTTGCCGCCTCGGTCTGCCGTTTAACAGCAGATGATGCTTTTGCCTGGCCGCCGGGGAAGACAATGAGCAGGGAAGCAGCGGTTATGGCTGCGACAATAGAAATAGTCAGTTTCAAACGTCTCACCCTTCCAAAAGCATGACGGATATGACGTTATGTTTTGCAAAACATTGGTTTTTATTCGTTCTGTGTGTTTTAGACGTTGAATGGTCAGTTTTGAGTGATTAACGCAACGTTTCTTTTTTATTCATGATTCTTTTAGCTGCTTCATTCGGATTTTATTGTTACATGTGGTTACGAGGAAAATGATAATGTGATCGAAAGGAAACGAAAACCCGAGAAAGTGCTATTTTTATTCGAAACATGTTATAATAACCCCATGAGTTTACGATTTATAAATGAACGTGAAAGCAGGTAAACCCCATGAAACAACGAGAAACACTTCCAAAGCCGGATTGGCTACGTATAAAATTAGCGACAGACGGCAACTTTGCCGAAATTAAAAATATGATGCGCTCCAAGACGTTACATACCGTTTGCGAGGAAGCGCGTTGTCCAAACATCTATGAGTGCTGGGCTAATCGCACGGCTACCTTTATGATTTTGGGCGATATTTGTACGCGTGCGTGCCGGTTCTGCGCGGTTAAGACAGGAATGCCGACAGAGCTTGATTTGGACGAACCGGAACGCGTTGCGGAAGCTGCCGAGCAAATGGGCCTGCAGCACTGCGTAGTTACCTCGGTAGCGCGCGATGATCTTAAGGATGGCGGAGCTTCTATATTTGCCGCAACGGTACACGCTATTCGCAAACGGATGCCGTTTTGCCGTGTCGAGGTGCTTATTCCCGATTTCCTAGGCAATAAAGATGCGCTGCAAATTGTCATGGATGCTAATCCGGACATACTGAATCATAACGTAGAAACGGTGGAGAGACTTTCGGATCGCGTTCGCGCAAAAGCGAAATACAGCCGTACGATGGAGCTTCTTAAGCGTGCCAAAGAAATGAAACCGAAAATTCCAACCAAATCGAGCATCATGCTTGGCGTGGGCGAGGAATGGGATGAAATTTTGCAAACGATGGATGATCTTCGCGCCAACGATGTGAATATATTGACATTAGGTCAATATTTGCAGCCGACGCCTAATCATTTGCCGATCGTACGTTATGTCCACCCAGATGAATTCGCAAAATTAAAAGAAGAAGGGCTGAAGCGCGGATTTAGACACGTAGAATCCGCACCGCTAGTACGCAGCTCTTACCATGCGCATGAGCAGACCGATTCGGCACACGCAGCGATTGCTGCAGATACCGTAGAAACGGGATTGAACCGGGAGCTTTCCTCCGGTGCTTGCTCGAGCAGCATGTAACTGACGCTCAAGATGAGGTGGAGAACATGGCATTAATTCATATCGGCGGAAAATCTTACGAAATTGTTCAAGAGAATCGAAACGGCTGGAATCCTGAAGCTTTTCGTGATCGATACAGCGAAGTGCTAGAGCGTTACGATTTTATCGTTGGAGACTGGGGCTATAGCCAGCTTAGATTGAAGGGCTTTTTCCGCGATAATCACCAGAAGGCGACGAAGGAGAGCAATCTCTCCGGGATGCCGGATTACATCAACGAATATTGCAATTTTGGCTGCGCTTATTTTATTCTCGAAAAAACGCAAAGCACGAAGCGTGAGCCAGACGATTATGATTTGGACGCTGACGATCAACGGCCTCGTATCGAAGCTGCGGACCTTCTTGCAGCAGCGGCTGGTTTAGTAGAGGTTTCCGAGGGCATGGATGCAGATGATGATGAGGTTGCGAGCGCGAAGGAAGCCATTTCAGCACCATCGCATGAGAGACCTAATCGGAATCACGCCCACAACCGAGAAAATCGCCATAGAAGCTCCAACCGCAGCAACAACGAAAATAAGGGCGGCAGCGACAGCTCAAATGCTGGTGAAGTCCGAAACGGCGTTGAACAGCAAGTCGGCGGGAAGCGTGAACAACAACAGCAGCGCAAGGGCGGCTTTAAGGGCAACGACAATCGCGGAAAGAAACCGTTCCGGCTTGCAGCCAGCGAAACCGCTGCCGCATCCGCCGAAGCGAATAAGCCAAACAAAAAAGACACGGAGCGCCTGTAATTGGCGCTGGCGTGTCTTTTTTTTGGGGGGAGTGGCGTGCAAGGACGTCAACGAGTTTGTTACCGCACGTCGTAGCCAAGGAATGCCTCGCGAACCCGATTCCAGAATGGGAAGGGACGATACCGGGCGAAGCTCACCTTACGGCTCGATACGCTGCAGCGGATCGAGCGAATATCGCTGCGCATGATGCTGATATGGTCGATAGCCAGCTGAAGCCGCTGCTCTTTTTTGGAAATGATATCGCAATGATGATGCTGCGGCAGCAATACTGAAGAGCCAAGCGTGCGGTATACGCGATTGTTAATCGATGCGATTTCCGCGATTTGCAGCGATTCAATGGAAGGATGGACGATGGCGCCACCCAAGCTTTTGTTATATGCAGTGCTTCCCGAAGGAGTAGAGATAACGATACCGTCACCGCGGAACATTTCGAACATCTCGTCATTAATGTTGATTTGCGCAACCAGCGTTCCGTCGACACCTTTGAGCGTAAATTCATTTAAAGATAAGTAATGACGGGATTCTGTCGGCGTCTCAAGCTCAATCTCAGCGAGCGGGTATCTCACTATTCTTGGCGTCTCCTCAGCCATCATAGCGACAAGCTCATCTAGCTCGTCTGCCTGCCAATCGGCGTAGAAGCCAAGATGGCCGGTATGAACGCCGACAAAAGCAACATTCGTAATTTGATCGACATATTTATGAAAGGCCTGCAGCAGCGTTCCGTCTCCGCCAATAGAAATGACGATTTCTGGTGCTTCATCATTTCGAGTGAAGCCGCGTTCCGCAGCTAAGGTATGAAATTTCTCCGCTAACGATTTGGATAAAGCATCGCCTCGATCAATAACCGCATACTTCAAAGGTAAATCTCCTTCCGATCTCCATAGTACTTAAGATGATAAAGGAAATTGCCTTTAAATTCAATGAGTCGCGGCGCTGTCGTAAAGGATTGTGGCGAATTAAGGGCCAATCCAGCCCCACAGCAAGTAAACGAGGGCCATTGCAATAAAACCATGCAGCAGCCTGGCGAGCAGTAAGGGACGGTAACGCAAATCCGTTCTGCTCAGCAGGCTGGCGATTTGAGCATGCACCGATATGCCGCCCCATGACAGCACCCAGGCAGCAATCGCGGCTTGGTGCATAAGACCGGTGCCTGCTGTACCGGCTGCGCGGGCGCCCAGCGTTACCTCGAACAAGCCGTATATGACTGCATCTGCCAGCGGCTTGGGCAGACCGATTGCGTGAAATAAATAACGGAGCGCTTCAGCCATGGCTTCCACGATACCGGCATGCGTAAGCATCTCCATTACGACGGAAAAAAAGACGACTAGACCGCCAACGACAATCATTAGCCGAAGCGCCGATTGGACGGAATCTTGAAGCAGCCTACCGAGTCCGCGCCCGTCCAGCAAGCGGGCTTCATGCATCGCTTTAAGTGCCTCGGCTATTCGCGAAGGCCGGCGTTTTCCAGCTCCACCAGCGATATCGATGTTTTTTTCAGCAGAGGACGGCAGCGCATGACGGTCGTGGTAGCGCATAAGGAGGCCGATAATCAATCCTCCGCCATAGTGGGCTGCGGCTAATAAAGGCGCTAATGCTACATTTTGGAAAAAGCCGATCGATACCGCTCCGATTAGGAAAATAGGATCAGATGTCGTAGTAAACGCGACCAGCCGCTCACCCTCCGCGCGATTGACAAGCCTTTGCTCCCATAGCTGAGCGGTCAGCCTTGCCCCTACCGGGTAGCCGGAAATATAGCCCATTGTTACTACGAAGCCGCCGATGCCGGGAAGCCGAAACAAAGGCCTCATTAACGGATCAAGCAGTTTGCCGAAGAAGTGCACGATGCCAATGCCGAGCAGCAGCTCCGAGATGACGAAGAAAGGAAACAATGCCGGAAAAAGCACCTGCCACCAGATAGAGAGTCCGCGCAAGGAGGAATGCAGCGTTTCCGTAGGAAAGACGGTCATTAGAAGCACGATAAGAAGAGCGCCAAAGGCGGTAATGGATAACGGATGGACGAACGAGCGCAGCAATAAGGCCGCCTCCTCCTATAGTTAAAATGGCATATGATGATGCAAATTTATGATATTGTACAAACCCCTCCTACACGTATATGCCTCAATGTGGACATCCATCACTTGACCGAAATTAAAAATAAATGACAATGACAAAGAAAACGCTTCCAAAAAGCTGGATTCCTCATTTTTTTATGGTACAATAGAATTACCTTTGAATGGTTGGAGTGATGGGTATGAGTATAATCGCTGGCATCTTGGTATGTGCTTTCGTCTATGTCATTCGAGAATCTCTTACAGCACCTGGGGAAGAAGACTATGAGAGTTAATGGGCAGTAGTTCTAAATGACAAGGTCCGCATGAATGCGATGCGGGCTTTTTTTTGTTTCCTGCGAAATATTTTATATGATATAATACTAAATACCTACAAAATGGAGGTGGTTTTGACGATGAATAGGAATATAAGCCTTTATGAAGCACTAGGCGGGGCTGAGACTTTAAGACTAATTGTTGAATCTTTCTATCCAAAGGTACAAGCTCATCCATTAATTGGTCCATTGTTCCCACAAGACATTGATCCCGTCATAGAGAAGCAATATTTATTTTTGACCCAGTTCTTTGGAGGCCCTTCGCTATACTCCGACGAGTATGGACATCCGATGATGCGAGCTAGACATTTGCCCTTCCCGATTACGCCTGAGCGTGCAAACGCATGGCTTGACTGCATGCGCGAAGCACTGAAAGAGATTGGAATTGATGAAGAGCTTCAAATAATCGTTATCGAAAGACTATCCGGACCAGCACATCATTTTGTCAACACATCTGAAGAGGAGACGTGATCGTTTATGGAACCACTATACCAATCAAAAATCGAATGCATCTGCTGTGAAAATACATTTATGACATCGCGGGTCAGACCTAGCTTCAAAAGAGCGTCGAAGACGGATACTGATTTTTGCGGTTATTATAAATCGGAGGTGAATCCTGATTTTTATGTCGTCAGGGTTTGTCCAAATTGCGGCTTTGCATCGACTGAGAACGGTATGGGCCGGTTAAACGATCAACAAAAAAAGCAATATCAAGATAAAATCGGGTTGCGCTGGCAAAAGCAAGAGTATGGCGGCGAGCGCGGCGCAAATATGGCGATGGCAAGCTACAAGCTAGCGCTTCTCTCTGCGCAAGCGATAGGCGAGAAGGACCGTGTTATTGCCGGAATTTTGCATCACATTGCTTGGCTGTACCGGTATGAAGCGAATCAAAATGATGAAAAAAGATTTCTCCGTTTTGCCTTGCAGGCATACATACGAGTTTATGAGGCTGAGGGCGTTTCGCTTAACAACGCAAAGCTGATGTATTTGATTGGAGAGCTGAATCGTCGTATTGGAGAGTTGAACGAGGCTATACGGTGGTTCTCTCGTGTTGTGAATGACAAGAAAATCGTCGATGCCGCAATGATTCGCGCTTGCCGCGAGCAATGGCAGCTTATCCGCGAGGAAACGGAAGCCGGACGCAAGAATGCACCCGGCGACACATCTCTCATCGATAGTATGGCTATGCCTGAGCAAACGATCTCTACTTCGGCTTAGCGTTTTTTTTGGCGAAGGACACGGTCCGTCAGCAGGTAATCCCGGTCCGCGTCAACAAGAGTCACTTTATTGTGGCAGCACGGAAATACGAGCAACCGTTTCATGCCGTCTTGAATATCCTGAAGCTCAGCTGGCTTTACGGGGAGCAGCACATTTTCCGCTTGGCAGAAGGGACAGTTTGATACGTAAAGATCACCCATTAGAATGTCATAAGGCCATGCTTTTTCGAAAGGAATCATGATTTCTGATCGCTATCGGGTGCCGCAGGCGTGTCGCTCTTAGCGAGCTCGGCCAGCTTCTGCAGCAAAATGTGACGAGGCATATGCATCAAATGCTCGATCGGCACGCCAAGCTGCTCAGAAAGCTTGATCGCTGTATCGGCCGAAATTTGCAACGGTTTAGACATGGTGTAATTCCTCCAATCTGGATATAATTAAGTTATACACCGCCGAGAAGGTTTGCGCAAATAAAACGCGGCCGCTTCTTGGCTTTTTTATGGAGGAGAGGATGGAAGCAGATGAATAAGGGATATCCGCAAAGCTGGGATTTAGACGTTTTATATGAGGGAGGCTCAAGCTCGGCTGCTTTCCTGCAGGAGCTAAAGGGCATTGAAGAGGATATTGCAAAGCTGGATGCTGCGTTGTCAACAGATGAGGGCACGGCTGTTTCAGACATCGCGGCGATGACGGAGCTGCTGCAAAGCGTTTTAATCCGGCTCAGGCAGTCGGAGTCATTTGTTTCCTGTTTACTCGCTCAAAACATCCGAGACTCATCAGCCAGCGCGCGAAATGATAATGTGAAAACGTTAGCTGCGAAGTTTCTTGGCGTGCTGACTCGCTTCGATAACAGACTGCGCGGCTTTGATGACAACGAATGGTCCGCAATGCTTGCGAACGAGCTGCTAGCCGAGGTCGCTTTTAACCTAAACGAACGCCGGGAGCTTGCGAAGAAGAAGATGGCTCCGGAGCTTGAGGCATTAGTCGAAGATTTGGCTGTAGACGGTTATCACGGCTGGGGCGACTATTATAATGTCATCGTGTCGCGAGCGAAATTTACCGATATCGGCAAGGACGGCGAGAAGCATATTTTATCCGCTGGTCAAATGCATAACCGTCTATCCGATGGAGATCGCGAGGTTCGCCAAGCGGCATTCGCAGAATGGGAGCGCGAGTGGTCGGAGCAGGCCGACTTATGCGCCGAGACGCTAAATCGGATTTCCGGATTTCGCTTGAAGCTGTATGAGAAACGCGGCTGGGAATCTGTGCTGCAGGATCCTTTGCAAATGAATCGGATGAGCGAGGCAACGCTGCAAGCGATGTGGGATGCGATTCAAGAGGGCAAGCAGGTGCTTGTAACCTATCTACAGCGAAAAGCAAAGCTGCTTGGCATCGACAAGCTTGACTGGCATGATGTGGAGGCGCCGATCGGCTCTGCGACGAAGACGATTCCATACGACGAGGCAGCTGCTTTTATTGTAGAACAATTCCGAACGTTTAGTCCTGAGCTGGCTGACTTCTCGGAGCTTGCGTTCCGCGAGGGCTGGATCGAAGCGGAGGATCGTCCCGGTAAGCGCCCTGGCGGCTTTTGTACGTCGTTTCCGAAGAGCGGACAAACCCGTATTTTCATGACTTTTTCGGGCACAGCCTCCAACGTCTCTACGCTGGCGCATGAGCTTGGGCATGCTTATCACCAGCATGTAATGAACGACTTGCCTGCCTTGTCGCAGGAGTATGCGATGAATGTGGCAGAGACGGCATCTACATTTGCAGAGCTAATCGTATCCGACCGCGCGTTTCAAGCAGCGGTTGAACACGAGGAGAAGCTTGGGCTGCTTGAGGACAAAATTCAGCGCTCAGTCGCTTTCTTTATGAATATTCATGCTCGTTTCTTATTCGAAACACGGTTCTATGCTCGCCGCAAGGAAGGTTTGGTGAGTGTAGAGGAGCTTAACACGTTGATGGAAGAGGCCCAGCGAGAAGCTTATTGCGATTTGCTCGACGAGGTTCATCCTCATTTTTGGGCATCCAAGCTGCATTTCTACTTTACGGACGTCCCTTTCTATAACTTCCCTTATACATTCGGCTATTTGTTCAGTGCAGGCATATATGCAAAAGCATTGAAGGAAGGCCCGGAGTTCAAAAATCAGTATGTTGCCTTGCTGCGAGATACCGGCCGGATGAGCGTCGAGCAGCTTGCGCAGGAGCATCTTGGCGTGAATGTGGAGAAAATCGATTTCTGGCGCGATGCGGTTGCTTTGACTGCAGTTGACGTGGAGCAGTTTATCGCCATGACTAACGAATAATGTAAAGTAATAAGTAGAGCAGTCAGAACCGTTTTTGTGGCTCGCTCAGCAAGGAATCGTTTATTCATTACACCGACCGGACAGCCGGAGACAAGTGCAAGAACCCTTGTCTCTGGCTATTTTTTTTCACGCAATATTATAATAAGAATAACCATTCATAGAGAGGCGGAATGAAATTGACAGAATATGCAATCAATCAGGAGAGCGTTATCGGATTTATTGGGACAGGCATTATGGGAGAGAGTATGGCGGGTCATTTGCTCGCAGCAGGGTTTAAAGTAAATGTATATAATCGCACGCGGTCAAGAGCAGATCTCTTAGTTTCAAAAGGTGCCGTGTGGCAGGAGACGCCTAAGGCGGTAGCCGAGCAATCGGATGTCATCATTACGATGCTTGGCTATCCTTCCGATGTTGAAGAGGTGTATTTAGGAGCTTCGGGCTTATTGCAGCATGCAAGGCCTAATAGTCTGCTCATAGATATGACGACCTCAAGTCCATCCCTAGCTAAGCGCATTGAACTGGAAGCTAGAAATAGAGGACTCGCGGCGCTTGATGCACCCATCTCTGGCGGAGATATAGGGGCAAAGGAAGCTAGGCTTTCGATTATGGTCGGCGGTTCGGAGGAAGCCTTTGAAGCGGTGTTGCCGCTGTTTCAGCTTATGGGCAAAAATATTGTGCACCAGGGCGCTGCGGGAGCTGGCCAATTTACTAAAATGTGCAATCAAATTGCGATCGCCTCCAATATGATAGGGGTAAGCGAAGCGCTCGCATATGCGAGTCGTGCGGGTCTGGAGCCAAGCAAGGTGCTGAAGAGCATTGAAGCTGGCGCGGCGGGCAGCTGGTCGTTGTCTAATCTCGGTCCACGCATCATAAACGGAGATTTTGCCCCGGGGTTTTACGTAAAGCATTTTATGAAAGATATTAAAATCGCGATAGAGTCGGCTGATGAGCTCGGATTGCCCTTGCCTGGATTAGCGCTGGCACGCTCCTTATACGAGCAGGTGATTGCGCTTGGCGAAGAAAACAGCGGGACTCAAGCGTTGTACAAAGTAATATTCGCGGAGTAAGGCTACTATTTATTGTGCGTTATACGTTAATATGATATATTATTTATCGAATAATGGTACTATATCAAACAAATATGACTCATATACAGATTGGAGGAGAGTACGATTCAGTTATCATCACGGCAATTGGAGCTTCTTGAGCTCGTGAAGAGGCATGCGCCGATTACCGGTGAACAGCTAGCGGAATATCTAGGTGTCAGCAGACCGACGCTGCGCTCGGATTTATCGCTTCTCGTCATGCTTGGTTTGCTTGATGCGAAGCCAAAGGTCGGTTATTTCCTCGGCAACACCTATCGTTCAAGCAGCGAGCCTTTGCAGCAATTCAACAATATGAAGGTAAGAGAGGTACAAGGGGTTCCTGTCAACGTGCCTGATTCATTGTCGGTGCATGATGCCGTCATTACGTTGTTCACCGAGAATGCAGATACCCTTATAGTCGTGAATGAACAGAAGCGGTTCGTTGGAATCGTAACTCCTAAGGATTTGCTGAAAATAACGCTTGGTAACGCTGGTGCTGCATCCATACCCGTCAGTATGGTGATGACCCGCTATCCGAATATTGTGACGCTTATGCCCGATGAATCCGTAATGGAGGCGATACGCAAAATGTCGCTCCATCAGGTGGATTGTCTGCCAGTCATTGTTCCTCGCGAGGAGCAAGCGGCAGATCCGGAAGTAACCGGCTGGGTATCGAAGTCGAACATTATACGTCTGATGGCGGACATCGCGATGGATGGGGAATTGGGGGAGCCAGAGTTATGAAACAGCAAATCATTTATGTATGCTCCGATGCTGTCGGCGAAACGGCGGAAGCGGTAGCCAAGGCAACCTTGCGTCAATTTGCATCGGAGCATGTAAAAATTAAGCGCTACGGGCATATCAAGTCCGAGGATGAGATATTGCGCATCATAGCCGAAGCGCTCAGCACAGGAGGCTTCATCAGCTACACGCTCGTACAGCCGGAGCTTCGAGAGCTTATGAAGGAAGAGTCGCTTAGAGCCGGCGTTCGAGCAGTAGATGTGATGGGGCCGATGATGCAGGCTTATGTGGACACGTTCGGCACCTTTCCGAAGCGGCAGCCTGGTCTGCTTCATTCCATTGACGATGCCTATCATCGCCGGATGGATGCCATTGAGTTTGCGGTCAAATACGATGACGGCAAGGATGCGCGAGGCTTTGTACAGGCGCAGGTCGTATTAATTGGCGTATCGCGGACGTCGAAGACGC
Organism: Paenibacillus sp. PL91; assembly: GCF_012935325.2. Classification (GTDB taxonomy): domain Bacteria; phylum Bacillota; class Bacilli; order Paenibacillales; family Paenibacillaceae; genus Pristimantibacillus. The sequence continues at coordinate 59,902 of NZ_JABBYG020000009.1, forward strand.
CACTCAGCATATTTTTGTCACACAAAGGCATTAAGACAGCCAACCTGCCGCTTATGCCGGAGGTTAACCCGCCCGAGGAATTAAAGCCTGCTCCTGGACGGCTGATCATTGGACTTACGATGCAAGCAGAGCATCTGCTTGAAATTCGTTCTGAGCGGCTGAAGACGCTAGGGCTTCCTGCATCTGCGCAATATGCGACGACAGAGCGGATTCAAGAGGAGCTGGATTATGCGAAAGCCGTCATGGAATCATTGAATTGTCCCGTAATTGATGTCACAAATCGCGCAATTGAGGAAACAGCCGGAATTATAACTGAATGGCTTAACAAATAAATGGCTATACCGATAGAGACAAGGGGGAATCTTAATGGATAGAACGTTTGTAATGGTGAAGCCGGATGGATATGCTCGAGGTTTGGTTGGTCGTGTTGTTAGTCGATTTGAAGAAAAGGGCTTTACACTTGTAGATGCAAAGGTCATGCAACTATCAAGAGAGCATGCCGAGCACCATTATGAGCATTTGCGCTCTAAGGTGTTTTTTGACGAGTTGGTCGATTTCATTGTTTCGGGCCCAATATTCGCCATGATCTGGGAAGGCAAGGATGCTGTCAAAAACGCGAGAGCGCTAATTGGCGCGACGAATCCGTCAGACGCGCTTTCGGGGACGATTCGCGGAGACTTTGCAATCGATGTAGCTAGCAATATCATCCATGGGTCAGACTCGCCCGAGAGCGCAGAACGGGAAATCAAACTATTTTTCCAATAGGAAAAGGAGATGACCGGACATGAAATTTTTCTTGGATACAGCAAACGTAGATGAAATTAAACGGATTGCCAAGCTTGGACTCGTTGATGGGGTTACGACTAACCCTTCGCTCATTGCGAAGGAGGGACGCGATTTTAAACAAGTCATCCAAGAAATTTGCAGCATCGTATCCGGTCCTGTCAGCGCTGAGGTGATCGGCACAAGTGCCGATGATATGCTGAAGGAAGCATTTGAAATTGCAGAATGGGCTCCAAACGTCGTCATAAAGCTGCCTTTGACGGAGGACGGGCTGTACGCGGCGCACGCTCTTTCGGAGAAAGGCATTCAAACGAACGTAACGCTTGTGTTCTCCGCAGCGCAGGGACTGATGGCGGCAAAAGCCGGCGCCACCTTTATTAGTCCATTCGTTGGTAGACTGGATGATATCGGCGTAGAAGGCTTGAAGCTGGTTCGTGATTTGAATACCATTATTCGCAACTATGGATATTCAACCGAAATCATTGTCGCAAGCATCCGCCATATCGGGCATCTAGAGCAGGCCGCTATCGCTGGGGCGCATATTGCGACCATTCCAGGCTCGCTTCTGCCATCGCTTTGGAAGCACCCGCTTACCGATATCGGTATTGAAAAGTTTTTAAGCGACTGGGGCAAACAGAAGTAAATTGCTAGGTTGACGGATGGAATCAGATTATGGTAAATTTTATACAAAGTTAATGAGTTAACACGGAAGCACCGTAAAAGGCCGCAGCTATCTGCGCCTTCTATGGTGCTTTTTTTGTGTTTTCTTGACCGAAAAGGAGGGAAGAGGTTGAGTAAATATCAGCTGGCAGTTGCAGTGAGAGAGCAAGAATACTTGAGGCGCTTGGCTGATTATATCCGCGACAGCAAGCTTGGCGAGCAATGGCAGGTTACCGCGTTCACAAGCGCGGATGCATGCAGGCGGTATATGAAGCAGGGCTACAAAATTGACCTGCTGGCCGCACAGCCCGAGCTGATTGACGAGATGAAGAATGAGCTGCCAAGTATCCCTATTGTCGCGCTCGTATTGAAGCTGGGAGAAAGCAACAGCGAGAATGAGCTGCATCAATATCAGCCGCTGCCGCTGCTGCAGCAGCGATTAGTAGAGATACATGCCCGCACCGCCGTCCTTCCTGCCCTTACAGGAGGAGCCATTGAATCAGCTGCAGGCGTGAGAGTTATTTCGGTTTACTCGGCGGCAGGCGGGACAGGGAAGACCGCTTTGGCGCTTCACTTGGCACATGCTGCAAGCACGCACCGCTGCCGAACATTTTACCTGAACCTTGAGAGGTGGAATACGTCAGAGAGCTGGCTTGGATCACGGCGTAATGGGGATGGGGGCAACGAAGCGGGGGTACAAGGCGAAGGCTTGTCTGAGTTCTTGTATGGCCTCAAGTCTCAGCCGGATCAAGCGGTGAATTGGCTTCTGGAGCATCGGAAACGTGACTCACTGCTGCAGGCAGATTATTTGGCGGCTTGTACGAATATGGAGGATCGAATGACGCTAAGCGAGGATGATGCTTTAGGCTTAGTGGACGTTATCGTCCGAAGCGGGCAATACGATCTTATCGTTATCGATTTGGAGAGCGGCTTGGAGGAGCTGCATGCCGCCGTTTTCGAAAGGTCGAATCAGGTGCTTTGGGTGTTGAATGAGGAGGCATCGGTGCGGAATAAACATGCAATGGCCCTCCGCTACGGGGTACAGAAGTGGGGAAATCGTTTTAACCGAATATCCTCTAAATTCATCCATGTAAAAAATCATGCCGCACAGGCTGAGATTCACACTAGCGGAGAAATGCATGGTTTAGCCTTTGCTCAGGTTCAGCTTCCGGAAATTTCGCAGTGGAGGGGTACAAGCAGTGCAGCGCTGCTCTCATCTCCGCAATACCGGGCAGCGGTAGCCAAGCTGTTCAGGCAGCTTAGCCCGGAAGGTGGAGAGGACTGATGCTGAGCGAGGAGAAGGTGCTTGCGCTGCGCGACAAGGTACGGGCGAAAATCGATTTCAGCGGCGCGCTGTCTGATGACAGCCTGATGAGAATAGCGGAAGAAATCGTATTCGAATGGTGCGAGAGCCATCCGCTTACAGCGTCAGGGAAGGTGCAGCTGGTACGCAGGCTGTTCCATTCATTCAGAGGGCTTGATATTTTGCAGCCTTTGATGGAGGACCCGTCTATCAGCGAAATCATGATCAACCATCATGCTGAAATCTTTGTTGAACGTAGGGGGCAGATGACGCTGCTGCCAGTTTCGTTCGAGAGCAGAGAACGGCTGGAGGACTTGATTCAGACGGTCGTAGCCAGCGTGAACCGTGTCGTTAATGAGTCTTCTCCCATCGTTGACGCTCGGTTGAAGGACGGTTCAAGGGTACATGTCGTGCTCCCGCCAGTTGCGCTGAAGGGGCCATGCATGACGATTCGAAAGTTTCCTGAGCAGCCGCTTACGATGGAACAGCTTGTTTCGTTAGGTTCCATATCAGACGAGGCTGCATCATTTTTGAAAGTGATGATTGCATCGCAATACAACATCTTCATAAGCGGCGGTACAGGAACAGGCAAGACAACCTTTCTAAATGCGTTGTCGCAGTTTATCGGAGCGGATGAGCGAATCGTGACCATTGAAGATTCCGCGGAGCTGCAAATACGTACCGTTCCGAATTTGGTCTCGATGGAGACGCGGAATGCCAATACAGAGGGCAAAGGCGAAATAACGATTCGTGACCTCATTCGCGCATCTCTAAGGATGCGTCCCAACCGAATTATCGTTGGCGAGGTGCGAGGCGGAGAGGCGCTGGATATGCTGCAAGCCCTTAACACTGGCCATTCCGGAAGCATGTCTACGGGCCACAGTAATGGGGCAAAGGATATGATGGCACGCCTTGAGACGATGGCGCTTAGTGCGGCGGAATTGCCTGTGCAGGTGATCCGCCAGCAAATTGCATCCGCAATCGATATTGTGATTCATATCTCAAGGTTCCGGGATCGAACGCGGAGAGTAACAGAAATTTGCGAGGTCGTAGGCATAGAGGCAGGCGAAGTGCTGCTTAATCCGCTTTTCCTCTATGAGGAGGAGGGGGAACGTAACGGTCAGGTGGCAGGCAAGCTAAAGAGAACAGCCAATCCACTCGTGCAAATGGACAAGCTGATGATGGCTGGTAAGAGCAAAAAGGGAGGAATGGCGATATGAACAGCCCTAGAGGAGCGAGTGCATTAAATAGCCCGCCGCGTTTGCAAGGAAGACGCTTGCAGCGAGCCTTTGAATGGTGCGGCTGGGAGAGTAGCGCTGCAATGGCGCATATCAGGGCTGGCAGATCTTTAACGGATTATAGGCAGTACCACTTGACCCGCAAGCAGTTTATCGTCGCTGCAATAGCCGGAGCGCTGCTGATCCTTGGAGCAGCATATTTATTTTATCATTCGATTTTCGTTTCAATTGCGCTTTCTGGTTTTGGGATAATTGCCCCTAGGTTTAGACGCAGAACGCTGCTGCAGCAGCGTAAAGAGCGATTGAAGCTGCAATTTAAGGAGGCATTGTTTTCCCTTACCTCCTCCCTTGCGGCAGGTCGCTCGCTTGAAAATGCATTTTTATCCACGCTTGACGATTTGTTGCTGCTTTATCTAGATCCGCGTACTGAGCTATTGGTTGAGTTCCAGATCGTCCGCTTCCGATTGGAGAACGCTGAGCCGCTTGAGTATGCGCTTCGCAACTTTGCAGATCGTGCGGGTATCGATGAGATCACACAGTTTGTTGATGCTTTGGCAGCTTGCAAACGCTCGGGCGGGGATCTATTGGAGGTGATGAAACGAACCTCCGTTATTATCGGGGAAAAGCTCGGAATTGAGCAGGAGATTGCTGTCATGATCGCTCAGAAAAGGTTCGAAGGACGAATTATGATGGCGGTGCCTTTTGTTTTTCTTGCTTTTCTTGGCCTCGCTGCCCCCGATTATATGGCTCCCTTATATGGAGGAATCGGTTATTTATTGCTAACAGCAGCGCTGCTGCTTTTAATGACCTGCTTCTGGGTGATGGCCAAAATAATGAACATTCAGATGTAGATGATGGGAGGGAGGAGAATGGCTGCAGCCTTTGCCGCTGTTGCTTTTACCGCAATATGGCTTTACTTGGCTGGAGGAGCGGCACTGCGTTCGATTTGGCTTCGCCTTACGAGCAGGAAGCGGAATGAAAATCAAGCGGAGCAGTATCTGAAGCAGCTTTGCTTAATCCATCCATTTATGCGCCTGCTTGAGCGGCTCCGCTTGTTCGATTCCCTGCAGCTGCCGATAAGCAGCTACCATATGAAGCTGCTTGTATTGATGGAAAGCGATTGGACGATAGAGCGAACGAAGGCAGAAGCGGCAGCTGCATTCGGTACAGGCTATGCGTCCCTAACGGTTTGCGCATGGCTCAGCGTGCTCGGTCAAGAGCCTGTGCTGCTAGCGATGGGTGCCGTATTCGGCATTGTGCTGACGTTGCGCCCATTCGTAGAAGCAGGGAGGCGCGTAGAGCGGCGTAAGCAGCAGATGATCTCCGAGCTTCCGGATATGCTGAGCAAGCTGATGCTGCTGGTAGGTGCAGGGGAAACCGTACAGCAAGCATTAACAAGATGTCTGGAAGGGAAGGATCCCAAGGAGCACCCGCTTTATAAAGAATGGGGTGCTGCGGTGATTTCGCTTCGGAATGGTCAAGCCTTCAGTGCGGCGATTGAGAGATTTAATCGACGCTGTTCCGTTCAGGAAGTATCGATTTTCACGACAGTGCTGCTCCTGAATTATCGGCGAGGCGGGGAGCACTTTGTGCTCGCTCTGCGTGAGCTGTCCTATTCACTGTGGGAGAAGCGAAAGGCAATCGCGAGATCGCGTGGAGAGGAAGCATCGTCCAAGCTGGTGTTCCCCCTCGTAGGCATATTGCTTGTGCTCATGGTTTTAGTAGCTGCACCAGCAGTTCTGCTTATGTCTTAATCAACCAAAAAACAGAGAGGAAGATAAAAAAATGAAAAATCTAGGTCAAGCAGTGCGGTCGTTCTGGTCGGAGGAAGAAGGTCTTGGCACATTGGAAATTATTTTGATTATTGCGGTCGTCATCATTATTGCGCTGCTGTTCAAGGATTGGATTATTGAGCTGATTGAAAGGCTAATGGGCAAAGCGGATGACGAAGCGGACAAAATTTTTAGTTAGCGGGTGATGCTTGTGAGCGGGACAAGGATGAAGGCGCGGCTGCTTCAATGGCTGAAGAAGGAGCAAGGCAGCTTTACGTTAGAGTCGACTATCGTTTTTCCAATGCTTCTTGGGCTTATCTTGCTTTTTATCCTGTTCGGCATGTACATGTATCAGAAGGTGGTTCTGTATTATGCGGCTTCGGCATCCGCGGAACGTGCCGCATTTGGTTGGGATAACAGCTTTCGCGAGGCAAGGAGCGGGATGCTTACAGAGTCTAAGTATGACGGCTTGTACTGGCGGATAGGCGAGGATGAGATGCTTGGCCGCTTGTTCGGACTGGGCGGAGAGAAGCATGCAGCAGCAGTCGCGATTCCTCTAGCTAGGGCAGGCGAAGCTGAGGCAGCATTACCCCTGCGAAAATTGGAGCAGGCGGTAAGGTGGATCGGACAAGCGGGTCTTGCATACGAAGGCCAGATCAGCTATTCGGGCGGCGCCTTAAAGAGAGAGATCGAGGTAAAGCTGAAGTCGCCATTATCTAATCGATCTGTTGAGAAAAGCTGGTTGCGGAGAGAGCCAATGTCGGTATCGACTGCCGCCGTTGTTGATCCGGTAGAGTTTATACGGAGCGTTGATCTTGTCCGCTATTATACAACGAAGTTTGCCAATCGGACAGGCGGAGCAGGCCAGGCAAGGTCTCAGGCAGGTCAAGCGCTGGCTCCCTACAAAGACGCAACAGAAGTGAGGAAGCCATGATTTAAGGTTGTGCCTTACAGAGGATTCAAGATGAGAGGGGCAGAGCAGCTGTGGTCGTGAAGAAGGACAGGAGATACAGGCGAGAATATGGAAAAAGCAGACTGCTGTTTCATGAGGACGGTGCAGTGACGACATTTTCGGTCATCGTATTATCCGCGCTGCTGCTATTTTTCTCTTTGCTCATTGATTATGCCCGGATTGCAGCCTTGCATAAGCTTACTGAAGATGCTGTCCGCTCCAGCGTTCGTTCCGTGCTCTCTGCCTACGATTCTGTTCTTTATGAGAGATATGGGCTGTTCGGGCGCGGCGGAACAGAAGGGAAAATGCTCTTCGCAGAGGCGATGAAAGCTAATGCAGAAGGAGCTATTGATTCGAATAAACAAGGCATGAAGCTGGTTCGCTCGAAGCTAGAGTCCTCTGAGCTGCATGCTGCGTCGTTTCTAGGCAGGCATGATGTGTTTGGCAGGCAGGTGCTTGAGGAGATGAAGTATAAGGCGCCTATTGATTTTACGCTGGAGCTTGCTGCGAGGTTTGTGCCCATGGCAGGGGCGATGAAGGAAGCTTCCGTTGCAGTCAATCTGCTTGAGAAAATGCGCAGGCTTTACGAGAAGCGGGAAGCTCACCTTGCCAGAGTGCTGGTGCTGCAGGAGCAATCCGCTGTAACGGTAGGAGAAAGCGGCATAGCAGCGATGATTCCCGTCCAGACGGGAGGAGTAGCGTTGGCTGGTGAAACCGCTCTTGGCATCGCTAGCGAATACGAAGACTATGCTGAAATGGTTATGCATGATCAATCGCTGCCTCCTGGAGAGAAAGCAAAGTATACGAGTGAGATTGCGGAATATGAGAATAAAGTCAGAGCGTTCGTCATTGAACTTCGCCGTGTGAGCGGAGGGATGCTGAAGCAGCATGTAAAGCTGCATGGAAATGCTATTAAGGAGCTGGAAGCCGCACGATTACTGAATGAGGATATGCTGAGGCTCGTTCAACAAGCGAATCAGCAGTCAAATCTAGCTGATTATGATGCGGTGTCAAGGCGCAGCGTAACAGGCTCGGAGCAGCACTTTGTTCCGGCAAGCGCCGCATCTGATATTAAGCAGGTGAAGGAAGCTGCAACGGAGCTTGTAAAGCCTGATGGTTGGTTTAACGACTATAGGCAGGAGCTAGAGGCGCAAGGAACAGCTGCATCAGCCGTCGATATGGAGGCGGGAGGTTTTCAATCTAGCAGCTTGGCATCCTTGGTGAAGCCGATTAAAAGTAAGGCTCCGGATAGATTGCTGGAAAGTGCGGCTAGCTTGCGATTGGCATACGGTACGTATGAAGAGAAATATATCCTTCCCGCTGGCGTCATTGTTAGTCGCAAGCAGGCGCTTGAGCAAGGCAATATCAAAGCGCAGCTTAAGCAGCAGGAGGAGCAAGCCGGATCGCTGTGGAAGCGGGCGCGCGGCATGCTTCACGGCTTGACAGCCATCCCTCAGACGGAAGAGCATATGCAAACTTTTGAGCAGGTTAAGATGCGTTATAACGAAAACTTAATGTTTAATCAGCAGTCAGACAACACGGCGGCGGCGGCCGGGGCAGGACAAGCGGTCGATGCACATGAGGCTGCCGAACAATCAACTGCCTTGATGGACGGTTTATTTTCGGGTATGTCCGGAATGCTGGAGCGGGCAAGGGATTCGGTTTATTATGGCGAGTACGTGATTAGTCGTTACTCTCATTTTGCTCCGCAGTATTTGCGGTCGATGATGACGGATGGAAATGTATCAGAGCTTTCGCAAGCAGTCTCTTTTAATAATCAGGAGGCGGAGTATATCATCTATGGCTTTCATAATCCAATCGGTAATATTGCAGCGGCATACGGAGAGCTGTTTGCGGCTCGACTTGCTATAAGGACGATGGAAGGTTTGATTGAAAGCAGATCGCTGGGCCATCCGTTACTTATTTTGTCAGCGGCACTTATTTACGGCTTGGAGAAGACGATAGAGGATATGCTTGCCTTCACTGAACGAGGTTCAGCGCCTTTGTCTAAATATGTGAGAGTTGAGCTGTCGTATACGGACTATTTACGGTTGTTCATTCTTATGCATGGCGCGGAGAATGGAGCAAGCCTAGCCCGCATGATTGCGGTCATCGAGCAAAATAGCGGAACGACGCTTTCAGCCGTTCCGAGCGGAGTGACGGGAGAGGGTAAGGTTTCTGCGCAGCTATGGTTTGTGCCTGGCATGATGCAAGTGCTCGGTAAGTTCGGACTTTTGGAAGGAAAGGTTGTCGGCAATCGCTATGAGACGACACAAACGATTGGCTGGTCCTATTAGATGCCGATGCCGCAGAAATGAACAAGGCTCAATCGTTTTAGAAGCTGCGTTAGTTATGCCTATGATAATGATTATACTGCTTGTGTTTGTTATGCTCATTCGTCTATGTGCTGTACAGATGGCACTGCACTCCGCGGCATCTCAGACGGTAAGGCAAATGGCAACAAATATTCATCCTGTAGAGCTGGCATGGCAGCAGGCGGCAGCCCAGATTCCAGTGCCTGTACAAGCGCGATTTCCTTTGTCCTCATGGAGCGAGATTGCGGCAGAAGCGTCGGAGTGGCTTCCATCGCCGGCTGGGGAGATGGTATCGTCCGCGCTGCGTGGTGATTTTAGGCCTCTTCAAAATATGGCCGCAACGGAAATAGGACGAGCCGTCATTGAACCGTTACTAAGAGAATTTGCGGATGCTGCCATTATCGATCCGAAGCGGCTAAGGCTGGACTGGCTAACGCTGCCTGATCTAGGGAAGAAAGATGAGCCTTATTTAGCTATTTCGGTGGAGTATGATTTCCCGTTAAAGCTTCCTTTCTACGGGAGGCCAATCGTGCTTAAGGAGCAAGCCTCCGAGCGTGTTTGGATAAGTGATTCTGCTCCTGCCAGATATGGAATGGAAAGCGTTGAACAAGAAAATATCCCGATCCAAATCGTGGCTATCGAACCGACGCCGCTGCGGCCTGGAAGGAAGGCGACCGTTACGGTCAAGACGGAGCCGAATGCTGCTATATCGCTTGATGTCGCCTACAAAAGCGGCTCAAGCAAAGCGAAGCATCTGGGAGCAGCCGTTGCCGATGCCAATGGCTATGTGACGTGGACTTGGCATGTATCCGGAAATACAACACCCGGCATTTGGGAGCTTACAGCTTCAGAAACGAGCAAGCAGGCCAATCAAGTATCAATGCATTTTGAAGTGAAAAAAAGCAGCGGTGGCAGTTGAAAAAAAACAGAAACGGAGAGGGAGTTAGCATGAGTTTCATGATGACGGCTGCTACAGCCGTGTTGTTGATTATTGCTTTCGTGACGGATTTGAAGGCGCAGATTATTCCGAATCGGCTAACGGTCAGTTTTTTTGCTGCTGCATTTATCTATCATGCTGCCTATAGCGGAATAGATGGATTGGCAAAAGCAGCTGTCGGCGCAGCCGCAGGCTTCGTTCCATTGCTGCTGCTTCACTTGGCGAGAGGGATTGGCGCCGGCGACGTGAAGCTGTTTGGTGCGCTGGGAGCTTGGGTAGGAGTATGTGTCGTGCTGCAAATGATGCTATATGCCATTTTGTACGCAGGGGCGATCGGGGTATGTCTTGTTGTTGTGAATCGTGCTTTCGGCAAGAAAATGACGGCAGGCGTAACTGCCATCCTCGCTCCAGCAGCAGGATGGAAAAGGAGCCAGTGGCTGCAGTGGGCGGACTCAGGCAAGAAGTTTCCGTTTATGCTGGCGGTTGCGCCTGCAGCTATTACGGTATGGTCAATGATCAGCTAAGCTAGCAGATTTGAAGGGAGATGAAGGTGGCGTGCAAAGCTATCGCGTTGATTTTACTATGAATCAAGGGCATGAGATGACGCTTGATCGAGAAGGCGGCATATATAGGAGCGAGCTTGATGAAATCGAAATTCAAATGCTGCAGAGCGAGCGGATTCCTTTTCTGCTGCCAGTTGATTGGTTTGAGCTGGATGGCAAGCTAATCTTTCGATATAAGCTGTCGGGCATGAAAATGCTCCTTCACCGTCTGCAGCAGCAGAAGCTTACGATGGAGCAGTACTATTCGCTAATATTAGCCGTTACGGATGCTCTTTTTGAGTGCAAGCACTATATGCTGCGGCCGGAAGGCTGCTTGCTCGACGAGCAATTTATTTTTTTCGGGCATCATTTGCATGACATTCGCTTAGCATACGTGCCTATGAAAGGAGATGCTGCTGACCAAGCTGTCGGTACAGGCGACCTCTTGTCGTTGATTGTTCGTTTCACCTCGTATATCGATCAAATCGACGGAGAGGGATTAAAGCAGGTTCTGCATCATTTAACGGGTACAAGATGGCCGCTAGCTGAGCTGCGGGCTACGCTTCTGAAGCTGATAGGAGAACCTCCTTCCGTGCAGCATAATGGAGCAGTTCAAACGGTACATAGGCAGCAAGCACAACATTTTCGGCAAGAACATGAGTACCAGCAATCCCAGAACTCTAAGAAAGCGCAAGAGTCCCAGCAATCCCAGCGTTCCCGGCTAGCCGACGAGTCCCAGCAAACTCAGCAAGCCCGGCAAGTGCAAGAAGAATCCCAGCAAGCACAGCATTCCCGACATTCCTTTCAGTCTGTACATACAGAGACCTATTCATGGAAAAGCGATAATCAACAAGCTGAGCCGCCAAGCTTCCAAGACTTGCAGCAGCCACAGCAGACTTTTTCCTCCCAGTTGGAAGCATATACTGACATAAATACTTCCTCTAACGATATTCTGGAGGATTGGGATGATAGCTTTGAAGAGACAACGTCAGATAAAAAGAAAAAATGGCTTCTATCAGCTGGTTTCATCATCGTGATAGCATGCGTATGGCGGTTTGTTTATTTTGTTGCTGAAACGAGGCAAAGCCTGCTGATCAGCTTGGGCATCACTCTGCTGCTTCTAGCTGGTATGCTGCTAGTTTGGAGGAAAACGCATGCCGCCTCATTGGATGCCGAATTTGATATGGACCAATATGAGCCAGACTTGAGAATGTTCCCAGAGCTTGCGAATATATACGATGAACAAAATAAGAGTACGACAGGTTCGAAGCCATCACCGGAAGACCATTATGAAGAGAGCAAGCCCCATTCTAAAGCTTCGCTGCATGTGGTCGCTGCGAATTCGATGTTTCCTATTGTTGAACCAACAGTTCAACTTGCGAGGGAGCAGCAAAAAGAGACTTCTGGCGAGCTTACTGAATGGCTCCAAAGAAGCTGGGAGGGCCAAGCTACGAGACTGGAATTAGTTGAGGGATGCTTTAAAATAGGCCGGATGGGCGAGCAGGTAAGCTATGCGGATATTGCCAGTGGAGTATCGCGCCTTCACTTGGAGATTGAGCGCTTGAAGGGGGAGTTTAAAGCAAAGGATCTGGGGTCCAGGAATGGCAGCCTGCTAAATGGACAAGCGATGATTCCTTACAAAAGCTATAAGCTTTCACTAGGCGACGTTATCCAATTAGCAGGCGAGAAAGGCCCTTCCTACGAGCTTAAATCGGTTTGAAGAGATCTATCTTATCGATGACTGCCTACTAATTCATTCATGGCAGCATCCACGGTCGGATATTTGAAGGTAAATCCGTGCTCAAGCGCCTTGCGAGGCAGCGCCCGCTGCCCGTCTAGTAGCAGCGTTGACATTTCGCCAAACAATACCCGCATTAGTGCGGCTGGCACTGGAAACCAATGCGGCCTTCCCATTGCCTTTCCAATTGCGCGGCCAAAAGCATCATTAGTGACTGGGTCGGGCGAGGAGCCGTTAACAGGTCCGCTTATGTCCTCATTGTCTAATATAAACAAAATAAGCTGGATCATATCCTCGAGATGAATCCAAGAAAGCCACTGCTTTCCGCTGCCGATTTTGCCGCCTCCAAACAAGCGATAGGGCATGGCCATTAACGGGAAGGCGCCCTCCTTCTTGTCCAATACGACGCCAACACGGAGCTTGACCAGCCGCTTGGCAGGAATTGTGTCAGCGGCCTGCTCCCATTTTTGCACGACCTCCGATAAGAAATCAGTCACCTTAGTCGGGCTGGATTCATCGAAAATACCGTCTGGCGAAATGCCGTATGCAGAAATGCCTGAGGCATTCACGACAAGAGGAGGCTTGTACTTGAGCGATTGCATAAGCTTAGCGATGCGGGCTGCTGCTGTCATTCTTGATTGCATGACACGCTGCTTTGCAGCCGAAGTCCAGCGCTGATTAATCGATTCACCTGTAAGATTTACGATTGCGTCGATACCTTCAAGCAGTGCTGGAACAGCTTCAAGCTCGCTCCAGGTAAATCGGGTAACGCCAGAGGGCTCTGAACGCCCACTCGAACTCTGCCGAGAAATAATATAAACCTCATCGTTTCTCTCCAGTAAAGCTTTGGTTAGCGCACGCCCGATAAAGCCAGTTCCACCAGCAATTGCAACCCGCATCCCTGTCCGCTCCTTCATTCACATCTACCTTATTACTTGATTTCCTCGATTTTAACGAGCCAATTTTGTTTGAGGGTCGCTTCGCCTTCAATCGCTTTTTCTTTATATTCGAATTTTACTTTTGCTTGATCAGGCAAAGCTTCAATCGTGCTCTTTTGCTCTTCCGTTATTTGCATCGGAATGGTCCCAGTCGCCGTTTCGATTTCTATGGAGTGCGAGTCGCTCAGACCGCTGTACGTTCCTTCACTAACTTTGACTGGGTCTGCCGGCTCCTCGATTCCACCGTTGTTGGCTGGAGCTTCAGTCGGCTCAGGCGTGGATACATCAGGCTCAAGCACCCCGCTTTCCTCAGGCAATTCGCTGACTGCCGGTCCTTCCTCTATCGTTCCTTGTTGTTCGTTTCCTTTATTTTCATTGTTTGCGTTCGTACCGCTACAAGCTGATGTGGCAAGCATAACAGCTAGAAGAACTGCTCCTGCTGCAACTGCTTTTTTGCTTCTTCTTCGCTTCGATGAGTTCATCATTAGAACCACCTCCTGTATGTAATAACGAAATTAACGCTGGATAGGTTACATTTATATATAACCGAATATGAAAGCTGTGAAGCAAATGGCATACTCAACCTGCCTGCTTCTGCAGAAAGTAATAAATGAGCTTAAGCCGCACGGAGCGGCTCAAACTCATTTATTAAGTAAATGCTTATAGGGTCCGTAGTCAATGCCTTGACGCTCAAGGAAGGTAACTAGGCTGCGGTAATCACGTTTTGGAGTTGCTCGTATGTAGCCTTCGATGCAGTGCTCGCGCGTTACGGTCGATGCGCCGTATTCAATCGCCACCTGGCCGATTTTGGCCGCGATGGAATGTTTAGCTATATCGCGAAAAGCGCTTGGCACTGGAGATACAAGCTCATCCAGCAGCTCTTTGGAATCGTCGTTCCACATGCTGCGGCTGCGCTCTACCCAGTAATTTTGCCAATCGAGCTTAGACTTGCCGTCTCGCATCGGAAGCACCTTGAGAAATTTTCGAAACATGAAAAATCCGCCAATCGACATAGCCCCAACCATGACGATCGCCCAAAAAACGATAAAATACATAAACCAATCGGGCGCAACTTTCATACGTGTCTTTCACCTCAATAATGAATTATACCGTATTCCTAGATTTATTTCGACATTCCTTGTAAAATAAGGTTTGATCAACCGAAAGGGGCGAAAGATTCATGTTGAAAATAGGTTCCCATGTATCATTTTCGGACAAGGGGCTGCTGACTGCAGCGCAAGAAGCATTATCCTATGGCTCAGGTACGTTCATGATCTACACCGGCGCACCGCAGAATACAAGACGGAAGCCGGTCGACACGTTATATATTGAAGAAGGCAAGGCGCTAATGGAGCAATCCGGCATCAATGAAATAGTCGTACATGCTCCGTATATCGTTAACTTAGGCTCGTACAAGGATTCAACGTATGAGCTCGCGGTTTCTTTCTTGCAGGAAGAAATTCGTCGTACAGACTATATCGGTGTTCGTAATATTGTCCTTCATCCGGGCGCTTATACGGATAAGGATGCCGAATATGGCATTGTCCGTATTGCAGAGGGCTTAAATGAAGTGCTTGCCGGTACCAAGGAAACGAATGTGAACATCGCGCTTGAGACGATGGCGGGCAAAGGCACCGAAATCGGCCGCAGCTTTGAAGAGATTGCAGCGATTATCGACAAGGTACAGGATAATCATCGCCTGACCGTATGTATGGACACCTGCCATATGCATGATGCTGGCTATGATCTCGTTAATGATCTGGACGGCGTGCTGGAGCAGTTTGACCGTATAGTTGGTCTTGACCGCGTAGCGGTCGTTCACGTGAATGACAGCAAAAATTCGCGCGGCGCAGGCAAGGACAGGCATGCTCCGGTCGGCGCAGGCTGGCTTGGACATGAAGCAATCCAAAGGATCGTTAGTCATGAAGGGCTAAAAGGTCGTCCTTTCATTTTGGAAACGCCATGGATCGGCAAGGAAGACAAGACGGAGCGGCCAATGTATGAAGCGGAAATCGCCTTGTTAAACGGCAATGGCAGAAGCCGCTTAGGTGAAACGTTCTTCGAGGACGTAGAGCGTCTGCACCATTTCTTCGGCAAGCAAGAAATTGATCCTAGAGTTTTTGTACTGTCCACATGGGATTTGCTGAAAAATGATGCGAAAGCGAAAAAAGCAGACCCGCGCGAGCCAATGGAGCGTCTATACGACCTTGTGATCGCAGGCCAGCCGCTATCTTCCGAATTGACGGAGGAACAAATCAATCAGCGGATTACCGCTTGGTTTGGCGGCAAGGAGCTGCTCGCTAAGGTTTAATATCGATTTAATCATTCATTTTATATCGTTGTGAAAGGAAGTTTGAAGTCCATGTCATCCCAATCCACCCCGTCCGATATCAGCAATGCGTTCGGCGGAAAAAGCGGCCGTGCCCGCATGCTGATTTCTTGCCCGGATCGTTCGGGCATCGTTGCGGCCGTATCGCATTTCCTATATGAGCACGGAGCGAATATCGTACAATCGGATCAATATACGATGGATCCGGAAGGCGGCATGTTTTTTATCCGCTTCGAATTTGATTTGCTTGATTTAGATAAGGAGCTTCCTATTCTCGTAGAGGATTTCGCAAGAGTAGCGGATCGTTTCGATATGAAATGGCATACCTTCCGTGCGAGCCGCAAGAAGCGTCTTGCCGTATTTGTATCCAAGGAGGATCATTGCTTGCTTGAGCTGCTGTGGCAGTGGAAGGCAGGAGATCTCGATGCCGATATCTCAATGGTTATCAGCAATCATCCGGATATGCGGGAGCTTGTCGAATCCTTCGGCATTGCCTACCACCATATCCCGGTCACGGCTGCTACGAAGGCTGAGGCGGAGCGCAAGCAAATGGAGGTTGTCGCGGATAAGGCGGATATCGTCGTATTGGCGCGCTACATGCAAATTATTTCGCCGAAGTTTATCGAGCAGTTTCCGAATCGCATCATTAATATTCACCATTCGTTCCTTCCGGCATTCGTGGGCGGCAAGCCCTATGCACAGGCGTATACGCGCGGCGTGAAAATCATTGGAGCAACAGCACATTACGTGACGGAGGAGCTAGACGGCGGACCAATTATCGAGCAGGACGTTCAGCGCGTCAGCCACCGCGACAATGTGGACGATTTGAAACGTATTGGGCGGACGATTGAGCGTGTTGTGCTTGCTCGGGCTGTAAAATGGCATATTGAAGATCGCGTAATCGTGCATAATAACAAAACGGTTGTATTCAACTAGCTGTATAATTATGCGGGTGTTCTTTTATTTATGATGGAAAACAAGCACCCAGAGTGATACAATATTCAAAGTTATTGCGTACTGGTATGACGCTGCAATCGTTATTGAGAAACCATATGACGAGACGAAATTAGACTAGAGTAGACCATAGGAGGCAAATGGAATGACTGTTACACAAAAATCAATTGAACAGCTATCAATCGATACGATCCGTACACTGGCGATCGACTCCATCGAGAAAGCGAAATCAGGCCACCCTGGTATGCCAATGGGCGCTGCGCCAATGGGCTATCAGCTGTTTGCAAAAAATATGAAGCACAACCCATCGAACCCGACATGGATTAACCGCGACCGCTTTGTTTTGTCAGCTGGCCACGGCTCTATGCTGCTTTACAGCCTTCTTCACCTTTCCGGCTATGACTTGCCGCTTGAAGAGCTGAAAAACTTCCGTCAATGGGGCTCCCTGACACCAGGACACCCTGAGTTTGGCCACACAGCCGGCGTTGATGCAACGACTGGTCCG
This sequence comes from Paenibacillus sp. PL91, assembly GCF_012935325.2. Lineage (GTDB taxonomy): Bacteria > Bacillota > Bacilli > Paenibacillales > Paenibacillaceae > Pristimantibacillus. The sequence continues at coordinate 76,868 of NZ_JABBYG020000009.1, forward strand.
CTTGGACAAGGTATTGCAATGGCAGTTGGTATGGCGATTGCGGAAGCACAGCTTGGCGCTACTTACAACAAAGAAGGCCACGATCTAATCAACCACTTCACATATTCCATTTGCGGCGACGGCGATTTGATGGAGGGCGTATCCCACGAGGCTGCTTCCTTCGCAGGCCACTTGCAGCTTGGCAAATTGGTTGTTCTATATGATTCCAACGATATCTCGCTTGATGGCGAGCTGAGCCTTTCCTATTCCGAGAGCGTTCAAAAGCGTTTTGAAGGCTACGGCTGGCAAGTGCTTCGCGTAGAAGACGGCAACGACCTTGCTGCCCTTTCCAAAGCGGTTGCTGATGCGCAGGAAGATCTTTCCAAACCGACTTTGATCGAAGTAAAAACGGTTATCGGCTACGGCAGCCCGAACAAAGGCGGCAAAGGCGGACATGCAGGTCCTCACGGATCACCGCTTGGCGCTGATGAAACCAAATTGACGAAGCAAGCTTACGGTTGGTCGGAAGATCTTCAGTTCCATGTGCCTGACGAGGTTCGCGCTCATTTCGCAGATGTGAAAAGCAGCGGCGAGCAAGCCAATGCAGAGTGGGATGCAAGCTTTGCAGCATATAAAGCAGCTTTCCCTGAGCTAGCGGCTCAGTTCGAGCTTGCAATCTCCGGCGCATTGCCAGAGGGCTGGGATGCCGACCTTCCTGCATACACAACGGCAGACAACGCGGTATCGACTCGCGTAGCTTCAGGCAACGCGCTTAACGGTCTTGCGAAAAACGTACCTACGATTTTCGGCGGATCCGCTGACCTTGAGAGCTCGACAATGACTCACTTAAAAGGTTTGACGCAGTTCAAACCAGGCAGCTACGATGGCCGCAATCTGTACTACGGTGTTCGTGAATTCGGTATGGCTGCTGCAATGAACGGTATTGCGCTGCACTCCGGCTTGAAAGTATTCGGCGGTACGTTCTTCGTATTTACGGATTACCTTCGTCCTGCTGTCCGTCTTGCTGCATTGATGAAGCTTCCTGTCGTTTATGTATTGACGCATGACAGTATCGCAGTTGGCGAAGACGGCCCTACGCATGAGCCGATCGAGCAGCTTGCTTCGATCCGCATCATCCCTGACCTTACGGTTATTCGTCCGGCTGATGCTAACGAAACTTCAGCAGCTTGGGCATATGCCGTTGAGAATACAGGCAACCCGGTAGCACTTGTGCTTACTCGTCAAAACCTGCCTATCCTTGAAGGCACAGTGAGCGATGTTCACGCCAACCTTCGCCGCGGAGCATACGTGGTATCCGATGCTGCAAACGGCAAGCCGCAAGCGCAAATTCTTGCAACAGGCTCTGAGGTGCAACTAGCTGTAGCTGCTCAAAAAGCTTTGGCAGAAGAGGGCATTCAAGTGCGTGTCGTCAGCATGCCGAGCTGGGATTTGTTCGAGAAGCAATCGAAGGAATACAAAAACTCTGTCATTCTTCCTGAGGTTAAAGCCCGCCTTGCAATCGAAATGGCTCATCCATTCGGCTGGGATCGTTACACAGGAGACCAAGGCGATATTCTTGCTATCGACCGTTTCGGCGCATCCGCACCTGGCGATCGCGTAATCAAAGAATATGGCTTTACGGTTGAAAATGTTGTTAGCAAAGTAAAAGCAATGCTGTAATAGCGTTTCAAGCTTTAGCATCCGATATATAAGGGAGATCACAGCTACCATGTCTCAATTCGATAACGTATCGATCGTCAAGAAGGCTAACGTCTACTTCGATGGTAAAGTAACGAGCCGCGTTGTATTGTTCGCGGATGGCACTAAAAAAACACTCGGTATTATGTTGCCGGGCGACTACGAGTTTGGAACAGACTGCGTCGAAATCATGGAGATTTTAGCCGGCGATTTGAAAGTGCTGCTGCCTGGCGAAACCGAGTGGCTGCACATTCAAGGCGAAGGCGAATTCAAAGTGCCTGCGAACACGAAATTCAAGCTTCAAGTTGCTGAAGTATCGGATTACTGCTGCTCGTACATTTACGAGTAGACCTGCCTGCCAAGGCTTAAAAGAGGCTTTCCACACCGGATATCAATCACCGGGGGAAGGCCTCTTTTTTTTGCCTGCTCATAATCCCTAATATCGTGCTACCAATCTTAAAACATTGTTATATAAGGACCTGGCTCCGCAGCGCTACAATTAGTCTTGTAATCGCTAACATAGAAAAAACATTAAGGATGGAAGGGGGAGAACCTATTGAAACAACGGATTGCACGGAGGTGGAACTTCAAGCTTACTTGGCCGCTTCATATCATGCTGGTGCCGGGAATTGTGCTAGTTCTTATTTTCTCATATTTGCCGATGCTGGGACTTGTAATGGCCTTTCAGGACTTTCAGCCGCAGTTAGGCTTCTTCCGTTCCGATTGGATCGGCTTTGAGAACTTTAGGCTCATGTTCGAATATCCGGATGCAAGGCAGGTCATTTGGAACACCTTGCTTATCGCAGTCATTAAAATTGTAGCTCACCTGATTGTGCCGCTGGTGTTTGCGCTCTTGCTTAACGAGGTGCGGAAAATGGTATTTAAGCGGTTCGTGCAGACGTTTGTATACTTGCCGCATTTTCTATCCTGGGTCATTCTCGGTGGGATTTTGCTGGACATGCTGTCGACCGACGGCGGACTAGTGAATCAAGCGCTTGGCTGGATAGGAATTGAACCGATCTTCTTCCTCGGCAACGGCGATTGGTTCCGATTCACGATCATCGTCAGTGACGTATGGAAGGACTTTGGTTTTTCGACGATCATCTTTCTGGCTGCGCTTTCCGGCATCAATCCTGACTTTTACGAGGCTGCGCTTATTGACGGAGCAAATCGGTGGCAGCAGACTCTGTCGATCACGATTCCGTCGCTCATTCCGATTACGATTGTGGTCGCAACGCTGTCGCTCGGAAATATTTTGAACGCAGGCTTTGATCAAATCTTCAATCTTTACAATCCGCTGGTCTACGAAAAAGGCGATATCATCGATACTTATGTTTATCGCGTAGGGCTAATCGGCGGGGACTTCGGCTTTGGTACTGCGGTGGGCGTGTTCAAGTCGCTAGTCAGCTTCGTTCTGATCGTCATCTCGTACCGGCTCGCCTATAAGCTGGCCAATTACCGCATCTTCTAAAAAGGGGGGAGTCAGATGCATCATCAATCGTTAACTTATCGTATTTTTTCAGTAGGAAATGGCGTGTTTCTAGCTTTGTTGTCCTTCCTATGTATCGCTCCTCTGCTTCACGTGCTAGCGGTATCGTTCAGCTCATCGGCGGCTGCGGATGCGAACATCGTGAAGCTGTGGCCGATTGGTTTTTCGCTCGAAGCCTATAAGGTGACGTTAACCAATGCCAATTTTGTAGGCTCGTTCGTGAACTCGGTTTTGCGGACCGTGCTCGGTACGTCCATAGCTGTAGGCTTGTCCGTACTGATCGGATATTCGCTGTCGAAGGAAACCAATGAGTTCAAAGGACGCAATATGTATGCTTGGTTCTTCGTGTTCACCATGCTGTTCAGCGGCGGCCTTATTCCCGGATACATGGTCGTTCAGAAGCTTGGCTTGCTGAATTCGATTTGGGCGCTCGTGCTTCCGGGAGCGGTTAGCGTGTATAATACGATCTTGTTGATGAATTTTTTTCGAACCTCGGTGCCGAAGGCGCTGGAGGAAGCCGCGTTTATTGATGGCGCGGGACATTTTCGGGCATTATGGAAAATCTACTTGCCGATCTCGCTGCCTTCCCTTGCCACGATCTCGTTGTTTACGATGGTTGGGCACTGGAATGCTTGGTTCGACGGTCTTATCTATATGACGCAAACGGACAAGTATCCGATGTCGACGCTGCTTCAAACGCTTGTCGTGCAGCGCGATTTGAGCAGCATGAGCGTCAACGCCGACGAGATGAAGGAGCTTTCGAATCGAACGGTGAAGACAGCCCAAATCTTTATCGCTACACTGCCGATCATTGCCGTCTATCCATTTTTGCAAAAGTTTTTCGTTAAAGGAATCGTGCTTGGCTCCGTAAAGGAATAGGGTTGAATCCGATAGAAGAATATGAAGGGGGAAGTTATTTTGAATAAACAATGGATGAAGCTTACGAGTTTATTGACGTCGCTTGTCATCTGCACGAGTCTGTTAGGCGCTTGTGCAAGCTCGAACGGAAACGGCGGCAACGCAGGTGAAGCAACTGCCGATCCAGGTAATCAGGCCGCTGTGGAAAGCGTTATGGAAACGGGGAAATTCAGCGAGCCGGTCAAAATGGATATCGTCCGTCAAATGACGAGCGACGTGAAGTTCCGCGATGGGGAGGATATTAACAACAACCCGCATGTAACCTGGGCGAAAGAGACGTTTAATATCGATCTCAATTACGTATGGACAGCGGACAGCAGCTCGATCGACACAAAAATTAGACTGTTGTTGTCAGCAAATGAAGACCTGCCGGACATCGTGCAATATCGCGGCTCGCAGGATGTAATCGATGCGCTGATCGACTCGGGCAAATTTATCGAGGTTGGCGATTTGTTTGATAAGTACGCCAGCGAGTCTTATAAGTCGGCGATGGCCGAGGATGCGAGCGTCTGGAATCCGTACGTTCGTGACGGCAAGAAATACGCGATTCCTGTACTGGACTATTCCAACAATAACGATACGGTCCTCTGGATTAGAGACGACTGGATGAAAAAATTTAATTTGCAGCCGCCTGCTACGATCGATGATATGGAGAAAATGATGGACGTTTTCGCGAATCAGGATCCTGACGGCAACGGCAATAAAGATACGGTAGGACTCGCGGTCGGCTTGAAAAACGGAATGAACACATGGGGACTTGCGGATGCAGACTTCCTGTTCGGCGCTTACGGCGTCATGCCGGGACAGTGGAATGCTGACAGCGAGGGCAAGCTGGCATATGGCTCGATTCAACCGGCTGTAAAGACGGTGCTTGGCAAGCTGAAGGACTGGATGGAGAAGGGCTATATCCATAAAGAAGCAGGCCTTCATGACGAGGGCAAGGCAGCCGAACTGTTCTCTTCGGCCAAAGCAGGCATCGTAGCTGCGCCATACTGGGCGGGAGGCTGGCCGCTTCCGGCGGTTAAGGAAGTCGACAAAAACGCAGATTACAGCGCTTATCCGCTGCCGGCGGGACCAGACGGGCATATTGGCCGCAGTCAATCGGGCGTGAGCAACGGGGTTATTTTGATCAACAAAAGTTTCGAGCATCCGGAAGCGTTTTTCCTTTATGCGAACTATCTCTATGAGAATCAAGGCGACCCGCAGGCCGGAAGTCCGCTTGAATACGGCTTTGAAGAGGGTTATGATTACTTGATTAAAGACGGAGAGCCGACATGGGATGCTGCAGCGTTCGCTGAAGACAAGCCAATGATGAACCTCGGCAAATACACGCTGTTGTTTGATGGAGCTCGTATACCGTCGCTTGTTATGAAGACGATGAACGATTTGGATGGCGGCAAGGAGCCGGCTACGGCTTTCGAGAAAAAATCGTCGATGGATTTGGATAAAAACATTCATGCCGGCGCTGTTAACTTCAGCCAGATTGAGTATGCGATGCCGAACCTTTACAATGGCTCGCCTACAAAAACCTATAAGAAGCGTTGGGATTTCCTGAATAAGAGCGAGAAGGAAACGTTCAACAAAATTATTTACGGCGAAAGTCCGATCGATGCGTTCGATACGTTCGTGGCGCAGTGGAAATCGTCGGGCGGAGACACGATTACGAATGAAATCAATGAATGGTACAATTCAGTAAAAACCAATGAATAAGTGACATCGGGTTCAAGGCTGGCACCCGTTCCTCCTAAAGGGGAATCGGTGCTTTTCCTTGTCGGAGAGGGCTGCATACCTAGTGGAAAAATCGAATATTTTCAAAAAAATATTAGCCATTATGGGACTGCTGCTCATTCCGTTCGTGGCGCTTTATACGTATTCCAATCAAGTCAGCGTAAAGGTTGTGCAGGAGGAGATCCAGCAAAATAACCGCAATAAGCTTTCTTTTCTTGTCCAGCAGATTGATGATCAATTCGATCAATTGATGACCTCGGTCAACAATCTCGGCATTGAGCCGAGGGTTAAGTCCTTTATCGCAATGGACCCTGCATCCAGCAGCTATTCCTCGTTCCAGCTTAAGCTGGAGCTGCAGGAGGAGCTGGAGCGGCGCGGCAAGACGGGCGGTTGGTCACATTCGTACACGCTTTATGCGCCGCTATCGGATCAGGTCGTCAGCACTCACGGCTCCATCACGTTCAAGAAGCTGTTTCACGACGAGATCGTAAGCAAGCCGGTCGATCCATTTGCATGGAAATTTGAGCCAGTGAATAACTCTCGTGTTCCCGACTCGTTTGTCTTTCGGACGGTGGAGCCGCTATCGGCTTATGATCATACGGAGCAGGCGGACCTGATCGGAGAAATTAGAGTAGGCGTCAAGGATATCGGGGATATGCTGACTTCCTTTAAAGCGGACAGCTCGGGCGACCCGTTTCTATACCATCCGGATTATGCTCCAATTGTGACGCGTACGGCGAATATGGAGCGGATTAAAGAGCTTATTCCTACGTTTGCAACGACAAAAGGAATGACGAAGGAGCAAGGAAGCTTTATTACCTCGCTTCAGGGCGAAAGCTATATGGTTACGTTTACGAAATCAGATACGATTGATTGGTATTTGATCGAATATGTGCCACTTGAGAGCATATTGTACCCGATCACTTCCAGCCGCAATTGGTTTTGGCTATCGATGAGCGTAATTGCCATCATTAGCGTACTTGCTGCTTTTCTTCTCTATAAAAATGTTCAGGTTCCCATACGCGAGCTTTTCCTGGCTGCCAAGCGGCTGCGCAAGGGCGACTACACGGTTCGCGTTGACAGCGGCAAGACGGATGAATTTGGTTATTTATTTGATCAATTCAACCTGATGAGCGAGCAGATCCAAGATCTTATCGACCGCGTATATGAGGAGAAGCTGCGCTCCAGAGAAGCAACGCTCAAGCAGCTGCAATCTCAGATCAATCCACATTTTTTGTACAACTGCCTGTTCTTTATGAAAAATATGACTCGGCTTGGCGAGCGGGAGGCCGTCATGGCGATGGCGGTTAAGCTGGGCGAATATTATCGCTATACGACGCATGTGGATCAGCAGGATACGACCGTCAGAGATGAGATAAAGCTAATCAGCAATTATTTATCGATTCAAAACATGCGCATGAACCGGATTCAGTTCGATATCGATATACCTGAGCAAATGGAGGAGCTTTCGCTGCCGCGCCTGCTGCTTCAGCCAATCGTTGAAAATGCGATCATTCACGGCATTGAGCAGAAGGAGGATGCGGGATCGATTTCAATCAAAGGCTGGTCTTCATCTGACGGTTTTGTTATTACGATTGATGATGACGGCATCGGCATGACTGAGGAAGAACTCGCAGCGCTGCGAGAAACGATAAGCTTGCCTGGCGAGGCGAATGGAAGCTGCGGCATGCGTAACGTCCATCAGCGGCTGATCCATAAGTATGGAAGCCGTTCGGGACTTGAGCTTGACCACTCCCCTGCTGGCGGCTTGCGCGTAACGGTACGTTGGAAGGAGGATGCTGAGCATGTATGAAATACTGATCGTGGATGACGAAAGATCGGTAGTCGAGGGGGTTGCCGCGACACTGCCATGCGAGGATCTGAAAATCGGAACGATTCACAAGGCGTTTTCCGTGACGGATGCGCTTGCCATCATGAGACGGCATCCTGTTGATCTCGTCATTACGGACATCCGAATGCCCGGTATTTCCGGACTTGAGCTCATGGACAAGGTCCATGAAACGTCGCCTTCCACGCAGTGCATATTATTGACAGGCCATGCCGAATTTGAATATGCCAAGCGTGCGATCACTGGCGGAGCATCCGACTACCTGCTGAAGCCGGTGAATGACGATGACTTGATCCAAGCCGTTGATAAGGCGCTGGGCACGGTTCGGCGGGAGTGGGAGGAGCTCATATCCCGCGACAATACGCTGAAGACGATGCGGGAAAACTTGCCGCTGCTGCGAAGAGATCTGCTTATTGAGCTGCTGCAAGGGCACACGATACCTGCGGATGCTTTAACCGATAAGCTATCCCAGCTTATGCTTCCTTTCTCTCGGAACGAGTCAGCCTCGTTGCTGCTCATCCGGCTGGAGGAGCCGTTCGTTCATTATGATTACAAGGATCGGACGCTGCTTGAATATGCCGTCAGCAATGTTGCTGAGGAGGTGCTGCGCGAGTGCTGCCAAGTATGGCTTTGCAAGGAAGCGCATGGTTATTTGGCTGTTGCGGTCAAAAGGGATCAGGCGCAGCTGCAAGGAATGACTGCTGCCGCCGCGAGGGAACAGCTTGAGCGTCTGGGCGAGCTGATTCAGCGGCAAGTGGAGAACTATTTAAAAGGCGCAGTCTCGATTGTAATCGGTGAAGAAGGCCCATTTCCCGAGCATTTGGCTGTCTCCTACAACAGCGCGCTTGCTGCGTTTCGCAAGCATATCGGGACAGGCAAGGGCTACCTGCTGTCGCTCGGCGAGCATCAAGAAAAAGCGGCTGTCCAAACGCTCAGGCAGCTCTATGAGCCGCCGATGCTTTTGGATTTGCTGGAGGCAGGTCGCTGGGATGCTTTCGAGGGAAAGCTTGCCCTTATTTTCAAGGAGCTTGAGCTAGAGTTCGGTGATTCAGCCGAGCATGCTTTCGAGACGTTCTGCGCTGTGACGGGGGCGTTGACTTTTATCGCTCACAAAAGCGGATTTGGATTGTTCGATTTTCTTGATCCGAGCGAGCGGGAAACGCTGACGTTCGAATCGTTCGAGACATACGGACAGCTTCGGGATGGACTGTTCCGCTTGGCAGCGCGTATGCGCTTATCGCTTGAAAGAGAGGCGGCAGATAGCCATTCCAAGCTGATAGCCAAAGTACAGCGATTTATCGAGGAGCATTTGGATAAGCCGATCTCGCTGCAAATGATCGCGGAGCGCGTTCATCTGCATCCCGTCTACATCTCACAAATGTACAAATCGGTTACGGGTGAAGGCTTGACCGACTATATGCTGCGCATTCGGATGGAGAAATCGGCTTATTTGCTAAAAACCTCCAATCTTAAAATATACGAAATCGGAAATAAATGCAGCTATCAGAACGCGCCGTATTTCATTAAGCAGTTCAAGAAGGTGTACGGGATGACCCCTCAAGAATATAGGGATCAGCATTCCATTTAACCGGGAGAGGATGAATGAGATGGGGAACGAGGCAACGATTCATAACGGAGCGGCATGGAAGGATACGAATGGAGAACCCGTAAGGGCACACGGCGGCTGGATGCTGCAGCAGGATGGTTACTTTTACTGGTTCGGAGAGGACCGGACAGAGGGCAGAAAGGTATCCTGCTATCGCTCAAGCGACTTATGCCACTGGGAGAACAGAGGCGCAGTGCTGACGCTTGATTCCAAGGTCCGGCCGGTCTATTACCGAACCTCGCTAGAGCTTTATCCGCCGGAGACATCTGACATAGGCTATGGACAAGGAGCCGTTATCGAGCGTCCGAAGGTGCTTTACAATGAACGAACAGGCAAGTATGTGATGTGGATGCATTGGGAAAATGGCCGCAACTATAACGATGCCCGCTGCGCGGTAGCGACATGCGACACGATCGATGGCGAGTACGTCTACCATGGCAGCTTTAACCCGATCGGACATATGTCGAGGGATTGCACCGTTTTCCAGGATGACGATGGAACCGCATATTTTATATCAGCAGCAAGAGATAATGCCGATCTGCTCGTCTATCGCCTATCGGATGATTATTTAAGCATCGATGAGCTCGTTAAGACGCTTTGGCCCGGGCAATATCGGGAAGCGCCAGCGGTAATGAAACGCAGCGGCGTATATTTCCTTGTTACGTCGGCATGCACGGGCTGGCTGCCCAATCAGGGTGCCTATGCTTATTCCGACAGCTTAACAGGCAGATGGTCGCAGCTGCTGCCGTTTGGCGATTCCACGACCTACGATACGCAGCCGGCTTTTATTGTGCCGATCCAATCGCAAGGAGGCAAGACGGAATATCTGTATGCGGGCGACCGCTGGGACCCTTCAAGCTACCATCATTCCTCCTATGTGTTTTTGCCGCTTAGCTTTCCATCCGATAACGAAGTGAAGGTGGAGTGGGCAGACCGCATCACAATAGACCTCCATACAGGCTTGATTCAGCCGGAGGTGCGGGAGAGCGGCTTGCACCGCATCAAAAGCTGCGGAAGCGAGCGGTACTTGGCAGTCATGCAACCGAAAGGCGAGGATGCCGGAGTGATCGGCAATGTGCTGGCTTACTTGTCTGAGGAACAGAAATGGATCGTGGAGCCATGTCGTGAAGACGGCTATGTTCGGTTAAGAAGCAAGGAAGATGGACGCTGCCTAGCTGTACCTTTATCACCAACTGGTGAACCTCAAAGCGAAGCGCAATTGCGGCTTGTGCAAGAAGAGGAGACGCGATACTCCGTAGAATGGATACTTGAGGATGCGGATGCCGAGGGGAAGGTGCGCATTCGAAGCCGCGCGACCGGCAAGGTACTGAGCGCAGGCTTAGGAGAGGGCGGAAATCGAGCAGCCGCATTCGTCCATATTACGGATGAGGCGGAGCATGACCCGCGCAACGGGCGCGACCCGCAGCGGTTCGAGGTGTTGAAGGTCTATTAGGAAGTGGCTCTAAAAATAGATGCCGCCGCAGGAAAGCCTTGATGAGGGCTTGTCTGCGGCGGTTTTCGTTTGGAGCAATATGGTGCGAAATTCGATTTTTCGTGACATCTATAGGGCAAATCAAATTGATTTGGACTATGCAAATCGGATAAGGTTAAGAGAGAAAAAGGCGCGCATGCTTTGTGCTTTGGCGTTTACTTAGGAGGTTATGTACTTGAAGGAAAAAAACGTTGGACCTCTGGTGGCGATCTTGTCACTAGTCCTAGTGGCGATCATCACGATTTTGTTCTTCTTGCCGGCATATGACGGGGAGATCGGCTTTGACGTTACGATACTGCCGCTGCTTAATGCGATATTCAACTGCTTCACCTTTATCGCGCTGGTTGTAGCGCTGTTTGCGATTTTGAAAAAAAATGTACGTCTTCATCGAACATTCATCGGGGCTGCTTTTACATCAACGACGCTGTTTCTTGTTTCCTACGTTACTTATCATTATTTGACGGAATCAACGAAATACGGCGGAGAAGGCGCGCTGCGCTCCATTTATTTCTTCATTCTGCTCACGCATATTCTGCTCGCGATTGTGGTCGTGCCGCTTGCCTTGCTGTCTGCTGTTCGCGGCTTGCAAATGAAGGTGGACAAGCATCGCAAAATCGCAAGATGGACAATGCCGATCTGGCTGTACGTGAGCTTTACGGGCGTTGTCGTGTATCTGATGATTTCTCCTTATTATTGAGAAAACAATGAAGGCCGCCTGGATCATCCCGGCGGCCTTCATTGTTTTTATAGACGTTAAACAGCTGCGCTTGCGCCTTCTATAAGCTCTTGCCTCTTGCGGTGTACGCTCCGCGAGAGGAAGACGCTGATCTCATAGAGCACGACAAGCGGTATTAAGATGATAAAGGCGGAAACAAAGTCCGGCGGTGAGATTACGTTCGCGACGATAACGAGAATAAGGTAAGCGTAGCGACGCGATTTCTTAAGGCGCTCGGGTGTAAGTAAGCCGATTTTGGTCAGAAACATGACGATAATCGGAAGCTCGAAAGCAAAGGCGATTGGCAGCACAATGTTAATCATGAAGCTGAAGTATTGGGTAATGCCATAGGTTTCAACCAGATTGAGCTTATCGGATACATCCGTGATGAAGGAGAAGCTCATTGGCAGTACGACATAATACCCAAAGCTTAGCCCAAGCAGCAGGCATAACACGCTGTAAGGGATGTATCTGAGCGTGGCGCTTCGCTCATGCTGGTGCAGTCCCTTCTTAACGAAACCCCAGATCAGATAAAGCGTGACGGGCAATGAGGAGGTAACGGCGAATGCAAGGGCAATGTTCATGTACATGCGGATTCCGTCGAAGGGGGAAAAAACATTCCATTCGAGCGTCGAGGCCGGCGGCGTGCTTTTAATATAGTCGAGTATAATCGGCGATACGGCTAGACCGGCGCCAGTGAATACGGCGAATACGGCGAAAATCGAAATCAGCAGCTTGCGAAGCTCGAATATATGCTCCAATAACGGCATAATGGTTCGATTGCTCATTAAGATGCACTCCCTTTCCTGTTATTAGGAACGCACATGGTGGCGAGCGTACGCCTTGCGAAGCTCGAACGTGTGGAAGCCATCTTGAAGCTTCGATTGAATCTCTTTAAGAATATCTACATCCTCGAAAGAGAATGTCCTTGCGCCGCCCCGCGTCCTGTCAGGGAATATGAGCTGCTTCTCCTCGTAATAACGAATCTGCCTCTCGGTTAAACCGGTTAATTCACAAACGGCACCAATTCTAATCACTTTATTATTCATTGCTTCGCCTCCTAGAACGATTAAAAATGGGTGAGTGCTTTCTTGCATGCAAATGATAGGTTAAAGTGAATTTTCATAACATGAGGATGATCTTGATGGAGATTTTAGCAGGCTGAATGATAGAAAACAATGGTCTTGATGGACTAAGAGTAACTTTAAACTAATAAAAAATCCCGTTTCATGCAGGAAAAAGTGACTATAAATAGTCTGTTTATGGATAAGTCAAAAGAGATAAAGAAAATCTATGTTAGTTTTTCTTACATAACATAGAGCCGATTCTGCAGTCCGTGATATCTTTTCGTTGTGATACTTACAAAGCCGACGAATGGAGTGAGCGGAATGGAGTCGACAAAAACGCCTCGTGAGATGTCCAGGCGGCAATTTCTGAGCACAGTGGGGAAGCTAGGAGGGGGGGCAGCCGTATTCAGCGTAATGGGTACGCTTGGACTGCTGTCTCCGGAGACGCTGAAGGCAGCGGACTTCGAGCCGCCAGACGGGAACGAACTGTCGATGAGCAAGAAGGGCGGCAAAAAGATTATTATATTGGGCGCCGGCATCGCGGGGATGACTGCCGCATACGAGCTTAGTCAAGCCGGCTACGATTGTACGATTCTGGAGGCGCGCGCCCGTTCGGGAGGACGCATCTGGTCTGTACGGCGCGGCACGACGGTAGCTGAAATAGGGGCATCCAAGCAAGTGGCGCGATTCGCGGACGGCTTATATTTGAATGGTGGCCCTATGCGCATTCCGCAGTTCCATGTCACGATGGAGTATATCCGGAAGTTCGGCATTCCAATTGAACCATTCAACAATGTGAATGATCACGCTTATTACTATAACGAGGAAGTAGGCGAGCTGTCCGGCAAAAAAATTAGAAAGCGCGAAGCGAAAGCGGATGTTCGGGGATACGTGAACGAATTGATGGCAAAAGCGGTTAACCAGAATGCGCTCGATTTGCCGATTACTGCCGAGGAGAAGGAAAAGCTGGTTGCCTACCTGCGCTCGGAAGGCGGCTTGGATGCCGATTTGTTCTACAAGGCTTCCTCGCGCGGCGGCTACAAGGACGAGCCCGGCGCAAGGCTTGATGCCGGCGTCATTCGGGATCCGTTCAGCATGAAGGCTATTTTGAATTCAGGCTTCGGCAATTATTTCAGCAGCGAATACGGCTATGATCAGCAAATGATGATGTTCCATCCGGTGGGCGGCATGGACGCGATCTCTAATGCTTTCGAGAAAAGGCTAAAAGGTAAAATTAAGTTCCACTCCGAGGTCATTGAGATCAAGCAAAGCGGCAGTGGCGTAACCGTCCTTTATAAAGATCTTGCTTCAGGTGAGGAGCGTAAGATCGAAGGCGAATATTGCATATGCACGATTCCTCTATCCGTGCTGAAATCAGTCAAAGCAGACTTCTCTCCGGAGATGAAAAAGGCTATTGATAGCATAAGCTACGCGTCAGCAGGCAAGATCGGCTTGCAATTCAAGCGCCGATTCTGGGAAGAGGATGAGCAAATCTACGGCGGCAATACGCTGACCAACATGGATATCTCATCAATCTATTACCCGCCGACGGGGTACATGCAGAAGAAAGGGCTGCTGCTCGGCTATTACGCGTTCGGCGGTAGCGCGGATAAGCTAGGCGAGATGTCGTATAATCAGCGGGAAGCGCATGCGCTGCAGCAGGGCGCGAAAATACATCCGCAATATCATAAAGAGTTCGAGGCTTCATTCTCTATAGACTGGAAGCGAATCAAGTACAATCTGGGCGGCTGGGTATCTTACACGGGCGACCAGCGTACGACCGTTTATCCGACGCTGTGCAAGCCGGACCGCAGAGTCTATCTTGCGGGTGAGCACATGAGCTATATTACGGCATGGATGGCAGGGGGCATCGAGTCTGCCCGCGCAGTCGTTACCGATATTCATCAGCGCGTTATGAAAGAGTAGCAAGCTGATTCATGTCGGTTCATGAAACTTTAGGAGGAATGCTAAACATGGAGATTAAGTTGAAGCGCAATGTAAAAATTGCAGTCGGAGCAGCCATATTGTCATGCTTCCTAGGTGCATCCGCCTATGCAAGCGCATTAATGCCTAATAAATTGCCGTTAACGCCGGTGAACGAGCCTGAATTTTACGGAAGCCCAAGCTCGTCTATTGCCAGCGCGGTGGCTTTGCCTGCCGGAGCAGCGACGTTTTCGACGAGCGGTACGGTTCCGCCGCTTCTGAACAAGGATGGCAAGACGGTGTATGAGCGTTACGGAGACACGGAGAAGCAAGGGGAAGGTATCCTTTTGAACATCGAAAAGCAGCTTAAGGAGCAAGGGCTTAGCATGAAGGATGTTATTTATCTCAGGGTATACGTGACTGCTGACGAAGCGAAGAAGGGCGAATTCGATTATCAAGGCTGGTTCAATGCCTATGCGAAGTTCTTCAATACGAAGGAGAACCCTACCAAAGTGGCACGCTCAACAGTAGGCGTCGCTGGCTTGGTCAACAAGGATTGGCTGATCGAGATCGAGGCAGTTGCCGCTTATCCGATCTCTCACAACCAAAATTAATTGCAGTAGCTTAGTCCTATATAATGAAGAAACGGAGATGATGGTTGATGCTGCAAAGTATTGGTTTGCCGGGACTTATTATGATTCTTGTAGTGGTATTGATCATATTTGGGCCTTCCAAGCTGCCGGAGCTGGGCAGAGCGGTAGGACGAACGCTGCATGAGTTCAAGTCGTCCGCTAAGGAGCTTGTTGCGGAGACGAAGGACGATGTCATTGAGAAGCAGGAGGTAGCCAAATAAATAGGTGAAAATAGCCAACTTGTAATGCTGATTGTCCTAATCATACAAAGAGTTGCCCCGATTGCAGATGCATTTGCAATCAAGGCAACTCTTTATTTATGTGATGATTACTTGTATTAAATAGGATTCCTCAACGAAAGCTTAAGCTTTATCGCCAAGCTTGCGGCCGATCCATTGCTCATAGGCTTGAGCTACGCTGCACATATCGAGCTCGCCAAGTCCCATGGTGCCTCCGATCTGGAATTGGCTCTTCGCTGCTTCGAGCAATGGCGTTGGCACCTTCAAGCCGTCCGATAGGACGGAGCTCAGCTTCAAGTCCTTCAGCATCAGCTCAAGCGAGAATTGCACGTCGTAATTGCCTTCCAGCAGCTTGGCGCCCTTGAGCTCCGCTGCTTTGCTTGCTGCGCCGCCCGATTGGACGAGCTCGAGGAACGAAGCGCCGTCAATGCCGCCGCTTGCGGCAATTGCCATGCCTTCGGCCAATGCGACAACATTGATGCCAACGATCGTATTATGTGCAAGCTTTGCCACTGAGCCGCTGCCGTTAGCGCCCATTGGAATGACCTTGCGCCCCATCGCTAACAAAACATCTTCGACGCCGTTAAGCGTGTCTTTAGAACCACCTACCATGAATACAAGCGTACCGCCTTCTGCTGCCGGCTTGCTGCCTGTCACCGGAGCGTCGAGGAACGAGGCGCCTAGAGCCTCCGCTGCCGCGGCGAGTTCCTTCGCCAAAGTCGGCGAGATTGTGCTGCTGTCAATAAGCGTATGGCCGCTGCGTGCTCCGGCAAAGATGCCGTTCTCTCCCCAATAAACCTCGCGGATTGCCGAATCGTTGCTAATCATTGTAATCACAACTTCCGAGGCTTGCGCTACGGCAGAGGGGCTGTCCAATTCTTTTGCGCCAAGGGCGATAAGGGAGTCAGCCTTGCCTGGCGTGCGGTTGTATACCGCGACCTCAAAGCCTTTACGCAATAAATTTGCTGCCATTCCGAGACCCATCACACCTAACCCGATAAAACCGATCTTTTTCATGAAAATTTCCTCCGCTCTGAATCGTTTTTTATTTAAGTATACAGATTTTTCATCAATAATTCATTGTTTGTTGCTTGTTTTTATAAGGTAAATCCGATATTGTAGATGCTAAGTTGAAAAGCATTATCAGGGTTAAATACTGAGAATTTTTTAGGAGGTTTACATTTAAATGAGCAAAACAGTTCAGTTCGATTACAGCAAAGCGCTGGCTTTTGTCGGCAAGCATGAAATTGATTACTTGGCGGAATCCGTTCGCCTCGCGCATGACCAATTACATAACGGAACGGGAGCTGGCTCTGACTATTTGGGCTGGATCGACCTACCGACTAACTATGATAAAGAAGAGTTCGCTCGCATTCAGAAGGCAGCTGAGAAAATTAAATCGGATTCCGAGGTGCTGATCGTAATCGGTATCGGCGGTTCCTATCTAGGAGCTCGCGCGGCAATCGAAGCGCTGTCCCACTCGTTTTATAATATTTTGCCAAAAGAACAGCGCAAAACACCGCAGGTTTTGTTCGCCGGCAACAACATCAGCTCGACTTATGTGACTCACCTTCTGCAATTGGTTGAAGGCCGCGACTGGTCGATCAACGTCATCTCCAAATCCGGCACAACGACTGAGCCTGCCATCGCATTCCGCGTATTCCGCGCAGCGCTTGAGAAGAAATACGGCAAAGAGGAAGCTCGAAAACGCATTTACGCGACAACGGACAGCGAGAAGGGCGCGCTTAAAAAGCTTTCTTCTGAAGAAGGCTACGAATCGTTTATCATTCCTGACGATGTGGGCGGACGCTACTCCGTTCTTACAGCGGTAGGCTTGTTGCCAATCGCAGCTGCAGGCATCAATATCGAATCCATTATGCAGGGCGCAGCGGATGCATCCAAGGAGTACAGCAACCCTAATCTTGCTGAGAACGAGGCTTACCAATATGCAGCAGCACGCAACGCGCTGTACCGCAAAGGCAAAGCTACTGAAATTCTCGTAAACTACGAGCCTTCGCTTCATTTCGTATCCGAGTGGTGGAAACAGCTCTTCGGCGAAAGCGAAGGCAAGGACTATAAAGGTATTTTCCCGGCAGCGGTAGATTTCTCGACAGATTTGCACTCGATGGGACAATTTATCCAAGAGGGTAACCGGAACATTTTCGAAACGGTTATTCAAGTGAATGAAGTGGCTGAGCACATCACAATCGAGCATGACGCAGCGGATCTTGACGGCTTGAACTTCCTAACTGGCAAGACGATGGACTTCGTCAACAAGAAAGCGTTCGAAGGCACGCTTCTTGCGCATACGGACGGACAAGTTCCGAACCTGATCGTCAATATTGCCGACATGACGCCTTACACATTCGGTTATCTTGTTTATTTCTTCGAAAAAGCATGCGGAATCAGCGGTTACCTGCTTGGCGTTAATCCATTCGACCAACCGGGCGTTGAAGCTTACAAAAAGAACATGTTCGCATTGCTCGGCAAGCCGGGCTTCGAGAAGGAAAAAGCCGAGCTGGAAGCTAGGCTGTAATCAACCGGCTTGATCGGAATACGGGAGTTTTAGCCTATGCTTGAGAGGTATAAGACGGTCAGGCTGCAGGCCAGCGCCGAAATCGTCATCAAGAAGTCCCGTTTCATCGGCTATGCGAAACCTGTGGAATCGGAAGAGGAAGCTGTTGCTTTCATCAACGAGATCAAGCAGCTGCACAAGCAGGCGACCCATAACTGCTCGGCTTATATGGTAGGAGAGCGGGACCAGTTCCAGAAGGCCTCCGATGACGGCGAGCCAAGCGGCACGGCGGGCAAACCGATTCTCGAGGTCATCAAGCATAAGGGGCTGAAAAATGTCGCCGTCGTCGTGACGCGGTATTTTGGCGGCATTATGCTTGGTGCAGGCGGGCTTGTCAGAGCATACACGGACGGCGCGGTTGCCGGCATCGAGGCGGCAGATGAAATCGTAAATGTGCTTCATCGCGAAGTGTTCGTTGATGTGGACTATACATGGTACGGCAAGCTGGAGAATGAGCTGCACGGCAAGGGTACTCGGATAGGCGGGACGGATTTCACCGATCGCGTCATCGTGCGCTGCCTGCCGGAAGCGCCTGAGGCAGAAGCGTTTATCGCTTGGATAACCGATCTGACACAAGGACAAGCGGTCATTACAGAAGGCGAAAATGAGTATTATATTGAAGGCGAATAAGATGATGAGGAGTATCGGTATAGGCCGATCTCCTCTTTTTTTATTCACTTGGAATGTTTGCAAAGAATCGGTCATAAGAAAAGGCTATGAAACCCATCAGATTTTCTAAATTTATGATTGACTTAATCCCAGTTTGGATGCTACATTATTAATACCTAGTAACTTAATAGGAATTATGTTATTACTTGTTTGCTACACCTACGGCACGAGCCGACGGTCTGGAGGTTAAGTCACAGTGAATGCTATGTTTCGCGGGAAAGGTTGGAGCTTCGGCTTTCGAAGCGCCATATTACTTTATTTTGTCATCCTTATCGTTCTACCTATCTTCGGCATTTACACGCAATCATTCTCACTTGGATGGACCCCTTTCTGGGAAAGCATTTCTGATCCATTAGCTTGGAAAGCCGTGCTGCTAACAGTGAAGTTGGCAGTGATCGCAACAGTTCTCAACATGTTCCTTGGTACGATGATCGGCTGGGTGCTCATTCGCTATCGCTTTCCCGGACGACGCTTGCTCAACAGTCTGGTTGACTTGCCTTTTGCACTGCCTACGGCGGTTGGCGGCCTTATGATTTTGCTGCTGCTTGGACCTAACAGTCTAGTAGGAGGCTTGGCAGAGAAGATCGGTATCGAGATCGTATTCCACGAGCCAGCGATTATCGTAGCGATGCTGTTCGTTACGTTTCCTTTCGTCATTCGCGCTATTCAGCCGCTGCTGGAGGAAATGGACAAATCGGAAGAGGAAGCGGCTTATACGCTGGGCGCTACACGCTCGAAGACGTTTTTTAGCGTTATTTTGCCTACGATGCTGCCAGGAATTTTGAGCGGCGCCATGCTGGCCTTCTCACGCGGAATTGCGGAATTCGGCGCAGTCGTGCTCGTAGCCGGCAACATTCCGGGCAAAACATTAATCGCATCGGTTTATATTTTCGGAGAAATTGAAAGCAGTAATCCGCAGGGAGCGGCCGCCGTATCGGTGCTGCTGCTCACGCTATCGTTCCTCATCCTATGGACGGTTAACCTCATTCAAGGCAGGAGGAGCGGCCAATGATGAGAAGATTGTGGATTACGCTAACTTATATTGTGTTTGGTTTATTGCTCATCGCGCCGCTGGTTAAAATTTTTACAGGCTCATGGGCAGATGGCTGGAGCGGTTTCATAGAGGGGATTACAAGACCTCAGTCGCTGCATGCGCTTATGATGACGGGAATTATTGTCGTAGTTGTAACAGCTTTGAATACGGTATTCGGCATTATGCTTGCCATGTATCTCGTTCGCGCCGAATGGATCGGGCGGCGGATGAAGCGGTTGCTCAACAGCTTGGTTGATTTGCCGTTCGCGGTATCGCCGGTTATCGGCGGCTTGATGATCGTTCTAATTCTTGGCCCGAATACAGTTATCGGCACCATGTTCGAGGACGCGGGCTTTAAAATCGTATATGCGCTGCCTGGGATGATTCTAGCGACCTTGTTCGTGACGTTTCCGCTTATGGTGCGCGAGGTGATGCCGGTGCTTCAGGAAATTGGAGCGCAGCAGGAGGAAGCGGCGTCAACGCTTGGCGCCTACTCCTGGTATACGTTCTGGAAGGTGACGTGGCCTTCGATCCGTTGGGGCGTTATCTATGGCGTAGTGCTGACGGTAGCGCGGTCTCTCGGCGAATTCGGCGCGGTTCTCGTTGTGTCCGGCAATATTATGAATAAAACGCAAACCGCGACAACGCTCGTTTATCAGGATGTCGAAAATTTCAACGTGGTTGCCGCCAATGGCGTTGCACTAGTTCTTGCGGCATTTTCCGTCGGGCTGCTGCTGCTTATGGAATGGGCGAAAAAACGAAAGGAAGTGCATTAGGCCATGCATATAGAAGTACGGAACTTAAACAAGAACTTTGGCGATTTTCATGCCGTGAAGGATGTCAGCTTTGAAATCGAAAAAGGTCATTTGATCGGCTTGCTTGGACCGAGCGGCGGCGGTAAAACGTCCATACTTCGTATGCTGGCGGGACTTGAGTCCCCTTCCTCGGGCGATATTATTTTCCACGGGAAGCGGGTAAACGACCTGCCCCCTCAGGAGCGCGGAATAGGCTTCGTGTTTCAAAACTATGCGTTGTTCAAGCATATGACCGTATATGACAACATTGCTTTTGGCCTCAAAGTGAAGAAGCAATCGAAGGAGCAAATCCGCGAGCGAGTCATGTACTTGGTCGAGCTTACCGGCCTTAAAGGGTTTGAGCATCGTTATGCGCATCAGCTGTCCGGCGGACAACGCCAGCGCGTTGCTTTCGCCAGAGCGCTAGCGCCAGAGCCGCAGCTGCTGCTTCTCGATGAGCCGTTCGCTGCGATCGATGCGAAGATCCGTACAGAGCTTCGGACTTGGCTGAAGGAAATGATCGAGCGCGTAGGCATTACATCCATCTTCGTTACGCATGACCAAGAGGAAGCGATCGAAGTTGCAGATGAAATTATGATAATAAGCAAGGGCAAGCTAGAGCAAAAGGGCAGCCCATGGGACATTTATAAAAATCCGGAAACGCCTTTTGTCGCGAGCTTTATTGGCGAATCCACGATTGTAGACAATATTGCGCAGCTCAAAGGTTTTGAGGATGCGGCTAGCCGTCCTGGCACCAAAGCACTTATTCGTCCAGAATATATCGAGATCGGCAAGCCGGGAGAAATAAAACTGGCTAGCGCTACGCTTCCTGGCAAAGTGAAGCATTTGCATTTCCGCGGCAGCGAGTGGATGGTGGAGCTGCTCGTTGGAGATACGAAGCTGATCACCTACCGTTCGCTTGAGAAGGAAGTGCTGCATCCAGGCGATCAAGTAAGCGTGCTTGTGCACCGTGCCTACTTGTTCAATGACAACGAGAGCTGGATTGCGGAAAATAAATTGAAGGTCGATCCGATGCCTATTCATATTTAACCAATACGCGATGTAGAAAGAGTTGTATGCGAACATGAAAATCAATCGAGCAACAAGTCAGCGCATGTTGGTGCTGCTGCTTGCTGCGGTTATGCTGCTCGTTGCGGCAGGCTGCGGCAAGGCTGGGCAGACGGGCGAACATGGAGCTGGGTCTACCGTACAAGACGGCGATGTAACACTTGTAATCGGTGCATATTCGGTGGTGAAGGATGCGTTCGCTGAGCTGCTGCCTGCATTCCAAGCCTATTGGCTGAGGGAGACGGGGCAGAAGGTAGCTTTTCAGGAATCATACGAGGCTTCAGGCACGCAAGCACGCGCTATAGCAGGAGGCTTCGAGGCGGATGTCGCGATTTTAGCGATGGAAGGCGACCTCGACAAAATAGCCGACGCCGGCTTTATCACGCATGACTGGAAAGCCCAGAGCAATAGCGGAATGATTACGAACTCCATCGTCGTATTAGGAACAAGGACCGGCAATCCGTTAGGGATTAAGGACTGGAATGATTTGACGCGCGAGGGCGTTAAGGTGCTCTATCCGAATCCGAAGACATCCGGCGGTGCGCAGTGGGATATCAACGCTATTTATGGCGCTGGACTAAAGCAGTCGGAGGAGAAGAACGGCAAGAAGGATACGGAGTATGCGAAAAGCTTTCTAAAATCGGTTCACGCTAACGTAGAGTCGCTCGACAAGAGCGGACGCGCATCGATGGCTGCTTTCGAATATGGCGTAGGCGATGTCATTGTGACTTATGAGAATGAGCTGCTGGCACGAATTAAGAAGGGCGTCGATTACGACATTGTCGTTCCTAAGAGCACGATTCTTATCGAGAACCCGGCTGCGATAGTTGATAAAAATGCGGATAAGCATGGCACCCGCAAAGTAGCTGAAGCTTTTATCGCCTATCTACATAGCGAAGAAGCGCAGCGTTTGTTTGTCGAGCATGGCTTCCGCGCGGTTGACGAGAGGGTTGCTGCCGATACGAAGGATCGTTACACCGTGCCGGAGCAGCTATTTGATATTTCGTATCTGGGCGGCTGGTCTGAGGTCAGAGCTAACCTTTATTCAAAGAAGGGTGTCTGGTATCAGGTATTGGCGGATCTTTAACAGAGCGAATGAAGGATATGAAACAAAAAGGAAAACCTCAGTTCCATGCGACTCGAAAATGGAGTCAGACGCATTGGAGCTGAGGTTTTTTTGCTTGTACAAAAGCCAGCAGTATTCAAATGACTATCACGCGTATTGCATTCATTGATCAAAACTGGTTAATAATAGTGCTCGACGAGGAAGTTATCGAAAGAAATAGGAAAGAAGCTGTATTTTACAGCAGAGACAGAAAAAATGTATGTTGCAGGGTAAATCTTGTATAATGATAAAGTTGACTGCTATTATTTTTAACGTTAATTTACTTTTGAACGAAAAAGGAGAGCTGCAAAACTATGGCGAAACAAAATGATTTTATTACGGGATGGTACAACCATCGAAAAGTGCTGCTTGCATTACTGGATACCGTTCGTGATGAGCATCTACAATACAAGCCTTGGGAAAAAGCGATGTCGTTGTCCGGGCTTGTTCTCCATATCAATGGAGCGATGAGTATGTTTGCGAATACAGTGAAGAACGGGGAGTTCACGCCTCCTGCAGCACCAAAGCCTTTTGAGTCGATTGAGGAGCTGAAAGCCATCGTACATGCCGATACAGAGGCGACGAAAGCTGTGCTTGAAGGGCTCTCCGATGAACAATTAGAGGGCATTGTTGAATTTAAAGGATTGAAGATGCCTGGAATCGCTCTTCTCGAAAACGGCAAGGATCATGAGATTCATCATAAAGGCCAATTGTTTACATATCTTCGCTTGCTCGGAATCGAAGAACTGCCGTTTTTCGTAAGCCGCTCTTAGGCTGCAGTTAAATTACAGAATTGGGATGAAGCGACGATGGATAAAATAAATAAAATAGCGCTGGACGCGGCATTTCAAGCTTTTCTCGCGCAGGAGATCTTCGTGCATAGTGAAGCGACCTCCTTCGTTTTTGTCCGAAATTTCAAGGTTAATCTGACCGACGCCTTTACGGCTGGAGATGGTCCCTATCGGGTTGCTCTGCGCTTTGACGGGCTTGGCTGGCTGCGTATGGAAGGGCTTACCCATTTTGAAGTGGCTTCGGATGGGAAGCTGCTGCTTGCTGGTTTTGATGATAGAGGCAGGATGAACGTAGCGCTGCAGCTAGGGAAGGAGCCGTTTCCGGAATGAATGGTGAAGCTGTGAAGACAAAGCGAAAACTGTTGGCTGTGTTTGCGCACCCGGATGACGAATCGTTTATTTGCGGCGGGACGCTGGCAAAGTACGCAAGCCTGGGGGTAGAAATCACGCTCGTAAGCGCCACGCGGGGTGAAATGGGTCGCCGGATGGGCAATCCTCCTTATGTGAACAGAGAGTCTATGCCGGCCATACGCGAGCAAGAGCTTCGAAAAGCCTGTGAAGCGTTAGGCATCAAGCGACTTATTTTTTTTGATATTCGTGACAAGCTGGTCGAATTTTATGATTCGGAGAGCTTAATTAATAAAATAGCTGTTCTCATGGATGAGATTAAGCCCGATGTGGTTCTTACCTTTCATGAAAGATTTGGCGGGCATCCTGACCACTGTGCGATCGGCAAAGCAACGAACGAGGCGTTTCATCGCACGCGCCAGCAGGGAGCTCTCTATTTCATCAGCTTTGGCGATGCCATGGAGAGCCCCGAGCGATATGGCTACACGAAGCAGGAAGTGGTCAAAATCGATGTTCGTCATCATTTGGAAGCAAAACTTGCTGCTTTCCGCGCGCACCGCTGTCAAACCGAAATCGACGAGTGGGTGTGGAAGCCGGATCGCGACGCGTTGGCAAGGCTTGGCTCGCATGAGTATTTTCTAGCTGGAAGTCAATTTCATTCGCTTGTCATTCATCATGATTTGTTTCAACCGCCTCGCGCGCTTTAAAGGTTCACTTCGTTTCGTTCAAAGCATCCGCTGCGAGTGTATGCAGCACCGTATTGTCCATGGGCGGGTTGTGTAGACCCGCTCGAACATCGCGGTAATACCGCTCCAGCGGCAATGTTTTGGATAAGCTCGCCCCGCCTACAATACGCATCGCAATATCCACCACTTTAATCGCATTATTCACGGCAACATATTTGGCTAGCCCAAGCTCCGGCTTCAAGAATGGCCGGTTATCGACCTCTTGATCCCAACGGTCGGCCGCCGCGTACAGTAGACTGCGGGCCGTTCGGAGCTCGGCTTCCATTTGTCCGATTGACTGCTGAACCATGGGAAGCTCTGCTATTGGGCCTTGAAGGTGGTTGGGACGGTACGTCTTAGCAAAGTTAATGGCGAAATCACGTGCAGCCATTGCAATGCCTACATAGCAAGCAGGGATATGGAGGAGCCAGCCGCCGCCATCGTCCGCTCCTTTTCCGGAGAGACGGGAGTCATCGGAAGCGAAGACGCCGTTTAATACGACATCATGGCTGCCGGTACCTCGCATCCCAATCGTATCCCAGGTTTCGATAATGGTGACCCGCTCGTTTTTGTATATCAGAAAGTCTGCGGTCGTTTCTTCTTCTGGGATATAAGCCGTTACGACAAAACGATCGAGAATCGGAGATAAGGTGCTGAACGTTTTGCGTCCTGTAATGAGCCAGCCGCCATCCTGTCGAATGGCAGTGGTTTCGGGCTTGCCGCCGCGACTTGGGCTTCCAGAGGCCGCTTCACTGGCGAAGGTATTGATCATAGCGCCATCGGCAACGATCGCTTGGCATAGCTCGCTGAACAACCGATCCGGCCATTTGCGGGTCGTTCTAAGATGCAGCACTTGTCCGATGTGCCAGCCGACAGCGAGTGCTGTCGAACCGTCACCGTAAGCTAATCGCTCCTGGAGCGCTACTAATTCGTGAAGCGATGCCTCATCGCCCCCAAATTCGCTCGGAACCGTAAGCTTTAAGTAACCGGCTTCGCGGAGTTCTGCAAAGTTTTCATGCGGAAAGGAGCCTTCCCGGTCGTGTTCTGCCGCTCTTTCGGCAAAACGCGCTGCGAGTGCCTCTATTTTCTCAGCTCGAGCTCTCTCCTCAGCATTACGTATATATTGATCGATTATCCGCCCCAATTATGAAACACTCCTTCAATAAAAACAAAATTCCCTTATCCGCATTTTACCATAATCTCCGACTACGATGTAGTTTGAAAGTGAACGCTCAGCTCATCTTAACGCTATGAAAGACGGTATATTTATATTAGTTGAGGAGAATGTTCTCCGTTGAACGAAGCAGCTTTATTCGACCGTTTGAATGCGATTCTATCGAAAATAAATAGATCTAAAATCTAGATTTATTTTTCGGCAAACCAGCCCCTTTCGAACAAATAAGTCTAGAAAATAGACTTAACATAGCGAGCATCCCACCGATTGACCTTATGTCGGCCATTTCATCGAAAATAGATCCAAAATCTAGATTTAATTTTCCCAAACCAGGCCCATCTACAAAAATAAGACTAAAAAATAGACCTAAAGTTAAGAGCAACCCGCCAAATGCCCATATGGATAATTAGCGCATATAAGATAACTATTGTTGCGCATAGTTAAAATAGAAATAGGACGGAGCAGTTATCGTACTTTGCTCCGTCCTATTTTCAAAAGCAAGCTGTCTCTTCAATTTCATTTTACGATTAAAACATCGGGAACACGTAGCGTACTAAGAAGTACAATGCTCCGAAGAAGATGATAACGTAGGCAGCATATTTAATGAATGTAGAAGCAACCAAGCTTGAGTCAGATTTCTTCTCTACATGGCGTTCTTCAATTTCAAGATTTCGTTGATTGGTTGTCATTTGAACCACTCCCTTTAGTGAATTGGTTAATCTCCAATACCCGGTATAGAGAATGTTGAATCAGGACGAGTTATATCATGGTGCATATCTCGAGCTTTTTCGATTATTGCTCGGGAAATAGTCGAACCTATGCCCAGCACGATCTTTTCTTGATTAATCACTGCGGGAATAGGGTAAATAGTAAGTAGTAAAAGTGAGGAGGAATAAGGAGAAATGGTGAAATTAGCAATCATATATTACAGTGCGACAGGTACGAATTATGAAATGGCGAAGGCTGCTCAAGAGGCAGCTTCGAAGCAGGATGCTGAGGTTAGACTTTTGCGGGTTGCGGAGCTGGCACCGGAAAAAGCAATAGCTTCTAATGCTGCATGGAAAGAGCATATTGAGGCAGCAAAGGATGTTCCCCTTGCGACAACAGATGATTTGGATTGGGCGGATGCGATTCTATTTGGCACACCAACCCGGTTCGGCAATGCTGCAGCGCCACTGCGACAGTTTATCGATACAACAGGCGGTTTGTGGGCAAAAGGAAAGCTGGCGAATAAGGTCGTATCCGCCTTCACTTCTGCTCAAAATCCTCATGGAGGCCAGGAAGCAACCATTCTCTCGCTCTATACGACCTTCTATCATTGGGGAGCGATCGTGGTCGCTCCCGGCTATACCGATCCCCTATTGTTCAAAGCAGGCGGCAATCCTTACGGTGCAAGTGCTACGGTAGGGGAGAAAGGTCATTTTGATCCGATCGTGCTTGATGCAGTTAAGGTACAGACCAAGCGAATGGTTGATATTGCAGAGCGCTTGAACAAGTAAGAGCTTTGCGTCAATGAAAAAGCTCCGCAGCTGCAGAGCTTCAGACTATAGAGAAACCCCACGTTTTTTAACGCAGGGTTTCTTCTTTTGTTTTTAAGATGCGCTATAGAGAGTTGCAGAAAGCATAAATCTTCCCCTTAAACCCTCCTATCTAGATGGAGGGCAATCTTTTTCATGTTCTGCACCGCAGCGGGCATCAACGCTTGTTCCATTTCGTTGTTTACTATATTAACGCGGTGTCGTGTTAAAAAATATATATAAAGAAGGCTGTCGAGACTTTCTCGACAGCCTGACAGTCCAACTAGACTAGTTGGACTGTTTTTTATTTGCGGATAAAACCGAACCCTGCCATGCGTCAACCGATATAAACAACCGCGCCCCCGCGCCGAAACGCACCCGGCAGCTCTCTTTCCAGCAGCTCCAGCCTGCGCAGCATATGCTCATGGGCATCGCCGCTCATCTTAGAGGCTGCCCAGTCCTTCAACAGGGAGATTTCTTCTAGGATCGAGGGCACATCCTCTCTCTCCACATCCGTGCCCCCTTGGAACAATGCGGTCCACTGGAGACCCAGCTCCTCGGCGGCTGGCTCCCAGTATTTTTTATAGAAGGCCTCCGTCGCAACCGGCAGCATGAACGAGCGTTCGAATTCATCTTCGGGATCGATGATAATAGCGCTTATCGACATCGTTACTTCACTCCAAATCTTATAGTAAATGTGTAGTCCGGGAATTCCTGGCGAAGACGGTTCAGGCTGTTCTCTGCCGCGGCACGCAGCTCCGGCGAGTCGCCGTCAAGCTGGAACTGGAAGTTGCGGATTCCCTTGATTTCCTCCAAGGTCGGGAGTTCGGATGTTCCGTCCGGCGTTGTTCTTGTACCGACCGCCTTTTCCATCAGGTTGTTGATCCGCGTCCGCGTTTTCTGGTAAAGCTGTTTATCCGTAAACTGCTGCGGCGTCTGCTGCGGCTTGCCGGTTTTGGGATGAATGCGATTCAGGCCTTCGGCCGACTTGGCTTCATAGAAAATGCCGTTCTCGACATCAATGCCGTCGAACTCTCCTAGCGCGCCGTTGCGGCTGTCGTACAATTCAACACCTTTGTACTTCGCCTTACTCCAGTGCACGTAATCGTCCGAGTCTTTCGGCGGGGCCTGCTCTTGCCCATCGGGATCGGGTTTCTCTCCCGGCCCATCCCCGTCCGGCTTGCGGGGGACGTCCGGTTCAGGCTTGGTCCGGCGCCCGAGCAGCTTCTCCAGCCAGTTCTTGAGCCGCTCACCGCCTTTTTTGGCCAGATGGCCGAACGGCACCCGGCTGAGCGCGAGTGCGAGCAAAGCCGCGACGGCATTCTCAGGCGTGAGCAGCCGCTTCGGATCTCGAATATTCTTCGCGATCTCGTGGCCGCTGCCCGGAATGCTTGCCGCGGTCAGCGCGATGCCGAGCGCCGGCCAGAAGCCGACGAACAGCAGGGAGAGGGCGAACGCCCCAAGCACGATGGCCCCCTTTTCACTGAAGCTGAGGCGGTCCCACCAATTTTGCAGCGAGTCGAACATGCAGGAGAAGCAGGCGGCGGCGTCAGGTTGTACGGGTGCCTGCCAATAGGCCGCGAAGCCCGCAAGCAGGCCTGCCCCGATCAGCAGCGCGGTCAGTCCTGCCGCCATCCGGTAATGAAGCTGCATCCGGCCGCGCAGATCTTCTTGGACGGAAACGGCCTCAGTATTGCCGTACAGCAAAGAAAATCCCATTTCCCGGCGCTCCCTCGTCCAGGCCATTACGCTGGCGAATCTCTCCCTCCTCCGGAAGAAGGCAGCCGACATATGCCGCAGCTCGGTGAGCGGATCTATGAACCGTTCGCCTGTCATCATCGGTAGCCGGCTCCTTACCCGATTGAGCGCCATGTAATCCAGAATTAACCCCAGGACTAGCATCAGCAGAAAAACGTCCTTCGTTTGATAGCCGCTCCCGGTCCATTCGTGGATCTTCATGACCCAGTCCGGCAAAGAGTACTGTCCGTTATAAGCGGTATGGTCCAGGATCGACCAGGCGAGCAGCAGCGCAGGCAGGGAATAGATCGCGTTCGTCAGCCGCTTGCGGAATCGCACGGCCATCCCGACTCCGAGAGCGACCATCGCTGTGTGCACGGGATGGCTGACCGTCATGAGGGTCGGGAAAAAGCTTTCTTCGAACCGACCGGGAAATAGCGTCCAGAAATCCCAGTGGATCGTCTCTCCTCCCAGCATTGTCGTGCTGTAACCGTACGTCCGACCAATGATCCCGGAGTTGAGCCACCTGCGGCTCAACTCTTCCATGAGCTGGAAGCCGACGCCCGCTGCCGCTCCCGCCAGCGTATAGTCGCCCAGGCTCATCGATGATGCCCGGCGCGAGAAGAAAAGATACAGGCAGAGAGGAAGCAGCTTCCACACCTCCTCCACGATGGGGGTGACCACCGCGACCGACCAGGTGTCCGACGTTTGGCCGCCGATCAAGCCGTGTGCCGCCATAAGCGTCCATGCCGTAATCGGGATCACGAGAACGATACCGAGCAGCATGAACATGGCGGTCTTCTTCCAAGTAAAGGTTTTACTCCGGCATAACAGCCAGAACTGCAGCATCACGTAGAACGACCACAGATACTGCACCAGCATCGTTCGCGAATCGCGAAAAAAGAACAAGCCCGCGATGAACAGAAGCAGCGACAGCCAGCACCATACCGCATAGACGGTTTTGAGCCACGGATAACGCTTCGGTATTTCTCGTGCGAATTGGTAAATAGCTTCCACGTAGTCTCTGATCCCGTTTCGGATCCGCCATATCGTATCCGTCTCAATCCCTCCTTACTCGACTTTCCCCGAGAAAGCCGGTAAATCCTCTTTCCAAATCATACTCGATAATCCGGTCATTGAATCATGAATAAGAAGAGATTATTAAAAATTGGACTTTATTCCCAATCCAATCGAACCACGTGACGTTTTTGTAGACGTTCAGAAGGCTGCAGTTGACAAAGAAAAAGGAGCATTGACGGAAGCTACCAACTTCACCCCTATACCGTTCACTTTACGCTTGAAGAGGAGCCGATTTCATCGTACCTCATGCAGCTGCATTATATCGACGCCGCGCATTCCCTATGTAGAGCTGAGTGCCAACGGAGTGCCGGGCAGCGGCTTTCTACGGCCGTAGCCCTCCGGTTCAGGGATAATGAAGCCGAAGCATTCGCTGCATACGACCATATACAGCAAAGGCACGATTGATTTCAGAATCCCCGGCAGCCTGCTTAAGAAACGATGTTGTTCTACTTGCTCAACTCGCATCGCTGGAGGATTTGATTCGCAACGCAGAATTTACCGACTCTGTGTTTCGGGAGCTTGGTTTGAAAGCGGATATTGCCGCCATTGTCGGCGGTGCTTTCTACTACCGGCTCGCTGCCTGCCATCATGGAGTGAATGCACTTTATATAAAAAGCGGTAAGGAATTAAATGCAATATGGCTTACGCTAACGGGACACGATAGTTGAATGAAAGGGTAGCTTCTTTTTAGGAGAGGGATGGCTCTTGCATGAGACTCGTTCTTGTCCCTCTGAGTCCCTAGCCACATAAATTGCTTACTAAAGTTGAGAAACCATAAATAAATTAGTAAACTATAGGTATTGAAGGGGGAGAGTAAAAATGGCCGATTTGGCAGCTAAGATGGAAATAGGAATCAGTACATTTTTGGAGACAACACCGGACCCGGTGACGGGCGAGGTCATCAGCCATGCTGAACGGCTGCGCAATGCGGTCGAGGAGATCGTACTCGCCGATCAGGTGGGCCTGGATGTTTATGGAATTGGGGAGCACCATCGAGCGGATTATGCAGGCACCTCGCCTGCTGTCGTACTAGCAGCTGCGGCTGCTATGACTAAGAAGATTAGACTAACGTTAGTGCGGTTACCGTATTGTCTTCAGACGATCCTGTTCGCGTCTATCAAGCCTTTTCCACGCTTGACGGCATCTCTAACGGACGCGCTGAAATTATGGCGGGCCGGGGTTCGTTTATTGAATCCTTTCCGCTCTTCGGATATAGTCTGGACGATTATGAACAATTATTCGATGAGAAGCTAGAGCTGCTCCTTGCGATTAGAGATTCCGAGAAAGTAACTTGGCGCGGCGGTCACCGCCCAGCTATCGATAATCTTGCCGTTTATCCAAGATCCGTTCAGAGCCCGCTGCCGGTATGGATTGCAAGCGGCGGGAATACACAGTCAGCGGTTCGAGCGGGAATGCTTGGCCTTCCTATCGCCTTCGCCATCATTGGCGGAATGCCTGAAAGTTTTGCACCGTTAGTTGCCCTTTATAAGGAAGCTGCTGCACGTGCCGGACATGATCCTGAAAAGCTGGAAATTGCGACGCATTCGCACGGATTTGTCGCCGACACAACGGAGCAGGCGGCTGATTTGTTTTTCCCTTCAACGCAGGCTCAAATGAACGTCATCGGGCGTGAGCGCGGCTGGAGACAGCATTATGACCGTGCAGCTTATGATACCGCCCGCAGCCTGCGAGGCGCACTCTATGTCGGAGATCCCGAATATGTAGCGGAAAAGATTCTTCTGCTGCGTAAAAATTTAGGGATTACCCGTTTCTTCCTGCATGTCAATGTCGGTACGATGCCGCACCGTGAAGTTCTGCGCGCCATCGAGCTTCTCGGCACCAAAGTTGCGCCGATTGTTCGTAAGGAGCTTGCCCGAAACGAGGCATAGTCTGAGGTTTGTGCTATAGGTAACATAAAATGTGTAGCCGCAAGCGGGCTGCACATTTTTTTGTATACAAGGAAAAATTATGCTTCTCCATTTGTAGGTTGATGATAATATAGAAAAAGAGCGATCATTTTTTGAAAGCTTGGTTAGATATTTGTCATCAATGGCATCTCACATATATAGTAGCTGTTTTTCTAATTTCAACGCTAGGAAGCAAAGGCACAAATACGTGTATAGGGAGCGATTAAACGATCATGATCATTGAAGCCAAAATCATTGAAAAGCCGGCTTTTACCGTTGTTGGCATGACCGATTCGATTCAATTTGATTCGTCTTTGCCGCCATCGGAGAACAAAATTGCGAAGCTGTGGGGCGTATTCGGAAAGCGTATTCCGGAAGTGCAGGGCCAGCTCGGCTGGCGCAGCTTTGGACTTATGCTGCAAAACCCGGATAACCCGCCTGGTGCGCCGTTCGAGTACACTGCCGCTGTACAAGTCAATCCTGGCAGCGACATCCCTGACGGCATGATGCGTATCGAGGTGCCGGCAGCGCGCTATATCGTGCTGACTCTTCGCGGCGAGCTTGATTGCATCAGCGAAGGTTTTAGTCATTTCTGGGGTGAATGGCTGCCGAACAGTGCCTATGAATATGACGGAGGCACCAACACTGGCAAATATGAATTCGAGTTTTATGACCAGCGTTACACGCAGCCGGACGACCCGAATTCCGAGATTGATCTATATTTCCCTATCCGCGCAAAAGCTTGATATGGTTTGAAGAAGGGAGCAGCTAAAAATGCAAGAGACAATAGCGGTTGAGTTAGTAGAAGTGGCGCCATTCAAGGCGCTGGCGGTACGGACGGGGATGACGCCAGACAAAAGCGGTACGAGAGTCGCGTGGAGCAAGCTGACGGAGCTTCTCCCGCTAGATGATACACGGCTGGCAGCAGGGCGAAGTGCATATGTATTCATTCCGCAGGAGCAATGGGGCAAGGAAGTGGACACGCTCTGGGTTGGGCTGGCGGTTAGCGACTTCGGCGATGTGCCGGATGGTGTCGAGAAGCTGGAGGTGAGCGGAGGACTGTGCGCAAGCGCCCGCGTGCATGGTGATGAGAAACAGATGTGGCGCGTTTACGAAACGATGTTCTCCTGGCTGGAGCAATCGCAGGACTATGAGCTGGATACTGGCGTGCTCGGGATGGAGACGGTTCCGCTCGAACCCATCAATGCGCTAACGATCCCATATGCGGATATCGAGACCTTTGATTTCACGATGTTGTACCCGGTACGCAAGAAATTGGCGGTGTGACATCCGCCATTAACTTAAGCAGGTATCAAGGCTGTCGGTTCTTCCGGTAGCCTTGTCGCGTTTACTCGCAAATGTGCTCCACTCGCGCCGGTTTGGCTTCAAAAGTTGGGTTAAGGAGTCCGATGTGAGAAAAAAATGCTGGGTACTCCTTTTGCTTAGAAGCTGCATCCGTAAACAACTATTTTTTAATATTCAAGGTTCTATTTTTTGGTGCCCTGAATATAGTAGTTAACGAAGCCCTATTGTTGCAGGTCTGCCGTAATGATTGCAAAAACAATAGAATAGGGCAGCAGGAGGCAGAAAAGTTGAACGAGGCATGGAAGCAGATGCAGATGAACGAAGAGAAAAGCTATAGCAACAGGGACGTACTGTATGAGATTGAACAAACGATCGAGGAGCTGGAAATTTATTTAGAATCGAATCCGGATGATGAGATCGCGCAGGTGCAGTATCGGCAGTTTTTAAACAAACGGGAGGACTTTACGCTTTTTTTGTCGGAATCCGACGATAGGATTTATCATTCCGAAATGCAGGCATAACCAAATAGAGTGAAACGGTCATAAACTTTGCTAAGCAGCTTGCTTCAAACGATGATAAACAAAGAGGGTTGTTTACGATTTGCCAAATAGGTCTAAAAAATGCTGGGAGCAGGCAACTGTTTCCCGGCATTTTTTTGTGCAAATAAGCAGCTAATGAGTCGAACGTACTAAAAACGACAACCTTCTACGAATGGTTTAGAACAGACAGAAGCAAGAGCATGGGGGAGAAATGATGAAGATCAATCAAGCTATTCGAATGAAAAAGATAAATGTAAAACGACTGCTGCTCATAGGTGCAGCCTTGATCGTCGTCGCCTTGCTTGGCGGATGGGCGGTTTTTCGCTATTTTGTAAGTGTGCAGGATATTGGGCAGCTTGAGGTGCCGCTGCCAGCGGCCACGATTTTGTACGATCAAAATGGAACGGAAGCTACCCGTATTTCATTCAATAAAATTGAAGAAATCGGGTATGATGCCATTCCGAAGCATATGGTGGATGCCGTTGTTGCGGTTGAGGATCGACGCTATTTCGAACATGATGGGATGGATATGCGTGCGATCGGGCGTGCTTTTTGGACGAATATCATCAAAGGCGGTACCGTACAGGGCGGCAGTACGATTACACAGCAGCTGGCCAAAAACGTCTTTCTGTCGCATGAGCGGACGTGGTCACGGAAATGGAATGAGGTGCTTCTCGCTAAGAAGATTGAGGAGAACTATAACAAGCAGGAAATTATAGGGATGTACCTTAATCAGATCTACTACGGCGAAGGAGCTTGGGGAATCGAGAGGGCGGCGAACACCTATTTCGGCAAGCAGCCTAAGCAGCTTACGGTAGCGGAGGCAGCTCTGCTCGCAGGCCTTATTAAGGCACCTTCCGCGCTTACTCCTTATAAGCATTTGGATAAAGCGCAAGAGAGAAGGAATGTTGTCCTTCAGCTCATGAAGGATCAGGCGTTGATTAGCGAGGAAGTATACAATAAGGCCATTCGTGAGCCCATTCAACTTCTAAGCTCGAAGCCTAATCGTGTAGATGACATCAGCTATCCCTTCTATGTTGATCAAATCATCCGTGAGGCCATGTCGCAATATGGATTATCGGAAAATGAGGTGCTGCAGGGCGGACTGCGGATTTATACGGAATTGGATACGAAAATGCAGCAGTCGGCGGAACAGGTTTATGCGACGGAGTCGCTGTTTCCGGAAAGCGCCGCAGACCAGCTTATCCAAAGCGGCGCTGTCCTCGTTGATCCGCGTGATGGCGGCATTCGGGCGCTAGTGGGAGGAAGAGGGGAGCAGCCGTTTCGCGGCTTCAATCGGGCGACGCAGCTAAAGCGCCAGCCTGGCTCAACAATCAAGCCTATAGCCGTTTATACGCCTGCATTGGAGCTTGGCTATAAGCCAAGTGACGAGCTTGTGGATGAGCCGATAAACATTAACGGATATGAGCCAATGAACGCAGATGGTTCCTTTCATGGGAAAGTGTCGCTGTATGAAGCATTGATTCACTCTTATAATATACCAGCTGTGAAGCTGTTGAATGAGATGGGAATCGACAATGGAATCGATGCGGCAACGCGTTTCGGCATTCCTTTGACGGAGCAGGATCGTACGCTGGGACTTGCGCTTGGCGGTCTGCATGATGGCGTATCGCCGCTCAACATGGCCGAAGCCTTCGGGGCATTCGCGAATGATGGCGTACGCCAAAATGCGCATGCCATTACGCGCATCGAGTCGGCTGACGGAGAAGTGCTGGCTGTATTTGAACAGAGTACGGGCAGCGAGAAAGTGACGGATTCTAATATAGCACGCACGATGACCGCTATGCTGGAGGGAGTCATTAAGGATGGAACGGGTGTGGCTGCAAAGCTGCAGGATCGCCCGCTTGCCGGCAAGTCGGGTACGACACAAATGCTCGGAACGACAGGCTATGGCGCGAAGGACAATTGGTTCGTCGGATACACGCCTCAGCTAGTTGGCGCAGTTTGGCTGGGCTACGATCAGAGCGACAGCAGCCATTATTTGTCGACAAGCTCCAAGGCTGCGGCCGTCGTGTTCCAAGCTTTGTTCGAGGGAGCTTTAAAGGATGAGCCTGTCATGCCGTTTCCGAAGGCTCCGGATCTTTTGCCGAAGAAGAAGGATAAGGACAAGGACAAGGACAAGGACAAGGACAAGGATGATAACTCAGATAAGGAAAAGGAGAAGGAAGACAAGAAGGAACGGAAAGAAAGAGAAAAGGATAAAAAGAAGGATAGAGACGAAGACGACGATGATAGGGGAAAGGGACGTAACCGTGAGGACGAAAATAGGGACGACAATGATTAAAGAACGATTGGCATTATAGTAGGGAGCAGAGGGAGGTGAAGCCTCGAAATGCGCTGGCAGCCATTTCAAGGCGGATACCTCTCTTTTTTATGCCCGCCTATGCTGCTTTATTTCCCTTTCGCTACAACGAACCCGATCAGGACGATCGCAAGACCGGCCCATATGCGCCAGGTAGGCGATTCCCTCAAAAAGATAAATCCCATAAGCAGCGAAATGAACATTTCCAATCCCTTCGAAGCAAGCAGCACATACCCAAGATTCCCAATTGCTTTGTACCCCAGCTTTATCCCGTAGCCAATGCAGAGATTCGCACTAAGGAACAAAGGCAATGCCAATAACTGAAACTTTAGCGTAGACCAGAACTGCGGATCGATATGCTTGCTTTGATAAGAGAAAACGACATTTACAATGAGCAGTCCAGTCAAAAGCAGCGAAGAGCTATAAATGTAATACAAGGCGACCTCCAGATTTTTTTGTCCTCTACAAATAATGTTTCCATCAGCCAACACTTTTATGAACAAAATAGCTTACGCAAAAAATAATAATAGATGTGAGCCCAAAGGGGGGCTACAGCCTCCTATCAGGATAAAGTAGGAAAAAAGGACCATTTTTATCCAGAGTATTGAATTGATAATGATAATCATTTACAATAACGCATGAGTAAGCATCCGGTTTTCATTCATGCTTGAACAGGGAGGTTTTTTCAATCGTTCACAATTTGCACAGCGGCGATGCGGAGGGGAAGCTTCGGAATCCTTCGATAGAAGCGCTGAACCGCTCTCAAGCTAAGCGATCGGCCGAGGAGGCGACGATAACCAATTTGCTCAATTGCTATTTGCGAGAGGCAGGATCTGAGCATGAGATTACAGTGAATTCATCCATCGACATCCCTCGAAAGGGAAGCGCAAATGAGCAAGCACATTACCTGCACCTGCCTCTTGTAAATCAGCATGTCGATGTATATATGGCTGTTCAATATGTTTCAGCGACAGGCAGGCATCTATACCATTTTCCTATTTACTATCGGAATTCAGCGCTGGGAGCTATGCTTGAGGCTGACTTCTTGACACTGACGGCTCTCATCGTGAAGGAATTGTCCATCGTTAACGATAACGGGCAATTTGCCGGAGAATTCGTATATCGTGTTATTCAGAGCTGCCATAACATTCAAGCTTTTATCGAAGCGAGAATGATGGATCAGGCGAGCTTGTATGGCACAGCATTTTCCTTCATGGATGCCGAGCAAGCGCTTCTCTTCGGGCATTCCATGCATCCTACTCCAAAAAGCAGGCAAGGTATTCCAGATACTAAACAATCGCAATACTCCCCCGAATTAAAAGGACATTTCCGCATGCATTATTTTGCTGCTAAGCGAACGATCGTGAGGGAAGGCTCGAGCATGGAGCAATCCGCATCCGATTGGATAAAAGGGCATATTCGCAAACAGATCTCATTGAAATCACATCCCATTCAAAATTACATAAAAGCAGAGGATTGGTCGATCATTCCGGTACATCCGCTGCAAGCTGACTGGCTAGCGGGTCGTCCCGAGGTCATAAGATGGCTCGAGCTCGGAGAGCTTCGTGATCTAGGCCCACTGGGCGAGGAATATAAGGCGACCTCATCTATCCGCACCGTTTACAACGAGGAAGCGCCATTTATGTTGAAGGTATCCGTACCGATCAAGGTGACGAATTCGCTTCGGATGAACAAGAGCAGGGAGCTCGAAAGCGGCGGGGAGGTCAAGCGGCTGCTGGATACGGCCGTAGGCGATGTAAGCAAGCTGTATCCCGCTTTTACGATTGTGAACGATCCGGCGTATATTACGCTGCAATCACAGGAGCAAGCCGAATCCGGCTTCGAGGTTGTCCTTCGCATGAATCCTTTCATGAAGGAGGAAGCATCACAAGCAACGGTAATAGCGGCACTCGTTCAGCAGCCTATTCCCGGCAGCAAATCAAGACTCGGCAACATCGTTCATTCCATTGCCCAGAGGGAGGGCAAAACAACTGCCGAGATAAGCGTGGAATGGTTCAGGCGTTACTTGAACATGTCGCTATCCCCGATGCTGTGGCTCTACATGAAGTATGGGATCGCGTTAGAGGCACATCAACAGAACAGCGTCGTACGGCTGCATGAAGGTTACCCGGTTCATTATTATTACCGGGACAATCAAGGCTATTATTTCTGTGAATCGACTAGAGAGCTGCTGGAGCAGGCTTTGCCGGGAATCGGAAAGAGAACAGGCAATTTCTATGCCGATGCTATTGTCGATGAGCGAATTTGCTACTACTTAATCGTGAACCATTTATTTGGACTCATACAAGGCTTTGGCGCAGAAGGGCTTATCGAGGAAAAAGCTTTGCTCCAAGAACTGATAGAAGTATTGGAAGCCCACATTCCAATGGGGCGATCCTGCTCATCCTTGTTTGAAATGCTTTTGGGCAAGGAGAAGCTGCCGTGCAAAGCAAATCTGCTTACTCGCTTCTACGATGTGGATGAGCTTGCGGGCAGCAATGAAACGCCGGCTATTTATGTGCAAATTGATAATCCCATCTTTCGAGTCGTACAAGAGGCTAAGCTATCTGCTGCGCGCAAAATGGCTGCTATTCATTAATTATTGAGGAGGAAAGTGATGCTGCTGCTGCAAGCTTATCGTGTAAATGAAGCCATTCGTTCGCCAATCTATAATCAAGTGACTGAAAGAGTGGTCAGACAGCTGCTTGAATCGCTGCTATACGAGCAAATCGTTTCTCCGCAACTAAGGGAAGAAGGGAAACCGTTCATTTTTACGCTGAATGGATTGCATGCTTCCGGCAAGCGGGTCGTGTATGTCTGCAAAGGCAGAAGGACGATGACCTTTGGAAGAATTCGTATTGCTAAGCATTCCATCATTCGCATGGTCGAGGGGGTTATCGAGCCGATAACGCATCCAGGCCAGCTGTTGATCGAGCTTTTGCCTGAGAGCGGGAGCAGCGGAGAAGAGAGCCATATCGCTGCGATGGCCAAGGAACTGGAGCAAACGAGGCTTAATGATGTGCTGGCCCAATATGAGCGAATGCTTAACGGAAGACCGTTAATCGGCTTGTCTTTTGATGAGCTGGAGGCTGAGGCGATGGATGGGCATCCCTATCATCCTTGCTATAAATCGAGAATGGGCTTTCATTATGAGCAAAATTATGAATATGGCCCGGAATTTAAGCAGCCTGTATTTCCACTATGGGTAGCGATAGATCATTCGATTGCTTTTGCCTCCATCGACGTGGAGATGAGCTATGGACAGCTTCTGCTGGAGGAACTGGGCGAGGGACAACGTTTAGCTTTTCAGCAGGTGCTGCTTCAGCAAGACTGCGTACCGGCGGATTATGTATGGCTTCCGGTTCATCCTTGGCAGTGGATGAACAAAATTGTTCCTGCTTTCACGCAGGAGCTGCACAGCAAACAGCTTGTGCTGCTCGGCAGCTCGACTTACTCCTATAATGCGCAGCAGTCCATTCGGACGCTGTCAAATGCAGTCAATCCGAAGAAAGCAAGCGTGAAGCTTTCGCTGCATATTCGAAATACATCCTCCTATCGGTATCTTACGCCTCATTCAGTCGCCAGCGCGCCGGCAGTATCACACTGGCTGAGTAAGCTGGCTGAAGCAGACCCTTATTTAAAGCAGGAGGCACGCCTTGTTATTTTGAAGGAATATGCAGGCGTAACCTATGAGGCGAAATCGGAAGAGGCGATGCAATACGATCTCCTGCATGGCAGATATGGGGCGTTGGGCTGCATCTGGCGCGAGAGCATTCACTCCTATTTGGAGGAAGGCGAGCAAGCGGTACCTTTCCATGCGCTTTATGCGCTTGATTCGGATCAGAGGCCATTCATTGACGCATGGATCGATCAGCATGGTCTGGAAAATTGGCTTAGGCACTTGCTAGAGGCCAGCATGCTCCCAATCGTGCAATTGCTCGTTATGCATGGCATTGCACTTGAATCCCATGCGCAGAATATGATTCTTATCCATCATAACGGCTTGCCGGTACGCACAGCTTTGAAGGATTTCCACGAGGGAGTCGAATACTGCAACGAGGATGTAACGAAGCTCGTGCCGCTGCCGAATTTCAGCCAAATCCATCCCGTCTATGCACAGGGGAAGCTGGATGACTATTACGAGATGAAGGAGCGCTCGTCGCTTGTCGCCATGACGCTGGATGCGTTCTTCATGATTAATTTAGGGGAATTGGCGCTTATGTTAAGCGATAATTACGGCTACGAGGAGCAAGATTTTTGGCAGCTTGCCGCAGCAATTATGGAGGCTCATGAGGCGAGATATCCGGATGAGCAGGAGCGCTTCGTCCAATTTGATCTTTACGCGCCGTCCTGCATCGTCGAGCAGCTTGCTGGCAATAGGCTGTATGCTGCAGCGGTTGAGCGCAATCATACGGTTGCCAATCCGCTTCACCTTGCGAGGAAAGCACTTGCTCAGGCTGGGCGGGGAGAAGGTTTGGAAAATAACGGAAAAGGGATGTTAAGCTATGCTGCAGTTCAATCGCGATGAAATGTCCATCTCCGAGCTGGAAACGAGGTGGCGGTCCTATAAGCAAACGCCGCATCTTCAAAACCCGCTTGGCAAGCGTTATGCCTTGTGCTTTAACGATTCATCTGAGCTTGTACCGCTTGTGCTTTATTTAAAAGAAATCGGCGGCTCGGTATTGCTGATGCATGGCAGTACTCCGTTCCATACGGCTAAATCAACTGCCGACGCAGCGGGTTGTCACGGGCTGCTATTCCATGAATACGGACAATATTTCCCGAATCTAGAGCTGCAAGCCT
The DNA here is from genome assembly GCF_012935325.2 of Paenibacillus sp. PL91. Taxonomy (GTDB): domain Bacteria; phylum Bacillota; class Bacilli; order Paenibacillales; family Paenibacillaceae; genus Pristimantibacillus. The sequence goes on from NZ_JABBYG020000009.1 coordinate 117,696, forward strand.
CGGTGGAGAAAGAGCCTAAGGTGTACCAATTCAGCTCAGGCACGACGGGGAACGCCAAGCTGATTGGCCGCAGCTGGGCTGCGATAGATAAGGAAATTTCAAGCTACAACGAGGCGGTTTCACTGGAGGCTGGCTGTACTCCTATCGTCATAGCGCCGGTTAGCCACTCCTATGGGTTAATTTGCGGCGTACTCGCCTCGCTTGCCAGAGGGAGTAAGCCTGTCATTGTATCGAATGCGAATCCAAAGCTTGCCATCGGCTTGATTCGTGATTTTCCCAATCATATTGTATACGGGGTTCCGGTTCAGCTGCAGGCGCTTGCTTCTTTAAACCAGTCGCAGGCCAAGCTGCACAAGCTGATGAGCTCGGGTGTACCGATGTCTGTTCAGCTATTCGAGCAGCTAAGCCATACCGGAGTTACGCTCATGCAGCAATACGGCTGCTCGGAGGCGGGCTGTATCAGCGTAAGCACCTCGATGCAATCCCATCATGATCTTGGCCTTCCCTTGAGCAAGTGGAACGTATTCGCGGATAGCTCTCGTATCGGGGAGCTGATGCCGGCAGAGCTGGTTGCTTCATCCGCGGATCAGATTGTGCGGACAGGCGATCTTGGCATTGTGAATAAGGACGGCTCGCTCGCGTTCGTCTCTCGTATCGACGATGTGATCAACGTAGCAGGGTTAAAGGTATATCCGCTTGAGGTCGAGGAGGTTATCTCCTCTATGCCCGGCATCAAGGAGATTGTGATATACCGGGGAAGCCACCCGATCTCGGGAGATAAAGTGAGAGGAATGGCTATTGCGGATGAAGGGCTGCTGCCTGAGGCTGTTCGGGAGTGGTGCTTGCAGCGGCTGCCTGCCTACAAGGTTCCGCTAGAAATTTCATTCGTAAACGAAATACCGAAGAGTGCAACTGGCAAAATTAGCAGGCGGCAATTGGAGCTGGGGGAGGTCGTACAATGATCAGAGCGCAGGTGAAGGAGCAGCTTGAGCAATTGCTAATGTATCGTCTTGAATGCAAGAGAGTGCGCAAGCTGAAGCCTTTGGAGGAGAGCATTCGGCTTAACGAGGACTTATATCTCGATTCGGTTATGATTCTTCAGCTTATGGTTTATATCGAAGAGGATATGAAATTGTTTGTTCCTGAGGATGAGGTCGATCCAAGCGTGTTCGGAACAATCGGCTCACTGCTTGATTTTATGATGAAGCTGGAATCATTGGATTTGAATAGGGCAGGTGACCTTGGCAGATGATGGAGCAAACGCTTGAAGGAGAAGAATCAATAAAGGTGCATTGCCTACTAAGCTGTCTGTGCGACATTGTGAAGAGATCCAGCAGCGTCGACTATCGGCCTTTTTATTTTGGCGTATGGGATGGAGATTTTGAGGTGAATGAGAACGATGAGCTCTCTTATTTCTCCAAGGGGATTACCCATGAGTTTTATTTAAAATGGTATGAGGAGCTGTTCGGCCTGCCTGTTCAGGAATGGTATGACTTCTCTCGCAGCAAGGCGGCTAATGTCGATGTGCTGCTTCAGCTTCTGGATGAGAAGCCGGACCACCGGTCGATCATCGTCCATATCGATATGGCGCTTATGCCGGAGCGGGAAAATAAGTTTCATCAGAAGCCGTTCCCGCACTTCCTTATGGTGGAGAAAACCGATAACGAAGAGGAATGGCTGATGCGCGATCCTGATTTTCGCTGGGAGGGCATCGTGAGCCGCGAACGGGTGCTTGAAGCGGTTAGGGGCAATGCGTTTGGCGGCGGCTATTATATCGATGCCGTTCATATTAAGGAGCCATCGAAGGAAGCGATTGAGCGGCTTTTTTGGGCGACGTTTAAGGGCGAGCGCAATGAGCTGACTGAGCAGATCAAAGGAATCGTCGCTAGGCTGTCGGCATCTGGAGATGCAGCGCAGCTCCGCAAGCTCACGCCTGCACTGCGACAGCTTAAAGTGCTTGCTATCCGAAAATACGGCTACGAGCATGCATTCATGTATTTGATGCCGGAGCGTGATCCCAGCAATGCGGAATTTTTGACTTATTGCGATCTAATCGAAGAGCTGGTGCAGGGCTATACGACCGTACAGTTTTTGGCGATCAAATTAGCGACGACGCATAGGCTTGCGCTAGTCAAGCAACTGGCTGCTCATTTGGAGCGAATAGACGATGTGGAGAAAAGAATCAAGCAGGGACTGGAGCGCTCCTTCATGAAGTGGCGTGAGCAGGCGGCCGTACAAGCGGGAGGGTTGATATGAAAATAGCGTTATGCACCATTTCGTTCCGCCATCAGCTCATTTCCATTAAGGGGCTAATCGCTTTCGCGAGCGCTAACGGTTTTGATGGGATCGAGCTATGGGGGGCGCATGCCCGCAACCTGTATGAAACGAGCGAGGCGTATCCTTGGTCGGAGGATCCGAGAGCTATGCTTGCGCAAAGCGGGCTTGAAATCTCCATGATTACGGATTATTTAAACATTGCGGCGGATGTTCCGCTTCCTCAAATCGAGGAACAGACGAAGCGGATTATTGCGCTTGCCGATTGGTTCGGCGTAAGCCGCATCCGCACATTTGCGGGAGAGCGCCCAAGCGCCGCGGTATCGCTGCAGCAGCGAGCGCAATATGTAGAGCGGCTTAGGAGGATTGGCGATATTTGTGCTGCCCATGGCAAAAAGCTGCTCCTAGAGACGCATACGAACACGTTAGCCGATTGTCTGGACTCTACGCAGAGGCTCATGGAGGAGCTTGCGCATCCCGCAATCGGTCTTAATCTGGATTTCTTCCACCTCTGGGAATCGGGAACGGCCCCTATGACTGCGCTGAATCGCCTTAATCCTTGGGTCCACTATTATCATTTGAAAAACATTAGCTCGCTTCAGCAGGCAAAGCTGTTCGAGCCGCAAAACGTATATGCCCCTAGCGGTGACCGCAGTGGAATGGTTTCCTTATCGCGAGGAGCGATTGATTACCGTCCGGTCCTTGACCAGATGCAGCATTCGCCTGCCTTCAACCAGACGGAGCGATTTGCATCGCTGGAGTGGTTCGGGGCAAAACCGGCGGAGGTGCTTGCCAAAGATATTCAGTTCATTCGGAATGTGCATGCCGCACAGTCTATCGGGTAGCTAATAGCCAGTCATTACGGAGAGCATCATGCCGCTTAAGGATGAAGAACACATACGACTATGATTGTGAGCTAGACAAGTCCATAGGAATAGCGTTATGAAACAAGCCCTGACTGGGGCTTGTTTTTTTGTTGCACGAATCGAACGCCTTATGGCGAAATGATTAGGGATCGCTTATGGTGTTTTTTTGACAATTCGTATATGCTAGTTTTAAATGAAGGGACTGATTCTATGATTCTGGAAGTTGCAATCTTGCAGGTTAAGGCGGGAATGACAGACGATTTTGAGCATAGTTTCAAGAAAGCCTCGGCGATCATTTCCAGCATGAAGGGCTATATTAGCCATGAGCTTCAAAAATGCATGGAAGAAGACCGTAAATACATATTGCTAGTGAAATGGGAGACGCTTCAGGATCATACGGAGGGCTTTCGGGGATCAGAAGCGTATTTGGAGTGGAAAAGCTTGCTTCACCATTTCTACGATCCGTTTCCAACTGTTGAGCACTACGAAGCCGTGGATCTGAGCTAGCGGGCTCCAAACATGAAATGAAAATAGGCATAGAGGGTGAAGAGCATTCAAGATTTTATACCATTGCATCTCTGCTTCGATGGTGTTGGTCGAGAGGTTGAAGTATTAGATGTCATTCAAGTGGATGATAATATTTATAGAGTCGAGGAAAATCCTGTTTTTACGGAAAAGGTCGCTTTCGGTGACGTTATCCGCGTGAAAACAACAAACGATGTATCCATCTATATAGAAACGATTGAAAAATCAAAGTTTACCAGACATAACTGGCTCCTTAGCAAAGAAGTGATTTATTCCCTGGAGCTGAAAATTTTAAAAAATAAAATTCGTGACTGGGAAGGCAAGAGCCAGCAAGTATTCGGAGGCATCTTTATCGTGAATTTGCCAGCGAATACGAATGTCGATATAAATGGCGAGGTGCAAAGAGTCATAAAAATGGTTCAAAAATAAGCAACGTGCGAAGCGGAGGCGAAAAAAACGATGGAGCTTGGACTAAAAGGCAAGGTGGCTATCGTTACGGGCGGCAGCAAGGGAATTGGGCTGGCAACGGCATTGCTGCTGGCTGCGGAAGGCGCTGAGGTAGCGATTGTCGCTAGGGAGCTAAAGTCGCTGCAGCAAGCTGCAGAGCAAATTAAGGAGCAGACAGGCAAAGTGGCTTTGGTTATTAGCGCCGACGTATCGAAGCCGGAAGATGCCGATCGAGCGGTTGCTTTGGCGGCAGCGCGTTTTGGGGGCGTCAACATTCTTATAAATAATGCAGGAACGTCGGCCGCTCGGCCATTCGAGCAGGTAGGAGCTGAGGCTTGGACGGCTGATCTTGATTTGAAGCTGCTCGGAGCCGCTCAATTCTCACGCGCGGTGCTGCCGCATATGCGGCAAGCAGGCGGCGGAGCTATCGTCAACGTAACGGCAATCGGCGGCAAAACGCCAGGCGCTTCCTCGCTGCCGACATCGGTCAGCCGTGCAGCAGGTTTAGCGCTGACCAAAGCGATGAGCAAGGATTTGGCAGCGGACCGCATACGCGTTAACGCGGTGTGCATCGGACTGATTCGCAGCGCGCAAATCGAGCGCATGTGGCAGGCCAAAGCACCTGAGCTGAGCTGGGACGAGTTCGCAGCCGACAAGCGCCACGGCATACCGCTTGGGCGGATCGGAAATGCGCAGGAGGCGGCCAATGTCATCGGCTTTCTCGTATCGGATGCGGCATCCTTCGTGACAGGAACCTCCGTCAATATTGACGGCGGCCTATCTGCGGTGCTGTAAGCAGCTGCAATATAGAGAAGAAAAGCTCCATGCAGATTCCCGTTTCGTACGGCTGTCGGCAGGAGCTTTTTTTCACGATTTGCTGTTTATTTCTTTTGTTGAATCCGTTGGTTGAAGCGGTCAACACGTCCACCTTTGTCTGTGTTGCGCTGTTTGCCCGTGTAGAACGGATGCGAGGCGGAGCTTGTATCGACGCGGATTACAGGATAGCTGTTGCCATCCTCCCACTCCATTTTCTCATTAGACGATTTGGTGGAGCCTGTCAAAAATTTGTAGCCGCTGCTGACATCAAAAAACAAAACCTGATGATAAACCGGATGTATGCCGTCCTTCATTATATTCACCTGTCCTTTATTAGTAATGGTTACGAAAAAACTATAGACTAAGCATATCGATAATCGTTATCAATGTCAAGGAGACTCATTTACGGTCCAATTAAAATATGGTATTTGCTAATTTTGAAAAAGTATACTACCATTAAATTATAATCATTCTAAAAGTAAGCCCTTGCATGAAGGAAATGGTTTCTAGGTGCAGGCTTTTTAATAAAAGGAGGTATCCCTGCATGTTAAACATCACGGCGGAAATGGACCGAATCAATCGGCATTTGATGGCGAACGGATACAAACTCACGACGCAGCGCGAGATCATATTGCGCGTACTGCTTGAGAACGAAATGGATCATTTGAGCGCAGAAGGCGTCTTCATGCTCGTGAAGCAAAAATATTCCGAGATTGGCCTTGCTACGGTATATCGGACGCTTGAGCTTCTGGCTGAGCTGCATGTTGTGGAGAAAATGAATTTCGGAGACGGCGTAGCCCGCTATGATCTTCGCGGCGACGTGAATGAGCATATGCATCATCATCTCATATGCGACGAATGCGGCTCGCTCAAGGAAATTAAAGAAGATTGGCTGTACGAGATCGAGCAGCGGATTGAACGGGAGTTCGGCTTTAAGGTAACGGACCATCGGCTTGATTTTACAGGAACATACAAATCATGCAATAAAGGCGAGTGCAAGAAAACGCGTAAAGCCGTTTCTTAATCGAATCGCCAGCGTACAAACGTAAGGAGTCTTTCCACCGAGGTGGAGGGGCTCTTTGTTTATTGTCGACCGCCCTTCATTTCTTGACGGGTATATAACTGAATGGTAATATAACGATATAAAAAAGCAGTGTAATTCAGCGCTTGGGAAAAGCTATGATTGGATAATGGATGCAGGAATCGCTTGAGCTGAAGCATAGGCCAATGAGGAGGAATAATAATATGCTCGCGGTTGTCCGGAAAACGGAGAATGGTTATATCGCTAAGTTCGAGAGGCATTTAAAGCATCCTATTGAGAAGGTATGGGCTTCTATTACAGAGCCGGAAATGCTTCGAAAGTGGCTGGCAGCGGCCAAGGTTGATTTAAGGGAAGGCGGCAATTTAGAGCTTTCCTTTGATTTGACAGAGGGAAATGCCTTCACCGGGAAAATTACTGAGCTCAAGCAACATGCCGTGTTTGAATTTGAATGGGGAACGGAGCGAGTCCGTTTTGAGCTGTACCCGGAAGAGGGAGGCTGCTTGCTCATATTAAAGCAAATCTTCGAGAAAATCAGCAAGCAAACGCCAATGGATCTTGCTGGCTGGCACGAGCATTTAAATGTCTTAATTGCGGAGCTGAGCGGGCAACCGACGTTATTTTCCTACGCGAATTGGGAAATCGTCCACCAAAAATATGCACAAATATTTGAAGGGAGCATGACATAAAGCTTCTGATTCGTTTGCAGTCCGGAATGCTTCTGGAATTGAAGGAATGCAGGCTATGCGAAGCATCACAATGGACGAAAGAGCTGCCTTAGGCCAATAACCTAAAGCAGCTCTTTTTCATTTCATTGGATTAGCTTAACCGGTAAAGACACTATGCTAATTAGGCCTGAGTTTCGTCGTTTAAATGCTGCAGCTCATCCAGATTTCGAACGGAAGGAATAACATAAGCTCCGATGCCGACGATTGCAATAAGCGCACCAGAAATGGCGAACCATGTTGCGACACCAAGCACCTCGGCCATCGGTCCCGCAATCATAAGTCCAATGGGAGTGGCAATTAATGAGATCGTGCCGATGAGCGACATCACTCTTCCGAGCGCTGCTGGCTCAACGACTGTCTGGACAAATGCCATATAGGAGCCGCCGAACAGGGGGCCACTTAAGCCCATAATGGACGAGAATAAGATAAACCACATAAATCCAGACGGAGGCAGAAGGCCAGCGCCTACTAGACCGAAACCAAGCAGGACAATACCGCCGCAGACTGCGCTTTTTTCTTTTTCGCTCCCCATGTTCCGAGTAAAAGTCCGCCAAGCAGCATCCCAATTGCAAAGGCTGCCTCCACAGAGCCTGCCTGAAGCGCATCTCCTCCGAAGTGATTCCTCATCATTAGCGGAAACAGCGGGCTGACCGGGACATAAATAACGGTGACTGCTGCAATCGCCAGCGTAACAACGAGCAAGCTTCGAGATTTGGTGAGCTCCTTTATTCCGTAGCGGATCTCTTTCCACATCCCCTGTCCGGCAGTATCCTCAGCTTGCCGCTGCGGCTGCGGAATGTGAACGAGAAGCAGCGCTGTATTTGCGATTAAAGCACCAAGCACATCAATAAAAAGCACGTATTCGATGGACCAAAATCCAAGAATGGCTACGCCTAGCATAGGTCCAGCCAGATTCGAGCCCGAAAAAACTAGCTGATTCCAGCCCGCAATTCTTGTGGCTCTTCGGTCGGAGCAAGAAGCGGCACAGAGGACTGCATCGCAGGCATATGGAAAGCAGTGGCAATAGAGCGAACGGAAAGGACGATATAGATCATCCATATGAACGGCTCGCCTATTATAAAACAGAAGGCCAGAAGCATGCTTGAGACCGCGATAGCGCTGTCCGCAACAATCATAATCTTTTTGCGATTAAATCGATCGACGAGTGTGCCAATAAAAGGACCGAGCAGCGCTTGAGGCAAAAAGCCCGCTGCTGCGGCTATCGACAGAACGACAGCTGAGCCCGTTGAATCCGTTAACCACCAGATTAAGCTGAATTGCACCATCGCACTGCTTAGCAGAGAAAATGCCTGACCTGAAAATATAATAAAAAAAGTTTGGCGCCAATTGGCGGCTTTAGTAGTTGTCATGTGTAAGGTCTCCATTCGTTTGTTTTAAAGTAAGATAAACGAATTAGGCACACAACAAATACGCCAAGGCCCGCTATTCAATTATAGGGGCGAGGAGCATTGCTCTGCACCTCGCCTTAACGTAAACGCATGGATTGAATAAGCATTTGGACAAACCTCGCATTCGAATTAAATTTAAGCTGGCTGAGCCGCAAGCGGCCTTTGGAGCCTGAAAGCGATAACCATGCTTTAATTTAAACTATAGCATAAATTTTCAAAAATATTTCAAATCAATCATGTATAATGGAATAATGCTCTGTCATAAAGTTATTTTACATAGAATAGAGGGGATGAAATGGAGCATATTCACGGTTCGTACGATAGTATATTGGTTTTTTTCTCATATATTATTGCAGTGATGGCTTCGTATACAGCGCTTGATTTAGCCGGAAGAGTAAGCACTTCCAAGGGGAAGACGCGGCTCGGCTGGCTTTTGTTTGGCGCGGCAGCGATGGGGATGGGAATTTGGTCGATGCATTTTGTCGGCATGCTAGCCTTCAACCTGCCCATCACGATCAAATATGATTTAATTATCGTGCTGTTATCGGTTGTTGCAGCTATTGTTGCTTCGTTTATTGCGTTGTACGTTGTCGGCCGAAGCAAGTTAACAGGCGTGCAATTGCTCAGCGGCGCTTTATTGCTTGCCACGGGGATATCCATCATGCATTATGTCGGCATGTCTGCCATGCTCATCCATATTACATATACTCCGATCATTTTTATTTTATCTGTTCTTATTGCATTTGGTGCATCCGTTGCCGCACTATGGCTAGCGTTCTATTTCCGCAAAGGCGGCCAGCGCGGGGAGCTTTGGAAGAAGCTTGGAAGCGGTGCGATAATGGGGGCTGCGATCGTCGGCATGCATTATACAGGCATGGTAGCGGCTAATTTTCATAACAGCAGCAAGTCTGCCCTTTTCTACGGCGTAATTTTGGACCAAAAATGGCTGGCTTATTTCATTGCGGGCGGGACATTGTTTACTCTCGGTCTATCTTTGTTCGGCATCTATATTTCGAAGCGGCTTGCCAGCAAAGATTTGGAGATTGAGCAAAACGAGAAATGGTATAAGTCCTTATATGAAAATAGTCAGGATGGCATCGTTTCCGTTGATCTGCAGCATCGCGTCATTAGCTTTAATTCTGTTGCCTTGCAATTAACGGGCTATAGCGGCAAAAAAGTTATCAATCAGCCCATTTCTGCGTTGAGTACCATTATTGTCAGCGAGGATCAGGAGAAGGTTAAGCAGATGTTCCAAAGTACCTTTCAGGGAGAGCGTTCAAATCTCGAAACGGCGATTATCCGCCCTGATGGGATCAGACTTGATCTTAACGTCTCCTATGTACCGGTGATCGTGGAAGGCAACGTGGTCGGGAGCTATATTATTTTTAAAGACATAACAGAAGAGTTACGGGCGAAGCAGAAAATTAGCCATTTGGCGTTCCATGACGAGCTTACAGGCTTGCCGAATCGCCGTATGTTCAATCAAGCCATCGCTCAAGCAATTGAAGACAGCAGCATAAGCAAGTCATCCTTTGCCGTCATGGTGCTTGATATCGACCGCTTTAAAATGATCAACGATTCGCTTGGCCACACAGTCGGCGACCAATTTTTGAAAGAGGTCAGCAAGCGCATTGAGAAATCGGCTGAAGAGTATAACGTCATCCTTGCGCGAATGGGCGGCGATGAGTTTACGCTGCTCTGCCGCGAATACGAATCGCATGAGACGGTCAAGGCGCTAGCCAAGCAGATTATAAGCAGCATCCAAGCTCCTTACAGGCTGAAGGACAGCGATTTTTATGTGTCTGCAAGCATTGGCATTTCACTGTTTCCTGGCCATGGTCACGATGCCATCCAATTGCTGAAAAATGCCGATACAGCCATGTATGAGGTGAAGAAAAGAGGGAAAAACGGCTATCAGTTTTTCACTAACGAGCTTGACCACATATTGCAAGAGAAAATCGAATTAGAGGGCGATCTGAGAAAAGCTGTCGAACGAGGCGAGCTGCTGCTGCATTACCAGCCGCAAATTCGGACAGAGGATCATGCGATGATCGGAATAGAGGCGCTTGTACGCTGGGAGCATCCGTCCAAGGGCATGTTATCTCCGGGCATTTTTATTCCGATTGCTGAGGAGACAGGGCTCATTTACGAGATAGGAACGTGGGTGCTGCGGGAGGCTTGCCAGCAAATGCGCAAATGGCATGCAGAGGGAGGACCGCTCATCCCTATTTCGGTGAACTTGTCCTCGCAGCAGTTCCATCAGCCTAAACTTGCGGAATATATAATGGCTATTTTAGAGGAAACAGGTCTTGAATCGCAATATTTGGAGCTGGAAATAACGGAAAGCATGATGATGGACGCCTCCGTATCAAGCAGTATTTTGAACCAATTAAACGATTTTGGCATTAAAATCAGCTTGGATGATTTTGGAACGGGTTACAGCTCGCTTAGCTATTTAAAAATGTTCCCGATTCACAAGGTTAAAATCGACCGCTCCTTTATCCGTGATATTACAGAGAATAACGATGATAAAGCGATAGTATCAACGATTATAGCGATGGCGCAGCATTTGAACATGGAGGTCATTGCGGAAGGCATTGAGACGAAGGACCAGCTCGATATTTTGATGGATAATGAATGCAGAAAGATTCAGGGGTACTATTTCAGCAAGCCGTTGTCGGCAAATGACGTGGAGCAAGCTTTTTTCATACCTAGTCGCGTAGTAGTCGGTTAGTTGCATCTGTGCAGCAATCGGAGCAACCGGTCAAAACATGCCTCATAATGATATGCAGCCTTATTTGGGATTAAATTTCATCATCGCCCTAGGAGGTATATTTCCTCCTAGGTTTTAGACGATTTTTGATAGGCTATTACACATGACTTGCAAATGCAGGCTTTATTGCGTTTTTCCTCTGGAACCTGCTCGAGAAGAGTCTCGGGGAATTTTTCGCGAAAGCACCAGCAATCCGCTGCTTCTTCTTGTACAGCTTGGATCCCGCACTTATTTGGCTTACCGCATATCGGACAATTCATGGTTATGTTCTCCTATCTTAAAGAAACAGCCCTTTCGCTGCTGGCGAAGGGGCTGTTTCGCATATTGCGCCAATCGTATGCCTATTCAGCGGATGCTTGAAGGACAAACTTCTCGATAACGTGGCGCACGCCTTCTTCATTATTCGATAGCGTGACATAATCCGCGATGTCTTTAAGAGATTGAATCGCATTGCCCATCGCTACGCCAAGGCCAGCGGCTATAATCATTTCATTGTCATTCCACGCATCGCCAAGGGCAATCGTTTGGTCCATCGTACAGCCTAAGTGCTCAGCCATAAATCGCAGGGCATGTCCCTTCGTGCCTTCCTTATGCATAAACTCCAGATAGTGCGCTTTCGATTTTGTAATATGAACGCGATCGCCAATGAGCAGCTTTAGCTCCTCGGCTATCATGTCAAGACGAGCGGGATCGTCGATGATCAGCATTTTGTTCATCGGAAAATCAAGCAATTTATTAAAGTCAGGCTCTATTTTGTAAGGGATATTGGAAAGCTTGGAATAGGCTTTTATTTTATCGTTATCCTCTGTTCCGTACAGCTCGTCATCTACATAAAGCTGCAGGTGAAGCCCATTTGCTTCTGCGTAGGCGTGAAGCTCCTTGGCCGCGTCGATAGGGACGTTTCTCTCATATAATACTTGCCCGTCCAGCAGTGTTTTGACGAGGGCTCCCTGATAAGTAATAATAGGAACATTGAGTTCAATTTGCCTGGCGATCTTTTGGGCGGAAGCGAACATGCGTCCCGTTGCGAGTGTCACGGTCACTCCCTTCGCAATGGCAGCCTCCATCGCACGCTTCGTGCCTTCCGTTACGGTTAGGTCATCCGTTAATAACGTGTCGTCAACATCAATTGCTATAAGTTTATACATGCTAGCGGTGAAGCTCCTCTCCAGCTCTCTATATTTTAGATTAGGTTGATTGTAGCTAAAATGATCCACACATACAAGACTTTGCGTATGCTTTCGAAGCAAGTTTTGCTTCACAAAACTTTGTAGGAGATGAACAGATGAACAATTTTACATCAGCGGCATCAAAACAACGATTTCTGACTCTTTGCGTGCTGGGCGCTGTTTTGTTTACAGCCGTCGGCTTTGCACTGGGCCTGCTATGGATGGGTAATCGATATCCAATGCTGAAGGAGCCGGCATTCAAGCAATTTACAGTGTCCTACAACAAAATTATAAATGATTATTTAAACGGCGCGGAGCCGAAAAAGCTTATAAACGGTGCGGTAGAAGGGATGGTTGCTTCACTTGAGGACCCGTATTCCCGCTATTTGGCCGAGGAGAAGGGCAACGCTTATACGGAATCCTATGAAGGCCAAATTTATGGTATTGGCGCTGAAATACGCGAGGAGGAGGGGCAGTTCGTCATCAGCGGACTTACGAAGGGCGCTCCTGCCGAACGCGGCGGCTTGCTGCCGGGCGATACGATCATCTCGGTAGATGATCAAAAGCTGAGCGGAAAGACGTTTGAGGAGCTGCTGGGCGTCATTAGAGGCGAAGAAGGAACCTCGGTCTCGCTCAAGGTTCAGCGGCCGAATCAGGCCGAACACATTGCGCTGACGCTGAAGCGGGAAGCGATTCCGATTCATACGGTAACTTCTGAGCTGCTGGAGGGCGGAATCGGCCATGTGACGATCAGCCGTTTTGCTGACAAAACAGCGGATGAATTTGAGGCAGCACTTACCGAGCTGCAGGCGAAGCAGCCGCTTAAAGGTTTACTGCTTGATATGCGCTCGAATCCGGGGGGCTTGCTGCAGCCGACCATCAAGATTGCAAGCACGCTTATTCCGAAGGACAAAGTTATTCTGAACGTTGTATACAAAAACGAGCGCCAGACGATTACGTATAAATCTAAGCAAGAGAAGGAATGGACCGTACCGATTGCAGTGCTCGTAAACGGGCAATCCGCAAGTGCCAGCGAGGTGCTGACAGCGGCTTTGAAGGAATCGGCGGGGGCTACTGTTATTGGGGAGAAAACGTACGGCAAAGGCGTCGTTCAAGCCTTTAATCAATTTAAGGACGGCTCGGTTCTAAGCTTAACGGAGGCACAGTGGAAGACGCCTGGAGGAACCTGGATTAATAAAACGGGCGTATCGCCGGATTTTGCAGTAAATTTGCCCGCATACACGCAGCTAAGACCGCTTGCAATCGGATCGGATATGAAAGTGGGAAGCTACGGCGAGGATGTGAAGACACTGCAGCAGATGCTGAAGGTGCTGGGCTATACGCCTACGGGTCAAGAAGGCCTGTTCGATAAGCAGACTGCTGAGGCTATGCGCAAGTTTCAAACGGATGAGAAGCTGGAGGCTACAGGCAGCTTTAATGATAAGACAGGCTATAAACTGCTGGAGCGGCTGCGCGAGAAGCTTGGACGTGAAGACAGCCAGCTGCTTAAAGGATTAGATGTTCTAAAAAATCGCAGTTGACAACGGGGATGATAATCATTATCATCAAGTAGGAAGCAAATCCTTCGTTGCGCTGCGGGGTGAATCGGATGAAGAAGATTAAATATTGCAAACGGAATTTAAAGAATGGTTCAGAGCCGATTTATAAGGCAATGAAAAGCAAATATCCGGACATTAAGCAGAAGAAAAGCGATTGTCTCGGCGATTGCAAAACCTGCAAGCTAGAGTGCTTCGTCGTCGTTAAGTCGAAGACGGTAAGCGCGCCGTCTCCAGAGAAGCTCTATAAACGATTGAAAAAAATGATTGGCTAACGATTAAATATGGATACATTTACAAGAACGGCATTTGCCGTTCTTTATTTTTATGTTAGAATAAGTACAATCTAGGAAAGCTGAGGTGCACGAGCATGAATGATGGATTAGCAGAAGCATTAAATGAACAGATGAATTTTGAATTTTATTCAGCGCATGTATATCTTGCAATGGCAGCGTATTGTTCGGGCGAGAGCTTGGATGGTTTCGCTAACTTCTTCATTGTACAAGCTGAGGAAGAACGGTTTCATGCTATGAAAATATACAAATTTCTGAACGACCGCGGCCGTCGTGCGACGCTTTCCGCTCTAGGAGAGCCAAATAACGATTACGCGTCCATCTTGGACACATTTGAGCAAGGCTACGGGCATGAGCAGCAAAATACGAAACGCTTCTACAATTTGTCTGACCTTGCGATGAGTGATCGTGAGCATGCGACGATTAACTTCCTCAAATGGTTTATCGATGAGCAGGTTGAAGAAGAGGCGCTGTTTGATAATATCATTCATAAGCTGAAGCGGATCGACAAAGACAGCAACGCTTTCTATATGCTCGACGCTGAGTTCGCTACTCGCTCCTTCACGCCGCCGGCGCTGTAAGGAAGACTTGCTTACGCTTAGCAAATAAAGAAGAGGCCGTCCTTTTCGGGTAGAATATTCTATCTGAGAAAGACGGTCTTTTTTTTGAAGTGAAAAGCGGGTATTCGTAATGGTTACTGAATAGAGGGGATGCTGATCATTCTTTTGCTCTTCCGGAAGGAGATGAATGCAGCGATGAAAGCCAGAAACAGCGAAGTGCTAGCAATCCATGGATTGTATAAAACAGACTCGTTCCATGTCACGGCCATGCCCCCGACTCCGGCGCCCATCGCGAGACCGATCTGGGTCACAGAGGTGTTCAGGCTGATGACGAGATTAGCGGATTGAGGCACTTTCTCGATGAAGTAGGTTTGCGTGGCAGGGCCCATAATGAACATGGACATAACCCAAATCGATAAAAGTGTTATGGCAAGAGGGAATGAGTGAATAGCCAGCGGAAGCAGGGCAAGCGTTATGACATGAGCGAACATGCTGATGGCCATTACGCGTACGCTTCCCCACTTGTCGACAGCGGAGCCCCCGATGCGGGAGCCGATTGCGCCAGCAATTCCGAATGCGAGCATGATGATCCCGATTGAGGTAACGCTCCTGTGCAAAATCGAGTCAAGAAAAGGAGTTAAATATGTGAACATGATGGAGTTCCCGGCTTCCCTGAACAGGACGAGCACTAGCGCAAACAGAATAACGGGATTTGCAAGCACGGTGAACTGTTTACGGAATGGAACATAGGCGTCTCCTTCGATTTCCGGCAGCAAAAGCGCCATGCCGATCAGGATGGCGAGGCTGCCTGCGGCCAGAAAGAGGAAGATCATGCGCCAGCTGAACATATCGGTAAGGGCGATTCCAATTGGTATTCCAAGAATCATAGCCGTGCTGAAGCCGAGAATAATGGTTCCGATTGCGCTGCCGATCTTCTCAGGCGCAGACATCTTGGCAGCAGCGCTGAAGGCAGCGACCAACATGACGCCGGAGCTTGCGCCGAGTATCAACCGCGAAATAAGCAGCATGGTAAAGTTGAAGCTGAGGAATGAGGCGAGATTGCCGGCAATGAAGAAAAGCATCGCAAGGAGCAGCAGCTTTTTTCGTCCCATTCGCGAAGTCACCGATACGACGATCGGAGTTCCAATCGCGAAAGCGAGTGAATAGACGGTAATAAGCTGCCCAGCCAGAGCAACGGTGACTTGCATTTGCTCTGCCAATACATTCAAAATGCCAGCAACGACTAGTTCCGAGGTAGCGGTGAAGAAGACAGCTATCGTTAAAATATAAATGACAATCCGGTTCATAAGGGTTTAGTCCTCTCTATTTGTGTATGATGGCTTCCCTGCTTTTGCATGAAGCCGATGTTGTTATTCAAGCAGTCGGCCGCGTCCGGCAAATGCTTAACTGAATTATAATCAAGTTACTTTAGATAAGTAAGAACGCAAAACAATTGGACATCATCCAATTATGCGGACTTACTAACTTTTAGTAAGTGCAAAAACATACGCCCATAACAAAAAACCGCCAAGGGATCGTATCCCCTGGCGGTTTCGTACACAACGCGGTTATGATGATTTTTCAGCAGGTTCAGCGGTCTGCACCGTGTTGCCCCACTTTTGCACCCATTTGTCCATTTCCTTCAAAGCCGTTTGGAAATCGCTGCCCTTCGCAGTTAGTGAGTATTCCACTGTGACAGGGACTGTTGGAAAGACTTCACGTAATACTAGGCCGTTTTTTTCCAAGTGACGAAGGGTATCGGTAAGGGATTGGGTCTTGACGATAGCTACATTTCGCTGGAGCTGATTGAACCGCTGCGGTCCCCTCAGCAGCTCTTCAAGTACGAGGAAAGCCCATTTGGCGCCCAAAATCTGCAGCACCTCGCAGATGCTTGAGCCGGCACTCTCCTTGCAGTCGTTATGCTGGCTGGCTTGATCGGCCATGGGATACCACTCCTCATTCATCGTTAATCAAATTCGAGCAAAGAACGACACGTTAACATTATTTTATGCTACCATTATGATCCAGCGCTTTTGATCGTGTCAATCGTTTGAGGAACTTTTTCGCGTTAGGCACGTCTATTTGGGTAGATAGGGTATGGTAAAATGATAACGAGTTGGAGGAATTTTTTGTGAAAAGATATAATAAGCTCATTCGAGATAAAATTCCTCAAATGCTGGATGCAAAAAGTGTTTCTTACGAAGTAAGAGAGCTTGATCATGAGCAGTATATGAAGAAGCTAAACGAAAAGCTTGAGGAAGAGCTGGATGAATATCGCTTAGCGACGACTATAGAAGAGCAGATCGAAGAGCTCGCCGATTTTGTGGAAGTGGCTTATGCTATTGCAGCGCACAAAGGTATTTCCATTGAACATTTTGAGACAGTCAGAATCAAAAAGAAAGAAAAGCGCGGCGGATTTGAGAAGAAGCTGCTGCTTATTTCTACAGAGGATTCCAGTGATTAATAGGGAATAGAAATGGAGAAAAAGAATGCGAAGAACGGTTATAGCTCCATGGACAGAACAGTGGAATAAGCTGTACCTTTTAGAAGCGAGTGATATTAATCGAATCCTGCAAAAGGAACAGATAGACATTTTTCATATTGGAAGTACGGCAGTTCCAGCAATTGGGCATGCAAAACCGACGATCGACCTATTAGTCGTCGTCAGGGAGATCGGTAGAGTTGACTTATATGAGAAAGAAATGGCTGGGCTAGGTTACTCCTGCAGAGGGGAGAATGGAATTGCCGGAAGGCGATATTTCACAAAAGGCGGAAGCAGCAGAACCCATCATGTGCATATGTTCGAGGCAGGAAATATAAACATTAAAAAACATCTGGATTTTAAAGCGTACATGCTCGCTCATCCTAAGGAAGCTAAGCAATACGGCGAGCTAAAACTAGCATTAGCTGAAAAGTTTCCAGATGATATTCATCTGTATCAGAAGGCTAAAGAAGCATTTGTTGATGCTCTAATTGAGAAGTCGGTCAGCTATGCTTCGGAACGACAAAACATGGATTGAAAAGGAGAAAGACATGTGCAGAAATATTAAGACGTTATTTAACTTTGACCCGCCAGCGACAGAGGAAGAGATCCATTCGGCGTCGCTTCAATTTGTTAGAAAGCTCTCCGGCTTCAATAAGCCTTCACAGGCGAATGAGGAAGCCTTTCATCGTGCTGTCGAGGAGGTGGCCTCAGCTGCCCGAACGTTGCTGGATTCACTTGTAACAAACGCAGAGTCTCGCAATCGCGAGGTGGAGATTGAGCGTGCGCGCGCCAGAAATGCACAAAGGTTCGGAACTAGTACGGATTAGCATCATAGCGGAACCATTAGGGAGAGTCGGCAAATGAATATACGTGTATTGGGAGAATCAGATGCTCATTTGTACCAGCAATTACGATTAAGCTCGCTCAAGGTCAACCCAGAAGCCTTTGGATCAACGTTTGAGAGAGAAGCGGAATTTAAAATTGAAACGGTAGTAGATCGAATAAAACCGACGAAGGATAAATTTGTTCTAGGGGCTTTTGATGCTAGAGGCACGCTAGTTGGCATTGTGACTTTTATGCGAGAAGCCGGCTTGAAAACTGCCCATAAAGGCAATGTTTACGGGATGTACGTAGCGCCAGAAATGCGAGGCAGGGGCTTAGCGAAGCTGCTCATGCTTGAACTGATCGTATTGGCAAAAGCTTGTGATGGTTTGGAGCAGGTTAACTTAACCGTAGTATCTAATAACGACTCCGCGAAGAAGCTTTATGAATCCGTGGGGTTTGAGGTTTATGGTTTGGAGCGCAACGCATTGAAATTCAACGGGCAATATTTTGATGAGGATTTAATGGTTTTAAAGCTTTAATGTTCATCTAAAGATAACATGAGCATGAAAGCCAGAATAAAAATCAAACGGAGAACGACGGCAGCCATGAACATATGTTCAGATTCTAGGTCGCCGCCGTTGCTCATTTATTTTCCTTTCTATGTCTGCTTGTCAGTTCGGACTTCTCCCTCGATGGGCACGATAATGACATCTGCCAAATCTTTGTTTAAGCTGTAGTCGTTAAAGCCAAGCTCGGTGCTTTTACCCTGATTATCAATCGTTCCGAATACATTTTTTTCAAGCATCAAATGTTTAGTGAAAAAGACGGATTCGCCAAAATCCTCATGCCGAGTGCCGACTTCTCCATTGCTTCCCATAGAATCATTTTGCCATTTCACCACCGCAATGCCATCCTGATTAATCTCGGTATAATGGATTAGTCCTTTATATTGAATCTCAAAACGCAGTGCTTCTCCCTTTGGGAAAGTATAAGAGAAAGTAAACCCTTCTCCGGATGCTTCAATTTCTTTACCCGCATACGTTTTTGGGTAATGAATGGCCATTTCGCGAGCTTTTGCCAAATCTCCGTGCATAAGGATGTTGAAGCGCTCCTCACCAGACGGTGTACGCACAATTACGCTCTTATCCGTATTGTTGTATTTCAATACTCCTCCCAATGTGTCTGAGATAAACCGCAGAGGAAGATAGGTTCTGCCGGCTTTAATCGTGACAGGGGCATCAAGCTTAACGCTTTTACCGTTAACCTCAGCAGTTGTGGCTCCGCTTTTAAGGCGCACGGTCGTATTCTTTTCTTTATGGACTATAATGATCGTTTTGGTGGCTTGTTCATAGGAATACGTAAGATTTGCCGGGTCGTTAAAAGCTTTTAGCTGCACCATTGTCCTTTGATTTACGGTTAATACATTCTCTTGAAGCACGCCATCCATATAAACCAAGGTTGGTTTTTGCGGCGCAGCGTAGACCGTTGCTCCTGAAGCCAGCATTCCAATGATCAAAAGCGAAGCTGCTGTTGTTTTTATCCATTTTTTCAAAAGCGATGCCTCCTACTTGTATACAAATTTTTACTAATTTCAATAACGAAATTCATTGTAAAAAGTTGCACACTTAGTCTTTAATGTGGAAGAATGCAAGTATGAAATGAGAAGGCGGGGAAGAGCATGTACGAATATAAGTATGTTGAAACTTCATTAGGCGGATTTTTCACAGATGCACAGCACCGAGAAACCATTGACGAACATGCCAAAGAAGGCTGGAGACTGGTGCAGGTTTTACCTACACACTATAATGGCCATGGAAAACCTACAGCTTATGAAATTATTTTTGAACGGCTAATTAAATAAGAGGTTAAGAGAATAGGTAAAGCTGTTGAACAGCAGAAATAGCAGAATGGGGGATAAATATTCATGCTGGATCAGGGAATACTGGGAGACGGGCTTTCGGTCATTGCAACCTGTAAAAAAGAAACTGGCAATATCTGGCATGCTCATTTAGGTGCTGCAGCTATAGCTAGTTATTTTTTTGTTAAAGATAATAGTTTGGTTGTGGAGCTTGCGCAAAACGTACTTTCTCAATCGAGAGCTATGCTCGCAAATAATGGTGTAACAAGTAGAAAACATCGTCTTGGCTCCGATATAGGAAGAGCTGAGGCCGTCTTACTTGGGTCTCTTGATAAAACGATCGATCAACTTCACTGGGTGGGTCATAATGTGATTTATTGCTCGCTGAGCTTATTGGCTATTCATGAGCTTAAAGGATGGGGAGCAGAAGACGATCTTTCAGGAATATCCGATCTCATTCGCTCATTTGAAAAAACCATTCCAGGACGATCATGGATAGGCTACTCGGCTTCTGAAGTAAAAAGATTGGAAATAACAGAGGAAGATAACTTTCCAAGAATTGAAGATGCAAAGGATCTTTCACATTTGGTGCTGGAGCAATTATCAGATTTTCCAATCATATATCGGGCGGAATCGCATCATGATTTAATTGGTCATATGCTAACTTTTTCTCATGCATTGAACATTTTATATGATCTAGGCCACGTTTCCTATTTCAAGAGAGGTTTGCCGCCGCTTCTCAAAATGATAAAAGTTTTGCGCAGCAGCCGCCACATAAAGCCGGGAGATCAAGTAAAGCTGATTTCACCCGTTGATCATCTGCCGCTGCAGCAGTCAGCAAGGGCGGAGTTTCTGCCAGCCGAGTATAAGTTTTGGGAAAAAGACTATAGCGAGAGCAATTGGGATTTCGGACATATTTTCAAATTTTCTTTTAGTTTCTATGATCATATAAGGCGAGTAGATGGAGGACGATTTTCCTATTTCGAAAATTTCAGGCATGTAATCAGTCATTAAGTTGGTCGGATTGGTGCACCGAAGAGCTTCTATTGAAAAAGCAGCAACGGACCTATATAAACAGCTGAGCGAAGCCATTTACCTTTACGGGCTTCGTTCAGCCTTTCCTAAGCAGGATCGTTTTTCCTGCCTAGGTCAGGCGAAGATGCTTTCTTATGGGTAAAAATCGCGAAAATCCAGTGAATTAGCTTATATCGGTCGATTTCTCCGATACCATTACAACTCGGTCAACTTACCCGAATAAGCTTCCATCTTTGGGCGCCATTTCCGAGATCATCCCAAATTTGAACGTTGGAACCATTGGCCGTGCCAGAGCCGGAAACGTCAAGAGCCTTGCCGCTGTTCGAATCGATTACTTTCATAAAACCGCTGCCAGTATCGATCAGCTTCCAATGTTGATTGGCGCTTCCTGCATAATCCCAGATTTGGACGTTGGAGCCGTTCGCTGTTCCTAAGCTGCTGACATCGAGCGCTTTTCCACTGTGCACGTTAATAAGCTTGTACGCCCCGCCCCCGACATGCGTCAATTGCCAAAGCTGATTCGCTTGGCTGCTGCCCTCCGTCCAAATTTGAACGTTAGCGCCGTTTGTGGTCCCCCATCCGTCAACCTCAAGCGCTTTGCCGCTGTTTGAATTCACGAGCTTATACACGCCGCCTGAAACGACCCCGTTATAGATGTCATTTCGCACAAATTCAACCCGGTCAATGTCCGCCCATTGGTTTGCATTCGTATTGGATACAAAAAAGCCAATGGTTGCTTGCCCATTCGTAACGGTAAGGTTGGGCAGGGTAATTGGCGTCCATGCCGTTGTTACCGGACAGCTTTCTTGGCGCATCGCTCCCCCATAATCTTTAGCTTCTATGACACATGAGCTTTGCCCTCCGCTGCTTCGCATATACGCCCGGAGCGTATAGCTGCCGGTATCAAGACCGCTAATGGTTTGTCCGATATAGGCGGTTGCAGGCCCGCTTGTTCCGGCTAATCCGATAAAATGATTGCCATGGGCGGCAGGCACACCGACGCCATCATTCGTGCCATGTACTTTAATGCGCGCGGGATAATCATCGCTATACGTCGTCCAGCCGCTTGCGTTAGCCGTTTCAAAACTCCAATTCGTAAGCAGATTGGTGTTCGAAGGCGTGACGGCATGGCCGAAGCGAACATAAACGCCGCTGCTTGGATAGTCAGAGCTTGTAGCAGCAAGCACATGAGTGGAGTCAACAGGCAGCAAGGAGTTCCAATTAGAACTAGTTGAGTCGCTGACCGGGAAAATGTTGGAGCGGTATTGCCACGTTGCTCCATGATCTGAACTAATCATGGTATACATGGACGAGTAGGCGTCGCCAGTATTTGTACTGTCATTATCGGTTTGGAAAGAGGCGAGCAGCCGTCCATCCCCCAGCTTTACGACAAAAGGCGCGCCGGCTTTCTTGCCTGGCTTGGATGGAACATACATCGTCTGACGGGGTACATTCCAGTTGTAGCCATCGGATGAAATTTTATATTTGATGACAAATGGATGGCCCGCCACATCTGTTGCTTCGAAGACAAGAATATATCTGCCGTCTGCCATCTGAGTAATGACGGGCATGCCATCTCTTGAGCCTGCGGCAACGCCATCGCTGACTACCGTTTCTGCGCTCCAGCCATTTCCAGTCCATGTTTTCATGATGAGCTTTTGAAGTCCTGTAATGCCGGCAGCCACCGGGCCGTCATCTGCATAATATACAGCTATCGTATTCCCAAGCAATTGAAGATGCGGCTCCCATAATCCTTTGAAGGAATTTGCGGTGGTAGATCCGATTTGACCGTTCGCCAGCACCGACCATGTGTTGCCGCCGTCCGTACTTTTGCTTGTTCTAAGGGAAGTGGTGTAGGTGGAGCCGGATTGGATGACGAGACGATAAGAGAGCCAAATATCACCGTTAGGAAGTTGGAGCATTTGGCCGTTGCCCACTTCGCCGCTCGGATCTGCAGCAGCTTGCGCAGCAGGGGACCAGCTATGACCGCCGTCTGTGCTGCGTGAAATCATAATCCGTGTTTTACCGCCACCAACATTCGTGTCAAATGAAGCGAGAATATCGTTATTGCTCAGCTTGAGCAATCGTGGATACCATACGCCGCCATCAGCTGGAGTGAATACGGCTGCGGTATTGGTAGGCCAAGCCAGTCCTGCTGCTGCAAAAGCTTGAAAAGCAGGCAGCATAATGCTGATTATAAGAAGTAAGCCGAGCGAGAATGCGGTTAAACGTATCTTCTTCTGTAAGAACATATTTTACCGTCTCCTTCATGTGAGGCTAAAGTCATTCAAGTTATTGAATAAACGTAGGTTTGATCATCTCCTTCAAGATTCATGTAAGCGCTTCAAAATGGATTATAAATTATGTTAGTATTTAAATATATATTGAAATTAGTATAATACCGAATAAATGCGGCTTGAAACGTTCGAAAGATAGCTCATATGTGTGTTTTTATATAAAAACGAAAGGATAAAGTGCTTCTTATTCAAGATGGCTTACATAAGAAAAAGGTGATTTCGTATTTTTTATACTAAATATAGTATTTTAAAATATAACAATATAATTTAGAATGAGTTTCATCAGGGAAGCGCTTGCATAGTTGATCGGATTACGTAAGCGCTGCTCATTAATTGGACGATAGGTAGTATCTATCTTATCCCTGATGAGCAGTAGGCATTGCGCAGTAAATATAAAAGGGAGGCGTTATCGTAATGAAGAAAATAATACCGGTAAAGCTCGGATTCGTACTTATTCTATGCTTCGTCATGCTGCTTACGGCTTGCTCATCGGGCAATAATGGTGGTTCCGCAGCGAACGGAAATACGGGGAATAAAGAGACGAACGCAGCAAACGCGCCGAAAGAGAACGTGAAGATTTCGTTTATGGGTCACGGCAGTCCGCAGGAGAAAGATATCTTCGCGAAGCTTATTAAATCGTATGAGGCGAAATATCCGAACGTAAAGGTTGAATACACTAGCGTGCCGCCGGCAGAGTACAACCAAAAGCTGTCTACGTTAATCGCATCAGGCAAAACGCCGGACGTATTTTACGTATCCGGACCGCAATTTTTCAAATATGCGGAAGCAGGCACGATTCAAAACTTGCAGCCGTTTCTAGAAACGACAGAGCTGTTCCAAGAGGACAACGTATGGAAGCAAGCGCTGGATCGCTACCGTTATGACGGCAAGATGGTTGGTCAAGGCGACCTTTATGGCTTGCCGAAGGATGTAGGTCCTTGGGCAATGGCGTACAACAAAACGATGTTTGAAGCTGCTGGTGTAGAGTTGCCGCCTGCAGAGGTTGGCAAATGGACATGGGATAACTGGCTTGATGCCGCGAAGAAGCTGACGAAGGACGAGAATGGGGACGGTAAAGTCGACATTTACGGCGGAGCGAACTTCACGCTTGAAGGCGCGGTATGGGCAAGCGGCGGAGATTTCTTGGACTACAAAACAGGGAAGATAACGATCGATACACCTGAATTTGCAAGCGCTATGCAGTGGGTAGCGGACCTTCGTCTGAAGCACAATGTGACACCGTCGCCAGAGGATGAGAAAGCAATGAACGCTTACTCTCGTTTCGTAGCAGGAAAAGTAGGGATGTTCCCAATGGGGCCATGGGATCAACCGGGCTTCTGGGACTTGCCGTTCGATTGGGATATCGCGGCATGGCCGGTGAACCCTGCAACAGGCAAATCGGGGACATGGGTTGGATCGATGGGCTACTCGGTATCGAGCAAATCCAAGCATTCCCAGGAAGCATTTAACTTAGCAGCGTTCCTCGCGCTTGATAAAGAAGGACAGAAGCAAAACTATGAGCTGGGACAAGCGGTGCCTAATTTAATTGACATGGCAAAAGGCGAGTTTGTCAGCTATGATAAAGCACCGGCAAATCGCAAAGTATTCCTGGATATTATTGAAGACTACGGTCACCCGACGATTGATTTTGGCTCAAAGGACACCAAGTGGATCGATACGATGTGGCAGGAGGCCGGCAAAGTTTATGACGGCAAGATGACAGCTGCGGATTGGGCGAAGGAATTGCAGCCGAAGCTTCAAGAGCTGTATGACAAGGGCAATAAATAAGTTGTGTATGTAATCAAAAAAGCTGCTCCTTATGGTTATTAACCTAAGGGAGCAGCTTTTTTTGAACCTATCATAACTAAACTTCATGCTGACAGATTACGATTAATTTAGTATACTTAATATATTAATATAAGAAAGGGGCGGCGCCATGAAAAATCATCCTTTGTATAAGCAAATTCAAGTTGATATTCTAGGTCAAATTAAATCTGGCAAGCTGCGTCCCGGCGATCGTGTCCCTTCCGAGAAAGAACTTGCGGAGCTATATAGGGTTAGCCAAATTACGAGTAAAAACGCATTGATAGGATTAGCGGATGAAGGTGTGCTTGTCCGGGTGCAGGGCAAAGGTACGTTTGTGAGGCAGCATGGTGAAGCTGCAACAGCCATAGATATTCCAAGCAGCGCACGAGACGTCATCGGACTTATTTTGCCATGCATGAAGACTAAGGTTGACCAGAAAATACTCGATTCGATCGAGAAGTACGTGACGGCCAGCGGTTACAACTTGCAGGTCCGGATTACGAGAGAATCTCAAGTGGAAGAGAGTGCGGCCATTGAATCGATGGTGGCTTCCGGAGTACGCGGGCTCATTGTGTTCCCTACGGAAGAGGAGCGCTATAACGACAGTATTTTGCGGCTATCGCTTGATAAGTTTCCGCATGTGTTGATCGATCGTTTTTTGAAAGAGATTCGAACTTACAGCGTCAGCTCGGATAATGTTAATGGTACGGAGCAAGCCATTACTCATTTGCTGGACAATGGTCATGAGCAAATCGCGCTCATTACTCCTGAAATTACGAATACGGCTACCGAGGAGAGGTTAATTGGGTTTGAAAAAGCCTATCTTTCTAAGAAGCTTCCGATAGATAAGGATTTGTGGTGCATCCTGAAAATTGAGGATATATCCAACGGGAATGCCCAGTCTATTATCGAGTCGTTCATGAGTGAGCGGCCATCGGTTTCAGCGGCATTTGTCGTCAATGTGGAGCTGACAAACTATACTTATTATGCAGCTAAGCGGTTGAAAAAATCGGTGCCAGACGACATGGAGCTCGTTTGCTTCGATCAGCCGGATTTTCAGGACGTATCGTATTTGCAGCAAAATGAAGATGAGATTTGCAGAGTTACGGTTGAACTGCTTCATGCGCAATTACAGGGAGAGTACGAGCCGCAGCGCATCGTTGTGCCGGTGAAATTTTGTAAAAAGTAAGCGATAGAATAAGAAAAATACCTTCGTACAGCTTTTATGTATGGGGTATTTTTTATATTATATTTAGTATATAAACATATAACAATATAATTTATAATAAATCCATGATGTTAAGCGCTTACAGCATTTAGAAAGCACCTATACATAACAAGGGGAGGCTTCAACGCAGTAAAGAGAAAATCAGAAGTAAGCCAATGCTTTCATATTCAATTCAAACCTAAATAACGAATAGCTAGTGCGAGGATGTGTACGCATGAAAAAAAGTAAACCTAGTTATATCCGCAAAGAATATGCATGGGCCTATTTGTTTGTAGCGCCCCCTGCGCTCGGCTTTCTCATTTTTGGAGTGGCACCGCTTCTCTACTCGGTTTGGCTTAGCTTCACGTCATGGGATTTGGTTACGCCGCCTAAGTTTGTAGGTTTTGAAAACTATGTAGAAGTATTTCACGATGAGAAGGTATACAAATCACTGTATAACACCGTATTTATGATGCTCGGAATCCCGATTGGGATGGTTGTGGCGCTGCTGCTTGCGATTATGATGAATCGTCCGCTCAAAGGCATATCGTTCCTTCGGACGATCTATTATTTGCCCGTCATCTCACCGATCATAGCGGTATCCCTGCTGTGGCAATGGATTTTGAACCAAGATTTTGGACTGCTTAATCAATCCCTTTGGGATTGGTTTGGCATTCAAGGGCCTAACTGGCTTGGCGACGCGGATTGGATTAAGCCTTCCATGATATTGATGGGGGTATGGGGCGGCGTTGGCGGCACGATGGTTCTTTACTTAGCGGGCCTTCAATCGATTTCGTCTACTTATTACGAGGCGGCAGAAGTAGATGGCGCGAACGCATTCCAAAAGATGTGGCTAATTACGATTCCACTGCTGACGAACATTCATTTTTTCGTCGTTGTTATGGGCGTGATCGGGGCGTTTCAGTCGTTTAGCCAAATCTATGTGCTGGCAGGCGATGGCGGCCCGGAATACAGCGCTGCAACCGTTGTGTTTTATATTTTCGAAAATGCGTTCAAGTATTTCAACATGGGTTATGCCAGCGCAATTGCATGGGTGCTTGGACTGATTATCTTCATCGTTACGCTCATTCAATTTCGGCTGTCGAAAAAATGGGTGTATAACGATTAATGCTTTACCGTCACAGTTTGCGAGGGGAGTTTGATTTCAAATGCAGCAGAAACGTTTAACAAACCTATGGGTGGCACTAATTCTTTGTATCGGCTCGATCGTTATGCTGGCGCCGTTCGTATGGACCATATCCACTTCCTTAAAAGATCAACGCAACGTATTTGAAATACCGCCAAAGTGGATTCCAGACCCGGCTACATTTAAAAACTATGCTACCGCTTGGAACGATTCGCCGCTGCTTAGCGGATTTATGAATTCCATGATTATTGTTGTATTCGTTCTTGTCATTGGCTTATTCGTTTCCACGATGGCGGCATATGCTTTTGCGAAGATTGATTTCCCATTTAAGGACGCCATATTTCTATCCTTGCTTGGCACGATGATGATTCCTTTTTCGGTTGTTATGATTCCTCAGTTCATCGGCTTCTCGTCGATCAACTGGACCGATTCACTCCTGCCGTTAATCGTGCCGGGACTATTCGGGAATATCGTCGTTATTTTCTTCCTGAGGCAGTTTTTGGCAGGCGGCCTTCCCAATGAACTCGTTGAAGCGGCCAAGCTTGACGGCAGCAGCTTCTTCCGAACCTTTTGGACCATTGCATTACCGGTTGCAAAACCAGCGATTGCTGCTCAGGCAGCGCTTAGCTTCATGGGCATTTGGAATGATTTTATGGGACCGCTTATCTATTTAAGCTCTCCACAGAAGCAAACGATTCAAGTGCTCATAGCATCCATGCAAGCGCAATATATGGGCTCCTCCAATTATCCGGTAATATTGGCAGCCTCCATGATTTCCATGGTACCTGTCATTCTCGTATTTTTCTTCTGTCAACGCTATTTCATAGAGTCGATGGCGATTAGCGGTTTGAAGGGTTAATAGAATGAGGACGAGTAGATTAGAAAATAAGAGGACGATGATAGTCGTCCTCCTAGCCGTATCGTTATTGCTAACGCTGAGCGGATGTCAATCAGAGCCGGAGGAAGCGGAGGTTGTCTTGTTGAAGGAGGATGCGAAGGTGTACACAAACTCGTTTAAGCTCGATCAGGAATGGGAGGATTATGGGATTGGCGATCCTTTCATCATGCGGTACAATGGCAAATTTTATTTATATTGCAGCACAAAGGATTGGCGTCCGGGGATTAAGGCTTGGAGCTCTGACAACTTGGTGGATTGGCGCTATGAAGGGCTAGTAACGGAGGATGCTATAACGACAGGAGCATACGCTCCTGAAGTATTCTACTGGAACGGCAGCTTCTACTTATATACATCGCCTGCGGGTCAAGGGCATTATGTGCTGCAGAGCGATAGCCCAACGGGTCCTTTCGTAGTCAAGACAGACAATTTAGGCAATACCATTGACGGCTCTGTCTTTATCGATGATGACGGCAAATGGTATTTCACGAACGCAGGAACGCAGGGCATAGTTGCTCATGAAATGCCTGATCCGTTTACCATCGATGTTGGCATCACGACTAATGCTTTTCTTGGGCATTGGACGGAGGGCTCCATGATATGGAAGCGTAATGGCTTGTACTATATGACGTATACCGGCAATCATGTATTTAGTAACGGCTATCGAGTCCATTATGCCATTTCAAAGGATGGACCTTTCGGTGATTATACCGTTCCGTCAAACAACCCGATCGTTATTAACGTGAAGGATGAGTTTAAAGGCCTTGGCCATAGCGCGACTGTGCTCGGCCCGGACATGGATTCCTACTATTTAACTTACCATAATTTAGTTGGGCGCTCCGCGGAGGGTCCGCCAGTCCGTGAACTGAACATTGATCGGCTTGCTTATAACGGTGACAAGCTGGTTGTCATGGGACCGACGCATGACCATCAACAACCCGCGCCTGCGATGCCTGCATGGTATGGCTGGCTGTCAGAAGGAAGCTCGAACTTAACCGAGTCTCCAAAAGAAGGAACGGTAATCAGCAGCGAATCGACAGCAGAGACGTTTATTGCTGAATATAATTTTCGATTGAATAATACTGACGCAAAGGAAGACAAGGGCAGCATTGCAGCCGTTTTTTCATATCTAGATGAGACTAATTATTCAGCAGTTAAGCTGCTGCCAGCCAAACATGAAATTCAATACGTCTCGGTGAAAAATGGTGCGGAGCAGCAGGTCGCTCACGCAGCGCTTCCAAGCGAATTTGATTATACGAAGCTGCATGCGATTCGGGTTGAGAGGCGTGAGGGCACCGTTCTCGTTTTCTTCGATGGGATGATGAAGATCGAGGAACATGCGGCTGAGTCGGCCGGAGGCAAAATCGGTTACATTACTGATCAATCGGCACCGATCTATGAATATACCGCATTTACGAATGACGCCGATGGCAGCAGTGATTTTGAAGCATATAAGCCTGTGCCTGGAGCAATAGAAGCTGTTCATTATTTGAAGGAAGCGGAGCGAGGCTTCCATCTGGAGCAGAAGACAAAAGAGACCAGTGACTACCGGAGAGCAGATGGCGTGCCGATTCGCAAGCAGGAGGACGGCAGTTATTCTGTCAGCTTGCTGCAGAGCGGGGACTGGTTGAAATATAAGATCAATGCCAAGGAAGCAGCCAATTACGGAGTTGGACTCACCCTTCGGAAGCCGAAAAAGGATGTTGTGCTGGAATGGTCAATAGACGGCGGAGAAGCGGTAAAAACGACGATTAAAGCAGATCATCCTGCCTTTACCGAGAACTTAGCGAAGCTTCGAATCGGAACATTGGACATCGCGGCAGGTTTTCATGAGCTTAAAGTGAAACTCAAATCCGGGCAAGCCGAGCTTCAGGCCTTTGAACTCTTTGCAGCCGAGAAGCTGGAGACGCAGCAGCTGTTCGATCAATCGCTAAGCCAAACAGGCTTTGGATTGTTTGGACAGATTGAAGGCGGTTATAAAGGCAGCGGTTTAGAGGATGACATGCTCTTCATTGGCAGCGATAACTGGGACGACTACGAATTGTCGGTTGATGTTCAGTTAAATGAAGCAACAGATACCGGAGGTATATTTGTTCGCGAGACGAATGAATCCTACCATCCAGACCAAGTCAGGGATGCGGCAATGGGCTATTACATCGGCATTTCATCTTCACAATTGACCTTGAACCGCATGAATTATGACATGATGCTAATGACAAGTGAAACCGTAGAGCTAGAGACAGGTCGGAGGTATCCGCTGAAAGTCGCCGTAAAAGGCGGCAGCATTCAAGTATTCCTAGACGGCGAATCTAAGCCGCTAATTGACTATACGGATGCTAATCCGTTTTTGTATGGCAAAGCAGGGATACGTTCCGAACGATCTACGATGGCATTCTACAATATGATGGTGAAGCCGCTAGAGGATTAATATAAAAACATAAGCAATGGAACTGGAGTGGGAGTATGACATATCCTTTACGAAATGAATATCCAAGACCGCAATTTGAGCGTTCAGCCTGGTTAAATCTGAATGGGGAATGGGAATTTGCTTACGATGATGCGAATGTAGGAAGCGATAATAAATGGTATGAAGCAAAGTCGTTTGATCGTAAGATTCAAGTTCCTTTTTGTTACCAAAGCGAACGGAGTGGAATTAATGAGCAAGCGTTCCACGATATTGTATGGTATCGCAAAGATGTACGGCTTCCTCTTGAGTTTGCCGGTAAACGAGTGATCCTTCATTTTGGAGCTGTCGACTATGAGGCGAAGGTATGGGTGAACGGACACTTAGTAGCAAGCCATGAGGGCGGACATACGCCATTCCAAGCGGATATTACAGCCGCTTTGAATACGCTAGGCGCGAATACGATAGTCGTACGTGCTCAAGATTATAGCAAGGACGTCACGCTGCCTAGAGGAAAGCAGTACTGGAAGGAACAGTCGGAGCAGGTTTTCTATACGCGAACGACTGGTATTTGGCAAACGGTCTGGATCGAGGCGGTGAGTGCCGCACATGTGAGCAGCATCAGGCTAACACCGGATATTGATACGAACAGAATACATATTCGCAGCTTTATAAAAGGAATGGAATTATATGATGGCTTGCGCCTCAGCATTAAAATAACTTTTAAAGGTGAATTAATAGCTGAGGATGTTATCCGGGTGATGGCTGAGGAAGAGGAAGTATCGATTAAGCTGCACGACTTCAACGATCATGGACTCGGACGTTGGTGGTCGCCGGAGAAGCCGAACTTGTATGACGTGGAATTGCTGCTGCTGGACGGCGAAAGAGCTCTCGATCAAGTGAAAAGTTATTTTGGCATGAGGAAAATTTCGATCGAGGATGGTGTTATTTGTTTAAATAATCGACCTTATTACATGAAGCTTATTTTGGATCAAGGTTATTTTCCAGGTGGCGTCCTCACAGCTCCAACCGATGAGATGCTTCGTTCTGACGTCGAGCTGACCAAGCAGATGGGCTTCAATGGGGCAAGGAAGCATCAGAAAATCGAGGACCCGCGCTATCTCTATTGGTGTGATAAGCTTGGACTCCTTGTCTGGGGGGAGATGGCAAATGCTTATCAATTCTCTGAGCAATACGTGAGCCGTATGATGAATGAATGGCAAGAGGCGGTTCATCGTGATTATAATCATCCTTGTGTAGTCGTATGGGTTCCGCTTAATGAAAGCTGGGGTACTCCTAATATCCTAATCGATAAAAGGCAGCAGCATCATGCGTCGTCGCTCTATTATTTGACCAAATCGCTCGATGATACGCGTCCGGTTATTTCGAATGACGGATGGGAGCATGTGAAATCAGACATCTACACCGTTCATGACTACGAGAGCAGGCAAGAGATATTGGAGGGCAGGTATGCGACCAAGGAGCTGTCGGTCAAAAGCGACCCGCAAGGAAGAAAAATTATTTTGCCTGGGTACTCGTATCAGGGCGAGCCGGTGCAACTGTCGGAGTTCGGAGGCATTTCATACATTCAAGATAACGGCGAAGGCTGGGGGTACTCGGCTGCAAAGGATGATCAAGATTTCTTAAATCGGTTGCTTGCCGTCATGCGTCCGGTTATTGCAGCGGGAGGACTTCAGGGCTATTGCTATACGCAGCTTACCGACGTGGAGCAAGAGAAGAATGGATTGCTTGATTTCAACCGTAGACCTAAGCTTCCAATTGAAGTCTATCGACAATTAAACGCAGGCGAGACTCCTCGTTTATAGAATGATCCCCTTAGGGCAGGCAGTGACTAAAAAGTTCATGTTAGAATGAACTTAGCGCTGTTGACCAAAGGGGATTTTCTGTATGTATAGTATTTCTTATAAGGGTCAAGTCATTTCTTATAATTGTTTTCTACATAGTACTAAGCTTTCAGTTATAGTAAGCTGATATCAATTAATGTCGATGAGAAGTTAACAAGCAAGCTCCAGAATAATAGTTGCAAATATGAAAAGGAGGTTTTCCTATTGAACACAATGTTCCATTACAATTGGCTGGTCAGGGAAGAGTGGTATCGGTGGTGCGAGGATGTACCGGAGGAGGAGCTGCTTCGCGGCCGAACAGGCGGCGTTGGCGGCATTTTGCACACGCTGTTCCACATTGTTGATGTGGAGTGGAGCTGGATTCGAGCCATCCAAGGGAAATCTGATTTCCAAGAAAACTTTGAGGACTACAGCACTTTGGAAAAGGTGCGAAAGCTGGACGCTGCATTTCACGCAGAAGTCGAACCATTCGTACGCTCTTGGGACGCTAGCATGGAGCATCGTCCTTTTTATAACAATAAGGCGGACGGGAGCGTCGAGATGCACGCTTGGGGAGAAATCATGCGGCATGTAATCGCTCACGAAATCCACCATATCGGTCAATTGTCTGTCTGGTCGCGCGAAATCGGGAAAGAGCCTGTTTCTGCCAACCTAATCAGAAAAGGACTTA
The DNA here is from genome assembly GCF_012935325.2 of Paenibacillus sp. PL91. Classification (GTDB taxonomy): domain Bacteria; phylum Bacillota; class Bacilli; order Paenibacillales; family Paenibacillaceae; genus Pristimantibacillus. The sequence continues at coordinate 150,645 of NZ_JABBYG020000009.1, forward strand.
TGAAGGTATCCGAGAGCTGAATCTGATTAGGCAAAAAAAGCGGATGCTGCTGAAGGAATAGGGGGAGATACATCGTGCAAGAACAATTAAAGAAGCCGCATATAAAGGGCACGATGATTGATTTGCGAATGGCGCGGGAATCTGATTGGGATGCCTATTATACTTTTTTACATGATGCTGAGATGAACCGGCTGACTGGCTCACAAACGGATTTTACCCGCGAGGCAATAGAAGCATGGATTCATAAAATCAGCGTTATAAATGATGACCGCGTCGATTTTATGATCATTTTAAAGGAAACGGATGAGCTGCTGGGCGAGGTTGTATTGAATGAAATTGATCCAGTCAATCGCAGCGCGAATATACGGATAGGCATGCAAGGGTCGCAGCATCGCGGCAAAGGCTACGGCTCGGAGGCGATGCTCCATATGCTTCGGTACGGGTTTGACACACTGAAGCTGCATCGGATTCATCTGGGCGTATACGCCTTTAACCCTCGTGCCATCCATGTGTATGAGAAGCTTGGCTTTCAACGTGAGGGGATAGAGAGGGATGCTCTTTATTTGGACGGAAAGTTTCATGATATGATCACGATGGCTATGCTGGAGGATGAGTTCCGTGCCTTGTATGGAGCGGAGTAGATGGTATGAACAAAAAACAGTAGCAGCCTAAAACATGATTTTCATGTTTTAGGCTGCTACTGTTTTTATGGCTTTGTAGTGATGAGCGCAAGGAAAGAGTCGACAAGCTCCTGTTTAAATAAACCATCATTCAGCTCGGCATAGATTTTATCGATAATAACGACACCGATTGGCTTATGCATTTCAATGATTTGCTTCTTTTCCATTCTTCTACTTACTTCTTATTTACTTCTTCTTTGGCAGTACCTTCGTTCCTTGCTCCATAGGCGATTGGCACAACGGGCATGCGCGAGTCTCTGCTTGCGAGTCCTCGTACGTTATAATCCGCTGCCACACCTCGCAGGAATCGCTGGTGCAAAGCCATGCGAGAGCCGATTCGGAATCTCCCTCTTCCTCCTTCATAAAGGCAGAGCGGATAAAGCGCGATAGCTCAGCGGGCTTGCCGCGATATAGAGCAGGCGAGCTAATGTACAGCTCCTCTTGGGCTCTTGTTACTGCAACGTATGCGAGGCGTCGTTCCTCCTCCATCGCTTCGGCAAGCGCATCATCGCCAGTCTGGATGGAGCTCCGGTCGCTGTGCTTGTCGGCAGCAAGCGCAGAGCTGTGGGGGAGAATGCCCTCCGACGCGCCGATCACGAATACGACCGGAAACTCGAGTCCCTTGGATTTGTGGATCGACATCAGCGATATGGCGCTGCGGTTATGCGCATGCTTCTGGAGCTGCTGCACGGCCGCATGCTTGTCCGTAATATCATCAATGTAGGCGAGGAACGCCTCGATCGTATCGTAGGTGCTTGCTGCAGCCTCGAATTCATCGAGTACCTCCTTAAGGCCTTCCTTATGCTCCGTCATTTCATGGCGCTTGCTCGTTTCTAGAAATTGGTCATAAAAGGCTTGACGAAGCTGCATAATAGCGGAAGCAGGCGACGCATCGGCCAACGATTTAATGAGCTTGATGCGCTCTTTGATTTTGTCCTTCTGAAAATCCTTTAATTGCGGAAACTCGAGAAGGTGAATGAGCGGCCACTTCTTCGCACGCTGCTTGTCCTGGTTCCAAATGAAGGCCATTGCCTGCTCGCGGTTGACATAAAGGGACGGTAGCAAAATTTCCATCGCATCGAAGTTTCGGCGATCCTGGGCAAGCCTTAGATGCGCAAGCAGAGGCTTAATGGCCCATTGATCATAAAAGAGCTGGCCGTCGCCGAAGTCGATGAACGGAAGCTCCTTGGTTAGAAGCAGCTCGATTAGCGCTCTGCTGCTGCTCGCTGTACGGAACAAAACGGCAAAGTCTCCAAAGGAGCGTTTGCCTTGTGTTGTTTGCGACATAATGGTATCTACGATAAGCTTTGCTTCGTCCTGCGTCGTTTTGAGCCGCGCGTAGGATGGGCTAGCGCCTTTTGGCTTCACAGCCAGTAACGATTTCTCCTTGCGCAGCTTATTATATTGAATGATCGCATTGCCAAGCCCAACGATCGTGCTGGTCGAGCGGTAGTTGATATCCAAAATATAAGTTGCCGCACCGGGATATTGATGCTCGAAGTTTAAAATATAATCGTTCTTCGCTCCGTTGAAGGAATAGATCGTCTGATCGTCATCGCCTACGACCATTAGGTTGCAATGCTTGTCAGCGAGCATCTGGATGAGCACGTATTGGACTTGATTCGTGTCTTGGAACTCATCGATCATGACGTACTGAAAGCGTCTTTGCAGCGTTGCAAGCAGCTCCGGGTCATCCTTGAGAAGCTTGTACGCTTCCAGCAGAAGATCATCGTAATCGAGCTTATCCAGCTCCTTCTTCCACTGCTCGTAACGGGTGAAGAGCAGCTTTAGCTCTCTCTCTTCCGTTGTCGCTGAAGGAAGATCGCTTACGTTGATCATTTGCAGTTTAATCGCTGACAGCTGGGCGAGCAGCGTCTCGGGTTCATAGTCGTTTTGCAGCAGCAGCTCACGCATGAGCCGCTTGAAGAAAATATGCTTTTGCCCGGTTTCGCCCAGTATGCCTTGGCGATAGCCGCGCCCCCTCAGCAGCTGGAGGCAGAAGGAATGAAAGGTTCGCGCCTCTACGCCGCTTGCCGCCTGCGGGTTCAGCACAGGAAGCGAGCGAATGCGGCTTCGCATCTCATCTGCCGCTTTTTTGGAGAAGGTCATCAGCAAAATATGCTGAGGTTGAACATGCTGGACGGCAAGCAAATAAGCAGTCCGGCATACGAGTACGGATGTCTTGCCCGAGCCGGCTCCCGCAAGCGTAAGCGCAGGACCTTTATCATGGCGCACCGCAGCAATTTGGGGGCGATTGAGCGAGATGCCGTACTGCTCCAAGGCGCGGAAAAAACCGGCATCCACTGCACTAGCGTCAACAAGCTGGCGGCTTGTCTCGGCCTCCGCCCGGGGGGCGAAGGGTACCTTGCTGTCACGAATGCCTATGGGAAATGTATAATAGTCATTACTCACTACTTCATCACCTTCAGAAACAATATTTATCTATTATAACAGAACATAAAAAGAATGAGGGATGCCACCATGATAGGACCAGCCAAAAAAGAAGACGTACAGGAAGTATTGCCGCTTATGCTTGCCGCGATAGGCAACATTGCTTACACGCTGGCGGGAACCGATGACCAAGCGGAGGCTGAGCGTATATTAGCCGATTTTTTTACACGTGAAGACAATCGGATCAGCTATAAGCATGTGCTCGTTGATAGAAGGGAAGAGGGCGTTGCAGGCATGCTGATCAGCTATGCAGGCGATGGAGCGGCAGTGCTCGATGAGCCTTTTGTGACGCGGCCCGGACGGGAGAAGGGTGCGCGCTCTGGCGAGATTATTGCCGTGGAGGCTGAAGCGGGCGAATACTATTTGGATTCCATCGCTGTGGATGAACGTTTTCAAGGGCAAGGGATTGCCAAATCGCTAATTAGCGCCTTTGAGCAAAAGGGCTTGGAGGAAGGCTATAACAAGCTGTCGCTAATTGTTGAGCCATACAATACGAGAGCGTACGCGCTTTACAAAAAGCTGAATTTCACCGAGGCGGGCACTATTAAGGTGAGTGGAAGCGAGTATATTCGAATGGTGAAGCATATCTAAATTAATTTAAAAGTTATATATGGAATAATAAGGGTTTGTACGGTAAGATGAGAGAGTTATTAACTAGATTTGTAATAGACTTTCATCGTAACCGGGAGCGTGTTATTTATGGCTACTGCAAGCTTTAAATCGAAATTAGCTTACAGCTCAGGAAATTTATCTGTTAATTTAATTGCGCAAGCTTTTGCATCCTACATCATCTTTTATTATGTGGATGTACTTGGCGTAAGACCGGCCTTAATTAGCGTTGCCATGGTTATTCACGGTATCGTGAATGCGGTATTAAATCCGCTCTTTGGACATCTTTCCGACCGGACGAGCTCCCGCTTTGGCAGGCGGATACCTTATATGCTGTTTGGTATGGTGCCGCTGGCGGCATTATTTACGGCAATCTGGTTTCCGATCGGCACTGGCTCCGCCTTGTTCTGGTATTTTCTAACGATAGTTTTGCTTTACGATATATTGTTCGTTATGGTCGTCCTTAATTACTCGGCGCTATTTCCTGAAATGTTCACGACGATCAAGGAGCGTGCGCAGGTATCCTCGTGGCGGCAAATGTTCGGCATACTCGGGATGATTATTGGCGTGGCGCTGCCTCCGCTCGTATACGGAAAGCTAGGCTGGGGACCGATGGGGGCGATTTTTGCTGGCATTGCACTTGTTTTCTTTATTGTCATGGTATCGGCAAGCAAGGAGAAAACCGTCGTTCAACGCGAAGAAATCGGGTTTCTGCAGTCTTTGAAATTTACGTTCTCTAATAAAGCGTTTGTTTTATTCGTCATTGGCAGCTTTTTCGCGCAGTTTACGTTTGCGATGCTGCCGGCTGCCATCCCTTTCTTTACCAAATACGTGCTCGGAGCTTCGGAAGACAGCAATACGATTATGCTAGGCGCTATCTTCGTTGCAGCTATTCCTTTCGTATACATATGGGGGAGATTGCTTCAAAAATGGGGAGCGCGAAAAACGGTTATGGCTGCAATTAGCATCTATGCGGTTGCCATGATTCCGTTTTTATTCGTATCAAGCGTTGCCGCAGCGGCGGCAGCGGCGGCGGTAATTGGCGTTGGCCTAGCGGGTCTGCTCGTTTTGCTGGACGTGCTGCTGTCCGAGATTATCGACGAGGATGAGACGCGCACGCGGGTTCGCCGGGAAGGCATGTACTTTGGAATGAACGGCTTTATCGTCAAATGGGGCATTTCGCTGCAAGCGGTTGTGCTGGGCTTTATATTGGAAGCTACTGGCTACGTGAAGGATGCCGTGCAATCGGAAGCGTCCGTATGGGGCATCCGCTCGATGCTTAGCGTTATTCCTTTCCTGGCGCTGCTCATTGCGCTTCTCTTCTTCTATTTATATCCGATTCGTCAGTCTAATACTTTATACAAGAAGCGGTGAACTGCAGGAATGACGAGTACGATCGATTGGGTGAAAAAAAACAAACTGCTCCTGCTATTATTCCTGATAGGAGCAGCGGTGAGAGTGTTATACGCAGGCTCAATACCTGGCGGCTTGAATCAGGACGAGGCATCGATCGGCTACGAGGCTTATTCCCTTCTCCATTATGGAATCGATCGGAACGGCGTATCGCTGCCGATTCATCTGATCGCATGGGGAAGCGGTCAAAATGCGCTTTATGCGTATTTATCGATGCCTTTTATCTATTTATTCGGATTAAATCCGTTATCGGTTCGAATGGTCAGCGTCCTGCTAGGGCTGCTGAGTATGGTTCTATTCTATTTGATCGCAGTCCAGCTGTTTAAGCGAAAGGTTGCGGCAGCTGCAGCTGCTTTCTTTATCGTCATCTGTCCATGGCATATTATGATGTCCAGATGGGCGCTCAAGTCGAATATTTTCCCTTCTCTGGTGCTGCTTGCCGTATTTTTCTTGTTTAAAGCGATCCATCAGCCGAAGTGGCTGATTGGCTTTACGCTAACGCTTGCCGCATCTCTTTATGCATACGGCACAGCCTATTTTTTTGTTCCGGTATTTGGCCTAGGCGTGCTTAGCTTGCTCATTGCAGGAAAGGTGTTCAAGCTGCGCAGCCTGCTGTGGAATAGCGTCGTCTTCGTTATTTTAGCATTGCCAATCGGCTTGTTTCTTCTAATTAACAGGTTCAGCCTGTCGCCGATTCCATTCATTTTCACGATACCCAAGCTTACCGTTCCTCGGGTAGAGCAAGTATCATCGGCGTTTGAAAGCAATGCCTTCGCGATGTTCGTTCAACACTTCAAGCTATTTTTGAACTTGTTTATCACTCAAAACGATGGCCTGCTTTGGAATGCGATACCTGGCTATGGCTATATGTATCCGTTGGCGTTGCCGCTTATCGCTATAGGCATTCTGTATGGCAGCTTCAAATTAGTGAAGCAGTTTCGCGCGGAGACAGCGATTATCGCCATTTGGTTCGGAGCAGCCGTCTTTATGACGCTCATTACGGATGTGAACATCAACCGGATCAATATTATTTTTTACCCGACAGTGTACTTAGCTGTTGCTGGCCTGATGTGGCTGCATAAGCAAATCAAATATTCGCTGGCCGTTGCAGCCTGCGCCTTCGCCGTTTTCTTTATTTTGTTCTGCGGACATTATTTCACCGCCTACGCGAAGCAAATTAGTCCCATCTTCTATGAGTCCTTTGGCGAAGCCATAACGTACGCCTCGGATGAGACGGAGGGCAATATTTATGTAACGGACCAAGTGATGATGCCTTATATTTATGTATTGTTCTATGAAAAAATCGAGCCGCAGCAGTTTATCCGCACAGTCGACTATATAAATCCCGGACAGCCCTTTCAGTTCGTTCGCTCCTTCGGCAGATATCATTTCGGAAAGCCTGAGCTCAGGCCAAACGAGAATGCCGCTTATATTTTTAGCAACAACGACTCTCTTCCTGACGAGAATTCGGGCTATAGGATCAAGCGCTTTAAGCACTACACGGTGGTCAGCGGTAAAGGAATGATTAAGCCGCCTGAGGCTCATGATGCTTTTCGAAACGGCGGCTTTGAGGAAGGACAGCGGTATTGGTCGTTTACGGCTGGCGCTGGAATCGGAACAAATCGACCGTTTGGCGGCTCTAATCTCATGTACGTAGATTCCGGCTCAGAGCATAGCGCCACCCAGATGTTCATAAGTTCTCTTGCCGGGGAATACGTACTATCCGCAAGAGTAAGCGCTGGCGCGGCTGGCGGCAAGGTCGGAATCTCGATAAATGGAGCGATGGTTCAAGAGCTGGAAGTCCCGGCTCAAGAAGATTACGCAGAGATTAGGCTGCCAGCCGTGCCGGTTGCTGTGAACGATACGGTTTCTGTTTATTTTGTCGGGGGAGCGGGCTGGTTGAATGTCGATGATTTGGTGTGGAGCAAGCAGTGAGCCTCATCATCGCTAAAATCAGGGATGGATGCTACTCTTCCACAGGCTCGCCGTTAATATAGTAGCTGTCTTCGCGGTACGCATGAAACACGATTTCGATCTCGGATATGCCGAGCTGGCGGACATAGTTGGTGATCGCTTGCGCGAAGCGATTCCGGGTCTGCTGACCGCGCTCGAACCAGCCAACCTCGATGAAGGCAAAGTCGGCTACACTTTCTTGACTGCCGAAGACGTTGGTCGTATGCAGGCAAGCCATCGTGAAATTATCGGTGCCGCATTCGCATAGGGCGGCTAGCTCATCCGCAAGCGGAGAAGTGACGGATTGCAGCTTCTCGGCTGGCACCCCGCGAAAAAATAGATGTGGCATAGCAATCATCCTCCTGGTTTATTAAATAGAAGCATCAGCTGCGGGAATAATAGGCGGCCGATGCTTCTTTATGTGGTTCTTCTACTCGTTTGCGTGGAATGGCTTGAGAAACAGCTTCGGAATTTCCGTTTCGAAGCGCACAAGCTTGCCTGTAATCGGGTGCGTGAAAGCGAGTACGCGAGCATGAAGTCCAAGCCTGCCGATAATTCGCGTACGCGCGCCGTACTTTTTGTCGCCGACGACCGGGTGGCCAATGTCCTCCATATGAACGCGAATTTGGTTTTTGCGGCCGGTTTCGAGATTCACTTCGAGCAGAGAGAAGTTTTTATTGGCGCGCAGCACCTTATAATGGGTAACGGCATGCAGACCGTCATTCGGGTGGGAGCTTGAGTACATTTTGAGCGTCTTGCTTTCCTTCAGCCATGAGGTGACGGTTCCCTGCTCCTTCTTAACGGCTCCCTCTACAAGCGCAACATAGATCCGCTCTTGAACCGAATCCTGCCAGCTGTTTTGCAGCTGCTGCTGAACCGCTTCGCTCTTTGCGAACATCATGACGCCCGACGTGTCGCGGTCGAGCCGATGCACGACAAAAATCCGGTTTTTCGTATTTTCTACCCGTACATGCGCCGTTAGCTGGCGATAGGCGGTAACTTCATGCTCCGGTGCAGCGTCTGATGATATGGACAGAAGTCCGGCTTCCTTCTTAATGACGATAATATGCTCATCCTCGAACATAATGGTGAGCCCTTCAAGCGGAATCTTCTCCTGCGGCCGATCTCTGCCTACAGTAACCGTCTGTCCAGGCTGGAGCGGATAATTGTACGCGGTAGTCGATTTTCCGCTAACGGATACCTGTCCGTGCGCCAAAATCGATTTAACGACATTGCGGCCTGCCCCGGATATGTTTTTTATAAGAAAAGGCAGCAGCTCCATCGGTTCGGTGACCGGATAGGACTTGCTCTTATCTGCCTGAGATTGAGGAGCTCCGCGCTTTTTTCCTCTGTGCATGCTTAAAAACCTCCTAGATTCAATGCTCCTACTATACCACGAGTGATGGCTTCAGTTCTAATCTTCTATTTGGCTTCTTTCTGCTAGCTATGAAAACCGATTTCATAGACAAAGCATAAGTAGGAATGGTAGGATAAATGGTAGAGATATCATATGGTGAAATTGTGAAATATTGGAGGAAACTACCGCGTGAAAATCAAACTTTATCAGACTTTGCTCAGTCCCCTTCTAGTAGCTGGCTTATTGCTTGCACCATTGCCAGGACTCAGCGACAGCTCAGCTGCGGCGGCAAGCGCCTCAAGCAAGGCGACCGCTTCCAAGGCTCAGCAATTGCAGGTTGTAGTAGACGGCAAGAAGCTTTCGCTCTCTGCAGCGGCTTATGCAGAGAAAGGCGTAACCTTCGTACCGATGCGTGATATTTTTACAGCGCTTAGCGCTTCCGTAACCTGGGAGAGCAAGACGCAGACAATAATCGGACGTAAAGGCAATTTATCTATATCCCTTAAAGTAGGCAATAAGCAAGCGGTCATTAATGGTAAAACAGTGAAGCTCGATGCTCCGGCAGTCGTTCGCAAGGGCGTTACATTCGTACCGGTTCGTTTCATTTCCGAAGCTTTCAGTGCTGCAGTCAAATGGGATAGCGTCGCTAACGCCGTTCGGATTACATCGCCGGAGGCCGCTGAGGAAGCCGAATATAACGAGTGGCTCGAACAGCAAAAAAATCGTCCTAAGCTCACAAGCCAACAAATCGTAGAGAAATATGACGAGAGCATCGTGATGATCATGACAAATCGCGGTCAGGGCAGCGGGGTAGTCATTGGCGATAATCTTATTCTTACGAATTATCATGTTATCGCTGACGCAGCCTCCGCAACGGCGCTTTCCCTGGATGGCGAGGAGCTTAAAATTATCGGCGTAGCCAACTATGACGAGAAAGCGGATCTGGCCATCATCAAAACGGAAAATATGATTGGCCTGCCGGCGATTGAGCTGGGCTATGGCTTAAACACCTATAAAGGAAACAGAGTCATCGCGATAGGAAGTCCATTAGGCTTGCAAAATACGGTTTCCGATGGCCTTGTCAGCAGCATTTTTTTCGAAGATGACGTTCGTTACATACAAACAAGCGCGCCAATCGACCATGGAAGCTCTGGCGGAGCGTTGTTTAACGAGTATGGCGACCTAGTAGCCATTACATCAAGCGGCTATTCGGATGCGAGTGCGGATTTAAACTTTGCTGTTTCGGTTATTCACGCGGCTAATCTACAAAGCGAAACGACTGATGAACAAATAGCAGACGCTAAGTTTTTGCCTCCGAGCTTGCCTGAGACGCTGGTGGGCGCATCGCTGACAGATATTGAGAAGCTGCTTAAGGATCAATATTCCTCCTTGTCCACAAATGATGGCGAAGCGGCGTTTACCAAATGGGAAGCGAAGCAAGATGCTCCTGGATGGCTTGTCCTGACAGCTGATATTGATCCTTTATTCTATATGTATTACGGACCCAAATCGGCTGAGGAGCTTCGGGCTTGGACGATTAATTTAGGCTATGAATTCCACAGGATGCTGCCTGACGTTAAAATTCAGGTCGTTATTTCCTTCCAGCGCGATTACGGCTTCGAGCCGCGCGGTTTTGCTGCGGGCGAGGTTGCATCATTAGGCAGCGATAAATGGCGGGTTCGTTTTCCGGTCATCGACATGCAGCTTAAGGATGAGCTTTTTATAAAAGTTAGAGATTAATGGAAGCGAGGTATCAGCTGCCGCGATATGCGGCAGCGGGTGCCTCTTCTTTTTTTCTTTTTTTTTCGGTACAATAGAAGGCATCTTGCTATGGGCGCTGTGAGCTGTCACACAACGCGCTTCATAAGCAAATGCTTAAGTTAGAGAGGTTATGCTATGAAAGTGGTACTGTCCACCTTAAATGCTAAGTTTATACACACGTCACTGGCGCTGCGCTGCTTGAAGGCGTTCAGCGGAGACCGATTCGATATCGATATTGCTGAGTATACGATCAAAGATCCGGTGATGAACATCGTGTCGGATATTTTTTCGCGCAAGCCTGATGTAGTAGGATTCTCCTGTTATATTTGGAATATTGAAGAGACGATTACCGTCATTAATATGCTGCGCAAAATTATGCCGGAAATTAAGATCATACTCGGCGGGCCAGAAGTCAGCTACGATATGGATTATTGGATGGAGCGCGTGCAAGAGGTCGACTTTATTGTAGTTGGAGAAGGCGAGGAGACGTTCCATCATTTGCTGGCCGAGATTGAAGGAGACGGCAAATACCATATGGTATTTGGCATTACCTACCGGAAGCAGCGCGAGGACCGCGTCGAGGTGCTTATTAATCCGCCCCGTCCGAAGCTGAACCTGAACGAGCTGCCTTCGCCGCATCGATTTGAGGAGGATATCCCTCATTTGGGAAGCCGTGTCGTTTATTTTGAGACAAGCCGCGGCTGTCCGTTTAGCTGTCAATTTTGCCTATCCAGCATCGAGGTTGGCGTTCGTTACTATGATATGGAGCGGACGAAGGCCGATATTTTGTATTTGATCGAAAAAGGCGCAAAGCTCATTAAATTCGTCGATCGAACCTTTAATATCAAACGGGACTACGCGCTCGAAATTTTCGAGTTTTTGATCAAGAACCATCAAGGCTGCGTCTTCCAATTTGAAATTACGGCAGATATTATGAGGCCTGAAGTGCTTGATTACTTGGCTGAAAATGCGCCTCCTGGCATATTCCGCTTCGAAATCGGCGTACAGTCAACAAATGATCCGACGAATGAAGCGGTTCAGCGCCGCCAAAACTGGATGAAGCTCGTTCGTACGGTCATGAAGGTGAAAAACTCGCAAAAAATCGATCAGCATCTCGATTTGATTGCCGGTTTGCCGCTTGAGAATTACGATACGTTCCGCGGCACGTTCAACGATGTGTTCGAGCTGCGTCCCGAGGAGCTGCAGCTTGGCTTCCTCAAAATGCTGAGAGGAACCGGCCTGCGCCGCGAAGCGGACAAATGGGGCTATATTTATATGGATAGATCGCCATATGAAATGCTCGGCAACGATCTGATGCCCTTTGGCGATATCGTTCGCATCAAGCGAGTAGAGGACGTGCTCGAGAAATACTGGAATGCGCATCGGATGGATCATACGCTGCTTTATTTAGTAGATCGCGTATTCCCTTCGCCGTTTGATTTCTTCCAGGCGTTCGGCGATTTCTGGGAGCGGAGCGGCTGGCAGAAGATCGGTCACCAGCTTGAGGATTTGTACGCCAGGCTGTGGGCGTTTCTTCAAACGCTGCCGTTGCCTGGGAAGAAGGAAATCGCTTCTCTTCCGTCGCAGCAGGATGATTCGAAGAATGTGTCCTATACATTCGACGAGGTGCTAGCAATTGCTGGATCGCGCCTTGATACCGATGTCGTGCTCGGGCTTATGAAATATGATTATTTCCTTAATCATAATTACAAGCCGCGCAAAACGTGGTGGGAGTTTACGATGGACAAGTCCATATGGAGCGGCTGGATGCGCCGCCTAGCGGAACGTCCAGACGATGTGTCCGCTGAATTTGCAGCTCTGCGCTTTGGCGAGAAGGAGCTTCATAAGCATGCGGTTATCGAGAGGCTGCCATTTGATCTGGCAACATTCCTAGCAACCGGAGAGGTTGTACGGGAGAATCATACGCTGCTTGTCGTCTTGTACGCGCTTGAGGCTGGCAGCAGCAAGCCGAAGCCGCGTCCGTTCACATTGTCGATCGAAGTGGGGCAGGGCGCTTTACAAGGGTAATAGAAATAGAAGGGGCGTGCCAAAGGTCTTAGTTGACCTATTGGCACGCCCCTTTCATTAACGCGAATTCCGTTTTTTGACGTATAACGGAACATGAATTTGTCATCAGAGTGCTGATTCGCAATGAAGCTCTACATATTCAATAAATCGTTTGGCCGCTGGCGACAAGTAGCGGTCCTCCCTCCATTTTAGACCAATCTCCCAAAACCACCCTTCGTCTGAAATCGGAATCCAGACCAGTCCGTCCAGCATTAGTCCGACCGTTTTCGGAAGCACCGATACGCCAAGCCCTGCCTTAATGAACCCCGCGACAGTAGCTAGATCTTCAGCATCATAGGTTGAAGCCAGCGTAAAGCCGGAATGTTGAAACCGTGCTAAAATCGTTGCTTTGAGTCCGCAGTTGTTCTTTAGGCCGACGAACGGCTCGCCTGATAAATCCATGAGACTTAGCGATGAACGTTCCGCGAGCTGATGCTGAGCTGGAACAACAATGTATAAAGGCATCGTCCTAATTACGAGCCATCTATGATTATCCATAATGGATTCTCTGGAAGTAATCATCAGGTCCGAATATCCTTTCTCCAGCTGCTCATCGATGTCCCCGAGATTTCCCTGATTCAGCTCAAAACGAACTTTTGCATGTATAAGCTGATAATCCCTGACGAGAGTAGGAACCAAATCAACGCCTAAAATGTTCAAGTAAGAAATCGAAACGACCCCCGTTTCCGGATTGGACCATTCTTCAATTTCTTGCATGCCGTTCTGGATATTTTGCAAGGCTTGCTCCACCCATTTGCCAAACATGATTCCATATCGGTTAAGCCGAACATTTCGGCCATTCCGTTCAAATAACGGAACGCCTAGTTCGTTTTCCAGCTTGGATATGGAATGGCTTAATGCAGGCTGCGTAATGCTCAGTGCTTTCGATGCCATTGTCATATGCTGCAGACGAGACACCGTCAAAAAGTATTCAAGCTGTGTAAGCTCCAAACCAACACCTACCCTATATGAATTTTATTCATCAATTTTATTATTATTATAAATTGGACGTTATAAAGGGGTCAAGGTAAGATAGCTTTGAGCTTGAATAGCAAATGAAAGAAGGGAAGTAATTGTCGGCTTATGTCCTTTTTATACGTGAAAAAACGATCGATAAGACAGAGCTCGGAATTATGCGCAAAAAGCGCCAGCGGGTCTGGACGGGCATTCCGTTACGCCTCTTGCAGTATATGGTACCCATCAAGTGATCGAAGGACCGGATGTTGAAGGTGCTGCTATCCTATCGTTTCCGTCTTTGGAGGAAGCAAAAGCGTGGTATTATAGCCCGGCTTATCAAGAAGCAGTGCAGCATCGGCTTCGTGGCGGTATATATCGGGGCATTATCGTAGAAGGCATTTTGAAGGACGGAAGTGAGAGGGATGAACAATGAACAGCTTCATGAAAATATGCTAGAAGGCTAAGAGAGTTTGAAAAAATATATGTGGAGGTTCCATCATGAAACAATTACATGTAAGTCCATGGAATGAATTTGAAGGCAAAAAGGTGTTGGTTACCGGCGGAACAAAAGGAATGGGGCAGGCGGTCGTCAAAAGGCTTTCCGATGCCGGTGCAAACGTGCTGACTACGGCCCGTTCGATGCCAGAAAATGTGATCGGGCCTGATTTGTTTATACAAGCGGATCTCGCGACACTAGAGGGGACTCAAAAGGTCATTCAAGGCGTAAAGGAGCGATTTGGCGGAATTGACATCATTATTCATTGTGTCGGCGGTTCGACGACGCCGCCGGGTGGAGCGCTCGCCTTGCGTGACGAGGATTGGATTCATACCTTGAACTGGAATCTCCTCGCCGCTGTACGCTTGGATCGTGGGCTGCTGCCGCTAATGGTCGAGAAGGGAAGCGGCGTCATTATACACGTTACCTCGATCCAAAGACGGCTGCCTCTTTATGAGACGACACTGGCTTATGCCGCTTCCAAGGCCGCGCTTGCCAACTACAGCAAAGGGCTGTCCAATGAATTTTCCCCGCGAGGCATCCGAATCAATACGGTATCGCCTGGTTTTATTCAAACTGAGGCCGCGGATGCTATGATTGACCGAATAGCAACGGCGACAGGAAGCCGGGAAAGCGCGCTGCAGGAATTGATGGACTCGCTCGGGGGCATTCCGATTGGTCGACCGGGACTTCCGGAAGAGGTTGCCGAGCTTGTGGCATTTCTAGTTTCCGACCGTGCAGCTTCGATTACGGGCAGCGAATATGTGATTGATGGCGGCACGATACCGACCGTTTAAACGATATTTGGCATATAGGAGAAAATAAATGAAAAACGACTCTGAGGATAATTCCTTCAGAGTCGTTTTTGATTCAAGTAATAGTGGCTGGTGTACAGGATGTTTGCATGATTCGAAATCGTAACCGGTTGTCAGTCTTCGACTTTTTGCAGCCGTTTAAGCGGGAACAACGCTGCGAAGAACCGTCATGCTGCCCGAAAGCGTGTAGTCGCCAAGATTAGCTGGAAGCAGGAAGCACTCGCCCGCTTTGACAGACTGCTCGCCGTCCGCCCATTTCAAACGGCCTTCACCTTCCGCAATGACTAGAATAACGAAGCTCTCTAGCGAAGTAGATAGCTCCCAAGGAGCGGCTACGATCCCTTTTTCTACGATAAAGTAAGGGGATGAAGCGATATTGAGCCATTCGCCTGCGACAGCATTGTCGGTTTTCATACGCTGAGCGCCGGCGCCTTTATAAGCGATAACGTTTAGTGAATCTTCAATGTGAAGCTCGCGCAGCTGACCGTCAAGACCTGGACGATCATAGTCGAACAGACGATACGTGGTATCGGAGTTTTGCTGAATCTCAGCTACTACAACACCTGAGCATAGTGCATGAACAGTACCGGCTGGAATATAAAACGCATCACCTGCTTCGACGGATACCTCCTGCAGCGTATCCATAATGCGACCTTCCGCAATAGCGGCTTCCATCGCGGCGCGGTCTACGCCGTCCTTCAGGCCGTAAATGATTTTGGCGCCCGGCTTAGCATCGAGAATGTACCACATTTCGGTCTTGCCGAGCTCACCTTTTGGCAGGCCTTCGTAGACGTCTGTAGGGTGCACTTGAATGGATAGATCGTCATTGCAATCGAGCAGTTTAATCAGGAGCGGGAAACGTCCGTTTTTCTCAGAGAAGCCCTGTGTGCCGAACCAAACGCGGCCGTAGTTTTCACGGATTTGGTCAAGGCCGGCGCCAGCAAGCTCGCCGTTCATCACTTTCGTTGTGCCGTTCGGGTGATCGCCAATCATCCAACCTTCACCGATTGAGCCTTCAGGCAGCTCAAGCCCAAAGCCCTCAAGCGCGCGTCCTCCCCAAATGCGTTCTTTCATTTCCGGCTTGAATTGTAAAGGATAAGGTTTTACTGTCATAAGTTATCTCTCCCATGTCGGTTGTATGTATTCGTGTTTTTTTTCAACTACCCTTAAGCATAGGTTGAACAGGATACGGTGAAAAGGGGCGTAATGACCAAAATAATGACATTAACTACCTATTTATAAGGAACAATGGGCACTATTTCTTTGGTTAAGCGTAACTGGCTGCACCATTTAATGAAACAGCGCCCATATTGTCTTTTATTGAAGTTGTTGCAAATTATTTTCTTCGATAATAATGCCTTTATTTTACCGCTATGTTAATCATCTGTTGTCTCGCACTTCGTTACTTAGCGGCTATCGGACGTTTCTCAAGAGCGACGAGATAAGGTGCCGCTGGTCGCTGCGACTGGCGGTAAGTTACCGCCTGTGCAAGTGATTGTGGAAGCTGCGCAGCCCAAGCTTCAACGGAGGCCGCTTCCTCAGCGCCGCCGGGGTGGCCTGGATATAATACGCAGGTTACGATACCGCCCGGGCGCAGCAGCCGTATAGCTGCATCTAATGCCGCCAGCGTCGTAGCAGGCTCCGTAATGATCGTTAGATCGCTGCTTCCTGGCAAGTAGCCAAGGTTGAACATAACCGCGGAGACTTGTCCAACGATTGCGGGATCAACCGCCTCAACCATCCTTGCATGATTCTCAAGCACCAGCGTCACGTCAGGCAGCTTGCTGCCGCCTTCATGAGCGGATAGACGCTCATAGGTACGATCAAGCGCCTCCTGCTGGATATCGAAGGCATACACCGTGCCGTTTGGCCCGACGAGCGCTGCAAGCGCCTGCGTATCGACGCCTCCGCCAGCGGTTGCGTCAATGACGATATCGCCAGGAGAGGTACGCTCGGCGATCCACTTGTGAGCCATGCTCAGCACCGAAAGAAAGCCCATCATACACCTCCAATCGCTGCTGCTGATAGGCATAAGTCTTTGCTAATGCAGCAAGAGCTGCTCATTTTCCTATTGTGCATTCCGAACCTCCGGCTGCCATAGCCTGCCTTGCCAAGTTTTGCGGCGCTTTAGCTCATCATCGAAGGCGTTCAGCACAACCCATTTCTTTAGGCTCCACATAGGACCGATCAACAGATCGCGCGGGGCATCGCCTGTCAGGCGGTGAACGATCATCTCGGGCGGCAGAAATTCCAGCGTGTCGACGATCAAATTCACATATTCATCCTGCTCAAGAAATTGGAGCAGCCCAGCCTCGTACTGACGGACCATTGGCGTCTTGCGCATAAGGTGGAGCAAATGAATCTTGATTCCCTGCACATCCATATTGGCAACAGCGCGACCGGTGTCTAGCATCATTTCATGGGTTTCCTGAGGAAGTCCATAAATAATATGCGCGCATACGCGAATGCCGCGCTCGCGCAGACGCCTTACGGCATCGACATAGCAGGCCGTATCATGCGCCCTGTTGATCAGCTCGGAAGTAGATTCATGCACCGTCTGAAGCCCCATCTCCACCCATAGGTAGGTTCGCTCATTCAACTCCGCCAAATAATCGACGACATCATCAGGCAAGCAATCGGGACGTGTAGCAATCGATAGGCCGACTACGCCGGGCTGCTGCAAAATGACTTCATAATATTCGCGCAGCTCCTCAACGGGCGCATACGTATTCGTATAAGCCTGGAAGTAGCCGATGTACTGGGCATCGGGCCATTTCTGATGCTGGCGATCACGTATATTATTGAACTGCGTAACGAGATCATCCCGCCTGCTGCCGGCAAAATCGCCTGAGCCGCGAGCGCTGCAAAATGTACAGCCGCCCTTCGCAATCGAGCCGTCGCGGTTAGGGCAAGTAAAGCCGGCATCAAGCATCACTTTGAATACTTTGCCGCCAAACTGCTTCCGCATTTCGTAATTCCATGTATGAAATCGTTTATCGCCCCATAGCATTGGATCTTGCGGCGACGTTTGTAATTCAATCATCGTTTTCCCCTTCTTCCAAGACTTACAACCTATATTTTAGCGAAAAACGACTGGAAAAGCCACGTTTGTTATAGGAGAGGCTGAAGAATGTTCGGAAACCGCTTTATTTGGAAATTATTTTTGAAAATGGTCATTTGGGGCTTGCGTAACCTTACATGAAGTGTTATATTAAAAGTGCGACAAAACAACAAATAAACCTGACATAGCCCATTTGAACCTGCATTCATGAAACGTCGATTAAATGGAAATACTTTTTTAATAAATCGATGAGGTGATTAGAGATGAGTCATGTATCCAAAATTTTACGCGGCGACGACACGGTTACGGTCGAGCTGACTGTCAAAGAACTGATGGCGCTTACGGGTGTCCGTTTTCACAATAACCATGGCGTAGAAATTTCTGCACGCAAGAAATTGAACGAAGTGTTGGTCGAAACTTATGAGCGCGACCAGCAAGAGAATGGACCGATCCCTTACCAACTGCTGCTCTAAAGCGTAAGCCGTGCAGCAAAATACACAACATGCAAGCCGCAGCGCCGTGATATGGCCGCGGCTTTTTTCTATAATAAAAACGTTTGCCCACGTTGCTTGCTTTACCGTTCCTCTTTACTTTGCACCCATTCTTGGGCACAATAAGGACTAGTCTATTCGTTGCATCGTCTACGATAAATGGAGGAATCACTGCATATGCGTTTAAGAGGAAGAAAAGGTATTCGCGAGAGTCTTGAGGGACAGCCGGAGCTAGTTGTGCTAGATGCCGCGCCCCACAAAGGAAAATGGAACGAGTTTTTCGGTAATGATCAGCCTATTTATGTAGAGCTAGGTATGGGGAAGGGCCGTTTCATCAGCCAGATGAGCGCGCGTTATCCACACATCAACTTTATTGGCGTTGACATGTACGACGAGCTGCTTCGCCGCGCGAGCGAGAAAGCACGCATCGTTTGGGAGCAAAAAGGGGAGTCGCATCCGCCGAACCTCGCGCTGCTGCGCGCCAATATTGAAGGCATTGAGACGATGTTCGCGCCAGGCGAGATCGAGCGCGTTCATCTTAACTTTAGCGATCCATGGCCAAAGAGCAAGCATGCGCGCCGGAGACTAACGCATCCTAGGCTCGTTGCGAAATATATCGAGCTGCTGAACGAGCGCGGCGAGATTCATTTTAAGACGGATTCGCAATCGTTGTTTGAGTTTTCATTGAACAGCTTTGCGGAAATGGAACTCGTCATGCGTAATATTTCGCTCCATTTACACAAAGAAGGTCCTAGAGAGGACCTTGTGTTTACCGAGTATGAGATGAAGTTTATGGAAAAAGGGCAAAATATTTATCGCGTTGAAGCCGTAATCGGCTCCGAAGCGCTGCG
Source organism: Paenibacillus sp. PL91 (assembly GCF_012935325.2). GTDB lineage: Bacteria > Bacillota > Bacilli > Paenibacillales > Paenibacillaceae > Pristimantibacillus. Next base: position 169,607 of record NZ_JABBYG020000009.1, read on the forward strand.
GAAGCACCGCGAGGCGAAGCATGAGAAGTCGATTAAGGAAGAGGCGGAAGCGATCGAAGCGGATGCGAACGATTCCGATGATGATGATAACTAGTTGAGTCCAATAGCCGGTCCAACCCAGGAATAATTGACCGCGAGAGCGGTCACCGTTCCGATGAGTGCGCCTGCCGCAACGTCGGACGGATAATGCAAGCCAAGGTACATCCTCGACCATCCAACCGATACTCCGATTATTAAGGCTAAAGGCACCATCAGCGTGAGCCAAATGCCGCTCGTGAGCAAGATAGGTACAAGCCAGGCAAAAATAGCTGTTGTATGGCCGGATGGGAAGGAAGAGTCTACCAGCGGCTTATGGCCGGTATTGACTCCCTGCAATGCCTGATAAGGTCGAAGCCGCTTGAACTTACGTTTGACGATTGCAACTGGCAAATGGCTAATGATGACGGCAGTCAAGCATTGCCAGCCAGTTATGCTCCAAGGTGCCGGTGCTAGAATTGCATATATCAGGGCGGTTGCAAGCGTAAAGGTGGCGCCGCCCATATGTGTGACCGTACTTAACCATTTGCCAAGGAGTCGATGTCTTTTTCCCCCTGCAGGTCTCCGATTTGCCCAAATCAGCATCTTTTGCTCACTTGTCTTCAGCCAGCCTATCATTCGTTCCATCGCTGTCGTCCTCCTAACGGTGGCTAAGATTGAAACTTATTTCTTCTTATATTGTAATAAATCAATTTTAGCATGTTTTTGTTCGCTGAGCGTAAACTATTTCTTGTCCCATTATTAAAGTTTAACATAGCTGGCTTATAAATATTGATTTTCAAATTGCTGTTTAATAATGTGCAGTTGATGGTAAAACTGTAATGGACATATTTCCAGGCGTTAAGGCAAATAATGTCGAAATAGCGAAAGGTGTCATTTTGATTCCTCGTGTTCACCTGTTCGTCACATAGTCGCTACTCAATCCCAGAAACATTTTCACACATTTTATCGTAAATAAGGACGTTAGTGCTAAAAAGTCAGCAAATGGTTGAAAATAAGACTGAGTCGTCGTAAAAGGAGGTAATGCATACATTGGTGTGCCATGCAAGCGTTTTTCTGACGAGATTAAGCATAATCGAGACTAATTCAACTTTTGACAAAGAAGTTGTTTCTGTGGAGAATCAATAAAGGTCCGCGAGTGTTTGCAGAGAAACACTCATAACAGAGAGAAAATATATAATAAAAGCTTGCAGCAGCCGTGAACAATGCTGAAAAGAGCAAAAAAAATGGGGTCTCAAGGGGGCAGTACCGCATGGTTCTAAGTGTTATTTTTATTGCATTTCAGGTAGTAATGGCGTTAATCGCGGTTTATCAATTCAGCATTTCTATTTTCGGCTTGGCCAAAAACAAAAGCCGGAAGCATCACGCACCGCAAAAATCATTTGCCGTGCTAGTCGCAGCTCACAACGAAGAAAAAGTAGTCGGAGCGCTTATCGAGAATTTGAAAAAAATGGACTATCCAGAGGAACTATACGATATATTTGTTATTTGCGATAACTGCACAGACGGTACGGCTGATATAAGCCGGAGCCATGGCGTCAACGCTTGCGAGAGAACGAATCAACTGCTGCGCGGTAAAGGCTATGCGATTGAGTGGATGCTCAAAGAGCTGTGGGCTTTGCCCCGCCAATACGATGCAATTGTCATGTTCGATGCGGATAATTTAGTAAATCCCGATTTCTTGCAATTGATGAACAACGATTTATGCGAGGGCCATCAGGTCATCCAAGGTTATTTGGATACCAAAAACCCGGATGATTCATGGGTTACCGCAGCATATGGCATTACTTACTGGTATTGCAACAGATTGTGGCAGCTGTCCAGAACGAATTTGAAAATGGCCAACTTTCTCGGCGGAACCGGCATGTGCTTTGATTCGTTACTGCTGAAGGATATGGGCTGGGGAGCAACAAGCCTCGTTGAGGATTTGGAGTTCTCGATGCGCTGCGTGCAGCGCGGCGTCTACCCGGTACTGAACTACGATGCCAAAGTGTATGACGAGAAGCCGGTTACGTTCAAAGCTTCCGCCAGACAGCGTCTGCGCTGGATGCAGGGACATTTTAACGTGGCGCGCAATTATTTTTTTCCGCTGCTATGGGCGAGCATCAAGGAGCGCAACTTTGTAAAGTTTGATTCGGCAATCTACTCGATCTCCGTCTATAACACATTGCTCGGCTTTGTATTGACGATGATTATTTGGATCGATATCGCGCTGCCGTCTTCGAATTACTTGGATTCTCTGTACAACTACGTGCCATGGTGGGTAGTCGGTATCGCTGCTGTTGCGTCGATCATCCAATTCCCGCTTGCGCTTATGCTTGAAGGCGTGAAATCGTGGAAGATGTACGCACATCTGCTTACATTGCCGCTGTTCCTAATTTCTTGGTGGCCGATTACGTTCTATGCTTTCTTTACTCAAAACAACAAAACGTGGAGCCATACACAGCATACGCGCGTCGTTCGTATCGAGGAAGTACAAAGCAAATAGAGAAAAGCGGGCTTTAAAGTAGCTTGAAAAATCATTTGCGGCAACTGTTGACACAGCTTCGTAGGCCATGGTATAGTAACACGGTAACATTTTCAACTAACTAAATGACGCACAAGCAGAAGCACCCGCTTCTCACCTTTCGGCTTAAGCTGGCTGGTTCGCGATAATCGATTGGTCACTCCATTGTTTCGAATAGAAATGATGCACTGACATACATGTACGGTTATGAGATGCGGGTTCGAGCGAACCCGCATTTTTTTATTGCGTAAAAACATGAAAAAACCATTTTTGGAGGTGGCACGTTATTAGCAGAGAACATCAAATCAATGATGAAATCCGGGCCAGAGAAGTACGTTTAGTAGGCGCTGACGGTGAGCAAATCGGCATCAAATCGATTCGCGATGCCTTGCAGATGGCTATAGAGCTTAATTTGGACCTGGTGAACGTCGCTCCGACGGCTAAGCCGCCGGTATGCCGCATCATGGACTACGGCAAGTTCCGTTATGAGCAGCAAAAGAAAGAAAAAGAAGCTCGCAAAAACCAAAAGATCGTTGATCTTAAGGAAGTTTGGTTCCGCGCCAACATTGATGAAAATGACTACCAAACGAAATATCGCAACGTCGTTAAGTTTCTGGGTGAAGGCGATAAAGTGAAAGCATCCGTAAGATTCCGCGGCCGTGAGATTGCACATGCATCTCTAGGACAAAAGATTTTGGATCGCCTTTCAAAAGAGGTTGCCGAATTATGCAGCGTTGAGCGCGCTCCTAAGCTGGAAGGCCGGAGCATGATTATGATTTTGGCACCCAAAACCAACAGCTAACAACTGATGAAGAACTTTAAGGAGGATAACTGATATGCCTAAGATGAAAACTCACAGCAGTCTGAAAGACCGCTTTAAAATTACTGGAACTGGTAAAGTAAAACGTTACAAAGCTTACCGTAACCACTTGCTTTCACACAAATCCGGTCGTCAAAAACGCGTACTTGCTGGCCAACCGCTTATGGCTGCTGGCGACGTTCGTCGTTTGAAGCAAGGCCTTTCCAACTTGTAATATAAAGCAACAACAAATAAGCTAATTCAACCTACAGGAGGTTTCCACTCATGGCAAGAGTCAAAGGCGGATTTGTCCGCACTCGTCGTCGCAAAAGAATTCTAAAGCTAGCTAAAGGTTATTTCGGTTCGAAACATCGTCTGTTTAAAACAGCGAAGGAGCAAGTTGGTAAGTCCCTTATGTACGCTTACCGTGACCGTCGCAACAAAAAACGTGACATCCGCAGACTGTGGATCGTTCGTATCAACGCGGCAGCTCGCATCAACGGACTTTCGTACAACAAATTTATGCACGGCTTGAAACTTGCGGGCGTAGAAGTTAACCGCAAAATCCTTGCTGACCTAGCAGTTAACGATATGACTTCGTTCAACTCGCTTGCAGGCATCGCAAAAGAGAAAATTAACGCGTAGACGTTAACGTATAAAGGCTGTCCAGGTTGTCGCTTTGACGACTATTGGACAGCCTTTTTTTAATATATGCAATTGCTATCTATGAAGAAGCCGTAAGCAGCTCAAGCTCTAGCATCTCTAGCAGGCTATGCGTACATTTATTAGAATAGAGGACAAACAAACAGACGGAATCCGCTTTCCCGGAATAAGCTAAAGGACAACGGGAAAGGAGGGATTTCGCATGCGTAACGTTTCCAAACAAGAAGTACGGAAACTGGTCGGCAAATCCATTTATGCAGTACGTCCTGACGGCTCAGTCGTCACGGGCAAGCTCGTTCGTGTTAGCCAAAATAAATTGGTTGTAGCTCCCTTGAAAAAAGATAAGGGCAAGATTGTAAAAACTAATGCTATTCTACCTCTTGTCTTGTTTGATCTTCTTGCAATCGGCACGCTCCCACTTTGGGGCGGCGGTTTTGGTGGAGGCTTCGGCGGAGGCTATGGCGGTAATTGTTGCAACAACAAGTACAATAACTACGGAAGTGGCGGTTATGGCAACCAAGGCTATAACAGTTACAACGGTTACAACAATTACGACAACCAAGGCTATAACGGGTATTAATGAAAGCTAGGTAATCATAACGGGGCAAGCGGCTTAAGCAGCTCGTAACAACGAAGCTCAGGATAGTAGTGAACGGTATTATAACCAAGCTTATTGTATAATTGATGGGCTTTATCATTTACCTGATCGACAAACAGCCTGGCTACCTTGCAGTGCTGCTTCCTGCCGTAAGCCTCGCTATGTGCTATTAATTTTCTGCCCCATTGTCTATTTCGATGCTCGGGATGCGTGACCATCATATCTAAATAAAGAACTTCCCCCATCACTTCAAAATGAATGAAGGAGACCGGCGGGCTTTTTTTTGATAAGGATGCTACATAAGTAACACCTCGACGAAATCGCTTCGGAAGCTCGCGAATCGTCTGGGCGTCATGCTGGTGAACCGTATGCGACAAAGGGATCAGCTCGCTCCGAATGAGGCGGACAACCTCTGCTTGATCAAACCGAGGCTCATAAAGTCTTATCATAAAGATCATTCCATTCTGCGGCGCTGAATAGATTGGAGCGCTGCATGAGTTTGCCGATTAGAGGCTAAAATAGTATATGTGTCGGGATCGCAAAATGCGCCGATTACAATTTATGCGAAGAGTTGCTCATGGTTCTTGACGAACGGAGATTCGCGGCATATAATAAAGAAAGTCTTATCTACCACGTACCGGTGTACGCACCATGTGGTACATATACAATCAGCAATGATGAGGACGAAGTGCTTAGGGCTCTTTTGAACAGAGAGCGGATGGATCAGCTGCAACCATCGCCAAAATCCCTTTTCTACGAGCTCACCTCGGAGCTGTTTCCTTGAAAAGCAACAACGAATGCTGTTGCCTAATAGGGGAAATCGCAGGGCAAGCGTTACAGTGCCAATAGTATGGACGTATGTGCACGACGTTCTTACTTGTGGAGGTTATACATCGGGAGATGTGTAACGAATTTGGGTGGTACCACGGAAGATATACCTTTCGTCCCTCTTTGCTTCGTTTGAAGCATGAGGAGCGAAAGGTTTTTTTGTTTTTTCTGAGAGGAGGATGACTGATGGTAACGCAAGGTACAACACTGAAGTCAAAAGAGGAATTGAAGGAAAGGCTCTCGAAGCCCGAGGTCATTAGTGGTTCAGAAATATTGCTTCGCAGTCTGCTGCTTGAGGGTGTGGATTGTGTATTCGGCTATCCTGGTGGAGCAGTGTTGTACATTTACGACGCGATGCACGGGAACCCCGATTTCAATCATTTACTCACTCGTCATGAGCAAGGCGCGATCCACGCAGCTGACGGTTATGCCCGCGCAAGCGGTAAAGTAGGCGTTTGTATCGCAACCTCAGGTCCAGGGGCAACGAATCTGGTTACGGGTATCGCGACTGCCTATATGGATTCTGTACCGTTAGTTGTCATTACGGGCAACGTCATTTCCAGCTTGATCGGAAGCGATGCTTTCCAAGAAGCGGATATTACAGGCATTACAATGCCAATCACGAAGCACAGCTACTTGGTACGTGATGTAGAAGACTTGCCGCGAATCATACATGAAGCATTCCACATTGCCAACACTGGCCGCAAAGGTCCAGTATTGATCGATATACCAAAGGACATCTCGGCGGCTACAACATTGTTCAAGCCGGTAACGGAAGTAAGCATCCGCGGCTACAACCCGACGGTTTCTCCAAACAAGAATCAAGTCGACAAGCTTATTAAAGCGATTGAGCAGGCAGAGCGTCCGATCATTCTCGCCGGCGGCGGAGTTGTATATTCCGGCGGTCACGAGGAGTTGTTCGAGTTCGTAACGAAAACGCAAATTCCGATTACGACGACATTGCTAGGTTTGGGTGCATTCCCAAGCGGCAACGAGCTGTTCCTGGGCATGCCAGGCATGCACGGCACGTATACGGCTAACAAATCGATTCAAAGTGCAGATTTGCTAATCAACATCGGCGCTCGCTTCGATGACCGTGTAACCGGCAAGCTGTCCGGCTTCGCGCCGCTTGCAAAAATCGTTCATATCGATATCGATCCAGCGGAAATCGGCAAAAACGTACCGACGGACATTCCGATCGTAGGTGACGTGAAGACGGTTCTCCAGCTTGTTAACAAGCAAGCTAAACGCGCGGATAAAGCGGATGACTGGCGTGCGAAGCTTAAGGCATCCTGCGCGGAATATCCGTTTAGCTACTCGGATTCCGAGACTGAGCTTAAGCCGCAATGGGTAGTGGAGCTCATCCACGAAACCACAAATGGTGATGCAATTGTAACGACTGACGTTGGCCAGCATCAAATGTGGGCAGCCCAGTATTACAAATTCAACAAGCCGCGGTCATGGGTTACCTCCGGCGGTTTGGGCACAATGGGCTTCGGCTTCCCTTCCGCTATCGGCGCCCAAATGGCGAATCCGGACCGGGTAGTCGTATCGATCAACGGTGACGGAGGCTTTCAAATGTGCGCGCAGGAGCTCGCTATTTGCGCAATCAATAATATTCCAGTCAAGGTTGTTATTATTAATAACCAGGTGCTTGGGATGGTTCGCCAGTGGCAAGAGCTTATTTACGATAATCGCTACAGCCATATCGATCTTTCCGGCAGTCCAGACTTCGTTAAGCTTTCCGAGGCTTACGGAGTGAAAGGCTTCCGCGCAACGAATAAAGAGGAAGCGCGCGTCGCATGGGAAGAAGCACTCCGCCATCCAGGTCCAGCAGTCGTTGAGTTCGTCGTTCGCAAAGAAGAGAACGTGTATCCAATGGTTGCGCAAGGAAGCACCATCGACGAAATGATCATGGGGGATGCGGAATGAAAAAACATACGATCGCAGTAATCGTTAACGATCAGCCCGGCGTTCTGCAACGCGTATCCGGCTTGTTCGGACGCCGCGGCTTCAATATTGAGAGCATTACAGTTGGTTCCAGCGAAGAGGTAGGCTTGTCGCGTATGGTCATCGTCACTTCAGGTGATGACCATACCCTCGAGCAGGTTACGAAGCAATTGTACAAGCTGATCGACGTTATTAAAGTTATTGATCTCAGCTCCAACCCGATGGTTGCACGCGAGCTTGCCTTAATTAAGGTAAACGCGGAGCCGGCATCGCGTCCTGAAATTCTAGGCGTAGTAGAAACCTTCCGAGCAGCGGTTGTTGACATCGGCACTCATTCGCTTATGGTACAAGTAGTAGGTGACACGGAGAAAATCGACGCTATGGTCGAGCTGCTTAAGCCTTATGGCATTCGTGAGCTATCGCGTACGGGAGTAACTGCGCTAAACAGAGGCAACGCCAAGTAATTCCTATCATACATTCAACATCCCCGCTTTGAGCGGGAGTTTAAGGGGAGAACCGCTGCTTATGGGTCATTCTCTGCTTAAACACCCGCTCAAAAGGGTTAAATTAAAGGAGGCAATTATTAAAATGGCAGTTACAATGTACTATGAAAAAGACGCGGATCAAGGCGTACTACAAGGTAAAACAATCGCAGTTATCGGTTACGGCAGCCAAGGTCACGCGCAAGCGCAAAACCTTCGCGACAGCGGATTGAAAGTAGTTATCGGACTTCGTCCTGGTAAATCCGCAGACGTTGCTAAGAAAGACGGCTTCGAAGTACTTACAGTTGCTGAAGCAACTAAAGTAGCTGACGTTGTTCAAATCTTGCTTCCTGACGAAACACAAGCGAAAGTATACACAGACGAAATCGCTCCTAACTTGAAAAAAGGCGCGGCTCTTATGTTCTCACACGGCTTCAACATTCATTACGGCCAAATCGTTCCTAACGCAGATACAGACGTATTCCTAGTTGCTCCAAAATCTCCAGGTCACATGGTTCGCCGTACGTACCAAGAGGGCTTTGGCGTTCCTGGACTTATCGCAATCGAGCAAGATGCTACTGGCAATGCTAAAGCTATCGGTCTTGCATATGCCAAAGGTATCGGCTGTACACGTGCAGGCGTTATCGAAACTTCTTTCAAAGAAGAAACAGAAACAGATTTGTTCGGTGAGCAAGCTGTTCTTTGCGGCGGCGCTTCCGCACTAGTTAAAGCAGGCTTCGAGACGCTTGTTGAAGCTGGCTACGCTCCAGAAATGGCTTACTTCGAGTGCTTGCACGAGCTTAAGCTGATCGTTGACATGATGTATGAGGGCGGAATTTCGTCGATGCGCGATTCCATCTCCAACACTGCAGAATACGGCGACTATGTAACTGGTCCTCGCATTGTTACTGAAGAGACGAAGAAAGAAATGAAACGCGTATTGGAAGATATCCAATCCGGCCGTTTCGCTCGTGACTTCATCTTGGAAAACCAATCGAACCGTGCTATGCTTACAGCTACACGTCGTAACGAAGCAGCTCATCCAATCGAGCAAACAGGCGCACAGCTTCGTGAATTGATGCACTGGATCAAAAAGTAATAACAGATAGAATGAACGACCATATCCCGGTACGCCGGAGTGCAAGGCGAAGCGGCTTACGTTTCGCCTTGCAGCTTCATTCGCGTGCCGGGATCATTCTGTTCACGGAGGTGCATGGCACAAATGCGGAAAATTTATGTTTTCGATACAACGCTTCGTGACGGAGAGCAATCTCCGGGTGTAAACCTGAACACGAAGGAAAAGGTAGAGATTGCCCTTCAGCTTGAGAAGCTTGGCGTGGATCGTATGGAGGCTGGGTTCCCAGCAGCATCCCCAGGCGATCTTGCAGCGGTTAATGCGGTTGCGCGCGCAGTAAAGAACGCAACGGTCATCGGCCTCTCACGCTCCCGCGAGCAAGATATTGATGCGGTTCGTGAAGCGCTTATCGGCGCACAGGATCCGTGCATTCACGTATTTCTAGCTACAAGCCCTATTCACCGCAAACATAAGCTGCGGATGGAGAAGGATCAGGTTCTCGAGACGGCAGAGCGTGCGATTCGTTATGCGCGGAAATACTTTGACAAAGTTGAGTTTTCAGCAGAGGATGCCGGACGTACGGAGCTGGATTTTCTTTGCCAGGTAACGGAGATGGCGATCAAAGCAGGTGCTTCGGTCGTTAATATTCCGGATACGGTCGGTTATATGAATCCGCAGGAATTCGGAAATATTTTCAAAACCTTGAAGGAAAACGTTCCGAATATCGAAACGATTCAGCTAAGCGCGCATTGTCATGATGATCTTGGCATGGCGACTGCCAATTCACTTGCTGCGATTCTAAATGGCGCCGACCAAGTCGAGGGTACGATCAACGGTATTGGCGAGCGTGCCGGCAATACAGCGATTGAAGAGATTGCTATGGCGCTCGCTACGCGACCTGATTTCTTCGGCGCTCAAACGACGCTTAACCTGAAGGAAATCGCAAAAACGAGCCGCCTTGTCAGCAAGCTGACGGGTATGGTCGTTCCGGGCAATAAAGCGATTGTCGGCGCCAATGCATTCGCGCATGAATCCGGCATTCATCAGGATGGTATGCTGAAGGAAAAGACAACCTACGAGATCATCTCGCCTGATACGATCGGCCTTAAGGAATCGAAGCTTGTCCTAGGCAAGCACTCCGGACGCCATGCGTTCCGCGAGAAGCTGATCGATCTTGGCTATGAGCTTGAGGATGAAGCGGTTAACACGGCTTTCGCCAGATTTAAGGATTTGGCTGACCGCAAGAAAACCGTAAGCGATGAAGATATTCTTGCCCTTCTTGAAGAGAAGCTTATTGATACGCCGGAAGTGTTCAGCTTGGAGACAATCCAAGTGAGCTATGGCAATCAATCTACGCCAAGCGCCTCTGTTCGGATTCGCAAAGCCGAAGGCGATGTCGCTGAAGAGGTGGCAATCGGCAACGGCTCCGTGGATGCGATCTACAATGCGATCGATAAGGTTACGCAGGAAAACGTTGAGCTTGAAGACTATTCGATCAAATCGGTCTCGCAAGGCAAGGATGCCCAGGGTGAGGTGCATGTTGTTTTGAAGCAGGATGAAGTTTCTGCTCAAGGCCGTGGACTAAGCACGGATATTCTAGAGGCAAGCGCACGCGCCTATATCGATGCGCTTAACCGCTTGATCGAGAAGCGGAAGTCTCCCGGCCGTCGCGATAAGATGAGCTTGATTTAAATTTTCACAAAAAAAGACAGCAGCCAAGAGAACTTGCGGCTGCTGTCTTTTTTCGTGCACAGCCATTTGTTTCATATTTCGTATGGGATTTCTATTGGCTCTATAGACATAATCTATAGAGCCAATAGTTTTTATATCTTTGTAATCACTCCGCTTTTATGGTACAAATGATAATAGAATGAGAATGAGTGTATAACTTGTCGAATTCAAGGTGCGAATTTTGCTGCGTTGGATGGATAAGTTTAATCGAAAATGAGGAGTGTTACTTTAATTATGTCAGAAGTAAAAAAAATCGCAGTTATTGCCGGCGACGGTATCGGACCTGAGGTTGTTGGCGAAGCGCTGAAAGTGCTCAAGAAAACAGAAGAGCTTTATGGCTACAAATTCGAAACAGAGCACGGCTTGTTCGGCGGTATTGCCATTGATGAGAAGGGCACACCGCTTCCACAAGAGACGCTTGAGCTTTGCAAAGGCGCGGACGCGGTATTGCTTGGCGCTGTTGGCGGTCCGAAATGGGACAACAACTCGAAGGAGCTTCGTCCAGAGACTGGACTCCTCGGCATTCGCAAAGCGCTTGGCTTGTTCTCCAACATTCGCCCAGCAACGGTGTTTGATTGCTTGAAAGAGGCTTCCACTTTGAAGCCGGAAGTTCTTGAAGGCACGGATCTTATCGTTGTTCGTGAGTTGACTGGCGGCATTTACTTTGGCGAGAAATTCCGCCGTGAAGGCGCTGGCGGCGAAGAAGCGGTTGATACTTGCGTATACAATGTGCAAGAAATCGAGCGTATCGTACGCCAAGCATTCGATATCGCAATGACTCGCGGCAAACGTCTTGCTTCGGTTGATAAAGCGAACGTGCTTGAAACATCGCGTCTATGGCGTGAGGTTGTGAACCGGATCGCTCCTGAATATCCTGAAGTTGAGCTTGAGCATGTGCTTGTCGATAACTGTGCGATGCAATTGCTTCGCCGTCCTTCGAGCTTTGATGTCATCGTAACAGAAAACATGTTCGGCGATATTCTAAGCGATGAAGCTGCGATGCTGACTGGATCGATCGGTATGCTCTCTTCTGCTTCACTTGGCGAAGGAAGCTTTGGTTTGTACGAGCCGGTACATGGTTCAGCACCTGATATCGCTGGCCAAGGCATCTCGAACCCAATTGCAACCATCCTATCGGTAGCTCTTATGTTCCGTTTAACGTTTGGCTATCACGAAGCTGCTGCTGCAATTGAAGCTGCCGTGAAAGAAGTGCTTGATGCTGGCCACCGTACTGGCGATATTGCAGTTGATAAAAGCAAAGCAATCGGAACGACTGAAATGGGCGATTTGATCGTAGCAGCTCTTAGAAAATAATTAATAGATTATAATAATTATAAATAAATAGTTGTTATAATATTGACTTCATTCTAGACTAGTGATACTATTTACTAGGTAAGTCACACAGATGAAGTGACAAAAACAATAAAAATTTATGGATAGGTCAAGGAGGTTTTCTATAATGGCAGAGCGTTTGGTAGGCCGCCAGGCCCCAGATTTTTCGATGGAAACAGCAACAGGTGACGGTAAAGATTTCGGTACAGCATCCCTTGCAGATTACAAAGGCAAATGGCTGGTATTGTTCTTCTACCCACTAGATTTCACTTTCGTTTGTCCAACTGAAATTACTGCTTTGAGCATGGCGGCAGCTGAATTCAAAAAATTAAACACTGAAGTTCTTGGTGTCAGCATCGATAGCAAACACAGCCACCGTGCATGGATCAACACGCCGGTTAACGATAATGGCCTAGGCCAACTAGAATTCCCGCTTGCTGCAGACATCACGAAAAGCGTTGCTCGTGACTACGGCGTTTTGATCGAAGAAGAAGGCATCGCGCTTCGCGGCCTATTCATCATCAACCCAGAAGGCGAAGTACAATACCAAGTTGTTAACCACAACAACGTTGGCCGCAGCGTTGACGAGACGCTTCGCGTATTGCAAGCTTTGCAATCCGGCGGACTTTGCCCTATCAACTGGAAGCCAGGTCAACAAACTTTGGTATCGAAATAATAGATTTCGTACCGTTTTATTCAAAACCCGCGCCATGCGATGGCGCGGGTTTTGTTTTTTTGTTTAGGCCTAGAGGCGGATATTATGATTCAAAAGCAGGAATTTCAATCATGCTGAGCGAATAATGTATACTTAGTCACTGAGCTCAAAAAAATACTTGGTTTGCATTCGCAAACCTAAGTTGATTCTTACGAAGCTGGTTTGCATTCGCAAACCTTTAGGAGGAGTCGTCAATGAGTTTTTGCTGTGGAGCTAGTATGATTGGAACAAAGGGAACGCTAAAGCATTTCCGAACGCATATTCATAATGTGCCCATTATGTTTTGTCCGGTATGCCACCGTGTAGACATTCATTATTTAATCGAAAATGAATATGAAATATTAGCCGAATATGCACATGGCGACGGCGCCGCCGAAGTTGATTTTCAGGAGTATGTGGAGCAAGAAGGCAAGGCGCTGCTTGAAAATTGCGTTAATCATGAGAATGAGGATCCGATGGATGTTGTTCATAGTCAAATCGATATGGCGCTTGATTTGCTTAGCTTCGCAAAGCAGATTGAAGACACGGAGTGGCAGCTTGTACTTAAGAAGCGTCTTGGGATGCTGAATAACAGAAGGAATAAGCTCCGTCAACGCCGTACATCCGTTTAGTTTTTAAACACGAATGGTGAGCCTCCTTTTCGGGGGCTTTTCTTTTTTTAAAATAAATGAAGATCTTCTCATAATGTACCCCCTGAAACCGGTTAGACAGAAACGAATCATACTAGTAGTGAGGTGGAGCGGTTGTTACTTGTATTGTTCAAACGCTTTCTGCGGAAGTCTGCTTCCACAGATGCTGCGGAGAATGAGCAGAAGCTTACTCCCGAACAATGGGTTGCTCGAATTCGTCAAGGCGATGAGCTGCTTCGAGAGCAGTTCATAGCAGATTACAAGCCTTATATAATGAAAGTAACAAGTCGATTTTGCAAACGGTACATAGATCCGAATCAAGATGATGAATTCAGCGTGGCGCTGCTTGCTTTTAATGAAGCAATCAATCAGTTCGATAGCCATGCCGGCAAATCATTTATCGGATTTTCAGAAACCGTCATTCGCCGTCGGCTTATTGACCATGTCCGAAAAGAACAGAGGCATTCTCAGGTTGTGCCTTATAGCATGTTCGATTCTGAAGATGAGGAGCAGCCGCAATATAATTCCGTTGAAACTAGGCAAGCGATGAATGCCTTTGAAATAAAGCGGACCGAAGACGAGAGAAAGCAGGAGATCAGTGATCTGAATCAAGAGCTTCTAAGGTTCGGGATTTCTTTTGCAGAGCTGGTAGAAGTATCGCCCAAGCATGCAGATTCCAGAAGATTGTTGATCGGAATTGCGCAAACACTTGTGAGTGAGACTGATTTATTTGACTCGTTAAAAATGACGAATAAGCTAGCGGTAAAAGAGCTAACCGAAATGTGTGGCGTTTCCCGCAAAACGGTTGAGCGAAACCGCAAATATATTATTGCGATCGCACTTATTATTTCTGGCACATACCCATACATGCACAATTACTTACATATAACCGATGACCGGTTGGATATGAATAAGGAGGTAAGCAAATGAAACGTGGAGTCGTTATGAGCATTCATAAGCAGCATGCCGTTGTAATGACGGCAGACGGCCAATTTTTGCAAGCCCCTATTCAAGGGAAGACGGAAATAGGTGAAGAAATTACGTTTGAAGAGGAATATAGGAAGCCTCGCACCTTTAAAGCAGCTTATTGGTATACGAGTGCTGCGGCGATAATGCTGCTGGTGTTCCTTCCGTTTTTGCTGATGATGCAGCAGGATAAAAATCCTGTTGTCGCCTATGTAAGCATGGATATTAATCCAAGTGTTGAGCTAGGCGTAGACAAGAACGATAAGGTTCGCGAGCTGAGTGCATTAAACGAGGACGGCAGGCTTATTATTGAAGGGCTTGAATATGAAGGTGTCAACGTGGAGACGGTAGCCGCTTCGATCCTGGAGAGGGCTAAAGGCTCACATTATCTCGATACGCCAAACAAAAATATTTTTATTACGAGCATGCTATTAGACGACAATTCTGCACTTAAACTCGATTATGAGCAAATTTTGACGGGAAAAGTCGACCGAACGCTTCGGAATTTATTAAAGCAGCTGGCAGCGGAGGCGGCTAGCGCGAATATTACAACGTTGTCGGTACCAAATGAGGTGCGTGAGGAAGCGGCCGCAAACGGCATTTCTTCAGGTAAAATGGCTGTATATTTAATGGCGAAGGACGAAGGTTATACGATAGAAATGGAGCAGCTCAAGCAGAACTCCATCGATAAAGCTACGGAGTCGCTTGGCGGCTTGAAGACGATCGTAGATAATGCGGAAGGCTTAAACAAGGAAAAGCTGAAGGAGCTTGTTGCACGCGAGAAAGAGGAGAAGGCCAAGCAGCAAAAGGCGGATCAGAATACAAATACAGCTAAGCCTGCAGCTACCCCTAAATCCAATAAACCGGTAAAAGCAACAAAACCGGAGAAGCCTGTCAGCAGTGAAGTGAATAATGCTGCCGTTACAACGAAACCAGGCAAGAATGGGACATTGGACAACAAGCCGGCAACAACACCGGGGAAATCGAATAAGCCAAACTCGCCCAATAGACCTAATGTCGATAATAAGGATGACAAGAACAAAGAAAAAGACAAGGACAAAGACAAGGACAAGGAAAAGGAAAAAGAAAAGGAAAAGGAAAAGGCGTGGGACCGCAACTGGGAAAGCTACGGTGATGAAGATCTTTTCGATATCTGGAACAGAAATAATGATCAGTGGAAATATGATCTAGATGATGACAGCAGCAATGACAACAAGGATCGAAGGGAAAGCGAAGATAACGACAGGGAAGACGGATGGGATGATAAAAAAAGCAAGGAATTAAATAAGGAAGACGATACCCGAAACGATTGAAATGCAAAGCAAGTATTGAAAATGATTGTTAGTTTACAAGTTTATCAATACAAAAATAAGGTAAGAAAGCAGTAGGGGACTTGAGACCTAATTGGCGCAGGGGATGACCTTGTGCCTATTTTCTTCTTAAAATTCGACAGGATTTCCGATTGACAGCGATTGTAAACTCGCCCTATGATTAGTAGTAACTGTAACCGTTATCTATAGATATTGCCGGGGAGGAGTACAAGATGCAGGCCATTCGAAAGCGCTATTTCCCGGCGCTTGCCGAGTATATACGAAGTGGTAAGGAAGTATCACTATTCCATGCCAACGAGCTGGGCAAGGAGCTTTATGGAATAAACCCGGAGGAAATTATTGCTGTTCATGAGGAGTGTATTCAGTCTTTGGCTGCCAATGTGGATTCGGAGGAAGCGATAAGATTATACAATCGCTCTTTCGTTTTCTTAATGGAAATTATGGTTGCCTGTCGTTTTCGATTGCAGCCTGAGCGGTCGAACGAGCAGAAATTCAGTGAAATGCGTGAAATGCTTTTTCGTTCCAACCGATCTTTCGAGATGGTTAAAAATAAATACGAAAACGTCTTGCAGCATATGGACAGCGGGATCGCATTGTTTGACAACGATGGCATATTATCGTTTATCAATGTACAGATGGCCAAGCTGCTGGACATTCCTCGAAAGACATTAATCGGTTGTACCATAAAGGAAATATTAAGACACCGGCAGCTTACCAATTCAACGAAAAGAACGGTTTTGAGACTTTACAAAGAAATGTTTCTTATGCATAGTCGCTACTATGAATTCCAACACAAAGATGGCAAACATCTATTGGTGACGGTTACATACGGTGATCAATTAGACGGTGATTTTCTAATTAGTGTCAAGGATGTTTCGGAGTATAAGCAAATTGAACAGACGGCATTACAAAATGACAAGCTTGCCATGCTTGGAAAAATTGCTGCTGCTATCGCCCATGAAATTCGCAATCCCTTAACGAGCATCAGAGGATTCATACAACTGCTTAGGCCTTATTTAATGGAAGTAGGCAAAGAAGAGTATGCGCGTATTATTTTGACGGAAATTGACAGGGCTAACGACATTATTTATGAATTTCTAAATTCGTCCAAGCCATCAGCACCAATGAAGCAATTGGTGTCTATCGATCATTTGATTAAAGAAGTGGTGCTTCTAACGGAAAGTGAAGCGCTCATGCGGAACTGCGAAATTAAGGCGGAGTGCTATTGCTCAGAGCATTACGTATCGATTGATGTGAAGCAGGTAAAGCAAGTCATATTGAATATCGTCAAAAATTCGCTGGATGCCATCGAGGAGGTACAAGGCGAACGAAGAGGCCTGATCGATATCATCACGCGAAGCAGCGGTCAAACGGCCGAAATTGTCATTAAGGACAATGGCAAAGGAATGGATAAGGCGACGATGAATCGGCTGTTCGATCCGTTCTTTACGACGAAGCAGTCGGGTACAGGGCTTGGTTTATCGGTGAGCTACCGCATCGTTCGCAATCACAATGGGACCATTCGTGTAGAGAGCCAAGCCGGAATTGGAACAGAGTTTATTATCACGCTGCCGTTAGCCGAATGAAGGCTGCATGAGAGATTATTTTTTCATTCAGGCTATTTCCATTATGAAGCCCGGCTCCCCCAATAGGGAGGCGGGCTTTTTTGTTTTAGCTTTGAATTATAAACATGGAAAAGTCGAAAGACGTTCGGTATAATGAGTTTGAAAAACGTGTTGATTGTATGCAATTTTGCAGGATACATATATGTTTTATTCATAAAGAAAGCGAGGGAATACAAATGAGTGTTCAATTCACATATGGGGCTCGCGGTGCAGAACAGGCGGTTAATGATGCGGTCGTTCGTTTCGTCAGCAAAAATGAGCTCAACTCGGGAGGAGTTGCTGGCGCGATTGTGCAGCCGCAAATCGATGATGCGCTGAGAGGACTGTACGCCAAAGGTTTGTTTAAGGCGGAAGCGGAGCAGACCGAGGTTGTCGCGACTTTGGGCCTTTATCCGGCAGCGTATATCGTGTTTGTTGGGCTTGAGATGGACGGTGAGGCAACGAGCCTGCGCCTAGCCGCAGCAGCGGCAGCCAAAGCGCTCAAAAAACTGCGTGCTGAGTCGGTTCAATTGCTTCTATCGGAGCAATTGCTGGAGTGCTCGAAAGCAAAGCTTGGAGCCGATCGTGCGGCTCAAGCGCTGACAGAGGGATTGCTCCTTGCACTTCATGTGCGTCAGCCGCTTAAACGTGAACAGAACGAACGATTTACGCTGAAAGAGGTTGCTTTTGTACCTCAGAGTGCAGCAATAACGGAAGAGGACGCCGCATTGTGGAAGCAAGGCATCGCTAAAGGGAAGCTGTTTGCTGAAGGCGTTAGCTTTGCCCGCGATCTGACTAATTTGCCGGGCAATGATCTTACGCCTGAGCGTCTAGCTTATCATGCAGAGGAGCTAGCTCGGGAGCTTGATTTGGAAATTGAAGTCATCGATGAGTGGAGTGCGGCAGAGCAGCGAATGGGCGGCTTGCTTGGCGTAGGCCAAGGCAGCATAAATCCGCCTCGCATGATCGTTATCCATCATAAAGGCGATCCTAACTCCGAAGAGGCTTGGGGACTGATCGGTAAAGGCATTACGTTTGATACAGGCGGCATCTCCTTAAAGAGAGCCGAAGGGATGCAGGAAATGATCTCGGATATGGGCGGGGCTGCCGCTGTGCTTGGAGCGATGCGCGTTATTGGCGAGCTGAAGCCTGCAATCAATGTCATTGCAGTCATTCCGACGGCTGAGAATATGCCTTCAGACCGTGCGATAAAGCCCGGCGACGTGCTTCGCATGATGAGCGGGCATACCGTTGAAGTGGTAAATACCGATGCAGAGGGAAGATTGGTGCTGGCCGATGGCTTGACGACCGCCATTACAAGGGGAGCGACCCGCTTGGTAGACGTGGCCACGCTGACAGGAGCAGTATCAGTTGCCCTTGGCACCCAAGCAACGGGCGCGGTTACGAATAATGACCAGCTCTTTAAGCAGGTGCAGTCCGCATCTGAGCGCGCGGGCGAGAGAATATGGCAGCTGCCATCTTATCCGGAATATAAGAAGCAGATTAAAAGCGATGCTGCTGATTTGAAAAATAGCGGCGGCAGAGATGCCGGAACGATTACCGGCGGCCTGTTCATCGGACATTTTGCAGAAGGACTGCCTTGGGTGCATCTTGATATCGGCGGCACGGCATGGCTGGAATCGAGCAGAGGCTGGGAGACAAAATGCGCTACCGGCGTTATGGTTAGAACCTTAATAGAATTGATCGTACACCAAGAGTAGGCAGAGCGGAGAGGGTTATTATGTTGAAGGACATCTTGCTGCCTAGGCGGCGAATGTCCGAGCAGCGGCGTGGCTTGCACACAGCTGTTATGGAAGGAATTCCTGCGAACATTATTGGGAATTTACTTGGAGGTCCGCTGCTCACAGCGTACCTCCTCTATTTGGGCGCCAAATCGGATGCAATCGGCATAGCGCTTGCAATACCGGCTTTTGCCAACCTCGTTCAGCTCATTATCGCGTTTTACATGCATCGCTTTGAGAATAGGCGGCTGCACATTTTGGTGTTCAGTATGGTTCACCGCACGTTATGGACGGCAACGGGACTGATTCCATTCTGGGTGCCGGAAGCCTACTGGGTAAGTACTTATATTGCAATGTTCACGATATCGTTTATTTGCGCACAGGCCGGCGGCGTGCTCTGGACCTCATTGGTGGCGGATATGGTGCCTGCTCAAGTTCGCGGACGTTATTTTGGCATACGGAATACGATACATTGGGCAGTGGCAAGCCTTTGCCTGCTCATTGGCGGACAAATATTGAACCGTCTGCCGGAAGGCAGCGGCTTTGTCATGTTGTATGTTATTTGCGCAGTGGCAACCATCTGGAACGGTATCGAGCTATATCGATATCCTAATTTACCGCTTGAGCGATCGAATGAATCATCCAAGTGGAAAAAGCTCCAAAAACCGCTTCGTGACCGCACTTATTTGCTGGCAACTCTTTTTCTAGCGACTTTTATAATGATCCAAAATATTGCGGTACCGCTATTCTCATTCGTCATGCTGGATATTGTAAAGCTGAACTATACTTGGGTAACGATTATAACTACGATACAAATGGTCGTAATGATGTTCAGCTACTACTATTGGGGCAATTTAAACAGCAAATATGCAACGAGAACGCTGCTTAGATGGTCGCTTCCGATCATTGCGATCGCCTGCTTGCTGTGGTCCGGAATGGAGCTGCTGCCTGCCATTTTTGTGCTGATCGTAGTGCACATTGTGCTCGGTATTGGCATTGGAGGGTACAACCTGCTCGCTTTTAATTTTATTATTGGCGACACGCCTAAGTCGGAGCGTCCCATGTATATCGCTGTATTTTCTGCGCTGACAGGTATAACAGGCTTTATCGGCCCGTTGGCCGGCGGCTGGATTTATAAGCGTGTAGAGGATAGTCCATATTGGCTGCAAAGCTACGGCGTTTCTACGATTACGGGAGCTTTGCTGCTCTTTATGGCGCTTGTGATTGGACCAATAGTGCTGAAGGAAAAGAAACCGGAGAGCAGAAGGACAAGCCCAAAGATGTAGGAGCTTGCGCTTTTTTTGCTGCGAAATCGGATATTGGATGAAAAAAAGCTCTTACTTTTGCATATGGCTTGCGAAAAGAAGGGCTTTTTTGGTTGAAAATGAGGTACAGGAACGAAAATACGAGTCGGAATAGGGGCATACTGAGATGAATGCAATTAATCGACGTAAAAATGATTTGTTAGCGTATAACCCGCCGGCGACCATTGGTGCGGACGAGCTGGACACCTACTGGCAGGACATATTGCTCCGTTACAAGCAGAAGCCTCTCGATATAGCGAGAGAAACGCTGGATACTCCTATTGCGGCTGTAAGGACAGAGCGTTTAACGTATAAGGGGAGCGATGATACGCTGATTCATGGGTTGTATATCGTTCCGCAGCTTGGCTTGGAAGGAAATAAACTCCCTTGCGTCGTCATCTACCAAGGCTATACAGGCGATAAAGGGCTTCCGGAGCGATATGCAGCATGGCTGCTGCTTGGCTATGCTGTATTTGCCGTCGATGCGCGCGGACAAGGAGGAGAAACCGGCAACCTGCTAACCTCCAGCGAAGGCGCAGTTAAGGGCTGGGTTTCACAGGGAATCGCGAGTATTGAGCTTAGCTATTATCAAGCCATAACGATGGATGCAGTAAGAGCGGTTGAAGCGGCTTCGCTTCAGCTAGAGGTGGATGACACCCGAATCGCCGTTGTCGGTGCAAGTCAGGGCGGGGGACTGGCGCTGCTTGCCGCTGCCCTTCATCCCAAGGTAAGCGCGGTCGTGTCTGATATTCCGAATATGTGCCATATGGATTACGGCATTATGCATTCAACAGGCTCGCTTACCGAGATCGCACAGTATATTAAGCGGTATCCGGAACGATTAAGCATGGTGCTGACTACGCTGGCTCATTTTGATTTATTGAATTTGGCGGAGCGCATCAAAGCGCCTGTCCTGATGTCGGTCGGATGGAAGGACACCGTTTGCCTGCCAGAGACGGTCTATGCTGTATATAATCGGATTCGTTCGCAAAAACAGCTGAATGACTATCCTTTTTCGGGTCACGAAGTGAGCGAATATCAAACTCGAGCAGCTATTTTATTTTTGCAGGAAGCGCTCGCAAGGCACTAGCCTGTGGAATCCACCGCCTTCTGGATATCGTATCCAATTGATGCTTGCTTGATTGTCCGAGAACGACAATCAATGCTTGAAATGGATGATATTGATGCCAATATGATCATGGAAGGTGAGCGTACTATGTACTAAAATATAAGGGAGCTATTAAGAGGTGTCCAAAAGACAGCAGGAATTGATCGTTTTCTATAATAACCAATGCAGATAAGAGCAATTTGGAGACGTTTTGAGCAAGTGCAAGTTGGCGGGCATGTATGGCGAGCTTCGCCTTAGAAAATAATAGAATGGCAATGAATAGAGAGGGTGGAATTTTCTGCAATGAGCAACCATGATGAGCGTAATTATTCGCCTTGGCAAAGCTACTATGGCCCCAATCTTGGGTATGTGCAGGAGCAATACGAACGGTTCTTAACCGATCCTGATTCCGTTGAGTCAACGGTTCGTGAGCTATTTGAACGTTTTGGAGCACCGCCGGCCGTATCATTGGGAGCGACTCCGGGCATTTCGGTTAAGCCAAGCGAGCAAAAGGCTGCATCAACTGCAGCTGCACCTGGTCCGATTGATTCAAATATGTTGAAAAAGGTTGTGGCTGCACATCAGCTTATGCTGAACATACGCAGATACGGCCATTTAGCTGCGGATATAGACCCGCTCGGCTTTAGCCCTGCAGCAGATACGAAGCTGCTTGAGCCAGAGACCTTTGGGCTCACTAAAGAAGATTTAGCCGCTATTCCGGCTTCGCTTATTTGGGATAATGCGCCAGCATCGATCTCGAATGGCTGGGAGGCCATTAGCCGCTTGAGAGAAATTTATACCCGTTCCGCGGCGTATGAATTTACACATATCCATGATGAGAACGAACGGAACTGGCTTAACAAGCAGGCGGAATCGGGAAGCTTCCCAGCTCCGCTGTCGGCTAGAGAGCGTTCGGCACTGCTTGAACGCCTTATGGAAGTGGAGTATTTCGAGAACTTCCTGCACCGTACATTCGTTGGGCAGAAGCGCTTCTCAATTGAAGGCGTGGATATGCTCGTGCCTGTACTGGATGAGATCGTCCGTGCGGTCGCACATGACGGAGCGAACAATATTTTGATGGGCATGGCGCATCGCGGCCGACTTAACGTTCTGACGCATGTGCTTGGCAAGCCTTATGAGAAGATTTTCTCTGAGTTCCACCATGCGCCGAACAAAGAGCTTATCCCGTCCGAAGGGTCCATGGGCCTTAACTACGGCTGGACTGGCGACGTGAAATACCACTTGGGAGCAGACCGTGCCGTGAAGGAAGGCGAAACGATTCGCGCGAATCTTACGCTTGCCAACAACCCGAGTCACCTTGAATTCGTAAATCCGGTTGTCGAAGGCTTCACCCGCGCCGCACAAGAGGATCGCAGCAAGCGAGGCTTCCCTGAGCAGGATCCGTCAAAAGCGGTTACGATCTGCGTCCACGGCGACGCGGCTTTCATCGGCGAAGGAATTGTTGCCGAGACGCTAAACTTTAATAAGCTACAAGGCTACCACAATGGCGGTACCTTGCACATTATTGCGAATAACCGGCTTGGCTTTACAACGAACAGCATCGATTCACGTTCGACTCATTACGCAAGTGATCTGGCGAAAGGCTTCGATATTCCAATCGTACACGTAAATGCGGATGAGCCGGAAGCATGTTTGGCAGCAGTACGCCTCGCATGCGAATACCGTCTCCGCTACAATAAAGGATTTGTAATCGATTTGATCGGCTACCGTCGTTTCGGTCATAATGAAATGGATGATCCGGATGTGACGCAGCCGCTTATGTACTCGAAGGTTCGCAATCACCCAACCGTAAGCGCGCTTTACAGCGAGCAGTTGAAAGGCGAGAAAGCGATCACGGATGAGCAAATCGAGGAGCTGCGCCAGCGTACGAACGGCAAGCTGCAAGCAGCCTACGATGCAATGAAAGCAAATGAAGGCCAGCCGCGAATTCGCGGCGAGCAGCAAAAGTCGGTGCTTCCTGTCGGTGAAGAAGCCCGCACAGCAGTACCGCTTGAGACGCTTCGCGACATTAACCTGGAGCTGCTTAACCGTCCGGAGGGCTTCACGGAATATACGAAGCTTCAACGGATTTTGCAGCGGAGAGCTTCTGCGTTGAACGATGGCGAAAAGGTGGATTGGGCACATGCGGAGACGCTTGCGTTCGCAACGATTCTTGCAGACGGTACGCCAATTCGTCTAAGCGGTCAGGATTCAGAGCGCGGAACGTTCGCGCATCGCCATATTATGCTTAACGATAACTCAAATGCAGCCAAGTTCTCCCCGCTGCATATGTTGCCGCAAGCGAAAGCGTCCTTTGCCGTTCATAACAGCCCGTTGTCGGAAACGGCAGTACTTGGCTTTGAATATGGCTACAACGTATTTGCTCCTGAAACGTTTGTGATTTGGGAAGCGCAATACGGTGACTTCGCTAACGTTGCGCAAGTTATTTTCGATCAATTCATCTCGGCAGGCCGTGCGAAATGGTCGCAAAAATCCGGCATTACGATTTTGCTGCCGCATGGTTACGAAGGCCAAGGACCGGAGCATTCCAGCGCAAGGCTGGAGCGTTTCCTACAGCTTTCGGCTGACAACAACTGGACGGTTGCTAACTTGACATCGTCTGCTCAATATTTCCACTTGCTGCGTAAGCAAGCATCGCTGCTAGGCACAGAGCAGGTACGTCCGCTCGTTCTTATGGCGCCTAAGAGCTTGATCCGTAATCCGCGCGTCGCTTCACATGGTGTGGAATTCAGCGAAGGCTCATTCAAGCCGGTGCTGCCGCAATTCAGCCTAACGGAGCCGAAGGATCAGAAGGACAAAGTGAAACGGCTGCTGCTTTGCACAGGTAAGGTTGCGATCGATATCGAAGAGGCGCTTTCTTCTACAAACGCAGAGGATTACGAGTGGCTGCGCGTTGCGAGAGTGGAGCAGCTCTATCCGTTCCCTCATGCAGAGATCGAGCGCATCGTGAAGCAATTCGACAAGCTGGAAGAAATCATATGGGTACAAGAAGAACCGCAAAACATGGGCTCATGGAGCTTCATGGAGCCGCGTTTGCGTGCACTGGCGCCTAAGAAGGCTGCCGTTCGCTACGTAGGCAGACCTGATCGCTCGAGTACAGCAAGCGGACACCAAGAGGTACATGCCGCTGAACAAAAATGGATCATTTCGACAGCTTTGAACGGCAAACCAGTTGAAACAAGTTTGATAAGGGGGTAATGACTAATGGCTGAAATTATAGTACCAGAATTAGGCGAGTCCATATCTGAAGGCACAATTACCAAATGGTTCGTGAAGGAAGGCGACTCCGTTAGTCAGGGAGATGTCCTACTGGAGCTCGAAACGGATAAGGTTAACATCGAAATCAGCGCCGACAACAGCGGCGTCGTATCCCGCATAGCGAAGCAAGACGGAGATGTTGTACTCGTAGGCGAAGCAATCGGTTCGATCGGAGAAGCAGCTGGCGGCGCGTCCGCTCCTGCTGCTCCTGCAGCGGTTGCTGCACCTGCGGCACCAGCTGCTCCTGTGGCAGCTCCAGCTGCTCAGTCAACAGCTCCTGTAAGCGAAAGCGCAGCAGCGATCAACGCTTCTCCTGCTGCCCGCAAACGTGCTCGTGAGCAAGGCATCGATCTTTCGGCGCCAGGACAAGCTCCTGCACCGGCTGTAGCAACTCCAGTTAAATCCGCTCCTCTTACTCAAGCCGAGCCAGTTAATGCGAGCAAAGATGCGAAGCCAACAGAACGCAAACGGATGTCCCGTCGCCGGGTTACGATTGCTAATCGCCTAGTTGAAGCACAACGTACAGCAGCAATGCTGACGACTTTCAATGAAGTAGATATGACGGCGATCCTTGATTTGCGCAAACGCCGCAAGCAAGCGTTCTTCGAGAAAAATGATGTGAATCTAGGATTTATGTCGTTCTTCACGAAAGCGGTAGTTGGCGCGCTGAAAGCTTTCCCGCTGCTTAATGCTGAAATCGACGGCGAAGACATTATCACAAAAAAATTCTTCGATATCGGTATTGCGGTATCTGCTAAAGAAGGCCTAGTTGTACCGGTCGTTCGTGATGCAGATCGTCTAAGCTTTGCTGAAATTGAGAAAAACATCGTAGAGCTTGCTGGCAAAGCAAGATCGAACACGCTTGCGATCTCTGATCTGCAAGGCGGCAGCTTCACGATTACGAATGGCGGCGTATTCGGCTCCTTGCTGTCAACGCCAATACTTAACGCACCGCAAGTTGGTATTCTCGGCATGCACAAAATTCAAATCCGTCCAGTAGCGATCGATGAGACTCGCATGGAAAACCGTCCGATGATGTACATCGCATTGTCTTACGACCACCGTATCGTAGACGGCAGCGAAGCTGTTCGTTTCCTCGTAATGGTCAAAGCGCTTCTAGAAGATCCAGAAGCACTTCTTCTGGAAGGCTAATCATAGATAGATCAATAAGAACCGCCCTTGAGGTAGAGGAATCTACTTTAAGGGCGGTTTTTTTGTTTCATTATTTCAATCTGTTCATCTTCAAATGGATTGAATTGTATCGGGGAATTGGCGCTTAAACGAAATCTATCCCATTTAAATTACATGATGCAGCAGGAAGCAGGCTAGCGATGTTGAAAGTAAACAATCAGACAAAGCTATTTGCTTGGATGAGGTGGGTGACCCAAATGAAAATAGTTGGAGTAGGCGAGCAATTAAAGGAAAGTGAAGAGAGATATCAGCATCTGGTCCATATGCTACCAGATGGTCTTGTTGTATTGTTAGAAGGTGATATTGTTTTTGCTAACCGAGCTTATCTGAATATGATTGGCGTGACCAGGCTGGATGAAATCATCGCGCATCCTATGAGCAAATTTGTTCATCCCGAATATTTGGACCAATTTACCGCTAATATTAATTTTTTGATACGAGAAGCGAATCCTTCTCACTTTATATATCACAAGCTGCTTAAACTGGACCTAGCGGTTATAGAGGTAGAACTGAGAGCGGTTGCAGTGAAATTTGACGGCCAGCCTGCCGTACAGCTGATCGTTCATGATATTTCCGACCAAATACGGATGAAAGCATCGCTCCATGAGAAGGATTATTTGTACAAAAGCTTAATGGAAAACGTAGTAGCTGGCGTATTCGTGGGGCAAAAGCACAAAGTCGTATATGCCAATCCCTATTTAGCTGAATTGTATGGGTATACCGAGGAGGAGATGCTTTCGCTCTCGCCTAATCAACTGGTTTCAGAGGAAGATCTTCTTCAGATCACAAATGATGTTTTGAAAGGCATGGTTGAAGGCATTGAACAATTTCCGCTTAAGCTAAAAGGAATAAAGAAGGACGGCAGCATCATTTATTTGGAGGGAAACAGCTCGATTATTATGTTTAACGGGCAT
This sequence comes from Paenibacillus sp. PL91, assembly GCF_012935325.2. Classification (GTDB taxonomy): domain Bacteria; phylum Bacillota; class Bacilli; order Paenibacillales; family Paenibacillaceae; genus Pristimantibacillus. The sequence continues at coordinate 196,390 of NZ_JABBYG020000009.1, forward strand.
CCATCGCTGCTTGGCACGCTGCAGGACGTGACCTTTAAGCGCGAAAAGGAAAAGACGCTGAGGGATAGCGCCAAGCTCTATCAGAAAATCATTAAATTCGTTCCTGAACCGATCCTGCTGAGTGATCAAGGCATTATTCTATATGTGAATAGATTGGCGCTGCAGGTAATTGGAATAGCCGATGCTACAGAAGTCATTGGTCAAAGCCTGCTTGAATTTATCCATCCTAGCGATCACGACACGCATATGCAAACGGTGGAAAACATTACACTTTCAGATGAACCGACGCCCTTTGAAGAACGAGTGATTATTCGTCCAGATGGGCAGCATATCGATGTAGAACTGTCGAGCATTCGGATCAATAATTATATGGGCAAGGATGTCATGCTTACCGTCATTCGCGACTTGACCGACCGCAAACGTTCGGAGGAATTGCTCATTCGCTCAGAGAAGCTGTCGGCTATTGGGCAGCTTGCGGCAGGTGTGGCGCATGAAATACGCAACCCATTAACAGCGCTTAAGGGTTTTACACAGCTTCTTAGCGCAAAATATCCGGAGACGCCGCATTATTTTAACATTATGGCCAATGAAATTGACCGCATTACGCTTATCGTAAATGAGTTTATGACACTAGCAAAGCCTCATTTCACACAGTTTAACTACGAGCCTCTCGAGCCTATTTTGCAAAGCGTTATTTCGATATTGGAGACGCAGGCTATTTTGCTAAATGTGGAGCTGAAGGTTTTTTATGATGAAGCGAGGCCGTCTGTATACGGTAATGTGGATCAGCTAAAACAGGTTTTTTTGAATATTATTAAAAATGCGTTAGAAGCGATGCCGCAGGGCGGCGAGGTAACTTTGTCGGTTACGACAATGGAGGACGGTTTCGTCCACATTCGGATTAAGGACGAGGGTCCAGGCATACCGGAGGAATTGATCAAGAGGATCGGCGAGCCATTTTTGACGACCAAGGAAAAAGGGACAGGTCTTGGCATTATGATCAGCACGCGCATTATTGAAGCGCACAAGGGTACGCTTCAACTTAGCAGCGTTCCCAATGAAGGGACGATGGTCGAAATTACATTGCCCGTACAAGACAAGCATTTGGCGTTAAGCTTACGGTGATACATAAACCTCATCGGATGCAGCGTTCACCAATCGTTTGCGCTTGTGATGAAGCGTAAAATAGATGACGGATGAGAAGGCAATAATAATAGCGCAAAGGATATACATGACGCTGTAGCCGTAGCTTGATGCTAACGAGCCAAGCGTATAGGAGCCAATGCCGTAACCAAGATCGAATAGCAAATAGAAGGTTGCTGTAGCAAGTCCTCTGCGATGAGCAGGGGCTGCGAGTACCGCAATCGTCTGGAAGCAGGGAAGCAATGCCCCATAGCCTAGTCCAATGACGGCTCCTGAAATGAGCAGCATAGCTGGCGAGCTGGCTTGGCTGAGCAGAAACATGCCGATCGTGAATATGGCTATGCTTGGGTAGACGATAACATGCTCGCCTACACGGTCGAGCAATTTGCCTACAAGCGGACGAGGCAAAACAATCATAATGCCGAAGCAAACGAAGAAATAGCTGGCATATTGATCGATGGCTTGCTCATGAGCAAAAACGGACATAAAGGTTACTAGACCGCTATAGGCAAATGCGACAACAAATCCGCTGAGCGCGATTGGAACAGCTTTTTTCTCTACAAGATCGCGCCAATGCAGCTTGCTTTTGGGTTTATTTTGACCGCCATCTACGGCAGCTGGTATCGGTTTATCCGCTTTGCGCCTCGTCGAAGCGCCGAGTATGAAGGCAATTAGGGAGCATGCAGCGCATAAGGCGAACATAGCGGTAAAGCCGCCATGCGTCGTGATCGTTAAGCCAACAAACGGTCCGATGACCATTGCCAGGCTCATAAATAAGCTGAAGTAGCTGATGCCTTCTCCTTTGCGATGCTCCGGAATGATGCCGATTGCGGTCGTATTCGTGGAGGTGGTCGCAATAGCGAAGGTGCCTCCGTGAAAAAAACGGACAAGCAAAAGCATGGCATAGCCGAAAACGCCTAAGTATGCCATCGAAAATAATAAAAATAGCAATAAGGAAATAACGACGATTTTATGCTCGCCATACTTGGCCATAAGCTGCCCGGCAAAGGGGCGAAGCAGTACGGAGGCGATGACGAATACGGTCATAGACAAGCCGGCTTGCGTATCAGATCCACCGAGCCCATTCGTTACATAAACCGACAATGCGGTTGCTAGCGTATAAAAAGAGAAAAATAGAAAAAAACTGCTTAAACATATTTTTATGAAGTCGGCGCTCCATAATTTATTCGTATTCATGTGTGTTCCCCTCTCAGATGACAGCGGTGCGATTGCTATCAAGCGGGCAGCTTATCTTTACTGCTCCACGTTTTTTTTAATTTTGGCCATGAAGCTCTTGAATGCTTGAATTTCTTCTTTCGAAATATTCGCCAGCATTTGCGTTACAAAATCAGCCTCAATCGGTGCGAGCGCATGAGCATTCGTTCTGCCATTTTCGGTTAAATAGAGAAGCTGCGATCTTCTGTCCCCCGGGTTCGCTACACGCCGGACAAGCTCCTTGCGTTCAAGCTGATCGACTAAACGTGTGATATTGGCGGGGTCTTTGTCAGTACGCTGTGCTAAATCCTTATGTGTAATGCCGTCATGCTCATCAAGGCACATGAGCAGCGACCATTGCTCAGGCGTTACGTCATGCTCTTGAAAAAGCTGCTGCAGCCTCTGGTTTAATTTGCGTCCTGTATTACTTATGACATAACCTACGGATTGTTGGAATTCCACTTGCGATCACCTGCTCCAGTCATTTAGTTGATATAACAATAATACGCTTATCAACTAAATAGGTCAACTACTCCAATCTATTATTGCAGATTGGAGTTTATTCTTGGCCAGATGAAAGCAGTTGATGCTGCTTGCGATATTGCTCGGGAGTTAAATCGGTATGCAGCTTAAAAGCGCGGCTAAAGTGTGAGGGATGTTTAAAGCCGACCTCGTAGCCAACATCGGTTATTGGCTTAACGGTGTCGATAAGATCGATTTTGGCCTGGTAGATTCTGCGCTGCATAAGAAATTGGAAGATCGTGCTGCCCGTAACCTCTTTAAACGTTTTAGCTAAATAAAATTTGCTCAGATGAAGCTCCGTTTGAATGCCCTCCAGCGTAATATCTTCATCATAATGGCGCTCTACGTATGAGATGATGTCCTGCACATGGCGCTCCTTGGACGATGGGAAGGTAGGTTTGTCATGGAGCGGCTTCTGGCATAGCTGATTGATCAATATTAAAAAGTCGAGCATCCGTGCCTGAAAGCGCTGCTGTGAAAATACATCCTGCTGCATGTAGAGCTGCTCCAGCTTGAGAAGGGTATCCTCGACCTCTGCTTTCTCGGGGCCACGCAGCTGCAGCCTGACGTTATGCAGCTTCTGGAACGGTTCAAGCAGGTCAGCGGCAAACTGAGGCTGAATGAATTGCTTGAAATAAAATGGGTCGAAATGAAGGATGGAGCGAATATACTTCTCGCTTGGGTCTACATGTGCCCGGTGAAGCGTCATCCCATGCATAAGCAGCAGATCGCCGGGTTCAAGCACATGAATGCGATCATTGATAAGGTAATTGACTTTGCCGCCATGAAAATAATAAATTTCATAATGAAAATGGGTGTGGTAAGGGATTTGAGCGTTAAAATCGGAGCTTGTCCCCATTGTATATGGCAAGCTAATTCGTTGCTGCGTGCTCATCATTTTGCCTCCCCTTGTAAATAACCTCATTATACACCAACCACAGTCAAATAAAAGCGCAAACAGGATAATGCGAATGAAGCCGGCACGATCTTGAAGTGCTACCATAAAGGCAGGTTCATACGAGTTGGCAAAGCAGCTATTTAAACATTCAAATAAAGGGGCGGCATTCGGATGCAGATCGTTCGTTTAGGTATTATCGGGCTGGGAAATATGGGCAAGGGACATATTGGTTATTTATTGAGAGGTGAAGTAAGCGGCGTTGAAGTTACTGCGGTCAGCGACAGCTTGCAGCCTAATCTTCAATGGGCCAAGGAAAAGCTGGGAGATCAAGTAGGCTTGTATGCAGATCCTTATGAGATGATGGATTCCGGCTTGATTGACGGCGTTCTCATCGCCACGCCTCATTATTCGCATCCAGAGCTTGCAATCGCTTCCTTCGAGCGAGGACTGCATGTGCTTTGCGAGAAGCCGGCAGGCGTTTACACGAAGCAGGTTCGCCAGATGAATGAGGCGGGCAGCAGGGCTAATGTGAAATTCAGCATGATGTATAACCAGCGGACAAACCCGCTATACGTGAAACTGAAGGAATTGATAGATGCAGGTGAGCTTGGCGAGGTGAAACGGACCAATTGGATTATAACGAACTGGTACCGCTCTCAAAGCTATTATGATTCAGGTACATGGCGGGCAACTTGGGCTGGTGAAGGCGGCGGCGTGCTGCTTAATCAAGATCCGCATCAGCTCGACTTGTGGCAGTGGACGATCAGCATGATGCCAAAGCGCGTCCGCGCATTTTGTTATTTTGGCAAGCATCGTAATATTGAGGTTGAGGACGACGTGACGGCTTTCGTGGAGTACGAAAACGGCGCTACAGGCGTATTCGTGACGACTACAGGCGAAGCGCCCGGAACGAACCGATTGGAAATAAGCGGTGATCGTGGCAAAATCGTCATCGAAAATAATACATTAACCTTTTGGCGGCTGCGCGTGTCTGAGTCGGAATTCAATAAGAGCTACACGGGAGGCTTCGGTGAGCCGGAATGCTGGAAATGCGAAATTCCGGTCAAAGGCAGCTATCCGGACCATAAAGGAATTACGCAAAACTGGGTAAATGCGATTCTATATGACGAAGCATTAATTGCTCCCGGCGAAGAAGGCATTAAAGGGCTGATGCTCTCGAATGCAATGCTGCTATCGACTTGGACCGACAACTGGGTTGACCTTCCGATTGATGAGGAGCTGTTCCATCAGTATTTGCAAGAACGGATTACGAATTCGACTTATCAGAAGGAGGATTAAGGACAATGAGCAAAGCGGATGGGATGAAGTATGCGCCTAAAGGAAAACCGAATCGAGTAGTAGAGGACGGACAATTCGTAATTTCTGCCGTTCGTCTCGATCATGGGCATATTTATGGGATGTGCAACGGTCTTATAGAAGCGGGAGCCGTTTTGAAATGGGTGTATGACCCCGATTCTGCGAAGGTAGAGGCTTTCATTCGCCAGTATCCGCAGGTAAAGGCAGCGGATTCGGAAGAGCAGGTGCTCGCTGATCCAGAAGTGCAGCTTGTGGCTGCTGCTGCAATAACCTCGGACAGAGGACCGCTCGGCGTACGCGTGATGCGAAGCGGCAAGCACTATTTTACGGACAAAGCGCCCTTTACGACGCTTGAGCAGCTGGCGGACGCGCGTGCCGCTTATTCAGAGACAGGGAAAAAATATGCGGTGTATTACAGTGAGCGACTGCATGTCGAGAGCGCTGTGTATGCCGGCCAGTTGATCGAGCAAGGGGCAATCGGACGTGTCGTGCAGGTCATTGGGCTTGGTCCGCATCGTTTGAATGCACCGTCAAGGCCGGCATGGTTTTTTGAGAAGGAAAAGTACGGCGGCATCATTTGCGATATCGGATCGCATCAAATCGAGCAGTTTCTTTATTTTACAGGCAATCGCAATGCCAGCGTCGTGAACAGCAAGGTTGCCAATTATGCGAATAAAGATTATCCGGAGCTAGAGGATTTTGGCGATATGACGCTTGTAGGCGATAACGGTGCCACCGGTTATTTCCGGGTGGATTGGCTGACGCCAAACGGTCTTGGCACATGGGGCGATGGCCGCACGATCATCCTCGGTACGGATGGCTATATAGAGATGCGCAAATATATCGATATTGCCCGTGAAAAGGAAGGCGATCAGCTCTATTTGGTCAATGCCGATGGCGAGCAGCATATGCGGCTTGGCGGCAAGGTTGGCTTTCCTTATTTTGGGCAGCTGATACTCGATTGCATGAATGGAACGGAGCTTGCCATGACGCAGGAGCATACCTTCAAAGCAGCAGAATTGTCGCTGCTGGCACAGAAGCATGCAACGAAGGTGGAGTAAGCTTAAGAAAAGCGTATAAGCATAGCGGGCTGTCTCATGGTCATTGACCGGGGACAGCTTTTTTTGTTATTTCAGAGTGGAGGTCAGCCAGAGGTTTGCAGCAAGTGCTGTAAAAGGAAATGCGTGCTTACAGGTTAAAGAAGGACAGAATGAAGCTTTAAATTGTAATTATTACGTTCTTGACGTTCGGTATCGTCACTGCTATACTGATTTAAACGTAATAATTACTATTAGTCGGATTACCGGCTTTTTTATTGATATTTATTCGTAATAATTACGTTTAAAATATTGGATAGGATTGAGGTGCCATATATGACATTGAACAAGACAGGTAACAAAATTCCAGTAACCGTACTGAGCGGCTATTTGGGTGCAGGCAAGACAACGATTATGAATCATGTTTTGAACAATCGCGATGGTCTTAAGGTAGCCGTCATCGTCAATGATTTGAGCGAATTGAATATTGATGCGAGTCTCGTTAAGGAAGGCGGCGGCTTATCTCGGACAGACGAGAAGCTTGTTGAAATGTCCAATGGCTGTATCTGCTGCACGCTGAGGGAAGATTTGCTGAAGGAAGTCGAGATCCTTGCGAAGGAAAATCGGTTTGATTACATATTGATTGAATCGACCGGCGTTGGAGAGCCAGTGCCTGTCGCTCAGACTTTTACGTATATCGATGAAGAGCAAGGCATAGATCTGACTCGTTATTGCAGGCTTGATTGCATGGTAACGGTCGTTGACGCTTATCGCTTCTGGCATGATTATTCGTCAGGCGAAACGTTGCTTGAACGCAGCCAGGCAGTGGGCGAGGATGACACACGCGAGGTTGTCGATCTGCTTATTGATCAAATCGAGTTTTGCGATGTGCTTATTTTGAACAAATGCGATCTCGTTGGCGAAGAGGAGCTCGCGGAGCTTGAGGGTGTTCTTCGGACGCTGCAGCCGCGCGCCAAATTCATTCGCTCCGCAAATGGCAAGATTGATCCAAAGGAAATACTGCATACCTCGCTGTTCAACTTTGAAGAGGCTAGCCAATCGGCTGGCTGGATCAAGGAAATGGAGGCTCCTGCGCATACGCCTGAAACGGAGGAGTACGGCATAGCCTCCTTCGTTTATGAGCGTGCAAAGCCTTTTCATCCGAAGCGCCTTATGGAGTGGATGGAGGAATGGCCGGAGGAGGTCGTGCGTGCTAAGGGGATTGTATGGCTGGCGACAAGGAATGATTCCGCACAAAGCTTAAGCCAAGCCGGCCCTTCGATCCAGTTCGGGCCAGCAGGCCATTGGGCGGCCGCCTTGCCTGAGGCGGAGCGCGAGTCCATTTTGCAGGAGGATCCGGAGCTTGCCAGAGTGTGGCATGAGGAATACGGCGACCGTATCAACAAAGTCGTATTTATCGGCATTGAAATGAACCGAGAAAAGCTGATCGATTCGCTTGATCGCTGCTTGCTTAGCGATGGGGAGCTGGTTTTGAATTGGAATGAATTCCAAGATGATTTTCCACAAGCAGTAAATGTACAGATGGAGTCATCACTCCATTAGTGAGCATCATCTCGTAAAAAATGAAGCTCCTGCAACAAAATTTTATTAGGAGGTAAATGACGTGAGAGTAATCGTGACGCTTGCTTGTACCGAGACGGGCGACCGCAACTATACAACGACAAAAAACAAAAGAACGACGCCGGAGCGGTTGGAAATTAAAAAGTACAGCCCGCGGCTTAAACGGGTTACAATTCATAGAGAAACGAGATAACAGGAGCGATGAGACGGCTGGACAATTACGTCCGGTCGTTTTTTTTTTTTGCAAACGCCGAACGAGTACATATGCCATTTTTACAAGAGAAGCTTAAAGCGAGATTATTCGGCTTACGATCACAGCGCTCGCTGCGGCTGCGCTTTCTGCATGCGGCAATTAGAAGGATGAGGCAGCACAAGCAGTTTTTAGACGCGGCTGCGTTACAGTTAGTGCAACAGAATATTGATGGTGTGGAGCTGGTGGACTTACGCTGCAGTTTGTGCAATATAATCTGCCAATAGGGCTCATTTGAAGTGATAATTTTAATATTCTGATGCGTATCTGCAGAAGTAGCATCAGAATGGGTGTCTTGTGTGAGGTTTCTGTTGTATTAACTGCAACGTAAGCGTTGGAGGCGCTGCAGCTATCTTTAGACGAGGCGTGTTTATGAGGTCAGAGGAATGGGTAGCTAGTGTTGAAGGACGTAGCTTAAGGCTAAAGCTATTACGTTGGTTCTTATACGAGTAGATGAAGCTTCGCTGCGGATTTGTAATAGTTGTTTTTACTACTCGTATAATTATGAATTGACAGCGCTTCGGATCATTGGTACCATATGCCCATAAACACGTGTTCATGGAAAGAGGGTCTTTGGTTGAGCAAGGAAATAAACAGCACGGAAATCGCCAAGCTAGCTGGTGTATCCAGAAGCACGGTCAGCCGAGTAATCAACAACTATGCCAACGTCCCGGAGAAGACGAAGCAAAAAGTGATGAAGGTCATTCAGCAATACAATTATTATCCGAACCTATCCGCTCAAGTGCTCGCAGGCAAGCGTACGCGTACGATCGGCTTATTCATGATTGATTCCGGCCGCGTATCCGGCGACAGCCTCTCAAGCTTGCTGCTTGCACGGATTATTGACAGCGCTTCTTCTCATGGCTATTACGTCCTCACGCATATCGTTCGGGATATGAAAGAGCAGGAAGAAACTCGCGCGATCAAGGAAAGCTTCTATCAGCGAAGAATCGACGGAGGCGTATTCATAGGAGCAGCAAATCATGAGCCGCTCATTGAGGAGCTTATTGCAGAAGGATTTATGGTTGCGATCGTCGATCAGCATTTGCCGGGACGTTCTGAGCCAAACCGCGTCGTGTTCAACTTTGACAACGAAACCGGCGTAGGCCAAGCGATTGATTATTTAGTGAGCTTGGGGCATAAGCGAATCGGGATGATTAACGGGGACATGAATAGGTACTCCGGTCCTTCCAAATGGAGAGGCTTTCAGGCCGCGATGTCTAGGCATCATCTGCCGCTCGTCTCGCAGTGGATGCTGCCGGGCGATTTTAACGAGGAAAGCGGTTATCATGCAATCAAGGAATTTATGAAAACGAAGACGGAGCTTCCGTCAGCGATATTTGCGGCGAACGACAGCGTAGCCTTCGGAGCGATACGGGCGCTGAAGGAGTCAGGTATTCGCGTACCACAGGATATATCCGTAATGGGCTTTGACGATCATATATTAAGCGCCCATTACAGTCCGGCGTTAACGACCATTCGGGTTGATTTTGCCGATATGATGGATAAATTGACTAAAACATTAATTAATAGCATCGAGAATGGGAGCGAGACTTTTCAAACGTTTGCCGTAAGCACGGAGCTTGTCGTCCGTCATTCTTGTCAAAGCGTAACCGCCGAGTCATAGCCGTACGCAACCGGAATAACGGAAAACTCCTTTGCATTTAATGCTGCTCCAAATGACATGGAGCAGCAGGCTTTGAGCCTATGGAGGCTATTATTGTTTTTTTAGAACAAAATAAACGCGCGTTTACATTGGTGCTGGCTTTTTTTGAGAGGGGGGATGTGGATGTAGGAGGATGGATAGCGCTGCACGGTCATCTGAAAATGACGCAATCGCTTTTACAGCAAATACGACATTCATTAACGGTAAATCAACCTCAAAGGGAGATACGATAATTATGGATAAAAATATACTTGGCACTAAGACGATCACTCAAATTGGACTTTTAGTACATGATATTGACGAAACCTCACAGGCGTATGCTGACTTTTTTGGGGTGGAGAAGCCAAGCTGGTTCTGGACAGATACGGTAGATAAGGCGCAAACCGCTTATAATGGCGAATCGTCTGAAGCTCGCGCTAAGCTTGCATTTTTTGATATGGGCTCGCTGCAGCTCGAGCTGATTGAACCGGATGAGCACCCGAGCACGTGGCGGGAGCATCTGGACCAGCATGGAGAAGGCCCGCATCATATTGCTTTTGTCGTCGAAGGAATGAAAGAGAAGGTTGCATTAATGGAGAAGAACGGCATGGCATTGGTCCAAAAGGGCGAATACACCGGAGGACGCTACGCTTATTTGGATTCGTTCAAGCAGTTGAAAATTATGCTAGAGCTGCTAGAAAACGATAAAAGCTAGCAAAGTTTCGCCAAGAAGCTTTACATTACGCGGCTCATTGAATAGGAGGAGAATAGCAACATGAACATTCTGATTACTGGTGCAAATCGAGGCCTCGGCTTGGCGCTTGCCAGCGAAGCATGCAAACGGGGGCATCACGTGCTGGCTGGCGTTCGCAGTCCAGGCTCTTCGGCAGAGGGCTTGCAGGAGCTGATAACAAGGTTCCCCGGTCAATTGACAATACTGCCGCTTGATGTCGTGGACGAAAACTCTGTTCGCTATGCTTGCGAGCAAGTGGAAAGCCGAGATATCCGCCTTGATTCTGTTATTAACAGCGCTGCGATATTGCTGGGCAGAGATCAAAAGCTGGAGCAGCTTGATATGGAGCAGGTGGAGCAATCCTTCCAAACGAACTTATTCGGACCGATTGTTGTGCTCAAGCATTTCTTGCCGCTGCTCCGCAGGGGAGAGAGGCAAAGCATTATCAACATTAGCTCGGAAGCGGGCTGCTTTACTGGCGCTTATGGCGGAGATTATTCGTATGCGCTGACCAAATCGGCTCTTAATATGTTCTCCGCGCAGCTTCGCCGCGAGCTGGCTCCTCAGGGCTTTGTCGTTCATGCGCTTCACCCGGGCTGGATTAAAACGGATATGGGCGGGGAGAAGGCACCGGGCGATGCGAACGTCGCTGCTGCCGGCATTTTGGACATTGTAGAGCGGAAAACGCAAGCGGATGCACTCTTTATTGATCATAACGGCGCTCCAATGAATCTATAGCGCTGATTGGCAAGGTCGAATGGCTTGCCGATTTCCAGCTTGGACAAACGATATCATACAAATATAATTGCCGGAGGCTATTATGAACTATCGGAGACTTGGAAGAACGGGATTAAAGGTCAGCGAGATCAGTCTAGGAAGCTGGTTGACGTACGGAAATTCGGTTGATGACGGAACCGCAGCCAAAACGATTGCGCAGGCGTATGAGCTTGGCATTAACTTCTTCGATACGGCAAATGTCTATATGCGCGGTAAAGCGGAAGAGGTCGTTGGCGAAGCGTTGCGGGGCTATGCTCGTGAATCATATGTCATCGCGACAAAAGTATATGGAGACATGGGCTCAGGCCCTAACGACCGCGGCTTGTCGCGCAAGCATATTTTGGAGCAGGCGAACGCAAGCTTGAAGAGGCTGGGACTTGATTATGTAGATATTTATTATTGTCATCGCTTTGATCCGGATACGCCTGTAGATGAAACGCTGCGTACCCTTGAAGATCTCGTCCGCTCCGGGAAGGTGCTGTATGTCGGCGTAAGCGAGTGGACGGCTGCACAAATGCAGGAAGCGCTTCAGGTAGCGGATAAATATTTGCTAGATCGGATCGTCGTCAATCAACCGCAGTACCATATGTTCCACCGCGCAATCGAGAAGGAGATCATCCCGCTTGGCGAGCGTAATGGCATTAGCCAGGTCGTGTTCTCGCCGCTCGCGCAGGGCGTGCTTACGGGCAAGTACAGCAGCGGGGAAGCGGGCAAGCCGCAGGGCAGCCGCGCACTCGATGCAAGCTCGAATATGTATATCGGCGGTTATTTGAGCGATTGGCATTTATCCCGGGTGGAGCAGCTTAAGGGAGTGGCGGAGGAGCTTGGCTATTCCGTTGCGCAGCTAGCTATCGCATGGGTACTCAGACAACCGAATGTAGCCAGCGCGTTAGTCGGAGCAAGCCGTCCCGAGCAAATCGTAGAAAACAGCAAGGCGAGCGAGCTTAAGCTGACAGATGAGCTTATTTCGCGAATTGATACTATTTTAGCTGATTAATGCTTGCACGCAAGCAGTCTATCATTATTGCTGGAACAGCAATAGCGCTTATTATAGCCGTAGTCATATCCATCTTCTTGCTATCTGATCCAAAAGGCGGGAATACATTGAACGAGCAGCAGAAGCCATTACAGGCAGATACGAACGACTTCGTAACGCCAATCGCTGCTGAGACGGAGACAGCGACAGGCTCTTCATCAATGCCAGAGTCAGTCCCGCAGCCGCAGGATGGAGCACTGGTCAAGGCCGATCAGATCGGCTATGGAACGGAGCACACCAAAATCGCTGTCGTAGAAGGCGATCTGCCGAGTGGGAAGACGTTCACGCTAATCGATATGAGCAGCGGAAACGCAGTATTTACCGGCAGCTTGTCTGAGCCGTTGGCGGATGCAGCATCGCTGCGGACGGTGAGAAGGGCAGATTTCTCACCATTCCAGACAGCGGGACAATATCAGATTTTCGTAGATGGAGCGGGGAGCTCCTATCCTTTTGCCATTCATAATTCGCCATACAAAGCTGCACTTGCGACGATGGTAAGATCCTATACGCTGCAGCGGTCGGGCGTAGCTATCAACGATCCGGTTACGGGATTAAAGCAAAAGGCAGGCCATTTGCAGGACGCGAAGGCTGAAATTTTTTTCGATGATGGCATTTCGCATAAGGGAGACATCATCGACGTGTCAGGAGGCTGGTACGACGCAGGCGATTATGGGAAATACATACCTCCTGCTGCCGTCACGGTTGCACAGCTTCTTCTCGCTTTTGAACTGAATCCAAAGGCATTTCCAATCGGGCAGCTTAAGCTGCCTGAGGAGCTTGAATCGCCGGACCCATCGCTGCCTGATTTGCTAGCCGAGGTTCGATACGAGCTGGAATGGATGCTGCGCATGCAGCGCCAGGACGGGGCGGTTTATCACAAAGTAAGCGGCTCGACATGGACGGGCTTCGTCACACCGGATACCGATACGCAGACTCGTTATGTTTATGGCTTGTCGACATACGGCATCGCTCAGTTCGCTGGAGCGACGGCGCTTGCTTCACGTATTTATAAGCCATTTGATCAGCAGTTTTCTGATCGTCTTTTGGCAGCTGCCGAGCAGGCGCAGAGCTATCTGAGCGCAAACGAATCGGCAGCGTTCCGGCAAGATCCGATGCAGGACAACGGCTCCGGCGGCTACGGCAAGATGACGGATGCGGAAGAGCGCTTGTGGGCGCTGGCTGAGCTGTTCAGGGCGACGGGGAATACAAGCTATAGCGAGAAGTTGATCAAGCAGTATGGCTATTTGCTGGAACAATCGCCACAGGCAGTCAATTGGGCGAATACGCAGCTTCTCGGACAATGGGCATATTATAGCGCCGATAAAAGCGATGAGCAGTGGAGGGAACGCATTCGAACAGCAGTCACGAGCCGTGCGAAGGAGCTTGTTCAAAGGATAGAGAATGATGGTTATTTGAATACGCTCAAAGCAGAGGAATATACATGGGCATCCGTCAAAGCGGGTGCGGCCTATGGCTGCTTGCTCTTACTTGCCAACCGGATGCAGCCTACCGAGGGTTATGCTGACGCAGCGCTTGAGCAGCTGCATCATGTATTTGGGCGCAGCGCGACCGGCTACAGCTATGTGACCGGCGTTGGCAGTCTTTTTCCGAAAGAGCCTCATCATCGCATTAACGCGGCCACAGGGATAACGATTCCAGGCTTAGTCGTAGGAGGCCCGAATCGTTATGGCGGTGACCCGGATTTGGATGCAGTAAAAGCTGAGCTTGCTCCTGCCCTGGCTTATTTAGATGCCAGAGGCTCTTATTCAAGCAATGAATATGCGATCGATTATAACGCTCCAGTCATATTGCTTGCTTCTTTTTTTGCGGATAACTAATCGCTCAACACAATAAAGGAGCTGCCTGCAAGGTCTTATCAGACCTTGCGAGGCAGCTCCTCTTTGTTGCTTATAGATATACGGCTTTGCCGGTTTTGGATGATTCATAGATCGCTTCAAGAATTTGCGAAACAACGAAAGCTTGCTCGGGCGTTACAACTGGATCAGTGTCCTCGTCGATAGCTTTCAGCCACATTCTCATTTCAAGGTCAGCGTCGCTCTCGGTTTTGCCATCGTAGAAAGCAACTCCGCCTGCCTTCAAATCAACCTTAGTTGTATAAAGACGGCTATGCTGCTCGCCATTAATGCGAAGGCCATCCTTCATGTCAGCGCCGGCTTCTGTACCAGATAGCGTACACTTCGCTTCGTCCACTTCAAGCGTGTTAAGCGCCCAGCTGGATTCAAGCACGATTGTAGCGCCGTTCTCCATGACGATCATGCCGAATGCAGAATCCTCAACCGTGAACTTCGCAGGATCCCAAGGACCCCAAGCGTTTGCTGCGTTCTCGCGCTGCGAAAGCTTGTGATACGAAGTGCCTAGCACAACTTTTGGCTTATAGTTGTCAAGCATCCAGAGCGTCAAATCAAGCGCGTGAGTACCGATATCGATAAGCGGTCCGCCGCCTTGTTTTTCTTCATCAAGGAAAACGCCCCATGTCGGAACGGCGCGGCGACGAATCGCATGCGCTTTCGCATAATAAATGTCGCCAAGCTCGCCGGCTTCGCAAATCTTTTTCAAATGCTGGCTGTCTGGACGGAAGCGGTTGTTGTAGCCAACAGTCAGCTTCTTGCCTGTACGGCGAGCTGCATCAACCATGCGCTGAGCATCGTGAGCGGTTTTGGCCATTGGCTTCTCGCTCATAACATGCTTGCCTGCTTCAAGCGCATCGATTGCGATGTTGGCATGCGAGTCGTTTGGCGTACATACGTGAACGATTTCGATGGAGGAGTCAGTCAACAGCTCTTTATAATCGGTATATACTTTAGCGCCTTCAGCGCCATACAGGGCAGCCGCTTCAATCGCACGATGCTCGACGATATCGCAAAATGCGACGATTTCAACGTTGTTTAGCTTCTTAAGGCTTGGCAAATGCTTGCCGTTTGCAATTCCTCCACAGCCGATAATAGCAAGTTTATAGATTTTGGACATGTTAAAAGCCTCCTAATAGTTTGGTATGATCGATCATTGCGGTACGGCTTCGCGTGAGCTCCTCCGGTATTCGGATGGCGTCACGCCAAATTTTTTGCGGAACACGGCGTGCAGATAGTTGCCGCCGGCAAAGCCGGCAAGCTTCGCTATTTTTTCCACCGATTGCTCGCTCTCCTGCAGCTCGCGGCATACGACGGCCAGTCGAATGTCTTCTAAAATTCGGCTAAAGGTATGCCCGTGATGGAGCTCCTTGAACAGCCGCTGAATATGCCTTGAGCTTAGATTAAGCTTGTCTGCTACGTCCTCAAGCGTGATGAAGCCGTCATAGTTTGCGTAAATATACTCCAATGCAAGTCGGTAGCGGTACGCTTTCATATCACGCGTCGGAAACTGCTTCTGCTCATTTGCGCTGTCGTAAGCACGAACGGCGCGCAGCAAAATTTGAATAACCGTCTGCTTGATCGTCGTGTAGCTTCCGACAAAATTGTCGTTGCAGGCTTGATAAGCTTCAAGAAACCGCGGCATCGCTTGATGCAGGTCGGCCGTCGGGAACAGCGGCAAATTTTTAAGCTTCTCGATACAATCGCGCGCTTCGGCAGCTTCCCAATCGTCGTAGGAATGGGAAGCGCCGCTGTCATCCTGGGCGCTCCTATCGATGATATCCACGTGCAGGCAGAGCTCATCCATCGCTTCAAGGGCATCCGCTTCTTGGTAATGCATAACTTCGGGTCCGGTTAAATAAAGCATGCCGGGCTTTAGTGCGTATTCTTGGTCAACAATTATGACTTTCCCTTTGCCCTGCGGAATGAAATGAAATTCATATTCCGCATGCTTGTGAAATCCGACGATTCTGCCGGGAGGAAATTGCGTCAGATGGAAGCGCAGCACATGAATGTCGTAAGGTCCCCATCTAATGCATAGCTCCAGACGCTCTAGCGCATCCTGGCGTTCATGCATCACCTCATAAGGAAAGTTAGGCATGCCGATTCCTCCTCGGAGTACTGCGTTTTACTTGTGCGGTTACTCGCTTAGCTCATCGATTCTAACGGCACGATGCTCGCGGGCGGATAGGTTGGAAGCCTCCATCAGCTTGGTCAAATCAATGGCAAGGCTTACATTTTCGTCTGCCGACGTATTGTTTTCGATATGCTGCACCCATTGGTCAAAAGCGCTCTCTCTAGCCGGCGGAATCGGTTGAGCCGTCCAAGCCTCGGATGATTCTGCGCCTGCCTTGGTCGTGCGAAGCAGCAGCTTGTTGTCTGGCGTGCCGTACAGCAGCGTTCCTTCCGTACCATGTACTTCAAGCGTAAACGGTGAATGATTGTTAACGAAGCCAGCTTCTACAATTCCGATTGCGCCGGAAGGAGCAGACAAGACTGATACCGCGTTATCTTCCACTTCTTTGCCGGTTACGTATCCGAAATGAGCCGTTACCTCTTTAGGCATTTCATTCATAAACAGTCTAGTCAAATACATCGGATGGCATCCCAAATCGATCAATGCGCCGCCGCGGCATTCTTCCAGGCTGTAGAAATGCTCAGGAAGCCAGTTCGCCGTCGCGCCGTTGTGAGACAAACGAGCCCGTACCAGCGTGATTTTCCCAAGTACGCCTTGTGACAGGATATCGCGAATCGCGAGCGTATAGCCATCATTTAAACGAGGCAGCGATACCGTTAATTTTACATTATTTTTAGCTACTTCATCCAGTATAACGTTAACTTCTTTTAAAGTTGCAGCAACAACCTTCTCCGTGAAAATATGTTTGCCGGCTCTAGCAGCCGCAACCATAACCTCTTGGTGCCTTACGGTTGGCGCATCGACGATAACTGCATCAATATCGTCGCGCTTTAGCATTTCATCTAGATTCTCATAGAAAGAAACGCCTAGCTTCTCGGCAGCAGCTTGTCCGCGTTCTGCGATTTCATCCCATACCGCAACGATTTCCGTGCCCGGATGCTCCTGCGCTTGCTTCGTATAATCCCATGCGTGTACATGCCAATAACTGATTTTACCAATTCGAATCATCGGTTCATCTCTCCTTGGGCTTCTATTAGTGAATTTCTATTACGTATATAAATTTATGACAACAAATATAATCTAACATATTTGTCTTCTTATTTTTAGTGCAATTTAATGACTATATATATACGATATTGCGACACTTATATCAGCATTTACAAGTACAGCTTGCGATATTCACGCGGGGATACACGGGTAATTTTTTTGAAGGTTTTGCCGAAATGGGAAAAATTGTCGAAGCCGACAGCTGCAGCTATATCCGTTATGCTGATTTCGGAATCTCGAAGCAGGCGCTGCGCCTCCTTCATGCGCGTGAGAATGACGTAATCGGAGAAGGTGAAGCCTGTCATTTCCTTGAACATACGGCTCAAATAGTAGGGGCTGATAAAAAAATGATCAGCAAGCCCGCCAAGCCTAAGCGGCTCCGCAAAGTGAGCGTTGATATAGCGGATTACCTCCGAAATCTTTGCATGCATAGGCGTCGCATGATGGAGCGGGACAGGCTCATGCTGCTGCATGTATCTGGCTGCGGTCAGCAGCAGCTCGGTTAGTGCTTGCGGCGGAAAAAGCTCATAGCCTTCGGGGCGCTGCCCGATCTCCGCCAGCAGCCTGCGCATCAATTGGTCAGCAGCCAGCTGCTCCTGCCTTGGGAGGCGGATAATATGGGAGGCGTGTCTGAACGGCATGAGCAGAAGGTCGGCATGTTTGCCTGCGAGGCGGTTGATCGTCGCATCATCAAAGTGAATGATGAGCCGCTCATGGGCGGAATCACCGGTTTGCATCGTTTTGTGCAGCTCATGCTTATGGATGAACACCAGGTCGCCTTGCTCGATAGAATAAGAACGATCGCGTATAAAATAGATCCGCTGCCCAGCGAGCATATAGTAAATTTCATAATAGTCATGGTAATGGTCATCTTCCATCGTGAAGGGCGCTGCGCGCTTCACATATTCTACATACAGCTCGGGTGTGGCGCCAAAGCTGCAGATATCGAGCGGAATGTTCTTCATCGATTCGCTCCTTTTGAAATATTTTCGCAAAATAAGCGGTGTTTTGTGAAAATAAAGCATCATATGCAGAGAATTATACCACTCTCGTGCAGTAAGATGAAAGTAACGAATCTAGGGAGGAATAAGGATAATGACAAAAAAACGTTATGTATTGGTAGGCAGCGGCGGCAGGGCTGAATTTTTTTACGGAGCTCTTGCAACCGATTTCAGAGAGACGTCTGAGCTGCTCGCTTTTTGCGATATTAATCAAACCCGTATGGACTATGCGAATCGGATTTTAGTGGATAAATATAAATATGATGCGGTAAGAACTTACAAATCGAATGAATTTGACCGGATGATTGAGGCTGAGAAGCCCGATGCGGTTATCGTGACGAGCATGGACCGTACGCATCATACGTATATCATTCGCGCGCTGGAGCTTGGGTGCGATGTTGTGACGGAGAAGCCTATGACGGTCGATGAGAAAAAATGCCAGGACATTTTGGACGCGGTGGAGCGGACGGGCCGCAACGTGCGGGTGACGTTCAACTATCGCTATGCGCCGCATCATACGAAGGCTAGAGAGCTTATCGCGAACGGGACAATCGGCAAAGTAACGTCCGTTCACTTCGAGTGGCTGCTCAATACGCAGCACGGCGCCGATTACTTCCGCAGATGGCATCGCAATAAGCAAAACAGCGGCGGCTTGCTCGTGCATAAATCGACGCATCACTTCGACCTCGTTAACTTCTGGATCGGCTCGCAGCCGGAATCGGTATTCGCCTTTGGAGATCTTTTGTTCTACGGACGCGAAAATGCCGAGCAGCGCGGGGAAACGAAGTTTTATGAGCGCGCGACTGGAAATCCGAACGCAGAGAATGACCCGTTTGCGCTGCACTTGGATAAAAACAACCATTTGAAGGCGATGTATTTGGACGCAGAGCATGAGGACGGCTATCGCCGCGACCAGAGCGTATTCGGAGACGGGATTAATATTGAAGACACGATGGGCGTGCTTGTCCGCTACAAGAACAACGCGATCCTAACCTATTCATTGAACGCTTACTTGCCATGGGAAGGCTACCGTATCGCGTTTAACGGAACGAAGGGCCGCCTTGAGATGAACATCGTCGAGCAATCGTATGTTAATTCGGGCGGTAAGAAATCGGATGAAGGAGCCTTGAAGGAGAAAACGATCAAGGTGTTCCCGATGTTTGGCGCACCGTACGAGGTTGAGGTGGAGGAAGGCGTCGGCGGCCATGGCGGAGGCGATCCTGTACTGCTCAACGACTTGTTCGGAACGCCAGTGGAAGACCCGTTCAATCGCGCAGCCAATCATATTGACGGAGCGAGATCGATTTTAACCGGCATAGCAGCGAACCGTTCCATTCAAACGGGGCTTGCCGTACAGATCGATGACCTTGTGAAATTCCACAAATAAGGTAGAGGGGGGAAACGGGAATGAAGCCATTTATGGACGACGATTTTTTGTTATCGAACGAAACGGCAGTCCGGTTATACCATGACTTTGCAAAGGACATGCCCATTATTGATTATCACTGCCATCTAAGCCCGCAGCAAATTTTCGAGAATACGAGCTTTTCGAACCTGACGGAGGCATGGCTGTACGGCGATCACTACAAATGGCGGGCATTGCGTGCGAATGGAGTAGAGGAGCGTTACGTTACCGGCGGCGAGGGCGTTACCGATTACGATCGATTCGAGGCTTGGGCGAAAACAGTACCGCAAACGATCGGCAATCCGCTGTACCAATGGTCGCATTTGGAGCTTCGCCGCTATTTCGGCGTACATGAGCTGATCAATGAGAAAAATGCCGAGTCGATATGGGAGAAGGTCAATGCGAAGCTCGCCACAGGGCAGTATAGAGCGCGCGATTTGATCAAGATGTCGAACGTAGAGGTCATTTGTACGACGGATGATCCGGTTGATTCGCTTGAATATCATATCGCAATCAAGGATTTAGAAGATTTTAACGTGCAGGTGCTCCCGTCATTCCGGCCGGATAAAGCGCTCGAAATAAATCGCGCTACGTTTGTAGAGTGGATCGGCAAGCTTGGGGCTGCCGCTGGGGGCACGATCGACAGCTATGATGCGCTGCTTGACGCGCTTGCGGCGAGAGTGAAATTTTTTGACGAGGTAGGCTGCAAGGTTTCCGACCATGCTCTTGATTATGTCGCTTACGCTGAGACGACGAAGGGTGCTGCGGGCGCTATTTTTGCCAAAGCCTTGAATGGGGAAACGGTAAGCTTGGAGGAGGAGAAGCAATACAAAACGTATACGCTCCTCTTCCTGGGACGCTTGTACGCCGAACGCGGCTGGGCGATGCAATTCCATATCAATGCGGCAAGAAATAACAGCTCCCGCATGTTCGGCAAGCTTGGGCCGGATACGGGATTCGACTCGATCAACGATAGTGCAGTGGCTTATCCGCTTGCGAAGCTGCTGGATGCGCTGGATTCGGATGATGCGCTTCCGAAAACAATCGTCTATTCGCTTAACGCCAAGGATAATGATGTGCTCGGCTCTATTATTGGAAGCTTCCAAGGCGGCGGGATACCGGGAAAAATTCAGCTCGGCTCGGCATGGTGGTTCAACGATACAAAAAATGGTATGCTTGACCAAATGAATGCGCTTGCTAATCTGGGCTTGCTTAGCCGCTTTGTCGGGATGCTGACTGATTCACGCAGCTTTCTCTCCTACACGAGGCATGAGTATTTTAGACGTCTGCTCTGCAATTTGCTTGGTGAATGGGTCGAGGCCGGCGAGGCTCCGGAGGATATGGAGCTGCTGGGCGATATGGTTCAGAACATTTCCTATCGCAACGCGAAAGCCTACTTCGGCTTCTAGCGCTTAAGAAACGTTCTGCATTTCCGCTAGTTCGGCGGGGACTGCGGAACGTTTTTTGCGTCCAGCCGATAAGCGGCCATCAAATATTTGAGCATTTGCGGCCCAGCTATGTTGGCGGCGACGCCAAAGAGCTCGGAATGGGCTGTTTTTCGGCAAAGCAAATAGAAGGCAGTGCCGCCGATGAGCTCGAAGGCGATGAATTCCTTCCATTTCCATGCGGGGATGACGTATATCTTAAATTCTTTGTTTTTGGCAGCGCGTGTTCGCAAAGTAGAGCCCTCCTGCTTGATTAGGCGCATTACAACCGTATCTAGCGTATGCATATCGGCTTATCCATCATTCGTTTTGTTTTGAACATGATTAGAGGAGTGGGGTCAATTGAAGAAATCAGCATTCGTAACGGGAGCGGACCGAGGGGTGGGCCTAGCGCTTGTAAAGGGCTTGCTTAATCAGAGCTACCAAGTGTTTGCCGGACAATATGCGGAGGAAGTACCGCAGCTCGCGGAGCTGAAGGATGCCTATGGTGAACGGCTGCAGGTGCTGCGGCTTGATATATCGAGCGATGATTCCGTTGCGGAGGCATGGCGGATTGCGTCTAAGCAAACGGAGCAGCTTGATTTGTTAATAAATAACGGAGCTATTTTGGGGGATATTGGTGCGTCCGTACTCGATCCGCTTAATTATACGGAGATGATGGACGTCTTTAACGTCAACACATTAGGCAGCCTGCGCATGAGCCAGACGTTTATGCCGCTGCTGCTTAAGAGCGATTCGAAATTGCTTGTTAATATTTCGTCGGAGGCAGGCAGCATTGGTGATTGCTACCGGGAGAGCTGGTACGCTTATTGCATGTCGAAAGCGGCGCTGAACATGCAATCCAAGCTCATCCACAATGGAATCAAGCCGCATGGCGGACGCGTGCTGGTCGTGCATCCCGGCTGGGTGCAAACGTATATGCAGGGCAAGCTTGATGCCGGGGCGACGCTCACGCCAGAGCAGTCAGCGGCTTCGATCTTGCAGCTTGTAGCGGCGCGTTTAAGTGAGGATGCCGCTGAAGCCGATTGCGAGTATGTCGATTATGCAGGCAATGCGCTGAATTGGTAGAGGGAATTGGAGGCTGGGGCAGACGTTCGGCTCAGTTAATTCGCATTAGTGCAATGTGATAATGGGGGGCAGCAGATGATGTTACAACCCACCGATGTCTTGCATACAGTTCTACGTTCCAGTTTATGCAGCGGAATGGTTCTGGAAAGGTAACTAGGAGTCCTACACTGCAGTTTGTGAAGCAGATTCGCTCCTTTCGCCACTAATCAACGGCTTTAAACGAATTCTGTTGAAGTTTCTGCAATGTAGCTTGTTATAGGAGTGAGTACGTAAGGTTTCTGTTGTACTTTCTACAGCAAAACAGCCAGCAGCTATAGCTGCAATTCATTCCGTTCATAGAAAAAGCTCGCCCATCCTAAAGCGGAATTGGACGAGCTGTGATTGGCAGATGTTATGTGGCTTCGCCTCAGCGTAATGGCTGCCCGAGCTTAAACGGCTTGGAGCTGGCCGAAAGCGCGGAATAGGATGCTCAGCATTTGATCGATGTCCTTCTGGGAAACGATTAATGGCGGTACAAGCCGAATCGTTGATGGATTTAGCGCGTTAATTAGCAATCCATCTTGCAAGCAAATTGCGGCTAGCTCGGCGGCAGTGCCATCTGGTACGTCGAACGCCAGCAGAAGCCCTTTGCCGCGAATATTTGAAATCGGAATTTCACAGGACAGCTTGCGCAAGCTATCTGTCAGATATTGGCCTTGTGTCTTGGCATTGCCTGCTAAATTTTGCTCCAGCAGCTCCCGAAGCACGGCATAGCCTGCTGCCATTGCGAGCGGAGCTCCTGTATAGGTTCCGCCTTGATCTCCAGGCTCGAATAGATCATATTTGCTCTTTGTCAGCATCGCTGAAAGCGGGAAGCCGCCGCCAATGCCTTTGCCGAGTGTGATTACATCGGGCATAATGCCGTAATGCTCATAGGCAAACAGTTTGCCTGTTCTGCCCATCCCCGTCTGTACTTCATCAAAAATAAGCAGCATACCGTACATGTCGCACATTTTGCGAAGACCATACAAATACGCTTCATCTACAGCATGAACGCCGCCTTCGCCTTGTACGAGCTCAACCATAATGGCACAGGTCTGGTTCGTAACCGCAGCAAAGCATGCGTCAAGGTCATTAATGGGCACATGCTTAAAGCCTTCTACCTTAGGCGCAAAAAGCTCCTTCCATTGCTCTTTTCCCGTCGCTGACATCATGGCCAGAGAGCGTCCGTGGAAGCTGTTCTTTAACGTTATAATCTCATTGGCTCCATTCAAATTTACAGCGCCGTGCTTTCTTGCAAGCTTTATGGCGCTTTCGTTCGCCTCGGCACCGCTGCTGGCAAAAAAGACTTTATCCATGCCGCTAACGCTGGTCAACAGCTCGGCAAATTCAATCATAGGTTTGTTATAGTAACCGGGGCTCGCATGAACCAAGGTTGAAGCCTGGCGTGACAAGGCCTCCTGCAATACAGCAGGGGAATGCCCCAAGCTTGTGACCGCCCAGCCGCCGACAAAGTCCAAGTAACGTTTTCCATCCGTATCCCATATATGCATACCCTCGCCGCGTTCCATCACGATGCTAGGACGGCGTGCCGTAAAAAGTACTGATTTCTCCGCGGTTTCCAATAAAGCTGCTGTTGCCGATTTTTCCATCTGAATCATTGACGTGCCTCCCGATAATTCATTCTATTGCATAAATATACATTATGAAGAATAAAAATTCAACACCCTAGCTTAAATCTTCTTCACCAAGCTTCCTATAGAGTATCTTTCGTTTAAAAAAAGGCAGTCAAACGCAGCCAAGGAGGAGAGTTAACGATGTGGAATGGGGATTCTTATTTAGAGAGGTTATATGAGGAAGCGATTAGCCGGCATCGGAAGCGATCAACGCAGGAAATTCAGAACGAGCGGAAAATAAAGCTGAAGGCGACATTAGGTGATCTGATTGGTCATTTTGAGCCTAATATAAAACATACCCCAAAGGTGCTTGAACGCGTTCAGTGTGACGGGTATACTCGCGAGCGGGTAGAGCTGTCAGCTACGCCGGAGCTGACTTTTGCCGCATATGTGCTAATCCCAAATGACGCAAAGGGACCGATGCCAAGCGTGCTGGCGCTGCACGGTCACGGCTATGGCAGCCGTGAGATTGTCGGATTGTTAAAGGATGGCTCTCCCGATTTGGCGGAGCCAGGCATTCATCAGCATTTTGCGGTGCAGCTCGTTAAACGGGGCATGGTCGTGATTGCACCTGATGTGATCGGCTTCGGAGAGCGCAGGCTGTTAGCTGATCTCGCGCGTAATCCGGATGCGCCGAGCTCCTGCTTCACTCTCTCGACTAAGCTGATGATGCTTGGCAAGACGCTTACCGGCTTGCGCGTAACCGAAGCTTTAAAGGCTTTCGATCATTTGTCTTCACGACCAGAGGTTGACGAGGATCGAATCGGCCTTATGGGCTTCTCCGGCGGCGGCTTAATTGGCTTTGCTGCCTCCGTGCTAGAAGCCCGGATACACGCAACGGTGCTGACAGGTTTCACGAATACCGTTAAGGAAAGCATCTTCGCCGTCCCACATTGCATCGATAACTACACGCCAGGGCTGCTTGTTCATGCGGAGCTGCCGGAGCTGATCGGGCTTATTGCTCCTCGTCCGTTATTTCTCGAATCAGGCGTGCAGGACCCGATTTTCCCGGTAGCAGGCTTTCGGAAGGCGGCAGCTGAAATTCAGGCGATCTACGAAGCTGAAGGTGCAGGCGATAAGCTTGAAATCGACGTGTTTCCAGGCAGGCATGAAATAAGCGGGCGGCTTGCTTACGACTGGCTCAAACGGACATTATGTATGTAAAAAAGCGATGGCTTAATACGAATATTCAGGCTCGAATGTCCCGGTCATTTAACGAGCCCGAATCCGTACAGCCCATTTTTTGAAAAAACATGGCTTTCTCTACAATGCAAAGAGCTTCCTATATAATAGGAAGCTCTGACCGATCGCTATTAGTGCCGATTGCACTTTGGGGAATGATTACTTTTTATCAATGATAATGGCGCTGGAAGTTTCCGCATCCCATGTTACATTGGTGTCCAGTGCCTCGCTCAGAAAACGGAGCGGTACTAGAACTCTGTTGCTTTTTACCTTGCCTGCAACATCAAGACTGACTGCTTTTCCATTAATCGTAGCGGTTTTGCTGCCAAGCGTCAGTTTAACCTCGACGCCGTCACGTGTTACGGTCACTGTTTTCGTTACGCTATCGTAGGCCACTACGGCGTTCAGCGACTCGGAGATCGCGCGGAACGGGATAAGCGTTCGACCGCTCTCTACTAGAGGGGATACTTCGAAACTTAGCGTTTTGCCATTTACGTAAACCTTGACTTTTTTATCGCCAAGCTTCACTTTTAGCTTGCTGAGCTTCTTATACTCCACCACGTTAGTAGGGTCCTGCGAGACTAGCTCGGCTTGTACATCCACTGCAGCTTTTAGTTTTCCGTTCTTCTCCAAAGATGTGACGATTGCGGCAAAACTAGTGTCACTGTTCACATCAATGTTGTATTTTGTTTTAAGCAGCTCAGCAATTCTAGCGCCAGCCGGTTTATCTTTGACGTTCTCGTATGCATTTTCAAGACCGTTCGAGCCATTGCCATAAACAGAACCGCTTACGGTATCATCTTTACTCTCCGCTTTGCCAGACGTTTTGTTTTCCTCTTGATTTTGCGTCTGTTTCTTCGTTTCCTTGCTGACCTCGTTCGGTGCTGCAAATGCAGTAGTGGCCATGAGACTGAGTGAAATGACACCAGCCCAAATCATAATTTTTTTCATTTTGTTCCCTCCGTGAGTATGTATTGTGTACATAACTAAATGTTCGGGGGGGCCATTTTTTTTGTGTGGGTACTAAAAATAAAGCCTATAAAAATCTTAATTCATATATTGTTTTCTAAACTTAGTCGGCGGCAGACCGATCTGGTGGGTGAAGCAATTCGAGAAGTAAGGGACGTTCTCAAACCCGACGTATTGGGCGATTTCGGCAATCGGCCATTCGGTCTTAAGCAGCAGAAGCTTAGCCTGCTCAAGCCGATATTTCGATAAGTAGTCGATCGGCGTCATGCCATAAACCTGCTTCATGCATCTCGTAATATAGTTATAGTGAAAATTGAGCGCTTCCGTCATCGTTTTGCTCGTCACTTCGGTACGGTAGTTGTTTTTAATATAAGCCTCTGTCTTCTCCGCTAGCGTGACAGATGGGCTTGTATAGCTGTCATTTTGCCGCAAGTCCATCATGCGCAGCAGCTCCTCGAAGGTCTGCTGCTGCGTCCAGAAGGCGCTTGACTGGCGCTCTCCTCCCGCTTTGTTAAGCGTTCGCAGCAAGCGATACGCTTGCTCGGGATAGGGGAGCGTCCATGCTTTTTGGAGATGGAGCGAATAGGGTGAAGTCAGGAATCGGTTGTAATGGGCGTCATGGCTGATGCTGGCGTGGTCGAGCCCAGACTGCTGCCACTCTCCTACGGCCAGAAAGTGAACCCAGTAGAAAACAGTCCGCTCCTCCGCTGGTTTCACTGAATAGTGGGGACGGTCCGGAAGCAGCAGAAGCGTCTGCCCTTCGGTCAAGCTCCATTTCCGATCTTCCTCGCCGATAAATAAACAGCCGGATTCTACGATAAGCAGATCAAATACGCCCAGCTGCTTCCGGTTCGGATGTTGATCTCCGGGTCTGTGAACGGTAACTCCGCTCTCCAAATAATAGGGCAGCGGAGGCGCGGCGAAATAGACATGATCAGGTGCTTCCAGCATCATCCTTGCTCCCTCCAAGCTTGTGTGAAATTTTATAAGAAATAAGTTATATCCATTCATATTTATGTTTTATTTTAACCCATACAATAGAAATCAGCAGCAGAAAGTTTAGCAGCATGAAGTTTAATAGAGGCGGAAGAGGTGCGATAAAAGATGGGGCAAACTGTGAGCAAGGATAACGCGAAGCCGGTATCACTTAAGCAAGTTAAAATAAAGGATGATTTCTGGAATTATTATATTAATCTAGTGAGGGACGTGGTCGTTCCTTATCAGTGGGATGCCATAAACGATCGTGTAGAGGGAGCAGAGCGAAGCGGGGCGGTTAGCAACTTTAAGATCGCGGCTGGACTTGAAAAAGGTGATTTTTACGGCTTCGTGTTCCAAGATACCGACGTGGCAAAGTGGCTCGAGGCGGTAGGCTACCTGCTTGAAATGAAGCGGGATGAAGCGCTTGAGCAGGTTGCTGACGAGATGATCGACATTATCGGCAAGGCACAGCAGCCTGACGGATATTTGAATACGTTTTACACCATCAAGGAACCCGGCAATAAATGGACCAATCTGACGGAGTGCCACGAGCTCTACTCTGCCGGGCATATGATCGAGGCGGGCGTTGCTTACTATAAAGCGACCGGCAAGCGGAAGTTGCTGGATATCGTATGCCGCATTGCGGATGATATCGCGGTCGTATTCGGCGATGGCCCTGATCAAATTGCCGGCTATGACGGCCATCAGGAGATCGAGCTTGCGCTGGTGAAGCTCTATGAAACGACTGGCAATCGCAAATATTTGGAACTCAGCAGCTACTTTATCGATAAGCGCGGACAGCAGCCTAGCTTCTTCGAGGCAGAGGCTGACCGCAGAGGCAGAACGACGCATTGGAGCAATAACAAAATCCATATCGACCCGGAATATTTTCAAGCCCATTTGCCTGTGCGCGAGCAGGAAGCTGCGGTCGGGCACGCCGTGCGCGTCGTGTACATGCTAGCGGGCATGGCCGATGTTGCGCGGGAGACGGGTGACGAGACGTTGATTGAAGCATGCCGCAGGCTGTGGGACAACATAGCCTCGAAGCAGATGTACATCACAGGCGGCATTGGTTCAATGGCTCATGGCGAGGCGTTCTCCTTCGACTACGATTTGCCAAATGATACGGTATATTCAGAGACATGCGCCTCGATCGGCCTGATCTTCTTCGCCCACAGAATGCTGCAGCTTGAGCCTAACAGCAGGTATGCGGATGTGATGGAGCGCGCATTGTTTAATACGGTTATCGCAGGCATGTCACGCGACGGCAGACATTTCTTCTATGTGAATCCGCTGGAGGTAACGCCGGACGTATGCGACGGCAAAAATAAAAACTACAATCACGTGAAGCCGGTTCGCCAGGAATGGTTCGGGTGCGCTTGCTGTCCGCCGAATATCGCTCGGCTGCTAGCGTCTCTCGGTGAGTATTTGTACTCTACGAAAGGGAATACGATCTATTCGCATCTCTATATCGGCGGAGAAATGGAGCTTGCGTTAGGCGATACAAAAATCAAGCTTAATCAGCAATCCAGCATGCCATGGGAAGGCACGGCACGCTACGAGGTGACGCTGGAGCAGCCGGCCTCGTTCGCATTGGCGCTGCGTATTCCGGACTGGTCCTCGCATGCATCGGTACTCGTTAACGGCGAGATATACCCAATCGCCAATCAAATCGTAGACGGTTATGCGCGTATCGATCGTCACTGGACGTCCGGCGATGTCGTAGAGCTTTCGCTCGAGATGCCAATTCAGCGCGTTAGAAGCCATCCTTTGGTGAAGCAAAATGCCGGTAAGGTTGCGCTGCAGCGCGGGCCGCTCGTCTATTGCGTGGAGGAAGCCGATAACGGACCGCAGCTGGAGAAGCTGCATCTGCCGCAGCAAGCTAAGCTTGAAGCCTCCTATGAAGAAAATCTGATTGGCGGCATTCAGGTGATCAAGGCGGAAGGGCTTAAGCTTCAATTTGAGCAGTGGGGCTCGCAGCTATATCGCTCTAATGCGGATGCCGACTTAGAGCCGGCGAGCCTTACCTTTATCCCTTATTATGCCTGGGCGAATCGAGGCAAAGGCGAAATGGCAGTTTGGGTAAAAGAGCGACTATAGGGAGCTTGGAATACTTTTATTTACAAAAATGAATATAAATATATGATACAGCGATCTCTTTCCGGAATTAATCCGGAGGGGATTGCTTTTTTTTGTTGTTAAAATCTATAGTTTATTGGGTTGACACTATACTTTTTGCATTGTGCAGATTTTTTATTGAAATTACAATTTAAATAATTAAACTTAGGAGTGGATACAAGCCATGATAAACGTTCAGAATGTAATGGATGAGCTAACGGCGTCCGTTGATCCTATTGCAGCACATATAGATGGACTCAAGTTTGGACATCCCCAAACGGAAGTAAAAGGCATTGCCATTACGTTTATGGCGACCCAGCAAGTGCTTGAACAGGCAGTTAAGCTGGGGGCTAACTTCATCATTACGCATGAAGGGACGTTTTTCAGCCATCATGATCAGGTGGATTCGATGTATGAGGATGATCTTGTTTATAAGGCAAAGAAACGTTTTATTGAGGAAAATGGTTTAGCTATTTATCGCTTCCATGACTATTGGCACCGCTATCAGCCCGATGGCGTCATGGAGGGGCTTATTCATGCCTTGGATTGGCAAGAGCATGTCACGGAATATTTGCCGAGCGCCGCGCTCGCAACCATTCCCCCAATGAAGCTGGAGCAGGTAGTGGGCTATGTCAAAAAACAGCTGGGTCTGCGTTACGTTCGCATAGCAGGCGATTTATCGATGAATTGCAGCCGCATCGGTCTGCTTGTTGGCTACAGAGGGGCTGGGCAAAACGCGATTCCTTTGTTCGCCAAGCATCAGGTAGATGTGATTCTTTATGGCGAGGGTCCGGAGTGGGAAACGCCGGAGTATGTGAGAGATGCCTTATATATCGGCAAACGCAATGCTCTTATTGTTCTCGGGCACTCGGAAAGCGAGCAGCCGGGCATGAAGCTGCTCGCTGATCGGCTCAGCTTGCGGTATCCTCATATTCCCGTACATTATATGCCTGTAGATTCCGTGTTTCGAATGGCATAAATCGCTAATAGGAGGCAAAAACGATGCATTTGCATAGTGCGATTTTGGTTGATGATGAATCATTTACCCGCAAAGGCCTAATGAAGCTGATTGATTGGGAAGCCTGCGGCTTTCGTATCGTAGGGGAAGCCGATAACGGCGAGGATGCGCTGGCGTTGATTAAGCGTGTTCAGCCCGATCTTGTCATAACGGACATACGTATGCCTGTCATTGACGGGCTTGAGTTGATTCGCATCGCCACGGCGGAAAATATCGCCAAGCCTTATTTTATCATTATAAGCGGATATAACGACTTCAACTATGCACAGCAGGCGATGCGTTATGGCGTCCATGATTTCGTAGTGAAGCCTATTGATGAGATAGAATTCAGCGGTATTCTACGCCATTTGAACGATAAGCTGAGGCTTGAACAAGAGGAACAAGCGAAAAGCGATAGGCTGATGGGCGGCGAGATGATTAAATCTCTTATTCTTGGGGAAGCAAGCGAAACGTCCATTGCAGATTGGGAGCAGCGCTTGAGGCTAAGGAAGGCCGATCGCTTATATTATTTGTTCGCGGAGCTGAATGACAACCATAGCTGGCAGCCTCGAGAGGAAAAAATTTCGAACGCCCGATTCAAGGAGCTTGTTCAGCAGGAGCTTATGGGAATAACGGAAGCAGATCCGTCCATCTGTTTGCATGAGCATCGCAATCGTATAGGCATTCTGCTGCCCAGCTCTCTGCTGGCTTCTTATAATGGGGAGCTTGAGCGGTTTTTGGTTGCGTTTAGAGAGGCGCTGGGTGTTCATTTGGGCAAACGGGTGTTTCTTTATGCGGGTTCTCCCGTTCATAGTCTGTCAGACATTCGTGAATCCTACAAGGCTGCCAAGGAAGCATTGTTATATAAGTATGTAAATGAGAACACTCGTATCGTTATTTATGATCAGCTCCAAGCAGGGAAGCTGAATTACATCGGCTTTGATCCAGCTGAGTTCAATCGATTTATGGAACAAATGGAAGAGCTTCAGCTGGAATCCGTGAAAGCGGTTGTCGATAAATGGTTTTATGATTTTCGCGAGAACCGTTACGCTCCAGAGGCTGTGAAGATGAACATCCAGCAGTGCATGATGGGCATTCTGAAGACCATCCGCAGCATGGAGGGGGACGAGCAAGCGCTGCTGACGCTCACGCCGCTGCTCGGCTGGCATGATATGAATCTGTCGCTGGGTGAATTGAAGCGGCTGTTTACGGCATTTATCGAGGAGAGCCAGCAGCATATTTCAGAGCTGAGAAGGGAACAGCAGAAGGGCGGCATTCAAAAAATCAAAAGCTATATCGAAGTTAATTTTTCGCAAAATATGAGCCTAAAGAGCATCGCCGCGCAATTTTACGTCAATCCCGTCTATTTGGGGCAATTGTTCAAAAAGACATACGGCGTCTATTTTAATGAGTTTCTGCTTCAGCTGCGGGTAAATGAAGCGAAAAAGCTGCTCCGTCAATCATGCACCATGCGCATCTATGAGATCGCGGAGAAGGTGGGCTTTAGCAACTCCGACTACTTTGTCACCCAATTCGAGAAGATCGAGCACATGACGCCTACCGAATACCGCAATAAGCTTTTGTAAGCTTGAGCATCAAAATGATCCGATTGCCGTGGAAAAGGGGACTGTTCGCGTGAAGCTGCATCTAAGTCTAAACAATGTTCGCCTTCGGAATAAAATGCTCATCCTATATCTTTTTTCCGTGTTTCTCCCCATCGTATTAACGAATGTTATTTTCTATAATGTGACGACGGATAATGTGAAAAATCAACGCATGAAGGATATTTCGCGAGCAGTGGAGCAGATCAACAATGAATTTCGGTCCGAGGTCGAGGATGCCGTTACGATTTCATCTGTCTTTTATACGGATTACAATTTAAATCAAATTTTAGAAACCGACTATAAGGAGCCTGCTGCTTATATTGAGGCCTATGATACGTATTTCCGAAGAATTTTGAACAGCTACACCCCCGTATATACCTCGATTCAAAGCATCAAAATTTACGTTGAAAATCCGACCATGCTGCATTCAGGCGGCATCGGTTATTTATCGAACGAAATGAAGCAGACGGATTGGTTTAAGCTGCTGAAAAAAAGGAACAATGCTTACCCTATTTTTATCCGGACACAGCAAGAGGACCGATTTTTGAAAAGCGATGAGAAGGTCGTTCAAGATACCTTCAGCATCATTCGGGAAATGAATTATTTTGAATCAAAAAATAAATGGCAAAAGTTTTTGAAAATTGATTTGAAGACGAGCACCATTGAACAGATTTTCCGCAATCAAAACCTGCAGGGCAACATTTATTTAGTTGATGATAGAGGGATCATCGAGTATACGACAGACCCAGCGGTGGATTGGAGGAAAGAAGCGGTAGCTTATGAGGCACTTAAATTTCCTGCGGATTCGATCACCTTTGATACCGGGAATACCTATGTAAGCTATTTGGAGAACTGGCGCATTATCGGGACGATTTCGGAGGAAGAGGTGCTGAAGGACGTACGTCAATCACGGGAGTTTGTCATCGTTTTGGCATGCCTAAATATTTTTATCCCGACGCTCATTATTTTGTGGATTACGCGCTCCTTGCATGAGAGGCTGGTCCGGATTTTGCGGCATATGAAAAAAGTGAAAAACCAGCACTTCGATACGATCAAGCAAGGCGAATCCATGGATGAAATCGGACAATTAACGAGTGAATTCAATCGGATGACGATCCAAGTGAAAAGCTTGATCGATGATGTGTATATCGCGGATATTCAGAAAAAATCATTAGAGCTCGAACGAAGGAAAGCCCAGCTCAATGCGCTGCAAAGCCAGATCAACCCTCATTTCCTGTTTAATGCGCTAGAGACGATTCGGATGCGAAGCTTGATCAAGGACGAGACGGAGACGGCAAAGATCATTCATAATATGGCCAAAATATTCCGGACGTCGCTGACCTGGGGCAAGGACCGCGTAATGGTTAGCGAGGAAATGGAGTTCATTGTGTGTTTCCTGGAAATTCAGAAGTATCGGTTCGAGGATCGCATGAATTACCACATTCATATTGAGCCTTCTGCAAGAGATTGTATGGTGCCGAAAATGATGTTTTTGCCCTTTGTTGAAAATGCGAGCATTCACGGCATTGAACCGCTGAGAAACGGCGGCAGAATTGTTGTGCAGGTTGAGCGCGAGGAGGACATGCTGATCTTTTCGATCAACGATAACGGTATTGGAATGGACGAAGAGAAGGTGAAGCAATTTTACGGCTATTTGGAGAGCGATGAAGAGCTTGGAGAGAGAATTGGCGTTCAAAACGTCATTTACCGCTTGAAGCTGATCTATGGCGACCGCTTTCAGCTATTAATTAAGAGCTCGCCTGGACAAGGCACGTTTATTCAAGTCGTCGTTCCGGTTGAACCGTGAAGGTGGCCGGCAAGCGATTAATGTATATGCTTTTTAAAGCACGAACTATAGTTTATCGGGTAAACAAAGTTTTTATTTTTACCTATAATGAAAGTGCTTACAAAATATATTCAGATTTGAAAGGGGCTAGAAAAAAGTGACAAAGAGATTATTATTTGTTTGTTTGGCTGCCTTCATGATTTTCACTGCTGCGTGCTCGAATAATAATAACGGCGGAGAAGCAAAGCCGTCAGACGGCGCGAGCAGTCCAAACGCAGCGGCAGAGGGTGAAACAGAGAAGCCGGTTGAAAAGGTGACTTTCTCTTATTTCAACGGCGTTGCTGCAGCCAAGGATACGAACTCAAACGAAACGACGATCGGCAAAATGCTTGAGGATCAAACGGGCGTTAACTTTAAAATTGAGCATTTGGTAGGCGACCTGAATACGAAGATCGGAACGATGATCGCATCCAACGCTTACCCGGATGTTATGATCCCGGATGCTGCAATCGACAAGATTCTTGATGCTGGAGCTTTCATTGCGCTCGACGAGCTCATTGAACAATACGGCCCGAACATTAAACGCGTATACGGACCATACTTCAATCAAATGAAAGCGGCGGACGGCAAAATTTATTTCCTTCCGTTCTCGAATACGGTTGGCGAGTATATTCCGGATCCGAATATCAACCAAGGCGCCTTCTGGGTACAGCGCCGCGTGCTCAAGGAAGCGGGCTATCCGAAGATCAAGACGCTTGATGAGTATATGGATTTAATTAAAAATTTCGTAGAGAAGCATAAGGATGAAGAGTTGACGGGTCTCGTTTCCTTGACGCATGACTGGCGTTTTTTCGCAACCTCCAACCCGCCAAACCATTTGGCAGGCTATCCGAATGACGGCAATGTCATCGTCGATATGACGACCTTCGACGCAAAGACGTATGCAGCGGATGACAATACAAAGCGCTGGCTGCAAAAATTGAATGAAATCAATGCCGCAGGCCTGTTCGATAAAGCGTCCTTCGTAGACAACTACGATCAATATTTGGCGAAATTGACTTCTCATAAAGTAGTCGGCTTCTTCGATTACGGCTGGCAGTTCTCGAATGCGCAAAATGCGCTTAAGGACGCCGCTAAGCAAGATCCAACGCAAGACGATTTTGTTTATTTCCCGCTGCCCGTTACGTTTGATGGACAGAAGGATCAGTACCTAGACCCTCCAGGCTTCGTTAAAAACCGCGGAATGGGCATTACCGTCAGCGCGAAGGACCCTGCTCGCATCATTCAATATTTGGATAATCTATTGACCGACGAAAACCAAATTTTGCAAAAATGGGGCATTAAGGGCGAAACGTACGAAGTGGATGACAAGGGCCGGATGTATCGTACGGCTGAGCAAATCGCGAAGATCGACGAAGCGTTTAACGAAAAATTCGGCTTCAAATATTATTCATGGAACTGGCCGCTGTACGGCAACGGCTCCTCGCTTCCGGACGGCAACTCCGTTGCTCCTGGCTTGCAGCCTGAAGTGTTCCAAATGAGCCTGACGGATGCGGATAAAGAAATTTTGGGCAAATACGGCGTGAAAACCTATTCCGAAATGTTCGCGGCGCCAGATGACCGTCCTTGGTACCCTTCTTGGGGCATTCCGAAGGAGCAAGGCTCCGAGCAGCAAATTTGGGAAACGAAGAAAGATGAAATTACGAAAAAATATTTCCCTAAGCTTGTCCTCTCGAAACCAGCCGATTTTGAAAAGGTATGGACCGAGTATACAGACGCTTTCGGCAAGCTTGATACGGCTGCCTACGAGAAATGGACGACAGAAGAAGTGAAGAAGCTGATCGAAGCGGCAAAATAATCGATACTTAGGTTATGGCGAAAGGCCGGATTAATGCTAGCATTAGCCGGCCTTTCCTTCTACACAGCCCGATTCAGTCCGGAAGGAGAGAGATAAGATGGACAGTAAACCAACAATGTCGACGTCAAATCTGGCGTTGCCAAAGAAGCCGACAGGACTGAAGTATTTTGCGAAAAAGCTGGTTGAGCAGCGCGTGCTTGTGCTCATGTCTGTACCGTTTCTAGCATGGTTGTTTATTTTTAAATACATGCCTCTATGGGGGTGGACGATCGCCTTCCAAGACTATAAGCCAGCCAAAAGCTTTAGCGAGCAGAAATGGGTCGGATTTGACCATTTTCAGTTTTTGTTTCAGGATGAACGGTTTATCCGCGTCTTAAGAAATACGCTTGCGATGAGCGGAATCAATCTGATTCTAGGCTTCGTTACGGCGATTACGCTCGCATTGCTTCTAAATGAGGTGCGCAAGGTCGCTTTTAAACGAGTTGTTCAGACGGTAAGCTATTTGCCGCATTTTATCTCTTGGGTCGTTGCGGCCAGCATTATTCAGACGACATTATCGCCTGATGGCATCATTAACCAATTGCTCATTTGGGGCGGCTTTGTCGAGAAGGGCGAGGAAATATTGTTTCTCGGCATTCCAGAATATTTCTGGGGCATTTTTGGAGCAAGCTCGGTGTGGAAAGATGTGGGCTGGAATACGATCGTCTATTTGGCGGCAATGACCATGATTGACCCCGCGCAGTATGAAGCGGCAGAGATGGACGGAGCAGGACGCATTAAACGGATGTGGTATGTTACACTGCCAGGCATCAAGCCGGTTATTATCGTATTGCTGATTATGAATATCGGGTATTTGCTGGAATCGGGTTTCGAGCCGCAGTATTTGCTGGGCAACGGCATGAACATCGACTATTCGGAAAACCTTGACATATTTGTTCTGAAATACGGCATTGCGCAGGGCAATTACTCGCTCTCGATTGCGGCGGGCATGTTCAAAACGATCATCAGCTTTATCTTATTGTTCGCAGCGAACAATCTTGCGAAGCGAATGGGCGAGTCCAGACTGTTTTAGAAGGAGGGGTACAACATGGATAATATGGCAGCAGAAGCTTTGTCCAGAAAGTCCAGCCGAGTTCGCTCGTCACGCGGCGATCTGATTTTTGACATATGCAATTATATCTTTCTCACCTTGCTCATGATCGTAACCTTATATCCGTTCTTGAACACGGCCGCCGTTTCGCTGAACAACGCGACCGATTCGATTAAGGGCGGCATTTATTTGCTGCCAAGGATATGGACATTAGACAACTACGCCTATGTGCTAAAGGAATCGACGATTTTCCATGCGACGCTGATCTCGATTCTTCGTACCGTGATCGGAACGGTAGCTACCGTTTTTTGCTCAGCGATGGTCGCCTATACGATTACCAGGCAGGAGTATGTACTCCGTAAGTTCGTTACCATTGCGTTTATTTTGACGATGTATTTTAACGGCGGGCTCATTCCGAACTTT
Organism: Paenibacillus sp. PL91; assembly: GCF_012935325.2. Taxonomy (GTDB): domain Bacteria; phylum Bacillota; class Bacilli; order Paenibacillales; family Paenibacillaceae; genus Pristimantibacillus. Next base: position 233,175 of record NZ_JABBYG020000009.1, read on the forward strand.
CTCTTAATCCGCGATTTAGGGCTGCTGAGCAATTTTTGGGTTTATATTTTCCCGGGCTTGATCGGCGTGTTTAACTTGATCATCATTCGTTCCTTTATCGAAGGGCTGCCGGAGAGCATTTTGGAATCTGCAAGAATTGACGGAGCGGGCGATTTTAAAATGTTTTACAGCATCGTGCTGCCGCTATGCGTTCCGGTCCTTGCAACCGTTGCTTTGTTCTCGGCTGTCTATCAATGGAATCAATGGTTTGACGTATTCCTGTACAATTCATCGAATATCGAGCTTAGCACGCTGCAATACGAGCTGCAGAAAATTTTGCAAAACTCGAACGCGTCCTTGACGACGAAGACCGCCGGCGATGCGTTCGCCAATGCCAATAACTCGGGAGCCAATACGGTGACGCCGTTCGCGATCCGCGCAACGATGACCATCGTGGCATCCCTGCCGATCATTATGGTGTATCCGTTCTTGCAGAAATATTTTGTAAAAGGAATGACGGTAGGCGGCGTGAAGGGTTAATCGAATATAGGGGGAAGAGTCATGAGCAGAATGGAAGACGGCAATATTCCTAAGCTTTACGAAGCATTTAGTGATTCATTCGATATAGGCGCCGCAGTTAATCCGCGTACGATCATTCAGGCTGGCGATTTAATTGCAAAACACTTCAACAGCCTGACCGCCGAAAATGAAATGAAATTCGTAAGCGTACATCCGGCAGAGGATACGTATACGTTTGAAGCGGCAGACAAAATCGCTGCTTTCGCAAGAGAGAACAATAAGAAATTGAGAGGGCATACGCTCGTTTGGCATAATCAGACTTCGGATTGGTTATTTCAAGAAGCGGATGGCAGCCCCGTTAGCCGTGAAAAGCTGTTGGACCGTTTGAAATCACATATTGATACGGTTGTGAAGCGTTATAAAGAGGACATCTATGCTTGGGATGTCGTTAATGAGGTCATTTCGGACGAAGGCTCGGGCCTGCTGCGCCCTTCGAAGTGGCTGGATATCGCGGGACCGGAGTTTATCGCCAAAGCGTTCGAATTCGCGCATGAAGCAGATCCGAAAGCCCAGCTTTTCTACAATGATTATAACGAGTCCAACCCGCTGAAGCGCGATAAAATCTATCAGTTGGTCAAAAACCTGCTTGAACAGGGGGTGCCGGTCCATGGCGTCGGCCTCCAAGCCCATTGGAGCCTGTATAGTCCAGGCTTGGATGAGATCAGGGCAGCTATCGAGAAATATGCGTCACTTGGCCTGAGATTGCAATTAACAGAGCTAGATATATCCATGTTCCGTCATGACGATTTGCGTTCGGATGTCGTCAGCCCGACAGATGAGATGCTGGAGCTGCAGGAGCGGCGGTATGAAGCGGTATTTCATTTGCTGTCGGAGTATCGGAATCATATTGATGCCGTCACCTTCTGGGGTGCAGCGGATGATTATACGTGGCTGAGCGACTTTCCTGTTCGCGGACGGAAAAACTGGCCGCTGCTGTTCAATGAGAGCCATGAGCCCAAGGGCTCGTTCTGGCGTGTCATCAAGCAGACCTCGCTGTCTTAAGGCAGCTAAGTTAAGTCAGCGTACAAGGAGGCACTATGTTTAATGAATAGTCATGCGTATAAGGCTTGGCTGAATGATTCGCCGCTTGAGGATGAACTGCTGAAAGCTAAGTATTCAGCTCTAGTTGGACAGCTTGTCTTTGACGGTGAACCGTCCGGCGTATTGAATACGGCAATAAAGGAGCTTCGCAGCGGCATCCAAGCTCGCATCGGCATAACGCCAGCCCTCAACAAAAGGAAGGAACCGGGCGGCTTCCTTCAGATCATCGTTTGTACGGATGAAGAGCGTTTAGAGGAATGGCGGCTGGGGGAAGAGGGATTTAAGCTCCGGTATACGCAAGGTGCCGCTCATGGCTATTTGACGCTTACCGGCGGCTCGACAGTCGGAGTCTTGTACGGCGTTTTCCATCTGCTGCGTCTCATAGGCGCAGGCAAGCCTGTTGAGGAGCTGAACGCGGAAGAGTGTCCAAGAAACCGGCTGCGAATGATTAATCAGTGGGATAATGCGGACGGTTCGATTGAGAGAGGCTACGCAGGCCGTTCTATTTTTTATGAAAATGGGAGCATCACTACCGATTTGCAGCGGATAAAGGATTACGCGCGAATGCTAGCTTCGGTCGGACTTAACGCCATCTCCATTAACAATGTGAACGTCCATGAGATCGAGACGAGATTCATTACCGATGAGCTGCTGCCGTCTGTAGCGGGCGTTGCGGACATTTTCCGCGAATACGGGATTAAGCTGTATCTGAGCGTTAATTTTGCAGCACCCTTGCAGATTGGAGGCTTGCCCACGGCAGACCCGCTTGACGCGGGTGTGCAAAGCTGGTGGAAGGAAACGGCAAAGCGGATCTATTCGTTCATACCTGACTTCGGCGGCTTTGTCGTTAAGGCAGACTCTGAGCATCGACCTGGGCCATTCGCTTATGGACGTGACCATGCGGATGGGGCAAACATGCTTGCTGACTCGCTTGCAGCACATGATGGGATCGTCATTTGGCGCTGCTTCGTTTATGACTGCATGCAGGATTGGCGTGATCGGAAGACGGATCGTGCTCGCGCGGCATTCGACCATTTTAAACCGTTGGATGGGCGCTTTAGGAGCAATGTGCTGCTGCAGATCAAAAATGGGCCAATGGACTTCCAGGTTCGAGAGCCCGTTTCCCCCTTGTTCGGCGCGATGAAAAAAACGAATCAGATGATGGAGTTTCAAATCACCCAAGAGTATACCGGGCAGCAGAAGCATTTGTGCTACTTGGTGCCGCAATGGAAGCAGGTGCTGGAATTTGATACCTTTGCGGAAGGCTCAGGGACGGAAGTGAAACGAATCGTCGATGGAACGATATACGGGATGAATAATAGCGGAATTGCTGCGGTTTCGAATATTGGGAATGATGAGAGCTGGACAGGACATATTCTCGCGCAGGCTAACCTTTACGGATATGGCCGGCTCGTCTGGAATCCAAATCTAACAGCCGAGGAGATTTCGACCGAGTGGACGATTGCAACGTTCGGAAGCGATCCTCTAGTCGTATCCACAATCAAGGGGCTGCTGCTGGAATCGTGGCCGATCTATGAAGGGTACACCGCACCGCTTGGCGTCGGCTGGATGGTGGCGCCTAACCATCATTATGGGCCTGATGTAGACGGCTACGAATATTCAAGATGGGGAACCTATCATTTTGCGGACCGGGACGGTATCGGCGTTGACCGGACTCAGGAGAGCGGAACGGGATATACATCGCAGTATGAGGAACCGAATCGTTCGCTGTATGACCGCATTGAAACTTGTCCGGACGAGCTGCTTCTCTTTTTTCACCATGTACCCTATACCCATCAGCTTCATTCTGGAAAGACGGTTATTCAGCACATCTACGATACTCATTTTTGGGGCGCCGAGGAAGCAGAACGAATGCTACAGGAGTGGGCGGGTTTAGCCGACAAAATCGATGAAGCAAGGTTTGTTCATATCGCTAATCGGTTGTCTGAGCAGGCTAAGCATGCCACGCAGTGGCGCGATATCATTAATACGTATTTTTACCGAAAGTCCGGCATTGCTGATGCGTTTGGCCGCACGATCTATTAAAACTTTAACAGCCCTTTACCGTATGACGGTAGAGGGCTGTTTGTCTTTGGCAACATGCAACCTTCACAGATTTGTAAACGTTTGTAAACATGAGGTGATGGTATGTTAATGGCGAGGGTGAGGACTGCTCTCCTATTGGCTATATGTTTGACGGCAGCTGCGGGCTGTACGTCAAAATCGGAACAGCCGCTTCCTGCATCGGGAAGCAATCCTGCGAGTACGATGGACCCAAATGCTGGTGAAAGGATTGATGCCGATCAGGTTACGGTAGGAAGCTATTCGTAGAAAACGTTAAAGAAGGCACAGCGGATGCTGTTCATGTTGTCTCGTACACGATTGAGGGTGATCCGATCTTTGAGGATTTAATGTTCGATGGAGAAAGTATTGAATATACATCTGATCATACGCATGGCGCGTTTGGAAGCCCGATGAAGCGGGTCACTTTCTGCAAGGCAATTTATACCGTAGTCTGGAAATTTTTCTAATGTAAGGAGTGGGATTTTGAATTTAAACAGAGGGTTAGGCAGGTTGGCCATAGTCATGAAAATGATTATGGTCTCTGCAATATTTGTTCTGGTAAGTGCTTGCAGCGAGGCTGTGAAAATCGAGCAAATAGAAGCTTTCGCCATAGAAACCTTAGAGGAAAATGAAGAGGGGATTCATGAACGAACAGGATATAAAAAGTCGAATTCCATTTCGCATATTGTAGAAGGCAAAAATTTTATTAGATCTGAAATTAAATCGATTGAGGACTTTTATGATAAAGAAGGCAACTATATTAAAACAGAAATCATACATTCCAAAGGAGGCAGAACGCATGTCACTGAGGTTGAAGATGGAGATACCCGGAAAAAAGAGCTGCATGAGCCTTCGACTATTTTGATTCCTGATGAAAACATAGAGCGTTTTCGATCTTATAAACTGAATGACGATGAAAAACAGCAGGTTAAAGCGCATGTGTTAGCTTTTATGGATAAGCTGTAGGTTCGAAAAAGTCATAAAGCGTGCTTAGGCCCATATGGAGTTCAGCGATCAAATAGATCACCGACTGCTCCCCCATTGGGGGAGGCCGGTGGAAACAGAGGCAGCTATTTGTGATTGCTCGATTACTTCAATGCCGCAGGCAATCGCACGCCAGTCAGCTTTCCGTTCGTCTGTATGATAAGCGAGCCACCTTCCTTAAGCGTCGGACCATAATTGCGAGCGCCCGTTTTCACCCGGAATAGCGGCTTGCCTGAATCAAAATCGATCGCGTGCAGGATGCCGTCGGTTTGGGCAAGATAGACACCCTTTCCATAGATGTCCGTCATAGAGGAAGGGTTGTCCCCGGCCCAGCTCATTTGCTGTCCGTTGGCTGTCTTGATGCCAGTAAGCGTACCATTACCGGAGCTAGCGAACAAAATGCGGCCGCGATGGACTTTTTGAGCAGGGTAGCCATACGAATTTGAGGCGGGCTCATAATAGTTACGCAGAGGTTTGTCATTAGGTTTGTAATTTGAAAAATCATACCTCGCTATAATGCCATTCTGATGGACATAAAAATCATTTCCGTCCAAATAGCACGGTCCGCCGGTCTGATATTCAACGCCGGGACCTTCCTGTACGCTCCAACGATAAACACGGCTGCCTTTTAATTCACCTGTTTTCAGATTGATCACGGACACCGTGACGCTGCGCTCTGGACCTTCAATTATCGGACTATAATTATCTTTAACGGAGTATACCAGCCCGCCTTCGATCTTGAGCGGTGTGTTTTGGCGAAAAATACCCCAAAGCTTCTTTCCTGTTTTCTTATCGATGGCGTTAAGTTGAACGGAGGTAAGTGCGCCTTGCACGGTATAGGTGCGGAATACGACATCACCCGCATCGATGAGCCCCGCGTGTCCATATTCGGATTGCAGCTCGGTGTTTGTCCAAAGCTGTTTTCCCGTCTTCGGATTAAATGCATACATAGCCTTTCCTTTCAGGATATACAACGTATCGCCCACAACCTCGATAGCGTCTGGACTCGGCAGCTTGATACTCGACAGCCACTTTCGTTTCCCGTTCGATGCAGAGAGAGCATAGATGCTCCCGTCATTTGCAGCACCATAAATAGTCCCCTCCTGATAAATAATGCTAGGCAGCAGACTAGCTCCGTAAGTCCAAACGGTCTTGCCTGTTTGAACGTTCAAAGCAATCAGCCTCTTGCCGCTTAATGAGAAAACTTTGCCCTCACCTGTCACTGTAAAATTCGTATTAGCGTAAACCTCCCATGTATCGACCTTAGCAGACCAAGCGGGCTGGACATATGGCGACTGAATCTCTGGTTACCCTCCAGCAAAGGATACGACGGCTTTCTCTGCATACACTTGGTTCATTCCATTGTTGTTTGCTGTCCGCCCTGTTTGGAGAGCTATGACCAGGGCGGAAGCGGCAAGTAGGGTTCGAGACATCCATTTTATTTGCATAAATGACCCTCCTTTTATTCCCATAAATTTGCTTTATTTCCTTATAGACGATTAGTCCAAGAAAAGGTTGCAATGGTTCGCTGGAGCTCTTCGTGTTGAGGCTGCCGCTTTTCTTGTAGAGGGGATGCTACTCGACAATTCCAATTTTTAGATTCGGATAGTTTGTTCTCAGCTCAGCGATCTGGTTTTCCAGTACGGCTTTGTCAAAGCTGGCTCCAAAAATATGCTGATCCGGCAAATAATCAGGGCATATTTTAAGTGTTCATTCCTGTCTGCCCACTTATCTTGCTTGACGTATAAAAGGTTAAGGTAGGAGAAGTGTAGAAATGATAGGGATCGGAACAAATCAAGCAAATAGTCAATAACTGGAGGGGAACAGCAATGATCTCATTGAAAAATAAAATAGCGATCGTTACAGGGGCTAGCCGATCAGCGGGAATTGGAACAGCGATATGCCGTTCATTAGCACGTTTGGGATCTGATATCTTTTTTACGCATTGGCATGCTTTTGATGAATCGGAAGGCAATGGCGGGGAGAAGGATTGGCCGGAGCAGCTGCGCTATGAATTAGAAGGCTTAGGCGTAAGGGCCAGCCATATGGAGGCGGATTTTGCAAATCCCGAGACTCCTGCTCTTCTTATGGAGCAAGTCGAAAGCTCATTAGGCAGCGCTTCGATTTTGATCAACAATGCCACCTATTGCGTACCAACAAATTTTCGGAGTTTAGACATTGATCTGCTGGATCAGCATTATGTCGTGAACAATCGCGGACCGATTTTGCTTAGTACGGAATTTGCAAAAAGATTTGAGAAAAACCACGCCAAAGGAACAGCAGGAAGAATTATTTTTATGGTTTCAAAAGGGCCGGACCCGGATAACTTAGCGTACATCGCAACGAAGGGTGCGCTGATCGGTTTGATCGAGCCGCTCTCCGTAGGCTTGGCGCCGCTCCAAATTACCGTTAACGGATTTGATCCAGGGCCAACCGATTCAGGCTGGATGGATGAAGAGATGAAAGCAGGCTTTCTGCCTATGTTCCCGATGGGACGAATCGGATTGCCGGAAGATGCAGCGAGAGCGATCAGCTTCTTGGCGAGCGATGAATCGCAGTGGATAACGGGTCAAGTGATAAAATCCGAAGGCGGATTTTTAGGGAAATAGCTTTCATATATAAGGAGGAGAAGGAGATGGAGGACCAGCAATGCTTAGGGTGTAAACTTGCAAATAAAAGAGTGGAAACGCATATCGTTTATGAGAACGAGCTGGTTACTTGCTTTCTTGATCATGCCCCGCTGAGTGAAGGGCATATCCTCATTCTACCTAAACATCATTATCATGATGTCGATGACCTGGACGAAATAACCGCATTTGAAATAATGAAGACATCTGCTATGTTGTCGAGAGTACTGAAGTCGCAGTTCCAGCCTGATGGGATTACGGTTATTCAAAATGGCGGTATATTCAATGATTTGAACCATTATCACATGCATATTTTTCCGCGCTATGAGTCGGATGGTTTTGGGTGGGTAGAACCAGCGGACACGGCAAATGCGAAGGGGCGTTTAAGCGTTACTCAGGAGCAGATGATTACGTTCGTTAATCGGCAATTGTCTGTTTAGCTTCCTCAATCCTATTGGACGGAGGTAAATAGAGGCATAGATCTAGTTTTTAGACTTATTGATATAAATTTCAGTTTTTAAAATGAAATAGATCTAGTTATTAAAGCTAATGTCCGATTAATCGGGCATTAGCAGGCGTATTCAGGGCCAACGGCTGAAATAGATCTACATAGTAGATTTATTTTTTTGAAAACCGAGCAAAAGAGGAAATTAGGTCTAATTTATAGACTAATCCAAGTGCCGCGGCGTCCGCGCTTTATGCACAGTCAAGTGCTTCGGCAAGCAAAGCTAGAGTTAAAGATTGAGGTGAAAATTTAAAGCTTATGGAATGGGATGCTGGTGCGTACACGGTCACATGGAAAGGACAACAAGTCGTGCTGCTTCCCAAGGAATATGCACTGCTGCACTACTTGTATGTTAACGCGGGGCAGACGCTTTCGCGCGAGCAGCTGCTTGATGCAGTCTGGACGATGGGATCACCGGTGGACCGGACTGTTGACGATCACGTCTACCGGCTTAGGCGGAAGCTGGCGAGATGGTCGCCTGCCATTCAGATCGATACGATGCGCGGAATTGGTTACCGGTTAAAGCTGGCGAAAGAGAACTTGGGCGCTAATCCTCTGCTTAAGCTACCATCTTTCTCAGAGGATCTCAAGGGGATAGCCGGCACTTATTTGCGATATGGAAGAGGGGATGCTCTACTCACGCTTGCCCGCAATAAGGATGTGCTAGGCTTTGAGGTCGATCCGACTTTTCAAATGCTGATTCGCGTAATGGAAGGAGATGTACGCTTTATGGTGCGGGAAGAGGAGGGCTCCTTTGTCGATCGGGCCTTCCTTCTGCTGTACTTGAATCAGCTCATCGATCCGCAGAGCAACCGCGAGTTTGTAGAAAAGGCGCTGCGCCACAATTTGCTTCCATCGTTATGGCACAACGAGCTTGCGACGATGTCGATTATCAGCATGCTGATGGTTTGGGGAGAGCTCGAGGTAGCGAAGGTGAAGCTTGATTCACTCCGTGCAGAGGTTGAGCGCAATAACTGGGAAGGGCTTATCCCCTATACGGCAAATCTCCAGTTGGAATTTGTACTGCGTGCTGAACGATGGACCGAGGTCGATGCGGCGATAGAAGCGGTCGAGGAACGGCTAATACAGTATCCCTATCAACGTGAGGAAGGCCAATATCGGATATTGAAAGGATTATTTGTGTACCGTTCGGATCCAAAATTAGGTCTAGCGCTGATCGAACAGGGACTGGCGCTGCTGAAGCAGTCGCAGTTTGTCCCGAATTTGTTGAACGGCTATCATACGCTTCTTACTATATCCAAGCAGTATGGGTGGGGAGGAATAGACCGGGATATTTACGAAAAGGAATGGGGCAGGTTAACCGCTCAGATTGGGATTGATGAAATAAGCAGCCAAGTCAGGAAGCAGCTTCAGCAACATCTGGGCTCCCTCTGATATTGCTCTGATAATGGTTCGGTAAAGTTGTGTTTATCAACGCATACCGGAGGTTATCAAGATGAAGCAACAACAAATGCATGATCCAATTTGGCGTCCGCTGCGGGCAAAAAATTTTCGCCAGCTGTTTATTGGGCAGCTGCTGTCCGACTTTGCGAATTGGCTCGATTTTATTGCGCTTAGCGTATTGGTTGTTTACGCATGGGGTCATGGCTCTTTGGCTCTGGCTGCATTATCGATCTGTATCGGTCTGCCTTATGTCATCGTGGGTCCGTGGATGAGCGTGCGTCTGCGTCATTTGCCTGGCAAAAGCCTGCTAATTACATGTGATCTATTGCGCGCCGTTTTTGTGTTGTGTATGGCATGGGCGCCGTCTCTGCCAATTCTGCTCATACTAGTGCTGCTGAAAAACAGTATGAGCGCCATTTTTGACCCCGTTAGACAAAGCGCTGTAAAAAGGATCGTCGATACTTCATTGCTTGCTCAGGCCTCTTCTCTAAGCCAAATGTCGGTTAACCTGACGAAAATTTTAGGGCCGATGGCAGGAGGTGCGCTTATGGCAGCTCTCGGAACGTCGGTTCCTTTCTATACGAGTGCTGTGCTGTATGCATTGTCGGCAGTCATGCTTAGCGCAATGCCCTCTTGGAGCGGGCAACGGCAACAGACAGGGAAGCCAACCAGCGGATTGCGCGGAGCTTGGGAGCATCTGATGCGCAAACCGCTTCTCAAAGCCGCAATTATGTATGCCGCGACTTTATTTTTTCTTATTTTTTTGTATGACGGGTTGTTTGTTCTGCTGGCAAAGGAAGCGGGAATGGATGAAACGAGGTTCGGATTGCTTATTGGCGCAGTAGGCGCAGGCAGCGTAGCTGGCGCATTAATGGCTGGACAATGGCAAGGATGGAGACAGCGTCCGCTTGCTCATATGACGACGGCGGGCATTGCCTCCGGTTTTCTCATCATTGTGGTAGGCTTCACCGGCATGGGATTTTTCCATGCGGGGCTCGCTTTGTGGCTGCCATTATGCGCAGCGCTTGGGTATTGCAGCGCGCAAAGCGCTGTGCCTTTTGGCTATGTGTTGCAAATGGAGACGACGGATGATACGGTCGGTCCGGTATCTGCGTTAGCCAATGCGCTACAGACGAGCTCGATGCTCATCGCTCCTGTGCTTGGCGCGGTGATGGCATCATGGTGGAGTGCTGGCAGCGTATTCCTTGGCGTTGGCATCGCGACAACTGGCGTGGCGGCAATCTATCGTTTTCACAAAAGGCAGCCTGCCAATGAGCTGCTTCAGGTCAAAGAGTTGCAAAGAGATAGCTTTTAACGAGTGGGTGCGCGTGTATGCCAGAACATTTTTATTGCGAAGAGGTGTTAAGCGGTCGACCTGTGGTAAAGAAGGTAATGGAGACGGAGCATGCGCTGGCCTACCACCATACCCGTCCATTCTATCCTGTGCACATTGTAACGATACCGAAAAAACATATTTCATCGCTGGTTACTTTAGAGGATCATGATAACGACCTGCTTCTTGAGATGATGGATATAGTCAAAAAAGTAGCGTCTCAGCTTGAGCCGAATTCTACCGTCGTTGCGGCTCTTCGTTATTTGTCCTATGATAAAATATAAAAAGGGGCGCTGAGGGTGGCAAGAACAAAAGCATTTGATACAAATGAAGTACTGCATAAAGCCATGAGCGTCTTTGGTAGCCGAGGCTATGAAGGCGCAACGCTGCCGGACTTAATAACCGGGCTCGGCATTGCCCGCCAGAGTTTATATGACACATACGGCACTAAGCGCGATCTATTCCTTACGGCTGTAAAATACTATATGGATCGAAAAAATCGCGACCTGCAGGAACTGATGGATCAGCCGGGAACGGTCATAGACAAAGTGGAGCAGGCTTTCACTACGATGATCAGGGTTCTCGCGGATCCAAATTTGCGCCGGGAGTGCTTCATTATCAGCAGCGCAATTGAGCAGGCGCCTCACGACGAGGAGCTGGCCGCCTACATGCACGAGAATACCGAACAGGTGGAGCAGGCCTTTTATAAGATGCTGGAGAGCGGGATGGAACAGGGTGAGCTAAGTCTGGATTTGAATATCAGAGACCTGTCCCGGTTTCTGGCGCATGAGCGAATAGCCTTGGTATTCGCGGCGAAACTGGGAATGGATGAACAGAAACTAGTCAGCATCATGCAGATTGTGCTATCCGTCATGAAGCCGGGTAAAGGGAAATTCTAATAGAAGTTGTACCAAAGAAAGGGCTGTCCCCTGGTCATCTGTGATGACGGTTGGGACAGCCCTTCTGTATACTTGCATATGAAATAAGGATTGGTGAGACCTGGTTCTGGCTGTTAAGTCGCTTGGAACCAGGTCCTATTTTCCTGAATGAAATCCTCAAGTGAACGCGGCTCTCGTCCGGTTACACGCAGCACAGTGTCTGTAACCTGATCTTCGGATCCTTCCACACGGATACGGTGATCCAACCTAGCTAGAAAAGCTGCATACGGTGCAGGTACTCCTGCAGCAGTCAGCGACTCCACTAGTTGATCTTCTGTAATGGTGAGATGCTGTACGGTTAGGCCAGTAAGCTTGTGGATCAAAGCCGCTACTTCAGCATAGCTAAGTGATTGAGGTCCGGTAATCAAGTGATCCCTGTTATGCGGTACCTTGTCGGTTAGCGCATGAAAGCCAACCGCGGAAATATCTTCTGCATCCACGAAGCCCACTTTGCCTTCACCGGTAGCTGTAAAGATTTGCCCTTGCTGACGTATGGTATGCCCGTGTCCGCCTTCGGTGAAATTTTGCATGAAATAAGAAGGACGCAGCACGGCCCATTCAGGCGCGTGCTCTCGCAGGTACTGATGTACAGTGCCGAAAACCAGTCCATGCTCCGACACCGATGCGCTGGACAGCAGAACGAATCGTCTAATGGAAGCGTCCAGTGCTCTACGAATGAAAGGAATCATGACTTCTTCGGGATGTAAATCCGGCGGCGCAACGAGATAAATTGCGCTAATGCTTTGCAAAGCTGTTTCGTGGGTGGAGTCATCATACCAGTCAAAGAGCACATGGTCAGCTTGTGCTTCGTTCATCTTGGATGAGCTACGTCCTGCACTTCGGATGAGATAGCCTTGGCTTATTAAAAGTTGAGCGATACGGGAGGAAGTTTTTCCTTGTCCCCCGGTGAGCAAAATGCGATTTGATGGTTCGGTATACATGAGAACATCTCCTCCATAATTAATGGATTACATCAGAGCTAACGGATTCCAGTAGTCCTGATACCGCATAATCTTGCCATCTTTAAGCTCTACGACAGAAATATATTGCTGTTCATAGGGCTTACCATCCGCAAGGATGGTGCCATTTCCTTCGAACTGTGCAAAGAACATCGGTGAGTCAGCCGAAACATGAACAATCGGTGTCGTGATAGAAGTAATCTCAAGCATTTTTTCTAACATCTCAAGGTGCTGCTGAAGTGCTGCTTTGCCTTCCAATCGTTTTGGCAGCGGTTTTGGGGCATAGGGAAATTCAAAAATTACATCCTCATCAAACAATTCCAGCATGGCATCATAATCTTTGCGAATAAAACGATCTACGAAAAGTTGCATAATTTGTTCGGCTTGTTCGGAAGAAACGGTACTCATTCAGATGCCTCGCTTTCTTTGGTGGAATAGACCTCTTTAGAGAAAAGTCGTAAGGTATAGACCTACTATATATATTCCGGATCGTTTAGTCAAATATATTCGGACTAATTGGTCTTGAATGTTGAACGAAATTTATAAAGCTCATCTCAGCGTTCGTCGTTTCCCGCAATCACCTTGCTTTGCAACGGTTTTCCTGCGATTGATATCTTTTGCAAAGGGCTGTGACTATGAGAATTTCGATTGATAGCGCATAACGCACAAAAACCCCTTATCCAGTTCGACAGAGGGTTTTGCCTATAGGCCGATAACATTACAGCCATGAATGTAAAAAGCCCTAAGGGCTTTTTAAAAATGAGATAAAGTAATGTTGTTCCAATTATACTATTAATATCATTTATCTTAGATGATTAGCCGATAAATACTGTTGTGCAATATAATTTATATCCACCTACTAGGAATTATTAATCATCTGAAAATTAGATCATCTAAGGAGAAAAGTATGAAGAAAAATTTTAAATTGAAATCATTATCCATCCTATCTACGGCTGCTTTACTCAGCGCCCTGGTACCACATGCATCCGCAGCGGTATCTTTGACCGATATTTCAAACAGCTATGCCAAAGATGCCATTATTGAGCTGGTAGAAAAAGGGATTATTAATGGTACCGGTGACGGTAAATTTGACCCGACAAGTAATATCCAACGACAGGACTTTGCTATTATACTGGCAAGGGCTCTTAATCTGGACCTTAGCAATCCTCCAGAACTACCTACTTTCAAAGATGTCTCAAAAAACAGTTATGCCTTTGCTGCTGTAGAAGCCGCTGTTAAAGCAGGCCTGTTTAAAGGCATGGGTAATGGAACTTTTGGAACCAATCAAAACATCACCCGTGAGCAAATGGCCGTCATTTTCGTGAACGCACTAGGTGTTGACAGTACAGGAAAAGGTCAGAATTTAACGTTTTCTGATGCAGGCTCAATCGCAAGCTGGGCCAAAGACGCAGTTGGTGCTGCCGTTGAATTCGGACTTATGAAGGGAAATCCCGATGGCACTTTCAGCCCAGTTAGTCAAGCAAGTCGTCAGGATGTAGCTTTGGTCGCTTCTAAATTTTTGGTCGAAAAGACTAAGGTCGATGAACAAAAATCCGTGCCATCTGCGACACCAACGCCAACTCCGACACCAACGCCAACTCCGACACCAACTACACCATCAACTGGCGGTCCGACGGGTGGGGGAGAAGACCAAGCAGCAGCAAACCTGGTGAGAGCCGAAATTGCAGCTTTGCCCGTAAAAGCGGATATAACTCTAGTGAATAAAGCAGCTGTAACTAAAGCACGTACGGATTTTGACGCTTTAACCGGAGCTCAAAAGACGTTGGTAGGAGATATCGCTAGATTGACGGATGCGGAAGCAGCTATTGTTGAACTAGAGGCTCAAGCAGCAGCAGACCTAGCAGCAGCAAACCTGGTGAAAACCGAAATCGCAGCCTTGCCCGCAAAAACGAATATAACTTTTTTGGACACAGGAGCTGTAAGTTCAGCACGTGGTCATTATGATGCTTTAACCGCTACCCAGAAGACGTTGGTAGGAGATATCGCTAGATTGACGGATGCGGAAGCAGCTATTATTGAACTAGAGGCTCAAGCAGCAGCAGACCAAGCAGCAGCAAACCTGGTGAAAGCAGAAATCGCAGCATTGCCCGTAAAAGGGAATATAACTCTTTTGGACAAAGCAGCTGTAAGTACAGCACGTGGTCATTATGATGCTTTAACCGCTACCCAGAAGACGTTGGTAGGGGATATCACTAAGTTGACGGATGCGGAGGCAGCTATTGCTGAGCTGGAGGCTCAAGCAGCAGCAGACCAAGCAGCAGCAAACCTGGTGAAAACCGAAATCGCAGCCTTGCCCGCAAAAGCGAATATAACTCTAGTGGACAAAGCAGCTGTAACTAAAGCACGTACGGATTTTGAAACGTTAACTGGAGCGCAGAAGACGTTGGTAGGAGATATCACTAAGTTGACGGATGCGGAGGCAGCTATTGTTGAGCTAGAGGCTCAAGCAGCAGCAGACCAAGCAGCAGCAAACCTGGTGAAAGCCGCAATCGCAGCCTTGCCCGTAAAAGCGGATATAACTCTAGTGGACAAAGCAGCTGTAACTAAAGCACGTACGGATTTTGAAACGTTAACTGGAGCCCAGAAGACGTTGGTAGGAGATATCACTAAGTTGACGGATGCGGAGGCAGCTATTGCTGAGCTGGAGGCTCAAGCAGCAGCAGACCAAGCAGCAGCAAACCTGGTGAAAACCGAAATCGCAGCCTTGCCCGCAAAAGCGAATATAACTCTAGTGGACAAAGCAGCTGTAACTAAAGCACGTACGGATTTTGAAACGTTAACTGGAGCGCAGAAGACGTTGGTAGGAGATATCACTAAGTTGACGGATGCGGAGGCAGCTATTGTTGAGCTAGAGGCTCAAGCAGCAGCAGACCAAGCAGCAGCAAACCTGGTGAAAACCGAAATCGCAGCCTTGCCCGTAAAAGCGGATATAACTCTTTTGGACAAAGCAGCTGTAACTAAAGCACGTACGGATTTTGACGCTTTAACCGGAGCTCAAAAGACGTTGGTTGGAGATATAACTAAGTTGACGGATGCGGAAGCAGCTATTGTTGAACTAGAGGCTCAAGCAGCAGCAGACCAAGCAGCAGCAAACCTGGTGAAAGCCGAAATCGCAGCCTTGCCCGTAAAAGCGAATATAACTCTTTTGGACAAAGCAGCTGTAACTAAAGCACGTACGGATTTTGACGCTTTAACTGGATCGCAGAAGACGTTGGTTGGAGATATCGCTAGATTGACGGATGCGGAAGCAGCTATTATTGAACTAGAGGCTCAAGCAGCAGCAGACCTAGCAGCAGCAAACCTGGTGAAAGCCGAAATCGCAGCCTTGCCCGTAAAAGCGGATATAACTCTTTTGGACAAAGCAGCTGTAACTAAAGCACGTAGTCATTATGATGCTTTAACCGCTACCCAGAAGACATTGGTAGGGGATATCACTAGATTGGCCGATGCAGAGGCAGTTATTGTTGATTTGGAAGTAGTAGCAATTGCTATAGGGAATTTAAATGTAACGTACAATGGAACCGATGATAAAGTCACATTGCCAGTCATTCAAGATGGTGCCGCTGTTACTTGGTCGTTAAAAGATTCATCGCAATCATCCATTGTAGATGTTTCGAATGGGAGTATTATACACGCAGGATTAACAGCTGATACTGACATAGTACTCATAGCGACAATTACCTCAGGAACCATTTCTGACAAAAAGGAATTTGCAATTAATGTCAAAAAACAAATTAGTGAAATTACAAGTAACGTCATAACAACTTTTGACTTCTCAACCGTCTATGCTACCCAAGCCAGACAAGAAAGCAAAATAATAACCTCAACAGATTTCAAAAGTAACCCTAAGCATTTCACTATAAGTGATGGGACTATTACAATACCCGTTGCTCTGAACTGGAATATTCCGTTGAATGGATTTACCACAGGACAGGTTGTAGGCTCGGCGATAGATAGTTTTATCCAAGACTACTGTAATGCACATGGAATCAACCTAGGGAACCGGACAGTAGGTGGATACGGGTTTGGAGATACATTCTTTATTTCTACCTTCAAAACCGGATCAGCTGCTTCAATTACATTAGGTGGGAATGACTGGTCATTCTTCTTTCAAAATAACCAATACACCGGGACGGACGAAGATCTCAGCAAGAACCGTACTTTCATCATTAGTGATGGTGTGAAAACAGCAACTGTTTTGTTAGAATGGCAGTATACCGACATGGCTGACTTGGTTAGTGATCTAAATTATCAACTAAATTCTGCAGCAGTGTCTGCCACTGCAGAATTAGTAAACGAGAATCAATTCAAACTTGTCTCAAACTCTGCAGATATAACGTTATCCATTACTGGCACAGATAAAAGTGAGTTCTTCGGCAATTAGGAACTTAATTACAGAAAAAACAAGAGCAGATCCTTATTATTGGATCTGCTTTTGTTTATCTGGAACGATTTCATTGATGCTGCTTAGGGGGTAAGTTAATGGAGGGACATTGGCTTGATTTCAAGTTGCTCAAACCAAAAATTTGGAAAGGGTTTCTTCGTTTTTTACCGAACATATAATCTCTGTGATTATAAACAAGGGGTGAAACGGCAATGACATTTCCTCTGATTACGGCACATACCGGCTGCATGGGCGAGCCGGATAATACGGCGGGCTCCGCTCTGGCAGGAATCGCGCTTGGCGCAGACATTGTCGAGGATGACATTCGCGTTACGCGGGACGGCGTTCCCGTGCTGTTCCATGACGAATTTGTATCGCTGAAGGACGGTAAGCGGCTTGGCATCTCTTCTTCAACTTACGAAGAGCTTTGCCAATTGGAGATTATTCCGGCGCATGCCCGAAGCAGCATGACGATCCGTCTCGTAACGCTCGACGAGCTGCTCGCGGTCGTTCGCGACGCCGGCTGCCGTGTGAATCTGGATATCAAAGTAAACGATGCCATCGCGCCAGCGGCGGCAGCCGTGCGAAAATACGGGCTGGAAGAGCGGGCATTTCTGAGCGGCTGCGGCGCGAACCGGGCGCTTCTGGCGGAAGCCGAGGCACCATGGCTTCCGAGACTGCTCAATGCCGACGCGGAATTGTTCCTTAACCTGGCTTATTCGGAGGCGGTCAAGCAGACCGTCGATGCCGCGATGGCCACATCCTGCTTCGGCATCAACATCCATCACCGCCTGATTCGGGAAGAGCTGCTCGCCTCTGCGGGCGACTGCGGACTGTTGATCTATGCGTGGACGGTCGACGAGCCGGACCTGATGGCGGCTTTGGCTGCGATGGGCGTCCGCTCCATCACGACCCGCCGCGTAGATCTGGCAATGGGGCTTAAGGCGGGCCGTTGAAGGGAATACGGCGATCCAAGATTGATTTTCGGCCTGCAAACGAAAGACGAGCGCCACCTTTTCGACTTCCTTAGGCGTTCCGGCATAGAAGCAATGATTAGTGTGCAAAAGGCTATCCTATTAGGTCATAAAGTGACCGGAAGGTCAGTCCTGCTCGTCTAATTAAGCTAACGGCGTGTTTGCGTGGCGGCATCCCGCCTTTTTGTTTCAATAATTTGGATTGTTTTATAGGATTGAGGTAAAAAAGAGGCTATGAAATGAATCCTATAATGATCGATTTTCCAGATGAGTTTGATCGTTCTCTGGAATTTTCCAAAAGCAGGTCGGTTCCTCGCAGGCTCAATCATGAATATGAGGAGCAGCAATTGCGCCGAAAACAAAGGGAGGAAACTAATGGATTCGATTATTATTACACCAAAAGTCGGAATAGGTCCTTTTAAACTAGGAATGAGCGAATATGAGGTGAAAGAAACATTTAATGCTCATGATCATTGGCGTAGAACAAATAATGCATATAACCATAGTATTCTTGAAGAGTTATTTATAAAATTCGAGTATGATTCGAATAATACAGTGAAATTTATCGAGATGGTGAATCCTTCATATGCTGGCGTTTTCCATATTCCCTGTCTTTATAACGGTATAGATGTATTCACAACGAAAGCGAGCGATTTGGTTAGTGAAATCAATAAAGAAACCAGCTATAACAGAGATTCCGAATCGGAAATGGGATTTATGTATGTTTTTCCAGAACTCCAATTGGCTTTTTGGAGAGAAAATGTAATAACTGAGGATCTCATGAACTCCGAGGACTTTTTACAAATGAGTCAAGAAAATCAGGAACTTGAGAAGAGGTATTTCTACTTCACTACAGTTTCTATTGCAGTACCAGGATACCGATAACCGCAGGATTTAACATCGATGTAAGCTGAGCAAGTCGTTGTTATGAACTAGCGGGTTATGATAGTTGAATAAATACGATGAAACGGCAGCCGACATAAGGTCTGTCGTTTTCCCACCTAAAGGGCAAGTTATATTCAAAGTAGCAATCCATAAGAAACGCAAAAAGTGTAATAAGCATATAATAAGTTTGTACAATTGAAAACTCAACTTGAAAGGAAGTTCGATCAATGGGAACACCGCAGCATGTTGGCGATTCTAGAAGAGTTAAGTTTACGCAGGTTCGAGGAATTTAAAAGGAGGTAACATGAAAACAACCCGATCAAAAGACGGCACTACCTTAGCGTACGATGTCTACGGAAGTGGGCCAGCACTCCTATACATTACGGGAGCGAGCTGCTATCGCTCATTTAAGCCGATAGTGCAAGATGCCAAGGTATTCGCTACTGAGTTCACGGTTTATAGCTATGACCGCCGTGGACGCGGTGATAGTGGCAACACACTTCCTTATTCTATAGAACGTGAAATTGAAGATATCGAAGCCATGATTAATAAAGCCGGCGGCATGGCTTATTTGTATGGCCATTCTTCTGGTGCCGTGTTAGCACTTGAGGCTGCGCTGCTACTGGGCAGCAAAGTACAAAAAGTAGTTATGTATGATGCGTCATATGTGCACGATGAAAAAGAAAAGGCCGAATATAAACATTTAAGCCAAACCATACATAAACTACTCGATGATGGCAAAAATGCAAAAGCAATGAGCACCTTTTTGAAGGGTATTGGCATGCCAAAAGTATTTGTTTTGTTGTTGCCGCTATTTCCTGGCTGGCGAACGATGAAAGCACTCTCTCCGACACTTGCGTATGATATTGCTCTAACTCAGGACATGCCACCCGTTGAACGGGCTACTAGGGTTTCCGTACCAACGCAAATCATCGTTGGCGAAAAAAGCCCCGCCGCAATACATGATGTCGGCCGTCAACTAACGAAGGCAATTCCAAGCGCAAAGTTCGCACATCTTCCAGGACAAGACCACATGGTTAATGCGAAAAGCCTGCTGCCTCTTCTTTCGGACTTTCTCAAGTAATTTGCTATTGATTAATATTTCTGATGCTTTCGATCATTGATAATAGAGGCAGGATAACGCAACAATGGTTCTTAAAATCCGTAACTACTAAACCTATTTTATGGTAAAATGGAGCGAGAAAGGCCATCCTACAAAGAATGGCCGTTCACAAACTTGTTGGCTATTTACTACCTCGATTTCTTTCTGTTCTTGCTAATCCATTTATTCAAAGCAGTTCCGCCTCCACCGACAGCGTGCTGCTGCCTGGTTCCTGCACTTTCAATTGCAGAGTTAGTCCCGCTCGTACTATATCTTCCGCCTCCGCTTGCCACCTGGGTAGCCGAGGCGTTCGCCGCATTTCTGGGAAGCTTGACGATCTGATCATTAAAGACAATGACAATTTCTTTGCCGCAACGACGCGTTCCGGGCCAGGTATTGCCATGATAAAGTCCGCCATTGGCGCCTTTCAACCATTTGTTCTTGGCTGTTCCTCCTGCCCCGACGCTCTGTTGCTGCTGCGTATTCGGGGATTTAATAGCGGCGTTGTTGCCAGCAGCGCTGCTGCGGCCTGCACCGCTTGCAATTTGCGTCGTGTTGGGGGCGTTGGTAAATTGATGGTTTACGACGAACACCAGTCTGTCCATTCCAGTGATCGGCGTTCTTGCGATCATGCGTTTATTACCATTTTTAATAATAATCGTGATCCGGTCTGATTTCATAACCACATGCATCCTCCCCATCGGGTTTTCTTAAGTATATGTCTATATCAAGAATCCGTAAGGGACATCTGTCGGGTAGTTAAATAAGATGTGATGCCAATAGGCGAAAAAAAGGGAACAAACGCAGGCGCACAAATTAGTGTTCTAATATTATTCGCTATCATTATTGTTTTATTACAAAAAAAAAGTATAATTACACATAATATAAAGATTTTTTTGTAGAAATAAGATAAGAAGGTGGCTATTCTTGCTGGAACTCTCGATAAATGATTCTGATCGGTTGGTAAAGGTGGCACACGCACTCGGTACTCATACGAGAGTGGACATAATTAAGCTGCTGTTGACGAAACCCAATATCAATATCGTGGAAATTGCTGAAAAGCTTGGTATTCCCGTATCTACCGCGGCAAACAATGTCAAAGTGCTTGAAGAGGCTGAACTTATTGTAACAGAGCTCCAACCCGCGACAAGAGGAGCAATGAAGGTGTGCAGCCGGAATTTCGATGATGTTCGCATCATTTTGAATCCAAACGGCTTTGAACAAAATACGAGCAAGGTTCTGGAAGTCGAGATGCCTATTGGTCATTTCATTAATTTTGACATTGTCCCCACCTGTGGAATGGCAAATACGGTTGGAGTGGTATTCCAAGAAGATCATCCGGACAGTTTCTATCATCCGGACAGCAGAACGGCGGAGCTTATTTGGTTCCGTAAAGGCTGGATTGAGTATCGCTTTCCGAGAAATCATCCTGCAGGGACTAGGATTCGGTCCCTTGAATTCTCTTTGGAATTGTGCTCCGAGGCTCCCAATTATAATAACGATTGGCCCTCTGAAATTACGGTTTGGGTTAATGACGTGGAAGTTGGATCATGGATATCACCCGGGGATTTCGGTGGACGCCGAGGTAAGCTTAATCCCTCTTGGTGGTATGGGAATGGTACTCAATATGGAATGCTTAAAACCTGGTCGGTTGACATCAACCGGAGTTTGATTGATAAAGAGGAATGTTCGGCTACTACGTTGAATGACCTCCAACTGGCGGACAAACCCTTCATAACCTTCAGGATCGGAATCAAGGCCGATGCCAAGCATCAGGGCGGCATAAATTTGTTTGGAAAGGGATTCGGCGATTACCCGCAAGGCATTCTAATGCGCTTGGTGTACGATTAATTCTGCAATAAAAAGTTCCAGATGTATGGTTACATACATCTGGAACTTTTTTATTGCTTTAAAAGCAAAAATATAAATGAAAACGTTGACATCTCAGTCGAAAACAATTATTCTTTTGAATGTAAACATAAAAACTGTAATAAAACAAATTGTTTGGTTCTTTTTAATTAAAGAGCAGGAGAATTATTAAAGGAGGGCAATTGTGAGTCAATTCAGAAATCCTATACTCCCCGCAGGAGCAGATCCATGGATTATTAAGCATGAGGACGGCCATTATTACATGACGGTTACGTTAAGAAATCATATTGCACTGTGGCGATCCCGGACAATGACGGGACTAGCGGCTGAGAAGCCGACAATCATATGGAATCCTGCCCCTTCAGGACCATATTCGTATAATCTATGGGCACCGGAGCTTCATTATATTGAAGGTCAATGGTACATCTATTATACGGCGAACGATGGCGGCGGCGACGATACGAGAAGGATATGTGTGCTTCAGCTCCTGGGAGATGATCCGTTAAGCGGCGAATGGATCTTTAAAGGGGCAATTAATACGGAACATCCGGGATTGGATGGAACAGTGCTCCCGCATAAGGGTGAATTGTATTTTTTCTACTCTGGATATGGCTATTTTCCCGATTATGGCTCCGCTATATATGCAGCCCGCATGGTCAATCCTTGGACATTGACAGGACCGAATGTGCTTATTACAGCGCCGACGGAAACCTGGGAGAAGCAAGGTGGGATGGCGATTAACGAGGGACCTGTGTTTTTGCGGCGCAACGGAACCATATATCTTATTTTTTCGGCGAGTGCGACCTGGTCTGATGATTACTGTTTGGGGATGGCAATGATTTCCGAGTCCGATGATCTTCTGAAGGCATCAGCCTGGGTCAAGCATGAGGGACCGGTTTTTGCCAAAAATCCCGAACAGGGTGTATACGCCCCCGGACATAATAGCTTTACCATTTCACCGGACGGTACGGAGGATTGGATTGTCTACCACGCATATCCGTACTCCGAGGCTGAGCAAAAACGCTCAGACGGTTCGCCGCGCAGCATGCGGATTCAACGCTTCGGGTGGACAGAGGAAGGTGCGCCGGATTTTGGTGTACCATTGTCAACAGAGACGAGTATTCCTGCTCCGTCGGGTGAATGCTAAGCGGCTTTTTTTCTGCTGAGAGCGCCTTAACAGGATCATTATATTTATAAAAAACATGAAATGAAAGCGTTGACAAAATTGATTTGTTTGCATATACTTCAACCAATTGTACAATTTTTTTGTATAAAAACAAAAATTTAATTTATATCACGAGATCGAAGTGAGGGGCACACGTCAAATGAAGGGAGTGAAAATGCGGCTTAAAGCTTTAGAGAAAACCTTCAATTGGCGATGACATGAAGCTATTCTGAGCTATTGCTTGGTCGCGGCGAAGGGGCTAGAAGACGGTTTCAATTAAATTGTTTTGTAACATAAAGGAGGAGAAATATGAGTAATACGGCAAAACGATTTTTAAACATCCTGGCTTCATCGATACTGGTCGTTTCGGTTCTATCCGCTTGCACTAACAATGCCGGTAATAGCGCGAACAATGAACCTACCAATAATGGAAATGCTACCAAGGTCAATGAAAGCAGCAATGCCCCAGTTACTGATATAAGCAGTGATATACGTGGGAATACAGAACCAACGCAAGAGCAGATTGATATGGTAAATAATACGTTGAATGATACATATCTAGGTGATGTTTTTGATGAAGTAATTCCAAATGATTATTCTGCTTATCCCTTTAAAGATGTAACGTTGGATGTGTGGTTGCCTGCTAATTCCGATATACCGGACATGAACAATCATGCTGTCCAGAAGCAAGTGGAAAAATTAACAGGAATTAAAGTGAATTTTATTACGCCGCCGGTGGGGCAGGAAGCGGATGCCTTCACTTTAATGATTTCGTCCGGTGAATTGCCTGACATCATCATTGAACCTAATCGTTATCCAGGAGGACTGGAAGCAGGTGTACAAGACGGTGCCTTTCTGGATATGTCGGATTTAATGGAAAAACACGCACCGAATTATACAGCTTGGCGTAATTCGGATGATACGAGAAGAAAAACGACTGTCACCGATGATGGTAAGCTGCTTGGCTTTTTCGGCATCGCACCTTATTCGGAGTGGACCTGGTTCGGGATGTTAATCAAGCAAGAAGCGTTGGACAAAACAGGAATGGAAGTTCCAACCACCATGGATGAGTGGCATGCATTCTTAACCAAGGCGAAGGAAGTCGGCTATTCTGAGCCGCTCAACTATGGATCAAACTACGGTCAAGTATTTACCGGAATCATTAACGGCGCTTATGGCGTATGGGATTGGACCTTCCTGGATGAGAACGGGAAAGCTGCATGGGGACCGGCACAGCCGAAAGCCAAGGAATACCTGGCAACCATGCAACAATGGAACAAAGAAGGATTGCTTAATCGTGACTGGGCAACCGCAGACTTTAATCAAAGAATGTCCAGCGCAATCTCTAGTAAAACGGCTGCAATGATGGATTCTCCGGATACGATGTGGAGCTTCTGGAAACAGCAAAATAATATTGACTTTGTAGGCGCTTTGAATCCTGTGTTGAATGAAGGAGACAAATCGGCCACCACGTATAAGAATTTTAAAAGAACAGGTAACATTGCTGCCATCACAACCCAGGCCGAAAATGTAGAAGCAGCTATGGCATGGCTGGATTTCAACTATACGAAGAAGGGCTGGGAACTTTTAAACTATGGTGAATACGGATCTGTACATTTGATTGATGACAAGGGCATGCCTTACTACCCTGCAAATAGTAATATGTACAACGACCCGGAAGGCCGGCCTGTATCTGTAGCTCTTAATAATTACCGTAGACACAGTTGGCCGAATATCCGCGATGAGCATAATTCCAATCCATTGATTGTTGCAGAAGGAAGCTACTCTGGAGATATCCGTAAGTTATGGACCGAAAGCATGGATACAAGCATGGCTATGCCTCCGATTTCATTTACAAAAGAAGAAGCGTCGCGGGAGGCGGAGCTTGGGAATCAGCTGTCAACGCTTAGAGGCGAATATTTTGCCAAAATTATTATGGGCGAAATGCCGGTAGATGCATATGACAAGTTCCTAACAGAAGCCAAAAAAATAGGCTTGGACGAGTTCCTCAGCATTCATCAGTCGGCGTTGGATCGGTATAACAATAGATAGGTTCCATACAATCTGTGCAAGCGCAAGAACGGGGGGACCCAGAAGGTCATGACCTTCTGGCCCTAGTTATCATTTGCACATCAATTTGGAACACGAAGAAAAGCAGGTGATCGGATCATGGAGATCCTCCAAAAGAATACGAAAATGGACAGCGTTAAGGTCACCCCAAGACCCAATAACAAGAAAATAAGGATTGTCAAAGACTTTAAAAAGAACTGGTTTGCTTACATGCTTGCCATCCCGGTGGTCGCCTGGTTCCTTATCTTTTGTTATGGGCCTATGTGGGGCGTTCTGATAGCCTTTAAGGATTTTAAACCGCTGTTAGGATTTGCCGAAAGTGATTGGGTAGGCTTCAAGCATTTTATCGATTTTTTTCAGGGTCCCTATTTTTGGCGTGTAGTCAAGAATACGCTTCTTCTTAATCTGTGGGGCCTCGCATTCGGCTTCACGGCTCCAATTTTATTAGCGTTGCTGTTAAATGAAATTCGTGCCGGCATATTTAAAAAGACCGTACAAACCATTACTTATATGCCTCATTTCATTTCCCTTGTAGTTGTCTGCGGTATCATCCATATCTTTACTGCGGATGAAGGAGTAGTCACACAAATTCTTCAATTCATTACGGGGAAGGAATATACTTCACTCCTTGGTTATTCCTCATTCTTTAGAGGGATCTATACCTTTTCCGGCATATGGCAAAATATAGGCTGGGACAGTATTATTTATCTGGCAGCGATGAGTACAATCAACCCTGCATTATATGAAGCGGCCGAAATTGACGGTGTCGGACGTATTAATAAGATGTGGTATATTACACTGCCGCAGATCAGTCCTGTCATCATCATTTTATTTATTTTTGCTGTCGGCGGCATGATGGCTTCCGGACATGAGAAGATCATTCTGCTTTATAATCCTTTGACCTATGAAACAGCTGATAATATAGCATCCTATGTTTATCGTAGAGGCTTGAGGGAAGCCAGTTTAAGCTTTTCCACTGCGGTCGGATTATTCAGTGCCTTGGTTAATTTTGCGCTTCTATGGATGACCAATAGGATAGCCAGACGCACTTCGGAAGTTAGCCTATGGTAAGAAAGAAGGAAGGCGGGCTATGATACAACATACACTTATTAAAAAGAGAAGATGGAAAGCGAAACCTATCGGGGATAGAGTATTTGATTTCTTGATTTATACGGTTTTAACGGCAATCACTTTGACCAGTATTTATCCTTTGCTGCATATATTGTTTGCTTCCGTAAGTAATCCTAATGCTTTAATGTCGCACAGTGGTATATTGCTGAAACCATTGGGATTCACATTGGACGGTTATAAACTGGTTTTTAAAGATAACAGTCTATTGGTCGGATATAAGAACACGATTATATATGTAGGTTTGGGAACATTCATAAATATGCTCATGACTATTATGGGCGCATTCGTATTGTCGAGAAGAGAATTGTACTTCAAAAATTTCATCATGATCCTGATTACGATTACGATGTTTTTTGGCGGGGGATTGATTCCTTGGTTCTTATTGATGAAGGATATTGGCTTATACAATAATATGTGGGCTATGATTCTGCCAACCGCTTTGAGTACGTGGAATATCATTATATTAAGAACGAGTTTTCAAGGGCTTCCGGTAGAGTTGGAGGAAGCGGCTACCATCGATGGCGCAAGCCAGGCTAATATTTTGTTCCGAGTTATTTTGCCGCTTTCCAAAGCCACCCTAGCCGTTATTTTCTTGTTTTATTTGGTTGGCAATTGGAATGCATGGTTCAACGCGATGGTGCTATTGAGAGACCGGGAACTATTCCCGCTGCAGTTATTGATGAGGGAAATATTAGTGGCCAACGATGCTACTGCTACCACAATAGGCAGTGCCGGTGGCGTAGTCATTGACAGTGCCGAGAGCTCCACCGCTTTCCGTGAGCTGGTAAAATATTGTGCAATTGTAGTATCTACGTTGCCTATTTTGTTGGTATACCCTTTCCTGCAAAAATATTTTGTTAAGGGCGTATATGTTGGCTCCATTAAAGGGTAGTCGCATGATCGAATTCATCTATCGATGATATTTAATAGAGATAGGCCTAGTCATAAGTCATAGGCGATAAAGAGAATATAAATTTCTGATATTGGAGAGAAAAACAACAATGATGAGACCAAACGACGCTGTAATACCACGCTCGGAATATCCAAGACCTCAGTTCCTTCGCAAGGAATGGTTAAGCATAAATGGGGAATGGGATTTTTGTTTCGATGATACAGACACAGGTGAGGAAGAACGATGGTATCTTGAAGGTGCAAATGCTCCCTTCATACAAAAAATCAATGTACCCTTTGCCTTTCAAAGCAAGCTGAGCGGCATAGAAGATCCTTCTTTTCACGATGTGGTATGGTACCGCAGAACCTTCGAGACTCCTGATGGATGGAATGGGAAGCGGATTGTCCTTCATTTCGGCGCTGTCGACTATTTGGCCAAAGTCTGGGTTAACGGGCAATTGGCGGCAGTGCATGAGGGAGGACATACGCCATTCCAGGCAGACATTACCACTGCGCTGGTGGGAGGCAGGAATACTATTGTGCTGCGAGCGGAGGACTTCAGCCGTGACGTGACCTTGCCACGGGGGAAACAGTACTGGCTGGAGAAGTCGGCAAGCATCTTCTATACCCGTACGACCGGAATATGGCAAAGCGTCTGGCTGGAGCCGGTGGCTCCAGCACATTTGTCGAAGACCATAATTACGCCGGACATTGACCGGAACGAAATTCAAATTCGGACGTTTCTAGGGGGATTTAAGTCCTCCGACGATCTCAAGCTGGAAATCGTGATATCGCATAAAGGTGAGCTTATTGCCAAAGAGCAGATTGCGATCAGAAATGCTGAGCAAATTCGAACAATAGGCTTGAGCGATTTCGCGGAGCACGGTTTAGGACGTCTATGGAGTCCGGAGCATCCGAATTTGTATGACATCGAATTCCGGCTTGTTCGGGGGGGAGATGTTATCGACGAGGTTTCGAGCTATTTCGGCATGCGAAAGGTATCGGTTGAAGATGGGATGCTGTGCTTGAATAACCGTCCTTACTTCCAGCGGCTGGTATTGGATCAGGGATATTTTCCCGAAGGGATTCTTACTGCGCCTACGGATGATGATCTGAAACGTGATGTTGAACTGACGAAGCAGCTAGGATTTAACGGGGTAAGAAAGCACCAGAAGACCGAAGATCCCCGGTTCTTATATTGGTGCGATACACTTGGCTTGCTCGTATGGAGCGAAGCGGCCAATGCTTATGAATACTCCGAGGAATATGTTCGACGCTTCACCAAAGAATGGCAGGAGATCATCGAGCGTGACTACAATCATCCGTGTATCGTGACATGGGTCCCGCTGAACGAGAGCTGGGGCATTCCCAATGCCCAAATCGATAAACGCCAGCAACAGCATGGGTTGGCGATGTACCATTTGACAAAGTCTTTGGATGACACCAGACCCGTTATATACAACGATGGATGGGAACAAATGACCACAGATCTGGCAACCATCCACGATTATGAGAGCCGTCAAGAGGTGCTGGAGAAGCGATATGCGTCAGCAGATTCTGCGGTTCGCGCGATGCCTGCCAACCGAAGGTTATTCGTTGGTGGTGCTTCTTATCAAGGTCAGCCCATACTGGTATCCGAGTTCGGCGGTATTGCATTCAAGAAAAGCGAGTGGGAAGGCTGGGGATACTCAGGGGCGGTAAACGAGGAGGATTTCTTAATCAAGCTTAAGGCTGTCGTTGATCCGATGTTTTCCTCACCGGTGATCCAGGGATACTGCTACACGCAGCTGACGGATGTCGAACAAGAAATCAATGGCCTGCTTACGTATGACAGGCAGCCCAAAGCGCCGATTGAAGCCATTCGCAATATCATGACGGGTAAATAAACCACCTGTAAAGGACTAATCAGACATGGCACATATAGGTTCAAGCATAGACAACTTTTATAACGTAGTGATGCAGGACGGAGCTGATCCTTGGGTTTATAAGCACACGGACGGTTATTACTATTTTACAAAAACGACTGGCAGTGACGTGACCATATGGAAGTCTCGCCAGCTCACCACAATGGAGGCCGCTCCTAAAAGCGTGATTAACACAGGCGGTTATAATATATGGGCTCCTGAGCTTCATTACATAGACGGCGCTTGGTTTATTTATTATGCCAAGGACGACGGAGATAACGTCAATCACCGCATGTACGTAATGAGGAACGATTCGGCAGATCCTACTCGGGGAACATGGGAGTATAAAGGTCAGATTACGGATTCGACAGACAAATGGGCTATTGACGGTACTGTCATGCAAGTAAACGGTCATTTGTATTTTATTTGGTCCGGTTGGGAGGGAGATATCAATGTGAGGCAGAATTTGTATATCGCCTACATGAGTAATCCTTGGACAATTGACTCAAATCGAGTGGAAATCTCTAGACCGACCTACAACTGGGAGATAAACCATTCTCCTCACGTTAATGAAGGTCCTCAGGTTATCATAAGGAATGATGTCATTAATCTGGTATACTCGGCAAGCGGAAGCTGGACCGACGACTATTGTCTCGGGCTGATTACCGCAAGCACGACCAGTGATCTGTTGAATCCTGCTTCATGGAGCAAGCGGAATTATCCTGTGTTTCAGTCAGGCAACGGGCTATACGCGCCAGGGCACCATTCGTTTACCAAGTCTCCAGATGGCAGCGAGGACTGGATCATTTACCATGTCGCCAAATATAGTCATGCGGGCTGGAATCGTGAAGTTCGTCTACAGCCATTCACATGGCATGCTGACGATACCCCAAATCTTGGTGTTCCGGCCGATCCGAACGAACCGATAGCTTTGCCATCGGGCGAAGCGGCTGGTATCCGTTATGGTGCTGAGTATAGTCAATTCAATATTGCAGAAAATTACGTGGAATTTTCAGTTGAAGCAGCTGCTGCCGGCGAATACATTTTATTGGCGCGCACTGCGGATGGTACTGACGTTGGAAAATCTTCTTATCTCTTACTTAGTGTAAATCCAGGTCCGCCCAACCGTCTCTGTATCGCTAATAAGGGATGGGAGAACTGGGGCCTGTCCACCGCCAGAATTCAATTAAAGGCTGGATGGAACAAGATTCGGTTTTCAAAGGGTGAAGGACATGGAGAGATAGATTGCCTTGACATCAAGCCGGCAGTAACTTGATCACGTAAGTATATCCTGAGGCCTAGTTGCTTCGGAAGAGGAAATCAGTCGATTCTGCGGCATCAACCAAGCGATTTAGAACGTCGAGTATAAAGCGGGTACTACAATACGCATCGTACCGACGTACAGCCGGAAATCAACGAGCTTCTGATGGAGGATCACAAGCCGAAAGTTCCATTGAATACGACTAAATCCATTAATTTAGCTTTAATGAACTGATACAGCATTAGATTCGGACTGCGCGGGCTGCGCAGTCCGACTTGTACGGCCAGATATAAGGTAGTTCGAACCCTTCTGGAACCGAAGGCAGTTTAATGAGCAGTTCCTGTGAGCTGAGATGGCTTGAAAAGCTGTAAGAGTTTCTTTCCGCGGAAGATGTTAGTTTCAGCGCGCGCTCAAGCGCCGAATGGAATTTGACCACCCAGTAAGAGATTTATCGTCGCTGTGATTTCATTAAAGCGTTTTTGAAAGCGCTTAAAAAGCAGAGAGGAAGATAAATGATGAGCGTGAAGATCAAACGGTTAGGAATCGGAGGGATCGCGCTGCTACTGCTCATGCTAATAATTCCGTACAATTCCGCGGATGCCTCTACCCATCAGGGCAATTTCTACAATGTGCTCATGCAGGACGGAGCGGACCCATGGGTGTACAAACACGTAGACGGCCAATATTACTTCACCAAGACAACCGGCGGCAATGTAACGATATGGAAAAGCTCCACCCTCACTGGAATCGATGCGGGATCGTCCCGAGTTATCGAGACAGGTTGCTGCGGCATCTGGGCGCCGGAAATCCACTATATTAACAACGCCTGGTACATCTATTATGCCAAGGACGACGGCGACAACGTCAATCACCGGATGTACGTGCTCGAGAATACATCCCCCGATCCGATGCAGGGCACATGGGTCGACAAAGGTCAAATTACCGATCCGACTAATAAATGGGCGATTGATGGCACCGTGTTGCAGGTGGGCGGCCAAATGTATTTCATCTGGTCCGGCTGGGAGGGCGATACAAATGTGAGACAGAATCTGTATATCGCCAGCATGAGCAATCCGTGGACGATCGATTCGAACCGGACGGAAATCGCAAGACCGGTCTATGGCTGGGAGACGAACCATTCGCCGAACGTCAACGAAGGTCCTCAGGTAATCGTGCGAGGGGATATCATCAGTCTTGTCTATTCTGCGAGCGGAAGTTGGACCAACGACTATTGCCTCGGACTGATTACTGCGAACGTAAACAGCGACCTGCTGAATGCCTCTTCCTGGAGTAAGCGCAACCAACCGATCTTCCAGTCCGCGAACGGTCTCTACGGACCCGGACATCATTCTTTCACGACATCACCTGACGGTAAGGAAGACTGGATCGTCTACCATGTCGCCAAGTACAACAATGCCGGCTGGAATCGGGAGATTCGCGCTCAGCGATTCGGCTGGCATAGAGACAATACGCCGAACCTTGGAGCACCCGAACCGTCAAACATTCAAATAGCTGTCCCTTCCGGTGAATCGAAGAGAGTCCGCTACGAGGGCGAAGAAGGCAGTTTCGGCGGGGGGGCGTATGCAGCCTCGAGCCCGAATGGGTCTGGAGGCAGCAAGGCAGGGCACATTGATACGGCCAGCAGCTATGTAGAATATACGGTCTACGCAGCGTCGGCAGATGAGTATATCCTCTCGGGGCGTACAGCGAACGGAACAGCCGGTGGAGGTTGGTCGACGCTCACTCTCACAATCAACGGCGTTACTTCACCATTCCACGTCACCAACAAGGGTTGGGAGAACTGGGGCACCTCTACGAAACGAATCCTACTAAATGCAGGCTGGAACACGGTCCGATTCAGTAAAGGTAATGGCTTTGCCGAACTGGACTTCTTCGACCTGATGCCGGCGTATCCCGCTGCGCTTACGGGCTCCGTCTATAAACTGGTGAACCCGAGCAGCGGCAAGGCGTTGGATGTCGACGGCGGCTCGACGGCGAACGGAGCCAACGTGCAGCTGTGGGAGGATAACAACACCACGGCGCAGGAATGGAGAATCACTAGCCTCGGTGACGGTGCCTACACGCTCGTCAATACGATAAGTGGTAAGGCGCTCGACGTTGCCGGCGGCGGTACGGCTGACGGCACGAACGTGCAAATCTGGGAGGACTTCGACGGAAGTCCCGCTCAGCGCTGGACAATCATCCGGAACGGGAACGGCTATAAGCTAGTCAATCCTAACAGTGGCAAAGCGCTGGACATCGCAGGCGGAAGTAAGGCAGACGGCACAAACGTGCAGATCTGGCAGGACAACAATAATGCTGCGCAGGAATGGCTTTTGATTCGCAAATAAAAAAAAGTGATGAACCTCCCTGTTCTTCCGGACGGGAGGTTTTAACATTTGCAGAGCAATTTACTGGGATCGCCGCCGTATTGCGAAATATTATCCTATACCCATTTCAGGGCTTGAAAAATGCCAACAGCCCGTAATTCCCAGCAAAAGGTTATAAACTATTCACGTTATTTTATGTTGCAAATCTATTTATAGTATAATGGTTGCTACTAGATGGGATGAAAAACAGGGAAAGAGGGAACGGATGCATACGATACTGGTTGTAGACGACGATGCTAACATTCGTGAACTCGTCTGTTTGTTTCTACGCAACGACGGATTCGCTACAGTCGAAGCCGCGGACGGCAAGGAAGCACTGGCCGTCTATGCCTCGATGCATGTCGATCTTGTCGTGCTTGATATTATGATGCCGAATATGGATGGTTGGACGTTATGCAAGGAGCTTCGAAGAGGCAAACCTGATCTTCCGCTACTCATGCTGACGGCTAGAGGCGAAACATGGGAGAAGGTGAAAGGCTTCCAACTTGGGACGGATGATTATTTGACGAAACCATTCGATCCGTTGGAGTTGGCGGCTCGCGTTAAGGCATTACTGAAAAGATACCGGATTGGCTCCACGCAGACGATCCGGCTAGGCAACGTCATTCTTGATCGGCATATCTATAAAGTGATGAGCGGGACGGAGTCGCTCACATTGCCACTTAAAGAGTTTGAATTACTTTATAAGCTAGCTGGAACACCCGGACAAATCTATACGCGCGAGCAGCTGATCGATCAAATTTGGGGGATCGATTACGCAGGAGATGATCGAACGATAGACGTACATATTAAACGTCTTCGCGAACGGTTCGCGACTACACCCGATTTCCGTATCGAAACGGTGCGTGGACTTGGCTATCGGCTTGAGGTGTACGAATGATCAA
The DNA here is from genome assembly GCF_012935325.2 of Paenibacillus sp. PL91. GTDB lineage: Bacteria > Bacillota > Bacilli > Paenibacillales > Paenibacillaceae > Pristimantibacillus. The sequence continues at coordinate 266,519 of NZ_JABBYG020000009.1, forward strand.
ATCCTTATATACACGCGTTGTCTTGACCTTTCTAGTCGCCGTAATCGGGGGCACTATCATTGCATTTTTTGTGGCAACTTGGGTGTTTAATGAAAAATTGAATGAAAACTTGCATAGCGCCCTACTTAACTTTGGCCAGGACGTCGTCCGAATTTACGAGACAATTCCGCCCAGTGAAGCGGATTCTTTCGTAAGTGGAATGAATCAGCTCGATTCCTATCATATTCGAATTTACGAAGAAACGGGTCAGTTCAAGTCTTACGGAACGCTTAACAGACACCATATTGCCACTGTGACTATGGAACAAATAAAGAAGGTACTAAATGGAGAGGTTGTTCAAGTCAATACGAAGGGTATTGCAAATATCCTATTAGGGTTGCCGTTGAAAACGGAAATGGGAACGAAAGCGATGTTTGTGGAGCCGCTCGCCCCCCCTTCCTCCACTTTTCTAAAAAAATGGGTATATACATTTTTGACATATTCGTTGATAACAGGAAGCCTATTGATTTTGATTGCCGCCATGTTCCTAGTAAGACCAATCAAAAAGCTGACAAATGCGACTAGACGTATAGCAGCTGGAGATTTCAACGTCAAGCTGAATATTAAGCAAACGGGTGAGTTAGGCACTTTGGCTCGCAGCTTCGAAGAAATGACGCGCGATCTGCAGCAACTTGAGCAAATGCGCCGGGAATTCGTAACGAACGTGTCGCACGAAGTTCAGTCGCCGCTCACCTCGATATCCGGTTATGCAATAGCGCTCAAGCAAGCAGACATCGCACATAACGAGCGAAGCCGTTATCTCGATATTATCATTGCTGAAGCGGAACGCATGTCCAAGATAAGCGATAGCCTGCTAAAGTTGAGCATGCTTGAATCGCAATCACAGCAGATGCGACTGGTCACGCTCCGTCTTGATGAACAGATAAGGCGAGTAATCGTTGCGATGCAGCCGCAATGGTCGGCTCGTAACGTCCGCTTCGAGCTCAATTTGAAGGCAGTTAACCTATCGGCTGATCATGACCAGCTAAATCAGGTATGGACCAATATATTCGGCAATAGCATTAAATTTTCCATGGATGGCAGCATTATTAACGTCAGTATCAAACAAGATATCAAAAATGTGACAGTCCGAATATCCGACACTGGCATTGGTATTTCACTAGAAGATCAGAATCGTATATTCGAGCGTTTTTTTAAGGCCGATCGTTCCCACAGCCGTAAATATGAAGGCAGCGGTATGGGGCTTGCCATCGTTAAACAGATCGTATCGCTTCATCAGGGTGACATCCGAGTGGAAAGCGAACCCGGCCGAGGAACAACCTTCATTGTCACCTTGCCAATTAAAACGCCGACAGAGTATTTAGATTCCTACTAAATCATTCAAAATGTCTAAACGCTGTCCCCTTATTTTCCATGCTACGGCATCATGTGTAAGCTTCCTTGCATGTGACACCGTAGCATTTTTTTTGCCTGTTCATGCTCCGTTCATATTGCCGTCATAGGGAGTACATCTTCGTCGGATAAGCTTATTTTAGCTAAGATAGCACAATAAACAGATGAAGACAGGAGAAGATACGAATGAAACAAAAAGAGGTAATGAATAGTAGGAGAGGCACGAGAACAGGTATAAAACAATTTTCAACAGTCGCTTTAATCGTGGTAAATAAATGATGAAAAAAATACTAAATTTTATACTTAAATCGTTAGCAGTATTAGTTATAGCAATAGGAGTTTTTATAGTCATTGTTTTTATAGTTAATTTGATCAGCAACAAGTCGGAGCAAGGGAAAATACAACCCTATGGGCAGCTAGTACCTGTAGACGGGAAAAATATGAATGTTTTGATTCAAGGAAAAGGCGAAGAAACAATCGTGCTACTGCCAGGTTATGGAACAGCAGCACCAGCACTCGATTTTAAGCCGCTAGTGGAAGAGCTATCTCCCTTTTACAAAGTAGTCGTGATTGAGCCTTTTGGTTATGGATTAAGTGATAGAACCGAAAAGGAACGAAGCACAGAAAATATTGTAAATGAAACTCATGAAGCTTTACAAAGTCTTAAAATTGATCGATATATTCTAATGGGCCACTCTATTTTTGGTATTTACGGACTAGATTATGTGAATAAATATGGAAACGAAGTGAGTGCATTGGTAGGGATCGATAGCAGTGTTCCTACGCAAGGGGGTATGGATGTTGAATTTCCAATAAAAACGTTTAAAATTCTCAAAAAATCGGGTTTCGGTAGATTGATAATGAAACTAAGTGCTGATCCATACGCCACACTACCGTTTGATGATGAAACAAAAAAACAAATGAGAATTATTGCTCTCAAAAACATGTATAATTCTAGCCTTTTGAATGAATTGGAAAACATTAGTAATAATTTCAAGGCAGCTAAAAACTTAACATTCCCAAAAAATCTTCCTGTTATTTTCTTTATACAAGCGAATAATACGGACAATGAAGGTTGGATACCACTGCATGAAGAGCAAGTGAAAAATTCTGTGCAGGGAAAAGTAATGACATTTGAAGGTGGGCATTATTTACACCATACCAGATCAAAAGAGATCGTTGAAAACTTCAGGGAATTTATGAAAGAAATAAAATAAGATATGATGTTTTTTAAAAGAAGACGTTAAAAATGAGTGTGCTGAAATGCACCACCACTGTTTTTTATTTATGTAAAAACCGTCCTTTGAGGCGGTTTTTCACTGTTTGTATATAACCTTCCAATGTTCAGATTTTTTAAGCTAACGGGCAGGTTAGTATGGAAAAACCTACAGGAATTTTTGTTGTAAATACAACAAAAATGAGGTACTATTTTTTTACCACGTTTGAAAAATACAATATTAGTGGGGTTGCAAATATGAAGGAAATTCTACGTGAGGTTGGAATGATTTCTAGGTCATTGGACTCTATAAGCAATATAGAATTCAAAAAATATGACCTTACAAAAGGACAGTACTTATACCTCGTGCGAATATGTGAAAATCCAGGAATTATTCAAGAAAAGTTAGCTGAAATGATAAAGGTAGACCGAACAACAGCAGCTCGTGCCATAAAGAAATTGGAGATTAATGGGTTTATTGTAAAGGATGATGATCACTATAACCAAAAAATTAAAAAACTATTCCCTTCAGAGAAAGGGAAGACTGTTTACCCTTTTATAAAAAGGGAAAACGATTATTCCAATATGGTCGCACTATCTGGATTCTCCGAAAGTGAATTAGAAACGATTTTTAACCTGCTGCAAAGAGTCAGAAAAAATGTAGAAAAAGACTGGGAGTTTGTAAAAAAGGGAAACAAGAGAGATTATTGATTTAGTAAAAGGAGGACAAATAAAATGACTATAAGTATAAAAAAGTGCAAATTTGAAGATCTAGGATTACTTCAAGAAATTAGTGTTGAAACATTTAATGAGACATTTATGAATCAAAATTCATCTGAAAATATGAAAGCCTACTTGGAAAAAGCATTTCACTTAAAACAATTAGAAAAAGAATTATCAAATATCTCTTCGGAATTCTATTTTATTTATTCTAATGAGGAAATTGCCGGGTATTTAAAGGTAAACACCAATGATGCTCAATCTGAAATAATGGGCCATGATTCGCTTGAAATCGAGAGGATTTATATAAGGAAAAAACTTCATAAACAGGGGCTTGGTAAATATCTATTAAATAAAGCTATAGAAATAGCGATAGAACGGAATAAAGAGAAGATCTGGCTAGGGGTTTGGGAAAAAAATGAGAGCGCAATTACCTTTTATAAAAAAATGGAGTTTGTTCAAACAGGAGCCCACTCTTTCTATATGGGCGATGAAGAACAAATAGATTTTATAATGACCAAAACACTCATATAACATTTCTCTGAAATGATATTCAGCTAACGGGCAGGATTGCGGAATGATAGTTGAGTAAACAACTTACGCTGCAAGATGGAAGCACGATTAAATTCGCTGAAAAATTGGGCAGGATAGCTTTACTTTGCAAAATTGTCTATGTATCTCATCATTTCTGATATGCCCTTCAATTGATTTGCCAATTGCTCATTTAGCTTCTGCAGAGTTACCTGGAAAGAGCGTTCAATAGCAGTTAAATCTTGTGTCTCCAAGGCTTCAAGTAACGGTTTCATTCTCTCGATAGAATAGACTGTCTTCCTTAAACTGCTGATAATAATAATTTTTTTTAATTCTTGCTGTGTAAAGACCCTGTATCCGTTTTCCGGATTCCTTTCAGAGCGTATTAGCCTCTCCTTTTCCCAATGTCGAATAGCGGATGGATTAACACCAGCTATAGCGGCAACCTCCCCGATTCTCATCTCTTCCGTAATCAGTATGTTTCTATAACTAGAGAAATCGGTTTTTCGAATCAGCCTTATGACCTCTTCGATTCGTTGCTTTTCTGTTTGAATGTTGTATTGCTGTAAATTGACTACCCATAGAGCCTGTTCTCTGTGGCCTTTCTTTAATAACCTCATGACATCGTAGACGATAGGAATATCGTATCCCTTAATTAAAGCACGTAAGGCAACGAATGCTTGTACATGGAACGATGTGTAACATCTTCTTTTACTTGCTGTTCGAGGTACGTCGGGTACCAAGTCGAGTTCTTCATATCGTCGCAAGGTGGTCGTGCTAACGCTAAGTTTCTTGGCAATCTGCTTCGGCGTATAACTTATTTCCATTGTCGATCACCTTTCCTTTAAGTTAAACCTTAAACTTCTACAACAATATTAAACGAAATATTGGGTTTCTGCGCAAGGGTTCAAGGAATACGAAACGAAATCTTGCATGAATGTTGTATGATCAAATATGAGCGGACGGAAAGAAAAGAATACGAGGAGGAATGACATGGTGAAAAGGTGGCCTAAAGATACCATAGCGGCGGGTTATCGTCATACCGTCGGGCTTAAATTGGACGGCACGGTAACAGCTGTGGGTGATAATAAATATGGCCAATGTGATGTAAGCGGCTGGCGCGATATTGTGGCGGTTGCGGCGGGTAATGCTCATACGGGTAATGCTCATACAATCGGGCTTAAATCGGACGGCACGGTGGCGGCTGTGGGTTGGAATAAGCATGACCAATGCGATGTAAGCGGCTGGCGCGATATTGTGGCGGTTGAGGCGGGTTGGCGTCGTACCGTCGGGCTTAAATCGGATGGCACGGTGGTGGCTGTGGGTCGAAATAATGAAGGCGAATGCAATGTAAGCGGCTGGCGTGATATGGTGGCGGTAGCGGCGGGTGACTGGCATACCGTCGGGCTTAAATCGGACGGCACGGCGATGATTGTGGGTAATAATCGGTATGGCCAATGCAATGTAAGCGGCTGGCGCGACATAGTGGCGGCAGCGGCGGGTTACCTTCATACCGTCGGGCTTAAATCGGACGGCACGGTGGCGGCTGTGGGTTTGAATAAGCATGACCAATGCGATGTAAGCGGCTGGCGCGGTATTGTGGCGATAGCGGCGGGTAGTAATCATACCATCGGGCTTAAATCGGACGGCACGGTGGCGGCTGTGGGTTGGAATGAGCATGGCCAATGCAATGTAAGTGGCTGGCGCGATATTGTAGCTGTTGCGGCGGGTTGCGCTCATACTCTCGGCCTTAAATCGGACGGCACGGTGGTTGCTGTGGGTGATAATGAATATGGCCAATGCGATGTAAGCGGCTGGCGCGGCATCCAACTGCCCGGCTATTAGTTTTCAATATTAATAATACATATAATGAAAGCCATGCGCCGATTTCCCTCGCATGGCTTATATTTTCTCGTCCAAGGCTACCGCTGTTTTTATTTTTGGGTCAGTCTAATACTTATTTCACGAAATCTGACGGTTTTCTAATTTAAAAAACAGCTTGGATCTGCATATCTAGTCTAATACTTTATTTTCTTTTTCCAAGCGGTTTTCCTTAGCAAATTAAAAAGCCCATGCTATCAAGGCATGAGCTTTATCAACGATATTTCACTGGCATCCTTTGCTAGGCAAATGTTTTCTTTTTAGGATAGGCGTGTGTTATTTACTATCGGTCTCATTTAAAAGACTAGAAAAAAATTAAGCGATACAACAGCAACAGAAGCATGAAGCAACACATTCATCCACCTCTTATGGGATACCTTTAAATCTTGAACCAACATAACGATCGACCATACGAAAATAATTAAAAAAGCGATTTGAACTAGAAAACTAGGCATTTTATAGTACCTCCCAACACTATTCTTAGTTCAATATATTATGAACATGCGGGATTTGTGTTTCTTTCTCTCTACTATTTTAGCTAACGTTTATTTTGATTTATTCACGTTTTTTTTTGTTTCGTATCCATTTTTCCAACCATGATGACATCGCACACATTGCATAACATTTATGAGAATCTTTAAATCTTAAAGATTGTTTTATTAGTTACTACGTGTATCCAGGAAAGGTATCCACAAGAAGCACGGAACTATAAGATTTTGTTTAATCAAAGATGAACGGCTGAACTAAACACCGAAAGGGCTGCCATGTGGTAGCCCTTCATTACGCTAACGGGCAGGATAACGCAACTTTCCAAGATAAGGGGGCGTTAAAAGAATATACGACGGCGGAGGTGTAAATGTTCTGAAACAAAAGCGATTGATTATTTTAAGCCTCTTGTTATTTTGCACAATGTATATTTTGTTTTCTGTTTGGATTGCACGGGACGTCCGAAATATTCTTCGGGTGGGGATGCAAAACGAAGTGGAATATAACAATATCATGCATTCAGATGTCTATAAAGGTATTAATCCATTACAACGGCATTTAACTTCCTCTAATTATACTTACAAACCTAAATCCCATGGAATTGGGACTCCATTTTCTTTACATTTTTTTGGTTATGCAAAAGTTTGGGTAAAACAGCGGTACACTCCAGGAGACTTTGGCTTTGAAGAACCTGTTACTTTGACGATAAAATTGAAGAAAGGTCAATGGTATGCAACAAATGTTCACACTGAACCTTGAAAGAGGGCGGATAACGAGAGTTGAGGATCTTGACTGGAGGATAAATCCTTTTAAAGGTTACGCTAACGGGTACGATAGTTGAATAACAAACATTAATGAGCAGGCGCTGCGGCGGCCTGCTCATTGTATTAAGCTAACGGGCAGGATAGCGTGGGAATTAGCATTTTAATATGTATCACTAAGGTCAAACCGAATGGAAAATGAACTTGGGACATGTCGGATGAAAAGGAAACGATTTAGAGTGACACTGCATTATCAAAGGACAAGAACATACTTCCAAGAAGCTCCGCGCATAGCGCGGCTTTTTTATTTTTGTGATTCCTCATTGAGGACGGCCAAAGAGCTTTCACTTATAGGCAAAGTAATTAATTAGAAATACTACCTTGACGGTCATGGTAATTTGTCGTATTATACAAACATGGAGGTTGATTACATGAGCGAGAACAAAATTACATCCGACCTGCTGCGAGGACATACCGATACGATGATTTTACGGCTCTTATCCGAAGCTGACCGCTACGGCTACGAGATCGTAAAACTGATTGCCGAGCGCTCGGATGGCGAGTATGAATTAAAGGAAGCCACGATGTACTCGAGCGTCCGGAGGCTTGAGGCCGACGGTGATATCGAGTGGTATTGGGGCGATGAATCACAGGGTGGTCGTCGTAAATATTTTAGGATTACCGGAAAGGGTATGACTGCTTACGCCCGCAACAAAAGCAATTGGGAGTACGCAAAGCGCGTGCTTGAAAACTTATTATAAGGAGAGATGATGTTATGAATCAGAAATTGACGAATTATTTGAACGGCGTATTTACGCCATACGATGGAGTAAAAAGCGTCACCGAATTAAAGGCCGACCTGCACTCCGATTTACAGGAGCGGTTCCGTGAACTCAAAGCTGAGGGCAAGGACGATGAAACAGCGTTTAAGATAACCATTGAAAGTATCGGTGACATTGAGCAAACGGTACGGGAGGTCGCTAACCTCTCCCGCTCACTGGAGCGGCAGGTGGTGACGAACTTTAGCGCGAGTAACCTGTCGAAGAGCGACTTTGTGGGCGTTACCGCGCATAAGGGAAAATTTACATCAAGCGCGCTGCGAGGCTCCGACTTCACGAACGCGGACTTGACCGGCAGCTCGTTTGCCAGCAGCGACGTGCGAGATGCCCGTTTCGACGGCGCAAACCTGACCGACTGCAACCTGTCCGTCCTTGACCTTACGAATGCGAGCTTCAATAAATCCATCCTTGTGCGTACCAACTTCAGCAAGTCGGGACTATTCGGAACAACATTTATTGATGCAAAACTGACCGACGTCAACCTGACTATGACCGATCTCAGAAAAACCGTCTTTGAAAACTGTATTTTCGATGGGGTGGACTTCACAAATGCCGATCTGACAGGGCTGCGTCTTGACGGCCAAACCTTCATCGGCGTCAAGTTCGACAAAGCGGCGTTGAACGAAGTTTCATTCAAGGGCGCGACACTCAAGAATGCGTCTTTCCAAGGGTCTTTGTTGTCCAAGAAGTACTACCGTGCCATCAAAACCGTCTGCTTTGACGGCGCGATGATGGATAAGTTGACCTATGCTGCGCTCAAAGGCATAGAGGCCGATTTGTCAAAGGTTACGGTTATATAAGAAGGGAAATATGCCAAACAAATCAATTCAAGTAAAAGGACTGCAAAAATCCTAGATTTGAACGCAGGGCAAATTATAAAAAATATCGTGATTGTGGCCACAGTCCCATTGCTTGCCGGCTAGCAACTTGCGTTTTAGTTGAAATTCATTATCACAACAACAAATTAGAACAACCGCAATTGACAAACCAACTACTACGTGTTACTTTATAGAGGTAGTAAGTAATACTGGATATCAGTCTTACTGAATATCGGTCATACAGAATAGCAAGGGGTGATTGTGCTGGAAAACCTAACGGAAATGCTCAAAGGGGCGCTTGAGGGCTGTGTCCTTGAAATTATAAGCCGCAAAGAAACCTACGGCTACGAAATCACGCGGCGGCTGAACGCCCTCGGCTTCACAGATGTTGTGGAGGGAACGGTATACACCATCCTGATCCGGCTTGAAAAAAACAAGTTGGTGGAGATCACCAAGAAGCCCTCCGACATGGGACCGCCGCGAAAGTTTTTCGCGATCAACGACGCGGGGCGCAAGGAACTACGGAAGTTCTGGGAAAAATGGGAGTTCGTATCATCAAAAATTAATGAGTTAAAGGAGAAACAAAAATGAATTTTTGGGAAAAAATCACCGGCAGCGACATGACTAAAGAATTGAAAAGTTTTGAATCGCGAGCCAAAAAGCTGCCGGCTGATTATCAAGCGGCATGGAAAAAAATTAATGCCAATCTTTGGTCGCACTCAGATTTCACCGGTCGCAACCTCATGCCAATTCTTGACGGTGTGCTTGGCCTGCTCGAAGAAACAGCGGCGGACGGTCAGAGTGTCCAAGAGGTTTTGGGTGACGATATCAAAGGCTTCTGTTCAGCGCTGGCCGGCGAAGAAGGGGCAAAGTCTTTTCGCGACAAGTGGCGCGAGCAACTCAACAATAATATCGCTAAAAAATTAGGTAAATAGGAGGATAAAATGAGAATACGAGATATCATCGAAGGCAAAAAAGAGTGGCGAGCGCACGTGGCGCGTGTCAAAGCGCTCCCGCAAGATTATCAGATTGTTTATAAAGAGATTCAAAAATATCTCTTTAAGGTCGGCCCTGTTGAGCTAACAAACGGGACGGGTTTGCTCTCGGGGATTATCGATCTTTTTGAAGAGGGCGCGGCCTTGGGGAAAGGCGTGCTCGAAGTGACGGGCAGTGACGTTGCCGCTTTCTGCGACGATCTAATCAAAGATTCAAAAACTTATGCTGACATCTATCAAGAATCTGTTGACCAAAAAGTTAACAAGGCCATGAAAAAGGTTACGGATAAAAAAAAGTAAAAGGGGGATATCGGGATGGAAAAAGCAATTGAAGTAAAAGGACTGCAAAAATCCTACAAGCAGCTTCAAGTCCTAAAAGGCGTGGATTTCGAGGTGGAAAAGGGCAGTATTTTCGCCCTTCTCGGCTCCAACGGGGCGGGCAAGACAACGGTTGTCAAAATCCTCACCACGCTGCTCAAACAAGACAGCGGAACCGCGACCGTAAACGGATTCGATGTTGCGTCAAAACCCGAGAACGTGCGGCAGGCGATCAGTCTGACCGGGCAATTTGCCGCCGTGGACGAAATTTTGACCGGACGGGAAAATCTGATCATGATTGCAAAGCTAAGATACCTCAAAAATCCGCGTCAGGTTGCGGACGACTTGCTTAAACGCTTCGGCTTGACAGACGCCGCCGACCGCAGGGCGTCTACTTATTCGGGTGGTATGCGCCGCAGGCTCGACATCGCCTTGAGCCTTGTAGGAAAACCGCAGATCATTTTCCTCGACGAGCCGACCACTGGGCTTGACCCCGAGGCACGCATCGAGGTTTGGAAGATTGTGAAAGAGCTTGCAATCGGCGGAACGACTGTACTCCTAACCACGCAGTATTTGGAGGAGGCTGAGCAGCTTGCCGACCGAATTGCCATTCTGCATGAGGGTAGGATTATCGCTAGTGGCACGCTCTCGGATCTTAAAAAGCTGTTCCCATCCGCAAAGGTGGAGTATGTTGAAAAACAACCGACATTAGAAGAGATATTCCTCTCCATCGTCGGCAAAAAGGAGGCAAAGTAAATGGAGACGACAAAGAATCATTTCTTCACCGATATTAGCGTTATGCTTGGTCGTTCCATGCGCCATATTTTCCGCAGTATGGACACCATCATCACGGTCTGCATCACTCCGATTGCGATGATGCTGCTGTTCGTCTATGTGTTAGGCGGTGCCATTCAAACCGGAACGGATAACTATGTGAATTACCTGTTGCCAGGCATACTGCTTATGGCGATCGCAAGCGGAATAGCCTATACGGCTTACCGCCTGTTTATGGATAAGCAGCGGGGCATATTCGAGCGGTTTCACACCATGCCGATTTCACGTTCCGCCTTGCTTTGGGGGCATGTGCTGACCTCTCTGGTGTCCAACGCCATTTCGGTGATCGTCATCATTCTCGTAGCGCTCGTTATGGGTTTTCGTTCGTCCGCGGGAATACTGCCATGGCTTGCCGTAGCCGGCATACTCGCGTTGTTTACGCTGGCCTTAACTTGGGTAGCGGCGATTTCCGGACTGTCCGCAAAAACGATTGAAGGTGCAAGCGCGTTTTCCTATCCACTTATTTTCCTGCCGTTTATCAGTTCGGCGTTTGTGCCGACTGAGTCGATGCCGTCGGTCGTTCGCGCATTTGCCGAAAACCAGCCGGTGACCTCGATCGTGAACGCTATTCGTTCGCTACTGTCGGATCAGCCGGTGGGTAATGATATATGGGTCGCTCTTGCGTGGTGCGTCGGGATTTTGATCGTAGCCTATTTCTTTGCAATGAAGGTATATAAAAAGAAAGCTTGAAAAAGGACATCATTGTCCGGATGAAGTCCGCGGAAACCGCGGGCTTTATTTTGTTCTTTGTTTATAGTGAAGTGAAGGATGATATTTTTTGGCATGGCCAGGTGAGATTATATCCGACTTATTACGTTAACGGAGAACGATAGTTGAACACCGAAAGGACTGCCGCGTGGTAGTTCTTCGTTACGCTAACGGGCAGTATAGCGTAATAAATGTTAAGGAATCAACTGATCTCTGTTATAATCTGGAAGGGTAAAGGAGGGAGAAAGTTGAGAATTCGAACCGCAGCGAGGGCTATAATTATTAAAGATGAAAAATTACTTGTACTACGAAGAACTGGAGTTCAAGGGGAATTTTATGTTCTCCCTGGTGGTGGTCAAGAACATGGCGAAAGCATTCAAGAAACTTTGGTTAGGGAAGTGCTTGAAGAAGTAAGTTTGGTGGTTGAAATTGAGGAACTTCTCTTTATAAATGAATTCATTGCTAAAAGAGATTCTCTTTTCCCTGATTTAGAACCCGATGTCCACCAAATTGACTTTACATTTTTATGCAAGGTTATTTCGATAAATGAAGCAAAGGTTGGAGACACTCCTGACGTGCACCAGGTGGGCATTGCTTGGATTCCACTGAATGAAATAACCGATTATAATTTGCATCCCAATAATGATGTCAATTTTATACTTGGTGCACTTTCGAGAAACGCATTAACAAAATGGATAACAAATAAAGAAAGCGTAAGAACGCCTTCATTTATTGCTGGCTAAACTAACGAAGAACGATAGCTGAATAACCTTAATTGCAGCCCAGCCAACACGATCTGCCATTCCAAATGAAGTTTCATACTAAAACTATAGAAGAGTTGATTTATGTTCACTGTTACTGTGAAGGTGACTCGGTATCGGAAATACCAGTTGCTTGAATGGATAACCTCACAGGCTCGATTTGTTTATTATATCAGCGGAAATCTTGATCATTTAGGTAAGTATAAGTTAGATGAGTAACAACCTGATCCCGGCTGAACGAGGCATCGATTTGAAAACCTTCTTCATCGTTCGAAAAGGACTTCTTGCTTCCAGAACGTCCAATCCCGCACAAAACAGCAAGATCGAAAAGAGAGAAGTAATATTTGACATTTCCCTAGCAGGCATTCTAGGTGAGGCGGGAGATTTCTCATATAACGGTTGTACCAGGAGCTAAAGATGAGAAATCAATAAGGATATCTGCTCGTTCTGCCGGTGCAATCGATTACCGACCACGATCCCTCGAAAGTTAACTGCACGAGCAAAGCAAGTGATGTTTGGTAGGCCGGATTAAAGATCAACGGCAATAACGAAACAACCCTGAGCATTTCTTCACAGGGTTGTTATCGACTGATTCTTTTCGGATTTGTAATTTTTATATGCGAGTGGACTATATAAGGAGCGTAACACTGCTATCCTAGTTAATTTAATGGTGCAGGAGACGACCGATTATATCGTACTACGCTATCGTTCCACTTTTGCTTAATACTTCCTCCTGCGGAGTCCTAATCAATCCCGATCACCCACATAAGCTGCTTTATTTCTCGGCGTAATCCGAGAGATTGGCTAATACGTCGTTTACGTGACCCGTGTCGTGATGCTCGTGGTAGACGGCGATTTTATCGCCCCGGAGCTCAAAGAGAAAATGATAATGGTTCTGATAGCGACTGAAAGATCAACTTAGTGAGCAGAGTTCTTTATCAAATATTCCATGTTTAGCATACCCTTAATTCGGTGACTGCACCGCCGAATGCCGTGATGCCATGCTGGACAATACAAACACGGCAATGATGGCGATGAGTACACCGAGTACCCCGAACCAGGTAATGGATGCCAAAGAAACACGGTTAACGATCAGCCCGCCGATTCCTGCGCCGACAGCCATGGCAAGCTGCATCATGGAACTGTTCAAGCTCAGCATGACGCCCGAGGATTCAGGAACAAGCTTGACCAGGTTAAATTGCTGCGCCGGAGCGGATGACCAGGCGGCAAAAGACCAGAGGATCAAAATGGCGAATACGGCAATGACCGACTGTCCGACTAAGGATAGCAAAATCAACGAAATGACGTGAAGCACCATACCTGAAACGAGCGTGAATATAATGCCCCGTTTATCCGCGCTGTAGCCGCCGACTTTTGAGCCAATTAAACTGGCAATGCCGAACACGAACAGAGCTGCGCTAATCAATGATTCATTTAAATGAGTCACCTCTAGCAGAAAAGGGGATATGTAGGTATAGGCGAGGGAATATCCTCCCAACCAGAAAAAAGTAATCGCTAGAGCAACCAAAACCTGAGGTTTTTTTAACAAAGCAAATTGTTTGATCAAAGGGACAGGCTTGTCGCCCTGCATACGTGGAATAACTGCAGCAATGACAAGCATGGCGATGACCCCGACAATTGCGATGGCCAGAAATACCGCTTTCCAGCCAAAAGCCGAGGCTACCATTCTGCCGAGCGGGACGCCGATGATGAGCGATGCGGTAATGCCCATGGTGACGTTGGCGATGGCGCTGGCCTGCTTGCCTGGCGGAGCGATTTTGGCGGCGATGCTAAGCGCGTTAACGGTGACCACCCCGGCGCCTAACGCCGTAATGATTCTCGCGGCAATGAAGAGACCGAAGCCGGGCAATATAAATGTCAGCAGATTTGCGGCAATAAAGAGGCCCAGCGAATAAAGGAGGAGCTTACGCCGGTCCATTTTGGCCGTCAGCGCCATCAAAATAGGCGTGCCGACCGCATAGGCCAGGGAATAGACTGTAATGAGCTGTCCTGCTGCCGCAACGCCTGTTCCCAACGTCTCTGCGATCCGGTCCAATATCCCGGAAATGATGTAATTGGATGTTCCAACTAAAAAGCTGACCAAGGCTAGAACGTAAATTTTCCATGTGCTCTTCATAATTCACTCTCCTGAAGTGTTTTAAGTAACTATGTTTTTAAAAATATCGAAATATAAATATAAATCGAACTTTGTGCCAACATGGTTCTCTCCTCCTTTTGAAAAAGCGGCATTCTGCATTTTGTTTCAATACAACATTAGTTGTTTGTACAACACATGTTGTATTTATATGTTATAATACCAACCGAATGGTACGCAATCATCAATAACCATAAACCGTTGTATAGACAACACCATTTCTATAATGTCGTTTTATTAGGGGAGATTTTAACCATGACAATTAAAAAGAATGAAGCTGATCCTCGTGTGGTACGTACACGGCGACTCCTTCAGGACGCTTTTGCTTCATTAATTCAAGAAAAAGACTTTGAATCGATAACCGTTAGGGATATTGCAGAGCGGGCTACTGTTAACAGAGCGACTTTTTATGCGCACTTTGTAGATAAATTCGAAATTCTTGAGGCCAGACTAATGGAATCATTTATGACAATCATAAATCGTAGAATAAGCGGTCACGAAGTATTAAATGAAGAAACCATTCAGAGTATTTTTCTGGGTGTATGCGATTTTCACAAGAGTCTAAGCACTATGTGCAAAAGAAGGTATACATCGCTTGGAGCTGTATTCGAAATTCAAATAAAGGAAAAAATTCAAACGATACTTCTTTCCTTTATAGACAAAAACAAGATGCTATCGAGTCCAAACGCGCAATTCTTAATAAATACAGCTTCTATCATGTTAAGTTGGGGGATGTATGGGGCGGCTTGCGTTTGGAACAATGAGGGGCGTCTAATAAGTGCGGAATCATTCGTTAAACAGACTATGCCCTTAGTGATGAACGGAGCCAATGAACTGCTGGGCTAGGTCCTGTAGCTATTACTCTATCCTGCGGAAGAAACAAGATGCAATGCGGACAAATTGCGAATCCTTATTCAAACCATATTCGATTTTCTTTTGCGGGTTCAACAATGTAGTTCGCCGGGAGACAAGCAGTTTGAAGCGATGTTTGAAAATGCCATGCATCAGGATCTTCATCGACTCCTGCTTAAACGGTTAAATGAAGTGGACACACAGGGCTTTTCGCAAGACAAATTGAAAGCTACGGCACTCGTTATCAGTTGGGCATATTCGGATTGGCTTTGCAGTGGAGCCGGAACCCTGAAAGATCGCTCAGTGGAACGATTTTTGAAGAAGCCATTGAGGTGATATCGGTCAATCTAGCCCCTTTTGGGAGCAAACAACCAGCTAAATGAAAGCCGCGTAACTGCAGATTTTTTTATTATAGGTACCCAAGTTATTGTCCTAAATCAATGACAAGAACTTGCACACTTATCCGATTAGATGATTGTCTAATCTAAAGTTATTCTACATCGGCAGCCTGTTAAGCTAACGGGCAGGATAACGCAACTTGAAGTGATTTCGCATCGTCTAATAGAATAGACATTATCCGCTGATGATGCTAATCCTGTTTCAGGATTAATCATAAATGCAGGTTTATTACTATACCCGTTTTTATTGGTAGGAGTTAATGCTGTTGCTCAGTATTCTAAGAGGCGCGTTGCGTTAAGCTAACGAGACACGATAGTTCAATGAAACCACGGAAGCAGCCGACCACAATGATCGGCTGCTTAATTACGCTAACGGGCAGGTTTGGGATTAGCAATCCATAAGAAACAACCCAAGTTGAATTATGCTAAAATGTAGTAAATGTATATGGTAGATATCTCTGATGAACAAAGGAGAACTGTAAATGAGAAAACTTGTTCTATTTCTGCACGCATCGCTTGACGGTTTTGTAGAAGGGCCGAATGGTGAAATGGACATTGGCTGGGTTTCCTACGATGCTGATTTGGAGAAACACGCGAAAGAAATTCTGAGTACTGCCGACACTGTCATTTGGGGGCGAGGGACTTATCAGATGATGCACAGTTACTGGCCATCTGTGCCTTCGAACCCATCAGCTTCGCAGCATGAACGGAATCATGCCGAGTGGATCGAAAAGACAGCCAAAATCGTTTTTTCCACGACGCTGGAGAAAGTCGAATGGAATAATTCCAGACTCGTGAAAGAAGATGTCGAGGAAGAGATCAATAACCTCAAACAGCAGCCAGGCAAGGATATGGTCATCCTCGGCAGTCCTAGGTTCGCACACCACCTTATGCAGCTTGATTTAATTGATGAGTATAAAATTACGGTTTCTCCCGTCCTGATCGGGAAGGGATTGCCGTTATTCCAAGGTCTCAAGGAGAAGATCAATCTTAAGCTAATCGAAAATAAGACCTTTGATTCTGGAGCCATAGGTCTCGTTTACCAGACGGTAAGATGACCTTGTCACTTAAGGTGATTACGCTAACGGGGAACGATAGTTGAATACCAAAAGGGCTGCCGCATGGCAGCCTTTCGTCGTTACGCTAACGGGCAGTAATGGTTAATAGGTAATTTGGTTTTCCTAGGTAATAAAATGAGCAATTGATAAGAAATCATAACATTTGTTACATGCTATGATATAAGGAACTTCGCATGAAAGGAGAAATCAAAATGGCAACAGACAATATCAGTGAACCAGAGAATGATAATGCCCTTACTCCACAAAATCCGTCTAAACCTGATCCTGCAATGGGTCGCTTGAATGTCTTCGTAGGGAAATGGAATACAGAGGGTGTGATTAAAGCGAGTCCATCCGGGCCAGCTGATCAGTTGATAGCAGTAGATACCTACGAATGGTTGCCTGGGGGTTATTTTCTTATTCATCATGTTGATGGCCATATGGGGAAAGATGAGGTTAAGGCTATTGAGATCATTGGCTATGATGCTTCCAGTCAGAACTACACCACACACTCATATGACAACCAAGGCAATTTCAGTGCATACCAAGCGAACTTACTCGACCGTGCCTGGACAATTTTTGGGAAATCGGAGCGATTCACAGGAATGTTTAGTGAAGATAGCAACACCTTAACAGGTAGTTGGGAGCTGTCAAACGACGGTAAGAATTGGGTACAATGGATGGACATCAAGTTGACTAAAGTCATCTAGCTAAAAAATCCCCCTACTATTTATATTCTGTTGAGGTTCGAATACGAAATCAGTATCAATGGGCTGCTAAAAGCGGCACCCCTATCTACTTAACTAACGGGAAACGATAGCTCAACCAGACAAGACGGCAGCCGGCCAGATGATCGGCTGCCGTTTTCTCAACTAATGGGCAGATTAATGGAGAAAAGGTACGTACATCAATTATGCTATAATGTGTAAACAACAAGATAGGAGTGACTCCAATTAAATCAATTATAGAAAGTCTAAACCATTGGATTATCGAATTACCGTCAAAAATATTTGCTTTATCCGAATTTGATCTTTCTGATCGGACGCAGCCAAACAAATGGTCAAAAAAAGAAATACTAGGCCACTTGTCCGACTCTGCTCTCAACAATTTACACCGATTCGTTAGTGCTCAGTATGAAATTCAACCTTACACGGTGATTAAGTACGCCCAAAATCAGTGGGTAGAACTTATGGATTATCAGAACCTTCCAATTGATCATATCTTAAACTTATGGTTGAGTTTGAATAAGCAGATAGCCGAGGTTATCTCAAAAATTCCCGAAGATAAGCTAAAGAACTTATGTGAGATAGGCGAAGAACAGACTGTAACATTAGAATGGATGATTAAAGACTACATTGACCATTTGGAACACCATCTCAAGCAAATTTTTCGTTAGAAGAAGCCTTGCTTGAGCAAATTCAGGGTAATTCGTTACGCTAACGGGGAACGATAGTTCAACATCGAGAGGGCTGCCACTTGGCAGCCCATTGCTCAACTAACGGGCAGATTAGTGGAATAGAGGTATAACTCAACTGTTAGTACGAACTTGTCAGCTACCAGTAACATATATGGGGAATTAGTTTTAGTTGCGAGAGAATATTACTGGAATAGTACCAGCAAAGCTGAGACTACCCGCAAAGTGATTATAAAGCAGATTTACCGCTTAACACGATTTTCGGTGCGGCCCGCATGCCGATGTAGCAATATACTGAACCGTCCGTCAGTGTTGAGAAAACTACGGGTATCCAGTCCTGGCCTATGCTCGCCCCGGCAAATACCGTCTCTGACACGGGGCTGAGGGCTATTTCCATCGGTGGAGAGGGGGCTTGCCTACCTTCGAAGATTTCGTATAACAAATGCAACATTCCGTTTCGCTCCGTAACAGTCATTACGACTCCTTGACGCTTATAGACACCAACGAACGGCTTAATTTCAACCATTGGTGGCTGCGGTACCGGTTCGAACACGGTGTCCGGTATTCTCGCACCCGCCAGTTCCTCGAACAGTTCCCGAAAAAGAACCGACTGGAGCAGATCTGTGTTTCCGCCGTTAGCCAACAAGGCAACGGCTACGGGCAGAAGAGTGTGGTGGAACGGCTATTTATTTTCGCTCTCTCTTTTGCCAGAGTAACACATCCGCTTCACCTACAATATGATGATTCTAGAAATCTAAAGAGGTGAGCCAATGGCAGTCGTAAAAGCCAGGAAACAGGATATTGATATGTTGGCAAGGTTGCTTCGAGCTGAAGCTGAGGCCGAAGGCGAAATGGGCATGCTCCTTGTTGGAAATGTTGGCATTAACCGAATAAGAGGGAATTGCTCCGATTTTAAAGATATTCGGACAATTTCCCAAATGATCAACCAGCCGCATGCGTTCGAAGCGTTGCAACATAGTATGTACTATCAAAACGCAAGAGAGAGGGAACGCCGTCTGGCGCAACGGGCGGTGAACGGGGAGCGGAATTGGCCAGCCAAATTCTCCCTATGGTATTTCCGTCCAGGATCGTTCGAAAATCCCGGACCATGTCCGCCAACTTGGTATAATCAGCCGTTCGTAGGACGATGGAAGAAGCACTGTTTTTATGAACCGACCGCGAAAGAATGTGAAAATGTATATAATACGTTTTAATTTTATAAACGAAAAGAGCTCATTAGGATCTCTTAACCTGACTTGTCACAGCCATGTGTCGGTTGACAAGAACTTTATCTCATTAAGTGCCGCGTAAATCGCGGCTTCTTTGGGTTTAGTGGAATAAAGCTGTTGACGGTCATTGATCGGAAACTATACTTACGTGACAGGTCGTCCGATGTCGGATGACAAGAACATTAGCCGAATGAAGTCTGCTTGAATTTCGGGCTTTATGGACTTGCGTTACGCTAAACATTCCTGTTAAGGCTAAGAAATAGCCTTTGTCAAAAAAGGAGCGCCTCGGTATGATGGGTTTGTCGACAAC
>NZ_JABBYG020000085.1 GCF_012935325.2 Paenibacillus sp. PL91
ATTGACAGTAACCGCCGGCACACCCTCGTAAAAGTCGTTGTCATACCAGGCAATCGGTTCTGCTCCTCGCAGTTCCAGCAAATCACACCATTGCTTCGCAGCGAATGTCTGGCCCTCCGCGTTTCGAATCCGATGCACGCTGTTGCCGATTGCATCATATTCACTAACGACAACACCCGCCGCTTCCGCCAGCAGCCCCGGCAGAGGCAGCATCTCACATACATTCCTCATGTTTTTCACACCTGTCCGATTGGTGAGGACGACCGTGCCGCCCCCTGCTGCGAATCGCTCCAGCCGCTGCGATACTTCTTCACTTAACAGAAAGAGGGAGGGGACAATGACCAGCTTGTAGCCATCGAGCTCCTCGGTCCAGTTGATAACGTCCGTACCGACGCCCATTTTCAGAAATGCATTGTGCATAGAGGACAAGTTGT
>NZ_JABBYG020000088.1 GCF_012935325.2 Paenibacillus sp. PL91
GTTTAATACGTGTCCGTCAAATTCGCTACTGTCGTAACGATATAGCTGAATGAGATTGTAAAGTACTGTCTTCTCTTCATACGGGACCAGTGTTATTTCAATATTCATCGCATACCCTCCTTAACTACTTGGGGTATTTTACCATAAAATTGGCGGTCAAGTATGCATATAACCAAACTAACCTGCCCGTTTGTGTGGAAAAGGCAGTCGATCATTGTGATCGGCTGCCTCGGTGTCTTTATTGAACTATAGTTTCCCGTTAGTTGAACGAATGATTGTCAAGACTTGGGTGATAACTTCTTCGTACTTACCCAATACTTCCGAAATCAGTTCTCGGGATCATGTACTTTAGTCCATCCATCCGTTTTCAATGGTTCTAAAACTTCCGTTTATGATACGGAAGACCCTCGCCTTCT
>NZ_JABBYG020000087.1 GCF_012935325.2 Paenibacillus sp. PL91
AGCAGATGACACTCGTCGATCAGTCCCGCGCTCATCGCCTGCCCAGCAAGCTCGGGGCCGCCAATCGTAATGTCGGCCCCTGAAGACTCCTTCAGCCTCCGGATCGCATCAGGATCGAATTCGTGCTCGATCCTAGTCCTGGCGCTTGAAACCGCCTGAAGCGTCCGGGAATACACGATCTTCTCAGCCGTTCGCCAGATCTGCGCGAATTCCCGCATTACCTCCGGTTGATCGCCGGGCTTGGCGCTTGCCGTCTCCCAGTACACCATCGACTCGTACATTCGACGCCCGTATAGGTAGGTGCCAATCGGCCGCTCGAAGTCAGTCCAGAACGCAAAAACCTCGTCATCGGAGATCGACCACTCTAAATTGCCTTGCTCGTCCTCAGTGTAACCGTCCAAAGATACGTTAATAGC
>NZ_JABBYG020000086.1 GCF_012935325.2 Paenibacillus sp. PL91
GCTATTAACGTATCTTTGGACGGTTACACTGAGGACGAGCAAGGCAATTTAGAGTGGTCGATCTCCGATGACGAGGTGTTTGCGTTCTGGACTGACTTCGAGCGGCCGATTGGCACCTACCTATACGGGCGTCGAATGAACGAGTCGATGGTGTACTGGGAGACGGCAAGCGCCAAGCTCGGCGATCAACCGGAGGTAATGCGGGAATTCGCGCAGATCTGGCGAGCGGCTGAGAAGATCGTGTATTCCCGGACGCTTCAGGCGGCTTCAAGCGCCAGGACTAGGATCGAGCGCGAATTCGATCCTGATGCGATCCGGAGGCTGAAGGAGTCTTCAGGAGCCGACATTACGATTGGCGGCCCCGAGCTTGCTGGGCAGGCGATGAGCGCGGGACTGATCGACGAGTGTCATCTGCT
>NZ_JABBYG020000089.1 GCF_012935325.2 Paenibacillus sp. PL91
TTTCTTTGTATTGTGTAATTACCTGCTTCCAAAATTCATACGCGCTCTTATTAGCAAATGTCTGTCGCACCTCCCATACACCACAGTACTGTTCAAACAGTGAGTAAGCAACTTTCCTACCTACTCCTTTGCGCCTGTATTTCCTCATAATAAAGAATTCACTTATTGTGTTTGTTTTTTCAGCAGTACTCAGTTTCATATATTCTTTTGGAACATCGAGGCTAATCAAAACAAAGCCCACAATCTCCCCATCCACTTTGACTAAAAAAGGACGTCGATATTCATCTGTCCACTGATGATCGAAGTATTTGTATAAGTACAGCCCATGGTTGTTTAATACGTGTCCGTCAAATTCGCTACTGTCGTAACGATATAGCTGAATGAGATTGTAAAGTACTGTCTTCTCTT
>NZ_JABBYG020000090.1 GCF_012935325.2 Paenibacillus sp. PL91
AAGAGGCTTGGTTGAACTAACGGGACGGAGAGCCTAATGGAGGTTTATATGAAGAAGCTTTCTATTGATTTTAATGAGCCTTACCCATTTAAGTTCAGAATTTCAAATGACCAAATTGATTTTTTCAATATTAGAGTAGGCGAGGAAATTGTGTTTTATACGGAGAACTTAGAAGTAAAAGCAGTTGTAGAGTTTGATGCTGAAGAAAAACGTTGGTACGGTAAACATATTGAAGAAGTCAGATATATTCCAACCGAAATTGAAGAGGCTAGAGAAGACGGCTTTATTAATGGGCATTTTTTTGGCATTTGGATGACAAAAGATAACCTGATTAGAAGTATGATGGAGCTAAGTCTATCGGAAGAATTGATTCATAAGGTAACTGGAGTGAGCTATGAAAGGAT